>NZ_JACAPR010000021.1:0-154281 GCF_013385635.1 Pseudomonas gingeri
CATCTTTCTGTCACAAGGGTCAAAAACCGGTCAAAACACGCAACCTGTAGGAGCTGGCTTGCCGGCGATGAGGCCTGCAAGCCTTGCACCGCCCATAAAGACGCCATCGCCGGCAAGCCGGCTCCTACAGTTGATTGTGGCGCATGCAAGGCCGATGGACGACAACACATTGCAGGAGCCGGCTTGCCGGCGATGAGGCCTGCAAGCCTTGCGCCGCCCATAAGGACGCCTTCGCTGGCAAGCCAGGCGCCTACAATGGCCGTGTTGCTGCGGGGCTCGGCTTCTTTGCTATAAGGCGGGGAATTCGACGCGCCAGTGCCGGGATACGTAGTGCCAGTAGCAGCGCACCTATAGCGGCATACACCGTCCACTCCTTCAGATCAGCCCGCACGATCCACAACATGTGCAGCAGCCCCAGCCCGAGAATCACATAAACCAGACGGTGCAACTTCTTCCAGCGTGTCCCGAGGCGACGCTGACTGTAGCGGTTCGACGTCACGGACAGTGCCAGGAGACAGAGAAAGCCCAAGGCCCCGACAATGATGTAGGGACGCTTGCGCAGCTCGACACCCAACTGCGACCAATCCAGCCCCAGGACAAACACCAGGTAAGCCGCCAGATGCAACACCACATAGGCAAAACACCACAGCCCCAATTGGCGCCGCACGGCAATCCAGCCCGGCCACCCGCTCAACTTCTGCAGTGGCGTCATACCCAGGGTAATCAGCAACAGGATCAGCGTACCCAAGCCCAACCGGTCGACCAGCACCTTTCCCGGGTCCGGCCCCAAGGCAAAGATCCACGCCTGATACAACCAGAGCAACGGCCAGATCGCCGCCACGATAAAGACGCCCACACGCCAGAATGGATATCGCATCAGTAGTTCTTCCGCAGGTCCAGGCCGGTATACAAAGAGGCGACCTCATCCGAGTAGCCGTTGAACATCTGCGTCTCGCGCACATTCGGACTGAACAGGCCACTGGGCAACCGGCGTTCCCGGGCCTGGGTCCAACGCGGGTGATCGACCGTCGGGTTCACGTTGGCATAAAAGCCATACTCATCCGAGGCGATACTCTGCCAGGTGGTTTTCGGCTGCTCCGTCACCAGGCTGATCCGGACGATGGACTTGACACTCTTGAAGCCGTACTTCCACGGCACAACAAGACGCAACGGCGCACCGTTCTGATTCGGCAATTCCCGCCCATACATGCCCACGGCCAGAATCGCCAACGGGTTCATCGCTTCATCCAGACGCAGGCCCTCGACATAGGGCCAGTCGATCAGGGCAAACCCGGAGCGCTGCCCCGGCATGCTCTTGGGGTCCTGCAGGGTTTCAAAACGAATGTACTTGGCCTTGGAGGTCGGCTCGACCTGCTTGAGCAACGCCGAGATCGGAAAGCCGATCCACGGGATCACCATCGACCAGGCTTCGACACAGCGCAGGCGATAGATCCGCTCCTCCAACTGATAAGGCTTCATGAAATCTTCGAGGGCATAACGCCCGGGCTTGCCGACCTCACCATCGATCACCACCGACCAGGGTTCGGTTTTCAGCGAGCCGGCGTTCTGCGCCGGATCGCCCTTGTCGGTACCGAACTCATAGAAGTTGTTGTAGTGCGTTGCATCCTTGTACGGGGTAATCGCTTCATCCTTGACCGTTACGGCGCCCCAGCGGGTATCCGGCAGCTTGCCGGTAAACCAGGACGGCGCGTTCCCTGCCTCCACATCGGCGTAACGTGCCGCCTCGGCCGCACTGGCCCAACGCGGCAGACTGCCGAGCGCCAGACCGGCCAGCGAACTGCCCAATACGGCACGACGGGAAAGATAGAGTGACTCGGGGGTAACTTCCGACTCTTTGGAGTCGGAAGTCCTAGGAAGCTTGATCAGCATGGCAACTCCGCAGTATTGGACGACTGATGCACCAATAGACTACGGAGTGTAAGGGAAATTACATCACTCGACGCTTTTGTGACGACGCAGGTGCAACAGGTACTGAACAGGGCCGGAAGCCGCATAGGCGAGGAAGATCAACAGCAGGATCCGCGGCGGATCGCTGAACACCACGGCGAACACCAGCACTACCGCCAGGATCGCGACAAACGGCACACGCCCCTTGAGGTCCAGCTCCTTGAAGCTGTTGTACTTGATGTTGCTGACCATCAGCATCCCCGCCGCCGCCACCAGCAAGGCCACCAGGAAGGACATCTTCGAACCCTGGATACCGTAGTCGCTGAAAGCCCAGACAGTACCCGCCACCACACCGGCCGCAGCCGGGCTGGCAAGGCCGATGAAGTAACGCTTGTCCGCGGTACCGACCTGGGTATTGAAGCGCGCCAGGCGCAGGGCCGCACCCGCCACATAGATAAAGGCCACCATCCAGCCGACCTTGCCCATATCGCCCAGCGCCCAGCCGAAGGCCAGCAATGCCGGCGCCACACCGAACGCGACCATGTCGGACAGCGAGTCATACTCGGCACCGAAGGCACTCTGGGTATTGGTCATCCGCGCCACGCGCCCATCCAGCCCATCGAGGACCATGGCGACGAAGATCGCGATCGCGGAAAACGCGAAATACTTGCTCGCCCCGGCAGGATCACCCGCACTGGCGGCACTTTGCGCACTCATCGCACTGATGATCGCGTAGAAACCGGCGAACAGGTTCGCGGTGGTGAACAGGTTCGGCAGCAGATAGATACCACGATGCCGGACTTTACGGCCTTCGGCGTCATGCCCTTCCTCGACATGTTCATCGATCGGCAGCAGGCTTTCGGCGTCAGGAGCCTGGTTCGGCTCTTCGGGACGTTCGCTCATGGACAGTACCTTGCAACGGTGAAAAAAATTCGACAGAAGTTTGCGACCAGGGTTCGACCGCAAAACGATGCAGCTTTATACCAGAAGCAGCCCCCTAAACGAAAAAACGCGGCCGAAGCCGCGTTTTTCCAGACAGGCCTCGAACTTAGTTCTTGGCTTTGTCGACGATCTTGTTCGCACCGATCCACGGCATCATCGAGCGCAGTTGCTCACCGATGATCTCGATACCGTGAGCGGCGTTGTTACGACGCTTGGCGGTCATCGACGGGTAGCCGGTTGCGCCTTCGCTGATGAACATCTTGGCGTATTCACCGTCCTGGATGCGCTTCAGAGCATTGCGCATGGCCTGGCGGGATTCGGCGTTGATGACTTCAGGGCCGGTCACGTACTCGCCGTATTCGGCGTTGTTGGAGATCGAGTAGTTCATGTTGGCGATACCGCCTTCGTACATGAGGTCAACGATCAGCTTCAGTTCGTGCAGGCATTCGAAGTAAGCCATTTCCGGCGCGTAGCCAGCTTCAACCAGGGTTTCGAAACCGGCTTTTACCAGTTCAACGGTACCGCCGCACAGAACGGCTTGTTCGCCGAACAGGTCGGTTTCGGTCTCGTCCTTGAAGGTGGTTTCGATGATACCGGTACGACCGCCACCCACACCGGCGGCGTAGGACAATGCAACGTTCTTGGCGTTGCCCGAGGCGTCCTGGTAGATCGCGATCAGGTCAGGGATACCGCCGCCCTTGACGAACTCGGAACGCACGGTGTGGCCTGGAGCCTTCGGCGCGATCATGATCACGTCGAGGTCGGCGCGCGGCACAACCTGGTTGTAGTGGATCGCGAAACCGTGGGAGAAGGCCAGGGTGGCGCCTTTCTTGATGTTCGGCTCGATTTCGTTCTTGTACAGCGCGGACTGGAACTCGTCCGGGGTCAGGATCATGACCAGGTCGGCAGCAGCAACAGCGGAAGCAACGTCAGTCACTTTCAGGCCGTGGGCTTCTGCCTTGGCAACAGTGGCCGAACCTTTACGCAGGCCGACGGTAACGTCGACGCCGGAATCTTTCAGGTTGCAAGCTTGTGCGTGGCCCTGGGAGCCGTAACCGATAATGGCGACTTTCTTGCCCTGGATGATCGACAGGTCACAGTCTTTATCGTAGAAAACCTTCATGAAATACCCCTTTATATCCAGGCCTTCCGGCCATTCGCTAAATTAAGTTAGATGCTCAGTACTTTGTCGCCACGGGCAATCCCGGTGACGCCACTACGCACGGTTTCCAGAATCGAGGCCGTCCCGATCGACTGGATGAAGCTGTCCAGCTTGTCGCTTGTACCGGTCAATTGCACGGTATAAACGCTGGCGCTCACATCAACGATCTGCCCGCGGTAAATATCGGTAGTCCGTTTTATCTCGGCGCGCTGGGCGCCAGTGGCCTTGACCTTGACCAGCATCAGCTCGCGCTCGATGTGAGCACTTTCCGACAGGTCGACCAGCTTGACCACTTCGATCAGCTTGTTCAGGTTCTTGGTGATCTGCTCGATGACCTCGTCATGCCCTACGGTGGTCAGCGTCAGACGCGACAGGGTCGGGTCTTCGGTCGGGGCCACGGTCAGGCTTTCGATGTTGTAGTTGCGTTGCGAAAACAGGCCAACCACACGAGACAGAGCGCCAGGTTCGTTTTCCAGAAGCAGGGAAATGATATGCCGCATGTTAGGTACGCTCCGTCTTGCTCAGCCACATATCGCGCATGGAGCCGTCTTTGATCTGCATCGGGTAGACGTGCTCGCTGGTATCGACCTGGATATCGAGGAACACCAGACGATCCTTCATGGCGAACGCTTCTTCCATCTTCGGCTTCAAGTCTTTCAGATCCGTGATACGGATACCGACGTGACCATAGGCCTCGACCAGCTTGACGAAGTCAGGCAGCGATTCCATGTACGAGTGCGAGTGACGGCTGCCGTAGCTCATGTCCTGCCACTGGCGCACCATGCCCAGCACACCGTTGTTCAGGCTGACGATCTTCACCGGCAGACCGTACTGCAGGCAGGTCGACAGTTCCTGGATGTTCATCTGGATACTGCCTTCGCCGGTGACGCAGGCGACATCCACATCCGGGAAGCTCAACTTCACGCCCATGGCCGCCGGGAAACCGAAGCCCATGGTGCCCAGGCCGCCGGAGTTGATCCAGCGATTGGGCTTGTTGAACTTGTAGTACTGCGCCGCGAACATCTGGTGCTGGCCCACGTCGGAGGTCACGAAGGCATCGCCCTTGGTCACTTCGCACAGGGTTTCGATCACCGTCTGTGGCTTGATGATGCTGCCGTCGCCCTTGTCATAAGGGAACAGGCCGCGATCACCGCGCCATTCGTCGATCTGCTTCCACCAGCTGGCGACCGACTCCTTGTTCGGGGTCTCGCCGATTTCCTTGAGGGCCGCGACCATCTCGGTCAGCACGCTCTCCACCGGACCCACGATAGGCACGTCTGCCTTGATGGTCTTGGAGATCGATGCCGGGTCGATGTCGATATGGATGATCTTGGCATTCGGACAGAACTTCGGTGCACCGTTGATGACACGGTCGTCGAAGCGCGCACCGACGGCCAGGATCACATCGGCATGGTGCATGGCCAGGTTGGCGGTGTAGCTGCCATGCATGCCGAGCATGCCGACGAACTGACGATCGGTGCCAGGGTAGGCACCCAGGCCCATCAGGGTGTTGGTCACCGGCAGGTTGAGCAGCTTGGCCAGTTCGGTCAAGGGTGCCGAACCGCCGCCGAGGATCACGCCGCCACCCGAGTAGAGCACCGGACGCTTGGCGGCCAGGAGCATTTCGGCAGCCTTGCGGATCTGGCCGGAGTGGCCACGTACCGCCGGGCTGTAGGAACGCAGCTTGGCTTTTTTCGGGAAGATGTATTCGAACTTCTCGGCCGGGTTGGTCATGTCTTTCGGGATATCGACAACGACAGGACCAGGGCGGCCGGACTGCGCCAGGTAGAACGCCTTCTTCATGACTTCCGGGATTTCCGAGGCGTGCTTGATCATGAAGCTGTGCTTCACGATCGGCCGGGAGATACCGATCATGTCGGTTTCCTGGAACGCATCGGTACCGACCAGGGTGCTCGGCACCTGACCGGAGATGATCACCATCGGAATGGAGTCCATGTAGGCCGTGGCGATACCGGTGATGGCGTTGGTTGCGCCAGGACCGGAAGTCACCAGTACCACGCCGGCTTTACCGGTGGCACGGGCATAGCCGTCAGCCATATGGGTCGCGGCCTGCTCGTGACGAACCAGGATGTGGGTCACTTCCGGCTCTTTGAACAGGGCGTCGTAGACATGCAGAAGAGCACCACCCGGGTACCCATAGATATATTTGACGCCTTCGTCACGCAAAAAGCGGACGAGCATCTCACCGCCAGATAAAAGCTCCACGTTGTTCACCTCTAAAACGCCAGAATACCGTCCACAAACGCTGGAGACGGGTCTTAATAGGTTTACTTCTCGGCAGAGCATGAGCGACGGTGGTCGCCGACTACGTCAGCACTGACTGAGCAAGTATTGGGAGTGCCCCAAGTGTTGCGGGGGTTTCCCACCCAGCGCGAGGTAACGCGTTGCGGGTGTAACAGGTCGGCGCGGATGTGCGCCTCATGATCTGCCGAGTGGGTCTGCTTCTGGCAGTCCCTCTACAGCGGACTTTGGATTGTTCTGATTCGCCTCGCTCAAGTCAAGTCATCTGTGCGCTTTCTTCGAACTAAGCGCATGAGAAAGCAGAAGAAAACCTTTCCCGAAGGAATGTGCTAGGTTGCTGATTGAACCGTCTGACAAGGAAACCTGATGCGTACGAGCATTCTCATAGGCAGCCTGCTGTTTGCCTTGAGCCCCCTGTGCCTGGCCGCCCCGATCTACAAATGGGTCGATGCTCAGGGCGTCACTCATTTCGATGCCCAGCCACCACCGGGACAGACAGCGACCGTGGTCACGCCGGCGATCGGCACCCCACCTCCGCCACCGCCCAGGCCCGAGGTCCCGGCCAGCGCTCCGGTAGGTGATCAGAAAGCCGTGGATGCCAGGGTCAGGAAACAGGTGGCCGAACGGGACGCCACGCTCAAGGTGTTCTGCGACAAGGCGCGCACCAATCTGGCGCAATTGCAGAACGATCCGCGGGTACGCGAGGAAGTGAACGGAGAACTGCGGCGCCTGACCGAGGAAGAACGGCAGACCCGACTGGTTGAAACACGCAAGGCGATTGAAGAGAACTGCTCTTGAGTCCCGTGGTGAGGGGGTTTGTCGTAACAACGCGCCGCGCAGCTTGATGATCGTTCCCACGCTCTGCGTGGGAATGCAGCCAGTGACGCTCCGCGTCACCCATATGGCGCGGACGCGGAGCGTCCAGAGAGGCGTTACCACGCGGAGCGTGGGAACCATCGCGGTTCACAGCGTTGTTAGCGCGATTCGCTGATCAATTGATCGAACTGTGCAAGCAGCGCCTGCAACGCCCTGCCCTGCCCCGGACGCTGGGCATAGACCATCTCGGCCATGGCCAGGATGCCCGAGGCATTGGGCAGCGGCAGATCCTGCTCGAGGATGACTTTCATCTTCGGCAGGAAGATCCATTGCAACCATTGCTCGAACTCCAGGGTGTCGACACTGAAAGGCTCGACACTGGACAGGGCTTCTTCGCCCGGGGACACCTCGTCCCACCAGCCCTGCACACGCAACTCACGCTCGATCAACAGCAGTTGATCGGCGATCAACAGAAAACGACCATCCATCAGAGACGACCCTGGGCCTTCTGACGAGCCTGTGCGGCGCCTGCGGCATCACCCTGCTTGTCCCGCGCCTGGGCGATCAGGCCCCAAAGGCTGGCTTGCAGGTCCGGGCGCCCGTTGGCGAAACCCAGGCCACGACGCGCCAGTTGCTCGGCTTGCGGGGCATCGCCCTGGGCCATGCGTACCTGGGCCAGGCGATAGAGCACTTGTGGCTCACGCGGCGCCACGCGCTGGGCACGCTCCAGGCTCGAGGATGCGCCATTCAGGTCACCGCTGGACTGTTGCTGCTGGGCCGTGGTCAACAGCGCCAGGACCGGCCCGTCCAGTTGCTCGTCGGCGGACAAGCCACCGCCGTTGCCGGACGGAATACCGCTGGGCGGCAGCGAACTCGGCACGTTGTAGCTGCCCTGATTGATCGACGACGTCTGGATCGGCGCACTGTCCACGGGGCCCGGTGTAATCGGTGCCGACGAGGAAGGCGGCGTCCAGGGCTCGCTGCTGATCGGCGCGGAAGCCGCGGCGCCACCGCCCGGAACCATCACCACCACGCCGGAATCCTGCGGCACGGCCTGGTTCTGCACGGGTCGTTTGGTCACGGTCTGCCGGAAACCGCCCGTGGCGGAAATCCGATCGTTGTTGGAGACAGCCGTCCCGGAATCGACTACCGGAATCGAGCCATGGGGCACGCTCGAGCAACCGCCAAGCAAAGCCAGAGCCGTAAAAGCTGGAAACCACCACTTGTTCACTGCAAACCCTCTTCGCTTAATTCAACCAGCCCTTGACCCAATCCATCACTTCGGTGGCCGGCGCAGGCGCCGCACCACCGCAAGCCGTACCTGGCGCAGGTTCACTGCCGCGAATATACGGCATCTGCACCGCACCCGGGCAATTGGCATCGGAGCCCTGCCCGGTATGCGGATCGATCCAGGCCTGCACAATATTATCCGGTTGCGGCATGTCCAGCGGCAGCGGATCGGCTTTCTTCATGAAACTGGTCCAGACCTGCAAGGCACCGGTGGCACCGGTAAACGGCGTCTTGCCGTTGTCGTCGCGACCGAGCCAGACCACCGCCAACAGGTCCTGGCTGAAACCGGAGAACCAGCTGTCACGGGAATCGTTACTGGTGCCGGACTTACCTGCCAATGTCAGGGTTTTCGGCAAGACATTGTAGGCACTTGCCCCAGTACCCTCGCGCATCACCCGCTGCATCGCCGCCTGGATCAGGTAGATCGAACCCGGATCGAAACGCTGCTGGATCTGGAACGGATAACGCTTGAGCGGCTCACCCTCGGCCGTCAGCACGCTGCGGATACCGCGCATCGGCGTATTGAAGCCACCGTTGGCGATGGTCTGGTACATGGTCGCCACTTCAATCGGGGTCATGCCACCGGCACCCAGCAATATCGCCGGGTAAGCCGGGAACTCACGGGTAATCCCCAGGCGGGCGACCGTCTTGAGAACGTTCGGCACCCCGACTTCCAGACCCAGGCGTGCCGTTGACAGGTTGTAGGAATGCGCCAGCCCCTGATACAGGAAGATCGTGCCATGGGAGCGGCGATCGAAGTTCTGCGGTTTCCAGACCTGGCCATCCGCGCCTTTCACCGAGAACGCTTCGTCCGACAACCAACTGGTCAGCGTGTACTGGCTCGGTTTCTCCAGCGCGGTCAGATACACCGCCGGCTTGATCAGCGAGCCGATATTGCGCACTGCATCCAGAGCGCGGTTGAAGCCGGCGAAACCGGGCTGACGACTGCCGATCATGGCCTGGACCTCACCGGTTTCCGGGTTGGTCACCACCATCGCCGCCTCGACATCCTCCGAGCCCTTGCGACCGGCAAGGCGCTTGAAGGTGTCATTGACCGACGCTTCGGCCTTCATCTGCAGGATCGGGTCGAAGCTGGTGAAAATCCGCAGCCCCTCCTCGGTCAAGTCTTCGTCTCGATAGTCTTCACGCAACTGACGCTTGACCAGATCGAGGAACCCGGGGAACGAACTGTCGGCCAGGCTGCCACGCTTGGTCACGCCCAGCGGCATTTTCTTCGCCGCCTCGACCTGCTCGACAGGCACCACGCCCTGCTGCGCCAGCAGGTCGAGCACCAGGTTACGCCGTTCAAGCGCACGGTCGGGGTAACGACGCGGGTTGTAGTAGGACGGTCCCTTGACCATGCCCACCAGCAACGCGACCTGGTGCAGCTTCAATTCGGACAACGGCTGGCTGAAGAAGAACTGGCTCGCCAGGCCGAAACCGTGCACGGCGCGCTGGCCGTCCTGACCGATAAACACCTCGTTGAGATAAGCCTCGAGAATCTCCTTCTTGTCGTAGTGCAGTTCCAGCAGCAAGGCCATCATGGCCTCGGTGAGCTTGCGACTCAGGCTGCGCTCATTGGTCAGGAAGAAGTTCTTCACCAACTGCTGGGTCAAGGTACTGCCGCCCTGGCGCATCTGGCCGGCCGAGGTATTGACCCAGATAGCCCGGGCAATCGACTTCGGCGAGACACCGAAGTGATGATAGAAATCCCGATCCTCGACGGTCACCAGGGTATCGAGCAGATACGGCGGAACCTGATCGATCTTGATCAGGATCCGGTCCTCGAGGTTTTTCGGGTACAGGCCGCCGATCAGCAACGGCTCGAGCCGCACCACCGAGAGCTTCGAGCCATTGAGCGCCGACAACTCGGCGACATAATCGCCGGAGAAACGCACGCGTACCGGTTGTGCCGCTTCCATGCCCTCGTAGAACTGGAAGCCACGGGTGTTCAGGTCGACCGTGTTGCCATTGACCGCCGCCGCTCCCGGACCGTTGATCACCGCTTCGCGACGATAGCCCAGGGCATCGAGTTCGGTGAGGAAGTCCTCCTTGCTCAGCTTCTGGCCGACGAACAGCTCCAGCGGCCGGGCGTAGACCTTGGCCGGGATGGTCCAGCGCTTGCCGGAGAACTTCTCCTGCACCACGGCATCGAGGTAGACGGCAAAGCCCGCCAGCACCACGAGGCCGACCAGACTGAGCTTCAGCGCCCAGCCGAGCCAGGGACGAAGGCCGCCGGACGGAGGTTTGGGTTTGGAACGAGGGGATCGGGTACGAGTCATGGGCGCGGATTATACGCACTTTAATTCATGATCAACATGACGCTCCGGCAGTTTGCAGTCCCTTGCGCAGCGGCCATAATGGCGCCCTTGAATTTTCCGACCTTTGAAGGATCGCCCGTGAGCCAGTCCCTGATCGCCGCCCTGCAAAACCCGGCCCTCTACCCCCATCCGGTAGACGGGTTCCAGCTCATCGAGACCCATATTTCCTGGGTGCTGCTCACCGGCTCCCATGCCTACAAGATCAAGAAACCGGTCAACTTCGGCTTTCTCGACTTCACCGAACTGTCCGCCCGCGAGCACTTCTGCGCTGAAGAACTGCGCCTGAACCAGCGCCTGACCGACGACCTGTACCTGGAAGTCCTGCCGATCACCGGCACTGTCGACGCACCGCGACTGGGCGGCGACGGCCCGGCCATCGAATACGTGCTGAAAATGCGCCAGTTCCCGCAAAGCCAGCTGCTCAGCACCTTGCAGGCCAATGGTGAACTGACCGCCCAGCATATCGACGAGATGGCGCAGCAGATCGCCCGCTTCCACCAGACCGCCCCCGAAGTGCCGAAGGATCACTACCAGGGCACTCCGGAAGCGGTCATGGACCCGGTCCGGCAGAATTTCGAACAGATTCGTCCGTTCCTGCAGGACAAGGCCGACCTGGTGCAACTCGACGCCCTGCAAGCCTGGGCCGAGACCAGCTTCGAACGCCTCAAGCCGCTGTTCGCCCAGCGCAAGGCCGCAGGCTTCACCCGTGAATGCCATGGCGACATCCACCTCGGTAACGCCACCGTCATCAACGGCAAAGTGGTGATTTTCGACTGCATCGAGTTCAACGAACCGTTCCGTTTCACCGACGTCTATGCCGACACCGGCTTCCTCGCCATGGACCTGGAAGACCGCGGCCTCAAGAGCCTGGCACGACGCTTCATCAGCCAGTACCTGGAACTGACCGGCGATTACCAGGGCCTGGAAGTGCTGAACTTCTACAAGGCCTACCGTGCCCTGGTCCGCGCCAAGGTCGCACTGTTCAGCATGCCGGCCGACGCCACCGCCGTACAACGCGCGACCACCCTGCGCCAATACCGCAACTACGCCAACCTGGCGGAAAGCTACAGCACCATCCCGTCGCGTTTCCTGGCCATTACCCATGGTGTGTCCGCTGTCGGCAAGAGCCACGTGGCCATGCGCATGGTCGAGGCCCTCGGCGCGGTACGCCTGCGTTCCGATGTCGAGCGCAAGCGCCTGTTCGGTGAGCAACAGGGCAGCCAGGCAGTCGGCAACGGCATCTATAGCCAGGATGCCAGTGCACAGACCTACCAGCGCCTGCATGAAATCGCCGACATCATCCTGCGTGCCGGTTTCCCGGTGGTGATCGATGCCACCTACCTCAAGCGCGACCAGCGCGACGCCGCCGCCAAGGTTGCCGAAGCCACCGGCGCGCCCTGCCTGATCCTCGATTGCGACGCACCCCAGGCCGTCATCGAAAGCTGGCTGGCCCAGCGCCAGGCCGACGCCGTCGACCCTTCCGATGCAACCCTGGAAGTCATTGCCACCCAACAGGCGACCCGTGAAGCCCTCAGCGCCGATGAAATCCTGCGGACCAAACGTGTCCAGACCAACGAGAGCGGCAGCCTCGATACCCTGATCGCGCAGATTCGCCTGCGCCTGCCAGGTCTGTAAAAAACTATTTCAGCCGTGAAGCGGCAATTGCTTCACGGCTGAAACATAGTGGCATTATACTGGCGTCATAAATCCAACAGGAGACGTCCCATGAGCCACCCCAAGCTTCTCGACTCCGCCTTGTTCGCCTTGCTGCATAAAGATGACATTGCCGGTTTCAATAAAGCCCGTCCCAAGGACGGTCCGATCGACATGCGTGGCGGCGACTTCCGCGGCCTCGACCTGCGTGAACTGAATGCCGAAGGGGTCGACTTCACCGACGCCTACTTCCGCTCCGCCGACCTGCGCGGCGTGGATTTTCAGAATTCCATACTGGAAGGCGCCAGCGTGGCACACGCGCAGATCTCCGGTGCCTACTTTCCACCACGACTGAAAGCGGCCGAGATCCTGATGTCCGTGCAATTCGGCACACGTCTGCGCTACGACCCGGAGTAACCGCCCCGGCCTGTAGCGACTACAGACGTTGAAGTTCGCTGCCGATTGCTGCCCTGGACGGCGGCAGGCATTGCTTTTCCCCTTCTCCCGACTGGCTCGAAAACGCCAGGCCCGCGCAGCCCATGGCTTGGGCTTAGAAGCTTTTGCGCACAAGCCGACCAAAGAACCACGCTTTTCCTACTGACCGCTACACTCTTTTCAGGCTTGCCTACTCTCGTCAACGCAGCGTTCGGCCATCGCAAGGAGGCTTGATGAACGATGAACTGCAACACCTGAAGAACCTTGGCAAGACGTCGGCGCAATGGCTGCACGCTGTGGGTATCCACAGCGCATCGGATTTGCGTCGACTAGGGGCAGTGGATGCCTATCGTGCAGTAAGAACCCGCGGATTCAGAGCCTCGAAAGTACTGCTGTACGCCATCGAGGGCGCGCTGATGGACATTCACTGGAATGACATCCCGCTGGAGCGCAAAGAAGCCTTGAATAAACAACTGGAAGCGATATCGTCACGCCACAAAAATTGATTGTGCAGGTTTGTCATGTATCTACTCGGGGAGCAACCGGCGTACGCCGATGAATTGATCAATCGGCTGCAGAGCATTCCCGCTCGACTACTTGAAGGTCTGCCGCCCTGTGGCGAGGCCATCGAGTTCGAACAGACCCAGGACCTTTCCTCCCGCCTGGCCGACGATCAGCTCTATCTGATCGACAGCGGCCTGTTGCATGCGCGGGTCGACGAACGCCCGCTGTTCTACCTGCAGGAAGGCGATCTGGTGGGTTTGCGCCAGGGCATCGACTGGCCGCGCTGCCTGCTCAGCAGCGACAGCCCGCTGCGGCTGCTACCGTATCGACGCCGCGAAGTGTTCCAGCATATCCATGCCGACGAAGCCCGCAGCGAACTGCTGTTGCGTTATCTGGTCGGCCAGACCGCTCTGCTGTCGGACGCGGTTACCCGCCTCAAGCAGCCGGAGTTCCGCAGCAGCAGCGGCTTCCAGCAGGTCGCGGTCGGCGACGTGCTGATCCGCCAGGGCGACGATGCCGATCACGTCTTCATCATCATCGACGGACATGCCGAAGCCTTTGTCGATGGACACAAGGTCGGTGATGTGCCCAAGGACGAGATCTTTGGTGCCATGGCGGTTTTCACCGGCGAGAAACGCAGCGCCAGTGTGATTGCCAGCCAACCGTGCACGGTCATGCTGATTCCCAAGGAACAGTTCCTCAACCTGACCCAGAGCAACCCGCGTATTGCCCATAGTCTGATCGAGAGCATGGCCCGGCGGATCGACCTGCTGAACAAGGAAGTCACGCGCTTGAGCACGGCTGCCCAACAAGGCTGAAAGGACCTGATAAGCGGTGGCGACGGACGGTCGAGAAAAATCTGTTGACTTAGAAATGAGAATCGTTATGATTATCACAACTGATCGCGAGATCGGTTGGATTTTCTGGAAGGCCCTTGGTTCGGACTCTCAGATTATCTCCTCATCAGGCTAATCACGGTTATTGACCCGGCTTTTTGCCGGGTCTTTTTTTGCCTGGAAAAAGCTCATTGCCGTCCA
Organism: Pseudomonas gingeri; assembly: GCF_013385635.1. Lineage (GTDB taxonomy): Bacteria > Pseudomonadota > Gammaproteobacteria > Pseudomonadales > Pseudomonadaceae > Aquipseudomonas > Aquipseudomonas gingeri_A. The sequence continues at coordinate 14,331 of NZ_JACAPR010000021.1, forward strand.
CGCCGTTTCGTCGCGGGCGCGGCCGACCATTCCAGTTGCGCCAGCAGCTCGTCCAGCAGCCCCGAAGCGCCCAGGCGCAGGTGATCGGCGTTGACCCAATCCGCGCCGAAACGGGCTTTCGCTAGCTCGATGTAGGTGCGCGCATCATCGAAGGTACGAATCCCTCCCGCCGCCTTCAGTCCCACCAGGCCGCCCCGCTCCGCGATGGCTTCGAGCATGATTCGCGCGGCCTGCTCCGTGGCGTTGACCAGGACCTTGCCGGTACTGGTCTTGAGAAAATCGGCACCGGCGGCAATCGCATCCTGGCTGGCCTGGCGAATCATCTGCGGATCGCGCAGCTCGCCGGTTTCCAGGATCACCTTGAGTCGACCCCGTCCCGTACACAGCTCCCGGCATGCCGAGACCATGGTCCTGCCCGTCTGGGTATCGCCCATCAACAACGAACGATAGGGGTAGACCAGATCCACTTCGTTCGCGCCAGCCTTGAGCACCGCTTCCGTTTCCGAAACCGCCGACGCCACATTCGGCCCGCCATAGGGAAAATTGACCACCGTGGCCACACGTATCCCCGGGGCATCGAGCTTGTCCAGGGTCTTGCGGGCCAGGGCCACGAACCGCGGGAATACACAGACCGCCGCCACCGGCCCGAAAGGCGTCAAGGCCCGCTGGCACAGCGAAATGATTCGCTCGGCATCGTCATCATTGCTCAGCGAGGTCAGGTCGAGCAGACCGATAGCCTGACGCGCCAGCTGCTGATCTGCCTGATTTATCTGCTTCATGTTTGCTCCCACATCCGATCATTGCATCAACGTGACAAACATCCGCGGGTCGAAACCCTCGGACGGCGCGGAGTGCGCGTTGCCGACACAATAAAGGACTCATTCGGACGAAATCACAGTGAGCCAAAGACAAAGACCTGGACTACATGAGAACAGGAGAGTTCTCCGTATAACCGGGGGAATGAGCTGACACCGTCAGACCAGCTCGACCTGAGCAGGCCCGCTATCGCTTCAGCGCGCGATGATCATCGGATGACCACGCTCCGGATGAGGCAGCACCAGCACTTCCAGGCCGAACACCGCTTTCAGCATGTCGGGCTGCAGGACCCGCTCAGGGGACTCAAGAGCATGCGGGCGACCCTTTTCCAGGAGTAGCAGACGGTCGCAGTAACGTGCTGCCAGGTTCAAGTCATGCAGGATGATCAGCACGGCGGCACCCCGGTCGGCGAACTGGCGAATCGCCTGCAAGGTGGTGTGCTGATGCAGCGGGTCGAGCATCGAGGTCGGCTCATCGAGCAGCAGCGTCTGGCCGCTGTGTCCCGGCCAGAGCTGGGCCAGTACCCGCGCCAGATGCACACGCTGGCGCTCGCCACCGGACAGCGCCAGGTAGCTGCGCCCGGCCAGGTGCCCGGCATCGGCGGCCTGCAGCGCCGCGACGACGATTTCCTGGTCGCGGGCCTGCCCGGTCTGGTGCGGCAGGCGCCCCATACCCACCACCTCCTCGACCCTGAAGGCGAAATCCAGCGTCGACGTCTGCGGCAATACTGCCAGGCGCCGGGCCCGCTCCGCGCCTTTCCAGTGCCCGAGGGGTTGCTCGTCCAGCCAGACATTGCCGTGGCTCGGCACCAGTTCACCGCTCAAGGCACCGAGCAAAGTGCTCTTGCCCGCACCGTTGGGCCCTAGCACGCCCAGCACTTCGCCCGGTTTGAGCTCAAGATCGATATCCGCCAGCACGGTCTGCCGGCCGCGACGGATCTGCAGGTTCTGCGCACGCAACATCAGGCACGCCCCCGCAACAGGAGATAAAGGAAGAACGGCGCCCCGATAAAGGCGGTGACGATACCGATCGGCAGTTCCGCCGGCGCCAGCGCCAAGCGCGCCACCAGGTCGGCGAACAACAGCAGGCTGGCGCCCGCCAGGACGGAGGCCGGCAGCAACACCCGATGATCCGGCCCGGCCAACAACCGTACCAGATGTGGAACCACCAGCCCGATAAAGCCGATCATGCCGGCTGCCGCCACCGCCGCGCCGACACCCAGTGCCGTACAGAGCACCAGTTCGCGCTTGAGCCCTTCGACATCGATGCCCAGGTGACTGGCCTCCGACTCACCGAGCAGCAGTGCATTCAGGGCCTTGGCCCGCCGCGGCAACCAGAACGCGACCGCCGCGGTGACCAGCAGCAACGGCCATAGCCGCGCGTAGCTGGCGCCGTTGAGGCTGCCCAGGTTCCAGAATGTCAGGGTGCGCAAGGTCGCATCGTCGGCCAGGTAGGTGAAGAGACCGACCGCGGAGCTGGCCAGGGCCGTCAGGGCGATCCCGGCGAGTAACATGGTGGCGACACTGGTCTGGCCGTTGCGGCGGCCGAGCCGATAGACCAGCGCCGTCACCCCAAGCCCGCCGAGAAAAGCGCAGAGCGACAGCAGATAAGGCCCCAGAGCCTCCGGCAGCCCGCCGAACGCCGCACCGCCGACGATGGCGATAGCCGCCCCAAGCGCGGCCCCACTGGAAACACCCACCAGGCCGGGATCAGCCAGCGGATTGCGAAACAGTCCCTGCATCGCCACGCCGGACAAGGCCAAGACCCCGCCCACGGCCAGCCCTAGCAGGGTGCGCGGCAAACGAATCTGCCCGAGGATCAGTTCCGCCTGCTCCAACCCCTCGGCGGGCAATGGCAAACCCAGCAAGCGCAATGCGGCACGCAGGGTATCGACCAGCGGCAGGCTGACCGGTCCCAATGCCAGCGATAGCCAGACCGCCAGCGCACACAGCAGACTCAAGCCGATAAACAGGGCTCGGGGCTTGACCAGGGTCGTCATGGCGCCGCCGATGCCGTCGGATAGAACTCACCGGCCAGGGTTTTCAGCGCTTGCGGCAGTCGCGGGCCAAGACCGCCGACCAACAAGGTCGGGTCGAGTTCGAAGACCCTTCCCGCCTTGGCGGCCCGGGTCGAAGCCAGAATCGGGTTTTCCTTCATCAGCGCCTGGCGGGCCGCCTCGCCCGTCAGGCTCCGATCGGCGAAGACCAGGACTTCGGGGTTCAACCCGGCCAGGGCCTCCACGGAAAACGGCTTGTAACCGCTGTGGGTCGCCAGGTTATGACCACCCGCCCGGGTCAGCAACCAGTCGGCTGCGGTGTCCTTGCCGGCAATCAGTGGTTTGCCACCGGCGTGCCCGAGCAACAGCAGCACGCCTGGAGCCGCCTGCTTGCCCTGCGCCTGCCTGACCCAGTCCTGTTGCTGGTCGAGCTGTTGCTGGTAGCCCTGGAACAACTGGCCGGCCTGGGCCTCGTTACCCAGCAGTTTGCCCAGGTGCTGCAAGTTGCCTTGCAACGTCGGCAAGTCGGCTTCGGCGGAGAACAGTTCCACCTGCACCCCGGCATTGCGGATCTGCGCCAACACCGGCGGCGGGCCCATTTCCTCGGTACCGACCAGGATCTGCGGACGCAGGCTGAGGATGCCTTCGGCCGACAACTGCCGCTGATAGCCGATGCTTGGCAGGGCCTTGAGGGTCTCGGGATGCTGGCTGGTGGTATCGACGCCGACCAGTTTCGCCTCACCGCCCAGCACACTGACCCACTCGGACAACGCGCCGCCGGCACTGACCCAGCGTTGCGGCAGCTCGGCGGCCATGGCGGCATGGCTGAGCGCAAGCCCGGCTCCAAGTGCAATCAGGCGGGAACTCAGGCGCATAGACGAATTTCCTTCGAAAGGTTGATCAAGCAAGCGGCGGGATCAAGGTGGCGGGTAAGAGACCGCCCCAGGGCAATCAGCTATTTGATAATTATTTGCATTTAAACGTCAACCCAAGACATGCCCTGTCACAGGTTTCGTTCAGCTCCAGCAGCCGCCATACTGCTTCATTAATTAAAGGCAAGGCGGGCGGTCAAAGGATCAGCATGAAGTTTCTCTGCGCATCACAGATACTCGCCGACAACAGCAGCCGTGGTTTCGAAGTGGATGGCAGGCCGGTGCTGGCGGTACGCCGCGAGGGTCGGGTGTATCTCTATCAGAATCGCTGCCCGCATCGGGGTATTGCCCTGGAGTGGCAGCCCGACCAGTTTCTCGACGCCAGTGCGAGCCTGATCCAGTGCGCCACCCATGGCGCACTGTTCCTGATCGAAAGCGGTGAATGCGTGGCCGGGCCTTGTGTCGGACAGTCACTGCTGGCACTGCCCTGCCGGGAAGATGCCGAGGGGATCTGGGTCCAGGCCTGAGGTGTCAGAGCAACACCGGCAAACGCTGATCGATCCGTACTTCTTCGGCGCTGAGGCTGACCCCGTAGGCAAGCACCTCGACGCCCACCGCCACGGCCTCATGCAGCGCATCGGCATAGCCCGGATCGATCTCGTGGGCCGGCCGCACTGCTTCGATCCCTGTCAGGTTCACGCAATACAGTTGCACCGCCCGCACGCCTTCCCGGGCCAGGGCGGCCAACTCGCGCAGATGCTTGGCTCCGCGCTGGGTGACCGCATCGGGAAACGCCGCGACGGCGGTTCCGTCAAAGCCGAGGGTGACGCTTTTCACTTCGACAAACGCCGGGCCCGCCGGGTAATCCAGGCGAAAATCGATCCGGCTGTTTTCCTGGCCATAAGCGACCTCGCGCTTCAGCCCGGTGAAGCCGTTGAGCTCGACGATCAGGCCGGCGCGCAAGGCCTCTTCAACCAACTGATTGGCCCGCGCCGTGTTGACACACGCCAGCCGCCCTTGCGGGGTCTCGCCTATTTCCCAGGTACCGGGCAATTTGCGCTTGGGGTCGCTGGAACGACTGAACCAGACCTGCCCGCCCTCAACCATGCAGTTGAGCATCGAGCCGGTATTCGGGCAGTGGATCGTCAGCAGTTCGCCGGCGGTGGTTTCGATATCCGCCAGGAAACGCTTGTAGCGCCTGATCAGTCGTCCTTCTTCGAGTGCAGGAGAAAAACGCATCAGCCTTGCCAACTCCGCAGGCCACGGGCAATCCGCTCCACCGCTTCCTGCAACCGCGGCAGGCTTTGGGTGTAGGCGAAACGCACATGGTGACTGGCCAGGTGACGACCGAAATCCAGTCCCGGAGTGAACGCCACATGCTCGGTCTCGAGGAAATGCTTGCAGAACGCGAAGGCATCGCCGCCAAACGCGCTGACATCCGCGTACAGATAGAAAGCCCCTTCAGGCTCCACCGCAATCCCGAAGCCCAACTCACGCAACGCCGGCAGGAGGAAATCCCGACGCCGGCCGAACTCGGCCCGACGCTCTTCGAGGATGCTCAGGGTTTGTGGCTCGAAACAGGCCAGGGCAGCGTGCTGAGCCATGCTCGGTGCGCTGATGTAGAGGTTCTGGGCCAGTTTCTCCAGATCGGCCACGGCCTCCGGCGGTGCCACCAGCCAACCCAGGCGCCAACCGGTCATGCCGAAATATTTGGAAAAGCTATTAAGGACAAAGGCGCTGTCATCGACTTCCAGCACACTGGCGGCGTCACAGCCATAGGTCAGACCGTGATAGATCTCATCGACGACCAGATGGCCGTTACGCGCCTTGATGGCCTTCGACAACCCCGCCAGTTCGTCGCGACCCAGCAGGGTGCCGGTCGGGTTGGCCGGTGACGCGACCAGGGCGCCGACGCTGTCCTCGTTCCAATGCCGGTCCACCAGTTCGGCGGTCAGTTGATAACGCACATCCGGTCCGACCGGTACTAACTGTGCCGCACCTTCCACCAGCCGCAGGAAATGGCGATTGCACGGGTAGCCGGGGTCGGCCAGCAGCCAGTGTTTGCCCGGATCCACCAGCAGGCTGCTGGCCAGCAGCAACGCCCCGGAACCGCCGGGGGTGACCAGGATGCGCTGCGGATCGACGCTCACGCCATAGCGCTGCCGGTAGAAACCGGCGATCGCCTCGCGCAGCTCCGGCAACCCGCGCGCCGCGGTGTAGCGGGTCTTGCCCGCGGCCAGGGCGGCCTGCCCGGCCTGGATGATCGGCTCCGCCGTGGTGAAGTCCGGCTCGCCGATCTCGAGGTGGATCACATCGTGCCCGGCCGCCTGCAGCTCATTGGCGCGCGCCAGCAGGGCCATCACGTGGAACGGTTCGATCGCGCGGCTGCGCGCACTGTAGGGCTGAGCCATTAGCCTTCCTTGATTGGGGTGGGCAAAATTCGATTCTACCCAACCTCGCTCCCCCGGGAACCTTTAAAACGTCCCCGATGCCAAGGTTGCCCCGGGGCAAAGCAATACGACGATGCGCCCAGGATTGACTAAAATGAACATTCAACCATCCCGTCGATCAGCCCGTCACGGTCCTGAAACCACCGTGAAACCTGCCGGCGCGATACTTGCCGACGAAGGTCCCGTCGAAGATCACCGGAAACCGACGGGGCTCGCCCGCATCTCAAGGCTCGACAACCGGGAGTAGCGCGCCCCGATTCGATCTGGTAAGTTCGCCCGCTTGCAGCCGCAGGGCCGGCAGGTGTCGGTGATGTTGAAATCCTGCGCAATGGATTAGAAGAGTAGAGGCGGTCCATTCATGCCCACCCAAGCAAAGCAGCAAAGCACTGAGCAAAAGATCAGCGGCTTCGAACCCTATGTTGAAGGCAAGGGCGAGGAGTACATGGGCGAGCCCATGCGCAAGCACTTCACCAAGATCCTGCAAAAATGGAAGCAGGACCTGATGCAGGAAGTCGACCGCACCGTTGACCACATGAAAGACGAAGCGGCCAACTTTCCTGATCCCGCCGACCGCGCCAGCCAGGAAGAGGAATTCAGCCTCGAACTGCGCGCCCGCGACCGCGAACGCAAGCTGATCAAGAAAATCGACAAGACCCTGCAGCTCATCGAAGACGAAGAGTATGGCTGGTGCGAGTCCTGCGGTGTCGAGATCGGCATCCGCCGTCTGGAAGCCCGACCGACCGCCGATATGTGCGTCGACTGCAAGACCCTTGCAGAGATCAAGGAAAAACAGGTCGGCAAGTAATCCATGCCGGACTGAACGAACGGAGCGTGCGAACGCTCCGTTTTCGTTTCTGCGTTTTCTGGCGCTGCCCTCCACGGATTCAGTACCCTGCGACTTATGACTGCCATCACCGCTTCGCCCACCTATATCGGACGCTTCGCTCCCACGCCCAGCGGACACCTGCACTTCGGCTCGCTGGTCGCGGCACTGGCCTCCTACCTGGACGCCCGTTCGGTCGGCGGTCGCTGGTTGCTGCGCATGGAAGACCTCGACCCGCCACGGGAGGTCCCCGGCGCCCAGGCCGCGATCCTCGATGCACTGGAACGCTACGGCTTCGAGTGGGATGGCGAAATGGTCCGCCAGAGCGACCGGCATGAAGCCTACGCCCAGGTACTCAATCGCCTGTTCAGCCAGGGACTGGCCTACGCCTGCACCTGCTCGCGCAAAGAGCTGGAAGCCTATGACGGGATTTACCCCGGCCTGTGTCGCAACCTCGGGCACGACATCGACAACGCCGCCATCCGCCTGCGTGTCCCGGAGCTGAGCTACAGCTTCAGGGACCGGGTCCAGGGCGAGTTCCGCCAGCACCTGGGACGCGAGGCCGGCGACTTCGTGATCCGTCGCCGTGATGGGCTGTATGCCTATCAACTGGCGGTGGTGCTCGACGATGCCTGGCAAGGCGTGACCGATATCGTGCGCGGGGCCGACCTGCTGGATTCGACACCGCGTCAACTGTACCTGCAGGAATTGCTGGGACTGTCGCAACCGCGTTACCTGCATGTGCCGCTGATTATCCAGCCGGACGGCAACAAGCTCGGCAAGTCCTACCGTTCCCCGCCGCTGACCGGCGATCAGGCCACGCCGTTGCTGATGCGGGCCCTGCGTACACTGGGGCAGACACCGCCCGCCGCCCTGGAACAGGCCACGCCCAGGGAAGTCCTCGACTGGGGAATTGGCCATTGGGATGCCACACTGATTCCCAGGGTCGCGACCCTGGCCGAAGCGCAATTGCACTGACGCCCCTTGCAGGTTGGCGCCCATCCGTTACCATCGCCGCACGTTTTCGGGCACGCCTATAAAAAAGAGAGGCCAGGATGTACATCTATCGATTGGTCCTGCTCCTGGTAGTCGGGATCTACCTGTTCTCGCCGGCGATCATGGACTGGTGGATCGACGCGACGGGCGCCTGGTATCGGCCCTATCTGCTCTGGCTGATTCTGATCGTCGTGACCTTCATCCTGCAGAGCCAAAAAGATGCCGATGAGCTTTAGCCTGACCCAGATGCTGCTGATCAGCGCCGCGTACCTGCTGGCCCTGTTCGGCGTCGCCTGGATCAGCGAACGAGGCGTGATTCCACGCTCGATCATTCGTCACCCGCTGACCTACACCCTGTCGCTGGGTGTCTATGCCAGTGCCTGGGCATTCTATGGCACCGTGGGCCTGGCCTATCAGTACGGCTATGGTTTCCTGTCCAGCTACCTTGGCGTTTCCGGGGCCTTCCTGCTGGCACCGGTGCTGCTGTACCCGATCCTGAAGATCACCCGTACCTACCAGTTGTCGTCCCTGGCCGACCTGTTCGCCTTCCGCTTCCGCAGCACCTGGGCCGGGGCGCTGACCACGGTATTCATGCTGATCGGCGTGCTGCCGCTGCTGGCCCTGCAGATCCAGGCCGTGGCCGACTCCATCGGCATCCTCACCCGCGAACCGGTGCAACACCGCGTGGCCCTGAGCTTCTGTGCGCTGATCACTCTGTTCACCATCTTCTTCGGCTCGCGCCATATCGCCACCCGGGAGAAACATGAAGGGCTGGTCTTCGCGATTGCCTTCGAATCGGTGATCAAGCTGATCGCCATCGGCGGTGTCGGCCTCTATGCCCTCTACGGGGTGTTCGACGGCCCGCAACAGCTCGAACTGTGGCTGCTGCAGAACCAGACCGCCCTCGCCGCCCTGCACACGCCATTGCAGGAAGGCCCGTGGCGTACCCTGCTGCTGGTGTTCTTCGCCTCGGCCATCGTGATGCCGCACATGTATCACATGACCTTTACCGAGAACCTCAACCCACGCTCGCTGGTCAGCGCCAGTTGGGGCCTGCCGCTGTTCCTGCTGCTGATGAGCCTGGCGGTGCCGCTGATTCTCTGGGCCGGTCTGAAGCTGGGCGCCACCACCAACCCGGAATACTTCACCCTGGGCATCGGCATTGCCGCCAACAACGAAGCCCTGGCGCTGCTGGCCTATGTCGGCGGGCTTTCGGCCGCCAGCGGGTTGATCATCGTCACTACGCTGGCGCTCTCGGGCATGGCCCTGAACCACCTGGTGCTGCCGCTCTACCAGCCACCGGCCGAAGGCAATATCTACCGCTGGCTGAAGTGGACCCGCCGCGCCCTGATCGTCGCGATCATCATGGCCGGCTATGGTTTTTACCTGTTGCTCGGGGCCGAACAGGACCTGGCCAACCTCGGTATCGTCGCCTTTGTCGCCACCCTGCAATTCCTCCCGGGCGTGCTCTCGGTGCTGTACTGGCCGACCGCCAACCGCCGTGGCTTCATCGCCGGCCTGCTGGCCGGGATCATCGTCTGGATGGTCACCATGATGTTGCCGTTGATCGGCAACCTGCAGGGTTTCTATATTCCACTGCTGAATATGATCTACGTGCTGGACGATACCAGCTGGCATATGGCGGCCATCGCCTCGCTGGCGGCCAACGTGCTGATGTTCACGCTGATCTCTCTGTTCAGCAACGCCAGCCCGGAAGAAGCCAGTGCCGCCGAAGCCTGCGCGGTGGACAACGTGCGCCGTCCGCAGCGACGCGAACTGCACGCGGCGTCGCCCCAGGAGTTCGCCACGCAACTGGCCAAGCCGCTGGGGGCCAAGGCCGCGCAGAAGGAGGTCGAACAGGCCCTGCGCGACCTCTACCTGCCTTTCGACGAACGCCGCCCCTATGCCCTGCGCCGCCTGCGCGACCGGATCGAGGCCAACCTGTCGGGCCTGATGGGGCCGAGCGTGGCCCAGGACATGGTCGAGACCTTCCTGCCGTACAAGGCCGGCGGTGAAAGTTATGTCACCGAAGATATCCACTTCATCGAAAGCCGCCTCGAGGACTATCACTCGCGCCTGACCGGGCTGGCCGCCGAACTCGATGCCTTGCGCCGCTACCACCGCCAGACCTTGCAGGAGCTGCCCATGGGCGTCTGCTCGCTGGCCAAGGACCAGGAAATCCTGATGTGGAACAAGGCCATGGAAGAACTCACCGGCGTGGCCGCGCAACGGGTCGTCGGTTCGCGACTGGCCACCCTGGGCGAACCGTGGAAAGAATTGTTGCAAGGTTTTATCAACCTGCCGGACGAACACCTGCATAAACAGCACCTGGCCCTCGACGGCCAGACCCGCTGGCTGAACCTGCACAAGGCGGCGATCGACGAACCGCTGGCCCCGGGCAACAGCGGCCTGGTGCTGCTGGTCGAGGACCTGACCGAAACCCAGATGCTCGAAGACAAGCTGGTGCACTCCGAGCGCCTGGCGAGCATCGGCCGCCTGGCCGCCGGGGTCGCCCACGAGATCGGCAACCCGATCACCGGCATCGCCTGCCTGGCGCAGAACCTGCGCGAGGAGCGTGAGGAAGACGGCGAGATCACCGAGATCAGCGGGCAGATCATCGAGCAGACCAAACGCGTCTCGCGCATCGTCCAGTCGCTGATGAGCTTCGCCCACGCCGGCAGCCACCAGCACAACGACGAACCGGTGTGCCTGGCCGAGGTCGCCCAGGATGCCATTGGTCTGCTGGCCCTGAACCGGCGCAATTTCGAAGTACAGTTCTTCAACTTGTGCGACCCCGAACACTGGGTCGACGGCGATCCGCAGCGCCTGGCGCAAGTGTTGATCAACCTGTTGTCCAACGCCCGTGACGCGTCGCCCGCCGGCAGCGCGGTACGGGTCAAGAGCGAAGCCTTCGAACACACGGTCGACCTGATCGTCGAAGACGAAGGCAGCGGCATCCCGAAGAACATCATGGACCGATTGTTCGAACCCTTCTTCACCACCAAGGATCCTGGCGAAGGTACCGGACTGGGCCTTGCACTGGTCTATTCCATCGTTGAAGAGCATTATGGACAAATCACCATCGACAGCCCGGCTGACACCGAAAGCCAACGCGGCACCCGTATCCGGGTGACCTTACCGCGTCATGTCGAAGCGACGTCCGCTGTGAACTGAGACCGTCGAGAGAACCGAATCAATGCCGCACATTTTGATCGTCGAAGACGAAACCATTATCCGCTCCGCCTTGCGTCGCCTGCTGGAGCGCAATCAGTACCAGGTCAGTGAAGCCGGCTCGGTGCAGGAAGCCCAGGAACGCTTCAGCATCCCCTCGTTCGACCTGATCGTCAGCGACCTGCGCCTGCCCGGCGCTCCGGGCACCGAGCTGATCAAGCTCGGCCAGGGCACGCCGGTGCTGATCATGACCAGCTACGCCAGCCTGCGTTCGGCCGTGGACTCGATGAAGATGGGCGCGGTGGACTACATCGCCAAGCCCTTCGACCACGACGAGATGCTCCAGGCCGTGGCCCGCATCCTGCGTGATCGCCAGAGCGGCCAGGGCGCACCCGCCGAGCGGGTCGCCAAGAGCAACGGCGCGGCGGAGAAAGCCGGTGCCGACAACAGCAATGGAGAGATCGGCATCATCGGCACCTGCGCGCCGATGCAGGACCTCTACAGCAAGATCCGCAAGGTCGCGCCCACCGACTCCAACGTGCTGATCCAGGGTGAGTCGGGGACCGGCAAGGAATTGGTGGCCCGCGCCCTGCACAACCTGTCCAAGCGCGCCAAGGCCCCGATGATCTCGGTGAACTGCGCGGCCATTCCGGAAACCCTGATCGAGTCCGAGCTGTTCGGCCACGAGAAAGGCGCGTTCACCGGCGCCAGTGCCGGTCGTGCCGGCCTGGTGGAAGCCGCGGACGGCGGTACGCTGTTCCTCGACGAAATCGGCGAACTGCCGCTGGAAGCCCAGGCCCGTCTGCTGCGGGTACTGCAGGAAGGCGAAATCCGTCGGGTCGGCTCGGTCCAGTCGCAGAAGGTCGACGTGCGCCTGATCGCCGCGACCCACCGCGACCTCAAGAGCCTGGCCAAGATCGGCCAGTTCCGTGAAGACCTTTACTACCGCCTGCACGTGATCGCCCTGAAACTGCCGGCCCTGCGTGAGCGCGGCGCAGACGTCAACGAGATCGCCAATGCCTTCCTCGCTCGCCAGAGTGCCCGTGTCGGGCGCAACGACCTGAAGTTCGCCCCGGATGCCGAACAAGCCATCCGCCACTACTCATGGCCGGGTAACGTCCGTGAACTGGAGAATGCGGTCGAACGGGCGGTGATCCTGTGCGAAAGCCCGGAGATCTCGGCCGAGCTGCTGGGCATCGACATCGAGCTGAGCGATCTGGAGGAAGACGACTTCATCGGCCTCGCGCCGCAGCAGAGCAACCCGGGCAACACCAGCCACGAGCCGACCGAGGATCTGTCGCTGGAAGACTACTTCCAGCACTTCGTCCTGGAACATCAGGACCACATGACCGAGACCGAGTTGGCGCGCAAGCTGGGGGTCAGCCGCAAGTGCCTGTGGGAACGGCGCCAGCGCCTGGGCATCCCGCGGCGCAAGACCGGGGTGGCCAGCGAAAGCTGAACGGGCCCCCAGTTCCCCAGGTAACACGCTGAGATGTGAAAAAACTGTTACCTCAGGTTTTTCGCGTAACAAAAGCCGGGTCTATCGGTAACGAAGATCCGGCTTTTTTGTGCCTGCAAAAAACTGGAAAACCCTGGGAAGCCCCGGTTTCATTGGCCCTTGCAAAAGTTGGCACGACACCTGCTATATGTCCTGTACAAGAACAATAACAAGCAATGTACAAGACAATAAAAATAAGACGAATCGACTCACGCACAATAAAAACAACACGGCGGAGGCGCAGCTAACTGATTCTTTTGGAGAGGCGTTGTATTTGGGGCTTGCCCCACGACCAGGCCGAGAACAACAAAAACTACCCTCAAGGTAGAGCCTGAACTGGTTGGATCCGATGGATCATGACAACACAGCGACCAAAGCAATCCGTTTGCTCTTATCTCCCGATTGGGAGGCGTCACAGGCATGAAGACCTGCGACACAGGGCGATCAACAAAAACAAGAAGCCCGCAACCATAATAAAAAAAGAGCACGCAACTACTTCTGGGGGAGCTTCGGCTCCCCTTGTAGTTTCCGACATATCGCTTCCGACACGCCCCCTGCGCTACCGCCAAGGCCCGCCCCATAAGGCCCCGAGCAACTCTTGCGCACTGCCGCCGCAGCTTCCTACACCATCCCTCGACTAAATGCTAGAATCCCCGCCCATCATGCGGTCATTCTTCGTGTTGGCCGAATATCCCTTCAAACAGTGCATCCCATGCTGAAGAAGCTGTTCCAGTCATTCCGTTCTCCCTTGCGTCGAACGCAACATAAACGCAGCACCCCTGAAGTGCTCAACAGCAGCCAGCATTCGCTGCAAAAGGCCCAGTTCAGCCGGTATGCGGTGAACATCGTCGAACGCCTGCAGAACGCCGGCTACCAGGCTTACCTGGTCGGCGGTTGCGTGCGCGACATGTTGCTCAATATCACTCCCAAGGACTTCGACGTCGCCACCAGCGCCACGCCGGAGCAGATTCGCGCCGAGTTCCGCAACGCCCGCATCATCGGTCGGCGGTTCAAGCTGGTGCATATCCACTTCGGCCGGGAAATCATCGAAGTCGCGACCTTTCGCGCCAATCACCCGCAGAACGACGAGGAGGAAGACAGCAATCAGTCCTCCCGCAACGAAAGCGGGCGAATCCTGCGCGACAACGTCTACGGCACCCTCGAAGACGATGCCCAGCGCCGCGACTTCACGATCAACGCGCTGTATTACGATCCGGTCAGCGAACGCATCCTCGACTACGCCAACGGTGTACACGACATCCGCAACCGCCTGATCCGCCTGATCGGCGACCCGACCCAGCGCTACCAGGAAGACCCGGTACGGATGCTGCGGGCCGTGCGCTTTGCCGCCAAGCTGGACTTCGGTATCGAGAAACACACCGTCGCGCCGATCCGCGACCTGGCACCGATGCTGCGCGAGATTCCCTCGGCCCGCCTGTTCGAGGAAGTGCTCAAGCTGTTCCTCTCCGGTTATGCCGCCGACACCTTCGAGATGCTGGTCGACCTGAACCTGTTCGAACCGCTGTTCCCCGCCAGTTTCGAAGCGCTGGAACACAACCCGAGCTACACCCATACCCTGATCAGCGAAGCCCTGATCAATACCGACCTGCGCATCAAGCAGAACAAGCCGGTGACGCCGGCCTTCCTGTTTGCCGCCTTGCTGTGGCCGGCCCTGCCGGCACGGGTATTGCGCCTGCAGGCCCGTGGCATGCCGCCGATTCCGGCGATGCAGGAAGCGGCCCACGAACTGATCAGCGAACAATGCCAGCGCATTGCGATCCCCAAGCGTTTCACCCTGCCGATCCGCGAGATCTGGGACATGCAGGAACGCCTGCCCCGCCGCAGCGGCAAACGCGCCGACCTGCTGCTGGACAATCCGCGCTTCCGTGCCGGCTATGACTTCCTGCTGCTGCGCGAAACCGCCGGCGAGCAGACCGAAGGCCTGGGTGACTGGTGGACCGATTATCAGGACGCCAATGACGCCGGTCGCCGTGACATGATCCGCGACCTCAGCGGCAAGGAAGACGCCAGCGGCGCCCCCCGTAAACGTCGTCGCACCAGTGCCGGCAAGCGCAAGCGCACCGCGGGCTCGGAAGAGTAAGTCGATGGAACGTGTCTATATCGGCCTGGGCAGCAACCTGGCAGATCCGGCGGAGCAATTGCGCAATGCCGTGCAGGCCTTGGCGCAACTGCCGGAGACCGAACTGGCAGGCGTCTCGGCGTTCTATCAGAGCGACTCGCTGCTTCCCGGCCAGCCACGCTACACCAACGCGGTGGCCGCGCTCGACAGCGGCCTGGCGCCGCTGGCCCTGCTCGATGCGCTGCAAGCCATCGAGATCGACCAGGGCCGCGAGCGTCATGAACGCTGGGGGCCGCGCACGCTGGACCTGGATATCCTGCTGTTCGGCGACCGGCTGATCGACGAGCAGCGCCTGAAGGTCCCGCATTACCATATGCAGGCCCGCCCTTTCGTGTTGTATCCGCTGGCGGAACTGGCGCCCGTCGACCTGCAACTGGCCGATGGCCGCAGTTTGAAAACGCTGTTGGCCGACTGCCCGTTCGTCGGCCTGGAACGCCTGCTTCAGTAACACCTCTTCTGGCGTGGCAGCCGGCTTGCTGGCGATAGCGATCGGTCAGTCACGACGACGTTGAATGATCCATCGTCATCGCCAGCAAGCCGGCTCCCACAGTGGTCGCCTGCCGAGGCTTTGCTGAATCGCATCAGTTACACCGGTAACACTCCCGACGTAACATTGCGGTAACACACCCGATTGACTTCCCCCGTTCTCCTCACGACTATAGGCGTCCCGTTGCCGCCCCTGCGGCGTTAAAGGGCGCAATCCAGGCTTTATAAGCACGACAAAAGAACGTGCGCCTGCATAAATGACGAATCACGCGCGTTACTCGCAGTAATTTGCACGGCGCCTGAAGAGGACTTTTTCATGCCAGACATTACCCTGACCACCTTGCAAAGCCTCAAGCAGAAAGGTGAAAAAATCACCATGCTGACCTGCTATGACGCAACCTTCGCCCACGCTTCCTGCGAAGCCGGTGTTGAAGTACTGCTGATTGGCGACTCGCTGGGCATGGTTTCCCAAGGGCATGACAGCACACTGCCCGTGACTGTGGCCGACGTCGTGTATCACACCGCCAGCGTCAAGCGCGGCAACCAGGGCGCCTTCATCGTCGCCGACCTGCCGTTCATGGCCTACGCCACCGTCGAACAGACCCTGCACAACAGCGCCCTGCTGATGCAGGCCGGTGCCAACATGGTCAAGGTCGAAGGTGCCGCCTGGCTGGCCGAGTCCATTCGCCTGCTGGCCGAACGGGGTGTACCGGTCTGCGCGCACCTGGGCCTGACCCCGCAGTCGGTGAACCTCTTTGGCGGCTACAAGGTCCAGGGCCGCGGTGAAGCCCAGGCCCGGCAGATGCGCGCCGACGCCATCGCCCTGGAGCAGGCCGGCGTCGCCATGATCCTGCTGGAGTGCGTGCCGAGCGAACTGGCCGCGGAAATCACCCAGGCGGTCAAAGTACCGGTCATCGGTATCGGTGCCGGCACCGCCACCGACGGCCAGGTACTGGTGCTGCATGACATGCTCGGTCTCTCCATCAGCGGTCGCGTGCCCAAGTTCGTGAAGAACTTCATGGCCGGCCAGACCAGCATCCAGGGCGCACTGGGCGCCTACGTCAGTGAGGTCAAGGCCGCCACCTTCCCTGGCACCGAACACGGGTTTTCGGCATGAACACAGTCAAGACCGTCCGTGAACTGCGGGCCGCTGTCGCGCGCGCGCGCAGCGAGGGCAAACGCATCGGCTTCGTGCCGACCATGGGCAACCTGCATGCCGGCCACGCCGCGCTGGTGACCAAGGCCGCCCAGCGTGTGGACTTCGTGGTGGCGAGCATTTTCGTCAACCCGCTGCAATTCGGCGCCAACGAAGACCTCGACAAGTACCCGCGCACCCTCGCCGCCGACCAGGAAAAACTGCTCCAGGCCGGCTGTCACCTGCTGTTCGCCCCGACGATCGAGGAGATGTATCCCGACGGCATGGCCGGACAGACCCGGGTCAGCGTCCCGCATCTCTCCGAGGGCCTGTGTGGCGCCAGCCGCCCCGGGCATTTCGAAGGCGTGGCGACCGTGGTCAGCAAGCTGTTCAACATGGTCCAGCCCGACCTGGTGGTGTTCGGCCAGAAGGACTACCAGCAGTTGGCGGTGATCCGTGCCCTGGTGCACGACCTGAACATGCCGATCCAGATCATCGGCGAGCCGACCGTACGGGCCGCCGACGGCCTGGCGCTGTCATCGCGCAATGGCTTTCTCAGTGAAACCGAACGGGCCACGGCCCCAGTGCTGTATCGCAGCCTGAGCACGATTGCCGGGGCCATCGAACAGGGCGAGCGCGACTATCCGAAGCTGCTCGCCGAACATACCCGGCTGATCGAAAGTGCCGGCTTTCGCCCCGATTACCTGGAAATCCGCCACGCCCTCAGCTTGCGCCCGGCCACTGCGCAGGATCGCGACCTGGTGATCCTGGTTGCTGCGTTCCTCGGCACCACCCGCCTGATCGACAACCTGCACCTGAACCTCGACACACCCGCCTGAGCAGCGATTGCCCGAGCCTCGGGCTTCGGGCAAACTGCCGCCGCCCGGGATCGCCTGAGCGGCCCGGCTCGGGCTGAAAAACGCCTGTCGGACCCGAGAGTGCGAAAAAGTACCGAGAAAAGGTCAGACAAAGCCAAGACAGACGCCTGCGTCAGGTTTACTGTAATCGCGCTGCGTCTCCCAACCGTGCCGACGCAGGTTGCCGGACACTGCCACCGATAAAAGCAGGACGTTCCGGCGTTTCTGGTGTCCAAAAAGCCAAATGTCCAAAAGGCAGTTCTCGTAAAAGGAAATCCGCAGCGATGGCGTACTACCGCACTCCTCACGACGTGACCGCTCTGCCCGCCTGGCAGGCGTTGAACCAACACCGCGAAAACATGCACAACTTCAGCATGCGCGAAGCCTTTAATGCCGATCCGCAGCGCTTCAATCAATTCACCCTCAGCAGCTGCGGGTTGTTCCTCGACTACTCCAAGAACCTGATCACCA
Source organism: Pseudomonas gingeri (assembly GCF_013385635.1). Taxonomy (GTDB): domain Bacteria; phylum Pseudomonadota; class Gammaproteobacteria; order Pseudomonadales; family Pseudomonadaceae; genus Aquipseudomonas; species Aquipseudomonas gingeri_A. The sequence continues at coordinate 32,042 of NZ_JACAPR010000021.1, forward strand.
ACGAGACCCGCAACCTGCTGGTGGGCCTGGCCAATGAAGTCGACCTGCAAGGCGCGATCAAGTCGCTGTTTGCCGGCGAACTGGTCAACGCCTCCGAAGGTCGCCCGGCGCTGCACACCGCGCTGCGCCGTCCCGTGGGCGACAAGCTGTCGGTCAACGGCGTCAACGTGATGCCCGACGTGCACAAGGTCCTCAACCAGATGACCGAGCTGGTCGGGCGCATCCACGACGGCCTGTGGCGCGGCTACACCGAGAAGCCGATCACCGACGTGGTGAACATCGGTATCGGTGGTTCGTTCCTCGGCCCGGAGCTGGTTTCCGAGGCGTTGCTGTCCTACGCCCACAAAGGCGTGCGTTGCCATTACCTGGCGAACATCGACGGCAGCGAGTTCCACGAACTGTCGGCGAAGATTCGCGCCGAGACCACCCTGTTCATCGTCTCGTCGAAAACCTTCACCACCCTCGAAACCCTGAAGAACGCCCGTGCCGCCCGTGACTGGTACCTGGCCCAGGGCGGTTCCGAGGCGGAGCTGTACAAGCACTTCATCGCGGTATCGAGCAACAACGCCGCCGCCGTGGCCTTCGGCATCCGCGAAGAGAACATCTTCCCGATGTGGGACTGGGTCGGCGGGCGCTACTCGCTGTGGTCGGCCATCGGCCTGCCGATTGCCCTGGCCATCGGCATGTCGAACTTCAAGGAACTGCTGTCCGGTGCCTACACCATGGACCAGCACTTCCAGACCGCGCCGTTCGAACAGAACATGCCGGTGCTGCTGGCGCTGCTCGGCGTCTGGTACGGTAACTTCTGGGGCGCGCAGAGCCACGCGATCCTGCCGTACGACCACTACCTGCGCAACATCACCAAGCACCTGCAGCAACTGGACATGGAATCCAACGGCAAGAGCGTGCGCCAGGACGGCACCCCGGTGTCCACCGATACCGGCCCGGTGATCTGGGGCGGCGTCGGTTGCAACGGCCAGCACGCCTATCACCAGTTGCTGCACCAGGGCACCCAACTGATCCCGGCCGACTTCATCGTGCCGATCGTCAGCTTCAACCCGGTGGCCGACCATCACCAGTGGCTGTACGCCAACTGCCTGTCCCAGAGCCAGGCGCTAATGCTCGGCAAGACCCGCGCCGAAGCCGAGGCCGAGCTGCGTGAAAAAGGCCTGAGCGAAGCCGAGGTGCAGAAACTGGCACCGCACAAGGTGATCCCGGGCAACCGTCCGAGCAACACCCTGGTGGTCGAGCGCATCAGCCCGCGTCGCCTCGGCGCCCTGGTGGCGATGTACGAACACAAGGTCTTCGTGCAGAGCGTGATCTGGGGCATCAACGCCTTCGATCAATGGGGCGTGGAGTTGGGCAAGGAACTGGGCAAGGGCGTCTACAACCGCCTGGTCGGCAGCGAGGAGACTTCGGCCGAAGATGCCTCGACCCAGGGCCTTATCAACTACTTCCGTGGTCGTCATCGCGGTTGATAGCGTGCTCCCGCAGTGACCTGTGTGTACGCAGGACCTGCGGGAGCCGGCTTGCCGGCGATGAGGCGATGAGGCCCTGGGGCCTTGTGTCGCTCTGGCGGCCGCCATCGCCGGCAAGCCGGCTCCTACAGGGACCAGCACTCTATCCACTTGAACCCTCCCGCTACAGGGCGCACCCTTAGGCTTGTCGCAGACAAGAACAAGGAACCGCCATGTTCGATATCAGCACATATCCCAAGGCCGAAGCCGTCCGCCAGGCTGCACAACTGAGCCAGGCTGACTACCAGCGGCTCTACCGGGACTCCATCGACCACCCCGACACCTTCTGGGCCGAACAGGCCAGGCGCTTTCTCGACTGGTCCCGGCCATGGGACAAGGTCCAGCAATGGGACCTGCGTACCGGCCAGGCGCAATGGTTCGCCGGCGCCCGACTGAACGTCAGCTACAACTGCATCGACCGCCACCTCGCCGAGCACGGCGACAACACCGCCCTGATCTGGGAAGGTGACAATCCTGCCGAATCGGCGCAGATCACCTACCGCAAGCTGCACCACAACGTCTGCCGACTGGCCAATGTGCTGAAAGACCGCGGCGTGAAGAAAGGCGATCGGGTATGCATCTATATGCCGATGATCCCCGAAGCGGCCTACGCCATGCTTGCCTGCACGCGGCTCGGCGCGATCCATTCGGTGGTGTTCGGCGGGTTCTCTCCCGATGCCCTGCGCGACCGTATCCTGGATGCCGACTGCCGCACCGTGATCACCGCCGACGAAGGCGTGCGCGGTGGCAAGTACATTCCGCTCAAGCAGAATGTCGACAAGGCGCTGCTCAGTTGTCCGGGAGTCAATACCGTGCTGGTGGTGGAGCGCACCCAGGGCGACGTGCAGTGGGTCGAAGGCCGTGACCTCTGGTATCACCAGGCCATGCATGGTGTCAGCGATGACTGCCCGCCCGAGCCGATGGACGCCGAGGACCCGCTGTTCATCCTCTACACCTCCGGCAGCACCGGCAAACCCAAGGGCGTGCTGCACACCACCGGCGGCTACCTGCTGCAGGCGGCGATGACCTTCCAGTACGTCTTCGACTATCGCCCGGGCGAGGTCTTCTGGTGCACCGCCGATGTAGGCTGGGTCACCGGCCACAGTTATATCGTCTACGGCCCGCTGGCGAACGGCGCCACCAGCCTGATCTACGAAGGCGTGCCGAACTACCCGGACAGCTCGCGCTTCTGGCAGGTGATCGACAAGCACCAGGTCAATATCTTCTACACCGCGCCGACCGCCCTCAGGGCCTTGATGCGCGAAGGCGCCGCACCGCTGCAACGGACCTCTCGGGCGAGCCTGCGCCTGCTCGGCAGTGTCGGCGAACCGATCAACCCGGAAGCCTGGGAATGGTATTTCAATGTGGTCGGCGAGCAGCGCTGCCCCATCGTCGATACCTGGTGGCAGACCGAGACCGGCGGCATCATGCTCACGCCGCTGATCGGCTCCCGGCAGCTCAAGCCGGGCTGTGCCACCCAGCCGATGTTCGGCGTGCAACCGGTGCTGCTGGACGAGCAGGGCCGGGAAGTCAGCGGTGCCGGCAGCGGCGTGCTGGCGATCAAGGCCAGTTGGCCGGGGCAGATCCGCAGCGTCTATGGCGATCCACAGCGCATGCTCGACACCTACTTCAAGCCCTATCCCGGCTACTACTTCACCGGTGACGGTGCACGCCGCGATGAAGACGGCCATTACTGGATCACCGGGCGGATCGACGATGTGATCAACGTATCCGGCCACCGTATCGGCACCGCCGAGGTGGAAAGCGCGCTGGTGCTCCACGAGAGCATCGCCGAAGCCGCCGTGGTCGGTTACCCCCACGACCTCAAGGGCCAGGGCATCTACGCCTTTGTCACGCCGATGAATGGCATCGAGCCGAGCGACGCCCTCAGGAAGGCATTGCTGGCCCATGTCAGCCAGGAGATCGGCAGCTTCGCCAAGCCTGACCTGATCCAGTGGGCACCGGCCTTGCCGAAAACCCGCTCGGGGAAAATCATGCGGCGCATCCTGCGCAAGATCGCCTGCAATGAACTGGACAGCCTGGGTGACACCTCGACCCTGGCCGACCCGAGCGTGGTCGAGGGCCTGATCGACAAGCGTTTGAATCAATAGCTCGGAGGAATGGCTCGAAGGGATAGCTCGAAGGGATAGCCCCGCTGGTGGCGAAAGACCTCTTTCGCCACCAGCCCGACCGCGCTGCATGGGCCTGATACGCGGAAGGCTGGTAAACTCCCGCGCCACCTCCAACCCCCAAGGCGCGCTCCATGTCTTCCTTGAACCAGGCGCTGCGCGCCGCCCTCGATCATCGCCAGGACCTGCTGGCCGAACTGCATGCCCAGGGCACCGACTGCTATCGGCTGTTCCATGGCAGCCAGGAAGGTGCCGGTGGCCTGACCATCGACCGCTACGGCCCGCAACTGATGGTACAGACCTTCCACCAGACGCTGGAGCGCGAAGCACTGCTGGCCTTGCACGAGGCGATCAACCAGCACCTGCAACTGGACACCCTGCTGGTCTACAACGACCGCTCCCGCGGCAACTCGCGGATCGATCGCGAAGACCCGGTCTACCGCGCCGACGAAAGCGCCCTCGCCGACCTGGTCGGCCACGAATGGGGCCTCAACTACCGCGTACGGGGCCGCCATGCCGGGCAGGACCCGCTGCTGTTCCTCGACCTGCGCAATGCCCGCGGCTGGGTCAAACAGCACAGCCAGGGGAAAAGTGTCCTCAACCTGTTTGCCTATACCTGCGGCGTCGGCCTGAGCGCGGCCGCCGGCGGTGCCCGGGAAGTCTGCAACCTCGACTTCGCCGAGGGCAACCTGGCCGTGGGTCGCGAGAACGGCATGCTCAACCCGCAACTGCCGGCCATGCAATTCGTCCAGTCCGACTATTTCCCGGCCATCCGCCAGCTCGCCGGCCTGCCCATCACCCAGCGTCGCGGCCAGAAACTGCCGAGCTACCAGCGCCTGGAACAGCGTCAGTACGACCTGGTGCTGCTCGACCCGCCCGCCTGGGCCAAGAGTGCCTTCGGCACCGTCGACCTGCTGCGCGACTACCAGAGCCTGCTCAAGCCGGCCCTGCTGACCACCGCCGACAATGGCGTGCTGATCTGCTGCAACAACCTGGCAAAAGTCAGCCTGGACGACTGGCGTGAACAGGTCCTGCGCTGCGCGGAAAAAACCGGTCGGCCGGTACGCGATTGGCAGGTACTGGCGCCGGCCGCCGACTTCCCTTCGCTGGACGGGCAACCGCCGCTGAAAACCCTGATCCTCCAGTTGTAGGAATGGCGCCAGAAAACCGCGTCCGGCGATGTAAAAAGGGGATTGCTTCGGAACCGTAAACGCGTGCCATACTCCAACGCACCTCCGACTGAGATAGACGACGCCTCACATGTCCAAAGGATTGAAACGCGCCCTCGGCGCCTTGCTGACCGTCCTCGCGCTATACACCGTGCTGGGGTTCTTCATCTTGCCGGGCGTGGGCCTGCGCATCGCCAACCAGCAACTGGCGCACTATGCCACGGTGCCGGCCAAGCTCCAGCGCCTGGAGTTCAACCCGTTCAGCCTCGAGCTGACGCTGTGGGGCCTGAACATCGGCGAGCCGGGCAAGGAGCAGGTCGCGTTCGAGCGTCTCTATGTCAACCTGCAGACCGACAGCCTCTGGACCCACGCCCTGCACCTGGCCGAGATCCAGCTGGACAAGCCCAGGACCGAAGTGACCTTCAGCAAGGACGGCACGCTCAACCTTGCCCAGCTGTTCAAATTGCCGGCCAGCGAACCGACTCCGGCCGATCCGAATGCCAAGCCTTTCCCGGTGCGCATCGACCAGATTGAACTGGCCGGCGGTTACCTGCACTTCCAGGACCTGCGTCCGAGCGAACCCATCGAGTTCCTCTACGACAAGATGGACCTGCAACTGAAGAACCTCAGCACCCTGCCGGAAGACAACGCCGACATGACCCTGGTGGCCGCCGGCCCCGAAGGCGGGCGCATCGACTGGAAAGGCAATTTCAGCCTGGTGCCGATCACCTCCGAGGGCTCGCTGAAAGTCACCGATGGCAAGATGAAGCTCTGGTGGCCTTATGTCCGTGATGCACTGCCGTTGGACCTGGAAGACGGCGTCCTCAATCTCAGCACCGATTACAAGCTCAGCCTCGCCAAGGAAACCGAGATGCTGCTGAGCAACACGTCCCTCAGCATCGCGCCGTTTGCCATCAAGGCTCCCGATGGCCGGCCCCTGGCGCGCCTGGAGCGGCTGGACGTCAGCGAGACCAGCGTCGACCTCGCCAAACAGCAGGTCGTCGTCGGCAAAATCCGCAGCAACAATCTGGAAACCTGGGCCGCCCGTGAAGCGGATGGACAACTGGACTGGCAGAAACTGTTCGCCAGCCAGCCGGCCAAACCCACGGTGAAAGAACCGGCCCCGGCCACCGCCGACACACCGGCTCCCGCACCGGCGGCGCCGAGCAAACCCTGGCAGGTGCTGCTCAAGGACGTGCAATTGCGTGACTACCGCGTCCATCTCGCCGACCGTGCGAACAAGACCCCGGTCGCCCTCGATCTCGGCCCGCTGAACCTCGACCTGCAGAACTTCGACAGCCTCAACCAGTCGCCCTTCACCCTCAAGCTCGATACCGGGCTGGGCAAGCAAGGCAAGGTCCTCGCCAGCGGCGAAGTCAACCTGAGCCCGATCAGCGCCAGACTGAAGGTCAAGACCCAGGACATCGACCTGCGGGTGGCCCAGGCCTATGTCGAGCCGTTTATCCGCCTGGAAGTGCGCAGCGGCATGCTCGGCAGCGACCTCGACGTCAATCTGAAAAACGTCGATCCGCTGGCTTTCAGCGTGACCGGACGAGCCCAGGTCGATCAGTTGCACACCCTCGATACCCTCAAGACCCGGGACTTCGTGAAATGGCAGAAACTGGTGGTCGACGGCCTCAACTACCAGCACGGCGACAGCCTGTCGATCGACAAGGTCAGCCTGTTCCAGCCCTACGCCCGCTTCATGATCAACGACGACCGCACCACCAACGTCGATGACCTGCTGATTCCGCAGCCGGCCGGAGCCCCCAACAAGTCCCCGGCCAAGGCCGCTCCGTCGAACAGCAAGCCCCTGGGTATCCATGTCGGCGGCATCGCCATCAACGACGGTTCGGCCAACTTCGCCGACTTCAGCCTCACGCCCAACTTCGCCACGGCCATCCAGCAGCTCAACGGCCAGATCGGCACCATCGACAGTCGCCAGGCCAAGCCGGCCGATGTCGATATCAAGGGCAAGGTCGATCGTTATGCGCCGGTGACCATCAAAGGCGCGGTGAACCCCTTCGACCCGATGGCCAGCCTGGATATCGCCACCAGCTTCAAGCGCGTCGAGCTGACCACCCTGACACCATATTCCGGCAAGTTCGCCGGCTATCGCATCCGCAAGGGCCGGCTCAACCTCGACCTGCATTACCTGATCACCAAGGGCCAGTTGAAGGCCGAGAACAAGCTGGTGGTCGAGCAATTGCAACTGGGCGAGAAAGTCGACAGCCCGGATGCGGTCGACCTGCCGATCAAGCTGGCTATCGCCCTGCTCAAGGACTCCGACGGCAAGATCTCCATCGAATTGCCGGTTTCCGGTGACCTGAACAACCCGCAGTTCAGCGTGATGCCGATCGTCTGGCAGACCCTGCGCAATCTGATCGTGCGGGCCGCCACGGCGCCCTTCAAGTTCATTGGCGGGCTGATTGCCGGCGGCGACTCCCAGGACCTCAGCAACGTCACCTTCACCCCGGGCTCCAGCGACCTGAGCCAGGAAGCGGAGTCGTCCCTGACCAAGCTGGCCGCAGCTCTGAAGGAGCGTCCCAACCTGCGCCTGGAGATCGAAGGCACCAGCGCCCAGACCAGCGACGGCCCGCTTATCGCCCAGCAACGCCTGGACCGCGAATACCAGGCCACCTACTACAAGATGCTCCAGCGCCGTGGCGACAAGGTCCCGGCACAGGCGTCGCTGCTGCAGGTGCCGGACGATGAGAAGGCGCCGATGCTGGAGGGCATCTACCGCACCCTGCTCAAGCAGCAGCCGCCGGCCGAATGGGCCCAATTGAGCCGCGACGAGCGCACCGCCAGGCTGCGCGACGGAGTGATCAAGAACTGGAGCGGCAACGCCGTGTTGCTGCGCAAGCTGGGCCAGGACCGGGCCAGCAGCATCAAGGATTTCCTGGTGGACAAGGGTCAGCTGGAAGACGATCGTGTGTACTTTATCGACGCCAGCCTCGGCCAGGCCGAGAGCGATGGCCGCGTCGTCACCCCCCTGCACCTGGATAGCGAGTAACCATGCTAAAACGCCTCATGTTCAGCCTGGCGGTCATCTTGGCCGCCAGCCAGGCCCAGGCCACCACCTTGCGCTGCGAGAAGGGCCTGATCAGCTACGGTGACAGCACCTTCGACGTGGTCAGCAAGTGTGGCCAGCCGGTTGCGGTGATCGACAGGGGCTATACGGAAGTGCGCCATGGCAACCGGGTGGACGGGGTCAAGGTCGAAGAGTGGATCTACACGCCCAGCGGTGGCATGAAGCAATCGCTGCGCTTCCAGGGCGGTCAGCTGACGGATATCCAGAGTACCCGCAACAACTGAAGCCTGCAGCTTTCCTGCCGCGCAATAGAACAGGCCCCGACGCAAAGCGCCGGGGCCTGTAATGGTCACGTCCGTGTGACCCGTCGCATGAACCTCAGGGCTCAACGGATGTACTACGGGTTCATCCGTTGCTCCCTACTGCCGGTTCCGGCGAAATCCAAAGGGCGTTATTCGGTTTTCAGCGCTTCAGCCGTTACGTTCTTGACGCCTTTGATGTTCTTCGCGATATGCACCGCCGTTTCCTTCTGAGCGGCGGTCACGTGTTTCTCCGAGGACAGGGAAACCACACCATTGGCGGTTTCTACCTTGATATCCGAACCCGGAATGCCTTTCTCGGTCAGCAGATCGGCTTTGACCTTGGTGGTGATCCAGGTATCGGAAGTCTCTTGCTTGGCTTTGGTGACTTCCCCGGCGGCGACTACCATGGGCTTGGAGGACTGAGTCTGATCAGCCGCAAAGGCAGCGTTAGCCAAGGTCAAGGTCAGAGCGGTGGCAGCGGCGGTAGCGATAGCGAACTTTTTCATACGAGTAACTCCTGTTCTTCTGGAAAGTCTGCGCCGTGTCCTGGCAGCAGGGTTACCAGTAGAGTTGCAGTCGCTGTGCCAACCCATGATCAAGAACAAAACTCTTTAAATTCAACAAGTTAATACAACTCGTAAAAATCGGAATCGTGCAGATTGCATGACCACCGCCCTGGACTGCATGCAAGTTGCAGCATTTATCTGCCAGCAAACCGCTGAAATACCAGAGTTTTTCGCCGTTCATAAAAAAAGGACCCCGAAGGGTCCTTTTTTCAGCTTGAAACGCTGGGCAGATTAAACGCCCGACGCCTTGGCTGCGGCAACGTCCTTGATGGACAGCTTGATACGGCCGCGGTTGTCCACGTCCAGTACCAGGACTTCAACTTCCTGGCCTTCCTTCAGGATGTCGGTCACTTTCTCTACGCGAGCGTCGCTCAGCATGGAGATGTGCACCAGACCGTCCTTGCCCGGCAGGATGTTGACGAACGCGCCGAAGTCGACGATGCGCTCGACCTTGCCGACGTAGATCTTGCCGATCTCGGCCTCGGCAGTGATGCTCAGGACGCGCTGGCGCGCAGCCTCGGCAGCTTCCTTGGTTTCGCCGAAGATCTTGATCGAACCGTCGTCTTCGATGTCGATCGAAGCCTTGGTTTCTTCGCAGATCGCACGGATGGTCGCGCCGCCTTTACCGATGACGTCACGGATCTTGTCGGTGTCGATCTTCATCGCGATCATGGTCGGTGCGTTTTCCGACAGCTCGGTACGCGACTGGCCAATGATCTGGTTCATCTGGCCGAGGATGTTCAGGCGCGCTTCCAGGGCTTGGCCCAGGGCGATTTCCATGATCTCTTCGGTGATGCCCTTGATCTTGATGTCCATCTGCAGCGCGGTGACGCCCTTGGCGGTACCGGCTACCTTGAAGTCCATATCGCCGAGGTGGTCTTCGTCACCCAGGATGTCGGTCAGGACGGCGAACTTCTCGCCCTCTTTGACCAGACCCATGGCGATACCGGCAACCGGCGCCTTCATCGGCACACCGGCGTCCATCAGGGCCAGGGAAGCGCCACAGACCGAAGCCATGGAGCTCGAACCGTTGGATTCGGTGATTTCCGATACCACACGAATGGTGTACGGGAATTCAGCGGCATCCGGCAGCATGGCCTGGACCGAACGACGGGCCAGACGACCGTGACCGATTTCACGACGGCCTGCACCGCCCATGCGACCACACTCGCCCACCGAGAACGGAGGGAAGTTGTAGTGCAGCATGAAGGGGTCTTTTTTCTCGCCTTCCAGGGTGTCCAGCAGCTGTGCATCACGGGCGGTGCCCAGCGTCGCGACAACCAGTGCCTGGGTTTCACCACGGGTGAACAGGGCCGAACCGTGGGTCTTGGGCAGAACACCGACTTCGATGTTCAGAGGACGTACGGTACGGGTGTCACGGCCATCGATACGTGGCTTGCCGTTGACGATGTTTTCGCGAACGGTGCGGTATTCGATTTCACCGAAGGCAGCTTTGACGTCGCTCGAGGAAGGCTGGCCTTCTTCGCCCGACAGCTTGGCAACCACCTGGTCTTTCAGCTCACCCAGGCGAGCGTAACGGTCGGCCTTGACGGTGATGGTGTAGGCCTGGGAGATCGCTTCGCCGAACTCGGCACGGATAGCGCCCAGCAGTGCGGTGGCTTCAGGGGCGGCAGCCCAGGTCCAGGTTGGCTTGGCAGCTTCGGCGGCCAGCTCTTTCACGGCCTGGATAACGACCTGGAATTCGTCGTGGGCGAACAGTACGGCGCCCAGCATCTGGTCTTCGGTCAGCTCTTTGGCTTCCGATTCAACCATCAGTACGGCTTCCGAAGTACCGGCCACGACCATGTCCAGGCTCGAAGCTTTCAGTTGTTCGTAAGTCGGGTTCAGCAGGTAGCCGGTGCTTTCGTGGAACGCTACGCGAGCGGCGCCGATCGGGCCGTCGAAAGGAATACCGGAGATGGCCAGGGCCGCCGAGGTGCCGATCATCGCAGCGATGTCCGGATCGGTTTTCTTGCTGGTGGAAACGACGGTGCAGACAACCTGCACTTCGTTCATGAAACCTTCAGGGAACAGCGGGCGGATCGGACGGTCGATCAGGCGCGAAGTCAGGGTTTCTTTTTCGGAAGGACGGCCTTCACGCTTGAAGAAGCCGCCAGGGATCTTGCCGGCAGCGTAGGTCTTTTCCTGGTAGTGCACGGACAGAGGGAAGAAGCCCTTGCCCGGATCAGCTTGCTTGGCACCGACAACGGTCACCAATACGCTGACGTCGTCGTCAACGGTGACCAGCACTGCGCCGGAGGCCTGACGGGCGATACGGCCAGTCTCGAGGGTAACGGTCGACTGACCGAACTGGAATTTTTTGATTACCGGGTTCACGGTGTCCTACCTTCTTTTGTGGCTCTTGGGGAACTTGTCTTCTTGCGAAATTCTTGGGCAACGCCGGGAATCGGCCCGACTGTCATTGTCCGGGTGCTGCTTGGGGTGCTATCTACGGGTGCTATTTTCAGGTAAAGCAGGTACTCAGATAAAACTAGAGGCTGGGAGCTTGCCCTGTGCCTGCGGAAAACCCGCCGGCGCACAGCAAACAACCAACCTCATAGCGCAATCGCTGATTAGCGACGCAGACCCAGGCGAGCGATCAGAGCGCTGTAACGGCTCACGTCCTTGCCTTTCAGGTAGTCCAGCAGCTTACGACGCTGGTTAACCATGCGGATCAGACCACGACGGGAGTGGTGATCTTTACCGTTGGCCTTGAAGTGACCTTGCAGTTTGTTGATGTTGGCGGTCAGCAGTGCAACTTGCACTTCTGGCGAACCAGTATCACCAACAGCTTGCTGGTAGTCGGTAACGATTTGAGCTTTTTCTTCAACGTTGAGAGCCATGAGGCAATCCTTTTATCAAGAAACTGTTTCAGGAAAACAGTTTCAACAGGCCAGGGACAAATCCCTGTATCTATAAATGAGTAGTGACCGTGCCTGTTGACAGCCACCCTCGCCAGCCCGCTGTGACACGGGCTGGTTTCGGTCATTCCGACCGAATCAGTCGACGCGGCGCAATGCGCCCGTCTTCGCTCACTTCACCGATACCGATAAAGCGACCGTTGTGATCCTGTACCCGCACCATGCCGAATTTCGGCGCGTCCGGGGCACGTACCGGCTGGCCGTTGAGCCAGTAGAACGCACTGTGCTCCGAGAACTGCAGCAGTGGCCAGTCCAGCAGGCCACTGTCGGATGGCATCAGGAAGCGATCAACCGCCTCGTTGCCACCTTCGGCATGCACGGCTTCCAGCTCTTCGAGCGTGACCGTCTGCGCCAGGGTGAAGGGGCCGGCCTGGGTCCGTCGCAGTTCAGCAACGTAGGCACCACAACCGAGCTTCTCACCGATGTCCTCCACCAGGGTACGAATATAGGTACCCTTGCTGCAGTCCACCGCCAGTCGGGCAGTATCGCCTTCGCTGGCCAGCAATTCCAAGCGCGCAATAGTAACAGAACGCGGTTCGCGCTCCACTACTTCCCCGGCACGGGCCAACTTGTAAAGCGGCTGTCCGTCACGCTTGAGCGCCGAGTACATCGGCGGTATCTGACTGATTTTCCCACGAAAATCCGGCAGGACCGCTTCGATATCGGCACGACCAACGGTCACCGGGCGCGTCTGCAAAACTTCGCCTTCGGCGTCCGCGGTGGTGGTGGTCTTGCCCAGTTGCATCAGGGTTTCGTAACCCTTGTCGGAATCGAGCAGGTATTGCGAGAACTTGGTCGCCTCGCCGAAGCACAACGGCAGCACGCCGGTGGCCAACGGATCGAGGCTGCCGGTGTGACCGGCCTTCTCGGCGTTGAGCAACCAGCGAACCTTCTGCAGCGCCGCATTGGAGGTAAACCCCAGCGGCTTGTCGAGCAGGATGATGCCGCTGACGTTACGACGGATACGTTTGACCTGAGCCACCGCTTACTCCCGGCCGTCTGCTGGAAGGTTGCCTTCTGGCGCCACGTCGCCGACATGCTGGCTGTCTTCGGCCACGGCACGCTCGATCAACGCCGACAGGTGCGCGCCCCGCACGACGCTTTCGTCGTAGTGGAAGTGCAATTGCGGCACGCTGCGCAGCTTCATCTCGCGGGCCAACTGCATGCGCAGGAAGCCTGCCGCCGAGTTGAGCACCTTGATGCTCTGGGCGATATCGTCCGGGTTGTCCTGGCCCATCACGGTGATGAAGATCTTCGCGTGACCGACGTCACGGCTGACGTCGACCGCGGTGATGGTGACCAGGCCGACGCGCGGGTCCTTGACTTCACGACGGATCAGCTGTGCCAGCTCACGCTGCATCTGATCGCCGATACGTTGGGTACGGCTGTATTCTTTTGCCATGTCTTGTTACCTGTTACTGCCTCACGGTGAAACCCGTGTGGTCTGAAAGCGGCAAACGCCCGGCCTGGCAGAAGCCGGACCGGGCGTTGCGTTTAGAGTCCGGCTGACGCCCCGCGCAGCGAGCTGCGGCGGGTCATCATGGCTCTTGAAGTGGACGAGTCAGAGGCTGCGAGCAACCTGGACCTTCTCGAAGACTTCGATCTTGTCACCGACCTTGACGTCGTTGTAGCTCTTCACGCCGATACCGCATTCCATGCCGGCACGCACTTCGGAAGCGTCATCCTTGAAGCGGCGCAGGGATTCCAGCTCGCCTTCGAAGATCACGATGTCTTCACGCAGTACGCGGATCGGACGGTTACGGTGCACGGTACCTTCGATCACCATACAGCCGGCGATCGCGCCGAATTTCGGCGAACGGAACACGTCGCGGACTTCGGCGATACCCAGGATGTTCTCCCGGACGTCGCTGCCCAGCATACCGGTCAACGCTTTCTTGACGTCTTCGATGATGTCGTAGATCACGTTGTAGTAACGCATATCCAGGCCTTCCTGCTCGACGATCTTCCGTGCGCCAGCATCGGCACGCACGTTGAAGCCGAACAGTACGGCGCTGGAGGCCAGTGCCAGGTTGGCGTCGGACTCGGTGATACCACCGACACCGCCACCGACGACGCGCACTTGCACTTCATCGTTACCCAAGCCGTTGAGCGCACCTTGCAGTGCTTCCAACGAACCACGGACGTCGGATTTGAGGACGATGTTGAGCGTCTTCTTCTCTTCCTGGCCCATGTTCTCGAAGATGTTTTCCAGCTTGCCGGCGTGAGCGCGAGCCAGTTTGACTTCGCGGAACTTGCCTTGACGGAACAGAGCCACTTCACGGGCTTTCTTCTCGTCGGCCACTACGCTCATCTCGTCGCCAGCGTCCGGGGTACCGTCCAGGCCGAGGATCTCAACCGGAATGGAAGGACCGGCTTCCTTGATCGGCTTGCCGTTCTCGTCGAGCATGGCACGTACACGGCCATAGTTCGAACCGACCAGGACCATGTCGCCCTGGCGCAGGGTACCGTCCTGAACCAGAACGGTTGCCACCGGGCCACGACCTTTGTCGAGACGCGATTCAACCACGACGCCACGACCAGGAGCCGAAGGCGTTGCTTTCAGTTCCAGGACTTCGGCTTGCAACAGGACTGCTTCGAGCAACTCGTCCACGCCAGTACCGACTTTCGCCGAAACCGATACGAACGGGGTGTCGCCGCCCCACTCTTCCGAGGTCACGCCGTGAACCGACAATTCGCTGCGGATGCGATCGAGATCGGCGCCCGGCTTGTCGATCTTGTTCACCGCGACCACCAGTGGAACACCGGCCGCCTTGGCGTGCTGGACAGCTTCAACGGTCTGCGGCATCACGCCGTCGTCCGCCGCCACCACCAGGATCACGATGTCGGTCGCCTTGGCACCACGGGCACGCATGGCGGTAAACGCCGCGTGACCCGGGGTATCGAGGAAGGTGACCATGCCGCGCTCGGTTTCAACGTGGTACGCACCGATGTGCTGGGTGATGCCGCCGGCTTCGCCAGCCGCTACCTTGGCACGACGGATATAGTCGAGCAGGGAAGTCTTGCCGTGGTCAACGTGGCCCATGACGGTCACGACCGGTGCACGGGAGAACGCTTCACCTTCGAACTTCAGGGACTCTGCCAGGGAATCTTCCAGGGCGGTGTCGCTGACCAGGGTCACTTTGTGGCCCAGTTCTTCAGCAACCAGTTGGGCAGTTTCCTGGTCCAGTACCTGGTTGATGGTGGCTGGAGTACCCAGCTTGAACATGAACTTGATGATTTCAGCAGCCTTGACCGACATCTGCTGGGCGAGATCGCCGACAGTGATGGTCTCGCCGATCTTCACTTCACGCACGATAGGGCCGGTTGGGCTCTGGAAACCGTGGGCGTTGCGTTTCTTCAGCTTGGCCTTGCCGCGACCGCCACGACGGAAACCGTCGCTCTCTTCGTCGGTAGTACGCGGAGCCACGCGTGGCGCCGGTGCCTTTTCCTTGACCGAAGCACGATGCGGAGCGTTCTTGCGCTCGCCATCGCCACTGCCGCTACGACGATTGCTATCGTCGGCGCGAGGCTTGTCCGGACGGCGTGGTTCTTCACGCTTGCGAGCATCGGCAGCCGGAGCAGGCGCGGCAACCGGTGCTTCACGCACAGGTTCGGCAGCCACGACCGGAGCGGCAACCGCTTCAACCGCGGGGGCAGCAACCGGAGCAGCAGCAGGCTGGTGACGCGCTTCTTCTTCGGCGCGACGCTTGGCTTCTTCTTCAGCCTTCTGGCGGGCCGCATTTTCTACGGCACGACGTTCTTCCAGCTCGCGCTTGCGCTCGGCTTCGATTTCTTCCGGGCTGCGTTGTACGAAGACTTTCTTCTTGCGTACTTCAACGCTGATGCTCTTGCTACCCGCAACACGCAGGGTGCTGGTGGTTTTGCGCTGCAGAGTGATCTTGCGCGGTTCTTCCACTTTCGCCTTGTGGCTGCTCTTCAAGTGAGTCAGCAAAGACTGCTTCTCACTATCGCTCACACCTTCATCGGCGGCGGTGTGCGGCAGACCTGCCTCACGCATCTGCTGCAACAGGCGCTCTACCGGTGTTTTGACCTCATCGGCCAGTTGTTTCACCGTGACTTGCGTCATGCACTTCTCTCCTCAGGCCGCGCCTAATTACTCGAACCAGTGGGCTCGGGCGGCCATGATCAACTTGCCGGCACGATCGTCGTCGATGCCGTCGATGTCGAGCAGGTCGTCAATAGACTGCTCGGCCAGGTCTTCGCGGGTAATTACGCCGCGCACCGCCAGTTCCATCGCCAAATCCTTGTCCATACCCTCAAGCGAGAGCAGGTCTTCGGCCGGATGGGCGTCTGCCAGCTTTTCCTCAGTAGCGATGGCTTTAGTCAACAAGCGATCCTTGGCCCGAGCGCGAAGCTCGTTGACGGTGTCTTCGTCAAAGCCGTCGATGTTGAGCATTTCTTCCAACGGTACGTAGGCAATCTCTTCCAGGCTGGTAAAGCCTTCATCAACCAGTACCTGCGCCAGATCTTCGTCGACTTCCAGCTCGTCGATGAAGTTGCGCAGAATGTCACCGGTCTCTGCCTGCTGCTTAGCCTGGATGTCCGATTCGGTCATCACGTTCAGGGTCCAGCCGGTCAACTGGCTGGCCAGACGCACGTTCTGACCACCGCGACCGATGGCCTGAGCCAGATTGTCTGCGCCGACGGCGATGTCCATGGCATGGGCATCCTCGTCAACGATAATTGCCGCGACTTCGGCCGGCGACATGGCGTTGATCACGAACTGCGCCGGGTTGTCGTCCCACAGGACGATATCCACGCGCTCGCCACCCAACTCGCCGGACACGGCCTGGACACGCGAACCGCGCATGCCGATGCACGCGCCCTGCGGATCGATGCGCTTGTCCTTGGAGCGGACGGCGATCTTGGCACGCGAACCCGGATCACGGGAGGCCGCCATGACTTCGATCAGCCCTTCGGCGATTTCCGGCACTTCGATACGGAACAGCTCGATCAGCATTTCCGGCGCGGTACGCGACAGGATCAGTTGAGGGCCGCGGTTCTCGGTGCGGATTTCCTTGAGCAGTGCACGAACCCGTACACCGACCCGGAAGGTTTCGCGGGAAATGATGTCTTCACGAGCCAGCAGCGCTTCGGCGTTGTTACCCAGGTCAACGATGACGTTGTCGCGGGTGACCTTCTTCACGGTACCGGAGATGATTTCACCCAGGCGCTCGCGATAAGCGTCGACGACCTGAGCACGCTCGGCCTCGCGGACTTTCTGCACGATGACTTGCTTGGCGGTCTGAGCAGCGATGCGACCAAACTCGATGGACTCGATCTTTTCTTCAACAACTTCGCCGACTTGTGCGCCAGGGTGGGTCAACGCGACCTTGCTCGGCCAGGTTTCCACAGCCGGATCGTCAAGATCGGCTTCTTCGACGACAGTCCAGCGACGGAAAGTCTCATAGGCACCGGTGTGGCGATTGATTTCCACACGCAGGTCAACTTCGTCTTCAAAGCGTTTTTTGGTAGCCGTGGCCAGGGCCACTTCCAGTGCTTCAAAAATCACGCTTGCCGGTACACCCTTTTCATTGGATACCGACTCAACAACCAGCAATACTTCTTTGCTCATCGTACGCCTCGCCTTTCGCAAGCCATTGGATCCGCGGGATCCGCGTCTCAGTCAAAACTGGGAATAATGTTGGCCTTGTCGATCAAATCGATCGGCAACAGGAACTCGTGCTCTTCTACCTGCACCACGATGTCCTGCTCTTCCACTCCGCGCAGAAGGCCCTGAAAATTACGTCGACCTTCAAAAGGCGAGCGCAACCTTATTTTCACTTGTTCGCCGGCATGCGAGGCAAACTGTTCAAGGGTGAACAGCGGGCGTTCCATGCCAGGAGAGGAAACTTCAAGGGTGTATTCAGTGGTGATCGGATCTTCGACATCCAGCACGCCACTGATCTGGCGACTGACAATGGCGCAGTCATCCACCAGTACACCGCCTTCTTTATCGATATAAACGCGCAACACGGAATGGCGGCCTTGAGCTGAAAACTCGATACCCCAGCATTCATAGCCAAGGGCCACGACCACCGGGGCCAACAAGGCCTGCAACTGTTCTAGCTTGCTCGACACCTGAACCCCCTCGTGCATGTATGTGCATGCTATTGAAATAAACAAAAAATGGGCGAATCGCCCATCCCTGAAACGCCGTCGAACAGCGGCGTCATAAAGTGTCCAGCTAACAAAAAGCCCCTGAAAAGGGGCTCCGCTAAAACTGGTTGCGGGGGCCGGATTTGAACCGACGACCTTCGGGTTATGAGCCCGACGAGCTACCAGACTGCTCCACCCCGCGACAAAGCTGGGGCGGAAGTATACGACCGATCCCTTACAGGGTCAATGTAACCTTCCACCTACAAGAAAGCCCGCAACAGCGGGCTCTCCTGATAATTGGTACCGAGAAGGGGACTCGAACCCCTACACCCTATGGGCACAACCACCTCAAGGTTGCGTGTCTACCAATTCCACCACCTCGGCAATACAACATTTACAGCATGAAACCCGTTTTATTTCTTCTGCTCAGGAGCTGGAGGTACGTCAGTCGCTGGGGTAGCCGACTTTTGCTCCTGGAGCACCGGTACATCATCAGATGCCGGTTTTTGCTTTGGCGCTTCCAACACCGCCGGGCTTGGCAAACCTACTTGAGTCAGCTGGTGAGCTTTCTCTTTAGCAAAGTAACCTAACCCTAAGCTGGTTATGAAAAAAGCTGCGGCAAGTATAGCAGTAAACTTACTAAGAAAGGTAGAGGAACCTTGGCTTCCGAACACAGTATTTGAAGCACCTGCTCCGAAAGACGCACCAGCGTCCGCACCTTTACCCTGTTGCAGCAATACCAGAGCAACAACGCCCAGTGCACCCAACAGATGAAGAACGACTACGACTGTTTCCAGCATTTTTTCAGTTTCCCGCGGCGCGACAGATCGCACCGAACTCATCTGCATTCAGGGACGCTCCACCAATGAGCCCCCCATCGATATCCGGCATGCCGAACAGTTCGACCGCATTGGCCGCCTTCACGCTGCCGCCGTATAGAAGCCGCACACCTTGTGCAACCTCAGAATTCTCTGCCGCCAACTGCGCGCGAATGGCGGCATGCACATCCTGCGCTTGTTGCGGCGAAGCTGTCCGTCCGGTGCCAATGGCCCAGACCGGCTCGTAAGCGATAACGGCCTTGGAAAAAGCACCGATACCCAGCTCTTCGATAATACTGCCCAACTGACAGGAAACCACTTCCATCGTCTTGCCGGCTTCACGCTGCTCCAGGGTTTCCCCTACACAGAGCACCGGGATCAAACCACAAGCCTGCGCTGCCGCGAACTTGCGATTCAGGGTGCGATCCGTTTCGCCCATGATCTGGCGACGCTCGGAGTGCCCTACCAGGACCAGGGAGCAACCTGCATCGACCAACTGGCTCGGTGCAATTTCACCGGTCAAGGCGCCCTGCATGGATTCCATCGCCGAGTTCTGCGCGCCGACCGAAATCGACTTGCCTTTCAAGCCATCAATCACTTGATTGATATGCAGGCAAGGCGGGAATACCGCCACGTCAACACCGCTCGGCAAGGCCAGGGTACGCAGCCCCTTGATCAGCTCAGCGACGCTGGCGCGGGTACCGTGCATCTTCCAGTTACCAGCTACCAATGGACGACGCATGCTGTACCTCGCAGGTCAAAGTGGGCGCAGATGTTACCCAACCAGATCATCACTGGCAAGCCGAATTCAGGCGCAAACTTCAGCAACCAGTTTTGCCAGAGCCTCGGCATGGCCACGAACCGAAACTTCGTCCTCGCCCTCGACCATCACGCGTACCAGCGGCTCGGTGCCAGACTTGCGCAACAGCACGCGCCCACGACCCTGCATGGCTTCGGTCACGCGCTCGCAAGCCGCCACCACTTCAGGGTGCTTGACCGGATCGACACCACCACCGAAACGCACGTTGAGCAGTACTTGCGGGCATTTGCGCAGCGCCTGGCGCGCCTCGGCCAGGCTTGCGCCACGACGGCGCACCGCCAGCAGGGCCTGCAGTGCCGCGATGATCGCGTCACCCGTGGTCGTATTGTTCAGGCACAAGATGTGTCCAGAGTTTTCACCACCGATCAGCCAGTTGCGTTCGAGCAACTCGGCGATCACATAACGGTCACCGACATTGGCACGCACGAACGGAATCTCCAGTTCCTTGAGCGCCAGTTCGAGCCCCAGGTTGCTCATCAGGGTCCCGACCACGCCGCCGTTCAATTTATTACGCTCGGCGAGATCCCTGGCAATGATGAACACCAGCTCATCACCATCGACCACCGCACCGGTGTGATCGACCATCAACACGCGGTCGCCATCACCGTCGAAGGCGATGCCCAGGTCGGCTTTCTCGGCCAGCACGGCCGCCTGCAGCGGCTTGATGTGGGTCGAGCCGCAGTTGTCGTTGATGTTCAGCCCATTGGGTTGCGCGGACAGGGCGATAACCTCCGCCCCCAGCTCGCGGAAGACGCTCGGAGCGACCTTGTAGGTGGCACCATGGGCACAATCGAGCACGATCTTCAGGCCCGACAGGTTGGTCCCGGTCGGCACGCTGCTCTTGCAGAATTCGATATAACGACCGGCCGCGTCATTGATCCGCGAGACCTTGCCAAGCTTTTCCGAATCAACCACGGTCATTGGCGCATCGAGCAATTCCTCGATCATCAATTCGACTTCATCCGGCAGCTTGGTGCCTTCGCCGGAGAAGAACTTGATGCCGTTGTCATCATGGGGGTTATGGGAAGCACTGATGACGATCCCCGCCTCGGCGTGGAAAGTCCGGGTCAGGTAGGCGATGGCCGGTGTCGGCATCGGCCCCAGCAGCATCACATCGGCGCCCGCGGCCGACAGGCCGGCTTCCAGGGCGGACTCGAACATGTAGCCGGAGATACGCGTGTCCTTGCCCACCAGCACACGGCAGGCGCCCAGCTTGCGAAACGCCATACCGGCGGCCCAGCCCAGCTTGAGCATGAAATCAGGGGTGATCGGGTATTGCCCGACGCGACCGCGAATACCGTCGGTGCCGAAATATTTCTTTTTCATAAGTGCTCCATCATTCTTATTCTGCAGCTTCAACGGCAGCAATCATATTGACGACGTCGACCGTCTCGGCCACATCGTGCACTCGCAGAATCCGCGCGCCCTTGCTCATCGCCAGCGCCGCCAGCGCCAGGCCGCCATACAGGCGCTCACCTACCGGACGCCCGAGGGCCTGGCCTATCATGCTCTTTCGCGAGACGCCAACCAACAGCGGTCGCCCAAGAGCATGCAGCGCCTCCATATGTTTGAACAGGCTCAGGTTGTGCTGCAGGTTCTTGGCAAAGCCGAACCCCGGATCAAGGATAACCCGTTCGGCCGGAATACCTGCCGCTTCGCACTGGCGCATACGCTCGACCAGGAATGCCTGCACCTCTTCGGTGACATTCCCGTAGTGCGGATTGTCCTGCATGTCGCCCGGCTCGCCGAGCATATGCATCAGACACACCGGCAAACCGGTCGCCGCCGCCGCATCCAGCGCGCCATCGCGCCGCAGGGCGCGCACGTCGTTGATCAGGCCCGCACCGAGACGCGCGGTTTCGCGCATCACCGAAGGCGTCGAGGTATCGACCGAAATAACCACATCCAGCTCACGGTGGATGCGCTCGACAATCGGCGCCACCCGCTCCAGCTCTTCCAGAGGCGATACCGCACGCGCACCGGGCCGGGTCGACTCGCCGCCGACATCGATCAGCGTCGCGCCGGCCTGCACCATGCCCTCGGCATGCCGCAACGCCGCATCCAGCAGACTGAAACGTCCGCCATCGGAAAAGGAGTCGGGGGTGACATTGAGAATGCCCATGACATGCGTCCGGGCCAAATCAAGAACCCGGTTGCCGCAAGGCAACCGGGTCGAGGACTGAACAGAAGTCATTTCAAACCTTAGTGATCAGCCGCAGGGCCACCGATCGGTGTCTCGGGGCGTTCGTTCTGGACGACAGGCGGCGTGCCCGAAGTCCCCGAACCACCTTCCCAGTCACGCGGCTCGCGTGGTGGGCGACCGGCCATGATGTCGTCGATCTGCTCGGCATCGATGGTCTCGTACTTCATCAGCGCATCGGCCATGGCGTCGAGCTTGTCGCGGTTATCGGTGAGGATCTGCTTGGCCGTGCCGTAGCACTGGTCAATGATGCTGCGCACTTCGGAGTCGATCAGCTTGGCCGTTTCGCCGGAGAAGCTGGTGCTCTGACCGCCACCGCCACGCCCCAGGAACACCTCCTGGTCTTCATCGGCATACATGAGCGGACCCAGTTTTTCGGACAGGCCCCACTTGGTGACCATGTTCCGGGCAATCTGGCTGGCACGCATGATGTCGTTGGACGCACCGGTGGTCACACCGTCGAAGCCCAGGGTCATCTCTTCGGCGATACGACCGCCGTAAAGCGAGCAGATCTGACTGATCAGGGCGCGCTTGGACAGGCTGTAGCGATCCTCTTCCGGCAGGAACATGGTCACACCCAGCGCACGACCGCGCGGAATGATCGAGACCTTGTAGACCGGATCGTGTTCAGGCACTACCCGACCGACGATCGCATGACCGGCTTCGTGGTAGGCGGTGTTCTGTTTTTCCTTCTCGGACATGACCATGGATTTGCGCTCGGCGCCCATCATGATCTTGTCCTTGGCCAGCTCGAATTCCTTCATTTCGACAATACGCTTGCCGGTACGAGCAGCGAACAGCGAAGCCTCGTTGACCAGGTTGGCCAGGTCCGCGCCGGAGAACCCCGGGGTACCACGGGCAATAACCGCTGGAGCGACGTCGTCACCCATTGGCACCTTGCGCATGTGGACCTTGAGAATCTGCTCGCGACCACGGATATCCGGCAGGCCGACCACCACCTGGCGGTCAAAGCGGCCTGGGCGCAGCAACGCCGGGTCGAGTACGTCAGGACGGTTGGTCGCGGCAATGACGATGATGCCGTCATTCATTTCGAAGCCGTCCATCTCCACCAGCAACTGGTTGAGGGTCTGCTCACGCTCGTCATGACCGCCGCCCATGCCGGCACCACGGTGACGACCGACCGCATCGATTTCGTCGATGAAGATGATGCAAGGCGCATGTTTCTTGGCCTGCTCGAACATATCGCGAACACGGCTGGCACCGACGCCGACGAACATCTCGACGAAATCGGAACCGGAAATGGTGAAGAACGGCACTTTGGCTTCGCCGGCAATCGCCTTGGCCAGCAAGGTTTTACCGGTACCCGGAGGGCCGACCATCAGCACGCCGCGCGGGATGCGGCCGCCCAGGCGCTGGAACTTGCCCGGATCGCGCAGGAACTCGACCAGCTCGCCCACTTCTTCCTTGGCTTCGTCGCAACCGGCAACGTCAGCCAGGGTGGTTTTCACCTGGTCTTCGGACAGCAGGCGCGCCTTGCTCTTGCCGAAACTCATCGGGCCACCCTTGCCGCCCGCACCGCCCTGCATCTGGCGCATGAAGAACATGAACACCGCGATGATCACCAGGATCGGGAAACTGGCGACCAGCAACTGGGTCCAGATACTCTGCTGTTCAGGCTGCTTGCCTTCGACCACGACGTGGTTGTCCACCAGGTCGCCGATCAGGCCATTGTCCTGGATCGCCGGGCGGATGGTCTTGAAGCTGTCGCCATCGTTGCGCTTGCCGGTGATCACGTAACCGTCCACGGCAACGCGTTCGACCTTGCCATCCTTGACCTGCTGGATGAAGTCGGAATAGTTGAGGGTCTGTGGCTCGTTAGGGCTGGAGAAGTTGTTCATCACCGTCACCAGGACAGCCGCGATGATCAACCACAGGATCAGATTCTTTGCCATATCGTTCAATTAACTACCCTCTGAAGCTAGCTCCGCTTGTGGCGCGCGCTTCGCATGATATTCACCGGCATAACTTACTACATTACCTACAGCTTCGCAGGCGCCGTCTGTAACCCTTTGTGAAACATTGACTACACAATATTCGCTTATGTTCACGAGGCGAAATGCGAAATTCCTATCGCCCCGGTCAAAAACCCCGCCTTACTCGGTCCGCCCACGAAAGCCACGACCCAGCAAATACTGCTCGCGGGACCGATCGCGGGAGGATGCCGGCTTGCGTGTCTGCACCTTCTCGAACTGCTTGCGGAAGTTCCTGTGGTACTCGTCGAAGCCTTCACCCTGGAAAACCTTGATCAAAAAATCACCACCTGGACGCAAGACGCGTCCGGCGAGATCAAGTGCCAGCTCGCAAAGAAACATCGAGCGCGGCATATCCACTGCGGGCGTACCACTCATATTGGGGGCCATATCGGAAATCACAAGGTCAACCTCGGAATTTCCGACAGCTTCGAGGATCTGCGCCAGCACGGCGTCCTCGGTAAAGTCGCCCTTGATGAAGGTCACATCGGGGATGCTGTCCATATCGAGGATGTCGGAAGCGATCAGACGACCCTGCCCGCCAATCAGACGACTGGTCACCTGGGACCAGCCACCCGGTGCGGCGCCGAGGTCGATCACGCTCATGCCCGGACGGATGATCCGGTCCTTCTCCTGGATCTCCAGCAGCTTGTAGCTGGCACGGGAGCGGTACCCGTCTTTCTGTGCCATTTTGACGAACGGGTCGTTGAAATGTTCTTTCAGCCAGTTAAGGCTAGTCTTGGAACGGGCCACGGGGCACCTCGAAAATAGTCGAATCGCGATTAACTGGGCGGTCCCGGACTCGCTCGGGTAAACTGGCCGCCGCTTTTTACAAGATCAGACGCAGGGGTCAGATTATGCCGCTCACTCAAGAGCAGAAGAAACAGTACAAATCCATCGGCCACCATCTGAAACCAGTATTGACTGTGGCTGACAACGGTTTGACTGAAGGTGTGTTAGCCGAACTCGAACGCGCATTGAGCGATCACGAGCTGATCAAGATCAAGCTCAACATCCTCGATCGCGAAGCTCGCCTGGCGAACATCGCCGAGCTGTGCAAGGTCGGCAAGGCTGACCTGGTACAGGTCATCGGCAAGATGGCGCTGATTTATCGCAAGAATTTCAGCGTCAACAAGCAGTTGTCGAACGTTCACCGTTTCAAGTGATGTAGACAAGGGTCAAGGGTACGCTTCGCGTGCCCTGCCACTCTCGCCAGGGACGGGCTGCAGGACCAGTACCAGGCCGGACAGGCCAAGCACCAGATAACTGAACAGCTGCCAGCGCAACGCTTCCGGCTGCCAGTACCGCACCGCAAAATACATCCCGCACGCATACAACGCCATCAGCAGCAACTGCCCGCGAATATCGCGCCACAGGCTTGCCCGACCTTTGGCCTGGACCAGCACCAGGACCTGCACGGCCACGCAGACCGCTGCAAATCCCACCAATAAAGAGCCCAGCAGGCTGCCGATCTCTTCGATCAACAGCGGTGCCAGGCCGATCTGCGCCAGAACCGGCAGCAGTCCTACATGTAACAGCCACAGGCCGCCGACCCAGAGCATCTGGGCCAGTTGCCAGAGCATGGCGCCCGCACGCAGCGGGCGCCGCCGTTCAGATATGGCGGACTTCGACAATCTCGTACTCGATCACGCCACCGGGCGTCTTGACGGTCACGACATCGCCTTCTTCCTTGGCGATCAGGGCGCGGGCAATGGGCGAACCCACCGAAATCTTGCCCAGCTTGATATCCGCCTCATCCTCGCCAACGATGTGGTAAGTCACGCTTTCGTCGGTTTCGACGTTGGCGATCTCCACGGTCGTGCCGAAAATCACCTTGCCGGTATGCGGGATGGTCGTGACATCGATGATCACCGCATTCTGCATGCGGCCTTCGATATCACGGATCCGCGCCTCGACCATACCCTGCTGCTCGCGCGCAGCATGGTATTCGGCGTTCTCCTTGAGGTCGCCCAGCTCGCGGGCCGTACCGATGTCCTGGCTCAGCTTCGGGCGGATGACCTTGGTCAGGTGAGCGTGCTCATCTTCCAGGGCCTTGGCGCCCTGAACAGTCATGGGGTACTTGGTTATGCTCATGCCTTCAATCCTGCGTGTAGATCCTGCAAGCGACGCACGGTCTTCTCCGGACCGAACTTGAGCGCTTCGCAGATGGCTTCGCCAGCAGCAATGGTGGTTGTGCAGTAGATCTTGTGCTGCAGCGCGTTACGACGAATGGAGTACGAGTCGGCAATCGACTGGCGCCCTTCGGTCGTGTTGATGATCAGGGTGACTTCGTCATTCTTGATCATGTCGACGACGTGCGGACGACCTTCAGTGACCTTGTTGACCCGGCGCACTTTCAGGCCTGCGGCTTCGATCAGCTTGGCAGTACCGGCAGTGGCAACCACTTCGAAGCCCAAGTTGATCAGATCACGGGCCACGCCTGCAACCAGTGGCTTGTCGTCATCGCGCACGCTGATGAACGCGGTACCGCCGGTCGGCAGCACTTCGCTGGCACCCATCTGGGCCTTGGCGAAGGCTTCGCCGAAGGTGTCGCCGACACCCATCACTTCACCAGTGGACTTCATCTCAGGACCGAGGATCGGGTCCACGCCAGGGAATTTGGCGAAGGGGAACACCGCCTCTTTCACGCTGTAGAAGTTCGGAATGATTTCCTTGGTGAAGTTCAGCTCTTTCAGCGTCTTGCCGGCCATCACGCGGGCCGCGATCATTGCCAGGGAGACACCGATGCATTTCGACACGAACGGCACGGTACGCGAGGCACGCGGGTTCACTTCGATGACGTAGATGTCTTCGCCCTGCAAGGCCAGCTGCACGTTCATCAGGCCGACAACACCCAGTTCCAGGGCCATTTTCTTGACCTGTTCGCGCATCTCGTCCTGGATGTGCGCCGGCAGCGAGTACGGCGGCAGCGAGCAGGCGGAGTCACCGGAGTGAACCCCGGCCTGCTCGATGTGCTGCATGATCGCGCCGATCACCACGTCGGTGCCGTCGCAGACCGCATCCACGTCCATCTCGATGGCGCAGTTGAGGAAATGGTCCAGCAATACCGGGCTGTCGTTGGACACCTGGACCGCTTCACGCAGGTAGCGCTTGAGCTCTTCTTCCTCGTAGACGATCTCCATCGCCCGGCCACCCAACACGTAGGACGGGCGCACCACCAACGGGTAACCGATCTTCGCGGCGGCACGAATCGCTTCGTCCTCGCTGCGCACGGTGGCGTTTGGCGGCTGGCGCAGGTTCAGGCGCTGGACCATCTGCTGGAAGCGCTCGCGGTCTTCGGCGCGGTCGATGGCGTCAGGGCTGGTGCCGATGATCGGCACGCCGGCGGCTTCCAGGGCACGGGCCAGTTTCAGCGGAGTCTGACCGCCGTACTGGACGATCACGCCCTTCGGTTTCTCGACGCGGACGATTTCCAGCACGTCTTCCAGGGTCACCGGTTCGAAGTACAGGCGATCGGAGGTGTCGTAGTCAGTGGAAACGGTTTCCGGGTTGCAGTTGACCATGATGGTCTCGTACCCGTCGTCGCGCAGCGCCAGTGCCGCATGTACGCAGCAGTAGTCGAACTCGATACCCTGGCCGATACGGTTAGGACCGCCGCCCAGAATCATGATCTTGTCGCGGCCCGACGGCGCGGCTTCGCACTCTTCTTCGTACGTCGAGTACAGGTACGCGGTATCGGTGGCGAACTCGGCGGCGCAAGTGTCGACACGCTTGTAGACCGGGAACACTTCCAGCTTGTGGCGATGAGCACGCAGGCTCTTCTCGGTCACACCCAGCAACTTGGCCAGGCGCATATCGGAGAAGCCTTTGCGCTTGAGGCGGAACATCAGGTCGCGGTCGATGCTGGTCAGCCCCAGGGTCTTGACCTTCTCTTCGTCCTTGATCAGATCCTCCATCTGCACCAGGAACCAAGGATCGATCATGGTCATGCCGAAGATGTCTTCGACACTCATGCCGGCGCGCATGGCGTCCGCCACGTACCAGATACGCTCGGCGCCAGGCACGGTCAGCTCGCGCTTGAGCACGCTCATGCTTTCCGGATTGCTCAGGTCAACCTTCTCGTCCAGGCCGCAAACGCCCACTTCCAGGCCGCGCAGGGCTTTCTGCAGGGATTCCTGGAAGGTCCGGCCGATGGCCATGACTTCACCGACCGACTTCATCTGGGTGGTCAGGCGGGCGTCGGCCTTGGCGAACTTCTCGAACGCAAAGCGTGGCAGCTTGGTCACGACGTAGTCGATGGACGGTTCGAAGGACGCCGGGGTCTTGCCGCCGGTGATGTCGTTCGACAGCTCGTCCAGGGTGTAGCCCACGGCCAGCTTGGCCGCGACCTTGGCGATCGGGAAGCCGGTGGCTTTCGAAGCCAGGGCCGAAGAGCGCGATACCCGCGGGTTCATTTCGATCACGACCATGCGGCCGGTGTCCGGGCAGATGCCGAACTGAACGTTGGAACCGCCGGTTTCCACGCCGATCTCGCGCAGTACCGCCAGGGAGGCGTTACGCAGGATCTGGTATTCCTTGTCGGTCAGGGTTTGCGCCGGAGCAACGGTGATCGAGTCGCCGGTGTGCACGCCCATCGGGTCGAAGTTTTCGATGGAGCAGACGATGATGCAGTTGTCCTTCTTATCGCGGACAACCTCCATCTCGTATTCTTTCCAGCCGATCAGCGATTCGTCGATCAGCAGTTCCTTGGTCGGCGACAGGTCCAGGCCACGGGCACAGATTTCTTCGAACTCTTCACGGTTGTAGGCGATGCCACCACCGGTGCCGCCCATGGTGAAGGACGGACGGATGATGCACGGGAAGCCGAGCTTCTCGAGGACCGCATTGGCCTCTTCCATGCTGTGGGCGATACCGGAGCGCGGGCAGTCCAGGCCGATGGACTTCATCGCCTTGTCGAAGCGCGAACGGTCTTCGGCCTTGTCGATGGTGTCGGCATTGGCGCCGATCATTTCCACGCCGAACTTCTCCAGGACGCCTTCGCGCTCCAGGTCCAGGGCGCAGTTCAGGGCGGTCTGGCCACCCATGGTCGGCAACAGGGCGTCCGGACGCTCCTTCTCGATGATCTTGGCAACGGTCTGCCACTTGATCGGCTCGATGTAGGTCGCATCCGCCATGGCCGGGTCGGTCATGATGGTCGCCGGGTTGGAGTTCACCAGGATGACGCGGTAACCCTCTTCGCGCAGGGCTTTGCAGGCCTGGGCGCCGGAGTAGTCGAATTCGCAGGCCTGGCCGATCACGATCGGGCCAGCGCCGAGAATCAGGATGCTTTTTATGTCTGTACGTTTTGGCATGGGTTTGTCACTCAAATCCGCAGGTCAGTCGGCAAGCCGTCTTGAACAATCTTTGCAGAGCCCGAGGGGGCCGCCGGTCTCGGGGCCGCCCTCAGGCCTCACTTCAGCGTCGCTTGGCCATCTCATTGATGAAACGGTCGAACAGCGGCGCTACGTCGTTCGGGCCCGGGCTTGCTTCAGGGTGGCCCTGGAAGCTGAACGCGCTCTTGTCGGTGCGCTCGATGCCTTGCAGGGAACCGTCGAACAGCGACTTGTGAATCGCCCGGACGTTGCCCGGCAGGGTCGCTTCATCCACGGCAAAACCGTGGTTCTGGCTGGTGATCATCACAACGCCAGTGTCCAGGTCCTGCACAGGGTGGTTGGCACCGTGATGGCCATGACCCATTTTCAGGGTCTTGGCGCCCGAGGCCAGGGCCAGCAGTTGGTGGCCCAGGCAGATACCGAAGACCGGAATCTCGGTTTCCAGCACTTCCTTGATGGCCTGGATCGCGTAGCCGCAAGGCTCCGGGTCACCCGGGCCGTTGGACAGGAACACGCCGTCCGGCTGCAAGGCCAGTACGTCGCTGGCCGGGGTTTGCGCCGGCACCACGGTTACGCGGCAGCCGCGCTCTACCAACATGCGCAGGATGTTGTACTTGACCCCGTAGTCGTAGGCCACGACATGGTAAGGCAGGTCAGCCGCTTCGATAGTCGCGTGGCTGTCGGTTTTCAATTCCCAGACAGTGGAGCGCCACTCGTACTTTTCCCTGGTACTGACGACTTTCGCCAGGTCCATGCCCTTGAGACCGGGAAAGCCCTGGGCCGCGGCAATCGCCGCCGCTTCGGAAATAGTGTCACCGACCATGATGCAGCCGTTCTGCGAACCCTTTTCACGCAGGATGCGGGTCAGGCGGCGCGTATCGATACCGGCGATTGCCACCACATTGTTGGCTTTCAGGTAGTCGGACAGGGACATCGTGTTACGCCAGTTGCTCGCAACCAGTGGCAGGTCACGAATCACCAGACCGGCCGACCAGACGCGATCAGACTCGATATCTTCCGGCGTGGTACCGGTATTACCGATGTGCGGATAGGTCAGGGTAACGATCTGTTGGGCGTAGGAAGGATCGGTAAGGATTTCCTGATAGCCGGTCATGGCGGTGTTGAACACCACCTCACCAACGGTCTGACCGTCGGCTCCAATGGCTTCGCCGCGAAAAATGCTGCCATCAGCAAGGGCGAGTATGGCTGGCTTAGTCAAGAAGACCTCCCGTAAATAAAGCCTGAAGGGGCAATCGCAGGTTGTAAAAAAGCGGAGTGACGTATGGACACGTCACCCCGCTTCTTTCACTGAATTATTCTGCGCGCTTTTAGTGGACACACTAAAGCTGTAGCTTACAGAAAAAGGCTGTTTTGGTCCACCGCTAATGAGCCTTAAAGGCCGAGGAATGCGACAGGGCGTCGCTGAACGGTGTGAAACAGAGGTCGAAGGAGCCACAACCCGTGGGAGCCGGCTTGCCGGCGATGCGGACCTGGAGCCTGGCGGCGCCCTGACGAACGCCATCGCCGGCAAGCCGGCTCCCACAGAAGCATTGCGGTACACCCATCAATGCAGGTCGAGCACATCCTGCATGTCGTACAGACCCGCCGCCTTGCCGTCCAGCCAAAGCGCCGCACGTACGGCCCCCTTGGCAAACGTCATGCGACTCGAGGCCTTGTGGGTGATCTCCAGCCGCTCGCCTTCAGTGGCGAACAACACGGTGTGATCCCCGACCACATCGCCGCCACGCACGGTGGCGAAGCCGATGGTGTCACGCGCCCGCGCGCCGACATGACCTTCACGCCCGTAGACCGCGACCTTCTGCAGATCGCGCCCCAGCGTATCGGCGATGACCTCGCCCATGCGCATGGCCGTGCCCGAAGGCGAGTCGACCTTGTGCCGATGATGCGTCTCGATGATCTCGATATCCGCGTCGTCACCGAGCACCCGAGCGGTCAGCTCGAGCAACTTCAGCGACAGGTTGACCCCGACACTGAAATTGGCGGCGAAGACGATGGGAATATCCTTGCCCGCCTCCACCAGCAACTGCTTCTGCTCGACGCTCAGGCCGGTGGTACCGATCACCATGGCCTTGCCCGCCTTGCGACAGAACGCCAGGTTTTTCAGCATCACTTCCGGCAGCGTGAAGTCGATCAGCACATCGAACTCTTCAGCCACTTTCTCCAGGCCATCGGACAACAACACGCCGATCCGCCCCAGCGACGCCAGCTCACCGGCATCGGCACCGACCAGGGAACTGCCCGGACGCACGACAGCGGCGGTCAGACCGGCCAACGGCACCTGCAACTGCACCGCCTCGACCAGAATCTTGCCCATGCGCCCGGCGGCGCCCATCACAGCTATACGTCGCATGATCCGCTCCTTACAGGTCGCCGAAGAAACGTTTCACGCCTTCAAACCAGCCGCTGGCCTTGGGCGAATGCGAACTGTCACCGTCCAGGGAAGCCCGGAACTCTTCCAGCAACTCGCGCTGGCGACGACTCAGGTTGACCGGGGTCTCGACCGCCACGCGACACATCAGGTCGCCAGCTCCACCGCCACGCACCGGGGCCACGCCCTTGCCGCGAATACGGAATTGCTTGCCGGTCTGGGTGCCTTCCGGAATCTTCAGCTTGACCCGCCCGTCGAGGGTCGGAATCTCCAGCTCACCACCCAGGGCCGAATCGACAAAACTGATCGGCACTTCGCAGAACAGATGCTTGCCGTCACGCTGGAAGATCGAGTGCTCGCGCACATTGATCACCACGTACAGATCGCCCGTCGGACCACCCTGCGCGCCCGCCTCGCCCTCTCCGGACAAACGGATACGGTCGCCGGTATCGACACCGGCCGGCACTTTCACCGACAGGGTCTTGTATTCTTCGACACGCCCCTGGCCATGGCACGAGTCGCACGGATCGGAAATGATCTTGCCCTGGCCGTGACAACGCGGGCAGGTCTGCTGCACCGAGAAGAAACCTTGCTGCATCCGTACCTGGCCGATACCGCCACAGGTCGGACAGGTGATCGGCGCGGAGCCCTTCTTGGCACCGGAACCGTCGCACGGCTTGCAGTTGACCAGTGTCGGCACGCGAATATTCACGGTAGTACCGCGAACCGCCTCTTCCAGGTTCAGTTCCAGGGTGTAGCGCAGATCGCTGCCGCGCTGGGCGCCACCGCGCGAGCCACCACGACCACCGCCAAAGAAATCGCTGAACACATCGCCGAAGATATCGGAGAAATTCTGCCCGCCGAAGCCCGCACCGCCGCCGCCCATGCTCGGATCGACACCGGCATGACCGTACTGGTCGTAGGCCGCGCGCTTACTGGAATCGGACAGCACTTCGTAGGCCTCGTTGGCCTCCTTGAACAGGTCTTCCGATGCCTTGTCATCCGGATTACGGTCCGGGTGATGCTTCATCGCGAGACGACGGTAAGCCTTCTTCAGCTCCGCCTCGCTGGAGCCACGCTCGACCCCCAATATTTCGTAATAGTCACGCTTTGCCATAAATCGCCCCTGAGGCCAGCATCCGAACCTTGTCGCATGCTGTAAAAATTTGCGTGTTCCAGACACGCCAACGCGGGAGCAAGCTCCCGCGCGGCGACATCCTACCAGTCACCGCTCCCGAGCGGTCAACCGGCCGACCAACAAGCTACCCCTGGCGAGGCTTACTTGTGGTCTTTGACTTCTTCGAACTCGGCGTCGACGACGTCATCCTTGTGCGCCTCTTCCTGGGCTGGCTCTGCGCCGCCCGCAGGCTTCTCGGCCTGTTCGGCATACATCTTCTGGGCAACCGGAGCGGAAACCTTGGACAGTTCCTCGACCTTGGCGTCGATAGCAGCCTTGTCGTCGCCCTTGACGGCGGCTTCCAGGGCAACCAAGGCGGCTTCGATCGCGGTCTTCTCTTCGGCGGAGACCTTGTCACCGGCGTCGGCGATCATCTTGCGAGTCGAATGAACCAGTGCATCACCCTGGTTACGGGCAGCGGCCAGCTCTTCGAACTTGCGGTCTTCTTCCGAGTTGGCTTCGGCATCGCGGATCATCTGTTGAATTTCTTCATCAGACAGGCCGGAGTTGGCCTTGATCACGATCGACTGGGTCTTGCCGGTGGCCTTGTCCTTGGCACCTACGTGCAGGATGCCGTTGGCGTCGATGTCGAAGGTCACTTCGATCTGCGGCACGCCACGTGGAGCCGGTGGAATCTCGGCCAGGTCGAACTTGCCCAGGGACTTATTCTGCGCGGCCTGCTTACGCTCACCTTGCAGCACGTGGATGGTCACGGCGCCCTGGTTGTCGTCGGCAGTCGAGAACACCTGCGATTTCTTGGTCGGAATCGTGGTGTTCTTCTCGATCAGCGCGGTCATCACGCCGCCCATGGTTTCGATACCCAGGGTCAGCGGGCTGACGTCGAGCAGCAGGACGTCCTTGACGTCGCCGGCCAGTACCGCGCCCTGGATGGCAGCGCCCACGGCAACGGCTTCGTCAGGGTTGACGTCCTTGCGCGCTTCCTTGCCGAAGAAATCGGCAACGGTCTTCTGCACCATTGGCATACGGGTCTGACCGCCGACCAGGATCACGTCGTTGATCGCGCCGACATCGATGCCCGCGTCTTTCAGGGCGATACGGCAAGGCTCGATGGTGCGCTGAACCAGGTCTTCGACCAGCGATTCCAGCTTGGCGCGGGAGATCTTCACGTTCAGGTGCTTCGGACCGGTGGCGTCTGCGGTGATGTACGGCAGGTTGACGTCGGTCGACTGGCTCGACGACAGCTCGATCTTGGCTTTTTCGGCAGCTTCTTTCAGGCGCTGCATGGCCAGCGGGTCACCCTTGAGGTTCATGCCGCTTTCTTTCTTGAACTCGTCCACGAGGTAGTCGATCAGACGGATGTCGAAGTCTTCACCACCGAGGAAGGTGTCACCGTTGGTCGCCAGTACTTCGAACTGGTGCTCGCCATCGACTTCGGCGATTTCGATCACGGAAACGTCGAAGGTACCACCACCCAGGTCATAAACGATCACGGTGTGATCGCCACGCGCCTTGTCCATACCGTAAGCAAGGGCAGCCGCGGTCGGTTCGTTGATGATGCGCTTGACGTCCAGACCGGCGATACGGCCGGCGTCCTTGGTCGCCTGACGCTGGCTGTCGTTGAAGTAGGCCGGAACGGTGATCACCGCCTCGGTCACTGGCTCGCCGAGGTAGTCTTCGGCGGTCTTCTTCATCTTCTTCAGCACTTCGGCCGAAATCTGTGGCGGCGCCATTTTCTGGCCGCTTACTTCAACCCAGGCGTCACCGTTGTCGGCCTTGGCGATCTTGTAAGGGACCATCTGGATGTCTTTCTGCACGACGTCTTCTTCGAAGCGACGACCGATCAGACGCTTCACCGCGTACAGGGTGTTATGCGGATTGGTCACCGCCTGGCGCTTGGCCGACTGGCCGACCAGGATTTCGCCGTCGTTGGCGTATGCAATGATCGAAGGCGTGGTGCGCGCGCCTTCGGCGTTTTCAATAACTTTTGGTTGACCGTTTTCCATGACCGAGACGCACGAGTTGGTGGTCCCCAGGTCGATACCGATAATCTTGCCCATTTTACTCTCCCGAAACTTTGATTTTTTTGCCGCAGCGGTTATGGCCAACTGCGGTAGCACTTAAACGCTTGACTTATAGATGGGGGCCTTGCAGCCGATTTCAAGCCTGCTCGTCAATCGTCGGCGAAACCGGTGCAACCGCCTTGCTCACCACGACCATCGCCGGGCGCAGCAGGCGACCGTTGAGCTGGTAGCCCTTCTGGAACACTTTCAGGACGCTGTTCGGCTCGACGTCGGCGCTCTCCTGCATGGCCATG
Source organism: Pseudomonas gingeri (assembly GCF_013385635.1). Lineage (GTDB taxonomy): Bacteria > Pseudomonadota > Gammaproteobacteria > Pseudomonadales > Pseudomonadaceae > Aquipseudomonas > Aquipseudomonas gingeri_A. Next base: position 66,803 of record NZ_JACAPR010000021.1, read on the forward strand.
GCCTGGTGCAGCGATGCGTTGAACGGTTCGCCGTGCGGGTCGATGGCCTCCAACTGATAACGCTTGAGCGTGTCCTGGAACATCTTCAGGGTCAGCTCGATGCCTTCGCGCATCGGGCGAATGCTTTCATCGTCAGGGTTGGACAGGTCCAGGCCACGTTCCAGGCTGTCGATGATCGGCAGCAGATCACCGGCGAACTTCTCCAGCGCGAACTTGTGCGCCTTCTCGACATCCTGCTCGGCACGGCGACGGATGTTCTGCAGGTCGGCGGCGACGCGCAGCGCTTGGTCATTCGCGCCAGCCAGTTGCTCTTCAAGCACCTGCACGCGAGTCGCCAGGTCATCGCTCGAAGCGTCGCCAGCCTGGTTGGCTTCTTGATTTTGCGAATCCAGATTCTGTTCGTCAGCCATAAAAAACCTCCTTTCAATATCGTCAGCGAGCCGGGCTCGCACTTCTGCCCACGTATATGGGGCCGCATTTTGCAGGTTCAAGGGCCTTGCTGCATACCGCGGGCCGAGCGGTACATTCCCCTTCGAGCTAAAAAACACCGCCATTCAAGCGAATCGAGCTAAGCCCAGGCATTGTCAGTCGAAATCAAAACACTGTATAAATAACCAGACATTAAGCCTGGGAGCGGCCTTCATGCTGGTGCACCTGTCCGTACACAACTACGCAATCGTCGAACATCTCGATCTGGAACTGGATCGCGGGATGAGCGTCATCACGGGCGAAACCGGCGCCGGCAAGTCGATCATGCTCGACGCCCTCGGGCTGACCCTGGGCGATCGCGCCGACAGCGGCGTGGTGCGCCCCGGCGCGGACAAGGCCGACATTCTCGCCACCTTCGACCTCGAAGACATCCCGGAAGCCCGCAACTGGCTGGCCGAACGCGACCTGGACAATGACGGCCCCTGCATCCTGCGCCGGGTGATCACCGCCGAAGGCCGTTCACGCGGCTATATCAATGGCTCGCCCTGCCCCCAGGGCGACCTCAAGGCCCTGGGCGAGCTGCTGATCGACATCCACAGCCAGCACGAACACCAGTCCCTGCTGAAAACCGATACCCATCGGCGTCTGCTCGACGAATACGCCGGCGCGACCGATCTCGCCCGCCAGGTACAGCTCGCGGCCCAGCGCTGGCGCCAGACCCGCCAGGAGCTGGAGCGCCTCTCCAACTCCGGTGACGAACAGCGGGCCCGCCATCAGTTGCTCAGCTATCAGTTGGAAGAGCTGGAAAACCTCGGCCTCGGGGAAAACGAACTGGAGGACCTGGAGCAGGAACACAAGAACCTGACCAACGCCGAAACCCTGCTGGGCATTTGCCGGCAAGTGGTCGAGCAATGCAGCGAGAGCGATTCGGGCAACGTGCTCAACGCCCTGACCGCCAGCCTCAATCGCCTGGGCAGCGTCAGCAACGGCTCCGGTGCACTGGGCGAAGCCACCAACCTGCTGGCCAGCGCGCAGATCCAGGTCGAGGAAGCCGTCGGCGAACTGAACCGCTTCCTCGATCATTTCGATGCCGACCCGGCACGCCTGCAACAGCTCGAAGAGCGGCTGGACGCGATCTACACCCTGGCCCGCAAACACCGCATCCAGCCCACCGAAGTCGCCACCCTCCAGCAGAAATTGCTGGACGAAATCGAAACCCTGAATGCCAACGACGAAGCCATCGAGCGCCTCGGCGAAGAACTGGCCGCCTACGCCCGGCATTATCAGGAACGGGCACGGGAACTCAGCGACCTGCGCCATCAGGCCGCTACCGGCCTGGCCGGCGCCGTCGAACAGGAAATTCAGCGCCTGGGCATGCCCGGCGGGCGCTTCAGCATCGAACTGCACGCCAACACCAGCAGCGAGCCACTGCCTTACGGACTGGAACAGGTCGAACTGCTGGTCAGCGCCAACCCGGGCCAGCCGCTCAAGGCCCTGGCCAAGGTGGCATCGGGCGGCGAACTGTCGCGGATCAGCCTGGCCATCCAGGTGATTACCGCGCAGACCTCGCGCATCCCGACCCTGGTATTCGACGAAGTGGACGTGGGCATCGGCGGCCCGACAGCGGAAATCGTCGGCCAACTGCTGCGCCGCCTCGGCGAACGCGGGCAGGTACTGACCGTCACCCACCTGCCGCAAGTCGCGGCCCAGGGTCATCACCACCTGTTCGTGCACAAGGTACGTGGCAGCGATGCCACCCACACTGCCGTCTCCAAACTGAGCAAGACCGAGCGGGTCGAGGAAGTCGCGCGCATGCTCGGCGGTATCGACCTCACCAAGGAATCCCTGGCACACGCTAAAAAGATGGTCGTTACCGCGAAAATCTAAGCGCTCGACCGCTTCAGGCAACTCACTCAGGCGGCAAAAACATCAGGTAACAAAAAGCACGAAGGCGACCCTGGGGTCGCCTTCGATCGTTTCACGGACCTGAGTCCGCGCGACAGGCTTATCGTTTCTTACGCACGTACAACACCAGATTGTGGTCCACCAGCTCGACGCCATGCTCCTCGGCAATGGCCTTCTGCAGCTTCTCGATTTCCGGGCTGACGAACTCGACGACAGCTCCAGTTTCCACATCGACCATATGATCGTGGTGACCGCTGTCCGCCAGTTCGAATACCGCGTGGCCGCCATCGAAGTTATGGCGAACCACCAGTCCGGCCGCTTCGAATTGGGTCAGGACACGGTAGACCGTGGCCAGACCGACGTCCTCGCCAGCTTCCATCAGCGCCTTGTAGACATCCTCGGCGCTCATGTGACGCTGCTCGGCAGAGTCCAGCATTTGCAGAATCTTGACCCGCGGCAAAGTCACCTTTAAGCCGGCTTTACGTAGTTCGCTATTTTCAACCATGGTCAGCTTTCTCGCGATGCTGCTTCGCAGCTTCTCTTAATACGGGTATGATCGGGGTTTACGTTGTCCCAGCCAAGATAGTGGAAGTCGCCCACCGATGCAAAACACCAAGCTCTTGCTAACCAGTTTTACCTTAGTGGGACTGCTCGCACTCGCCGGTTGTTCATTCCCCGGGGTTTACAAAATCGACATCCAGCAGGGCAATGTCGTCACGCAGGACATGATAGACCAGTTACGCCCGGGAATGACCCGCAAGCAAGTAAGGTTTATCATGGGCAACCCCCTGCTGACCGACACATTCCACGCCAATCGCTGGGATTACCTGTATAGCCTGCAGCCCGGTGGCGGCGAACGCCAACAGGAACGTGTCAGCCTGATCTTCAACGACAATGACCAGCTCGCCAGCCTGGCCGGCGACTTCATGCCTGGCGTGAGCCGCGACGAAGCCATTCTCGGCAAGGACAGCGGCACCAGTGTCGAGGCTCCGGCCCAGAACGCTGAAAAGCCAAAACCGGAGAAACCGGCCAAACCAGGTTCGTTGCTCGACCAGATCCAGAAAGACGTCGACGGCGTAAAAGCCGTGCCGGTTCCAACACCGGAACCGCTGGACACCTCGCCGCAGTAATGTCGGCGACGCAGCAAAAAGCCCGGCATGTCCGGGCTTTTTATTGCCTGAAAAAATCCCCTGCCCGCGCCTCTTTCTTGTGGGAGCCGGCTTGCTGGCGATAGCGGCTGATCAGCCAGAATCGTGGTCGATTGACACCAAGCCATCGCCAGCAAGCCGGCTCCTACGGTACTGCTGCGCAAGACAACGGCTACAGGTTCTGCGCCCGGGCCCTGGCCGCTTTTTCCGCACGCAGGCGCCGCACTTCTTTCGGATCCGCCAGCAGAGGCCGATAGATCTCGATGCGATCGCCCTCCGCCACGGGCCGAACCTCGGGATCAGCGATCACCTTGCCGAAGATACCCAGCGGGCAACGCGACAGATCGGTCACGGGGAACTGCTGCGCCATTTCCGACAACTCGACGGCGCCACGCAGTGTCGTGCCCGCCGGGACCGAAAGCGCCAACAGGCATTGGCGACCGACCTCCGCGTACACCACCTCTATCGAAACCCGGGAATCAGCCATGGAGCTGCTTGGCCCGCTGGCAGAACGCATCCACCAAGGTATTGGCGGCCTGGTTGAACAGCGGCCCGAGGGTCGCCCGCACAATGGGCCCGGCATAATCGAAGGTCAGGTCCAGGCTGATCTTGCAGGCCTTTTCCCCCAGGGGCTTGAACACCCAGACGCCGTGCAGTTGGGTGAACGGCCCCTCTTCCAGGTTCATCTCGATCGAGTGCCCCGGCACCAGCGTATTGCGGGTGACGAACTGCTGGCTCAGGCCGCCCTTGGCCACCCCCAGCGTGGCGCGCATGTGCACGTCCGAGCTTTCCAGCACCTGGGCCGTCGAGCACCACGGTAGAAATTCCGGGTAACGCGCGACGTCGTTCACCAGGTCATAAAGCGCCTGTGCCGGATAAGGCAGCAGGGCCGAACGTTGAATATGGGTCGTCATGTCAGCGTTGATTCCACGGCTGGGCGGCAAACAAAAGTGGGCGCATTGTCCGGGATTCATCCTACGCGCTCAAGCACGCAGCTTCACCGTAGCCGACTGACGCGCAACCCCCTATAATGCCGCCCCTATGGCTAAACAGAAGAAACACCCCACAGGGACCATCGCGCAAAATAAAAAGGCGCGTCACGATTACTTCGTCGAACAACGGTTCGAGGCTGGTCTGGTCCTGGCCGGCTGGGAAGTAAAAAGTTTGCGGGCAGGCAAGGCGCAACTGGTCGACAGTTATGTCTTGCTCAAGGACGGTGAGGCCTGGCTGTTCGGCAGCCATTTCACGCCACTGACCACCGCCAGCACCCACGTCATTGCCGACCCGACGCGCACGCGCAAGCTGCTGCTCAACCAGCGCGAGCTGGAGAAGATCTTCTCCTCCGTGCAGCAGAAAGGTTACGCCTGCGTCTGCCTCTCGTTGTACTGGAGCAAGCATCTGGTCAAGTGCGAGATTGCCCTGGGCAAGGGCAAGAAGGAATACGACAAGCGTGATACCGAACGCGAGCGCGACGCCAGCCGTGAACTGCAGCGTGCGGTGCGCAACAAGGGCAAGGAAGACTAAGCCCGAGATGCCACCGAACCGCTGCAGGAGCCGGGCTCGAGCCTGATCGCTCCCACGCTCCAGCGTGGGAATGCCTCACCGGACGCTCTGCGTCCAGCTTTCCGGCGACGACGCAGAGCGTCGAGGGTTGCACTCCCACGCAGAGCGTGGGAACGATCAATCAGGTACTTTGCGACTGCTGCGCAGTCGAGCGGGGCAAGCCCCCTCGCCACATGACCTGGCCGCCCTTCATATGCCCTTGCGCCGCTCCGCCCGCGCCACTCGCTGCACTTCCTGACGCACCTCTTCCAGCACCTCCTGCACATACAGGATATGGCGACTGGAGACTTCGCGGGCCTGTTCCGCCCGACCTTCGATAATCGCCAGGTACAGCTCCCGATGCTGACTGATCAACATGTCGCGGGTTTCCGTACGCTGCTTGTACATGCCGCCGATATTGATCACCACGTTGCGCTTGAGCAGATCGAACAACCCGCGAATGGTGTGCAGCAACACCGCGTTGTGACTGGCCTCGGCAATCGCCAGGTGGAAGTTCGCGTCAGCTTCGCCCTCCTCCGCCCGACTCACTTCCCCCTCGCGGGCATAACAGCTCTGCAATAGCTCGAACGCAATGCGCAATCGCTCCCGATCCACCTCGGTGGCGCGCAACGCCGCGTAGTAGGCGCAGGACGCCTCCAGGGTGTGGCGAAACTCAAGTAGATCGCGCTGGGCTTCCGGATTGCTTTCCAACAGATGCAGCAGCGGATCGCTGAAGGTAGACCCCAGCGACTCCACCACATAGTTGCCGCCCCCCTGCCGACTGACCAGCAAGCCCTTGGCCACAAGCTTCTGGATCGCCTCGCGCAGCGAAGGCCGCGAGACACCGAACTGCTCGGCCAACGCACGCTCGGCCGGCAGACGCTCGCCGGACTTCAACGTGCCCTCGAGAATCATCCGCTCGAGTTGCTCGACAATATCGTCAGACAAACGGCGCTGACGAATCTGATCAAACCCCATCACTTACTCCTCACGATCCCGAACCCTTGTCGGGACCGCCTATTCTGGCCTATTGGCGCCGCGCCAGCACCTACCAGACACCGCAAAAATCACCCGCTCAGCACTCTCCCGAACGCCTCTCAGACGAAAGTTTGAGAGCGGCAAATTGACACGCACCCAACAAGGCTTTTAACCTAGCCCACAGCGATTGTAAATTGGTAATACCAATTATCCAAATCAGCTGATCAGTGCCTGACCAACAACAATTAGGGGCCACCCCACATGCAAACCTGGCAACAGCTCTACAGCCCTCTCGGCAGCCTCGGCCTGTCCGCTCTCGCAGCCGTGATTCCCATCGTGTTCTTCTTCCTCGCCCTGGCGGTGTTCCGCCTCAAGGGTCATGTCGCGGGCAGCATCACCCTGGCCCTGGCGATCCTGGTGGCGATCTTCGCGTTCAAGATGCCCGTGGACATGGCGCTCGCCGCCGCCGGCTACGGCTTCGCCTACGGTCTCTGGCCGATCGCCTGGATCATCGTCGCCGCGGTGTTCCTCTACAAACTGACGGTCAAGAGCGGCCAGTTCGAAATCATCCGCAGTTCGGTGCTGTCGATTACCGATGACCAGCGCCTGCAAGTGCTGCTGATCGGTTTCTGCTTCGGCGCGTTCCTCGAAGGCGCCGCCGGTTTCGGTGCCCCCGTGGCCATCACCGCGGCACTGCTGGTGGGCCTGGGCTTCAACCCGCTCTACGCCGCCGGCCTGTGCCTGATCGCCAACACCGCGCCGGTGGCCTTCGGCGCCCTGGGTATCCCGATCATCGTCGCAGGCCAGGTCACCGGCATCGACGCCTTCAAGATCGGTGCCATGACCGGCCGCCAACTGCCGTTGCTGTCGCTGTTCGTACCGTTCTGGCTGGTGTTCATGATGGACGGCCTGCGTGGCGTGCGGGAAACCTGGCCGGCCGCGCTGGTCGCCGGCCTGAGCTTCGCCATCACCCAGTACTTCACCTCGAACTTCATCGGCCCGGAACTGCCGGACATCACCTCGGCCCTGGCCAGCCTGGTCTGCCTGACCCTGTTCCTGAAAGTCTGGCAGCCTCGCCGCACGGCAGGCGCACAGATCGCCGGAGCCACCTCGAGCGCGGTGATCACCGCCAGCGTCGGCGGTTTCGGCCAGCCACGCAGCACCCTCGCCTCGCCCTACAGCCTGGGACGGATCTTCAAGGCCTGGTCGCCGTTCCTGATCCTCACCGTGCTGGTGACGATCTGGACCCTCAAGTCGTTCAAGGCGATGTTCGCCACCGGCGGCGCGATGTACAGCAGTGTGTTCAACTTCGCCATCCCGCACCTGGACCAGTTGGTGATCAAGAGCGCGCCGATTGTCGCCACGCCCACCGCGATCCCCGCGGTGTTCAAGCTCGACCCGATCTCGGCCACCGGCACGGCGATTTTCTTCTCCGCCCTGGTATCGATGCTGATCCTCAAGATCGATTTCAAAACTGGTCTGACCACTTTTAAAGAGACCTTCTACGAGCTGCGCTGGCCGATCCTGTCCATCGGCATGGTGCTGGCCTTCGCCTTTGTCACCAACTACTCGGGCATGTCCTCGACCATGGCCCTGGTACTGGCGGCGACCGGCACCGCCTTCCCGTTCTTCTCGCCGTTCCTGGGCTGGCTGGGCGTGTTCCTGACCGGTTCGGACACCTCCTCCAATGCCCTGTTCAGCTCGCTGCAGGCCACCACCGCGCACCAGATCGGGGTCAACGACACCCTGCTGGTAGCGGCGAACACCAGCGGCGGCGTAACCGGCAAGATGATCTCGCCGCAATCGATCGCCGTCGCCTGCGCCGCCACCGGCCTGGTGGGCAAGGAGTCAGACCTGTTCCGCTTCACCCTCAAGCACAGCCTGTTCTTCGCCACCATCGTCGGCCTGATCACGCTGGCCCAGGCCTATGTCTTTACTGGCATGCTGGTGCACTAGAGTGATACCTGCCGGGGGCTGTCGACGCCCCCGGCACTGCGCCTTTCAACCCACGCTGCGAGCACTCCATGATCATTTCCGCCTCTACCGATTACCGCGCAGCCGCCCAACGCAAACTGCCGCCGTTCCTGTTCCACTATGCCGACGGCGGGGCCTACGCCGAACACACCCTGCGTCATAACGTCGAGGACCTGGCCGGGATTGCCCTGCGCCAGCGCGTGCTGCGCAACATGTCCGAACTGAGCCTGGAAACCCGGCTGTTCGGCGAAACCCTGAGCATGCCCGTGGCCCTGGCCCCCGTCGGCCTGACCGGCATGTATGCCCGGCGTGGCGAGGTCCAGGCCGCGCGCGCGGCGGCGGCCAAGGGTATTCCCTTTACCATGTCGACCGTGTCGGTCTGTCCGATCGAGGAAGTGGCCCCGGCCATCAGCCGGCCCATGTGGTTCCAGCTCTATGTCCTGAAAGATCGCGGCTTCATGCGCAATGCGCTGGAACGCGCCAAGGCAGCGGGCGTCAGTACCCTGGTGTTTACCGTGGACATGCCGGTGCCGGGCGCCCGCTACCGTGACGCCCACGCCGGGATGAGCGGCCCGAACGCACCACTGCGCCGGGTCTGGCAAGCCATGACCCATCCGCAGTGGGCCTGGGACGTCGGCCTGCTGGGCAAGCCCCATGACCTGGGCAATATCTCGACGTATCGCGGCAACCCCACCGGCCTGAACGACTACATCGGCTGGCTCGGCGCCAACTTCGATCCGTCGATCTCCTGGAAGGACCTGGAGTGGATCCGCGAGTTCTGGGACGGCCCGATGGTCATCAAGGGCATTCTCGATCCGCAGGATGCCCGCGACGCAGTGAAGTTCGGCGCCGACGGCATCGTCGTCTCCAACCACGGCGGCCGTCAGCTCGACGGTGTGCTGTCCAGCGCCCGCGCCCTGCCGGCGATTGCCGACGCCGTCAAAGGCGACCTGAAGATCCTCGCCGACTCGGGCATCCGCAGTGGCCTGGATGTGGTGCGCATGATCGCCCTCGGCGCGGACACCGTGCTGATCGGGCGCGCCTTCCTCTACGCCCTGGCCGTCGCGGGCGAAGCCGGCGTGAAGAACCTGCTGGACGTGTTCGAAAAAGAAATGCGCGTGGCCATGGTGCTCACCGGCGCCAAATCCATCAGCGAAATCAACCGTGATTCGCTGGTCCGTGAACTGGGCGCCTGAACACTCCGCCCGCACGAATCACCGCCTGATTGAACGGGGTACAGGGCGCAGCCGATGCCACGACCCCGTTAGGAGTTTGCATGAGCCTGCCCACCCCGTTCCTCCATTCGGTGGAACAACTGATTCCCCGCGAGCGCCGCTTCGAGGATGCCCTCTCGACCCTGGCCTTCGGCACCGACGCCAGCTTCTATCGCCTGATCCCCAAACTGGTGATCCGCGTCGAGTCCGAAGATGAAGTGGTCGCCCTGCTCAAGCTGGCCGGTCGCGACCAGGTGCCGGTGACCTTCCGCGCTGCCGGCACCAGCCTGTCGGGCCAGGCCATCAGCGACTCGGTCCTGATCGTCCTCGGCGACAACTGGAATGGCCGGGAGATTCGCCACCAGGGCGGCCAGATCCGCCTGCAACCCGGGGTCATCGGCGCCCAGGCCAATGCCTGGCTCGCCCCGTTCGGTCGCAAGATCGGCCCGGACCCGGCCTCGATCAACGCCTGCAAGATCGGCGGCATTGTCGCCAACAACGCCAGCGGCATGTGTTGCGGCACGGCGCAGAACACCTATCACACCCTGGCCGGGATTCGCCTGGTGCTGGCCGATGGCAGCCGCCTGGACACCGAAGACCCGGCCAGCGTCGCCGCCTTTCGCCAGAGTCACGCCCCACTGCTCAAGCAGCTGGAAGTCCTTGCCCGGGAAACCCGCGCCGACACCGAACTGGCCGCGAAGATCCGCCACAAGTACCGCCTGAAAAACACCACCGGCCTGTCCCTCAACGCCCTGGTGGATTTCGACGAGCCGCTGGATATCCTCAGCCATCTGCTGGTGGGCTCCGAAGGTACCCTGGGCTTTATCAGCGCGGTGACCTACGACACCGTGATCGACCACCCGCACAAGGCCTCGGCGCTGATCGTCTTCCCGGATGTGGAAACCTGCTGCACCGCCGTCACCGTACTGAAGAGCCAGCCAGTGTCCGCCGTCGAACTGCTCGACCGCCGCAGCCTGCGCTCGGTGCAGGACAAACCCGGCATGCCGGCCTTTGTCCGCGAACTGTCGGGCAACGCCTGCGCGCTGCTGATCGAATCCCGCGCCGCCTCCTCGTCGCTGCTGCAGGAACAGCTGGCGCGGATCATGGCCTCGTTGGCGTCGTTCCCGGTGGAAAAACAGGTCGACTTCACCGAAGACCCCGTGGAAAACGCCCGCCTCTGGGCCATCCGCAAAGACACCTTTCCGGCTGTGGGCGCCGTGCGCAAGACCGGCACCACGGTGATCATCGAAGACGTGACCTTCCCCGTCGAGCAACTGGCCATCGGCGTCAACCGCCTGATCGAGCTGTTCGACAAGCACCACTACGACGAAGCGATCCTGTTCGGCCACGCCCTGGAAGGCAACCTGCACTTTGTCTTCACCCAGGGCTTCAACAGCGCGGCGGAAGTCGCCCGCTACCAGGCCTTCATGGATGACGTCGCGCAACTGGTGGCCGTGGAGTTCGGCGGCTCGCTCAAGGCCGAGCACGGCACCGGTCGCAACATGGCGCCCTTTGTCGAGCTGGAATGGGGCAGCGATGCCTATCAACTGATGTGGGCCATCAAGCGCCTGCTCGACCCCCAGGGCATTCTCAACCCGGATGTAGTGCTCAGCGACGACCCACAGATTCACCTCAAGCACCTCAAGCCCTTGCCGGCCGCCGACGAGATCGTCGACAAGTGCATCGAATGCGGCTTCTGCGAACCGGTGTGCCCGTCGAAAGGCCTGACCCTGAGCCCGCGCCAGCGCATCGTGATCTGGCGCGATATCCAGGCGAAAAAACGCGCCGGTATCGACACCTCCGAGCTTGAAGCCGCCTATCAGTACCAGGGCATCGATACATGCGCCGCCACCGGCCTGTGTGCGCAACGCTGCCCGGTGGGCATCAACACCGGCGAACTGGTGAAGAAACTGCGCGGCCAGGCAGCCACCCATGTGAAAAGCGCCGACTGGCTGGCAACACACTTCGCCACCACGCTGCAGGGCGCCCGTTTCACCCTGCATGTCGCCAATGGCGCGCGCATGCTGCTGGGAGCGCCGCGCCTGGCCCGGCTCTCGGCGGGCCTGACGCGCCTGTCCAAGGGCCGGGTTCCCCAGTGGACCAGCGCCATGCCGCAACCGGAGCGGGCGGTGCGTTTCAGTCCATCAGTCGATGACTCGCGACCACGGGTGGTGTACCTGGCCGCCTGCGTCTCGCGGGTGATGGGCCCGGCGGCGGGTGACCAGGAGCAGATGTCGCTGCTCGACAAGACCCGCGGCCTGCTGGAAAAGGCCGGCTACCAGGTGGTGTTCCCGGACAACACCGAACAGCTGTGCTGCGGCCAACCGTTCGCCTCCAAAGGCTACGCCGAACAGGCCGAGCACAAGCGCCAGGAACTGATCGGCGCCCTGCTGCAGGCCAGTCGCGGCGGTCTCGATCCGATCTACTGCGACACCAGCCCATGCACCTTGCGCCTGGTCCAGGACCTCGGCGACAGCCGCCTCGACCTCTACGACCCTGTCCGCTTCATTCGCACGCACCTGGTGGACAAGTTGACCTTCACCCCCCAGGACGCCCCGATTGCCGTGCACGTGACCTGCAGCACCCAGCACCTGGGGGAAAGCCAGGCCCTGATCGACCTGGCGCGGCGTTGCAGCCACAACGTGGTGATCCCCGAAGGCATCCACTGCTGCGGTTTCGCCGGCGACAAGGGCTTTACCACCCCGGAACTGAATGCCCATTCGCTGCGCACCTTGAAGGACGCCGTGCAGTATTGCGCGGAAGGCATCTCCACCAGCCGCACCTGCGAGATCGGCCTCAGCCAGCATGGCGGGATCGACTACCACGGGCTGGTCTACCTGGTGGATCGGGTGACCCGGGCAAAAAAATAGAACCTTCGGCCAACCGCGGCAGTCCACTGATCAGGCCCTGCCAAAAGGGCCTGATGCCCACCTGCGGCAGCCTCGATATCTGAACCCCGGTTCAAGGAGATAGCCATGAAACGTTCCGTACTGCCAGGCCTGTTCGTTATCGCTTCGCTCCTCGCCGCCCCGGCCTTTGCCGACGGCGAGAAAGATCTCTGCACCACCAACCTGCAGACCATCAGCAATGCCAAGACCACCATCCTGGCGGCCGACCTGCAAGGCCAGATCGACAACAGCGTCCAACAAGCCAAGGCTGCCCAGGCGAAAGACACCACCGAAGGCACCAAGGAATGCATCGCCATTACACAGAGGGCGATCCAGCAGATCCAGAACAGCCAGAAAGGCGGCTAGTGAAACGCAGGGTGTCCCTTCGGGATGGCCTTTCGAGCCACAGTGGCGTACACTGCATATGCCTGCTGGTAATGCACAGCAGGTTCGGGGCCGTTTAGGATTCGACGCCGGTTGCGAAACTCTAGGTGCATGCCGAGTTGGTAACAGAACTCGTAAATCCACTGTTGCAACTACTTATAGTTGCCAATGACGACCAATACGGTGCTGCTCTCGCTGCTTAATTGCAGCTGACATGCACTCCTGGCACCTTCGGGTCCAGCAATCATCAGGGGATGTCTGTAAACCCAAAATGATTGTCATATAGAACAGAATCGCCGTGCAGTACGTTGTGGACGAAGCGGCTAAAACTTACACAACTCGCCCAAAGCACCCTGCCCGTCGGGTCGCTGAGGGTTAACTTAATAGACACGGCTACGCATGTAGTACCGACAGCGGAGTACTGGCGGACGGGGGTTCAAATCCCCCCGGCTCCACCAAATGATCAAAAAAAGACGTCCACGGACGTCTTTTTTTGTGCCTGCAAGCCAGTAAATACGCGGCTTCCAGCGCTTTTGCGATCTTTAGAGAGTTTTTGAGTTCCAGCCGTTCGGGTATTCCAGGCGGTATTCCACCTCACCCGGTGCTAATCTTTGGAATACCGAATCAGTGCCTGAGGAGAATCTCATGCCTGCTCAAAACCTCCGTCTCTCAGATCGACAGCTCAAGGGAGTCAAACCCGCGTCCAAGGATTATGTCCTCACGGACGGTGACGGTTTGCAGCTCCGAGTACGCAGCAACGGCTCGTTGTTGTGGAATTTCAACTACCGCGAACCGGTGACCAAGAAGCGCATCAACATCGGCTTCGGGACCTACCCCGAACTTTCACTGGCGAACGCACGAAAGAAGGCAGTCGAAGCACGCGAGCTGCTCGCCCAAGGCATCGATCCGAAGGTGCAGCGCAATACGTTGAATGAAGCCAAGCGCGCAGAAACGGAACACACCTTCGAGAACGTGGCCACCGCCTGGTTCGAGCTCAAGAAAGATTCGGTCACTCCGGCCTACGCCGAGGACATTTGGCGATCGCTCACGCTGCACGTGCTCCCCGACTTGAAGACGACCCCACTCGCGAAAATCACCGCGCCGATGGTGATCGAATTGCTTCGTCCGATCGAAGCGAAAGGCAGCCTGGAGACAGTCAAGCGTCTTAGTCAGCGACTCAACGAGATCATGACTTACGGCGTCAACTCCGGCCTGATCTTCGCCAACCCACTCAGCGGCATCCGGGCGGTTTTCAAGAAACCCAAGAAAGAAAACATGGCTGCACTTCCGCCCGAAGAGCTCCCCGAGCTCATGCTGGAGATCGCGAATGCCAGTATCAAACGCACGACCCGCTGCCTGATCGAGTGGCAGTTGCACACAATGACTCGCCCTGCCGAGGCGGCGACCACTCGCTGGGCAGACATCGACTTTGAAAGGCGTGTCTGGACCATCCCTCCGGAGCGGATGAAGAAGCGCCGTCCACACAGTATCCCGTTGAGTGATCAAGCAGTCGCGTTGCTGGAGTCACTGAAGACTCACAGCGGCCATCGCGAATATGTCTTCCCGGCAGACAGAAATCCGCGCACCCACGCCAACAGCCAGACCGCCAACATGGCGTTGAAACGCATGGGCTTCCAGGACCGCTTGGTCAGCCACGGCATGCGCTCGATGGCCAGCACCATCTTGAATGAACATGGGTGGGACCCGGAACTCATTGAGGTCGCACTGGCGCATGTCGACAAGGATGAGGTGCGGAGCGCCTACAACCGAGCTGACTACATCGAACGCCGGCGACCGATGATGGCTTGGTGGAGTGAGTTCATCCAGAAAGCCGCCACCGGTAGCCTGCTCGCCTCAGCATACGGTCAAGTCAGAGACAAGAACGTGGTGCCGATCCGCTAGCGCTATACAGATGCACTTATGCCAGCGACAACAACTGTGCACGCAACATTCGGGGCAAGCAGCCTCGCTTATCCGCTTCTAAGCGCGGGTCCATCCAAACAGGGCTGCAAAGCCGCACTGTTTGGATGGACCTTACTTTGAAGAGCTAAAAGCGACCACGTTGTCCATGATTTACCACGGAATTCCACCGGTGGATAATCGTTCTTCAAATCCACAGTGACGCTGAAATTCGAACCTTGACCGGGTTTATCCACAGGCGTAAAACTGGCCGTGCAAGCGCTGTCGATGACAGCAACCCAGGTGACCCGAACCTTGAAGGTCACGCCGCTCTCGCGGTGGTTCTCCCCCCAAATGGCGATTCGCGTCCGGCAGCTCGCCCGATCACCTCCCCGGTGATGGATGCCTACTTCAGATCATGGCCCTCGTGCGCCAGACAACACCTCCTACTTCGCTGCCCTGCAGCAACCTATCCGCTTGGCCGAATCTTGCGCCAACCTGCGCCCGTCTCTTTCTCCTGGAAAGAGACGGGCGCTTCTAACACTGCTGCAGCCCTCATCGCACTTGGCTTTGCGGCAACTTCTCTCGTGACAATCGGCGTGACAAACGCCGATGTCACCAGCAACAGCGCTGTAGATGATGGTGCCGCAGACCAAGGAATGGACTGCACCTGACTGACAGTCAGGCTTGCCCCGGTCATCGCATTGCTGCGTACACCTGGCTCAGGATCTCGCGGCACTGGTCTCGTCAGCCAATGCAGCCTCCCCCCGCCCACCGGTAACGGTGCTCAGGAGGCCAGATCATGAGATGCCCTTGCTCCCGGTCGTAAGGAGTCGCCAGTCCCGCGTTAGAGGACACCCCACAGGTCGCAGGGGCCTTGATCCCTGACAACACTCAGCATTCTTGGCGGGATGACGTGGGGCGACGATCGGAGATCGAAAGATGAGGTGACTGACATGACATTGGTGGGTAGACGCGATGGCCGCAATTTCGGCTACGGCAGGCAATTGAGTTACGCAGGACTGCAGGCGCTGAAAGATATGTTCGGCGGAGGCCATTACGGCACAGTCAAAGCGCACTGTGATCGGTGGCAGGCATTCGTTAAATGGTGCCGCTCCGAACTGGGGCCCGGTATCAATGATGCGCGGCAGATTGATCTGAAGGTGTTGGCCGACTATGCGGCGCATCTGCGCGACGTAGTTGGACGCGGTGAGCTCGCCGTCAGCACTGCACAAAACCGGATATCCAGCGTTAACAGAACCATGGCGGCGCTTCGCGGTGATCAGTGCGTGAAGTTGCCAAGTCCGAGCAAGGCGTTGGTTATGCGGCGCACCGGGGTTCGACAGTCGGTGCCGCAAGGCCAAGACCGCGAACAGGTTAAGCAGATCGTCGACGCACTTTGCAACCATCATCAGCTACGAGCCGCTGCGATTGTTCTGTTGGCGCGAGCCACTGGCATGCGCTTGCGTGAGGCTATCTTGGCTGACCTGCCACGGTTAAGCCGTGAGGCCAACGACCTAGGGAGGATTAACATTCAAGATGGCACCAAAGGCGGCCGCGCCGGTGCCTCGGCGCCACGTTGGATTGCGGTGGACGACCATGTTCGAGGTGCACTTGGGTTTGCACGACAGGTGACGCCTGCGCGTAGCCGCAACCTGATTGCACCAGACGAAAGCTACCTGACTTTTCTGCAGGAGATCGTCCGCCCTGCGCGGGATATTCTGCATGCACTCAACCTCAAAGGCTTCCATGAGCTACGAGCGGCGTACGCATGTGAGCGCTATGAGCAAATTACCCGGCATCGCGCGCCTATCAACGGCGGTCAGTGTTGCCAGGTAGATAGGAACCTTGACCGTGAGGCCCGGAGGCAAATCAGCTATGAGCTGGGGCACGGGCGGATCGACGTGGTCGCTGCCTACATTGGAGAGCGCGCATGAGCAAGTCATTCGACATGGAGCTGTTTTTGTCTGCGGTGTTGACGGGCTCGCACGCAACTCGACAACGCCATGTACGACAGGCGAAAATCATCCAGGCTGAGATTGCAGAGCGCTGGCAGCGAGAAACGCCTTGGGCTTGGCAGCGGAAGCATGTGATTTGGTTCCTCGAAAAACGCCTAGCCCGACGCAGCAACGCAACGCGGTATTACTACCTCCTAACCCTGCGACTGCTCGCTCGTCGCTTAGAAAAGTCATGGGTATGAATATCGCAGGCAACGCGTTGAGATCAGCAATTTGGCTCACTAAGGCAAAGCGCAGTCGCTGAGCTACTACGTTGGACTAAGCCTCTCATCAGGAATAGAAAGAGCCATGTCAGTCCCGACCTACGACCAGTTCATTGAGCCCATCCTACGTTTTCTCGCCACACATCCTGACGGTTCCACCGCGAGCGAGGCTCACGAAGCCGCCGCCATGACTCTTGGCCTGAGCGAGTCACAGCGGCAGGAGACCATCGCAAGTGGCCAGGCCACCTACAAGAATCGATCAGGCTGGGCGCATGATCGGCTAAAGCGTGCTGGCTACTCCAGCAGCGCCAAGCGTGGCTATTGGCAGCTGACCGACACCGGCCGCGCGTTTGCCCAAGCCAACCCGAACCCGTTGAGCCCAGAGCAAGTCGAGCACCTAGCTGTGAACTTCATGAGCGTGAAGCTGAAGACAGCGCCGGATGCCGCCTCGCTGGATGGAAGCAGCGACACGTCAGAGCCTGTTGCCAAGACCGACCTCGCCACTAGCAGCCCGCAGGAGCGCCTAAATCAAGCCATCCTCGAGCTGCGCACCAGCGTCGCGGGTGACTTGCTGGACAACTTGCTGCAAGCCAGCCCGACGCGCTTCGAGCACATTGTTCTCGACGTGCTGCACAGTCTGGGCTACGGCGCGAACCGGCAGGCTCTGCAACAAGTCGGCGGCAGTGGCGACGGCGGCATCGACGGCGTGATCTCGTTGGACGCACTGGGGCTGGAAAAGGTTTACGTGCAGGCCAAGCGCTGGCAGAACACCGTCGGGCGTCCTGACCTGCAAGCGTTTTATGGCGCCCTGGCCGGGCAGAAAGCCAAACGCGGTGTATTCATCACCACCTCCGGCTTCACCGCCCAGGCAGTTGATTTCGCGCGCTCGGTCGAGGGACTGGTACTGGTCGACGGTAAACGCCTGGTAAACCTGATGCTCGACCACGAGGTGGGTGTCAGCTCGCAGCTTTACAAAGTGCCCAGGCTCGACAGTGACTACTTCGACGAATCGCTCGGCTGAGCCGACGCTCGACAGCCCAATTCCATTTCGCCACTATGGCCTCGACAAGCTCGCAGGCCGTCGGCGCCCTGCGCCTTTCGAACGCCCATCCAATGCCAGTGAGGCCCTATGAACGCCCGAGAAGCCAACCTCATCGCCAAACGCTACCAAGCACGTAAACAAGCGTTCGACGATTTGCACGCGCTATTGCTGCCTTTCTTCCGCCACACTTAAGCGCCACACAGCACCGCTAAACAAATCACGCCTGCTATAGCGCACGCAAGAATTCTAAACTTGGAGTTAATTGACTAGTGCCAACTCAGAGTGCCAAGCAGCTAACCGCGTTGGCTCCTGCAAGGCAGCAGCCAGCGCTTGATACACTTCGTAATGAGGCTCACCGACGGCAAGGTTAATCTGCCACTGCTCGACGTAAGACTGAATTTCAACTGGGGTGTGGCGAGCTTGTGCGCTTTGTAGCCGACGCTTTTCCGTACGTATCAATACATCCTGATGCTTGGCATATTCCGCCTTGAATTCACGCGACCACCGGCTGGTTAGATTGAGTAGCGCGTCTAGCTTGTCAGCTTTTGGCTGATCAGCAGGAGTGGTGGCGGAGCAACGCACAGATAGCTCAGGTAGCACGTACCCGAGCTGCAAAACCCCATTCCCAGGACGAAAATATGGGTGAAACCAATCAGTAAAGCTGCCAGTGGAATGCACTGGTTTGTCGCCCTTATTCGGAGCCTCGTTGCAAGTGCTGCAGATTAATTGCAGGTTGTCCTCACATATGCTGAGTAGCGGAAACGCGCTCTTGATGATCCAGTGGTCGACGTGCGGTGTGTCGCCAAGCGGGCCGCCGCACAACACACAAATCTCACGTGCATAGGGGGCAGGGTTAAGCCGGTGCGCATTGCGGAAAGCGCTTACATAGTCGGCATAGTTCACGCCACCTGCAGCAGTGGGTGCGCCATTGGGAAAATAGGGCAAACCACTCCTAAACCCCTTTTTGTAAAAACTTTCCATCAGGGTTTTGAACGCAAGCCAGTCAGACTTACTCGCAATTGGGCGATTGATTGGCCACGGGGTGGGCGCTGGCTGAAACTGCGTTGCAAGCGCCGTGACAGTCTGTATCCAAGCGACCAACGCTACCTTCAGGACTGGCGGCATAGCCGCCACAGTTTGTGCCCGGCTCAACAGCGATTGGCCTGCTTCAACGCACTGGAGAAAGTCCCATAACCAATCCGCCTCAATCGCGCTGGCCAGAACCGGAGGTTGTAACGCCTGATGACTAATGTGAGCGCCTGTGGTCGTAGGATCACACAGCCACAGCGCAAAGCGCTGCATCAACCGCTGGCAAGCGGCCAGCGCGGGAGAACATGAAACACGATAGATTGGTTTAATCATTTTTACCCCGCCAGCTGTTAAGCAGGGTACGCAACTCACTGCGATAGAAGCCCGAACCCATCCGGAGAATTAGATGCTCCAAATCTGCCATTTCAGCAGGTGTTCCGGTGGCTTGCCGAAGCTTGCTTTCAATAAATTCTTGGGCACGTTTGCCAATACTGTCATCGGCACCGAATACTGTCATCATCAACGCGCTCGGGTCGGTGGCGAACGTCGGCTCGTCCACGCTGCGCACGGAAGAGCCTTCCGAAGTTTTTTTCACCATCACGATCTCGTTGTTGAACACATCAGAGAGCACGATGGCAGAGTGAGTTGAAATTAATACGTCGTTTGCGGTATCGCCAATTGCGTCATCAATGATGTCAACAATCTCACGCTTCCATTTGTCGTTGAAATGGGTTTCTGGCTCATCGAGCAATAGCAGCGCATCCTGCTGCCCTTTTAACAGGTGAAACAATGCCATCCTGCCAAGGAACATCTGCTCACCGTCTGACATTTCTTCATATCGAAGCACACCGACATCACTTGCGGTGGCGCTCGATATCGCATCTGGCGCTGGCGCTCGGCGCATCCGTAGTTGCACATCCTCAAAAAGCTCAGCGTCTCTCAGCGTCAGCAATCGCTCAAACAATTTGAAAGGTGTAGTCGACTCACCGCCGAGCAAATGCAGGAGGGCTTGTCGCTGCGTTTTACAAATGTTTAGATCGTCGTCACCCGTTTGCACGGGGAGCGTCCGCGCATCGAACTGCCCGCCCATATCGAAGATCACGGTTCGTCGCAGTTCAGTAGGGTGCGGCTCGGCTATTACCTCCCCTGCGCATAGCCACCACTTTAACGACAAATCCTGAATTTCCTGTCCCCACTCCTTCGGCAGAAAGCGTCCCCGAAACGCGATGGTCACAAGATGGTCACACGCACCATCCGCCAGCAGTTTTGCGAACCCGTCGGTTTGCTTACTTTCATTGTGAGAGTCAACCGCAGGTCGCGAGCGTGACAACACGACAACGAGTAACGCGCACTTCAATAGCGTCGCGTCTAGCAGTATGGGTCGCCCAGCGCTGTTGATGCGCCTCTCACGCTCAATATCATCCGCCTCAAGCGACGCGCCATCTTCCGCGTTATTTTTTGCAGACGAAAGCGCTCGCTCAAGCGCCATAGTCCATCCTGGTGGGCGCTCATCATTTACTTCTTGGCTGTTCACCTCGGCAGCAGACACACCATCTTGATTGCGCCCCCAGACAGAACGCCAGGGGCGAATGTCACCCGTGGTGTACGCCAGCACGGCCGAAGGCATTGCAATCCCAGGCGACTGGGGCCACGTGCCAGGTAGTACGAACGGCTCTAGTTCATACTGTGAAAACATCTCGGGGTCCCCCATATCGGCCGCGCGAATGCGCATCACAGCAGCGTCAAATGCCTCCACGCTCGTATCGTCTGGCCAATAAAAGCCCTCTCTCATCCAGATGCTCGCTTCGGACTTTCTGCCAAAGCAATCGACTAAAAATGTTCGATGACCTTTCTCGCCGCGCTTCCCCAGTTCGTAGACCAGGCTCACAGGAAACGGCGGTAGGCGTTCGTCGGCTAAAGCGAGGAACACCTCCGCCACCGCACGTAAGAGGTTCGACTTTCCACTACCGTTGAGTCCGATCACGAAACGTATTGCGCAATCGCGCCCGAGCGGCGAGCCGCTGGCGAATCGCACTCGGAGCTCAGATATCGGCGGATAGTTTCGCAAGTGCAAGTATCGAAGTCGCACTATGCAATCTCCTCCACGGTCACCAAACTCGGCGCGACACCCAATCGCTTCGCGAGATCATCGCGTAGCGCATTAAGGTCAGCATAATGACGGCCCTGATCGATCCAATCAGTTCGCGAGTGACCATAGTCGTCTTCGAGCTGTGTGACCTGAAACATTTCGTCAGCGCCCGCCCGCGCGGACGTTTCACGGTCAAGGGACGCTCGAAAATGGTAGGACACGTCGGCCTCATCACCAAAGCGCGACATGCGCTTCAATGCAGAGATGTCGTCCAAACGCGTGCGCTCGTCTTCCCGCAGCGGACGAAACGCCTTATGAAACGTGTCGCTGTTGGTTGCGACGTCGCGGCGAAGAATGCTGACCTGAGCAATCAACCCCAAATCAGCCAGTACACCGAGAGCGCGGCCGACTTGGTTCGGTGACCACTCCAACCCGCCAAGTGCATCGCGAACTGCATCGCTATCGCAGAACGCCGCGAAGTCAGAAGTATCCTCGGTGAACACAGGATGAAACTCATACCTGCTAAACCCCTTCAGGACGCGGCGCTGGAATTCGCTGAGCTCGGCGAGTAGCCAATGGCGCGTGGGGCGCACTGTGATATCGGCTTGTGCAAGGAAGCTGGTTTTGGCGGCACCAGTCAGAGAGACCTTTGCTCCGTGTTTTCGTAGTAGCGCATCACGAACCTTGCCAGCCTCGACGATTTCGTCCGTATGAAGTGCTCGCCATTGGGCAGTCAACTCTCCAATCAAGGCTCTCTGAGTAATGATCTCCTGCAATTCAGAATACAACTCCAGCTTGCTAAGCATCTGTGCTCGCAGTAGCTCAATTTTACGCACAAACTTAGCGAACGCCTCTTGAAGAAGCAGTGGTGGAAGCGGCACTGTTATTCGCCCCAAGCCTGTCGGGCTTACGTTCGCCATGCTGACAGCCTGTTTGGCCGAATTCAAAAGACGATATTTCCCGTAGGCACTGTTTAAAGTCGCCCAGAGGTATTCCGGCAGCATTTCTGGCTTTAAGCGAAAGCGTACGAGGTAAGAAGCAAAGCTGTATGTGCCGGCAACAGGGCGCCAAACAGCACATTTACCGACCAGCTCCTTGGAGTTCGTCCGGTTGAACAGAAGGTCTCCATCTCGCAACTCGGTAGAACTGATGTCTTTTTTCGACAGACTGGCGTACTTGAGGTTTGACAGGTCTATCCAGCCACTGGTGGTGATGCTATTCATACGCAACACCGCGTGCGTTCCAGTCTCACCCATGGCTTCGGATACTCCGTACTGGGAGTCCGCCACGTAGTCGCTAATTCGAACGGGATCAATCAAACCATCAGCAGTGAACCATTTACCAAAGTACTCCCAGTAAGCCGTCCGAACTAGGTGGTCAAATTGATCGCTGATGGATTTCTTGGCCTTAGCCACTACCTCCGTCTGCCGCAGCACGTCGACGATTCGCTTCTGCTCGGGGAGTGTAGGAAGCGGGATCTTCACTCGAGAGAGGAAGTCAGGCGGTACCCGCTGCAAGCCTCCTGTTCCCACAAACGCAGCTGCGGCCCGATCACGAAAGGCTTTCTGCCGAATAAAACTGAAAACATATTCAGGAAGTACGACACTGGTCGGGCGTAGTACATGAAACTCTGTGGACCCAAAGCCCAATCCATTTTCAAGATCGCGTGCGACTGCGGCTTTCCCGTTTTCCATACAGGGCGTAACTTTCGCAAATAGCACGTCGCGCTCACGAAAACTCGTATAACCCTTGGCAACCTCTGTAAACGAACGGGTTTCTGGCTTGCTGATAACACCGCTATCTTCATCGACAGCGGACATAGGCACAAAAGTGACGGTGGTACCGTCATTGGGTCGATCTTCGGCAAGTAGCCGAGGGTTGAGCTCGCAAACATCTGTTAGTCGAGCTTGCTCCCACGTTTCAGGCAAACTCATTCCCGCCCCTCCACCATCGCTAGCAACTTGTCCAAGCCATTGATGATGTCTTGCTCGGTGGTTTTGAGTGTGCCGATTAACTCAGCTACACTTTTGTCGCTCTTAAGTTGGGTGAAATCAAAAGGCTTGTACTGCCCAGCGGACAGATTCCACTCACGCGCCTCAATACAGTCAGGGTCGAGCAAGCCATCCTTGAGTGCGCCCTTGTCGTCGTAAAGCCCATCGGCCAAAATTGCTTGCACATAGCTTGGGCGCACCCAGCCATCGGCATCGTGTGAGCCTATGAGCTGACCATCTTCGCTCTGCCATTCGTCGTTGCGCGCCCAGTCACGCACAGGCACCACCCAATGCTTGGCCGCGCTAAGCTCAGTGGCCTGATCAATAGCCAAGCTGCGCAGGGTGACGTCGAAGCCGTCGAGTTTGGCGACTTCGCGGGCCGTTTCAGTCAGCTTTTCTCTGATGTCATGTACCGCCATGGCCTTGGGCGGCTGATTGCCTCGCAATAGGCCCAGCACATAGACGTCGAGTTGAACCTCAGCGAGTGCTGCCTTAACTAAGTCTTTCCAGATCGAGAGCGCTGGAGAGTCTTCTTTTTCGAAAAAGGCCTCCATCTCACGGGCCAATCTCTTGAATTCCGCCTCAAAGGGCTTAGACGCTTTTTTCCACGCATCTATGAGTTCGGAATCGCTGGTTTCTTCGGCAAGGCGTGCACTAATCGTGGCATTCCAGGCCTTTTGTGCAGCTGGGGTAAATGCCTGAATTGCCAATTCAATCAACACACTCCCAGAGGCTGACCGCACCTTCTCTTCAGCCTCTTTGGGATCGGCAGGAAGCTCGGGAAACAGCTCGCGAATACTCCACACCTGACCGTCCCACATACTGGTGTCGGCTAAAGCTGAAAATGCCTCACCAGCAGGCGTAAGCTTGTCGGCGGTATCGCGCAGCAGGGCCTGACGCCACCGCTCAGTGTAGAAGCGGGGTTGCAACAGCGTTTTCTCATTGAGCTGCGCGCCTGAGCGTCCTTGAGAAATCCAGGCTTTGAACTTTTCAAGCGCATCCCACAGGTCGTTCTGTTGGCCAGGACGGGCACTGCGCTTGGCATCTTTGGAGTAGCCGTCTTCCTCCACTTCATAAAACCAGACGTGTTCACTGAGTGGTGTGGCGTTGCTGGGCAAGATTTGTTTGTTGTCACGGCGTGTGACTTTTCTGAAAATCAAGACGGAGGTCTTAACGCCGGTGTAGGGCTGAAAGACCCCGCCTGGAAGAGAGATGATTCCCTCCACCACGTGCTCGGCAAGGAGCTCGCGGCGCAGGCGCACGTGAGCATCGGTATTACCGAACAGGACGCCCTCGGGAATGATCACTGCGCAGCGGCCACCAATATCCAGCAAGTCGAGCATCAACCATAAAAATAGAAGTTCGCTCTTATTGGTGATCGTGTCCCCTTTTTTCTTGCCGCCACCGCCGACACGCGGAAAAAGTAAGGTGTCGGGCTCAAGATCGCCGCTGTCGACCGTACCGGTAAAGGGTGGGTTGGCCAACACGAACTGGTAGCTGCCTGGCTCCAACAGCTCCTTGAGCTTGGCCTTTCCTTCGCGCTTACTGAGTGAGTCGCCCTGCAGCAAATGCGGGTCGGTGACGTCGTGCAGCACCAGGTTCATCCAGCCGATGCGGGCCATGGTCCGGTCGTTATCCAAGCCGACGAAATTGGCTCCGTTATGGATAGCGGCGTATTGCTCAGATGTTGCCGCAGCGCCATCGGTACGATGTGGAGTGCCATCCCATTCGAGCACAAGGTTTTCTTGCGCTGAGTATTTGCGCATCAGATGCTGCTGGGTACTAAACAGGAAGCCACCTGTTCCGGCGGCAGGGTCGATTACACGTTGACCAGGCTCGGGGTCGAGCAACTCCACCATAAACCGGATCAGATGACGTGGGGTGCGGAACTGGCCATTCTTACCCGCCGTAGCGACTTCGCTGAGTAGGTACTCAAAGGTGTCGCCCATGATGTCTTGGGCAGCAGAACCCTCACCAGCACGGGCGAAGAGTTGGTCGATAGCGTCAATAGCATCCGACAACACCTTGCCTTTGTTAGGATCGAGCTGAAAGTAAGCATCAGCCATGCGGTTATTCAAGCTGGCCAGCTCAGTACCGTCAGCGCTAGTGTTGCTGAAATGTTTTTCGAGCTCGCGGAGCCAGGGAAACACTATGTCGATTAGGTGACTCGGATTGGTTTTTTCATGGCGGATGTAGCTCCACCTACAACCTTCAAAACCAGTATAAATTGACTGAAAACCACGCTCTAGCCGCTTGAAATCTATGTCTTCTAGTCGCTTAAGAAAGAGTAGATAGGTGATCTGCTCGACTGCCACCAAGGGGTTGGTGAGGCCGGCAGCCCAGAAACGATTCCAGAGTTCGTCGACTTTTTTCTTGATATGAGGGGCAAGCATTCAGCAGTGTCCTTGATGGATCAGGCAGTCTCATCCAACAAGTTGTTGGTGAGATTGATGAGTTCGTCGATGTCTCGCGACGGAAATAGCGTTTCCACGCGCCCTACACGCGACAGCGGAGGTTCGTTGAGTGCAGCGCGGGTAATGCGCCCATGGCGCAGCACAGCAGCCTTTACGGCCCGCAGGAAGTTAAGTTGGTTGGCACGCAAATAGCCGTGTGCCGCAATGAACGCATCGAACGCGGTACTGATGCGCTGCTCTCGGTTAGGAAGGTGCGCACCTTCGCAAAGTATGTGGCGCAAGAAGTCGGCCAACGATGCGGTGGGAGCCTCAAAGGCCTTGCGCAAGGTGTCTTCGGTGACGAACAGATCAGCCTGGTTCAGCGTATCGCTGATTCGCTCCAATTCGTCATCGCCCAAATGCTCACCTTGCTTGAGCTTGGCCAACTCAGGAAGCTGGTCAGCCAATTGGCGCACCAGCGCCTCTACCTGCTCGCGATAGCTTTCGGCAAAAGCACCTTCGCCTGTGGGGCCGTAGATGATCCAACTGCGCTGGGTGATGCTGTCTGGCAGGTTGATTTCAACCGTGCGGCTGGGTGTGGTGGTGCGGTAGCGCATCAGCGGGGCGAATACATTTTGTAGTGTGACCAAACGCGCCATATCCAAGTGCTGCCAGAAGCCGGCCGACTGAACCCAGGCACGTTGTTCGGCTACACGTTGCACCTGAGGAATGTTTACGGCCAAACTATTAATCGCCTCGTGAATGCGCTCACGCACTTTGGCCTGTTCGCTTGCATCACCTTTAAGCCAAGCCACTGAGAGACGCTCGCACCAAATGCGAAATTGAAGTTCATCCAGGCCAGCCAGTGGGGCTAGTCGCATCAGGGGGGCGATGGCTTGCGACAGGTGTTCAATTGCGCTTTGACTGGGCTTTGGCCATTGCGCTGCCAGCGCGTCGAGCTCGTCCCAGTGCGGACGTACATTGATGCTGTGACGGGGCAACGCCTGCAGCATCGCCTGCAGATCGGCAATGGTGGCTTGTGTGTCTTGCAGCTGTGCTTCCAGGAGTTGCCACTTCTCAAGCTGCAGTCGGAACAGGCGAACCGGTAGCGGTTCGCTGGGATGGTCGACCTCGCCGTCGGGTTTGAGCTTGAAATACGCGAAGTTTTTCCAGTGATCGATGATCAAGAAATCTTTCTTGATCTCACCGGTGGCCTTGTCGGTATGCAGCCGCGTGCCGCGCCCGATCATCTGCCAGAACTTAACCTTGCTAAATACGGGCTTCGCGAAGACCAAGTTTTGGATGGCGGGGACGTCTACGCCGGTGTCGAGCATGTCCACCGAAATAGCCACACGCGGCATCGTGCGGTACTTGAAATCATCCAGGGTCGCGTCAGCGCGCTCCATATGGCTATCGATAATTTCAGCCATGCCTTGGCGCTGCAGCTCAGGATACAGACGGTTAAATCCCTCGTAGAGCCGCTTTGCATGGGCGTGGCTGACGGCGAAGATGATGGACTTGTGTGGTAGACCGCGCACATCTTTGCGGCTCTTATCCATAAACTCTCGCACCATGGCGTCATTGGTGCCTTGGTTGATGATTCCCTTTTCGATGTCACTGCCATCGAAGTTGAGCTCATCAAGCTCAACGCCTTGATCGCGAGCCATCTGTTTCAAGGGCTCGGGTAGTGCGTCACCTTGGATGCCCTGAAGTTGAAAATTGGTTTGTGCATCCAGCACGCGGTAGTTGACCAGGTTCTGGTCGGCAATCGCTTGCTCGTAGCTGTAGTAGTAGCTGGGCGCGCCGTCACCACAATCAAACAGTTCGAAAGTGTTGTGATCGATGTAGTCAGTGGGGGTCGCGGTCAGCCCGAGCTGGATGGCGTCGAAGTGATCGAAGACGGCCTTATATCGTTGGTAGATAGAGCGGTGGCTTTCATCGGCCACGATCAGATCGTAGTAACCCACCGACAGGCGCGAATAAACCTGCATCATGCTGGGGTAAGTCGAGAACTGAATGCGTGCACCGGAGGTTTCGCCGGACTCGATGCGAGCCAAACTCTCGTTGGGTAAGTGGGACTTGAACTCCGACATAGCTTGGCGCACTAATTCCCGGCGGTCGGCCAGGAATAGGACTCGCTGTATGCGCTTTGATCGCAGCAAAGTATCAACAAGGGCGATGGTCGTCCGGGTCTTACCTGTGCCTGTAGCCATCACCAGCAAGAATTTGCGCTTGGCCGCATCTACCCCTTCAGTGACACGCCGAATAGCTTCGTTCTGATAATCGCGGCCTGCGATCGCAGCGCTGATGGTGACACCGCCCAGCGGCTGAGCAAACTGCCGCTGATGGCGCAGTCGCTCTAAGTCGTCTCGCGTGTAGAACCCCGAGATTTTTCGGGGCGCATAACGCTCACGATCCCAGAATTGAATCTCTTTGCCGTTGGTGAGAAAAATGAAGGGGTCGTTACCGAATTTGGCCTTGATTGCGTCTGCGTAGTCAGCGGCCTGACGCTTTCCAGCAAGCTCATCACGCGATGACCGCTTGGCCTCGATTACAGCAATCGGATTGCCATCTGAACCGAGAAGAACGTAGTCAGCAAATTGCTCGTTGCCATAGTTGCCGGCGGGCTCGGCTGTTTTGAGCAAAAATTCTTCGACAAGAGTCCGCCGACTTTGAGACCAGCCAGCATGAGCAAGCTGAGAGTCGATGACCTGAGCTCTTGTTTGCGCTTCATTGTGGCTCGGAGTAGTCATTGCTCATTCCCTGAGTTTTGGTGCTCGTCTGCGCCACCCGCACGCACCCACTCATCGACCTCAGATAGCTGAAACTTCCACAGACGACCAACTTTGTGCGCCGGCAAAGCCTTACGCTCGCGCCAGCGATACACCGTGTCTTTGGCCACCCCCAAGTGAAGGGAAACCTGTTCGGCAGTGACCCAAGGTTCAGTGTTCATTATGGTTACGCTCAAGCTTAAGCAGCCATAGTCGTTTAAAGTCGGCTGAAGTCTATCAGCATGACGGACACTGCTGTAGTGATTCGCCGGTAAAAAACGCTGAAAAGCGCTGCACCTGGGAGCAGGATTCAGAAGAACCAGCTATCGGCCCTCTAAGACATCCCCATCAGCAACCAGCTGATGCTCGTCGACCAAGCCGAGATAGGTCGCAATGAACTGAAGGCGCAATCACGGAATCAAGAGGCGCTGGAACCGTGAGCAATTCGCCGAGCGCTCCGCTTGCAAGAAGCAGGTCAACGTCCTGCTATCCATAATTTTGATCGCCCGAATCGACTCGCTAGCCAAGCAGCACGGCGTGAAACGCGCCCAAATCATTGAGACCCTGGTGAGCAGTAATTCTGACGCTAGCGTGCCCCTTCATGTCGATTAAAAGAGGTTGCGCCGGCAGGGATGATCGGAAGAACCTCTAGATCCATATCAGCATGCCGAGCTCGTTTTCAACCAGCCAGGTATTCCAAAAGGTATTCCACCGAGCTTTACACCAAAGATCTTCTTTCCATATTTCAAACATATAACCGATAGTTTCAAATCCCCCCGGCCCACCAAACAAGCTAGACAGATCAGGCACTGAGCGATTCGCGAAGTGCCTTTTTTGTGCCCGAACGAATCAGGGGAAGGAAGACATGCCACAAGAAAGGCTCGACCTGTTACGGCTTCCAAAACCCATCCGCGACCCGATCAACGACCTGGTCCGCGCCCTCAACGCCACCAGCACCGTCGCGGACGTGGAAGCAGAAAGGGCCATCCAGATCACCCTGATCGGCGGCCTGGAAAGCGCCAGGCGCCTGCGACCAGCCGATATCGAAGCGCTCTACATCATCTTTGACGATGCCGTGGAGGCGAAGTTGAAGCAGTTGGTGTGAGGGTGGTGAGTTCAAAGAAACAAAATGCGACAAACAGATCCCACCCCGCCAACAAGACACCCCCACAAAATTATCGGATACTTCGCACGCCATCTTGGTCTATGACCGACTGAGCAATGCTCCCCCCTTCGTTAGGCTGGTCGAGTCACAGGCATACCTGTGACCGGGTGTCGCAACCTGAACTCATATACGAAGGCGCGGTAGCTCCGTAACGATGTAGTCAGCGCTTCTGGCGTATGGCAGCTGCGTTCTATGGTGGACCGCGCGAGGCAGGCTTCGGCTTGGCCGGTGTTCCTTCGTGTACCGGTTTGCGACCCTCGCGTGGTCTGCCACCCTCACCGTGTCGCAACGGCGGATGGCAGTTCCTTAACCCCACGAAGGAGATAAGGAGAATGGTCTATCCCCCTTTCATGCCCGGGCACCGCCTATTACATCGGGTGTTAGCGCAATCCGATCACGGAGACCTACTCCATGATTGATCGCTTATTGCTCTCCCGCTTACCCACACCCACCCCGATCAAACTCGCCTCCCTGAGCCCTACCGAAGCGGTCGATCATTTACGTCATGCCGCCCACCTTTGCCTGGACGGTGCCCGAACCCTGGCCTTTCAGAATGACCAACAACAGGAACTAGGCAACAAACTGATCCTCGATGCCATTGCCTTTTATGACACGGCACTCCTCCGACAACGTCATCCCACCTCACTCACGCCAACCGCCACCACCCGCTTCAACGCCTGCGCCGATCCACTGCCTGGAAGCCCCACGCCCTGGGAAAAGCAGTTCGCCCACGAAATCGCCAGCGGCGCACGCTGCGCCGGGCGTTGGGTAGAACGGCAAACCACCCAGCCTCTATGGTGGGAACTGATCAAAGCGCGTCGTGACTATCCGGAAGGTGATCGACGCGAGGCGTTCGAAGCCGGTTTTCTACGTTATCTGCAGCAGCGACTGATCGCAGCGCAATACCGGAGCGCACGCAGTCTATCGCCTCGTTGAGCATATAGGCGGCAACGTTCGCGTTGCCGGCCTCTTTGATTTCCAGAAGCCCCCCCCTAGAAAGTCAGACAGGTCTTTTAGTGAACATCCAAGTGATCTGCTCTGATAAACATGAACCAGCGCCGGGTAGAAGCCAGAAAAATTGATATTCCTAGACTGACTCCACCAACCTGGCAGTCGGTACTGGATCATGAATATGAGGCGTGGGATAACGCTCCGTTTAATATAGATACTGCCCTGGCGTCTCCGGCGCAGGCAGTGGCGATGATCACCGAACGATTTTTATCTAAGGAGTAGGGCCCGCTAAAAGTTCAAGGTCGCGAGGTGTGATTAGCAGACGCTTACAGTTAAAAGCGAGCCCGCTGCCTACCCCCTAGAAACCGAAAAGCCCTGCTGTCCGAGAGGACAACAGAGCTTTGGCATGCGAGGCAACGTAGCGTGAACCAGTCAACCCTTATCGGGCTAGAACCGACCCTAAAAGTTTTGACCACTCAATTCAGCTATGCTGATCTCCAGTGGTTAGGGTTACCTTTGCTGGTATCCCGTACACGCCCCACCAAAGGGCTATGCCCCAGGCCTTTAGCCGCCTGAATGGCGGCCTCCTGTGTTCTATGACGAACCCCATCAACGCTCGCCCCACCGGCATGCTCAAGTACATAATGGTCGATTGCCGCACCGTCTGGCCTGCCCTTCGGGCGCGGCTCCACATATACGTTAGCCATATTTATAATCCATTATCTGCCGTCATTGGCAGATAACACGATGGCTCAATCAAAAGAAAATTCAAGCCGTCGAAAGAAAATAAATGTCTGAGGCTGTTAACGACGACTCTGCCTTACCCCGTCGCGGATTGGTATCCCACCTGAGTGGGAGGTAGCTGCCCTGTAATGCTGTCTGAGCCAGCGAGATCAAGCGATCTGCTGCCGCATCAGTGGATGTCTGCCTGATCTGTGCAAGGTGTGTTCGCTGGCCGCTTACCGTATGACTGCCATCGGGATATATCCTTAACGAAAAAAGCAGCTATCAGCGAGCTGATAGCTGCAACCAAGTGGAGCAGCACTGGTAACGTTGAGGAGAGAAAACGTCGTTTAGTAACGTGCGCTGTTACTTAACCGCCTTGGCCTTAGCGACCCAGCCGTCAAAAACTGCTTTGTTTTGAGCAATCCATTCGTCCGCCAGCTTGCGAATGGTGGTTTCACTCGCGCGTTTCTCGCTGAGGGTTTGCTCCCAGGAAGACCATGCCTGGAGCGGGAATGACACTTGCTCAAGCAATGCTTTCACAGCAGGGTTGGCGGCGATGAACTCCTTGTTTCCAACGCTCTGCCAGTTCCATGCAGCCATTGCCATCCGGCATGGATCGGCATTGCCCGCGCACCCAGGAACACCCGGTGTGAGCGCGCTTTGAGTGCTATGCATCGCTTCAGGTAACGCGTCAAACGGGGTCGGTAGCCAGACCACATCTTTGCCAGGTACCAAGGCTGCGGTCATCCACGAAGGAATCCAGGCGTAGAACAATACAGGTTCCCCACGCTTGACCTTCGCGATGGTCTCGAACATCAACGCTTCGTACTTACCAGTAACAGTGCGTATGGTATTGCGCAGTCCAAACTTATCGACTTGATACTGAATGACTGCGTCACAGCTCCAACCAGGATCACAGGAGATCATGTTGGCTTTGCCGTCCTTGCCGAACAAACCCGCAATCTTTGGATCCTTGAACTGCTCCAGAGAAGTGATGCCGTACTGGTCAGCAGTCTTTTTATCGATCATGTAGCCGTTATAGCCCCCCCCCTCAATCGCACCCGGCCCAATTTTGACCAGCTGATCCTTGACCTTATCAAAGCTAGGTTGTCGTTGAGGGAAGTTGAGGTCGACCGCGACATCCAGATCGCCGTTTGCTGCTGCCTCGAAGAACAACACTGAACTCAGCGTACTGAGTTTAACGTCATAGCCGAGCTGACTAAATGCGTCTTTGACAATTCGATTGACGACATAGTTTGCCCCCATACTATCCGCTTGGGACATTCTAATAGTGCGACCTTCTCCTGGCAAATCCGCAGCGTGAGAAGCGGCCATCATCGTGCACGCTAATGCGCCTGCAGTCACTGTTGCGAGGAGAGTCTTAAACTTGAAATTCATACAGCCCCCTGAACACTAGACGAAATAATCTTGGCAGCTTGAGTCTTGAGGTCAGCAACCGACGAGGTCTAAACAAAGCTAGCACCACGCTGACCTCAAATGTTTATAGTTATGCTCAACTATGCTCTTGCTTTTTGAGGCCACACGATCCGCCTAAAGAGCGATTGGGCCTTAGTCTTTTTCACCGGTAAGGCAAGTTTCTGCGTGATCCGGTCAAGCATCATTGCGAGAAGCACAATTGCGATACCGCCCACAGCTGCGCGCCCTACATCAAGCCTGCCTAAGCCCTGAAGAACCACAAGGCCAAGACCATCCGCGCCGATCATTGCGACAACAACCGACATAACCATGGCGGTCAAGACGGTCTGGTTCAAGCCACCCAGAATGGTTGGAATGGCCATGGGAAGCTGTATTTCCCAAAGCAGCTGACGCTTATCAGCACCGAAGGCCAGCCCCGCTTCGACAATTTCAGTGTCGACCATACGAATCCCCAGATAGGTAAACCGAATCAAGGGGGGCGCTGCCGCGATCACCACCGCCACTTCACCTGAGACCGTGCCGACGCCAAAAAGCATCACAACTGGAACCAGATAAACGAAGGACGGTGTAGTCTGCATGATGTCCAGGATGGGGCGCACAATGGCCCAGGTTCTTTCACTCCTGGCGCATACCACTCCTACCGGAACACCTATCACCAGACAAATCACAATCGCGGTCGTGATCAGCGAAAGGGTCGTCATGGCTTCATTCCACAATCCCAAGCCTGCTATTGCAGCCAGGGCCAATGCCGTGAAAATTGCCACGCCGGCGCTTGCAACTCGCAACGCAAGCAGGAACATCAAGACAACCATGATTGGGAATGGTACCGTATGAAAAATCTTGTCGTTGAACGTCAGGAGATTCTCGATCGGCCAACGGATTGCCATGAAAACGGAGCGAGCGTTAACCCCAAGCCATTCCACGGAGTTGGATACCCACTCCTCTACGGGAAGAACCGCCAAATCTTGAGCTTCAAGCATTTTGCTCACCCTCCAAGCGTGCACCTGGCGACGACACGGTCGCGATACAATTCAAAATATTCCCAGCGTCCAACATCCCGACCACCTCTCCCGCTGGACTAACCACAGCCGCATGAGTGGAACTACCGAGGATGCGAGATGCATCGATCAGTTTGCTACTCTCAGGAATAACGGTATACGAGTTGGATATCACTTCCATAGGCGACCGGCCAGCAGCGACCTCTGAAATGGCACCGGCATTAAGCGAACCGATTATTTTATTACTCGAATCAACGACAATGCCGCCACCGGAACTCAGCGCCGCAGAACTCAGAACTTTGTGACCTTCGAAAGTGTGAATCACGCTCGTCGGCAGCATGACGGCGCTGGCATCAAACAGGCGAGATCTGTCAACTTCGCGGGTAAATCCGCTCACATAGTCACTGCCGGGAGACATGACGATATCTTGGGGCGTCCCCTCACGAGCAACTTGGCCATCGCGCATAATGGCAATGCGAGTACCCATTTTAAGGGCTTCTTGGAAGTCATGCGTGATGAACAGAATGGTCTTTTTGAGGGTGCGCTGGAGCCGTAGAAGTTCGTCCTGCATCTCGGAGCGAATCAATGGATCAAGAGCACTGAACGCTTCATCCATAATGAGTACGTCAGCGTCAGTCGCAAGTGCACGCGCCAAACCTACACGCTGCCTCATACCGCCTGATAGCTCGTGTGGGTAGTGATAGGCCCATTTGGCCAAACCGACGATCGAAAGAATTTCCTCCGCTCTTTTTCGGCGTTGTGCACCATCCATACCGCGAAGCTTCAGGCCGAACTCGGTATTTTCAATGATGCTTTTGTTTGGGAGCAGCGCAAAGTGCTGAAATACCATTGAAATCCTGGTACGGCGAACCTCACGAAGCTCCCTCTCCTTCAGAGGTACGATGTCCTGACCGTCCAGGATGATCTTTCCGGCTGTAGGCTCATTGAGACGATTGATACACCTCGCGAGCGTAGACTTGCCCGACCCTGAAAGCCCCATGATCATGTAGATCGCGCCGCTGGGTACAGAGAGGGAAACATCGTTTAGCCCGACCACGGTGCTCGTTTCTGAGAACACCTGATCTTTACTCGCACCTTTACGCAGGAGTTCCATCGCCTTTCCCGGGGTCGGGGAAAATACCTTGTAGAGATTCTCGATTTTAAGTCGTGCGTCCACGTGTACCTCCAACATTTTTAATCCCGTTAGACCCTTGGGCGCTTATGCCGCCCAAGGTATCCATGAACCAGGCAGGGTCTAAGCCCTTGTAATTCGAGCACGCTGCAGCAAGGCGTCTCGTCCAAACTTAGCTACTTGAGTGGCGAAAACTCAGTAGGTATTAGAATTTTATTTTCAGCTGATTCAATCAATTCCGATATCTTGGGAAGAAAATCTTTCCAAGCTGGATCACTCGCCAATTTCGCACGGCGAACCGCACGATCTTCAAGACTTTTGTAAGCCCAGATATGGACGATTTGACTCAGGGGGCCAATTTCGGTGGTGAAATAGCCAATGAGTTGGCCAAGAATGGGCTGTTGAATTGAAATGCCCTGCTCTTTGATTAATTGAAGATATTTAGCCATATGGCCGTTGCGTATTTTGTAGGTTCGTTGCTCTACTATCATTACGCACCTCCCAGGGGTGTTTCGTGCATAAAATCATCCAACGTCTTTGCAACCAATGCAGGGGCCTCAATTAATATTGAATGCCGCAGTTTCGGAAAGATCACCAGTTTGGAGCCTGCAATCTGATCATGCATGAAGCGCGCCATCCGTGGATTGGATCCGCTATCCTCCTCTCCGGTCGCTATTAACGTTGGGCAATCAATCTGGTTGAGGTTGTCGCCGTAGTCACTTTCAGCGAGCACCCGATAGGCTGATGCGTAGCAATCAGGATCATTGCTTGCATTTCTGGCCCGCAGCTTCAGGATTAGCTCGGGGTTTTTCAGCTGAAAGTCCTCAGTTAGCCACCGTGATAGGGAAGCATCGTAGTGAGACCCCCTATCACCGGTTTGCAGCGCGAGCAAACGAGCCTGGACGCGAGCCCTTTCCTCATCATTTCGCCCTGCTACCGTGGACAGCAGCATCAGCCGCTTAACTCTGGCCGGGTTGGTCAAAGCAAGGCGTTGAGCAATGAGGCCTCCGAGGGAAAATCCAGCCAGATTGAATTGATCAAACCCAACGATGCTTGCCAAACCAACGACCTCAGCGACCATTTGGTCAGTGTCGTAGAACCCTCTTACCAAGCTGGACTTCCCGTGGCCTCTCAGGTCAAACGTGAGGATTCGGTAGTGATCGCTCAACAATTCAACGATGGGCTCCCAAGCCTCAAGGCTGGAGCCTACGCCGTGTATACATACCAAAGGTTCCGCACCCTTCCCGGCCAAGCGATAATTGAGGGTAACTGCGCCGATGACCGCTTGGCGATCAGAGACCGACCCCGTCATGGCTTCGAACTCAACCGTTGCGCACGCTCCCGCTCTTGAAAGACCGGAATGATCTCCTCAATGAAGAAACGCAAGGTTTTCTTCTGCAATTCAAATGGCAGGTTGAAGTTGAGACCTACGCTGTACTGGTCTACCCCGGCTGCCTCGTAATCCAGCAGTTTGGTGATCACTTCATCTGGGGTACCAAACATCAGGTTCCGGCGAATATTGTCCGGGTTGTAGTTGTCTTTACCCTTCACTGCCTCATAGGGCACAGCCTCTGGAAAACCATTGGTAACCGTGCCAGCGTTTTGCATGAGGTTTTCGAAGAAACGCCCATGATCGATGCTGTGTTGAACCGGAACGACCCAGTCATCCGGCTTTTCGTAGACGCATGTACGACGCTGCATCATGAAGCGAGGACGCGCGACTTCTGGGTGATCGCTGACCGCTTTATTGAATTTCTCACCCAACGCTTTTACCTCGGCGACTGGCATGGCCAAGGGCGTGGACATGATGTTCGCGCCGACGCTCACCGCCCAATCAAAGGTGCCTGGGTCTCGTGCAGCTACCCAAATGGGAGGCTGGCCGCTTACGGGCTTCGGGACAGCAGCTGTTTTCGGGAATTTCCAGTAGCGCCCTTCGTGCTTGTAGTCTCCCTGCCAGAGCTTTTTGACAGCTGGCAGCAACTCCTTCATGTAGCCTACGCCTTCGCGCTGATCGATTCCTGGCTGCATGCGGTCAAATTCGTATTGGTACGACCCCCGCGCGATACCAAACTCCAAGCGCCCTCCAGTGAGGTGGTCACAAAGCGCGGCCTCAGCCGCCAGGCGAATTGGATTCCAGTAAGCAGCCGCGATGGTGCCGGTGCCAAGGCGAATCTGTTCCGTGTGTTGACCCAACCACACCAGTGTCTGAAATGGATTCGGGGCGATGGTGCATTCCAACGTATGGTGCTCAGACGTCCAGAGCGTTTCGAAGCCACCTTTGTCAGCCATACGTGCCAGTTCAAGCATGTTCGAGATCGTCTCGTGCATCGGAGTCGATGGGGAGAAACGTTCCAGGCTCATTGCAAGAGCGAATTTCATAACAGTAGTCCTTTCAAAAACATTAACGGAGACGAATCACGAACGGATCCTGCATAGCGCCGGAATAATCAATGACGATGTTTTTGGCCCGTGAAAACTCTCTCATCACGTCAAAACCACCCCGACGACCGTATCCGCTGTGTTTGAAACCGTTATTGGCTGACATGTAAGCGGCAGAGCGATAAGTGTTAATCCAAACCGTGCCAGCATCGATCTGATTGGCGAATCGCATCGCACGGTCGATGTCCTGAGTCCAGATACCTGAGGCAAGGCCGTAATTGGTATCGTTGGCCATTTCAATCATTTCTTTTTCAGAGCTGAATGGCACAACACCCACGACCGGGCCAAACAGTTCATCTCGCATGAAGTCCATGGTGTTGCTCGCGTTGGCAAGCACCGTAGGTTCGTAGTACCAGCCTCGGGCAAGTGCCGCCGCTTTGGGCCTCATACCCCCTGCCACGAGCCGAGCACCTTGCTCCTTACCCGATGCTACGTAGCCTTCGAGCTTTTCCACTTGAGCCTTGAGCGCGAGCGGGCCCACATCCGAAGACTCTTCCATAGGGTGGCCTACTTGAATCTTCTGCGTGCGTTCGGCCAAGGCCTCGACGAACTTTTCGTAAATGGTCGCCTCAACGAAGCATCGCGACCCGGCCACGCAAGTCTGGCCAGCAGCTGCAAAGATCCCTGACACAACTCCGTTTACTGCCCGCTCGATGTCCACGTCACCAAACACAACGTGCGGCGACTTACCGCCCAGTTCCATCTGGCAGGGAGCCAGATGCTGCGCGGCGTTGGCTGCAATGCGTTTACCGGTGTCGGTGCTGCCGGTGAAAACATACTTGTCTATGCCTGGATGGCGAGTCAGGGCTTCACCCGTTACACCGCCGTTCCCACTGACCACGTTGATCACGCCTGCCGGAAATCCAGCTTCCATCGCGAGCTCAGCCAACGCGAAGGTTGAAGCCGTTGCATGCTCTGAAGGTTTGATGACCACAGTGTTTCCGATAGCGAGGCAAGGTGCCAACGTGCCGGTCAGGAGCATCAAGGGCGAGTTCCAAGGCGTGATCATCCCGATCACGCCAAGCGGTTCACGAACGTTGAAGTTAAGCTGGTCGAGTTTATTAACCGGGATCGTATCGCC
The DNA here is from genome assembly GCF_013385635.1 of Pseudomonas gingeri. GTDB lineage: Bacteria > Pseudomonadota > Gammaproteobacteria > Pseudomonadales > Pseudomonadaceae > Aquipseudomonas > Aquipseudomonas gingeri_A. The sequence goes on from NZ_JACAPR010000021.1 coordinate 104,629, forward strand.
TTGAAGCTTGTCAGCCATCCCGGCAAAGTAGGTGTAGGAGTCAGGCATGGCGCGCATCTGCGCACGCATTTCTTTCAGCAACTTGCCATTGTCTCGGCATTCCAACAGGGACAGCTCTTCGGCGTTCGCCGCGATCAGCTCAGCAAGACGGCGTACAAGCTTGCCCCGATCGGTCTGCGTCATCCGGCGCCACTCGGGACTTCTGAAGGCATTGCGTGCAGCCTGAACCGCTGCGTCCACATCACTCGCATTCGCCTCAGCGAACTGATACCACACTTCGCCAGTTGCTGGATCAAAGCTATCGATATAACGCTCAGCGGACGGCGTGACATATTGGCCATTGATAAACAAATCAAGGCGTGAATTTTCAATAGTTTTCACTGTGGTCTTCACGGTCTACACCTCAGAGTTGCTGTTCACGAGTGAAGTCAGCCCACGTCTTGGCTGCTCCATCTATTACTGCCACGCGCCCGCCGTCCGAAGACCCCATGTAAATGCTGAATTTCTGATCTTGTCGCTCTTTGACGTAACGGCGCACAACAGCACGTAGTTCATTACTTGGCATGGCATCGAACGGAATACCGTTCACATTGAAAAACTCAAGCCCTTCTGGCAGATCCTTTGTTTCCGAGTCAGCAATGTGCGCCCTGAAAACCATATAACCAGGATCTTTATCTTCTACGTCAAAAATCGAGTAGAGGAATGTCTTGTCAGGTAGGAGACTGATGCTCTTATTAGCGACGACCAGTTCAAACTTATCTTTCTGCTTCGGTGATTCCGGGAGCGACCAACCACCTTGACTGTCCTTACGGAGCAAAATGCTGTCCTGGGACTCGATCAGATAGGCACTCACCATGCCATGGGAGTTAATCCAACTCTCAGGCAGAGGATTCTCCAAGTTCGCGTAGCTGCCGCGATTGAAGCAGAGCGGTGATTTAGGACTGGTGCCAAAAGCCTGGATTTGTCCGATGAGCACGATGTGATCTCCTGCATCCACACGATTGTGCGTGGTGCAGTCAAACCAAGTGAGGCTATCGGTCAGGATGGGCGCGCCGGTGTGAACCTTGTCATGGCGAACACTTTCAAATTTATCCGTGGCTTTGGACGCAAATTTGTTGGATACGTCCAACTGTTCCTCATGGAGCACATTGACGGCGAAGCTCGCGCTCTCGCTAAACGCTTGATAACTGGCAGCTGCCTTGGCGACGCAAACCAGCAGCAGTGGCGGATCGAGTGAAACGGAGGTGAAAGAGTTAGCGGTCATGCCTCGCGGCAAACCCTCTGGGTCACTGGTGGTAATCACGGTGACGCCGGTAGCGAAAGTACCGAAAGCCTGACGCAATGCCTTGGGGTCGATTTCCGTGTGCTGAACTGGGGCGGTACTGGTAGTCATGGCGACTTTCCTTTTGCTTCTCTTGCTAGAGAGGCTACCCCTCCAAAAAGCTTGTCTCTCCTACGAAAAAACGCAGCGTCATAACTATTTTTCCTCCGGTTCGATGCAGGCAAATTCCATATTGCGCGGCCCGGTGCGGAGGTCGAATCCTCAAAAATGTGGAAACCCCTGATCGGAGACCGACCAGGGGTTCATGGCGATACAGAAGTGGCGCTCAAGCCTTGTTGGATTTTTCCTCTTCCATCTCTGCCATATCCTGGAAGCGATCAGCGATCCTGGGATGAGGGCGAGAACCATCCGCTGCGCCGATAGCTACGAGAATCTCGTCAGGGCCTGGGGCATCCGCGACCTGGAACTGCGCTGTCAGGAAGTGGGAACGCTTACCGGTTTCGGTCTTGTGCACCATGGGTACCGAAATCAGCGCACCAGGGCCGTTACGAACGTTGGTGAAGCTGAGGTAGGCGGTGCCCTCTGCCGCCTCGCGGAACATGTTCCCAAAACGCAGGGTATGGATCAGCCCGGAGGCATGTTCGATCTCACCGTTAGTACCTACACACGCCGCTTTGCCATACGCCTCGATCTGGGCAGCAGGCATCAAGGCGATGAGCCGGTCTGTCATTTCTTTGCCCAAACCTGGTGCAATGCGCAAGATTTCAGGACGCAGATTGTCAACATACCCTTGACCAGCCCAAGGGTTCTTCAGGATCGCAGCTACCACAACCATGGTAATTGGGCGTTCCGCCTCCTTACTCCCCTCAATCAAGGTTTGCTCGATAAACGTGCAGTATTTGCGGACGTTCAAACTCATCAGTTCGTTGCTCCTTATCAGCCAATCTCGTGGGATGTGGTGACGAGATTACGGGAGCCCCCGCCCCCACGCTTCCTACGAATCGACGTAGAATGGAGGAATATTTCACTCTGTATCGCGCTACCAAACGCGATTTACGACCGTCATATTCGCTGCTTGAGGGTAATAACGGTGAAGTTCTTGAACACTACAATGCAGCTGGTATCCCTTCGAGATATCGCAAGCCAGATCAACTCCGGCGCGAACCTGGACGACACCCTCTCACAGCTTGTCAGGGTCAGTTGTGAGCATGCCGACTGGGCCATGGGATCGATCATGGCCATCGACATGGCGGCAGGGTTCGCGTATGTCGTTGCAAGACATGACCCCACGCTGATTATAAAGCCTCTCATAGGTCAGTGGGAGCTCTCACATAGCCCCGCAGTTACTGCGCTTCAACTCAACGAACCGGTCTACATCGAAGACGTCCGGGAAAGCGAATACTCTGGATATAAATCCGAGTCTTATGAACGGGATTACCGAACCGTAGTGGTCATGCCAATGGGGTGCAAAGACTACGAAGGCCGACCTATGGTGTTGAGTGTCTTGTCACGGCACATCAAGCCACTGTCAGAGGAAGACCTCGCTTTCCTAGGAATGATTGTGCACCTGGGCGCGATCGCTGTTGCCCGCGAACACCAACTTGAAGCTCAGCGCTCAACCGCTGAGCAGATGCAGCAGGCACTGCGCGTCCACACCACTTTGCTAGAGCACGTGCTGGCCGAGAATTCCGTTTCCTCTATTTCTCTAATGGTCGGAAGCTTGCTCTCTACACCCGTTGTGGCCGTCGACTTCAACGCCAATCAAGTTATCGCTGGCAGGTCGCCTGATGCTTTGCTGTTCGACGACAGTACTTGGCAGAAAGCAGCGTCAGGCGCTCTCAGCACACAGATCAGCAAGACCTGCCAAGAGTCTTTGAGCCTATCAATTCGCGATTCTGTGCAGTTGTTCCTAGACGATGGCACCAGAAACTTCACGTCCAGGGTGCGAATCGAGCCACTCATGATCGACCACGAACTCGTCGGCGCATTGGTCTTGTTTTCTCCTGCCACTGCATTGACTGAGCTGAATCAGATTATGCTTGAGAGCGCGAAATTTGCTCTGAGCGTTCAGATGATGCGCAGTTTCATTAGGTTCAGGTTTGAAAACCGCAGTTTAACCGAGCTGTTTTTCGAGATATTTGAGAGGCGCTGGCGCGATGATGCTGACATTCGGCAACGTGCGAAAAGATTGAATGTGAACCTTGACATCCCTCAGCAACTCATCGTGATCGATTTTTCGCCCGCCAACAAAGCGGTAATTAAGCCTACGCTTAATCTAAGCCAGAATGTGGTCAGGATCTTACAGCGTGCAAGCATTGATCCCAGCGTCATCACAACCGAACATGGACTGGTATGTGCCCTTCCTTATCAGGGAGATAACTCCAATAAAAAGCTGCAAAAGGTAATCAAACAGATCACCGATGATCTCAGCTATTATCTGGAAGCAGAACCAATTGCCGTGGCAAGCTCAGCTTGTCATCAACTAGGCGACTACTCCCTGGCCTGGGAGCGATGCAAGAGAATCATTGATATCGCCAAAATTTTCGGGCGCAGAGGCCCGCTGTCGAATAAAGATTTTGGGCCAATGCCAATTTTGATCGCCGCAGCGGGAGGTGAAGATGTCCGAGCATTCGTTAATGACAGTGTTGGAGCCATGACAGCATATGACCAGGCGAACAAAACAGACTATGTCGAAACCCTCTCATGCTTCTTAAACGAGAGCTGCAAACCCCAGGCATGCGCAGACTCAATGGAGATCCATGTCACGACACTCCGATATCGTCTTTCAAGAATAAAAGAGCTGTTTGATGTCGATTTGGAGTCGCCTGAGAAACGTTTCTCTTATGAACTGGCAATACGTCTGAGCAGGATCATTTCTGCATAATGCCCTCCCACCTGTAAAGACAGGTGGGAGGGTGAAGTCAGAAGATATTGATAGGGTATTCAGTGATAACACGGATCTCGTCGATCTTTCCTCCACGGTCATCACTTCGGTAGCTAGCCTGACGCACTCGGAACGTCAGGTTTTTAGCCACCCCGCTCTGCACGACATAGCGGCCCTCGATATTTCGCTCCCAAGCCTTACCGTCGAGGTCAACCCCCCGACCATTTTTAAAGTCATACCCTTTCACGTATCGTGTCATGAAGCTCAGGCCTGGCACCCCGAATGATGTCATGTCCAGGTCATACCGTAGCTGCCAAGATTTCTCATCCTCATAGTCAAAGTCAGAGTACTGAACGGAGTTTGCAAAAAAGTAATTTGCTCCACCGTCTGCGCCGTACAGGTAGTCACCTTTACCGCTGACCTGTTGGTACGCTGCCATGAATTGATGTGCGCCGGTCTTGAATGTTGTGGCGAAGCTCCAAATATTGTTATCCAGATCTCCGCTACGCTCATCGCCAATGCTTTCGGTATGATAGCCGTTAAAGTCGAATTTCAGACTTTGACTTTGGTTAAACGGCAACAGATAGGAAGTATTCGCGTAGAGTTTCTTGTAGTAGTTTTCTGTCGTTGCATAGTACAGGCCGCTTGACAGCCTGTCAGTGAACTTATAAGTCCCCCCTAAGTAATCAACGGCTGTCATCCGTTGGCTGTCATGGGAAGATTGGTTCCGGTTGGTTAGAGCTGTGAAATGGCCGGCGTCCACTCGAAGGTCTTTTATTTCTTTGCTGACCAACGAAAAACCATCGACTGTCTCCGGGAGCAAGCGAGTATCGTTCATATTCAAAATGGGCAGCGTTACGATCTGTGTGCCGTACTTCAGTACGGTATTAGAGATCCGGGCCTTGAAAACCCCACCGCCCTTCGAATACTCATCCTTCGCCCCATGGCCATCTTGCTCAAGCAGCGCCGTACCGCCACCCGTGCGACCGTCGCCGGTATCCAGCTTGAGACCCAACATTCCAAGGGCGTCGACACCGAATCCGATTGTCCCCTGGGTAAATCCTGATTCTATCGTACCTATGAAGCCCTGAGCCCACTCTTCCCCATAATTCTGAGCCGCCCCAGATGCTCTGTTGTCACGCTGCATATACATATTGCGCGCGTTAACAACAATTTTCGTATCATCGACAAAACCTTTGGAATCGGATTGCGCACTGGCACAAGCAAATTGTTGACCACTCATTGCCACTACTGCAACCGCGACGCCCATCTTAGCTTTCCGCATCTGAAACGCTCCTAGTTCTATTTTTAATCGCGAAGGCATATTGTTCGAAAAAAGCCTGAGCTTATTCCGGCTAAGTATTGCTTGAACGCAACACCAGATGCTCTTGTGGCATACTTGGCGGAGAACAGTTAAGTATCCTGTCTAGTTCTATGGCTAATATGCCCAGCCATCATTAAATGGGTTCTTAGAGGGAAGGGAGTGCAGCCACCATCAGTTCCTGATGGCACTTGTATCGTATTTTCCGAGTAGCACTCTCACAACCTACGTTACCAAGAACAACGCATATCAATTTTCCTCCGTAATGTAGGAGGAACGGTTAATGCGATGCTAGCGATTGGGGCGCGAGTCGCGGGAGAGAGCCACGTGGTTGGATGCGACTCCATGGAGAGTGAGTGCTGCCATCTGGCCGGCATCGCACCACCGGGCTAGCCCCGCTGGTAGGGAACCAATCTAAATTTCCCGAAGAATTTTTTCTGCCCCTGCGCTGACGCAGTTTGGGATCATCAATAAAAAATCCCCTCCAAGCCTTAACTTGGAGGGGACGTCTACGCCACGATAGCAACGGAGTGCTAGCCTGCGCAGTTGCGCAGGGTGGCCGTTACAGAGGGGCAAGCCCTACTGACACAAACTTGGTGTCCAGGTATTCCTGAATGCCCCACATCCCCCCTTCTCTGCCTAATCCGCTCATTTTCATACCGCCAAATGGGGCTTGAGCTGTAGAAGGAGCACCGTCGTTGATACCGATGAGACCAAAGTCCAGACGCTCGGAAACACGGTGGGCAGTATCAAGGTCTTTCGTCCACAGATACGCTGCCAGTCCATAAGGGCTGCTGTTAGCGGCGTCCACCACTTCGTCGATCGACTCGAACTCCAAAATCGGGGCAACGGGCCCAAATGTCTCCTCTTCGAGTATCCGCATACCGGGAGCCACATCACACAGCACGGTCGGCTCAAAGAAAAGGCCACCAAGGGTTTTCCCACCGACGACCACTCGGGCGCCCTTGCTGACGGCATCCTCGACATGTTCTCGAACCTTGGTGAGACCCTGGGCGTCTACCAGCGGGCCAATCTGCGTTCCGTCGTCGGCCGGATTACCAACCTTCAACGCACCAACACGGGCTGCCAGGGCCTCAATCAACTGGGAGCTCACCGATTTGTGTACGTAAATGCGATTGGTGCAGACGCAAGTTTGACCAGCATTGCGAAATTTACACGCCATGATTTCGTCTGCAGCGCGGTCGATGTCTGCATCGCCAAATACGATGAAAGGAGCATGGCCACCTAGCTCCAGTGAAACTCGCTTCATCGTCTCCGCCGACTGACGGTATAGGAGCACGCCCACTTCGGTGCTGCCTGTGAAGGTCAGCTTCCGAATGCGACTGTCCTTGAAAAACACGTTCGAGACAGCGGCGGGTTGAATGGACGTGATGACTTGCAGGGTACCCTCCGGGCCTCCTACCTCTCGCCAGTATTTCTCAAGCAGAATCGCAGTGATTGGCGATTGTTCTGCAGGCTTCACGATCACTGTACAGCCTGCTGCCAAAGCCGGCGCAACCTTGCGCGTGATCATCGCCGCAGGGAAATTCCAAGGCGTAACGGCGTACACTGGCCCAACGGCTTGGCGACTCGCGTAGAGGCGCTTGTGCTCGTGCTGGCTTGAGAAGGTTTCACCATACAGTCGCTTGGCTTCCTCGGCGTACCACTCGGTAAAGCCGGCGGCGTACATGACCTCACCCAGGGCTTCCTTGATCGGCTTACCCATTTCCTGACTGATCGCGGAAGCAACCTCATCCGCCCCCGCCACTATCCGGTCAAACCATTTACGAAGCAGCTGGCTCCGGTGGTAAGCCGTCGTACGCTTCCAGCTATCAAAGGCCGCAACAGAGACGTCAGCCAACCGTTTCGCATCCGCCTCGACGCAATCAGGAACCTGGGCGAAGACGTCTTGTGTTGCTGGGTTTACAACATCATACAGGCCACCTTCCGCGCTGCCCTCAGGCAACGACGGCAACGCCCATAATCCGCTTGCGGCACTGTTTACTTTGGTATTCACAAATACATGCTCCAACGACTGCAGTTTTTAGGAGACGGGCTTCAGGCGCCAGCTGCCAACAATGCGCGCTCGAACATACTCAGCGCCTCAGCGACATCCTGCTCGGAGATGACCAGAGGACAGATGAACCGAACGACGTTGCGGTGAACACCGCACTTGATGAGCAGCAGGCCTTCCTGGCGTGCGGCGTCGAGGATGCGTTGGGCCAAGCCTGCATCCGGTTCCTTCGTCAGGCGATCTGAAACGAGCTCAACCGCAGCCATTGCGCCAATGGCGCGTACGTTGCCGATGCTCTTGAAGCGCCTCTCCAGGGCTTGAAAGCCATCAAGCAATTGCGCACCGATAGCTTGGCTGCGCTCCAGCAGGTTCTCCGTTTCGAAGATCTTGATAACTTCCAGCGCTGCAACGCATCCGAGTGGGTTGCCACCGTAGGTACCACCAAGCCCGCCAGGTTTAGGAGCATCCATGATGTGGGCGCGGCCCACCACGCCAGAAATTGGTAAGCCGCCTGCCAGGCTCTTGGCCACGGTGACCAGGTCTGGCTGGATGCCGGAATGTTGGAAGCCGAACAGCTTGCCAGTGCGGCCAAAACCTGTCTGGATTTCGTCACAGATGAGCACGATGCCAAGCTCTTCGGTTTTTTTGCGCAGCGCACGCATGAACTCCACAGGCGCTGCGACGAAACCACCATCGCCTTGCACCGGCTCGATGATAATGGCTGCAACTCGGTCGGCTGCAATCTGGGTGTCAAACACCTCTTGCAGGGCCTCCATCGCCTTTTCAGTCGTCACGCCACGGTACTCATTTGGGTACGGCACGTGGTAGATGTCCGGGGCGAGTGGGCCGAAATTCTGCCGGTAAGGTTGGCTCATTCCAGTGAGTGTCATGCCCATCAACGTGCGACCGTGAAACCCACCACGGAATGCGATCACGCCTGGGCGATTGGTGTGACCCCGTGCAATTTTGACGGCGTTCTCGACAGCTTCTGCACCCGTGGTCAAGAACACCGATTTGTAATGCTCGTCACCGCCAATCAGGTTATTAAGTTTGGAGGCCAGATCGACATACTGATCGTAGGCTGCAACCTGGAAGCAGACGTGGGAGAAAGTCCCAAGCTGATTACGCACGGCCTCGACCACCCGAGGATGGTTGTGACCGACGTTCAGAACTCCGATGCCGCCGACGAAGTCCAGGTATTTTTTCCCTTGGTCGTCCCATACATAGGCGCCAGCCGCACGGCTAATGGTGATCGGGTGTGCGATAGCCACGCCGTTCGAGATGTGTTGCTTGATGCGAGAAGCTGAGGTTTCTGGGGAGGACATAGCGGTCACCGTGTTGTGTCAGTGCCGCCATGCTATTGACCACGCGCTGACGCAACTACCTACGTAAAGTAGGAAGTAAACAGCATAATTTCCTCCGTTTTTGCCGACCGAAACAAGTCAGCTATGGTGTTGCCTATTTGACTTAAGGGCGGTGGATGATGAGCGTCATTGCCTACTGGCCTTTTGCTTTGCACGGCTGGAGCAAGCTCCCAGTGCAGAGTGGCAGAGCTATCGCTCAGACATGAGACTGAACATCTCGCAAGCCACCTGTAGCTTGAACCGCGCTTCTGGATCATCCAGGGCGAGCCCGAGGATTGCCTCAATCCGGCCAAGGCGATAGCGCAGCGTGCTGATGTGAATACCAAGGGCGCGCGCCGCATGCAAAAGCTGGAAGCCCTCAGTTGCCAGCGTCATCACGGTATCAGTCAGCGAGTTTCCACGTTTAGGTGATTCGAGCGGCAGTATCAGCTTCTCCACCAAAAGGCGACGGGCATCCGGATCCCCCATAAGGGCTCGGGAAAAAAGCACCTCGTCGAAACTGTGCAACCTGCCTGGTTTGAGCAGCGGGGTTAGGGCCGCGACGTCTTCAGCCCCGACTGCCATGCCAGCCACACCGAAATGCAAACGGCTGACGGCAAGTGCCCCACCCTCATCCCGTAGAGTCCTCCAGATTGAATCGGCCGACACCTCCCCTGGAAGAAGAAAGCTTATCTGGTTCAAGGAGACCGAGATTAAGGGCGGACAGTTGAAATCCTGAAGCACCTGGGCAACCCGGTTTGTCAACCGAGTCCTCCGTGTGAATCCTTCCATGCTCAGTGGGATTGGCTCATCAAGCAGCAACAGACAGACGCGATAGCCTCGGTTTTCACTCCAGCCCGATGCCTTGGCGCGCTCGATAGCGCTGGGTGTAGCGGAGAACTTACCTTCTAGCAAACCCGCGACGAATGCATATCCAAGGCGGGTTTCAAGATCAGATAGCTCGCGCTGGTGTGTCAAATGAAGGGCTGCAATGACCCCAGCGTGCTCGATAGCCTTGGAATCGAGTTCTTCGAACACGCCTTCACTTTGATCCAGCCAAAGCACGCCTAGAATTTCGTCATTGGTTCTGATGGGCACCGCAAGTCGGCCAGCAGGGGCGCTTGGATCTTTGAAAATGAAAGGTGCATTTGTACGAAAAAGGTGAGGTAAAGACTCCCGCTTCGTCAGCCTGGCCAGCAACGCTCGTTCCTCTGCGTCACGGATGGCGAGTCGGGATGTCCCAATGACGTCCCCACCAATTGAAACGATGGTGGCATCTTTCTCCAGTGAGCGCCGCAGGGCGGTGACAACACCGTCGAGGTTGCTGGCGGCGGTCAGGGTTCGATGGATGAGGTCGCTGCGACGGATCGTTTCAGCCTGCATATCGATTATACGGGCGAGTACATCCTGAGTGATCTGGCTGAAGTGGACATCCCACGGAAGCTCCAGCAATGGCAGATCGAGCTTGTTGGCCTCATCAATTGCAGCGGCAGAAAAGTGCTCTCGGAAATGGGGTACGGCCAACACAACCCCTGCGAGCCTTAACCCCGCGAGCTCCCTAACCATGCTGCGAGACTCTTCATCATTTTCCGGCCAGTTGTAGCCTGTGGTCAGAAGCAGATCTCCTGGCTTGAGCCAGTTCGTGATGTCTGGATGATCTACGATGTGCACCCAGGTGATTTCACGATTCATGGCACCGCTGCCGGCAACGATGGTAGCTTCGCGCAGCACTGTTTGTTCCATGGCAGTGACCAGTTTCATAGACACCTTTCGTAGCTGAGTTAGAGAGGCATGAGATGTTTAGCTGGTCAGCCTTCCTTGCGAATGTCTTGCGAGATCAGCACCTGAGAAAGGTATTCAGCCAGGTGCAAAGGCTCACGCCCGCAAATGTTCCGAATCTGCCCGCGACAACTGAACCCATCGGCTACAACTGGAGTTGAATCGGGTATCGCGTCGATGACCGGCTTAAATTCTTTCTCGCCGATGATTTTGGCGATTGGCGCTGTCTTGGCGTGATACCCATAAGCGCCAGCGAGGCCACAGCAACCCGCAGCAATCACCTTGCCCCTGCCTCCCAGTTTGTTCAGAACGCCCTGCTCGCCGCCCATGCCGCCGCATGATTTCTGATGGCAATGTCCATGGATGCGGACATCTTGGTTGATGTCTGGGAGGGTCACCCCTTGTAGTTGAATGAATTCACTGAGCGTCATGATCGAACGCTTGAGTTGCTGGGCCTGAGTGTTCTCAGGTAGCAGAGAAGGCATTTCATCCCTGAACACCGATAAGCAACTGGGCTCAAGAACGACCACCGGCATCGCTTGATCCAGGGCAGGCGCCAATTGATCGAGGATCTGAAGAAGATTCGAACGAGCCTGATCAATCATCCCTGAGTCGTAAAACGGTCGCCCGCAGCATATATGGCGCTTCATCAGTCGGACGTTAAAGCCCAAGGTTTCTAGAACCTCCACGCCCGCCTCAAGCACCTGAGGGGTAAAGCCATTATTGAAGCTATCGACCCAAAGGAGCACTTCTTTCGCAGAACTTATTTCGGTACCGATCAAGCGCTTGGCTGTGTCACCGTCGCGGAAGCTGGCCTTGGCGATTTGGGGGAATTTGGCGCCTTTGGCAAGACCGACGAGCGAACCGGCAGCCCGTACTGCTGGGTTTTTCATCGCATAGTTGAGCACTGAGGAAAACTTCGTCGCGTACGGCAACCATGAGCCGATGTAAGCAATCGTCATGTCCATGATCGGGCGACGCTTATGCTCGTAATAGCGGGAGAGGAACTCCGTTTTGTAGCGGGCTATATCCACGTTTGTGGGACAGTCTGTTTTGCATCCCTTGCACGAAAGACAGAGATCCAGCGAGTCCTTTATCTCTTCGTTCCGCCAGCCATCCTGGATGACCTCGCCCTTCAAGAGCTCGAAGAACAACCGAGCGCGCCCCCGCGTGGAGTACTTTTCTTCCCGGGTAGCGCGAAAGCTCGGACACATCGTCCCGCCTTCTAGGGATCTGCACTTGCCCATACCGATGCAACGCTCAGTCTCCCGAGCAAGCCCCTTATCTCCCAAGCGAGAATCGTAGGTGAACTGACTCGCAACGTGCCTCCGTTGATAATCCGGCCCCATCCGCAGGTTCGCATCTACCGGCATCGCATGGATCAGCTTCCCTGGATTCATGCGGTTGAGCGGATCCCATAAACTTTTGAACTCGGCAAAAGCGCCCATGATCCGGTCTGAATACATGATTCGCAGATACTCGCCTTTGGCTTGACCATCGCCATGCTCACCGGACAAAGAACCTCCATATCGCACGACCAGGTGAGCCGCTTCATTGAGGAAAGCTCGCCAGTCCGCGATACCGTGTTTCGATTTCAGGTCAAAGGTAATTCTGGAATGAATGCAGCCATCACCAAAGTGGCCGTACAGATTGGTCTTATAGCCGTATTTGCTCACGATCTTCTTGAAGTCACGTAGGTATTTGCCTAGATGTTCAGGCTCAACGGCAGCATCCTCCCACCCCACCACAGGGTCAGGGCTATTGGGGTCAAGGCCGAGTGATGTGGCTGACGCGCCCGTTTCCCGGATCGTCCAGATGCGATTCATCAGCTCACCATCTGTGATCAGCCTGACGTTCGGGCGCCCCGGAAGATGCGGGGCGATACGCACAGCCTCCCGAGCCATAGCGGTTGCATCCTCGTGCGACTGCGCTCCGAACTCGACCATGAGCCAGGCATTGCCACGAGGCAGTTCGGCTATGTCATCGAGCTTCATGCCTCGCTCTTTCAGGCCACCGATAATTCCATCGTCCAGCCCCTCCATCGCAATTGGACTCAATGGCAGCAAATGAGGCGCTGAATCGGCGGCTTGGTAAATATCGTCAAACCCCAGAACAACCAGCACGCGGTGCGTAGGATTTTTCACGAGAAGCGTCTGGGCTTGAAGCACGGTGACGCAGGTACCCTCCACGCCCACTAGCGCTCGGGCAATGTTGAACCCATTTTCGGGGAGAAGCTGGTCAAGGTTGTAGCCTGATACTCGACGTTTCAACTTTGGGAATTCTTCCCTGATCTCATCCTCGTATTCATCCACCAGAGCCTTCAAACCCATCACGATTTCAGCTCGCCGCCCGCCGGCCGCGAGGTGTTCTTGATAGATTGCCTCGTCTGTGGGCCCTACCCAGAAACGTTCCCCGCAGTAGGTAAGGATTTCGAGCCTTTCTACGTTTTCCACGGTTTTACCTGCCATTACCGAATGGGCACCGCAGGAGTTGTTGCCTATCATGCCCCCCAGTGTGCAGCGGCTATGTGTCGCTGGATCCGGGCCAAATGTAAGTCCGACCTTGGCAGCCTCGCTTTTCAGCTGATCGCAAATCACACCAGGCTGAACACACGCCGTGCGTTGAACGGGGTCGATGCTCGTGATGACATTCAGGTATTTGGACGTGTCGATTACCACCGCGGCGTTCACTGCCTGCCCACACATTGAGGTGCCCGCGCCACGAGGCAAGATCGGCAATCCCGCTTCCCTGCATAGCCGCACGGTAGTGACGATGTCTGAGATCGTTCTAGGGATCACGACCCCAATGGGCAATTGGCGATAGTTAGAAGCTTCGGATGCATAGACTGCGCGAGTACTTGCATCAAAGCGCACCTCAGCTGTCGTCTCCGTCCCTAGTCTTGCACGGAGAGTCATTAGTACGTTGAGATCTTGCTGAGCGAAAATCATGCTATGCATCGGAGAGCCTGTCTTCTGTCGCTGGATACCTGTTGCTCGCCTCCCGGGCCCGCGATATGCCGTCGCCCGAAGCTGCGATACAGGCTTAGCACTTTATAGTTCTTGACGCCCTGCTATCTCCGCCTCAAAGGAGCAATAGAGGCCCGAATATTCCTACTGTAGATAGGAGCAAGCGGTCGCTGAATGCGCCGGGATGGGCATTGGCAGTGGCAACAATGGCCATAGTCGAACGATGGATGAACCGAGAGGTAGCGATGGACTCGATACAGGCCTGCTTCGGGAATGGCGAGGCGCACGACTCCAATGCGGAGCCTGCGCCAGATGCAGCTCAGTAGCCCCTTGCCGTATCTACGACGTTGAGTGGTTCCATGCCCAAGGCCTCACGTTCCATGTTCTGCGCGATGATCGCTACAGAACCTTCGACTTGCACGTTGCTGGCGATATGAGGGGTTACCAAAATCCGGGGATGTGTCCAGAACGGATGATGTTGTTCCGGAGGCTCGGTAGTGAACACGTCCAGGACTGCTCCGCCCAGCGTGCCGTCTTCAAGCGCATCAAGGAGGTCATCCTCGACAAGGTGAGCGCCTCGACCGACGTTCACCAGCCCGGCACCGCGAGGCAATTGTCTGAAGAGATCCTTATTAAAAATACCGCTGGTTTCAGCCGTCAAAGGCAACAGGTTGACTAGGATGTCGCACTGCGCCAGGAAATCCCCCAACTGTGCGTTTCCGACGAAGCATTGACCACCCGGTACGGTCTTCAAAGAGCGATTCCAGGCGCAGAACTGGAATCCCAACGCCTCCAGTTTCTTCAGGGTGGTCAGTCCTAACTGCCCCGCTCCCATGACGCCAACCCGCCGCTTGGCAGCGGGCACGATCGCGCGTGGATCCCAGGCTTTCTCAATCTGATGTTGGCGATAGATCAGCATGTCTCTGTGGAGGGCCAAGACGGCAAAGAGGACATACTCGGCCATGATGTCGGCCATCGACTCGTCAACCAGCCTGATTAACCTCAGTCCCTTTGGAAAATTTGACATATCGAACTGGTCTACGCCTGCTCCTGCTGCATATACCGCGCGTAGGTTCGGGAGCATGTTGATCACATCCAGATTGCCTTCCCACGTGATCAGATAGTGGACTTCATCAGGGTTGCCTATGTCAGGCCATTCCCGGAAATCCATTTCGGGAAGCGTTCGCGAGAACGCTGCACGCCATGCTGCTGAGACCTTAGGGTTCGCCATGTAAAGGATGCACATCGGCCGCTCCGAATGAGGAAGGAAAGCGTCATGATGCTGTGCCTACTCACGAGTTACCTCCTGCGATAACAACACATTTCTTGCGCTATATTCCGACCTCAAGTAGGTAGCCAGTTAGTTGAAAACGGCAAGGCCAGCGTAAGCGGCTGGGGAAGTCACCTTCCGAACTCCAGCATTAAGGGCGATGGTGTCCGCGTATTTTTAAGCGGACGCGATCGCCCTTAACGTCAGGATTTCCATGCGCCAACGAAGCTCTTACCCGAAACCCTTCAAGGCCCAGGTTGTTCAGGAATGCCTGCAACCGGGCGCAACCCTATCCAGCGTCGCCATCAGCCACGGCATCAACGCCAACGTGATCCGCAAGTGGCTACCGCTTTACCGAGATCAACCTCCAGCGGCTTTGCCGGCTTTCGTTCCATTGAGAGCTACACCCAAACGGCAGGCAGAAGGGTCGGCGATTATTGAGCTGCAATTTGGCGAGCAATCGATGTCAGTGAAATGGCCAACGTCTGATCCTGAAGGCTGCGCCCGCTTTGTCCGTGGACTCACACAATGATTCGCATCGACGCCATCTGGCTTGCCACCGAGCCCATGGACATGCGTGCCGGCACTGAAACTGCGCTGGCCAGGGTGATCGCGGTGTTCGGTGCGGCGAAGCCGCACTGCGCTTATCTGTTTGCCAACCGCCGCGCCACTCGTATGAAAGTGCTGGTGCATGACGGGTTTGGAGTCTGGCTGGCTGCTCGCCGATTGAACCAAGGAAAGTTTCACTGGCCCGGCATTCGACAAGGCTGCGAGATAGAACTGGATACCGAGCAACTTCAAGCGTTGGTGCTCGGCCTACCTTGGCAGCGTGTTGGGGCTGGCGGTGTAATCACACTGCTTTAAAAAGCTGTAATTAGCTCCTTGGCCTACTGCCGCAAACGACCTGCTTTGGTAAAATCCAGGGCATGACTTCCTCACCCAATCTCGATCAGATGAGCCCCGACCAACTGCGCGCCTTCGCGGCGCAGTTGCTGTCCCAGGTTGATTCGCTCGGACAGCAAGTCGACAGGATGGGCAAGAAGAATGACCGCGACCAAACCATCATCGAGCAACTCACCCACGAAATCGCCTGGTTCAAACGTAACAAGTTTGCTAAGCGCAGTGAGCAATTAAGCCCTGCTCAAGGCAGCCTGCTCGATGACCTGCTCGACACAGACATCGCGGCCATTGAAGCCGAGCTGAAGGCTTTGAATCCGCCGGCTGCGCCGGCCGAGCCACGCAAGCAGCCCAGGCGTGTTCCATTGCCTGCGCAGTTTCCGCGTACCGTGATTTATCACGAACCAGACAACACCCAATGCCCCTGCGGATGCCAGCTCCAGCGGATCGGTGAAGACGTCAGCGAAAAGCTCGATTACACGCCGGGCGTGTTCACCGTGGAGCAGCATGTGCGCGGGAAATGGGTCTGCCGCGAGTGTGAAACGCTGACTCAGGCACCGGTTCCGGCCCAGGTAATCGACAAGGGCATACCGACCGCAGGGCTGCTGGCTCACGTGATGGTGGCCAAATTCGCCTACCATTTGCCCCTGTATCGCCAAGAGAAAATCTTTGGCCGCGCCGGCCTGGCTATCGCCCGCTCGACACTGGCGCAATGGGTCGGCCAAACCGGCGTGCAACTCCAGCCCTTGGTCGACGCGCTGCGTGAAACGGTACTTGCCCAAGGCGTGATTCACGCAGACGAAACCCCAGTGCAGATGCTCGCGCCGGGCGAAAAGAAAACCCATCGTGCTTATGTCTGGGCCTACTGCACAACGCCGTTTTCGGCACTTAAAGCAGTGGTTTACGACTTCAGCCCGAGCCGTGCGGGTGAGCATGCACGCAACTTCCTTGGGCAATGGAACGGCAAGCTGGTTTGCGATGATTTCGCCGGCTACAAAGCAAGCTTTCAACAAGGCATCACCGAAATCGGCTGCATGGCCCATGCCCGCCGCAAGTTCTTCGATCTGCATGCGACGAATAAAAGCCAACTGGCCGAACAGGCGCTGCACTCAATTGGCGGGTTGTATGAAATCGAACGGCAAGCGCGGGAAATGACCGACGAGGATCGCTGGCGAATACGTCAGGAAAAAGCGGCGCCCCTTATCGACGCACTGCATACCTGGATGCTGGCCCAGCGCGACTTTGTGCCCGAAGGCTCGGCTATCGCCAAAGCTCTGGATTACAGCCTCAAGCGCTGGGGCGCACTGGCTCGATATATCGAGGACGGTGCTGTGCCCATAGATAATAATCCAGTGGAAAACCAGATACGGCCGTGGGCACTCGGCCGCTCCAACTGGTTGTTCGCCGGTTCACTGCGCAGCGGCAAACGAGCAGCGGCGATCATGAGTTTGATCCAGTCGGCGCGCATGAATGGGCATGAGCCATATGCCTATCTCAAAGATGTGCTGACGCGGCTGCCAACGCAGCGTGCCAGTGAGATTGATCAACTGCTGCCGCATCGGTGGGTGCCGGCCTGAGTCACGCAAGGTGACTTCGGCGGACGCTTACAGGCCAGCTGCATGGGTAACGGAATAAATGCGGGTCGCAGCGCGGACACCATCGTCCTTAATGCTGGAGTTCGGTAGATGACTTGGCCGGACGGTTACAGATGGGCCACACAGACTGGACTATGATTGCTAGGGTTTATGGCAGGTGGATGCCTGCCGCAGATAGCGCAGCAGGTAGCAAGGCAGAGTTAGCTTTTATGGGAACTACAGATAAATCAAGGAAAATCCTCTGACTCAATTCGTACTCGGTTTTAAGGCATCTATTTCCTTTAGTGTTTTCAAAACGTCAACAGGATCCTTTCTAGGGCTACTTATGGCCTCCGTTGCCGCTTGCTTGTACAGATAGGGAATCTCCGCTTTTATTATGATGGCTGCGGCATCAAAAACCTGTTTTTGATACGCCAGAAGTTCTTGCGGGCTTATCGCATTATTCATATACATCTGACAGACAAAATAGGAGTTGGCCAGAAACAACTGCATTCCTTGCGTACGATGGTTTAAAACAGAGTTACTGCTTGAAATTGCCGTTGCCATGCCTACGTTCGCTTTAACCTCAGCAGGAATGTCAGCTTCCGCGACAGCTTTGAAGGCTCTAGAAAGATCACTTCCTACTTCAGTTGGAGCCTCAGCGCAGAATCTCCCACTATCAAAGTTAACCAATACCACGCGGCGGTCAGGGGTAAGTGAGAGAGTGCCAACTTTTGCCTTCCATAAAAAGCTAGAGTTGAGCTTTTCCTCGATAACAGGTTGCTCTTGTGGAGGTGTAAATAGCGAGCAACCGGAGACACCTCCGATCAGTCCTACAGCCAAGACCTTAAAAATCTTAACCATGATCGCACTCCATTTTTAAGAGCATCAAGAAGGGATAGCAATCTGACACTAGTATAGGAATTTAAAATAGTTCATTTTTATTTTAAAAATAACGTAACAACTTAATTCAAGCGACACCCTCGAATAGTTTTCAAAGTCATGAGCGATTCGCGAAGTGACTTTTTTGTGTCCGAACGAATCAGGGGTAAGGAAGACATGCCACAAGAAAGGCTCGACCTGTTACGGCTTCCAAAACCCATCCGCGACCCGATCAACGACCTGGTCCGGGCCCTCAATGCCACCAGCACCGTCGCGGACGTGGAAGCTGAGCGGGCCATCCAGATCACCCTGATCGGCGGCCTGGAAAGCGCCAGGTGCCTGCGGCCAGCCGAGATCGAAGCGCTCTACATCATCTTTGACGATGCCGTGGAGGCGAAGTTGAAGCAGTTGGCGTGATGGCGGTGAACTGATTTCGCCGCTCACTCCCTGGGTAGATTTTGCTACCCAGCAAGACGCCTCCCTTTCCCTCGCCTGAAATTTCCTAGAAACTCTCGTTCGCTTGCGCCTGCCCATTCCGCTGACTAGTCTCGGCCCATCACTGCCAATCAGTGATCGGGTTTAGCAGCCCGGAAATCGTTAGGCGCACAGCGCCACCTCTCTAGCCGGCGCTTTTTCATGCCCGGAGTTTTATGGTGGCTGTGCGCAGGGCATCTTCGGGTGCGCCGGTTTCCTAACGTACCGGTCTGCTAACCTGCGTACGGCCGCCACCCATCATTTAGCAGTGATATTGGCGGCTCTAACCTACGTTAGGAGTTACCCAATGTTCAAAGTCACACCCAACCCGCCTGCCTCAATCGACGCTGCCATCATCGACCCGCAAGCTATCGAACGAGCGCTGGCTCACTACGATTTGCCGGAAGGCGGTACGTCGAAACGTTCAAGCAGCACGACAAAACGACGTTCGGCGCCAGACGCTCAACATCGCGAAGAAGCCCTGGTGAACGCCAGCTCAATTCTTGAATCCGCCGCCGCCACGGCTTATGAACACGCCGACAACCTCACAGGTGTAAACCGCAAGGTGGCGATGGGTGTCGTGCATCTGATCGAACTGGCGCTTGGGTTGGTGGACTCGGTGATAGAGGACGAGCCGGCGAGAGTGGCAAGCTAACGAGGACGTGGCCTGTATAGGGAGAGGCAGGGCTTCTCCCTACGCTGTATGGCGGCCATAAATAAATCTGTCCCCATTTTGCCTCTCGCCAGCGGCCAAACCGCCTAAAACCGCGCCACCTGCGCCAACAGAGCCATGTCATCCAACATCCGGAACTTGACCCGCTCACCGTGACTCAGCAAGTCGTGAGCGAGAGTGTTCCGGCCCCCGATCAGCCCGGCGTCAAGGCCCGGCTGATCGATAGATAAATCCAAACTATTTCCCCTCCGGAAAAACCGCCACACTGCGAATCTCGATCTTCAATTGCGGCAGCGCCAACGCCTCAACCCCAATGATCGACCAGGCCGGGAACGGGCGTTCGGTGTAGCGGGCCTTGACCGGCAGGAACTCGTCGACCGTGTCTTTCAGGTTGACGTGATAGCTCACCACTTCGACCAGATCGGCCATCGTCAGCCCCTGCAAGCGGAGGATTTCCTTTGTCCGCTCCAGCGCCACCTCGGTCTGTTCGGCAACGCTCTCGGGAATCGAGCCATCGGGACGGAAGCCGACTTCACCAGCAATGAAAAGCAGGTTTCCCGCGCGAACGGCGGGCGAGTAGCCGTAACTTTCATAGCCGCCATGGGTCGCTGCAAACATCGGGTGATCCGCCGGGATCTCAAGCACTTTCTTGGTCATGTCTCAGGTCCTTGTTCTGGTTTGCGTCGAACGGAGCTGAGCGTCGTATCTCAATGAGATGACGGGCTGGCGCCGTTCAGACCAGCGACTCTACGTTCGATGGCAAAAGCCACAAACGACGTTTTTCCCTCACTTCAGGCCATATCACGTTCTGCCGCCTCTCCCCCCTGAAAGAATGACTTACCATGGCGCCATACACGCTTTTCCCTTGAAACACGCCTTCCCAGCTTTCGAGTGATCTCATCATGCATCGCGTTGGATTCTTCGTTTGCCATGGCCATGACGCTCTTGATCTTGGCGGTCCTCTTTCGGCGTTCAATCAGGCAGCCGCAGCCGCGGGCCATAACCCCTATGAGCTGCATGTCATCTCGCAGGCGGGAGGCCCGGTTATTGGCAATACGGGCCTGCCGATCGAGACCAGGCCGGTAGGCAAGCACACCTTTGATACCGTCCTGTTTATCGGTGGCGATATCGAGCCGATGCGGACACCGGAAAACATCGCCGCCGCCAAGAAACTGGGGGCCAAGGCCTCGCGGGTGGGCAGTGTGTGTACGGGGGCATTTCTGTTGGCGGAAACCGGTTTGCTCGACGGTCGCCGGGCCACCACGCACTGGCTCTATGCCGCTCAATTGCAGTCGCGCTTCCCGGGCATCAAGGTCGAGGGGAACAGTATTTATATCGCCGACGGACGTATCTGGACGTCAGCCGGTATCGCCGCCGGCATCGATCTGGCGCTCGCCATGATCGAGCGGGATATGGGCGTGGAGGTGGCGCGGGCGACCGCCAGGCTGCTGGTAGTGCCCTATCGTCGACCCGGAGGCCAGTCGCAATTTTCCGCCATGTCGCAGATGGAGCCGGAGTCGGATCGCATCCGCATGGCGCTGAATTTCGCCCGGGAACATCTGGCCGAGGCGCTGCCCGTCGAGCGACTCGCCGATGCCGCCCGATTGAGTCTGCGCCAATTCGGCCGCGCCTTTCGCCGGGAAACCGGTGAAACGCCGGCCCGGGCGGTCGAGCGCTTGCGCGTTGAAGCGGCGTGTCTGCGCCTGCGCGACGGTA
This sequence comes from Pseudomonas gingeri, assembly GCF_013385635.1. Taxonomy (GTDB): domain Bacteria; phylum Pseudomonadota; class Gammaproteobacteria; order Pseudomonadales; family Pseudomonadaceae; genus Aquipseudomonas; species Aquipseudomonas gingeri_A. Next base: position 125,704 of record NZ_JACAPR010000021.1, read on the forward strand.
GCGAGCCGATCGAGCAGATTGCCCTGGCGGTGGGCTTCACCGATCCGGAACGGATGCGCAGGGCCTTCGTCAAACTGCATGGGCATCCGCCGCAATCGGTCCGCCGCGAGAGTCGATTGAGCGGTGAGCGCTGATGGATTGACGGCCGCCTGGTCGGCGGCCGTCGGGGTCACTGCTGAGCGTCAGCTTTCAGCGGGCCGTAGTCACTCCACATATCGCGGTGCAGTTTCCAGACGCCACCCTGTTTCAGGAAAACCAGGACCTGCTTACCGCGAAAACTGACCTTGCCACTGTGATCACGGACCTCGGCATCCGAGATTTCGGTAACCGCTTGATCGTCACCGTAGAACTCGTAGTTGCTGAAAGAAACGCTGCCCGGCTGGGTTCCGGCATACCCCTGGGTGAAGTAGGCGGTGATCGCGCTGGCACCGCTGACTTTGGCGCCACCGGGCGGCAACAGTGCGCCCTCTGCCGTGTAGAGGCGACCTATCGCCTCATAGTCACCTCGCGCGAAGGCCTGCGCCCACCGTGCGTTCTCGGCCTTGATGGCCGCTTCGGGCGGGCGCTGCGGGTCAGCGGCCGTTGCCGGCAGGGTAAAGGCGAAAAGGGAGAAGCCGACGGCAAGGGCAGCCGTGCAAAGACGTATCTGTCGCATCTGATGATTTCCGATATGGGCTTGAAGTGAAGAGGGCCGCACCCGCTTGGGCAGGTGCAGCCGACATGGCCTGCGAGCGCTTCAGCGAACGCCGGGGATTCGTGCGAGTCCCTTGGATGCGTTAGGCAATACTTTGTCGACCATCGCGATGACTTCTGGCCGAGCCTCCCGGGGATGACCGGAATGGAACGGCGGAGCGGGGTCATATTCGATCGCGAGCTGGGTGAACTCGGCGGCCTGTTGACCGCGCAGTTTCGCGGCCACACGAAGGGCAAAGTCGATGCCCGCGGTCACGCCGCCGCCGCTCATGAACCGACCGTTGTCGTCTTCCACGAAGCGATCCGGAACGGCGATGGCGCCGTATTCGGTCAGCTTGTTGACGAAGGCCCAATGGCAGGCGCTGCGCTTGCCCTTGAGAATCCCCGTCGCGGCAAGCACCAGCGATCCGTTGCAGACCGACGTCACATGCCTGGCGCTTTCAGCCAGACGGCGGATCTGTGCCAGGTACTCCGGTCGCATCGGCGCCGACAGATCAGACCCGCCGGGCACCAGGATCAGGTCGGTCTTTTCAATGTCGGCCAGGCGTTCGGTATTGCCATACACGACCCCGAATTCGAGGGTCACGTTGCCGCCATTGAGGCTCGCATACCGCACGTTGGTATTCGGCAGCCGGTGGAAAATTTCGCTGGGGCCGGCGAAGTCGAGCAGCGTGCCGCCATCGTAGTTCACGATCAGAATATTCAGGGGTTCGTTCGGCGCCAGCTCCGCTCCGCCGCCCGCCTGCGCGAGCGCGGAGGTGGCGTGGCCAAGCAGCGCTCCGCCGCCCAGGAGGGAACCGAGGGTGACGATGCCGCCGAACTTGAGTACATCGCGGCGGGAACTGCCCGTGCTGATCGGCCGCTCGCCCGTGGTGTTGTTTTCGTTAGGGTCGGTCACGATAACTGCTCCTTAAAGTTGCGAGGCGCCGCCGTCGACCACCAGTTCGGTGCCGACCACATAGGAGGATTCGTCGCTGGCCAGATAGAGCGCCGCGTAGGCAATGTCCTCGGCCCGGCCCATATGGCCTACCGGGATGGCTTGGGCAAGCTCGGCCTTGCAGTTGCGAACCCACTCCTCGGACATGCCCCACTTGCTGATCAGCGGCGTGTCCATCGCACCGGGAGCAATCGCATTGAAGCGGATTTTCCGCTCGAGAAATTCGTATGACCAACTGCGGGCCAGTGAGCGCACGGCTGCCTTCGCCGCCGCCGTCAGGGAGATGCCATGCTTGCCGGTCTGCGCGACGAACGAGGTGTTGAGAATCACCGAAGCGCCCTCTCGCAAGTCAGGCAGCACCGCCTGCAGCGTGACCACCACGCCCTTGACGTTGATGTCCATGATCTCGTCATAGAGGTCGTCGTCGATGTCGTCGAGTGCGGACGGGAAGGCTCGACCGGCGTTGGCAAACACCACGTCCAGACCGCCGAACCGTTCCTTCACCACGGCGGCAATCGCCCGCATGTCCTTGAGCGAACGCACATCGCCCTGGAGCACCAGCGCGTTGTCGCCCAGCTCGGCCTGCACCCCTTCAAACACCGCAGCATCGCGACCGGTCACCGCGACCCGCGCGCCTTCCGCGATGAACAGTCTGGCCGTGGCGAGACCGATGCCGCTGGTCCCGCCGGTGATCAACACCGATTTGTTCTTGAGCCTCATCTTTTGTCCCCTTCTCTGCCTCGTGATTGATCAAGCCGAAAGCCGCGCAATCACGTCTGCGCGCATTTCTGCGCTCGATTTCCTGGGCAAATTATGGAAACGGGACCTGATTGGCGTAAAGGCCGTATAACCCTCAAAAAACGCCACTGAAAAGGTTCGACCTGACACGATCCTCGCCCCTGTCAGTGATCTGGTGCGAACCCTCTGGACAGCCTCCAGAGGCCCTCGACAATTCGACAGGCGTGCCATCTCATACACTGGCGAGTACGTCTCGGCGTTGATGTCAGCAGATGACAAAAACAAACAAGCCCAGCATAAGCTGGGCTTTTTCCAGGCCTCGAAGGGCCACACTGACCCTGCGTCAGGCCAGGGAGGGCATGAAGACACTCATCGGGTTGAACCGATCACCAGGGTTATGCGTCAATCCTTTCCGACGTGAACGCCGCCCAGGAATACCCCATGCGCCAAGCCCTGTTGATCATCGATGTGCAACCCAGCTTCTCCCCGCCGCCATGGCTGGTCGACGGCATCATGGACCTGATCGGCCGCATGCCCAGCGTCGCCACCGTCGAGCGTCACGACGAATCGATCACCCCGTTCCAGCGCCAGCTCGGTTGGCACCCGGCACCGGACGACGACAGCCTGGTGCCGGCCGACCGCATCTTCATCAAGCATGGCTACGCCCCGTCACCGGCAACCATCGCGTACCTGAAAGGCCTGGAGGTCGAGCGAGTCCTGGTCTGTGGCCTGCAGACAGAAACCTGCTGCCTCGCCGCCGGCTTCGCGCTGTTCGATGCAGGATTGCAACCGACGTTGATCACCGACCTGACGGTCGGCTCGTCACTGGATCGCAGCGGTGGATTGGGAACACGGCTCTGGGAACATCACTTCAAGCACACGGTGCGCTCCCAGGATTTGTAACGACAGCAACATCGACTATCCGCCGCCTTGGCAATCTCCCCCGGCTCGCCCAGCCCTTCGGTATGCACCGGCCCCGGGCTGATCACATTGACGCGGATATTGCGCGGTTGCAGATCCAGCAACCAAGCAGACCGCTCGCCTGCTGCGGGATCTGGAGGAAGTCGACACGGGATTGCGCAATGCCCATGTCGCCGCCGCCCTCGCCGGGCTGGGGATCATCCACACCTTCGGCTACACGGTGCAAAAGCACATCGACAGCGGCGCCCTGGTCCCATTCCTCGAAGCCTGGCGACCGGCGCCCTACCCCTTCCATGTGGTCTACGCGCCCAATCGCTACCTGAGCCATCGGGTCAGGGTATTTATCGACTGGCTGGCCGAACGCTTCCAATCGACGCTGGCAAGTCGCTCGTAGGCGCTTTCCAACCATGCAACGGACTGATGCAAGTCAACGGGAGTGCCCGGAACAGCGTCGACCATGAAAGATTGTTCAGGTTCGCCCCTTCATGAGGGTCCGGTCACCGAACTGTTACTCAATGATGTCATAATGCAGCCTACGCATTGGGGCACTGGAAAAGCATCATTCACATGTCGACGAAACACAGCAGAAAACAAGCCGGCTTCACGCTGATAGAAATGCTGGTCACCGTCGCCATTGTCGCGATCCTCGCCGCCATCGCCGTGCCCGCCTACAGCAGCTACGTCACCAAGAGCAATATCAAGGCCGCCGAGTCCGACCTGGTCGCGTTGAGTCTCAACCTGGAAAACTTCTACCAGAAGCAGTTGGTGTACCCGGCCTCCGGTGCCAGCGGCACGACGCAGATCCAGTGCGTGCTGGCCAGTAGTGCCTCGCCTTGCACCGCCCCGGCATCAGGCTGGCAGCCGAGCCAGTCGAGCAAGTTCAGCTACTCGCTCAGTTCCAACGCGACCACCTACACCGTGACCGCCACAGGCACCAGCGGCAATGTCAATGGCTGCACAATCACGCTGACCCAGGACAACACCCGCAGCATCGCCTCGTGCAGTTCGTATAACGGCAACTGGTTGTAATGCGCTGCCGCGGCTTCACGCTGATCGAGCTGATGATCACCATTACCCTGTTCGGCCTCCTGCTGTTCGTGGGGGTGCCGTTGACTCAGTCATGGACCAACAGCGCCTATCAGCGCGATGCCGCCGGCCTGCTCAAGCAAGGGATCAGTCGCACCAAGGCCATCGCCCTGCGCAACCAGGGCGCCGTGCAGGACAGCGCGCCCGCCGCCGTGCTCTGTCGTTCCGGGCAGAACCTCAATCTGTTCCGGCTCACTGCGGGACAGGCCATCGACTGCGCCACAACCACGCAGCCCTTATGGAGTAGCCCGCTCCCGGCGGCAGCCAGCATCAAGGCCGCGGGTGTCGACCTGGCTTGCGTGGCCTTCAGCAACCGGGGCCTGGCGGTCAGTTCCAGCGCCTGTACCACCAGTACGTTGCAGGTCACGGCGGGCAGTGAGAGTTCAGTCGATGTCCCGCTCATCTAAGCCGCGCCCCTGGCGACAACGGGGCGATGTCCTGCTCGAATCCCTGGTCGGTATCCTGCTGATGTCGATCATCGGCCTGGGCATCACCTATGCCGCGTCGCGGGCGGCGGTCAGCCAGCGTGACATGAAGCTGCAGAATATCGTGGTCAGCCAGATGCGCAGCCTGCTGGAGCAGAACGGCGCGCTGCTGTGCTCGACCAACGCCGCCTTGCTCGTCGTCTCCATCCCCACCCAGACCAGCCCGCTGCCGATCGTTGCAACCTGCACCAGCGCCCCGGCCGTCACCGTCGGCACCAGCACCCTCACCGGCGGGACGCCGCAGAGCGCCGTGGTGCTGACCACCCGCGCCCAGGACAGCAGCATTTTTGGCGGTGTCATCCGCGTGGGCGACGAGTCATGAGCCGTGGGCAAGAAGGCTTCACGCTGATCAGCCTGATGGTCGGCACGGCCATTTCCCTGATCAGCATCCTGGCCATGCTCTCGTTGTATAAAAACCTGGTCTACACCTCGGCGGCATCGATCCAGAGCGCCCGGCAAGACGGCCAGGTGGCGGCGGCCCTGCTGACCGCCCAGCGCGAACTGATGAATGCCGGCTTCTGGAGTGGCAGCGCCACCGTGCGCGCCAGCACCGATATCGACAATAATTTCGTGCTGCTGTCCGGCGCCCTCCTGAGCAACGGCACCCTGAGCGGCAATGCCACCGCCCAGAGCAGCTTTCCGACCCTGACCAGCGCGTCCCCCAACGGCATCACCGGCAACGCGATTGTCTGGTCCTACCAGACCAGCGCCACGGCCACCGCCGGTTGTGCCGGACTGCTGATCAGCAACGGTGCCCTGCTCAGCCTCAAGGCCGCCGCCGGTTGTACCCAGGCCTCGTCGCAGTGGGGCGGCACGACCTGGACCAGCACCCCGCTGATCGAGGCCGGCCAGGGCAGCGCCGTGTTCTCGGTGGGCTTTGCCACCTGCTGGCCCTATGGCCGGACCACCGACACCACCAATACCGCCTCGCGCCTGCAAGTCACCCTGAACGCCAACAACAGTACGCTCGACCCCAATAGCAGCGATCCCCAGCCCGCCTACGTCAAAAGCAAGGCAACGGCCTGTCTGATCAACTTCGAAAAACCCACTTCCTGACAGAGCGCTTGATGCCAGCCCCTTCGTTTTCCGGATCGACACGCGCGTCTCAACGCGGCATGGCGGCCACGCTGATGATCCTGTTCGTCGGCATGGCCCTGACCGTCAGCGCCCTGGGCATGATGTACGGCATACGTGGCGCCCAGCAGCAGCAAGTGGCGGCCCATGCCATCTCGCCGGCGGAGTCGCGGGTGTGGAGCGGCGTGGAGTGGGTGCGCCTGTACCTGCAGGCCCAGCTGCTGCAGGACAGCACCCTGGCCAATGTCACGCCGGGCAACCTGCCCATCAGTGCCAGCGGGCTCAGCGCGCAGATCATTTCCAAGGTCGCCAGCGCGGGTAGCACACTGGTCACCGCGACCATCACCGCCACCAACAACCTGGCGACCAATACCCTGCAGGTGGTCTACGTGCTGACCCCGGCCAGCGCCGCGACCACGCCGCCCAGTGGCAACCTGCCACCGGCCCTGCAGTTCAATGGCAACTTCAACTACACCGGCGGCAACCTGTCGATCACCAACGGCACGACCCTGGCGAACATCGCCGTGACCGGCGTGCTGACCATCTCCAACGGTTCGAAAGCCTATGTCTCCGGCTGTGCCAAGGGCGGTATCAACCTCAGCGGCGGCGGTATCGCGGACAACGCGACCCTCAACACCGAGGGCACCTTTTCCATGAGCTCCAGCAGTTCCCCGGTCAACCTCACCGTGGGCGCCAAGTCCATCAACATCACTCAGTCCGACGGCAGCTATGTGTCGATCAAGGCCGGCGCGTTCAAGGCCAACGTACTGTCGGCCGGATCGACCATCGGCAGCGCCCTGGTCGGCGGCACGAAAAACACCGACAACTCGATCACCGCCGCCAGCACCGGCACGGCCCTGATCACCCTGGCCGATGGCACGGTCTATACCCTGGACCTGAGCAAGGCCAGCCAATCCGCCGGGGTCATCAGCACCACCAGCGGCGCGCAGTTGATCTCCGGGACCGGCACCCTGCCCGCCAGCATTTCCCTGAGCTACAACGCGATCTATGGCGGCGACGTCAACTTCAAGAACGCCACCGTCGGTACCTTCTGGGGCAACACTCTGGCGTTGAGCGGCTACAGCGCCACTTACAACACGCTCAAGGCCAACAGTGACGTATCGATCCTCACCGCGACAGTGGGGCAGTTCCAGGGCGGCGGCAACCTGAGCGTGACGCAATACAACACACCCTCGTTCAACACCACCAGCCAGATCGCCGGCAAGGTGCTCAACCAGAACGGCACGGCCTATACGGGCACCGCGCTGGCGAACCTGACACAGAACGTCGTCGGCGCCTCACCAGGCCTGCCCGGCATACCGTACTGCAACATCACCGCCGCGCCGGTGGACGTCACGCCCCTGCAAAGCCAGGCCAACTACGTGTTCTACTTCGACGGCAACACGCCGATGCTGAAGATCCAGAACGTCAAGACCAGCGCCGGCACGGCGGTAGCGACGGGCCCCTACAACCTGGCGACCACCGACCTGCGCACCCTGCTGGGAACAACGTTCCTGACCTGCAACTACGGCAACAGCAGTTGCGGCAACAGCGCGACACCCGCCAACGGCTGGACCTTCACCGGAATCAAGGCCCTGCCGCCGGGCGTGCTCTGGTTCCAGGGCAATATCACCCTCGATGGCGTGCAAGGCCTGAGCCGGCTCACCAACACGGTGCTCTCCACCAACAACGTGACCCTGACCAGCAACAGCGCGGTGCCCTTGTACTCACCGAACTTCTCCGGCTACTCGAACCTGTGCACGGGTTCGTTCTACCCGACCAACCTGTGCAACAAGAGCGCGACGCCACCGGCCCTGGCCTCCTGGACCGACAGCTCCAATGTCAGCCACAGCGGCCTGCCCATCGGCAATATCGCCATCGAAGCCAACGGCGGCCTCGCCACCAGCGGCTGGACCCTCTACGGCAACGTCATCCTCGGCGGCCTGGTCAACACCTCGGGGGCCACGACCAATATCAAGGGCTCGCTGTCCACCGGCAACAACGGCGCCAGCAACACCACCATTTCCCAGGGCGGCATCGCCATCGACGTTTCAGGGGTGACCGGCGATCAGACCATCACCAACCCCACCCCGCCCACGGGCGGCGGCGGTGGTGGCGCGGTCCAGGCCTCGACGAAGGTGCGCTGGGTTCGGGCGTATTGATCAGCGACTGTCGCACCAGCGGCGCGACTTTCTATTCGGCACGACAGGTCCCGTAGAACAAAAGTAAACACTCAGGTCAACCGTGCCCCCGCCATCAACCCCTCGGTCAACAACGATACCAGCGGCTGCACCAGATGCTGGGTGCCGGCCTCGTCACCGACCACCGCGACTTCGGTAGAGGGCAGTGTCGGCAGCTTTTCCGAAGGTTCGAGAATCTTCATCCCCTCCTGCAGGAAAGAGGTACCCAGCGCCGTAATCCCCAGCCCGCCGGAGACAGCGGCCTGCACGCCGATCAGGTTGCTGGCCAGGCAGGCCGAGACCCATTCGCGATTCACCGACGCCAGGGCCTCGACCATGATCGCGCGGTATGCGCAGGGCGGTCGCATCATCACCAGCCGTATCGGCCGGGCAGCTTCGATTTCGTAGTCGCTGGCGGCCATCCACACCAGCGGTTCGCGCCAGATGACCCGACCGCGCTGAGCCGTCGCGCTGATCTTGCGCTTGGCGATCACCACATCCAGTTGCCCCGCCTCATAAGCCGTGAGCAGGTCGTTGCTCAGGCCGGTGGTGAGCTCCAGCTGGATATCGGGATATAGCGCGCAGAAGCGCGACAGCAATTTGGGCAACTGGGTCAGCACCAGGTTTTCCGAGATACCCAGGCGCAACAAGCCCGGCGTCGCCGGCGCCTTGATCTCACGCAGGAATGCCTCGTAATGCACCAGCATCCTGCGTGCCCCCACCAGCAGGCGCTCGCCGTCCGCGGTCAGGGTCAACGCGCGACTGGTGCGCTCGAACACCCGTAGACCGAGGATTTCCTCCAACCGGATGATCTTCTGGCTCACCGCCGATTGCGAACGCGCAATCACCTCGGCCGCCGCCGTGAAACTGCCGGTCTCCGACACGGCGATAAACGCCCTGAGCAAGTCGATCTCGATATCGCTGGCCTGCATGATGAATTCGCCTTTCAACTGGATGCGATTAAATTTATGCGTTTGAGTTCTAGATAGCAAACTCCGAACATCGTGCTCATCCGGTCAGCGGTCACCGCATCGGCCAAACAACTGCAAGCACGAGGAATACCCCATGACAGGCAACAAGGCTGTAGAAATCGTCGAAAGCTTCTGGCGCGAGGTCTGGCAGAAACAGGACCCGCAAGCGGCGGCGCGCTTCGTCAGCGAAGACTTCGTGATCACCTCGGGGGGGACCGATGTCGTCGGCCGCGCGGCGTTTATCGAATGGATCGGCGCATTCCTGGCGAAAATCGACGACTTCGATTTCGCCAGCATCGAGACCTTCCAGAATGCCGAAGGCACCCGCGTGGCTTCGCGCTGGGTACTTGAGGGCAGGAACAACGGTTTTATCGGCAATCGGGCCTGCGGCACTCCGTTCAAGATGCAGGGGACCGCGGTCTGGGGAGTGCGCCCGGACGGGCAACTGGACCACAACTGGGTCGAGCGCAATGCCCTGGAAGTCCAGCGCGAATTGCTCGCGTCCTGAACACCGGCAGCATCCTGTGCGCCCGGCAGCCTGCCTGATCCTGTTCCTGTACCTGCTGACGCCCGCCCATGGCGCCCGTCCACCGGAGATTGTCATGGACACCAGGAACTGCCAGACGGGCTCGGGCCTGCAGGACGACCCGGCGTCATCCTGAGTCGTCCGGCACACGGGACACGACGCGGTGTCCCGTGCAAACGGCCTGACGGTGGATCAATCCCAGAGTTTCTGGCCAAAGAACGTCAGGGTCCGGTCCCAGGCCATTTGCGACCAGACCGGGTCGAACTGGGTTCCGGGGATACGCCCGGTGCCCACTGCTGTCTCGTTGGCGAAAGCGTGATGCGCCAGGTAACGGTGGAACGTAGCATCGACACCCGCTTCATGCAGCGTGGTTTCCAGGGTATCGACGGTTTCCGACGGGAAGAACAGGTCCTGGGTCGCCCAGTGCGCCAGCAGCGGTGCCTTGATCGCCGCCGCGTTGAGGTATTCCAGCGGTGGCAGGCCATACCAGACCACGCCGGCCGTCAGTTCCGGGATGGCATTCAAGGACAGCAGCGTCAGCGCGCCGCCCATGCAGAAACCGGTCACGCCGATGTTTTTCGTGTGCGCTCCCAGGTACTGCACCGCGCCACGGATATCCTGGGACACCGCCTCGGCGAAATCGAGCTTGCTCATCAGGTGATGAGCTTCTTCCTCTTCCACCGTCGACTCGCCACGGTACAGATCAGGCACCAGGGCCAGGTAACCGCAGGCCGCCAGGCGATCGGCAACGCCCCGGATCTGATCGTTGAGCCCCCACCATTCCTGGATCACCACGATGGCCGGAGCGCCTTCGATTTTTGCCGGACGGGCCAGGTAACCGCTGACCTCGCGACCATCGGGACGTTTGAAGCTGATCAGGCTGTTTGCTTGCGACATGGGCTTGCCACCTTGAGTTGGATTGAATGGAGTCGGGCTGATTAAAGCCCCGCGCCTGCGTGTTGGCGAGTAGTATTTGACCGACAGCCAGCGACTTTTCAAAGCGTCCGATATGACACAAACAGGGCAAATTCCGACAATGTTCGATTTCACCGTGCTCGTGTTGCCCGGCGCCTTTTCCTCCGGCGTCGGCGCCATCCTCGACATGCTCTCGACCGCCGCCGACCTGGCGAACGCCGCAGGCTGCGCAAGGTGACGCAGACCACCCCGAGCCAGTTCCGTCCTGCCGCGTTCAACCTCGCACGCGGGGTTGCCGATAGCGATTAGATTTCACTTCAGTTCGATCACCACACAGGGATTGCCATTGAAGCGTCCCTCGAACGCGGGAGCGACCTTCTCCAGCGCGGTCCCCGCCAGTAATCCCAGGTCCTTGCGCGACAGGATCACCCAGGCCGGACGTGGCAGTGAATCCAGCCTGGTGGCATCGGCCTTGCTGACAAACAGCGGCTGTTCGTCATGGTCCAGGTTCATCATGTAACGCACCGCCCAGGTGTCCTGCCCCAGGTTCAGGAACACCAGCGGCCCCGGATTCGCCGCACGCAGGTGCTCCACCGGTTCGACAAAGCCCCGGGTGTCGAACTCCAGGTCCTTGGCCGGTTCCACCACTTTCACCAGCAGCAACCACTGCGCCGCCAGGGCGATCAGGCTCAGCACCACCAGGCGCCGGCCCAGATCGTTTCGTTTGTTCAGCCAGGCATAAGCGGCGGCGCCCTGCAGAATCACCAGCACCCCGACCAGCAGCGGCAGCGAAACCCGCGGCCAGAAGCCCTGCTTGAGCCAGGCGTGGCGCAGGACGAAGACGACAATCGCCGCCAACCCCGGCAGCAGCGCCACCAGCCCTTCATAGAACCGGCGCACGCCCACCAGCCAGCCTTGCGCCTGCAACAGTCCATAGGCCGCCACCGCCGCGAACATCGGCACCATCGGCAGGATGTAATAGGCGCGCTTGAAGTGCGGCACCGACAATCCCAGCAGGATCATCAAGCCGCAGGCTCCCAGGCGCAAAGCCAGTTGTACATCGCTGTCCCGGTCCCGCAGCGACCATTTGTGACGCAACGCGATCAGGGTTGCCAGCGCCAGCGGCACCACCGGGAAATAACGATAGAGACTGAGCTGGAAATAGAAGAAGAACGGCTCGCCGCTTTCATCAAGGCGCCCCCCCACCTGCATGTTGTAGACCTGCTCGGCAAAGCCACCGCCACCGCTGAAACGCGCCAGCTTCATCAGCAACCACCAACAGGCGGCGAGCAGCACCAGGCCGATAACCCCGTGTACCAGGACCTTACCGAGCAAGCGCAGCGTCTCGGCCCGCGAACGGGAAACGCCCATGGCCCAGTAGACGCAGGCCACACCACACACCTCGATCAAACCCAGCGGCCCACGAATGACAAAGCCCAGGACAAACAGCGGAAAGATCGCATATTGCCGCAGCTTCGAGCCCAGCCGTTCACCGCTGTGCAGCAGATAGAAACAGGCCAGGCACAGCAATGAGGTCATCTGGTCCAGGCACACCGAGCGGGACTTCTCGAGCAGTTGTGTCGTCAGCGCGGTCAAGAGGACGGTCAGCAGCGCCCACCAACGCCCGGACGGCACCAGCAGCCGATAGATCATGGCCATTACCCCCGCCGAAGCCAGGGCCGTCGGCATGACATTCGCCAGGTGGTTCGGCGCACCGAACAGCTGGGCGAACAGAAAGCTGAGGAACGTCGCGGTGCCCGGATAGTCGGGATACGGCTGGCCATAGGTCGTGGCGAACAGGCTCGGTCCATGGCGGAACATTTCATTGAGGAACAACGCCCAGCGCCCATCGAAGCCCTGGGCCGTCTGGTCCCAGATACCCAGGGTGAAGAGCAGCAGCGCAATCAGGAAGATAAACAGGGATTCAACGCGAAACCGGTTTTCGTGAGCCATCGGGTGTCCCATCAGTCAGAGTCGCCACTCGGCAGGCTGGCGTGCCAGCCCCAATGGTGCGGGTCAAGGCCCTGAATACACCCTGAACAACCTGCGAAAAACCGATGCTGGGATGCAGAAAGTCATGAGCGATCCCCGCACGTCAATCCCATGCCATTCGACGGCCAGCGGATGATCTTCGGTGGTTTGCGCATCATCGTGAACGCCTGACGAACCTCGGCGGCAGCCCCTCCGCGATCGCCGGATCGCGGTGGCAACACGATTGCCGACGCCGGCTTCCGTGTTGTTCCACCCTCCCGGCACGCACTATAGTGCGGGGCACGTCCAAGGCAGGAGCCTACGCAGTGCACTCCAGAATTTTTACCCGTCGCGTCTATCTTCGTACCCTTTCTTCCCTGGCCATCGCCCTTGCGCTTGTCTCCTGCAACGCCCCGCCTGCCACAACCTCTGCCGCCCTGCCCGATGCGCCGGAGATCGGCACGGGCTATCGCAGCGGCCTGGTCACCCAGCAGGCGAGCCGGCATATGGCCGCGGCCGCCAACCCGCTGGCGGCTGAAGCCGGGCGGGAGATCCTGCGCCAGGGCGGTTCCGCCGTGGACGCGGCCATCGCGATGCAGGCCGTGCTGACGCTGGTCGAGCCCCAGGCCACCGGTATCGGCGGCGGTGCCTTTATCATGGTCTGGGACGGCCGGCAGGTACACGCCTATGACGGACGTGAGACCGCTCCGGCCGGCGCTACCGAAAAGCTGTTCCTCAACCCCGATGGAACGCCGATGACCTTTACCCAGGCCCAGATCGGCGGCCGCTCGGTGGGCACCCCAGGCGTAATGCGTGCGCTGGAGCTGGCCCACCGCAACAACGGCCGACTGCCCTGGGCCAGGCTGTTCGAGCCGGCCATCCGCCTGGCCGAGCAGGGTTTCCCGATTTCGCCGCGCCTGCACAAGCAGATCGCCGCCAGTCCGTTCCTGCCGAAATCCCCGGCCATGGCGGCCTATTTCCTCAACGCCGATGGCCGCCCGAAAGCCGTCGGCACGATCCTGAAAAACCCGTCCCTGGCCGCCGTCCTCAGACGCATCGCCAATGAAGGCAGCGATGCCCTCTACACAGGCCCGATCGCCCGGGAAATGGTCGCGGCGGTCAACACCAGTGCCAACCCCGGCAGCCTGTCCCTGGCCGACCTGCGGGGCTACCAGGCCAAGGAGCGCACGCCGATCTGTTCGGACTACAAGCGCTGGAAGTTCTGCGGCATGCCGCCGCCGTCCTCCGGCGCCATTGCCATCGCGCAGATCTTCGGCACCTTGCAGGCGCTGGAAGCCCGGGACAAGCACTGGGCGCTGCCAGCCCTGGCGCCGCAGAAGAGCGCCTCTGCCGCCGGTCTCGAGCCGCGTCCGCAAGCCGTGCACCTGATCGCCGAGGCCGAGCGCCTGGCCTATGCCGACCGTGGCCTGTACGTCGCCGACAGCGATTTTGTCCCGGTACCGGTGGCCGGCCTGATCGACCCCACCTACCTGGCCCGGCGCGCCGCGCTGGTCAGTGAGCGCAGCCTGGGCAAGGCCGAACCCGGTGTCCCACCCGGACTGCAGGTCGCCCTTGCGCCTGACCGCTCGCCCCCGCGCATCTCCACCTCGCAGATCGTCGCGGTGGATGACCAGGGCGGTGCCGTGTCGATGACCACCACGGTGGAAAGCTCGTTCGGTTCGCACCTGATGGTCGAGGGCTTCATCCTCAATAACCAGTTGACCGACTTCTCGTTTATCCCCAGCGAAGACGGCAAGCCGGTGGCCAATCGGGTCGAGCCGGGCAAGCGCCCGCGTTCGTCGATGGCGCCGACCCTGCTGTTCGACCGTCAGGACGGCGAGTTCCTCGGTACGGTCGGCTCTCCCGGCGGTTCGCAGATCATCGAGTATGTCGCCAAGACCCTGGTCGGCCTGCTGGACTGGAACCTCGATCCACAAGCGGCGATCAACCTGCCCAACTTCGGCAGCCGCAATGGCCCGACCGAACTGGAGCAGGGGCTGTTCTCGCCGCAACTGATCGATGCACTCAAGCACAAGGGCCACGCGATCAGCGAACCGGAGATGACCAGCGGCACCCAGGCGATCATGCGCGTGCGTGATGCGCAGGGCGCCAGCTCATTGGCCGGCGGTGCCGATCCACGACGCGAGGGTGCGGCGCTGGGGGATTGAACAAAATCCGATCTTGCGCACAGTCGTTCACAATTTATTAAGAACTCCCTCCGTATAGTGGCCGGTTATCTGGATGCCCCCGGGCTCAATTTCCTTTTACCGGTACCACCATGCGCACAACACGCCCCGCTCTCCTGCTGTTCCTGCTTGGCTGTCTCGTGTTCTTCTTTGCCCTGGGCAACCATGAGCTGCAAGGTTCCACCGAATCCCGGGTCGCCGGGATCGCCATGGAAATGCACCTGAACAACGACTGGGTCACCCCGCGCCTGCTGGGCGAACCGTTCCTGGAGAAACCGCCCCTGAGCCTCTGGCTCGACGCCAGTGCCATCCGCCTGTTTGGCGGCACGCCACTGGCGGTGCGGCTGGCCTCGGCCCTCGCCGGATTGTTCACGGTGCTGGCACTGTACGGTTTCATGCGCAAGATCGGTCGACCGACGCTGATGGCCTGGACCGCGGCGGCGATGCTCGCGACCATGGCCAGCTACCTGGGCAACGCCCGCCAGGTCGGTGAGGATGCGATCCTGAGCCTGGGCGTGGCGCTGGCGCTGTTCGCCTTTTTCCAGGCCGGCCGGCGACAGCGGGAACAGGCGGGAACCCTGGGCAGTTGGCTGGTCTTTGTCGTCGGTATCGCCATTGCGACCCTCAGCAAGGGGGTGCTCGGGCTGGCGCTGCCGGGCATCGTGATTTTCGTCTACCTGGTCAGCGAAAGCCTGATCGACAAGCGCTTCAGCTTCGGGAACTGGCTGCGCCCGGCGCTGTTCACCCTGATCGGGCTGATCCCGCTGCTGATCTGGCTGACCCTGCTCTATCGCCAGGGCGGCCTGCAGGCGGTCGGTGAAGTGCTGTGGGCCAACAGTGTCGGTCGTTTCAGTGGTTCCTTCACCGCCGCCGGTCACTACGAACCGTTCTATTACTACTTCACCAAGCTGCCGGAAGCCTTCCTGCCCTGGAACCTGCTGGTGTACCTGGGCCTCTGGCATTTGCGCAAGGAACTGACGCGCAACCGCCACCTGCTGTTCGCCACCGTCTGGATCCTGGCCCAGTTCACCCTACTGACCCTGGCTTCCAGCAAGCGCATGGTCTACATGGTGTC
Organism: Pseudomonas gingeri; assembly: GCF_013385635.1. Lineage (GTDB taxonomy): Bacteria > Pseudomonadota > Gammaproteobacteria > Pseudomonadales > Pseudomonadaceae > Aquipseudomonas > Aquipseudomonas gingeri_A. Next base: position 141,462 of record NZ_JACAPR010000021.1, read on the forward strand.
CATGGCGCCGGCCGCGGCGATTATCGCCGCCGAATACAGTGGGGTGATCCTCGACTGGCTGCGTCGCCGCTGTGCCACCTCGGCATTCAGCCGCGGCCTGGTCGAGTACCGCCGCCCGCTGGCGATGGGACTGCTGGCTGTCATCGTATGCGCTTACCTGGTGGTCGCCTGGCGAGCACCTGACGCCGACCGCACCACCTCCTTCAAGCCGGTGACCGACCAGGTCATCGCCCTGCAGTCCGGCGGCAAGCAGGTGGCGCTGTATCAACCGGACGAACGCCTTGCCTCCACGGTTTTCTATACCCGGCGCCAGCAGCAAGTGGTACAGACCCAGGCCGAACTGGATGCCTTCCTCGCCGCCTCGCCGGACAACGTGGCCGTGGCCCAGAACCAGGAACCGGACGCTTCGCACACGATCCTGGCGACCGTCACCATCGGCGGCAAGCGCACCTACTACTTCTACACCCGATAAAACGCCAGGCATAAAAAAACGGCGCTCCCGGAGCGCCGTTTTTTATCGTGTCGACAACCCGCGCTTCACGGCTGGAACACCTGTGGCCAATCCGATGCTTCGATAAAGCCCATGACCCGGGGTGCCTGGCTCGGCGAGTTTTCCGTGATGAACAATGCCGCGCCATAACCCATGGAGGGGATCGAGAGCTTCATGGATTTCTCCAGCGCATTCATGCACTCGCTGTGGGTGACCAGGATCAGGTTGCGCCCCGGCACCTTGTAACGGCGCAGGTCGCGCAACATGGTCTTGCGGCAATCGAACAACCAGTCCTGCGTGCTGCTGGCCTGGTTGAACATGTAGAAGGACGTCTGGACTGCACGGGTCAACGGACTGTTGTAGATATCCGTCCTGGCCAGCCCGAGCTTTTCAAAGCGGGCGCCAAGGCCCACCGCCACATCGCGGGCCCGATCGGTGATACCGTCCTGCCCGGCCAGGCAAGGCGCCTTGGAGCGATCGCAACGTTCGACATGGCGTACCAGTACGACCATCTCGCCCTTGGCCCAACCCGTGCTCAGCGCTACCGCGCTGCTGGCGCCGTGACGGGCAAGATCGGTAATGGTCGCCGGACGCAGGATGAACAGCGTCAGCGGGATGACAAACAACGCGCAAAGCAGCACAACCAGGGTATTTTTATATTTGGCGAAACGGCTCAGTTCGAACGAACGCCTGATCCCGCTATACGTCAGTCTTGATTCCACGTTGAGGTGGCCCCTGCGGCAAACGCTGGTTGAGTAAACGATGTCGGTGACCCTACAGGGCAAAAATGACAGCCGGGCATCGGGCGTCACTGCCACTGGAAAAACCGCTCGAATACCCGCGCTACACCGATATGAACGCAGAGACTAGGTCCGCTGAAGTCGCCCTCTGGTGAAAGGAATGTGAAAAATTCCTTAAGCCCGCGGTCCGGCCTGCTGCGGGTAAAACACTCCCGCGAGCCCTGGATCTGGCCGCAACGGCGATCCGTCACCCGCGCACTACACTTCGTGAAACATCAGCTCACGAGAAAAACCTTTCAGCTATCGGCCCCACCGCCGATACAGCCCCTACGAACAAATTCAGCTGGCACCAAAAACAACACCTTCCAGCCACCCGACGAGCAAGCAAGACAACGTTCCTGGAGGAATTCAATGAATAGCTGGTTTGGAAATATCAGCGTCAACCTGAAACTGGGCCTGGGCTTCGGCCTGGTCCTGGTGCTCACCACCATCCTGGCCCTGACCGGCTGGACCAGCCTGGGCGGCCTGATCGACCGTAGCAACTGGATGAGCGACATCACCCAGCTCAATGCCTCGCTGACCAAACTGCGCGTGGCCCGGTTGCAGTACATGCTCACCAACGGCGACGAGACCGCGGCACAGAACGTACAGGTCAACCTCGACGCCTTTATCGCCCAGCAGCAGAAGCTGATCGCCAGCTTCAAGAGCCCGGAGAATCTCAAGCTGCTCAATGAGCAGGCGGCGATCATCGGCAATTACCAGCAGTCGCTGAACAAGATGCGCGACGCTTATCGCACCGCCGCCGGCGCTCGCCAGACCATGGGGGAAAACGCCGAGGTCATTCAGAAACTGATCGCCACGATCCACAACAACGTCCTGCAGATGGCACCGGGCGATGAAGGTCGTTTCGAGCGTTTCCAGGCCATTACCCTGGCCAAGGAACAGTTCCAGCTGACCCGCTACGAAGTGCGTGGCTACACCGCCAACAGTAACGCGGATACCGAACAGAAGGCTGTCAACCAGCTGAATGAAGCGATTGCCGGCCTGAAACAACTGCAGCAGCAGTTCAGCAGCAGCCAGCAGAGCGAATTGCAACAACTGGAGACGGGCCTGGCTAACTACCGGGTCGCCATCCAGGCCTATAAGACAGCCAACAGTGCCGCCCTCCAGGCCCGCAAGGAAATGACCGACCAGGGTACCGACATCGTGTCCCGCAGCGACGATCTCTATCAGATCCAGCTGGACCGTCGTGACGGCGAAAGCGCCCAGGCCCGCAGCCTGCAACTGGGCAGCACCCTGCTCGCCCTGCTGGTCGGCATTCTGGCCGCCGTGATCATCACCCGCCAGATCACCCGGCCGATCCGCGAGACCCTGGGTGTGGTGGAGCGCATCGCCTCCGGCGACCTGACGCAGAACCTGATCGTCACCCGTCGTGACGAACTGGGCGTGCTGCAACAGGGCATCCAGCGCATGGGCAGCACCCTGCGCGACCTGATCAGCGGCATTCGCGACGGCGTCACCCAGATCGCCAGCGCCGCCGAAGAGCTGTCGGCCGTGACCGAGCAGACCAGCGCCGGAGTCAACAGCCAGAAAATCGAGACCGACCAGGTGGCCACGGCCATGCATGAAATGACCGCCACCGTTCAGGAGGTCGCGCGCAACGCCGAAGAAGCCTCCCTCGCGGCCGCCGCGGCGGATGGCGAAGCCCGTGAAGGTGATCGGGTGGTCGGCGAAGCCATCGCCCAGATCGAACGCCTGGCCACCGAAGTGCTGCGTTCGACCGAAGCCATGACCGTGCTGCAACAGGAAAGCGACAAGATCGGCAGCGTCATGGACGTGATCAAGGCCGTGGCCGAACAGACCAACTTGCTGGCCCTCAACGCCGCCATCGAAGCCGCCCGTGCCGGTGAAGCCGGGCGTGGTTTTGCCGTGGTGGCCGACGAAGTGCGCGGCCTGGCCCAGCGTACGCAGAAATCCACCGAAGAGATCGAGGGCCTGGTGGCGGCCCTGCAGAACGGTACGCAGCAAGTGGCGACCGTGATGAACAACAGCCGCAGCCTGACCGACAGCAGCGTCGAACTGACGCGCAAGGCCGGGACCTCACTGGAAAACATCACCCGCACGGTGTCGAACATCCAGTCGATGAACCAGCAGATCGCCGCGGCGGCCGAGCAACAGAGCGCGGTGGCCGAAGAGATCAGCCGCAGCATCATCAACGTCCGCGACGTCTCCGAACAGACCGCCGCCGCCAGCGACGAAACCGCCGCTTCCAGCGTCGAACTGGCCCGCCTGGGCAATCAGTTGCAGATGATGGTCAGCCACTTCCGGGTCTGATGGCGAAGATCGCTCCCATACTCATGGGAGCGATCGGGTTTCAGGCTATCCAGGGATTGATGATCAACACACCGGATTGCTCGAAATCACGAACATTTCGCGTGGCGATGCTGGCACCGTGCGCCTTGGCAATCGCGATAATCTGCGCGTCAGCCACGAATCACATAAAACCAGCAAGAGCCCAGCTGTCCGACCTATACACAAATCGCGTTGGTGAACACCAGCCGATTGCCGAACGGGTCGGTGATGGTCATGTCCAGGCTGCCCCAGGGCGTCGCCTGGATCTGTGGCTGGACCTGGGCATAACCCTTGGCCAGCAATTGCTCGCGGAACGCCACCAGTTCGTCGGTTTCGATACGCAGGGCCGAACCGGGTGTCGCGTCGCCGTGATGCTCGCTCAAGTGCAGCAGGCAATCGCCCTTGGACACTTGCAGGTACAGCGGCAACTGCGGCTCGAAGCGATGCCGCCAGTCGACCTGGAAGCCGAGGAAGTCGACATAGAACCCCAACGCCTCGGCCTCATTGAAAATTCGCAGAATGGGAGTGGTTTTACCGAAGCTCATGACAGGTCTTCCTGGCGGGTCTGGATCAAAGCGCTTCGGCCCCGGCGCGGGTTTCTTTAATAGCTTAATGCCATCATCGATTGAAATCGCGACATTCGTCTCAAAAACCCTCGCGCAAATCCCCGGAGCGCGCCAGGAAGCGGCCGGCTCGCCGACCGTTGGCCTGCCCGGCCGAATAACTCTTCACGCCGTTGACCCAGACCCCGTCGATGCCGGCAGCGGCCCGTTGCGGGTCATTGAAGTCCGCCACGTCGCGCACGGTCAGCGGGTCGAACAGCACCAGGTCGGCCCAATGCCCTTCGCGGATTTCACCGCGCTCCACCAGGCCGAAACGGGTCGCCGACAACCCGGTCATCTTGTGCACGGCCGTGTGCAGGGGAAACAAGCCAAGATCGCGGCTGAAATGCCCCAGCACCCGCGGGAAGGCGCCCCACAGCCGCGGATGGGGAAACGGGTCCTCGGGCAGGCCGTCCGAGCCGATCATCGACAGCGGATGCGCCAGGATGCGCCGGACATCCGCCTCGTCCATGCCGTAATACACCGCGCCCGCCGGTTGCAGGCGCCGCGCGGTTTCCAGCAGCGAAGCGCCCCACTCCCGGGCGATGTCCATCAGGTCCCGGCCCCCCACTTCCGGGTGCGGAGTCGACCAGGTGATGGTGATGCGGAAGGCATCGGTGACCTGCTTGAGATCGAGGGTCGAGGAACTCGCCGCATAGGGATAGCAATCGCAGCCGACCGGATGATCCTTCGCCGCCTGCTCCAGTTTCGCCAGCAACTGCGGGCTGCGTCCCCAGTTACCCGCGCCGGCGCATTTGAGGTGGGAAATGATCACCGGCGAGCGGGCATGGCGGCCGATCTCGAAGGCTTCGTCCATGGCCTCCAGCACCGGTTCGAACTCACTGCGCAGATGCGTGGTGTACACCGCGCCATGGGCCGTCAGCTCTTCGGCCAGTTGCTTGACCTCATCGGTCTCGGCATTGAAGGCACTGGCGTAGGCCAGTCCGCTGGACAACCCGAGGGCACCGGCCTCCAGGCTGTCGCGCAACTGCGCGCGCATGGCGTCAATCTCGGTCGCCGTCGCCGTGCGCGACAGGTCGTCCAGGTGGTTGCTGCGCAGCGCCGTATGGCCCACCAGCGCCGCCACATTCACCGCCGGATTCGCCACTTCGACCGCCGCGCGGTAATCGCTGAAACGTGGGTAGCCGAAGGCCTCCCGCGAGCCCAGCAGGTTCATCGGGTCCGGCGGATCGCCGCGCAGGCTGACCGGCGCGGCGCTGATCCCGCAATTGCCGACGATCACAGTGGTCACCCCCTGACTGAGCTTGGGCAGCATCTGCGGCTGGCGGATCACCACCGTGTCGTCATGGGTGTGCACGTCGATAAAACCCGGGGCCAGGACCTTGCCGCCGGCGTCGATTTCCTCGCTACCGCTGGCGTCGCCCAGCGCCCCGATGCGGACGATGCGCCCGTCGCGCAAACCGACATCGGCGACATAGCCCGGAGTGTTGCTGCCATCGATAACGGTGGCGTTGCGAATCAGCGTGTCGTACTGCATATCAGTCTCCCAGCGGCAGATTGTCGGGGCCGCCACGGTATTCATCGAGGGCCAGCTTGATCCGCCGCAGCCGCTCCTGGTTGTCCTGCGGCAGCGACAGCGCCACTTCGGTGGACAGCACATCGATGGCCAGCAGCATGCCGTAACGGGCCGCCGTCGGTTTGTAGATAAAACTGGTTTCGGCGCCCTGCAGCGGCAACAGCACATCGGCCAATTGCGCCAGCGGCGAATCCGCCCGGGTGATGGCGATGATCGACGCGCCATAGTTGCGGGCCAGGCGCACCGCTTCCAGCAACTCCGGCGTCAGGCCGGTCAGCGAGCAGACCAGCAACGTATGTTCGGGACCGAGGGTCGCGGCGGTGACACGCATCATCACCGGGTCGTGACAGGCCGCAATCGGCAGCCCCAGACGCACCAGGCGCACCTGCAACTCATCGCTGCACAGCGCCGAGCAACCGCCGAGACCGAAGGCATGAATCATCCGCGCCTGCGCGAGCAGCCGTACCGCGTCGGCGAAGTGCGCCTGGTCGAAACCGGCCAGGTGCTCATGCAGGGTGGTCTCGATATCACTGACGATCTGGCGGAAAAACGCCGACTGCTCCGGCCGCCCCGCCGGATCGAGAAAGCGGCTGCCGACGCCGCTGGCCTGGGCCAGTTGCAAACGCAGGTCACGCAGGTCGCGGCAACCGACGGTGCGGGCAAAACGCGACAACGTCGCGGCACTGACTTCGGCCCGCTCGGCCAGTTCATCGAGGCTGGCCGAGGCGGCATAACCGATGTCTTCGAGAATCACTCGGGCAATGCGTCCTTCACCGGCGCTGAAGGCGTCCTGGCGGGCACGGATCTGATACAGGATGTCCATCTACAGCCACTCCGAAAGGCCCAGGGTCAAGCCGAAGGCGACCAGCGAGATCAGGGTCTCGAGCACGGTCCAGGTCTTGAAGGTTTGCATGACGGTCATATTGAAGTATTCCTTGATCAGCCAGAAGCCGCCGTCGTTGACGTGGGAAAAGATCACCGAGCCGGCACCGGTCGCCAGCACTAGCAATTCCGGGTGCGGATAACCCAGGCCGATGGCAACGGGAGCGACCACGCCGGACGCCGTGGTCATGGCGACCGTCGCCGAACCGGTGGCAATGCGCATCAACGCGGCGAACAGCCAGCCCATGAACAGCGGCGACAACTGGAAAGCGTGGGCCAGGCCGACAATCTGGTCGGTGACCCCGGCGTCGATCAGGATCCGGTTCAGGCCGCCACCGGCGCCCACCAGCAAGGTGATGCTGGCGGTCGGCGCCAGGCATTCGTTAGTGAACTTGAGGATCGCTTCGCGGTTGAAGCCCTGGGCCAGGCCCAGGGTCCAGAAACTCAACAGCGTCGCCAGCAGCAGGGCGATCACCGAGTTGCCGATAAACAGCAGGAACTGGTTGAAGCCCGAACCCGGGGTGGACAGCAGGTTGGCCCAGCCGCCGATCATCATCAGCACCACCGGCAACAGGATGGTGACCATGGTCAGGGCAAAGCCCGGCAGTTGCTTGCGCGGCTCACGCTCGATGAACTGGCGCTCCAGCGGGTTCTCGGCGGGCAGATGAATATGCGGCACGATAAACCGGGCATAGAGCGGACCGGCGATGATCGCCGTGGGAATGCCGATCAGGATCGCATAGAGCAAAGTCTGCCCCACCGAGGCCTGGTACGCCTGCACCGCCAGCATCGCCGCCGGATGCGGCGGCACCAGGGCATGCACCACCGACAGCCCCGCCACCATCGGCAAGCCGACCATCAGGATCGACACCCCGACCCGCCGTGCCACCGTGAAGGCGATGGGCACCAGCAACACGAAACCTACTTCGAAGAACAGCGGCAAGCCCACCAGGAAGGCAATGCAGACCATCGCCCAGTGCGCGTTGCGCTCGCCGAAGCGCTCGATCAGGGTTTGCGCCACCCGCTCGGCGCCACCGGATTCGGCCATCATCTTGCCGAGCATGGTGCCCAGGGCGACGACCAGGGCGATATGCCCCAGCGTCTTGCCGACACCCGCCTCGTACGCACCGACCACGCTGCCCGCCGGCATCCCGGCCAGCAGCGCCAGGCCGACGGACACCAGGGTGATGACGATGAACGGATTGATCCGGTAGCGCGCGATCAGCACGATCAGCGCAATGATCGCAATCGCCGCATACAGCAGCAGTCCGTAGCCCGGTGGTGGCGTCATGGCGAATCCCTCGATAACGGTCTCTGGAAAACTCTTATGAAAACCAGAGTGCATTACCGGGCACGACAGACCAACCTCCATGAAAATAACTTTCGCACAGAGGTATGAAATGTCGCTCAGAGAAATCCCGAACCGGGAAAAATGAAAATCCGCCGCCGTATTTTCATGGCGACAAACACCCTGTGACGAGCGGCTTGCCACCATGTTCCACACACCTAACCGCGCGGTATCGCTCCACGCAATGGCGTCTTCTGCGCCGGTTGTCGCGAGGCCTGTTCGCGCGCCTTCAGTTCCTCCAATGTCAGCGCCAGCCAGTTGCCCAGCTTGTCGGCCTGTTCCGTGAAACGCTCGAACAGCCGCTGCATGGCGTTGTGGTCAAGCATGAGGAAAGGCTGGCGGGTCCACAGGATGACTTTCTTCTGCTCGACAATCGCCCCGGTCAGGATCGGCGGATGCTCCAGCCCCAGCAGGTTGCTCTGGAGCAGGATGCCCAGGGTCTGCGGATCGTCGAAGCGTTGTTCCGATACCGGCAGCAGGCAACTGACCGTCAGGAAGTCATTGGGCGCCTCGCGCCATTCCAGCACCAGGCCGCTCGGCAAGGTCATGACATAGCTGTCGGACACCTCCAGCGCCTGCTCATCGATGTCCATCCGGTGAAACACCGGGGACAGCACTTGTTTCAACTGGCTCGCCATCGACGACTTTCCTTATCGGATGATCAGGTTGCGCATCCGCGCCATCAGTGAGTTGGAGCGTTCGCGGCGAGCCGGTGGCGTCTCGCGGTAGCGGCCACCGTCGCGTGTCGAAGAAGGCTCGCGTCGGGCGCTGACCGATGGTGCCCGTCGCCGCTCCACGGGTGGCGGACCGTAGTTGGGGATCACCGGGCGTTCGCGGGTATTGAACGACTCCGCCCGGGCGCGCGACGTCGAGGCCCGCCCACGGGAGTAATCACTGTTATCCGCTGGCGGACGGTAATGCCGGGGATCAACCCGATAATCGTCCCGGGGCGGTACATACGGCGGAACGACCGGGCGAGCCCAGGTATTGACGCTATCGGCACGAGGCCGAGGCAATGGTGCCGCCGGTACACTGATCGACGCACTGCGCCCACGGGAATGTCCGTTCAGCGGGGGGAAGTTCATGGTATTGACGATCGGCATCGGCGCGGGAGGCGGGTTGCGCGGCACTTCCGTGCCGTCCCGCGTATCGAGGCCCAGTTGCCTCATCCGGCGCTTGAACTTGTACTCCGGGAAATCCTGGTCCTGGCGGCGCACATCGCCCTGGTTGCGGTCGCCTTCATAGCGCATGCCGAGGTTCTTCGAGGCATGCACCTGGGTGTAGAGCTTGGCGTTTTCCAGCAGGAAGTCGGTCAGTTGCGCCTTGTCCGTCGGGTAGCTCGGCCGCAGGCGGGCGAATTCCCGGTCGACCTCGCGCTGGCTGGCCTTGGGGCCGTTGAGCAGGCGTTCACGCTCTTCCGGGTTGTAGCGTGGCTGATAACGCTGAACGACCTGGGGATTGTCACCCAGCAGGGAGAATTCCTGGCGGCGCATGGCCCGCCCGAATTCCGGCCAGGCATCGGAGATAATGGTGTTGTTGTTCACCCGCGAGTCACCGACCTCCACGAAGGTGTGCCCGAAATCCCTGGCTTGCACAATCGACACTTGCTGGTGCTGCCCTTCGGCACCCGCCAGCAGCAACGCATTCACCGCCGCCATCTGGTCGCAGTTGCCCGCCTGGAAGCGCGCCGCGGTGCGCGCATAATCCACAGGGGCGCTGATATCGTAGACCAGCACCGTACGCTTGTAGGCTTCCGCCTCGCTCGCCCGAACATGCTTTCTCTGGTTGCCCGAGCCGTAGTTGAGGATTTTCCAGGTGTCGTCGATGGCCCGGTTGGACAGTACCAGCGCATTCATCTGCGCCACGGAAACCGTCGTCGTGGCCTTGAAATGCCGCGTTTCACCGGAGGCCAGTACCCGGCGCGTAGACACCGTGTGGTCACGGTCACCGCTGTTGAAATGTCGGGAGCTGGCGGAAAAGGTTCGATCCGTCGATAAAGGCATGGTGCTGGGCTCGCGAGAAGGAGTCCTGTTGTGTGGCTCCTTCGCGCGAAGTGGTTCCGTTGCCGAAGCCGTCGAGCGGGCCCACTGTCGGGTCCGCTGCGCGTCAAACCATCTCGTTGAGGATCCACTCGGTGACCGACGTGCGCTTCGGTGCCCAGCCCAGCAACGCGCGGGCATTCTTGCCACGTACCCGGCTGTTGGAGCCCAGGCCGTAGTTGGCCATTTCATAACCCCACTCGGCCTCGGCATCCGCCAGCGGCCAGTCCTGCGGCTCGCCCAGCTCCAGGGCCTTGGCCATCGCGGTGGTCATGTCGATAAACGAGGCTTCGCCGCTTTCGACAAAGTAGAAAGTGCCCGCCGGATTTTTCTCCAGGGCCAGCAGGTACAGCGCCACCACATCTTCGATATGCACGTTGGACCAGATGTTCCGGCCGCTGCCGACATGACGCACCACACCGCTCTTGCGCGCCTGTTTGAGCAGACGCGGCAACTGCACGCTGTCGCGGTGCACGCCCAGGCTGTGGCCGTAGATCAGAGTGTTGCAGATCACCGCCGAGCGCACGCCGAACTTCGCCGCGCCGAGGATCAGGTTGTCGATGGCCACGCGGGCAGCCTTGTCGACGGTCGGCTCCGGCAGGTTGTCTTCGTAATAGACGATATCGCTGGCCTTGCCGCCGGAAGCGTCGCCGACGATGCTCGAACCGCTGGTGTGCAGGAACATCTTGTCGGAACCGCGCAGGGCGCCGAGCAAGGCTTCGACCGCACCGCGATGATCGCTGCTGGCGGCGTTGATCACGGCATCGGCCTGCCGTGCCTGTTCGGCGAGCAGAATGCTGTCGTCCAGGGTGCCGATCACCGGGATGATCCCCAGGCCGCGCAGTGCTTCGGCCTGTTCGGCACTGCGCACCAGACCGGTGACCTGATGGCCGGCGGCAACCAGGCCGGTGGCGATGGAACCGCCGATAAAGCCGGCCGCGCCGGTAACGAATACGTTCATGGAGAAACTCCGTGGGTGGATAAGTGATGGGACGAGTATCGAAGACTTATCCGTGCCGAATAACCCCGTACTGCCCAATTCACTCTTGCGCTGGAGTCACGAATCCTGAGCGTGAAAGTCACCAACACCTCGTGGCTGATCGCCTGGTGGAGCCTCAATAAATTACAAATGGCATTTAAGTTGACAAGCGCACGACGATCCGGCGAAATAATAGATGTTACAAAACATTTATCAGACAAGTCTGGCCGGCCATCCACTCTGTTCCTTGCGCTCGTCACGTGTTGCAAGTCGATGCTGTTGCCGATACTTCCACCGACACCGCACGCACAAGGAACACCCCATGCTGTCAACATTGGTTGCAAATCGCCTGGCACGGCGCCAGGTCCACTATGGCTGGGTGGTGGCCGCTGTCACCTTCCTGACCATGCTGGTGATGGCCGGTGCCATGGGCGCGCCGGGTGTGTTTATCGTGCCCCTGGAACATGAGTTCGGCTGGAGCAGCGCGCAGATTTCCTCGGCCCTGGCGATTCGCTTCATGCTCTATGGGCTGATCGGCCCCTTCGCGGCTGCCTTCATGAACTACTTCGGTCTGCGCCGGGTAGTACTGGCGGCACTGGTGATCGTGCTCGGCGGCATGATCGGCTCGATGTTCATGAACAGCTTCTGGCAACTGGTACTGCTCTGGGGGGTGGTGATCGGCATCGGCACCGGGCTCACCGCCATGGTCCTGGGTGCCACGGTGGCGACCCGCTGGTTCTCCCATCGCCGCGGCCTGGTGGTCGGTTTGCTGTCGGCCAGTTCGGCCACCGGCCAACTGCTGTTCATGCCCCTGATGGCCTCGTTGACCGAACACTATGGCTGGCGCCTGGCGCTGGGCCTGATCTGTGCGGCCATGGCGGTGGTCGTGGTGACGGTGCTCGCCCTGCTGCGCGACCGGCCGGCGGATATGGACCTGCCGTTGTACGGCGAGCGCGAAGTGCTGCCCGCCCCCGCCCATCGCGGCAGCCTGCTGCAAATGCTGATCAGCCCTCTGCGGGTCCTGCGTGATGTGTCGGGCAGTTGGACATTCTGGGTACTGTTCCTCACCTTCTTCGTCTGTGGCGCCAGCACCAACGGGCTGATCCAGACGCACTTCATCAGCATGTGCGGCGATTTCGGCCTGGTCGCCACCACGGCGGCCGGCATCCTGGCGATGATGGGCATCTTCGACTTCTTCGGCACCGTGGGCTCGGGCTGGCTATCGGACCGTTTCGACAATCGCTGGTTGCTGTTCTGGTACTACGGCCTGCGCGGCATCTCGCTGATGCTCCTGCCGTTCACCGACTTCACCGTGTTCGGCCTGTCATTCTTCGCCGTGCTCTATGGCCTCGACTGGATCGCCACCGTACCGCCCACGGTCAAGCTGGTGGCGCAGAAGTTCGGCGGCGAGCGGGCCAACATCGTCTTCGGCTGGGTATTTGCCGGCCACCAGTTGGGCGCGGCCTTTGCCGCCTATGGCGCCGGGTTGACCCGTACCTTGCTCGCCACCTACATCCCGGCCTTCTTCATCGCCGGCATGCTGTGCGTGATCGCCGCGCTGATTGCCCTGTCGATCCCGGTGATGTTGAAAAAACAGGCAACGAACTGACCCGATGATGTGGGAGCCGGCTTGCCGGCGATGGCGTCCGTTTGGGCGATGCATGGCTTATGGGCCTCATCGCTGGCAAGCCAGCTCCTACAGGGGGGGCGGGGCCATAACAATCATCGGTGTTGCACCGCCGAACTGTGGGAGCCGGCTTGCCGGCGATGGCGTCCGTTCGGGCGATGCATGGCTTATGGGCCTCATCGCTGGCAAGCCTGGCCCCTACAGGGGGGGCCGGGCCATAACAA
>NZ_JACAPR010000021.1:154375-218776 GCF_013385635.1 Pseudomonas gingeri
GCTCCTACAGGGGGGGCGGGGGCACAACAATCATCGGTGTTGCACCGCCGAACTGTGGGAGCCGGCTTGCCGGCGATGGCGTCCGTTCGGGCAATGCATGGCTTATGGGCCTCATCGCTGGCAAGCCAGGCCCCTAAAGGGGCCGTGTGTGCCTTAACTGATCGGTATTATCCACAGGGGGCTGCCTTTATTCAGTGGGACTTGTGAGAACGATGAGCGCTCCGTGTGGGAACGATCAGGCGTGTGGAACGGCGCAGCCATTGGGTCGTTACCATTCTGCGCGTGGGAACGCTCCGGTCAGTTGGCATAGCCCGCCAGCTTGCCCTGGATAAAATCGAGAAAGCACTGGATGCGCAGCGCCAGTTGCGAGTTGCGGTAGTACACCGCATGGATCGGCTGGCGATAGCCGCTGTTGGCCTCGGGCAGGATCACTTGCAGGCGGCCGGAGCGGATGTCCTGGTGGGTCATGAAGTGCGACAGGCAGGCAATGCCCTGCCCTTCCAGTGCCAGCTGGCGCAGGGTCTCGCCGCTGGAGGCGCTGATGCCCGGCTGGATCTGCCAACGATCACCCTGGGCATGACGCAGCGGCCAGTGGTTGAGGCTCTCGGTCTGGGTGAAACCGAGCAGCGTGTGCGCGGATAATTCACTGACACTGGCCGGCACGCCATGGCGCTCCAGGTAAGCAGGGCTGGCGAGGATATTGAGCGGGCTACTGCCCAGCGAGCGGGCGTGCAAGGTCGAGTCCGCCAGGTTGCCGATACGGATGGCGATATCGGTGCTCTGCTCCAGCAGGTCGATGATCAGGTCATTGCTGTTGAGCTCCAACTGGATATCCGGGTACAGGCTGCGGAACTCGGCGATATACGGCACCACCGCATGCAGCATGAACGGCGACGCGGCGTTGATGCGCAGGCGTCCGGCCGGTGTCTGCTGGCGCAGGGACAGACGCTCTTCCAGCTCGTCCATCTGCTCCAGGATCTGCTTGGCCCGCTCGAAGAAGAACTTGCCTTCCTCGGTCAAGTCCATGCGCCGCGTGGTGCGGTTGATCAGCGTGGTGTCGAGCTTGGCTTCCAGCCGCGACAGGCTGCGACTGACCGCCGACGGCGTCTGGCCGACCTGCTCCGCCGCCGCCGAAATCGAACCGCACTCGATCACGCAGACAAAGATCTGCAACTCATCGGATCTGGCTTTCACCTTGGCCCCTCATCTGGAAACAGGCCTGATAGTAGCCGTATGCGGGGTAAAAGGAACCACTAGCCGCTGATCAACAAGTGCCCGCCGAGCAGCCCCATGCCGATGAAGAACACCCGCTTGAACAACACGGCACTGATCCGCTGGCGCAACCATTGGCCCAGCCACATGCCGAGCAGCGCCGGCACCAGCGCCAGCAGCGAGGCACCGAGCGCGCCCTCGCCCAGGGCGCCGCGCCAGAACAACCCTGCCGCCAGGGCCAGGGTCGAGACCGTGAACGACAGGCCCAGCGCCTGCACCAACTGATCCTTGTTCAATCCCAGGGCTTGCAGGTAAGGCACCGCCGGAATCACGAACACGCCGGTAGCCGAGGTGATCACGCCCGTCACCACGCCGCACAGCGGCCCCAGCCAGCGCTCGGTGCGGCTGCCCACTCGCAGGGTCGGCAGGAACAATCCGCAGCCGGCGTACAACAGCAAGGCCGCGCCCAGCCCTCGCACCGCCCAGCCGCCGCTCTCGACGCCACCGAGCCACAGGGTGCCGGCCGCCGTACCGAGGAAAATCGCCAGCAACAACAGCCACAGGCGCTTGAGCAGCTCCGCCAGGTGCCCGCCTATCGCCAGTTGCCAGACATTGGTCAATGTCGCCGGAATGATCAGCAAGGCCGCAGCCTGCGTCGGAACCATAGCCAGGCCGAGCAAGCCCATGGCGACCGTCGGCAGCCCGAGGCCGATCACCCCCTTGACCGTACCGGCCAGCAGAAAGGTGCCCAGCACCAGCAGGGAAAGGGCCAGGCCCAGTGTTTGGTAGAACTCGATATAAGTATTCATGGGCCCATGCTGAACCCGATCAATCCGTTTGAAAATCTGCGATTACCTGAGCTAGCCTCTGTCATAACAAGAGGCTGAAACCATGCACTTCGACCTGACCGACCTGCGCCTGTATCTGAATATCCTCGATGCCGGCAATATCACCGCCGGCGCGGCCCGCAGCCATTTGTCCCTGGCGGCGGCCAGTGCGCGGATCAGAGCGCTGGAAACTTCCCTCGGCACGCCGTTTTTTCAACGCGGTCGCCGCGGCGTTACACCCACTCCGGCGGGCAAGGCCCTGGCACAACATGCGCGGCTGATCCTGCAACAGAGCGAGCGCCTGCGCCAGGACCTGGCCGACTACGCCAACGGCGTCAAAGGCCAGGTACGCCTGCTGTGCAACACCACCGCGCTCAGCGAATACCTGCCGGAACGCCTCGCCGACTTTCTGCGCGAACACCCGCCCATCGATATCGACCTGCAGGAATTGCCCAGCCTGCGCATCGTCCATGCCATCAGCCAGGGTGCCGCGGAACTGGGCATCGTCTCCGATGCCGTGGACACCCGGGATTTGCAGACCCGACCCTTTCACGACGATCCGCTGGTGCTGGTGATTCCCCGCGACCACCCCCTGGCCGAGATCGACCAGCCGCGCTTCAGCGATGCCTTGCGTCATGAGCAGATCGGCCTCGCTGCCAGCAGCGCGCTGGCGGTGTACCTCGAAGAACAGGCGTTGCACCTGGGCCTGCGCCTGCAACTGCGCATTCGGGTCGACAGCTTCGACGCGGTGTTGCGCATGGTCGCCCGCGGGGCCGGTCCGGGGATCGTGCCCCAGGCCACTCTCGACCGCTGGCCGGCCGATGCGCGACTCCTCAGTCGCCCGCTGCCCGAACCCTGGGCCCGGCGCAAACTACTGTTGTGCGCGCGCTCGTTCGAACACCTGCCGTCTTATGCCCGAACCCTGGTGGATGCGCTGACGCCGCCATGATGTCGTGCGCGCATGGACAGGTGGATGTCGACCCTGGACATTCGCCGGGTCGCCGCGACCGCTAGGGTGCAGGCTTCATTCAGAACCTGCGCCCGGAGCCCAGCATGTCCAATCCACCGATTACCGTTCTGCGCGACACCCACCCGCTGCCAGTGCTCGATGCCTGCAAGTGGGAAAAGCTCGAAGGCGACCCGCACACCGTCAACCTCAACGCCTACACCAGCGAAGACGGCAGCAAGATCATGGGCACCTGGATCTGCACCCCGGGCAAATGGCGGGTCGAATACGTGAAGTGGGAATATTGCGACTTCCAGGAAGGCTACTGCGTGATCACGCCCGATGGCCAGGAGCCGATCCACCTCAAGGCCGGCGACAAGTTCATCATCGAGCCCGGCATGAAAGGCACCTGGGAAGTGGTCGAGACCGTGCGCAAGTACTTCGTCTTCGCCTGAGACCTGCGACGGATAACCGCTACAGATAAAAAAGCCCCCGGCTGCGTTGGCAACCGAGGGCTTTTTCATTCAGCGGCGGATCAGACCTGCGAGCTCGGGTTGGGGTTGGTGCTACTGCTCGCCACGGCGTTGGTCTGGGTCGGCGCCGGGGTGTTGACCGGCGCGGTGGCGTTGGCGGTCGCCGCGGGACGACGACGCAAGGTATTGATCGCGCCTGCCAGCATGTCGGCCCCGGACGCGGCGGCATCGCCAATTCCGTCCATCGCGCTGCTCACACTCTGCTTGGCCCCGGCATAGCCCGAACTGATCTGCTTGCCGGCGGATTCGGCCGTGGACGCCACCTTGGACGGCACGTCCTCCTGCAATACCTTGACCGCATGATCGCTGGCCGGGCCGGCCAGGGTCGAGGTCACGCTGAGGCCGGCAAAGGCCAGGGCCGACATGCCGAGGTTGGTTGCCTGGTCCACCGCGACCTTCGCCACGGGCGAGAAACCGGCCCGGGTCGCGGCTTCCTTGACCAGGCCACGGACCTGGGACGCCACGGCGAAACCACCGCCCAGGGCCAGGCCGTTGTTCGCCAGGCTGGTCATGGTGGCGGCACCGGCGATGGCTTTCAGGCCGTCGGTCATGACATCCAGCGGCAACTTGGCCATGCGCTTGGCGCCATTGATCAGCGGGTCGCGGGTCGGATTGCAGTCCTTCAGCGTCTCGTACTGTTTCTTCCAGTCCTGGCGCCCGAACAGGTACTCGGGACCGGCGCGGTGGGCCCGCGTGTCATGCCCACGCATGATGCTGGCGAAACCGGCACCCGCGGCCATGCCGCCCAGCGCGGACATGCCGGTATCCACCGCCGCCGCGGTCTTCGGCCCCGAAGTCGCGGTCAGGGTGGTATTGAGCACACCGCGCACCGCGTTGCGCAGGGAAAAGGTCTGGGTCGCCACGGCGTTCTGCAGTGTCTGCGTGCCGAGGTTTTCCGAAGCCTTGGCTTTCTGCGCATCCTGCATCACCGGTTCGAGTTCTTCAGCCGGGGCCTTGAGCCAGAAGGTGTCATGGGTCGCTTTCGACAACAGGCCGCCACCGACCACGTCCGCCGCACCGGAGAACGCGCCGGAGAGAAAGCCGCCATAGGCCGGACTGTGGGCCGCATCGGCCGAGATATCCGGCACACGGTCGAGCACCACCGAGGCGACGCCAAACGGAATACCGCCCACCGCGCCCTGGGCCGGCACCGCGACCCGGTCCATGCGCGCGGCCTTGTCCAGCAGGCGCTCGACGTCATCGGCGGTCTGGCCCATGGCGTGCAGCTCGTCGGCGCGGTTATTGATCAGGGTCTTGAGGGCGTCCTCGTTGGCCTCGGTCTTGTGCGGTTCGAAAATGTCGGCCATTTTCTGTTTCAGCCCTTCCAGGGCCTGTGGCGTGCCGGGCTGTACCCGGCCAACATGGGACAACGGCCCCTGCGGCTGCATTTCCACATCGTGCGAGGCATTGGCGAGCCGTTGCGTAGTGGTCAGGTAATGAGCCCCTGAAGTCGAGGATGGAATAGTCATTGGCGTCTTGCCTCGCTGATATCCGAAATTTCCGTTAAATCAATGGGTTGAAGGCAGTTGCAGAATCTTGCACAGCTGTGCGGATCGGTGAAATCGATAAACTCACGGTCTTGCTCCTCTGCTCGATGGCATCAGTCACTGGCGGTTTGCATCAATGCGCCCGGGGAATACCGAACTGGTCCAGGGTCGGATCGACGTTGTGATCGAACTGTTTCTGCGCGTGGTGTTTCTTCACCGCTTCGATGATCGCGGCGATGCCGAAGCCCAGGCTCATGGCCGCATCGATGACCCAGCCCACCGGCCCGGCCGCCGCACCGATGGCGGACGCCGCCGCCATGCCGACCGCTTCACCGGCCACGGCCCCGGCAATCCGCCCGCCGATGGAACCGGCCAGCCGCCCGAGCCCGACCGAGACTTCGCGCCCGGCCAGCTTGCCGGCGGTCTCGATACCATTCTTGGCGGCCGACAACCCGGACTTGGCGTTGTCGTAGCCGTCCTTGAACTGTTGGGCCTTGCTTTTCGGCGACGCGGCATCGGCGCCGGCCCCCGGATCGAGCATGCCTTCGAGCAGTTCGCGGCCCTTCTTCGACTGCTGCAACTGACCGACCGTGGTGTTCATGTAACTGTCCTGCTGCCCGCGGACGAAATGCTCCGGCAGCACGCTGTCATAGGCCGCCTTGCGCGCATCGACGGTCTGCACGGAGGCGCCGACATCGGCCTTCTTCTGCCCCAGCAGTTGCTTGAGGGCGCCGCCCTCGCTGAAGTTGGCTTCATAGGATTGCTTGAGCCGCGCCTGTACCTGCGGCTGCCCGCCGATCACCTGTTGGGCGCTGGGCAGTTTGGTGTCCGGACCGAGCAGGTCCTGTTGCATCTGCAACTGTGCCGACAGGCCACTGATCGCACCGCTGTAGTCGGCCTTGCTGCTGTCGCCGTTGGCCTTGCGATCGGCCGTGCTCATGTCGTTGCGCAGCGCCTGGCCGCTGGTCACCTGTTGCAACTGTCCCTTGACCGCCTTGGCCAGGGCCGGATCGCTGGCCACCAGGGCGCGCTCCTGGCTCGGCACCGCCTGTTTCATGTAGGCCTGGACATCGGGGTCGGCCTGCAACTGGGCGATTTTTTCCGACAAGGCATCTTCGGTCTTGCCGGTCTTGTGCAGGTCGCGACCGGCCACCACGCTTTCCTGGGTCTGTTGCAGCTTGACCATGACCGCGGCTTTCTGCGCGCCGGTGTAGTTCTGCGGCTGCTCGAAAACCTGTTTGTCGAGCTTGCTGATGTCGGTCCCGGCCACGGCGTTCAAGGTCGCCGCATCACTGAGCATGGAGGCGAATTCGCCACCGTTGGTCGGGGCCTGCTTCTTCACCCAGTCACCGATATTCGCCGGGTTGAACAGCTTGTCCGGACCGTGGGTGGCCAGGCCGCGACCGGACAGTCCACCCTGGTCGAGCATATTCAGGAAGCCCGGCTGGGAGAAGGTTTTCGCCGACTGCTTGAGCGCACCGGACAGGCCCGGGTTGCTCTTCTGCAAGGCCTGCAGGCCGTCGGCGCTGGTCAGGTTGTCGACCTTGGTTTCGCCCTCAGTACCAGCGGCATGCTTGGGATCCGCCGCCGCGGTGAGCGGTGCGTTGGCCTTGAGCAACAAGGCCGAGCGGACCATCTGCAACGACTGCGGATCGGCGCCGGGATTGTCTTTCTGGTACTGGGCAAGATCCTTGGCCGCGCCATCGGCGGCGCCCTGCATCTTCTTGGCGAACGCCTTGAGGTCGCCGTCGCTGATCTTGCCGTCGGCCTTGCCACCATGCTTGGCGGTATCGATGGCCGTCTTGAGGGCCGGGTTGTCGTTGATGAACTTCATCGCCTTGGCCCCATCGGGGCCTTTCTCCAGCGCCATGCGCGCGGCGGCGATCGGTCGATTGAGCTCTTTCTCCGCCTGCACGCGCTGGTCCGGCGGCAGGTTCGCGACCATCGGTGCCCAGCGCTCCAGGTCCTTGGGCGAGGAGTATTTCGAATCATCGAGGAAGCTGGCTTCCGCGCTCGGCTTGGCCGCCGGCGCCGAACAATCGTTGCCCGCGGCAGGTGCCGCGGGAGGCGCGGCCTGCACCGGCGTCGCCGGGCAAGCGCCGCTCGTCTGCGGGGTCTGCGTGGCGGGTGCGCTGCTCGCGGGCTTGTCCGGAACCTGGCCCTCGGGCTTCGTATCGCCGCCAAACAGCCGCTTCAACAGCTGGCTGATCATGGCTTTCAGATCATCCGCCGAATCGGTGCCCGGGTGCTGCTGCAGGGCCTGCTGCGCAAACTGCACGCCGAAATCGAATGCCGACTGACTATCGAGCTTGGGCTCCTTCGTCGAAGGAGCTGCCGCCGCCATGTCGCCGCCCAGCATGGGAGAACCGGTACTGGAAAAGGGTGTATTGGAAATGCGCATGAAAGGTCGCCATAGTCAGTCGAACATATCGCTGTGTGGCGCGGTCGGCGCAAGTGGTTCCAATCTGATGGCAAATGCCTCAGAAAACGCTGGGCACGCTGCGCTTGAGTTGCTCGCGAGCCCGCGACAGCCGAGAGCGAACCGTGCCGATCGGCACACCCAGGCTCAGGGCGGTGTCCTGGTAATTGCCGTCCATTTCCAGGCTGACGTGGATCACTTGCTGCATGGTCAGCGGCAAGGTACCGATGGCCCGCACCACCCGAGCCAGTTGCCGATGGCCGTCGATCTGCGCGCCGATATCGACACCATCGGCTATTTCCAGATCCTCGCGGTCTTCCCAGCGTTCCTGGAGCGGCTGCTTGTACTGGCGGCGGAAATGGTTGCGGATCAGGTTCAGGGCGATGCCGCACAACCAGGTCTGCGGCCGGGAATCGAAACGGAATTTATGCTCGTTGCGCAGCGCCTCGAGAAAGGTGCACTGCATGATGTCTTCCACATCGTCGGGGTTCATCACCCGGCGCTTGATGAAAGCCCGCAGCTTTTGCACCTGCTCGGTATTGAGCTGACGGATGCCGGAGGTCTGGGATGAATGGGTAATCGAATCGCTGGCAAGCATAGAGATAAACCATTTCAGGATATGTCCAATGCCTATAGCGATATGTATGCCACCTGATACATAAAAATAACTACATGATTTTTATGAATTTTATTTTTTGTTACCTAAGGTTTCTTTGCAATTAGTTGCACAAACCGCCTGGCGCCGTACAACCTTTCTTGCACAAATCTGCACGGGTCGCCGGCACCGATGGAACCGGATGACGCACCTGACCACTCATGGGTTATCGCCCCTCGAAGTCATGCGCCATGAAGATCGCCGCTCCGACCCTTTCGCCTATCCAGGCACCGGTTATCAACGCTCCGGCCAAGCCGGCGGCGCTGATTGCGCAGAGCACGCCACACCAGGACAGCTCGGCCCAGCAGGTCACCCGCTTCGCCTCGGCCCTGGTGCTGCAGAGCCGCAGCCTGAGCCAGCGCGACCTGATGGCCAGCAGCACCGCCCTGCAATCGAAGGCGGTCAAGCTCGGCGAGCTGTATCAGTTGCTGATGGGCACCCAGGACAAGGGCCTCGACGAGGCCGCCCGGGCGCTGCGGCGACAGTTGAAAAACCAGGCGGCGACCCTCGCGCAAGTTCTTGCATTCAGCGATGGCGACGCGGCCAAGGCCCATGTGACGCTCCAGGCCGCCGCCAAGCAGGCCCAGGACGAAGGCGACGACAACGAACATGTGGTGCTGAGCCAGCAGCTCAAGTTGCTGCGTCGCGAACATGGCAGCCGTGCCCAGGCCGGCATGAACACCGCGCGGGCCTTTGCCCGTTCCACCCTGAACCCGCGACGACGGCAGAACCTGCGCGACCTGTACTACTCCGGCGTGGTCGGCCAGCAGACCATCTCCAGCCTGATCGACACCCTGCTGGGCCTGGACGAAGGCGAACGGCAATTCGAACCGACCCTGCGCGACCTGCGCGGCGCCATCGCCGATGACCTCGCGGCCCTGAGCCCGTCCAGTACCCAACAGCAACTGCGCAACCTCATGCACGGCCTGAACACCGCCCGCCATGTCGCCACGCTGCTGCAGAACAGCGAACACCTGCTGGGGCGCATGCGCGGCAAGAACCCGACCCTGCAACTCAGCGCGCCGTCCTTTCTCAAGCACCTGCTGACCCTCTCGGGCAAAGGCATGAACCTGCAGGAAACCCTGCAACTGACGCAATACATCGGCGGCCCGAAACTCAAGCACCAACTGGCCTTTCTCAATGGCCTGCGGCCGATGCTGCAACAGTTGCCGATCCTGCTCTGGCGTGACCTCAAGGCGCGCCAGAACGCCCTCGGCAACCTGCTGTTGCTGATGGCCGAGCTGACCCGCCAGGAACAGAGCCTGCCCAAGGGAAAAAGCGCCTGATGGATCACCTGATCAACCTCCTCAACCAGGTCGCCCTGGCGGCCATGCGCCGCTCGGAAGTCGTCGGCGCCTTCGTCGTGCTCGCCATCGTCTTCATGATGATCACGCCGTTGCCGACCGGCCTGGTGGATGTACTGATCGCGATCAACATCTGTATTTCCTGCCTGCTGATCATGCTGGCGATGCACCTGCCACGGCCCCTGGCGTTCTCGACCTTTCCCTCGGTGCTGCTGATCACCACGATGTTCCGCCTGGCGCTGTCGATCTCCACCACGCGCCTGATCCTGCTGAACCAGGATGCCGGGCACATCGTCGAAGCCTTCGGCCAGTTCGTCGTCGGCGGCAACCTGGCGGTCGGCATGGTGATCTTCATGATCCTCACGGTGGTCAACTTCCTGGTGATCACCAAGGGTTCCGAGCGGGTCGCCGAAGTCGGCGCGCGCTTCACCCTGGACGCCATGCCCGGCAAGCAGATGTCCATCGACAGCGACCTGCGCGCCAACCTCATCAGCGTCCACGAAGCCCGTCGCCGACGCTCCGAACTGGGCAAGGAAAGCCAGTTGTTCGGGGCCATGGACGGCGCGATGAAATTCGTCAACGGCGACGCCATCGCCAGCCTGATCATCGTCGCGATCAACATGATCGGCGGCATCGCCATCGGCGTGGTCCAGCACGGCATGAGCGCCGGCGACGCGGTGCAGCTGTACACCGTGCTGACCATCGGCGACGGCCTGATCGCACAGATCCCGGCGCTGCTGATTTCGGTGACCTCGGGGATGATCATCACCCGCGTTTCCAACAACGACACGCCGGGCGTGGAGGCCAATATCGGTCGTGAGATCGCCGAGCAGATCACCAGCCAGCCCAAGGCCTGGATCATCGCCTCGGTGGCGATGCTCGGCTTCGCCGCCCTGCCCGGCATGCCCACCGCGGTGTTTGTCGTCATCGCGCTGATCTGCGGCTGCGGCGGCATGCTGCAACTGCAACGGGCCAAGCCCAAGGCCCCGCAGGCCCAGCCGATCTTCGTCGCGCCGGAAAACAACGGCAAGGAAGACCTGCGCACCTTTATCCCCAGCCGCCAGTTCCTGTTGCAGTTCCACCCGCAACAGAACACGGCCCTGATCGAAGAACTGGTCAGCGAAATCCGCCAGCGGCGCAACCGCCTGGTGGTGCAATACGGCCTGACATTGCCGTCCTTCATCATCGAGACCGCCGAGCACCTGGAACCCGACGAGTTTCGTTTTTCGGTCTACGAAGTGCCGTTGCTCAAGGCCACCTTCAACCAGACCCACGTCGCCGTGGACGCCCAGGTGCTCGACGCGACCGAGGTCGAACAGGCCGTGGCCGGCAGCCTCGACCGCCAGGAAAGCCAGTGGGTATGGATGCCGGCCGATGCGCCGCAGTTGCAGGCCGAGCGACTGGAAACCGTCAGCGCCAGCACCCTGATCGTCGAACGCATGGAGCGCGCCTTGCAGGCCTGCGGTCCGCAGTTCATCGGCTTGCAGGAGACCAAGGCGATTCTCGGCTGGCTGGAGTCCGAGCAACCCGAGCTGGCCCAGGAGATGCAGCGGGTCCTGCCGCTGGCGCGGTTCTCCGCCGTGCTGCAACGCCTGGCCTCGGAGTGCGTGCCGCTGCGGGCGATCCGCGTGATCGCCGAAACCCTGATCGAACACGGCCAGCACGAACGGGATATCACCGCCCTCACCGACTACGTGCGCATTGCCTTGAAGTCGCTGATCTACAACCAGTACAGCAGCCCCGCCGGCCTGCTGGTATGGCTGCTGACCCCGGAAAGCGAAGGCATCCTGCGCGACGGCCTGCGCCAGACCCAGACCGAGACCTTCTTTGCCCTGAGCAGCGAAACCAGTCTGTTGCTGGTGCAGCAACTGCGCATCGCCTTTCCCCTGCGCACCAGCGAGCGCGCCGTGCTGCTGGTGGCCCAGGACCTGCGCAGCCCGTTGCGCACGCTGTTGCAGGACGAGTTCCACCACGTGCCGGTGCTGTCGTTCGCCGAAATCAGCAACGCCGCCGAAGTCAAGGTCCTGGGTCGCTTCGACCTGGAAGACGATATGCAACCGCTGGAGGACGAGTATGCGGCCTGATGATGCAGGGAGCCCCGCATGATGTACGAACTGCGGGTACTGAACGGCCTGCACCAGGGTGCCGCGTTGCCCCTGGTGGGCGAGCAGTGGTTGATCGGTGCCGATGCCGATCACGACCTGGCCCTCTACGATCCCGGTGTGGCGGCCCGTCACTGCCGGCTGACACGTAGCGCCGACGGCTGGACCCTGAGCGCCGAAGACAGCCTGATCAACGATGATGAGGGCCACGCCCACAGCATCACCGAACTGGCGCCGAACCAGACCTTCGCCCTGGGCAATGTCTGGCTGTGCCTGGCGCCTGCCGAAGACGCCTGGCCGCTGGTGCCGGTGTCCCATGAGCATGGTCCGCGCTCGGCGACCTTCGACCCACAGGCCGACGACTTCGCCGCGCCCGCACCGCCGGACAAAGCCGGCGCGGGCTGGTTCAGCCGGCGCAATGCCCTGCTGATCGGTGTGCTCCTGAGCCTGCTCGGCGGCGCCTGGGCCTGGAACCGCAGCAGCGTCAGTCAGCCCGCCGCACCTCCGGCGCCGCCCATCGCCAGCCCGGCCAAGGCAGCGAATGTCGAACCGCTGGCGCCGGGCAAGACCCGCCTGGCCAGCCGCGACGACGCCCGGCGCCTGCTCAACACCCTGCTCAGCGATCGCCTGCTGGCCGACGTGCGCATCGAAGACAGCGCCACCGGCCTGACCCTCGAAGGCGGCCTCAAGGGTGACGCCATGTCGGTGTATCAACGCATGCTCCAGCGTTTCCACGAACGTTATGAATCAGCCGTGCCGATCGTCGACAGTGTGGTCCCGGTCAGCAGTGGCCTGCCCTTCGTCATCGTCCAGGTGATCTCCGGGGCCAACGGTCATCTGGTCACCGACGACGGCCATCGTATGTATGTCGGTGACGAATTCAACGGGCTGCGCCTGACCCGCATCGACGACCAGCGCATCGAATTCGAAGGCGACCAGCACTACGAGGTGCGCTGGTGAGTGCCGCTCTCGCCCACTGGACCCGCGAGCAGACCCGCCGCCTGGCGCAACTGTCGGCGGTGCAGGTCAGCGGCCGGGTCTCGGCGGTCAACGGCATCCTGTTGGAGTGCCAGATTCCGGCGGCGAAGATCGGCGATCTGTGCGAAGTGAGCAAGGCCGACGGCAGCAGCATGCTCGCCGAGATCGTCGGTTTCACCACCCGGTGTACCCTGCTCAGCGCCCTGGGCACACCCGATGGCATCCAGGTCGGGGCGCAGATCCGGCCCCTGGGCATGGCCCACCGCATCGGTGTCGACGACAGCCTGCTCGGTTGCGTGC
Source organism: Pseudomonas gingeri (assembly GCF_013385635.1). Lineage (GTDB taxonomy): Bacteria > Pseudomonadota > Gammaproteobacteria > Pseudomonadales > Pseudomonadaceae > Aquipseudomonas > Aquipseudomonas gingeri_A. The sequence goes on from NZ_JACAPR010000021.1 coordinate 167,139, forward strand.
TCGACGGTTTCGGTCGGCCGTTGCTCGGTGATGGCGAAGGCGCGTTCGCCGGGCCCTATGACACCCGCGACACCATGCCGGTGATCGCCGATGCGCTGCCACCGACCCAACGGCCACGGATCACCGCCGCGCTGCCCACCGGCATTCGCGCCATCGACAGCGCGATCCTGCTCGGCGAAGGCCAGCGGGTCGGCTTGTTTGCCGGCGCCGGTTGCGGCAAGACCACCCTGCTCGCGGAAATGGCCCGCAACATGGCCTGCGACGTGATCGTCTTCGGCCTGATCGGCGAGCGTGGCCGCGAACTGCGCGAGTTCCTCGACCATGAACTGGACGACACCCTGCGCCAGCGCTCGGTGCTGGTCTGCGCCACCTCCGACCGCTCGAGCATGGAGCGCGCCCGCGCGGCGTTCACCGCCACCGCCATCGCCGAGGCCTTCCGCCAGCGCGGCCTGAAGGTACTGCTGCTGATCGACTCGCTGACCCGTTTCGCCCGCGCCCAGCGCGAAATCGGCATTGCCGCCGGCGAGCCGCTCGGTCGTGGCGGCCTGCCGCCATCGGTCTATACCCTGCTGCCGCGCCTGGTGGAACGCGCGGGCATGAGCGAGAACGGCTCGATCACTGCGCTCTACACCGTGCTGATCGAACAGGACTCGATGAACGACCCGGTGGCCGACGAGGTCCGCTCGCTGCTCGACGGGCATATCGTGCTATCGCGCAAACTCGCCGAGCGCGGGCACTACCCGGCCATCGACGTGCCCGCCAGCATCAGCCGGATCCTCAGCAACGTCACCGGCCGTGCGCACCAGCAGGCCAACAACCGCCTGCGTCGGCTGATGGCCGCCTATCGCCAGGTGGAGATGCTGCTGCGCCTGGGCGAATACCAGCCCGGCGCCGACCCGGTCACCGATTGCGCGGTGCAACTCAACGACGCCATCAATGATTTCCTGCGCCAGGACCTGCGTGAGCCGGTGCCGCTGGAAACCACGATGGAACTGCTGACCCGCCTGACCTCGCAGTTGCCCGAGTGACCATGGACGAAGAACTCGAAGCCGACCCCAACCACGTCGCCCTGACCCAGGTAATCCAGATCCTCACGCCGTTGCGCCAGCACCGCCAGGCCAGCGCCGAACGCGCACAACGGCGCTTGCAGGAAGAGCTGGAGACGATGCGTCAGCAGTTGCTGCACAGCGAGCAGTCCTGGGTCCAGGAGCGGGATAACCAGCGGGTGCGTCGCCAGCAACTGTCCCAGGCGCACCTGCGGCAGACCCTGGAATTGAACGAGGTCGAGCGCTGGCATGAAAAGGAACGCCGCATGCTCGACCGGCTGGCCTTTATCCAGCAGGACGTCAGCCAGTTGCGCCAGCAGATCGAGCTGCAGCAACAGCGCCTGGAACAGGCCCGAATGGAAGCCAGGGCCCGCCAGCGCGCCGTGGAAAAACTCGCCTGCATGAGCGAGAACCTGAATGAGGAATGAATCCGCGATGACCACTCCGATCAAGCCCACCGCCCCGCACCCGGCATACCGACCGGCACCCGCCGCGCGCGCGCCACAGGCCGAGGACCGCTTGCCGTCGCCCGCTCTCCAGCGCCGCTCCGACGCCGAGCGCTCGCGCCAGACCGGCAACACGTTCGGCGCCGGCCGTGACAGCAGCGAGATGACCGCCGATGGCCTGTTCTTCGAGCAATTGCTGGTGCCGTCTTCTACCGACCAGGGCGAACAATCGGAGCAACACGGCGGTTCCGGCTTCAACCTGTTCTCTACAGCCGAAGTCATCCCCACGCAGTTGATCGACGAACTGGCGATGCAACTGCCGGCCCGCGGCGACCGCCCCTTCAGCGCCACATTGCTGATGCCCAACCTGGGCAAGGTCCAGGTCCGCGCCGGCAAACGGGACAACCAGTGGACCATCGACCTGGGCTTTGAACGCGCCGATGTCCTCAGTCGCCTGCGCAACAACCGGCAGGCCTGCGAGGACGCCTTCAGCCAGGCCCTGGGCCAGGACGTGAGCTTGTCCCTGCACGGAGCCGAGGCAGCATGACGCCCCTGGCATTGCGCCCGGTGTCCCGGGCACTGGCCGACGCCAGCCGCCTGCTCGGTCGTGGCCGCTGGCTGGAGTATCCGCTCCGTGGCGCCATGGCGCGGTTGAGCCTGAGCCCGTTGATCGAGGCCGATCGGCTCGCCTCCGACGATCACGCCTGGACCACCCTCGACAGCGCCCAGGGTCCGTTGCACCTGACCCACGCCGACGCCGTGTTGAGCCTGTTCGGCGAAGTGCCCGTGGTGACCGGCGGCCCGTTGCAGGGTTGGTACTGGCAGTACGTGAACCAGCATCTGAGCCCGCCGCTGGCCGCCTTGCTGGCGCCCCTGGAACCATGGGCGCAGGCGGACAACGACCACGCCGGGCACTTCGCCTGCCGACTCGCGGTGCATGGGGCCGACGAGTCGGTGCATGCCCGCCTGGCTTGCGATGCACAGACCCTGGTCCGCCTGCTAGACGCCCTGCCCTGGCAGGCCATCGAACAACCGTTGCCCGAGGATTGGCCACTGCCCATACCGCTGCTCCTCGGCGAGCTCAGCCTGACCCTGAACGAGCTGCGCTCATTGCGCCCCGGTGATGTGCTGCTGCCGGGCCGGGCGTACTTCGACTGCGCCGGGCACGGCGTGATGCACCTCGCCACGCAGACCTGGCGCGTCGCTACCGGCGTCGCCAACGACACGTTGTTTGTACAGCTCAACCATGAGGAAACCCTGCACGATGGACAATGATGCACTGTACGAGGACGTGCCGGTCGCCCTGGACGGTCACGCCGAAGCCCTGACACCGACACAGGCACAAGAGCAGGAGCAGGAGCCCCTCGCCGGCCTCAGCCTGGACCTCACCGTGCGCAGCGGCAGCATCAGCCTGCCCCTGTATGCCCTGCAACGCCTGGCACCGGGCGTGGTGCTGGAAGTCACCGGCGTGGTCCCCGGCGAAGCGACCCTGTGCCATGGCGAACGCGTGGTGGCCCATGGCGAGTTGGTGGATGTGGAAGGCCGGCTCGGCCTGCAGATCACCCGGATGGTATTCGACCGATGATCCTGGATGGCATGAACCCGATCATGCTCGCGCTGTTCCTCGGCGCGTTGTCCCTGATCCCGCTGTTCCTGATCGTCTGCACCGCGTTCCTGAAGATTTCCATGGTGCTGCTGATCACCCGTAACGCCATCGGCGTGCAGCAGGTGCCGCCGAACATGGCGATGTACGGTATCGCCCTGGCGGCGACGATGTTCGTCATGGCGCCGGTGGCCCACCAGATCCAGCAACGGGTGCATGACAACCCACTGGAAATCGGCACCACGGAGAAACTGCAATTGAGCGCCAATACCGTCATGGAGCCGATCGAACGCTTCATGATCCGCAACACCGATCCCGATGTGCAGGCCCATCTGCTGGAAAACACCCACCGCATGTGGCCCGCCGAAATGGCCGACAAGGCCAGCAGCAGCGACCTGTTGCTGGCAATCCCGGCGTTCGTGCTGTCGGAGCTGCAGGCCGGGTTCCAGATCGGTTTCCTGATCTACATCCCGTTTATCGTCATCGACCTGATCGTCTCCAACCTGCTGCTGGCCCTGGGCATGCAGATGGTCTCGCCGATGACCATCTCGCTGCCCCTCAAGCTGTTGCTGTTCGTGCTGGTGCAAGGCTGGTCGCGCCTGCTCGACAGCCTTTTCTATTCCTATCTGTGAGACCTGCCGTGGAAGCGTTGGCACTGTTCAAGCAAGGCATGTTCCTGGTGGTGATCCTCACCGCGCCGCCCCTCGGCGTGGCGGTGCTGGTGGGGGTGATCACCTCGCTGTTGCAGGCGTTGATGCAGATCCAGGACCAGACGCTGCCGTTCGGTATCAAGCTCGCCGCCGTCGGCCTGACCCTGGCCGCGACCGGGCGTTGGATCGGCGTCGAACTGATCCAGTTCATCAACCTGTCCTTCGACCTGATCGCCCGCACCGGTGGCGCCCATTGATGCCGTTCAACGCCGAGAGCGCCTTCGAGCTGATGCTCGGCATGGGCCTGGCCATGGCGCGGATCCTGCCGTGCCTGATCCTGGTCCCGGCGTTTTGCTTCAAGCACCTCAAGGGGCCGCTGCGTTATGGCGTGACCTGCGCCCTGGCGCTGATTCCCGCGCCGAGCATCGGCCGCGCCCTGGCCCTGGAAAACGACGCCTGGTTCACCATCGCCGGGCTGCTGCTCAAGGAGTCGGTGCTGGGCATCCTCCTGGGCCTGTTGCTGTATGCGCCGTTCTGGATGTTCGCCACCGTCGGTGCCCTGGTCGACAGCCAGCGCGGCGCCCTCAGCGGCGGTCAGCTCAACCCGTCCCTAGGGCCGGATGCCACGCCGCTGGGCGAGTTGTTCCAGGAAGCGCTGATCATGCTGGTGATCCTCAGCGGCGGGCTGTCGCTGATCACCCAGGTGATCTGGGACAGTTATGAAGTCTGGCCGCCCACCGTCTGGTTGCCGGGGCTGAATATCGGCGGGCTGAACGTCTTTCTCGGCCAACTGAACCAGACCCTGCAGCATGCACTGCTGTACGCCGCGCCCTTTATCGGCCTGCTGCTGTTGATCGAAGTGGCCTTCGCCATCATCGGCCTCTACGCCCAGCAACTGAACGTCTCGGTGCTGGCGATGCCGGCCAAGAGCATGGCCGGCCTGGCGTTCCTGCTGATCTACCTGCCGACCCTGCTGGAACTGGGCAACGGTCAACTGCGGCAACTGCTGGATCTCAAGCATCTGCTCGGCTTGCTGGTGCAGGTGCCATGAGCGAAAAAACCGAAAAGGCCACGCCCAAGAAACTGCGCGACGCCCGGGAAAAAGGCCAGGTGGGACAGAGCCAGGACCTGGGCAAGCTGCTGGTGCTGATGGTGGTCAGCGAGGTCGCCCTGGGCATGGCCGACGACAGCGTGGCGCGCCTGGAGCACCTGATGTCGCTGACCCTGCGGCGCATCAACCAGCCGTTCCTCAGCAGCCTCACGGAAATGACCGGCGAAGCCACCTGGCTGCTGATCAGCTTCATCCTGATGAGCGTCGGCCTGGCAATGCTGATGCGCATGGTCGGCAGCTGGGTACAGATCGGTTTCCTGTTCGCGCCCAAGGCGCTGAAGATCGACTTCGGCAAGCTCAATCCGCTCAGCCACCTGAAGCAGATGTTCTCCGGGCAGAACCTGATGAACCTGCTGTTGAGCATCCTCAAGGCGGTGGCCATCGGCACCACCCTCTATGTCTCGATCAAGCCGGTGCTGGGCACCCTGGTGCTGCTCGCCGATTCCGACCTGAACACCTACTGGCATGCCTTGCTGACATTGTTGCGCAGCGTCCTGCGCACCACCCTCGGCTTGCTGCTGGCGATCGGCATGATCGACTTCGCCCTGCAGAAGTACTTCCACGCGAAGAAAATGCGCATGAGCCACGAAGACATCAAGAAGGAATACAAGGAGTCCGAAGGCGATCCGCACGTCAAGGGCCATCGCCGCCAACTGGCCCACGAGCTGCTCAACGAGGAACCGCGCACGCCGCCCAAGCCGGTGGAAGACGCCGACATGTTGCTGGTCAATCCGACCCACTTCGCCGTGGCGCTCTACTACCGCCCCGGCCAGACGCCGCTGCCGCTGATCCATTGCAAGGGCGAGGATGCCGACGCCCTGGCACTGATCGAACGCGCCCGCCGCGCGAAGATTCCGGTGGTGCAGAGCATCTGGCTGGCGCGCACCTTGTACAAGGTCAAGACCGGCAAATACATCCCCCGCCCGACCCTGCTCGACGTGGCCCATATCTACCAGGTGATTCGCCAGCTCGATGAAGTCACCGACGAGATCATTCAGCTCGAAGAACGCTGATCCAGGGCCTTTCGATTCATCAAACTGACATGTTATTGCGCTCAAATGGGCTTCAAAAGCCCTACAGGTAGAGCCCATGCAATCACATGTTCGCCCACCCGCTGCAAAAGGCCCGCAAAACCCCATTCCAGACGCTGCGGCGAACTGGCTCCTGAACGCGGCGAAGCAGCTCGGACTACCGGATCCACAGGCTCGCGACTTCGCCCGCAGCGGTGAGTTGCCCCTGCCGGGATTGACCCTGCAACTGGTGCAATGGCAGCAGCAACCGGTGGCGCAATGGCTGGCACTGGGCTGGTTGCAGCGGCCCCTCGATTGCACGCCGGCGCTGTGGAGCGAACTGCTGTTGCGGGCCAATTGCGCCACCAGTGCCATGAGCGCCTGCGCCGGTGCGCTGGATGATGGCGGCAACGCGGTGCTGGTCACGCGCCTGCAATACCAGCCGTACTCGGACACCTGCTACCTGGCCGCCGAACTCAGTCACTTGCTGGCCGTGGGCGAAAGCCTGATTGCCGGCGCCACGGCCTTGAGTTCGCCGCTTGTCGGCAACGACACCGCCAGTGGCCCGCCACCGGCGGCCAGTCCCGCCGCACAGGCGCAGGCGCAAGCAGCCATGACGCAAACCTGGCATCGCCCGCTGCTGGAACAGACCCTGCACCACCTGGGCATCGCTCCGCCCGCGGCCGCCCCGGAGACCGTCGGTGTGATCCGGCTCAATGGTCGTTCTCTGGAAATCATCGCCGACAGCGACCAGCGCCACTTGCTGGTCAGCAGTCGCATCGATGCCCCGCTGCACGGCAGTGATCAGCGCGAACTGGCCCTGCGCGCCAACCTGCAACTGATGACGCTGACCGGTTGCGCCATCGCCCTCGCGCCGCTGGGTGCCTGCCTGCAGGCCCGTTGGGACAGCCAGGGCCTGGACGCCCAGGCCTTTGTCGACTGGCTGCTGGACTTCGCCGCGTTCGCCGACAGTTTTGCCACGCCTTCCGTCCCCGCAACCACGCTCCCCAGAACCAGCCTAAGGAACCCGACATGGTCTTGAGAACACAGGCACCCACGGTCAACGCCACGCCGCCGACCGCGGCCATCGAACTGGCGGTGCGCACCCCGGGCGAAGTGGAGAATGCCCAGGTTGCCGCCGCGCCACCCGGCTTCACCGCCCGTGCGGCGCAGGCGGCGAGCGGCATGGGCCAGGCGTTTCACCGCCAGTGCCTGGCGCCCGCGTGGAAGGGCATGAGTGCCGCGGGAACAGCGGTGTACCAAGGTGGCGTCAGCGCCGGCAGCAGCATCAAGCACACCGCCGTACAAAGTTGGGCCGACACCGCCGCCAACCTGCCGTCCGGACGCAGTACCCTGGCCGCCGCCGGGCAGACCCTGCAACAGATGGTCACCTGCGGGCTGCCGACCTACGCCCGCGAAGTCGCCTTCATGCACACCTACAGTGCCCTCGCCGAAGGCCTGGCACAGAAGAGTCCGGGTGGTGCGCTGGCCTTGCAGGCGGCGATCTCGCTGGCCACCGTGGCCAGTCATGTCTATGTGCGCCAGCCGCGCCTGGAGCGCCTGGGTAGCGAATCCACCGTTGCCGTGCGCGGGCATTTCGCCCTCAGCGAGCGGCAATGGAACGCCCTCGGCGCCGACCAGCAACAAGCCCGACGCGAGCAGATGCAGCGCGATTCGCGCAATGTCACGCGCAACCAGATTGCCGCCGAAGCGATCTACCTCGGGCTCGGCGCCCTCGGCGCAAGCCGTGGCGACGGCGCCCTGAGCGCAAGGATCCTGGCGACCCAGCTGCGCAACGTGATCTATGCCCTGTCGCGGGAAACCATGCAGGCCAGCCTGAGCATGACCGGCAAGCACGACAACACCAAGACCCATGGCGTCAACGAAGACAACATGGCGCTGCTGGGCTGGGCCTACGGCACCATGACCCTGACCATGGGCTTTATCCAGGACTCCATCAGCCCCAAGACCCTGCCACCGGGCCAGACCCTGTCGAGCCCGGCCCTGACCGGCGCCGACCACCAGCCGCTGCACGGCGACGCCCTGGCCCGCTCGATCCAGACCCTGGCGGGCACCCGCGCGGCCTTCAACACCGTCACGGCGATTATCGACGGCCACCTGCAAAAACACTTCGACACTCGGCAGGCGGGCACCAGCCAGAAGTTCGAAGCGAGCCTGCCGCTCAAGGACTATGGGCGCCTGTTCGATCAGTCGCCGGCACGGGTGGCCTGGACCTCGCTGGCCAGCGCCATCAACATGGCCATGGGTGAATTGACGCGGGGTGGGACGACACCGGCGCTGTCGAGCTTCCTCGGCAACAGCGGCACCGCCCTGGCCATGGGCCTGGCCTATCGCACCATGAACCAGACATTCCAGGCCCATGGCAGTGTGCGCAAGGCCATCGACGCCCCGCCAGCGGCCACCGTAGCGGTGGAACCGGTGCAAGCGCGGATAGAGGCTCAGGCAGGGTTGGTCAATCGGCGGGGCAACGCACAAGCCGCCCGCGCCGCCCTGGCGGACGACGCGGTGTAGACCGCGTCAGCGCGGAGGATCGTTGAGGTGTTCAAGTCCCGCCAGCATCAGCTGATGCTGGCGGATCTGATCGAGTGACGGGCTCCCCTCGCCACTGTCCGGCACCGCGTGCCAGACAACAAAGTTGCGCTGGGGATCGAGGAACAGGAAATAGTTGGGGAACCGATGGGATTGGGTGAAACGCCGCTCGAGGGTTTCACGCAGTTGTTGGGGTTTCAGCGCACGCTTCTCGATATGCAACGCAATGCCCCAGTCGTGATGCTCACGTCGACTGAGGAAGGACACCCCGCTGACCAGAGGCCAGATCGCATCCTGCTCTGCTGCTACCCGCTCGTAAAACGCCGCCTTACCGGAAACGCGAATCATGACGCTCAGTCCTTCAATGGCACGACAGTAAAATCGAGTACTCGTTCGGGGCCTTCCAGACCGTGGCGCATCTCCTCGGGCCACCAGATCACCAGGCTGCGATCGGTGGAATCCGGCCGGCTGCACGCCAGGCCCGTACAACCGACAGGCGGCGGTGCGGTACTGCAACCGGCCAGCATGATCCCCAGCCCCGCCAGCGCGAGACAGACGAATTTGTTCATGGTTTCGCTCCCTTGAGCAGTGAAGCGCGGACCTGGGCATTACCCTGGGCAGCCTTGGGTTGGCGCAGGGCGATAAACACTTCGCTTTCCTCTCCCGGCTGCAGCCAGGCATGGGGCCAGGCTGCCACCCCGAGCACCCAGCGCCCACCGCAACCGCTCTCGTCGACACGCACCGGCTGGGTCCCGGTGTTGCGCGCCACCACCACCGCCACGCCCCAGGTCTTGTGGCCGTACCACTGGGCACGCTGGCGGTCGATGACCAGGCCGCCGCCGGAGTCGCAGAGACTGTCCGGCACGAACGGCAAGGCACCGCCGCTGCTGAAACCGCTCGGCTGCAGGCCGTCGAGCAACTGGGTAAACGTGTTCTGCACCTGGATCCGCGTCGGTTGCGCCTCGCTGCGGCGCTTGTCGATACGCTGGCCGGCGGCGTCGATATCGTCGGGATTGCCGTTCTCGACATAACGCGCCGGGTCGACCTGGTCGCCGATCAGCCGTGGCGTGAGGATGAACAACCGCTCGCGCTTGGTGGTGCGGTGACTGGTGGAGGTGAACAGCACTTTGCCGATCACCGGGATATCGCTGAGCCAGGGAATCCGGCTGATCTTGTCGTTGGACTCCAGGCCGTGAAAGCCGCCGACCACCAGCGAACCGCGCTCGGCAACGATCGCCTGGGTGCTGACATTGCCCTTGCGCACGCTGGGCTGGGTGACATTGAGCACCGACTGGTCGATCTGCCCGTCCTCGATATCGAGGATCAATTGCACCTGTGACTTGCCATTGCCGGTCAGCGAGCGCGGGATCACCTGCAGGCTGGTGCCGGCGGTGATCGGCTGGATGTCGGCGACCCGCTCGCCGGTGGCGGTGAGGTATTCGGTGCGGCTGAAGTCGATGACCGCCGGCTGGTTTTCCAGGGTCAGGATCGACGGGTTGCCCACCACCGTTGCCGCGCCCTTGGCTTCCAGGGCATGCACCGCCAGGGCGAAGCGGCCGGAGTTTTCCGCCGACAGGGTCGCTCCCGAATCCAGCAGCGAACCGCTGACATTGGTTCCGCCGGCCCAGACGTTCCAACTGCTGGACAGCTCGGCCAGGTCATCGCGGTTGATGTCGAGAATCACCGCGTCGATCTCGATCAGGTTGCGCGGCTGGTCGAGCTGCTTGACCAGTTCCTGATACAGGGCCTTGCGCTTGGGCAGATCGTAGATCAGCACGGCGTTGTTGCGCACATCGGCGCTGACGCGGATCCGCGACTTGCTGCCGCCCGGTGTTCCGCCGTGGGTGTTCTTGGCCCCGGCGGTGGTGTTGGCCAATACCCGGTCCAGGCCTTGCTGAAGACTGTCGCCATCCAGGCCGCCGAGCAGGGTCGACGAGGCACCGTAGGGATTGCCGCCTTGTCCGCCGCCCAGGCCCGCGCCCTGCAACAGGTTAGCGGCATTCACCGGCTCGCCGCGCGAGCGGCTTTCCAGCAGGTCCTGGAGAATGGTCGCCACGCCGGCCACCGTCAGTTGCTGGTCTCGGTAGCGGATGGTGCGGTCGGCGGCGTTGGCGTAACGCAACGGCAGCACCACGACGTCCTGCTTTTCGTCCGGGGTGTCGACCTTGCGGCTGTAGTCGCGGATCATCTCGACGTAGCGCGGCGGCCCGCTGACCAGCACCACGCCCTCGTCGGGCAAGGCCCCCCAGCCGAAACGCGGGTCGAGCAGGCCGACATCGGTCAGGGCACTCTTGAGGTCATCCGCCGCGTCCTGGGACACCTCGATGCGCGCCGAGGTCTGCTGGTCGGTCGGGCTGACATACAGGGTTTCGTTGTACACGAACCACTGGAAATGGTGCTCCTGCCCCAGTCGATCGAGAAAGGCCTGGGGACTGGCGGCGCGGATACGACCGTCGACCACGCCATCCAGCGGGCCCATTTCCAGGCCGATGCCGAACTCCCGGGCAAAGTCCTCCAGGGTCGTCGCCACATCGGCCTGCTTGGCATCATAGGCATACGCCGTGTGCTTCCACGCCGGCGGGACCACCGCCAGCGCCGAGGCACTGGCCCACATCAACAACCACGGTAACCACCAGGCAACCTTGCGCATTTCAGACTCCCGGCTGCCAGCTGTGAAGGGTCGGACGCCCGGAGGCGCTGGCCGCCAGGCTGTCGAGGGTGGTGCGCAACAGGCTGAGCATCGCCGCCCGTTGGTTGGCCAGGTTTTCCAGGCGTTCGAGCAGGCGCTGCGGCGGACACGGCAGCGCCTGCCAGCTGACCAGGACCAGGCAATGGCTGTCGGGGTCGATGGCCAGTGCCCCTTCGCAGTGACAGGCGACGCTGGCCGCGCCCTGGCCGAGGAGTGCCGTCACCCGTTCCGGGTCGGCCGCATCATAGGGATCCAGCACATCGATACTGCAGCGCACGCCGCCTTCGGTGGCGACGAGCCGGGCGTTCGCGTCATCGATCCAGCAGTCCAGCGGGGCGCCGGAAGGCTGCTCGCACCACTGGACGACGATCGCCGTGAAATCACTGTATTCCATCGATAATCGACTTTGTCAGGCCATGTTGGGCGCGCAGCCCTTCGCTCATCACCGAGGTCGCGGTGGCCATTTTCTGCGCGGCATCGGTAAACGCCATCATGTCCTCTACCGAACCACTTTCGGCAGCCGCCATGGCGGCATCGTCGGTGCCGGTCTGGTTGTGGGTAAACGAGTGATCGAGGCGATGCTGCAAGGCTTTGAAACTGATCATCGAGGTCGCTCCAGCGAGGTGATGCCTGTGAGTGGAGCAAAGCCGCCAGTGGGTTCCACTTTTTCCACAGGGGATAACGGCCAGGCGCACCCGCCGTCATTCACCGCGCAGCGCCAGGCAACGCACCAGGCCGGCCCAATCCAGCTCGAAGGTCCCGGTGTCACTGCTCAGGCGCAAGGCTTCGGGCCCGAGAAAGGCATCTTCGCGCAGCTGCCAGAGCTCCGCGAAGCGACTGCTCGCCAACCACGCCTGGACCTCGTCGAACAGTCCGGGAGAACAGCTCAGCACCGCGCTGACCGCCTCGCGCTGGCTGCCCGCCAGGTGGCCGACCAATGCCCGCACCCGCTCGGCGGGACCGGCTTCGCCGAACAGCCGGGTCATGGCGGCAACCAGCACGCTCTCCGCCGACACGACCACTTCCTGGTGCAGGGCCTCACGCTCGCGGTCGAGGGCCTGGAGAAAACCGTTGGCCTCGTCCCAGAACTGTCCCAGGGCCTGGTCAAGATAGCGCTGGCATTGTTCGCGGGCGTCCGCCAGCAGGCGCTCGGCCTCTTCCCGGGCCGCCGCCAGGACATCGGTGGCTTCCTGCGCCTGGGCCAGCTGTTCAAGGCGTACGATGGGCGAGTGCGGCAGCGCCGAGGCGCCGAGGGACAAGCGTCTGAGACTCAGCACAATGACGGGCTCCGGGGATGGTTCATGGTGTAGCGACCCGCCAGAGCACGGCGCGCCAGAGGGTATCGAGTTTCTGCCGTGGCAGGTCGGCCAGGGGTTCCAGCGACTCCCCCGGCGCCCAGGCCAGGCGCAAGCGTGACCAGAACGGCGCGCCCAGCCAGCTGGCGAGCAACACCCGCGCATCCACCGTCGGCTGATCGAGCCACAGGCCCGGGCGCAGGGCTTTCGCCAGGCTGCGGCACCATTGCCCGTGGCGTTCGGCAACCGTGGGCTGGTGCGGGAACGGTGCACAGCAGATGGAACGGGCAAGCAACAACGCCTGCTCGCGCTGCTCGGCGGTCAACGACAACCACAGGGCGACATCGGCATCGACGGGCGGCGGCTGACTGGGCATCACCCCCAGCGCCTCCAGCAGCTCGGCATGCCGGCTACCGGCCAGGGCCGACGCATGGCCGGTGTCCAGCCCGTGCGCCGCGAGGAGTTGCAAGCGCCAGCCCGGGTGGGCCCAGCGCCAGGTGCAACACCACCAGTTGATCCAGTCGAGTTCGTTCACAGCCGTGCAGGGTAGCCGGAAGTATTACGCCGCCCCGGACGCAAGCGTCCCAGCAGTGCCCGACGCCAGTCGCCCCGCAATGCCAGGACGATCAACAGCAACAGCAGCAACCCGCCGACCGGCGCCGCCAGCAGCGCCGAGTTCCAGAAACCCTGGTCACGGCTGTCCACCAGGAACGGTCCGAACGCCACCAGTTTCTGCTTGTCTTCGTACTCCACGGCAGGCACGAAGACGATGGCGAATTTTTTCGAGTTCAGGGTTTCCTGGGACATCCCGGGAATGCTGCTGGCGACCATCTGCTGGATGCGCCCGCGCACACTGTCCGGGTCCAGCGCCGAGGTGTGCTTGATGAATACCGCCGCCGAGGCCGGTTGCACCGGTTCGCCCGGCGCGATCCGCTCGGGCAGCACCACATGGACCCGGGCCACGACCACCCCGTCGATCTGCGACAGGGTCGACTCCAGTTCCTGGGACAAGGCGTAGATATAGCGCGCACGTTCTTCAAGTGGCGTGGAGATCACCCCTTCCTTCTTGAAGATTTCCCCCAGGCTGGTCCGTGTTCGCCGGGGCAGGCCTGCGGCATCTAGGATACGCACCGCGCGATTGATGTCGTGGCTGGAGACGATCACCGTCACGCCGACCTTCTCCGCCTGTTTGTGCGCCTCGATATGCTGGTCGGCCAGTTGCGCGATCACCTCGTTGGCATCCTGCTCCGACAAGCCGCCGAAGAGCTTGCTCTCATCACTGCAGCCGACGAGCAGCGACAGGCAAAACAACAGGAGCGGCCAGAGATACCTCACACGCGGTCCTATTGCAGGTTGGTGAGCTTGTCGAGTGCCTGGGCACCCTTGCTCACCACCTTGGTGGTCATCGCCATTTGCAGGGAGTACTGGGACAGGGAGCGGCTCATCTTGACCACGTCCATCGGGTCGGCCGAACCGGCGGCGACTTTCATCGCCCGCATGGCTTGCTCGGACAGGCGGCCCTGGGACTGCAGGCGGTCGGAGATGGCATTGACCATGCCGTCGGCCAGGTGCCCGGAGACCCCGTGGTCCTGGCGCATGGCGTTGCTGAACAGGTCGACATCCGCCTGCGCGGGCCCGGAAACCAGCCCTTGCTCATGGTCGACGGGCAAACCCTTGAAGGAGTGGATGGGGGCTAGGCTCACGGGACTTCTCCGGCAGACGATGTCGAATGGTGGAATAACGCAACAGCGACCCGGGCCTCAGCCCAGGTTGCTGGTCATCACGTCGAGGATGTTTTGCGCAGCCTGGGCAGCGGAGTTCTGCAGATCATGCTGCTGCAGATGATGCCCCAGGCCACCGCCACCGGACTGCAAGCCACTGGCCAGGCCCATGCCCATTTCCAGGCCCTGCTTGAAGATATCCATCGGATTCTTCGCGCCCAGCAACTTCTCCAACTGGTCTTCGAGGCTGTGCACGACCTTGGCCAGATCACCCCGTGGCGATGTCTGCTGGGGGCTACCCAGGCCGCCGTTGTCGGCAGGCTCCTGCTGCGGAGTACCAAGGCCGCCGTTGCCGGACAGGTCCTCTTGCGGGCCGCCAAGGCCGCCGCCATCGGACGCGCCCTGCGGGCTGCCCAGGCCACCGGCATTGGCCGGCTGGGTCGAGGCATCGCCGGCGTTATCGCCGCCGTCCAATTTCTGGGAAATCTGGTCGAGCGCGGCCCTGAATTTCGCCGTTTCACCCTTGTCGAGGTAGTTGTCCTCGTCCAGCTCCTTGCTCCATGAACCGGAATCGGGCGCACCGAACACCGCCTTGTTCTTGTCCATGTAGTCGGCGACCTGTTGCAGGATCGGCTTGTCGGCACTGGAGAATGTCGAGCCGTCGCCCTTGTCGGTCAGGGCGTGATCCAGGGACGCCTTGCCCAGGCCGCGCATGACCTGCGACAGCAGGTCAGGACCGCCTTTGCCGCCACCGATACCGGCGTCGGCGGCAGCACCGAAGTTGCTGCCCAGCTTGTCCTTGATAACTTCACCCAATGCTTTTTTAACCGCACCGATATCGCTATTGCCCGTTAATGCCGCCAGCGGATTATCTTTCTTTAGTTGCTGTTCAACCATCTTCCCCAACGGCGAATCGGTGGAAAGATGGCCTCCTGACATTAAGGCATTGCTTAACTTTTCGATAACGCCCTTGAGGGTCTGGGGCGAAGCGGAAGCGTCCGAAGTTGAAGCTGACGGAATGACAGTGCCTATCCGCCCGAATGCACCGGCAGAGCTGGAAACAGAATTTAGCATGGAAGAATCTCGCTAACGATCACAATGCCCCCTGAACAATCAGGGGGCCGGGGGATGATTAATAGCTGATGCCCTTGGCGGTTTGTGCCACGTTCGAGATTTCTTTGTTCGCGGCGTCAGTCTGAGCGGAGCTGATGGCCTGCAGGGTGTTGCGCTGCTCGGTCTGCATGGCCGCCTGGCCTTGCAACATGATATTGCGCGCGGACTGCTCGTCCTGCATCTGCATCATCTTCATTTGTGCGTCAGCGGCCTTGCCACCACCGGACATATCCGCCGCCGCTGACTGGTTCTGCGCGTTACCCTGGATAGAGTTGGCGGTTTCCTTGACAGAGTTGAAACCATTGACCGCCGAATTCACCATACCGCCGATACCTGGAAGTTTCATAATCTTCTACAACTCCTGATTGGTCACCCACGTCAGTGCGGGATATCCATGAGTGGAACCCCCAGCGATTTGAGTTCCATCTTTTTTTCCAGGCCGTCGTTCTTCAGGAAAATATCCAGGGTCTTGATCCGGTGGTACAGGGTCCGCCGCGGCACGCCCAGCTCCATGCTCACCGCGTCCACGGACTGCCCGTGGCGCTTGAGCGCCTCCTGGATCAACGTACGCTCGATCACTCGCATCTGCGCCTTGAGGGTCTGCCCCTCGACATCGTCCGGCGCATCGCCACCCAGCAACGGGAAGCCCAGTACAAAGCGCTTGGCCGCCGATTTCAGCTCGCGGATATTGCCCGGCCAGGAATGACTGAGCAGCATCTGCGCCAGCGAGGCGTTCAACGGCTTCTGGCCCCGGCCGAGATCGCGGGTGGCAGCACTGGCGAACTTGGAGAACAGCGGAATGATCTGGTCGCGGCGCTCACGCAACGCCGGCAACTGGATGGTCAGGACATTGAGGCGAAAGTACAGGTCGCGGCGAAACAACCCGTCTTCGACCATTTTCCCCAGGGGCCGCTGCGCCGAAGCGATCACGCACAGATCCAGCGGAATCACGGTGGTCGACCCCAGGCGCTCGATGGCTCGCACTTCGAGCACACGCAACAGCTTGGCCTGAAGGCTCAGCGGCATGCTGTCGATCTCGTCGAGGTAGAGAGTGCCGCCCTGGGCCGCCTCGATGTAGCCCATGCGCGACCGGCTGGCGCCGGTAAAGGCGCCGCTGACCACACCGAACAATTCGCTCTCGGCCAGGGATTCGGGAATCGCCGCGCAGTTCATCGCCACAAAGGGACCATTGCGCCCGGAAAGCCCGTGGATACGCTGGGCCAGGGTGTCCTTGCCCGTGCCTGTCTCACCCGAGAGCAACAGATCGATGCCCAGTTGAGACGTACTTTGCGCAATGATCTTTATATTGGGAATCTCCTTCTCGGAGTCAAGCTCACAATCAAAGCAATCGTACACACCCATCTACGATCTCCAGATCGGTCCGCTCAATTAAATTCCCCGCCAGGCAGGGCCGTCGCTTCCTTTGTAACCACCTGGTGACATTTCCATCACACCGGCAGCTGTTGCGAACAGAACCCCGCACTCGGAACAAGTTACCGAGCAGAAAAATCCATTATGTTTTTATTTTCCACAACGCCAAAAAAACATCAGAACAGGCTTTAAGTGCCCAAAATTTGGCAAGCCGCTTATTTAAGACAACATGATTGCCCTATACTTGAAACAGAACCGACGAGTACTGATATTCAGCGAATTCGTTTTCCGCTAACACCATTCGAAACTCGGATCTATTAACAAAGTATTAAAACAAGAACGCGCGCACAAAAAATTCTGACTGGTCCTTTTTGAACATTTCGTACAGACGTTTGAAAGGCCACCTTATCATTCACGCTCCATTTACCGATAAAGATCGGCATCACACGATAACAGAGGCCAGCCGAGCATGCTGGTGCCCGGTAGTGGGCGAAAGAATACATTCGTACTTATGCCTGTCAACCGTAATCTTAAATTAACAGATCCCAGTGCGAGTTATTCTCTTCTTGCCCCGTTTTCGAACACCGAAGTTCAAATACCGGGCAACGGACAAAATACTGGTGAAACCCCGGGCAATGTCAAAGCACTGGCATTACAAACTTTAGAGTGCCAGCACTAAAGATACCATCGCGTCGATCCGGGAAGTGCCATGGGGATTTTTTATGGAACCCATTTCACCTGGCGAACCACTCATCTGCGAGCAAGCCGGTTTTCCCATCGGCGAGGCCACCACCACCCAAGCCCGCCCCATCATGCGCCGGCACCAAGGTACGCGCGTGATGCCCGGAGAACAAGAAACATGGCCATCGAGAACTACCGGCAACTGGTCGACGAGATCTGCCGACTGAGCCTTATCCCGCCCACCGCCGTGCTATACGAGAACACTCGACTGACGGTCAGGGACGTGGACTTTTCCCTGCACTACGTGGACGCCCCCGGCCCAGGAAACGTGGTGCTTCACGGTGATTTCGGGCCATTGCCGGCACGTCGGCGCGAGGCGGTCCTGCTGCGCCTGCTCGAGACCAATTTCTATCTGTTCGACGGTCGCTACAGCAGCAGTTTTTCCCACAACGAACAGACCGGACGGGTCCTGTTGAACAGCTCCCTGGCCCTGGCGGACACCTCGGCAACGCACCTGCTGGGCCTGATGGGACACTTCGCCGAATACGCCCAGGCCTGGCGCCAGACCGGTTTTCTCAACGATGACAGCGACCAGGACAACCGCCCGCAAACACTGCCGGGGCGCTCCACCACCCTGGCCACAGGCCGCCTGACATCCGGCGCGAGGGCCCTATGAGCAGCATTTACGGTCCATCCTCAAGCACTGTCCACCGCCCTTTGGAGCCTCGGCCAGAGGCGATTGCCGAGGCACCGGTGGATGCGGCGAACAGCAACGACATCCCCCTCGCCCGGCTCTCGTCCAACCGCCAGGCGCCTCCCGCCCTGGCACCCGCGGGTGATACGCGGCAGCCCAGCGCCACGCTGAAAACCTATTCGGAGCAACTGCGCCCGTCGCCGTCCCTGGCCCGCCAGGCCCAGACCCTGGCGCACGCCCTGCACACGGGTAAGCCGGTATTGGACAATCTGGACCAGTGCCAGGCGCGGATGATCCTGGAAGGCAAATACCTCGAAGAACATCCCCGGGCCGCGTTCCCGATCATCAACGCCCAGCTGTTTCCCGAGCGCGACGAGCAAGGCCGTTTCCTGCTCCCCGATGCCCTGGCCGACAGTGCGCGGGACACCCGCCTGCAACTGCACAAGGCCCTTGGCGAACTCGGCAAGAACCCCGGCGCGCCGGACCTGGCGGCGTACGGCCAGGTTCTGGAACAGGCGATCACACAACAGACCGAGCTGTTTGCCGGCAAGGCCGCGCAATACGCCGAAGTGCTCGCCCGGCCCGGTCTGCCCGAGGCCGACCGCGCCCAGGTACTGCGCAGCGAACAGGCCTTTGCCCGCCACGCCGCGCAGGTGGCCAACGAAATCCCCCAGGCCCTGAAACAAGCGCAGAGCAAGGCCCAGGCCACGGTCGACGCACTGCGCCACCTGAACCAGCCCGCCGCTGAGTGGGAAGGCATCAACCAGCAGCTCAAGGAACTGGTGAAACAGACCAGCCAGAATGGCGACTTCAAGGACGCCCTGGACAACGCCCGCCTGCCCGTAACCCTCGCCGACCTACATCAGGCCAACGACGGCTGGGCCGCGACCACCAAGGCCTTTGTCGCCGGTGCGGTGCCGCAGATGCTCGCGTCCGGCCTGGCCTTCGGCTTCGCCCGGGCCGCCGTCGAGGCGGCGATTCCGGACAATCTGCCGGTGCAGTTGTTCGCCACCGGCGCGGTGATGGCCGCCGCCCACGAAGTGGGCACCAACCTGCTCAAGCCCATGGGCCAGGAACTGGTCGGCGGCTGGAGCCTGGCACCGGTCAAGGCCAGTGAAGTGATCCCCAACCCCAACCCGCGCATCAGCATCGGCGGGGTGATCCAGGCCCCGGACGCCGAAGCGAAGGCACAGGCCAAGACCGCGGTCGAGACACTGCGCGGCCAGCACAAGAATGCCCAGCAGGCCAACAAGAACGGTACCGGCCTCGGTGAACTGCAGGCCTATGGCTCCTTCGCCACGGCCCAGGCCATTCGCCGCGGCCTCGGCTTCGCCGCCCCGCAACTGCACGTCAACAATGTCGGCCCGCGGACACTCGCCTCGATGGGCGGCGGCGTGCTGATGGGCGGTGTGCAATCGAGCATGCAACTGCGCAGCACGGCCACCGACGAGCGGGGCCGCGAGCTGCCCACCCACACCTTCAAACAGGTCGACAAACCACTTTCACAACGCCTGGCCAAAGCCGCCGGCGACGCGGTACTGGCCAGTAATCCAAGCGATACCGAGGTGCGCCAGAGCTTGCTGAGCAAGACGTTCGGCTCCTATCTGGGACTGGGTTCGGCAGCCCTGGTCGGCGCCGCCGGGCGTGCGGTCGGCGCTGCCGGCCCGGCACAGAAATTCGGCCAGGTGATGCTCGCCGCCATGGGCTCGCCGGCCTTGCTGATTCCGGCCTACGCCAGCTTCCAGTCCGGCCCGGAATCCAAGGCCCACAGCGCCGCACTCAAGGCCAGGGCGGACAGCCAGGCCTTGCCGGGAGCGCCCGCTGAATCGACCGCGAGCGCCTTCCCGCGGACACGCTCGGCCGTGCAGAACATCCTCGATCCCGACCGGGCCGACCTGGCCCACGGCACGCTGCCGGGCACCGCCGGACGCGTCGCCGAGAACACCTTCCACCGGGTGCGTGGCGGCCTGCAGGTGGCCTCGCAGGTACCGACCGAACTGATCGAAAACGCCCCGCAACTGATCAAGACCGCCCCTGCGGCACTGGCCGGCCTGAAGAACAGCGTCCAGCAGGCCTTTGCCGCGACACCGGCAACCACCGAGGAGAGCGACGACCCACAACCGCCGGGTGCCTATCCAGCCACCTGAACATCGACAAGCAACCTCTGGACATAGCCGCCGCCGACCCGCTTAAGGGGGACAGCGGCGGCTATTTCGTTTCGGGCACCTAGCCCGACCCCCGGCAACCCCACGAAAAAACTATGGAAGGCATTAGTTAATACAATGAGCACCGCCCCGAAACGGCAACATTATCGTGCCATCATTGAAACATCCCGTAATACCCACTTTCACTTGGCGCAGTCCAGGAGCCGGTTGTCATGCTGTTGAGGAATCTGAAGATCCCTGTCCGCTCCGCCCTCAGCTTCGCCGTCATCACTGCGCTGCTGATCGTGCTGGGACTGGTGTCCCTGTGGAACATGAGCGCCATCCGCACCCTGGCGGCCCAACTCGAGGAACGCTCGATGGCCAGCGTCATCGCCGCCGACCGGGTCAACTCGACCGCCTTGAAGCTGCTGCTGGAAAGTCGTCGGCTGATCGCCCAGTCCAATGCGTCGACCAAGGACGCCACCATCGAGAACATCCGCGCGTTTCGCACCACCCTGCTCGGCCAGTTGCAGGACTACAGCGCCTATATCAGCGACGAGCACGAGCAACAGTTGTTCAAGGTGGTCAGCGACGGTATCCAGCGCCTGACCCGGCTGGCCGACAGCTGCATCGATTTCAGCCAGAAAGGTCAGTACGCCGAAGGCGCGTTGCTGCTGGACGAACAGGTGCCGCTGAACAAGCTGATGCAACAGGCCATCGACCAACTGGTGCAGTTGAATATCGACAAGGCCAGGCAGTCCGGGCTCGACTCGGCGCACACCTACAACGTCAGCCTCGACTTCACCATTGCCATGATCATCTTCGCCTCGCTGGCCACCCTGGTCCTGGCGTACTGTTTCACCCGCAGTATCACCGTGCCGTTGAAATATGCCCTGTCGATCAACGATACGATTGCCCGTGGCGACCTGCGCAGCGAGATCGTGATCGAGGGCAAGGACGAACTGTCGGCCCTGCTCCAATCGGCCCGTACCATGCAGGGCAACCTGCGCGATACGATCCGCCTGATCGGTGACTCGTCGACCCAACTGGCCTCGGCGGCGGAAGAAATGAGCGCGGTGACCGGCGAATCCAGCCGCGGCCTGCAACGGCAGAACCAGGAGATCGAACAGGCCGCCACGGCGGTGAACCAGATGACCGTGGCGGTCAACGATGTGGCACGCAATGCCGCCTCGGCCTCGACGGCGGCGCGCTCCTCCGGCGAGTCGAGCCAGACCGGTTCGGACCGGGTCATGCACACCGTCGTCGCCATCGAGAAATTGAGTTCGACAGTGCAGAACACCAGCGCTGATGTGCAGCAACTGGCGACGCAATCGCAGGACATCAGCCAGGTCCTGGAGGTGATTCGCACCATTGCCGAACAGACCAACCTGCTGGCCCTGAACGCCGCTATCGAGGCGGCGCGGGCCGGCGAACAGGGTCGCGGTTTTGCCGTGGTCGCCGATGAAGTCCGCGCCCTGGCCGGGCGCACGCAGCAATCGACCGGGGAAATCGCGCAGATCATCGAGCGCATCCGCCAGGGCACCGAGCAGGTGACCCGGGCCATGCAGGACAGCTGCGAGGAAGCCCGGGACACCTTGCGCATCGCCCATGAGGCCGGCGCGGCACTGACGGAGATCGCCGGCGCCATCGGCCAGATCAACGACATGAACCTGCGCATTGCCGCCGGTTCCGAAGAACAGGCCGAAGTGGCGCGCACCGTGGACCGCAACCTGAGCAGTATCCGCGACCTGTCGATGCACAGCGCCAGCGGTGCCCAGCAGACTTCGGTGGCGAGTGCCGAGTTGTCGCGCCTGGCGGCGGACATGCACGGGCTGGTGGCACGTTTCTCGATCTGAGCCACGTATCGGACTGTGTACGCAGTACCCCGCCATACACTGAGGCACGTTGTCGAATGTCGCTTCGGCCAATGTCCCGCTGCCGAATTCAGCCACGTCAACCCGCAGCAACTGGCAAAAGGCGGTTCTGATCGATTGCTGGAGCGGCGCGTGGCCGAAGGCGGTTCTGATCGGTTGCTGGAACGTCGCATGGCGGCCGGCGATGCGGATCATCACGCTGATCGCAGTGCTTGAAACCTGCAATGCCCTGAACGGTTTCTCAAGAAAAAGCCCCGATCATTCGACCGGGGCTTTTTCATTTTCGACCGAAACACACGCCTTCACGCCGAAGCACACATTGATCGTTCCCACGGTCCCCGTGGACATGCAGCCCGTGATGCTCCGCGTCACAAGAGCGGACGCGGAGCGTCCGGAGAGGCGTTACCACGCGGAGCGTGGGAACGATCGGTACAACCCTGCCGGGCTCAGCCGGCGCCGCTCGCTGGCGCAGCACCCCTGGCCTCCTGCAGCAAGGTCTGGATCACCTGCTCCTGCTCGTCATAACGGCCCTCGCCGAAATGGCTGTAGCGCACCTGCCCCTTGGCATCGATCAGGTAGTGGGCCGGCCAGTACTGGTTGTCGAAGGCGCGCCAGATCTTGTAGTCGTTG
The DNA here is from genome assembly GCF_013385635.1 of Pseudomonas gingeri. Lineage (GTDB taxonomy): Bacteria > Pseudomonadota > Gammaproteobacteria > Pseudomonadales > Pseudomonadaceae > Aquipseudomonas > Aquipseudomonas gingeri_A. The sequence goes on from NZ_JACAPR010000021.1 coordinate 189,767, forward strand.
TCGATGGCCACCGGGTAGCCGATACCGAGCTTGACGACCTGCTGGCGCACATTGCCGATGATCTTCTCGAAGGCGTACTCAGGCGTATGCACGCCGATCACCACCAGCCCGTCCTTCTCGTACTTCTTCGCCCAGCCGTTCACATACGGCAGGGTGTGCAGGCAATTGATGCAGTCGAAGGTCCAGAAGTCCACCAGCACCACCTTGCCGCGCAGGGACTCGCGATCCAGCGGCGGTGAGTTCAGCCACTCCACCGCACCCGCCAGCGACGGCATCGCGCCCTTGGACTCCAGGTCGACCGCCGTGGCGGCATTGGCCTTGCTGATCACATAGTCGATGGCCCGGGGAATCTGCTTCAGCAGGTTCTGCTCCACCGTGGCGGCGCCCTGGGAAGAGGTGCCCGCCAGTAGCGTGTTATCCGCGCCGGTGGAGATCACCACGGCCGACAACAGCACCGCCACGCCAGCGCCACGCCGCAGCCAGCCGGTCAGCGGAATCGACGGCCGGAGCCGGTTGACCAGGCCGCGACCGGCAAAGATCAGCGTGCCCAGGGACAACGCACTGCCCAGCCCATAGGCCAGCAGCAACAGGCTGGTCTGCGCATTAGCGCCTTGCAGCATCGCGCTGGTGAGAATGACGCCCAGGATCGGCCCCGCACACGGCGCCCACAGCAATCCCGTGGCGACACCGACCAGCACGGAAGCCAAAGGCCCGGACAACTGGCGAGCCGCCGGATCGATGCGATTGCCCAGCATGACGAATGGCCGTGACAGCCAGGCACCGGCGCGGGCGGAAATCAACGACAGGGCGAACAGCGCCATCACCACCAGGGCAATCTGGCGTCCGGCATTGTTGGCCTCGATCACCCACTCGCTGCTGACCACCGCCAGGCTGGAGACCAGCGCGAAGGTCAACACCATGCCGAGCAGCGTCAGCAGGACCGACGCGCGCGAACGGTCCGCGCGGGCGAATAGAAAGGGTACAACCGGCAGGATACAAGGGCTGAGGACCGTCAGTATCCCGCCCAGAAAAGCGATAAGCAGCATGGCGTCACCCGATAGAGGCGAGCGTGAAACCGGTTGTCGTGGAAGCCGATTTCACGCGTGGACGAAGAGAATCACAAACAGGACGGCCGGGGATCAATTGCCCTGGTCGCAGTCCGCGAACTTGCGGTAGTCGAAGGTGCCCTGCTGGCCGCGGGAGTCCAGGTAGGTCATATGAGCGTTGACCACACCACAATTGCCGGTGCCGTCGGTGACGACCGACAGCACGTGCTGGATATCCGGCTTGGCGCTGGCAGAGTGAGCAGAGGCCTGGGCCGGTGCGACAACGGCCAGGATGCTCAGGGCGCTGAAGAGGCCGGCAGTGCAGAGGGCCTTCAGTTTCATGGGGATTTCCTCAAGGTTGGATTCAATAGGTTGGCGACAGTGATGCCTGTCTCCCTGGAACCTATTGAATGCCCTTGAGGTATCTCCAATGTGTTCGCGAGCCGGGTCGCAGAAGTAAGCACGTATCGCGGGCGGGCCCAGATACATTGCAATACATATCTACCTGGCGTTGATCGTTCCCATGCTCTGCGTCGGAACGATCGATATCGGCCGGCCTCAGAACAACCCGAGCTGGCCGCCGATCAGGGTGCTGAAATCGTCCTGCACGAACGGCAGGATCGCATCCGCCACCGGTTGCAGTTGCCGGGTGATGTAGTGGTCGTAGTCGATCGGTGCCCGCCTGACTTCCAGCGGCTCCGGCCCGGCCAGGCTGATCACGTAGCTGATCCAGCCACCGCTCTGGTACTGCCGTGGGCGGCCCTGGGCATCGTTGTATTCATCGGCCAGCCGCGCCGCCCGCACATGGGGCGGGACATTGCGCTGATAGTCGCCCAGTTGCCGGCGCAGGCGCTTACGGTACACCAGCAGCGGGTCCAGCTCGCCTGCCAGGGTACGCCGCACATAGTCGCGCACATAGTCCTGGTAGGGCTGGCGATTGAAGATGCGCAGGTACAGTTCCTGCTGGAACTCCTGGGCCAGCGGCGACCAGTCGCTGCGTACGGTTTCCAGGCCCTTGTAGACCATCTCCTCGGTGCCGTCGGCCCGCGTGACCAGCCCGGCATAACGCTTCTTGCTGCCCTCTTCGGCACCGCGGATGGTCGGCATCAGGAAGCGGCTGAAGTGGGTTTCGAACTGCAGTTCCAGGGCGCTGGTCAGGCCGTGCTCCTGGTGCAACTGCTCGCGCCACCAGTCATTGACCCCGGTCACCAGCGAGCGGCCGATCCGCGCGGCGTCTTCCTGGTCATGGGCGCGCTTGAGCCAGACGAAGGTCGAGTCGGTGTCGCCATAGATCACCGTGTAGCCCTGGGCCTCGATCAGTTGCCGGGTGCGGCGCATGATCTCGTGCCCGCGCAAGGTGATCGAAGAAGCCAGCCGGGTATCGAAGAAGCGGCAGCCGCTGGAGCCGAGCACGCCGTAGAAGGCGTTCATGATGATCTTCAACGCCTGGGACAGCGGTGCGTTGTGCTCGCGCTTGGCCGCCTCGCGCCCCTGCCAGACCGTCTCGACGATCGCCGGCAGGCAATGCCGCGTGCGGGAAAACCGCGCGCCGCGAAAACCCGCCACCGACTCGCTGTCCTCGGGATGGCGCAGGCCCTCGATCAGGCCTACCGGGTCGATCAGGAACGTGCGGATGATCGACGGGTAGAGGCTCTTGTAGTCCAGCACCAGCACCGACTCATACAGGCCGGGTCGCGAATCCATGACAAACCCGCCGGGGCTGGCCTCGGGCGTACGTTCGCCGAGGTTGGGCGCAACGAAGCCCTGGCGATGCATCAACGGCAGGTACAGGTGGGTGAAAGCCGCCACCGAACCACCACTGCGGTCGGTCGGCAGCCCGGTGACGGTGGCACGTTCGAGCAGGAAGGTGAGCAACTGGGTCTTGTCGAAAATTCGTGTCACCAGCTCGCAGTCCTTGAGGTTGTAGCGCGCCAGGGCGGGCTTGTCCTCGGCGAACATACGGTCGATCTCGTCCATGCGCTGGTAGGGGTTGTCGATCGACTTGCCTTCGCCCAGCAGGTTCTGCGCCACGTATTCGAGGCTGAACGAAGGAAAACTCCAGGTTGCCGAACGCAGGGCCTCGATACCGTCGATGATCAGGCGCCCGGCGGCGGCCGCGAAATAGTGGGTGTTGCGCGCGCCGTTATCGCGCCAGCCCATGACATCGCCGCCGCGCCCCAGGCGTAGCGGCACCTTCAGGCGCTGGGCATGTTCATGCAGGACCCGCAGATCGAACTGCACCAGGTTCCAGCCGATGATCGCGTCGGGATCGTGGCGGGCCAGCCAGTCGTTCAGCGCTTCGAGCAATTCGCCACGGCTCTGGCGGTAGTCGAGCTTGAAATCCAGCTCGCCGGCCTCGCCGTTTTCCGGGCCGAGCATGTACACCTGGCGCTCGCCGCAACCTTCCAGGGCGATGGAATACAGGTCGCCCTGCATGGTCGTCTCGATATCCAGGGACACCAGGCGCAACCGTGGCCGATAGTCCGGCGCCGGCTTCATCTGCGTGTCGAGCAACGGTCCGTCACTGTTCGCGGTGCCGCCGAACAGCACCGGTGCGGTGATAAAGCGCTCCATCAGGTAACGCTCGGGCGGGCGGATATCGGCTTCGTAGACATCCACGCCGGCCGAACGCAGCAGTTTCTCGATATTTATCAACTGCCGGTGCTGCTGGCAGTAGACGCCGAGCACCGGGCGATGATGAAAATCCAGCAGCTCCAGCGGACGCAACTCGACGCCGCGTTCGTTGCGCAACAGGGCTTCGGCGCGTTCGCGCTGGGCGGCGGGGATAAAGGCGACCGAGGGTTGCGGTGGCAGGCGCACCTGGCGCGGCCCGTCATCGGTCGCCAGCCAGAACTCGACCTGCGTCCCTGCGGGGGTGTCGCGCCAATGCCGGGTCAGGACAAAACCCTGCTGTAGATCCACCACCGCTACCTCGAAACTGATTCTGGGCGGTAATTCTACTCGTCATTGCCCGCCGGGGCGCCTTTCTCTCACGCCCGTTGTGCGCCTTCCTGCCACTTTGGGGCGTGGCTCCATTCATGGGCACCGATCAACCGCCCCCGGCGCACCAGGGCATCCCACCAGATCACCCGCAACAGCGGCAGGCGCGTCGAGATCAGGATCGCCTGCTGCGCATCGCTTTCGACAAAATGCGTGCAGCCCTGCTGCAAGGCCGCCGTGGCCTTGTGGGTAGCCACCTGTTCCGGGCTGTCGTCGTAGGTGGAAATATCGCGCATCAGCAGGGTGATCCCGGCGTAACCGTGCAGGTCGAGCCAATGCTGGGTACGCTCGCGGTCCATCTCCGGACGCCCGGTGACGATCGCCCTGACCCGTGGCAAGGCCAGCCAGGCCGGGCGTTCGAAGGGTTCCAGGCGGTCGCGCTCACGCAAGGCCTGACCCAGGTCGGCGGCATAACGCTGCGGGGCGATATCGGGCAGCAGGATGCCGTCGAGGTCGATGCCGTAGGTTTCGTATTCATGGTCTTCGCCCACCCGGCCGGTCAGGCCGCCGCCGGTGGCCTGCCAACGGGCGCGGTATTCGGTGGTGTGGGAATGGCGCTCCCAGGGGAACAGCAGGAACGCGCCCCGGCCATCGATGCTGTAGTCGGGGCGGATACGGCTGAGATCGTCGAAGCCGGCTGTCATGGTTTTCAGGGTCAAACCATGGCCTTGCAGGAACGCGATACAGTCGGCGAGGGTATGCCCGGCACCGGCGATGTCCTCGCACAACAGCACCTTGCTGCCCGGCGCGGGCAGCGGCAGCGACGAGTCCCAGGTCACGGTGCGACTGGCGCGCTCATAGCGCAGGAAGGCCGGCGCCAACCCGGTGGTATGCGACACCATCAGCGCCAGCGGCGCCCCGCCGCGCAGAATGCCGATCACGCAGGCAAAGGCCTCGTCCACCAGGCGGGAACGCAGCGATGCGACCCAATGATCCAGTTGTTCATAGGAGAACGGCAGTACGGGCTTATCCATGAGCGGGGTCACATCGAGTCTCGGGGCAGGTCGAGGCCGCTGCCTGACGGCACGGCACATTCAGACGTCCGCAGTGTGCGGCACCGTCTTGTAGAGCGTCTCCAGGGCCAGTCTAGACACTTTCGGCACACCGACTCCGGCGTCCAGCGGAAAATCCTGCAGCTTGCCGCTGCGGACATAACCGCGTCGAACATAGAAGTTGATCAGTTCCACACGCCCCGACAGCACGCTCATCACCAGGCGCGAGGCCTTGAGCTGCTCGATGGCATAGGCCTCGGCCGCGCCCAGCATCATCTTGCCGATACCGCTGTTCTGCTGCCCCGGCAATACAGCGAGGGTACCGATATAGGCGTCGTCGCCCTGCTGCTGGACCTCGACACAGGCGGTGAGCACATCGTCGATTTCCATCACCAGCAGGACCACGCCCTGGGTGGCGAGGGATTCATGCAGTTGCCCGGCGTTGATACGCGGCCCGTCGAGGATGGCGCCCTCATGGGTCCAGCCGGTGAGGTCGGCGGCAGGGCGATACGCAGCATTGATCAAGTGGACCAGGGTGTCGACATCCTGATCGGCGGCCAAGCGGAAGTGATAGTGCATGACGTGCTCTTTATGTCGGGTGTTGAGCAGTTAACGTTTGAACGCGGCGTTTATTCCATACACGGAAAAAACCGGGGGCCCGCCCGACGCGAGCCCCCGGAAAAACCCCTTATTCGGGTTTGCGATAGCTGTTGATGATCGCCGAGAAGTCCTTGCCGCCTTCACCGCGCAGGCTCATGGCCTGGTACAGCTGTTGCGCCACGGCCCCGAGCACCACCGGCTGGTGGGCCTGGCGGGCGGCCTCGGTGGCAAGCCCCAGGTCCTTGAGCATCAGCTCGGCACCGAAACCACCGGTATAACCCCGGGAAGCCGGCGCTGTCTCGATGATCCCCGGCCACGGGTTGTAGGTGTCGGAACTCCAGCAGCGCCCGGTGGAGCTGTTGATCACGCCGGCCAGCACCTGGGTGTCGATCCCCAGCGCCGCACCGAGGGCCATGGCTTCGCTGACGCCGACCATGGAAATACCCAGCAGCAGATTGTTGCAGATCTTGGCGATCTGCCCGGTACCGACTTCGCCGCAATGGACGATATTACGGCCCATCTGCGCCAGCACCGGCTGCAGGGTGGCGAACAGTTCAGCGGAGGCGCCGACCATGAAGGTCAGGGTCCCGGCCGCGGCACCGCCGGTACCGCCGGACACTGGCGCATCGGCCATGGCCACGCCCTGTTTCGCGGCGGCGGCGGCGACATCCTTGGCGGTCTGCGGGTCGATGGTGCTGCAATCCACCGCCGGTACGCCACTGGCGATCCCGGCCAGGACACCGTCCTCGCCCAGCCACACACTGCGCACATGGGCAGCGGCCGGCAGCATGGTGATCACCAGTTCGCAGCCCTGGGCCGCGGCTTTCGGCGATGCGCTGATCGTCCCGCCGAGGGCCGCCAGCTCTTCCAGCACGGTCTTGTTCAGGTCGAACAGTTTCAGGCTGTGCCCGGCCTTGATCAGGTTGCGTGCCATCGGCGCGCCCATGTTGCCCAGTCCGATAAATGCGATCTTCATGGCCCGTTCCTCCTCAGCGCAGGTTGATGGTGGTGTTCACACCGTGGTTGACGCTGTCATCGTCGAACCAGCGACTGGTGACGGTCTTGGTCTGAGTGTAGAACTGCACCACCTGCTTGCCGTAAGGGCCGAGGTCGCCGAGCTTGGAACCGCGCGAACCGGTGAAGCTGAAGAACGGTACCGGCACCGGGATCGGGATATTGATGCCCACCTGGCCGATGTCGATTTCGCTCTGGAACTTGCGCGCCGACGCGCCGCTCTGGGTGAACAGGCCGGTGCCGTTGCCGAAAGGGTTGGCGTTGACCAGGGCAATCGCCTCGTCGAGGGTGTCGACCTCCAGCACCACCAGCACCGGGCCGAAGATTTCCTGGGTGTAGATCTGCATGTCGGTGCTCACCCCGGAGAACAGGGTCGGGCCGACGAAGTTGCCGTGCTCGAAGCCCGGCACCTGGATGTCGCGACCGTCCAGTTCGAGCCTGGCGCCTTCCTTGATACCGCTTTCGATCAGGCCCAGCACACGCTCCTTGGCCCGTTTGGAAATCAGCGGGCCGACATCGGTGCCCGGCTCGCTGCCGGCATTGACCTTGAGTTTCTGCGCCAGGGCCTTGAGGTCCGGCAGCCATTGCTTGGCCGCGCCCACCAGCACCACCACCGAGGTGGCCATGCAGCGTTGCCCGGCCGCGCCGAAGCCGGCGCCGACCAGGGCGTTGAGGGTCTGTTCTCGGTTGGCATCGGGCAGCACCACCGCATGGTTCTTCGCGCCCATCATCGACTGCACGCGCTTGCCGTGACGACCGGCGAGGTCATAGACATGGGTGCCGACCGCGGTCGAACCGACAAAGGACACCGCCTTGATGTCCTTGTGGGTGCACAGCGCATCCACCACTTCCTTGCCGCCGTGCACCACGTTGAGCACGCCCGGCGGTACCCCGGCTTCCAGCGCCAGCTCCACCAGCAGCAGCGTCGACAGCGGGTCCTGCTCGGACGGCTTGAGCACGAAGGTGTTGCCGCAGGCGATTGCCATGGGGAACATCCACAGCGGAATCATCGCCGGGAAGTTGAACGGGGTGATCCCGGCGCAGACACCGATGGGCTGGCGCAGGGTGTAGGTGTCGACACCGCCGGCGACGTTTTCGGCGAACTCGCCCATTTGCAGGGTGCCGATGGAACAGGCGTGCTCCACCACTTCCAGGCCACGGAAGATATCGCCCTCGGCGTCGGCGATGGTCTTGCCCTGCTCGGCGCTGAGGACCACGGCGATGCGCTTGGAATGTTCGCGGATCAGCGCCTGCAACTTGAGCATGATGCGCATGCGGGCGCCGATCGGGGTCAGTTTCCAGGTCTGGAAGGCGCGCTGTGCGGCGGCGATGGCGGCGTCGACTTCATCGGCGGTGGCGAACGGGACCTTGGCCAGGACTTCCTGGGTAGCCGGATTGACGATGTCATGCCATTCACTGGTCTTGGATTCGACCCACTCGCCGTCGATCAGCAACCTGGCGGTCTTGAGGGTGGCGTCGGACTTGAGAGAAACGTTCATGGAAGTCTCCTGAATTATTGTAGGGGCGAATCCTGGGCGACGTGTCCGGGGCGGGCGAGGCAGCGCCCGAGCATGGTGACTGGACTGTTTTTGGAGTATAGATGTGCATTCTTCTAATAAGAACGCACATAAAAACCGGACCAACATGCAAAAAAACATCACGTCTTTAGGTTCATTGAACTGGGACGACCTGAAGTTTTTCCTTGAGGTCGCTCGTACCCGCAAGGCCAGCAGCGCGGCCAAGCGCCTGGCGGTGGACTACACCACGGTGTCGCGGCGCATCAGTTCGCTGGAAGCGGCGCTGGGCACCTTGTTGTTCGAGAAATCGCGGACCAACGGCTTTGTCCTGACCGCCGAAGGCCAGCGCCTGCTGGGTTATGCCGAGTCCATCGAAAGCACCCTGCACATGGCCTGCGAGCAGGTTTCCGGGTCTGGGGTGGCGCTTTCGGGGCATGTGCGCATGGGCTGCACGGAAGGCTTCGGCAGCTTCTTCATCACCCCGCAGTTGAGTCATTTCGTCGAGGCCTACCCGGCGATCTCCGTGGATATCCTGCCGTTGCCGCACTTCATCAGCCTGTCCAAGCGCGAAGCGGATATCGTCATCGCCCTGGAGCGCCCGGAGCACGGGCCTTATGTCTGCTGCAAGCTGTGCGATTACCGCCTGCAGCTGTACGCGACCCGCGAATACCTCGACCAGCACCCGGCGATCCGCCGTGCCAGCGACCTGGGCCGGCATCGGTTTGTCAGTTATGTCGACGACCTTGCCTTCAGCAACGAGCTGCTGTACCTGGCGAACGTCCTGCCCAGCGCCACCGCCAATCTGCGCAGCACCAGCGTGATAGCCCAGTTCGTCGCCGCGCAGCAGGGCCGCGCGCTGGCGATCCTGCCGTGCTTCCTCGCGGCCCAGGACCCGAACCTGCTGCCCGTGCTGCCCGATGAGGTGAACATCACCCGGCAGTTCTGGATGTACTGCCGGGAGGACTTGCGCAAGTTGAAGCGGATTACCCTGCTGTGGGATTACATCCGCGAAGTGACGGAGCGCAACCAGGCGCTGTTGATGGGGGAGACGCGGAGCATGGTGTTTCACGATTGAGGGCGAGTGTGGGGCGCTAGCCCTATCGGCTCTGATGAGCCTGCATATATTGGCGCAGTAGCTGGTTGATACGCGTCTGGTAGCCGGTACCTTGGCCCTTGAACCACTCCAGCACATCAGCGTCCAGACGGATGGTGACCGCCCGCTTCACCGGCACACGCAATTCGGCGCGGCGGAAGAAGTCTTCGCCCAGTTCGGGAATTTCGCTGGTATCGATTTCCTGGTCGCTCAGCTTGTCCAGGCGCCTCCAGTCAGTTTTCGATTCTTTCGGCATAGTATTTGGCCTCCTGCTTGGTAGCTTTTCGGGCAGAGATAATACGGATCGCATCGCCCCGCCGTTCGGTATAGACGACCACGCCAAGCAATATCTTGATCCATCCAATGCTGATCCAGCGCTCCTCACCGTAATCCGTTCGATCATCGCGCAAGGCCAGCATTGGATGCTGGAAAATATCCGGCACGTCGTTGAAGTCAATGCCGTGCTTACGGATGTTGGCCTGGTTCTTGATCTCGTCCTATTCAAAATGCATGGGACATCCTGTATTTACTTTTGTACATACACTATAGTCCGTTTGATGATGTGTGTGTAGCCCTTGGCAGTTCGCTGGTGCAGAACCACCGCAGCGGGATTTATTCAGCCCCGTCGATAACCACTGGACATCAAAAAAATAAATGCGCGGTGTTTCCACGAAACAGCGCAATGGCGATCCACAAACGCTCACGAATATCGTTAAACCCAAGGAATTCTGGAGGCCGGATACCGACAACACGCATTGAGGCCTGGCGCTCAGCAAGGCCGGGCGCGGCTCCTTGTAGGAGCGGGGCTTGTCGGGGCGCAGCATCGCCGCGAAGGGGCCCTTGAGATCGCTAAAAGCTTCGCGGGCAAGCCCGGCTCCTACAAGTCAGGTGGCGTTTTCAGCGTTTTGGGGTGTACCCAATCAGGCCCGCAACGCGTCGGGCTGGGGATCGGGGATCCGCCGCTGCAACGCATCCAGGGCGTCACAACCGTCCTGCAACAGCAGATAGGCCGCGCCGGCGAAGTGATAGAGGTCACGGTCACAGGTATTGCCGATGCTCATGCAGGTCAGGCTGTGGCTCAGGTCGCGAGCCGCCTTGATGCGTTGTACGGCCAGCTCGTAGAGATCGCGCACCGGGGCGTCGAGGTTGAGGTAGAGCACGGGGACTTGGGTGAGATTGCTTTGTAGCGGGCGGAAATTGGTCATGGTGTAACTCCGTAATAGTTATGGAGTCACCAACATCTGCGGCTAAACAAACGAAGGTGGCAGCTGTACGCGGGTTAGCCGACCGGGACTATTACGAAACCCGGCACACCCGAGGGTGTCCCACGCACAGCCGCCATGACAAAAAGCCAGACAGCAAAAAGCGCCAGTATCATAGGGCGCTTCTGCGTTTCGTAATAGTTTCAGTCGGCTAAGACCGGTCACCGATTCGTCGATGACTGCCGAACTATAGTCCAGCGATCTGCCGCATAGCTGCCACTTTTACACCCTGAAACAGGTGCCATTACGGTGACGGCTGATCGTTCCCAGGCGCAGCAAAGGAATGCCTCACGGGACGCGCTGCGTCCGCTCTTGTGACGCAGAGCGTCACGGGCTGCATTCCCACGCGGAGCGTGGGAACGATCGTGACTAACCTGGTAGGAGCTGGCTTGCCAGCGATGACGATGCCAGCCACGCCGCCGCTTTCGCGGGCAAGCCCGCTCCCACAGGTCGCGGTGCTATTCAGCTTCAGCCATCTGCCGCAGGTCCGGGTCGAGGTTCTGCCAGTTGATGCCCTTGGCCACCGCGCCGAACACGCGGTGCAGCAGCGGATTACGGTGCCGGCAGTAGCAGTCCAGCGGTACCAACTGGTGGCCGACCTCGCGTTTGGCGCTGTAGCCGGTCTGGCCGCTTTCCAGGCGGGTGGCGCCGACGCTGCAGGCCCACTTCACCGCCTGTTCCCACAGCTGGAAGTAAAGGTGCGACTGCATGCCCACGGCATAGTCGATGCCGATGAATTTGTTGATGGCCTTGTCGCCCACCAGGAAGCACAACATGAACGCTACCAGCTTGCCGCTGTGCGCATCGGTCATCAGGATGAAGTGGGACTGGGGCTTGGCGGCGATCTGGCGAAAGAACTCGATATTCAAACGCTCGAACTTGGTCTTGCCCTTTTCATAGGTCTGCTGGAACAGCGCGAACACCGTGTCCAGGGTCTGCTCGTCCGGCTGCTGCAGCACGCGCACCTCATGGGCGCCGTGGGACAGGCCGTCCTTGAGTTTCTTTTTCAGGCGATAACGGTGGCGGCTCTTGAGCCCCTTGAGGTAGCCCTCGAAACCGCCCGCCGCCAGTTCCACCGCCGTGCCGGGAAAGCTGACCATGGGAAACAGCCGGCGGGCCTGGCTGAGGGCTTCGAGCGCCGGCTTCTCGGCCTCGCCAAAATCTTTCCAGACCGTCATCGCGACCTTTTTCTCCCGGCCACGACGGGTCAGCGCATCTTGCAGCGGCAACAGGATATCGCCAAGCGAATAACCGGGCATCACGCCGACGGCGCCTTCGTCCGAACAGGGCGAACCGACGAACAGGGTGCGCTGATAACGCAACGCCGGGATCACCCGCATCAACCGGGCGATCAGCGGCGGCACCACCAGTTCCATCGGTACGTCCATGATAAAGGTCGGCGCCAGGCCGATGGGCTGGCCGTCGCGCTCGACCAGCGCGTAGGCGAATTCGAACTGGTCATCGAGGCCACTGGCCTCCAGCGCTTCGTACCACCAGCGCCCTTCCACATGGTTGAAACAGGTGTCCCATAACACGGACGGGATCAAGGCTGCCCGACTGACCCATTGAACAGTTGCCATTCAAACTTCCTCTCAGTCGACGCCCCTGCCTGGCAGGGCCATCACTTATACCCGCATGGGGACAGCTCGAGAAAGAGCGGCGTATGTTATTTCATAATGTGTCTGGATTGTCGGGCGCAGGATACTCAGTCGGCGATCACCACGATCGACACCCGGCGGTTCTCCGTACGACCGGCGACCGTATCGTTGGGAGCCACCGGCTCGCGGCTGCCGAGCCCGCGGATCTCGATGTTTTCCTTCTTCATGCCGGTCTGCTCCAGCACCGTCGCCACGCTGTTGGCGCGCCGCACCGAGAGTTGTTCGTTGTAGGCCTCCTTGCCCGACGCATCGGTGTGACCGTCGACCCGCACACGCTGGATATCCACACCGAGCAGCGCCTTGGCGATGCGCTCGACGATGTCATGGCTTTCCTTGTTCAGCACTTCCAGGTCACTGCCGAACAACACCTTGCCCGACAGGCCGAAGGCCCAGCCCTCGTCCGTCAACTCAAAACCCTGTTGCTTGAGCACGGCGATCTGCGCCGGGCTCAGGCCTTTTTGCGGGGCGGTCTGGCAGCCGGCCAGGGCCAGCAATGCCATGAACAGGACGACGCTGAAGAATCGCAGGGAACGCTGGGTCAAGGTGTACAAGGGTTCAACTCCTGATCTGAACAGAGGCTACGGAGTGCTCCGACTCCGCCGTGTGTTGACCGCCTCGGGAAAGGCGCTTGGCTTGGTACATCGCGGCATCGGCGGCGTTGAGCAAGGTGCCGGGCGTGACCCCATGATCGGGGTAGACGGCGATGCCGATACTGAGGGAGGTCACGACCTGGGCCTGACCGGGCACGGCAATCGGCATTTCCATGCTGGCGATGATCTTGTCGGCAATGCGCTCGGCGTCTTCGATCTTGTGCAGCGGCGTCAGCAGCACGGCGAATTCGTCACCGCCCAGGCGCGCCACCAGATCGTCCTCGCGCAGTTGTGCACGCACCCGCGTGGCCACGGCCACCAGCACCGCGTCGCCCGCCGCATGGCCGAAGTTGTCGTTGATTTCCTTGAAGCGGTCGCTGTCGAGAAACAGCACGCCGACCCGCTCGCCCTGCTTGGCGCCGTTGCGCAGCGCGCGCATCAGGCGGCCCTCGAAAAACGCCCGGTTGGGCAGGCCGGTCAGGCTGTCGTGGCTGGCCTGGTGGGCGAGGGATTCGTTTTCGTTCTGGATATGGGTCTGCCAGGCTTCCAGTTCGTCGAGCAAGGCATTGAAGTCGGTGCCGAGGTTATCCAGCTCGGCGATCTCCGCCGGCGGTACGCGGCGGTCGAAGGCCCGCTCGCTACGGGCCGCATGGGCCACTTCGGCCAGGCTGCGCAGCGGCCCGATGATGCCGCGCAACAGCCGACGGGCCAGGTACAGGCCCAGCCAGGCGGCCAGCACGCTGCAGACCAGGATCCCCGCCAGACCGCTGAGCAGGAAACGCAGCAGGCTGCCGCCATGGCCGGTCAGGCGGACGCTGCCGACCTCGCGGTCCTGGTGCAGGATCGGCAGATCGATGGGCTGTTCGAGCAGCGTGCGCGCCAATTGCATTTCCAGGTGCGAAAGCAGGCCGGTTTCCGGACGCTGCCAACGCGCCAGTAACTGGCCGTTGGCCGTGAACACCTGGGCATCGGCCACTTCCTCGGTCTCGGCGATCACCGCCAGGGCCTCATTGGCCGCGCTGCTGTCGTTGAACACCACCGCCGCTTCGACGGTGTAGCTGATGGAGCGGGCGATCAGGTGCAGGTTGTGGTCGGCATAGACCCGTAGCGCCAGCACGCCGAGAAAGGTCAGGGACACGCTGACCAGCCCGACCGCCGCCAGCGCGGCCATCAGGTGCCCACGCCCCAGTACCGAGCGCAGGCTGCGACGGCTTTCCGGCTTGTGCAGGCCGATCATGGCTGGACGGCCCGGCGGCGTGACAGTTGCAGGACGCTGGGGTGGATGCGCACACCGCTGCGGGCCACCGAGTCCAGGTTGACCTCGAACGACACCTGGTTGTCCGCCACGCGCAGGCAGAACAGGCTGCCGACGGTGCATTGATCGCCGCCTTCGCTGATGCTCAGCACGGCATGGCCGTTGAGGGCATTGAACAGGCGGCCGCGTTCGTCGCTGGTGAGCTTGCCGATATACACCGCGTCACAGGCGCTGGCGACGGCCGTGCTGTCGGCCAGCAGGCGCTGCACCAGCACCGGCCGACCGGTGGCCTGGGTCGTGCCCTTGACCAGGTCGTCGGTGTATTCGGTGGGACCGATGATGCACAAGCGCAGTTGTGGGGGCTCGACCGGCCAGCGTGCATAACTGAGGATGCCGAGCACCACCTGGGTGACGGCCTGGGCGCGCTGGTCGGCGGCGCCAGACGGGACGGCGTCCTGGGCAATACTCAAGTGCGTGAACAAACAGAGCACGGCGGACAGCCCGAGCTGCCTCCAGCCAAACCACCGTCCTGTCATCCAGACAGCCACGTTCATGCAGGGATTCTCTTGAAACTACGTAGGAATAATGCCGCAACGATAGCATATCGCTCGCTCGCCAGCGTCAAACCGGGGCAGTAGATAGCAGGCTAATAGTTCATGAATAGCTGAAGTAACGATTTGAGGTTTCCTATTCTTCTCCTCGCCCGTGGCTGCCTAAGATCGACCCCAGCGTGATTGAACCCTCCCCGCCCTGCGGTGAGACCGGCTCCACAGAGCGCCGGCTCGACGAAACCTTTTGCTACTGCCGTAACCGCCCGCCCTGGCCTTGTGCCGTGGCGTGCTTCGAGCAGCTCAAGGTTTGGTTGAGGTTCACCGATGAAACTGGAGATTTTCCGCACCCTCTGGGGCTATACCGCGAGCAAGGCCCAGGCCCTCGACGAGTTGCTGGGCGCCGGCTTCGACGGCATGGAGGCGCGCCTGCCGCTGCAGGCCCGGGAACGCGCCGAGTTCGCCGCCTTCCTGCGGGCCAATCGACTGGACTATATCAGCACGGTCTTCACCGCCTACGATGTGCTCCCCGAGCAATCCGCACCGCCCGCCGAACACCTGCGCGACCTCGAACAGAAACTCGCCTGGGCCGCCGAGCTGGAGCCGCGTTTCGTCAATGTGCTGGCCGGCAACGACCGCTGGCCCCTGGCGCAGCAGGTGGAGTTCTTCGGCGCCGCCATGGCCCTGGCTGGCCAGTCGGGGCTGACCTGCTGCTTCGAAACCCACCGCTCGCGCTCGCTGTTCAATCCCTGGCTGACCCTCGAACTGATCCGACAATTGCCCGACCTGCGCTTCACCAGCGATATCAGCCACTGGATCGTCACCTGCGAACGCCTGCTGGACGATCCCGCCGATGACCTGAGCCCGTTTGTCGAGCGTGTCCACCATATCCAGGCCCGGGTCGGCTACGACCAGGGCCCGCAGGTGCCACACCCCGGCGCCCCGGAGCATGCCCGCGAACTGGCCTTCCACCAGGCCCACTGGGAAAGCATCTGGCGTGCCCAGCAGGCCCGCGGCTATGCCGTCAGTACCCTGACCCCGGAGTTCGGCGCCGACGGCTACCTGCATCACCTGCCCTTCACCAATGTCCCGGTCGCCGACCTGTGGTCGCTGAACGTCTGGATGGCAAGGACCGAGCGCGAACACTTCGACCGCTTCAGCCAATCAACCCACCCGTGAGGTGTTTGCGTCATGCCTGAGAACAGCCATAACAGTCCGGCCCAAGCCAACTTCAAGAGCATTCCGGTGGTGAATATCGCCGGGCTGTTCAGCATCGAGCTGGAACATCGCCTGGCGGTCGCCGAGCAACTGGGCGCCGCCGCCAGCGAGGTCGGCTTCCTCTACATCACCGAGCACGGCATCGATCCGCGACTGATCGCCAACCTGCGCCAGGCGGCGAAGGACTACTTCGCCCAGCCGCTCGCAGCCAAGATGCAGCATTACATCGGCACGTCGCAGAGCCACAAGGGTTTCGTGCCCGAGGGCGAAGAGGTGTACGCCAAGGGCAAACCGGACCACAAGGAAGCCTTCGATATCGGTTTCGAAGTGCCAGCGGACGATCCGCTGGTATTGGCCGGCACGCCCCTGCTGGGTCCGAACGAGTGGCCGTTGCTGCCGGGATTCAAGGAGGCCGTGCAGGCCTACTATGCCGCCGTCTTCGCCCTCGGGCGCAAGCTGTTCGGCGGTTTCGCACTGGCCCTGGGACTGGAGGAAAACACCTTCGACAGCCTGGTCACCCGGCCGCCGTCGAAGCTGCGGCTGATCCACTACCCGTTCGACGATGCCGCCCAGGACGCTCCCGGCATCGGTGCCCACACCGACTACGAGTGCTTCACCATCCTGCTGGCCGACAAGCCCGGCCTGGAGGTGATGAACGACCTGGGCCAGTGGATCGACGCGCCGCCGCTTCCCGGCGCGTTCGTGGTGAACATCGGCGACATGCTCGAAGTGATGACCGCCGGTACCTTTGTCGCCACTGCTCACCGCGTGCGCACCGTGAGTGAGGAGCGCTATTCCTTCCCGCTGTTCTACGCCTGCGATTTCCACACCCTGATCCAGCCGCTGCCCAGCTTCGCCCGTGCCGGCCAGGAGTACGAACAGATCGCCATTGGCGAGCACATGTATGGCCAGGCCCTGCAGACCTACCAGTACCTGCGCAGACGCGTGGAGAACGGCGAGATCGCCCTGCCGGAAAAAGCCCGCAAGCCGTCGAGTTTCGGTCATCTGAAAAACCAGGCGCAGCCTTCCTGAACCTGCCGCTTACCTTCTCATCCTGGAGTTACCGCATATGCTCAAGCACTTCTCTCGCCTGACCCTGATCGCCACCGGCCTGCTCTGCGCCGGCAGCGCTTTCGCCGCGACCGCCACGCCCGGCCAGTTGAAAGTCGGCATGGAAATCACTTACCCGCCGTTCGAATCCTATGACGCCGAGAAGAACGTGGTCGGTTCCGATCCGGAGCTGTCCCATGCCCTGGCCAAGCACCTGGACAGCAAGGCGGAATTTATCGACACCAAGTTCCCGAGCCTGATCATGGGCCTCAATGCCGGGAAGTTCGACGCGATCATTTCCGGCATGTACATCACGCCCGAGCGCCAGACCCAGGCCATGACGATTGCCTATGCCAAGACCGGCGCGGCGATCATGGTGCCCAAGGACAGCGCGCTGAAACCGACCACCCCGGAAGACCTCTGCGGGCTGAAGGTCGGGCTGGAGCAAGGCACGACCTGGGTCGCGCAGTTCCAGAAGCTGTCCACCGATTACTGTGTGCCCAAGGGCAAGGGCGCGATCACGGTCAGTGAGTATCCGTCGGCGCCGGAAGTCACCCAGGCGCTGCTGTCGAGCAATATCCAGGCGCAGGTGGAGATCGCCGGCGCGGCGAAGATGATTGCCGAGCGGACCAAGGGCCGGGTGGTGGTGACCACCGAGCATCCGATCTACCAGCAGACCCTCGGGATCTTCGTGAAGAAGGGCAATGACGCGGTGTACCAGGCCTTGCTCAAGGCGTTCGAGGAAACGAAGAAGAGCGGCGAGTATGCGGCGATCCTGAGCAAATACAGCCTGGAGGCGGCGGAGTAACAACCGCCCTGATCGTTCCCGCGCGCGACAAGGGAATGCCTCGCCGGGCGCTCGCGTCGGCGCTTGTGACGCGGGGCGTCACGGGCTGCATGCCCACGCGGAGCGTGGGAACGATCGATTCGTACGCGCTCACTGTGGGAGCCGGCTTGCCGGCGATAGCGACCGGTCAGGCGATGCAAGGCTCGAGGGCCTCATCGCCGGCAAGCCGGCTCCTACAGGGATAGCGGATGCAAAGGATCCCCCGCAACCTGCGATACAGCCACACCGAGGTTCCCATGCAATTCGATTGGCCCTATTTCTTTTCGCTGTTCTCGATGCCGGCCTTCTGGCAGGCCTGTGTCACGGTGGTCGAGCTCAGCGCCCTGGCCTGGTTCATCGGCATGCTGCTGGGCTTTGTCCTGGCCTCGGCCAAGCTCTCGAGCGCGACGTGGTTGCGTCTGCCGGCAGCGGTGTATATCTGGTTTTTCCGCAGTATCCCGCTGCTGGTGCTGGTGGTGTTCGTCTACAACCTGCCACAGCTGTTTCCGTTCACCGGTCGTGTACTGTCGAACCCGTTTTATTCCGGGTTGTTCGCCCTGGTGGTCACCGAAGCGGCCTATATGGCCGAGATTCATCGCGGCGGGCTGATCTCGGTCGCCAAGGGTCAGAAGGAAGCCGGTCGCGCCCTGGGTGTCGGCCTGCTCGGGTTGCAACGGCTGATCGTGATTCCCCAGGCCTTCCGTATCTCGCTGCCGACGCTGATCAACGAATACATCACGGTGGTGAAGCTGACGTCGCTGATCTCGGTGATCTCCCTGACCGAGATCCTCACGGTCGGCCAGCGCCTCTACGCGCAGAACTTCCTGGTGATGGAAACCCTCGGCGCGGTGGCGGTGTACTACGTGCTGATCGTCAGTCTGTTCGGCTGGCTGTTGCAGCGCCTGGAGCAGCATCTCGACCTCAGCCAGCGCAAACCGCAGACCCTGGTCGACAGCGCCGCTGCCAGCCTGAGGGCGCGCTTGCCGCCGCTGACGACGACGGCCCGGACCAAGGCCGTCGCCGGTGCCGCGCCGGCGCTGCAACTGCAGAATATCCACAAGCGCTACGGCGACCATGAAGTGCTCAAGGGCATCGACCTGAACGTGGGCAGCGGCCAGGTGCTGTCGATCATCGGCCCGTCCGGCTCGGGCAAGACTTCGCTGATCCGTACCATCAACGGCCTGGAAAGCATCGACCAGGGCGAGATCGTACTGTTCGGCGAAAGCTTTATCAGCGCCGCCGACCACCCCAACAGTCCGCAGGTTCGCCGGGGTGTGCGACGCATCGGCATGGTGTTCCAGAACTTCAACCTGTTCCCGCACCGCAGCATTCTCGACAACATCACCCTGGCCCCGCGTTACCACGGCGCTGCCCGCGCGCCGAGCGAGCAGCGGGCCCTGGCGCTGCTAGACAAGGTCGGCCTGCTCGCCCATGCCCACAAATACCCGCATCAGTTGTCCGGCGGACAGCAGCAACGAGTGGCGATCGCCCGGGCGCTGGCGATGGAGCCGGAAGTGATGCTGTTCGACGAACCGACCTCGGCACTGGACCCGGAGTTGGTGGGCGATGTGCTGAAAGTGATTCGCGACCTGGCCGACGAAGGCATGACCATGCTGATCGTCACCCATGAGATGGATTTCGCGATGTCGATTTCCGACCGGGTGATCTTCATGGAGAACGGCGTGGTGCAACTGGATGCCAGCCCCTGGGCGATTCGTGAAGAGCATCGAGGCGAGCGAGTACGGCGGTTCATGGGGATAGAAGCAGCCGCGAAGGAGGTAGCGGCGCAGCTCAACTGAAGCGAACACGGTCCCCTGCAGGAGCTGGCTTGCCAGCGATGGCGATCGAATAGTCGCTGCAGAGCTTTCGGCCCCCATCGCCGGCAAGCCGGCTCCCACAATGCCCGAGCCGCCCCCGAACGGCTATCCCAACGCCAGCATCAACCCGCTCAACCGCTTGACCTTGCGCCGCACCGCCTCTTCGAACACGCCGCCGCGTGGCTCGATCAGGCTGAACCAATCCTTGGCCCGGGTGATCCCGGTGTAGATCAGTTCCTTGGTCAGCACCGGGTTCAGCACCTCCGGCAGGATCAGCGCGGTATGGGCGAATTCCGAGCCCTGGGACTTGTGCACGGTCATGGCGTAGACGGTTTCCACATCGTTCAAGCGGCTCGGCAGGACAAACCGCACCCCGCCCTGGCCATCGTTACGCGGAAACGCCACGCGCAGCACCTGCTCGCCCGCCGCCGGTCCGTCGCGTTCCGGCAGGCGCAGGGCGATGCCGATATCGCCGTTCATCAGGCCCAGGCCATAGTCATTGCGGGTCATCAGCACCGGCCGACCTTCGTACCAGTGCTGGTCGCTGTCGATCAGGCGGTTGGCGAACAGCGCCGCGGTAATGCGCTGGTTCAGCCCCTCGACACCCCAGGGGCCCTTGCGCACGGCACAAAGCAACTGGAACTCGTCGAAGGATTGCAACACGGCACGGGCCCAGTCCGACCAACCTGGATCGTCAAGATCGACGCCCGCCGCCGGGCGCTGGCTGCGCATCACCCCGAGGTAGTGCCGATAACCCTTGCGCTCGGTGCCCTGGCCGTCGAGCACCAGCTTGTCGAACTGGCGGTCCTGCTCGCCCTTGAGGGCCAGCGCGAACAGGTCGACATGACTGCCCGCCGCCAACAGGGCGCGGGCTTCATCCGCCGCCTGCTGGTTGACCAGCCGCGACAGTTGGCCGATACCGCTGCCTTCGCCAAAGCGCCGCGAGTGACGCAACATCACCACTTGCTGGGCCAGCGGATGGTCGTGATCGAGGTCTTCGCGCAAGCCGCTGGCGCTCAGGTCCTCACCGCTGACCGCTTGCAGCCAGCCGCGGGTCTGCGCGCTGTACCAGCCCTCTTCGGCGTCGCGACACAGGTCGCCGAGCACCGCGCCGGCTTCCACCGAGGCGAGCTGGTCCTTGTCACCCAGCAGCACCAGGCGCGCATGCATCGGCAGGGCATCCAGCAGATTGGCCATCATTTCCAGGTCGATCATCGAGGCTTCGTCCACCACCAGCACATCCAGCGGCAGGCGATTGCCGGCGTGATGGCGGAAGTGCCGGGTACCGGGACGACTACCGAGCAGACGGTGCACCGTGGTCACTTCGCTGGGGATCCGTGCCCGCACAGCCTCATCGATACGCAACGAGCGCACCTGGGCACTGATGGATTCGGTCAGGCGCGCGGCGGCCTTGCCGGTCGGTGCGGCGAGACGGATACGCAGTGGTTTCCCGGCCTCCACCGCCGGGGCCTGGAGCAAGGCCAGCAGGCGCACCACGGTGGTGGTCTTGCCGGTGCCGGGACCGCCGGTGACGATGCTGAAGGCGCCCCGGGTCGCCAGGGCGCAGGCCAGCTTCTGCCAGTCGATGCGCTCGCCGGCCCCTGCCGCGCCGAACAGTTCGGTCAGGCGCCGGGGCAGATCGTCGGGGCTGGCTTCGTGTTCGGCGAGGCGCTGGCGCAAGGCGTTGTCGATGCGTCGCTCATAACCCCAGTACCGTCGCAGGTACAGGCGCCGGCCACTCAGGACCAACGGCCGCTGCCCAGCCTCGATGCGGTGATCGTCGGCCAGCGCCACCAGCGAACTGGCCTGCAAGGCCCGGCACCAGGCGTCACCGTCCAGAGCCACCAGCAGTTGCGACGGCAGCAGCATCGCGCCGCTCTGCACATCGCCTTCCGGTGGCAGCGACAGGGCGAAGTCCGGCTCCTTGAGGGTTTCGAACAGGTCCAGGCAGACATGCCCGTGACCCAGTTGGTGGCTGGTCAGGGCCGCCGCCAGCAGCACCAGCGGATCGCCGCTCGGGTCGAGCTCATGGAGAAAGGCCACGAAGGCCTTGTCCAGTGCCCGCACCCAGCCCCGTTCGAGCCAGCGTTCGAGCAACAGCAGCAGGTCTTCGGCGCGACTCAGCGGCGCCAGTTCGGCCAGGCTGTCATCGTTCAGCGCAGTCGGCAGCAATTCGGCAAAGGAACGTTTCATAGCAGACTCCCCTGCTCCCAGACGGGCTCGGATTTCGGTACGGGCTTGCCCTGGAACAACAGGTCCAGATGTTCGATCAGAGCTCGTGGCGGTCGAGCGAAATAAGCACCCTGGCTCGGCGAACGGGTGCCGCGCAGAAACAGGTACAGAGCGCCGCCCATATGCCGGTCGTAGTCATAATCGAGCAGACGGACCTTGAGCTGGCGATGCAGGGCCAGCAGATAGAGCACGTATTGCAGGTCGTAGCGGTTCTCCAGGATAGAGGCGGCCATGGCCTGCTCGGTGTAGGCCGCATCGTCGGCGCCCAGCCAGTTGGACTTGTAGTCGGCCACGTAATAGCGGCCCTGGTGTTCGAAGGTCAGGTCGATAAAGCCCTTGAACATACCGTTGAGCAACACCGGCTCGGCCGCCGCCCGCGCCACGCCGCCGTGGGTGTGGCGACGCACCAGTTCGTCGACCTGGTGCACGTCGACCTTGTGGCTGGCGAACCAGAATTCCATCTCGACCTGATAGCTGTCCAGGTTGCCGAGGATCACCGGCGACTGGTCGCTGCCGAGACGCAACGGCACTTGCAGCAGGTGCGCGAGCCAGTCGCTGAGGGTCTCGATCCAGCCCTTCCAGCCCCGCAGGTTGCAGCGCGGCGCGACGGCTTTTTCGATCAGCGCGCGGTCGGCGGTGAAGCGCTCATCACCGGCCCATTCCAGCAGACCGTGGAGAAAGGTGCCGGGGTTCGGGCCACGGGGGAAACGATGGATATCCCCCCCGCTGGCGGCGACTTCGCGGGGCGCGTCCGGGTCCAGTCGCTCATCGTCGAAGAGCTTCTGCGCCTGGGGGCTTTCCGGTGCTTCGTCGCTGTCGCTGCTGAGCTGATCGCCGATCCGCAGGGCGCTGTAGGAGGCGATCCACCAGTGCTCGGCGGCACGACGCTTGGGCAGCAGCGGTTCGAGCAAGGTCGCCTGGTTACGCGGAGGCTGGAACAACGTCGTGGTGGGCGCGGGCAACTCTTCGCAGGCCAGGGTCGGGCAATCCTGTTGCAAGTCCTGTAGCCAGCGCGCCAGACCAGTGGACTCGCCCAGCATGGCGCCACCACCCAGCAGATAACCGAGGGCCGACAGGTGCAACACCGAACTGTTGTTGTTGCCGCGTTTCAAGTCGGCGACACCCAGCCAGCAGGCGTGCTGCGCCCGGGTCAGGGCCACGTAGAGCAAGCGCAGGTCCTCGGCCAGGCGCTCGTCGTCGGCCTGGGCGATCAGTTCGGCGGTGGGCTTGAGGCTGACCTGCGCGCGGCCTTCGCTGTCGTGGTAATGCAGCGGCAGGCGACTGCCGTCCACCGGCTTGACCGAACAGATAAAGGGCAGGAACACCAAGGGGTATTCCAGGCCCTTGGATTTGTGGATGGTCACCACCTTGACCAACTGCTCGTCGCTTTCCAGGCGCAGGATCTGTTCTTCGCCGGCCTGGCCGGACAGCGCCAGGTGTTCGCTCAGGTGACGGATCAGCGCCTGTTCGCCATCCAGTTCGCCGGCCGCCTGTTGCAGCAATTCGGACAGGTGCAACAGGTTGGTCAGCACCCGCTCGCCGTCGCTGCGAGCGATCAGTGCCTGGGGCAACTGGAAGTCATGGAGCAGGCGCCGCAGCATCGGCAGCACGCCCTGGGTGCGCCACAGCGTGCGGTAACCACGGAACTGCATGACCCGCGCTTCCCAGGCCAGTTCGTCCTGGTTCAGGCGCTCCAGCTCGGCCAGCGGCAGGTTCAAGGTGATACAGGCCAGGGCCGCCCGCAGCGGACGCTCGACATCCGGCTCGGCGCAGGCCTTGAGCCAGGCCAGCAGGTCGTGGGCCTCCTGGGCGGCGAACACCGAATCCTTGTCCGACAGATAGACACTGCGCACACCACGAGCGGCAAGCTGGCCACGCACCGCCTGGGCCTCCTTGCCGTCACGGACGAGGATGGCGATATCGGAAGGCAGCACGCCCTTGAGCTGGCCGTCACGGCTGAAGCCGACGCGGCCCCGTTGTCCGCCATTGAGCAGGCCGACGATTTCGCTGGCGCAGGTCGCTGCCAGGTGCTGGCGATAGACCGCGCCGGACAACGGCTGCTCCGAGGACAACTGCCAGAGATTCAGCGCCGCCGGCGCCTGCCCATCGATCTCGAACACTTCCTTGCGGCCCTGGGAGGCCACCGACAGGAACGGCACCGGGTTCTCCTCGCCGTCGCGGAACAGGAATGCACCGCGGCCCTGTTCACGCAGTTCGGCACGCGCGAAGACGTGGTTGACCGAGTCGACCATGGCATGGCTGGAACGGAAGTTGGTGCCCAGGGTATGCAGGCGGCCACTGGTGGCCTGGCGGGCGCGCAGATAGGTGTAGATATCGGCGCCACGGAAGGCGTAGATCGCCTGCTTGGGGTCGCCGATCAGGAACAGGCCGCCATCGGGATTGTTGTCTTCGATGCGGTAGATGCTTTCGAAGATGCGGTACTGCACCGGGTCGGTGTCCTGGAATTCGTCGATCAGGGCCACCGGGAACTGCTCGCGGATCAGGCTCGCCAGACGCTCGCCACCCTCGGCCTGCAAGGCCGCGTCAAGGCGCAGGAGCATGTCGTCGAAACCCATTTCGGCACGACGGCGCTTCTCCTCCTCGAAACGTGCACCGACCCAACGGGCGGCATGTTCCAGCACCGCCGCATCGGGTGTCGGCAAGGCATCGAGACTGGCTTTCAGCCCGGGCATCGCGTCGAGACCGGGGTGCCGCGGGGCTTCGCCCTTCCAGGCTTCGGCCAGGCCATCGGCGGTCAGGCGCGTGAAGCCGGTGCCGATATCCAGTTGTTCCTGGGTGTCGTCTGCGGCCCAGGCGCTGAGTTTGTCGAACCAGGGTTCGAAGTAGCGCGCCTGCATCTTGCGACCGTCGACGGTCTTGTTCGCCACGCCTTGCAGGCAGATATCCCGCAGTTCGGCGGCCCATTGCTTCCACGGTGCCTTGAGCTGCGCCAGGGCCTCGCGACGCTCCCGCAGGCACGCATCGATCAGCTCGGCGGGCTCGATATCGTCCTGTCGTTCGCCGGCGGATCTGTCGCTGCCGAACAGGGCCCGGACCCTGGGCAACAAGGCCGCCGGGCCGCCCCAATTGGCCCGCACCCAGTTCAGCGCGTCGCCCTGCATCTTGTAGCAGTAGAGCCGCCAGTAATCGCGCAGCACTTCGCCGAGCAGGTCGCTGTGGTCGGTTTCCAGGGTCTGGGTAAACAGGCTGCCGCTGTCGAAGGCATGTTCGCGCAGCATGCGCTGGCACCAGCCATGAATGGTCGACACGGCCGCTTCGTCCATCCATTGCGCGGCGATGTCCAGGCGGTTGGCGCAGGCGGGCCATTGTTCGCCGTTGTATTCGGCGCGTAATTGCGCGATCAGGTCGTCCGGTGCGTCCGTTTCGGCACGGAAGAAGCGCGCGGCCTCGGCCAGGCGCGTGCGGATGCGGTCGCGCAGTTCCTTGGTGGCGGCGTCGGTAAAGGTCACCACGAGGATCTGCGGTGGCAGCAGCTCACGGCCGAAACCGGCCGCTTCGCCGCCGTGGCCGAGCACCAGCCGCAGGTACAGCGCGGAGATGGTAAAGGTCTTGCCGGTGCCGGCACTGGCTTCGATCAGTTGGCTGCCGCGCAGGGGAAAGGCCAGGGCCAGCGGCGTCTTGATGTCGCTCATGGGCGTGTCTCCTCGGTCGCGAGGGAGCGCCAGGGCGCTTCGAGCAGCGGTCGATAGAGGGTGTCGCACCAGCCGCTGAATTCCTCGCTGGCGATCAGCGCGTCATAGTCGGCGAACTGCCGGGCCAGGGCGGCGCTTTCACGGCGCTCGCCCTCGCTGTTGATACCGTCGCCGTCATAGACCTTGCGTGCCGCCATGTCGGCCTTGAGCGGATCCGGCTGGGACAGCCAGGCGAAGGCAGTCTTCACCGCCACCGGCAGCGGCCGACGCATACCGGCCTGCCAGGCCAGCAGCAGGTCATCGAGAATGGCACGGGCCTGGGACGGTGCGAACGGCGGCAACAGCAGGGTGTCGTCACTGGCGACCAGCGCCGTGGTCATCGACAGGTCACAGGCACAGGCCACCAGATGCTCGACCCAGGGTTTGCTCAGGCGATGCCATTTGCGCGTCTTGAGCGAGCCGATGCTGTTGGGAATGGTGGTGACCGCGAGGTAGCCGCCATCGCCGCGCTGGTGCAAGCCGGCGAGCCAGCCTTCGAGACGCACGCCGCTGGCGTCGACGCTGACCGGCACGGCGCTGGTCACCGGGGTCGGCCACAGCGTCAGCAACTGCTGGTAGCGTTGCAGCAGGTCGGGCAACGGTTCGATCAGTTCGTGTTGCAGCAACTCGCCGAAGCCGGCCATGGGCAACAGGCCACTGCCTTGCAGGCGCCGGGCCTGCTGGCGCAGCGCTTCTTCGGGATTGTCCGCGTGCATCAGGGCCGCGCCCAGCAGGCTGTCGCTGAGGCTGTAGCGTTGCAGCGCATCGAGAACAAAGGGTTCTTCGTCGGCCAGCGGGGCTTCGGCCGCCTCGAAGAACACTTTCAGACGCTGGCTGAAAAAGTGCCGCACCGGGTTGCGCACGAAGTCCTGTAGTTGCGCCAGGGTCAGCGGTTCTTCCTGCTGGTAGGCCGCCAGCTCATCGATGGCCGGACTCGCCCCTTGCAGTTCGTGCAACTGCTGCCATTCCCGGGCATAGCTGAACAGGCCGCTGTCGCCTTCGTGGAAATAGCGGGCGCTGAATGGCTGCAGCGGGTGTTCCTGGGTCAGGGCGTGCAATAGATGTTCGCCATCCTCGTCGTCGGGCAGTCGCCAGCCTCCGGCGATATGGTCGCGCAGTTGGCCGATCAGCACCGAGGCCGGGCGCTCACTGTTATCGCGGATGCTGCGCCCGACCCAACTGATGTACAGCTGTTCCCGGGCCGAGAGCAGGGCTTCGAGCAGCAGGTAGCGGTCATCTTCGCGTCGCGAGCGATCGCCGGGACGGTAGTCGCTGCCCATCAGGTCGAAGTCCAGCGGTGGCTGGGCCCGCGGATAATCGCCGTCGTTCATGCCGAGCAGGCAGACCAGCTTGAAGGGGATCGCACGCATCGGCATCAGCGTGCAGAAGTTCACCGCACCGGCGAGGAAGCGCTGCGACAGGCGGCCCTGATCGAGACCGGCCAGCCAGGCTTCGCGTACCACGGTCAGCGGCAGCTCTTCCTGCAGGTCGACGGCTTCGCAGGTTTCCAGCCAGGTGGCGCGCAGTTGTTCGAGCTGGATCAGCAGGTAGTCGTCGTGCTCGGTGCTGGCCAGGAAAAACAACTGGGTCAGCGCTTGCAGGCGCTCGCCCCACTGTTGCGGGCGGGCCGGTTCGGAGAGTTCCTGGTGGGCGATTTCCAGGGCATCGAGCAGCGCGATCAACGGGCCGATCAAGGCGGCGTCGAGGCCGCCAATCTCGTCGTAGGGTTCGATGCCTTCGCAACCGTCGCCACTGCCGACCGCGTAGCCCAGCAGCATGCGTCGCGAGCCGAAACGCCAGCTGTTCTGTTCCAGTTCGCCGGGCAGGCCGAGACCGGCCCGTTGCTCGGCGTTCAGCCCCCAGCGAATGCCGGCGCCTTCGATCCAACGGTGCAGGGTCGGCAGGTCGCGCTCTTCGATATTGAATCGGGCGCGCAAGGCGGGAACGTCCAGCAGGTCGAGAATCTCGCTGACCGGGAAGCGGCTGTCGGGCAGTTTCAACAGGTGTTCGACGGCGATCAGCAGGGGATCGCGACCGCGCTGGCCCTGGTCGGCCAGGGTGAACGGGATAAAGCGTGGATCGTTGCGTTCGAGCTGGCCGAAGACTGCGCGGATATGTGGAGCGTAGCTGTCGATATCCGGAACCATGACAATCACGTCACGTGGGCGCAGTTCGGGATTGGCGCTGAAGCGGGCGAGCAACTGGTCGTGGAGAATTTCCACTTCGCGCTGGGCGCTGTGGGCGATCTCGAAGCGGATCGAGTGGTCCTGCCCGAGGTCGACGGCCGGCCAGCGTGCGCGGGTTTCGCCAAGGGGGCGCAGCTCGAGGATGTCGTCCTGCAACTGGTTCAGCAGGGTAGTGGGAAGGCTGTCGCTGAACAGGTCGATACGCCCGTCGCGAAAGGCTGCGCGGTAGCTGTTCGGGTCATCGTAGCTGTCGAGCAGGTTGATGTAGTCGCGCCCCTGCTTGCCCCAGGCGGCCAGCAGCGGGTGGGCGTGCTGGTGCAGGGTCTCGGGATCGAGGGCCAGCGGCATGCCGGCTTTGCGCGACTGGCGTTTGTATTCGTTACGCAGCAGGTCCTTGTCGGCGACGATATCGGTCCAGTGGTGGCGGCACGGGTTGTGTACGCAGAGCAGCACCTGGCTGAAACGTGCCAGGCCGGCGAGGGCTTCGAGGGCCTGGGCCGGCAATGAGGAAATACCGAAGACTATGACCCGTGAAGGCAGGCCCGGCGGTGCCGCGGTCAGGCCGTTGATGCGTTCGATAAAGCGCTGGTGCACACCCGCGCGGCTCTGGGCCATGCCTTCGGTGCCGACATCCAGCAGCAAGGCGCGCCAGAGTTCGGCCTGCCAGCAGTTGGCCGGGCTCAGTGGTTTGGCTTCACCGCGACCGCTGCGCAGTTGGTGGCGGCCGGAGGCCCAGTCTTCCAGCCAGTCGGCGCGGTAGACCTGGTACTGGTCGAACAGGTCGGCCAGGCGTTCGGCCAGTTGGTAGCGCTTGCGCAGGTCGCTGTCGTGGGTGAGGAAGCGTTGCAGGGGTTCGAAGTGCGGCTGATCGATCAGTTCCGGCAGCAGGCGCATCAGCCGCCAGGTCAGCGGCGCCTTGTCGAGCAGCGACTTGGCCGGGATTTCGTCACGGCCCAGGACCATGCGGTAGAGCTGCCACATGAAGGTGCCGGGCAGTTGCACATCGATGGCGGCGGCGATACCGCAGCCTCCCGAGTCGTCGTCCTCGGCATCTTCGGCCAGGGCCAGTTTCAGCCACTGGGCGATGCCATTGCTCTGGACCAGGGCGATTTCATTCTCCAGGGGCGCCAGGGGGTAACGCCGCATCACATTGATCACCAGGCTGCGCAGTTCCTCAGGGCTGTTGCTCTGGACAACCATGAAGGCAGGGTTGAGTGACGTCGCGTCCGGCATGCCGACTTCCTTGGAGAATTCAAAACGAAGGCAGGACTTTAGCACCTCTGGGGCAACCAATCCCCCTATCGGAATGCCTATCCCTGTGGGAGCCGGCTTGCCGGCGATACGATCGTTCCCACGCTCCGCGCACGATCGTTCCCACGCTCCGCGTGGGAACGCCTCTCTGGACGCTCTGCGT
>NZ_JACAPR010000021.1:218842-219041 GCF_013385635.1 Pseudomonas gingeri
CCCAACTGCTTTCGCAATTGGGGTTTCGGAATTTAATCTTGACGATGACCTACTCTCACATGGGGAAACCCCACACTACCATCGGCGATGCATCGTTTCACTGCTGAGTTCGGGATGGGATCAGGTGGTTCCAATGCTCTATGGTCGTCAAGAAATTCGGGTACCGAACCGTGGCCAAGGGCCGCGCTTCAGCAAATTG
>NZ_JACAPR010000022.1:0-22389 GCF_013385635.1 Pseudomonas gingeri
ATACATAGGAGCCGGCTTGCCAGCGAAGAGACCGGGCCTGCCAACCCTTGACTACCAGCCTGGGATCATTCCACCAGCCGCACAAACCCCGGCTGCAGGCCAAATACTTCGACGCCTTCCTGGGTCGCCTGCCCGGTGGTGATCGGCAGGCGCTTGACCGGCTGATCCACCGCCTCGCGATAGTCCACCAGCAGGCCCTTGTCGGTGCGCTGGATGGCCGCCGCCGGCAGGATGATCGCCTGGTCGTTGCGGTAGGTGATGATGGTCAGGCGCGCGCTCATGCCCAGGCGCACCCGCTGCAATTGCTCGCGGGTCAGCTTGGGCACCGACAAGGTCACCGGGAATTGCGCGCTGCCGCCCGGCGCATCATTGGGCAGGGCCAGGCTGCTGACGATATCGACCGAGCCATCGAGCCGTTCACCATCGAAACCATCGCCAAGGATCTCCACGCTCTGGCCCTGGTGCAGTTGGTTGATATCCAGTTCCGAGACCTTGCTGACGATCTTCAACTGTTCGATGTTCGCCAGGCCGAACAGCACCTGGCCCTGGCTGACCCGGCTGCCGGCCTGGACCGGCCCCGTGCTGTTGGCCGTGGAACTCTGCGGGCTGTTGGCGCCCGGTGGAGGTACGACGATCCCGGCAAAGGGGGCCAATACATTCTTGCCTTCAAGGAGCTTGTGCAGCGCCTCGTACTTCACCGTGGCATTGGTCAGTTCCATATCGGCGATCTGCCGGTACTCGCCCTTGCCCTGGTCCAATGCCTGCTGCAGATCGCCCTCGGCAGCCACCAGGTCCAGGCGTTGGGTCTGCAGTTGCTGTTGCAGGTCGTCGAGTTCGTTGCGCGGGATGATGCCGCGCTGGAACAGGTTCTGGCTTTCGCGCAGCTTGCGCTCCGAATTGCTTACCGCCATCTGTGAGGTCCGCAGCGAACGCCGGGCCCGGGCCACCTGCTGGCTGTTGTTCCAGTCCTGCAGTTCCTGCACCGTGCGCCGCGCCTTGAGCTGGGCCGAAAGGGCATCGCGCAACTGGATTTCCAGCAGCCCCGGATCCATCTGCAGCAGGCTCTGTCCTGCCTCGACACGCTGCCCCTGTTCGACCAGGACGGCACGCACATTGCCCTCGAACGGCGCGGTCAGGGTGATGGTCTTCTGCGGTTCGATCTTGCCCACCAGGCCGATCTGGTGCACCAGTGGCGAAGCCTGCACCGCGATCCAGTGGCCATCTTTCGGCCGGTCGGCGGCGGGCGCGCGCAAGGTGGTCACGACGACCCCGGCCACCGCCAGCGCGAGCAGCAGCCCGGCACCTTGCAACCAGCGCCGGCGCCGGACCTGCTTGTCAGTAGTCATTGAGTGCAATGTCCCAGCTCTCCAGAGTCATGCCCAGGGTCAGATCCAGTTGGGTCTGGGCGTTCAGATAGGCGATCAGCGCATTGAGGCGGGAGTTCTCGGCGTTGCGCAAGTCGCCCTCGTAGCTCAGCACCTGGAAGTTGCTCGAACGCCCGGCACTGAGCTTTTCCCGCTCGATATCCAGCTTGCGCCTGGACAGCTCCTCCGCGCGCTGGGCGATTTCATATTGTCGCCAGCGGGTGCCGAGGTCGCGCACCACGTCGCTGACACTGCGCTCCAGGGCCTGGCGGGCGTCGGCGAGGATGATTTCCTGGTTCTCCACATCGACCCGCGCATGCACTTCGGCCTGGCGCGTACTCAAGTCGCCGATGGGAATCTGTACCTGCACCCCGGCGTAACTGTCCCAGCGTCGCGAGCCGCCGTTGCCGCTGTCGTTGTTGAAACTGTCGCGGATCTGGTTGGCCCCGGCCACCAGCGAGACGTCCCAACGGCCCTGGTCCTTGGCGATCACCAGGTTGAGGTCGGCCTGCTGGCTGCCGAGCAGGGTCGCCAGGTACTCCGGCTGCTGGACCTGGGCCACCCGCAGGGCATCGCGCTTGTCGATATTGACCCGCGCGGCTTCCAGCGCCTCGCTGGCCCGGATCGGGGTCGACAGGTCCAGCGCCAGCAGACGCAGCAGGGTCAGGCGGTTGATGTCCACCTGGTTGCGGGCTTCCTCCACCCCCAGTTCCTGGGTGGCGATATCGGCTTCGGTCTGGACGATTTCGAACTCGGCCATGCGCCCGGAGGCGATCAGTGCCTTGTTCACCTCGAGCAGGGCATTGGCGCGCTTGAGGGCGTCCTGGGTGATGGTCAGTTGTTCCTGGGACCTGAGCATTTCCCGGTAGGCCGTGATGATATCGCTGATGGTCTGGGCCACATTGGTCTTGAGGTTGAGCCGGTTGACCTGCTCCGAGATCCGCGCCAGGCGTAGCGGGGCGGTGGTCACGTCCCAACCCGCGCCACGCAGCAACGGCTGGATGATCGCCAGGTTGAGGCCGTCGCTGCGATAGCGCCCGGCGACATCGGCATTGCTCAGTTGCTGGGTCCAGGCCATGCTCAGGCGAGTGCCGTATTCACCCAGCAGGCTGGTGGTCGGCGCGAGAGAAGCATTGCGCGTATTGTCCTGGGAGCCCTTGTTCACGCGGTATTCGCTGGCGAGCAGCAGCTTGGGGTTGAAGGCATCCTCGGAGACCCGCAGGTCGAACTTCTGCGCAATCCGTTGCAGGTAGGCGCTGCGAATGCTGCGGTTGTTGCGCAAACCCAGGTAGACCGCATCGCCCAGGGTCAGGTTGGTCATCTGTTCGCTCAACAGCACGCTACGCGCCTGTTCACCGCGCAGGGTCGGTGCCGAAGGACGTCCGACCAGTTCGCCGGCGGCGACCTGGCAACAGAACAGGCAGAGCAGGGTTGCCATCCATGGCCGCGGCCTATTCATCGCGCAGGGCCTCCACCGGCTGCAGGCGCGAGGCCGAGATGGCCGGGTAGAGGCCGAAGAACAACCCCACCAGCAAGGTACTGCCCACGCCCAGCGGCAGCGAGGCGGCGGACAGCGAGAACTGCCAGCCGGACATCCGTGCATACAGGTACGCGGCACTCACCCCCAGTACCGCGCCGGATACCGCGCCCACCGCCGTCAGGGTCACCGCTTCGAGCAGGAACAGATTGCGAATGTCCCGGCGCCGGGCGCCCAGGGCCATGCGGATACCGATCTCGCGACGGCGTTCGGAAACGTTCATCAGCATGACATTCATCACCCCCACACCCCCTCCCACCAGCGAAATCCCTCCCAGGGCCAGCAGCAGATAACCGAAGGTGCGGCTTTGCCGGGTCATGCCATCGATCATCTGTTGCGGTATCTGCACTTCGACTTCACGTCCCCGCAGGGTGCTTTTCAGTGCCTGGGTCAGGTCGCGGGCGACGCTTTCCATATCCTGCTCAGGGGCGGCCCGGGCGATCACGCTGCTGATCTGCGGCGAGGCGGTGATCCGGCGCATGCCGGTCAGTGGCACGAACAGCGAGTCATCGGTCTGCACCGGGATCAGGATCGCCGGCGGCTGGCTATGGAGGATGCCGATCACCTGGAACAGGTAGTCGTCGATGCGGATCCGGTCGCCGATTCGTAAGGGCGCGGCGGCACTGCCCAGGGCACGGGCCACCTTGTCGCCGACCACCACATAGGTTTCGCCCTGGTCGAAGTCGGAAATAAAACGCCCTTCGCGCAGCTTGAGGCGCATGGCCGCGACCAGTTGCTCGGTACTGCCGACCCAACTGGCATTGGTGTTGCGCCCCTGGAACAGCACCGGGCCACTGGAAATCGCAATGGGCGCCAGGTTCAACACCGTCGGCACCAGCGCCTGCAGCCGCTCGACATCCAGGGTCGCCGGCATGGGTTCACGGATGATGGCATCGCCGGGGAACTGCACGGTCATGGTGTCGGTGCCCATGTCCTTGAAGATCGCCGCCGCTTCCTGCGCGGCGTTGTGGCCGATATTGATCAGCGCGACCACCGAAGAGCTGCCGATGACGATACCCAGCAACGCCAGCATCGAACGCTTGCCCAGGGTCCGCAGGCTGACAAAGGCCTCGTGCAGCAACTGGCTGGCGCTTTGTTCTACCCGCAGACTCATGCCGGGCAGGCCTCATGCACCACACCGTTGTGGACCCGGATCTGGCGGTGCAGGCGTTCGGCGATATGCGGGTCGTGGGTGACAATGATCAGCGTCACCTGGCGAGTGCGATTGAGCTCCAGCAGCAGGTCCATGATCTCCCGTGCGGTGCTGCTGTCGAGGTTGCCGGTGGGTTCGTCGGCGAGGATCACCGAGGGTTCGCCGACCAGCGCCCGGGCGATGGCGACCCGCTGGCGCTGGCCGCCGGAGAGATCGGCGGGGCGGTGATGGGCGCGGTCGCCGAGGCCGACCTGGGCGAGCATCTTCCTGGCTCTTTCCAGGGACTCGCCCCGGGGCACGCCGCGATAGCTCAGGGGCAGGGCGACGTTATCGAGGGCATCCAGGCGCGGCAGCAGGTTGAAACTCTGGAAGACGAAGCCGATCCGCTGGTTGCGAATCGCTGCCAACTGGTCCGGATCGGCCTTGAAGATATCGTGTCCGGCGAAGTGATAATGACCGCTGTTGGGCAGGTCGAGCAGGCCGAGGATATTGAGCAGGGTACTTTTGCCGGAGCCCGAGGCACCGAGAATGGCGCAGCTTTCACCGACCTCGATGGACAGTGAGACATCCTTGAGAATCGTCAGTGGTTGCTCGGCGAGGCGATAGCTCTTGCCGATGCCTTGCAGGGAAATGAAACCTTTGTGAATAATCGATTCAGTCATCGCTGATAGCGCCGGCAGGCTCGTCCATGATCCGGCCACGACCCTGGTGCGCTTCAGGCATCCAGGCATGTTGCGGGGCAGGGGCAGGCACAGGTTTTGTTTTCTTATTTTAAAAAATTGTTTGAATAGTAACCGTGATCCCTATCCTACGCCAGCCGTCTAGCGCAGGGAATACGTAGCATTTCGCTAATAATCTTGTGACAAGAAGAAACATATTCGCGGCCCCCTGGAACGGAAAATCCCTGAGTCTTCAACTACGTTGCGCGAGGGTGGCGAAGCCTTGGAAGGCTTGCTTTCAAGGGCTTTCACAGGTATAAAAAATCAAATTTATTTTTAAAACGCTGTTCGTCCGGTCAGATTTCTTCTCGCAAAGGCTACTCACTTAAGGCTCCTCACCTATGGTCGCAAAGAAACTCAGCGCTCCCAATGTCACCAAGACTCGCTTGCTGGATGCCACGGAGGCACTGTTTACCAAGTACGGCTATGACGCCGTGCTCTTGCGCCAGATCACCGAACGAGCCCAGGTCAACCTGGCCGCCGTGAACTACCACTTCGGGGACAAGGACTCCCTGATGACCGCACTGCTCATGCAACGTCTCGGCCCTCTCAATGAACAACGCCTGGAACTGCTCGCCAAATGCGAGGAGCAGACCGACGGCCCGCTGGACTGCGAGACCCTGCTCGGGGTGCTGTTCGCCCCGGCCATGGGCCTGGAACGCGCCGGCTCCGGCGAGGAAGGCCGGTCCTTCGTGCGTTTTCTCGGGCGGGTCTACAGCGACACGTCGCCGTTTATCCAGGAGTACCTGAAGGAGCATTACCAGCCGGTGTTCGAACGCTTCTTCAACGCCTTCGCCCTGGCCCTGCCGGATATGCCGCGCAACGAAGTCGGGGTCCGCCTGCAGTTTGCCCTCAAGGCCATCTCCGGAGTGATCGCCGGTACCGAGTTGCGTTTCCTGATGCAGGCGATGAGCCTCGGCAGGCCGGCGACCGATGCCGAGGTCATGGCCAAGCTGATCAGCCTGGTGTCGGCGGCGATCCATGCGCCGATGCAGGATCACAAGGCCGCCAGCGCACTGGAGCGGGTGCTGGAAACCCAGCACGAGATTCGCCAGGGCAATAATCCGGCTAATGCCAAGTTGGCGAGCAAGTAACTAACTGCTTTCCCGCAAACCGGATGACATAGCCAACAGTTCTGTTGGCTATGTCACAAAAACCGGGATTTGCGGATTGACATCAAATAAATATTTTTAAGTCTGCATTCGCCGGCTTATTCCCTGCGCAGTGAATCAGTCCCGCCTCAAATGATTATTCCGATAATGAGCAACCCCGTCGGTTGCATACTGGGATATGCACTTATGCTGCGCCGCTAGTTGTCTGTGAAGTATTGACTCCCACAAGTTTTCACAAGCTTTCACAGCCGCGCTCAATTTCATCTGAGTACTATGCAACGCATGCAGACCAACGGGGCCAGGTTCAGGAGAAGGCCATCCTCGTTCGTGATTACCGCTAGTTTGCATAGCTTTCAGTTTGCAATCGTGCAGCTGAAGAACTTCTGATCGAGACTAGGAGATATCACATGAGCGACGTCCCACCAGTAAGCTCCGGCAACGCAGACGCAGCAATCGCCAAGATGCAAGCAACTTTCGATATGGCAATCGAGAAATCTGCAAAGATCACTGAATTGTCCACTGCCAAAAAAGCAGAGCTCGACGCTACCAAACAGCGTCCGTCCAACTGAGTTGGCTCGCGAGCGGCGCCTGGCGCCGCTCGCCTGTTCAAACTGATCTTCGTAACAACACGCAACTTACACCTTATCTCATGTGAATGGTCCACGGTGCCGGCTCAAGACCGACCGCAGACGGTTCACTGTTCCTGATCGGTGCATTCGCTACATGGCCCGCTGCGGTTGGCGGAGTAGATGGTGGTAAGTCCAGTCATGACAGCCCTGATTTCCCGACCTTCGAGCGCTGCCAGCGGTTTGCCGCTTCTGAGCATCACCCAAGGGGTGCATCAGGGGGTATCGCTGGTCCTGGATGCACCGACCTACCTGATCGGCTGTGCCACGACGGCCGACCTGATCCTGCGCGATCCGGGCATTGCCGCCGAGCATCTGCGCCTGCGCTTCGACGGTGCGCGCGTCGCCATCGAGGCCCTGGGCGGCGACATAAAGGTCATCGGCGATAGCCCGCACAGCGTGACGGTTCCCCAGGGCCATGGCCATCGGGCGCGGATGCCGCTGCGAATCCTCCTGGAAACCGTCGAGCTGCAGCTTGCCCTGGATCGTGAGCCCTTGCCGGCACCGAGTGCCCGTGCCCCGAGTACCGGCGCACCGGCCGGGGCGAAGGGCAGTGGCTGGCGCTGGGCCGCCCTGGGTTTGCTCGCGGCTTGCGCCACCACGGCCTTTGCGTTGCGTAATGAGCCACAACCCGTAGCCGATTCGCTCAGCGTGGTCAGTCCCGCCGAGCCCGCCACCGGCCAGCCCGCGACGACCCTGGCCGAGGCCAAGGACTATCTCGACAACGGCCTGCGCGCGGCCCGCCTGAACGGCATCACGGTACAGCTCAAGGAGGGCCAGTTGCAGGCCCAGGGTTCGTTCGACGCCACCCTGAAGCCGCAATGGATCGCCCTGCAGAAAGGCTTCGACAGCCGTTATGGCCGCACCTTCGTCCTGCACCAGAACGTCAGCGCGCACGAAGGCGTGGCGACACCACGGGTGCGTTTCCAGGCCGTCTGGTTCGGCGCCAATCCCTATGTGGTCAACGATTCCGGCAAACGCCTGTATCCCGGTGCGGCGCTGCCGGACAACTGGGTGATCGAGCGCATTGAAAACAACGAGGTTGTCCTCGCCCGAGGCGAAGAACGCTTCACCTTCACCTTATGACCTGCGCCATCCGAAGGAAGCGTGAACGATGAGAGTTGTCGATCGTCCGTCAGTGCCATTGACCGACAAAACCGCCCCGATCCAGAGCGTCAATGCGGTCAGCCAGCGGCAGGCGGCGAGCTTCGAGGCGGTCCTGCGCAAGCGCGAAGTGCGTGCCCGCCAGGCCCTGCGCGGGCACACCAGCGAAGCGGACGCGGCGTCGAGCATCAGCCCGGAACTGTTCGGCAACGGGCGTTCCCTGGAGATTCTCGAACGGGTGCTGGAACAGATCCTGCCGGCCCTGGATTTCGAACCGCAGGTGCGCGAGATGGCCGAGGACTTTATCCGCGAGGAAATCGAAACCCGTCAGCAACTCGAACAACAACGTGCCGAGGTGCAGGTGTCATGAACCGTGAAGACGAAGACCTCGCCGCGCTGCTCAAGAGCATGGGCGAGTTGTACCGGCGCAACGGCCAGACCCAGCGCGCCCTGGTGATGCTGCTGATCGCGGTACAGGTCACGCCGCGCGACAGCGAACTGCTGCGCAACCTGGCCATGGCCTTCACCGACAGCGGCGATGGCGTGCGGGCCCTGGCGGCGCTGGATCGCCTGCGCGACCTCGAAGGCGAATCCCGTGGCGAGCTGCTGCTGCGCAGCCGGGCGCTGTGGGTGGTCGGCAACGAAGACGACGCGCGCCTGTGCTTCAAACGTTACCTGGCGGCGCGGAGGACCGAGCAATGAATTTCAGCCAGCACCTCAACAATCTGGCCCGGCGCGCTTCCCAGCGCAGCGACGTGATCATTGTCGCGTTCATGCTGATGGCCATTGTGATGATGATCATCCCGTTGCCCACTTATATGGTCGACATGCTGATCGCGCTGAACATCGCCCTGAGCATCCTGATCCTGATCGTCGCGTTCTACATTTCCCATTCGGTGGAATTTTCCGCGTTGCCGCCGCTGATCCTGCTCAGCACGCTGTTCCGCCTGTCGCTGTCGATCACCACCACGCGCCTGATCCTGCTGGACGGCAACGCCGGGCATATCGTCAAGGCTTTCGGCGACTTCGTCATCGCCGGCCAGGTGGTGGTCGGCCTGGTGGTGTTCCTGATCATCACCGTGGCGCAGTTTGTCGTCATCACCAAGGGTGCCGAACGGGTGGCCGAGGTGGCGGCGCGTTTTACCCTGGACGCGATGCCCGGCAAGCAGATGAGCATCGACAACGACCTGCGCAACGGCGATATCGACCAGGCCGAGGCACGCCGCCGGCGCTCGCGCCTGGAGCGGGAAAGCCAGATGTTCGGCGCGATGGACGGCGCGATGAAGTTCGTCAAGGGCGATGCCATTGCCGGCCTGGTGATTCTCCTGGTCAACCTGCTGGGCGGGATGCTCATCGGCATGCTCGAACGCGGCATGAGCTTCGCCAGCGCGGTGCACACCTACTCGCTGCTGACCGTGGGTGATGGCCTGATCGCGCAGATCCCGGCGCTGCTGATCTCGGTGGCCGCCGGCACCGTGGTGACCCGGGTCAACAGCGACGGCGTGCAGGGCGACCTCGGCACCGAGATCCTCCGGCAACTGGGTGCCAGCCGGCGGGCGCTGATCCTGACCGCGCTGATCCTGGCCGGGGTCAGCCTGTTGCCGGGCTTTCCTTCGGCGATCTTTATCGGCCTGGCGCTGATCATTGGCGGCGTGGTATTCGGCCTGCATCGCCGTGAGCGGTTGAATGCCGACGCAGCGGTCGAGGAACAGGTCGAGGTTGTCAGCGAGCCGGAAGTCGAAACCTCGACGGAAAATTTGCCCGAACTCGTGCCGGACAGCCGCGTCCTGCTGGTGCTGGGCCCGGCCCTGGCGGAAGTTTCGTCGGTGCATTCGCTGCGGCAGAAGATCGAAGCCCTGTGCCATGAGATTCGCAGCGACCTGGGAGTGGAGATCCCGCTGCCCGGTGTCTATGTCGATAACGCCCTTGGGGCCGAACATTTCCGTGTCGAATTCGAAGGTGTCCCGGTCAGCGAGGGCGCAATCCCCGCCGGGCGCCTGTTGCTGCAGGACGATTCGGTGCACCTGAACCTCCTGGAAATCCCCGGGCTGGAAGCCGATTCGCCGCTGTCCCAGCGTCCGGCGCAGTGGGTCGACGCCCGCGATGAAGAAAGCCTGCGCGGTTCCGGCACCGCCTTCCTGTTTCCCGACGAGATCCTGCGCGCGGTGCTCGAACGCAGCCTGCGGCGTTATGCCGGGGATTTCCTCGGTATCCAGGAAACCCGCCAACTGCTCGGGCGCCTGGAATCCGGCTATGGCGAACTGGTCAAGGAGGCCTTGCGCGTGGTGCCGCTGCAACGCATGGCCGAAACCCTGCGTCACGTGGTTGGCGAAGGCGTGTCGATCCGCAACCAGCGGGCACTGATGGAAGCCATGGTGGAGTGGGGCGCCCGGGAAAACGATGCCGCCCGGCTGGGCGAGCATATGCGCGCGGCCCTGGCCCGACAGATCTGTCATCAGTACGCCGACCGCAACCGGGTGATCAGTGCCTTTGTCCTTTCGCCGCAACTGGAAGAACAGCTGCGCGCGGCCCTGCGGCGGCCGGAGCCGGCGCGGGAACTGGTGCCGGAAGAGGTCAACCGCTCGCTGATCAGCCAGTTGCGCCAGGCCTGCGACAAGCTCCCGGCGAACAACCGCACAGTGTTGCTGGTCCACGCCGACCTGCGCCGGGGCATGCGCCGCCTGGTCCAGCGCGCGGAAGTCGAGCTGCCGGTGCTGTCGTTCCGCGAACTGACCACCGAATACAACCTGCAAGCCCTGGTCACCCTCGGCCTGCCCGATGCCGCTTATCGCCGGACCACCGCCGGTGCCTCGGTCACTTCTTTGGCGAACGCCTCATGAGACGATTCCCTGAACTCTGCTTCCTCCTTCTGATTCTGCTCGCGCCCGGCCTGCAAGCTGCCCAGGACATCGCCAGCGGCAGTCGTGGCAACCTCGACCTGGCGACCGGGGAAGGGCGCATCCTGCATTTCAGTGCTCCCGTCGACTCGGTGATGGTGGCCGATCCGGCGGTGGCCGACGTGCAAGTGGTGTCGCCCGGACAGATCTACGTGTTCGGCAAGGCCGTCGGCCAGACCAGCCTGATCACCCTGGATGGCGCCGGCAAGGAGCTGGCGTCGCTGAACCTGGCGATCAGTGCCGGCAGCCAGGCCGTCGCGCAACCCTTGCGTGAGCTGCATCCCGCCAGTACCGCGCGGATCAGCGGCAGCGGCAACCGCATGCTGGCCCAGGGCAATGTCGGCAGCGTTGCCGAGGCCGCCGATCTGAATGCCTTGCTCGATCCCCATGGGCAAAGCTTCCAGAGCAGCGTCAACGGCGCCACCTATCCCGGCTCGGCCCAGGTCAATATTCGCGTGCGCTTCGCCGAAGTCTCGCGCTCGGAGCTGCTGAGCTATGGGGTCAACTGGAATGCGCTGTTCAACAACGGCACCTTTTCCTTCGGCCTGATCACTGGCGGGTCGCTGGCGGCCAATGCGGTATCCGGCTCCAGCAACGTGATCAGCGCCGGACTGAACTCCGGCAACGTGAATATCGACGCGATGCTCGAAGCCCTGCAAAGCAACGGCATCCTGGAAATCCTCGCCGAACCGAATATCACCGCGATGACCGGGCAGACCGCGAGCTTCCTCGCCGGTGGCGAAGTACCGGTACCGGTGCCGGTCAGCCGCGACCTGGTGGGCATCGAATACAAGTCGTTCGGCGTGTCGCTGCAGTTCAATCCGACACTGCTGCCCAACGGCCGCATCGCGCTGCAGGTACGTCCCGAGGTCAGCAGCCTGATGGACAGCAATCCGGTAACCATTTCCGGGATCCAGGTGCCGTCGTTCCGGGTCCGCCGCGCCGATACCCGGGTCGAGGTCGGCAGCGGCCAGACCTTCGCCATCGCTGGCCTGTTCCAGCGCGAGACCAGCCAGAACGTCGACAAGCTGCCGATGCTCGGCGAGCTGCCGGTACTGGGCAACCTGTTCCGCTCCAAGCGTTTCCAGCGTAACGAAACCGAGCTGGTGA
The DNA here is from genome assembly GCF_013385635.1 of Pseudomonas gingeri. Lineage (GTDB taxonomy): Bacteria > Pseudomonadota > Gammaproteobacteria > Pseudomonadales > Pseudomonadaceae > Aquipseudomonas > Aquipseudomonas gingeri_A. Next base: position 11,623 of record NZ_JACAPR010000022.1, read on the forward strand.
TCCTGATCACCCCGTACCTGGTGGAGCCGGTACGCGGGCGCACCCTGGCGACGCCACTGGACGGCATGCCGGGCAGCACCACCACGGCCTCCGCCGGACCGCGCAGCGGTGGCGCGTTCGGCTTCTACATGAACTGATCCGGGAGCCGAGACCATGAAAAGCCTGTCGTTGATCGCCGTCCTGGCCTCGCTGGTGTTGTCGGGCGGCTGCAAGACCCACCTCGAACCGGTGGCTTATTCCCCGGATTACCTGAGTGCCCGCGATGCCGGCGGGCGCTCGGGATTGATCCCGGTGGAGTGCCAGAAACCGCCGCAGACCAATCGCGAAGTGGTGGGCGATGAGCCGGACCTGAGTTCGACCTTGCCCCTGGGCTGTGCCAACAACCTGAACCTGTTGCAGATGGTCGAGCAGCGCCAGGACCTGGTCCAGGGCCGCAGCACCGGTCCGACCATGGCCGCGCCGGTGGGTCGCGCGGCGCAGATCTATATCGAAGGGCAGGACCGGCAGAAGCAGGAGCGCCGCGAGGCGGCGCAGGAAGCGCAGACCAGCACGGGGGCTGCGCAATGAAGAGGGACGGATCAGTGACTGTCGATCAAGCCCAACTCCCTTGCCTGGGCGGCTGGGTCGGCGATGGCCTTGATGCGTCGGGCTTCGACCAGCAGCCGTTGCTGCTCGGCCGGCGCGATATCGTCCAGCGCCAGCGTGCTCAACTGCGCCTCATGCCCGGCCAGTACCAGGATCAGCAGTTCGTTGCGCTGGTGCCGGGGCTGCGCCCGGGGCGACTGGCTGACCTGACGAATACTGCCCAGGGCCTGATCGGCCTTGCCGCCCAGGGCATAGGCCAGGGCCAGGTTGCATTGGGTGTCCAGGTCGGTGGGGGCCAGGCCCAGGCTCTTGCTGAAAGCCGCCTGGGCGTCGCCGGTCTGGCCGCGCAGTACCTGGGCGATACCCAGGCGGTTATAGGCCTGCGCTGTGTTCAGCGCGCTCGCCGCCTGGGTCAGGGCAACCGCCGCGCGGTCGAGCTTGCCTTCGCGCAGTTGCGCGGTGCCCAGCCCCAGCAGCGCGGCGGGGTCGTCACGCTTGAGTTCCAGGCCCTGCTGGAAAGCGCGTTCGGCACCCCGGGCGTCACCACTGTCGAGTCGCGCCTGGCCGAGTTTCTGCCAGGCCTCGATACCGGCCCCCGGTTGTGCCGTGGCCTTTTCGTACAGCGCCGCCGCCGTACCCGGATCGCCCCGGCCGTTGACGTCGTTGGCCAGGCGCATGAACCGCTGGTAACTGTCACCGCCGCTGCCGGTCGATCCGTCGGGGGCGCTGGCACAGGACACCAGCAACAGACTGCTCAACAGCAACAGGGCGGACGGGAAGGGCTTCGGCAAGACTGGAACTCCTCGGACAAGGGGGAACACATGACAGCTTGGACAGCGAGTGTGACAGCCGAAAGTCATTTTATCGACCCTGAAATACGGCCTTGCGGCTTTATCTCCGAACCGCTGGAAAACGTCTTCGGGAGTCCGCGCCATGGCTGATTCGCTGCGGACTCTGGTAGCCATGCTGGCGCTGCTCGGCAGTCTTTCCTGCGGGTTGGTCCGGGCGGCGGACGAGCCGGCCTGGTACGCCCGGCCTTACGCCTATGTCCTGCTCGACCAGGACGTACGCGGCGCCCTGGAGGAATTCGGGCACAACCTCGACCTGGTGGTGGTGATGTCCGACAAGGTCCGGGGCAAGGCGCGCAACCATGTGCAGGCCAGCACCGCTGGCGAGTTTCTCGACCTGATCACCGACGCCAATGGCCTGACCTGGTTCTTCGACGGCAACGTGCTTTATGTCAGCACCGACGAAGAGACCGCCACCCGCCTGTTCAAGACCCGTGGCGCGGGTAGCCAGCAACTGCAGGTCTACCTGGACGACCTCGAGGTCTTCGGTGAACACCTGTCGACCCGTGCCGGGCCGGTGGACGACGAACTGTTCGTCTCCGGCCCCCCGGCCTATCTCGCGCTGATCCAGCAACACCTTGACCTGCAGCGTCCCGCCGCCCTGCCCGTGGTGGCCCGCGAGCGGGGCGTGCGGGTGTTTCGTGGCAACACGGTCAATACCGAGTGACGTTGCAAACCTGAACCCCCAGCAACCCCACCTGAAGGAGATACACCATGGCAGTCAATCCAATCGAAGGCGCCGGCACCCCTCCAGTCGATGCCAAGAGCAAGTTCGACGCAGCGGTCGACAAGGCCGCCGACAGCAGCAGCGACGATCAGAAGCTCACCGACTTCATGGTCCAGGGCGCCATCCAGATCGGCGGGCAATTCATCATCATGCCGCGCCTCAACGAGCTGCTCAACGACGCCATGGCGGACGACGACGGCGACGAATGATCCAGGCCCCGGCCTTCACTCCACCTGAGGTAACACCATGACAGTGAGTCTAGCGGCGACAACAGCGACAGCGGCGGCGCCGCCTGCCGGAGGGCAGGGTGGCCTCGAGGCTTCGCAGAACCTCTTCGAGCACATGGCCAACAGCGCCAGGAGCGGTATGCCCGAAGGCGCGAGCCCGCACCAGATCGGCAGCAACCTGATGGAGCGCCTGAACGGTTTCATCGACCGCTCGCGGACTTTCGCCGAGCGGGCCGATGCCCTGAGCAACGGTCCGCCGGCCAGTAGTCCGCCGGTGGCCGGCCCCGGCCCCGTCAGCAGCGGCACGGCCAGCAGCGGCAGCGCCGAACCAGCGAAGAAGGTCACCGACCAGCACCTTGACCAGGTCGTGCATTCCCTCAGCCGGATGTTCGACTACTCCATCGAAACCCAAATGGTGGTTCGCGGCGCCACGCAGATCTCCGGTGCCGCCAATACCCTGTTGCGAGGGCAATAAACCGATGTCCAGAGCCCAGCGCATGTTGCGCTTCGTCATCGTCCTGGTTACCGCCGGCCTGCTCCAGGCCTGCGATATGGATCTCTACAGCAACCTCGGCGAACGCGAGGCCAACGCCATGGTCGCAGTGCTGCTGCGCGACGGCGTCCCGGCCAGCCGCAAGGTCCAGGATGACGGCCGCATCACCGTGGTGGTGGCCAAGGATCGCTTTGCCCAGGCCATGGCGCTGCTCGATGCCGCCGGCCTGCCGCAGCAGAACTTCTCCAATATGGGCGAGGTGTTCAAGGGCAACGGCCTGGTGTCGTCGCCGGTCCAGGAGCGGGCGCAGATGGTCTACGCCCTGAGCGAGGAACTGTCGCACTCGGTGTCGCAGATCGACGGCATTCTTTCCGCTCGCGTGCATGTGGTACTGCCGGACAACGACCTGCTCAAGCGGGTGATTTCACCGTCATCGGCTTCGGTACTGGTGCGTTATGACCCCGGCGTGGACATCGATCCGCTGATTCCGCAGATCAAGACCCTGGTGGCGAACGGCATCTCCGGGCTGAGTTATGACGGTGTCTCGGTGACCGCGATCAAGGCCGCCGCCGTGCCCGGCAAGGGCCAGGGCCAGCCGCCGCTGACGCGTTTCATGGGCCTGTGGATCGTCGCCGACAACCTGGCCTGGGCCTGGCTGCTGTTCGGCGCACTGCTGCTGATGATTGCCGGGCTGGCCGGCGTCCTGTTGTGGCGCCTGCGCCAGCAACGCAGCGCGGTCGCGCTGTACCCGCTGAAGGAACACCCATGAATTCGTCGACGGATCTGTTCGAACGCTGGCAGCAATTGACGGCGCGGCCGTTGACTTTTATCGGTCCCGAGAGCCTGGCCGAGTGTTTCGCCGGTGCACTGCCGTCCGGGCAACTGGAAGCGCTGCGCAACCTGTCGCGTTTCGAGGGGCGGTTGTTGCGTCTGCTGCGCGAGCGTTTCGAGTTGTCGCCCTGGGCCGAAGTACCGGAACCCGATCCGGCGGACCTGCCGGTATTGCTCTTGAGTCCCCGGGCGTTTTCCCGCCTGACCAGGCTCTGCGGAGCGATCTGGCATGGCGCGACCCTGCGCCGCGAGATTCGCAGCGAGGTGGTTGGCGAACTGCACCAGCGCCTTGGCGCCGAAGTGTTCGCCCAGGCCCTGAACCTGCCGGCCCTGGCCGGTGCCGCCGATCTGCTGCGTGACCCCGCCGAACTGGTGGAAGCCATCGACCGTGACGGCCAGACCTGTGTCGCCGCCTGGCTGCACCTGCAACCCGAATCCCTCAAGGGCTGGCTGAGTCTGCGCCTGGACAGTCCGCGCTTCGACCAGGCCCGCCTGAGCCGGGATATCGATATCGTGCGCCGCGCCGCCGCGCTGCTGCTCGCCGAGGAAGGCCCTGATAAGGAGAGCGCAGATGAGTGAGTTGCCCAGCCGCCCGAACGGGCGAATCCTGCCGGCCGCCGAAGCCGACGCCTGGAGCGAGGGTTTCGCCTTTCTCCAAGCCGCCCGCGATGAAGCCCTGGCGATCCGCAACGACAGCCAGCAGTGGCTGGCCGAGGCCCGTGCCGAAGGTTTTGCCAGCGCCGAACGGGAGGGGGCGGAACGGGCGGCGTTGCTGCTCCAGGACACTGCCCGGCAGGTCGAAGCCTACCTCGGCGGGCTGGAAAGCGCGCTTGCCGACCTGGCGTTGAACATTGCCCGCGAGGTGATGGACGAAATGGATGCCGGCGAGCGGATTCTGCGCTGCACGCGCAAGGCCATGACTGCCTTTCGCCAGGACCAGGCCCTGACCCTGTATGTGCCGCGCATCCATCTCGACAGCGTGCGCCAGGCCCTGGCGGCCGAACAGATGCCGACGCCCGGCCTGACCGTGGAAGCCGATGACCAGTTGGCCGCGCACCAGGCTCGCCTGAGCAGCCCGGTGGGCTCCGTGGAGTTGGGGCTCGATGCGCAATTGGCGGGTCTGCGCCGGGGCCTGTTGCCCCAGGCCGAAGAGGCTCAGGTATGAATTGCCCGGACATGAACGCGATCCTCGACAATCTGTTACCGCGCCTGCAATCGCGCCTGTCCGGTACGCGTCCACGGCCGGTCAAGGGCACCATTCGCAGTATTCGCGGGGTACTGCTGCGGGCCAGTGTCGCCGGTGTGCGCATCGGTGAACTGTGCCGGTTGCGCGACCCCAGCAGCGGCCGCGGCCTGACGGCGGAAGTCATCGGTTTTGACGACGACGAAGCGATCCTGTCGCCGATCGGCTCGATGGAAGGCCTGTCGACCCGCACCGAAATCACCGCCACCGGGGAAGCCCTTGGCGTGGTGGTCGGTGATGGCCAACTGGGCCGGGTCATCAGCCCCATGGGCGACTTTCTCGATGCCGAAGGCGAACTGCCCGGTGGCCTGTTCGAGACCTACCCGTTGCACGCCGAACCGCCACCGCCGTTTGCCCGGCAACTGATCGTGCGACCGATGTTCCTCGGCGTGCGTTCGATCGACGGCCTGCTGACCCTGGCCCAGGGACAGCGCATCGGCATTTTCGGCGAGCCGGGAGTGGGCAAGTCCTCGCTGCTGGCCAGCATCATTCGCAACAGCGAGGCCGATGTGATCGTCATCGGTCTGATCGGCGAGCGCGGTCGCGAAGTGCGCGAACTGCTCGACGTGCAGCTCGATGCGGCGGCCCGGGCGCGCACCGTCGCGGTGGTGGCAACGTCCGACCGGCCGGCCGCCGAGCGGGTCCGCGCGGCCTTTGTCGCCACGACCCTGGCCGAGTATCACCGCGACCAGGGGCGCAATGTATTGCTACTGATGGACAGCCTGACCCGCTTTGCCCGCGCCCAGCGGGAAATCGGCCTGGCGGTGGGCGAGCCGCCGACCCGCCGGGGTTATCCACCGTCGTTCTTTTCCGCCTTGCCGCGCCTGCTCGAACGTGCCGGGCCGGCGCCACGGGGCAGCATCACCGCGCTGTACACGGTATTGACCGAAGGTGACGCGGCCACCGATCCGGTGGCGGAAGAGGCCCGCTCGATTCTTGACGGACACATTGTCCTCAGCGCCGAACTGGCGCAGCGCAACTACTTTCCGGCGGTGGACGTGCTGCGCAGCCGCAGTCGCCTGATGGAGCAGGTGGCGAGCGAAGAGCACCGCCATCTGGCGATGCGGGTCCGCGAACTGATGGCCCGTCATGCCGAAATCGAAATGTTGATCCGCATCGGCGAATACGCCAGCGGCAGCGACCCCCTGGCGGATGAAGCGATTGCCCGGCATGCGGACATCGAGGCCTTCCTGCGCCAGGGCCCCCACGAACCCAGCAGCCAGGCCGAAACCCTTCACCGCCTGCATCAGGTACTGTCATGAAAACCAAAACCTTGCAGAGTCTGCAGAGCCTTCGGGTCCTGCGCGAACAACTCGCCGCCACCGCCCTGGTGGCCCAGCAGCAACGCGTCCGGGAAACCGGCAGCGAACGCGACCAGGCCAAGGAACGCCTGCGCCAGCACCGCGAATCCATCGCCCGCGAAGCCGAAGCGATCTATGCCTCGCTCGAAGGCGGCCTGTCGGTGGCCAGTTGGCAAGCCGCCCAGGCCCGCCTGCAGGATCTGGCCGAAGGCCAGGACGTGCTGGAAGAGCAGGTCGATGAAGTGTCGCACAAGCTCCAGGTCGAAGAGCTGCACCGTGATGCCTGCCAGCGCGAACGCCTGATGCGCCAGCGCCAGTCCGAGGCGTGGCAGAGCCTGGTGGAACGTCGCGAGCGGGTGGAGCGGGGCACTCGCGAAACCCGTGAAGAATCCGATCTGGCGCGACCCGCCGTGGGCTCCGGTTCATGACCTGCAAGGAGCCAGGACCCTGGCCCGAGGCCCGCCCGGTCAAGCCCCTGGTCGACAGTCTGGAATCGGTCGACCCGGTGCTGGTCAAGCTCAGCAACCGCCTGCACCAGCGGCGCCAAGCCTGGCTCGGTGAGCTGGCGGGCCAGGCGCTGGCGGTGGAGTGGGCCAGCCCGGGCGGCGCCCTGCAAGGCAGCCGGGAAGTGCTGCTGACCCTGGGCCACGAGCCGCTGCGCCTGCTGGTGCCGGCCCAGCCCCTCGATGAGCTGCTCGGCGATCTGCAGGGCCAGGCACCGACGAACGGCCTCGATCCGCTGGCCCTGACCCTGCTGACGGAAATGGCCCTGCTGGAACTGATCGAACCGATCGAAGCACGGCTGCGCAAGTCGCTGCAGGTCGCGGTGCGCTCGCGTTTGCCGCAGCACCCGAATTTTGTCGTGAGCCTGACGGTGAGCATCCGCCTGGGCGATGCCCCGGCATTTCCGGTGGTGCTGGAAATGACCCCGATTTCCGCGCACTGGGTGGCTTCGTTGCTGGAAGAGCATCTGCTGAAACAGGCCGATGCGCTGCCGCAACTGCGCCTTAAAGGCCACATCGAAGCGGGCCAGGCGCCCTTGCGCCTGAGCGACCTGCGCAGCCTGCGCCCAGGCGATGTGGTGATGCTCGACTACCTGCCGGCCGACCAGTTGCGCCTGACCCTGGCCGAACGCCTGCAGGCCCGCGGGCGCAGCGACGGCAGCCATTTTTGTTTGATCGAAGCGCCGCAGCCGGTGCCCCCTGATATGGAGAATGCAATGAGTGATGCCGACAGCAGTGCCAGCCTGGACAGTCAGCTGGACGATTTGCCCCTGAAGCTGGTGTGCCAGGCCGGCAGCGTCGAAGTATCGCTGGCGCAGTTGCGCGAGCTGGGCGCCGGCAGCCTATTGTTGCTGACCCCGCAATTGCAGGACGGCGTTGAACTGCTGGTCAACGGCCGCAAGCTGGGTCAGGGGCAACTGGTGCGCATCGGCGACGGCCTCGGTGTGCGCATCCTGAGCTTCGCCACGCCATGACCGGCTACCAGCCCAATCTGATCGAGATCATCCTGGTCGTCGCCACCATCGGGTTGATCCCGCTGGCAGTGGTGACCCTGACCGGCTTCATGAAGATCTCGGTGGTGCTGTTCCTGATCCGCAATGCCCTCGGTGTGCAACAGACGCCGCCGAACCTGGTGCTGTACGGCATCGCGCTGATTCTCTCGGTGTATGTCACCACGCCGCTGATCGGCGACATGTACCGCCAGGTCGAGGGCCATAGCATCAACCTGGAGCACGTGGAGGACGTCAAGGCCCTCGGCGATGCCCTGCGGCCGCCGCTGCAGGCGCACCTGGCGCGGTTCGCCAATGTCCAGGAGCGTGGTTTCTTTGTCCAGGCCACCGAGACCATCTGGTCGCCGGAGGCTCGTGAACAGCTGCGCGACGACGATCTGGTGGTGCTGATCCCGGCCTTTGTCAGCTCCGAGCTGACCCGCGCCTTCGAGATCGGCTTCCTGCTGTACATCCCGTTCCTGGTGGTGGACCTGCTGGTGGCCAATGTGCTGATGGCCATGGGCATGTCGATGGTCTCGCCGACGCTGATCTCGATTCCGCTGAAAATCTTCCTGTTCGTCGCATTGAGCGGTTGGTCACGCCTGATGCACGGCCTGATCCTCAGTTACGGGAGCTGACCCATGGGCCAGGACGTATTTCTCGGCCTGATGAAACAGGCATTGATGACCGTGTTGCTGCTGTCGGCGCCGGCCCTCGGGGTGGCGATCATCATCGGCCTGAGTGTCGGGCTGTTCCAGGCACTGACCCAGATCCAGGACCAGACCTTGCCCCAGGTGGTCAAGCTGGTCGCGGTGTTGCTGGTGATCGTGTTTGTCGGGCCGTTGCTGGCCGGGCAGGTGATGGAACTGGGTAACCAGGTGCTGGACAACTTCCCGCTCTGGACCCGGTGAGCGGCATGGAAGCCAACCTTGCCAGTGCCTTTGTCGAAGTCGCTTATCCGGTCATCACCTCGGCGGCCCTGGCGGTGTGCCGGGCCACCGGACTGGTGCTGATCACCCCAGCGTTCAACCGCCTGGGCCTGACCGGCATGATCCGCGGGTGTGTCGCCGTGGCGATCTCGATCCCGATGTTCCTGCCGGCGTTCGAGGCCCTGACCTCCATGGGCGAGCATGGCAGCCTGTTCCTGGTGGGGCTGATGCTCAAGGAACTGCTGATCGGCCTGACCATCGGCCTGCTGTTCGGCATTCCGTTCTGGGCCGCCGAGGTGGCGGGCGAGTTGATCGACCTGCAGCGTGGTTCGACGATGGCGCAACTGGTGGACCCGCTGTCGGTGGGCGAGGCCAGCGTGATGGCGACCCTGCTGACGGTGATGATGATCACCCTGTTCTTCATGTCCGGTGGTTTTATCCTGATGGTCGACGGCTATTACCACAGCTACCAGCTATGGCCGGTGACCGCCTTCACTCCGCTGTTCGCCAGCCAGGCGCTGCTGGCGGTGCTGTCGATCCTCGACCAGGTGATGCGCATCGGCGTGATGATGATCTCGCCGCTGGTGATTTCCCTGCTGGTGGCCGACATGATGCTGGCGTTCCTTTCGCGGATGGCGCCGAACCTGCACATTTTCGACCTGGCGCTGTCGGTGAAGAACCTGGTGTTCTCGGTGCTGATGGTCATCTATATCAGCTTCCTGATCCCGCTGATGCTGGATCAGCTGGCAGAGTTCCGCGGTGCCTTCGAGGTGCTCAAGACCTTGAGCGGGGTGACGCCATGAGCGAGACCAGCGAGGAGAAATCGCAACCGGCCTCGGACAAGAAACTCCAGGACGCGCGCAAGAAAGGCCAGGTGGCCAAGAGCCAGGACCTGGTCTCGGCGATGGTGATCCTCTGTGCCTCGCTGTATATCTCGGCGACCATTGCCCGGGTCCAGGGCCAGGTCAGCGCGTTGATCGACCTGACCACCCAGGTCTACACCGAACCGTTCGACACCGTCTGGCCGCGCCTGCTCGATACCGCGCAACAACTCTGGCTGTCGGTGACCCTGCCGCTGGTGGCGGTGACGGTCGGCGCGGTGGTGCTGACCAACGTGGTGACCATGCGCGGCTTTATCTTCTCGGTCGAGCCGTTGAAGCCGGACTTCAAGCGCATCAACCCGGCGGAGGGTTTCAAGCGGGTGTTCGCGGTTCGCAACCTGGTGGAGTTCCTCAAGGCGCTGGTCAAGGTCGGCCTGCTGGGGCTGGCGTTCTACGTGGTCGGGCGGCATGCCTTGCAGGCGCTGATGGATTCCTCGCGCTGTGGCGCCGGCTGTATCGAGGCCACGTTCTACCTGATGCTCAAGCCGTTGGTGTTCACCGTGGTCGCCACCTACCTGGTGATGGGCGCGGTGGACGTGATGATGCAGCGCTGGTTGTTCGGTCGCGACATGAAGATGACCAAGAGCGAAAGCAAGCGCGAGCGCAAGGATGTCGACGGCGACCCGCTGATCAAGGGCGAGCGGCGGCGCCAGCGCCAGGAAATGCAGGCCATGGCCGGCAAGCTGGGGCTGGGGCAGGCGTCATTGATGATCGGCACCGGCGATGGCTGGCTGGTGGGCGTGCGTTATGTGCGCGGCGAGACGCCGGTACCGGTGGTGGTGGCACGGGCCTCGGCGGAGGAGGCGGCGCAGATGCTGGAGGAGGCGAGCCTGTTGAACATTCCCCAGGCCGTGGATGTGGAGTTGGCCGCAGCGATTGCCCGGCGCTCGGTGGTCGGCGAGCCGATTCCGGAGAACACCTTCCAGGCCGTGGCGCTGTTGCTGGTGAATGCACGCCTGATCTGAGAGGTCGGCGGGGGAGCTGATGCCGCCTTCGCTGGCAAGCCAGCTCCCACAAGGTGGGTGTCGTACGCAGGTATCATGTTCGACACGGCCCTGTAGGAGCTGGCTCGCCAGCGAAGAGGCCATCAGCCTCGCTACACATCACGCCTACACATGACTGCTGCAAACCCACAAGGTGGGTGTCGTACGCAGAAATCCTGTTCGACACGGCCCCTGTAGGAGCTGGCTTGCCAGCGAAGAGGCCATCA
>NZ_JACAPR010000022.1:22424-110332 GCF_013385635.1 Pseudomonas gingeri
ATCAGCCTCGCTACACATCACCGACCTGAATCAGCTCCCCAGCGGCTTGTCGACATCGTGATAGGTGCCATAGCCGTCGGTGGTCCGCCAGATCACCTTGTGATCGTCATCGATCCACTCCGAGTCGCGGGTCGAGTACTTGAAGTCCTCGGAGCGCCGGTTGCTGCCGTCGCCGATATAGTCCGGGTGATAAGGCTTGTCCTTGATCGTCGAGTGATGGGCCCATTCCTCCCCGCGGAAATCGAACACGCTCTGGTTGGTCGGCGCATCGCGCTGGCCCCAGTCCGACAGGTAGGTCTGCAGCCAGACATAGGCGTCATCGCCACCTGGTTTGAGCAGACCGTCATCCTTGAAGTCCTTGATCTGGTCCCAGTTCTGCATCGACAGCTTGTGCAGCTTGTGTTCCTTGATCGAACCGAGGATCACCCCGACCAGCGACAGTGCGCCACTGAACAGGAAACCGGCCGGCCCGAGCCCGCCGATCACCCGGCCGACCGTACCGAACAGGCCGGTCACCCCGGCGATCGAACCGACCAGGCCGCTGACCCCGCCGGCCACGCCGAGGGCGCCCTGGGCGATCTTGATATCGTCCTTCTCGCGCACGCCGTCGCGAATGGTCAGGGCACCGCTGGTAATGCCGAGCACGCTGCCGACCACGTCCGCGGTGGCGCCGATGATCTTGATCGCGCTGCCGGCGATGCGCTGCCAGCGGGCCGGTTCCTTGATATTGATGCCGCGCTTTTCCACGCCGCTGATGATGCCGTCCTTGACCTTGTCGATATTGTCGTCGCTGAACAGCCCGGCGCCCTTGTTGAGGGCCTTGCCGGCATTCTTGGCACCGGCATCGCCGTCAAGCATCGAATTGTCGATGGTGTCGAAGATCTTCGACTGGATGTCCTCGCGCTTGAGGTGATCCTTGAGCTTCTCGGCCGCCGCGGCTTTCTGCTCCGGGGTCAGGGCACTGGTGGTGCCGTCGATGCCCGGTACATCGCTGGTCTTGGGCTTCCAGATATCCGGCAGGGACTTGTCCAGGCCGAGCATCTGGCTGGCTTCGGTGCCCGTGAGCTTGTCGTAGATGTTGCCGCCCAGCTTGGCGAAATGGCTGCCGGTGCCGAGGAAGCCGATAAAGTCACCGGCAATCGCCAGGCGCTGTTGCGGCGTGGCACCGAGGGTATCGCCCTTGATCAGTTGATAGACCGCCCGCGCGCCGCTGATGGTGCCGCCGATGGAGCCGAGGATGCCGGCACTGTTGAGGGTGCCCAGGTGTTCGCGGAAGGCCGACTTCTTCGTCGCGTCCATCGGCGAGTTGTCGACCACCTTGCTGATGTCCTCGGTGGTGATCTTGCCGTTCTTCTGCCAGATATCCCCGAGTTCAGTGGCCGCCTTGCCGAAGTCGCGGGCCGAATCCTTGTCCTTGAGCAGGACTTCCTGGACGAACTTCTCGTAGGTATTGAGGCCGTTGCGCGGGATATCGACGCCGGTGGTCTTGAGCACGCTGATGGTGGTCAGCGCGACGTCGCGGGTCGCCTGTGCCGTGGCGTCGTCGGAAATCAGGCTGGGGTCCTTCATCAGCTTGTCGATTTCCAGGGTGTAGCTGTCGACCTGCAAGTCCTTGAGGAACTGGTCGGCCCTGGCCGGGTCGATGTCCGCCAGGCCCTGGTAGGCCGAGCGGATTTCCTCGCCGGCCAGTTCCGTCTTGCCGTCCTTCTGCAGGTCGGCGATGTAGTTGATGAAGTTCTCCGACGAGGTGCTGTCCAGCAGCTTCTGGCGGGTCTCGTCGACCTTGGCCTGACCGCCGTCGACCTTGCCCAGGGCCGCGTCGTGGTGCGACTTGAGGTCGGCCTGGATGCTCTTGTCGGTGAGCAGGGTAGCGATCTGCTCGTCGATGGCCTTGACGTCGAAGATGTTCTCGCGCACATCGCGGGAGGTGACGCCGATGGCGTCCTGGGCATTGCCGAAGTTGCCGAAGCCGTGCTCGGGAATGATCGACATGCCGTTGTCGGCCATGTTCTTGGCGTCCAGCGCACGAATGAACCTGGCCCGTGGGTCATCCTTGCCGATGCTGCCGTCCTTCATCCCGGCCCGGTAGTCGTCCACCAGGCTCTTCATGGTCAGGTCCTGCACCGACAGCGGGTTGCCGTCGTCGCCTTTCTCGGTGGTCGCCAGGCCGTCGACCGTGACGTCCTTGAGCGGCGGCAGGCCATGGTCGCCGCGCAGCTTGTCGATATCGGTGGTCTGCGCGGCGATATCGTCGCGGTAGCCCGAGATCTGGTCGAACATCTGCGGGTTGCTTTCCTGGGAGACGACGATCTTCTGCTCGTCGGCGCCCGGCTTGTGATAGGTGAAGGCGATCAGCCCCGGGCCATAATCACCGGCACCGCCGACGCTCATGATGTCTTCGGTGGACGGCAGGTAATCGTCGGGACCGGCCAGGGTGTAGCCGTCGCCCCTGGCTTTCTCGACACCGGCCAGGGTCTGGCCCTTCTCGCTGTACTGGGCAAAACTGGTGGGGGTGATGTCCTTGCTCACGGTGACGACCTTGTCGTCGTTGAGGGTGACCTTGAGCACGCCGTCGGCCGGGCTTTCCACCTTCTTGATATCGGTGAGTTTCGCGGCATCGCCGTCCTCGCGCACCAGGCCCTGGTTCGGATCGGCCAATGCGCCCTTGATCAGCTCGCCCGCCGGCGTGCCTTCGGTGGCGGCGAGGCCGTGCAGCAGGTTGTAGTCGGCCGGATTCGCCGCGCCGCTCATCATGTACTTGTGCCCGGCGTCCTCGAAGAAGATCACGCCGGTCTCGGGGTCCTGGGAATCGACCTTCAGGTGGTCGGCCTTGAAGTCGGTCGGCAGGCTGTTGATTTCCTCATAGCCCTTGGCCTTGCCCTCGGCCAGGGTGTCCTTGACCTTGCCGATCGCCGTGTAGGTCTCGAAGGCCCCGGGGGTGATGCCTTCGGCGACCACCTGCACCCGACCGTCCTTGAGGGTGACCTCGAGCACGCCTTCGGCAGCGGGATCGACCGACTCGATGGCGTCGAACTTGATCCCGGCTTCGTCCTTGCGCAGCAGTTGCTTGTCGGGATCGGAGAAACTCTCGGCGATGGCCTTGTAGGCCGGCGTGCCCTGGGCGGCATTGACCGTGTGCAGAAAATCGTAGAGTTGCGTGCCGTGGTCCGGGCCCTGGCCGGGGCGCTCGGCGACGGCATGGCCGAAACGCAGGTTGTCGGTGATGTTATAGCCGCCCTGGGCCTCTGCCGCGGCGGATTGGCTGATCTTGTACTGGTTGCCTTCATGCTCGAAGTAGATCACCCCGGCCGTGCTGTCTTCGGAAACGATCTTCAGCTTGCTGAAGTCCAGGGGCTCGGGCAGGGCGGTGATGTCCGTGTACTGCTTGGCCTGTTCGTCGCTGAGTTTTTCCGTGGCCGGTTTGCCCGGCGCCGGCTTGTGGTCGGCGGCGAGGACCTTGAAGTTCTTCAGCGGACCGTCAGCGGGCGCTTCTCCGGCGTTGCGTGCCAGGTGCCTGACCTTGTCGACCAGGCTGTCGAAGACACTGGGGTTTCTTGAAGAGGATTCGGCGGGAACCGTCGAAGGTTTGTCGAGTTTGATCATGGCGAAGTCCGTGCTAGAGAGGTCCGAGGCAGTTGGCGTTCCAGAAGGGGCTTCTGGTCGGGGCGCACGGTCGGCCCATGGCAGGGCCTGGCGGTGATCCGCGGGGTTGCTGCTCCTGGGCGCAGGCGTGCTGCTTCGGCGATGGTAGGTGCTGGAGGAGCCGGCGGGCGGCTTTCTTGGCAACTTCTCACAACGTTTCACGGCTGTGAAATACGCCTGTCACGATGATCGTTCCCACGCTCTGCGTGGTAACGCCTCACTGGACGCTCTGCGTCCGCTGTCGAAGTGACGCGGAGCGTCACGGGCTGCATTCCCACGCGGAGTGTGGGAACGATCATAAACCCTGGGCTGTTGAGGCTAGACCTCAGTAATTGGCCAGGCGCAGGCGCGGCTCGTCGAGTTGCGCCAGGTCGAGGTTGATCCGCGCGATCCAGAACCGCGCGCCCTGGTGGGTCGCCTCCGCCAGCGCCTGGTACAGCAGCGAATGCGCCAGCGCGTTGGCGGTGGCGCTGTTCTGCGCGGCACACAAGCGGGCCTTGAGCCGCAGCAGTTCCGGCAGGTACCAGCGTTCGTGGCGACCCTGGGTCAACTGCAGGGTTTCTTCCAGGACTTCGAGCCCGGCGTTGCCGAGGCCGATGGCCGCCAGGCCAAGGGCATATTCGCCCTGGAAAAAGCTGAACAACGGGCTGTCCGCCTGCAGGCGCAGCAACCGCAACGCTTCGCCGAGCTGGCGCACACCGCGCTCCGGGTGATCCTGGCGAATCAGCAGGACACTTTCGAAACAGTCGCCGAACAATCGCCAGATATGCAGGTCATGCTGGGTCGTGCTGTCCTGCAGCAGGCTCAGGTAACAGGCCGCGCCGGGCAGGTTGTCGGTGAGCAGCGCAATCGGCAGGGTGCTCATGCAGAGGGTGTACCAGAGCGTCGCCGGGTGGTTGAGCCGCAAGGCCTTTTCGACATTGCTGTCGATGGTGAACAGCGCCTCGTCGACCCGACCTTCGAGCAGCGAGACATTGGCTTTCAGGCAATAGGCGGCGATGCGCT
Source organism: Pseudomonas gingeri (assembly GCF_013385635.1). Classification (GTDB taxonomy): domain Bacteria; phylum Pseudomonadota; class Gammaproteobacteria; order Pseudomonadales; family Pseudomonadaceae; genus Aquipseudomonas; species Aquipseudomonas gingeri_A. The sequence continues at coordinate 27,072 of NZ_JACAPR010000022.1, forward strand.
GGTCGAAGTGTGCCTCGATCACATCCGAGTGCGAGGCGCAGGGGGCACTGATCGCCTCGTCGATATTCTGTCGTGCGCCGGCCAGGTCGGCCATGTAGAACAGCGCCGTGGCGCGCATGCGCTTGCCCAGCAGCGGGTAGTCGGCGACCCGCTCCTGTTCGGCCAGCAGGTTGTAGCGCTCGGCCAGCTCCAGCGCATCGCGGTACTGGTTGGCGGCGCAGCGATCGGACCACAATCCCCACAGGGCCTTGAGCTTGTGCTCGGTGTCGCCGAGCACCAGGGCATCCTCGCGGACCCGCCGCCAGGCCTCCCGCACCGGCTCGCCGGCGCCGTAGGTGAGCATCAGCACGGTGGCCAGCGCGGTCATCAATTGCATGCGCCGACGCATCGCCAGGTCGTCGCCGCCGGCGTTTTCCGCCAGGCCGCGCTCGACCTGGACCCGGCACTCATTGAGCAGGCCCAGGCGCAGCCACAGGGGCACCGCCACCAGGGTGATCTCCACGGCCAGCAGGTGCTCGGCCGCGCCATGAGCCCAGTCGAGGGCACTGCGCAGCGCGTTGATTTCCGGGCCGTACAGGGCGATCCAGGCCGCGGGTGAAAGGCTGTCGAGCTTTTGCCCGGCCTCGGCGAGCAATTGGCGGGTAAACAGCGCATGACGCTTGTGCACCCGCGCGGCGTCATCGTGCTCGGCGAGTTTCTCCAGGGCATAGACCCGAGTGGTTTCCAGCAGGCGGTAACGCTTGCCGGCCTCGTCTTCGCGGGCGCTGAGCAGCGATTTGTCCATCAGGCTTTCCAGCAGCGGCAGGGCATTATAGGCCTCCACGCCCTGCTGACCGATCACCGCCCGCACCGCCCCCAGGGTGAAGGGGCCGGTAAATACCGCCAGTTGTCGCAACATGCCCTGTTCGGCCGTACTGAGGATCGAATAGGTCCAGTCCAGCGCGGCACTCAGGCTGCGGTGGCGAGGCAGGGCCGTGCGGCGGCCGGTCATCAGCAGGCGGAAGCTGCCGTCGAGCAGGTTCACCAGGTCCGGGATGCCAAAGGCCCGGACCCGGGCGGCGGCGATCTCGATCGCCAGCGGGCTGCTGTCGAGTTTGCGGCAGATGGCACACACCGCCGCGACATCGGTGTCATTGAGGATGAAGCCGGGATCATGGGCCTGGACCCGCTCGACAAACAGCTGGATCGCCGGATAGGCCTGGGCCTGCGCGGCGTTCAGCGCGCTGTCGGGTGCCGGCAGCGGCAGGGAGTCGAGGACCTGTACGCATTCTCCGGCAGCCCGCAGGGGCTCGCGACTGGTGGTCAGTACGCAGCAGTGGGGCGCCTGGCGCAACAGCAGTTCGATCAGTCCGGCAACGGTCTCCAGCACATGCTCGCAGTTATCGAAGACCAGCAGCAGACGACTGCTGTTCAGGGCACTGACCACGCCCTGCAGCGGGTCTTCGGCCATGGCATTGAGGTGCAGGGCCGAGGCCAGCATGCCGGGAATCAGGTGCGGCGCGGTGACCGGTGCCAGGTCGATAAAGCAGCTGCCCTGGGGAAACTCGTCGGCCAGGGCGTTGGCCACCGCCAGGGCGACGGTGGTCTTGCCGATGCCGCCGGGACCGGCCAGGGTCACGAAACGACGACTGAGCACCTGGCCGCGGAGTTCGCGGATCACCTCGTCACGGCCGATGATCGGCGTCATCAGTCCGGGCAGCCCGGATTTCACTTCCGATTTCACTTCCGATTTCGCCGCCACCACCGCAGGACTGTTGTCGACGCCGGCGTACTGGGTGCCATATTGGGTAATGGGGGCGACAAAGCGGTACCCGCGGCCCGGTACGGTGGAGATGTAGCCGAAGTTGCCATCATCACCGAGGGCACGCCGCAGGGCGACGATCTGTGCCCGCAGGTTGCATTCCTCGACCACCATCTTCGGCCAGGCAAAGGCGATCAATTCGGTCTTCTCCAGCAACTCCCCGGCCCGTTCGACCATGGCGATCAGCAAGGCCAGGGCCCTACTGCCAAGGGTGACCGGCTCGCCGTCTTTGAGCAGCAGATGCTGTCGCGCCAGCAGGGTGAAGGGACCAAAACAGACCGCTCCTTGTTGCTGCACGTGGCTGAGGAGGATTACGTCCATGTTTACAGGGCTGCTGTTGCTCAACTTCATGTGGGCACCGTTTATTGAGTTTTCGGCAATCAGGCGCTTGCCTTTGTTGGTACTTGGCATGGTGTACAGGGCGCAGGACACGCCCAAGAGTCAGCTCAGCAGGCTTCATTTATATGAATGTATTCATGCTACGCAGGCGCATGGGGCCGCTGAGGTGGATCGATCGGCTAGACAGGGGGACGGCCCGACGAGGGCGAGTCGTTGCCGCAGGCTCGGTGCGGCAGGCAGGGTGGAGAGGCGCGGAACCCGCAAGGGGCGGGTGGCTGCAACAAGGAAACGGACAGGTGGCGTATTACCGGAATCAGCGTGCTCATCGTCTTACCCTCCATGGGCGGATCCAGTTCGTCGAGGTCGTTTTCGACCTTTGCCGGGGCAGTGCCAAGGCGGCAACAACAGGATCGCCGTGAGATGTTGGACCATTAGGAGTCATGATCAACACCTTCGTTCCGCACAATCAATCGGCTTTTCCGGTTCTGCTGAAGCAGTCGGCCGAGGGCTTGCAACGGAGTTTTTTGTTTGGGATGGAAGAAAGCAGGTTGTGTGCCATTGCGTAAAAAATTGTATCGAAAAAGTAACAATATGAAATTTAAAGTAATAGTTTCACCACGGTGAATCGCTGAATTTTATTTCGTTCGGGAGCCCGAATCGAACAAATACTTTGTGTTCGGAAAACCGACTGGCTGATGGACGGCGACGCTCGAAAAGTGTTGCCGGGCAGCCTGACGGCCCGCGGAACAAGATGTCGGGTTTGTGAGCCGTGTCTCATTCGAATTCGCGGGTCGCAGGCGTCAACCGATCAGTGGAGCGTTTTTTTCAGCTCAGGGGAACACCTTCAGTTCCTGGAAATTGCGTCCGACAAAGGTCAGCATGTTTTCCGAACCACTGGTCCAGAAGTCATAGTTGTGCTCACCGGGGCGGGTCGAAAAGCGGTTGGGCACCCCCAGTTTGTTCATTTCGGCATGCAGGACGCTGTTGCCGGTGAAGAAACGATCGTCGGTGCCGCAATCCAGGTAATACCTGGTCTTCCTGATGTCCTCCAGCGGCAGGGTCTTGAGCAGGTTGAGCGCGTTGTAGCTCAGGTAGTGCGCGTTGATGCGCGCCTGGCCTTGCAGGCCGACGCCCCAGCCATGGCCATAGCGCCGTTCGTAACCGGCGGTGTCCATGTCGATGATCTGCTCGTCGGTGCGCACCGCGGCGCTCATCACGGCGGCGGCACCGAAGCTGTCCGGATGCTTGAAGGCATAGATCAGCGAGCCGAAACCGCCCATGGACAGGCCGCCGATGGCGCGGAAACGTTTCTCCTTGAGCACCCGGTACTTCTTCTCGATATCGGGCATGAACTCGTTGAAGAACATGTCTTCCCAGCGGAACTGCCCGTCGGCGTCGTTCATGTAGAAGGTCGCGTACTGGTTGGCCTCGTTACGCAGGGCATCCGGGGTGACCACGATCATCGCCGGGATCTTGCCCGCGCGGATCAGCCGATCCAGCAGGTTGCCCAGGTTGTCCTGCATGAACCAGTCGTTGTAGCGCCCGTCATCGCCGCCGTGCAGCAGGTAGAGGATCGGATAGGAACGCGTCGACTGCTGATAGTCCGGCGGCAGGTAGACGCTGTACTTGACGTCCTTGGACAGGATTTTGCTCTTGATCGATGAAGTGTCATCGATGGTGCCCATGTCCGCCCGGGCCGGTGCGACACTGCACAGCAGCAACAGGCTCAATAGCAGGCCGGCCAGCAGGGGCCTGGCCGGTGTCCGGGGGAGGGAGTTTTCGTCGAACCACGCAAGCTGCATAACACGCTCTCCGTTCAAGGGAATGAAGGCCACGATGGGTTTCGTGCCGCTGGCAGGGGTCGCAGGTTCCGCGCCAGTGTCGGATCGAGCTGTGGGGATAAGCGATACCGGAGCCGCGTTCGGTCAATCGGGGATACCTCCCGGCGGGTAGCGGGCGACAGATGGCGGACGCAGACTTACCGGGCAGTCCGCGCATTCGGTCAAGCCACGGGCCGCGGCGTGCCGGACAGGGCAGCGTCGGCACGCCGGCGTTGCACCGATCTGCGCCACTGTGTAGCAAGGTAGCAGCCCTGTGCTCTACCGGCCTTGGGCTGCGTGCCTTTGCTCAAGCCACTGCACGACCTGTTGTAGCGTCCCTGGCGGCACCGGGTTGGCCAATCAGCAGGTCTTCGAAGAAACCGCCGACCGGCTCGGTGGGATGGCGCAACTGGATCTCCAGCACCCAGACCATCTCGCTCGGGACGATCTCGATATCCGCCAGATTGGCCGGGCCATGCAGGGCGTGGGGGAAATCGGACAACCGATGGCCGGCGATATTGCGCTCCAGGACCCAGCCCCTGGCGGCTGCACTGGCCTCGGCGAAGTCATACAGGCCACGTCCGCTCAGCCCATTGCGCCAGGCCTCGCAGCTCTCCTCGAAGACCTCGTGCAAGGCTTGCGTGCAGGCCCGGTGCAGCGGATGTTCGCCGAAGACAAAGGTGTCGCCATAGTCGCCTTCATAACCATCCCAGACCGGTCCGAGGTCGACCACGGCGATATCGTTCGCCTGCAGGCGACGTTGCAGGTCGACGCCCTTGCGCGGGACATGCACGGTGTCCGGACCGAAGCGCACATAGGTCGGGTGCCATGTGTGGGAGGAACCCATGGCCTGCAAGTGCTGGTTGGCCATGTCCAGGGCTTCGCCGGTGGTCATGCCGACCCTGAGCTTGCTGGCGATCTGCGCCAGGGCCCGTATCGACTGTTCGCGGGCGGCGAGCATGCCGTCCAGCGAGTAACGCGGGCCGACCTTTTCCCAGACCGGATCCAGTGGTTTGAACGGCCGGACATTGCCCTGGCTACCGCTGGGCACAAAGGCTTCGGCGACAAAATGCTGTTCCGGCAGGCCGGCGGCCAGGCACTGCGCGCGCACGTCGGCGATCATCCGGCCGTTGCCGCAGGCATAGACCTGGGAGTCCACCCAGCGATGGCCGTGCTGCAGGACTTTCTGCTGCAAGCGCGCCTGCGATGAAAGCACCGGGAACCAGCGCAGCCGTGGCTGGCCGGCACAGGCGGCGTCGAGAAACTCCCGATCATAGAAGTCCGCTGCCTGTGCGCCCCCCCAATACAAGGTGACGTCGGCACCTTCGGCCAGGGCCATCAGCAGCAACGGCTTGATCCCGGCGTAGCCGGTACCGGTGGCGAACAGCACTACCGGGCGCTCGCCATCGGGCTGCCAGGTGCAGGCACCGAACGGGCCTTCCAGGTTCAGCCGCTGGCCGTCCTGAAGGGCATCGAGGATACCCTCGGAAAACACCCCGCCGGGCACCCGGCGGATGTGGAAGACCAGTCGGCCCTGGTCCTGCTCCGGCAGGTTGGCCACGGAAAAGCAGCGGCTGTCGCCGTCGGCGAGGCGGAACTTGAAGTACTGGCCGGCACGTATCTGGAAGTTGGCGGTTTGCGGCTGCAGCACCAGCTCGACGATATCACTGCTCAGCGCCCGCTTGCCGTCCACCACGGCGCTGATTTCCAGGGTCGGGGTGTCCAGCGACCAGCCGGGGATTGCCAGGCGCATATCGGCGCAGGCATGGCTCTGGCACAGCAGCATTTCGTCCGCGGCCAGGGGATAGGAGGGCGCCGGGTCGTTCGGACCGAGCAGCTTGCCCCGGTACTGGCCATCGAGCACCTTGACCTTGCATGAGCCGCAAGCACCGCGGCGGCAGGAGAACGGCACCGACAAGCCGCTGGCCAGCATGGCGTCGAGCAGCAGTTCGTCGCCGGCACTGAAGGTTTTGCCCGAAGGCGACAGCTCGATGACATGGCGATGTGGGTTCATAACGACCTCCTGGCAGATAAGGTCGTCATTGTTGCGGTAGACTAGGACCATGAGAACCTCCAGTTTTGGATAATTCAGATGGTCCAGCTACGCAAATGGCGGCCCTTGCTCAATCTCGAGGCGAGCCAGGGCCAGGCGTCCTACCGCAAGATCGTCGAAGGCCTGGTCACGGCGATCCGCGACGGGCGGCTGGCGCCCGGCAGCCTGTTGCCGGGCACCCGGGAAATGGCGCAACTGCTCGACGTCAACCGCAAGACGGTGATCCTCGCCTATGAAGAGGCGATGACCAAGGGCTGGCTGGTCAGCGAGACGCGCCGGGGCACCTTCGTCAATACGCAACTGGAAACCGCACCGTCGGATCGCCGCGCACCACAGGACTTCGCCCCGCGCCTGCTCTCGGAACCGGCGGTGCCATATCTGACCCCTGGCCCGCGGGACAGGGGGATGCAACTGCTGCCGCAGGCACTGTTCTTCGACAATGGTGCCGCCGACCACCGCTTGCTGCCCCAGGCGGTGCTGCACCGCTACTACCGCAATGCCCTGCGCGACACCTTTGCCTCCAACACCGTGCGCCACGGCAGTGAAGGCACCGGTTATCTGTTGCGCACGACACTGGCCGATATGTTGAGGAACAACCGTGGCCTGGCGGTGACGGCGGAAAATATCTGCCTGACCCAGGGCGTGCAGATGTCGCTGTACCTGACGGCGAGCGCCTTGATCAAGCCGGGGGACGTGGTCTTGGTGGAGCGCCTGAGTTATCCGCCGGCCTGGGCAATCTTCCGTGCCCTGGGGGCACGACTGGTCACCGTGGATATCGACGATCAAGGCTGCCAGGTCGAGCAGATCGACGGGCTGTGCCGGTTGCATCGGGTGCGGATGATCTACCTGACGCCGCATCACCAGTTCCCGACCACCGTCAGTCTGCGCGCCGAGCGGCGGCAGAAGCTGCTGGCCCTGGCCCAACGCCATGATTTCTGCGTGATCGAGGAAGACTATGACCATGAGTACCATTTCGAGGGCCGGCCCTACCTGCCGCTGGCCAGCGATCTCCGGCAACGCCATGTGATCTATGTCGGCTCGCTGTCCAAGGCCCTGGGCGGGACCTTCCGTTGCAGCTTCGTGGTGGCGCCGGCCAATGTGATCGAAGTGCTCAACCGCAACGCCGTGTTGATCCAGTCCCAGGGCGATGCGGTCAGCCAGCAGATGCTCGCGGACCTGATCAATGACGGCGAACTGAAGAAGCACCTGCGGCGGGTGTCGAAAACCTATCGACAACGCCGCGAAACCTTGCAGGAGTGCCTGCTGGCAGCGTTCGGCGAACGCATCGCGATCCGCCAACCGGAGGGCGGGCTGGCGCTGTGGGTCGGTTTCGACGACGCCTATGATGTCGACCGGCTGGTGGCCGAGGCCCTGGAACACAAGCTGGTGGTGCGCAGCGGACGGCAGTTTTCGCCGCTGGACCAGCCGGAGAATGCCTTGCGCCTGGGTTTCGCCTCACTGGACGAGGATGAACTGCGCCAGGCCGTGCAGCGTCTGGCACAGGCGTCCAGAAGTGCGCTGAGATGAGCGCACCGGGACAACTGTCTTGACCGCCGCTCCATGGGAACGGCGGCAAGAGCACGTCAAGGCTGCAGCAGAATCGCTTCGGCCAGATCCTGGTCAGTGGCCTGCAAGCCCGGATGATCCTGGCGGATCTGCCTCAGGGCCGCTTCCAGATAGGCGCCACGAATGGTGCCGCCGCTGGCGATAAAGCTCGATGCATCATCGTGGGAAGGCGCCACCATCTTCTTGTCCTTCTTGAAGGTGGAGTACAGCGAGGCGGAAACCCCGGCCGAAGTCGCCACATCGCCAGCATCGACCCCGGCCACGGCATAACCGGCGGGGAACAAGAGGGCAACGGAAAGAACCAGCACTGCGCTACGCATGATCCTACGCTCCTGGAAATAGGGAGGTTTCCCATAGTAGAGCGTAGTTGCTGGCCGCTAGCGGGGTTGCCCGCTTATCGGACACCGCCCGTCAGGGTTGCAGGGATTTCCAGGCGGCTTCGGCCAACTCACTGCGCCAGGTTCGCGGTGAACTCTGGACACGCCCGGCCAGCCAGGCCCGGCAGTAGTTTTCCGCCGGGCCGACAATCAGCGACAGCAGCAACTCCCTGGGCATGCCGCTGACTTCCGTACCCTCGCGGGTGGCCCCCAGCCAATCGCGCAGTTGTCGGTTGCGGGCCCTGTTGCGGGTGGCCAGTTCCTCGGCGAAAGGGCCCTTGCTCACGACAAAACGCGCCTGGAACTGAAAACGTGCCCACTCTGGTTGCTCGTCGACCCAGTCCACATAGCTGTAGACCAGTCCCTGCAAGACCTCCTTCAGTGTCCGGGCCTCGGCCAGGAAGGCTTCGCGCAGCCGTGCCTGGTCCTCCAGCGCAGTGAAGAACAGCGCTGCCACCAGTCCCTCCTTGTTGCCGAAATGGTGATAGATCGCCCCCACGCTGGTATCGCAGGCGGCACGGATGGTTTCGATGGTGCTGGCTTCGATGCCCTGTTCGTTGAAACACAACAGTGCCTGTCGAAGGATCGCCCGTTTCAGTTCGGCCCTGCGGCCCGGGTAGCAGCGTTCCAGCAGATCGGGGGTTTCCATGGGCAATAACCTGAAAGTTCGCAAAGGGCCCTGGGCCCGGTTCAAGAGTGACCTAGCTTGACAGTTTTTCCGTTAACGGAATATTGTTCTTTTACAGAATATTATTCTGTAAAATCCAATCATCCATCATAAGGTCACAAGATGAGCCAGTTCCTGAGCATGTTCACCGCTGCCGGTCCGGAAAAATTCAGTCAGATGGCCTGCCAGATGGCGCCGTACTTCAGCACCATCAATCCCTTGATCAGTGAGTTGCGGGCCGGGCACTCCGTGGTGCAAGTGCCGTTTCGCCGGGAAATCACCAACCACCTGGGCACCGTCCACGCCATTGCCCTGTGCAACGCCGCCGAACTGGCGGCGGGGGTGATGACCGATGTGTCGATCCCCGAGGGCGCACGCTGGATTCCCAAGGGCATGAGCGTCGAGTACCTGGCCAAGGCCAAGACCGACGTGCGCACGGTGGCCGATGGCAGTGCCGTGGACTGGCAGACGCCGGGCGACAAGGTGGTGGCCGTCGAGACGTTCGACGAGACGGGCGTGAAGGTGTTTACCGCGCAGATCACCATGAACGTCAAGCTGGGCTGAGCCTGTCGCGGTAATGCAGGGCACATGGGCGCCGCCCGCGTTCATGTGCCATTTTGTCGCACCAACCGACGCGGGCCGGGCGACAGTGTTAAATTGCCTGCCCATGACTTCCTTTCTTCCCCTTCGAACCTTCAGGCGCCACACCGGAGCCTGGCTGAGCCTGTTCGCCATGCTGCTGGTGTTCGCCGGGCCGTTGGTCGGGCAGGGGATGGGCCAGGCCCATGGCACGCAGGCGGACCTGAGCGATATCTGCGGTGATGTGCCGCAGGGTTATATCGCCGGTGCCGCGCTGGCGGCCGAAGGCGATAGCGATCCGGCTCCCCATCACATCCTGCTGTGGGAAAAGTGCGGCTACTGCTCGCTGCTGTTCCAGCACCCGGCGCTGGCCGACTCCCATGCCGCCCTGGGTTACCTGGGCATCCGGCCGATCGCCTTGCCGATCCCGACATTCACCGCGCAACAGAACGTTGCGCCGGTCTTTCCCGGCTCCCGCTCACGGGCTCCGCCGCAACTGCGCGCCTGATCATCATTGCCAATCGTTGTCGGCACCCGACCTCGAACGCTCCGCGCCGGAGCTTGCGGGTCACGACAGCTTGCGTTGCACACCTGCGTTACAAAAAGGCTACCTAGAGGGCCCTTTACATGAATGACTTACTGACTCGCCGCCAGGTCGTTGCCGGCCTCGGGCTCCTGAGTCTCGGATTGCTGGCCGGTTGCGACAGCTCCCCCAAACTGTCCTACAAGTACGGCAAGGACCTGAGCGACGAAATCCTCGGGCGCAAGTTCAAGCTCAAGGACACCCAGGGCAACGTGACCATGCTCGGCAGTTTCGGCGGGATGATGCCGATGATCTTCTTCGGTTTCACCCAGTGCCCGGCCGTGTGCCCGACAGCACTGGCCCGGGCCGCCCGGGCCAAGAAGCTGATGGGTCCCGATGGCGATCGCTTGCAGGTGGTGTTCATTACCGTCGATCCGGAGCGCGATACGCCCCAGGTGCTCGATGCCTATGTCAAGGCGTTCGACCCCAGCTTCGTCGCCCTGTACGGCACCCTTGAGGAAACCGCGCAAACGGCCAAGGAGTTCAAGGTGTTCTACGAGAAGATCCCCGCGGGTTCGACCTACACCATGTCCCATACCGCCACCAGCTTTGTCTACGACACCCGCGGCCAGCTGCGCCTGGGGCTGTCGCCGTCGCTGTCGGCCCAGCAATGCGCGGACGACCTGCTCACGGTCATGTCCGTCTGCTGACGCACTCTAGAATTATTCGAGATATTGAAATGAAACCTTTGAAATATATTGCCTTTTCCATTCTTGGAAGCCTCAGTCTGCAGGTTTGCGCGCAGACACTGGTGGAAGATGCCTGGGTCCGCGCCACCGTGCCCGGGCAACCGTCGACCGGTGCATTCATGCGCATTACCTCGACCGAGGGCGGCAAACTGCTCGAGGCCAGGTCGCCGGTGGCCAAGACCGTGCAGATCCATGAGTCGAAGATGCAGAACGACATCATGAGCATGCAACCGGTGGATTCCGTGCCACTGCCGGCCGGCCAGGCGGTCAGCATCGACCCCGAGGGTTATCACGTGATGCTGATCGACCTGGTCGGGCAGGTGAAGGAGGGCGATAGCGTGCCGCTGACCCTGGTGGTGGAAAATGCCAAGGGTGTAAAGGAGTCGGTCGAGGTCAAGGCCACCGCGCGGTCACTCACTGAAATGCCCATGCATGACCATGGTGATATGCACTGAGGCTTTCTGCCAGCCGCCATCTCTGTGGGAGCCGGCTTGCCGGCGAAGAGGCCCTCGGGCCTTGCAGCGTCTGCCCCGGCGCTTTCGCCGGCAAGCCGGCTCCCACAACTGAATCGCCCTCGTCGTGTTCATGTTGTATCACAGTGTGTACAGCTAACCCTTTGATACAACATGCAACGTTTCGGGCAATCCGCGACACTTCCCGGATACATTCCCGCGCTTAACTGCTACCGCTCAAGGCCCTGAGTCCCCTCAGGCTTTCCCGTCATGCGGAGTGCAGCCCATGTTCAAACAAGCCAAAGCCAGCCTGCGGACCTTGCGCCAGATCGCGCGCTCGATGGTCGGCGTGCCGGATTACGACGCCTACGTCGCCCTGATGACGAGCCGACACCCGGACCAGCCGGTGATGAGCTACGAGGTGTTTTTTCCGCGAGCGTCAGGAAGCGCGTTACAACAGCCGCAAGTGCACGACACGTTGCTGCTGACGCGGCCGACCCACCCTCGGCGGGCAAACAGGAATTGATGATATGAAATGGCTTTATGCAAGCTTGCTGGGCGCCGGCGTGGCGTTGTCGGTGGGCATCGTGCTGGCGACGCCTGGTTCGTCCGGCGATACCACCACGCAAAACGCCTCGCCCATTTATGGCGTGACCGTCCCTGATGGCTATCGCCAGTGGGAACTGGTGGCGCCTTCGCTGCAGGGACCACCGCTGAACGAACTGCGGGTGATTCTCGGCAACCCCACGGCGCTCAAGGCCTACCGGGCGAACGACACCTTGCCGTTCCCGGACGGCACCGTGCTCGCCAAGCTCGCCTGGAAACACAGGCAATCGGCGGAAGCCGCCTCGGCGCTGGTGCCGGGAGAGGCGACCACGGTGCAATTCATGGTCAAGGACTCGAAGAAATATGCCAGCACCGGCGGATGGGGTTTTGGCCGTTTCATCAACGGCAAGCCGGCGGACGTGACCCAGCATGAAACCTGCTTTGCCTGCCATCAGGCGCTGGTAAAGGACCGGGACTACGTCTTCACCCGATTGGCCCGGTAACGCTTCCGATCTTGTGACGCGGAGCGTCACTGGCTGCATTCCCACGCAGAGCGTGGGAACGATCAGCGCCTGCTCTCCATCGATCGCTCCCAGGACGCTCCGCGTCCGCCTCCCTGACACGGAGCCCCAGTCCGTGCGCAACGGCTCTCAGCAAAAAATCCCTGATTGATCGTTCCCATGCTCCGCGTGGGAACGCCGCCCAGGACGCTCCGCGTCCGCTTCCCTGACACGGAGCCCCAGCCCGTGCGCAACGGCCTTCAGCAAAAAATCCCCTGATGAAACGTTTAACCTTTGATGAAATCGCCTGCGCAAGCGCTTGCGTAAACAATTTTATCTGATTACATTTTATTTCAATCAGGTCGACCAGGGCGTTTTTTTCCCGGTACGGCTCAGGTATAAAAATAAAAAATCCGGGTGTGAAAATGGGTCTCTTGCTTGGTCAGGTACTCCGCTTTTTTTGCCGTCCCCCCCAGTCTCCCGCGCTGATCATTGCCGCGAGGGCCTGTCCATGAGCCTCGCATCCGCCGCGGTTCCTCTTCTCGAAATGCACGGTATCTCCAAGACCTTCAATGGCCTGCGCGTCCTGAAAAACGTCGGCCTGACAGTCTATGCCGGGGAAATCCACGCGCTGATGGGGGAGAACGGTGCCGGCAAGTCGACGCTGATGAAGATCCTCTCCGGGGCCTACCAGGCCGACGCCGGCGGCGAAATCCGCATCGGCGGCCAAACCCTCGCCAGCTTCGACCCGAGCACCGCCAAGAGCCATGGCATCGCCGTGATCTACCAGGAATTGAGCCTGTGCCCGAACCTGAGCGTGGCCGAGAACATCTATCTCGGCCGCGAACTGCGCCATGGCTGGACCATCGACCGCAAGGCGATGGAAGCCGGTTGCGGCGAAGTGCTGGCGCGCCTCGGCGCCGAGTTCAAGGCCGCGACCCTGGTCAGCAGCTTGTCCATCGCCGAACGCCAATTGGTGGAAATCGCCCGGGCCCTGCATGCCCACGCCAGGATCCTGGTGATGGACGAGCCGACCACGCCCTTGTCCTCCCGTGAAACCGACCGCCTGTTCGCACTGATCAAGCAACTGCGCGAACAGGGCCTGGCGATCATCTATATCAGCCATCGCATGGCCGAGATCTACGAACTGTCGGACCGGGTCTCGGTACTCCGTGACGGCGAATACGTCGGCATGCTGGAGCGCGACGGACTGTCGGCGGAAACCCTGGTGAAGATGATGGTCGGCCGCGATCTGTCCGGTTTCTACAAGAAGGAGCACGCAGCCTACGCTCCGGGCGACGTGGTCATGCGGGTGCGCGACATGGCGGACGGCAAGCGCGTGCAGCCATGCAGCTTCGACCTGCATGCCGGCGAAGTGCTGGGCATTGCCGGACTGGTCGGCGCCGGGCGCACCGAACTGGCCCGGCTGATCTTTGCCGCCGATCCACGCACATCCGGCAGCCTGGAAGTGGCGGGGCGAGCGGTAATGCCGTTGCGCGGCCCGACGGATGCGATCCGCGCCGGGGTGGTCTACCTCACCGAGGACCGCAAGGCCCAGGGCCTGTTCCTCGACATGAGCGTGAACGACAACATCAATGTCTGCGCCTGCGTCCCCGATGCCCATGCCGGTGGTGTGCTCGACCGTGCCAGCGCGGCACGGCGAGCAATGGCCGCGATCAAGTCGCTGTCGATCCGGGTCGCCTCGGGCAAGGTCAGTGTCGGCGCCTTGTCCGGTGGCAACCAGCAGAAGGTGCTGCTGGCGCGCCTGCTGGAGGTCAAGCCGCACGTGCTGATTCTCGACGAACCTACCCGCGGCGTGGATATCGGCTCGAAATCGGAGATCTACCGGATCATCAACGAACTGGCCAAGGCCGGCGTCGGCATCCTGGTGATCTCCAGCGAACTGCCGGAAATCATCGGTACTTGCGACCGCGTGATGATCATGCGCGAAGGCCGGCTGGTAGCCGAAGTCGGCGGCACCTCCGGCCGGGACATCTCCCAGGAGGCCATTATCGAACTCGCCACCGGTGGCGAGCAGGTGGCCGCCCATGGCTGATTCCAACAACACGCAACGGCCAATCCCCCAAACCAAACCCGTGGAGACCAACACTATGGCGCTGACCGTAGGCAATCCGGCGCAGGCGCTCGGCAAAGGTGAACGCATGCGTGAACTGATGCGCACGGTGGGCATGTTGCCGGTGCTGATCCTGCTGCTGGTGGGTTTCGCCCTGGCCAGCGAAAACTTCATGACCGTGCAGAACCTGTCGATCATCACCCAGCAGGCCTCGGTCAACGTGGTGCTGGCCGCCGGCATGACTTTTGTCATCCTGACCGCCGGCATTGATCTGTCGGTAGGCTCGATTCTCGCCGCTTCGGCGGTGGTGGCCTTGCAGGCCTCGTTGTCGCCACAGTTCGGCATGCTCGGCATCCTCGCCGGGGTCGGCTGCGGCCTGTTGCTGGGCCTGGTCAACGGCGGGCTGATCGCCTTCATGCGCTTGCCGCCGTTCATTGTCACCCTCGGCGCCCTGACCGCCATGCGCGGCCTGGCCCGGCTGCTGGCCGACGACAAGACGGTGTTCAACCCGGACCTGCCCTTTGCCTTTATCGGCAACGACTCGATCCTCGGCGTGCCCTGGCTGGTGGTGATCGCGGTGTGCGTGGTCGCGCTGTCCTGGTTCATCCTGCGCCGCACCGTGATCGGCGTGCAGATCTATTCCGTGGGCGGCAACCCCGAAGCGGCGCGGCTGTCCGGGATCAAGGTGTGGAAGGTGCTGCTGTTCGTCTATGCACTTTCCGGCGCCCTGGCCGGACTGGGCGCGGTAATGAGCGCTTCGCGACTGTTCGCCGCCAACGGCCTGCAACTGGGGCAATCCTACGAACTCGATGCGATTGCCGCAGTGATCCTCGGCGGCACCAGCTTTACCGGTGGCGTCGGCACCATCGGCGGCACCCTGATCGGCGCGCTGATCATCGCGGTATTGACCAATGGCCTGGTGCTGCTGGGGGTGTCCGATATCTGGCAATACATTATCAAGGGCATCGTCATCATCGGCGCGGTGGCGCTGGACCGCTATCGCCAGTCCGGAGCCCGTACCTGACGTGGCCCACACCCGAGCCCACGGCTGAAAAGCAGCGTACCTGACAAACACCGCAACTCCCGATACCGACGCTTCAACAATAATCACAAGAGAGCAATCATGAACTTCAAACGCATGTTTCCCGCTGTCCTGTCCCTGAGCCTGGCCGCGTTGCTGTCCCAGGGTGTAGAGGCCCGTGAACTGAAGTCGGTGGGCATCAGCCTCGGCTCGCTCGGCAACCCGTATTTCGTCACCCTCGCCGACGGTGCCAAGGCCCGGGCGCTGGAGCTGAACCCGAACGTCAAGGTCACCTCGGTATCGGCCGACTATGACCTGAGCAAGCAATTCACCCAGATCGACAACTTCATCTCCGCCGGCGTCGACCTGATCCTGCTGAACGCGGTCGATCCGGCGGCCATCGAGTCGGCCATCAAGAAAGCCCGCAAGGCCGGGATCGTCGTGGTTGCCGTGGACGTCAATGCCCGGGGCGTGAATGCCACGGTGCAGACCGACAACGTCGAGGCCGGCAAGCTGGCCTGCCAGTTCATCGTCGACAAGCTGGCCGGCAAGGGCAATGTGATCATCCAGAACGGCCCGCAAGTGACGGCGGTCACCGACCGGGTCACTGGCTGTAAATCCGCCCTGGCTGCCGCGCCGGGAATCAAGGTGCTGTCCGATGACCAGGACGGCAAGGGCTCTCGCGAAGGTGGCCTGAACGCCATGCAGGGTTACTTGACGCGCTTCCCGAAAATCGACGGTCTGTTCGCTATCAATGACCCGCAAGCCATCGGCAGCGACCTGGCCGCCAAGCAGTTGAAACGCAGCGGCATTGTCATCACCTCGGTGGACGGTGCGCCGGATATCGAGAACGCGCTGAAAACCGAGACCTCGATCCAGGCCTCCGCCAGCCAGGATCCCTGGGCCATGGCGCAGACCGCGGTGAATATCGGCAATGACCTGCTCAACGACAAGCCACCGGCCCAGGAAGTGACCCAACTGACGCCGAAGCTGATCACCCGGGACAATGTCGGTTCCTACACCGGCTGGTCGAGCAAGCACTGATTCGATAAGAGCAGGGGGGCAGCAGCGTGGTCACCATGGATGATGTGGCGAGGATCGCCGGGGTCTCGACCTCGACCGTCTCGCATGTGCTCAACGGCACACGCAAGGTCAGCCCGGCCACGGTCAGGGCGGTCGAGCTGGCGATCGAGCAGTTGGGCTACATCCCCAATACGCTGGCCCGCTCGCTGGCGCGTTCACGGACCCATACCATCGGCGTGGCGATCTCGGCGCTGTCCAACCATTACTTCAGCGAGACGGTACACGCGATTGAAACCGAGTGCGCCAAGCACGGCATCATGATGCTGTTCGTCGATACCCATGACGATCCCGAGCAGGAACTGCGGGTGGTCAAGGCGCTGCATCATCGCCGGGTCGACGGCATCCTCCTGGCGCCGTCCACCGGCTCCCGCCCCCTGGCCCTGGATTACCTGCTGGAAAACGAAATACCTGCGGTGCTGGTGGATCGCCTGGTCACCGAGGGCTTCGACCAGGTCGGCGTGGAAAACCGCCGCTCGACCGAGGAGCTGGTGACGCACCTGGTCGAGCATGGACATCGGCGTATCGGCTTCATCGCCGGTCGCGAAGGTTTCAGTACCACCGACGAGCGGGTCGAGGGTTATCAGGCGGCGCTGCACAAGGCCGGGCTGCCATTCGATCCCGCGCTGCTGGTCAACGGCGGTTCGGACAGCGAGCCGGCGCGACTCGCCACCGGGCAGTTGCTGGCGCTGCAATCACCACCGACGGCAATCATGGCCGCCAACAACCTGATGACCCTGGGTGCCATGCATGCCTTGCGTGATGCCCATGTCGACGTGCCAGGGCAGATGGCCCTGGTCGGCTTCGACGATTTCGACTGGGCCGACTTCTTTGTCCCGCGCCTGACCCTGATCGCGCAACCGGTCAAGGCCTTGGGGGCGGAGGCCGTCAACCTGTTGCTCAAGCGCATCGAATCGCCCGAGGCACCACGACAGACCGTGCACCTGGCCCCGACCCTGCGGATTCGTAACTCATGTGGCTGCCCCTAGGCAGCCCGCCGGATGGAAGTGAATTTAGATGAGCAGTCCCGTCTCCCTCGGTATCGATCTCGGCACCTCGGAACTCAAGGCCATCCTGCTGGATGAGAACGGCACAGTGCTGGGCCATGCCGGTGCGCGCCTGACGGTTTCACGGCGCCAGGTCGGCTGGTCCGAGCAGGACCCGCAAGACTGGTGGCAGGCCTGCCTGGCGGTCCTGGCACAGCTGCGCCTGTCCCACCCCGACGCTTACGGCCGCGTGCGCTGTATCGGCCTGTCGGGACAGATGCATGGCGCGGTGCTGCTGGGCGCCGACGACCGCGTGCTGTATCCGGCGATCCTCTGGGACGATTCGCGGGCCATGGCCCAGGCCGACAGCCTGGGGCGCGACCATGGGGATTTTGCCGCAGTCACCGGCAGCCTGCCGATGGCCGGCCTGACCGCGCCAAAGCTGCTCTGGCTGCAACAGCATGAGCCCCAGGTCTTCCGGGCGATTGACTGTGTCCTGTCGCCCAAGGACTACCTGCGCCTGCGCCTGAGCGGCGAACGGATCAGCGATGTCTCGGATGCCGCCGGCACCTTGTGGCTGGATGTGGCCCGACGCGACTGGTACCCGCCGATGCTCCATGCTACCGGGCTTGAACCGGGACAGATGCCACGGCTGGTCGAGGGGCCGGCGGCGTGCACCGCGTTGGGTACGTCGGCGGCCTTGCAGATCGGCCTGCCGGTTGGACTGACGATCGCCGGAGGCGGCGGGGACAACCCGGTGTCGGCGGTCGGCATCGGCGCGGTCAACGTCGGCGATGCCTTTGCCACCCTCGGTACCAGCGCCGCGATTGTCGCGATCACCGACCACGCGGCAGGCAATCCGGCCAGCGCGGTGCACAGTTTCTGCCATGCGTTGCCGCAGCGCTGGTACACCATGGGCGCGATGCTCGCCGGGGCCAGTTGCCTGCGCTGGGTCACGCGCCTGCTGGGCTTCGCCGATGAGGCGGCGCTGTTGCGGCAGATCCAGGCAACCTTGCCGATAGAGCAATCGGTGGCGCTGTCCAGCCCGCTGTTCCTGCCGTACCTGGCCGGCGAACGTACACCGCATAACGACCCGCTGTTGCGCGGCGGCTTCATGGGCCTGGGGCATGACTGTGTACCGGCCATGCTCGGCTATGCGGTGCTCGAAGGTGTCGGCTTTGGCCTGCTGGATGCGATGAACGCCGTGCTCTCGGCCGGCGCCACCGTGGAACGTTGTGCGCTGGTGGGCGGTGGAGCACGTAGCGAGTACTGGGCCCAGTTGCTGGCCAATATCCTCGAACGGGAAATCTTCACCCTGCAGGGCAGTGAACTCAGCGCCTGTATCGGTGCCGCCAAGCTGGGTTTCCTGGCCATGGGGCAGGGCACCGATCTGTTGCGGGCAGGCATGCCGGTCAAGGCACGCTACTTCCCCGATCCAGGCCAAGGGCCGCTACTGCAGGCCCGTTACCGGAAATTCCAGGGGTTGCTCCCGGCGGCAAAAACACTGCACGGGCAAATGTAACTTTATATTCCCAGGCAGCGAAAATCATGGTTATTATCCACCCGCGCCGAGGGCCACAATCCCTGCCGGCGTAAAGGACTGCCACCTGTCGCCACAGACAGGCCAGTCGCAGCCGATCGGGTCGACCCTAGCGCTGTCATCCCCGCGCAGGTTCGTCACCAATCGTTGATCCTCCAATGGAATGAGAGGCTTGAATTGGTCAGAGAACCGAACACCGCGCTTATCCAGCAACTGTTCGAATCCCGGGTACTGCGTGATCCCTCGGCCCCGGCGCTGGGTTTCATGGGCCAGGTCCTGAGCTACCACCAACTGAATACCCGGGCCAATCGCCTGGCGCACCACCTGCGTACACGGGGCGTCGGTCCCGACAGCCGGGTCGCGTTGTGCCTGGAGCGCTCGCCGCAGATGCTGGTCGGCGTGCTGGCGGTGCTCAAGGCCGGCGGCGCCTATGTTCCCCTTGACCCCAATTATCCCGCGCAACGCCTGGCGTACATGCTCGACGATTGCGCGCCGCGACTGCTGCTGACCCACGCGGCGGCGCGCCATGGCCTGACGGCGGCCCTGGAGACCCTGGCGACGTCTCCCGAGGTGCTTGAGCTGGACGACGAATCCGCCTGGGCCGATTGCCCGGCGGACAATCCTGATCCCGAAGCCTTCGGCCTGCACCACCGTCACCTGGCCTATGTGATCTATACCTCGGGCTCCACCGGCATGCCCAAGGGCGTGATGGTCGAGCACCGCGGGCTGGTCAACCTGGCCCGGGTCCAGGGCCCGCTGTTCGAGGTCGACCGCGGATGCCGCGTGCTGCAATTCGCCTCGTTCAGTTTCGACGCCTCGGTCTTCGAATGGGTCATGGCCCTGACCCACGGCGCCTGCCTGGAAATCGCCGACCCCGGCACCTTGCTGCTGGGCGATAGCCTGGTGCATCTGCTGCGTGAACGGCACATCAGCCACGCGACCTTGCCACCGCTGGTACTCGCCGGGCTGGGCGAACCCGACGCCTTGCCGGCGTTGACCACGCTGGTGCTGGCCGGCGAAGCGCCGAACCCGGCACTGGCGGCGAGCTGGGCAGTGGGGCGGCGCCTGTTCAATGCCTACGGGCCGACCGAAACAACCATCTGGGCCACGGTGTATCGTTGCAATGAACAGCACGACCCTGATTGCCCGGTGCCCATCGGCGAACCAATCGACCGGGCCAGTGTTGTCCTGCTGGACGAGTCGGGCGTTCCGGTGCGCACGGGCGAAGTCGGCGAGCTGTTTATCGGCGGCATCGGCGTGGCGCGGGGCTACCTGAACCGCGCCGAATTGAGCGCCGAGCGATTTGTCGACAGCCCCTTCGTGGCGGGCGAACGCCTGTACCGTACCGGCGATCTTGCCCGCTTCGACACCGACGGCCAATTGCTGTTTCTCGGGCGCTGCGATTTCCAGGTCAAGGTCCGCGGATTCCGCATCGAGCCCGGTGAGATCGAAACCTGCCTGGAGCGTCTGCCGGGAGTCGAAGAAGCCCTGGTGATCGCCCGCGAGGACACGCCCGGCGAACGCCGGCTGGTGGCCTACTACCTGGCGGACAGCGAGGTCAGCCCACGCCGGTTGCGTGAGCACGCCCGCCGGGCATTGCCCGAACATA
This sequence comes from Pseudomonas gingeri, assembly GCF_013385635.1. Taxonomy (GTDB): domain Bacteria; phylum Pseudomonadota; class Gammaproteobacteria; order Pseudomonadales; family Pseudomonadaceae; genus Aquipseudomonas; species Aquipseudomonas gingeri_A. The sequence goes on from NZ_JACAPR010000022.1 coordinate 47,354, forward strand.
TGTTGCCGGCGGCCTGCGTGCGCCTGCGGCAGTGGCCGCTGAACAGCAACGGCAAGCTGGATCGCCAGGCGCTGCCGGTGCCAGATGCCGCGGCGTTGATCAGCAGCGAATACGTGCCACCTCGGAGCGAGCTGGAACAATGGCTGGCCGATATCTGGGCCGAGGTGCTGAAGGTCGAGCGGGTCGGGCGCGAGGACAATTTCCTCGCCCTCGGCGGTGATTCCCTCAGCGCCCTGCAGATCAGCGTGCGGGTTCGCGAGCAGGGCGGACGCAGCCTGCCGCTCAAGAGCCTGTTTCTCGAAAGTACGCTGCACCAGGTGGCACAGCGGCTGAGTGAGCCGATGACGGAGAGTGCGCCGCAAGAGCCGGTCACTGGCGGGGCCTCGCCGATCGCCCCGTTGTCGTACCAGCAGAGCGGTGTCTGGTGGTTGAACAAGGTGTCCGACGCCCGTGCCTATCACGCCCAGAGCGTGATAGGCATCCAGGGCCAGATCGAGGTGGCGTTGCTGCAACGCTGCCTGGACGAGATCGTCGCCCGCCATGAAATCTTCCGCACCACCTTCCATGCCGATGGCGAAGGTGTGCCGTACCAGCGCGTCCATGAGCACGCGCGTGCGGCGCTGACCTGTATCGATATTCCCGCGGACGATGAGCCGGCCTTCAACGCACGGGTCAGCGCGCAGGTGCAGCGTGACATCGACGTGGCGAGCCTGCCGCTGGTGCGCTGGCTGTTGGTCCGGCGCGGTGTCGACTCGTACGCACTGGTGCATATCGAACACCATTTTGTCCACGACGGCTGGAGCGCGAATCTTTTTCTCGAAGAGCTGTTGCATCTCTATCAGTTTCATCACGGCGACCGCAGCGATCCCTTGCCCGCACCGGGCGCGCAATACGCTGACTACGCCCGCTGGCAACAGAGCCCGGCGGCCGAGGCCGGGTACGACCGGCAGTTGCTGTTCTGGAAGGAACAGTTGCAGGACGTGCCGTTCACCCTGCCGTTGCCCACCGACTTTCCCCGACCCGCGCAACGCAGCGGGCGTGGCCGGCAACTGCGCTTCGAACTGCCCGTCGAGCTGGCGGCACGGTTGCGCCAGTTCAGCGAGGCCGAAGGCGTCACGGTCTTCACCACCTTGTTCACGGCGTTCCAGTTATGGCTGGGACGGCGCTGCGGCATCGAGGACTTCCTGGTCGGCTCGGCGGTGGCCAACCGCAAGTCGGTGGCCCATGAGCGCTGCCTGGGGATGTTCGTCAACAGCGTGGTGATTCGCGCCGATCTCAGTGGCGCACCGAGCTTTCGCCAGTTGCTGCGGCGCACCGCCGAGCGCGCGCTGGATGTCTATGACCACGAGAGCGTGCCTTTCGAACGCTTGGTGCGCGAGTTCCAGCCCAGCCGCTCGCTGTCGCGCAACCCGCTGTTCCAGGTGGCCTTCAGTTTCCACAACTCGCAGACCCCGCGGCTCCAGGGGCCAGGGTTCGATCTCTCGCTGTTCGAGGCCTACAGCAACCAGACCGCGAAATTCGACCTCGAAGTGGTGCTGATTCCCCGGGGCACCCGGGCCGACAACCCGGACACGTTGTCACTGCTGTGGAACTACTCGGTTGATCTGTTCAAGGAAGACACCATGACTCGCCTGCGCGACAACTACCTCGATCTGCTCGGACAGTGCCTGGAGGCACCCGAGCGTCATTTCGACAGCGACGCGGTGATCGGCGCCGAGGAGCGCCAGCGCCTGCTCAACGAATGGAACCACGTGACCCTGCCGGGCGCAGCGCCGCGTTGCCTGCACCAGTTGTTCGAGGCCCGGGTGGAACTGGACCCCTGGGCCCCGGCGGTCAGTTGCGAAGGCCAGACGCTCGGCTACCGCGAGCTGAATGCCCGGGCCAATCGGCTGGCACGACACCTGCGTACCCTCGGTGTCGGTCCCGATGTGCTGGTGGGCCTGTGCGTCGAGCGGTCACCGGACATGGTGGTGGGACTGCTGGCGATCCTCAAGGCCGGCGGCGCCTATGTACCGCTGGACCCGGTCTACCCGAGCGAGCGCCTGCACTTATTGCTCGCCGACAGCGCGCCGGCGGTGGTCCTCACCCACGCCGCGGCCCGGCCCAGCCTGACGGCGGCCTGCAAGGGACTGGTGAGCAAGCCACGCCTGCTCGACCTGGAAGCCGACGCCACGCGCTGGGCCGAACGCCCGGACGACAATCTCGACCCACGGGAAATCGGCCTGACCGCGAACCACCTGGCCTATGTCATCTACACTTCCGGCTCCACCGGCACGCCCAAGGGCGTGATGATCGAGCATGCCCAGGTGGCCCGGCTGTTCGCCAGCACCGCCGGACAATTTCATTTCGACAGCGATGACGTCTGGACCCTGTTCCATTCCTTCGCCTTCGATTTCTCGGTCTGGGAAATCTGGGGCGCGCTGCTCCATGGCGGGCGCCTGGTGATCGTGCCGACCCTGACCAGCCGTACCCCGGCGGACTTCTACCAACTGCTCTGCGAGCAAGGGGTAACGGTGCTCAACCAGACCCCGAGCGCCTTCCGCAGCCTGCTCGGCGCCCAGGCCCGCAATCCGGCGGCCCACAGCCTGCGCTGCGTGGTGTTCGGCGGCGAAGCGCTGGAGCCGACCTCGCTCAAGCCGTGGTTCGCCGACCCGCGCAACAGCGAAGCGCAACTGGTCAATATGTACGGCATCACCGAAATCACCGTGCACGCCACCTACCTGGCCCTGCGTGCGGAAGATGCCGAACAACCCGGTGCCAGTCCCATTGGCCGGCCGCTGGCGGACCTGCGTTGTTACCTGCTCGATCCTGCCGGGCAGTTGCTGCCGATCGGTGCCGAAGGCGAGATCCATATCGGTGGTGCCGGGGTCGCCCGCGGTTACCTGAATCGTGCGCAGCTGACCGCCGAACGCTTTATCGACAATCCTTTCGTCGCCGGTGATCGCCTGTACCGCACCGGTGACCTGGCCCGCTACCGGGCGGATGGCAACCTGGAATTTCTCGGACGCAACGATTTCCAGGTGAAGATCCGCGGGTTCCGCATCGAGCTGGGGGAAATCGAAGCCTGCCTGGGCCGCTGCGGCGGGGTGCGCGAAGCGGTGGTCATCGCCCGCGAGGACCAGCCGGGCGAGCCGCGCCTGGTGGCGTACTACACCGCCGTCGAGGGCGCTGTGCCGAACGTTCGCGAACTGCGCGCGCAACTGACCGCAACATTGCCGGAGCATATGGTCCCGGCCGCCTATGTCGGCCTGGAGGCGCTGCCGCTGACGGCCAACGGCAAACTCGATCGCCGGGCGTTGCCAGCCCCCGATGACAGTGCCTTCGGCACGCGACCGTTCAGCCCGGCGCAAGGACCGGTGGAAATCGCCCTGGCGGAAGCCTGGGCCCATGTGCTCGGTCGCGAACGGATCGGCCGCGACGACAACTTCTTTGCCCTTGGCGGCCATTCCCTGTCGGCCCTGCGGGTGCTCGAACGCCTGCGCCGCCAGGGCATCGAGCTGGACGCGCGGTTGATGTTCAGTGCGCCGGTACTGCGCGAGCTGGCCGCCGGCGTCGAAGTGGCACAGATCGCCGCGCCGATCCCGGCCAACGGCATTGTCCGGGGCCTGCCGATCACGCCCGAATGCTTGCCGCTGGCGACGCTGGACCAGGCGCAGATCGATGCCATTGTCGCCACGGTGCCCGGCGGCGCCGACAATGTGCAGGATATCTATCCGCTGTCGCCGTTGCAGGAGGGCATGCTGTTCCACCACCTGATGGCGCGCAACGGCGATCCCTATCTGCTCTGGAGCCTGATGAGCTTCAGCGACCGGGCGACCCTCGATCGTTATGTCCAGGCGCTGGAGACGGTGATCGAGCGCCATGACATCCTGCGCACCTCGATGTTCTGGGACGACCTGGAACAGCCGGTGCAGGTGGTCTGGCGCCAGGTCGGGGGACTGGTCGAAGAGCTGCAACTCGATCCGGCCGACGGCGATATCGCCGGGCAGTTGCGCCAGCGCTTCGATCCCCGGCATTACCGCTTGCCCCTGGATCGCGCACCGCTGATGCGCATGATGGTCGCCCGCGACGATACCCACGAGCGCTGGCTGGGCCTGCGCCTGTTCCATCACATCATCGACGACAACACCTCGCTGAAACAGCTGAATGCCGAGGTCGAGGCGGTACTGGGCGGTCAGGCCGACAGCCTGTTGCCGGCCTTGCCGTACCGCAATTTCATTGCCCAGCGGGTGAGGGGTGGTGACCAGCAGGCCCAGGAGCAGTTTTTCCGCGGCATGCTGGCCGGCGTCACTGAACCTTGCGCACCGTTCGGCCTGCTGGATATCCAGGGGGACGGCAGCGGCATCGGCGAGGCCCGACTGCAACTCGATGGCGATCTCGCCCAGCGCCTGCGCCAGGCCGCCCAGGCGCTGGGCGTGAGCCCGGCCAGCCTGTTCCATGTCGCCTGGGGTCAGGTGGTGGCCCATACGTCAGGACGTCATGACGTGGTGTTCGGCACGGTATTGTTCGGACGCTTGTACGGTGGCGAGGGCGCCGAACGCATTCTCGGCCCGTTCATCAATACCTTGCCGATCCGTATCGACCTCGCCGCCGAAGGCGTGGCGGCCTGTGTCCGCCGCACCCATCGGCTGTTGACCCAGTTGTTCGAGCACGAACACGCCTCCCTGGCACTGGCCCAGCGTTGCAGTGGCATCGCCTCGCCAACGCCGTTGTTCACCACCTTGCTCAATTACCGGCATAGCGAGCGGGCCACTGAAGGCGGCGATTCGACCTCGGGGGCCTGGAAAGGCATTCAGGTGCTGGGCGGCGAGGAACGCACCAACTATCCCCTGGTGCTGGCCGTGGACGACAGCGGCGAGGGCTTTCGCATTGGAGCCCAGGTCTGCGCGGCCCTGGATGCACAACGCACCTGCGCGATGATGCAACGCGCCCTGAAAAGCCTGGTCGCGGCCCTGGAGCAGGCGCCGCAGAGTCCGGTCGAACGCCTGGATATCCTCCCGGCGAACGAACGCCGCTTGCTGTTGGAGGAATGGAATCCGTTGCCCGGCACCCTGGCGGACAGCCGCTGCCTGCACCAGGGTTTCGAGCGCCAGGCCACCGCCCAACCCTCGGCGACGGCCCTCAGCTTCGAAGGCACGACCCTCAGTTATGGCGAGCTCAATGTCCGGGCCAACCGCCTGGCCCACTATCTGTGCGGACGCGGTGTCGGGCCTGAAGTGCGTGTGGGCCTGTGTGTCGAGCGCTCGCTGGAAATGCTCGTGGGCCTGCTGGCAATCCTCAAGGCCGGCGGTGCCTATGTGCCGCTGGACCCGGCGTATCCCGGCGAACGGCTCAGGCACTTGCTCGACGACAGCGGCGTGCCGCTGGTGCTGCACCACGGCGCGACCCGCTCTGTCCTGGATAAGGCTATCTCGGGGCTGACAACGGCACCCGACTGCCTCGACCTGGATAACCCCGGTGACTGGGCCGGGTGCCCGGCGGACAACCTCGATCCGCAGCCGATGGGGCTGACCGCGGCCAGCCTGGCCTATGTCATCTATACCTCGGGCTCCACCGGCACGCCGAAGGGCGTGATGATCGAGCACCGGCATGTCGCCCGTCTTTTTACCAGCACCGCCGGGCCATTCGCTTTCAACCGCGACGATGTCTGGACGTTGTTCCATTCCTTTGCCTTCGACTTCTCGGTCTGGGAAATCTGGGGTGCGTTGCTCCATGGCGGGCGCCTGGTGATCGTTCCGGGCCTGACCAGCCGCAACCCGGCGGACTTCCATCAGTTGCTCTGCGAACAGCGGGTGACGGTGCTCAACCAGACGCCCAGCGCCTTTCGCGGGCTGCTCGATGCCCAGGCCCGCAGCCCGGCGACCCATAGCCTGCGCTGCGTGGTCTTCGGCGGCGAAGCGCTGGAGCCGACCTCACTCAAACCGTGGTATGCCGATCCGCGCAACAGCGATACGCAACTGATCAATATGTATGGCATCACCGAGATCACCGTGCACGCCACCTACCTGGCGCTGCGCCCGCAAGATGCCGAACAGTCCGGCGCCAGCCCCATCGGCCGGCCACTGGCGGACCTGCGCTGCTATCTGCTCGACAGCCTGGGGCAACTGGTGCCGGTCGGCGTCGCCGGTGAAATCCATATCGGTGGTGCCGGGGTCGCCCGTGGTTACCTGAACCGCGCGGCCCTGACAGCCGAACGCTTTATCGACAATCCCTTTGTCGCGGGTGAGCGTCTTTACCGTACCGGCGACCTGGCGCGCTATCGGCCCGATGGCAGCCTGGAGTTTCTCGGGCGCAACGACTTCCAGGTGAAAATTCGCGGCTTCCGTATCGAGCCGGGTGAAATCGAGGCTTGCCTGCGGCAGTGCGCCGGCGTGCGCGAAGCCGTGGTCATCGCTCGCGAAGAGCAGCCGGGCGAGGTGCGCCTGGTGGCTTACTGCACCGGCGCCGAAGGGGCAGCCGTCGACGTCGTGGTGCTGCGTGAACAGGTGGTGGCGCGCTTGCCCGGTCATCTGGTGCCGACGGCCTATGTGCTGCTGGACACGTTGCCGCTGACCGCCAACGGCAAGCTCGACCGCCAGGCCTTGCCAGCGCCGGGTGAGGGCGCGTTCGCGGTGCAGGGCTTCGTCGCCCCGAGCACGCCTATCGAATCGGCGCTGGCGCGGATCTGGTGCGAGGTGCTGCGCTGCGAGCGCGTCGGCCTGACCGACAACTTCTTCCATCTCGGCGGCCACTCGCTGCTGGCAACCCGCATCGTGGCGCGTATCGAAGACCTGCTGGGAATCGAGTTGCCGATGCGGGTGCTGTTCGATCATCCGACGATCGAGGCGGTGCTCGACCATCTCTTCACCCAGGCGCAGGAAAACCGCGCTTCACCCTGAACTCCGGCGACCGGCCCGGCCCTGGTGGCCGGGCACCGATGCCCGGGGCGAGACGCCCCGCAGCCCGACAAAAATAATGCAGTCATGGACGGTAGCCCTCAATGTTCGACAAGACCTCGTTGCGTGAAATGACGCCGGCGCAGTTCGCCGCCTTGCACAAACGCCCGAAAATCACTCCGCTGGAACGCACCGGTACGCCACTGGCGTCCTTCGCCCAGCGGCGGCTGTGGTTTCTCGCCCAACTGGCGGGAGGTGGCGGCGCTTATCACATCCCCCTCGGCCTGCAGTTGCGCGGCCCCCTGGACCGAACCGCACTGAAGCGGGCGCTGGATCGGCTGGTGGCCCGTCACGAATCGCTGCGCACCACCTTCGCCGCCCATGACGACGAGGTGGTGCAGGTGATCGCCGAACCCGGACGGGGTTTCGACTGGCAGATCCACGATCTCGTCGATCATCCCGAGGCCGAGGCACGGATCACGGTATTGACCGAAGAAGAAGCGGATGCGCCCTTCGATCTGAAACAGGGGCCTTTGTTTCGCGGGCGTCTGCTGATAGTCGGCGAGCAGGAACACGTACTGCTGCTGACCTTGCATCACATCATCTGCGATGGCTGGTCGATGGCGGTACTTACCCGCGAACTGGGGGAGCTGTATGACGCCTTCCGCCAGGATCTCGATGACCCGCTGCCGGCCCCGGCCCTGCAATACGCCGATTATTGCGAATGGCAGCGACGCTGGCTCCTCGACAATACCCAGGCCGACCACGGTGCCTACTGGCGCGACACCCTGGCCGGGGCACCGACCTTGCTGGAGCTGCCCGGTGACCGCCCGCGGCCCGTGCTGCCTGACTACCAGGGCGGCTTCGAACCCCTGATGCTGGATGCCACCCTGACCGAACAGCTCAAGGCCCTCAGCCTGCGCCACGGCAGCACGCTGTTCATGACCCTGCTGGCCGGCTGGGCCGTGGTGCTGGCGCGTCTCTCGGGACAAAGCGAGGTGCTGATCGGTACGCCGACCGCCAACCGCACACGCCGGGAAACCGAGGACCTGATCGGGTTCTTCGTCAATACCCTGGTGCTGCGCCTGTCACTGACCGACTCGCCGACGGTGAGCCAGTTACTGGAGCACAGCCGCGCCGTGACCCTCGGCGCCCAGGAACACCAGGAGTTGCCGTTCGAGCAGGTGGTGGAACAGCTCAATCCCACCCGCAGCCAGGCCTACAGTCCGCTGTTCCAGGTCATGTTCGCCTGGGAAAACACCGAGCCGGGCACGCTGCGACTGAGCGGGCTGGAAAGCCGCCCGCTGCGCGGCGGTCATCAGGCGGCCAAGTTCGACCTGACCCTGGTCCTGGCTGAGCAGGATGGCGTGATCAGCGGTGGCCTGGAGTACGCCAGTGCGCTGTTCGATGCAACGACCGTGGCGCGTTTCGCCGGGTATCTGCGCCGGGTTCTGGTCGGCATGGTGGCGCAGCCGCAGCGTCCGGTGGCGGAGCTGGAACTGCTGGATGCCCAGGAGCGCGACAGCCTGGTGCTGGACTGGAACCGCACCGAACGCGCCTTCGACACCAGTCGTTGCCTGCATGAACTGTTCGAAGCCCGGGTACGGCATGATCCCGGGGCCATTGCCGTGCGCTGCGGCGTCGACAGCCTCGACTATGGTGAACTGAATGTCCGCGCCAATCGCCTGGCCCATGAACTGCGCGCACGGGGTGTCGGCCCGGACGTGCGGGTCGGCCTGTGCCTGGAGCGCACCCTGGATATGCCGCTCGCCGTGCTGGCGGTGCTCAAGGCCGGCGGCGCCTATGTACCGTTGGACCCGGGTTACCCGCTGCCGCGCCTGACGCATATGTTGAGCGACAGCGCGCCGGCCGTGGTCCTGACCCATGGCCCGGCCCGCGCGGCGTTGCTCGCCGCCCTCGACGGTGTGGCGATAAAACCGACAGTGCTCGACCTGCAACAGGATGCGCCGCGTTGGGCCGACCACCCTGAGCAGGACCTCGACCCACAAGCGCTGCAACTGACCTCGCGACACCTCGCCTATGTGATCTATACCTCGGGCTCCACCGGCCAACCCAAGGGGGTGATGGTCGAGCATCGGGGACTGGTGGCGGTCAGCAGCGCCTGGGAAGACCTGTACAATCTGCGGCCGGGGCTGCGGCACCTGCAGATGGCGGGATTTTCCTTCGACGTATTCAGCGCCGACCTGATCCGCGCCCTGGGTTTCGGCGGCGAGCTGGTGCTGTGCCCGCGCCAGGTGCTGATGGACCCACCAGCCTTGTACCGGCTGTTGCGCGAGAGCGAGATCGATTTCGCCGACTTCGTCCCGGCGGTGCTCAACCCGCTGCTGGCCTGGGTCGAGGAAAGCGGCCAGGGGTTGTCGTTCCTCGACACCGTGATCTGCGGATCGGATATCTGGACCGCCCACAGCGCCCGCCAATTGCGCCAGTGCTGTGGCGAGCGGGTACGGATCGTCCATGCCTATGGCGTGACCGAAGCCAGTATCGACAGTACCTGCTTCGAACTGGCGGCCCAGCAGTCACTCGACAGCAGCTTGCCCATCGGCCGGCCGCTGGCCAATACCCGTATCTATCTGCTGGACGCCGCCGGTGCCACGGTGCCGATTGGTGTCGCCGGGGAACTGCATATCGGGGGTGTCGGTGTTGCCCGTGGCTACCTGAATCAGGCGCAATTGAGCGTCGAACGTTTCGTCGACAATCCGTTCGTGGCCGGCGAACGGCTCTACCGTACCGGCGACCTGGCTCGCTACCGCGCTGATGGCAACCTGGAGTTTATCGGCCGCAACGACTCCCAGGCCAAGCTGCGCGGGTTGCGCCTGGAACTGGGCGAAATCGAAGCACGACTGGCCGAGATCGATGGCGTGCGCGACAGCCTGGTGCTGCTGCGCAGCGACAGCCTCGGCGAGCCGCGGCTGGTGGCTTATTACCGCAGGGCCGGGGACCAGGTCCCCGGCCCTGGCGAGTTGCGGGAAAAACTGGCCCGCAGCCTGCCGGACTATATGGTGCCGAGCGCCTTCGTGCGCCTCGACGCCTTGCCGTTGACCGCCAACGGCAAGCTCGACCGCAGCGCGTTGCCGGCACCGGATGCCACGGCTTTCGACCAGCAGCACTACACAGCACCGCAAGGACCGCTGGAAACCGAGCTGGCACGGATCTGGGGCGAGGTCCTGGGGATCGAGCGGGTAGGGCGTGACGATGGTTTCTTTGCCCTCGGCGGTCATTCCTTGCTGGTTATCCAGGTGATTGCGCGGATCCGTCGCAACCTCGACCTGGACATCGCCGCCTCGGCCTTGTTCGCCGCGCCGCAACTGAAGCATTTCGCCCTGCGCCTGGGCGATGCCCGGGAGACGCCGCACTCGTCCATCGAACGGGTCGAACGCGGTGCCACGCAAACGTTGTCATTCGCCCAGCAGCGCCTGTGGTTCCTGGCGCAGATGGACGGTGGCAGCGCCGCCTACCATATGCCGCTGAACCTGCGCCTGCGCGGCCGACTGCAGATACCGGCCCTGGAGCGCAGCCTCAATCAGCTGCTGGCGCGGCATGAAGCGTTACGCACCACCTTCATCCGCATCGAGGGCGAGCCACGGCAAGTGATTGCCGGGCCAGGACAGGGCCTGAAGCTGGAGCAAACGGTACTTGAAGGCGATGACCCCAGCGGCGAGCGCCTGGCGCGGCTGGTCGACGAGGAGGGTGGCCGGGCGTTCGACCTGGAACGCGGACCGCTGATCCGGGCGCGCCTGATACGCCTGGCCGACGACGATCAGCTGTTATTGCTGACCTTGCACCATATCGTCTCGGACGGCTGGTCGATGGGCGTGCTGACCCGCGAACTGCAGCAGTTGTACACGGCGGCTCTGCAGGATCGCGACGATCCGCTGCCGCCACTGGCGCTGCAATACGTCGATTATTCGGCCTGGCAACGCGACTGGCTGACCGGCGAAGTGCTGGAACGGCAGAGCCGTTACTGGCGCGAAACCCTCGTCGGTGCCCCGGTGCTGCTGGAACTGCCGGCCGACCACAAGCGCCCGCCGGTGCAGGATTATCGTGGCGGTGTGGTGCCGCTGGTATTCGACAAGGAACTGACCCGAGGCCTCAAGGCCCTGAGCAGGCAGCAGGGCACTACCCTGTTCATGACCTTGCTGGCCGGCTGGGCACTGGTGCTGGCCCGATTGTCGGGACAGAGCGAAGTGGTGATCGGCGTGCCGTCGGCAAATCGCCCGAACAGCGAGCTGGAGGCGCTGATCGGTTTCTTCGTCAATACCCTGGCCCTGCGCCTGAACCTGTCCGACAACCCCAGCGTCGGACAGTGGTTGCAACGGGCCCGCACGGTGGCGTTGCAGGCCCAGGAACACCAGGACCTGCCGTTCGAGCAGGTGGTGGAGTTGCTCAACCCGACCCGCAGCCTGGCCCACAGTCCGCTGTTCCAGGTGCTGTTCGCCTGGGAGCAGGTGCAGTGCGAAGACCTGATACTGCCGGGGCTCGACGTCGAACATGTGGAAAGCCAACGGCATATCGCCAAGTTCGACCTGCAACTGGCCCTGAGCGAGTGCAACGACGAGATCGTCGGTGGCCTGGAGTACGCCTCGGGATTGTTCGAGCCGGCCACGGTAGTCGGTTTCGGCGAATACCTGCGCCGGGTACTGACACAGATGGTCGCCGACAGCCAGCAAACGGTTGCCGGCCTCGACCTGCTCAGCCCGGAACAACATCAGCAACTGCGCGATGAATGGAATAGCAGCGGCTCCGGGCGTGTCCCGCAAATTGGTTTTCTTGCCCGCTTCGAGGCCCAGGTGGCATTGACGCCGCAGGCCGCAGCACTGCTCTGGCACAATGAAGAGCAGGACTACGCCGGACTGAATGCGGCCGCCAACCGCCTGGCGCATTTTCTGCGCGGGCAGGGCATCGGTGCCGAGGACCGGGTCGGCCTGAGCCTGGAGCGTTCGCCACAGATGGTTATCGGTCTGTTGGCGATCCTCAAGGCAGGCGCCGCCTATGTACCGTTCGATCCCGCCTATCCGGCCGGGCGCCTGGCCTATATGTTCAGCGATGCGGCACCGAGCCTGCTGCTGACCAGCGCGCAACTGCGCGACAAGCTGCCGGTCACTGCCGGCGAGCTACCGCTGTATTGCCTGGACAGTGACCAGGCGTGCTGGGCTGGACAGCCGAGCGACAACCCCGAGCTGGCGATCAAGCCGGCCAACCTGGCCTATGTGCTCTACACCTCCGGCTCCAGCGGCCGACCCAAGGGCGTGGCGCATACCCACCAGGCCCTGGACAACCTGATCGATTGGCAGCTGACCGAGGCCACGGGCCAGGCGCCGCTCCCGAAACGAGTGCTGCAATTCGCCTCGCTGAACTTCGATGTGTCGTTCCAGGAAATCTTCAGCACCCTGTGCCAGGGCGGCTGCCTGGTACTGATGAGCGAGGAGCAACGCAAGGACCTCGCCAATCTGCGCCCGACCCTGGTGGCGGCCGGCGTGCAACGGGCGTTCCTGCCGTTCGCCGTGCTGCAACAGCTCGCTGGCCTGACCGAAGTTGGCGCACCGATGCCACCCGGCGGCTGCGATATCATCACCGCCGGCGAAGCCCTGCGGGTCAACGACGAACTGCGGGCCTTTGTCCGCGGCCTTGGCGGCACGCACCTGTACAACCAGTACGGACCGACCGAAACCCATGTGGTCAGCCAGTTCCGCCTGGCCTGTGCCGAGGCCGGCGAGTGGCCCGAGGCGCCGCCCATCGGCCGGCCGATCAACAACGCCCGGCTGTACGTATTGGATGACGCGTTGAACCCGCTGCCGGTCGGTGTGGCGGGCGAGCTGTACATTGCCGGTACCTGTCTGGCGCGGGGCTACCTGAACCAGCCCGGCCTGACCGCCGAACGTTTCCTGCCCGACCCGTTCAGCCGCGAACCGGGGGCGCGCATGTACCGCAGCGGCGACCAGGCGCGCCGGCTCGCCGACGGCAATGTGCAGTACCTGGGACGTATCGACCAACAGGTCAAGCTGCGCGGTTTCCGCGTCGAGCTGGGTGAAATCGACAGTCTGCTGCAGCAACAACCGGGAGTCCTGGAAGCCGCTGTGCTGCTGCGCGAGGACTCACCGGGAGATCCGCGCCTGGTGGCCTATATCGTCGGTTCGGCAACGGTAGAAACCTTACGCGATGCACTGCGCCGGCATCTGCCCGAGCACATGATCCCGGGCGCCTGGGTGACCCTGGCGCAGTTGCCGCTGACCGGCAACGGCAAGCTCGACCGCCGTGCGCTGCCGGCGCCGGAGCGGCTGTCCGGCGGCACCTACGTGGCTCCAGTAACAGACGATGAAATCCAGCTGACGGCGATCTGGGCCGAAGTCCTGCGCTGCGAGCGGGTCGGCCTGCGGGACAACTTCTTCGACCTCGGCGGGCATTCGCTGCTGGCCACAAGGCTGGTCTACGCGATCAACCAGCGCATGTCGGCGCAACTGTCCCTGAGCAGCCTGTTCAAGACGCCGACGCCGGGCGAGCTGATCGCCGAGGTCCGCGCCAGTCGTGACGAGCGGATAGAGGCCGAACCGGCATTCGGCGTGATCGAGCCGGACCTCGCTGCCCGCCACCAGCCGTTTCCCCTGACCGATATCCAGCAGGCCTACTGGTTCGGCCGTGAGGCCACGGTCAGCCTGGGTGGTGTCAGTGCCCACGGCTATGAGGAACTGCGCATCCGCGATTTCGACAGCGCCCGTTTCGAGCGGGCGCTGAACCGCATGATCGAGCGCCATGACATGTTGCGCGCGGTGTTTCTCAGCGACGGCACCCAGCAGGTCCTGGCCGAGGTGCCGGTCTACCGCATGCCGAGCATCGACCTGCGCGGCCTGGACCCCGAGGCCGCGCGCCAGGCCCTGGAAAGCAACCGCCAGCGCCTGTCCCACCAGGTGTTGGACGCCAGTCGCTGGCCGCTGTTCGAGTTCAGCCTGACCTTGCTCGACGACGGCATCAGCCATCTGCACATCAGCCTCGATGCGCTGATCGTCGATGCCGCCAGCAGCCAGATCCTCGCTCGTGAACTGATGGCCTGCTACATCGATCCGCAGCTCGAGCTACCCGTGCCGGGCCTGGGCTTTCGCGACTATGTGCTGGCCGAACACCGGCTGCGCGGTGGCGTACGTTATGAACGGGCGCTCGCCTACTGGCGCGAACGCGTCGGCAGCCTGGCGCCGGCCCCGGACCTGCCACTGGTGCGCCAGCCGGAAAGCCTCGCCGCACCGCATTTCACCCGGCGCGACCGACAACTGCCAGCGGCGCATTGGACAGGCCTGAAGGCGTTGGCCAAGTCGTTTGCCGTGACCCCTTCGGTGGTGTTGCTGACCGCCTTCTGCGAAGTGCTGGCGCTGTGGAGTCGCCAACCGCGCTTCACCCTCAGCCTGCCGTTGTTCAATCGCCTGCCGTTGCACCCGGACGTCGACGGCATCATCGGCGACTTCACCTCGCTGGTGCTGCTGGAAGTGCGCATCGACGGCAACCAGGGCTTTATCGACAAGGCCCGGGCGATCCAGCAGCAACTCTGGCAGGACATCGACCACGCGGCAGTCAGCGGCGTGCGGGTGCTGCGCGAGCTGTCCCAGGCCCGTGGCGCCCAGCAGACGGCGATCCCCATCGTGTTCAACAGCACCCTGTCGGAGGCCGCCGCGCAACAGGCCGAGTACAACCTGGCGGACGCCTTGCAGGCGCAGAACGTGCACAGCATCACCCAGACCCCGCAAGTGTGGATCGACCATACCTTGCTGGAACTGGAAGGACGGCTGCTGTTCAACTGGGACAGCATCGACGAACTGTTCCCCGAAGGCCTGATCGGCCAGATGTTCGACGCCTATAACCAGTTGCTCGATCGCCTGCTCGAACCCCAGGCCTGGACCGCGAGCACCACGCAGTTGCTACCCCGGGCCTGCCTGCCGGCACCGCCGCCAGGCCCGGCCACGGCGCCGTTGATGCACGAGTTGTTCGAGCGCCAGGCCCTGGCGACACCGACGGCGCTGGCGTTGATCGCACCTGACCGACAGCTGAGCTACGAGCAACTGCGTCGCCAGGCGCGCCAGCTCGGCGCCTGCTTGCAGACGCGGGGCGTGGTGCCCAACCAACTGGTCGCGGTGATGATGGAGCGGGGTTGGGAGCAGGTGGTGGCGACCCTGGCGATCCTGTATGCCGGCGGCGCCTATCTGCCCCTCGACCCGGCACTGCCGGCACAGCGCGTGCGGCACATCCTCGAACGGGCCGAGGCCAGGCTGGTGTTGACCCAGCCCGGCCTGGACCTGGACAGCGATGCGTTGTCGAGCGTGGCGATCATCCACGTGACCGACGCCGCCGAGAGCGACGGGCCTGAATTGCAACCGGTGACGATGAGTGTCGGCGACCTGGCCTATGTCATCTATACCTCGGGCTCCACCGGGGTGCCCAAGGGCGTGGTCATCGATCACGCCGGGGCGGTCAATACGCTGCTGGATATCAACCGGCGCTTTGCCGTGGGCCCGCGGGACCGGGTCCTGGCGGTCTCGTCATTGAGCTTCGACCTGTCGGTCTATGACTTCTTCGGCACCTTGGCGGCCGGTGCGGCGGTGGTCCTGCTGGATCACCGCCTGGCCCTCGACCCGCTGCATTGGCGCGAATTGATCGGGCGTCATCGGATCAGCCTGTGGAACTCGGTGCCGGCCTTGCTCGGGCTGTTGCTGGAGTCCGAGGAAAACCGGGGCGGCGAACTGCCGGCCAGCCTGCGCCTGGCGATGTTGTCCGGCGACTGGATCCCCCTGAACCTGGCGGACCGCGCGCGGGCGCTGCAACCAGCCATCGAGGTGATCAGCCTGGGCGGTGCCACCGAGGCCTCGATCTGGTCGATCTGCTACCCGATCGGCCAGGTCGACCCCGACTGGCGCAGCATTCCCTATGGCAAGGCCCTGGATCACCAGCGCTTCCATGTCCTCGACGAGGCGCTGCAATCGCGCCCGACCTGGGTGCCCGGGCAGTTGTATATCGGCGGTATCGGCCTGGCAAAAGGTTACTGGCGCGATGAAGCCCAGAGCGCCGCCAGTTTCTTCAGCCATCCGCTGACCGGCGAACGCCTGTACCGCACCGGCGACCTCGGCCGCCTGCTGCCGGACGGCAATATCGAATTCCTCGGGCGCGAGGACAATCAGGTCAAGGTCCAGGGCTATCGCATCGAACTGGGTGAGATCGAAGCCGTGCTCAACCGCCATCCCGGCGTACAGAGCGCGGTGCTGCGCATCCTCGGCCGGCAGCACGGCGAAAAGCGCCTGGCGGCCTATGTGATCAAGGCCGATACACAGTTGCAGGCTGGGGATTTCGCCCTCTACCTGACAGACAAGCTGCCGGCATACATGGTGCCGACGTCGTTTACCTTCCTGGAAACCTGGCCGCTGTCGGCCAACGGCAAGGTCGACAAGAGCCGCCTGCCCGAGCCCCGGGTGAACCAGGACAGCGGTCCCTTGCTGGAGCCGCAAGGTCCACGGGAACAACGGCTGGTGGCAATCGTCGAGGCACTGCTCAAGCACGACGGGATTGCCGGCAACGCCAATCTGCTGAGCCTGGGCGCCACCTCGATCGATATCGTCAGGATCAGCAATGCCTTGTCCGCCGAACTGCAGTTCCGTCCGCACCTGGCGCAACTGCTGGCCCAGCCGACCCTGGCCAATCTGCTGGAACTGTATCGGCGCAGCCTGGAGGGCCAGGCACTCGTCAGCCGTGTCCTGCCACCGGCGGCGGTGGTCGAGGAGGTCATCGAAGACCCGCAACTGCGCCAGCAATTCAAGGCCGACGAGCGTGGCCGGCGGCGTTTTTCCCGGTCGTTGCCGGCGGTGGCCCTGGCATTGCCCGAAGACGCCGGGTTCGCCCGGCGCTTCAGCGACTGTCGCTCGGTACGCCGCTATGATCCGCAGCCGATCCCGACAACGGCATTCGCCCACTGGCTGGCCGGGCTGTCGCGCGGACAACTGGAAGGCGCGGTTAAGTACCAGTTCCCTTCGGCGGGCGGGCTCTATCCGTTGCAGGCCTATCTGTATATCAAGCCCGGGCGTGTCCATGGCGTGCCCGGCGGCGCCTTCTACTACGACCCGGTGCAGCACCGGTTGCAGGCCTTCGGCGAAGCGTCGCGGCTGGATCCCGACACTTACGACTATTTCGTCAACCGTCCGGTGTATGAGGATGCCGCGTTCGCCCTGTTCCTGATCGCCGACCTGGCGGCCATCCGTCCGCTCTATGGCGAGCGCAGCCGGGATTTCTGTCGGATCGAGGCCGGCGCGATGGCGCAGTTGCTGACCATGACGGCGGTGGAGCAAGGCCTGGGCCTGTGTGGCATGGGCTCGATCGACGAGCAGTCGCTGCCGGCACTGTTCGACCTGGGGCCGAGCCACCAACTGGTCTATTCGCTGGTCGGCGGCCTGCGCGCCGCGGGCGAACAGCGCAATGCCCAGCTAGAGGCCTTCGCCACTGCCCACACGGATGATGACAGCGACATGGAGGAGATCGAAGTATGAATGCCCATCAGTTGCTGGACCTGTTCAGTCGTCAGGGCGTGAGCCTTGAGGTCGATGGCGACAAGCTGCGCTGCAAGGCGCCCAAGGGGTTCCTCGGCGAGGACTTGCTGCAAGCCCTCAAGCAACACAAGCAGGCGCTGATCGCGCTGCTGGGCGAAGGCGATGGTATTGCACCGCGAATGGCAGGAACGACGCCGCTGCCGTTGTCGTTTTCCCAGCGGCAACTGTGGTTTCTCGACCAGTTGGAGCCGGGCAATCCGTTCTACAACATTCCCAATGCGCTGCTGCTCAGGGGCCGGCTCGGCGTCGCCGTGCTGGAGCGGGCCCTGAACGAACTGGTGCGGCGTCACGAAGTACTGCGCACCACGTTCGGCAATCTCGACGGCGAGCCATGCCAGGTGGTGCATCCACACCGGCCGATGCCGTTGCCGGTCACCGACCTGCGCGACCTGTCGCCCGGCGAACGCGAGGCACGGGTGCGCAGGCGGGTGAGCGAGGATGCCCGCGCGCCATTCGACCTGGCGGGCGGGCCGCTGCTGCGGGCCTCTCTGCTGCAACTGGCGGACGAGGAGTACCTGTGGCTGTACAACCTGCACCACATCATCGCCGATGGCTGGTCGATGGGCATCGTGCTGCGCGAGGTGGTGACCCTGTACGGCAACTACCTCGGGGGGGAACCGTCGAGCCTGGCGCCATTGCCGGTGCAGTACGCCGATTACGCCTGCTGGCAACAACGCCAGCTCGGCGGC
Source organism: Pseudomonas gingeri (assembly GCF_013385635.1). GTDB lineage: Bacteria > Pseudomonadota > Gammaproteobacteria > Pseudomonadales > Pseudomonadaceae > Aquipseudomonas > Aquipseudomonas gingeri_A. Next base: position 65,510 of record NZ_JACAPR010000022.1, read on the forward strand.
GAGGCTTTGCAGGAGCAGCTTGAGTACTGGCGCCGGACCCTGGCCGACGCACCACCGTTGCTGACCCTGCCCACTGATCGGCCACGACCACGGGTGCAAGGTTACGCCGGTGCGACTTGCCACAGTCGTCTCGGCAGCGGCACCCTGCGTGGGCTGCAGGACCTGGCGCGGCAGACCCAGGGCTCGCTGTTCAATGTGCTGATGGCGACTCTGGCGGTGTTGCTGTGGCGCCACAGCGGCCAGTCGGACGTGTCCATCGGTACGCCGTTCGCCAATCGCGGGCGGGCGGAAATCGAGCCGCTGATCGGTCACTTCGTCAATACCCTGGTGATCCGCAACCACCTGCAAGCGGGGCAGACCTTCGCCGAACTGCTGCGCGAGGTCCGCGTGCGCATGCTGGAGGTCCACGCCCATCAGGACGTGCCGTTCGAGCGGGTGGTCGAGGCGGTCAATCCGCAACGCGATACCGCCTATTCACCGTTGTTCCAGGTGATGCTGGTGTTGCAGAACACTCCTGGCGCGGCCGTCGAGATGCCGGGCCTGAGCCTGACGCCCCATGGCACCAGCAGCGCCACGGCCAAGTTCGACCTGGCCTTTGAACTGGTGGAGCAGGACAACGGCCTGCAACTGACGTTGGAATACAACACCGATCTGTTCGACGCTGCCACCGTGGAGCGTCTGGCGGGTCACTACCGGCAGTTGCTCGAACAGGTCGCCGAGGACGCCAAGCAGCCGATTGGCGCCCTGAACCTGCTGACCGCGGCAGAGCGCGAGCAGATAGTCGTCGACTGGAACCGCAGCGCCCCTCTGGCCCAGGTCCCCGGTTGCGTCCATCACCTGGTCGAAGCCCGGGCGGCGAGTGCGCCACGGGATCACGCGGTGCTGTTCGAGTCCGCAACCCTCGACTACGGCGAACTCAACAGCCGGGCCAATCGCCTGGCCCATCATCTGCGTGGCCTCGGTGTCGGTCCGGATGTGCGGGTCGCGGTGTGCCTGGAACGCTCGCTGGAACTGCCGGTGGCCATCCTCGCGGTGTTCAAGGCCGGCGGCGCCTATGTGCCCCTGGACCCGACCTATCCGGTCGGGCGCCTGGGCCACATGCTGGCGGACAGCGCGCCGCTGGTGGCGCTGGCCCATGGGGCGACCCGCGACTTGCTGCGCTCGGCTTTTGCCAAAACGGGCCGCGAAGTACCGGTGTTCGATCTCGAAAGCGACGCGGCGAGCTGGGCCGGGCAATCGGCGCACAATCCCGATCCGCGCGCGGTGGGGCTGACACCCGAGCACCTCGCCTATGTGATCTACACCTCCGGCACCACCGGGCTGCCCAAGGGGGCGATGGTCGCCCATCGCGGCTTGAGCAATCTGCTGCTGTGGTGTTCGCAGGTCTGTGGCGAGGGGCCGGATTCGGCGATGCTGCAGAAGATCCCGTTCGGCTTCGATGCCTCGGCCTGGGAACTGCTCTGGCCGCTGGTCACGGGCGGACGCCTGGTGCTGGCGCGGCCCGGCGGCCATCTCGAACCGGCGTATCTGGTACGCGTGACGCGGGAGCAACGGATCAGCGCGCTGGTCTTTGTGCCGGCCATGCTGCAACTGTTCCTGGAGATCGATGAAGTCAGCGACTGTGTCGACCTGCGCAACGTGTTCTGCGGCGGCGGCGAACTGACACCGTCGATTGCCCGACGCTTCCAGGAAGTCTTGCCGAACGCGCGGTTGCACAATGTCTACGGTCCCACCGAAACCACGGTGATCAACAGTATCTGGACCCTGGAACCGGGTGCCGAGGTACCGGCGCGGCAATTGCCCATCGGCCGGCCCATTGCCCAGGCCCGCCTGTATGTCCTCGACGAACACGATACGCCGGTACCGGTGGGTGTCAGCGGTCAGTTGCACATTGGCGGGGTCGGCGTGGCCCGGGGTTACCTGGGGCTGGAGTCGTTGACCTCCGAGCGGTTTATCGACAGCCCGTTCGTCCCCGGCGACCGCCTGTATCGCAGCGGCGACCTGGCGCGTTATCGCCCGGACGGCCAGCTGGAATTCCTTGGCCGCAATGATTTCCAGGTCAAGCTGCGTGGTGTACGCCTGGAACTCGGCGAGATCGAGGCGCGCCTGGAGGGGTTTCCCGGCGTGCGTCGCGCAGTGGTGCTGATGGTCGGCGATACCGCGCAGAACCAGCGACTGGTGGCCTGTTGTCGCGTAGCCATGACATCCCGCCCCGAGGAAGCCACAGTGCACGCGTACCTGGCGAGCACCTTGCCGACCCAGGTCCTGCCCGCCGCGTACCTGTGGCTGGAGGACCTGCCGCTGACCAGCAACGGCAAGATCGACCGCGAGGCACTGCGGACCATGGCCGACCAGGACCTGGCGAGCCGTCAGGTCAACCTGTCCAGCCCGCGCGACCATATCGAACTCAAGCTCTATCAGATCTGGAAAGGCCTGCTGCTGGCCCCGCAGATCGGCATCCGCGACAACTTCTTCACGGTCGGCGGCACCTCCATCGCCGCGATCAAGATGGCCCACCAGGTCGGCCAGGCCTTCGGCATCGAGCTGCCGATCCGCGTGGTGATCGGTCATCCGAGCATCGAGGAGCTCGGCGGCTGGATCCGCTCGGGGGCCAATCCGGCGGTGGCGCAAAGCAACCTGATCGAGTTCCGCCGGGGTGACGGCCAACGCAATGTGGTGTGCATCCATCCCGCCGGCGGTACGGCGTTCTGCTACTTGTCGCTGGCCAAGGTCCTGGCGGAATCGGTGGGGGTGTATGGCGTGCAGTCGCCAGGACTCAATCCCGGCGAAACCACCGAGCCGACCGTCGAGGCCATGGCCACGGCCTATCTGCGTCTGATCGAACCGCTGGTGGCGCAACCGCTGGTACTCACCGGCCTGTCGTTCGGCGGGCTGGTGGCCTACGAAATGGCCCGGCTGCTGACAGCGGCGGGACACCGGCAGGTCACCGTGGTGCTGCTCGATACCCAGGGTTCGGACAACACCGCCTACCGGCAACAGATGGCCCCGGTGGACATGGCCGAGTTCCGCGACAAGCTGGTGCGCTTCAACGGCATGTATCCGGGTATCGATGACGCCCAGGTCGAGCGCTACTTCCATATCTACAACCACAACCGCATGGCCGTGGCGGAGTACGTCTGCCAGCCCAAGGCCGGGCGGGTGGTGCTGATCCAGGCCCGCGAAGGCTTCAGTCGCGCCCAGCTCCACGGACTACGCGATTTCTGGCGTCGTCGGGCCGGGGCCGGTTACCTGGCGAAACTGGTCAATGGCGGGCACTGGGACATGCTGGAAACCGTGGAGATGCGCCGTGTCGCGCGCACCCTAGAACAGGAATTGCGCCGTTTCGACAGCGCCGCCCGGGTGGTAGCGCAGGCCTTGCCGGCTGAATCTTTGACGCAGGAGGCGTAATGGACAGTGTGCAGCAAAGCAGGACGCAGCAAGACAGTCAGCAGCCAGCAGTTCCGGCAACCTTGCTCGGGCGTTTCGCCCGGCAGGTGACGGCATCGCCCCAGGCCCTGGCGGTGATCGACCGGCAGACGCGTTTGAGCTACGCGGAACTGGCGGCCGCCAGCGAACGTATCGCCCACGGCCTGCTGGCGCGTGGCGTGCGCCCCGAACAGTCACTGGCCTTGTGCATGCCGCGCTCCTGGCGCTGGCTGGCGGCGCTGCTCGGCGCCTTGAAGGTCGGGGCCGTGGTGGTGCCGCTGGACCGGGCCAGCCCGCCGCCGCGACGGACACGGATGCTGGAGGACAGCGCCTGCGTCGGGTTACTGGTGGACGAGCCGTTCGCCGATCTGCCGGCCAGTCTGTGGCAGGCTGAAGTGGCGGTATTGCTCGATACCCCGGCAACCCGCACCCTGCCGCCGACCAAGGCACCTGCCGAGGTGAGCTTCCTGTTCTACACCTCGGGCTCCACCGGCACCCCCAAGGCGGTGGAAGTCGGCGAGCTCGGGATCTTGCGCCTGGCACAGTCGGGCGGTTATATCGAGATTCGTCCCGGCGAACGCTTTGCCTGCCTGTCCAACCCGGCGTTCGACGCCATCAGCTTTGAACTCTGGGCACCGCTGCTCAATGGCGGCACCTGCGTCATGATCGCCGATGAAGAACTGCTCGACGCACGACGCCTGGCCCAGGTTCTGGAAACCCAGGCGGTCGCCACGTTGTTCATGACGGTGTCGCTGTTCAACACCCTGAGCCAGGAATACCCGCGTTGCTTCGCCAGCCTGCGCCAGGTGTTGATCGGCGGAGAGCAGATCAGCGCCGTCGCGGTGCGCGACTGGTATCGGGCCAACCCGCACAGCGCCTGCCGGATCTTCAATGTCTACGGTCCGACCGAATGCACCACCTTTGCCTTGTGCCATCCGATCTCCCGCGACTTCGAGGGCGCCACAGTGCCGATCGGTCGCCCCTTGCCCGACACCGGGGTACTGCTTCTCGACGAACAGCAAAGGCCGGTCACGCCGGGAACGCCGGGCGAGCTGTACCTGACAGGCAGCGGCGTGGCCCGTGGTTACCGCCAGCGGCCCGAGGAAACGGCGCGTTGCTTCGTTCTCTTGCCCGGCGCCGATGGCCAGCCACGGGTGCATTACCGCACGGGCGACCGGGGCCGCGAGAACGAGGCGGGGCTGATCGAATACATCGGCCGCGTCGACCGCCAGGTCAAGGTGCGCGGTTTCCGTATCGAACCCGGCGAGGTCGAGCAACGCATCCTCGACTATCCGGGCGTGGCCCAGGCCTATGTCTGCACCCGGCGCCAGGCCGCCGAGGACCACCAGTTGCTGGCCTTTATCGTGCCCCGCGACGAGCTGGACCCTGTCGGCTTCGACGCCCATCTGCGGACACAACTGCCGGCCTATATGCGTCCGCAGCAGCTGTTCCTGCTGGAACGCCTGCCTCTGACCGCCAACGGCAAGGTCGACCGTGTGCGCCTGCTGGAGCAGGGTGGTCAGCCGTGGCGCGCGCCAAGGGCCACGGCGGTCGAGGAAACACCGACGTTGTCCTGGTTGCTGGAGCAGGCGCGGGCGCTGCTGGGCCAGCCACAACTGGGTGGCGAGGACGATTGGTTGCGCAGCGGCGGCGACTCGCTCAAGGCCCTGCGCCTGCGTTCGGCGGTACGCCGGCAGTGGCGGGTGGAGCTGAGCATGGCGCAGTTGCTGGAGGACAACTTCGCCGGGCTGGCCGAGGCCATTGCTACGCCGCAGGAGCATCCCGCGCTGTATCCGCCGGCACCGCCGCCAAGCTTGTCGCCGCGCCTGCCGGCCACCACCGAGCAACGACGCCTGTGGTTGTTGCAGCAGCGCGAACCGGGCTCCACCGCCTATAACGTGCCGTTGGTGCTGCGACTGCCGGCGGGCATCGAACTGGAGACCGTGAGCCTCGCCCTGGCGCAACTGGTCGCGCGTCACCCGGCATTGCGCACGGCCTTCGAGTCCGGGCCGGAGGGGATCGACCAGGTGGTTGCCGAACAGGGGAGCACCTGCCAGACCTTTGCCCGTGGGCAGTTCACCGAGGACAACTGGCCGGCGTTCGCCGCACTGATATTCGCGACACCCTTCGATCTGCGCAGCCCCACGCTGTTCCAGTCCTGGCTGTTGCCGTTCGCCGATGGCAGTGCGCGGTTGCTGCTGCACCTGCACCATAGCGTGGTCGATGGCTGGTCGCTGAACCTGCTGTTCGACGATCTGCTGACGCTCTACAGCGACATTCTCCATGGCCGTACCGCTGCTGAACGAGCCGATCGCCTGACGCCGCTGGAGTTCAGCCAGTGGCAGGGGCAGTGGAGCATCGCGCCACACTATCGCCAGCAACGCCGGGCCCTGGCGCAGTTCCATCGCGAGCAGCCGGAGGCATCGCCGGCATTGTTGCCCCAGCGCAGCGACGCCGGCAGCGAAGCCCGCCACTATCGCCAGGCACTGGAAACGGAGCAATGCCTGGCCCTCGACCGGTTCTGCGGACAACAACGACTGACCCGCTTCGAGGTGCTGATCAGCGTATTCGCCTGGAGCCTGCATGCCCTGACCGGTTTGCCGCGTCCACGTATCGCCAGCCCGGTGTCCAACCGGCCCCTGGCCGAGTTCGAGGATGCGGTGGGCATGTTCGCCAATACCGTGCTGATCCCGACGGCAGTCGACGGCGCCCGCTCCCTGGACGCACTGCTGCATGAGCAGACCGCGACGATTCGCCAGGTACTGGCGCTGCAGGATGTGACGCTGGCGGATGTGGTGGAGGACCTGCGCCTGTCGGGCAGCCAGGCGCTGTTCGATTTCATGTTCGTGCTGGAAAACACCGACTTTGCCAAGCTGGACGGTCTCGGCGAACCCCTGGCATTTGCCGGGCCGTTGCAGGCCAAGTGCCCGCTGACCCTGTCGCTGGTGGAGGGCGCGCAAGGGCTGACCGGCGAGTGGGAGTACCAGTGCGACTATTTCACCGAGGCACAGGTCCAGGCAGCCGCCGAGTTGTTCCGCCATAGCCTGGACCTGCTGTTGCAGACGCCGGACAAACCGCTGGACACGCTGCTGTTGCCCTATCGCCGCCGCCTGCCGGCGGCCAGCCAGGGCGCGGCGGGGCAGCCGCCGTTTACCACTGTGGCGGACTGGTTCGAGTACCAGGTGCGGTGCACGCCGGACGCCACGGCGCTGGTGGCCGGCGAACAGCGGCTGAGCTATGGGCGCCTGAATCAACTGGCCGATACCCTGGCGGCCACCTTGCGTGAAGATCCGGCAGTGCCGGCGCCGGGTGTTGCCCCCGGCCCGGTGCTGCTGTTCCTCGATACGTCAGTGGAGCATATCGTTGCCTTGCTGGCGCTGGCCAAGCTCAACCTGACCGCCGTTCCCCTCGACCCCGGCTATCCCCAGGTCGTACTGCGCCAGGTACTGGGGCAGTCACAAGCCCATTGCCTGCTGTTCAGCAACACGACCGAGGCGGCCCTAGAAGGTCTTGGCGACCACGCCATCGCTCGTCATCGAGTGCAACTCGATGCCCCGGCAAGACCGTTCAACCGCGTGCCGCACCAGGGCGAACGACCGTTGTACATGTTGTTCACCTCCGGCTCGACGGGCACGCCCAAGGGCGTCCAGGTCGCGGACCGGACCCTGTGCAACCTGCTGCAGTGGCAGCGCGGCGAGGGTGGTCTGGCGGCGCGGGCACGGACCCTGCAATTCTCCATGCTGTCCTTCGACGTTTCGTTCCAGGAGATTTTCAGCACTCTGTGCGGCGGCGGTTGCTACCACCTGATCAAGCCGGGCTGGCGCCAGGACGCAGCGGCGCTACTGAAGTACCTGCAGGACGCCGGTATCGAGCGTCTGTTCCTGCCCTGCGTGGCGCTGCAACACCTGGCCGAAACCGCCGTGAACCGGGGCCTCTATCCAACCCGATTGCGCGAGGTGGTCACGGCGGGAGAACAACTGCTATGCACCACGGCCTTGCGGGAATGGTTCGCCGGCATGCCCCTGGCGAGCCTGTTCAATCACTACGGGCCGAGCGAAACCCACGTGGTGACCGGCCTGCGCCTGGCGGGAGCACCACGGGACTGGCCGTTGCGCGCACCCATCGGCCGGGCGGTGGACAATGCCTGCCTGCTGCTGGTGGATGAACACGACCGGCCGCTGCCGCCGGGCACACCGGGCTACCTGCTGGTGGCGGGGCCGATGGTTGCCCGCTGCTACCTGGGCGATCCGCAATTGAGTGCCGGCCGTTTCGTCGAACTGCCCGATGCCAATGGTGCCACGCGCCTGTTCTACCGTACCGGCGACCTGGCGCGGGTCGATGCCCTGGGCCATCTGCATTACCTGGGCCGTGACGACCAGCAGGTCAAACTGAGTGGTCATCGTCTGGAACTCGGGCAGATCGAGGCGGCGCTGATGCAGGCCCCTGAAGTGACGGGGGCAATCGTGACCCTGGAGGCCGAGCCGCCGAGACTGATCGCCTACCTGCAACTTGAGGGTATGGCACCCGCTGCCGAGGAACTGGACCGCCGGGTGGCCCGGGAACTGCCGGCCCATGTGCGGATCGATGCCTATCGGCGAGTCGGGCAATGGCCCCGCACACCCAGCGGCAAGGTCGACCGCAAGGCACTGGCGGGCCTGGGAGAACTGCTGGGACGCTCGACCCTGATTGAACCCGAGGCGTCGTCGAGCCCACTGGAACGTCGTCTGGGCCAACTGTTCGAAGCGGTGATCGGCCGCCCGATCAACCCGCAACAGACCTTCTTCGAGGCCGGGGCCACCAGCCTCGGGCTGATGCGCCTGCACACCCGCTATAACCAGGAAGCCGATCTGCAAGTGAGCATGGCCGAGCTGTTCGAGCAGGTCACTCCGCGACGACTGGCCGCCCACTTGTCGAAGGCACCGGCGACGCCGGTCGAACCGCTGCTCGAGCGCGATGGTATTGATCAGCGCAATGCTCATTCACCCATGGCGGTGATCGGCATGGCAGTGAATGTCGCCGGGGCCGCGGACCTGAGCGCCTTCTGGTCGATGGTCGAGGCGGGCGGTTCGGGCATCGAACTGTTCAACGCCGAAGAGGGGCTGGTCGGTGCCCGTAGCCAACTGGCCGGGATGTTCGATTTCGATCCCGAGTACTTCGGCATCAGCCGCCAGGAAGCCCGGCTGATGGACCCGCAGCAGCGCCATCTGCTGATGGCCTGCGTGCAGGCCCTGGAGCACGCGGCGATTGTCCCCGTGGCGGACGGACCGCGCATCGGCCTGATCGCCAGTTGCGGCGAAACCACCTACTTCCAGCAACTGCTGCGCCAGGCCGACGCGGCGCAGTTGCCGGATACCTTCCAGATGGCCCTGCACCACGACAAGGACTTCCTCGCGACCAAGGCGGCCTACCACCTTAACCTCGGCGGCCCGGCCATGAGCGTGCAGGCCGCCTGCGGCAGTTCATTGATCGCCGTGCACCTGGCGGCGGCGCTGCTCAGGCAGGGTGACGCCGATGTCATGCTGGCCGCCGGCGTGCTGGTGGACCCGACCCTGACCGAGGGTTATCGCTACCGGCCGCAACATATCTTCTCCCGCGACGGCCAGTGCCGCCCCTTCAGCGACGATGCCAGCGGCACCCTCGGCGCTAGCGGCTATGGCGTCGTTGTGCTCAAGCCCCTGGCCCGGGCACAACGGGACGGCGACCGGATCTACGGAGTCATCGAGGCCTCGGCGCTGAACAACGACGGCCACGACAAGATGAGCTATACCGCGCCCTCGGTGGCCGGCCAGAGCGCGGTGATCCGCGAAGCGCTGGACAAGGCCGGACTGCGCGGCGCCGATATCGGTTATGTCGAGGCCCATGGCACCGGCACGCTGCTGGGCGACCCGATCGAAGTCGCGGCCTTGAGCAAGGCGTTCGGCGAGGCGCCGGCGAACAGTTGCGCCCTGGCCTCGGTGAAAAGCCAGATCGGCCACCTCGGCGCGGCGGCCGGCGTGGTCGGGCTGATCCGCGCGACACTGGCGGTGTATCACGGCGTGCTGCCGGCGAACCTGGGGTTCAACCGGATCAATCCGCAGATCGACCTGCAACACACGCCGTTCCATATCCCCACCGAAGCGCTGCCCTGGCCGGAGGGCCGGCGCCGTCTGGCGGGGGTCAGCAGCTTCGGTATCGGCGGTACCAATGCCCATGTGATTGTCGGTGAGGCGCCCGCGAGCGGGCCAGTGGTGTCGCAGCCTGTTCCGCAAAGCCTGCCGTGCCTGCTGATCTGCGCCCATAGCCGCACGGCACTGCAACGCAATATCACAGCGATCAAGGCGTACCTTGACCGGTTCCCGCAACGCCACGAAGCGGTATTGCGTTTCCTGCAAACGGGTCGTCGTCAACACCGCTGGCGCTACGGTCTGGAGTATCGACCAGGTGAGCCGTGGGCGGTGGATGAAGCGTTGATCCGCGAAGTGCCGCTGTCGAGCCGACGCTGGCAGGCCCGGGACGCGACGCCGCAAGCCATCCTGCAAGCCTGGTATGACGGTGCCCGGATCGACTGGCCGGCACGTTCGGCGCCGCCCCCCTGGGACCTCGGGCCATCGGCGTTCGACCTGGAAGCCTGCCGGTTCCAGTTATCGGTAAAGCCCCCCGTTATCGTGTCCGAAAGTCCACCTGAGCTTTCCCGTAAACCCTTGCCAGAGTGGTTCCACCAACGCCAGTGGCTGCGCGTACGCCGCTTGAGCGACAAGTCGTCCGACCTGCGCCGCGACACCCTGGTGGTCTGTGCCAACGAGCCCCTGGACAGTGCCTTGCTGGACGCCCTGGGGGCGGTCTACCGGCGCGTGGTCCAGGTACGAGCCGGCAACGGTTCGCGGCGCCTGGGACCGGACCGCTACGAGCTCGACCCGAGTGATCCGCAGGCGCTGTTGCCGTTGCTTACAGAGGTCGTCGAGCCGCAACTGACCGAGCTGGATTGGCTGCACGCCTTGCCGCTGTCGGTCGGCGGCGCGGTGAACGAGCAAAGCCTGGCCGCCGCCCAATGGGCCTGCCTGGATACCCTGGGCGCCCTGATGCAGGCCTGGGGCGATTCACGTCCGGCGAAGTTGCGCTTGTGGCTGCTGTCCTGGCAGGCCTGCGCGGTCGAAGGCGAGATCAACAGACCGGAGCTCGGCGCACTGGCCGGGGCCTGCGAAGTGCTGCCTCAGGAATATCCGCTGCGCTGCCACTGGCTGGACCTGCCGTCGGCGCACTGGGCCGACCAGGCCGAACGGCTGGCGGTGCTGCTCAGCGACCCGACGGCATTGCCCCGACGCCTGGCGATTCGTGGCGACTACCTGTGGCAACCGCGACTGATCGCCAGTGCGCCGCCGCCAATGCCTGAAACCTCCGCCTTGCTGCCCCTGGCCGGGACGTTCCTCGTCCTGGGCGGCAGCGGCGGGATCGGCAGCAGCCTCTGCGAACATTTGCTGCAAGCGCCTGGACGGCGGGTGGTGCTGATATCCCGCAGAGGTGAACTGCCGGCGAACCTGATGGCCCATCGCGGACGTATCGACAGCCTGCAGGCCGATATCGCCGACCTCGCACGCTGGCCGGCGGTGCTCGAACAGTTGGCCGAACGCTACGGCGAGCTGGCCGGGGTCATTCATGCGGCGGGCGTCGGGGCCGGCAGCCTGGTCCGCCATCGCGATGCGCGGCAGATGGACTCGGCCATGGCCGCCAAGACCCTGGGCATGCTGGCGGTGGAAGCGCTGATCGCGCGACTGGCTCCCGGTTTTGTCCTGTACTGCTCGTCCATGTCGGCCATGCTTGGCGGCGCGGGGCATATGGACTATGCCGCGGCCAGCGGGGTACTGGATGGTTTTGCCCATTACCACCCGGACCCGGCAAACCGGTGTGTACGGATGGGCCTCAACTGGGATATCTGGCGCGAGCGCGGCATGGCCACCACCGTCACCTCCAGCGACGAAGCCCATCAACGCCACCTGGCGGTCGGGCTGTCGGTCGAAGAGGGGGCCCGGGTGTTCGACCTGGCCCTGGCGATGCAATTGCCGCAGTGCCTGGTATCGACCACCGCCATCGAGGCGTCGCGGGCTTTTTATCCGGTTCGCCACCAGGGCGGGGTGACGGTCGCCGATAGCCTGGCTACCGGACAGGGCGTCGATCCGGCCGAACATCTGCATCATTGCCTGTGTCAATGGCTCGGCCTGGACACCTTGCCGGACGATGCCTCGCTGTATGACCTGGGCGCGGACTCGCTGACCCTGCTCGACCTGATCGACGAGGTGCAGTCGCGGCTGGGCATCGGCCTGCAACTGTCGCAGTTCAGCCACAAGGTCAGCCTGGCGGAAGTTCTCGCCCTGATCGATGCCAGCCATGCCCAGGACTGTCCTGCCAGCAACAGCGCCATCGACTGGGCGGACGCGGTGCAACTGGATATCTGGAATCCGGGGGCCGGCAAGGAATGGCTGTGCCTGGTCCATCCGGTGGGCGGCGATGTGCAGGCCTATCGCGAGCTGGTGGCGGCATTGCCCGCCACTCTGGGCGTCTGCATGATTGCCGATCCGGCGTTGCAGCATCCACAGTTGCCGCCGATCAGCCTCTCGCAACGGGCCGCCTGCTACTTGGCGGCCTTACAGGCGCGCTTCCCGCGTGAGTCTTTTGACTGGCGGCTGGCTGGCTGGTCCTTCGGTGCGTGGGTGGCCCAGGCCATGTGCGCGGCGGCAGGGCAGATGGGCCTGGAGCAACCCCGGCTGTACCTGATCGACCCGCCCGCGCCGGATGCCGGTGCCGAGCTGGCACGGATGGATGAGCGGCAGATCGAGACGGTGTTCCAGCGTGAGTTTTCACAACGCTGGCCGCAGGCGGGCGGGCAGGGCTTATCCGAGGAGATGCAGGGCTATCGGCAACGGCTGACCACTTGCTGCAAGCACAATATGACCAGCATGGGCACCTTCACCCCGCCGATCTTGCCGGACACCCCGACCCGGGTGTTTATCGCCAGCCAGGCCAATCCCCATGGCATCGGCCAAGGCTGGCAGGCGGACGAACTGAAGCAGGCCTGGCAAGGGTTGCTGCCACGGTTGTCGGACTGGATGACGCTGGATACCGATCACTACGGCATTGTCGGCGGACGCTGGGCCCGGCGGATTGCCGAGGTGATCGGCAGCGATGGGCAAGGAGAACGGCATGCACCTTGAAACAGCAGCGGACTGGCTACGGGCGCTGGTCCCGGTATTGCTCGCCGGGCAGCCAGAGGACTGGGTGCGGAGCTGGCGGCGCAGCTTGCAGGGGCTCGGTGGGCCGGTGTCTTTCCGGGTGGTCCATGCCTGGCAGGCTGAAGTGGTGTTGTCGCGCTTACCCGGCAACGGCACCGAGGATATCGACCACGCGGCCCTGGCGGCCTTGCAGCAATTGCATCGACGCGCCGCCCTGGGACTCAACGGCCGTCGTGGTGAATGGCTGGCGGCACTCAAGCCGCTGCTGCCGGCGTTGTATCGCCGGGCCTTTCCCTATGCCGCAGGTTACGCCAGGGCCCATGAGATCGCCCTGGAATACGCCACCGCGCCGGCCAACACCGCCATGATCGCCGAGCATTTTGGCGATGCCCGGGGTTATGCCGACTACTACGCCGAACTCAGCACGGAGGCCAACGCGGCGGCCTTCGCCGATGCCAACAGCCGGGCCTACGCGCAAATGGCCGCAAGCATCTATGCCGATAACGATGCCGCCGGTTATACCGGGATCTGCGTCGGGGCGACCCGGGTGTGGGCCCTGGCCTGTGCCGGCAGTGGCGAACAGGACGGCGAGTGCCGGCGGCGGATGTTGCGGGAGCTGGCCGAAGGTTTGATAAATTCTTAAAAAAGGTGAGGGAACATGGATCAGTGGGCATTGAAGGCAGTCGAGAAGATCGCCGGCGAACGCCGGGCGCCGTACCAGCACATCACGGTTGACCGCCTGACGCCGATCATCGGCGCACATATCGGCGGTGTCGACCTGTCCGGAGAACTGGCACCGGAACAATTGGCGGAGATTCGCCGGGCGTTTCTGGAGAACCATGTGCTGGTGTTTCGCGACCAGCACCTGAGCGTCGAACAGCACAAGGCCTTTGGCCGGTTGTTCGGCGAGCTGCGGGCCCTGCCGCTGGAGGATATCGATGGCGATGACCCGGAACGGGTGGTGATCCGCGCCACCGCGCAGTCACGTTTCGTCGCCGGCGAAGCCTGGCATACCGACGGCACCGCCGACCTGGCGCCGTCGCTGGGCTCGATGCTGTATATCAAGGAAACCCCGGCCATCGGCACGGGTGGCGATACCCTGTTCGCCAATATGCACCTGGCCCTGGAAATGCTCTCGCCGACGATGCAGAACTTTCTGCAAGGCCTGACCGCGGTCCATGACGGCGCGATCCCGTGGAAGGGCTACCCGGCGCCCGCCGATCTGCCGAAAAACGAGCATCCGGTGGTGGTGCGCCACCCGCAGACCGGACGCAGGACGCTGTTCGTCAATTCCGGCTTCACCTCGCATATCACCCAGTTGTCCGAAGGCGAGAGCCAGGCGCTGCTCAAGCTGCTGTTCGATCGGGTGGCCCAGGAGCCGATCCTTACCTGCAGGGTACGTTGGGAGCCCAATACCCTGGTGTTCTGGGACAACCGCTGCACCCAGCACCATGCGGTCTGGGATTATTTCCCGCACTCGCGTTATGGCGAGCGGGTGACCATCCTCGGCGAACCACCGCGGGCGTAGACAGGTTCGGCTAGAGCCCGCGTGCGAGCAGGGCTTCGACGATCAGCCCGCCAAAGGCGATATTGCCATGCAGGGGGTCGTCGACCTCGCAGAAGCGCGGGTCTTGCCAGCCGTCCTCAGCCGTCGCGGCGCTGCGCACATCGATCAGTTCGATGCCCAGCGCGCGGAACCGGCGGACCAGCACGGCCTGCGCCGCCGTGAACACCCGCGCATCGGAGAACTCCGGCACGCGCTGCGGTGGCAGGACGACAAACACCTTGAGCCCCAGCGCCAGGACGCGCTCGTAGAACGCCAGGGCATGGCGACTCATGGCGTCGATAATCGATTCGAACAGCGGCCCGGAGAGAAAACCCGGATCGAACTCGCCGTGCTCATCCTGATAGCAGTGCCAGTTCGGACGGCTGGCGAGAAAGTGCACGCTCATGCCGAGGGTACTCACCAGCGGCACCGACAAGTGGCCCAGACGCGCAACGCCGGCCAGTTCCAGGGCCTGGCGATAGCGCTGGTCCATCTCCGGATCGCGAAACCCCAGGTCATCCGCCGAGGCCACGAAGAAGTCGACATTGAAGTCCCTCCCGGCCCCCAGCGGTCCGCCGCTGAACGGCAGGGCACGGGCCTGGGCGGCCTTGCCGATCGGTCCGCTGTTGGAGTCACCCAGCAGCAGGAACCTGGGGCTGGGCGTAGTAGTCGAGTACGGCGTCTTCACAAACAAGGTCCTCGCTGGGCAGGTGGACAACGGCAGGGGTGGGCGCGGCGGTGGCCGTCGATTTCGCTTCGAGCGCGGCGAAAAACTGCTGCATGACAAAGGCCACGCCCTCAGGGGTGACCTCGCGCTGGTTGTCCTGGTAGAAGGCGCCCTTGAACGGCGTACCGGTGATGATCTCGTAGGACGGGAAATAGTCGACGTCCTGCTGCTCTTCACACAGCTGACCGGCGACCGCCCGCAGCACCGATTTGGAATAAGTGGTGGCGGTCAGCGCGTGCTGGCCGGTGGCCGTGGCCGTCAGCGGCACCGGCGAGACCGTCAGCAGCAGGCGGATCCGCGGATTCACCGAACGTAGCAGCGCCAGGGCCGCGCTCATTTCACGGTAGCTGTCGAGAAAACCGAAATTGCGGAAGGCATGGGCCTGGGGATCGAAAGTCCCATGTAGCGTGCCCGGACAGACCGGGTACACCAGCGAAGTCCGCCGATCGACCCAGGCCTCGGTCAGCCCCAGGGTAAAGACAAACACTTTGGCCCGCTGGACCGCCTGCCTGATTGCCGCCAGCGTGGTCCGGCGGGCGTCCTGCAGGGCTTCCAGGCTGGCGTAGCCGTCGGGCTCGACGGCGGGACGCAGAGGGTCGAAGAAGCGTCCGTTACCGGTCCAGACCTGCCCGGGCATCGTCCGTTCCTGCAAGGCCCACTCCAGCCACTGGCGCAACATCGCCGGGGTATAGAGGTTGCCGGTACGCAAGGAAAACACGCCATAGTGACGGGCCTTGCACTCGGTGTCCGACAGCTCGGGCGGTGCCGGCTCCGAGTCGATCCAATTCATCCCGCGCGCCACCAGCGCCCGGCCGATATGCTGGGCAAAACAGGATCCGGCGGTGACGATGGCATCGTCGCGCTCGATGTCGAATTGTGGCAGCCACAGTTCGCTCATTGACGAAACCGTCTGTTCCGCGACGGCGCTGCGCCAGAACGAGCGTGGCGCCAACAGTTGGTAAGGATTCATCCCTGGATCACTCCGAGTTCGACCTGACAGAGGGTGAAGACCCGCTCGTCCTGCAGGGCAAAAGCCACGGACAGGTGCAGGTCACGAGGCAGCACGCCATGCAGCGTGTCACGGGTTTCGAACAGCAGGCCGCCGGCGCCAGCCTCGACACAGGCCACCTCATGAAAATCGATAAAGCGCCGGGCCCTGGGATACAACGCCTTGTAGATCGCTTCCTTGGCGGAAAACATCAGGGTAAAGGCCCCGGCGGCGTCGAGGACGGGCTCAAGCAGGGCCATTTCCTCGCGGCTGGCGATCTGGCGCTGGACGCCCTCGGGTTCCGGCTCGCGGGCCAGGTTCTCGACATCGATGCCGAGCAGGTAGCCCGACTGACTGGCGCTGACAATCGCCAGGGCATAACCACCGGCATGGGAAAGACTGCCGTGTAACCCCGGCGGCCAGATCGGCGCGCGGTCGGCGCCGCTGGCAATATGGCTGTAGCGGCCGTGCAGGGTATGTTCCGCGCGGCGTACGCAGTAACGTCCGGCCAGATACTCGGCCTGTCGCCCGGGCACCGCGCTGGCCAGGGTCGGCGGCAGATCGAGGTGACCAAACGGACCGGCGTCATATCCCGTCACGGCTACCTGACCGTGCTGGAAACGGCAGGCGTGAAGTCGCGCCCCCGCGAGCACCGGCAGCGGCGGTGCCGGCACGTCGATGCACACCAGGCTCATGCCGCCGGCTCAAGCACGGCGACCGGCTGACCGGCCGCCAGCGCGCGGTAGCCGAGCAAGCCGATGGGCAGGCAGGCCAGGGCCAGCACGGAAAACAGCACGACCCCGCCAAAGTGGCTGATCACCAGCGCGCCGAGCAGGGGCGCCAGCGCCGAACCCAGGCCGGCGAGCATGGAAATACCGATAAAGCTGCCGCGCATGCCTGGTGGCGCGAGACGGTCGATCAGGGTGGCGAACAGCGGCATCACGATGATCTCGGCCAGCGTCGCAAAACCGATCGCCAGGACCCAGCCGTACCACAAGGCCCCGATATTGAGGGCAATGATGGCGTGACCGACCATCAGGCAGGCGAGGGCGAGGACATAGGCGCGCTTGTCCGCCAGGTTGATCAGCCAGCCCATCAGGAACAGGTGGAACACCAGCACCACCGAGGCATTGGTCACGCTCATCATGGCGATCAGGCCGTTGATGTCCGCGACCTTGAGTTCCAGCAGGTAGAAGGTCAGCGACTCATCGATCTGGGCATAGACCAGCACCAGGAAGAAGTTGGCGACGATGATGGTCAGGAACAGCCGGCTGCCGAGGATCGCCCGCAGCACTTCGCGCAAGGGCGGCGACATCGCCTCGGCCCCGGCGAGGTGCGCTGACTGCAAGCGATAGCGCGCGGCGCCGGCAATGGTCAGCGCCAGCAGGCCGTAGGCGCAGGCCGCGATGGGAAACACCGCGTCGCTCTCGCGATTGGCGAACCACATGCCGATCAGCGGCCCGCTGGCCGCCGCGCAATTGACCACGTAGTAACGGATATGGAAGAGAAAGGTGCGCTCTTCGTCGGTGGCCACGGTATCGCTCAACAGCACCCGCAGCAGCGGTTCGAGGATACTGTGGGCCACCGCCATGCCGATGATCGCGACGAAGTAGCTGGTTTGTCCGGGCGCCAGTCCCATCAGCAGGAAGCAAGCGGCGCCGAGGACGCAGCCGAAGCCCATCAGGTTGCGGGCATTGAAGCTATCGCCGAGAAAACCGGCCAGGGGCGAGAGGGCGATGGAGATCAGCGCACCGAGGGCCAGTTGCGCGCCGATATCGGTGATCGGCGTACCAAAGCGCTTGTTCATCGCCACCACGATAAAGGGCCAGACCATGAACGAAGCGATACGCGACACGCCGATGCCCAGCAGCAGCCAACGGGTAGGGACGGGGAGAGCCCACAAGGCCTTCCATGGGGCGGGTTGCTGGCGCAGATCCATCTGGCTCATCTCGAAACGGGAAACAGGGGCCCGACACCGGAAACCGGGTCGGGCGGGGCCTGCTCATTGAAGAGGGCAATGGGTCGATATGCAAGCCTTGCGGGTCTTGCCGACGACTTTATTTCTGCCCGTGACGAGAACGGCCGTCCTCGCCTTTCACTCAGTGCGGGGCGCGGGGAATGGTCTTGAGCAGATCGGCCGGGCTGATATGGCCGACCACGGCGCTGCCCGGTTGCGGCAGGTCGAGGATATGCCCCTTGATCTTGCCGACCACATGCATTTCGCACGGCTTGCAGTCGAACTTCAGGGTCAGCACTTCGTCACCGTGGATCAACTGCATCGGCGCGACCTTGGTGCGCACGCCAGTGACGCCCTTGGCCTGTTTCGGGCACAGGTTGAAGGAGAAACGCAGGCAGTGCTTGGTGATCATCACCGGCACCTCGCCGGTTTCCTCGTGAGCCTCGTAGGCCGCATCGATCAGCTTGACGCCGTGACGGTGGTAGAAGTCGCGGGCCTTCTGGTTGTAGACGTTGGCCAGGAACGACAGGTGCGAATCCGGGTACACCGGTGGTGGACTGGTCTCGGCCTTGCGCCCGCCACGGGGGTGAGCGGCGATACGCGCGCTGGTCAGGGCTTCGATCACTTCGCGGCGCAAGGTCTTGAGCTGCGAGTTGGGAATGAAGAACGCCTGGGGTGCATCCAGCTCGATGGCCGTGGCGTGGTACTGGGTGGTGCCCAGTTGGCCAAGCAGGTCGTGCAGTTGCTCCAGGGCCTGTTCCGGCTTGTTGGCCAGGCCGAACGGACCGTCCAGGGCGACGCTGGCGCTGATACCTTCTTCGCTGGTGGCGGTGAGCTCCAGACACGCCTCGCGCAGACGGGCGACCCAGGACAGACCGATGCGGCGCTCGGCGGAGTTCTTCAGCAGGGCCTGTTGCCAGTTGTGGTCCAGGTTGCGGTTCAGCGGGTGGTTCGGCCGCAGGCTGTGCAGGCCGGCCGGCATTTCGTTGGGCTCGACGCGGTAGCGATAGCGCTTCTCGCCATCTTCTTCGAATTCGCCTTTGGCTTCGGCGATATTGGCACGGAAACCCACCACTTCGCGCTTGATCAGCACGTTGAGGCCGTCACCGTTGGACAGCGGTTCGAAGGTCACTACCTGCAGGTCACGCTTGCCGGCTTTCTCCACCACGCCCACCGGCAGGCCGGTGAAGGTCGGGGTGTCGAAGGCGCCGATATCGATCTTGCGGTCGCTGACGAAGTAGTCGGTGCTGCCGCGGTGGAAGGTCTTTTCCGGGTCCGGCAGGAAGAAGTGCGCGGTACGGCCGCTGGAGGCACGGGCCAGGTCCGGGCGGTCTTCGAGGATTTCGTCGAGGCGCTGACGGTAGTAGGCGGTGATGTTCTTCACATAGCCCATGTCCTTGTAGCGCCCCTCGATCTTGAACGAGCGCACGCCGGCGTCGACCAGGGCGCGCAGGTTGGCGCTCTGGTTGTTGTCCTTCATCGACAGCAGGTGTTTTTCGAAAGCGACCACGCGACCCTGGTCGTCCTTGAGGGTATAGGGCAGGCGGCAGGCCTGGGAGCAGTCGCCACGGTTGGCGCTGCGGCCGTTCTGCGCGTGGGAGATATTGCACTGGCCGGAAAACGCCACGCACAACGCGCCATGGATGAAGAACTCGATGGCCGCGTCGGTCTCGTCGGCAATCGCGCGGATCTCCTGCAGGTTCAGCTCGCGGGCCAGGACCAGTTGGGAGAAACCGGCCTGGTCGAGGAACTTGGCCCGGGCCAGGGTGCGGATATCGGTCTGGGTGCTGGCATGCAGCTCGATCGGCGGGATATCCAGTTCCATCACGCCCAGGTCCTGGACGATCAACGCATCGACACCGGCATCGTGGAGCTGGTGGATCAGCTTGCGCGCCGGTTCCAGCTCATTGTCGTGCAGGATGGTGTTGATGGTGGTGAAGACCCTGGCGTGATAACGCCGGGCGAACTCCACCAACTGGGCGATATCGCTCACTTCGTTGCAGGCGTTGTGGCGGGCGCCGAAGCTCGGGCCGCCGATATACACGGCATCGGCGCCGTGCAGGATGGCCTCGCGGGCAATCGCCACGTCGCGGGCAGGGCTGAGCAATTCCAGGTGATGCTTGGGTAGGGACATGTTTTTTTAGTCAGGCTTCACGGTCAAGGCGTGCATTGTAGCGGCGAAACGACCTGGGCGGCACCCGTTGCCGCCGCAACCGCGAGCAACGCGGTCCTTCATCGATCGTTCCCACGCTCTGCGCTCATCGTTCTACACAAGTCCCACTGAATAAATGCAGCCCGTGACGCTCCGCGTCACAAGAGCGGACGCAGAGCGTCCAGTGAGGCATTCCCACGCCGGAGCGTGGGAACGATCATCCGCGTCAGGCCTTTGCGGCCATCGCGGTGACTTCGACTTTCATGCCTTCGACGCCGAGCGCGGCCACGCCGATAGCGGCGCGTACAGGCCATGGCTTGGCGAAGAAGCGCTTGTAGACCTCGTTGAAAGCCGGCCGGTCGGTGATGTCGGTGAGGTAGATGGTCAGGTGCAGGACCCGATCCAGCGAGCTGCCGGCTTTTTCCAGCGCGACCTTGAGGGCCTGCAGGGTGCATTCGCTCTGCAAGGTGATATCGCCCAGCTCCAGGCTGCCATCGGCGCGGGTGGGGATCTGGGTGGAGACCAGCAGGCCGGCGAAACCGGCGACGTCGGAGGAGATGGAGTCCGCGTCGGGATCGGGCGTGAAGGTGATGTCTGGATTGGCCATGGGGATCTCTTGTTCGATGAAGTATTCAACACGGCCGGCAGTATAAGCCCACGGCAAAATAGCGCATCCCCGACGAGTGGTTTTGCACACCGGAAAATAGTCACTTGCATAATGAAAGTTGGCATGAAATATTATGAATGTAATTTTTATCGCCGATGCCGGAAGCGATCATGAAAAGAGCCAGCTTTCACCCGATGCCTTGTCCTGTTGCCCGAGCCCTGGAGCAACTGGGTGACGGCTGGAGTCTGTTGATCCTGCGCGATGCCTTTTATGGGTTGCGCCGTTTCGATGACTTCCTCAACAGCCTGGGCATTGCCACCAACACCCTGACCCGGCGCCTTAACGACCTGGTGCTTGCCGGCCTGCTGGAGCGGCGTCCCTATCAGGACAAGCCGCCGCGCTACGAATACCACCTCACCGAGGCCGGTCGTGATCTGCGGCCGGTGATCCTGACCCTCATGGCCTGGGGCGCGAAGCATGCCAAAGGTTCGCGCAGGGTCTACCTGGCCGATGAGGCCACCGGCCAGCCGGTGGACCTGGCGCTGATGGATGCCAATACCGGCAAGCGCATCACCCGCGAAGGGCACCGGGTCCATGTCACCGCGGACGCCGACGAGCTGAGCCAGTGGCGCGTGCGAACCGGCCAGGCCCACCCGCTGGACGACACCCTGGTCAGTCCGTTCCCCAATTAATCTGTTTGCAGAGGTCACTCACCATGGACGCTCAAGTCCGCGTTGCACCCGGCCAAGTTACACCCGCTCTAGAAGCGGCCGCCGTCACTCCAGCCGCCCCGGTCAGCAGGAAAAAGCTCGTGCGTCTGGCCGTGCTCGCCCTGGCCGTCGCCGGCGCGGCGGCCTACGGCAGTCACTGGTGGTTGGCCGGGCGGTTTATCGAAGACACCGACGATGCCTATATCGGTGCCGAGGTCACGGTGATCAGCGCCAAGGTGCCGGGCTATATCACCGAGGTGGCGGTGGTCGACAACCAGTTCGTCAAGGCCGGCGACCTGCTGGCGCGGATCGATGTCCGTGACTATCGCACCGCGCTGGCCAAGGCCGAGGGTGCCGTGGCCGCGCAACGGGCGAGCCTGGCCAATCTGGCGGCCACCGAGCAGTTGCAGCAGGCGCTGATCAGCCAGGCCGGCTCGCAGATCGATGCCAGCGAAGCCGAAGCCCAGCGCGCCCATGACGATCATGCGCGTTATCAGACCCTGGTGCGCAGCCAGGCCGTCTCCGTCGAAAGCGCCCAGCGCGCCGACGCCACCTGGAAGACCGCCCAGGCCGAGCGGGCCCACGCCCAGGCGGGGCTGTTGGCGGCACGGCGGCAACTGGCGGTGATCGATACCCAGCGGCAGCAGGCCCAGGCCATGCTCGAACAGGCCCAGGCCGAACGCGACCAGGCACAACTGAACCTCGGCTACACCGAACTGCGCGCGCCAGTGGACGGTTATGTCGGCAATCGCCGGGCCAAGGTCGGCGCCTATGCCGCCGCCGGCAGCCAGTTGGTCTCGGTGGTACCGGCCCATGGCCTGTGGGTGGATGCCAACTTCAAGGAAGACCAGTTATCGCGCATGCAGATCGGCCAGGCGGTCAGCGTCAAGGCCGATATCCTTCCTGGCCGGGAGTTCCACGGCCATATCGAAAGCCTGGCACCGGCCACCGGTGCGCAGTTCAGCGTGTTGCCACCGGAGAACGCCACCGGCAACTTCACCAAGATTGTCCAGCGCGTGCCGGTACGGATTCGCCTTGATGGCGACGATGCCGACTTCGGTGCCTTGCGTCCCGGCCTCTCGGTCATGACCGAAGTGAACACCCGCGACAAGCCGGAAACCCTGCCCGCCGTTGCCCAGGCCGACCGGCCATGAGCAGCGAGCTGCCGACGCTGACCACCCGGCAAAAGGTCGCCGCCTTCGCCTGCATGTGCGTCGGCATGTTCATCGCGCTGATCGATATCCAGATCGTGTCCGCTTCCCTGAAGGATATCGGCGGCGGTCTGTCGGCCGGCGCGGACGACACCGCCTGGGTGCAGACGGCCTACCTGATCGCCGAGATCATCGTGATTCCGCTGTCGGGCTGGTTGTCCCGGGTGATGAGCACCCGCTGGCTGTTCGCCGCTTCCGCCGCGGGCTTCACCCTGACCAGCCTGCTGTGTGCGATGGCCTGGAATATCCAGAGCATGATCGTCTTCCGGGCTCTGCAGGGTTTCCTTGGCGGTTCGATGATTCCGCTGGTGTTCACCACGGCCTTTATCTACTTCGGCGGCAAGCAGCGGATCGTCGCCGCCTCGACCATCGGCGCCATTGCCTCGCTGGCACCTACCCTGGGCCCGGCGGTGGGCGGCCTGATCACCGATATTTCCTCGTGGCACTGGCTGTTCTATATCAACCTGGTGCCCGGCCTGTTCGTGACCCTGGCCGTGCCGATGCTGGTCAAGGTCGACAAACCGAACCCGGCGCTGCTCAAGGGCGCCGACTACATCGGTATCGTGCTGATGGCGGTGTTCCTCGGCTGCCTGGAGTACACCCTGGAGGAGGGGCCGCGCTGGAACTGGTTCAGTGACAGCACCATCACCACCACGGCCTGGGTGGCGGCAGTGAGCGGGGCGCTGTTTATCTGGCGCTGCCTGGAGATCGAAGAGCCGATTGTCGACCTGCGCGCCCTGGGCGATCGCAACTTCGCCCTGGGTTGCCTGTTCTCCTTTATCACCGGGATCGGCATCTTCGCCACCATCTACCTGACGCCGCTGTTTCTCGGTCGGGTGCGCGGCTACGGTGCATTCGACATCGGCCTGGCGGTGTTCTCCACGGGCATCTTCCAGTTGCTGGCAATCCCGGTGTACGCCTTCCTGGCGGGCCGTATCGACCTGCGCTGGATCCTGATGATCGGCCTGGCGCTGTTCGGTCTGTCGATGTGGAACTTTGCACCGATCACCCATGATTGGGGCGCCAAGGAGCTGTTGCTGCCGCAAGCGATACGTGGCTTTGCCCAGCAGTTGACGGTGGCGCCGACCGTGACCCTGACCCTCGGTGCCCTGGCACCCGCGCGACTGAAACTCGCCTCGGGGCTGTTCAACCTGATGCGCAACCTTGGCGGGGCCATCGGTATCGCGGCCTGTGCCACGGTGCTCAACGACCGCACCAACCTGCATTTCCTGCGCCTGGCGGAACACCTGAACATTCGCAACGAAAGCATGAACCTGTGGCTGGAGCAGTTGAGCGACAACGCCCAGGTACTCGGCCAGAGCAGCCTCGACGCCAGCCAGATCGCTTTGCGCCAGCTGTGGGTGCTGACCTGGCGTGAAGCGCAGACCCTGACCTATGCCGATGCCTTTCTGGTGATCATGGTCTGCTTTGTGTTCGCCACGGCCCTGGTGCCACTGATGCGCAAGGTCCAGCCACCGAAGCAGCCGTCGGCTGACGCGCATTGAGTCGGGAGGAGGGCGACTGGCTGCTTCAGTCGTCCTTGCGGCAGACCACATGGATAAACGGCAGGCTGCCACTGCCCGCCGGCTCATCGATGGCGCTGAACGCTACCAGCCCGAAGGCGCCGAACTCACGCTCGACCGAGACAGCGTCGTAGAAGAACATCGGCAGGCCGGGGGCTCTTTCGTAGCAGTCCTCTCCCAGCCGTTTGCCCTGGCCGTACATCGGCGCTTGTTTCGAGATCACCGTGAAGACCATCTGGCCGCCAGCTGCCAGCTGTTGGTAGCAGTCGCGCAGCAGCTTGGCGCGCCCGGTGGCATCGAGCAGGTAAATCAGCCCATGGCAGAAGATGCCATCGTACTGCCGGTTGTCGTACGGCATATCGCTGACCGGGCCGTGATGAATGGGAATCTGCAGGCCAAGCCGGGAGCGGGCGAGGGCGATGGCCGTATCGGCGATCTCGATCCCGGTGACGGACATGCCGTGCTCGAGAAAGACCCCGGCGTTCCTGCCATAGCCGATGCCGGGGATCAGCACGTCCCTGACACCCGCTTGAACGAAACTGTCGTTGGCAAGGATGGCCGACGCGGTCGGCTCGAAGCCCCACATCAGCTGGTTTTCGGTAAAGGCGTTTTCCCAGAATTCGGTCATGGTGATTCGGCTGTCCGGCATTTGACGTAACTTAAACTATTACGTGAGTTTCCAGGCGTCAATCACCCTGTGACAAGCGATGCTGCTCGTTTAAGGAACCGAAATCTCGAAAACGCCACGTAACCTGTAGGAGCCGGGCTTGCCCGCGAAGCTTTTAGCGAACTCACGGGCCTCTCGCTGGCAAGCCAGGCTCCTACAAGGGCCGTGTTTACCAAGCCCGCTCGGTACACCTGTCAGCGAGACAGGCATAAGTTAAGGGCATTATGCCATGACTAAAAATTTTCAAAATATGTTGATCGGACTGTTGATTTAACTCGTACAGACGAGTAGGTTTATTACGAAATGTTACCCACAAAGCTCTTCATAACAAGATCCCGCAAAGGATAAAGAGCATGAACCGTAATGAACTACCCGTATGGTTTTGCCTGAACCGAAAAGACCCCACCGTCGAGCGATGTTGTCGCGCCTGATGAGTTGAGTTTCTCCCTGTATTAACACCCATGCCCGAGACGGGCAGGTAGTTGCCTGCAATAAATTCCTGGAGAAGAACCGATGGCATTTAGATGGCGTTAAGCCAGAAACTTAACGCTACGTCCAAGCCTATGCATGATTTAAAGCTAGCCGTTTTAAGCGCGTGAGAATCAACACATTAATATTGGTTGAGGGATCTGCCATGCCTGCTGGAGCTATATTTATATCATTTGATGCTGTTGCAGTATCCGGCATTACCGTCGAAGCCTTGAAGCTCGCGAAAACCCTGCTGCGCAACGAAGTGACTTCATACCTCGATCTTGGTTATGACATCAAGGTCGACAAAGGCAACTTCAACAAGCCCTACGATTACGAAAAAAGCCTCTACAAGGACATCTTTACCCTGGTGCGTATCGAGGCTATCGATAGCGTCCCCCATTACAACGTGGACTTCATAGAGCACTCACACGCCATCCTGATCGGACAAAAGACCGCGGCTTCCCCGGAAGAAAAACAGCGGCTCCTGGGTGCCATTCGCGAATCGTCACAGGTACTGGCCCAACGGATTGTGCAGTTATGGGAACGGCTGGATATCCGTTATGTGATCGTTGAAAACGCCACCCTCCCGGAAAACATCATCTATACCCAGGCCCTGTACCTGGCCATCGAAACCTATGGCGACAAGCACCGCATGGGCAGCTTTGTCATCTGGCGCGATCACGACCTGATGTGGAGCAGCGAAAAGACCGTGATGAAATACGGCCCGGAGCCTTATCCCCATGCGATCAAGCCGGTGCAGTCGCGCTATATCGGCTATGTGACCCTCAACAACCATCTCAAGCACAAGCTGGAGGAGTGGTGTGACCATGCCGTCGAAGTCCAGGTGCGCAAGAACACCTACGACTTCAGCGGGCAAGGTCGCCACACCAACATCAAGGAAAGCCTGGACATCCGCGACAGCGATATCCTGATCGCTCGCACGACCCGCATCATTCCGCAAAAACGCCCGGACCGGGATATCTACCTGGTTCACCGCCTGAACCAGTTGTTTACGCAAAACGGCAGCCGGCGCAAAGTCTATCTCGCGGTTGCCGGCGATCCCGACGAGCATCCCGGCTACTTTGCCGCCTTGAATACAATGGTCACGGAACTGCAGGTCGAACCCTTTATCAAGTTTGTCGGTTCGTTGTCCCATGACTATATGCCGTCGAACGATAAAACCACGACTATTGAAGACCTGTATTACTCCTGCGACCTGGTTTCCTTTCTCACTTCATGGGGGTATGACAGCTACGGCAATCCCGTGGGCGAATCGATCAGCAGCCAGCGCTGTTATATCACCAGTAACTATGAGTATTACCAGGAAGTGTACGGACAGCATGGATTTGAAGCGCCGGTCATGGCGATCTCGGAAGATCGCGACGGCCTGCCCGATGATGCGTTCATCAATGAAGTCTACCAGCTATTGAATAACCAGGCGCTGATGGAGCAAGTGGCTCACAGAAACTTTTCCATTGGCCAGCGGGTGCTCTCCAACAATGTAATAGGCATGCTTGACTTGAGTTCTTCTGGAGGAATTATGCGTGATGCTGTCTTTGTTTCGGTGGTACTGCCGCTGTATAACGAAAGTGATCGTATCGACAGTGTACTGGACTCACTCTTCAATCAGAAAACCCGGGGCGACCTGATTACCCACTCCACCTATGAGTTGATTATTGTCGATAACAACTCGACAGATGATTCAGTGGAAAAGATCAATCGTTTCAAGGCCAGCAACCCGTCCCTGGATATCCACGTCATCCAGGAGCGCATCCAGGGTGTTTCGTCCGCGAGGAAACGCGGCATGGATTACGCCTCCGTGCGCTCGAAACAGCGCGACATCCGCCTGGGAGTCGAAAGCAAGCACTACATTGCGTCCGCCGATGCCGACTGCACCGTGGACCCGTACTGGCTGCACGCGCTGATTACCAGGATGATCGAGGAAAACGGCGACCTCGGTACCTGCAATTACTATTACAACGAAGCGTCCTTCGGCAAACGCCCGAACCTGCTCAACGAGATCCAGAAGACCCTGCGCTGTCGCGAGGTGTCGTTCTCACTGTTCGGCGGTTTCCCCGATGGCAAGGGCTTTGCCGTCGAGCGTGCCCTCTACGACAAGGTCGGCGGCATCGAGATTTTCTACCAGCTGGACAATGACCGTTTTGTCGAACACCTCTCCGATGACTGGGACTTCGGCATCCGGGTGATCGCCTGGGGTGGCAAGCCGGTCTACGCCCACGAATCGCGGATCGAGATCAACAGCCGCCGGGTGGACACCATCCTCGACGAGGTGATCACCGGCAATGCCTACGGCCAGGACGGGATCATCATCATGAAGGACGTGCGCCCGGACGTGGAGGAGCAGATCCCGACGTTGCGCGACACCACGCCCGAACAGTCACGCCAGGCCTGGGACTATTCGATCAAGGACTACGTGCCCAAGAACATCGTGCTGCCGGCACTGCTCAACCCGCAGATCCTCGTGGAAAACCCGGCGGTGCGCGAGTTCTTCGGCGGGCCGGTGGCCGATCGCATGTACCAGCGCATCCATGAGATCAAGCATCAGTCGCGGGTGATCGACTTCAAGCCCATCCACGCCTACAAGACCCCGTCCTACCGCCTGTATTTCGAGTTCCGCGAGGAAATCTTCGCCGCCCTGCGGCGCGCCGTGGGCGAGGACATCGGCTTTGCGCCGCCCTTGCCGAAGTGTTTCGACACGGTCAAGCCCGAGGATTTCGAGCGCTTTGTCTACTACTTCGCCGAAGACCGCGAGTCCGGTGCCGCGCACAACTACTTTGCCAATGGAGGGGTATTCTGATGAACAACGAAGCCTTGGGTTCACTCAACGATATCGACCCGAACTATCCGCTGCCACGGGTCCATGAATTCCTCGCACGCCCGGAGAACAGCGCCTTCCTCGACTACGTGTTCAACGATCCGTTCGGCTGCCACGTGTTCCCCGGTGATATCCCCGAGTATCCGCTGCCGTCCTTTTTTGCCGACATGGACCGCGAAATCGGCCAGGCCCGGCAGATCCATCTGTGGGCCTATATTCCCACCTGTCGTTATCGCTGCCATTTCTGCCAGTACCCGACGGTGATCCTCAATCCCAAGGCGGCCTCCTCGCAGGTGGTGTTCCGCGAACTGGTGGACTACAACATCAAGGAAGCCACCATGTGGCTGCAGAAAGTCCCCAGCCTGGCCCAGGCCGAAGTCGGCGAATTCAACATCTTCGGCGGTACGCCGTCGCTGCTGCCGGAGCCGGAACTGCGCCGCCTGATGGCGTTCTATCACAGTCATTTCAACTTCTCGGCCGCCACCATGCGCTTCGAAGGCGAGCCGGGCACCCTGAACAAACCCTACCTGCAACTGTTGAAGGAACTGGGTTTCACCAAGATCAGCTTCGGTACCCAGTCCTTCAATGACCGCATCATTTCGGCCTGCGGACGCATGCATTCGGCCGACGAGTGCGAGGAAACCATCCATCACGCCCGGGCAATCGGTCTCGACTGGGTCAGCGTCGACCTGATCTACGGCATGCTCGGCCAAAGCGTCGACGATGTGAAATACGACATGGAGAAGACCCTGGAGCTCGAGCTCTCCCATGTGGTCATCGCCAAGCTGCACATGGAAGAGTTCATGAAAAGCCGCACCGGGGTGTCCGGGGAGAAGCAGAGTCATTGGCAGCGCAAGGGCCTGATCAACATCAACGACATGACCTTCCCCGGTCTCGGCAAGCAGTACCAGATGCGCGAAGTGGTCGAGCAGTACCTGGCTGCCGGCTACGGCGAACACCCGACCATGTACTTCCACCAGAACCACCGCCAGCCGGAGAAGTGGAAGGGGCTTATCACCGACCTCGACAAGCAGTACCCGGAAGTTGCCATCGGCCTCGGCGGCAGCTCGAAATGCACCCGTGCCGAAGCCATCAATATCACCGGCTACAGCAAGTACAAACAGGCGCTCGACGAGGATCGCCTGCCCATCGACGCCAGCCGTGGCGTCTCGCCGCTGCAACGTGAAGTCAATGCTTTCAAGATGGCGCTGTCGACGCTGATCCCGGTGGATGACCTGGTCTTCAGGCAGCGTTTCGAAGGCCGCAGCCTGTTCGAGAACCCGATCATCAGCCGCACCCTCGATACCCTGGTGGAGAAGGCGCTGGTCACCGTCGAGGGCGACCGGGTCAGCCTGACGCCCAATGGCGTGACGCTGGTCGAAGCCGTGATCAACACCCAGTTCGTCACGCCGCAAGCCTGAGGAGAGCCACCGATGGAACAGCAAGCCACTTCATCCGCGCCAGTCTTCAGCCTGTACTACATCGCGATCGATACCGAAGCCGGGATAACGGCGCAACAGTTCGAAACCTTCGTGCGTCACAAAGGCGTGCACATTCCCAGCTATCCGGGCTGGAGCTGGACCCTGCTGCGCGGCTTGCGGGGCGAGCGGGCAGGGCAGTACCTGATGCTGTTCGAGATCGCCAGCGCCGAGCAGCGTGATCGTTACCAGGCCGCCGACGGCAACAAGACGGAGCTGGCCCGGCAGTTCTGGCGCGAGCATCCCGAGGCATCGGACATCCTCGGCGAGTGGAAACGCTACGGCACCTTCAGCGAACTGCCGACCCTGTACACCGATTACCGGCTGCTGGCGCAAAACCGCAAGAGTACCGTGCCCCACGGCCCGCGTTATCAGGAACGAGTGGGCGCGGAACCCGTCGCACGGGTGATCGGCATCCACAACCTGGCGCTGCGTCCGGATGTCCGCGCCGAAACCTTCGAGACCTTTATTGCACAGAACCACCAGCGCATCGAGGACTACCCGGACTGGAAATTCCATCTGCTCAAGGGCGAGCGCGGCAATCGCCTGGACCAGTACGTGGTGATGATGGAGATCGCCAGCCTGGCGGCGCTCGATGTGTTCTACCCGGAGCCGGATATCGCCACCGATGAGGCGGCGAAATTCGCCCGGGCCCACCGCGACACCAAGCAGATGTACGAGGAGTGGAAGCAACTGGCCTCGTTTTCCGGCTCGCCGCAGATCTACACCGACTATCTGTCGGTGGCGCAGAGCCAGGGGTGATCGTCCGGTGAATACCCATGTACTGCACCCGCGGCTCGCCGCGAATCTGCGCCAGCAGCAGGCCACGCGCGGGATCTTTTTCGTGGCCGGGCTGGGCATGGCGTCCTGGGCGCCGCTGATTCCCTTCGTCAAGTCGCGGCTCGGCATCGACGATGGCCCCCTGGGCCTGCTGCTGTTCTGTATTGCCGCGGGCTCCATGCTGGTGATGCCGTTTGCCGGGCGGGCCATTGCCCGATTCGGTTGCCGGGCGCTGATCCTGGCCTGCGCAGCAGTGTTCTGCCTGATCCTGCCGTTCATGATGCAGGCCACGTCCGCCGTGGCGATTGGCGGCGCCTTGCTGGTCTTTGGCGCGGTGAATGGCCTGCTGGACGTGTCGATGAACGCCCAGGCGGTGATTGTCGAACGCGATAGCGGGCAGGCGCGGATGTCGGGGTTTCACGGCTTCTACAGTCTCGGCGGCGTCGCGGGGGCAGGGGGCGTCAGTCTGCTGCTGTGGGCAGGACTCATGCCGCTGCAGGCAATTCTGCTGGTCGTGGTGTTGATCGCCCTGGTGGTGATGCAGGCTTCCACTCATCTGTTGCCAAGACGGCCAACGCAAAGCGCCGAGTCCGAAGGCACCCTGCAGGCGCTGGCGCATCCGGGGACCCTGTTTATTGCGCTGCTGTGCTTTTTCATCTTCATGGTCGAGGGCGCGATGCTGGACTGGTCGGCGGTGTTCCTGCATACCGAGCGCGGCATGGAGAAGAGTCATGCCGGTTTTGGCTACACCCTGTACTCCATCGCCGTCGCGCTGGGCCGGTTGTATGGCGATCGCCTGGTCAATGCCATCGGCCGCCAGCGCATGCTGATGCTCGGCGGCGCCTGCGCCACGGTCGGGTTGCTGCTGATCGTCCTGGTCGATCTTCCGGGTATTGCCCTCGCCGGGTTCATTCTGACCGGCATCGGCCTGTCCAATATCGTCCCGATCCTGTTCACCGCCGCCGGCAACCAGGCCGGGGTGCCGTCGAGCTTCGCGCTGTCGGCCGTGACCCTGGTCGGCTACACGGGCCTGTTGAGCGGCCCGGCGCTGATCGGCCTGGTCGCCCACCACTCCAGCCTGACCACCGCATTCAGCGCGGGCGTGGTGATCATGCTGCTGGTCTGTTGCAGCGCCCGGCGCATTACCCGTTGAGGCCCCGATGGCGGCAGCTCCGAGCCTGAACCTTTTATTCCGTCCCGACGTTGTCATTCAATGGAGTTCTTATGAGTCAATTGTCCGCCCCGGTTTTCAGCCTGCACTACATCGGCCTGAATCTTAAAAAAGGCGTCACCGCGGAACATTTCGAAGATTTCGTGCGCGAGCGCGGCGTGGGCATCCCGGCCTATCCGGGTTGGCGCTGGACCTTGCTCAAAGGCTTGCGCGGCGAGAGGGAAAACCAGTACCTGATGCTGTTCGAAGCTCCCAGCGCAGAGCAGTACGCCCACTATATCGACCGCAACGGCGAGCAGACCGCCCATGCGCGGGACTTCTGGCAGGAGCATGCGCGGGCGCAGGCCCTGATTGTCGAATGGAAAACCTTTTCCACCTTCGCCGAGCTGCCGACCATTTTCTCCACCTATTCACTCCTGGCCGAGAATACCAACAGCTCGCTGGCGGAAGGTCCGAACTACCAGGCCGGTGCAGGCCTCAAACCCGTAGCCCGCGTGGTGGGCATCCATAATCTGGCCCTGCGCTCCGGCGTGACGGCGCAAACCTTCGAGCGCTTCATTACCGACAATATCCATCGCGTGGAAGACTATCCGGGCTGGAAGTTTCATATACTCAAGGGGCAGGGCGGCAACCGTCTCGACCAGTATGCGGTAATGCTGGAAATCGAAAGCCTGGAGTCGCTGAACTCCTTCCACCCCGAACTGGATGTGTCGACGGACAAGGCCCTGACATTTGTCCGCGAGCACCCGGAGAGCGAGCGCATGTACGAGGAGTGGCGGCAGTTGGCGTCTTTCTCCGGAGCGCCGCAGGTCTATACCGATTACATTACTATCGCCGGCAGTGGCAGCTGACCCAAGCGTATGGCCACATCCGCCAAGCCCTGGATGTGGCCTTGTCGAAAACGCTGGCGTCGAATTTTCTGGAGCGGCGTTTGAAAAACAGATTGGAAGGCTTGCGTATTTTTGTGGTCGCGGCGGATTCGGCCAACTTTCGCGAGGCCGCGACAAAACTGGGGGTATCGCCCCAGGTGGTCACCCGGGTCATTCGCGAATTCGAGGACGAATTGGGCGAACTGCTGTTTCATCGCAGCACGCGCGGTGTTCAACTCAGTACCTTTGGCGTGCAGTTGGTCGAGCGTGCGCGAATGGCGGTGAGCGGGGTGGATGCCCTGTATCACCGTTCGGATCTGCGGGCCGCTTCCGATCACCACGGAGTGGTGCGCCTGGCGGCCCCCGGCTCCCTGGGCCGCCAGTTCGTGGTCGATGCACTGGCCCCGCTGCTGCGCGAACATCCCGGCCTGGTCCTTGATTTGCGGCTGTCCGACGTGATCGCCGACGTGGTCGAGGAACAGATCGATGTAGGTATTCGCATAGGCCCGATGCGCGATAGCCGCTTTGTCGCGCGCGAAGTGGCCAAGGCCTTTCTGTATGTGGTCGGCTCCCCCGAACTGGTGTCTCGCGTCGGTTTGCCGAAGGCGGTCGACGACCTCCAGCACAAACCGCTCACCCTGATGATCGACGGCAATACCGGGCGCCCGTGGCCCTGGAAGTTCAGCGAAAACCGCCAGTTCATTGCCCCGGCGCCGGCGTTTATCACCAACGATCCGGAAAGCGAATGCCAGGCCGTGCTCTCGGGACTGGGCTTCGGCCAGATCGCCGGCCACCTGGCATTGCCTCATATCCGCGCCGGGCGGCTGGTCACGGCCCTGGAGTCCGACGCACCGAAGCCGATCAGCCTGTATGTCTACCGCTCGCAGCAATCTCCGGTTCCGGCCAGGGTCAGGCTGGTCTACAACAGGCTCCTTGAGGCTCTGGGGAGCGAAGCTGATCTGATGTAGGGGCCGCGACGGCATTCCTGAAAGTGGAATTCTCAACTCGGGAGGCGTTCATTGTTACCCCTGGGCGGCGATTCCATACTCGTTGACGTCGATAACTGACGTTCAACCCAAGGAATATCCATGCCTTCCGTACTCATGATTCTTTCCAGCGCAACCACCTGGAGCCAGTTGAATGGCCTCCAGCGTCCCACCGGTTTCTGGGGCGAGGAATTCATCACGCCTCATCGCCTGCTCAGCGCGGCCGGGGCCAACATCAGCCTCGCCACGCCGGGCGGTGCCCCAGCCGTGGCGGACGAGCTGAGTCTCTCCCTCGACGTGAACGGCGGTGATGCGGCCAAGGTCGCCGAACTGACGGACTATCTGCACAGGCACGCCCAGCTTCTGCGTGCGCCGAAACGCCTGGAAGACATCGACCTTGCCGACTACGACGCCATTCTCGTGCCTGGCGGCCACGGTCCCATGCAGGACCTGGCAGTGAATGAGGCGGCAGGTCGCCTGCTGACCGCGGCACTTGCCGATCCGCGCAAGGTTGTCGGGGCGCTGTGCCATGGCTGCGCGGCATTCCTGGCCGCCGGCGACGCCCGGTCCTGGCCATTCAAGGGGCGCAAGCTCACCGGCTTCAGCAATACCGAGGAAACCCAGACCGGCCTGGCCGCCAATGCTCCCTGGCTGCTGGAAGATCGCCTGGTAGCCGCCGGCGCGCAGTACCAGGCCGGCGCGCCCTGGACTTCCTACGTTGTCGTCGATGGCAACCTGGTCACCGGCCAGAACCCGGCCTCTGCGCAAGGCACGACCCAGGCCTTCCTGGAAGAGATTGCCAAGCGCCGGTAATCATCGGCTACTCATGCGGTTGCACCTGCACTGACAGCAGCGGGTCCTCCCCGCTGTTGTCGCGCTTGAGCCATTCGGCGGGTGGCGCGCCGACCACGCTGACAAAGGTCCTGGAGAACGAGGCTTGCGAGCTGTAGCCGACCGACGCGGCGATCACCTTGATCTGCACCCCTTCGCGCAGCAGTTCCTGGGCGACCTTCATCCGCCAGGCGGTGACATAACCCATTGGCGAGACGCCCATGATCCGGGTGAAGCACGCCGAGAATTTCGACCGCGACATATTCGCCAGCGCCGCCAGTTGCCCGACGGTCCAGGGCGCTTCGGGTTCCTGGTGAATCCGATTGAACACCGCGCCAAGACGCCCATCCTGCAGGGCATAGAGCAAGCCGCTGGAAATCTTCTGCTCCTTGACCGCTCGCCGCACCAACAACACGAAAATGAATTCGAGCAACAGATTGAGGGCCTTGGTCCTGCCAGGGGCCTGTTCCTCGAATTCGCCGAGCAGCGTAGCGATCACCGGAGCCAGGTTTTCCAGGCCGCTGATGGGAAATACCAGCGTTTCCTTGAGCCCGAGCGGGAAGGGCTGCAACGAATTGCGCCCGAACCGGAACGAGGCGCAGATCAACTCCGCCCCCTGCGCCGAGCTTGAGCGCAACTGGTAACGGCAACTGCTCGGACAGAACAGCACGCTGGGCTCGGTAATCGATAGCTTCGGCAGCCCGGGCTGCACCAGGTCGATATGGCCCTTGCTGATGACATGGATAAACGCCATGCCCGGCGGCTTGTCGAGCACCAGGGTGCCATCCACCTGTCCGGAAAAGAACAGCCGGCCCTGGAGGTGCGTGCGCTCGAAGAACTCGGAGAGGATATCCATGATGGAGACGACCGGGTAAAGACTCTGCACGTCCTGGCAAAAGCCCGGGCATGCGCGGCCATAGGATGAAGTTCTCGCCGCTGGCAGACAGCCACCCTAACGGATGCCACGGCGCGACGAGTAAATCCCTATAGTCGAACGGAGTCCAGCGCCATGAACAACCCTTCAGCCCAGAGCACCTCACCGTATGCCGACCCGACCGACCCGGCCTTGCCCGATCCCGGCATGCGGCTCGACCTTCGCCGCGCGGCCCTGGTGGTCATCGATCCGCAGATCGATTTCCTCAGCCCCGAAGGCGTCAGCTGGCCGGTGTTCGGCAAGAGCATTGTCGAGCACGACACCGTCAAGCATATCGGCCAGTTGTTCGGCGCGGCCAAGGCTGCCGGCATCACCGTTGCCGTATCCCCGCACTATTACTATCCGTGCGACCACGACTGGCATTTCGGCGGGCCGCTGGAAAAGGTCATGCACAGCATCGGCATGTTCGACCGCAAGGGACCGCTGACACTCGACGGCTTCGAGAACTCCGGTGCCGACTTCATGCCCGAGTACAAGCCCTACATTCTCGACGGCAAGACCCTTATCGCTTCACCGCATAAAGTCTACGGCCCGGAAACCAACGACCTGGCACTGCAACTGCGCAAGCATGGCGTCTCGCAGGTCATCCTGGCCGGCATGGCGGCGAACCTGTGCGTTGAATCGCACCTGCGGGAACTGCTCGAACTCGGTTTCGAAGTGGCCGTGGTCCGTGACGCCACCGCCGGACCGACCACACCGGAAGGCGATGGCTACCTGGCGGCATTGATCAACTACCGGTATATCGCCAATGCCCTGTGGAGCACGGAGCAGGCGCTTGGGTATCTGCGGGGAAGCCGTTTGGAGTGAGGTAGGCGAAACGGTGGGTTCGACGCCATCAGCCCGTCATCTGACGGGATGCTGCGCGGCATTGCATACGCTCAGAAAGGCACTGCCCATCGCCGTCATTCGCACATCGCTGTAGGCCAACTGCTGAGTTCCCACATGGGCTACGGCTTGTGCGTAGTCGAAGCTGATCAACTGTTCCAGCGTATCGACTTCGGCGGGTTCCCTGATCTCGTTTTTGCCCTGGGCGATTTCATTCAGGAGACTGCAGAAAGCGGTGTCTTGTTTGCTCACGGTCAAGCCTCTTCCCGGTTGTATTACGCTGAGCCACGCCTGCGCGCCGGCTTCCCTGGAGAGAGGTTAGACAGGCTCCCGCGAACGTGCCAGCAGGGTCCTGGAAAGCATCACTCCTGGTGATAGCGCCCGATAACGCCGCCCTCGGCCAGACGGGTATAGGCTGAGCCTCCAATGACCGTCCATTGATGAGCACTCTATGCCACTGATTGCGTATGAAGATCTTCAGGCTCAAGACATCCCCACCTGCCTCGGTCGCTTGCGGGTACGCAGTGTCGGGCAGGGCGAGGCGATCGTGTTCTGGTCCAGCCTGCTGATGAGCGGCCGTCAGCGAAACCCGAGCCATGGCACAAGCCATTCCGGGCGCTGAATTTGTCGTGATTGAACGAACCGCGCACCTGGCGGCGCTGGAGAATCCGACGGAGGTCAATCCGCTGATCGATCGATTCCTGAAGGGCGCCAAACTCGCAGCAGGAATGCCCGGCTGACGAACAGGGGGGCGGACCGGCGATAGCGCAGCCGTGTCCGCCGGGTGCAACGCTTTAGACGACTTCGTCGATCAGCGAGGTTTTTTTCGGGGTTTCCACTACCGGTGGAGTCACCGGATTCTTCAATTGGTCCCGCAGCTTTTGCAGTGCTTCTTTCTGGGCATCGGTCAAAGGTGGCGGCGGGGTGCTGGAAGGGGGGAGCGTAATCGGCGACCGATTGCCGTCAGTGTTCAGGATGGGCAGGGGGCTGTTGGTGATTTGCATGTCACTGCTTCCGTGAGTGAGGGTTGAATCCAGGCTATCGACTGTTTTCCGGCGAGCTTTAGAGCTTATGCTCCAATCCGTTGAAGACAGCGCCCAATCAACTGAGCGCCGTACGGACCTCACGCAGGATTTCTTCGGCCAGCTCCGGATCGTCTACCGCACGGGCCAGGATGATGGCCCCCACCATGCTGGAAACCTGGTGAATGGCCTGGCGACGGGCGTGGCGCTTTTTCGCCTTGGCGAAGGGCAGCGTCATACTCTCGAGAACACGCTTGATATGGCGAGTGAAGGTAGGGCGAACCAACGGCTCTTTGGCAATTTCCGATCCCAGAGCGGCCATCAGGCAGCCATTGCCCATGTCGTCACGATGCGCCTCGCTCAGATACTCCCGGATGTAATGCTGCATAAGCTCAGTCGACTCTTGCGCTGCTTGCAGCGGGGCAAGGGTTCTGGCTGAGGCGTCACACAAACTCTTCGCGATCAGGTCGTCCTTTGACTCGAAGTGGTTATAGAACGCGCCATGGGTCAGCCCCGTGGCCTTCATGATTTCACTGAGGCTGACACCAGAAAACCCCCGTTCGCGAAACAGGATCGATGCCTGCTGCAAAATCCTCCGGTGCTTTTCTGCTGTTTCTTCAGCGGGGTAGCGCATGGTGGTCCCGTAGATCCAATAAAGACTGAAGGGAAGAGTGTACCCATCGGGATGAGTCAGCGGAAGCATGACGACCATCATGCCAGAGTCCATGAGCATGTCGGGCTGGAACAGCCGGATGGCCGTCCCAGCCCGATTTCCGGTGTCGGTGTCAGCTCAACACATCACGATGTTCCGCGATGAATTCAGCAGGGGTCTGCAGGGGACCACCGATGATCTGCGTGCCGATGTCATCCAGGCCTTCCAGACGTTTTTCCTGCTGGTCGACTTTCACCGCGGTGAAGTGGGTCACGTAGGCCGGATCGGTGTCCAGGCCCAGGGTTTTGACAAACTCTTGCGGTGAAACCTGCTGGAAACGCACCTCTTTACCCAGGGTGTCCGCCAGGACGCCGGCCAGTTCCTTATGGCTGTACTCGATGGGCCCGTTCAGCACGTAGGCCTTGTTCGCATGAGGCTCGGGATTGGTCAGGACGCCGGCAATGATTTTGGCGATATCGCGAGTGGCGATAGGCGCAAAGCGGCTGTCCGCGTCGAACGGTGTCAGGTACACGCCGGCGCGGATCAGTGGCGCAATGTAGAGCATCCACTGGGCAAAAAAGGTGACACGCAGGTGGGTGGTCGGCACGCCGGACCAACTGAAGACCTGCTCCGACAGCCAGTGATTGAGGGTCGTCTGGCTGCGGGCATCAGGGCGCGATTGCTTGTGGGACATGTTGGCGATGATCTTCACGCCTTCTTCCTTCGCTGCTTGGGCGAAGATGGCAGCCGCTTCCACCAGGCCATTGCCCAGGGGGTAGACGAAGTAGGCACCGTCGACACCTTTCATGGCCGGGCGCAGTTCCTTCAGCTTCAGCGCATCGCCAACAAAGATGGTTGCACCCAGATCCCTCAGTTTCTGCGAGCGCTCATCTTCACGATGAACAAAGGCATTCACGCGATGGCCATTTTCAAGCAGATATTTGACCGTGGGAGCACCGGTGGCGCCGGTGGCACCTGTTACCAGATAGGTGTTCATGAGTTTCTCCTGAAGCATCAGACAAAAGGGGGCGGAAATCTGTCAACGCATCCATGATGGCCATCATGTTATGTAGCGATGAAGCATGACGATCATCATGCTTCGAGACAAAGCATGATGAGCATCATGTTTGATGTCAATCCCTCGATGCGAACAGTCCTGGGCCAGCCCCAAATGCGCAGGGTTGACTACCAGCCTACTAGAAGGTAGGTTTGCGGAATGAACAATCGATCCAGCACCTATCATGAAATCCTCCACTGCGCCCGGACGCTGATCATTACCGGCGGCTACAGTGGTTTCAGCTACGCGGACATCTCCGAATCCGTGGGAATCCGCAAGGCCAGCATCCACCATCATTTCGCCACGAAAGTGGACCTGGTCCTCGCGCTGGTGGCGCAGTATCGCGAAGAGGCCGAAGCCGGCATCGCCGCGCTGGAACGGCATTTCCCCAATCCCGTGGACCAGCTGCGTGCCTATAACGACTATTGGCTGGGCTGCATCGACGATGCGGCGAAGGGCTTTTGCGTGTGCGCCTTGCTGGCAAGCCAGATGCCGGTCCTGCCCCAGGAAGTGGCACTGGCGGTGAGGGCTCATTTTCGCTCGCTTTCTGCCTGGCTGACGTCCGTCATGGAGCGCGGAGCCAAGCAGGGCACCCTGGCGCTGTCCTGCGACGCCCGCGCCGAAGCCGAGACCTTCATGGCCACGGTGCATGGCGCCATGCTGTCCGCTCGTGCCTATGGCGATCCCAAGATGTTCGGGGCAATCACCCGACCACTTATCGAAAGGCTGGTCATCACGCAGTAAAGAGGAGGGCGCCGGGCATCGTCCGTTCGTCCACTGATGGCTTGCAAAGAAACCTACCAACTAGTAGGTTGTTTTAGATGGAGAGGCACAGCGTCCAACAGGCCGGCGTCTCCGAACCGACCGTTCCATGATGAGAGCCGTACGCGGCAAAAATTTTTCACCGAACAACCTACCAACTAGTTGGTAGTCAACTTAAGCAACGGATTTCGCCATCAGCGCGGTCCGAGTATTCAGAAGGAGTCAATGTCCCATGCCTCATCCCATTTCTGTGCTGGGCGCCTGCCATACCGCCATCAGTCTGGTGCCATTGGTCGCGGGGCTCTACAGCTATGTCCGCTACCAGAAAATCGAACCCTCCACCCGCTCCGCCAAGGTGTACCTCATTGGCCTGGCCGTGTCGGTAGTGACATCGTTCGGCCTATCCAGCACCGGCGGCTTCAATGCCGGCCATGCCCTGGGCATCCTGGCGCTGCTGGCGATATCCGGTGCCCTGGTGATTCCACGGATACGCCTGCTGGGACGTGCGCGACCCTATCTGTCGCAGTTTGGGTTCACGTTCAGCTTCTTTCTGCTGTTGGTCCCGGGAATCAATGAGACGCTGACCCGCTTGCCTGCCGCTCACCCGCTGGCGGATGGCCCTCAATCCCCCCTGGTGCAGGGCGCATTGGCGGCGTGGCTGGGCATTTTTGTCGTGGGTGCCGCGCTGCAGTTCTGGTGGATTCGTTCCCAGCGCGGGAAGATGCAGGCGGCCTGAGGTGGGCGAGGGCGGCGGTGTTCGTCACACCGCCGCAGTTTCACGCGCCTGATGGGGGCGGTGACCCGATGGCTGGATATTGGGCCCCAAGGCCCATGTAATTTTTGAAATCTCCTCCGCCAGGGTATTGGGCAGTTCCACCCAATCGAAGGCATCCCGCAAGCCGGGTGGGGGTTTGCTGACTCCGCCCAAGAGAGTCGTCAGAAAGTAATTGCCTGGCAGGCCCTGGACTCAGAAACGGAAAGCCTGTCGACCAATCAGCTTCCACTCACCGTGCTGTTTTTTCCAGATCTGGAAGTTTTCGATTTCGGTGGGCACCAGTACACCGCTGTTGATGGCCTGAGCCGAGAAATGGTTGCGCACCAGGGCCACGTCACCATTCATGGTGATGGTCTGGTTGAGCATCTTCAGTTCCTTGAAACCGCTTCTGCCGGTTTCGATGTCGGCGATAAATTCCTGCTTATCCTGGATCTTTCCGCTGGAGTGTCCATAGGTCAGCTTGTCATCCGCCAGCGCCTGCAGCTTGGGAATGTCCTTGTGCCACATGGCCTGGGTCAACTGGTCCACGGCTGCCGCTACATCTTTTTCGCCTGGCGCCGATGCGGCCGCTGCGTAACCGCTCAAGAGACACAAAAAACCAATAACCAGCTTGACGTTCTTCATCATGTTTCCTTGTTGTTGTGGGTGTTCGGATAGGAGGAAGGGCTGGACACCGAAGCGTCGTAGGTTGTCGTACAACAATTTGGCGATTATCAAAACATCCTCCGACCCTTGTCAACACTCGGAAACGCAAAAGCTGCTGGCCTGCAAAGGCGATTCAGAGTCTTCAGGAGGTTGAGCCGAGGGCCGTACGAGGACCGCATTTTTTGTCGGCCATCACAAATGCAGCCTCTTTTGATTTGTTGTACGATGACGTATAAGTAATGATTCCAAACCCAAAAATAATAAAGTGACGCCATGAATCTGAACGAACCCATCAACGCGCAACGCGTCAGCCAGACCGTCGGCAGATACCGCTGGACCATCTGCGCCCTGTTGTTCTTTGCCACCACCATCAATTACCTCGACCGCCAGGTGCTGAGCCTGCTGGCACCGGACCTGTCCAGGCAATTCGGCTGGAGCAATACCGACTACGCCAATATCGCCGCTGTCTTCCAGTTCGTGTACGCGATTTCCATGCTGTTCGCCGGTCGTGTGGTCGACAAGATCGGCTCCAAGGCAGGTTTCATCGTGGCGATTTGCATCTGGTCGAGCGGGGCGGTGATGCATGCCGTTTCCGTACCGGTGGGTGAGGGGATCGCCGCTGTCTGTACCGCGTTCGGTGTGGCCGCCATCCCGGTCTCGATCGCCGGCTTCATGCTGGCGCGCGCTGTACTGGCGATCGGCGAATCGGGCAATTTCCCGACCGCGATCAAGGTCACCGCCGAATACTTCCCGAAGAAAGAGCGCTCCCTGGCCACCGGGATCTTCAACTCCGGCGCCAATATCGGCGCGATCCTGGCGCCGATCTGCGTGCCCCTGATCGCCGGCCTGTGGGGTTGGGAAGCCGCCTTTATCGTGATCGGCATGCTGGGCTTCATCTGGATGGCCTTCTGGATCGCGCTGTACAAGAAACCGGAGCTGCAAAAACGCCTGTCCGCAGAGGAGCTGAGCTACATCCGCATGGATCAGGAGGTGCCGCTGGTTGCCAGCGCACAACCATCGGCGCCCGTCGGCAAGGTCTCGTGGTTCCAGTTGCTGAAGTACCGCCAGACCTGGGCGTTCGCCTTTGGCAAATTCATGACCGATGGCGTGTGGTGGTTTTTCCTGTTCTGGCTGCCGACCTACCTGTCGGAGCAATACGGCATGAAGGGCGCGGCCATTGTGATGCCGTTGACGGTGCTGTACAGCATGACCATGGTGGGCAGTATTGGCGGTGGCTGGTTCCCCAGCTATTTCATGGCACGGGGCGATGCGCCTTATGACGGGCGGATGAAAGCCATGCTGGTGATCGCGCTCTTTCCGCTGGTGGTGCTGCTGGCGCAGCCGTTCGGCCACATCAGTTTCTGGGTGCCGGTGGTGCTGATCGGCATCGGCGCCTCGGCGCATCAGGCCTGGTCGGCGAATATCTTCACCACTGTCTCGGACATGTTTCCGAAAAAAGCCGTTGGCTCCGTGGTTGGCATCGGCGGCATGGCGGGGGGCTTTGGCGGGGTCGTGCTGACCAAGATCGGCGGCTGGGTGTTCGACCACTACAAGCTGGTTGGCGATATCCGCACCGGCTACATGATCATGTTTGCCGCCTGCGCACTGGCCTACCTGGTGGCCTGGAGCGTGATGAAGACACTGGTGCCGCGGCACAAGGAAATCACCGACTTGTAGGTGACCGCCTCATCTCTCGGGCAGCAGGCGGACCCGCGATAAAGAAGCGCTGCCCGCCTGCTGCAAAGGCGGGCGGGGCCTGAACCGGTCACGCCTGCAATTGGCATACATGGCGGCACCGAGCTACAGTGGCATTTCCTGGCTAGCGTGGTATGCCCTGCCTGAGGGAAGCGGTATTACAGACATGGAGGTGCGTATTGCAAGTGCAAGCTGAGCGGCTGGAAATCCTCGTCGTGGATGACCAGGAGGAAAACCTGGCGGAGATGCAGGAGCTGCTGGAAGAGCTCGACCGGACAGTGCACTGCGCCGACTCCGGGGCCAAGGCGCTGGCGTGCATGACCACCGGCAAAATCGGCCTGGTGCTGATGGATGTGCAGATGCCCGGCATGGATGGCTTCGCGGTTGCACGCAGAATGCGTGACGATCCCACTACCCGATTCACGCCGATCATCTTCATCTCGGGCCTGCGCCAGACCGATGATGTGCTCAACCAGGGTTACGCCGCCGGCGCCGTGGACTTCATGACCAAGCCGGTGCACCCGACGATGCTGCTGCACAAGGCTCGGGTGCTGCTAGAACACGATCACTACCGGCGCGGGCTGTTGCAGACCACGCAACAACTGGAACAGCAGCGTTCTTTCAATGCGTCGATCCTGAACAATACCGCCGAAGGCATCCTGGTGGTGGGCAGCGATGGCCGCATCCGCTTTGCCAATCCGGCGATCACCCGCATGCTCGGTTGTTCCGAGAGTGAACTGCAGGGCAGCGAGTTGATCGCCTGGGTTGAATCGCCCCATGAGGACACCTGGCAAGACTCGGTATGGCTGGAGTACTTTCACAGTGGCGAAACCCTTCGCCTGCATGACGCCAACCTGCGCAACCGCGAAGGCCAGACGATCCCGGTGGCCTTGTCCTGCTCGCCACTGCTTGAAGAGCAGGACGCCATGACGCTGCTGGCCCTGGACATGTCATCGGTGCGTGAGCTGCATCGCCAGCTCGAAATCATGACGATCACCGATGCCCTGACCGGGCTGCTCAACCGCAGGGGATTCCTGCAGGCGCTGCAGGCCGCCATCGCCCGCAACCAGCGCACCGGCAGGATGAGCGCGCTGCTGTACCTGGACCTGGACGGCTTCAAGCAGATCAACGACAAGTTCGGCCATGACCGCGGCGATGAGGCGCTGCGCTGGGTCAGCGGCCAGTTGAAAGGGTGCCTGAGGCCTTACGACCGACTGGCCAGGATTGGTGGCGATGAGTTCACCATCATTATCGAAGGCATCGACAGCCCGGATGACGCGGCCGCGGTGGCCGACAAGTTGATAGCGCAGGTGGGCGCCGACCATGAGAACTTCCTCCTGGGAGCCAGTATCGGCATCGCCTGCTTGCCCACCAGTGGGACGACGGTGGAAGAGCTGATGCGTGCGGCTGATGGGGCGATGTATGAGGCCAAGCATGGAGGGAAGGGGCAGTATCGGTTTGCGGCGGGTCAGCAGGGTGTTGCCGCAGGTCGTAATTGACTAAAACTTGGTGGTGCCGCGCAGTCACTCTGGCAAAGAGATCGACAGGGTGAGGGCGCCCATGTTCGGCGCTCACTGTGCCGGGTCTGAAGCGGACTTGTTTTCATCGTGCATATCTCGGGCGACAGCTATCGCCTCAAGGACAAACGTAAGGCCGGTACCAGCCCGACACGGGCATTGAAAACCGTTTAGAAACAGGCCGAGGGGGTCAAATTTCAATCGGCGAAAAATTAGGGAAAGGGGTCAGTTTTGGGCCGGCGTTGACACGGATGAAGGTTGATGCGCTGTAGGGTGCGGTTTCTCCCTGTCGGGCGTTGCCCGCAGACCTATTGAAGACGACAGATATCCGCTTTATCCATCATATGACCAGCCTCTATATCGGAGACGATCAGTTCCAGTTCAACCGTAAAGTGCCTGGAACCGCTGAGCGGGTGCCTATCCGAACGGTCAGTTGTTCAGATTTGCATGATTGGGCAGCATCTCTCACGCCACTCTGGCGAAATCTCCTATCAGATCAACCAGCCCCCAATGGGGTTCGAGCCTCCTTGGGCGTGTGAAAGGGAAAGCGCAATGAACCATGCAGAAACCGAGGGCCAGGGCCTTCTACAACCCGGTTATCCAACGGGTAGCCTCAGGTGAGACGCTATCACATCACCGTCGGGGCGAAGACCTCGGTGGGCGGTATCGTGAAGACTGGCAGCCAGGACTCCAGTATTGCCGGCCAGCCCATTGCCAGGGAGCGCGATCTGGTTTCCTGCCCGGTGTGCCGCAGCGACGGCGTTATCGTCCTCGCTGGCCGGCATCTGGTGGAACTGTAC
>NZ_JACAPR010000023.1:0-102099 GCF_013385635.1 Pseudomonas gingeri
CAGTTCAAGCCAGCTCCTACAAGGTCCCCGGCTGGACCATAGTCCGGGGTGAGTCCCCATCCTGTGGGAGCCGGCTTGCT
This sequence comes from Pseudomonas gingeri, assembly GCF_013385635.1. GTDB lineage: Bacteria > Pseudomonadota > Gammaproteobacteria > Pseudomonadales > Pseudomonadaceae > Aquipseudomonas > Aquipseudomonas gingeri_A. The sequence goes on from NZ_JACAPR010000023.1 coordinate 81, forward strand.
GGCGAAAGCGGTGGTGCGGTTGGCATCACTCGCCCTTGAGCTCAGCCGTTGATCTGGGATAGGCTATCCGTAAATTCATCCTATGATTGGATGTTAAGGCGAATTCCATGTCTTCCAGCATTCCCCTGATCAAGCGTTCCCTGGTCGACCAGGCTCTGGAGCAGTTGCGCGAGCGTATTACCCTTGGTACCTGGACCGTTGGCGAACGTTTGCCGACCGAGCCGGAGTTGGCTGCCGAGCTGGGTATCAGCCGCAACACCATGCGCGAAGCCATGCGCGTACTGGCGTTTTCCGGATTGATCGAGATTCGCCAGGGTGATGGCAGCTATCTGCGGGCGACCACCGATCCGTTGGCGACCATGCAGGCGCTGTCGCGTTGCTCCCTGGATCAGGCCCGCGAGACTCGGCACAGTTTTGAAGTCGAGGCCGTTGGCCTGGCGGCCCTGCGCCGCACCGACGAGGATCTCAAAGGCTTGCGCGAAGCCTTGGCGACCAGTGGTGATCACTACCATGGCGACCTCGACAGCTATATCGCCTGCGACCTGGTGTTTCACCAGCGCCTGATCGACGCCGCGCACAATCCCATGCTCAGCGAGCTGTACCGCTACTTTTCCAGCGTGATTGCCGGTGCCCTGCATCAGACGCTGGACATCACGCCTCGCCGCCAGTCGGTGTTCGATCTGCATATCGCCTTGCTCGACGCGGTCGAGCAGCGCGACCCGGAACGCGCCAAGGCCCTGTGCCGGACCTTGATCAATGAACCTTGAAGCCGAGAGCCCCATGTCCCGTTCCGTTTCAGACAGCGGCGCCGACGCGCCCGCCAAGCCGGTCGAACTCGACCAACTGTTGATTGACGCCGAGGCCGATGATGACGTCGTGCAGCAGAGTCATCCGGTGCTGCGGCGTCCCTGGCTGCTGCTATTGGGGCTGGTGCTGGTGGCCCTCAACCTGCGTCCGGCGCTGTCGAGCATGGCGCCGATGCTCAGCGAGGTCTCCCGCAGCCTCGGTCTGTCGGCAGCCAAGGCTGGTTTGCTGACCACCTTGCCGGTGCTCTGTCTTGGCCTGTTCGCCCCCTTGGCGCCCTTGCTGGCGCGACGATTTGGCAGCGAGCGCGTGGTGCTGGGCATTTTGCTGACGCTGGCAGGGGGGATGATCCTGCGCAGTTCTTTCGGGGAGTTCGGCTTGTTTGCCGGCAGCATCCTGGCAGGGGCCAGCATCGGGGTGATCGGTGTGCTGTTGCCGGGAATCGTCAAGCGCGACTTTGCCAGGCAGGCCGGGACCATGACCGGGGTCTACACCATGGCCCTGTGCCTGGGAGCGGCCATGGCGGCGGGGGCGACGGTGCCGCTGAGCCAGCACCTGGGTAACAGTTGGTCGCTGGGGCTGGGCTTCTGGGTAATCCCCGCGCTGGCGGCGGCGGTGTTCTGGTTGCCACAGGTCGGCAACAAGCACGGCGCCCACCAGGCGGCATACCGCGTGCGCGGCCTGTTACGCGATCCGCTGGCCTGGCAGGTGACGTTGTACATGGGGCTGCAATCGTCCCTGGCCTACATCGTCTTTGGCTGGTTGCCTTCGGTGCTGATCGGCCGCGGCCTGACGGCAACCCAGGCGGGGATCGTGTTGTCCGGTTCAATTCTCGTGCAACTAGCCAGTTCATTGGCCGCGCCCTGGCTGGCGACCCGTGGCAAGGACCAACGGCTGGCGATTCTGGTGGTCATGCTGCTGACGCTGGGAGGCCTGTTCGGTTGCCTGTATGCGCCGCTCGACGGGCTCTGGGGCTGGGCGATCCTGCTCGGACTGGGGCAGGGCGGCACTTTCAGCCTGGCGCTGACCCTGATTGTGCTGCGTTCGCGCGATGCTCATGTGGCGGCGAACCTGTCGAGCATGGCCCAGGGCATTGGTTACACCCTGGCCTCCATGGGGCCGTTCGCGGTCGGCCTGGTGCATGACCTCACCGGCGACTGGCAGGCGCTGGGCTGGATCTTCGGCGTGATCGGCCTTGGCGCCATCGTTGCGGGCCTTGGCGCCGGTCGGGCGCGCTATGTGCAGGTCGACAGCGAAAAACGCTGAAGCACCTCGCACTCCCGGTATTCGGCCCGCGAATGCCGATAGTCAGGCGGGCATTTGCGGACTATCGTGCAGGCAATCTTTTGATCTGCACGGAGCCTGCCCATGAGTGATGCCCACAGCGCGTTGATTACCGAGTTCTACAAGGCCTTCCAGCGGCTGGATGCCGAGGCGATGAGCGCCTGCTACACCGAAGATGTGCTGTTCAGCGATCCGGCGTTCGGCGAACTGCGTGGTCGTGATGCCGGTGATATGTGGCGCATGCTGACCACCCGGGCCAAGGATTTCAGCCTGGTTTTCGACAATGTCCGCGCCGATGAACGTACCGGCGGCGCCCATTGGGTGGCGACTTACCTGTTCAGCCAGACCGGCAATATCGTGGTCAACGATATCCAGGCCCGCTTCGTCTTCCGCGACGGCAAGATCTGCGAGCACCACGATCATTTCGACCTGTGGCGCTGGGCTCGCCAGGCCCTGGGAACCAAAGGCCTGCTGCTGGGCTGGACACCACTGGTGAAAAACGCCGTGCGTGCCCAGGCACTCAAGGGCTTGAAGGCATTCCAGGCGAACCGCTGAGGTCTGCTAAGATTCCGGCCCCGTTGCCGCCAAGTCCTTTTGTCACGTGAATACCTGCCAAGCGCCGATTGCCGCCACCGAACCTGCCACACCGGCGACCAAGCCCTGGTTCGTCTATCTGGTCCGGGCGGCCAACGGCTCGCTGTATTGCGGCATCAGCGATGATCCGCAACGACGTTTTGCCTCGCACCAGAGTGGCAAGGGCGCGCGCTTCTTCCACTCGAGCCCGGCAGTGGCGCTGGTGTATGTCGAGGCGTGCAACGACAAGGGCGAGGCCCTGCGTCAGGAGCGCCTGATCAAGAAACTGCGCAAGAGTGCGAAGGAAAACCTGGCGGCGGGTTTCAGTCTGGAAGATTTTTCGGCCAGCCGAAAATGACAAAGGGCGCCTTTCGGCGCCCCATCACAAACAGTCTGGCGTGTCATTGATATCGCTGATAACGCGACATCAGGCCACCTGGGTAGGCCGACCTCGATTTGCAGGCTAAGCTGCGGGCTCCTACCTGTCCGGCGGACTCCAGCATGTCTGAGTTGATTCTTCACCATTACGCAACGTCTCCCTTTGCCGAAAAGGCCCGGCTGCTGCTGGGGTTCAAGGGGCTGTCCTGGCGTTCGGTGACGATCTCGCCGGTGATGCCCAAGCCCGACCTGACGGCATTGACCGGTGGCTACCGCAAGACGCCAGTGTTACAGGCAGGCGCGGATATCTATTGCGACACGGCTCTGATCGCTCGTCGTCTAGAGCAGGAAAAGGCCTCGCCGACGCTGTTTCCCGAAGGGCGGGAAATGGTCGCGGCAACCTTCGCCACCTGGGCCGACTCGGTGGTGTTCAAGCACGCCGTGAGCCTGGTGTTCCAGCCGGAATCGGCGGCGGTGCGTTTTGCCCGCTTTTCCCCGGAGCAGCTCAAGGCCTTCATGGTCGATCGCGCCGGCCTGTTCAGTGGTGGTTCGGCCACACGGGTGCCCCTGGAAGAGGCCAGGCACCAGTGGCCGACTTTCATGACGCGCCTGGAGCAGCAGTTGCAGCGTGAGGAAGGCGATTTCCTGTTTGGCGAGCCGTCCATCGCCGATATCGCCATGGCTCACCCGCTGTGGTTCCTCAAGGCCACGCCGGTCACTTCACCACTGGTGGACGAATACCCCGCCGTATCGGCCTGGTTCGCCCGGGTGATGGCGTTCGGGCATGGAGCCTCGAATGTCATGAGCGCCGAGGAGGCGTTGCAGATCGCGCGTGATGCCACGCCAGCCGATCTCCCCGATGAGGTCTTCATCGATCCGAACGGTTTCAAGGTCGGTCAACAGGTGGTGATTGCCGCGACGGATTACGGCGTCGATCCGGTGGCCGGCGAGTTGCTGTTCGCGGGTCGTGAGGAGCTGATCCTGCGACGTGAAGATGAACGCGCGGGTGTGGTGCATGTGCACTTTCCGCGCCTCGGCTTCAGGATCGAAGCGCTAAGGGATTGAAAACACCGTACCCCTGTAGGAGCCGGCTTGCCGGCGATGAGGCCAATGAGTCTCGCATCGATCTTGCGGCCGCCATCGCCGGCAAGCCGGCTCCCACAATGGGAATACGTGCGGCTGGCTATTGCAGGGCGGCAATGATCGCTTCTGGCTGATACCCGCGAATCAGGGTGCCGTTGACGTCCAGTATCGGAATCCCCCCGCCCCCCAACGCTTCATAGGCCTTGCGCGCCTCGGCGTTCTTCTCGATATCGAACTCCTTGTAGGGAATCCCCTTCTGGTCGAGAAAGCGCCGGGTCAGCTTGCAGTAGCCGCACCAGTCGGTGGCGTAGAGGGTGACCCGGGCCTTGGCCTGGGTCTGCTCGGAAACCACTGAACCGGGGTTGAACACCCGCTCGATCTTGCCCCAGTTCTGATAGACCACGACCACCAGCAGGATCAGCAGGAACTTCTTCAGCATGCCATTGAGCACGGTTCAGTCCTTGCGGCGCTTGAGCTGATCGGTGAGCTGGGTCGGCAGGCCCTTGATGATCAGGGTCCCGGCTTCCTCGTCATATTCGATCTTCGAGCCCAGCAGGTGCGCTTCAAAGCTGATGGACAGCCCTTCGGCTCTACCTGTGAAACGGCGGAACTGGTTCAGGGTGCGTTTGTCAGCGGGGATTTCCGGCGACAGGCCATAGTCCTTGTTGCGGATATGTTCGTAGAACGCCCGTGGGCGGTCTTCGTCGATCAACCCGGACAGCTCTTCCAGGCCCATGGGTTCGCCCATCTTGGCCTGGCTGCTGGCGTAGTCCACCAGGGTCTTGGTTTTTTCGCGGGCATCGTCTTCGGGCAGGTCTTCGCTTTCGACGAAGTCACTGAAGGCCTTGAGCAGGGTACGGGTCTCGCCAGGGCCGTCGACACCTTCCTGGCAGCCGATGAAGTCGCGGAAGTACTCCGAGACCTTCTTGCCGTTCTTGCCCTTGATAAAGGAAATGTACTGCTTGGACTGCTTGTTGTTCTGCCACTCGGAGATGTTGATGCGTGCGGCCAGGTGCAACTGGGCCAGATCCAGATGACGGGAAGGGGTGACGTCCAGCTCGGCATTCACCGCCACGCCTTCGCTGTGGTGCAGCAGGGCGATCGCCAGGTAATCGGTCATGCCTTGCTGATAGTGGGCGAACAGGACATGGCCGCCGACCGAGAGGTTGGACTCTTCCATCAGCTTCTGCAGGTGTTCCACGGCCACGCGGCTGAACGCGGTAAAGTCCTTGCCGCCGTCCAGATACTCCTTCAGCCAGCCGCTGAAAGGATGCGCGCCGGACTCGGCGTGGAAAAAGCCCCAGGCCTTGCCCTGCTTGGCGTTATAGCTTTCATTGAGATCGGCCAGCATGTGCTCGATGGCCTGGGACTCGCTCAGTTCCGAGTCACGGGCGTGGAGCACGGCAGGCGTGCCATCGGGTTTCTTGTCGATCAGGTGGACGATACAGTGACGGATCGGCATGGGTTTCTCGGCTGATTGTCAGGGGGAGGAGCGGCTCCCCGGAAAAGCTGCCAGTGTACCGTAGACGCGGATAGAATCAGCGTTTGCAGGGCCAAACTTGGCCGATCGGCGGTTTCTGGCAGTTTTTTTTCGAAAACGAGCGCAAAAGCTGACCAAATGGCTAGGTAGAGGCGGATATTTCCCCGTCTCTGTGCTAGTTTTGCCCCCGTCTTGCGCACAGTAAGGGCGCAAAGCGTGCATTCAGCAGGTGTCAGGTCGAACCAAACCCCGTTTTTGCTATCTACATCCGCGATCCGTCGTGGTTTATCAGCGGGGTGTCAGGTCCAAAAGACTTGGCTCGACGGCTGACACTGCACTCTGCAATCCAAATGAATTTGATAGGGAAGGAACATCTCAATGGCTCTGACTAAAGACCAACTGATCGCCGACATCGCTGAAGCTATCGACGCGCCGAAAACCACCGCTCGCGCTGCCCTGGACCAACTGGGCCAGATCGTTGCCGATCAACTGGAAAACGGCGGCGAAATCACTCTGCCAGGTATCGGCAAGCTGAAAGTGACCGAGCGTCCTGCCCGTACTGGCCGCAACCCTTCGACTGGCGCTGCCATCGAAATCGCTGCCAAGAAAGTTATCAAGCTCGTTGTGGCCAAAGGCCTGACTGACGCTGTTAACAAGTAAGACGCAGTGTGACCGTGCCGCGGAGCGATCCGGGCACGGTTTTTTTTCGCCTGGCAAAAGACTCAGGCGCGGGCGGTACTCCAGTGCTGCTGGGCCCAGGCCTGTTGCTGGGCCTTGCTGTGGAACGTCCAGGCGACAAAACGGCTCTGCTTCTGCCCCTGGGACATTTCCACCACTCTGCTCTCCAGGGCGCCGGCCTTTTTCAGTGCCGCTTCGATGGCCGGCAGGTTCGAGGCCTTCGATACCAGGGTGCTGAACCACAGGACCTGGGTCGACAACGGCGGGCTTTCGCTGATCAGTTGGGTCACGAACCGCGCTTCGCCCCCTTCACACCACAGTTCCGCCGCCTGGCCGCCGAAGTTCAGCACGGGCAGCTTGCGCTTGGGGTCGGCCTTGCCCAGGGCGCGCCATTTGCGCCGGCTGCCGCTCTGGGCTTCGTCCAGGGAAGCGTGAAACGGTGGGTTGCACAGGGTCAGGTCAAAACGCTCGGTGCTCTCCAGCAGGCCGCTGAGGATGTGCTTCGGATTGCCTTGCTGGCGCAGGCTGATGGCCTTGTTCAAGCCATTGGACTGGACGATTGCCTTGGCCGCGGCCAGCGCGGTCTTGTCGATGTCCGAGCCGAGAAACTGCCAGCGATAGTCGCTGTGGCCGATCAGCGGGTAGATGCAGTTGGCGCCGACGCCGATATCCAGCACGTGTACGGCCGCACCACGAGGAATGTTGCCCTCATTGCCTTCGGCCAGCAGGTCGGCGAGAAAGTGCACGTAGTCGGCACGTCCCGGCACTGGCGGGCAGAGGAAGTCGGCGGGAATGTCCCAGTGCTGGATACCGTGGAAGGCCTTGAGCAGTGCCCGGTTGAACACGCGCACGGCGGCCGGGTCGGCGAAGTCGATGCTTTCCTTGCCGTAGGGGTTGAGGATCACGAACTTGCCCAGTTCGGGGCAACCCTTGATCAACTGTGGGAAGTCATAGCGGCCCTGGTGCCGGTTACGCGGGTGCAGGCTGGCTTTTTCGCGCGGCTCGACGGCCTTGGCCGGGGTGGCGGGCTTGGGCTTCTTGCGTGGATTTTTGGGTTTGCTCGGGGCGTTCATGGGCAGGGTCGATTCGGATAGGGCTTCAAATGGTCGCCATTGTCCCATATTCACCAGCGCTGGCGCGCAGGGCTTTGTGGCGGACACGGTCCTGCAGGAGCCTGGCTTGCCAGCGATGAGGCCCTCAGGCCTTGCAGCGTCTATCCGGACGCCATCGCCGGCAAGCCAGGCTCCTACAGGATCGTGTATCACCGCAAAATTTCGGGGCTGCCACGGTCCATGTAGCCTGGCTTGCCAGCGATGGCGTCCGCGCGGGCACCGCAAGATTCCCGGGCCTTATCGCCGGCAAGCCGGCTCCTACAGGTGTGCAAGGTGCGGGCATGAAAAAGGGAGACCCGAGGGCCTCCCTTTTGCAGTCAAGCCTCAGCCTTACAGGCTGGCTATCCGTGCATGCTGCTCGGCCAGCTTGCCCAGGGCCTGTTCGGCCTCGGCCAGCTTGGCGCGTTCTTTCTCGATGACTTCGGCCGGAGCCTTGTCGACGAATGCGGCATTCGACAGCTTGCCGCCAACCCGTTGCACTTCACCTTGCAGGCGCTGGATTTCCTTGTCCAGGCGCGCCAGTTCGGCGCCCTTGTCGATCAGCCCGGCCATCGGCACCAGCACTTCCATCTCGCCCACCAGGGCGGTGGCGGACAGCGGTGCCTCGTCGCCGGCAGCCAGCACGGTGATCGATTCGAGTTTGGCGAGCTTCTTCAGCAGTTGCTCGTTCTCGTTCAGGCGACGCTGGTCCTGCTCGTTGACGTTCTTCAGGAACAGCGCCAATGGCTTGCCCGGGCCGATGTTCATCTCGGCGCGGATGTTGCGCACGCCGAGCATCAGGCCCTTGAGCCATTCGATATCGTCTTCGGCACCCTGGTCGATGCGTGCTTCGTTGGCCACCGGCCACGGTTGCAGCATGATGGTCTTGCCCTCGGCACCGACCAGCGGCGCCAGGCGCTGCCAGATTTCCTCGGTGATGAACGGCATGAACGGATGCGCCAGGCGCAGGGCCACTTCCAGCACGCGCACCAGGGTGCGACGGGTGCCGCGATGGCGCTCGATCGGTGCGTTCTCGTCCCACAGGACCGGCTTGGACAGTTCCAGGTACCAGTCGCAGTACTGGTTCCAGATGAACTCGTAGAGCGCCTGGGCCGCGAGGTCGAAGCGGAACTGGTCGAGCTGGCGGGTCACTTCGGCTTCGGTGCGCTGCAACTGCGAGATGATCCAGCGATCCGCCAGGGACAGCTCGTAGGCTTCGCCGTTCTGGCCGCAGTCTTCGCCCTTGTCCAGCACGTAACGCGCAGCGTTCCAGATCTTGTTGCAGAAGTTGCGATAGCCTTCGACGCGGCCCATGTCGAACTTGATGTCGCGACCGGTGGAGGCCAGCGAGCAGAAGGTGAAGCGCAGGGCATCGGTGCCATAGCTGGCGATACCTTCGGCGAACTCGGCGCGGGTCTGCTTCTCGATGGTTTTCTGCAACTTGGGCTGCATCAGGCCGGTGGTGCGTTTCTGCACCAGCGCTTCGAGCTCGATACCGTCGATGATGTCCAGCGGGTCGAGGACGTTGCCCTTGGACTTGGACATCTTCTGACCCTGGCCATCACGCACCAGGCCGTGGACGTAGACGGTCTTGAACGGTACCTGCGGCGTGCCGTCCTCGTTTTTCACCAGGTGCATGGTCAGCATGATCATCCGGGCGACCCAGAAGAAAATGATGTCGAAACCGGTTACCAGCACGTCGGTGGGGTGGAAGGTCTTGAGGAATTCGGTCTGTTCCGGCCAGCCCAGGGTGGAGAAGGTCCACAGGCCTGCACTGAACCAGGTGTCGAGCACGTCGTTGTCCTGGTGCAGGACCACGTCCGCGCCGAGCTTGTGCTTGGCACGCACTTCGGCTTCATCGCGACCGACATAAACCTTGCCCGACTCGTCGTACCAGGCCGGGATGCGGTGGCCCCACCACAGTTGGCGGCTGATGCACCAGTCCTGGATATCGCGCATCCAGGAGAAGTACATGTTTTCGTATTGCTTGGGCACGAAGGCGATGCGGCCGTCTTCCACGGCGGCAATGGCCGGCTCGGCCAGCGGCTTGGTGGAGACATACCACTGGTCGGTCAGCCATGGCTCGATGATGGTCCCGGAACGGTCGCCCTTCGGCACTTTCAGGGCGTGGTCATCGACGCTGACCAGCAGGCCCGCGGCATCGAAGTCGGCAACGATCTGCTTGCGCGCATCGAAACGGTCGAGGCCGGCGTATTGTGCCGGGATCTTGCCGTCGATGCTGTCGTTCAGCGTGCCGTCGAGGTTGAACACCTGGCAGGCCGGCAGGACGTTGGCGTTCTTGTCGAAGACGTTCAGCAGCGGCAGGTTGTGACGCTTGCCGACTTCATAGTCGTTGAAATCGTGGGCCGGGGTGATTTTCACGCAGCCGGTGCCGAATTCGGGATCGCAGTAGTCGTCGGCGATGATCGGGATACGGCGGCCGACCAGCGGCAACTCGACGAATTTGCCGATCAGGGCCTGGTAGCGTTCATCGTTCGGGTTGACCGCGACGGCGGCGTCGCCAAGCATGGTTTCCGGACGAGTGGTCGCGACGATCAGGTAATCCAGGCCTTCGGCGGTCTTGGCGCCATCGGCCAGCGGGTAGCGCAGGTTCCATAGGAAACCCTTCTCGTCGTGGTTTTCCACTTCGAGGTCGGAGATTGCCGTGTGCAGCTTGGTGTCCCAGTTGACCAGGCGCTTGCCGCGGTAGATCAGGCCGTCTTCGTGCAGGCGCACGAACGCTTCCTTGACCGCTTCGGACAGACCGTCGTCCATGGTGAAGCGCTCGCGGCTCCAGTCCACGGACGAGCCCAGGCGGCGGATCTGGCGGCTGATATTGCCACCGGAATGATCCTTCCATTCCCACACCTTTTCGAGAAACTTCTCGCGTCCCAGGTCATGCCGGTTCTGGCCCTGGGCTTCGAGCTGGCGCTCCACCAGCATCTGGGTGGCGATCCCCGCGTGGTCGGTGCCCGGCTGCCACAGGGTGTTGCGACCCTGCATGCGGCGGAAACGGATCAGGGCATCCATGATCGCGTTGTTGAAGCCGTGACCCATGTGCAGGCTGCCGGTGACGTTCGGCGGCGGGATCATGATGGTGTAGGAGTCGCCCGCGCCTTGCGGGGCGAAGTAGTTCTCGGACTCCCAGGTCTGGTACCAGGAGGTTTCAATGGCGTGCGGCTGGTAGGTCTTATCCATGCGCGGCGGGACCCTTAGGCGTTAATTCAGGAAAGCCGACAAGTATAACGGGGATATGGCGCGGGGCGTAGAGCGAGGTGAGCGCTTGAGGCACAAATATGCGTGTCGGCGCCCCAGTCTCGGTTAGCTCGGAGCATTTGAAGTCGGGCACGGTCCTGTGGCGAGCGGGCTTGCCCGCGCTCGGCTGCGAAGCAGTCGTAAAACCGTTGACTGCGCTCTGCCTGACACAATGAGTTCTCTGGTTTTAGGGCCGCTTCGCGTCCCAGCGCGGGCAAGCCCGCTCGCCATAAGGTAGCGCTCGACTTTGAATTTCTTCAGCCAGCGGATACTGGAGCCGGCCCTGCTTCTACAAAGTCAGGAAGGATATTGGCTCAGCAGGCGCTCCATCCGCGCATCCAGGCGGCGCTTGATCTCGGTTTCTATATGCGGGGCGAAATCGTCGATCACGTCCTGCATGATCAGTTGCGCGGCGGCGCGCAATTCGCTGTCCAGGTGCAGCAGGGTGTCCTGGCTGCCGGCCTTGGCCGGTTCCGGCTTCGCTTCGGCAATCGGTGTCGGTGCGGGTGTCGGTGCGGCTGCGACAGGCGGGGCGACCTCGGGGGCTGCCTCGACCTCGGCTTTTTTACCCACCATGTCGAACAGCAGCGGGATTTGCCCTTCGCTGGCGACCGTTTCGGTCAGCAGCGGTGGCTGCAGGGTGTCGTCGCCGAGCAACTTGCGGATCGATTCGAGCTCGTCGAGCAGGGGTGCAGCTTTTTGTGGTTGTTTTGGCGTGTCCATCGGGGTGCTCAAAGTCGCTGTAGACGGTGATCTTGCAGAGGATATCCCTGTTCGCGGTAGAAGCGGAAACTCTCCCGTGCCGCCTGGCGGATCGCCGGGTCTTCCACCACCACTTCCGCCACACGGGCGAAGCGTGAGGCAAAGGACGGTACTTTCAGATCGAGGTTGACCAGCAGGTCCTGGTGCGTGCCGGGGTCTTCACCCAGTCCCAGGACCACACTGCCCTCGGGCTCGCTTTCCGCCGGGCCGTGGGGAACGAAGCTCTCGCCCTTGAAGCGCCACAGGCGGGCATCCAGATCGTCGCGCTGGCCGGCATCGCTGCAGTGCAGGTAGACCTTGTGCCCCAGGCGCCAGGCCTTTTCGGTCAGCTTGCAGGCGAAATCCAGCCGGGCTGAAGGATCAGGGCTGGGCAGGATGTAGAAATCGACTTGGGTCATAGAGGTTCCTGAGCCAGGGCGCCGACCTCCGCGGAGGACAGCGCCGTGGTCGTCAGTGTCAGGCCTTGGCGCGATCCAGCAGGTACTGGGTCAGCAGGGGCACCGGACGGCCGGTGGCGCCCTTGTCCTTGCCGCCGCTGGTCCAGGCGGTGCCGGCGATGTCCAGGTGAGCCCAGTTCAGGTTCTTGGTGAAGCGCGACAGGAAGCAGGCGGCAGTGATGGTGCCGGCTTTCGGTCCGCCGATGTTGGCGATGTCGGCGAACGGGCTGTCCAGCTGCTCCTGGTACTCGTCGAACAGCGGCAGTTGCCAGGCTCGGTCGTCGGCCTGGCGGCCGGCGTTGAGCAGTTGTTCGATCAGCTCGTCGTTGTTGCCCAGCAGGCCCGAGGTGTGCGAACCGAGGGCGACGATGCAGGCGCCGGTCAGGGTGGCGATATCGATCACTGCCTGAGGCTTGAAGCGTTCGGCGTAGGTCAGGGCGTCGCACAGCACCAGGCGGCCTTCGGCGTCGGTGTTGAGGATTTCCACGGTCTGGCCGCTGAGGGTGGTGACGATGTCGCCCGGGCGGGTCGCGCCGCCGCTCGGCATGTTCTCGGCACAGGCCAGGATGCACACCAGGTTGATCGGCAGCTTCAGTTCCAGTACGGCTTGCAGCGTACCGAAGACACTGGCGGCGCCGCCCATGTCGTATTTCATTTCATCCATGCCGGCGCCCGGCTTGAGGCTGATACCGCCGGTGTCGAAGGTAATGCCCTTGCCGACCAGGGCGAACGGCTTCTCGGATTTCTTGCCGCCGTTGTACTGCATGACGATCAGGCGTGGCGGCTGGTCGCTGCCCTGGCCTACGGCATAGAACGAACCCATGCCCAGTTCCTTGATCTTCTTCTCGTCGAAGATCTCGACCTTCAGGCCCTTGTGGGTCTTGCCCAGGTTCTTCGCCTGTTCGGCGAGGTAGCTCGGGTGGCAGATGTTCGGCGGGGTGTTGCCCAGGTCACGGGTGAACGCCATGCCGTTGGCGATGGCCTTGGCGTGGGTCACGGCGCGTTCGACTTCGGCTTGCGCGGCCTTGATGGTGATCAGGGTGATTTTCTTCAGGGCGCGCGGTTCGGCTTTCTGGCTCTTGTAGGCATCGAAGGTGTATTCGCCATCCAGCAGGCTTTCCGCCAGCAGGCGGGTCTTGCCGTAGCTGTCACGGCCCTTGACCACCACTTCGTCGAGGGCGAGCACGGCATCGCCGCCGCCCAGGCCCTTGAGGGTGCCGAGGATGCTCGCGACGGTCTTGCGCAATGGCCGGTCGCCCAACTCGTCCTTGCCCACGCCTACCAGCAGCACGCGCTCGGCTTTCAGGTTTGGCAAGCTCTGCAACAGCAGGCTCTGGCCGACCTTGCCGGCGAGGTCGCCACGCTTGAGGATGGCACTGATGGCGCCGCCAGCCAGTTCATCGACTTTCTGCGCGACAGTACCGAGCTTGCGGCCTTCGCCGACAGCGAGTACCAGGGTGGCGGTTTTCAACGTTTCCGGGCTAACGCTTTTTACAACCAGTTCCATGTCTGGGTCCCTGAATAAAGGTCAGTGGGCGCGAAGCGAGGCTCTGCGCTGGGTGGCTTGGCGCCGCAGCGACGCGCAAGCGACAAAGGCCGCAGTTTGAACCTCGCCGCCCGCCGCTGACAACCCTGCGTTTCAGCTTTGCGTGCGTGGTTGAGCGTGCGCAGTGACAGGGGCGGCCAATCACAGGATAATGCGCCATCTTTTTAGACGGCTCTTGATGAGCTGACTCTATATGCTTGCTTGTTCGGCCGCTTTAGTTAGCCTGACAACCCTGGAGTGTCTGGTTTGATCGTCTTTCGTTATCTGTCTCGCGAAGTCCTGGTTACATTGAGTGCCGTCAGCGCCGTGCTGCTGGTGATCACCATGAGCGGGCGCTTCGTCAAATTCCTCGCCCAGGCCGCTTCGGGCGCGCTGGATCCGGGGGCGCTATTCCTGATCATGGGCTTCCGCCTGCCCGGTTTCCTGCAATTGATCCTGCCATTGGGGTTGTTTCTCGGGATTCTGCTGGCTTATGGCCGGTTGTACCTGGAAAGCGAAATGACCGTGCTGTCGGCCACCGGCATGAGCCAGCAACGCCTGCTCGGCATGACCATGGCGCCGGCCCTTCTGGTAGCCCTGCTGGTGGCCTGGTTGAGCCTGAGCCTGGCGCCCCAGGGGGCCTACCAGTTCCAGCTGGTGCTCAACAAGCAGGACGCCCTGACCGAGTTCGACACCCTGGAGCCGGGGCGCTTCCAGGCGCTGAACGATGGTTCGCGGATCACCTACACCGAAAAACTGTCGGATGACCGCACCCAGCTGGGCGGCGTGTTCATTTCCGAGAAACGTCTCGGCCAGGACAAGAAAGACCGGGGTATTTCGGTGCTGGTCGCCGATCACGGTCGCCTGGAGGTCAAGCCCGACGGCAATCGCTACCTGATTCTCGAGGACGGCTATCGCTATGACGGCAGCCCGGGGCAGGCGGACTATCGCGCGATCAAATATGACACCTACGGCGTGCAGATGGAGAAACCCGAAATCAGTAACGAGGTGACCGACCGCGATGCCCTCGCGACCCGCGACCTGTGGGGGAGCAGCGAGCGCAAGTCGATTGCCGAGCTGCAATGGCGCCTGTCCCTGCCGCTGCTGGTCTTTATCGTCACCCTGATGGCGGTGCCGCTGTCGCGGGTCAATCCGCGCCAGGGTCGCTTCCTCAAGCTGTTGCCAGCAATCCTGCTGTACATGGCGTACCTGACCATGTTGATTTCCGCCCGTGGTTCGCTGGAGAAAGGCCACCTGTCGCCCGTGCTCGGCTTGTGGTGGGTGCATGGACTGTTCCTGGCGATAGGCCTGGGCCTGCTGTATTGGGAACCGTTGCGTTTGAAGCTGGCGAGTCGCCGCGACATGAAGGAGATGGCTCGTGGTTAAGCTCGACCGCTACATTGGCAGTACCGTATTCCTGGCGATCCTGGCGGTGCTCGGGATCATCCTGGGCCTGGCCTCGCTGTTTGCGTTCATCGACGAGATGGGCAATGTCAGCGACACCTACACCTGGGGCGACATCCTCAGCTTCGTCCTGCTGACGGCGCCTCGTCGCGTCTATGACATGTTGCCGATGGCCGGCCTGATCGGTTGCCTGATCGGCCTGGGCAGCCTGGCGAGCAACAGCGAACTGACCATCATGCGCGCGGCCGGCGTGTCCATCGGGCGTATCGTCTGGGCGGTGATGAAGCCGATGCTGGTGCTGATGATCGTCGGTGTGCTGGTCGGCGAATATGTGGCACCGGTCACCGAGAGCCAGGCCCAGGCCAACCGTGCACTGGCCCAGGGGTCGGGCGACGCGCAGAGTTCCAGGCACGGCTTGTGGCACCGCCAGGGCGACGAGTTCATCCATATCAACGCCGTGCAGCCCAATGGCCTGCTCTACGGGGTGACCCGTTATCATTTCGACGACCAGCGGCACCTGCTGTCGTCGAGCTTCGCCAAGCAGGCCCGCTTCGACAAGGATCATTGGAACCTGACGGACGTCACCACCACCTATTTCCGGGGGGACCACACCGAGGTTATCAACAGTCCGCAGGAGCTCTGGGGCGTGTCCCTCAGCCCGAACCTGCTGAGCACCGTGGTGATGGTGCCCGAGGCCCTGTCGATCAGCGGCCTGTGGGGTTATATCCACTATCTGGCGGACCAGGGGCTGGCCAATGGCCGCTACTGGTTGGCGTTCTGGGTCAAGATCCTGCAACCGCTGGTCACCGCCGCGCTCGTGTTGATGGCGATCTCCTTCATCTTCGGCCCGCTGCGTTCGGTGACCCTCGGCCAGCGGGTGTTCACCGGCGTGCTGGTCGGTTTCACCTTCCGTATCGCCCAGGACCTGCTGGGGCCGTCGAGCCTGGTGTTCGGCTTCTCGCCGTTGCTCGCGGTGCTGGTACCGGCGGGGATCTGTGCGATCGCCGGGCTCTGGCTGTTGCGTCGCGCCGGATAAGGGCGGCAAACACGCCGGGCCGGCCCGGAAAAAGGCCCCTGCCGACCAGCAGGGGCTTTTTTGTGCCCGTCGCCTTGCCTGTGAACGTGACGCCCAGGCCGCGCATCAGGTACAATTCCCGGCTATTTTTCGGCGGGCAGTCTGCCTGCAACCTTTTTGAGTGTTGACCCGTGAGTGATTTGAGTCATATCCGCAATTTCTCCATCATCGCCCACATTGACCATGGCAAGTCGACTCTGGCCGATCGCTTCATCCAGATGTGCGGCGGCCTTGCCGAGCGCGAGATGGAAGCGCAGGTGCTGGATTCCATGGACCTCGAGCGCGAGCGCGGGATCACCATCAAGGCCCACAGCGTTACCCTGTACTACAAGGCCAAAGACGGCATCACCTACCAGCTGAACTTCATCGATACCCCGGGCCACGTCGACTTCACCTACGAAGTCAGCCGTTCCCTGGCGGCCTGTGAGGGCGCGCTGCTGGTGGTCGACGCCGGCCAGGGCGTTGAGGCCCAGTCCGTTGCCAACTGCTACACGGCGATCGAGCAGGGCCTGGAAGTCATGCCGGTGCTGAACAAGATCGACCTGCCGCAGGCCGATCCGGAGCGGGTGAAGGAAGAAATCGAGAAGATCATCGGTATCGATGCCACCGACGCCGTCACCTGCAGCGCCAAGACCGGCCTGGGTGTCGACGAGGTGCTCGAACGCCTGGTGCACACCATTCCCGCGCCGACCGGCAATATCGAAGATCCGCTGCAAGCGTTGATCATCGACTCCTGGTTCGATAACTACCTGGGCGTCGTGTCCCTGGTGCGTGTGCGCCACGGCCGCGTGAAGAAGGGCGACAAGATCCTGGTCAAGTCCACCGGCAAGATGCACCTGGTGGACAGCGTCGGCGTGTTCAACCCCAAGCACACCGCCACCGTCGACCTGAAGGCCGGCGAAGTGGGCTTTATCATCGCCGGTATCAAGGACATCCACGGTGCGCCGGTGGGTGACACCCTGACCCTGAGCACCACCCCCGATGTCGACGTGCTGCCGGGCTTCAAACGCATCCAGCCGCAGGTCTACGCCGGTCTGTTCCCGGTCAGTTCCGACGATTTCGAAGATTTCCGCGAAGCCCTGCAAAAGCTCACGCTGAACGACTCCTCGCTGCAGTACACCCCGGAAAGCTCCGACGCCCTGGGCTTCGGTTTCCGTTGCGGGTTCCTCGGCATGTTGCACATGGAGATCATCCAGGAGCGCCTGGAGCGCGAGTACGACCTGGACCTGATCACCACCGCGCCGACGGTAATCTTCGAGCTGTTGCTCAAGAACGGCGAAACCATTTACGTCGACAACCCGTCCAAGCTGCCGGACCTGTCCTCCATCGAAGACATGCGCGAGCCGATCGTGCGGGCCAATATCCTGGTACCGCAGGAGCACCTGGGCAACGTCATTACACTGTGCATCGAGAAGCGTGGCGTCCAGCACGACATGCTGTTCCTCGGTTCGCAGGTGCAAGTGACCTACGACCTGCCGATGAACGAAGTGGTCCTGGACTTCTTCGATCGCCTGAAATCCACCAGTCGTGGCTATGCTTCGCTGGATTATCACTTCGATCGCTACCAGTCGGCTAATCTGGTCAAGCTGGATGTACTGATCAACGGTGAGAAGGTCGACGCCCTGGCGTTGATCGTGCATCGTGACAACGCGCACTACAAAGGGCGTGCGTTGACCGAGAAGATGAAAGAACTGATTCCTCGTCAGATGTTCGACGTTGCCATCCAGGCCGCCATTGGCGGGCAGGTCGTGGCGCGGACAACCGTCAAGGCGCTCAGAAAGAACGTACTGGCCAAATGCTACGGTGGTGACGTTAGCCGTAAGCGCAAGCTGTTGGAAAAGCAGAAGGCCGGTAAGAAACGCATGAAGCAAGTAGGCAACGTGGAAATCCCACAGGAAGCCTTCCTTGCGGTGCTCAGGTTGGATAGTTAGGTCCTATGTCACTAAATTTCCCGCTGTTGCTGGTCATCGCCGTTGCCGTCTGCGGTCTGTTGGCGTTGCTCGATCTGCTCTTTCTGGCGCCACGCCGGCGTGCGGCAATCTCCACCTACCAGGGCAGCGTCTCGCAGCCCGAGGCAGAAGTGGTCGAGAAGCTGAACAAGGAGCCTTTGCTGGTTGAATATGGCAAATCCTTCTTCCCGGTGCTGTTCATCGTGCTGGTACTGCGGTCGTTTCTGGTCGAGCCGTTCCAGATTCCGTCCGGTTCGATGAAACCGACCCTGGATGTCGGTGACTTCATCCTGGTGAACAAGTTTTCCTACGGGATCCGCCTGCCGGTGATCGACAAGAAAGTGATCCAGGTCGGTGATCCGCAGCGCGGCGATGTCATGGTGTTCCGCTACCCGAGCGATCCGAACGTCAACTACATCAAGCGTGTAGTCGGCCTGCCGGGCGATGTGGTGCGCTACACCAGTGACAAGAAGCTGTTCGTCAACGGCGAGTCCGTGGCCGAGCAACTGGTGGGCAACGAGCCGGGCATGCTCGGCAGCGCCGAACTCTACAAAGAGAAGCTGGGCGCCGTCGAACACCTGATCCGCAAGGAGATGGGCCGTTATCGAGCGCCGCCTGACCATGAGTGGAAGGTGCCGGCCGGGCATTACTTCATGATGGGCGACAACCGCGACAACTCCAACGACAGCCGCTACTGGGATGACCCCAATATTCCCAAGGAGCTGCTGGGCATGGTTCCCGACGAGAATATCGTCGGCAAGGCCTTCGCGGTCTGGATGAGCTGGCCTGATCCGAAATTCAGCCACCTGCCGAATTTCTCGCGGGTCGGCCTGATCAAGTAACCCAAGCGGCGCTGTTGAACACAGCGCCGAATGCTTTTCAGGTGCTTGAACACTATGAGAACAACGATGAAATCCGCCGCTTCCCAGAAAGGTCTGTCGTTTTTCGGCTGGTTGCTGGCCCTGGCACTGGTTGCCTTCGTCGCCAGCACGGCATTCAAGTTGATTCCGCATTACCTCGACTACATGTCGATGAAGAAAATCATCATGTCGGTGGAAACCGACAAGGCGGCGGGCGTTACCACCGTCAGCGACTTTTACACCCATGTTGCCCGCGGCATGCAGGTCAACAGTATTCAGGACGTGGATTTGAACAAAGCGTTAAGCGTGACGGTGGAGAACAACCGGTTCCTTGCCCATTTGAAATACGAGCAGCGTGATCCGCTGATCCAGAATATCGATCTGGTGGTCAAGTTCGACCACGAATTCAGCGTGGGTAAACCGTGACTGTGTCCTTGAGCCGTCTCGAGCGCCAGCTCGGCTATACCTTCAAGGACCAGGAACTGATGGTCCTGGCCCTGACTCACCGCAGTTTTGCCGGGCGCAACAACGAGCGCCTGGAGTTTCTCGGTGACGCGATTCTCAACTTCGTCGCCGGCGAGGCGCTGTTCGACCGTTTCCCGCAGGCTCGGGAAGGCCAGTTGTCGCGTTTGCGCGCACGCCTGGTAAAAGGTGAAACACTGGCGGTACTGGCCCGTGGTTTCGAGTTGGGCGACTACCTGCGCCTGGGTTCCGGCGAGTTGAAGAGTGGCGGTTTCCGTCGCGAATCGATCCTGGCCGATGCCCTGGAGGCACTGATCGGCGCGATCTACCTCGACGCCGGCATGGAAATGGCCCGCGAGCGGGTGCTGGCCTGGTTGACCTCGGAGTTCGACAGCCTGACGCTGGTGGACACCAACAAGGACCCCAAGACCCGCCTGCAGGAGTTCCTGCAATCGCGTGCCTGTGAACTGCCGCGCTACGAAGTGGTGGATATCCAGGGTGAGCCGCATTGCCGGACGTTCTTCGTCGAATGCGAAATCACCCTATTGAATGAAAAAAGCCGAGGACAGGGCGTGAGCCGTCGTATTGCCGAACAGGTAGCGGCCGCCGCAGCACTGATTGCCCTGGGCGTGGAGAATGGTAATGACTGATTCAACTGCAACACGCTGCGGCTACGTCGCCATCGTTGGCCGGCCGAACGTGGGCAAATCCACGCTGCTGAACCATATCCTCGGACAAAAACTCGCGATCACTTCGCGCAAGCCCCAGACCACCCGCCACAACATGCTCGGGATCAAGACCGAAGGCGCCATCCAGGCGATCTACGTCGACACGCCGGGCATGCACAAGGGCGGCGAGAAGGCACTGAACCGTTACATGAACAAGACCGCCTCGGCGGCCTTGAAAGACGTCGATGTGGTGATCTTTGTCGTCGACCGTACCCGCTGGACCGAAGAGGACCAGATGGTCCTGGAGCGCATCCAGTACGTCGAAGGCCCGGTGATCGTCGCGCTGAACAAGACCGACCGGATCGAAGACAAGGCCGAGTTGATGCCGCACCTGACCTGGTTGCAGGAACAACTGCCGAACGCGCAGATCGTGCCGATCTCCGCCCAGCAAGGGCACAACCTCGATGCCCTGGAAGGCCTGATCGCCCAGCACCTGCCGGAAAACGAGCATTTCTTCCCGGAAGACCAGATCACTGACCGCAGCAGTCGTTTCCTCGCCGCTGAACTGGTGCGTGAGAAAATCATGCGCCAGCTTGGGGCGGAGCTGCCTTACCAGATCACCGTGGAAATTGAAGAGTTCAAGCAGCAGGGCAAGACCCTGCATATCCATGCGCTGATCCTCGTCGAACGTGACGGCCAGAAGAAGATCATCATTGGTGACAAGGGCGAGCGTATCAAGCGCATCGGCACCGAGGCACGCAAGGACATGGAGTTGCTTTTCGACTCCAAGATCATGCTCAACCTGTGGGTGAAGGTGAAGGGCGGCTGGTCCGACGACGAACGGGCACTGCGCTCGTTGGGTTACGGCGATCTGTAACACGGCACCTTTTGGCTGAACGCGGCCTTGTGGCGAGCGGGCTTGCCCGCGCTGGGCTGCGAAGCGGCCCTGAAACCGGTGAGTTCGGTACGTCAGGTAGACCGAGGTGGCCGGTCTTGCGACTGCTGCGCAGCCGAGCGCGGGCAAGCCCGCTCGCCACAGTAAGTTGGCCCACCTCACGTAGTATTCCTTCAGAGACATTCATACGCCGATGTCCGCTAATCCGCCTCCCGGCCAACCGGCCTACGTCCTGCACTCCCGCGCCTACCGCGAAAGCAGCGCGCTGGTGGATTTCATCACGCCACAAGGCCGGCTGCGCGCCGTACTACGTAGTGCGCGGGGCAAGGCCGGGACCCTGGCGCGACCGTTCGTGCCCCTCGAGGTCGAGTTTCGCGGCCGGGGCGAACTGAAGAATGTCGGGCGCATGGAGAGCGCCGGTGTCTCCACCTGGCTCAACGGCGAAGCGCTGTTCAGCGGCCTCTATCTCAATGAGCTGCTGATTCGCCTGCTACCCGCCGAAGACCCGCATCCCGCGGTCTTCGACCACTATGCCGCCACCTTGCTCGCCCTGGCCGAAGGTCGTCCGCTGGAGCCATTGCTGCGCTCGTTCGAGTGGCGACTGCTCGATGACCTCGGCTACGGCTTTGCCCTGGACGTGGATATCCATGGCCAACCCCTGGCGGCTGACGGGATGTACCGCCTGCAGGTGGATGCCGGCCTGGAGCGGGTCTACCTGTTGCAACCCGGCCTGTTCCAGGGCACCGAACTGCTGGCCATGGCCGAAGCCGACTGGGCCGCGGTCGGTGCCCTGTCGGCGGCCAAACGTCTGATGCGCCAGGCGCTGGCGGTGCATCTGGGGGGCAAACCGCTGGTCAGTCGCGAGTTGTTTCGAAAGCCCTGAGCTCCCCGTGTATGCTGTGGGCCGAATCTTCAACTGTTCAGGAGCCTTCCCGTGACCACCAGCACCCGCATTCTTCTCGGCGTGAATATCGACCACGTAGCCACCTTGCGTCAGGCCCGGGGCACGCGTTACCCCGATCCGGTCAAGGCCGCGCTGGACGCTGAAGAGGCGGGGGCCGATGGCATCACCGTGCACCTGCGCGAAGACCGCCGGCATATCCAGGAGCGCGATGTGTTGCTGCTCAAGGATGTACTGCAGACCCGCATGAACTTCGAAATGGGCGTGACCGAAGAGATGATGGCATTTGCCGAGCGTATTCGTCCGGCACATATCTGCCTGGTCCCGGAAACCCGTCAGGAACTGACCACTGAAGGCGGTCTGGACGTGGCCGGCCAGGAAGCGCGGATCAAGGCGGCGGTGGAGCGCTTGAGCAGGATCGGCAGCGAAGTGTCGCTGTTCATCGATGCCGACGAGCGGCAGATCGCGGCGTCCAAGCGGGTCGGCGCCCCGGCGATCGAGTTGCACACCGGGCGTTACGCCGATGCCGAGACTCCGGCCGAAGTGGCCGAGGAGCTCAAGCGAATCGCCGATGGCGTGGCCTTTGGTGTGTCCCAGGGGCTGATCGTCAATGCCGGGCACGGCCTGCATTACCACAACGTCGAGGCGGTGGCGGCGATCCCGGGGATCAACGAGTTGAACATCGGCCACGCGCTGGTGGCCCATGCGTTGTTTGTCGGCTTCAAGGCGGCGGTGGTGGAAATGAAAGAACTGATTCTGGCGGCTGCGCCTAAGGCCTGACTGCCGGATATATCAGATCGTGGCGCAACCTGGGGTGTTGTTGCGTCTGTTCCGGCCTCTTCGCGGGCAAGCCCGCTCCCACAGTTTGACCGCATATCTCCTGTGGGAGCGGGCTTGCCCGCGAAGAGGGCCGCGAGAGCGCTACAGATAGTGAGCTCTGGTTATAGCTGCGGCGGCTGCTCGGTCGGCTTGGTCTTGTCCACGCCCGGCACGTGCAGGTTGCTTTCCGCGACCTGGCTGCCTTCCAACTGCGGCTGGGTCACCCAGGTCAGGATGTCGTAGTAGCGGCGGATGTTGGCGACGAAGTGCACCGGCTCGCCGCCGCGGGCGTAGCCGTAGCGGGTCTTGCTGTACCACTGCTTCTGCGCCAGACGCGGTAGCATCTTCTTCACGTCCAGCCACTTGTTCGGGTTCAGGCCTTCGTTCTCGGCCAGCTTGCGGGCGTCATCGAGGTGGCCGCTGCCGACGTTGTAGGCGGCCAGTGCGAACCAGGTGCGATCCGGCTCCTCGATTTTCTCGTCGAGCTGGTCCTTCATGTAGGCCAGGTACTTGGCGCCGCCACTGATGCTCTGCCTCGCATCCAGGCGGTTGGACACGCCCATCGCCTGGGCGGTGCTCTGGGTCAGCATCATCAGCCCGCGCACACCGGTCTTGGAGGTGACGCTCGGTTGCCACAGCGATTCCTGGTAGCCGATGGCCGCGAGCAGGCGCCAGTCGACCTTTTCTTCCTTGGCCGAGGCCTGGAAGTGCTTCTCGTATTTGGGCAGGCGCTGCTGCAGGTGCTGGGCGAAGGTATAGGCGCCGACATAGCCGAGGACATCGACGTGCCCGTAATAACGATCCTTCAGGCGTTGCAGGGTGCCGTTCTTCTGCACCTTGTCGAGGTAGGCGTTGATCTCGTTGAGCAGGCTGTTGTCTTCCCCGGGGGCCACCGCCCAGCGCTGGTTGCGGGCGTCGCCGAGGTCGAAGGCGACCCGCACGTTGGGGAAGTAGACCTGGTTCATTGCCACTTCGTTGGAGTCCACCAGGGTCAGGTCGATCTGGCCCTCGTCGACCATGCGCAGCAGGTCAACCACTTCGACAGCGTCGGATTCTTCGTATTCTATTGCGGGATTCTGCTTTTTCAGCTCGGCCAGCTGTTCCGCGTGGGTGCTGCCTTTCAATACCGTGATGCGTTTGCCCACCAGATCCGCTGGAGTGGTGGGGCGGGACTGGCCGTTACGGTAGATGACCTGCGGGGTGACTTCCAGGTAAGGGTGGGAAAAGCGCGCCTGTAGCTTGCGCTGATCGCTGCCCACCAGGCCGGCTGCCGCCAGGACCGGGCCGTTGGGCTTGCCCAGTTGATTGAACAGGTCATCGAGGTTGTCGGCGGTTTCGATCTCGAGCTTGACCCCCAGGTCATCGGCGAAGCGCTTGACCAGTTCATACTCGAAGCCGGTTTCGCCGTTGCGATCCTGGAAGTAGGTGGCCGGACTGTTGCGGGTGATCACGCGCAGTACGCCATCCTCCTTTACGCGCTCGAGGGTGCTGGGTTTTTCAACACAGGCACCGAGCATCAGGAAGAGTCCGGTTGCGATGAGCCACTTGGCGCAGCGCGGGCGGAAAGCAGTTTGGGAAAACATTTGCGCAGTATACGCAAAGGACCTCGACCGCCATATCTCGACAGATGAGTGCCGGTCTGCTAGTCAAACCCGGATAACGCTGGAGGCCTCAGGAATGGGGCCCGGCGCCAGGCAAACGGAGCAAAAATAACCGTTCCGGACGCCCTTGATGTCTATTAATAATAAGCAGGGACACCCGGACCGACGTCTGGCGCACGGCAAGCGTGCCGTTTCGGGTGCCGTCGCGGGCGGTTTAGGCTAGAATGCACGGCCTCAAAGCACACCCCCTTCCCGAGGCTGTCCCGAAGATGTTGATCCTGCGCGGTGCTCCTGCCCTTTCCGCCTTTCGCCACAGCAAACTACTCGAGCAACTGAGCCAGAAAGTTCCGGCTGTCAGTGGCTTGTATGCTGAGTTCGCCCATTTCGCCGAAGTCACCGGCGTTCTGACCGGCGATGAACAGCAAGTGCTGGCCCGTCTTCTGAAATACGGCCCGAGCGTGCCGGTTCAGGAGCCTACCGGTCGTCTGTTCCTGGTGTTGCCGCGTTTCGGCACCATTTCGCCCTGGTCGAGCAAGGCCAGCGACATCGCTCGCAACTGCGGCCTGGGGAAAATCCAGCGTCTGGAGCGTGGCATCGCGTTCTACGTGGCCGGCCAGTTCAGCGACGCCGAAGCCGAACTGATCAGCGCCAGCCTGCATGACCGCATGACCCAGATCGTTCTGGCCAACCTGGAACAGGCCGCCGGCCTGTTCAGCCATGCCGAACCGAAGCCGCTGACCGCCGTGGATATCCTCGGTGGCGGTCGCGCCGCGCTGGAAAAAGCCAACGTCGAGCTGGGCCTGGCCCTGGCCGAAGACGAAATCGATTACCTGGTGAATGCCTTCATCGGTCTCAAGCGCAACCCGCATGACATCGAACTGATGATGTTCGCCCAGGCCAACTCCGAGCACTGCCGCCACAAGATCTTCAACGCCAGTTGGGATATCGACGGCGAGAGCCAGGAAAAGAGCCTGTTCGGCATGATCAAGAACACCTACGTGATGCACAGCGAAGGTGTCCTGTCGGCCTACAAGGACAACGCCTCGGTGATCGTCGGCAATGTCGCCGGTCGCTTCTTCCCGGATCCCGAGACCCGCCAGTACGGCGCGGTGCAGGAGCCGGTGCACATCCTGATGAAAGTCGAGACCCACAACCACCCGACCGCGATCGCCCCGTTCCCGGGCGCCTCGACCGGTTCCGGTGGCGAGATCCGCGACGAAGGTGCAACCGGGCGCGGCGCCAAGCCGAAGGCCGGCCTCACCGGTTTCACCGTGTCCAACCTGCAGATCCCCGGCTTCGAGCAACCCTGGGAAGTGCCCTACGGCAAGCCCGAGCGCATCGTCACCGCGCTGGACATCATGATCGAAGGCCCGCTGGGCGGCGCCGCGTTCAACAACGAATTCGGTCGTCCGGCCCTGACCGGCTACTTCCGTACCTTCGAACAGTCCATCACCACCCCGCGTGGCGATGAAGTGCGCGGCTACCACAAGCCGATCATGCTGGCCGGCGGCATGGGTAACATCCGTGCCGAACACGTGCAGAAGGGCGAAATCACCGTCGGTTCCAAGCTGATCGTGCTTGGCGGCCCGGCGATGCTCATCGGCCTCGGCGGCGGTGCGGCATCCTCGATGGCCACCGGCACCAGCTCGGCGGACCTGGACTTCGCTTCGGTACAGCGCGAAAACCCGGAAATGGAACGCCGCTGCCAGGAAGTGATCGACCGCTGCTGGCAGCTGGGCGACAAGAACCCGATCAGCTTTATCCATGACGTCGGCGCGGGCGGCCTGTCCAACGCTTTCCCGGAACTGGTCAACGACGGCGACCGCGGTGGCCGTTTCGAACTGCGCAATATCCCCAACGACGAGCCGGGCATGGCCCCGCACGAAATCTGGAGCAACGAATCCCAGGAACGCTACGTCCTGGCGGTCGATGCGGCGGACTTCGAGCGCTTCAAGGCGATCTGCGAACGCGAGCGTTGCCCGTTCGCGGTGGTCGGCGAGGCCACCGCCGAACCGCAACTGACCGTGACCGACAGCCACTTCGGCAACAGCCCGGTGGACATGCCCCTCGAAGTGCTGCTGGGCAAGGCCCCGCGCATGCACCGTTCGGCCGTTCGCGAAACCGAGCTGGGCGATGATTTCGATCCGGGCAGCCTGGCGATCGCCGACTGCATCGAGCGTGTCCTGCATCACCCGGCCGTGGCGAGCAAGAGCTTCCTGATCACCATCGGCGACCGCACCATCACCGGCCTCGTTGCCCGCGACCAGATGGTCGGTCCGTGGCAGGTCCCGGTGGCTGACGTCGCCGTTACCGCCACCAGCTTTGACGTCTACACCGGCGAAGCCATGGCCATGGGCGAGCGTACGCCGCTGGCCCTGCTGAACGCCCCGGCGTCCGGCCGCATGGCGATCGGCGAGACCCTGACCAACCTGTCGGCCTCGCGCATCGGCAAGATCTCCGACATCAAGCTGTCGGCCAACTGGATGTCGGCTGCCGGCCATCCGGGTGAAGATGCCCGCCTGTACGACACCGTGAAAGCGGTCGGCATGGAGCTGTGCCCGGAACTGGGCATCACCATTCCGGTGGGCAAGGACTCGATGTCCATGGCCACTCGCTGGAAGGACGAAGGCGTCGACAAGAGCGTGACCTCGCCGTTGTCGCTGATCGTCACCGGTTTCGCGCCGGTGACCGATATCCGCAAGACCCTGACCCCTGAACTGCGCATGGACAAGGGCGTTACCGACCTGATCCTGATCGACCTGGGACGTGGCCAGAACCGCATGGGCGCATCGATTCTCGCCCAGGTGCACGGCAAGCTCGGCAAGCATGCGCCGGACGTCGATGACGCGGAAGACCTCAAGGCCTTCTTCGCGGTGATCCAGGGCCTCAATGCCGACGGTCACCTGCTGGCCTATCACGACCGCTCCGATGGTGGCCTGCTGGTCAGCACCGTGGAGATGGCCTTCGCCGGCCACTGCGGCCTGAGCCTGAACCTCGACGGCGTGGCGGAAACCGCCGCCGATATCGCCGCGATCCTGTTCAACGAAGAGTTGGGCGCGGTGATCCAGGTGCGCCAGGACTCCACGCCGGACGTGCTGGCGCAGTTCAGCGCCGCGGGCCTGGGTGACTGCGTGTCGGTGATCGGCCAGCCGCTGAACAACGGCGAAGTCAGCATCACCTTCAACGGCGACACCGTGTTCACCGGCGAGCGTCGCCTGCTGCAACGCCAGTGGGCGGAAACCAGCTACCGGATCCAGCGCCTGCGCGACAACGCCAACTGTGCCGACCAGGAATTCGACGTCCTGCTGGACGAAGGCAACCCTGGCCTGAGCTACAAGACCAGCTTCGATGTGAACCAGGACATCGCCGCACCATACATCAAGAAAGGCATTCGTCCCCAGGTCGCGGTTCTGCGCGAGCAGGGCGTCAATGGCCAGGTGGAAATGGCGGCGGCGTTCGACCGTGCCGGCTTCAATGCCATCGACGTGCACATGAGCGATATCCTCGCCGGTCGTGTCGACCTGAACGAGTTCAAGGGCCTGGTCGCCTGTGGCGGCTTCTCCTACGGCGACGTGCTCGGCGCCGGCGAAGGCTGGGCCAAGTCGGCCCTGTTCAACGCCCGTGCCCGTGATGCCTTCCAGGGCTTCTTCGAGCGCAACGACAGCTTCACCCTCGGCGTGTGCAACGGTTGCCAGATGATGTCCAACCTGCACGAACTGATTCCGGGCAGCGAGTTCTGGCCGCACTTCGTACGCAACCGTTCCGAGCAGTTCGAAGCGCGCGTGGCGATGGTGCAGATCCAGGAGTCGAACTCGATCTTCCTGCAGGGCATGGCCGGTTCGCGCATGCCGATCGCCATCGCCCACGGCGAGGGTTATGCCGAGTTCGAAAGCGAAGAAGCCCTGCTGCAAGCCGACCTGTCGGGTTGCGTGGCCATGCGCTTTGTCGACAACCATGGCAAGGTCACCGAAACCTACCCGGCCAACCCGAACGGTTCGCCGCGCGGGATCACCGGGCTGACCAGCCGTGACGGTCGCGTCATGATCATGATGCCGCACCCTGAGCGGGTGTTCCGTGCCGTGCAGAACTCCTGGCGCTCGGAAGACTGGAACGAAGACGCGCCATGGCTGCGCATGTTCCGTAACGCTCGCGTCTGGGTCGACTGAGTCGCGTCATGTACAAGCTCAGCTTCTTTGTTCCGCCGAGCCATGTGGAGCAGGTCAAGAGCGCCGTATTCGCCGCCGGTGGCGGTCGAATCGGTGCCTATGACCACTGCGCCTGGCAGGTGCTGGGCCAGGGCCAGTTTCGCCCGTTGGACGGCAGCCAGCCGTTCCTCGGGCAAACCGGTGTGGTCGAGCAGGTGGCGGAATGGAAAGTTGAGCTGGTCGTGGAGGATGCCCTGATCGAAGCCGTGGTCATGGCCCTCAAGCACAGCCATCCCTATGAGACGCCAGCCTATGAAGTCTGGCGCCTCGCCGATTTCTGATTCTCCCTCTTCCGATTCCTGTTCCTTATCGTCCCATGGCGTTACTGATGGCCTGGGCACGGTCCCCCACCAGCACATGCCAGACTCCGTCTTCCAACGGACTGATGCCCTGGCAGCCCAGTGCCTTCAGTGCCGTTTCCGATAATCGCCGAACATCCTCGAGCTGCACCCGCAGTCGTGTCTGGGCGACGCACTCCAGTGCCCGTACGTTGGCTTTTCCACCGAGTGCGGCGAGCCATTGCTGCAACTGTTCCGCGCTGATCTCGGTCGAGCCGACGGGCTCCGGCTCGCTTGATGCGATGGCACTCGACCCCGTGGTTGGCAACGCCAGGCGAATCTCATCGGCAATGCTGTCCGCCAGCGGTCCTACCACCACCTGCAGGCTGCCACCATGGCCGGGGCGCACCACGGCCATGGCGCCGAGTATCTTGAGATCGGCATCCACGGCCTTGTCGCGGTCCAGCAGTTCCACCCGCAGCCGGGTGGTGCAGGCCCCGACGGTCACCAGGTTGGCGGCTCCTCCCAGTGCCTGGATGTAGGCCGCGGCCCGCTGGTTTTCGCTGAGCACCCGGGTCGCCGTGGTGCTGACGATGTGCTCGCGTCCCGGCGTCTTCAGGTCGAAGCGGCGGATGCAGAAATCGAACACGAAATAGTAGACCAGTGCATAGGCCAGCCCCACCGGCAGCACCCGCCAGCCGTTGGTGGACTTGCCCCAGCCCAGGGCCATGTCGATGGCGCCGCCGGAGAAGGTGAACCCCAGGTGGATATTCAGCAGATTGGTGATCGCCATCGACAGCCCGGTCAGCAGCGCATGGACTACATAGAGCATCGGCGCGAGGAACATGAAGGCGAATTCGATGGGCTCGGTGACGCCGGTCAGGAACGAGGTCAGGGCCATCGACAGCAGGATCCCGCCCATCAGTTTGCGGCGCTCGGGCAAGGCATTGCGATACATCGCCAGGCAGGCGGCGGGCAGGCCGAAGACCATCACCGGGAACATGCCGGTCATGAACTGCCCGGCTTTCGGGTCGCCGGCGAAATAGCGTGCCAGGTCGCCGGTGACCACGCGACCGGTCTCCGGATCGGTGAAGCTGCCGAAGACGAACCACATCATGTTGTTGAGGATATGGTGCAACCCGGTGACGATCAGCAGGCGGTTGAACACGCCGAAAATGAACGCGCCGATACTGCCGCTTTCGACCATCAACAGGCCGAGGCTGTTGATGCCGCTCTGGATCGGTGGCCAGATCAGGCCGAAGAGCACCCCCAGTCCGACCGCCGAAAAGCCGGTGACGATCGGCACGAAGCGTCGCCCGCCGAAGAAGGCCAGGTATTCCGGCAGCTTGATGTCCTTGAAGCGGTTGTACAGCGCACCACCGAGCAGGCCGCTGATGATCCCCGCGAGCATGCCCATGTTGATGTTGGCATCGAGCACCTTGAGCGTGGAGATCATCACCAGGTAGCCGATGGCACCCGCCAGTCCGGCGGTGCCGTTATTGTCGCGGGCAAAACCGACAGCGATGCCGATGGCGAAGATCAGTGCCAGGTTGGCGAAGATGGTGTTGCCGGCATCGTGGATGATCGCGATGTCCAGCAGGTCGGTATCACCCAGGCGCAGCAGCAGGCCGGCAATCGGCAGGATGGCGATGGGCAGCATCAGGGCACGGCCGAGGCGTTGCAGGCCCTCGATAAACAACTGGTACATGACGACTCTCCTTGTTGTTTTTGTTATCAGGCCAGCGGCCAGTGCCGGCGGCAGGTCTCGCGGACGCTGGCGGCACTGCCGAGTTGGAGCAGTGATTGACTGATCTGGCGACAGGCGGCGGCGTCGAGTTGGCGTACCCGCTCCTTGATCTCTCCGATCTGCGGCGGGCTCACGGACAGTTCAGTGACGCCCAGGCCGATCAATACCGGCGTGGCCAGCGGGTCCGAGGCCAGGGCACCACAGACACCGACCCAGCGTTGATGACGGGCCGCGCCGGCGCAGGTCTGGGCGATCAGGCGCAGCACCGCCGGGTGCAGGGCGTCGACCCGGGCGGCCAGGCCGGCATGATCACGGTCCATGGCCAGGGTGTACTGCGACAGGTCGTTGGTGCCGATGGAGAGGAAGTCGGCGTGCTCCGCCAACTGCTCGGCCAGCAGGGCGGCGGAGGGGACTTCGATCATCACCCCCAGTTCGGGACGCTGGTCGATTCCCAGTTCGGTGGCCAGGGTGTCGAGGCGCTGGCGGATCTGCAGCAGTTCATCGACCTCGCTGATCATCGGCAGCAGGATCCGGCAGCGTTGCAACGGGCTGACTTGCAGCAGTGCACGTAATTGCTGATCCAGCAGTTCTGGCCGCGCCCGGGCCAGGCGGATGCCGCGCAGGCCGAGTACGGGATTGGCCTCGAAGGGCAGCGGCAGGTAGTCGAGTTGCTTGTCGCCACCGACATCGATGGTGCGGATGATCACCGGCTTGTCGCCCATGGCATCGATAACGCCCTGGTAGGCGCTGCGCTGTTCCTGTTCATCGGGCGCGGTCTGGCGGTCGACAAACAGAAACTCGGTGCGCAGCAGGCCGACGCCATCGGCCCCGCCTTGATGGGCTTCCATGGCCTCATGGGCCGAGGCGACATTGGCCGCCACCTCGATGCACAGGCCGTCGCGGGTCTGTGCTCGTGCATGGCTGTGTTCCTGCTGTCGCTGGCGGCGCAGTTGATGTTGCCAGTGGGCCAATGCGACACCTTCGAGGCGTGCGCTGTCGGGACTCAGTTCGAGGCGTCCGTGATCGGCATCGAGCACCACCTGCTGGCCGGGGGCGATCTCCAGCAACTGCGGGCCGAGGGCGACCAGGCAGGGCAGGCCCTTGCTCCGGGCGAGGATCGCTACGTGGGACGTGGCACCGCCTGCGACCATGCACACTCCGGCGACCTTCTGCTGGCTGATCAGCAGGAGATCGGAAGGGGTCAGCTCCTGGGCGACGACAATCGAGCCTTCGGCCAGTTCGTAGTGCCAGGTCTCGCCGAGCAGGGCGCGCAGTACCCGTTGGCGCAGGTCGTGCAAATCGTTGGTGCGTTCGGCGAGCAACGGGTTGCCCAGGTTCAACAGGACCTGGCATTGCGTTTCGATAGTCTGGCTCCAGGCGTGTGTCGCCGCGCTGCCCTGTTCGATGGCCTGGCTGGCGGCATCGAGCAGGGTCGGGTCTTCGAGCAGGGCCAGGTGCGCGTTGAAGATCGCCTGTTCGGCGTGATCCTGGCGTCTGTGGGCCTGTTGCAGGGTGTCGTAGATTTCGCCGCGGACTTTTTCCAGCGCAATATCCAGGGCCTGCAATTGGTCGTCGGCGCTATGTCCACCGGTGTCCGGCGGCAGCTGGATGGCCTGCAGTCGCGCAATCGGGCCGCTGACCAGTCCGGGCGCGGCGCCTACGCCGTGCAGTACGCCGGCTTCGGCCAGTGGGGCGGCTGTGGTTGGCCGGATCGGTGGGCCATGGTGTTTGTCCTCTGCCAACGGGGTTTGCAAGACCCGCAGCAGCGCCTGCAACGCCGCTTCACGATCGGTGCCACGGCAGCTGATTTCCACCAGGTCCTGTTCGGTGACGCCCAGGCCCATGATGCCGATCAGGCTGTCGAGGGAGGCTGACCTTTCGCCCAGGTGCAGTCGTGCATCGCAGTTGAAGCCTTGTGCGGCCTGGCGCAACAGGGCCGCCGGGCGCGCGTGGAGGCCGCCGCGATGAGCGACCCGGGCACTGCCGCGAACCTCTTCGCTGGTCGCGCCGGGAATGCTTGTCGGCGGGGGCGCGGTTTGGCGCGACAGGACCCGCAGCAGCGGCTCACCGACCGTTACCGAGTCGCGGGGCAGGATCCGTAGCTCATAGTGTTCGCCGTTGGTCAGCACCAGCGGCGTCACCAGGCTTTTGCACTGGCGGGCGACCCGGTCGAGGTCGAAGCGCAGCAGGGCCTGGCCGGCACTGACCCGGGCACCTTCCGCGACCAGCAGGGCAAAGCCTTCGCCCTGCAGTTCGACGGTATCCAGGCCCAGGTGCAGCAACAGTTCGGCGCCGTTGTCGGCGCGCAGGGTCAGTGCGTGCAGCGTTCGCGCGACATGCAGGATCACCCCGGCACAGGGCGCATGCAGGGTGTCGTTGAGCGGGTCGATGGCGATGCCTTCGCCCATGGCGCCGCTGGCGAAGACCGCATCGTCGATGCGGGTGAGTGGGAGCACGGGACCGCTGAGCGGTGCGCCGAGGGTGATCTCATTGTTGTTATGCATGGCGCTGTACTCGTCAGTGGGTACGGGTGACTTTGCTCAGGTGACGCGGTTGGTCGGGGTCCATGCCGCGGGCCACGGCCAGTCGGGCGGCCATCACATAGAAACTCTGGATCGCCAGGATCGGATCGAGGGCCGGATGCCCGGCGCAGGTCAGGTCCAGGTCGCGCTCGGCGATATCGGGTGGCGCGGCGAGCAGCACGCGGGCGCCGCGCTGGCGCATGTCGGCGGCGAGCTTGAGCAGTCCGGCCTGTTCCGCGCCCCGTGGGGCGAAGACCAGCAGGGGGTAGCCGGCGTCGATCAGGGCCATCGGGCCGTGGCGCACCTCGGCGCTGCTGAAGGCTTCGGCCTGGATCGCCGAGGTTTCCTTGAACTTCAGCGCGGCCTCCTGGGCAATGGCGAAGCCGGCGCCGCGACCGATCACCATCAGCCGCTCGCTGCCGCGCAGCACGTCGATGGCCGCGCTCCAGTCCTGGGCCGCGGCCTGTTGCAGGCCGGCGGGCAGGGCCTGGCCGGCGTCGAGCAGGGCGCGATCCTGCTGCCAATGACCGAGCAGCCGGGCGCTGGCACTGAGGGTGGCGATGAAACTCTTGGTGGCGGCGACGCTTTGCTCGGCCCCGGCCAGCAGCGGCACGGTGTATTCGCAGGCGGCCTCCAGGGGCGAGTCGGGGGCGTTGACCATGGCCACGCTGAGGGCCCCGCGTTCGCGCAGCAGGTGCAGGCTGTCGACCAGGTCCGGGCTCTGTCCGGACTGGGAAAAGGCGAACACCGCCTGGCCGCTGACGCGCAATGGCGAATGCCGCAGGGTGACCACCGACATCGGCAGCGAGGCGACCGGTACGCCGGTCTGCTGCATGGTCAGGTAGGCGAAGTAACTGGCGGCATGGTCGGAGCTGCCCCGGGCGACAGTCATCGCCACATGGGGCGGCTGGCGGCGCAGGCGGGCGGCGATGGCCTTCAGGCCGTCGTCGAGTTGCTGCAACTGGCGGCTGACCGCCTCGTGAGAGGACAGTGCCTCTTCAAGCATTCTGGAAGTCAACGGCTTCTCCTTCGACCATTACCGAGGTCAGTGTCAACGAACGATCCAGGTGCACGCAGTCGGCCCAGGCTCCGGGCGCCAGGCGTCCGCGCTCTTCCAGGCCGAGGTAGTCGGCGGGGAACTGCGACAGGCGTTGCGAGGCTTCGGCGATGGGCAGGCCGATCTTCACCAGGTTGCGCAGGGCCTGGTCCATGGTCAGGGTGCTGCCGGCCAGGGTGCCGTCGGCCAGGCGTACGCCGCCCAGGCACTTGGTCACGGTGTGGCTGCCCAGCTTGTACTCGCCGTCCGGCATGCCGGCGGCGGCGGTCGAGTCGGTCACGCAATAGAGGCAGGGGATCGAGCGCAGGGCCACGCGCATCGCGCCCGGATGCACGTGCAGCAGGTCGGGGATCAGTTCGGCATAGCGGGCATGGGCCAGGGCGGCACCGACGATACCCGGCTCGCGGTGGTGCAACGGGCTCATGGCGTTGTACAGGTGGGTGAAGCTGGTGGCCCCGGCCTCAAGGGCGGCGACGCCTTCCTCGTAGCTGCCCAGGGTGTGGCCGATCTGCATGCGGATGCCGCGGCTGCTGAGGGCGCGGATTAATTGCGCGTGGCCGGCGATTTCCGGGGCGATGGTAATCACCCGGATCGGCGCGCGGCGCAGGTATTCATCGATTTCGGCGGCGATCGCCGTATGGGCGAAGTTCGGCTGGGCGCCGAGTTTGCCGGGATTGATGAACGGGCCTTCGAGGTGCACGCCAAGGACGCGGGCGGTGCCCGCCGGGCGCTGCTCGCAGTAATGGCCGAGCTGGCCGAGGATTTCGCCGATCTCCTCGGGCGGCGCGGTCATGGTCGTGGCCAGCAATGAGGTGGTGCCGAAGCGCAGGTGGGTGCGGGCGATGGTTTCGAAGGCGGCGCCACCCTCCATGATGTCCTTGCCGCCGCCACCGTGGACATGCAGGTCGATGAAACCGGGCAGCAGGTAGGGCAGGTCGTTGTCGGCCGGATCGCAGGGCGTGCCTTCGATACGTTGTACCTTGCCCGCCTGGTGTACCAGGCGGCCGCGGATCCAGCCTTGCGGGGTAAGGATATTGTCTTCGGACATGGCGGGTTCTCTGGGGAAGCTAACGTCGCAGTTCGGCGACGAAGTCGTAGTAGTCGTCACGGCAATAGGTGTCGGTCAGTTCGATGGGGGTGTTGTCTTCGAGGTAGCCGACGCGGGTCATCAACAGCATCGCGGTACCCGGCTCGATGCCCACCAGGGCGGCGAGGTCCGGCGAGGCATTGATCGCGCGGATATGTTGCAGGGCGCGGACCACGGGCCGACCGATACCGTCCAGGTATTCATAGAGCGAATCGCCGACCTGTTCCGGCTCGGGCAACAGCGCGGCGGGCAGGGTGCTCATCTCGATCGCCATCACCGTGTCGTCGGCCTTGCGCAGGCGCTTGAGGCGCGCAACCTTGTCGCTGGGGGACAGGGCCAGGCGGATCAGTTCTTCGTGGCTGGGCAGGGCGATATGGCGTTCCAGCCATTGCGAGCCGGGTACGAAGCCCTTGGAGCGAAGCATCTCGCTGAAGCTCGACAGGCGTGACAACGGCTGTTCCAGGCGCGGGGTGATAAAGGTCCCGGAACCCTGGCTGCGGCGGATCAGACCCTGTTCGAAGAGGACTTCCAGGGCTTTGCGGGCCGTCACCCGGGAGATACTCAGCAGTTCGCTCAGGTTGCGTTCCGAGGGCAGCGCCTGTTCGGCTTTCCATTGGCCGGCATGGATGGCGGCTTCCAGGTTGCGCGCCAGTTGCAGGTACAACGGCGTAGGCTGGGACTCGTCGGGACGCAGTGCGAGTATCTTGTTCATGTAGGATTTCCGATGCGGTTATTAGAGGTTTTTCGCTCGGGTAGTGGCATCAAGCTAATACCACTTAGATACCATGTCAATGCCACTGGTATTCTTCGAGCGCAATAAAAAGCCCGGCATGGGGAACATGTCGGGCATTCGGGGGGTCAGTGGTATCAGGGTGGTTGCGTGACATCGCTTCAGGGGCGGATTTCCACCAGGGTACCGTCCTTGACCAGGTTCCATACTTCGCGCATGTCGACGTTGCGCATGCCGACGCAGCCGTCGGTCCAGTCCAGGGTATGCAGCCACTGCTCCGGGTAATCCTCGGAGTCCGGCGTGCCGTGGATCATGATCATGCTGCCGGGGTTGACGCCCTC
Organism: Pseudomonas gingeri; assembly: GCF_013385635.1. Classification (GTDB taxonomy): domain Bacteria; phylum Pseudomonadota; class Gammaproteobacteria; order Pseudomonadales; family Pseudomonadaceae; genus Aquipseudomonas; species Aquipseudomonas gingeri_A. The sequence continues at coordinate 36,032 of NZ_JACAPR010000023.1, forward strand.
GCGACGGGCCCGTGCGGCATCGCTGATATTCGGGTAGGAAATGTGCATCGACAGATTGAATTTGTCGCTGGTCTTGCGCCAGTCGATCCAATAGAAACCTTCCGGTGTACGGCGGTCGCCTTCTATCAGCTTTTGTCCCCTGGGGTTTCTGCCCAGGGAGATGCGGTAGGTTTTCAGTGGTTTGCCGTCACTGATCAATTGCAGTTGGTGGGCGGACTTGAGGACAAGGACCTTTTCAATCATTCGACCTTGCAATGGGTCGGCGGCGGAAGCCTGGGAGAGCGCGGCAAACGACAGGCAGAAAACAGCAAGCAACCAACGCATTGAAACGGTATCCCTGAAAAAGTGGCGTAGCGGATTATTTGGGGGCGGCCGCTTTCGGCATCATGGGCGGCACGGCTTCGCTGCGCACCGGGAACTGTTGTGTGAGGCGGTCGGCGAAGAAGCATTCTAAGGTACGCCCGACGGTCCTGAAAGCGAGCTCGGACCAGGGGATCTCGTGCTCTTCGAACAGGCGCACCTCCAGGCTCTCGGTGCCGGCGCGGAAATCCAGGTCGGCCAGCTCGGCGCGGTAGAACACATGGACCTGATTGATGTGTGGCACATCGATCAGCGTGTAGATGCTCAGGTTGCGCACCCGCGCATACGCCTCTTCGAAGGTTTCCCTGCGTGCGGCGTCCTCGACGGTCTCGCCGTTTTCCATGAAGCCGGCCGGCAAGGTCCAGAATCCGAGGCGCGGCTCGATGGCCCGGCGGCAGAGCAGCACCTGGCTGCCCCAGACCGGTAGGCAGCCGGCGACGATATTGGGGTTCTGGTAATGAATGGTCTGACAGTGATCGCAGACAAAGCGCAGGCGTGTGTCGCCCTCGGGAATGCGTTGACTGACCGGTTTACCGCATTGGCTGCAGAACTTCATGCTGGATTCTCTGGGTGGCGCGCCTATCTTCGCGTGGTCGGTTGCCTGTCGGCAAGTTGTGCTTTCGCGACATGCAGCGGTTCAGGGCTTGGGCGACCTGCCGGTTTGGTGCATGATGCAGGGTAAGTCAGAAATCGAGATCAGCCATGCTGGATGAGCTACTTCGACGTGTCAGTGACCATACCCCGCGCCCCCTGGAAACGGATCGACGTTTTCCCGAGGCAGCGGTACTGGTGCCGATCACGCGCAGTGAAGCACCCGAGCTGGTACTGACCCTGCGGGCCAGCGGTCTTTCGACCCATGGTGGCGAGGTCGCGTTTCCCGGTGGTCGCCGCGATCCCGAGGACCCAGATCTGGTCTTCACGGCTCTGCGCGAAGCCGAGGAAGAGATCGGCCTGGCTCCTGGCCTGGTGGAAATCGTCGGTCCGCTCAGTCCGTTGATCTCGCTGCACGGGATCAAGGTAACGCCGTATGTCGGCGTGGTCCCGGACTTTGTCGAGTATCGGGCCAACGACGCCGAGATCGCCGCCGTGTTCAACGTTCCGCTGGAGTTCTTCCGCCAGGACCCGCGCGAACACACCCATCGCATCGATTATCAGGGCCGCAGCTGGTACGTGCCCAGTTATCGTTATGGTGAATTCAAGATCTGGGGGCTCACGGCGATCATGATCGTCGAGTTGATCAATCTGCTGTATGACGCCAAGATCAGCCTGCACAAGCCGCCCGAGCGGTTTATCAATATCTGAGCCATCGCCAGTATGGCGCTGTATCCCGAGCCGTGAGGATTACCGTATGAAATACCGCCTGGGCGACTTTCGTGTCGAAGCCCATCCGCAGAGCTGGGTGGCACCCAATGCCGTGCTGGTGGGCAAGGTCAAGCTGGAGGAGGGCGCCAATGTCTGGTTCAACGCCGTGCTGCGGGGTGACAACGAACTGATCCTGATCGGTCGCAACAGCAACGTCCAGGACGGTACGGTGATGCACACCGACATGGGCTATCCGCTGACCATCGGCACCGGCGTGACCATCGGCCACAACGCCATGCTGCACGGCTGCACCGTCGGCGACTACAGCCTGATTGGTATCAACGCGGTGATTCTCAACGGCGCGAAGATCGGCAAGAACTGCATTATCGGCGCCAATTCGCTGATCGGCGAAGGCAAGGAAATTCCCGACGGCTCGCTGGTGATGGGATCGCCGGGCAAGGTGGTGCGCGAGCTGACCGAGCCGCAGAAGAAGATGCTCGAGGCCAGTGCCGCCCACTATGTGCACAATTCGCAGCGTTATGCCCGCGACTTGCAGGAAGACGGGCAATGACCACGCCGGAGCGTCCGGTGCCCTCGCCCTGCGTGAGTATCTGCGCGCTGGACGAGCAGGATATCTGTACCGGTTGCCAGCGCACGGTCGAGGAAATCACCCGCTGGAGCCGGATGGATAACGTCGAGCGTCGCGAAGTGCTCGGGCGTTGCCATGAGCGGGCCAAGTCCAGCGGGCTGCTGTGGATGCTCGGGACGAAGGGCTGATTCAGCTCCCGGCTGTGACCCTCCTGGCGCTTTGCGGTAATCTGTAGGGCTACATCGACAGGTAGTCCTTGCCCCATGCTCTTTCTTATCGCCTATATCGCCAGCGTCGTGCTGATCAACTTCGCGTTTTCCAGCGCGCCGCACCTGGACATCATCTGGTCGGCCTGGGGCGGGCTGGTATTTATCCTGCGCGATATGGTCCAGACCCGTTTCGGTCACGGGGCCATTGTGGCCATGCTGGCGGCGCTGGTGCTGTCGTATGTGACCTCCGACCCGACCATCGCCCTGGCCAGCGCCAGCGCTTTCGCCATTTCCGAATGCATCGACTGGCTGGTGTTCAGTATCACCAGGCGCCCGCTGCACGACCGCCTGTGGATAAGTTCGGCGCTCAGCATCCCGTTGGACACCTTTATCTTCTTCGGCCTGATCGGCGCGTTGACCCCGGGCGTGGTCCTGACCGCGCTGGGCTCCAAGTTCGCCGGGGTCACCGTGGTCTGGCTGGTCATGGCCTGGCGTCTGCGCAAAGCCGCTCATCCGGCCTGAAACGATTTGCCCCAGTTCATGTAAAATGCCCGCCTTTAATTCCCAGCAGGTGCCCGCCGATCGGGCGCCTACGATGATCTGCTTCCTTGAGGACCTGAAATGACCCGTATCGGAACTCCACTGTCGCCGACCGCGACTCGCGTATTGCTCTGTGGCTGTGGTGAGCTGGGCAAGGAAGTCGTGATCGAACTGCAACGCCTGGGCGTTGAGGTGATCGCGGTTGACCGTTATGCCGATGCGCCGGCCATGCAGGTCGCCCATCGCAGCCACGTGATCAACATGCTCGACGGCGCAGCCCTGCGGGCCGTGATCGAAGCCGAGAAGCCGCACTTCATCGTCCCGGAAATCGAAGCCATTGCCACCGCCACCCTGGTGGAGTTGGAGGCCGAAGGTTTCACCGTGGTGCCGACCGCCCGCGCCGCGCAACTGACCATGAACCGTGAGGGTATCCGTCGCCTGGCCGCCGAAGAGCTGAAGCTGCCGACCTCACCGTACCACTTCGCCGACACCTTCGAGGCCTACAGCAAGGCCGTCGAGGACCTGGGTTTCCCATGCGTGGTCAAGCCGGTGATGAGTTCGTCGGGCAAGGGCCAGAGCCTGCTGCGCAGTGTCGATGATGTGCAGAAGGCCTGGGATTACGCCCAGGAAGGCGGTCGTGCCGGTAAAGGCAGGGTGATTGTCGAGGGTTTCATCGACTTCGACTACGAAATCACCTTGCTGACCGTGCGTCATGTCGGCGGCACCACGTTCTGCGCGCCGGTCGGTCACCGTCAGGAGAAGGGCGACTACCAGGAGTCCTGGCAGCCGCAAGCCATGAGTCCGCTGGCCTTGGCCGAATCGGAGCGGGTCGCCAAGGCAGTGACTGAAGCCCTCGGTGGGCGCGGCATGTTTGGCGTCGAGTTGTTCATCAAGGGCGACCAGGTGTGGTTCAGCGAAGTATCGCCGCGCCCCCATGACACCGGCATGGTGACCATGATTTCCCAGGACTTGTCGCAGTTCGCGCTGCACGCCCGGGCGATTCTCGGCTTGCCGATCCCGTTGATCCGTCAGTTCGGCCCGTCGGCCTCGGCGGTGATCCTGGTGGAGGGGCAATCGACCCGGACCGCCTTCGCCAACCTCGGTGCGGCGTTGAGCGAGCCGGATACCGCCTTGCGCCTGTTCGGCAAGCCGGAAGTCAACGGCCAGCGCCGCATGGGTGTGGCCCTGGCGCGTGACGAGTCGATCGAAGCCGCGCGGGCCAAGGCGACCCGTGCCGCTCAGGCTGTTGTGGTCGAGCTGTAACCCTGGTGCGCCATTCGCGGGCAAGCCCGCTCCCACAGTGATCGAGTCGTATCCGGATTTTGTCCACGACGCAAAAACCTGTGGGAGCGGGCTTGTCCGCGAAGAGCCCCTCAACGCCTGAGCAGTTCTATCAGGCGACCTTGTTCAAATCGTTGTAGCGCGTTTCCTTCAAACAGAAAATCGCAATCAGGCTCAACGCCGCCGCCCCCGATACATACCCGCCGACCCAGCTCAGACCGCCCATCGTCACCAGTTTCTGGGCAAAGAACGGTGCGGCCGAAGCTCCGACGATACCGCCCAGATTGTAGGCCGCCGACGCGCCGGTATAACGCACGTGGGTAGGAAACAGTTCAGGCAGCAACGCACCCATCGGCGCGAAGGTAATCCCCATCAGGAATAGCTCCAGGCACAGGAACAGCGCGACGCCGGTGGTCGAGCCGTGGCCCAGCAGCGGTTCCATGGTGAAACCGGACAGCAGTGCCAGCACCCCGCCGAGAATCAGCACCGGCTTGCGTCCGAAGCGGTCGCTGGCCCAGGCTGCCAGTGGTGTGGCCGCGGCCATGAACAGCACGGCAAAACACAGCAGCCCGAGGAAGGTTTCGCGGCTGTAGCCGAGGTTGGCCACGCCGTAGCTCAGGGAAAACACCGCCGAGATATAGAACAGCGCGTAGCACACCACCATCGCCACGGAGCCCAGCAGTACTGGCGCCCAGTAGCGGCTGAACAGCTCGATCAGCGGCATCTTCACCCGCTCCTGGCGCGCCACGGCGTTGGCGAAGACCGGGCTTTCCTCCAGCTTGAGGCGGACGTACAGACCGACGATCACCAGCGCGGCGCTGAGCAGGAACGGAATGCGCCAGCCCCAGGAACGGAACTGCTCGTCGCTCAGGGTCATGGCCAGGATCAGGAACAGGCCGTTGGCGGCGAGAAAGCCGATCGAAGGGCCCAGTTGCGGAAACATGCCGAACCAGGCGCGTTTGCCTTCGGGGGCGTTCTCGGTCGCCAGCAGCGCGGCCCCGCCCCATTCGCCGCCAAGTCCCAGGCCCTGGCCGAAGCGCAGCAGGCACAGCAGGATCGGCGCCCAGGCGCCGATGGTCGCGTAGCCGGGCAGCACGCCGATCAGCGTGGTGCAGATGCCCATCAGCAGTAGCGAGGCGACCAGGGTCGATTTGCGTCCGATACGGTCACCGAAGTGGCCGAACAGGATCGATCCCAGCGGGCGCGCCAGGAACGCGATACCAAAGGTCAGGAAGGCCGAGAGCATCTGCGCGGTGCCGTCAGTCTGTGGGAAAAATACCGGGCCGATCACCAGCGCGGCAGCGGTGGCATAGACATAGAAGTCGTAGAACTCGATGGCCGTGCCGATAAAACTGGCGGTCGCCACCCGCGAAGTGGAGTTCAGCGGCTTGTTCGGAGTGGAATCGTCAAAGGTGGTGCTGGAGGTCATTGCGAGCTTCCCTGAAAGTTTTGCACGTGCGAATTATTAGTATGAACACCCAGGGGTAAGGGCTTATTCCCGTGCGACCGCTTGTAGGGTCGAACTGGTATGCCAGGCCAGCACCTTGCTGACCCGGTTGTCCTCGGTTTCGAGGATTTCCAGGCGATAACGACCGATCTTCAGGCAGACCGCACTGTCCGGAATGGTTTCCAGGGCTTCGGTGACCAGGCCGTTGAGGGTCTTCGGGCCATCACTGGGCAGGTGCCAGCCCAGGCTCTTGTTCAGTTCGCGGATCGATGCGGCGCCGTCGATCACCAGGCGGCCGTCGGCCTGCGGGTGGATATGCGGGTTGGCCAGGCTGTGCTCGCTTTCGAATTCGCCGACGATCTCTTCGAGAATGTCTTCCAGGGTGACGATGCCGAGCACTTCGCCGTATTCGTCCACCACCATGCCCTGGCGTCGCTGCTGTTTGTGGAAGTTCAGCAGTTGCAGTTGCAGCGGCGTGCTTTCCGGCACGAAGTACGGTTCACGGCAGGCGGCGAGCAGGGAGGCTTTGGTCAGGCTGGCATCGAACAGTTGATGAAGGATCTGGCGGGTATTGAGCACCGCCTCGACCTGGTTGATATCGCTGTGGAACACCGGCAGGCGGGTGCGTCGGTTCTTCAGCAACTGCGCGATGATGTCCTCGATGGAGTCGTCGAGGTTGACCCCTTCTACTTCGCTACGGGGCACCAGGATGTCGTTGACCGTGATGTTGTGCAGCGCATGGATGCTGGACAGAGACGGGTGGCGCGCCGGGTGCTCCGGTTCGTCTTCCGGATCGAGGGGAGGCATGTCCTCGTCGCTCTGCTTGACCGTGCCGGGCTTGCTGATAAAGGGGCGCAGCAGCAGGCGGGCGGCACCGTTGAGCAGCCAGGCCGCGGGATAGAGGATTTTCAGCGGGACGCCGAGCAAGGCGTTGCCGGTCGCGAGGATGGCTTCTGGGTAGCGGGCGGCGAGCAGGCGCGGCAGGTAGTCGGCGAATACCAGTAGCGCCACCGTGCTGCCCAGGCACGCGAGCCAGGGGCCGTGTTCGCCCCAGAGCAGCAGCGAGAGCAGGGTGCCGATGATCACCGCGACGATGCGGCACAGGGTGTTGCAGAGGATCAGGCTGTCCCGCGGGAAGCTCAGGCGCGCGGCGGGTTTGTCACCCGAGCGCGAGGCCGGGCGCTGTGCCGTGAGCAATTGCTGGGCGACTTCGATGGCGGTGAACAGCGCCGACCAGAGGATCAGCAGGGCCAATACAGCGAGCATCGGTCCGGCGGGCAGGTTGTCCATGATTTCGGCCCGTCAGATATGCAGGATGTATTCGCGGACCAGCTTGCTGCCAAAATAGGCCAGCATCAGCAGGCAGAAACCGGCCAGGGTCCAGCGGATTGCCTTGTGCCCGCGCCAGCCGAGGCGGTTGCGGCCCCACAGCAGCACGCTGAACACCACCCAGGCCAGGCAGGCCAGCAGGGTCTTGTGCACCAGGTGCTGGGCGAAGAGGTTCTCGACGAACAGCCAGCCGGAGATCAGTGACAGCGACAGCAGTGTCCAGCCGGCCCAGAGGAAACCGAACAGCAGGCTTTCCATGGTTTGCAGCGGCGGGAAGTTCTTGATCAGCCCGGAAGGATGCTTGTGCTTGAGCTGGTGGTCCTGCAACAGCAGCAGCAGGGCCTGGAACACTGCGATGGTAAACATGCCGTAGGCGAGGATCGACAGCAGGATATGCGCAAGGATGCCCGGCTCTTCATCGATGATCTGCACCGTGCCCGAGGGCGCGAACTGAGCCAATAGCACCGTCAGCAGGCCTAGCGGGAACAGCAGGATCAGCAGGTTCTCCACGGGGATCCGCGCACAGGCGACCAGGGTCAGGGCGATCACCGCGACGGCGATCAGGCTGGCGGCGTTGAAGAAGTCCAGGCCCAGTCCGACCGGGGTCGCCAGGTGGGTGCACAGGGCAATCGCGTGGGCCAGCACGGCGAATACGCCGAGCCCGACCAGCAGGCGTTTGTCGGCCTTGGCACACTGGCGCAGGCGAGTGCCTTGATAGAGGGTCGCAGCGGCATACAAGCAGGCGGCGGCGAGGCTGGTCAGCAAACTGGGTGACAAAGGAAGCATAAGTCCTGTGAAGCAAGCCCGAAAGGCGCTGAGTTTGGCATACAACCGCCAGTCCACGAAAGACCGTGGCGCTAGTGCCGCGCACGCAGTCTCGCTATAATCCGCGACCTGCCCACGCCGCAGGCTCGCCAGGCACGCTTTTGACTACGCCGGCAGCCTATTACCTCGGTTCTATATTAGGGGCCTCAAAGGATCGCGCATGTTTGAAAACCTGACCGACCGTCTCTCGCAGACGCTGCGCCATGTCACCGGCAAGGCCAAGCTGACCGAGGACAATATCAAAGACACCCTGCGTGAAGTGCGCATGGCGTTGCTCGAAGCCGACGTCGCCCTGCCGGTGGTGAAGGACTTCGTCAATTCGGTCAAGGAACGCGCCGTCGGCACCGAAGTGTCGCGCAGCCTGACGCCGGGCCAGGCGTTCGTGAAGATCGTCCAGGCCGAACTCGAAAGCCTGATGGGCGCCGCCAACGAAGACCTGAACCTGAGCGCCGTGCCGCCAGCGGTCATCCTCATGGCCGGTCTGCAGGGCGCGGGCAAGACCACCACCGCCGGCAAGCTGGCGCGCTTCCTTAAAGAGCGCAAGAAGAAAAGCGTGATGGTGGTGTCGGCGGACGTGTACCGCCCGGCCGCGATCAAGCAGCTGGAAACCCTGGCCAACGATATCGGCGTGACCTTCTTCCCGTCCGATATCAGCCAGAAGCCGGTGGATATCGCCGAAGCGGCGATCAAGGAAGCGCGTCTCAAGTTCATCGACGTGGTTATCGTCGACACCGCCGGTCGTCTGCATATCGACGCCGAGATGATGGGCGAGATCCAGCAACTGCACGCGGCGATCAAGCCGGTGGAAACGCTGTTCGTGGTCGACGCGATGACCGGCCAGGACGCCGCCAACACCGCCAAGGCCTTTGGCGACGCACTGCCGCTGACCGGCGTGATCCTGACCAAGGTCGACGGCGATGCCCGTGGCGGTGCCGCGCTGTCGGTCCGCGCCATCACCGGCAAGCCGATCAAGTTCCTCGGCATGGGTGAAAAGAGCGAAGCGCTCGACCCCTTCCACCCGGACCGGATCGCCTCGCGCATCCTCGGCATGGGCGACGTGCTCAGCCTGATCGAACAGGCCGAAGCGACGCTCGACAAGGACAAAGCCGACAAGCTTGCCAAAAAGTTGAAGAAGGGCAAGGGTTTCGATCTCGAAGACTTCCGTGACCAGTTGCAACAGATGAAGAACATGGGCGGCCTCGGCGGCCTGATGGACAAGCTGCCGAATATCGGCGGCGTCAACCTGGCGCAGATGGGCAATGCCCAGGGTGCGGCAGAGAAGCAGTTCAAGCAGATGGAAGCCATCATCAATTCCATGACCCCGGCCGAACGCCGCGACCCCGAGCTGATCAGCGGCTCGCGCAAGCGCCGCATCGCCATGGGCTCCGGCACTCAGGTGCAGGACATCGGGCGCTTGATCAAGCAGCACAAGCAGATGCAGAAGATGATGAAGAAATTCTCCGCCAAAGGCGGTATGGCCAAGATGATGCGCGGCATGGGCGGTATGTTGCCCGGCGGCGGCATGCCGAAAATGTAAAGAATCTGCGCCGGCTGTCATGCCGGCGTTGCCCCGCACGGACGCGGGGATCTCCAGTAAACCCGCGCTATGCGGGAGCTGACCGGCCGTTTTTTATGACGGCTCTATGGCAAATCTTGATTGCATGGCGCCAGGCGCCGGAAAAAGTCATTTGCAAAAGTCCGGATATTCCTTAGAATATGCGGCCTTTCGGGCACCTATGCCCGCTGTGCATTTAGATTTGCAGCACCGACTACAGGAACGATGTTCACATGCTAACAATCCGTCTTGCCCTTGGCGGCTCCAAAAAGCGCCCGTTTTACCACCTGACCGTAACCGACAGCCGCAACGCTCGTGACGGTTCGCACAAAGAACAAGTGGGTTTCTTCAACCCGGTTGCTCGTGGTCAGGAAGTTCGTCTGTCCGTGAACCAAGAGCGCGTAGCCTACTGGCTGAGCGTTGGTGCACAACCCTCTGAGCGCGTTGCTCAGTTGCTGAAGGAAAACGCTAAGGTTGCGGCCTGAGCAATATGAACGCGACGCCGGCTTCTACCGATGATTTGATCGTTATCGGCAAGATCTACTCTGTTCATGGCGTTCGCGGCGAAGTGAAGGTTTATTCCTTTACTGATCCAATCAAAAACCTGTTGGACTACAAAACCTGGACGCTCAAGCGCGAAGGTAGCGTGAAACAGGTAGAGCTGGTCAGCGGACGCGGGAACGACAAGTTCCTGGTCGCAAAGCTCAAGGGTCTCGATGATCGTGAAGAAGCGCGTCTTCTGGCCGGTTATGAGATCTGCGTGCCGCGCAACCTGTTTCCTGAACTGACCGACGGCGAGTACTACTGGTACCAGCTGGAAGGTCTCAAGGTCATCGATACCCTCGGACAACTGTTCGGGAAAGTCGATCACCTGCTGGAGACTGGCTCGAATGATGTCATGGTGGTCAAGCCTTGCCCGGGCAGCCTGGATGATCGCGAACGCCTGTTGCCCTATACGGAGCAATGCGTGTTGGCCGTCGACCTTGCCGCTGGCGAGATGAAGGTGGATTGGGATGCGGACTTCTAAGCGATGGCTAGCCTGCGCGTAGAAGTGATCAGTTTGTTTCCCGAAATGTTTTCCGCCATCAGCGATTACGGCATCACCAGTCGTGCGGTGAAACAGGGGCTCTTGCAGTTGACCTGTTGGAACCCGCGGGACTACACGACGGATCGACATCACACTGTGGACGATCGCCCATTTGGCGGTGGTCCGGGCATGGTGATGAAGATCAAGCCCCTTGAGGACGCCCTGGTTCAGGCCAAGGCAGCAGCAGGGGAGGCGGCGAAGGTGATTTACCTGTCGCCCCAGGGCCGGCAACTGAATCAGTTGGCGGTACGCGACCTGGCGAACAAGGAAGCCTTGATCCTCATTGCAGGTCGTTACGAAGGCATTGACGAGCGCTTTATAGAGGCTCATGTCGATGAAGAGTGGTCGATTGGGGACTATGTTCTTTCCGGTGGCGAGCTGCCGGCGATGGTCCTGATAGATGCGGTTACACGGCTGCTGCCCGGAGCTTTAGGGCATGCGGACTCCGCGGAGGAAGATTCCTTCACGGATGGTTTGCTGGATTGCCCGCACTACACCCGTCCGGAGGTGTATGCGGATCAGCGTGTTCCCGACGTGTTGCTCAGTGGCAACCACGCACATATCCGGCGTTGGCGTCTGAAGCAGTCCCTTGGCAGGACCTCGGAACGACGCGCCGATCTTCTGGAAAGCCGCTCGCTTTCTGGAGAAGAGAAGAAGCTGCTCGAGGAATACATCCGCGAGCGGGACGATAGTTAACAACGTATCGATGGTAGATCAGACGATTTACCTTAGGAGCACAGCATGACTAACAAAATCATCCTTGCACTCGAAGCAGAGCAGATGACCAAAGAGATCCCTACCTTTGCCCCGGGCGACACCATTGTCGTTCAGGTGAAAGTGAAGGAAGGCGACCGTTCGCGTCTGCAGGCGTTCGAAGGCGTGGTAATTGCCAAGCGTAACCGTGGTGTGAACAGCGCGTTCACCGTACGTAAAATCTCCAACGGTGTTGGCGTAGAGCGTACTTTCCAGACCTACAGCCCGCAAATCGACAGCATGGCTGTCAAGCGTCGCGGCGACGTACGTAAGGCCAAGCTGTACTACCTGCGCGACCTGTCGGGTAAAGCAGCTCGCATCAAGGAAAAACTGGCTTAAGTCCAGCTTCCGATGCAGAAAAAAGCAGCCTACGGGCTGCTTTTTTGTTGTCTGCGTTTTGAAAAAACCATTGGTCGCTGTCACAGTCAGATTGCAATGGATACCCCGTGCAGGAGCTGGCTTGCCAGCGATGAGACCCTTATGCCCGCCATCGATCACCCGCTTATCGACCAGTTCCTCGACGCCCTGTGGCTGGAGAAAGGTCTCTCGGACAATACCCGTGATGCCTATCGCAGCGACCTTGCGCTGTTCAACGGCTGGTTGCAGGAAAAGGGCCTGGAGCTGCTCAATGCGGGTCGCGAGCTGATTCTCGACCACCTGGCCTGGCGTCTGGAGCAGTCCTACAAACCGCGCTCCACGGCCCGCTTTCTTTCCGGAGTGCGTGGGTTCTATCGTTATCTGCTGCGCGAAAAGCTAATCGCCGTCGATCCGACCCTGCAGGTGGAGATGCCGCAGTTGGGGCGTCCATTGCCCAAGTCCCTGTCGGAAGCCGACGTCGAAGCCTTGCTGAAAGCGCCGGACCTGAGCGAGGCGATCGGCCAGCGCGACCGCGCCATGCTCGAAGTGCTGTACGCCTGCGGGCTGCGGGTGACGGAACTGATCAGTCTGACCCTGGAACAGGTCAACCTGCGCCAGGGCGTGCTGCGGGTCATGGGCAAGGGCAGCAAGGAACGCCTGGTGCCGATGGGCGAGGAAGCGATTGTCTGGGTCGAACGCTACATGCGCGATGCCCGTGGCGAACTGCTCGGCGGCCGGCCGAGCGATGTGCTGTTTCCCAGCCAGCGCGGCGAGCAGATGACCCGCCAGACCTTCTGGCACCGAATCAAGCACCAGGCCAAGGTCGCCGGGATCGGCAAATCGCTGTCCCCGCACACCCTGCGCCATGCCTTTGCGACCCATCTGCTCAACCACGGTGCGGACCTGCGGGTGGTGCAGATGCTGCTGGGGCACAGCGACCTGTCGACCACCCAGATCTATACCCATGTCGCCCGTGCCCGCCTGCAGGACATGCACGCCAAACATCACCCGCGCGGCTGAGGCGACACGGGGTTCGGCCCAGCCGGGCTTATGTGATAGGCTTTATCGGTTTGCAAAGCGGGCACTTGAAACCGGTCTGTTCCAGAACGGATCGATCAGCCTGGCCCCTTTGCCCGCTATCAGGAGTTCCCATGCGCTTGACTCAGATTTTCGCCGCCGCCGCCCTGGCGTTGGTCAGCACCTTCGCCTTGGCCGATGACACCGCCGAACAGGCGATTCGCAAGAGCCTCGACAGCCTCCAGCTGGAAACTCCGGTGGAGAGCATTTCCGCCAGTCCCCTGGCCGGCCTTTACGAAGTCAAGCTCAAGGGCAGCCGCGTGCTGTATGCCAGCGCCGACGGCCAGTTCGTCATGCAGGGCTATCTGTTCCAGCTCAAGGACGGCAAGCCGGTCAACCTGACCGAAAAAACCGAGCGCCTGGGCATCTCCAAGCTGATCAACGGTATTCCGGTGGCCGAGACCGTGGTCTATCCGGCCATCGGCGAAACCAAGTCGCATATCACCGTGTTCACCGATACCACCTGCCCGTACTGCCACAAGCTGCACGCGGAAGTGCCGGCGCTGAACAAGATGGGCATCGAAGTGCGTTATGTCGCCTTCCCGCGCCAGGGCCTGGGTTCGCCGGGTGACGAGCAGTTGCAGGCGGTCTGGTGCTCGGCCGACAAGAAAACCGCCATGGACCAGATGGTCGATGGCAAGGAAATCAAGGCCGCCAAGTGTGCCAACCCGGTATCCAGGCAGTTCGCCCTCGGCCAGTCGATCGGGGTCAACGGCACACCGGCCATCGTCCTGGCTGACGGCCAGGTGATTCCGGGCTACCAGCCGGCGGCACAAGTTGCCAAACTGGCCTTGGCCGCCAAGTAATCCAGCCTCGTCGCGGTCGCCTTTGACGAGCAAGACCCCGGACATCTGGCCCGGCGGTCCTAAACAGCAAGCCGCTGGTGGTCCAGCGGCTGTTTTCCACGGCCGACCTCGCGTCGGCCGTTTCATGGGGAGTTCAGAGTGAAACCGGTCAAAGTAGGCATCTGTGGGTTAGGTACCGTCGGTGGCGGCACCTTCAACGTACTTCAGCGTAACGCCGAGGAAATTGCTCGTCGTGCCGGGCGTGGAATCGAAGTGGCGCAAATCGCCACGCGCACGCCAAAGCCTCAGTTCCAAACGACCGGTATTGCGATTACCAGCGATGTCTTCGAAGTGGCCACGAACCCTGAGATCGACATCGTCATAGAGCTGATGGGCGGCTATACCGTTGCCCGCGAGCTGGTACTCAAAGCGATCGAGAACGGCAAGCATGTGGTCACCGCGAACAAGGCGCTGATCGCCGTGCACGGCAATGAAATCTTCGCCAAGGCCCGCGAGAAGGGCGTGATCGTCGCGTTCGAAGCGGCCGTGGCCGGCGGTATCCCGGTGATCAAGGCGATCCGTGAAGGCCTGTCGGCCAACCGTATCAACTGGGTCGCCGGCATCATCAACGGCACGGGCAACTTCATCCTTACCGAGATGCGCGAGAAGGGCCGTACCTTCGAGGACGTGCTGGTCGAGGCCCAGGCCCTGGGTTACGCCGAAGCCGATCCGACCTTCGACGTCGAAGGCATCGATGCCGCGCACAAGCTGACCATCCTGGCGTCCATCGCGTTCGGTATTCCGCTGCAGTTCGACAAGGCCTACACCGAAGGCATCACCCAACTGACCACTGCCGACGTCAACTATGCCGAGGCCCTGGGCTATCGCATCAAGCACCTGGGCGTGGCGCGCAGCACCGCTGCCGGTATCGAGTTGCGGGTCCATCCGACGCTGATCCCGGCCGATCGCCTGATCGCCAACGTCAACGGTGTGATGAACGCCGTCATGGTCAATGGCGACGCCGCCGGTTCGACCCTGTTCTACGGTGCCGGTGCCGGCATGGAACCCACCGCTTCGTCGGTCATCGCCGACCTGGTGGACGTGGTGCGGGCAATGACCTCCGACCCGGAGAATCGTGTACCGCACCTGGCCTTCCAGCCGGATTCGCTGTCGGCCCACCCGATCCTGCCGATCGAGGCCTGCGAAAGTTCCTACTACCTGCGGATCCAGGCCAAGGACCATCCGGGTGTCCTGGCCCAGGTGGCGAGCATCCTGTCGGAGCGCGGGATCAACATCGAATCGATCATGCAGAAGGAAGTCGAAGAGCATGACGGCCTGGTGCCGATGATCCTGTTGACCCACCGCGTGCTGGAGCAGCACATCAACGACGCCATCGCTGCGCTGGAGGCCCTGCAAGGTGTGGTCGGCCCTGTCGTGCGGATCCGCGTCGAGCACTTGAACTAAGCCGGCGCTGCCGATTAGAGAGGAATTCTTCATGCGTTACATCAGTACCCGCGGCCAGGCACCGGCCCTGAATTTCGAAGACGTGCTGCTGGCCGGCCTGGCCAGCGACGGTGGCCTGTACGTGCCGGAAAACCTGCCACGCTTCACCCAGGAGGAAATCGCTTCCTGGGCCGGCCTGCCGTACCACGAGCTGGCGTTCCGGGTCATGCGCCCGTTCGTCACCGGCAGCATTGTGGATGCCGACTTCAAGAAGATCCTCGAGGAAACATACGGGGTCTTCGCCCATAACGCCGTCGCGCCGTTGCGCCAGCTCAATGGCAACGAATGGGTGCTCGAGCTGTTCCACGGCCCGACTCTGGCGTTCAAGGACTTCGCCCTGCAACTGCTCGGCCGCTTGCTCGACTACGTGCTGGAAAAGCGCGGCGAGCGCGTGGTGATCGTCGGCGCCACCTCCGGTGATACCGGCTCGGCGGCGATCGAAGGCTGCAAGCATTGCGAGAACGTCGATATCTTCATCCTGCATCCGCACAACCGGGTGTCGGAAGTGCAGCGGCGGCAGATGACCACCCTTTTCGGCGAGAACATCCACAACATCGCCATCGAAGGCAACTTCGACGACTGCCAGGAAATGGTCAAGAACAGCTTCGCCGACCAGAGCTTTCTCAAAGGCACGCGGCTGGTCGCGGTGAACTCGATCAACTGGGCGCGAATCATGGCCCAGATCGTCTACTACTTCCATGCGGCCCTGCAGTTGGGCGGCCCGGCCCGTTCGGTGGCGTTCTCGGTGCCGACCGGCAACTTCGGCGACATCTTCGCCGGCTACCTGGCGCGCAACATGGGCCTGCCGATCAGCCAGCTGATCGTCGCCACCAACCGCAACGACATCCTGCACCGCTTCATGAGCGGCAACCAGTACGTCAAGGAAACCCTGCACGCGACCCTGTCGCCGTCCATGGACATCATGGTCTCGTCGAACTTCGAACGCCTGCTGTTCGACTTGCACGGTCGTAACGGCGCGGCCATCGCCGGCCTGATGGACACCTTCAAGCAAGGTGGCGGTTTCAGTGTCGACCAGGATCGCTGGACCGAGGCGCGCAAGCTGTTCGACTCCCTGGCCGTGGACGATGCGCAGACCTGCGAGACCATCGCCGAAGTCTTCGCCCAGACCGGCGAGGTGCTCGACCCGCATACCGCCATCGGCGTCAAGGCCGCCCGTGAGTGCCGTCGCAGCCTGGATACGCCGATGGTGATCCTGGGCACTGCGCACCCGGTCAAGTTCCCTGAAGCAGTTGAGAAAGCGGGTGTAGGAAAAGCTCTTGAGCTGCCAGCACATCTTTCCGATTTGTTTGAAAGAGATGAGCGTTGCACGGTCCTGGCCAACGACCTGAAAGCCGTACAGGCCTTTGTCAGCCAGCATGGCAACCGCGGCAAGCCGCTCTGACCGACTAGAAAGGTCACACTTTAGAGCCCGCCCCTTGGCGGGCTTTATCGTTTTTGCATGCCAAACTTGCGCCCTGTTTTTTCATGTTCCGAATAAAAGGGGTCAGGTAATTCGTCATGGTGTTTCAGCGCAGATCGCTACATTCCACTCTGGCATGGCTGCTATTGGCGCTGCTTGCGAGCCTGTCGGGCCATTCGATGGCTGCGCAGGGGCTGCCATTCAGCCTGCCCGCGTCGTTTGTCGAGCTCGACCGGTTGCCCTTGAGTGCGGACGAGCGGCACTGGCTGGGGGCCGAGCGTATCTTGCGGGTGGGTATTTCGGTGGCCGACTACGAGCCGGTGGACATTACCAACGACCGTAATCGCTACCAGGGTATCAGCGCCGACTATGTCGGACTGATCCGCGATCGGCTCGGGGTGGCGGTGGAGGTCATCGGCTTTGCCGAGCGTGACCAGGCCGTGGAAGCCTTGCGCAACGGCCAGATCGATTTCCTCACCAGCGCCAACGGCTTCGAGCGGGGCGTTCCCGAGCTGGCGTTCTCCAGCGACTACATGCCCGACCGATCAGTGATCGTCACTCGCAGTGAAACCCCTGGCCTGGGTGATCTCAAGGACCGCAAGGTGGTCCTGCTGGAAGGTTATGCCGATGCGCAGGTGGTGCATGCCACCTATCCCGGAAGCAGGATCATCCTCGCGCCGACCCTCTACAGCGCACTGGAGGCACTGGCCCAGGGCGAGGTCGACGCCTTTATCGGCAATGAAGTGATTGTCCGGGCCTACAAGACCATCCGGCCTTATATGGGCTTGCAGATTCGTGGCCAGAGCGCGCTGCCGCCCATCGGCTTCGCCTTTGCCACGCGCAAGTCGCAGCCGTTGCTCAGTGGCTTGATCCAGCGTGCGCTGGACAGTATCGACGAGGCCACGCAACGGGAAATCCTGGCACGCTGGACCACCGGTTTCGGCTCGGATATCACCCAGCCGCGGGTCAACCTGACCCCCGCGGAACTGGCCTGGATCGACAAGCATCCACGGGTGGTGGTCGCGTCCCAGCAGTATCCGCCGCATATCTACAAGGATGGCCACGACCGCTGGGTAGGCCTCAATGCCGACCTGCTGGCGCGTATTTCACGGATGACCGGGCTGCAGTTCGTCTTCGAGGAAAGCTTCTCCACTATGCAGACCATCGGCATGCTCAAGGAGGGCAAGGCGATGATGAACGGCTCGCTGGCGGAAAGTCCTGAGCGCAAGGCCTTCCTGAATTTCACCTATGCCTTCGGCGGCAGTTCCTGGGTCTTTGTCGTGCCGGTCAACGACTCCCCGCTGGGCTCGTTCAAGCAGCTGTCCGGACGTGTCCTGGCGCTACCCGAAGGGCATGCGCTGCAAACGATGATTCGCCGCGAGCACCCTGATGTCGTGCTGCGCAGTGTCAGGACCCCGGAGGAGGCCCGCGCCCTGGTGGAGAATGGCGAGGCGGCGGCGACCATTCAGAGCGATGCCTGGGCCTATCTGTATCCGCCCGGCAGATTGAAGGTCGGGCGCAGCGTGGAAGGGCTCTGGTCCGCCGACAGTTTTTCGGTGGTGAAGACGTCTCCCGAACTGCTCAGCATTCTCAACAAGTCGCTGGAGGCGTTTCCTGTCGCGGAACTGCGGGCACTGCGGATCAAGTGGCTCGGTGCCGTACCCGTGGCACCGCCGCCGTCGGTGTGGAAGCGGGTACCACGCTGGGTCTATGGGCTGGCCGGGGCGATGTTGCTGCTGGGGGTTGTCTCGCTCGCCTGGAACCGCCGCCTGAATATCCAGATTCGCCAGCGCCGCCAGGCCGAGCAGGAGCTCAATGACCGGCTGGCCTTCCAGCGGGCGCTGCTGGACGGCATCCCCAATCCGATTTTCGTGCGTGACCTGCAAGGGCGGCTGATCACCTGCAATCGCAGTTACGAGCAGGGCCTGTCGACGACACTGGAGCAGGTACAGGGGCGGCGTGTTACCGAAACCGGCATGCTGCCCGAGGAGGTTGCCCGGCAACTGCATGATGAGTTCGTGCAGTTGCTGGACGACCAGCAACCGGTCTTCAAGGATCGTCGGCTCGAATTTATCAGTGGCAGTATCGATGTCTATCAATGGATGGTGCCCTTCTACTCGGCCGAGGCGCAGTTGCAGGGGCTGTTGGGCGGCTGGATCGATATCACCGAAAGAAAGCGACTCGAGGCACAACTGACCGAGGCCCGTCGGCAGGCCGAGCAGGCCAGCGAGGCCAAGAGTGCCTTCCTGGCAACCATGAGCCATGAAATTCGCACGCCCATGGGGGCCATCATCGGCTTGCTCGAAGTGGAGCGCGAACAGGCGCTGGCCAGGGGGCAGGCATTCTCGCAAGGTTTGCAGGTGGCCTATCAGTCGGCGCGGGAGCTGACTACGCTGATCGGCGACAGCCTCGACCTGGCCAAAATCGAGGCCGGGCGCATGCGCCTGGACCTGCAACCCACCGACTTGAAGCATTTCCTCGAGGGCGTCGTGCGCTTGTTCCAAGCCCAGGCCGGGGAGAAGGGGATCGAACTGAGCCTGGATATCGAACCCCTGTTCGTGGACGACCATCGGCTCGACCCGCTGCGCTTGCGCCAGGTGCTGCACAACCTGATCGGCAATGCCCTGAAGTTCACCCATGAGGGCTTTGTTCGCGTTCGCGTTGTCCGGCTTGCGCAATCGGCGGATATCGACCACCTCTGCATCGCTATCGAAGACAGCGGCAGGGGCATCGGCCCGGAGCAACAGGCAGCACTGTTCACACCCTTTATGCAGGTTCGCGGCGAAACCGATGAGGAATATCGCGGGACCGGCCTGGGCCTGAGTATCTGCAAGCAACTGGTGGAACTGATGGGCGGCGACATCGAGCTGCAAAGCCATGCCGGGCAGGGCACCCAGGTGCGCCTGGAGTTGCCGCTCCAGCGCGAGGCACGCCGCTCGACACCGGTACCGCAGCTCGATACCAGGTCCGAGCTGCCGGCCTTGAACGTGTTGATCGTCGATGACCTTTCCGCCAATCGCCTGGTGCTGCATCAGCAGCTCGCCGTGCTCGGCCAGCGCGTCGAGTCGTTCCAGACGGCGCAAGCAGCGCTGCTGGCCTGGCAGAGCGGACACTTCGACCTGGTGATCAGCGATTGCAACATGCCCGGGATGAGCGGCTATGAGTTGGCTGAGGCGCTGCGGCGGTTGGAGTTCGAGGAGCAGCGTCCGGCCTGCCTGATTGTCGGGTGCACGGCCAACGCCATGAGCGATGAGCGGCAACGCTGCCTGCGGGCCGGCATGAACGATCTGCTGGTCAAGCCCGTGGTCCTCGATGACCTGGCCCGCCTGCTGGCGGATATCGCGCCCCGGGAAAAATCCTTCGATATCCAGACGCTGCGGAATATGACGCTGGCCGATACCGAGGTGTTGCAGCGCATGCTGCTGGAGCTCTGGAAGAACCTGCGGGAGGAGCGCGACGAACTGGAAACGATGGTAGGCCGGACTGACTGGGAAGGCGTGGCGATGTCCGTGCACCGCCTCAAGGGGATCGCCTCCCTGGTCGATGCCATCGCCCTGGCGCGGGCCTGTGTCGACATGGACGGTTGCCTGCGCCTGCGGGCGGCCGAGCGGTTGCAGCCGCAATGGCAGGTACTCAAGGCGGCGATCGATCAGGTGATCGGCGACATCGAGCCGGGCCTGCAAGAGGGGGCGGTACTTTAGGACTTGTCCTATGGGGAGCGCTCGCTCCCCTGGCTAAGGTGGAAAGCCATTGCGGATAACGACCGCTTCAACCTGCGGAGATCATCGATGCGTGCACTCAAGATCCTGGTTCTTGAAGACAACCCCTTTCAACTGATGGCGTTGCACCAGATGCTCAATGCCAACGGTGTCTTCGATGTGCTGACGGCTGAAAGCGTCGAGAGTGCCCGGCAGTCCCTGGCCAATCGCGGGCCGGTGGATGTTGCCATCTGCGACCTGTCCCTGGAGGGTGGTGATGGCTTGCAACTGATCCGACACCTGGCGGAGACGCGTGAGGCCCAGGCGCTGATCATCCTCAGCAGTCTCGACCAGAAGGTGCGCGAAGGGGCGGCACATATGGCCCGGCAGCAAGGATTGCATGTGCTGGGTTGTCTGCTGAAGCCGGCGTCGGCGGCGATCCTGGGCGAGTTGCTGGCGACCTACCAGCAACGCTTCGGCCGCCAGCGTCCGGGGCTGCCGCTGGCCCAGGTCTGTGAATTGCTGTCGTTGCACGAGCTGCAGGCGGGTGCCGGGCCCCGGGCGATCCAGCAGTATTGCAGCGCCCACTTTCAGCCCAAGGTGACGTGTGACGGTCGGGTGCAGGGGGTCGAGGCGCTGGCTCGCTGGCAGCATCCGGAGCAGGGCATGCTGTTGCCGGCCACGTTCATGCCGGTGCTTGAGTATGCGGGGCTCTCGGAAGCCCTTGCCTGGCACATGCTCGAACAGGCCATCGGGCTGTCGGTCGAGGTGTATCTGGGTACGGACGAGTATTTGCCGGTGGCGGTGAATATTCCGGGGCTGATGGTCGAACAGGCGGATTTCGCCGAGCGTTTGAACGAACTGCTGGAGCGTTTTCACCTGCCCGCCGAATGGTTGACGCTGGAGGTGGTCGACAGTGGTGAATGCACCGCCGAGGCGGCCCAGGTCGAGGGCATGCTGCGCCTGCGGATGCTCGGTTGCCAGCTGTCGATCGGCGATTTTGGCGTTGCCGGTGCGGGCTTGCAGAAGCTGCTCGAACTGCCTTTCTCGGAGTTGACGATCGCCCCGCGGTTTGTCACCGGCATGGCCGAGGACTCGCGCAAGCGTTCGATCGTCGCAGGGATCCTGAGCATGGCGAAGGGCATGAACCTGCGGGTGGTGATCACCGGAATTGAAACCGATGAGGAATACCGCTTGATCCAGGAACTGGGCGACCTGCTTGTCCAGGGGCGATTGATTGCCGCGCCCATGAGCCGGGCCGAGTTGCTGCCCTGGTTGCGCATGGCCGGTCGGGTGGTTGTCGCGGAGCATGAGCAGCAACCCGGCTGACGGCGATCAGGACAGCCCGTGTTCCTGCAGGTAGAGAAACAGGGCGGCATCATTGGACAGGCCGAGCTTGCGCATGGCACTGACTTTCTGGGCGCTGACGGTCTGCTTGCTGCGACACAACCTGGCGGCGATCTCGCCCACCGTGCGACCCGCCGCCAGGAGACGGGTGACCTCCAGTTCCCGTGGTGACAACTGCTCCTGGTCGCCCAACCGATGGCTGCCGATTTCCCCGGCTTGCGCCAGGGTCTGGCGCACCGACTTGGCGACGAACGCCTTGCGTTGTCGCACATGATGGATCGCCACCGGCAGTTCGGCGGCGAGACTGGCCTTGCTCAACAGTCCCATGACGCCCAGGTCCAGGATGTAGCGGAACAGCCCGGCATTGTTGAGCATGGTGACCACCAGGATCGGCAGGTCAGGGTAGTGTCGGACCAGGGCCTCGATCATTCGCAGGCCGTCATTCTGATCCGCTGTCGGCATCATGAAATCGGTGATCAGCACGTCGCACGGGCACTCGCCGAGCAGGTCGAAGAGCGCCTGTGGGGTGCTGGCTTCGCCGACCACGCTCAAGCCGGGGTCGCGCTCCAGTACGGCGCGCAAGCCAATCAGGAAAATCGGGTGATCATCCGCCAGGACAATCCGTAGTGGCGTGGGTGGGGGTGAACTCAAGACAGGTCTCCGGTGAACGCGACGGTGAGGCGGGTGAGAACAGGGCAACAAACCAGATGCCTCGCTGCATGTCTGTGAGCAAAGCCGACGCGGCCTGTAGTAAAAGGCTTAAAAGCCATTGATCTGATTCTAGCCAGTGCGGCCCCTGACTGTTTTTTCTCTGTCATCTTTCTCGTTCATGCTCGATAGACGTCGATCAGCTCGTGCGGCCCTGCGAGGACCAACGAACTTTCTTCTCTGACTGGCGGTCATTGACTCCAGGTTCTCTTGTTTTCGACCTTCCGGGTTTTCGACTATTGAGTGGTGATCGAGATGGAAAGTATCAGCCTGTTGCTCAACGAGGCATTGAGTCCGTATCCGGTGACCCTGACGCCATCCGGCGGCCATGGTGAGTGCTTGGTGAGTGTGAAGAGTGTTGCCGGCCTACTGCTGGTGGAGCGTGAAGTCAATCAGGCGCAACTGACGGACAAGCGTCTGCTGACGGACGTGGTCGATGGCTTGCATCGTGATCTTCGAATCGCCGAGGGGCGCCTGGAGCCCTGCGTGATTGCTGCCCTGCGTAATGCCGCCGAACACCGGGTGTTCCGCGCCGCCGGCCGTTAGAATTTTTTTTGGAACCTTCCTTCCCAAGAGGGTGTCAGATTTTATAACGGCAAGAGCAGGCATTGTGCTCCGGTGTGTGTGGCTTGTCGTACTGGTCTTTGTAGGCCACGTTTAACCCCGAGTCGTTTCCCCACTTCTCGGGGTTTCTTTTGCCCGCAATTTGTCATTGCTCTTCGGGTGCGAGGAAAAATTCCCTGGCGTCTTCCCGGTACTTGTCCCGTTCTGGCGGTGCAAGCCAGTGCGCATAGAGTTCGACCAGCGTCTGCCGGCGCAGTCCGCGCAGAATCTCGTTGATATGGGGAATCGCTGCCCGGCCTTGTGGGGTATTGGAGCAGGCGACACGGATGAACTGATAGTTGGCCGTGCCCTTGATGGGATAGAACACCAGGTCATCATCAGCGATCTGTTGCTGCTGGGCCTGATAGTGGATTTCCGCCCAGTAGCCAAGCAGTGCCTTCAATCGTCCCAGGCGTTGCATCTGCAACAGGCTGCCAAGGGCATCGTTGCCGTAGTGCGGGACCAGGTTTTGCGCGCGGGTGTGATGCAGCACGTCATCGATCGGATGGCCGTAGCTGCGTTCGGCGACGATACCCAGTTGCAGGCTGTTGCTGCCCAGCAGCGCAGCGAGATCGACCCGGCCGTCGAATACAAAGGGCGCGATCAGCGCCTGGTCGACCGGTCGAATCACCAGGCCATTGCTGGTGGTGCCCATGCTGGGGATGGAAAAGAGCATTTTCTGCGCCCGCGCCGCGTTCCACAGCAGCGCCGGGTCGCAGGTGAACAAAGGTCCGCCGAGCATCTGCATGCCTCGTGCCCGGTTGACCCGCAGCACCGTGTGCTCGTACTCCGGCAGCGCCGCCATCAACAGCGGCAGCATCCGGTCCACCGCCCCCTGGCCTTCTTTCGGGCCGTCGAAAATGCTCAGGGGCGGCAGGTCCCGCAGCAGCCAGGTCAAGGCCTCCCTGGCCTGGCCGGTTTGCGGCAGGGCACAGATCAGCACGGCCAACAGCGGGAGACCAAGGTGTCGCCACAAGGCACTGGGAGTCATGAGCTGGATACCTTCCCGGGTTCAAACCAGTCGTTGATGCACTTAGCAAGGCACGAGACGCTAGATGGCGCCGCTTTCACGCAGCCGTGCAATCGCTACCTTGTCATAACCGAGGCTGCCCAGCACCTCGCCATTGTGTTCGCCCAACTGCGGGCCGACCCATTCGCTGGAGCCCGGTGTCTGCGAGAGTTTCGGCACAATACCGGGCATCTTGAAGTCCTTGCCGCCGGGCAGCTTGGCCTGCAGGAACATTTCCCGGGCGAGGAACTGCGGATCGCTGAACATGTCTTCGGCGCTGTAGATACGGCTGGCGGGGACATCGGCGCTGTTCAGGGCGGCGATCACCACGTCCAGGGGCAGTGAATTGACCCAGCGGTCGATCACCCCGTAGATCTCGTCGCGCCGGCTGTCACGCCCGTCGTTGCTGGTCAGCAGCGGGTCGTTCGCCAGGTCTTCACGGCCGATGGCCTGCATGAAACGCTTGAAGATCGCATCGCCGTTGGCGCCGATCTGCACGTGCCGGCCATCGGCCGTGGTGTGGATCGACGAGGGGGTGATGCCGGGCATGATATTGCCGGTGCGTTCGCGGATGAAACCGAACACATCGAATTCCGGGACCATGCTTTCCATCATCGCGAAGATGGCTTCATACAGCGCGACATCCACCACTTGCCCCTGGCCGCCGTTCACTTCGCGATGACGCAGTGCCATCAGGGCGCCAATCACGCCCCACAGCGCGGCAATCGAGTCGCCGATGGAAATCCCGGTACGCACCGGCGGGCGATCCTCGAAGCCGGTGATATAGCGCAGCCCGCCCATGGACTCGCCGACCGCGCCAAACCCCGGCTGGTCCTTCATCGGTCCGGTCTGGCCGAATCCCGACAGGCGTACCATCACCAGCTTCGGGTTCAGCGCATGCAGGGTTTCCCAGCCCAGGCCAAGTTTTTCCAGGACGCCGGGGCGAAAGTTCTCGATCAGGATGTCGGCTTCGCCAAGCAACTGTTTGAGGATCGCCAGGCCGTCCGGATTCTTCAGGTTCAGTGTCAGGGATTTCTTGTTACGCGCCTGGACAAACCACCACAGTGACGTGCCTTCGTACAGCTTGCGCCATTTGCGCAACGGGTCGCCGCCGTCCGGCGATTCGACCTTGACCACCTCGGCGCCGAATTCGGCGCAGATCCGCGAGGCGAAAGGGCCGGCAATCAGGGTTCCGAGCTCGATGACTTTCAGGCCGGAGAGGGGTTTGGCGGTGAACGGCATGGGCGATCCTGTAGGACAAGACGAGGGCAGTAGAGCCTTTTAACATGACGCGCGCCATCTTCATAACCATCAACAGTCGTTGATTGACCCGCGTATCGGTTAGACTTGGCGCCTTTCCTCGTCTCTAGAAGCCCCGTTCATGGCCCAGCCGTCCACGACCTACAAGTTCGAACTCAACCTCACCGACCTGGATCGCAGCGTCTACGAAAGCGTCAAGCAGACCATTGCCCGCCATCCTTCGGAAACGGAAGAGCGGATGACCGTGCGTTTGCTGGCCTACGCCCTCTGGTACAACGAACTGCTGGCTTTTGGTCGTGGTCTGTCGGAAGTGGATGAACCGGCCCTGTGGGAAAAAAGCCTGGATGATCGCGTCCTGCACTGGATCGAAGTCGGCCAGCCGGATGCCGATCGCCTGACCTGGTGCTCGCGTCGTACCGAGCGCACCAGCCTGTTGGCCTACGGCAGTCTGCGGGTCTGGGAAACCAAGGTGGTCCCGGCGGTGAAGAACCTGAAAAACGTCAATATCGCCGCAGTGCCGCAGGAAGTCCTGGAAACCCTCGCCAAGGACATGCCGCGGGTCATCAAGTGGGACGTGATGATCAGCGAAGGCACGATCTTCGTCACCGACGATCGCGGCCAGCATGAAGTCCAGCTCGAATGGCTGATGGGCGAGCGCGGTTAAGCGCGGCGCCGCCGTTTCAACTCCTGTGTATTGAAGAGAACGTCCGCCAACGCCATGCGTATCGAACCCCGCCCGCTGCCCGCCACCCTGCCTTTTCTCGGCGACCTGCCGCCACTGCTGACCCGTTTGTACGCGGCGCGGGGGGTCGAATCGGCTGCCGAGCTGGACAAGAGCCTGGCGCGCTTGATTCCCTTCCAGCAACTCAAGGGGATCGACGCCGCGGTTGACCTGCTGGTGGTGGCGCTGGAGCAGCGCCAGCGGATCCTGATCGTCGGCGACTTCGACGCCGATGGCGCGACCGCCAGCACCGTGGGCTTACTGGGCCTGCGCCTGCTGGGCGCGGCCCATGTCGATTACCTGGTGCCGAACCGTTTCGAGTACGGCTACGGCCTGACCCCGGAAATCGTCGCCGTGGCGTTGCAGCGCGAGCCGCAATTGCTGATCACCGTCGACAACGGCATCTCCAGTATCGAAGGGGTGCTGGCGGCCAAGGCGGCTGGCCTGAAGGTGCTGGTGACCGATCACCACTTGCCGGGCAACGAACTGCCGGCGGCCGATGCCATCGTCAACCCGAACCAGCCCGGTTGCGAGTTTCCGAGCAAGGCGCTGGCCGGGGTCGGGGTGATCTTTTATGTGCTGATGGCCCTGCGCGCGCGTCTGCGCGGCCTGGGCCGGTATGAAAACCAGCCGCAGCCGAATATCGGTGAACTGCTCGATCTGGTGGCGTTGGGCAGCGTGGCCGATGTGGTGCCGCTGGACGCCAACAACCGCATCCTGGTGCATCAGGGTCTGGAGCGTATCCGCGCCGGTCGGGCCCGGCCGGGGCTCAAAGCGATCCTCGAAGTGGCCAAGCGCGATCACTCGCGCCTGACCTCCACCGACCTGGGGTTTATCCTCGGCCCGCGCCTGAACGCGGCGGGACGCCTGGACGACATGAGCCTGGGCATCGAGTGCCTGCTGGCCGAAGACCCGGCATTGGCCCAGGAAATGGCCACCCAGCTGGATGAAATGAACAAGGACCGCAAGTCCATCGAGCAGGGCATGCAGCGCGAAGCCCTGGCGCAGCTCAAGGACTTGCCGGTGGAGTCGATGCCGTTCGGCCTGTGCCTGTTCGATCCGGACTGGCACCAGGGGGTGATCGGGATTCTCGCCTCACGCATGAAAGAGCGTTATCACCGCCCGACCATCGCCTTCGCCGATGCTGGCGACGGCATGCTCAAGGGCTCCGGTCGTTCGGTCGCCGGGTTCCACATTCGCGATGCCCTGAGCGTGGTGGCGGCGCAGCACCCGGACCTGATGGGCAAGTACGGTGGCCACGCCATGGCCGCCGGCCTGAGCCTGCCGCAGGAAAACTTCCCGCTGTTCGCCGAAGCCTTCGATGCCGAAGTGCGTCGTCAGCTCAGCGAGGAAGACCTGACCGGACGCTTGCAGACCGACGGTACGCTGGCCCTGGAAGAGTTCAACCTGGAACTGGCGCGGGCCCTGCGTAACGCCGGCCCCTGGGGCCAGCATTTCCCCGAACCGTTGTTCCACGGGGTATTCCAGCTGGTGGAAAAGCGCATCGTCGGCGAGCGGCATCTGAAGGTGGTGCTGAAAAGCGAGTGTGGCTCGGTGAAGCTCGATGGCATTGCCTTTGGCATCGACCCGGAAATCTGGGCAAACGCACGGGTCGACTGGGTCGAGCTGGCCTACAAGCTCGATCTCAACGAGTTCCGTGGCAAGGAAAGCGTGCAACTGATGATTGCCCACATCGAACCGCGCTGAGCTTTAAATCGGCTGAACCCTCCGGCGTCCGTCATTGTCGACTAGGCTCTAAGCACTGTCTGAATGGTCTTGTGACGTTGTCTTCCTTATTGACCCGCCGGGGGGGCGGACGCCCACTTTTTCCTGTCACTCGTCGACGTTCTCACAGAACCCTGGAGCCAGCCCACTTGATTTGAGAGGTGCCCCATGAGTCTGCTGCTTGAACCCTATACCCTTCGTCAATTGACCCTGCTGAACCGCATCGCGGTCTCGCCGATGTGCCAGTACTCCAGCGTCGACGGCCTGGCCAATGACTGGCACCTGGTCCACCTCGGCAGCCGTGCGGTCGGCGGTGCCGGACTGATCTTTACCGAAGCCACGGCGGTGACCGCCGATGGCCGCATCACCGCCCAGGACCTGGGCCTGTGGAATGACCAACAGATCGAACCACTGCAACGCATCACCCGCTTTGTCACGGCCCAGGGCGCCGTCGCCGGGATCCAGCTGGCCCATGCCGGGCGCAAGGCCAGCACCCATCGGCCCTGGCTGGGCAAACATGGCAGCGTCAAGCCCGAGGACGGTGGCTGGACGCCGGTCGGACCGTCGCCGATTGCCTTTGACCCGCAGCACACGCCACCGCTACAACTGGATGAAGGGCAGATCGCCGAGGTGATCGAGGCGTTTGTCGCCGCTGCCAAACGCGCTCTGGTCGCCGGTTTCAAGGTGGTCGAGGTGCATGCCGCCCACGGTTACCTGCTGCACCAGTTCCTTTCACCCCTGAGCAATCAGCGGCGTGACCAGTACGGCGGTTCGTTCGAAAACCGTATTCGCCTGGTCCTGCAGGTCACCGAGGCGGTCAGGGCGGTGTGGCCCGAGGAGTTGCCGTTGTTCGTGCGCGTCTCGGCCACCGACTGGGTGGAAGACGGCTGGAACCCGGATGAAACCGTGGAGCTGGCACGGCGCCTGAAAGACCTGGGCGTCGACCTGATCGACGTGTCCTCGGGTGGCACCGCCGCCAATGCGGAAATCCCCACGGGGCCGGGTTACCAGACCCGTTTCGCCGAGCGCGTGCGCAAGGAGTCCGGCATCGCCACCGGCACAGTCGGGCTGATCACCGAGCCGGCCCAGGCAGAACATATCCTGCGTACCTGCCAGGCCGACATCATCCTGCTCGCCCGTGAACTGCTGCGTGATCCGTATTGGCCGCTGCATGCCGACGACGACCTGGGCGGGCGCAAGGCGACCTGGCCGGCGCAGTACCAGCGCGCGACCCATCGCGACCAGCCGATCCATGAATCGGATCTGCGTGAGTGACGGGTTGAGGTGCCCGCCGTGAAAACACCGAAGCCCGCCGACAAGGCGGGTTTTCTATGCATTGCATGATTTTTCTTCTGTAAATTCCGAAATGATCTTAGCTGAATGCGGATTCTTCCTACCCTTAGGCTATGTCTGAGACGGCCTGTCCAGACGGTTCCTGTGTAGTCACAGAAGGAAATCGTCCATGTCAAAGGAGCGAAGTATCCTCGGGTTCATGCTGTTTCTCTGGACATTCAGGGCGCCACCCCGCGCCAGGGTGCGCAGGCTCAGCGATGAAGAGCGGCAATTGGTGGAGCATTACCGGACCTTGACGGCAGAGGATCGCAATGCGCTGCACTGCCTGTTGAATGCGATGGGGAGTGTGTCGCGGTTTTGAGCTGTTCGATACCGCAGGCTTTGCCATCCTCGGGCGTTCGGCGGGCCGAGCGCCCAAGGGGTTCAGGCTGGGCTATACGGGGCTTTATCCCACTTCCCCCACCGCCCGCCAGGCTTCGTCGATCGCCGCATGGGCATACGCGCTCCAGGCCGCGTCCGAGTTGGCGATGCTGACCCGGCCCAGCGGCTTGCGTGCCAGCTTCATCAGTTTTTCGCTTTCGTCGGCGTCGTCGAACAGGCTGTTGGAGAAGTACGCGTAACCGTGGGACCAGCGGTTGACGGTGATCGCCAGGATATCGGTTTCATGATTGAAGCCGCCCGGGCCGAGCATGCGTTGCAACTGGTCGCGCAATTGCGCCTCCAGTTGCTCGAAGGTCTGGCCGTAGAGCTTGCCGCGTCCGGCCCGTGCCTGGTCGCGGGCGTTCATGCCGCTGTTCGGGCTGGTCGGCACGTAGACCATGTGCAGGCCGATCGGCTGGCTCGGGTCCCGCGTATGCTCGTAGCCGCCCATGCTCACCGGATAGTCGAGCTTGATCCGGCTGTAGGGCTGGGTGGCCGCGTAGATTTCGTGCACGCCGAGTTTCTGGAACGACTGCCAGTTGCGGATCACCACCTTGGTGTACACCAGCGGGAATTTCACATTCTGGCTCAGGGCATGGGCCTGGGGCGCCGGCAGGTCGCGCAGCAGATAGGGGATCATCATGTTGTAGCAGGCCAGGATGCAGTGCTTGCCGCGTACCTGGCTCAACTGGCCGCCGCGGCTGTAGCCGATGTTCACGCCCTTGCCGACATTTCGCACACTGACCACGGTGCTGTTCAGGCGCAGTTGCACCGGGGCCTTCGGCTGGTCGAGGCGGGCGTAGTCGAACGGTGCCAGCACGATGTCGTCCATGGTGTGCCCCGGCGCCACCGAGGGAATCAGGCTGCGCACCAGCAGACGCGCCAGGGACGCGTTGCCGTCCGGGAAATGGTAGATGTACGGCTCTTCCATTTCCGCCCTGGATTCTTCGCTGATGGGCTCCAGATTCATCGCGCCGAAACCGGGAAAACCGACGTTGTAGGCGTCGAACGCCGCCACCGCGTCGATGCTCAGGGCCGAGAAGTCATTGGTGCGGCTCTGGAAGTATTTCACCGCGTTTTCCGACAGGCCGACGTCCTTGAGCAGGAAGTCGCGGTAGCTGGTGGCGGCCAGGTGCTGGGCCTTCTCCGCGGCGCTCTTGCCTCGCAGGTAGTCACGGGGCGACTGGTGCAGTTCGATCAGCGCCTGGCGATCCGATTCGGGCAGCGGGAAATCATTGATGAAGTCGCGGATAGGGCGGGCATTCAGTTGCTGCGGAGCGATATCGTCGGCGACCATCGGTGTCGGGTCGCCGCTCACCAGTTTGTCCTCGCCGAAGTTCTCCTTGTCGAAGAACACCCCGCGGGACAGGCCCAGGCCCGGGTAGAACGGCCGGTCGAAGGCGGTTTCGAAGCGCTTGATATCGACCCCGAGCTTCTTCAGCAGGCCGTTGACCTGCTTGCTGTACAGATGGTTCGGCGACTGGAAGGCTTCGCTACCGCCGTAGCCGAGGATCATGCGTCCCCCGGCGGAGAATTCGTTGCGCTTGGCGTGACCGCCGAAGTCGTCGTGGTTTTCCAGGATCAGGATACGTGCCTTGGGGTGTTTCTCCCGGTAGAACCACGCCGCCGACAAGCCGCTCAGGCCACCGCCGACCACCACCAGGTCGTACTCTGCGGCAATGGGCAGGTGCGCGGTGTCGAAGACCTTTTTCTCCCAGCCCATCTGGTGGGCGACCTCGAAGGAGCCGACGTGGCTGCCCCGCAGGCCGGTCAGGGCCGGTGGGTAATAACGTCCGTCGGGCGCGGCCTGGAGCAGTTGCAGCGGGGTCATGCCGGCGGCGATGGTGATGGCGACGCCGTTGAGGAAGTCGCGGCGGGTGATATCCATGATAGATCCTTGTTTTTTATTGTTGGAACGACCCGGGCAGCCAGTGCACCGCCCGGGCGCCTGCCGTTACCGGCTGATTTTCCAGGCGTCGCCGGCGGGTGCGGTGCCGCGGTCGTAGGGCTTGCCCAGCCACATGTAGAGCAGGCCCAGACCAATGACGATAGCGGTGCTCAGGACCATGGCGTAGTTGATGTACCAGGCGGCATCCGGCGTACGTGGCCAGGCCATGTTGACGATGGCGCCGACGCCATAGACCAGTGCCCCGATATTCACCGGCAGGCCCCAGGCTCCCAGGGTGAACTTGCCACTGGGTTTCCAGCCACGCGCGCGGGCGAACAGGGCGGCGAGCACGATCATCTGGAAGGCCAGGTAGATGCCGATGGCGGCGAAGCTGACGATGGTCGCCACGGCGTCCTGGAGGAAGAAACCGAGGGCGATGATCAGCGCCGGCAGGACCCCGGAGACGAACAGCGCCGCCACCGGCACCTGGGTGGTCGGCGAAATCCGCTTCAGCAGGTTGCTGCCGATGACCATCTCATCACGGGCGTAGGAATACAGCAGGCGGCTGGCGGCGGCTTGCAGACTGATCACGCAGGAGATGAAGGAAATCATCACCACGCCCATCACCACTTTCGAACCGACGCTGCCGAAGGCATTGTTGAGGATGGTAGTGACCGGGTCCTTGTCGGTGCCGTTGATCACCGCCTGCATGTCCGGTACGGCGAGGATCAGCGCCAGGCAGGCGAACATCGCCGCGATACCGCCGATGTAGATGGTCATGCGCATGGCCACCGGGATCTGCTTGCTCGGGTTCGGGGTTTCCTCGGCGACATCACCGCAGGCTTCGAAGCCGTAGTAGAGGAACATGCCCGCCAGCGATGCGGTGAGGAATGCCGGCAGGTAGGAACCGTCGACACGGATATCGAAGGTGTTGAACAGCACGCTGATGGGCTGGTGGCGTTCGAACACCAGCAGGTACACGCCGACGATCACCGCGCCGACCAGTTCGCAGAGAAAGCCGAACATGGCGATGCGTGCCAGGACCTTGGTGCCGCTGAGGTTGACCAGGGTGGCGAACAGCGTCAGCAGCAGGGCGATGACGATGTTGGTGTTGTTGCTCGGCTCGAAACCGAGCATCGCCGCGAGGTAAGGACCGGCACCGACCGCAACGGCGGCAATGGTCACGCACAGGGCGATGGAGTAGATCCAACCGACCATCCACGCCCAGCGTTTACCCACCAGGCGCCGGGCCCAGGGATAGACACCACCGGAAATCGGGAACTGCGAGACCACCTCGCCGAAGATCAGGCACACCAGCAGTTGCCCGCAGCCCACCAGCAGGTAGGCCCAGAACATCGGTGGGCCGCCGGCGGCCAGGCACAGGCCGAACAGGGTGTAGACGCCGACCACCGGCGAGAGGTAGGTAAAGCCCAGGGCGAAGTTTTCCCACAGGCTCATGCTGCGATTGAAGTTCGAGGTGTAGCCGAGTTTGCGCAGCTGTTCGGCATCGCTGTCGGCTTCTGCGCCGAGGTGGGGTTGTGCACTCATGACGGTGTTGCTCCAGAAAATCGGCAGATTTCGGATGTCCGAGACCATGGCCGGGCCATGACGGCCCGTCCCGGTTCGGTATTCTTGTAGTGGAATTGTGCTTAGTGCTTGAGCATCACATGTGGCGAGCGGGCTTGCCCGCGCCGGGGCGCGAAGCGGCCCTGAAACCAGCGAATTCGGTCTATCAGGAAAACTGAGATAGCCGATTTTACGACTGCTTCGCAGCCGAGCGCGGGCAAGCCCGCTCGCCACAGGGATATCGGTGCTCGGGTAGATCTGTGTTCAGTGCTTGAACATCACATGCCGCACGGTGGTGTAGTCCTCCAGGCCGTACATGGACATGTCCTTGCCATAGCCGGACAGCTTCTGACCGCCGTGAGGCATCTCGCTGACCAGCATGAAGTGGGTGTTGACCCAGGTGCAGCCGTATTGCAGTCGAGCGGCCAGGCGGTGGGCGCGACCGACATCGGCGGTCCATACCGAGGACGCCAGGCCATAGTCCGAATCGTTGGCCCAGCCCAGTACCTGGGCCTCGTCGTTGAAGCGGGTGACCGAGACCACCGGGCCGAACACTTCGCGACGGACGATTTCGTCGTCCTGCTGGGCATCTGCCAGCACTGTCGGTTCGAAGAAGAAACCGTTGCCTTCCACGGCCTTGCCGCCGGTCACCAGGCGGATATGCGCCTGCGCCACGGCGCGCTCGACGAAACCGGCGACACGATCACGGTGCTGCGCGGTGATCAGCGGGCCCAGTTCGGTGGTCGGATCATCCTGCAGGCCGTATTTGATGGTGCTCACGGCCGCGCCGAGTTTCTCGACGAACTTCTCGTAGATGCCGTCCTGGGCGTACACGCGGCAGGCGGCGGTGCAGTCCTGGCCGGCGTTGTAGAAACCGAAGGTGCGGATGCCTTCCACGGCGGCGTCGATATCGGCGTCGTCGAAGATGATCACCGGGGCCTTGCCGCCCAGTTCCATGTGCATGCGCTTGACGCTGTCGGCGGTGCTGGAAATGATGTTCGAGCCGGTGGCAATGGAGCCGGTCAACGACACCATGCGTACTTTCGGATGGGTCACCAGCGGGCTGCCGACGCTCGGACCACGACCGAACACCAGGTTGAGCACGCCGGCCGGGAAAATCTCTGCCGCCAGTTCGGCCAGGCGCAACGCGGTCAGCGGGGTCTGCTCCGAGGGCTTGAGCACCACGGTATTGCCGGCAGCCAGGGCCGGGGCGATTTTCCAGGCGACCATCATCAGCGGGTAGTTCCACGGCGCGATGGACGCGATCACGCCCACCGGGTCACGGCGGATCATCGAGGTGTGGCCCGGCAGGTATTCGCCGCCGGCCGAACCGTTCATGCAGCGGCTGGCGCCGGCGAAGAAACGGAACACATCGGCAATCGCCGGGATTTCATCGTTGAGCGCCGCGCTCAGGGGCTTGCCGCAGTTGTCCGACTCCAGCTTGGCCAGCTCCGCGCCATGGGCCTCGATGGCATCGGCGAGCTTGAGCAGCAACAGCGAGCGGTCCTTCGGTGCGGTCTGCGACCAGTTGTCGAAGGCGGCATCGGCGGCGCGCACGGCGGCATCGACCTGGGCTTCGCTGGCTTCGTTGATTTCCACCAGCACGCGGCCCAGGGCCGGGTTGAACACGGGTTGTGCAGGGCCTTCGCCAGCGACGAGTTGGCCGTTGATCAGCAGTTTGGTTTGCATGGTTATGTCCTCATGACTCAATCAGGTATTTCGATGAACACCGAATCTCTTGGCGTACTTCACTGTAGGAGCCGGGTTTGCCCGCGAAGCTGTTGGCGATCTTGAGGGCCCTTTCGCGGATCAGCCCGGCTCCTACGGGTTCAGGTTTGGTTTCAAGATTCAGGTTCGGTTTTCATCCTTGGAAATCGGTTATTTGCCGCCACTGCCGGCCACGCTTTCACCGCCGCGGGTCAGGTAATAGGCGCCGAGGATCGGCAGCATGGTGACCATCATCACCAGCATCGCGACCACGTTGGTGACCGGTACATCCCTTGGTCGACTGAGCTGGTTGAGCAGCCAGATCGGCAGGGTGCGTTCATGCCCGGCGGTAAAGGTGGTGACGATGATCTCGTCGAACGACAGGGCGAACGCCAGCATGCCGCCAGCCAGCAGCGCCGAGCCGAGGTTCGGCAGGACGATGTAGCGGAAGGTCTGCCAACCATCGGCACCGAGGTCCATCGAGGCTTCGATCAGGCTGTGGGAGGTGCGCCGCAGCCGGGCAATGACGTTGTTGTAGACGATCACCACGCAGAAGGTCGCGTGGCCGACGATGATGGTGAACATCCCCGGCTCGATCCCCAGCGTCTTGAAGGTCGCCAGCAAGGCGATCCCGGTGATGATCCCCGGCAGGGCGATCGGCAGGATCAGCATCAGCGAGATGCCCTGCTTGCCGAAGAAGTCCCGGCGATACAGCGCGGCCGAGGCCAGGGTGCCGAGGACCATGGCGATCAGGGTGGCGATGGCGGCGATCTGCAGCGACAACTTGATCGCTTCCAGCACGTCCGGACGCGCGAAGGCCACGCTGAACCACTTCAGGGTGAAGCCCTGGGGCGGGAAGCTGAACGCGGCATCCTCGGTGTTGAAGGCGTACATGAAGATGATCAGGATCGGGAAATGCAGGAACACCAGCCCGCCCCAGGCCGCGATACGCAGGCCCAGGGACGCCCTGTCCCCGTGCTTTTCTGATTTAGAGTGCATCGAAGGCCCCCAGGCGTTTGACGATGGACAGGTACACGGCGATCAGCACGATCGGCACCAGGGTGAAGGCGGCCGCCATCGGCATGTTGCCGATGGCCCCTTGCTGGGCGTAGACCATGCTGCCGACGAAGTAGCCGGGCGGGCCGATCAGCTGCGGCACGATAAAGTCGCCCAGGGTCAGCGAGAAGGTGAAGATCGAGCCGGCGGCAATTCCCGGGATCGACAGTGGCAGGATCACCTGCATGAAGGTCTGGCGCGGCTTTGCCCCGAGGTCGGCGGAGGCTTGCAACAGGGACGGTGGCAGGCGTTCCAGGGATGCCTGGATCGGCAGGATCATGAACGGCAGCCAGATGTAGACGAACACCATGAAGCGGCCCAGGTGCGAGGTCGACAGGGTGCTGCCGCCGACTCCTGGGATACCCAGGACGAATTGCAGCAGCGGTTCCAGCCCCAGGTGCTGGACAAACCACTGGGCGACGCCGCCCTTGGCCAGCAGCAGGGTCCAGGCATAGGCCTTGACGATGTAGCTGGCCCACATCGGCATCATCACCGCGATGTAGAAGAACGCCTTGGTCTTGCCGGTGGTGTAGCGCGCCATGTAGTAGGCAATGGGAAAGGCGACGATCCCGGAGGCGATCGACACCACCACCGCCATGCTCAGGGTGCGCACGATGATGTCGAAGTTCGACGGATTGAACAGCGCGGCGAAGTTCGCCAGGGTCAGGTCGGGAGTGACCGCCATGGTGAAGTCGTCGAAGGTGTAGAAGCCCTGCCAGAGCAGGGTCAGCAGCGAGCCGAGATAGATCGCGCCGAACCAGATCAGTGGCGGCACCAGCAGCAGCGCCAGGTAGAAGTTGGGGCGACGGTAGAGCAGGTTGGAAAACCGCCGCAGCAGCGACGGGTTTGCCGTCGTGGGAGTCAGGGCCAGGGCGCTCATGTCAGACCTCGCTCGCCAGCACGGTCATGGCTTCCCGCGCCCAGCGCGCGGTGATGCGCTGGCCGGTCTGATGTTGGGCACTGGTGTCCAGCCACTGGGTATTGGCCTGGCTGATATTCAGGGTCTGGCCGTTTTCCAGCTTCAGTTCATAGCGGGTGGCGCTGCCCTGGTACTGGATATCGTGCAGCAGGCCGCTGACTTCGATTTCGTGGCCTTGTACCGGGCCTTCGGCGAAGCGCACGTGTTCCGGGCGGATGGAGAAAGGCAGGTCGCTGCCACTCAACTGCCGGGCCAGATCACCGCGAATCACGTTGGAGGTGCCGACGAATTCGGCGACGAAGGCAGTGGCCGGTTTCATGTAGAGGTTGCGCGGTGTGTCGACCTGCTCGATGCGACCCTTGTTGAACACCGCCACGCGATCGGACATCGACAGCGCTTCGGTCTGGTCGTGGGTGACGAAGATAAAGGTGATGCCCAGCTGGCGCTGCAGCTTCTTCAGTTCGCCCTGCATCTGTTCGCGCAGCTTGAGGTCCAGCGCGCCCAGGGGTTCGTCGAGCAGCAGCACCCGTGGGCGATTGACCAGGGCGCGGGCCAGGGCCACGCGCTGGCGCTGGCCGCCGGACAACTGCACCGGCTTGCGCTCGCCGTAGCCGCCGAGGGCGACCATGCCCAGGGCTTCTTCGGCGCGCTTGTGGCGTTCGCTCTTGCCGACGCCTTTGACTTTCAGGCCGTAGGCGACGTTGTCGCGCACGTTCATATGGGGGAACAGCGCGTAATCCTGGAACACGGTGTTCACGTCACGCTGGTAAGGCGGCAGCCCGGCGGCTTCTTCGCCGTGGATGCGGATCGAACCGGCGCTGGGTTGTTCGAAGCCGGCGATCAGGCGCAGGCAGGTGGTCTTGCCCGAGCCGGAAGGGCCGAGCATGGAAAAGAACTCGCCGTCCTGGATATCGATGGAAACCCGGTCAACGGCTTTCACTTCGCCGAACTGACGGGAAACGTGGGTGAACTGGACTGCAAGCGTCATGATGCGGTGCTCCAAAAAGGCGAGGGCCGTCGCAGCGGCCCGTCCTGGACTTCTGAAAATTCTGAAACGGTGAAGGGCGATCTGACTGGCATCGCGATCCTTTGTAGGAGCCGGCTTGCCGGCGATGAGGCCCTTGAGCCTTGCATCGCCTATCCGGACGCCATCGCCGGCAAGCCGGCTCCTACAGGATTTGTGTCGTACGCACATTCGGTGTTTGACACGGCCCCCCTGTAGGAGCTGGCTTGCCAGCGATGAGGCCCTTGAGCCTTGCATCGCCCATCCGGACGCCATCGCCGGCAAGCCGGCTCCTACAGGATTTGTGTCGTACGCACATTCGGTGTTTGACACGGCCCCCTGTAGGAGCTGGCTTGCCAGCGATGAGGCCTATGAGCCTTGCATCGCCCATCCGGACGCCATCGCCGGCAAGCCGGCTCCTACAGGTTCGTCATTACCCCCAATCCGGGGAATTACCTGCCGCCCATGATCGCAATGTAGTCCTGGGTCCAGCGGCTGTACGGCACGAACTTGCCGCCCTCGGCCTGTGGGGTTTTCCAGAAGGCGATCTTGTCGAAGGAATCGAAGCCGTTGGTCTTGCAGCCCTCGGCACCGAGCAGTTCGCTGCCCTTGCACGCCGCGGGAACCGCCGGCAGGGAACCGAACCAGGCCGCTACGTCACCCTGGACCTTGGGTTGCAGCGACCAGTCCATCCACTTGTAGGCGCAATTGGGGTGCTTGGCATCGGCGTGCAGCATGGTGGTGTCGGCCCAGCCGGTGACGCCTTCCTTCGGAATGGTCGAGGCCACTGGCTGTTTATCGGCCTGCAGGCCGTTGACCATGTAGCCCCAAGAGCTGGAGGCGGCGACGCCTTCGTTCTTGAAGTCACTCATCTGCACGGTCGCGTCGTGCCAGTAGCGGTGGATCAGCGGCTGCTGCGCACGCAACAGGTCGAGGACGGCCTTGTACTGGGTCTCGGTCAGTTCATAGGGGTTCTGGATCCCCAGTTCCGGCTTGGCGGACTTGAGGTACAGCGCCGCGTCGGCGATATAGATCGGGCCGTCATAGGCCTGCACGCGACCCTTGTTCGGCTTGCCGTCCGGCAGGTTCTGCGCGTCGAAGATCACCGCCCAGCTGGTCGGTGCCTGCTTGAACACGCTGGTGTTGTACATCAGCACGTTCGGGCCCCACTGGTAGGGAGTGCCGTAGGTCTGCTTGTTGACCACGTACCACGGCGCATCCTTGAGGCGCGGGTCGAGGTTCTTCCAGTTCGGGATCAACTCGGGGTTGATCGGCTGCACCCGCTTGCCGACGATCAGGCGCAGCGACGCGTCGCCCGAAGCGGTGACCAGGTCGTAGCCGCCCTTGGCCATCAGGCTGACCATCTCATCGGAGGTGGCGGCGGTCTTAACACTGACCTTGCAGCCGGTTTCTTTTTCGAAACCGGTGACCCAGTCATAGGCCTTGTCGCTTTCACCCCGTTCGATATAGCCCGGCCAGGCGACGATATCGAGTTGGCCTTCGCCGGCACCGACAGCTTTCAGCGGTTCGGCGGCCTGGAGACTGGCGCTGGCCAGCAAGGCGGTGGTGAGTGCACTGAGCAGTGCGGTCTTGTGCGCGAACATGGGGTTTCCCTCTACTTTAATTATGGTCGGGGCAGTCGAACGGGTATTACATGCCGGTTGTGGCTTCTTGTTAGCGTAGTGCGTGTTACAGATGCTGGCCGTGGCGCGCCATGATATGGCGCACCACGCTGTAGTCCTGGAGCGAATCGCTGGACAGGTCCTTGCCGTAGCCGGAGCGTTTCAGGCCGCCGTGGGGCATTTCGCTGACCAGCATGAAATGGCTGTTGATCCAGGTGCAGCCGTACTGCAGGCGCGAGGCGACCTGCATCGCTTTATCCAGGTTCTGGGTCCAGACCGACGAGGCCAGGCCGTATTCCGAATCGTTGGCCCAGTCCACCGCCTGGCTCAGTTCGTCGAAGCGGGTCACGGTGACCACCGGTCCGAAGACTTCGCGCTGGACGATCTCGTCGCTCTGCCGGCAGCCGGCGAGCAGGGTGGGCTGGTAATAGAAGCCGGCGCCGGAGTGCACGGCGGCACCGGTGACGCGCTCGATGTGCGGCTGGCCCAGGGCCCGTTCGACGAAACTGGCGACGCGGTCGCGCTGGCGGGTACTGATCAGCGGGCCGATCTCGTTGTCGGCGTCGCGTTTGCCGGCAAAGCGCAGGCTGCTGACGGCGGCCCCGAGTTCGGCCACCAGGCGGTCGTGGATGCCGGCCTGGGCGTAGATCCGGCAGGCGGCGGTGCAGTCCTGGCCGGCGTTGTAGTAACCATAGTTGCGCACGCCTTCGACCACCGCCTGGATATCCGCGTCGTTGCAGACGATCACCGGGGCCTTGCCGCCGAGTTCCAGATGGGTGCGCTTGACGCTTTTCGCGGCGGCCTGGAGGATCTTCTGGCCGGTGACGATATCGCCGGTCAGCGACACCATGCGCACCTTCGGATGGCTGACCAGATGGCTGCCGACGCCTTCGCCGCCGCCGCAGACGATATTGATCACCCCCGCCGGCAACAACTGCGCCAGCGCCGGGGCCAGGGCCAGGATCGACAGCGGCGTGTGTTCGGAAGGCTTGAACACCAGCGTGTTGCCGGCGGCCAGGGCCGGGGCGATTTTCCATGCGGCCATCATGATCGGGTAGTTCCACGGCGCGATGGAGGCGACCACGCCAATCGGGTCGCGACGGACCATGCTGGTGTAGCCCGGCAGGTATTCGCCGGACAGTTGCCCGGTCTGGCAGCGCACGGCCCCGGCGAAGAAGCGGAACACGTCGACGGTCGCGCTCAGGTCATCCTGGCGGGCCAGGTGCAGCGGCTTGCCGCAGTTCAGCGATTCCAGGCGGGCCAGCAGGTCGGCGTTTTTCTCCACCGCGTCGGCAATGGCCAGGAGGATGTTCGAGCGTTGTTGCGGGGTGGTTCGCGACCAGCCGGCAAAGGCCCGGTGGGCGGCGAGGATGGCGCTTTCGACCTGTTCGGTGCTGGCTTCGGCGATGTGCGTGAGGACCTCCCCCGTGGCCGGGTTTAGGATCGGTTCGACGAAACCAAGGCCGGCAACGAGTTCACCGTCGATCAGCAACGAGGTAAACAGTGGGGTCGGGTGCGCGCCAGCCATTTTGCGAATTCTCTTTTCTTGTGTGGCCATGGGAGCTTCCCTTGCAGCTGGAGTCCGGCCTTTCTCTATATGGACAGGAAGAGACTAGTGGCCGAACGAGAGGTCGACAAATACTAAATACTGAAAGTAGCGTTCGATTAAATAGATGGCTTGCGTCCGCCGTGGGGCTGTTCACGGGCGACGGTCAGGAACGGGTCCACCAGGGCCGGCCGTGCGGTGCCGCGGCGCCAGGCCAGGCCGACATCCAGGGTCTGGCTCAGGTCGGCCAGGGAGCGGGCTTCGATGATGTCGCCT
This sequence comes from Pseudomonas gingeri, assembly GCF_013385635.1. Taxonomy (GTDB): domain Bacteria; phylum Pseudomonadota; class Gammaproteobacteria; order Pseudomonadales; family Pseudomonadaceae; genus Aquipseudomonas; species Aquipseudomonas gingeri_A. The sequence continues at coordinate 76,818 of NZ_JACAPR010000023.1, forward strand.
TCCAGGGACCAGGGCCGGTAGGTCATGTCCGGCTGGATCGACAGGCCCAGGCCGGCGGCCACCAGGCTGCGCACTGCTTCGGTGGAGGCGGTGCGCAGGCTGATCCGTGGTTGCAGGCCGGCCCCGCGCCACATGCGCTGGGCATTGCGATCCATCTCATCGACGTTGAGCTGGATCAGCGGTTCGCGGGCGACATCGGCGAGGTTGATGCTGTCGTGTTCCAGCAAGGGATGCTGGGCCGGCAGCCATAGGCGGTGCGGGGAGTGGGTGAGGACTTCGGTCTGCAGGGCGTGGCGGTCTTCCAGGTTGGAGAGGATCAGCACCCCGACATCGATTTCACCGCTGACCAGCAAGTGCTCGATATACGGTCGCTCGTCTTCCATCACGCGGATTTCCACATTCGGGTAGGCGCGCTGGAAGCGGGTCAGCAGGTCGGCCAGGTAGTAGCCGGCCACCAGGCTGGTCACGCCGACGGTCAGTTGCCCGGCGACCTGGTCGGTGCTCTGCTGCAGGCTGCGCTTGGCATTGTCGACGGTGGCGAGGATCAGGTGCGCCTGGCGCAGGAACTGGTGGCCCTGATGGGTCAGGGTCATGCCCTTGGCGTGGCGATTGAACAGGCTGACGCCGATCTCCTGCTCAAGCTGCTGGATCGCCAGGGTCAGGGTCGACTGGGAAATGAACACCGCCTGGGCGGCGGCCGAGATCGAGCCGGTCTCGGCCACGGCGATGAAGTGACGGATCTGACGCAGGGTCATCATGGGAGAAATACCCTTGCCGGTTTTTTCGGCGAGTAGTTTTTATGGATTCGTACCAGTGTATATCTTTTTAATCGATGGCTTGGTTGGCGAGTCAGGATTCAGGCCAGGGCCGCGCAACATCTGGAAGCACACTCGCCGACCACCGTATGACAGGTCGTTTTACTCTGTGGGTCTATTCGCCATTTACGGAGTCTGCCGATGAATACCCGTGGGTTGCTCGACCAGTTACTCAAGTCCGGCCAGGACCTGTTGCAGAATCAGGCCGGGGGCAAGCAGGACAAGTCCGCTGATAAAGGTGCGCTCGGCAGTCTGCTCGGGGGTGGCTCCGGCGGCCTCGGCAGCCTGTTGTCAGGGGCCGGTGGTGGCGCATTGGCGGCGGGGGCCATGGGCTTGCTGCTCGGCAACAAGAAAGCCCGCCAGTTCGGCGGCAAGGCACTGACCTACGGCGGCCTGGCGGCGCTGGGCGTGCTGGCCTACAAGGCCTACGGCAACTGGCAGGCGCGGCAGGCCAGTGCGCCCCGGGGCGAGCCGCAAACCCTCGATCGCCTGCCGCCGGCGCAGGTCGAACAGCACAGTCAGGCGATTCTCAAGGCACTGGTGGCGGCCGCCAAGGCCGATGGGCATGTCGATGCCCGTGAGCGGGAACTGATCGAAGGCGAGTTCAGCAAGCTGGGCAATGACCGGGAGCTGCAACAGTGGCTGCATGACGAATTGAACAAGCCGCTGGACCCGGCCGATGTCGCCCGGGCCGCGGGTACGCCGGAGATGGCCGCGGAAATGTATATCGCCAGCGTGCTGCTGGTGGATCAGGAAAACTTCATGGAGAAGGCCTATCTGGATGAGCTGTCGCGACAACTGCGGCTGGACCCCGGGTTGAAACTGGAGCTGGAGCGGCAGGTGCGCCAGGCTTCGCTCTGATAGGGGGGGAGGGCTGCTGGCCTTTTCGCGGGCAAGCCCGCTCCCACAGTGATCGAGTTGAAACGAGGGACCGCGTACGGCTCGGAACTTGTGCAAGCGGGCTTGCCCGCGAAGCGGTCCGGGAGCCGGGCGCTAGAGGCCCGGCGACACCTCTTCCGACTGGTGAAAGTGCGCCTGTCCCTTGCCCGCATGCTTGGCCCGGTACAGGGCCTGGTCGGCCAACCCGAGCACATCGCTCAGGTCCGGGTTGTCGAGGGGCCAGACGGCACCGCCGATGCTGCAACCGATCCGTGCCGGAACGTTGTGCAACATGATCGACTGGCCCAGGCTGCCGAGCACGCGATTGGCAATGGCCCGGGCCTGGTTCAGCGCGTCGTTGCGCGGCACTTGCAGCACCATCAGAAACTCGTCGCCGCCGAGGCGCGCGACCATGTCGCCCTCGCGCAGGCAGGCTCGCAGGCGGCTGGCGACTTCTCTCAGCAGTTCATCACCGCCGGCATGGCCGAACTGATCGTTGATCGGCTTGAATCCGTCCAGATCCAGGTACAGCAGCGCCAGGCAGTTGTTCTGCGACTGGCTGCGTTGCTGCGCCCGTGGCAGGTATTTCTCCAGGGCCGCGCGGTTGGGCAGCCCCGTCAGCGCATCATGGTGTGCCAGGCTTTCCATCATCCCCAGGGCGGTCTGCTGGTTGCTCAGGCTGTCCACCAGGTGGCGGATCGACTGGCTCAACTGGGCGATTTCCCGGGTGCCCTTGATCTCCGGGATTTCCATCGACTCACCGACACTCAGGCGATCCGCGGCCTTTGCGATGGCCTGCAGCGGTCGGGTGAACCAGGTCGCCAGCAGCCAGCCGATAAAAGCGATGATCACCGCCAGGGCAATGCCCCAGACCACGATATCGCGCTGCAATTCCTTGGCCGGGGCGTAGGCTTCCTCGAGGGTCTGGCGGGTGATCACGGCCCAGCCCAGCCCGGCGTAGTGATCGTGACCACGACTCAGGGCGAAGCCGGTCAGGTAGTCGTTGCCATCCGGCCAACGCTGCACACCCCAGCGCGGCTGCTGTTTGTCCAGGCCTTCGAGCAGGGGCAGTTCCAGCAACTTGCCGATGCTGTCGCGTGGTCCGAGCAATACCCGATGGTCGGCCGCCACGACAAAAAACTCGACATTGCGCCGTGCCTTGATCGGTGCCATCACCGACTGGCGCATGCCTTCGGCCCAGGTCCATGAAAGATGCGCGGCCAATACACCGACTTTCTGTCGGGCGTCACCGCTTTCGCCATTGAAGATCGGCAGGCTGATATCGACGAACTTCAGTGTTTCACCGCTGGGGTTGGGCAGAAGCTTGGACAGCAGCACGGCGTCGTGGACATCGCCGACGAACAACCGCTCGTGGCCCTGGCTGAACACCGGACGCTGGCTGATGTTGGTGTCCTGGAGAATCCCGCCGGTCGCGGCCCGCACCTGGCCCCGGGTATCCAGCATGCCGAGCCAGGCAATATCCGGGAACTCCTCTTGCAGGTGATCGAGCAACTGGCGGATCTGCGTCAGATCGGAGGCCTGTTGCAAGACATTCAGGCGACTGATGACGCTCAATAAGTGGATGCGATTGGCCATGGCCCGGTCCAGCCGGTCGGACATCTGGTAAGAGACTTCTGCCAGGTCCTGGCCGATTTCGCCGCGCATCCGCACACTGGAGTCGTGACTGATGAAAGAACCCAGCAACCAGCTCAGCAGACCGACCAACAACGCGATGAGAAGCGCAAAACGGCTGCGCAGGCTGGGCAGAACGGGCATGAACTGGGTTCCTGAGCCGTAAGGGTTATATGATAATCGCCATAACTGGTGGCAATTTGCCTCTAATTAACACTGGCAGGTTCTGTACGGAATATCGGAAAGTACCTTGTCAGGGTAGACGTAGCTTGTCAGTTATATACCCCGCATTTTTAATCCATGCCGTAACCCGTGCATAAATGATGGCACACCCTCGGCTATACTGCCCTCCATTTGAATGGCTCTTGAGGACTGACTGTGAAGAACTGGACTTTGCGCCAACGAATACTGGCGAGTTTTGCGGTAATCATCGCAATCATGTTGTTGATGGTTGTCGCCTCTTATTCGCGGTTGTTGTCGATCGAGTCCAGTGAAGAGAGCGTGCGTACCGACGCGATTCCCGGCGTCTACTACAGCACCATGATCCGCAGCGCCTGGGTCGACAGCTATGTGCTGACCCAGCAATTGCTGGGGTTCAGTGCAGACGGGGTGATCAGTACCGCGGACCAGGAACAGTACAAGACCTTCGACAGCCGTTTGCTGGCCCAGATCGACAACTATCAGAAGACCATCAGCGGCAGCGAAGACCAGGCGGCGTTCGATGTGTTCAAGCGCGAGTACGAGGTCTATAAAAAGACCCTGGCCAATGTACTCGACCTGTATCAGCGCAAGCAGAACGACGAGGCGATCCGCCAGTTCAATACGCAGATGAGCCCGGCCTGGATGGACGGGCGCAAACAGCTCAATGACATCATTACCCAGAACAAGGATGTTGCCGACCAGGCCACCGACTCGATTTCCGAGGCGGTCTCGGCGGCGAAGATCAGCATGGGCATTTCCCTGTTGATCGCGGTATTGGCTGCCGGTTTCTGTGGCTTGCTGCTGATGCGCGCAATCATGGCGCCGATGCAGCGTATCGTCGAAATCCTCGAGATCATGCGTACCGGTGACCTCAGCAGCCGCTTGAACCTGGCGCGCAAGGATGAATTCGGCGCGGTGGAAACCGGCTTCAACGACATGATGACCGAACTCACCGCCCTGGTATCCCAAGCCCAGCGTTCGTCGGTGCAGGTGACCACGTCGGTCACCGAGATCGCCGCCACCTCCAAGCAGCAACAGGCCACGGCAACCGAAACGGCGGCCACCACCACGGAAATCGGTGCGACTTCGCGGGAAATCGCCGCGACTTCCCGCGACCTGGTGCGCACCATGACCGAAGTGTCCACCGCCGCCGACCAGGCCTCGGTGCTCGCCGGTTCCGGCCAGCAGGGCCTGGCGCGCATGGAAGAAACCATGCATTCGGTGATGGGCGCCGCCGACCTGGTGAACTCCAAGCTGGCGATCCTCAACGAGAAGGCGGGCAACATCAACCAGGTGGTGGTGACCATCGTCAAGGTCGCCGACCAGACCAACCTGTTGTCCCTCAATGCCGCGATCGAGGCCGAGAAAGCCGGGGAATACGGGCGCGGTTTCGCCGTGGTCGCCACCGAAGTCCGGCGCCTGGCCGACCAGACCGCCGTGGCCACCTACGACATCGAGCAGATGGTGCGCGAGATCCAGTCGGCGGTATCCGCCGGGGTCATGGGCATGGACAAGTTCTCCGAAGAAGTCCGCCGTGGCATGTTCGAGGTGCAGCAGGTCGGCGAGCAGCTGTCGCAGATCATTCATCAGGTCCAGGCCCTGGCGCCGCGCGTGCTGATGGTCAACGAGGGCATGCAGGCCCAGGCCACGGGCGCCGAGCAGATCAACCACGCCCTGGTGCAACTGGGTGATGCCAGCAGCCAGACCGTTGAATCCCTGCGCCAGGCCAGCTTCGCCATCGACGAACTGAGCCAGGTCGCAGTGGGTCTGCGCAGCGGCGTTTCGCGTTTCAAAGTCTGATGAGTGAGTTGGTGGCTAAGCGCGTCGCCAGCGCGTCGTCCAGGAACAGCCTGTTCCTGGTCTTTCGCATTGGTGGCGAGCGCTATGCGCTGGAGGCCGTCGAAGTCGCGGAAGTGTTGCCACGCCTGCAACTCAAGGCTATCGCCCATGCTCCGGCCTGGGTCGCTGGGGTGTTTGCCCACCGTGGGCTGATGGTCCCGGTGATCGACGTCAGTGCCATGACCTTCGGCCAACCCGCCGCCGCCCGCACCAGTACACGACTGGTGCTGGTGCATTATCGACCGCAGGCCGAGGGGACCGGATACCTCCTCGGGCTGATTCTCGAACAGGCCACCGATACCCTGCGTTGCCATCCGGCGGACTTCCAGCCCTATGGCCTGGACAATCGCCAGGCGCCTTACCTGGGGCCGGTGCGTGAAGACCGGCAGGGCCTGGTGCAGCGCATTCGCGTCAACGACCTGCTCAGTGCCGACGTTCGTGCGCTGCTGTTTCCCGAACCTGCCGGGGGCCTGGAATGAGCAGCGACCAGCGCTTCTTCGATTTTCTCAAGGAACGCATCGGCCTGGATGTGGCCTCGGTCGGCCCGGCCATTATCGAACGCGCCGTGCGCCAGCGTTGCAGTCAGTTGCAACTGGCCACGGCGAATGAGTACTGGACCCGGCTGCAAGGCTGCGCCGATGAGCAGCAAGCGCTGATCGAGGCGGTGATCGTTCCGGAAACCTGGTTTTTCCGTTACCCCGAATCCTTTTCGACCCTGGCCCGCCTGGCCCATGAACTGCTGGCGCAACGTCGCGGCATGCGTGCGCTGAAGATCCTCAGCCTGCCGTGCTCCACCGGGGAGGAGCCCTATTCGATTGCCATGGCCTTGCTCGATGCCGGCCTGGCGCCGCACCAGTTCAAGGTCGATGGCATGGATGTCAGCCCATTGTCGGTGGAGCGCGCGCGGCGGGGGCTGTATGGCAAGAACTCGTTTCGTGGGCAGGACATCGGGTTTCGCGAGCAGCATTTCACCGCGCAGGACGAGGGCTACCTGATCAGCGAGCGGGTGCGCGAGCAGGTGCGCCTGCGCGCCGGCAACCTGCTGGAACCGGGGCTGTTGGCCGGCGAGGTGTATGACTTCGTGTTCTGCCGCAACCTGCTGATCTATTTCGACCTGGAGACCCAGAAGCAGGTCTTCGAGATTCTCAAGCGTCTGACCCATTCCGACGGCGTGCTGTTCATCGGCCCGGCCGAGGGCAACCTGCTGGGCCGAATGGGCATGCGTTCCATCGGTATCCCTCAGTCGTTTGCGTTCCGTCGGCATGTGGCGGTCGAGTCCGAACCGCCGCTGTCGTTTGTGCCGCCACCCTTGCCGGTTCGTGCGCCTCCAGGCATCGCTGCTGCGCCGCCGGTGCGGCCTCGACCCTTCATGGTCGCCGCACCGGTCATGCCAGTCGCGCCGGTCGCGCCATCGAACGACGCGGCGGGGCTGCTCGCACGAATTGCCGGTCTGGCCAATGAAGGCAAGAGCCAGGAAGCCCGTGAGGCCTGCGAAACCTATCTGAATCAATACGCACCGGTGGCCCAGGTGTTCTACTGGCTCGGCCTGCTCAGCGACGTCGCCGGCAGTACCCTGGAGGCCCAGGGGCTCTACCGCAAGGCCTTGTACCTTGAACCGCAACACCCCGAAGCCCTGGTCCATCTGGCCGCGTTGCTGGCGTCCCAGGGCGATGTGGCCGGAGCCCGGCGATTGCAGGACCGCGCGGCCCGTAGCGGGCGTGCCGCTGACAGTGAGCGTAAACGATGAGCGGTCTGACAGCCCTGAACCTGACCCATGAAGACGCCGAAGTCATCGACGATTGCTGGAACCGCATCGGTATCCACGGCGACAAATCCTGCCCGTTGCTGGCGGACCATATCCACTGTCGCAACTGCTCGGTGTATTCCGCCGCCGCCACGCGCCTGCTGGACCGTTATGCCCTGCAGCAGGAGCATCACGAGCAGGTGGCGGTGGCCGTGGGCGAGGAGATCGCCACCCGCTCGCTGCTGATGTTTCGCCTGGGTGAAGAATGGCTGGGCCTGGCCACGCGTTGCCTGGTCGAGGTGGCGCCGTTGCAGCCGATTCATTCCCTGCCGCACCAGCGCTCGCGGGCCTTGCTCGGCGTCGCCAATGTGCGCGGGGCACTGGTGGCCTGCCTGTCGCTGGTGGAGTTGTTGGGCCTGGAGGCCAATGTCACGGTCGCCGCGAGTGGACGGATCATGCCGCGCATGCTGATCATCGCTGCCCAGGGCGGGCCGGTGGTGGTGCCGGTGGATGAAGTGGACGGCATCCACGCCATCGACCAGCGCCTGCTCGACAGCGCGTCCGCCGCCGGCCCCCAGGCCAGCGCCAGATATACCCGGGGCGTATTGCCGTTCAGGGGCCGCAGCCTGCGCTGGCTGGATGAAGAGCAATTGCTGTCGGCCGTGACCCGGAGCCTCACATGACCCCCGATCAAATGCGCGACTCCTCGTTGCTGGAGCTGTTCAGCCTGGAGGCCGAGGCCCAGACCCAGGTGCTCAGTGCCGGCCTGCTGGCGCTGGAGCGCAATCCGACCCAGGCCGACCAGCTCGAAGCCTGCATGCGGGCAGCTCATTCCCTCAAGGGCGCAGCGCGGATTGTCGGCGTGGACGCCGGCGTGAGCGTGTCCCATGTGATGGAGGATTGCCTGGTCAGCGCCCAGGAAGGGCGCTTGTACCTGCAACCGGAACATATCGATGCCTTGCTGCAGGGCACCGATATGCTGATGCGCATTGCTACGCCGGGCAGCGCCAATGTCGGTCCGCTGGACGTCGAGGCCTATGTCCAGTTGATGAATACCTTGCTCGACCCGGCGGCGCTGAGTGCCCGCGTCGCACCCGTCGTCGCGCCGCCACCGCTGGAACCGCTGCCGCCGATATCGGCACCGGAGCCCGAGCCGGCAGCGGTCGAGCCCGAACCTGCCATGCAGGGCAAGCGCGTCAGCACCGAAGGCGGCGAGCGGGTCTTGCGGGTCACCGCCGAGCGCTTGAACAGCCTGCTCGACCTGTCGAGCAAATCCCTGGTGGAAACCCAGCGGCTCAAACCGTACCTGGCCACTCTGCAACGCTTGCGGCGCATGCAGAGCAACGGCCTGCGCGCCCTGGACAATCTCAGCGATCACCTGAAAAGCGTCGGCCTGAGCCTGGAGGCCGAGGAGGCCCTGGCCGATGCCCGGCGCCTGCTGGCCGAGTCGCAGCAGGTGCTCACCGCGCAGACCGTCGAGCTCGATGAGTTCGGCTGGCAGGCCAGCCAGCGTGCCCAGGTGCTGTATGACACCGCCCTGGCCTGTCGCATGCGGCCCTTCGCCGATGTCCTCAGTGGACAGGTGCGAATGGTCCGCGACCTCGGGCGCAGTCTGGGCAAGCAGGTCCGCCTGGAAATCGAGGGCGAGAAGACCCAGGTCGACCGCGATGTCCTGGAAAAACTCGAGGCGCCGCTGACCCACCTGCTGCGCAATGCGGTCGATCACGGTATTGAAAGCCCGGAGCAGCGCTTGCTGGCCGGCAAGCCCGCCGAAGGCCTGATCCGTTTGCGCGCCTCGCACCAGGCCGGCCTGCTGGTGCTGCAGTTGAGCGACGACGGCGGTGGTGTCGACCTGGAGCGCCTGCGCCGCAATATCGTCGAGCGCCAATTGTCGCCGGCGCAAACCGCCGCGCAGCTCAGTGAAGAGGAACTGCTGACCTTCCTGTTCCTGCCGGGCTTCAGCCTGCGGGACAAGGTGACGGAAGTCTCCGGACGCGGTGTCGGCCTGGATGCCGTGCAGCATATGGTCCGGCAACTGCACGGCGCGGTGGTGCTGGAGCAGACGGCGGGGCAGGGCAGTCGTTTCCATCTGGAAGTGCCGTTGACCCTGTCGGTGGTGCGCAGCCTGGTGGTGGAAGTCGGCGGCGAAGCCTACGCCTTCCCGCTGGCGCATATCGAGCGGATGCGCGACCTGGAACCGGATGAAATCGTGCAACTGGAAGGTCGTCAGCACTTCTGGCACGAGGGTCGGCATGTCGGCCTGGTGGCGGCCAGCCAGCTGTTGCAGCGTCCGGCCGGCGAGCACGCGGGAGACAGTCTCAAGGTGGTGGTGATCCGCGAGCGCGATGCGGTCTACGGGGTGGCGGTCGAGCGTTTTATCGGCGAGCGTACCCTGGTGGTGTTGCCGCTCGACCCGCGCCTGGGCAAGGTCCAGGATATCTCCGCCGGCGCCTTGCTCGACGACGGTTCGGCGGTGTTGATCGTCGATGTCGAGGACATGCTGCGCTCGGTGGACAAACTGCTCAATACCGGGCGCCTGGAACGTATCGATCGACGCAATCGCCTGGCCAATGAGGTCGTGCGCAAGCGCATCCTGGTGGTCGACGACTCCCTGACCGTACGCGAACTGCAACGCAAGCTGCTGCTCAACCGGGGTTACGAGGTGGCGGTCGCGGTGGATGGCATGGACGGCTGGAACGCCCTGCGTGCCGAAGACTTCGACCTGCTGATTACCGATATCGATATGCCGCGCATGGACGGGATTGAATTGGTCACACTGTTGCGTCGAGACAATCGCCTGCAATCGCTGCCGGTGATGGTGGTGTCCTACAAGGACCGTGAAGAAGACCGCCGGCGTGGACTGGACGCCGGGGCCGACTATTATCTGGCCAAGGCCAGCTTCCATGACGACGCGTTGCTCGACGCGGTGGTGGAGCTGATTGGAGGCGCCCAGGGATGAGGATCGCAATCGTCAATGACATGCCCATGGCGGTCGAGGCCTTGCGCCGTGCCCTGGCGTTCGAGCCGGCGCACCAGTTGATCTGGGTGGCGAGCAATGGCGCGGAGGCGGTCAAGCTCTGCGCCGAAGACACTCCCGATCTGATCCTGATGGACCTGATCATGCCGGTCATGGATGGCGTCGAGGCCACGCGGCGGATCATGGCCGAGTCGCCGTGCGCGATTGTCATCGTCACCGTCGACCGCCAGCAGAACGTGCATCGGGTCTTCGAGGCCATGGGGCATGGCGCGCTGGATGTGGTCGACACGCCGGCCATCGGCGGGGCCCATCCCAAGGAGGCCGCCGCGCCGCTGTTGCGCAAGATCCTCAATATCGGCTGGCTGATCGGCCAGCGCGGCAGCCGCGTGCGCAGCGCGGCGACGCCCGGCCAGAATAGTGGCCCGCGGCAGAAGCTGGTGGCCATCGGCTCTTCGGCCGGTGGCCCCGCGGCCCTGGAAGCCTTGCTCAAAGGTTTGCCGGTCAACTTCCCGGCGGCGATCGTGCTGGTCCAGCATGTGGACCAGGTGTTTGCCGCCGGCATGGCTGAATGGCTCAGCACGGCTTGCGGCCTGCCCGTCCGGCTGGCCCGCGATGGCGAGGCGCCGCAAAGTGGTACTGTGCTGCTCGCTGGCACCAACCACCATATCCGCTTGTTGCAGAACGGTACCCTGGCCTATACGGCCGAACCGGTGAATGAAATCTATCGTCCCTCCATCGATGTGTTTTTCGAAAGTGTCGCCAGTTACTGGAAGGGCGACGCGGTGGGCGTGCTGCTCACCGGCATGGGCCGCGATGGTGCCCAGGGGCTGAAATTGATGCGTGAGCGAGGCTATCTGACGATTGCCCAGGACCAGGACAGCAGTGCGGTGTATGGCATGCCCAAAGCGGCTGCCGCTATCGACGCCGCCGTGGAAATTCGCTCACTGAACAGGATCGCTCCACGTTTGCTGGAGATCTTCCCCACATGAACCTTGCAACCAGCCCGCCTGGCTTGAACGCAGTAATGCAGGTGACCGCGCATGAATGATTTACAACTGGATGGTTTCAAACCCACGGATGAGAACGCCGCGATGGTGCTGCTGGTCGACGACCAGGCCATGATCGGCGAAGCGGTACGGCGCGGCCTGGCGACGGAAAGCAATATCGATTTCCATTTCTGCGCCGATCCTCATCAAGCCATTGCCCAGGCGATCCGGATCAAGCCGACGGTGATTCTGCAGGACCTGGTGATGCCGGGTCTCGACGGCCTGACCCTGGTGCGCGAATACCGCAATCACCCGGCGACCAAGGACATCCCGATCATCGTGCTGTCCACCAAGGAAGACCCGCTGATCAAGAGCGCGGCCTTTTCCGCCGGAGCCAACGACTATCTGGTCAAGCTGCCCGACAATATCGAACTGGTGGCACGGATCCGCTATCACTCGCGTTCCTACACGATGCTGTTGCAGCGCGATGCGGCGTACCGTGCCCTGCGGGTCAGCCAGCAACAGTTGCTCGACACCAACCTGGTCCTGCAGCGCCTGATGAACTCGGATGGCTTGACCGGCCTGTCCAACCGCCGGCACTTCGACGAGTACCTGGAACTGGAGTGGCGCCGGGCGCAGCGCGAGCAGACGCAACTGTCGTTGCTGATGATCGATGTGGATTACTTCAAGTCCTATAACGACAGCTTTGGTCACCTGGAGGGCGATGAAGCCCTGCGCAAGGTGGCGGAAGCGATTCGCGACGCCAGCAGCCGGCCTTCGGACCTGCCGGCGCGCTACGGCGGTGAAGAGTTCTCGCTGGTGCTGCCCAATACGTCCCAGGGCGGGGCCCGCCTGGTGGCGGAAAAACTGCGCCAGACCGTGGCGGGCCTGAAGATCCCGCACAATATGCCGGGCGAGGGTTCGGTGCTGACCATCAGCATCGGCCTGTCGACCATGACGCCGCAACAGGGCAGCAACTGTCGCGAACTGATCTCGACGGCGGACAAGGGCCTGTATGCGGCGAAGAACAACGGGCGCAATCAGGTGGGGATCGGCCAGGGGGAATGAACCACCCGGTGATCGACCGGGAGGAACGATCAAGTCCTGTGTAGTGGAAGAAGTCTTCGCCACCCCGCCAGGCGGGCTGCCGGGATGGTTACAATTCGGTTATACTCGTCGGCTTTCAAAAGTTCACCGACGAGTGCTGCCCGCCATGGAAATCAACCCGATCCTTAACAGTATCAAGGACCTGTCCGAGCGCTCCGAAACTATTCGGGGGTATCTTTGACTACGATCAAAAGCATGAGCGCCTGACCGAAGTCAATCGCGAGCTTGAAGATCCGGCTGTCTGGAACAACCCCGAATACGCCCAGAACCTCGGCCGCGAGCGTTCCGCGCTGGCGCTGATCGTCGAGACCCTGGACGACATGTCCAGCGGCCTGAGTGACGCCCGCGACCTGCTGGAAATGGCTGCCGCGGAAGAAGACCAGGGCGCTGTCGATGATGTCGCCGCCGAAGTGGAGCGCCTGCGCGAAGCCCTGGAAAAGCTGGAGTTCCGGCGCATGTTCAGCGGCGAAATGGACCAGAACAATGCCTACCTGGATATCCAGGCCGGTTCCGGTGGCACCGAAGCCCAGGACTGGGCCAACATCCTGCTGCGCATGTACCTGCGCTGGGCCGACAAGCGCGGTTTCGACGCGACCATCATGGAACTGTCCGCCGGTGAAGTCGCCGGGATCAAGGGCGCGACCGTGCATATCAAGGGCGAATACGCCTTTGGCTGGCTGCGCACCGAGATCGGCGTGCACCGCCTGGTACGCAAGAGCCCGTTCGACTCCGGCAACCGTCGCCACACCTCGTTCTCGGCGGTCTTCGTGTCGCCGGAAATCGATGACAACATCGAAATCGACATCAACCCGTCGGACCTGCGGATCGATACCTATCGTTCCTCCGGTGCCGGTGGTCAGCACGTAAACACCACCGACTCGGCGGTACGGATCACCCACGTACCGACCAACACCGTGGTCAGCTGCCAGAACGAACGTTCCCAGCATGCGAACAAGGACACCGCGATGAAGATGTTGCGGGCGCGCTTGTACGAACAGGAAGTGCAGAAGCGCAATGCCGCTTCCCAGGCCCTGGAAGACACCAAGTCGGATATCGGCTGGGGTCACCAGATCCGCTCCTACGTACTCGACGCCTCGCGGATCAAGGATCTGCGGACCAACATCGAGCGCAGCGATTGCGACAAGGTGCTGGACGGCGACATCGACGAATACCTGGTAGCCAGCCTCAAGCAAGGGCTTTAAGGCACTACTGTGGGAGCCGGCTTGCTGGCGATCCCCGGCCGCAGGCCGGGGCAACGAACCTGTGATGGAAAATCTGAAGACATGAGCGACCAACAACTCGACCCGCAAGCCCTGCAACAGGAAGAAAACGCCCTGATCGCGCTGCGCAAGGAAAAGCTTGCCGCCGAGCGTGCCAAGGGCAACGCCTTCCCGAACGACTTCCGCCGCGACGCCTACTGTGAAGACTTGCAGAAGCAGTACGCGGACAAGACCAAGGAAGAGCTGGCAGAGGCAGCGATCCCGGTCAAGGTTGCCGGTCGCATCATGCTCAACCGTGGCTCCTTCATGGTGATCCAGGACATGTCCGGGCGCATCCAGGTGTACGTCAACCGCAAGACCCTGTCGGAAGAAACCCTGGCCGCGGTGAAAACCTGGGACCTGGGTGACATGATTGCAGCCGTTGGCACCCTGGCCCGTTCCGGCAAGGGCGACCTGTACGTCGAAATGACCGAAGTACGCCTGCTGACCAAGTCGCTGCGCCCGCTGCCGGACAAGCACCACGGCCTGACCGATACCGAGACCCGTTACCGCCAGCGCTATGTCGACCTGATCGTCAACGAAGAAGTCCGCCAGACCTTCCGCGTGCGTTCGCAAGTCATCGCCCATATCCGTAACTTCATGATGAAGCGCGACTTCATGGAAGTGGAAACGCCGATGCTGCAGACCATTCCCGGCGGTGCCGCGGCCAAGCCGTTCGAAACCCATCACAACGCGCTGGACATGGGCATGTACCTGCGCATCGCGCCGGAGCTGTACCTCAAGCGCCTGGTGGTCGGTGGCTTCGAGCGCGTGTTCGAGATCAACCGCAACTTCCGCAACGAAGGCGTGTCGACCCGGCACAACCCTGAATTCACCATGTTGGAGTTCTACCAGGCCTACGCCGACTACGAAGACAACATGGACCTGACCGAAGAGCTGTTCCGTGAGCTGGCCCAGGCCGTCCTCGGCAGCACCGACGTGCCTTACGGCGACAAGGTGTTCCACTTCGGCGAGCCGTTCGTGCGCCTGTCGGTGTTCGACTCGATCCTCAAGTACAACCCGGAACTGACCGCCGCCGACCTGCAGGATGTCGACAAGGCGCGCGCGATCGCCAAGAAGGCCGGCGCCAAGGTGCTTGGCTTCGAAGGCCTGGGCAAGCTGCAGGTGATGATTTTCGAAGAGCTGGTCGAGCACAAGCTGGAGCAGCCGCACTTCATTACCGAATACCCGTTCGAAGTCTCGCCGCTGGCACGTCGCAACGACGAGAACCCGAACGTCACCGACCGTTTCGAGCTGTTTATCGGTGGCCGTGAGATCGCCAACGCCTATTCCGAATTGAACGATGCGGAAGACCAGGCCGAGCGCTTCCAGGCCCAGGTGGCCGAGAAGGACGCGGGCGACGACGAAGCCATGCACTATGACGCCGACTTTGTGCGTGCGCTGGAGTACGGCATGCCGCCAACGGCCGGTGAAGGTATCGGCATCGACCGCCTGGTGATGTTGCTCACCAACGCCCCGTCGATCCGTGACGTGATCCTGTTCCCGCATATGCGGCCACAAGCCTGACTATGCTGAACCAGAAGCCGCCTTTACCAGGCGGCTTTTTATTGTCTGTGTGGCACTGGCGTACTGATTCTGATTTCACCTTTCTTTGACCTGTGAGGGATACCTGTCGTGAACCGTGCAATGGCTCAAAAGGGCGCAGCTGGCATCGCCACTGCGGTAGCTGAAAGCGTCCAGTACCAGGGACGCAAGGCCAGCCGACAGGGCAGTGAGCAACGGCGACAGGACATTCTCGATGCGGCGATGCGCATTGTCGTGCGTGACGGCGTGCGAGGCGTGCGTCACCGCGCGGTGGCGGCCGAGGCGTGTGTGCCGTTGTCGGCCACCACCTACTACTTCAAGGATATCGATGACCTGCTGACCGATACCTTCGCCCAGTACGTCGAACGCAGTGCGGCCTTCATGGCCAAGCTGTGGGAAAACAACGAAGGGCTGCTGCGCCAGATGGTCGCCTACGGTGATGGCAGCCCGGCGTCGCGGGCGCAGTTGGCCGATGATATCGCCCGGATGACCGCCGACTATATCCAGCGCCAGTTGCACAACCGTCGCGAACACCTGATGGCCGAGCAGGCGTTTCGCCAGGAGGCCTTGCTCAATCCGCGCCTGGCGATGTTGGTACGTTCCCATCAGCAGATCCTGCTGCAGGGTACCTGCCAGTTTTTCCAGGTCCTGGGCTCCAGGGAGCCACAACAGGATGCCAAAGTGTTGACGGCGATTATCGGACGGATGGAATATCAGGGCCTTCTCAGTGAAGCGGGGCCCGAGGCGGAACAAGACATGCTCGGGATCCTCACACGTTACATGCACCTGGTGTTGGCGTCTGTCTAGGCTGTAGCCAGTACGCGAGCAGTCACCGAAGCAACGATCAGGAGTTTTCCTTGGACGATTACCAGCAGACGATACGCAGCCTGTCCGACCGCATTGTGCTGGCGCAGACACCGATTCGTGTGCTCGATGCGGTGAAGTGGGACGAGAACATCCGCAAGGGCTTTCTCAAGGCCAAGGGCAAGGAAATGCCGGCGGTGGACCGCGAGTACTACGCCTCGCGGCCATTGTCGTTCGATTCCAGCGCGGTGAAGCTGGAGTTCCAGAATATCGAGCGGGACATCACCCGCCAGCTCGGCCAGTTCAACCCGGTCGGGCAGATCATGCGGCGCATGTGCAAGGAGTACCGCATGGTCGTGCGGATGCTCGAAGCGCGGGGCACGGCGGATTTCGGGCTGATCTCCCAGGAGCTCTACGGCGCCGCCTCGGACGCGTTCCATGCCGGCGATCCGACCCTTGCCGACCTGGGGTTGATGCTCTCCGACTACCTGAACAATATCGACGGCCGTGGCGACCTCAAGGACGAACCCAAGACCCTGACCGCCAAGGATGCCGTCGGCCTGTTGCAGAGCCGCCTGAACAAGGTGTTCGGCGAGGCCGAGGAAACCATCCGGGTGTTCGAGTCCGATGGCATCGTCGCCGATGCGGCGGCCGGTGCCGACTACATCAAGATCCGCGCCGATGCGCTGTTCAATTCGCGGGACGTCCGCGCGCTGGAGGTGCATGAAGGCCTGGTGCATGTCGGCACCACGCTCAATGGCTTGAACCAGCCGATCTGCACCTTCCTGTCCAAGGGCCCGCCCTCGTCGACGGTGACCCAGGAAGGCCTGGCGATCCTGATGGAAATCATCACCTTCGCCTCCTATCCGAGCCGCTTGCGCAAGCTGACCAACCGTACGCGCGCCATCGACATGGTGGAACAGGGCGCGGACTTCCTGCAGGTATTCGAGTTCTTCCGCGAGCAGGGGTTCGAGATGGCCGAAAGCTACGGCAATGCCAGCCGGGTCTTCCGTGGGTCGACGCCAACGGGGCTGCCCTTTACCAAGGACCTGTCCTATCTCAAGGGCTTTATCATGGTCTACAACTACATTCAGTTGGCCGTGCGCAAAGGCAAGCTCGAGCAGGTGCCGCTGTTGTTCTGTGGCAAGACCACGCTGGAGGACATGCGGACCTTGCGCCAGTTGGTGGACGAGGGCCTGGTGGTACCGCCCAAGTACCTGCCGGAGCAGTTCCGGGACATGAATGCGCTGTCGGCCTGGATGTGCTTCAGCAACTTCCTCAATCACCTGAGCCTGGACCGGATCGAGGCGGACTACTCGAATATCCTCTGACCGCTGCTCAGGTTTTTGCGCATGGCGATAGTGTTTCGCTGCAACACCCATTTGTGGGAGCTGGCTTGCCGGCGATGGCGTCCGGATGGGCATCATCAGGCTCAAGGGCCTCATCGCCGGCAAGCCGGCTCCTACAGTTATCCGCGTTGACTGGCTCACGAGGTTTCAAACGGATGAGAATCCTCGGCATCCTTTGTCTGCTGCTGACCCTCAACGGTTGCAGTTCGCTGCTGTTCTATCCCGAGCCCGGCCTGCCGTTCACCCCGGACAAGGCCCATCTCGAATACCGCGATATCACCCTGACGACCGCCGATGGCACTCGCCTGCATGCCTGGTGGCTGCCGGCAAGGGCCGGGGTGGCGGTCAAGGGTACGGTGCTGCACCTGCATGGCAATGGCGGCAATCTGTCCGCGCATCTTGGTGGGAGCTGGTGGTTGCCGGAGCAGGGCTACCAGGTGCTGCTGATCGACTATCGCGGTTATGGCCTGTCCGCGGGCGAGCCGAGCCTGCCGGCGGTCTATCAGGATATCGCTGCCGCATTCCAGTGGTTGCAAGCGGCTCCCGAGGTACAGGGCCGGCCGCTGGTGGTCCTGGGGCAGAGCCTGGGGGGCGCGATGGCGGTGCATTACCTGGTCGAGCACCCCGAATACCAACCCCGGCTCAAGGCTCTGGTGCTCGACGGTGTACCGGCCAGTTATCGCGCTGTCGGCCGCTTCGCCCTGGCCGGCTCCTGGCTGACCTGGCCCTTCCAGGTACCGTTGTCCTGGCTGGTGCCGGACAGCGACAGCGCGATCAATGCCATGCCGCGCCTGACCGGTGTGCCGAAGCTGATCTTCCAGAGTATCGATGACCCGCTGGTACCGATGTCCAACGGTATTGTCCTGTATCAGGCCGCGCCCCCGCCGCGGGTGCTACAACTGACCCGCGGCGGTCATGTGCAGACCTTCGCCGATTCGACCTGGCGCCAGGTGATGCTGCGCTACCTCGAGGATCCGCAGCATTTCAACGGCCTGCGCCGATTGGGCGAGATCCCCAATTATCCCGCTGTACCGAATTCGAATAGTGAACCAGAGAATCCGCAATGACTGAAGAACGCAACGCCATTCCCCTGATCATCACCGGTATCGGCAGCATCATCGGCACGGTGGCGTGCCTGTGGTACTACGGCTACCTGCATTTCGCCAAGCCGGAGGATGCGCTGCAGCTCGACCAGTTCACCATGCTCAAGACCGTTCCCGGCGAGGACTACAAGGTCTCCCTGACCCCGGCCAACCAGGTCGCGCAGTGTATCGACGGGGTGCTGGTACTGTTCGACACCGAACAGAAGGGCCTGACCGGTGTGCTGGTCAATGACAGGAAGCAGGCGGTGCGCTGCATGGGCCAGGAGACGCCGAAGCTGCAGCAGTGACATCGGCTGATCGTACCCACGTTCCGGGTGGGCATGCAGCCCGTGACGCCGTGCGTCACAGAAGCGGACGCGGAGCGTCCGGAGAGGCGTTCCCACGCGGAGCGTGGGAACGATCATGGCAATCGATCAGTAGGCGCTGCTGACCGACGAACGGGGTGCCACAGGCTGGTTGTCGTTGGAAATGGTCACTTCCACGCGACGGTTCATGGCCCGTCCCGAGACACTGCCGTTATCCGCCACCGGATACTCCTTGCCGTAACCCTGGGTGACGATGCGGGAAGGGTCCACGCCCATCTTGATCAGGGCCACCTGGACCGAAGTCGCACGACGCTCGGACAGGCTCTGGTTGTAGGAAGCCGCGCCGGTGCTATCGGTATAACCTTCGATAATCACCTTGCGGTCCGGGTTTTCCTGGAGGAACTGTGCCAGCTTGTTGATGTTGACCAGTCCGTTGGACTTCAGGTCGGCCTTGTTGGTGGCGAACAACACGTCACCGAAGGTCACCAGCGTGCCGCGATCGGTCTGCTTGGCGTTGAGGCTGTCCTGCAACTGCTTGATCTGCGCGTCACGGGCATCCAGGCGGGCCTGGGCCCGTTGTGCCGCGGCATTTTTCAGGTTGGCTTCGGCGGTGCGCAGGGCGATGGTCTGCTTGGCCACTTCCACCCGCTGGTTGGTCAGGTAGGCCAACTGGTCGACGGTCTGTTCATTCTCACGGTTCTGGTAGGCCTTGTCGGCCTTGTCCAGGTAGTCGCTGGCGTCCTTGGTTTCCAGGGCTGCCACCTTGCTCGCCTGAGGGTTGGCCTGCAGGCCGGAGAAGTTGGTGCGAGCCTGTTCCAGGTTGGCGTTCGGCTGCGATGAGCAGGCGGCGAGGCCCACGCTCAGAGCCAGAAGGGCTGGGATCATCAATTGTTTACGCATAATGGTAGGTCCTTTCTATCCGTTGAAACTTCAGGGTGCGGGAAGCGGTGCGGGGGCTTATTGCGCCGGCTGCACGGGGCGCTGGCTTTCCTGACGCAGTTCCTGAACCCCTTTCTGGGAGTCCTTCAGCGCAAGCTCGGCCTTGGCGGCCTGGGCCTTGCGTTCGGCGACACGGGCATCCCATTCGGCCTGTTCGGCCAGGCGCCGGGCTTCGTCGTACTTCTTGTCGTGCATGGCCAGCTCGGCTTGCTTGAGCTTGTCCTGGGCCGACTTCATTTCCACGGCGGCGTATTCGGTGCCTCCGGCGCTGACCGCGCTGTTCACGGCCGATTGCGTCACCGCGTATTGCTCGCTCGGCGGGTTCCCGGCGCAACCGGCCAGGATGAAGCTGGTGCCGAGAGCCAGCGCGGCCAGTTTCAGCCCGCGCAGGTGGTTAGACGAGGATTTGGCAGTGCTGGTTTTCATGGTCTTCAACTCCATTGGATAACTCCTGAAAAACATCAATACCCATCACGGTCCCGAAGGCCTTCAGCATCGATCCCGCCTTGTTGGCCGGGGGCGTTCTACAGCAGCTGTTCCGGTGATGGCTACTGGCTGTGACCCGAGGCTTTTTTGAATAGTTCAGGAAAAGATGGCCTGTTGCCGGAAAGAATACTGACCGAGTGGTCAGGGAAAAAAGTCTGAACTTTTGCGGGGTGCAGGGGTATCGAGGGGCGGGAACGGAGGAGGATGAGCGATTTTTGAATACGCAGAGAAACCTGTGGGAGCCGGCTTGCCGGCGATGGCGGCCGACCAGGCGATGCAAGACCGACCGGCCTCATCGCCGGCAAGCCGGCTCCTACAATGACCGCGTTGACTGACGTTGTGGGTGGAGTGTCGGCAGGGCGTTGTGCCAGGATCTAGTGTTTCGGTTTGTCCTGGGACGCCAGGTCATGCAGATGTCGTCGCGACAGCGAGAGAAAACGCGGTGTTGCGCCGACGTCCTCATAAAGGGGGTCACCCTCTTCGTCGGTGGCGACCACATGTTGTCCCTGGACATAGGGAAAGCTCGCTTCGAGCTCTTCGAGGGCGGCGCCGATCAACTCGCCCAACAGCTCCTGCGGACTGCGCTTGGGGTACATCTCGGTGATCGCGGCGAGACGGGCGGCGGCTTCCACGTCCAGGTGGACGGCGTAGCCGGTATCGGTCAGGCGACCCTTGGCATTCTCTTCCCAGTGCTGGGCTAGCTCGCGGATTTTCATATCGACCTCAATTCGCACCCGCTGGTGACGGGTATTTGATGAGTGGCCGGGCTGGCATCGAGGCAGGGCCGGCGATCAGCCTTTGTAGGGCCTAATTATCAGACTAGCCGCAGGAGACTAGGTTCAGCGGGGAATATTTGTCGGCAGGCAATCGTTCGGTCGGCTTGTAAGCGTTCGTCGCTGTGGTGCACTCTTGAATTCTGGAACCGTCTCAGAGTCCGCCGGAGAGCCTGTCGATGTCCGATATAGATGTGCGTTTGCGTGAAGACGTTCACCTGCTGGGTGAGCTGCTGGGCAATACCATCCGAGACCAGCATGGCGATGATTTTCTCGACAAGATCGAGCGCATTCGCAAGAGCGCCAAGGCTGACCGTAGCGACTCCGCGAGTGCCGAATTGAGCGCCAGCCTCGATGACCTCGGTGACGACGAGCTGCTGCCGGTGGCCCGGGCGTTCAACCAGTTTCTCAACCTGGCGAATATCGCCGAGCAGTATCAACTGATCCATCGGCGTGACGAGTCCCAGCCGGCCCCGTTCGAGTCGCGGGTGCTGCCGGAGTTGCTCGCCCGCCTGCGGGCCGAAGGTCATGGCGCCGAGGTCCTGGCGCGGCAATTGGGCCGCCTGGACATCGAACTGGTGCTCACCGCGCATCCCACCGAAGTGGCGCGGCGCACGCTGATCCAGAAATATGACGCCATCGCCGCGCAACTGGCGTTGCAGGACCACCGTGACCTGACCGGGGCCGAACGCGAACAGATCCGCCAGCGCTTGCAGCGGTTGATCGCCGAGGCCTGGCACACCGAGGAAATCCGCCGCACCCGGCCGACGCCGGTGGATGAAGCCAAGTGGGGCTTCGCGGTAATCGAGCATTCCCTCTGGCAGGCGATCCCGAATTACCTGCGCAAGGCCGACCAGGCCCTGCACGCCGCTACCGGCCTGCACTTGCCATTGGAGGCCGCGCCGATTCGCTTCGCCTCCTGGATGGGCGGCGACCGCGACGGCAACCCGAATGTCACGGCCAAGGTCACTCGCGAGGTCCTGCTGCTGGCCCGTTGGATGGCCGCCGACCTGTATCTGCGTGATGTTGACCGCCTGGCCGCCGATCTGTCGATGCAGCAGGCCAGCGAGGCGTTGCGCGCCCAGGCCGGTGACAGCGCCGAACCTTACCGCGCGGTGCTCAAGCAACTGCGCGAGCGACTGCGGGCGACCCGCCAGTGGGCCCATGCTTCGCTGGCGGTGACGCAGCCGGCGTCGGATGAGGTGCTGCAGAACAATCGTGAGCTGCTGGAGCCGTTGCAGCTCTGCTATCAGTCCCTGCACGAATGCGGCATGGGCGTGATTGCCGATGGGCCGCTGCTCGACTGCCTGCGCCGGGCCGTGACCTTCGGCTTGTTCCTGGTCCGCCTGGATGTGCGCCAGGATTCGTCGCGGCATGCCGCCGCCATGAGCGAAATCACCGACTACCTGGGGTTGGGGCGTTACGAAGACTGGGACGAAGATGCACGCCTGACCTTCCTCATGCGTGAACTGGGCAATCGTCGACCGCTGCTGCCCGCGTACTTCAAGCCCTCGGCGGACACCGCCGAAGTGCTGGCGACCTGCAAGGAGATCGCGGCGGCACCGGCGGCCTCCCTGGGCTCCTACGTGATTTCCATGGCGGGCGCGGCTTCCGACGTACTCGCGGTGCAACTGTTGCTCAAGGAATCCGGGGTTCTGCGGCCGATGCGCGTGGTGCCGCTGTTCGAGACCCTGGCCGACCTGGACAACGCCGGCCCGGTGATGGAGCGGTTGTTGCTGCTGCCCGGTTATCGCTCGCGCCTGCAAGGACCGCAGGAGGTGATGATCGGCTACTCCGACTCGGCCAAGGACGCCGGCACCACGGCGGCGGCCTGGGCGCAGTACCGGGCCCAGGAGCGGCTGGTGGAGATCTGTCGGGAACAGCAGGTCGAACTGCTGCTGTTCCACGGTCGCGGCGGTACCGTCGGGCGTGGCGGTGGTCCGGCCCATGCGGCGATCCTGTCGCAGCCGCCGGGTTCGGTGGCGGGGCGTTTTCGCACCACCGAACAGGGCGAGATGATCCGCTTCAAGTTCGGCCTGCCGGACATCGCCGAACAGAACCTCAACCTTTATCTGGCTGCCGTGCTCGAAGCCACCTTGCTGCCACCACCACCGCCACAGCCGGCCTGGCGCAGCCTGATGGACGAACTCGCCGCGGACGGGGTCAGTGCCTACCGCGCCGAGGTGCGGGACAATCCGCAGTTCGTCGAGTATTTCCGCCAGTCGACCCCGGAACAGGAACTCGGACGCCTGCCACTGGGCAGTCGTCCGGCCAAGCGCCGGGCGGGGGGAATCGAGAGCCTGCGGGCGATCCCGTGGATTTTCGGCTGGACCCAGACCCGCCTGATGCTGCCGGCCTGGCTTGGCTGGGAAGCGGCCTTGCGCAAGGCTCTGGAACGCGGTGAAGGCGAACTGCTGGGGCAGATGCGTGAACAGTGGCCGTTTTTCCGCACGCGGATCGACATGCTGGAAATGGTCCTGGCCAAGGCCGACAGCGATATCGCACACTCCTACGACGAACGTCTGGTGGAGGCCGAGCTGTTGCCATTGGGTGTGCACTTACGCGACCTATTGTCGCAGGCCTGTGCGGTGGTCCTGGGTCTGACCGGTCAGTCGCAACTGCTCGCCCATAGCCCCGAGACCCTTGAGTTCATTCGCTTGCGCAATACCTACCTGGATCCCCTGCACCTGTTGCAGGCCGAGTTGCTGGCCCGTTCGCGCCGCCAGGAAACCGCCCAGGACAGCCCTCTGGAACAGGCTTTGCTGGTGTCCGTGGCGGGGATCGCCGCCGGGTTGCGCAATACCGGCTAAGGTCTGCGAGGCTGCCGGGCTGCGGGTAGCAGGGTAAAAACGACCGCCGGGTCACGGGCGGTCGTTTTTGTGTGGCGACACTTTGTTGCCGGGTTGCGACTCGGGATACCGGGTTTCGGGTGCCATGCCGGCATCGGTTACTGCGACTTTCGGCGGCTTGTGTGGGGTCGGTCGGCTGTGTATCTTGATCAGCCTTTGGCCGTTTGGGCGGCCATCACCCCATTGTTGAGATTGGCCCCACGCGGCGAATCCGAGCGTTTCTAAATAAAAAATTGAGGAGCACATCGATGCGCGTCATTCTGCTGGGAGCTCCCGGTGCCGGTAAAGGTACTCAGGCTAAGTTCATCACCGAAAAATTCGGCATCCCGCAAATCTCCACCGGCGACATGTTGCGTGCCGCGGTCAAGGCCGGCACCGAGCTGGGCATCAAGGCCAAGGGCATCATGGATGCCGGTGGCCTGGTTTCCGATGACCTGATCATCGCGCTGGTCAAGGACCGTATCGCCCAGGCCGATTGCGCCAAGGGCTTCCTGTTCGACGGTTTCCCTCGCACCATTCCCCAGGCCGAAGCCCTGGTGGAGGCCGGCGTCGAGCTGGATAACGTGGTCGAGATCGCCGTCGACGACGAAGAGATCGTCCAGCGCATCGCCGGTCGCCGTGTCCACGAAGCTTCCGGTCGCGTCTATCACACCGTCTACAACCCGCCAAAGGTTGCCGGCAAGGATGACCTGACCGGCGACGAGCTGATCCAGCGCAAGGACGACACTGAAGAAACCGTTCGTCATCGCCTGTCGGTCTATCATTCCCAGACCAAGCCGCTGGTGGCTTTCTATCAGGATCTGTCGGCTGCCCAGGGCAAGCCGAAGTACAGCCACATCGCTGGCGTCGGCTCGGTCGAAGCGATCACCGGCAAGGTGCTCGAAGCGTTGAGCTGATTGCTGCCTGCCTCTACAACAGCCCGCTTGCGGGCTGTTGTTGTTTATACTGTTGCACTTTTTTCATTCTGACCTGACGGAAACATCGATGAGCACCTTGTTGGCCCTGGACACCGCGACTGAAGCTTGCTCCGTTGCCTTGCTGCATGACGGCAAGGTCACGAGCCACTACGAGGTGATCCCGCGCCTGCACGCGCAGAAGCTGCTGCCGATGATCCAGCAATTGCTGGCCGATGCAGGTATCGCGCTGTCGGCGGTCGACGCCATCGCCTTTGGTCGCGGCCCCGGAGCCTTCACTGGTGTGCGGATCGCCATCGGCGTGGTCCAGGGCCTGGCTTTCGCCCTGGAGCGGCCAGTGTTGCCGGTGTCCAATCTGGCAGTGCTGGCACAGCGGGCGTTTCGCGAGCATGGCGCCGGTCAGGTCGCGGCGGCCATTGATGCGCGGATGGATGAGGTGTACTGGGGTTGCTACCGCGAAGAGGCCGGGGAAATGCGTCTGGTCGGTGCCGAAGCGGTCCTGCCGCCGGAAGCCGCGGCCTTGCCGGACGGTGCCAGCGGTTCCTGGTTCGGTGCGGGGACTGGTTGGGGGTATGGCGAGCGGATCAACGTCGCCTTGACCGGCCAGGATGCTTGCATGCTGCCCCATGCCGAAGACCTGCTGACGCTGGCGCGATTCGCCTGGGAGCGGGGTGAAGCCATTGTCGCCGATGAGGCGCAGCCGGTTTACCTGCGGGACAAGGTCGCCACGCCGAAGGCCCGTTGAGGCCGAACCCATTCCCCTGTAGGAGCCGGCT
>NZ_JACAPR010000023.1:102144-176690 GCF_013385635.1 Pseudomonas gingeri
CGGCGGTGGCGACATGACGGACAGCGCCAGGCTCAAGGGCCTCATCGCTGGCAAGCCAGCTCCTACACGGATCGCGTCTGCCACGATACTTTCGGTGATGCACAAACGTGTAGGAGCCGGCTTGCCGGCGGTGGCGACATGACGGACAGCGCCAGGCTCAAGGGCCTCATCGCTGGCAAGCCAGCTCCTACACGGCTCGCGTCTGCCACGATACTTTCGGTGATGCACAAACGTGTAGGAGCCGGCTTGCCAGCGATGGCGACATGACAGACAACGCCAGGCTCCAGGGCCTCATCGCCGGCAAGCCGGTTCTTACAGGAAGACGCGGCGGCGCATAAATTTCAGGCTAAACTGGACGTTAAGCCGATCACCCTGAAAACCCCTTCGATCAGTCAAAAATGTGCCGTCCGTCATGTTTTGCACCGATTGATGTCGTTGTGTGAAAACCTTTTCCAGGTTCTGTGGTCTGGTTATCACTCGGGCAATAGCTATGTACGACGCGTACTGCTAAATTGCCATCATCGACACCGAGCATGCCCCAATGCGTATAGACGGCGTTTCATCACAGTCCTACCCCATCAAGCGCAAGCCCCGCAAAGCTGGCGTGGTACTCGATGGCGACGAGGAACTGCTGGACAACGAGAATGACGACCTGTCGCAAGTCGCTGCTCGTGCCCAGGCCGCCGGCGGCCGCCTGGCCAATCTGCCCGCACGTCCGCAGGACATGATCTTCCCGCGCTCGATGAGCAAAAGCGTCGCGACCGCCCTGGCCAGCTATCTGACCACCGCCGGTTTTGTCGAGTGGGATATGGAAGTGCTGGGGCTCGACCTGCATATCTGATCTAATCGGTGTCATGACCGGTTCCATCCTGCCTTATTACCTTGGTTGTCCTTCCTGGAGTGAAAACGCCTGGCGCGAATTCCTGTACCCGGAAAACGCCCGCCCGACGGATTTTCTCGATCTCTATTCCCAGGTCTTCAACGCCGTCGAGGGCAACACCACTTTCTATGCGCGGCCAGCGCCGGGTACTGTCGAGCGCTGGGCACAGACCATGCCCGGCCATTTTCGCTTCACCGCCAAGTTTCCCCGGGATATCAGCCACGGCGGCGACTTGCGTGAGCAGGCGCAGGCGGCCGAGGATTTCCTGCAACTGCTCAAGCCCCTGGGCGAGCGTGTGTCGCCATTGTGGCTGCAATTGCCAGCGAGTTTCGCCCCTCACCGCCTGAGCGAACTGGCCGGGTTTATCGACAGCCTGGAGCGACCGCTGGCCATCGAGGTGCGTCATCCGGAATTCTTCGCCAGGGGCGATGCCGAGCGGATGCTCAATCGATTGCTGCTGGATCGTGGAGTGGAGCGCATCTGCCTCGATCCGCGGGCGTTGTTCAGTTGTACCTCGACCGAACCTTCGGTGCTGCACGCCCAATCGAAAAAGCCCAAGGTGCCGCCGCGTCCCGCCGCCTTTACCCGGTTTCCCCAGGTACGTTTCATCGGTCATCCGGAACTGGCGGCCAATGAAACCTTCCTCACGCCCTGGATCGAGAAAATCGCCGGCTGGATCGAGGAAGGGCGTACGCCGTACATTTTCCTGCATACCTCGGACAACCGTCTGGCGCCGGAGCTGGCCCGACGTTTTCACCAGCGTCTGATGGCACGTTTGCCTGGCTTGCCGGCACTGCCTGAGCTATACAGAGAGCCCGCCGTGGAGCAACTCGGCTTGCTCTGACGGCGACCTGTTTCTTCTGCCGGGAGTCGACCAATGGATGCGCAACCCTCTCAAGTCCAGAGCCTTCGCGCTCAGGCCTTCAAGGCTCTGCATGAACGCGCCGGAGCCTTTGTGATCCCCAATCCGTGGGATGCCGGCTCGGCAAAAATGCTCGCCGCCCTGGGCTTCGAAGCGCTGGCGACCACCAGCGCCGGCCTGGCGTTTTCCCTGGGACGTCCGGATGCCGAGGGCGCGATCACCCGCGCCGATACCCTGGACAACGCCCAGGGGATTGTCCGGGCGACTCCCTTGCCGGTGGCGGCCGACCTGGAAAACGGTTTTGCCGACAGCCCCGCGGGCTGTGCCGAGACCATCCTGATGGCGGCTGAAGTCGGCCTGGTGGGTGGTTCCATCGAGGACGCCACGGGCAATGCCGAAGACCCGATCTATCCCTTCGCACTGGCGGTCGAACGGGTCGAAGCGGCGGCAGCGGCGGCGCGCAGCTTGCCCTTTGCCTTCACGTTGACGGCACGGGCGGAAAACTTCCTGGTCGGTCGGCGGGATCTGGAGGACACCATCCGGCGCCTGCAGGCGTTCGCCGAAGCCGGTGCCGATGTGCTGTATGCGCCGGCCTTGAGTACGCCGGAGGAGATCCGCGCGATCGTCAAGGCGGTGGCACCCAAGCCGGTGAATGTGCTGATGTCCGGCGGTGTGTCGTTGTCGGTGGCGGATCTGAGCGCGCTGGGGGTCAAACGTATCAGTGTCGGTTCGGCATTGGCCCGGGCGGCGTACGGGGCGTTCTATCGGGCGGCCGAAGAGATTCGCGGGCAAGGGAGCTTTTCTGCGCTGGATCAGGCGATGCCATTTGCGCGGATCAATCAGATGTTCAAGGGTTAGGACGTTCTGCGCTCGTGCGCAAAATCTGCATACGACACTGTACTTGTAGGAGCCGGCTTGCCGGCGATGGCGACATGACGGACAGCGCCAAGCTCAAGGGCCTCATCGCTGGCAAGCCAGCTCCTACAAGGGTCGTGTCTGCCACGATACTTTGCGGTGATGCACAAACGTGTAGGAGCCGGCTTGCCGGCGATGGCGATCGTGAGGGCGCCACAAGATCCAAGGGCAGCATCGCGGGCAAGCCCAGCTCCTGCGGTCACGCCGCCAGGCGCAGGTTGTGGGCCACCAGCGGGCGCGCCCAGAGCAGGTCGTAGTCCATTGCTTTCTGTTGCTGTGCCAGGGTCTGCTCGTCGAACGGCACGGCCGGTTTTTCCAGCAGGTCGAGTTCGAATTCGGCGATCGGCAGGTGCAGCGGGCGCGGTTGTGGCCCCGTGCCCGGATCGGGCAACGGCTGCCCGGCGGTGAGTACGATCGGGCGAACCCAACCGCTTTCGAAGTCCTGCTGTTGCTGTTGCGCGACGATTTCATCGTCCGGATAGGGCGGTGCAGGCTTTTTCAGCAGGTCCAGTTCGAATTCGGCGATCGGCAGGAACAGCGGTTCTGGCGGGCGAACCGGCGTATCGGTGACATCGCAGTGCCGCTGGTCGACGATCTGCGCGAGCATTTCCGCACCGGCGGTTGGCTCGACCGGGCCGTCGACCGGCAATTCGACGCTGGCTTGTTTCGGCGCATCACCCACTTGCTCGGCCATGGCTCGGGCAAAGAAATCCTGCCACAGATGGCTGACGCCGCTCAGTGCTTGAGAATTTCGCAGGCCGTAATCGCCGACGGGCGATAGATAACCTATGGATGTGCGTTGAATGTCTGACATAGCTCTCGGTCGACGCCCAGCTCTGGCAAAATGCCGGATCATTCTGTTATCGGCAGTTTTTGCCGATCATTAAATTTTTGAGCGTGTTTTTCATGAGTGAGCAGCAAGCGGCCGTACGGATCAGAGTCGAGGCCTTGGCCGAAGGGTTTCAGCCCCAGGCGGAGCAGTGGGCCGAACGGCTGGGGTTGCCCTTGCAGGAGCCCGAGGCGGAGTTTGCGGTGCAGATCGGTGAGCAGGGGCTGCAGTTGCAGCAACTCGGGCCGGATGCACCGGGCCCGGTGCGGGTGGATTTCGTCGAAGGCGGTGCGGCGCACCGCCGCCTGTACGGTGGTGGCAGCGGCCAGATGATCGCCAAGGCGGTCGGTATCCAGCAGGGTGTGCGTCCGCGGGTGCTGGATGCCACGGCCGGCCTGGGCAAGGATGCCTTCGTGCTGGCCAGCCTGGGCTGCGAAATGAGCCTGATCGAACGCCAGCCGCTGATCGCTGCCTTGCTGGAAGATGGCCTGGCCCGTGGCCTCGATGATTTCGAGGTGGCGCCGATTGTTGCACGCATGCATCTGCTCAAGGGCAACTCGATCGAGGTGATGCGCAACTGGGAGGGCGAGCCGCCACAGGTGATCTACCTGGACCCGATGTTCCCCCATCGGGAGAAAACCGCCCTGGTGAAAAAGGAAATGCGTCTGTTCCGGCCATTGGTCGGTGACGACCCGGATGCCCCTGCATTGCTCGAAGCCGCATTGGCGCTGGCGACCCATCGGGTGGTGGTCAAACGCCCGCGCAAGGCCCCGTGCATTGCCGGGGCGAAGCCGAGCCATGCCCTGGATGGCAAGTCGAGCCGCTACGATATCTATCCGAAGAAAGCGCTGAAGTCCTGAGGCCACTCGTCGGCCCTGAATGACTCAGGGCCTGTAGGCCCGCATGAACAGCTCCACCACCTCGCGCACATGAGCTTCGCCGTCCTCGGCGTTCAGCGGCTCGCCGCAGCCATAGAGCAGGCGGAAATTCGCCGCGCCCTTGAGCAGGCAGAAGAAGTGTTCGGCGGCATTGTGCGGCTTGTCGATATCCAGGGCGCCACTCTGGTGGATCTTGCTCAGCAGCCGCTCCATCTCCGTAAGCATCCGCTGCGGGCCGGCCTCGAAGAAGATCTGTGACAGCTTCGGGTCCTGGCTGCCCAGCGCCATGATCAGCCGATGCAGGTTCACCGACTCGTCGCTGTTGATCAGGATATGAAAGCCCCGGGCGATATTGAGCAGCACCGACTCCACCGGCACGCCCACGGGCAGGGCGAAGAACAGCTCGGGCAACTGCTCCTCGCATTTGGCCACCACGGCGGCGGAGAACAGCGTCTCCTTGTCGTTGAAATGGCTGTAGACCGTCAGCTTCGAAACACCTGCCGCTGCTGCTACCGCGTCCATGCTGGTGCTGGCGTATCCATTACTCAGGAACAGATCTTTCGCCGCTTCAAGAATGGCCTGGCGTTTTGCCAGGTCCTTGGGGCGACCGGGGCCGCTGGGCACAGAAAGATTGTCGGACATTTTCCACTTTAATACTGGACTGGTCAGTTTGGTATTAATACCATGCCGGCCAGTATAATTATTCTGAGCATTCTTAGCGAAAGGTCCTACACCATGTTCCGCTATGTCCTGCCCCTTGCGTTGCCGGTCAGTTTAGCCTTTTTCCTGGCAGGCTGTGGCCATGAAGAGTCCGCCCAAGTCACTGTACGTCCCGCAATGGTGGTTCAACCGCAACTGTCGGCCCAGGCCATGGACAGCTATCCCGGTGAGGTGCGGGCGCGTTTCGAGCCCGAGCTGGCGTTCCGTATCGGCGGCAAGGTGACCCGGCGACTGGTGGAGGAGGGTGAGCGGGTCAAGGCCAACCAGCCGCTGGCGGAGCTCGATCCCCAGGATGTGCGCCTGCAACTGGAGGCCACCCGGGCCCAGGTCGCGGCGGCCGAGGCCAACCTGAGCCTGGTGCGTTCCGAGCGCGATCGCTACAAGACCCTGCTGGATCGGCAGATGGTCAGTCGTTCGCAGTATGACAACGCGGAAAACACCTACCGCGCCGGTGAGGCGCGCCTCAAGCAGATCAAGGCCGAGTTCGACGTCTCCAGCAACCAGGCCGGCTACGCCGTGCTGCGGGCGCCCCAGGATGGCGTGGTCGCCAAGCGTCAGGTCGAAGTCGGCCAGGTAGTGGCGGCCGGGCAGACGGTGTTCACCCTGGCCGCCGACGGCGAGCGGGAAGTGCTGATCAGTTTTCCGGAGCAGGCCTTCGGACGGTTCAAGGTCGGCCAGGATGTGGCAGTCGAGCTCTGGTCCCAGCCGGACCAGCGCTTCAACGGGCATATCCGCGAATTGTCGCCGGCGGCCGATCCGAAATCCCGGACCTTCGCCGCGCGGATCGCCTTCAGCGTCGGTAAAACCCCCGCCGAACTGGGCCAGAGCGCGCGCGTGTTTGTCCAGGCCGCGAGTGTCGTGCCGTTGTCCGTACCGCTGTCTGCCCTGACCGCCGAGAATGGCGCGACCTACGTCTGGAAAGTCCAGGCGGACAACACCCTCAAGCGCACTCCGGTACGCGTCGGCGCCTTCGGCGAGAAGAGCGTGCCGGTGCTCGAAGGCCTCGGGGCCAGCGACTGGGTGGTGGCGGCCGGTGTGCATGTGCTCCATGAGGGCGAACTGATTCGCCCGGTGGATCGCTCCAACCGCGTGGTCAACCTGGCGGCCAAGGAGTAGTCCCCGATGGGTTTCAACCTTTCCGAATGGGCGTTGCGTAACCGCCAGATCGTACTGTTCCTGATGATATTGCTGGCGCTGGTGGGGGCTCTGTCCTACACCAAGCTCGGCCAGAGCGAAGACCCGCCGTTTACCTTCAAGGCCATGGTGATCCGCACCAACTGGCCGGGCGCGACGGCCCAGGAAGTCTCGCGGCAAGTCACCGAGCGCATTGAAAAGAAACTGATGGAAACCGGTGAGTACGAGCGGATCATGTCGTTCTCCCGCCCCGGCGAATCCCAGGTGACCTTCATGGCCCGGGACTCGTTGCACTCGGCGCAGATTCCCGAACTCTGGTACCAGGTGCGGAAAAAAATCGGCGATATCCGCCAGACCCTGCCGCCGGACATCCAG
Source organism: Pseudomonas gingeri (assembly GCF_013385635.1). Lineage (GTDB taxonomy): Bacteria > Pseudomonadota > Gammaproteobacteria > Pseudomonadales > Pseudomonadaceae > Aquipseudomonas > Aquipseudomonas gingeri_A. Next base: position 108,738 of record NZ_JACAPR010000023.1, read on the forward strand.
GGGCCGTTCTTCAACGATGAATTCGGTACCACCTTCGGCAATATCTACGCGCTGACCGGCGACGGTTTCGACTACGCGGTGCTCAAGGACTACGCCGACCGTATCCAGATCCAGCTGCAGCGGGTCAAGGATGTGGGCAAGGTCGACCTGCTGGGACTGCAGGACGAGAAGATCTGGATCGAGCTGTCGAACGTCAAGCTGGCGACCCTCGGCCTGCCACTGACGGCGGTCCAGCAGGCGTTGCAGGAACAGAACACGGTGTCCACGGCGGGCTTCTTCGAAACGCCGACCGAGCGTGTGCAACTGCGCGTCAGCGGTAACTTCAAGAGCGTCGACGAAATCCGCAACTTCCCGATCCGGGTCGGTGATCGCACCTTCCGCATCGGGGATATCGCCGAGATCCATCGCGGCTTCAACGATCCACCGGCGCCACGCATGCGCTTCATGGGTGAGGATGCCATCGGCCTGGCCGTGGCGATGAACGAAGGCGGCGATATCCTGGTGCTGGGCAAGGCCCTGGAGGTCGAGTTCGCACGGATCCAGAAAAGCCTGCCGGCGGGCATGCAGTTGAGCAAGGTTTCCGATCAGCCGGCGGCGGTCAAGACTGGTGTCGGCGAATTCGTCCAGGTGCTGGTGGAGGCCCTGGCGATCGTCCTGCTGGTGAGTTTCTTCTCCCTCGGCGTGCGCACCGGCATGGTCGTTGCCCTGGCGATTCCGCTGGTGCTGGCGATGACCTTCGCCACCATGTATTACCTCGGCATCGGCCTGCACAAGATTTCCCTTGGTGCGCTGGTGCTGGCGCTGGGTTTGCTGGTGGACGACGCGATCATTGCCGTGGAAATGATGGCGATCAAAATGGAGCAGGGCTTCGACCGGCTCAAGGCGGCGAGCTTCGCCTGGACCAGCACGGCGTTCCCGATGCTCACCGGTACGCTGATCACCGCCGCCGGCTTCCTGCCGATCGCGACCGCGCAGTCCGGGACCGGCGAGTACACCCGTTCGATCTTCCAGGTGGTCACCATCGCGCTGCTGGCGTCGTGGATTGCCGCCGTGGTGTTCGTGCCGTACCTGGGGGAAAAACTGCTGCCGGACCTGGCGAAGATCCACGCCGCCAAACATGGCGCGGGGCAGCCTGACCCCTATGCCACGCCCTTCTACCAGCGGGTACGCCGCCTGGTGGGCTGGTGCGTGCGTCGGCGCAAGACGGTGATCGTCCTGACCGTGCTGTTGTTCGTCGGCTCGGTGGTGTTGTTCCGCTTCGTCCCGCAGCAGTTCTTCCCGGCTTCCGGACGACTGGAACTGATGGTCGACCTGAAGCTGGCCGAAGGCGCGTCGCTGAGTAACACCGCCGATCAGGTCAAGCGCCTGGAAGGCCTGCTCAAGGGACATGCGGGCATCGACAATTACGTGGCCTATGTCGGCACCGGCTCGCCGCGTTTCTACCTGCCGCTGGACCAGCAATTGCCGGCGGCCAGCTTTGCCCAGTTCGTCGTGTTGGCGAAATCCATCGAGGACCGTGAAAGCCTGCGGACCTGGTTGATCGGTACGCTCAACGAGCAGTTCCCCGACCTGCGCTCGCGGGTCACGCGTCTGGAGAACGGCCCGCCGGTAGGGTATCCGGTGCAGTTCCGGGTCACCGGCGAGCATATCGAAGTGGTGCGCGCCCTGGCCCGCAAGGTGGCGGCCAAGGTGCGCGAGAACCCCCATGTGGTCAACGTGCACCTGGACTGGGAGGAGCCGAGCAAGGTGGTCTACCTGAATGTCGACCAGGATCGTGCCCGGGCCCTGGGCGTGAGCACGGCGAACCTGTCGCGCTTCCTGCAGAGTTCCCTGACCGGTTCGACCGTCAGCCAGTACCGCGAAGACAACGAGTTGATCGAGATCCTGCTGCGCGGCACCGTGCACGAGCGCAACGAGCTGTCGGCATTGCCGAGCCTGGCGGTGCCGACCGACAACGGCGCCAGCGTGGCGCTGTCGCAGATCGCGACGCTGGAGTACGGCTTCGAGGAAGGCATCATCTGGCACCGCAACCGCCTGCCCAACGTGACCATCCGCGCCGATATCTACGGCCAGGAGCAGCCGGTGAGCCTGGTCAAGCAGATCATGCCGACCCTGGACCCGATCCGTGCCGAATTGCCGGACGGCTACCTGCTGGACGTGGGCGGTACGGTGGAGGACTCGGAACGTGGCCAGGCTTCGGTGAACGCCGGGGTGCCGTTGTTCATCGTGGTGGTGCTGACCTTGCTGATGCTGCAATTGCGCAGCTTCTCGCGGGTGGCGCTGGTGTTCCTCACCGCTCCGCTGGGACTGATTGGGGTGACGCTGTTCCTGCTGGTGTTCCGCCAGCCGTTCGGCTTCGTGGCGATGCTCGGGACCATCGCCTTGTCGGGGATGATCATGCGTAACTCGGTGATCCTGGTCGACCAGATCGAGCAGGATATCCGCGCCGGCATGTCGCAATGGCAGGCGATCATCGAGGCGACGGTACGGCGCTTCCGGCCGATCGTGCTGACCGCGCTGGCGGCGGTGCTGGCAATGATCCCGCTGTCACGCAGCGTGTTCTACGGGCCGATGGCGGTAGCGATCATGGGCGGCCTGATCGTGGCGACGGCCTTGACCCTGCTGTTCCTGCCGGCGCTGTATGCCGGCTGGTTCAGGGTGAAGAAGACCGAGGAGTAAGCCGTTGCACGGGGTCGCTGATCGTTCCCACGCTCTGCGTGGGAACGCCTTGCTGGATGCTCTGCGTCCGCTGTTGTGACGCGGAGCGTCACGGGCTGCATTCCCACGCGGAGCGTGGGAACGATCGGAGCTTGCTCCCACGGCGTGGGAACGATCGGTCGGATCAGAGCGCGCCGAACACCTTCTTCGCCAGACTGGTCGCGGCTTCCGCCGGGTTGGCGCGGATACCTTCTTCCTTCTGGGCGATCATCTTGAACAGGCCGTCCAGGGCCTTTTCCGTCACGTAGCTTTCAATGTTGGCACTCTTGGCATCGAGCACGCCAAGGGTCGCGGCCTGCCCGGCGAACGAGTTGTACTGCTTGGCCAGGCCGACCTGGTCGGTGGCCTGCTTGACGATCGGCAGGAACTTGGCGCGGATCTGTTCGCGGCTGGTCTTGTCCAGGTACTGGGTGGCCGAGTCCTTGCCGCCGGTGAGGATGCCCTTGGCATCGGTCACGGTCATCTTTTTCACCGCGTCCACCAGCAAGGCCTGGGCCTGCGGCATGGCCGCCTCCGCCGCCTTGTTCATGCTGGTTTCCAGCTGGTCGACCTGTTCGCCCATGCCGAACTGTTTCATCTTGCTGGCGACCTTGCCCAGCTTGCCCGGCAGTTCGATCTTCACTTGCGGGTTGTTGCTGAAGCCACCGGGTTTGCCGAGTGTCGTGACGGCCGCCACGGCACCCTGGGCCAGGGCGTCCTTGAGACCGCCCGAGGCTTCGCCCTGGGAAAGGCTGCCGAGGGACAGGGCCAGGGCGTTGGCGGAGATCAGCAGGCCGGCGCAGAGGCCTGCCAGGCGTAGGGAAGGACGGAGCATGGGAAGCTTCCTTATTCGAGAAGTGAAGAAATGACCGGGCGCAATCGACACCGACCCGCAAGGGATGTGCAGACGCGACCTCGTACCTGGGAGAATCTAACGGATTTGCCGCCAAACGCCAGCGCCCCGCGGCCCCACATCCGGATATCAGGCGCTCAGGGTGAGGGTTTGCGGCTTTTCCTTCAGCAGCACGACGGTCCTGGGAATGGGTTTCATGATGAATCTGCGACGGCTGCCGAAGGTACCCCGGGTCTCGTAAGCCTGGCCGGGCTTGACCTTGAGCGGGTCATAACGCAGATAACGGGGGATCGAGCCCTTGAGCAAGGTGATTTCCTCGCTGAGCACGTAAGGCGGAAGGCCGGGTTCCGTCAGGGCAACCAGCCTCAGGGTAGCCAGGGTGTTTTCCTCCGTACCGATCAGTGGCACCAGCGCGGCGCTCAAGTAGAGGTAGCCGGGTGGACTCAGGTGAAAGCTTTCTTCCTGGTTGTCCTTGCGCCAGCGGAAGCTGTACTTGAGATCGGCCAGTTGCGAGACGCCGGCAACGCTCATGTCTAACTCGATCTCGATCTTGCAGTTGTAGCGCAGATCCTGGGGCAGTTCGAAGGTGAAGCGCCACGGTGATTGGGCGGGCAGCCGGGCAGCGGTCCAGGTACCCAGGACCGTGCCGGTGCAGCGGTTGCGCAGGATGATCCGGGTCTCGGCCATGGCCGGGATCGAGTAGTCCGGCGGGAAGTGGAAAACAGCGGTCACGACATTTTTTGCAGTCATCTCGATATCCTTATCGAACGCGTCAAAAGCAACGCAAGGTTCAGTCTATACGAGCGTCGGCGGGGTAAATCCGGCAAGGAAGCATCCGTGCTTCTTTGCCGAATCGTCTGTCATTAGGTCGCTTATTCTCCGACGTTGGCCGGCTGGTCGGCGGCATCCTCGTTGCGGTGCAGCGCCACCTGGCGGATCGACAAGCGGATCTCCGCCGGCAACACCCGCTTGGCCGCGCCTTCCGCCAGTTCGCCGAGCAGTTCGTGATGACTCAGCTTGCCGGCCTCGTCCCGGCGCAGGACGTCGAGGTCGAGCAGGGTCTGGATAAAGTGCCGGAACAGGCTCTTGTCGAAGAACTCCGGCGCGTTGAGCCCGTGCAGGATCGACAGGCGCTGGGCCATGACCGTGCACAGGTCTTCCAGCTCTTCGGCGCTGATGCTGTTCTGGCCGCTGTTGAGCAGCAGCGAGATCGCCATGTAGAAGCGTTGCAGGGTCTGGGCAATGCTTTTCGACAGCAGTGTCAGCAGCACGAAATGCCGCGAGCTGGGCGCCGGGCGCAGATAGACGTCGTTCTCGAAACGCAGCAGGCCCTGTTCGACAAAGGCTTCGAGCCACTGGTCGATGACAGCGTCGAGTTCGTCGAGGGACCAGCGGATGAACAGTTCCGATTGCAGGTACGGGTACAGCGCCCGGGTATAGCGCAGGATCAGTTCGCGGCTCATGCGCGACGAGCTCTGGAAGAAACTCGCCAGCAAGGCCGGCAGGGCGAAGATATGCAGGACGTTGTTGCGGTAGTAGGTCATCAGGACGGCGTTCTGCTCGTCCAGGTAGAGGATCTTGCCCAGGGCATCGCTCTGCTCGGAGAGCAGGTCCATATCCTTGACGTGCTGGATCAGCGCGCGGCCGTCACCTTGCGGCAGGGTGGTGTGCGGCGAATAGGGCACCCGCCGTAGCAAGGCCAGGTAGAGATCGAGGACCCGGGCCATGGCGCGGTCGTCCAGGGCCAGGCGGCTGGTGGACAGCAGGGCCAGGGCCACCAGGTTCACCGGGTTGATCGCGGCGGCTTCGTTCAGGTGTCGGGCCACGCGCTCGCCGAGGCGGTGGGTGGTCGCGTTCAGCCACGCCGGCTTGAACTGCGGGCCCAGTTCCTGGTTGCGCCAGTCCGGTTGTTCCTGGTCGAGGAATTCGGCGAGCTTGATCGGTTCGCCGAAGTTGACCGCCACCTGGCCGAAGCGCTGCTTGAGGGCACCGATGACCTTGAAGATGTCGAAGATCGATTCCTTTTTCTTGCTCGCCCCGCGCAGCTCGCCGAGGTAGGTGCGGCCTTCCAGCACCCGTTCGTAGCCGATGTAGACCGGGACGAAGACAATCGGCATGCGCGAAGAACGCAGGAAGCTGCGCAGGGTGATCGCCAGCATCCCGGTCTTGGGTTGCAGCATGCGCCCGGTGCGCGAGCGCCCGCCTTCGACGAAGTACTCCACCGGGAAACCCTTGGTGAACAGGGTGTGCAGGTATTCGTTGAACACCGAGGTGTAGAGCGGGTTGCCCTTGAACGTGCGGCGCATGAAGAACGCGCCGCCACGCCGCAGCAGGCTGCCGATCACCGGCATGTTGAGGTTGATCCCGGCGGCGATGTGCGGCGGGGTCAGGCCGTTGCGAAACAGCAGGTAGGACAGCAGCAGGTAGTCGATGTGGCTGCGATGGCAGGGCACATAGATCACTTCGTGACCCTGGGCCACGGCCTGCACGCCTTCGATATGGTTGACCCTGATGCCGTCGTAGATCTTGTTCCAGAACCAGCTCAGCACCACTTCGAGGAAGCGGATCGCGGTATAGGTGTAGTCCGAGGCGATCTCGTTGCCGTAGCGCAGGGCCTGGGCCTTGGCCTTTTCCTTGGAGATGTTCTCGCGTTCGGCCTCTTCGAGGATCGCCTGGCGCACCAGTGGTTCGTTGACCAGGCCCTTGACAAGGTTGCGGCGGTGGGACAGGTCGGGACCGATGACCGCGGTCTTGAGGTTGCGAAAGTGCACTCGCAGGATGCGCTGGGCCATGCGCACGGTGCGTTCGTGGCCCTTGTTGTGCTCCACCAGTTCGCGCAGGCGGATTGGCGCGGAGAACTGCACGCGGGTCTTGCGGCCGAGAATCAGGATGCTCAGCAGCCGACGCAGGCGGCCGGTGACCGCCCAGCTATCGGCGAACAGCAGTTTCCACGGGCTCGACTCGCTGTCCGGCGACTGTCCCCAGAACACGCTGACCGGGATGATCTGAGCATCCTCGGCGGCGTGCCGACTCAGGGTATCGACCAGGCGGGTCAGGGTCGGCGGCGCACCGCGCTTGTCCTGGCGGCCCAGCCAGTCCGGCTCGGGGGTCAGGTAGAAAAACGCCGCCGGCTCCATCAACGGTCCCACCGCTACCGGCAGCACCGGGCGTGGCAGGCCGGCCTTGGTGCATTCGCGGTCGACCACGGCGAGGTCGGTCAGCGACGGCGATTGCAGAACGTAGAACACCGGGCGGCTGCGGTCGAGGTTGAGGGTCAGGGACGACTGGTTGATCGTCTCCGAGCGCACCCACAGGTACAGGAGGCGACGCAAGGTGCCAAACACAAGACGGCGGAACGGGGAGCGGGTCATACGGCTTCTGCTTAAGGTGGCTGCTTCTATTGGAATAAACCGAGCGTTTGCTCGGGGTCGCTAGTGTGCCGTATCTACCGAAAATCGGCAAAAAGGCGACGAAGTAATATTGATTGAGAGTTTTTCGAGCTGTCTTATACTCCGAGGTTCGCCATGAGCGGTATGACCCATGCGCGTCACGCGAAGTTCTGGCGATCAGGCTTGGAGGACCCTACGAGCGGGGTTCATTCGATAATAAAAAGACGGAGTACGGATTCATGGCAACTCGCGAGACAGGCAATGTGAAGTGGTTCAACGATGCCAAGGGCTACGGCTTCATCCAGCGCGAAGATGGGGCGGATGTGTTTGTGCACTACCGCGCGATTCGTGGTGAAGGCCATCGTTCCCTGGCTGAGGGGCAGCAGGTCGAGTACGCGGTGGTGGAAGGCCAGAAGGGCTTGCAGGCCGAGGATGTGGTCGGGTTGTAATCCTCTATTTGGCGGTGCAGGGGACCTTGTTGTGGCGAGCGGGCTTGCCCGCGCTGGACTGCGGAGCGGCCCCAAAGCCGGCTGATGCGGTCTTTCAGGTGTATCGCGTCGGTCGGTTTACGGCTGCTTCGCAGCCGAACGGGGGCAAGCCCCCTCGCCACAGAGGTTCCATGCAAGCCCGGTTTCCGGGGTTACGCCGTACGCCAGGTGATCTCTTCTTCGCCGTCGGCGCTGATGCGGATCCAGCGATCGGCGCTTTCCTCGCCTTCTTCCTCGACCCAGCTCCCCGGCGCGCAGCGCACTTCGACGTCCAGCGCGGCAAAGGCGGCGCGGGCGCAGGCGATGTCGTCATCCCACGGTGTCTGGTCGCTTTCCAGGTACAGGCTGTTCCATTTGCCCACGGCCTTGGGCAACCAGGTCACTGGCACGCCGCCAGCCTTGCACTTCCAGGTCTGGCCCTTCTGGCTCCATTCGGTACAAGGGCCGAGGGCTTCGCCGAGCCAGGTGGCAATGGCCTTGTGGTCGACGTCGGCGTCTTTCAGGTAAATCTCGATATCGGGCTGGCGCATGGATGTCCTCGCTGCGGCTGCTGAAAAATCCATTCGCGGATTCGGTCGGTCGCCAACCCGGGTTGGCGAAGAGTTTTAGTAGGGGTTACTGCAGAACGAAGTAATCGTAGCGCATCGACACGCTGACCTCGAACGGCTCGGCCTGTTCGATCACCAGGGCCCGGCGCTCGGCGCTGGCACGCCAGCCGTGCGGGGTCATGGCCAGCAGGTTGGCGCGGTCCCGGGGACTGGCCAGGCTCAGCTTGAACTCCAGCACTTCGCTGTGTTGCAGCGTCATGCCGTCCGGCACCAGCGCCAGGTGCTTGTCATCGGTGTACTCGCGCACTTCGTCGTAGAGTCGCTCGCGCAGTTCCATCAGGTGGCCGCTGGTCGGTCCGACTTTCATCAGGCCGCCACCGGGGCTGAGCAGGCGCCGGGCTTCCTGCCAGTCCAGGGGACTGAAGACGCTGGCGAGAAACTGGCAACTGGCATCCGCCAGGGGAATTCGCGCCATGCTGGCGATCAACCAGGTCAGCTGTGGATTGCGCCGACAGGCACGCTTCACGGCTTCACGGGAGATGTCCAGGGCATAGCCGTCGGCGGCGGGCAGCGCCTCGGCGATCCGGGCGGTGTAGTAGCCCTCGCCACAGCCGATATCGACCCAGCGTTGCGGCGCCCGTTCGGCAGCCAGCTCGGCCAGGCGCCTGGCCACCGGGGCGTAATGCCCGGCATTGAGGAAGTCACGTCGGGCCTCGACCATCGCCTGGTTGTCACCCGGGTCACGGCTGTTCTTGTGCTGCACCGGCAGCAGGTTCAGGTAACCCTGGCGGGCGCGGTCGAAACGGTGCCCGACCGGACAGGCCACGCCGTTGTCGACCGCGCTCAGCGGTGCGCTGCAGAGAGGGCAGGTGAGCATCAGGCGAGCAACTTGATCAGGGTCTGGTAGTAGATTTCGGTCAGGACATCGAGATCGCTGGCCAGGACCCGCTCGTTGACCTGGTGAATGGTTGCGTTGACCGGGCCCAGTTCCACCACCTGGGTGCCAAGGGTGGCAATGAAGCGCCCGTCGGAGGTGCCGCCGCTGGTGGAAGCCTTGGTCTCGCGACCGGTGATGGCCTTGATGCTGGCCGACACCGCATCGAGCAGCGCACCCGGCTCGGTCAGGAACGGCAGGCCGGACAGCGCCCAGTCCACGTGCCAGTCCAGCTCGTGCTTGTCGAGGATCGCCGCGACCCGCTGCTGCAGGCCCTCGACGGTCGACTCGGTGGAGAAACGGAAATTGAACAGCGCGGTCAGCTCGCCGGGGATCACGTTGGTCGCTCCGGTGCCCGAGTTGACGTTGGAAATCTGGAAGCTGGTCGGCGGGAAAAACGCATTGCCGTCGTCCCAGTGTTCGGCGGCCAGTTCGGCCAGGGCCGCGGCGGCCAGGTGGATCGGATTCTTTGCCAGGTGCGGGTAGGCCACGTGGCCTTGTACGCCGCGCACGGTGAGCTTGGCGCCGAGGGAGCCACGGCGGCCGTTCTTCACGACGTCGCCGACCAGCGAGGTGCTCGACGGCTCGCCGACGATGCACCAGTCCAGGCGCTCCTGGCGGGCGGCCAGGCGTTCGACCACGGCCTTGGTGCCGTGATGGGCCGGGCCTTCTTCATCGCTGGTGATCAGGAAGGCCACCGAGCCCTTGTGGTCCGGGTAGTCGGTGACAAAGCGCTCGGCCGCCACCAGCATCGCCGCGAGGCTGCCCTTCATGTCCGCGGCGCCGCGCCCGCAGAGCATGCCGTGCTCGTCGATCAGCGCATCGAAAGGATCGTTCTGCCAGGCCTGCAGTGGGCCGGTCGGAACCACGTCGGTGTGGCCGGCGAAGCACAGTACCGGACCTTCGTGGCGACCGTGGGTGGCCCAGAAGTTATCCACATCTTCAATCCGCATCGGCTCCAGCTTGAAACCGGCATCGCCCAGGCGCTGCATCATCAGCTTCTGGCAGTCGGCGTCGATCGGCGTCACCGACGGACGGCGGATCAGATCACAGGCAAGTTGCAGGGTCGGCGAAAGGTCGGCGTGGGCCGTCATGGGAAACTCCGGATGCTGGGGCAAGGTCGGGTAATACTTGTAGGCGCGTGGCTTGCCCGCGAAAGCGTCCTTGAGGGCGCCAAAAGCTTCGCTGGCAAGCCATGCTCCTACAGTCATCGGGTTTGGCCGTGGAATCGTGCTCGACCAAGGCGCGGAAAATGGCGGATATCTTAAAGCAAAACGGCGACCAGAGGCCGCCGTTTAGTGCATTGCATCGCGTTTATGCGACCGGTACCTGCTCCGGCGCTTCCACCGGTTTGGGCAACGAAGAGACAAACGCCATGATCAGTGCGGCCAGGTATGGCAGCGACTGCACCAGCAGCATGGTCACCCAGAAACGCATGTCGTTGCTCGGCAAGCCCTGCACGAGGAAGATCCCCAGCGCCGCACCCCACAACAGCAGCATGATGAACAGCTCTTCCCGGGCTTCCGAGATCGCCACCCACAAGCCGTGGTTGTCGGCGTTCTTCGGCGTCCGGAAGAACGGAATGCTGGTGGTGAAGAAACCGTAAAGCACCGCCTTGGCAATGGTGTGCGACAACGCCAGGCCGGCCAGCGCCGCGGCGAAGGCATCCTTCATGTTGACTCCGACCGCGCGGCGGTAGAGGAACAGGATCTTGCCGACCTTGAACACGAACAGCGCCAGCGGCGGGATCGCGAAAATCAGCAGTGGCGGGTCGACCCGTTGCGGCACGATGATCATTGCCGAGGACCAGAGCAGGGCGCCGAAGGTGAAGAAGATGTTCATGCCGTCGGCGACCCACGGCAACCAGCCCGCGAGGAAGTGGTAGCGCTGGCCGCGGGTCAGCTCGGTGTCCTTGCCGCGCAGCAGGCTGGCGGTGTGCCGCTTGATGATCTGGATCGCCCCGTAGGCCCAGCGGAAACGCTGTTTCTTGAAGTCGATAAAGGTATCCGGCATCAGGCCCTTGCCGTAGCTGTGGTGGTGGTAAGCCGCCGACAAGCCTTTCTCGAATACCCGCAGGCCCAGTTCGGCATCTTCACAGATGCACCAGTCGGCCCAGCCCAGCTCTTCCAGCACCGAGCGTCGGGTCATGGTCATGGTGCCGTGCTGGATGATGGCGTCACGGTCGTTGCGCGTGACCATGCCGATATGGAAGAAGCCCTTGTATTCCGAGTAGCAGAGCTTCTTGAAGGTGCTTTCGTTCTGGTCGCGGTAGTCCTGTGGCGACTGCACGATGGCGATCTTCGGATCGGCGAAGTGCGGCACCATGTGCTTGAGCCAGTTGCGGTCGACGCAGTAGTCCGAGTCGATCACCGCGATCACTTCGGCATCCTTGGCGGTGTGCGGGATCAGGTAGTTCAGCGCACCGCCCTTGAAACCGGCCAGCGGTGCGACGTGGAAGAAGCGGAAGCGCGGGCCGAGGGTTTCGCAGTAGGCCTGCACCGGTTCCCAGACCGCCGGGTCCTTGGTGTTGTTGTCGATGATCAGGACTTCGTAGTCCGGATAGTCGAGGGCTGCCAGGGCGTCGAGGGTCTGCTTGACCATCTCCGGTGGCTCGTTGTAGCACGGCACATGGATCGAGACTTTCGGGCGGTAGTGCGAATCGCCTTCCACCGGCAGGAATTCCCGCCGACGCTTGTGGGTCCAGACCGCCTCGGCCAGTTCATGGGCCTCGGTCAGCAGGACGATAAACACCCCCAGCGCGCCGAGGGCGAGCAGGAAGCCCACCGTCAGGCTGAACCAGGTGCTGTATTGCTGGCTGTAGTCGTAGCCGATCCACACCAGCACCGATCCGCAGAGGAAGGCGATAAAGGTCAGGAAGGTCCGGCCGCGCTGGCGCAAGGCGGAACCGTCGATCAGCAGCATGGCCAGGGACAGCATCGCCAGCACCACCGAGCCGATGGCCAGTACGCGCCATTGCGGGATGGCGACGACCGGGCCTTCGAAGTTGAATTTCTGCTGGCGGGCAGCGTTGTACACGCCCCAGTAGGCGCCCACGGAGCCTTCGTCGCTGGCCTTCCATGGCTGGTCGAAGGCCTCGATCACGAAGTAGTTGAAGCCCTGGCGGTTAAGCTTGTTCACCAGCGTGCGCAGGTAGATCGCCTGGTCGGCCTGGGTGGCATCGGCACCGCCGCGCATCCGGCCGTTGCTTGGCCAACCGACTTCCGACAGCAGCAAGGGCTTCTTCGGGAACATGCGCTTGAGTTCGCGGGCGCGGTCCAGCACGTACTGGCCGGACTTCTCCATCGGGATGAATTCCCAGTACGGCAGGATGTGCGCGGCGATCAGGTCGACGTGCTTGGCCAGTTCCGGGTTGTGCTCCCAGATGTGCCACTGCTCGGAGGTGGTGACCGGCACCTTGACGGCGGCGCGTACGCGATCGAGCAGCACGCCCAGTTCCTTGGCGGTGATCTCCTTGCGGAAGATCGCCTCGTTGCCCACCACCACGCGAACCACGCTGCGCGAGGTATTGGCCAGTTCGATGGCGCGGGTGATTTCCCGTTCGTTGCGCTCCTGGTCCGGACTGATCCAGATACCCAGGGTCACCCGCAGGCCGAATTCCTCGGCCAGCTTGGGAATATCCTGCAGTGTGCCGTCGACCGAGTAGATACGGATGTTGTCGGTCAGCTTGCTGATGATCTCCAGGTCGCGACGCATATCATCGTCGGTCGGGAACTGGTCTTTCTGCGGGAACTGGCCCTGCTGGAAAGGCGAGTAGGAGAAGCCGGAAATGTGTTCAGGCCAGTTGGGGGCCGATACCGGACGGTTGATCAACGCCCAGAAACCGGTGAACAGCGCGGCGATTGCCAGCACCACCACCAGATTGAGTCCAAATTTACGCGATGACATAGATATTTCGGGTTCCGAAAGGGGCTAGAACGTTGAACAGCGCGGCGCGCATCCTACACGTGCAATTCGCTGAGCGCATAGCAATGTGGAGGGCGGCTGAGCTTTGGCAATGACAGTTCGTTTAAGTTCTTTCTTGAGTCTTTGTAGCTCGTTTCTTGTGAAGATGTTGTCATTTTCACTCAGGTTGCCGCCATTCGTAGCCGGAAGGTGCTTGCAACCTTCGAACGGCCCTATAATGCGCGCCGATTTTTCGGGTTATTGGTCATGAGTGCAGAAGATCCACGGTTTGCCGGCGTTGCCCGGCTGTATGGCATTGAAGGGTTGGCGCGGCTGAAGGCGGCGCATGTGGCCATCGTCGGCGTGGGCGGGGTCGGCTCCTGGGCGGCGGAAGCTATTGCCCGCTGTGGCGTGGGGGAGATTTCCCTGTTCGACCTCGACGATGTCTGCGTCAGCAACAGCAACCGCCAGCTGCACGCCCTGGACAGCACCGTGGGACGGGCCAAGGTCGAGGTCATGGCCGAGCGTCTCAAGGGCATCAACCCGGATTGCCGTGTGCATGCGGTGACGGATTTCGTCACCCGCGACACCATGGCCGAGTACATCACGCCGGATATCGACTGTGTGATCGACTGCATTGACAGCGTCAATGCCAAGGCGGCGCTGATTGCCTGGTGCAAGCGACGCAAGATCCAGATCATCACCACCGGCGGTGCCGGTGGGCAGATCGACCCGACGCTGATCCAGGTCTGCGACCTCAACCGTACCTTCAATGACCCGCTGGCATCCAAGGTGCGTTCGACCCTGCGTCGCGATTACGGTTTCTCCCGCACGGTGACTCGCCATTACAGCGTGCCCTGCGTGTTTTCCACCGAGCAACTGCGTTATCCGAAGCCGGACGGCAGCATCTGCCTGCAGAAGAGTTTTGTCGGCGACGGTGTGAAGCTGGACTGCGCCGGAGGATTCGGCGCGGTGATGATGGTCACCGCGACCTTCGGCATGGTGGCGGCGACCAAGGCGGTGGACAAGATCGTCGCGGGGATGCGACGGCCGTCGGAGCGGGTAAAACCCGCCTGACGATCGGCGGTTCAGGCGCGGGTCAATTCCCGCATTCGTTGCAGCACGGCATTCAGGCCGTTGCTGCGCGATGGCGACAACTGCCGGGACAGCCCCAACTGATTGAACCAGTCCGGCAGGTCGAGCCCTTGCAGTTCTTCGGCGGTCAGGCCATTGACCCGCACCAGCAACAACGCAACCAGTCCGCGGATCATCCGTGCATCGCTGCCGGCGACAAACTGCCAGCGGCCGTCGTGTAGCAGGCCGGTCAACCAGACCTGGCTTTCACAGCCGTGCACGCGGTTGGCCTCGGTCTTGTCGGCGTCGCCCAGGGGCGGCAGGCGTTCGCCCCATTGCATCAGCAAGCGTGCGCGTTGCTCCCAGCCTGCCGCTGCCTGGAAGCTCTCCAGCGCGCCCTGCGCTTGGTTCGGCAAGCTCATCGCAACAGGTCCAGGGCCTGGTCCAGCGCTTCGAAAAAGCGCTCGAGATCATCGGAGTCGTTATACAGTGCCAGGGAGACGCGGATCGCGCCGGGCAGGCCGAGCTGTTTCATCAACGGCATCGCACAGTGATGGCCGGCCCGCACCGCAATACCCTGTTCGGTCAGCAGGTGGGCAAGATCGGCGTTATGGATGCCGTCGACGACAAAGCTGGCCAGCGCCAGTTGCGGCTCGCCGAGCAGACGAATGCCCTTGCGCACGTTCAGGCCTTGCAGCAAGTGGGCGTGCAGCGCCGCTTCGTGGGTGAGCACGGCGGCCAGGTCCAGGCCCGAGAGATAATCGAGGGTCGCCCCCAGCCCGATCACGCTGGCAATCGGTGGTGTCCCTGCCTCGAAACCCAGCGGCGCGGCGCGGAAGCTGGCGTGCTGGTAGTCGGCATCCTGGACCATCTCGCCGCCGAACTGCCAGTGGCGTAGTTGATGCAGCGCCTCATCACGGCCATAAAGCACGCCGAGCCCCTCGGGGCCGTACAGCTTGTGGCTGGAGAACACATAGAAGTCGCAACCCAGCGCCTGCACGTCATGGCGGCCGTGCACGACACCCTGGGCGCCGTCGACGACGGTCAGGGCGCCACAGCTTTTCGCCCGCGTCAGCAGCTCCGGCAACGGTTGCCAGGCACCGAGCACATTGGACAATTGGCTGACGGCCAGCAGGCGGGTGCGCTCACCGATCAGGCCGAGCGCTGCCTCGCTATCGATCAGGCCGGCCTCGTTGATCGGCAGGACGATCAGCTTGAGGCCGCGACGTTGTGCCAGTTGCTGCCAGGGCAGCAGGTTGGCGTGGTGTTCCAGGGCGCTGATAACCAGCTCATCGCCCGCTTGAAAAAGGTGTTCCAGGCCATAGGCCAGGAGATTCAGCGCCGAGGTGGCGCCCTGGGTGAAGATGATTTGCCCGCTGTCGCCGGCGTTCAGCCATTGGCCGACCTTGATCCGGCTGTCTTCGAAGGCCTGGGTCGCATGGGCGCCGGGCAGGTGCTGGGCACGGTGCACGTTGGCTGCGCCATTGGCGTAGTAATGCATCAGGGCATCGAGCAGGGCTTGGGGTTTTTGCGTGGTGGCGGCGCTGTCCAGATAGGTCTGGTCCTGCCGTTGCAGGGCGGCGATGGCCGGGAAGTCGGCACGCCAGGGAGAGGGGATCAACATGGTGTTCGGCCCTGGTTGCATGGACGGGTCTGCACAAACCTGCAGGAGCCGAGCTTGCTCGCGAAGACGGCCTTATGGACGCCATCGCCGGCAAGCCGGCTCCTACAACCTGCAATCAGTTATGCGCGTGCAAGGCTTCGTTCAGCTCGATGGCCGACTTGTGGGTCTTGCATTCCACCGCGCCGGTTTCCGAGTTGCGACGGAACAGCAGGTCCGGCTGGCCGGCCAGGTCGCGGGCCTTGACCACCTTGACCAACTGGTTGTTTTCGTCGAGCAGCGCGACCTTGGTGCCGGCGGTGACGTACAGGCCCGACTCCACGGTATTGCGGTCGCCCAGCGGGATACCGATACCGGCGTTGGCGCCGATCAGGCAGCCTTCGCCGACCTTGATCACGATATTGCCACCACCGGACAGGGTGCCCATGGTCGAGCAGCCGCCGCCCAGGTCCGAGCCCTTGCCGACGAACACGCCGGCCGACACACGACCTTCGATCATGCCAGGGCCTTCGGTACCGGCGTTGAAGTTGACGAAACCTTCGTGCATCACGGTAGTGCCTTCGCCGATGTAGGCGCCCAGGCGGATACGCGAGGCATCAGCGATACGCACGCCGTTCGGCACCACGTAGTCGGTCATTTTCGGGAACTTGTCCACCGAGAACACTTCCAGCAGCTCGCCGCGCAGACGGGCTTCCAGTTGGTGCTCGGCCAGCTCCGACAGGTCGATGGCGCCCTGGCTGGTCCAGGCCACGTTCGGCAGCAGCGGGAACACGCCGGCCAGGCTCAGGCCGTGCGGCTTGACCAGGCGGTGGGACAGCAGGTGCAACTTGAGGTAGGCCTCGGGGGTGGAGCTCAGTTGCGCGTCTTCGGCCAGCAGGGTGGCGACCAGCGGCTTGTGGCTTTCTGCCAGGCGGGTCAGCAGCGCTGCCTGGGCGGCATCGACACCCTTCAGGGCCTCGGCCAGTTGCGAGGCCTGGGCGGTGGTGAAACCGATCGCCTGGTTGCCGCCGGTGTAACCCAATACTGGCGCGATGGCAGCGACCAGTTCGGCGGACGGTTGGATCAGTGGCTGTGCGTAGAAAACTTCCAGCCAGGCGCCTTGACGATTCTGGGTGCCAACACCGAAGCCCAGGCTGAACAGAGTAGTGGACATGCAGTTACCTCTTGCAAAATGAGTGGGGGCCTTGAGCGCTCTGGCTCAGTTGAGGGCCGCCGCGTAGATATCTGGCTTGAAGCCAATCAGGGTTCGATCACCGAGATCGAGCACCGGGCGCTTGATCATCGAGGGTTGAGCGAGCATCAGCTCGATAGCTTTCGCCTGGTCGAGATCGGCTTTGCGTTCGTCATCGAGTTTGCGAAAGGTAGTGCCGGCACGGTTCAGCACCACTTCCCAGCCGTGCTCGTTGCACCACTGGGTCAGGTGTTCACGGTCGATGCCGGCGGTCTTGTAATCATGGAAATCGTAGGACACCGCGCGCTCTTCCAGCCACGTACGGGCTTTCTTCATGGTGTCGCAGGCCTTGATTCCGAAAAGGTGCAACGTTTTGCTCGAAGCGGTCACAGCAATTGCCTCCTCTTTGGAGATGCCAGGGGGGAAAGGTTGAAGATTATGCCATGACCTGGCCGCTTAGGCGCCCTAGTCGTGTGCGGTTATATCTTGCGCTGCGATGGCGACTTCAGGTGCCGCGTCCGGGCGGCAGCTTAAGTGGCTAATGTGGCACTTCGACGGCACACCGTTGCCAGCGCTATGTTTTAACCGACTGGATATTTTTATTTATTACCTCGGGTATCAATTAAAGTGCCTGATGGCGAATTTATCGCGACCGGCAACATAAGTAAGGTGATGTGACTGGCGTATGAGCCCAGCCACTCCGAGAACATCACCATGAACACTACTCAAAGACTTTTCCCCTCGTCGTTGCGCCTTCTCAACGCTGCGCTGGTTGTCGGCGGTCTTGTGCTCTCGGTTTCCGCCCAGGCGGCGGACGAGCCGACTGCATCCGCCTCGAAAGCCGGCCTGGCCGAATCGGCAAGTGCCGTGAAGCAGGAAATCCTGCTCAAGCGCGTCACCCCTGAATACTGGCGCGTCACCTTCCACAATCCGCCGTTCAACATCTATGGTCCGGAAACGATGCCGCAGTTGAACGAGATCATCACAGCCATCGAAACCGATCCGAAGGTCAAGGTCGTGGTGTTCGATAGCGACGTGCCGGATTTTTTCCTGACTCACTATGACTTCGTGCCGCCGCTGAGCGACACCACCCGCCTGCCAAACGGTTCGACCGGCCTGCCACCGCTACCTGACATGCTGGTGCGCCTGAGCAAGGCCCCGGTGGTTTCGATTGTGTCGATTCGTGGTCGCGCCACCGGTGTTGGCAGTGAGCTGTCTCTGGCCAGCGACATGCGTTTTGCCAGCCGCGAAAGGGCCATCCTGTCCCAGTGGGAAGTCGGCTCCGCACTGGTCCCGGGCGGTGGCCCCTCGTCACGCCTGCCACGCTTGATGGGCCGTGGGCGTGCGCTCGAAGTCCTGCTGACCGGTGAGGACATCGATGGTGATCTTGCCGAGCGCTATGGCTACGTCAACCGTTCCCTGCCCGATGCGCAACTGGATGGATTTGTCGACACCATGGCCCGGCGCATCGCCACGTTTGACAAGCAGACCATCGCCGACATCAAGCAACTGGTCAACAAGTCCAGTCTGCCGACGGATGCGGAAATCGGTGCGGAATGGGCAGGCTTTATCAACTCGGTGAAACGTCCCGCGGCGCAGGAAAAAATCGGCCAGTTGATGAAGGCCGGCCTGCAGAAAGATCCCGATGTCGAGAGACGCCTGGGGCATTACACCGGGACCCTGGGCCAACCGTCGAAGTGATCGCCGATAGCCGAGCGTCATCGTTTTCTTGAGTGGAGTATTCCGATGATCAAATTACCTTTGGCCTGCGTATTGGCCTGCGCGTTGGGCGTGGCCGATATCGTGGCTGTCCAGGCCGCCGAACCGGCAGGGCATTCGACAGAACAGTTGTCTGTTGCCTACCGCAGTATCAAGGTCGATGGCCTGACCATTTTCTATCGTGAGGCCGGTCGGCCAGATGCGCCGACACTGTTGCTGCTTCACGGTTTCCCCAGTTCTTCACGCATGTATGAGCCGTTGTTGTCGCGTCTGGCACAGCATTACCATCTGGTGGCGCCGGATTACCCGGGGTTTGGTCATAGCGATGCCCCCGATCCCAAGGCATTTGCCTACACCTTCGATCACCTTGCCAGTGTGATGCAGCATTTCACCGAGGCTCTGGGGCTGAAGCACTACGCGCTGTATGTGCAGGATTACGGCGGTCCTGTCGGTATGAGGATGGCCGTCGCCCACCCTGAACGCCTCCAGGCTTTGATCGTTCAGAATGCGGTGTCCCATGAGGATGGCCTGGGGCCGTTGTGGCAAAAACGTCGCGAGTTCTGGGCCGACCGGAGCACGAATGAAGCCGGATTGCGTGCCAGCTTCTTTTCGTTGGCGACGACCCGGCAACGGCATGTCGGCGCCAATCCGCATATCGAGGGTTTCAACCCGGATCTCTGGACCGATGAGTTCAACTTCCTGAACCAGCCGGGTCAGGCTGATATCCAGAGCGACCTCTTCTATGACTATCGCACCAACGTAGCCAGCTATCCGAAGTGGCAAGCCTGGCTCAGGGCGCATCAACCGCCGACGCTGGTGGTATGGGGTAAATACGACCCTTCTTTCGATGTCGCCGAAGCCGAGGCCTACCGTCGTGATCTGCCAGGCGCCGAAGTGCATGTGCTGGACGCGGGGCACTTCGCGCTGGATGAGCAGCCCTCGGAGATTGCGGTGCTGGTCGAGCACTTCCTCGACAAGAACCTCGGTGCATCGAGAAAATGAGGGCGCGAATGCAGTAGGCCTGCGCTGACCTGGAGCCGGCAAGAGGCTCGCTACAGATCGAGGACAAGCCGATCGGACTTGCACCCGGAAACGCAGATCATCATGGTTTTTCCAGACGCCCGCTCGGCAGTACTCAATACGAAGTCCCGGTGTTCCGGAGTGCCCTCCAGAACACCGGTTTCACAAGCGCCGCATACACCTTCCTTGCAGCTGTAGGAGACGATTTGTCCCGATGCCACCAGCGTATCCACCAGGCTGCCTTTCCCGTCGTGATAAAGCTGTTTGCCAGAGCGCGCGAGGACAACCTCGAATCCTCGATTTTCAGTGCCGGAGACGGATAATGCTGCGCCGCAGAACCTCTCGGTGTGCCGGTGCTTGATGCCGAGTGCGGTGCATGCCTGGTCGAACGCCTCCAGCATCGGTACCGGACCACAGCAGTAGAAATGCGTATCGCGCGGATAGTCTCGCATCAGCGTTTTCAGGTCAGGAGCACCTCCATGCTGATCATCGAAGTGATAGGTCACAGCCCCTTGCAGTCCTTCGAGTTCGCCACGAAAGGCCACTTCTCCCTCCGAGCGCGAGCAATACAGCAACTCGACCGCGGCCCCTTTCCCCGCGAGCTGTCTGGCCATGCTTAAAAGTGGCGTTATGCCAATGCCTCCGGCAATAAAGACTGCCCTGGCTGCGTTGCCTGTCGGAAAATTATTACGAGGCGCTGACGCCTTGAGCAAGGCTCCGGCGCGAAGATGCTTATGAATGAAAGCCGATCCTCCGCGGCTTCTCCGATCATGGAGCACGCCGAGACGGTAATGGCTCAGGTCCGATGGACAACTCATCAACGAGTAACTGCGTACCAGCCCATTAGGCAGATGCAGGTCGATATGAGCTCCGGCCTCGAACGCCGGTAGTCGGTCTGACTCGACAGGAGCCAGGTCTATCGACACGATGCTGGGGGTTTCCTGGGTAATATGTCTGACGCGGACGGTCTGCAGGCTAGCGCTCATATCTACTTCCTTGTATATATCAACAATAGAGGCGCTTGACGCTATTCGGGACAAGCCTCTATTTTCGGCCAAAGGACAATGATCAACTGATACCGGATTTTTCTATGCTACTTATGGATGAATGTATAGAGCTGTTAAGTGCAATGGACGCACGAACCTGGTTCCAGTCACTTGCTTTCGCCGTTCAGAAACTCGGGTACAACCAAGTGCTGTACGCCCTGAAACCCAATAAAGAGGCACAGAATACTGCCGCGGATATTGTGAGTAACTTTTCGACCGATTGGCGTCGTCATTATGACAATGAGAATTATTCCTCAATCGACCCTACCGTCTCCCATAGTTTTTCATCCTCGCTCCCGATCTTCTGGGAGGACAAACTCTACCGAACCAAAAAACAAAAAGAATTCGCGGAGGAGGCCAGGTGCGCGGGACTCAGCCATGGAATCACACTCCCTATCCACGGACCACAAGGCCAGATCGGCATGCTCAGCCTGAGCTGCCACTCCATGCCGGAATCTGAATACCGGGAGGTACTAAAACGCAGCATCGGTGCCGCCACCATGCTTCGCGACTATGCGGTGATGAGCGGAAGCAATCATGTCCTGCAAACCTCCAGCCTGAACACACCTCACCTGACTCCCCGAGAGCTGGAAATTCTTCACTGGGCATGGGCCGAAAAAACCACCTGGGAAATTGGCAGGATTCTCAGTCTTGCGGAGCCCACTGTGGAGTTTCACTTCAAGAATATCCGCCGAAAATTAAATGTAACGTCCAGACGATTCGCCGTGGCAAGAGCCATACAGCTAGATCTCATAGCCCCATAGGGCAGCGCCCGGGCCCGGTCGTACCGAGAGAAGATCATCGTCGTCGATGCGCTTGGCCAGGTACAAGCTGAGCAATACGATAAGACTTGGCGATCCTCTACCCCCACACTCCAGCCGGCTTGCCGCCGGCTGGCTCAGGCCGAACATTTTCCAGAAAGCCTCCTGGCTCTTGCCCAGTGCCAGGCGCAACACCACGGCTTGTCTGATCAAACTTCGCTCACCCCTCATTTCGATGCCTTCGCTAAGAAACCCAGACGATATTCGACTAGCGCCGAAATGGACACCTATCAGATTGATAGGCTGCTATTTATCCGAACTGAATATATAAATAAGCATCTTTCCGAGGTAACTTCCGTGAATATAGCTATTGATACAAGAAGCAACTTTGACAGCGCTCGTCTACAAAAAATGCACGTACTTCGGGCAAAGATATTTCGCGACAGAAAAGACTGGGATGTCAGTGTTATCGGCGGCATGGAGATTGATGGGTACGATGCATTGAACCCCTACTACATGATTCTGCAGGACAAGGATCCGGATAAACCCGTCCTGGGCTGCTGGCGACTGCTGCCTACCACCGGACCGAACATGCTGGCCGACACCTTCCCGGAACTTCTGGCCGGCTCTCCGGTTCCCTGCGCTGAAGATACATGGGAATTGAGTCGCTTCGCGATTTGCCCGCAAAACGGACGCTCCTATGCATTTTCCGATCAATCTCTCATCGCCATTCGAGCGGTTGTCTATTTTGGCGTTGAGCGCGGATTGAAGCGCTTCGTCACCGTTACCACCGTCGGCGTTGAAAAACTGCTTATTCGACTCGGCCTGGATATACGGCGGCTTGGCCCCGCGCAGGTGATCGGTGTCGAACGCGCGGTCGCTCTCTCGATCGCCCTCAGCCAGAAGACCCTGGAGGCCCTGTCCACAAAAGAGGCCGAGTCCACCCTGTCAAATTGATAGGTTGTCCCGCCAGCGGATTGATAGATGATTTCTCCGCGCATCGTCGGGCAACTGGCCCGTGCCGTTGCCACTACGGTGCGCAAGCATCCCGCTTTCGTCATAAATACAATCGGACTGTGGAGACGATACATGGACACCGTGATTGATTCGCCAAAGCGTGAAACTGTTGAGTTCGCCAGCCGAGAAGCCTGGCCAGAGTTCATTATTGCTACAGCCCAACAAGACTATCTGGCAGCGGAGGCAGGATTACAAAATGCCCTCGAACAAGGTTATAGCCACTGGTACATTGACGGTAGCCTGGAAGGCGAGCGTCCGGCCGACTTCACTGCGCAACGAGTCGCCGTGCTGAACGACATGATCCGCGCCACCGGCGTAAAACCAATCCTCCATGGCAACTTCAAAGCCCCGCTGGGCAGCGATGTCGAAGCGCTTGCCGCGGCGGCCCTGGATTACGTGAAGAAAGAAGTCGACCTCTGTGCCGCGCTGGGCGGCGCTCCTCTGATCGTTCACGGTGGTGGTGTCGTCGAGCCTCGCCTGGTCAAGGAAGCACGCCAGAAAGGCCTGGAGCGACTCATCACCAATCTCCAGGAACTGGTAGCCTATGGCAAGGCTCGCGGCGTCGACATCTGGCTGGAAAACCTCTGCAACTACACCCGCTTCCACCCGTTCTACTACATCTGCACAACAGAGGATGAAGTGGAAAAGGTTCTGGAAGCCGTGCCGGGCCTGCATCTGTTCCTGGACGTCTCCCACGCCTATGTGAACGAGGGCGATCCGCTGTCCTTCTTCTGGAAATTCAGCCAACGCGTGGTAGGCATGTCGTTCAGCGACAACAACGGCGACCGCGATTCGCACTTCCCACTGGGTCAAGGCAATCTGAATTTCTCGGGCCTGGTCGAGGCCATCCAGTACACCGGCTGGAAGGGCACGGTTGGCTTTGAAACCCGTGGCGGCACCCTGCACGGCAGCGTCGACTTCCTCAACCAACTCGTAGCGTCCTCCGCTCGATAATCAGGAGTGCTGACGGCGAACTCCCCTCGCCGTCGGCACTGAGGTTCTTTCTATGGGAAACCAAGCGTCAATCACACAGTCGTCCGGTGAGCAGCGTCTCAAGAGTCGCAGTTCCTTTACTGAAGGTTGTGTCGATTCACTCCCCGTCTGCCTGACCTTCATGTTTCTCTTCTTCTCCATTGGCGCTGCCTGTCGGGACGCCGGTTTCACGGGGCTCCAGGCATTGGTGATGACCTTTACGGTTCATGCGGCGCCTCTGCAGGTATTCGTCGCCCAACACGGGGCGAACCTGACGGTAATGTCGATCCTCTTCACCACGCTGGTGGTCAATTTTCGCTTCCTGATCATGTCCTCGGTGTTGACCGAACACTTCAAGGGCGTGCCGCTATGGAAGTCACTGCTTTCGGCGCAACTCCTGTCGATCTCCACCTTCACCCTGTCCAACGCCAAGAAGGGGATGATCGCCAATGTCTACAACTATTACCTGGGTTGTGGCATCAGTACCCTGACGATTGCAATTATCGCTACAGGCCTGGGTTTCTGGATCGCCGGGGAACAGAACGCCTTCGCGCAATCGGTCATCAGCGTAATCCTGCCCATACATTTCACGGTACTTGCTTCACTGGCATGGCCGAAACTCAAGCCGCTGATAGCCACTGGCGCCGGTTTCGCATTAACGCCGATTGCCGGTCGCTACCTGCATGACTACCAGATCTTCGTGGTGCCTTTTGTACTCGGAGCAGCCTTGCTGATCTGGGACGAACTGTTTGAGCGGAAGACAAAATGAATAACTGGACGCTTATCCTTGTCGCCTCGGTCGCCTCCTATGCGCTTCGAGCTGTTCCTATCCTGGTGTTTCACAAGTTGCAGATAGCATCCGATGGGGTGATATATCGATTCCTGAACTATGCCGCCTTTGGCGTCATGGGCGGAATTATCTACTCTGCCTTGCTTGGCGAGAGTTATTACAACAACTGGATGGGACACTTCGAAAATCACATAGCGCTGCTGAAGTTGGCCACCCTTTGTCTGGCCGTTTTTATCGCGGCACGGTTCAGAGGTGTATTCAAGACGCTGTTTATCTGCCTCGGCTTTTTCATAGCCATGACGTTCTTTGTAGGAGCTTGACGCAATGCCTGACTCTCGCCCGCAACAGCCCGGACTCGAAGAACTGCGTGAACAGCACGCTGAATTTTGCGAACGCCGCGAGCAGATCAATATGACCCGCGGCCTGCCTTCGCCAGAACAGATCGCGCTGTCACGGGACTTCCTCAGTCTTCCCGGCACACATCAATTCTCTTCGCAGGACGGCCAGGATTGGCTTAACTACGGCGGGCTGCAGGGCGTCAGGGAGGTTCGCGATCTGTTTGGCCCGGTCATGTTGGGGCTTCCCGGTGAGCAAGTCGCCGTCGGCGAGAACTCCAGCCTGGCCCTGATGCACGAGACCATCGGACATGCCTGGATCAAAGGCTTCCCGGGCACGGAGCCTTGGGGCAAAGCCGAAAAAGTCCGCTTCATCTGTCCGGAGCCCGGCTACGACCGGCACTTCTCGATCTGCGAGTACTACGGCATCGAGATGATTCCCGTGGATCTGAACGAGCATGGGCCGGACATGGATGCGATCGAACGACTTGTCGCCACCGATTCCAGTATTCGTGGCATGTGGTGCGTGCCGAAGCATGCCAATCCCAACGGCGCAATCTATAGCAAGGACGTAGTCGATCGACTTGCAGGCATGATGGCCGCGGCCGCGGATTTCAAACTGTTCTGGGACAACGCCTATGCGATCCATGACTTCGACGAGTTCGCCAACCCGGCACCTGATCTGTACGCGGCCTGTGTTCGAGCCGGCAACCCGGACCGTGCGGTCATGTTCGCCTCGACATCCAAGATGGTCATTCCCAGCTCCGGCATCTCGATGATCGGTGCGAGCCCCGCAACGATCCGCTGGTGGCTTGACTGCCGTCAGCACAAGACGATCGGGCCGGACAAGGTCAATCAGGTCCGGCACCTGATGTTCTTCCAGACGAAAGAGAACCTCATTGCCCATATGAAAGGCCATGGTCAGTTGCTGGGGGCGAAGTTTGATCGAGTCCAGCAGGTTTTCAGTCGACGGCTCGAGGGCCTTCCGGATGTCAGTTGGTCGCGTCCTCGCGGAGGCTACTTCATCTCACTCCTGGTACCAGCCGGGCTGGCCAAGCGCGTGGTGGCAATCGCCGCGCAGGCAGGGGTAAAAATCACACCCGCCGGGGCAACCCACTGCCATGGTCATGATGCGCAGGAACGTCACCTGCGAATTGCGCCGTCCTACCTCAATCTCGCGCAAATCGACCAGGCTGCCGAGGTCATCGCCCACTCGGTACTGCTTGCCTGTGCCGAGCACGAAAATGACCACCAGCGGCAACCCGCTCCGTACCCGGAACACCAAAACGCGTGAAGCGTTCAAGGGGAGGTGCGTCGGCGTGATATTGTTCAGGGGTAGATATCGACCTTGAGCACGTCGCGAAGCAGTGCGCAAAACACGGAGAAATACTCGTCATGATGGACCGATTGATAGACGCTCAAACCCTCCTTGACCTTGCAGTGAAGTCGTCGGCCATAACCGCTGAATGCCTGTGTCTTCAACGCGATCTGGAGGGTTGGAGCAGTTGGCCGGTAGGCTATCGGGAGGAAGCCTTCGTAGAGCTGGGCACCCTCGCGAAGTATCCGGCAGAGGAGGCCGTCATTGACGAGTATCATCCCGAGGGCACGACCTATTGGTCACCGAGCGCTCCGATCGCACCTCTTTACTATCCCTACAATCAATGCACGGTATGGTCCTGCGGTGCTTGCAAGCGCATCTACATTCGCCATAACGATGACGGTGCCTATCACGTCGAGCGGCGAATCCGGTTTGTCCGGCCAGCACTTGTCATAGATGCGCCCCACGCGACCGGTGGTCTGGAACAGAGATGATGAACAAGCCAAAGTAGAGGACTGTCGCAACTACCTCTGCAGAACCGTCGCCGGCTTGCTGGCGATAGTTTTGCTTACTACTTCACCTGCCCCAGATTCGCCTCGCTCAAATCCAGTTCTCCCAGTACCTCGCGCAAGGCATCGTCACCAATCTGGTGATGGCGCCGCAGGCTGTACAACTCCAGCCGTTGCGCCCGCAATGCCTTCAGGCGCAGGCGCCGCTCCAGCAGATCCATCTGGAACGCCAGGGCCTGGGCCTCATCGGAATCGTTGAACACCTCCAACTGATGCCGGTACTCGGACATGATCCGTGCTTTCAGTTCGGTCGCCAGCGATGCCTGGGCCGCATCCTGGGTGCCGGCCGGCTCGACCGCATCCTCCACTTCCAGCGCCCGGATCGCCGCCTCGGCGGTTCGCCTCCAAGCTTCGCGAACCTCATGGCGACGCGCGTCGTCGGGACTTTTCGGAATATCCCGGAGCAAAACCGGCAAAGCGACACAAGCCGCCACCAGCGACAGCAGGATTACCCCGGCAGCGATGAAGATCAGCAGGTCCCGCTCGGGAAACTCCGCCCCCGGCGCCATCAGCAACGGCACCGACATCACACCCGCCAGCGTCACTGCCCCGCGTACGCCCCCCAGCGTCAACAACCAGCAGGAGCGCGCCTTGGGCATCGAGGTCAGTTCACTCTTGCCGCGCCAGCGCCGTACCAGCACCGACAGGCGCCAGATGCTCTGCACCCAGACAAAGCGCAGCACCAGCAGCACCAGGAAAATCGCCAGCACGTCCAGGCAGCGATACAGGAGCGTCGGCCACAACGAAGCTTCATGGCTGGCAACCGCCTTGACGATATCCGGCAACTGCAGGCCCAGCAGCAGGAAGATCAGGCCGTTGAAGGCGAACTCCAGCAATGACCAGACACTGCGGTTGAGCAAGCGGGTGCTGGTCTGGCGTGGCAGCAGGTCGAGCCAGCTCTGCATCATCCCCGCCGCGACCGCTGAGAGGATGCCCGAGACGCCAAGGCGTTCGGCCAGGACATAGGCGGCAAACGGCAACAGCAGCATGAACACCACATGGGTCGCCGGGTCGTCCCAGCTCCGGGCGATCATCCAGGACCGCAGTCGCCCCACCAGCCAGCTCAGGACCACGCCGATCGCCAATCCCCCCAGGGCCACCAGCAGGAACGTCAGGCTGGCGTTGGTCAGTGAAAACACCCCGGTCACGGCCGCCGCCAGGGCGAACTTGAAGGTCACCAGGCCCGAAGCATCATTCATCAGCGCCTCGCCCTGCAGCATATGCATCAGCGGCGTGGGCAGACGGTTCTGGGAAATCGCCGAGACCGCCACGGCATCCGTCGGCGACAATACCGCGGCGAGGGCAAAGGCTACCGGCAGAGGGATTCCGGGCAACAACCAATGAATGAAGTAACCCGCACCCACCACGGTGAACAGCACCAGCCCCACCGCCAGGGTCAGGATCGGTCCCTTCAGGCGCCAGAACTCACGCTTGGGCATGCGCCAACCGTCGGAGAACAGCAGCGGCGGCAGGAACAGGAAGAGAAACAGCTCCGGGTCCAGAGCCACGTGCAGACCGAGCGTCGGCCAGGCCAGTACGGTACCGGCGGCGATCTGCACCAGTGGCAGGGGCAGCGGGATCAGTCGTGCCAGCAAACGCGAAACGCCCACCAGCATCAATAGAATGAGGACGGTATAGGCGGTTTGCATAAGGCGACTTCTCGATCGATTGACAGCGTGTCGGGCAATCGACACCCGATCGCCATCGCTGGCGGGCCAGCTCCCGTAGGTTACTGGCGACGCAGGATAAATGCCCGGATCCGCTCGGCGGCTTCAACGCATTCGGCGAGCGGCGCCACCAGGGCCATGCGTACCCGGCCCGCGCCCGGATTGACGCTATCGACCTCACGGGACAGGTAGGAACCCGGCACCACGGTCACATGCTCCTCGGCGAACAGGTCGCGGCAGAATTGGGCATCGTCACCCTGCACATTCGGCCACAGGTAGAAACCGCCATCCGGGCGCTGGACATCCAGCACCGGCGCGAGGATCTCCAGCACCGCGTCGAACTTCTCCCGGTACAGCGCGCGGTTGGCACGCACATGCACTTCGTCGTTCCAGGCGGCGACACTGGCCAACTGGGTCTGCACCGGCATCGCGCAACCATGGTAGGTACGGTACAGCAGGAAACCCTTGAGGATATCCGCATCGCCGGCCACGAAGCCCGAACGCAGGCCCGGCAGGTTCGAGCGCTTGGACAGGCTGTGGAACACCACGCAACGCTTGAAGTCCCTGCGACCCAGCTCGACACAGGCGCTGAGCAGGCCGGGCGGTGGGGTCTGTTCGTCGAAGTACAACTCGCTGTAGCACTCGTCGGCGGCGATCACGAAGTCGTGCTCGTCAGCCAGGGCGATCAGCTTTTTCAGGGTATCCACGGGGATCAGCGCACCGGTCGGGTTGCCTGGTGAGCACAGGAACAGGATCTGGCAGCGCTGCCAGATCTCGGCCGGTACGGTGTCGAAATCCGGGTTGAAGCCGTTTTCGTCGAGGCACGGCAGGTAATGCGGTTGTGCACCGGCGAGGAAGGCCGCGCCTTCATAGATCTGGTAGAACGGGTTGGGGCTGACTACCAGGGCGTCATCGCCACGGTTGACCACGGTCTGGGTAAAGGCGAACAGCGCTTCGCGGGTGCCATTGACCGGCAGGACGTTGCGCGCCGGGTCGATCCAGCCGCCGGGCACGTTGAAGCGCCGCTCGCACCAGGCCGCGATGGCCTCGCGCAGGGCGGGAATGCCCAGGGTGGTCGGGTACACCGCCATCTGTTCCAGGTTGGCCGCCAGGGCTTCGGCGACAAAGCTCGGCGAACGGTGTTTCGGCTCGCCGATGGACAGCGCGATCGGGCGCTTGTCCGCATCGGGTTTCACGGCGCCGAGCAGGGCGCGGAGTTTCTCGAACGGGTAGGGTTGCAACTGGTTCAACGCGGTGTTCATCGGTGACGGTTCTCACTCAAAGCATGTTCATGACGCGCTGCTAGATACTCAGGCGCGTCATCTCGATAGTCGGTTCGGAATTGACGCTCAGTTGCTGCACGATGGCGTCCTGCAGGCGGCTGCACAGTTGCGGGTCGGACAGTGGCTGGTTGTGCGCATCGGTGATGAAGAACACGTCCTCCACCCGCTCGCCGAGGGTGGCGATCTTGGCGTTCTGCAGCGACAGATCGAACTCCAGGAAGATCTTGCCGATCCGGGCCAGCAGGCCGGGGCGATCCGGGGCGCTGAGTTCCAGCACGGTCACCGGGCGCTGGGCATCGTTGTGGATGGTCACCTGCGGGGCAAAGGCGAAGTGCTTGAGCTGGCGCGGTACCCGGCGCTGGATGATGGTCGGGTAGTCGTCGGGGTTGCGCAGGGCGTCGGTCAGGCCGTCGCGGATCTGCTTGACCCGCTTCGGATTGTCGCCGATGGCGCCGCCGTCGTTGTCCAGCACGATATAGGTGTCGAGGGTGAACTGGCTGCTGGAGGTGATGACCCGGGCATCGTGGATGTTCAGGTTGAGCTGGTCCATCGCGGCCACGGTCACGGCGAAGAAATCATGCTGGTCCGGGGCATAGATGAAGATCTGCGTGCCGCCTTCGAATTCGCGCTGGGTGGTTTCCTTGATCAGCACCAGCGGGCCGCCATCGGCCGGTTGCTGGAGAATCGCGTCGCTGTGCCAGGCCACGTCGCCGGCGGTGTGACGCAGGAAGTAGTCGTCGCCCAGTTGCGACCAGAGCTGTTCGACATCGTCCGGATCGGTGCCGGCGCGCACCAGGATATCCAGGGCGGCGCTCTGGGTCTGGCGAATCTGTTCTTCGCGGTCCACTGGGTTCTCCAGGCCACGGCGCAGCGCGCGCTTGGTCTCGGTATAGAGCTGGCGCAGCAGGCTGGCGCGCCAGGAGTTCCACAGGCTCGGGTTGGTCGCGTTGATATCGGCCACGGTCAGGACATACAGGTAGTCCAGGTAGATGTGGTCGCCGACGATCTGCGCGAAGTCGTGGATCACCTGCGGGTCGGAGAGATCCTTGCGCTGGGCCGTGGTGGACATCACCAGGTGGTTCTGCACCAGCCAGACGATCAGCCGGCTGTCCCAGGCCGGCAACTGGTGGCGCTTGCAGAAGGCTTCGGCGTCGACCGCGCCGAGCTCCGAATGGTCGCCGTGACGGCCCTTGCCGATGTCATGGTAGAGCCCTGCCATGTAGATCAGTTCGGGCTTGGGCAGCTTGGCCATCAGCTTGGCGGCCAGCGGGAATTTCTCGGAGACCTGGGTGTACTGCAGTTTGCGCAGGTGCTTGATCAGGTTCAGGGTGTGCGCATCGACCGTATAGATGTGGAACAGGTCGTGCTGCATCTGCCCGACGATATCGCCGAACTCCGGCAGGTAGCGGCCGAGGATGCCGTAGCGGTTCATCCGGCGCAGGTTGCGGTGGATGCCGATCTTGCACTTGAACAGCTCGATGAACAGGCTGGTGTTGCGGATGTCGTTGCGAAAGTCATCGTCGATCAGGTGACGGTGTTCCCGCAGCAGGCGGATGGTATCGGCGCGCACGCCCTTGATTTCCGGCTGCTGGGCCATCAGCACGAAGATTTCCAGCATGGCGAACGGCGTACGCTTGAAGACGTTCGGGTTGCTCGCCTCGATATAACCGTCATGCAGCTGGAAGCGCGAGTTCAGCGGCTGCGGTGGCGCCTCGTCTTCCGGGGCGAGGATGACCTCTTCGAAGTGCTGGATGATCAGGTCACTGAGCTGGGCAATGCTCATGACCACCCGGTAATACTGCTGCATGAAGTTTTCGATGGCCTGCTTGGCGTCGTCGCCCTGGAAACCCAGCAGCCCGGCGATGGTGCGCTGGTGGTCGAACAGCAGGCGGTCCTCGGAGCGCCCGGCGAGCATGTGCAGGGCGTAGCGGACCTTCCAGAGAAATTCCTGGGACGAGGCCAGCAGGGCGTTTTCGCTTTCCACCAGGAAACCCTCGCCGGCCAGGGCGCGCAGGTTCAGGGTGCCGTACTGGCGACGGGCGACCCAGAGAATCGTCTGGATGTCCCGCAGGCCGCCGGGCGAGCCCTTGACGTTGGGTTCCAGGTTGTATTCGGTGTCGTTGTACTTGTGATGGCGGGCCTTCTGCTCGGCGCGCTTGGCCAGGAAGAAGTCCTTGCTCGGCCACATGTGGGCGGTGCTGGTGACGTCGAGCATGCGCAGGCGCAGGTGTTCGGGCCCGGCGATGGTGCGGCTTTCCATCAGGTTGGTGATGACGGTCAGGTCGGCGCGCGCCTCTTCGGCGCACTCGTCGATCGAACGAACGCTCTGGCCGACTTCCAGGCCGATGTCCCAGAGCAGGGTCAGGAAACGCTCGATGGAATCGCGAAAAATCTCGTGGTCGGCACTGTCCAGTAGAATCAGCAGGTCGATGTCGGAGTAGGGGTGCAGTTCCCCGCGACCGTAGCCGCCGACCGCCACCAGGGCGATATCGGCGTCTTCGCTCCAGTCGAACTGGTCCCAGGCTTTCTGCAGGATATTGTCGACGAACCAGGCACGGTCCTCGATCAACCGGCGGATATCGCGTCCGCTGCGAAAGCGCGCGTCGAGGACTTCGTGGGCCTGACGGATGGCTTTCTTGAATGCCGCTATGGGGCTGGCCTTCAGCGCCAGTTCCGCCTGGAACTGGCCGCGGTCGAAGAGTTCGGGATCCACCTGCGGCATCGATTGGTTTTCCTTCAAGGATCAGGCTGAGACGCGTGGGATGGTGTCATCACTGCGCAGGGTGAAGATCTCGTAGCCGGTATCGGTGACCAGCAGGGTGTGTTCCCACTGGGCCGAGAGCTTGCGGTCCTTGGTGATGGCGGTCCAGCCGTCGCCCAGCACCTTGGTGTCGGCCTTGCCCTGGTTGATCATCGGCTCGATGGTGAAGGTCATGCCGGCCTTCAGCTCCATACCGGTGCCGGCGCGGCCGTAGTGCAGGATCTGTGGCTCTTCGTGGAACACCTTGCCGATACCGTGGCCGCAGAACTCGCGCACCACCGAGAAACCGTTCTTTTCGGCGTGCTTCTGGATGATTTCGCCGATATCGCCCAGGCGGCAGCCAGGCCTGACGATTTCGATTGCCTTGTACATGCATTCCTGGGTCACCTGGGACAGGCGCTCGGCCCAGACCGGTACGTTGCCGACATGGAACATCTTGCTGGTATCGCCGTGGTAGCCGTCCTTGATCACGGTCACGTCGATATTCACGGTATCGCCATCCTTGAGCGGTTTGTCGCCGGGGATACCATGGCAGACCACGTGGTTGACCGAGGTGCAGATCGACTTCGGGAAGCCCTTGTAGTTGAGGGGCGCGGGAATGGCCTGCTGCACGTTGACGATATAGTCGTGGCAGATGCGGTCCAGCTCCTCGGTGGTGACGCCGGGCTTGACGAATTCACCGATCATTTCCAGCACATCGGCGGCCAGCTTGCCGGCGACGCGCATTTTTGCGATGTCCTCGGGAGTTTTGAGGGTGACGGTCATACAGGCTCTCTATGCGCTCGATGGCGCTGATAAACACGGGGAAAGGTCGAAGACGGCAACATCCGGTCACGGAGTGTTGCGTTTTCAAAACCCTGAAAAATGCGATTCTAACAGACGGACGGGGCAAATCATGACGTCCGGGCATCGCTTCTCTCTATAAAGGATGGGGCATTCTGGCGCGAAACCAAGGGCCGCGCAAAAGCCCTTGGCGGGAAATGCGAATCCGGGTTCCGTTTTCGTCCTCCTTGTGGTATAAAATGCGCCGCTTTCCGGGGATACCCCGAAAGGCTTAAATCCACACACGTGTCGACACGATGACCTGGGTGCCTTCAGCTTTATGCTGCTTGGTTGGTCATTGGGATACGTGGAGGCCAAACCCGACTTATTAAGGAACTATCATGTCCCAAGTCAACATGCGCGATATGCTGAAGGCCGGTGTGCACTTCGGTCACCAGACCCGTTACTGGAACCCGAAAATGGGCAAGTACATTTTCGGCGCGCGTAACAAGATCCACATCATCAACCTTGAAAAAACCCTGCCAATGTTCAACGAGGCTCTGACTTTCGTAGAGCGTCTGGCCCAGGGCAAAAACAAGATTCTGTTCGTCGGCACCAAGCGTTCCGCTGGCAAGATCGTTGCTGAAGAAGCAGCACGTTGCGGCTCGCCGTACGTCGACCACCGCTGGTTGGGCGGCATGCTGACCAACTTCAAGACCATCCGTGCTTCCATCAAGCGTCTGCGTGACCTTGAAGTGCAAGCCGAAGACGGCACTTTCGCCAAGCTGACCAAGAAAGAGGCGCTGATGCGTACTCGCGACCTGGAAAAGCTGGATCGTAGCCTGGGTGGTATCAAGGACATGGGCGGTCTGCCAGACGCACTGTTCGTGATCGACGTTGACCACGAGCGCATCGCGATCACCGAAGCCAACAAGCTGGGTATCCCGGTCATCGGCGTTGTCGATACCAACAGCAGCCCGGAAGGCGTTGACTACATCATCCCAGGCAACGATGACGCCATCCGCGCCATCCAGCTGTACATGGGTTCGATGGCTGACGCTGTGATCCGCGGTCGTAACAATGTTGCCGGCGGCACCGTTGAGTTCACCGAAGAAGCACCGGTCGCTGCAGCTGAGTAATTGACGCCCTGGCGTTGACTCAGTAAGCAAAAAGGGGGCTTGGCCCCCTTTTTGCCACCTCGAAAACCATTTGTCTGGCGCGCCGCTACAGCGTCTGTAACGTGCAGTTGCTAACAAGGGTGGTTCGGGAAGAATTGAACGCCCGTTCGATCGGGTGGAATGGTTGATAACCTATCCAAGAGGAATTTTGAAATGGCAGAGATTACTGCAGCGTTGGTCAAAGAACTGCGCGAGCGTACCGGCGAAGGCATGATGGACTGCAAGAAGGCCTTGACCAAGGCCGGCGGCGACATCGAAAAAGCCATCGATGACATGCGTGCATCGGGCGCCATCAAAGCCGCCAAGAAAGCAGGCAACGTTGCTGCTGAAGGCGCTATCGCTATCAAGGGCGACGGCAAAGCTGCCGTGATCCTGGAAGTGAACTCGCAGACCGACTTCCTGGCTCTGCAAGACGACTTCAAGAACTTCGTCGCTGCCAGCGTCGAAAAAGCCTTCGCTGACAAACTGACCGACGCAGCTCCGCTGATCGCCGCTCAGGAAACTGCTCGCGAAGCCCTGGTTGCCAAGGTTGGCGAAAACGTCAACATCCGTCGCCTGGCTCGTATCGAAGGTGATGTGGTCGGTGCCTACCTGCACGGCAACAAGATCGGTGTGGTCGTGGCCCTGCAGGGCGGCAACGAAGAGTTGGCCAAGGACGTTGCCATGCACGTCGCGGCAACCAACCCTGAATTCCTGCTGCCATCGCAGGTTTCGCCTGAGGCTATCGAACGCGAAAAAGGCGTTTTCCTGACCCTCAACGAAGAAAAGATCAAAGGCAAGCCTGAGAACATCGTTGAAAACATGGTCAAAGGTCGTATCAGCAAGTTCCTGGCCGAAGCCAGCCTGGTTGAACAAGCTTTCGTCAAGAACCCGGAAGTCACCGTAGGTGCCCTGGTCAAGAAAGCCGGCGCTGAAATCGTTTCCTTCACTTACTTCAAAGTAGGTGATGGCATCGAGAAGCCAGTGGACAACTTCGCTGAAGAAGTTGCTGCTCAAGTGGCTGCCAGCAAGCAATAAGACGGTTTTCAACTGTCGACCCCAAGAGGCTGCCCGCTTACGCGCGCAGCCTCTTTTCAAATGGGAAGAAGGTTTCTCTTTTTCCTTTCGGAACCGGCTTACAAAGTCGTGTTCTGATGGCGCTGTAGCAGCGCCAAGCTAGAGTTAGCGCAGGCTGCAAACAGCTCGCAAGAATTTTTAAACGCCGCAGGAGAGATTCGCAATGGCTCAGCAGGGCAGTGGTTATCAAGCTCGCTATAAACGCATTCTACTCAAGCTTAGCGGCGAGGCCCTGATGGGCTCGGAAGAGTTCGGGATCGACCCGAAAGTCCTGGATCGCATGGCGCTGGAAGTGGGTCAGCTGGTAGGTATCGGCGTGCAGGTCGGCCTGGTGATCGGCGGCGGCAACCTGTTCCGTGGCGCTGCCCTGAGCGCGGCCGGCATGGACCGTGTCACCGGCGACCACATGGGCATGCTGGCCACTGTGATGAACGCGCTGGCGATGCGCGACGCGCTGGAACGTGCGAATATCTCGGCCATCGTGATGTCGGCCATTTCCATGGTCGGCGTGACCGATCATTACGATCGTCGCAAGGCGATGCGTCACCTCAACTCCAAGGAAGTGGTGATTTTCGCGGCCGGTACCGGCAATCCGTTCTTTACCACGGATTCGGCGGCTTGCCTGCGTGCGATCGAAATCGATGCCGACGTGGTGCTCAAGGCGACCAAGGTCGATGGCGTCTATACCGCAGATCCATTCAAGGACCCGCATGCCGAGAAGTTCGATCATCTGACCTACGATGAAGTGCTGGATCGCAAGCTGGGTGTCATGGACCTGACCGCCATCTGCCTGTGCCGCGATCACAAGATGCCGCTGCGCGTATTTAACATGAACAAGCCCGGCGCCCTGCTGAATATCGTGCATGGCGGCGCTGAAGGAACCCTGATCGAGGAAGGCCAACAATGATCAACGAACTCAAGAAAGACGCTCAAGAGCGCATGCAGAAATCCCTGGAGTCCCTGGCTCACAACTTCGGTCGTATCCGCACCGGGCAGGCTCATCCGAGCATCCTGGAGGGTGTGATGGTGCCTTACTACGGCGCCGACACCCCGATCAAGCAGGTCGCCAACATTACCGTCAAGGACGCCCGTACCCTGCAGGTCGTGGCGTTCGAGCGCAACATGCTCGGTGCCGTGGACAAGGCGATCGGTAGCGCCGGTCTGAACCTGAACCCGACCAACCTGGGCGAGCTGCTGCTGATTTCCATGCCGGCACTGACCGAGGAAACCCGTCGCGGTTTCACCAAACAGGCCCGTGAAGAAGCGGAAAACGCCCGTGTTGCCGTGCGCAACATTCGTCGTGACGTGCTCGGTGACCTGAAGGACCTGGTCAAGGAAAAGGAAATCAGCGAAGACGAAGAGCGTCGTGCTGCCGACGAAATCCAGAAGCTGACTGACAGCTTCGTGGCCAAGATCGAAGTGGCCGTGAAGCAAAAAGAAGCGGACCTGATGGCCGTATAAGGGTCAGACGTTTTCATGGAAAAGACCAAGCAGGCTGGGCTGTCCTCGGTACCGCGCCATGTCGCGATCATCATGGATGGTAATAATCGCTGGGCGAAGAAGCGTTTCTTGCCTGGTGTCGCTGGCCACAAGGCCGGCGTCGATGCGGTGCGGGCGGTGATCGAGGTGTGTGCCGAGGCCAAGGTCGAGGTATTGACCTTGTTCGCCTTCTCCAGTGAGAACTGGCAGCGCCCCGCCGACGAGGTCAGCGCCTTGATGGACCTGTTCTTCAAGGCGTTGCGGCGCGAGGCCAAGCGCCTCGATGACAACAACATCAGCCTGCGGATCATTGGCGACCGCTCGCGCTTCCACCCTGAACTCCAGGCGGCGATGCGCGAGGCGGAAGCGGCGACGGCGGGCAGCAATCGTTTCATCCTGCAGATCGCGGCCAACTACGGCGGCCAGTGGGATATCGCCCAGGCGGCCCAGCGCCTTGCCCGCGAAGTGCAGGCCGGGCATCTGCGTCCGGACGATATCACCCCGGAGTTACTGCAGACCTGCCTGGCAACCGGCGACCTGCCGCTGCCGGACCTGTGCATCCGTACCGGTGGCGAACATCGCATCAGCAACTTCCTGTTGTGGCAGCTGGCGTATGCCGAGCTGTATTTCTCCGACCTGTTCTGGCCGGACTTCAAACACGATGCCATGCGCAATGCGCTGGCTGATTTCGCTTCCCGCCAGCGTCGCTTCGGTAAAACGAGCGAGCAGGTCGAAGCTGGAGCCCGGGTTTAATGCTCAAGCAACGCATCATCACGGCACTTATCCTCCTGCCCATCGCCTTGTGCGGTTTTTTCCTGCTCTCGGGGTCCGGTTTCGCGCTGTTTATCGGCTTGGTCGTGACCCTCGGTGCCTGGGAATGGGCGCGCCTGGCGGGCTTTGAAGCGCAGCCGGCCCGGGTGGCGTATGCCGCGCTGGTCGCGATCCTGCTGTTCTTCATGTACATCCTGCCGAACCTGGCGCCC
Organism: Pseudomonas gingeri; assembly: GCF_013385635.1. Lineage (GTDB taxonomy): Bacteria > Pseudomonadota > Gammaproteobacteria > Pseudomonadales > Pseudomonadaceae > Aquipseudomonas > Aquipseudomonas gingeri_A. Next base: position 146,132 of record NZ_JACAPR010000023.1, read on the forward strand.
TGGGTGCTGGGGGCGTCGGTGTTGTGGTGGGGGCTGGCGACCTACCTAGTGCTGACTTATCCGCAGTCCAGCGCGCACTGGTCGAGTACGGCGAGCAAGTTGGTGATCGGTTTCCTGATCCTGCTGCCGGCCTGGCAGGGGCTGATCGAAATCAAGCAGCATGCTTCCGGCCAGGGCAACCTGCTGATCATGGCGGTGATGATCCTGGTCTGGGGTGCCGATATCGGCGCCTATTTTTCCGGCAGGGCCTTTGGCAAGCGCAAGCTGGCGCCGGCAGTCAGTCCGGGCAAGAGCTGGGAAGGTGTCTATGGTGGCCTGCTGCTGAGCCTGGTCATCACGGCGGTGGTTGGCCTGGTGTATGGCTGGGGCTTCGGCCAGATCCTGGCCAGCCTGCTGGGCGCGGCGATCATCGTGTTCATTTCGGTGGTCGGTGACCTGACCGAAAGCATGTTCAAGCGTCAATCCGGGATCAAGGACAGCAGTAACCTGTTGCCTGGCCACGGTGGCGTGCTCGATCGTATCGACAGCCTGACCGCGGCGATCCCAATGTTCGCGGTATTGCTGTGGATCGCTGCATCGTGAGCCGCCCACAACAGATCACCGTGCTGGGAGCTACCGGCTCCATCGGCCTGAGCACCCTGGATGTGATTGCCCGGCACCCGGAGCGTTACCAGGTGTTTGCCCTGAGCGGCTTCAGCCGCCTGGCCGAGTTGTTCGCCTTGTGTGTCCGCCATCGGCCGCGTTTTGCGGTGGTGCCTGAGGTTGCCGCCGCGCGCGGCTTGCAGGCGGATCTGCGCGCTGCCGGGCTGTCCACCGAGGTGCTGGTGGGCGAGGAGGCGTTGTGCCAGGTTTGCGCCGATCCCGAAGTCGATACCGTGATGGCGGCGATCGTGGGGGCGGCGGGCCTGCGTCCGACCCTGGCCGCGGTCGAGGCCGGCAAGAAGATCCTGCTGGCCAACAAGGAAGCGCTGGTGATGACCGGCGCTTTGTTCATGCAGGCGGTGCGCAAGAGCGGTTCGGTGCTGTTGCCGATCGACAGTGAGCACAATGCGATTTTTCAATGTCTGCCCGGCGACTTCGCCCGTGGCCTCGGCGCGGTAGGGGTGCGACGCATCCTGCTGACCGCCTCCGGTGGTCCATTCCGGCAAACGCCGTTGGCCGAACTGGAGCATGTCACGCCTGACCAGGCCTGCGCGCACCCCAACTGGTCCATGGGGCGCAAGATTTCCGTCGATTCCGCGAGCATGATGAACAAGGGGCTCGAGCTGATCGAAGCCTGCTGGTTGTTCGACGCCCGGCCGATCCAGGTCGAGGTGGTGATCCACCCGCAGAGCGTGATCCACTCCCTGGTCGATTACGTCGATGGTTCGGTGCTCGCCCAATTGGGTAATCCGGACATGCGCACGCCGATCGCCAATGCCCTGGCCTGGCCGGAACGCATCGATTCCGGCGTCGCTCCGCTGGACCTGTTTTCCGTGGCCCGGTTGGACTTCCAGGCGCCGGACGAGCAGCGTTTCCCTTGCCTGCGCCTGGCGCGGGCCGCCGCCGAAGCCGGTGGCAGCGCACCGGCGGTGCTGAATGCGGCCAATGAAGTGGCCGTGGCCGCGTTTCTCGAACGGCGCATCCGTTATCCCGAGATCGCGAGTATCATCGAGGAAGTTTTGAATCTGGAACCTGTTGTTGCGGTCGATGAACTCGACGCGGTATTCGCAGCAGATGCCAAGGCACGGGCATTGACCGAACAGTGGCTGAGTCGCAACGGGCGTTGAGCCCGGTGTAGCGTACGAGCGATGCGGCACTTGATAGGATTGCGGAGAAAGTAGATGAGCGCGCTCTATATGATTGTCGGCACCCTGGTGGCATTGGGTGTGCTGGTTACTTTCCATGAATTCGGCCACTTCTGGGTGGCGCGCCGCTGCGGCGTCAAGGTGCTGCGCTTTTCCGTGGGCTTCGGTACGCCGCTGCTGCGTTGGCATGACCGTCGTGGCACCGAGTTCGTATTGGCGGCGATTCCCCTCGGCGGTTACGTGAAGATGCTCGATGAGCGTGAGGCGCCGGTTGCGCCGCAAGAGCTCGATCAGGCTTTCAATCGCAAGACCGTGCGCCAGCGCATCGCCATTGTCGCGGCCGGGCCGATCGCCAACTTCCTGTTGGCCATGGTGTTCTTCTGGGTGCTGGCGATGCTCGGCAGCCAGCAGGTACGTCCGATCATCGGCGCGGTGGAGAGCGGCAGTATCGCCGCCAAGGCCGGTTTGAGCGTCGGTCAGGAAATCGTTGCCATCGATGGCGAGCCGACCACCGGCTGGTCCGCCGTCAATCTACAACTGGTCCGTCGCCTGGGGGAGAGCGGCACGCTGCGCCTGCAGGTGCGTGAGCAGGGGTCGACCAGCGACTCTCCACGTGAGCTGATCCTCGATCGCTGGCTGCAGGGTGCCGACGAGCCGGACCCGATCAAGTCCCTGGGGATTCGCCCATGGCGCCCGGCGTTGCCGCCGCTGTTGGCCGAACTCGATCCGAAAGGCCCCGCCCAGGCCGCCGGCCTGAAGACCGGTGATCGCCTGCTGTCGTTGAATGGCGATGCAGTCGATGACTGGCAGCAAGTGGTGGATTGGGTCCGTGTACGGCCTGATACCAAAATTGTGCTGCATGTCGAACGTGATGGTGCTCAAATCGACGTCCCGCTGACCCTGGCTTCCCGCGGTGATGGCAAGTCCGCCACCGGTTACCTGGGGGCTGGCGTCAGGGCGGTGGATTGGCCGCCGGAGATGGTCCGCGAGGTCAGCTTCGGGCCTTTGGCGGCGATCGGCGAGGGGGCCAGGCGTACCTGGACCATGAGTGTCCTGACCCTGGATTCGCTGAAGAAAATGTTGTTCGGCGAGCTCTCGGTAAAAAACTTGAGTGGACCGATAACCATTGCTAAAGTGGCGGGCGCTTCGGCCCAGTCGGGCGTCGCTGATTTCCTGAATTTCCTGGCTTATCTGAGTATCAGCCTGGGCGTTCTGAATTTGTTGCCCATTCCGGTACTGGATGGGGGGCATTTGCTGTTTTATCTGATCGAGTGGGCCCGTGGTCGCCCCTTGTCGGAGCGAGTACAGGGTTGGGGGATACAGATCGGTATCAGTTTGGTGGTCGGGGTGATGCTACTTGCCCTGGTCAACGATCTGGGTCGACTGTAACGCGTCGCGAAAATTGCGAATCTGCCGCATTTTGCGGCAGTTTGTTTATTGCCAGTTGGAATAAGAAAGGACTTCATGAAACGTCTGCTGCTAACTGCGGTTCTCACCGTATTGATGATCGCCGAAGTTCACGCCGAGTCCTTCACTATCTCCGATATTCGTGTCAACGGCCTCCAGCGGGTATCCGCTGGTAGCGTGTTTGGCGCGTTACCGTTGAACGTCGGGGAGCAAGCGGATGACCGTCGCCTGGTGGAATCCACTCGTGCGTTGTTCAAAACCGGTTTCTTCCAGGATATCCAACTGGGCCGCGACGGTAACGTCCTGGTCATCACGGTCGTCGAGCGGCCTTCGGTGGCCAGTATCGATATCGAAGGCAACAAGGCCATTTCGACCGATGACCTGATGAAGGGTCTGAAGCAATCAGGCCTGGCCGAAGGCGAAATCTTCCAGCGCGCAACCCTCGAGGGTGTTCGTAACGAACTCCAGCGCCAGTACGTGGCCCAGGGCCGCTATTCCGCCGAGGTCGAGACCGAAGTGGTGCCGCAGCCACGCAACCGCGTCGGTCTGAAGATCAAGATCAACGAGGGTACCGTTGCCGCCATCCAGCACATCAACGTGGTGGGTAATACGGTATTCCCTGACGAAGACCTGATCGACCTGTTCGAACTCAAGACCACCAACTGGTTGTCGTTCTTCAAGAACGACGACAAGTATGCCCGTGAAAAACTGTCCGGTGACCTGGAGCGCCTGCGCTCCTATTACCTGGACCGTGGCTATATCAACATGGATATCGCTTCGACCCAGGTTTCGATCACCCCGGACAAGAAAAACGTCTATATCACCGTCAACGTCACCGAAGGCCAGAAGTACAAGGTTCGCGACGTGAAACTCAGCGGCGACCTGAAAGTGCCTGAAGACCAGGTCAAGTCGCTGTTGCTGGTCGAGAAGGGCCAGGTGTTCTCGCGCAAGCTGATGACCACCACTTCGGAGCTGATCACCCGCCGCCTGGGTAACGATGGCTACACCTTCGCCAACGTCAACGGCGTGCCGACGCCACACGATGACGACCACACCGTCGATATCACTTTTGTGGTCGATCCGGGCAAGCGTGCCTACGTCAACCGTATCAATTTCCGTGGCAACACCAAGTCCGCGGACGAAGTACTGCGTCGTGAAATGCGTCAGATGGAAGGCGGTTGGGCTTCCACCTACCTGATCGACCAGTCCAAGACCCGTCTTGAGCGCCTGGGCTTCTTTAAAGAAGTCAACGTCGAGACTCCTGCGGTTCCTGGCGTCGACGACCAGGTTGACGTGAACTACGCCGTGGAAGAGCAGGCTTCGGGCTCGATCACCGCCAGCGTCGGTTTTGCCCAGAGCGCCGGTCTGATCCTCGGTGGTTCGATTACCCAGAACAACTTCCTCGGTACCGGTAACAAGGTCAGCATCGGCCTGACCCGCAGCGAATACCAGAGCCGCTACAACTTCGGCTACGTCGACCCCTACTGGACCGCCGACGGCGTCAGCCTGGGTTACAACGTGTTCTACCGCACCACCGACTACAAGGACCTCGACGTCGATGTAGCCAGCTACGCGGTAGACAGCCTGGGTGCCGGCGTCAGCGTGGGCTACCCGATCAGCGAGACTTCGCGCCTGACCTTCGGTCTGACTGCCCAGCAGGACAAGATCAAGACCGGCCTGTACACCGTGGACGAGATCTTCGACTTCGTGAACCGCGAAGGCGACAGCTACCTGAACTTCAAGGCATCGGCCGGCTGGTCGGAGTCGACCCTGAACAAGGGCGTCCTGGCCACCCGTGGTCACTCCCAGAGCCTGACCCTGGAAGCCACCACGCCGGGCAGCGACCTGTCGTTCTTCAAGCTCGACTACCGCGGCCAGGTGTTCACACCGCTGACTGACAACTACACCATGCGTTTCCATACCGAACTGGGTTATGGCGACGGTTACGGCTCGACGAACGGTCTGCCGTTCTACGAGAACTACTATGCAGGTGGTTTCAACTCGGTTCGCGGCTTCAAGGACAGCACTTTGGGTCCTCGCGGTACGCCAAGCCGTGGTGTTGGCGTGACCGGTAACGTCGGTACCATTGCCGACTCGGACAACGATCCGCTGCCGTTCGGTGGTAACGTGCTGATCCAGGGTGGTGCGGAACTGCTGTTCCCGCTGCCGTTCGTGAAAGACCAGCGTTCCCTGCGCACCTCGGTATTCTGGGATGTGGGTAACGTGTTCGACTCCAAGTGCGATCAGGTCAAGAACACCAACGGTACGCCTTCGCAGACGCAGTGCAATGATATCAGCCTCACCAACCTCGCCAGTTCCGTTGGCGTGGGTGTGACCTGGGTCACCGCGCTCGGTCCGTTGAGTTTTGCTTTGGCCATGCCAATCAAGAAACCGGATAACGCTGAAACTCAGGTGTTCCAATTCTCCCTCGGTCAGACGTTCTAACGGTCTGACCCAAGATAACGACAATGGATTTTGTAGGAGTTTATCGTGCGTAAGTTGACTCAACTGGTGCTGCTGGCGACTGTCTTGGTAGCGACCCCGGCATTTGCCGAAATGAAAATCGCAGTCCTGAACTACCAGATGGCCTTGCTGGAATCCGACGCGGCCAAGAAATACGCCGTGGATGCCGAGAAGAAGTTCGGCCCGCAACTGACCAAGCTGAAAACTCTGGAAAGCAGCGCCAAGGGCATCCAGGATCGTCTGGTCAGCGGTGGCGACAAGATGCAGCAGGGCGAACGTGAGCGCCTTGAGCTGGAATTCAAGCAAAAGGCCCGTGACTTCCAGTTCCAGTCCAAGGAATTGAACGAAGCCAAGGCGGTTGCCGACCGTGAAATGCTCAAGCAGTTGAAGCCGAAACTGGACAGCGCGGTAGAAGAAGTCATCAAGAAAGGTGCCTTTGACCTGGTGTTCGAGCGTGGTGCAGTGATCGATGTCAAACCTCAGTACGACATCACTCGCCAGGTTATCGAGCGCATGAACCAGCTGAAGTAATCCATGACCGCGACTATCAAGCTCGGCCAATTGGCCGAGATCCTCGGCGCCACCCTGCGTGGCGACCCGGAGAAGGAAATCACTGGGCTGGCCACCTTGCAGGAGGCTGGCCCAGCTCAGTTGAGCTTTCTGGCAAATCCCCAATACCGTAAATACCTTGCAGACAGCCAGGCCGGTGCCGTGTTGCTCAAGACCGCCGATGCCGAGGCTTATGCCGGCGATTCGCTGGTCGTGGCCAACCCCTACCTGTCTTATGCCGGTATTTCGCACCTGTTCGATCCGAAACCCAAGGCCGCGCCGGGTATCCATCCGAGTGCGGTCGTGGCGGCGGATGCGCTGGTCGATCCGGCGGCGAGCATCGGCCCTTTCGTGGTGATCGAGAGCGGTGCGCGTATCGGTGCGGGCGTGACCATCGGCGCGCAGTGCTTTATCGGTGCTCGCTGTGAGATCGGCGAAGGTGGCTGGCTGGCTCCACGGGTGACCCTGTACCACGACGTGCGTATCGGCAAGCGTGTGGTGATCCAGTCCGGCGCGGTGCTCGGTGGTGAAGGCTTCGGCTTCGCCAACGAAAAGGGTATCTGGCACAAGATCGCCCAGATCGGCGGCGTGCTGGTCGGTGACGACGTGGAAATCGGCGTGAATACCGCCATCGATCGCGGCGCCTTGGCCGATACGATCCTCGGTAACGGCGTCAAGCTCGACAACCAGATCCAGATCGCCCATAACGTCCAGGTGGGCGATCACACCGCAATGGCGGCCTGCTGCGGTATTTCCGGCAGCACCAAGATCGGCAAGCATTGCATGCTCGCCGGTGGCGTCGGCCTCGTGGGGCATATCGAGATTTGCGATAACGTTTTCCTGACCGGGATGACCATGGTGACCCACTCGATCACCGAGCCGGGCTCCTATTCTTCCGGTACGGCCATGCAGCCGGCGGCCGAATGGCGCAAGAGCGCGGCGCGTATTCGCCAGCTCGACGACATCGCGCGACGACTGCGACAGCTGGAAAAACGTGTCGGGGACGTGACCCCGGACGCGGACGCTTCATCTGAAGGCTGATACCATTTCCATATCAAGTAGTCGCCAGAGTCTGTACGAAAGCTGCCTTCTTGATTTGCTAGAGGCGCGCGCCCGCGGCGTGCTCCCCATCTTTACTACAGGCTTCCCCACGAAATGATGGACATCAACGAGATTCGCGAATACCTGCCTCACCGTTACCCGTTCCTGCTGGTGGACCGGGTGGTGGAACTGGATGTCGAGGCCAAGCGCATTCGTGCCTACAAGAATGTCAGCATCAACGAGCCTTTCTTCAACGGTCACTTCCCTGCGCATCCGATCATGCCGGGCGTATTGATCATTGAGGCCATGGCCCAGGCTGCCGGCATCCTCGGTTTCAAGATCCTGGACGTGAAGCCTGCCGATGGCACCCTTTACTATTTCGTCGGTTCCGACAAGCTGCGCTTCCGCCAGCCGGTCAAGCCGGGCGACCAGTTGATCCTCGAAGCCACCTTCATCAGTTGCAAGCGCAAGATCTGGAAGTTCGAGTGCCAGGCGTCGGTTGATGGCAAGCCGGTGTGCTCGGCCGAGATCATCTGTGCGGAACAGGCGGTATGAGTTTGATTGACCCTCGCGCAATCATCGATCCGGCGGCCGTGCTGGCCGACGGCGTTGAGGTCGGCCCCTGGTCGATCGTCGGCGCAGGTGTGGAAATCGGCGAGGGAACAGTGATCGGGCCGCATGTGATCCTCAAGGGCTCGACCCGGATCGGCAAGCACAACCACATCTACCAGTTTTCCTCGGTAGGTGAGGATACCCCTGATCTCAAGTACAAGGGCGAGGACACTCGCCTGGTGATCGGTGATCACAACATCATCCGCGAAGGCGTGACGATCCATCGTGGCACGGTCCAGGACCGTTCGGAAACCACGCTGGGCGACCATAACCTGATCATGGCCTATGCCCATATAGGCCATGACAGCGTGATCGGCAACCACTGCATCCTGGTCAATAACACGGCGCTGGCCGGTCACGTACACGTGGATGACTGGGCGATCCTGTCCGGCTACACCCTGGTGCACCAGTTCTGCCATATCGGCGCCCACAGCTTCTCCGGGATGGGTACCGCCATCGGCAAGGACGTTCCGGCCTACGTCACGGTGTTCGGCAACCCGGCCGAAGCCCGCAGCATGAATTTCGAAGGCATGCGCCGTCGGGGCTTCAGCGAAGAAGTGATTCATGCGCTACGCCGGGCCTATAAGGTGGTGTATCGCCAGGGCCTGACCGTGGACCAGGCGATTGCCGAATTGGCCGAGCCTGCCGCGCAGTACCCTGAAGTGGCAGTGTTTCTCGAATCGATCCAGTCCTCGACCCGCGGCATCACCCGCTGATCATGGCCAGCCTGCGTATTGCGCTGGTCGCTGGTGAAGCGTCCGGCGATATTCTCGGCTCCGGTCTGATGCGTGCCCTCAAGGCCCGGCACCCCGCTGTCGAGTTTATCGGGGTGGGCGGGCCGTTGATGGAGGCTGAGGGGCTGGTCTCCTACTTCCCCATGGAGCGCCTGTCGGTGATGGGCCTGGTCGAGGTCCTCGGACGCTTGCCCGAGCTGCTCAAGCGGCGCAAGACGCTGATCCAGACACTGATTGCCGAGAAACCGGACGTTTTCATCGGGATCGACGCGCCGGACTTCACTCTCAATATCGAACTCAAGCTGCGACGTGCCGGGATCAAGACCGTGCACTACGTCAGCCCGTCCGTCTGGGCCTGGCGCCAGAAGCGGGTGCTGAAGATCCGCGAAGGCTGTGACCTGATGCTGACGCTGTTGCCGTTCGAAGCGCGTTTCTACGAAGAGAAGGGCGTGCCGGTGCGGTTTGTCGGGCACACCCTGGCCGATACCATTCCGCTGCAGGCCGATCGGGCGGCAGCGCGTGCCGAACTCGGCTTGCCGGACGGTCCGCTGGTGGCCTTGATGCCGGGCAGTCGCGGCGGCGAAGTCGGGCGTCTGGGCGGTCTGTTCCTGGATACGGCGCAGCGCCTGCAGGCGATGCATCCCGGCATTCGTTTTGTCATGCCCTGCGCCAGTCCGCAGCGCCGCAGCCAGATCGAAGCCTTGCTGGTGGGGCGCGACCTGCCGCTGACCCTGCTCGACGGGCAGTCCCACAAGGCCCTGGCGGCCTGTGACGCGGTGTTGATAGCCTCCGGCACGGCAACCCTCGAAGCCTTGCTCTACAAGCGCCCGATGGTGGTCGCCTACCGCCTGGCACCGCTGACGTTCTGGATTCTCAAGCGTTTGGTGAAAAGTCCCTATATCTCCCTGCCCAACCTGTTGGCCCAGCGTTTGCTGGTGCCCGAGTTGTTGCAGGATGACGCCACGCCCGATGCGCTGGCCAAGACCCTGTCGCCATTGATCGAGGATGGCCGGGAACAGACCCGCAGTTTCGACGAGATCCACCGGACTTTGCGCCTGGATGCCTCGAACCAGGCCGCCGACGCGGTCCTGACTCTGATCGGAAAGCCTGTATGAGTAACGTGAAGATGCAGATGGGGCTGGATTTCAGCCTGGTGGCAGATGCCGGGGAACTGGTAGCCGGCGTCGACGAAGTCGGTCGCGGTCCGCTCTGCGGTGCGGTGGTCACGGCGGCGGTGATCCTCGATCCCAAACGACCGATTCTCGGGCTGAACGACTCGAAGAAACTGACCGAGGCCCGGCGTGAAAAGCTTTATGACGAAATCCGCGAAAAAGCCCTGAGCTGGTGCATCGCCCGGGCCGAAGTCGAGGAAATCGACGAGCTGAATATTCTCCATGCCACCATGCTCGCGATGCAGCGTGCGGTCGCCGGCCTGCATATCCAGCCCAGGCTGGCGATGATTGATGGCAACCGCTGTCCGCAACTGCCAATGCCCTCGGAAGCGGTGGTCAAGGGCGATAGCAAGGTGCCGGCTATCGCCGCGGCGTCGATCCTGGCCAAAGTCAGCCGTGATCGTGAAATGGCTGCTTTCGAATTGATCTACCCGGGCTATGGCATTGGCGGGCACAAGGGCTACCCGACACCGGTCCACCTGGAAGCCTTGAACCGCCTGGGGCCGACGCCGATTCACCGGCGTTCGTTCGCGCCCGTGCGGCTGGCCTGGGAGGCCCGGGAGGGCCTCGTCGAGCTTTAGTCTGCTGATGTTTTAGCCAAGGCCCGGTACAATCCGGGCCTTGTCGTTTTTCATGCTTCTACAGGATCACTATGCCGGCTTCATTCGTTCACCTGCGCCTGCACACTGAATATTCCCTGGTCGACGGCCTGGTACGGATCAAGCCGCTGGTCAAGGCCCTGGCCGGTCTGAACATGCCCGCCGTGGCGGTCACCGACCAGAACAACATGTGCTCCCTGGTCAAGTTCTACAAGACCGCCATGGGCGCCGGGATCAAGCCGATCTGCGGCGCCGACCTGTGGCTGTCGAACAAGGACCCCGATGCGCCGTTGAGCCGTATCAGCCTGCTGGCGATGAACCCCCTGGGTTATCGCAACCTGACCGAACTGATCTCCCGTGGTTTCATCGACGGTCAGCGCAACGGCATGATCATCATCGAGCGCGAGTGGGTTGCCGAGGCCAATGCAGGCCTGATCATGCTGTCGGCGGCGAAGGAGGGCGAGATAGGCATGGCGCTACTCGGCGATAACGCCGCGGAAGCCGAGACCCTGACGCGTGAGTGGATGGCGGTGTTCCCGGACCGCTTCTATCTGGAAATCCAGCGCACCAACCGCCCGAACGACGAAGAACAACTGCACGGCGCCGTGGCCCTGGCCGAGAAACTGGGTGCGCCGCTGGTGGCGACCAACGATGTGCGTTTCATCAAGCAGGAAGACTTCGAGGCCCACGAAACCCGTGTCTGCATCGGTGAAGGTCGGGCCCTTGACGATCCGCGCCGCTCGAAGAACTACAGCGACCAGCAGTACCTGAAAAGCGCCGAGGAAATGGCCGAGTTGTTCAGCGACCTGCCCGATGCCCTGGAAAATACCGTCGAGATCGCCAAGCGCTGCAATATCGAAGTGAAGTTGGGTAAGCACTTCCTGCCCAACTTCCCGATTCCCGATGGCATGACCATCGACGAGTATTTCCGCAAGGTGTCGTTCGACGGTCTGGAAGAGCGCCTGGCGGTCCTGCTGCCCAGGGACACCACCGAAGACTATGAAGCCAAGCGCCAGGTCTATGTCGACCGGCTGAATTTCGAGCTGGATATCATTATCCAGATGGGCTTCCCCGGTTACTTCCTGATCGTTATGGACTTTATCCAGTGGGCAAAGAACAACGGCGTACCGGTGGGTCCCGGCCGGGGGTCGGGTGCCGGCTCGCTGGTGGCCTATGTACAGAAGATCACCGACCTCGACCCGCTGGAATATGACCTGCTGTTCGAGCGTTTCCTCAACCCGGAACGGGTATCCATGCCCGACTTCGACGTCGACTTCTGCATGGACGGTCGTGACCGGGTGATCGACTACGTGGCCGAGAAGTACGGTCGCAACGCGGTAAGCCAGATCATCACCTTCGGCTCCATGGCCGCCAAGGCGGTGGTGCGTGACGTGGCGCGAGTGCAGGGCAAGTCCTATGGCCTGGCGGACCGCCTGTCGAAGATGATCCCCTTCGAAGTCGGCATGACCCTGGAAAAAGCCTACGAGCAGGAAGAAATCCTGCGCGACTTCATCAAGGTCGATGAAGAAGCGGCGGAAATCTGGGAGATGGCGCGCAAGCTCGAAGGCGTGGTGCGTAACGTCGGTAAACACGCCGGTGGCGTGGTGATCGCGCCGACCAAGCTGACCGACTTCTCGCCGATCTATTGCGACGAAGAGGGTGACGGCCTGGTGACCCAGTTCGACAAGGACGACGTCGAGGCCGCCGGCCTGGTGAAGTTCGACTTCCTCGGCCTGCGAACCCTGACGATCATCGACTGGGCACTGAAGACCATCAACCGCGACCGCGCCAAGGTCAACGAGCCGCCGCTGGATATCGCCTTCATCCCGCTGGATGACAAGCCAACCTACAGCCTGTTGCAGAAGGCCGAGACCACAGCGGTATTCCAGCTTGAATCCCGTGGCATGAAGGAGCTGATCAAGAAGCTCAAGCCCGACTGCCTGGAAGACCTGATCGCCCTGGTGGCCCTGTTCCGTCCGGGGCCGTTGCAGTCCGGCATGGTGGACGACTTCATCAACCGCAAGCACGGTCGTGCCGAGCTGGCGTATCCCCACTCCGATTACCAGTACGAAGGCCTCAAGCCGGTACTGGCACCGACCTACGGCATCATCCTGTATCAGGAACAGGTGATGCAGATCGCCCAGGTCATGGCCGGCTACACCCTTGGCGGGGCGGACATGTTGCGTCGGGCCATGGGTAAAAAGAAACCCGAGGAAATGGCCAAGCAGCGTGGCGGTTTCATCGAAGGTTGCGCCAGCAACAATATCGACCCGGACCTGGCCGGTAACATCTTCGACCTGGTGGAGAAGTTCGCCGGTTACGGCTTCAACAAATCCCACTCCGCCGCCTACGGTCTGGTGTCGTACCAGACCGCCTGGCTGAAGGCCCACTACCCGGCGCCGTTCATGGCCGCGGTACTCTCGGCGGATATGCACAACACCGACAAGGTCGTGACCTTGATCGAGGAAGTGCGGACCATGAAGCTACGCCTCGACGCGCCGGACGTGAACACCTCGGAGTTCAAGTTCACGGTGAACGACGAAGGCCGGATCATCTATGGCCTCGGCGCCATCAAGGGTGTCGGCGAAGGCCCGGTGGAAGCGATTACCGAAGCGCGCCAGGCGGGACCGTTCGAGGATCTGTTCGATTTCTGCGCACGGGTCGACCTCAAGCGCATCAACAAGCGCACCCTCGACGGCCTGATCCGCAGCGGTGCGCTGGACCGTCTCGGTCCGTACTTCTTCGACGAACCCAAGCCCTACCAGGCCAATATCGACCGCAACCGCGCGGTCCTGCTGGCCGCGATGGAAGAGGCGATCAAGGCCGCCGAACAGACCGCGCGCACCCACGACAGCGGTCACGCCGACCTGTTTGGCGGGTTGTTCGTCGAGGAAGATGCGGATGTCTACGGCAATCACCGCAAGACCAAGGAACTGACCCTCAAGGAGCGCCTGAAAGGCGAGAAGGACACCCTTGGCCTGTACCTGACCGGTCACCCGATCGACGAATACGAAGGCGAGATCCGTCGTTTCGCCCGCCAGCGCATCATCGACCTGAAGCCGGCCCGGGATACCCAGACCGTGGCGGGGATGATCATCAACCTGCGGGTGATGAAAAACAAAAAGGGCGACAAGATGGGCTTTATCACCCTCGACGACCGCTCGGCGCGGATCGAGGCGTCACTGTTCGCCGATGCCTTCATGTCGGCCCAGTCGTTGTTGCAGACCGACGCCATGGTGGTGGTCGAGGGCGAAGTCAGCAACGATGACTTCTCCGGTGGCCTGCGCCTGCGGGTCAAGCGTGTGATGAGCATGGAGGATGCCCGCACCAACCTGGCCGAAAGCCTGCGCCTGAAGGTGCAAAGTGCCGCGCTCAAGGGCGATGAACTGCGCTGGCTGGGCGAATTGTTCAAGAAGCACCGGGGCGCCTGTCCGATCACCATGGAGTACACCGGCCTGGATGCCAAGGCCCTGCTGCAGCTCGGCGACGGCTGGAAGATCGACCCGGCGGACAGTCTGATTCAGGCATTGCGTGACCAGTTCGGGCGAGACAACGTCTTTCTCCAATACCGTTGAGGTGGTGGTGCTATCCATGCACCCCGACCTTGAACTTATTTTTAATCTCGACCTGAGCGCGCCATATCCCTTAAGGTAGGGCGCGATACAGATCAATCGGCCGGCCAGGCTGTGTAAAAACTACTGTGCTCGACCCAAGACGGATGCTTATGAACCCGAATTTTCTTGATTTCGAACAGCCGATCGCTGACCTGCAAGCCAAGATCGAAGAACTGCGCTTGGTCGGTAATGACAATTCGCTGAACATCGGCGATGAAATCTCTCGCCTGCAAGACAAGAGCAGCACGCTGACCGAAGACATTTTCGGCAAGCTGACCAGCTGGCAGATCGCGCGCCTGGCGCGTCATCCGCGCCGTCCATACACCCTGGACTACATCGAGCACATCTTCACCGAGTTCGATGAGCTGCACGGCGACCGTCATTTCTCCGACGATGCCGCGATCGTCGGTGGTATCGCCCGCCTGGAAGACCAGCCAGTGATGGTCATCGGTCACCAGAAAGGTCGTGAAGTGCGCGAGAAGGTTCGTCGCAACTTCGGCATGCCGCGCCCGGAAGGCTACCGCAAGGCCTGCCGCCTGATGGAAATGGCCGAGCGCTTCAAGATGCCGATCCTGACCTTTATCGACACGCCGGGTGCCTACCCGGGGATCGATGCCGAGGAACGCAACCAGAGCGAGGCCATTGCCTGGAACCTGCGGGTCATGGCGCGCCTGAAGACGCCGATCATTGCCACCGTTATCGGTGAGGGTGGTTCCGGCGGTGCACTGGCGATCGGTGTCTGCGACCAGTTGAACATGCTGCAGTATTCGACCTATGCGGTGATTTCCCCGGAAGGTTGCGCATCGATCCTCTGGAAAACCGCCGAGAAGGCCCCGGATGCCGCGGAAGCCATGGGCATTACCGCCGAGCGCCTGAAAGGCCTGGGTATCGTCGACAAGGTGATCGCCGAGCCACTGGGCGGTGCCCATCGTGATCCGGTGGCCGCCGCCGCGTCGATCCGTGCCGAACTGAGCGCGCAACTGGCGATGTTGAAGAAATTCGACAACGATGCGCTGCTGGCCCGTCGCTATGAGCGATTGATGAGCTACGGTCTCTAAGTGACCTGATGGAGCGCTCCCACGTTCGATGGGGGCGATCACCCTTGTAGGAGCCGGCTTGCCGGCGATTCGGGCCGTCGATGCAAGACTTTCTGGTCTCATCGCCGGCAAGCCGGCTCCTACAGGTTTGTGTTTCAGTCAGGCTGACCGCAATGAGGCGAAAAGCGACCGAACTCATGACCCTGCGCACCCTTCCTCTGCCTGATCGGCTTCTCCACGCCCTGGCTCCCTGGCGCACGGCCTCGACCTGGCGGCTGGCTTTCTCCGGCGGCCTTGACTCCACCGTCCTCCTGCATCTCCTCGCCCGCCTGGGCAGGACCGAATCCCTGCCCGAACTGACGGCCCTGCATATCCACCATGGCTTGCAGATCGCCGCCGACAGCTGGCCGGAACATTGCCAGGCATTCTGCGACACTCTGGGCGTGCCCTTGCAGGTGGTACGGGTGAGCGTCCAGCTCGGTGCCAGTCTCGAGCGTGCCGCCCGGGATGCGCGCTACCTGGCATTTGCCGGGGTGACCCAGTTGAACGAAGTCCTGCTGACGGCCCAGCATCGCGACGATCAGGCCGAGACACTGCTGTTCCGGCTGTTGCGCGGCGCCGGTGTCAGGGGATTGGCGGCCATGCCGACCGAGCGCGAAGTGGGTGGCGGTTATCTGGTCCGGCCGCTGCTCGATGTCTCGCGTGCGGAGCTGGAGCACTACGCCCGCGAGCATGGCTTGAACTGGATCGAGGATCCGTCCAACGCGGACCAGCAGTTTTCCCGCAACTACCTGCGCCACCGGGTTTTCCCCGACCTCACCGAGCGCTGGCCGCAGGCGGTCAGCAGCATGGTGCGCAGCGCCGCGCACCTGCGCGAAGCCCAGGAATTGCTGGACGAACTGGCCGACGTCGATCTTGACGAGGCCCAGGCCCATTCCCGCTATGACTGGCTGGGCATGCCGTCGCTGGCGCTGGACGCCGTGATCGACCTGTCGCCGGCGCGCCAGCGCAACCTCTTGCGTCACTGGCTGGCGCCGTTGACCCGCCTGCCGGACAGCGACCATTGGGCTGGCTGGGATGACCTGCGCGATGCCGGGCACGATGCGAGGCCCAAGTGGCGCCTGGCCGAAGGTGAGTTGCACCGCGCCGACGAGCACCTGTGGTGGCTGAGCGGTTCCTGGTTGCGTCAGCCCGTGGCGGATATCGAGTGGGCCGATCCCGGGCAGGCCCTGGAATTGCCGGACAACGGCGAGTTGCTGATCATCGGCGATGCGCCGCCCGGCCCGTTGCGGGTACGCTATCGTCAAGGCGGCGAAGTGCTGCACCTGCCGGACCGCGGGCACCGTGATCTGAAGCGCCTGCTTAATGAAAGCGGGGTGCCCTGGTTTGTCCGCGGCCGATTGCCGCTGGTCTACCGGGGCGGGCAATTACTGGCCGTGGCCAACCTGGCGGGGCTCGATGGCAGTGCGTTCGGCGACTGGCATTTGCAATGGCAGCCACCTTCGAGCGATCAAGGTTTGAGCTGAAAGCTGCTTTCCGGTAGACTACGCTCCCTTCTTGATACAACTTCTGTGGATTCGCCTGAATTGCAGCAGTTGCCGATTACCAAGCAGTCTTTGCTGGGCGATTCCAAAAAATGTGTAGCGAGCAACGTACCGGTGTTGTCACTTCCGGTCTGTCCCAACGCGGCGGTTTTTTTGAAAGATGCACTGTGATTAATGCAGGTGATCGGGGGCTTCGGCCTTCCTTCGCTTTCCCCGGCGGCTCGGACCGCTTTAACGCAGACTTCTAGGGTTTTTCATGACGCGCTACATATTCGTCACGGGCGGTGTTGTTTCTTCATTGGGGAAAGGCATTGCCTCGGCTTCATTGGCGGCCATCCTGGAGGCGCGGGGACTGAAAGTCACCATGCTCAAACTGGACCCGTACATCAACGTCGACCCGGGCACCATGAGCCCGTTCCAGCACGGTGAAGTGTTCGTCACCCACGACGGCGCCGAGACCGACCTGGACCTGGGCCACTACGAGCGGTTCATCCGCACGACCATGACCCAGAACAACAACTTCACCACCGGCCGTGTCTACGAGCACGTACTGCGCAAGGAGCGCCGTGGTGATTACCTGGGCGCGACCATCCAGGTGATTCCGCACATCACCGACGAAATCAAGCGTCGTATCATCAAGGGCGCCGGCGATGCCGACGTGGCCCTGGTGGAAATCGGCGGTACCGTGGGCGATATCGAGTCGCAACCGTTCCTCGAAGCCATCCGCCAGTTGCGTGTCGAAGTCGGCTCCAAGCGTGCGATGCTGATGCACCTGACCCTGGTCCCGTACATCGCCACCGCTGGCGAGACCAAGACCAAGCCGACCCAGCACTCGGTCAAGGAACTGCGTTCCATTGGCCTGCAGCCGGACGTGCTGATTTGCCGCTCCGACCACCCGGTGGACATCTCCTCGCGTCGCAAGATCGCGTTGTTCACCAACGTCGAAGAGCGTGCGGTGATCTCCCTGGAAGACGTCGATACCATCTACAAGATCCCGGCCGTGCTGCACGCCCAGGGCCTGGATGACTTCGTCGTCGAGCGTTTCGGCCTGCAATGCAACGGTGCCGACCTGTCCGAGTGGGAGCAGGTGGTCGACGCCAAGCTCAACCCCGAGCACGAAGTCACCATCGCCATGGTCGGCAAGTACATGGAACTGCTGGACGCCTACAAGTCGCTGATCGAAGCGATGAGTCACGCCGGCATCACCAACCGCACCAAGGTCAACCTGCGCTATATCGATTCCGAAGACATCGAGAACCAGGGCACGGGCCTGCTCGAAGGCGTTGACGCGATCCTCGTCCCTGGCGGTTTCGGCCTGCGTGGCGTGGAAGGCAAGATCACCGCCGTGCAATACGCTCGTGAGAACAAAGTGCCGTACCTGGGTATCTGCCTGGGCATGCAAGTGGCCGTGATCGAGTTCGCCCGTAACGTGCTGGGCTGGAAGGACGCCAACTCCACCGAGTTCGATCGTACCAGCGGCCACCCGGTCGTCGGCCTGATCACCGAGTGGGAAGATGCCACCGGAGCGGTCGAAACCCGCACCGAGACCTCGGACCTGGGTGGCACCATGCGCCTTGGCGCCCAGGACTGCCTGCTGGAGCCGGGTTCGCTGGTTCACGATTGCTACGCCAAAGACGTGATCGTCGAACGTCACCGTCACCGCTATGAAGTGAACAACAACCTGCTGCCGCAGATCATGGAAGCCGGCTTGAAGATTTCCGGCCGTTCCGGTGACGGCGCGCTGGTCGAAGTGGTCGAGGCCCCGGATCATCCATGGTTCGTCGCCTGCCAGTTCCACCCCGAGTTCACTTCGACCCCGCGTGACGGCCACCCGCTGTTCAGCGGTTTCGTCAAAGCCGCTTTGGCCCAACACCAGAAGAAGGCGTAAAGCTGATGGCCCAGAAGATCATTCGCGTCGGCGACATCGAGATCGCCAACGACAAGCCGATGGTGCTGTTCGGTGGCATGAACGTGCTGGAAAGCCGTGACATGGCGATGCAGGTCTGCGAAGAGTACGTCAAGGTTACCGAAAAACTCGGTATCCCCTACGTGTTCAAGGCCAGCTTCGACAAGGCCAACCGTTCCTCCGTGACCTCCTACCGTGGCCCCGGCCTGGAAGAGGGCATGCGGATCTTCCAGGACATCAAGCAAGCCTTCGGCGTGCCGATCATCACCGACGTCCACGAGCCGGCCCAGGCCGCCGTGGCCGCCGAGGTCTGCGACATCATCCAGTTGCCGGCCTTCCTGTCGCGCCAGACCGACCTGGTGGTCGCCATGGCCAAGACCGGCGCGGTGATCAACATCAAGAAGGCCCAGTTCCTCGCGCCCCAGGAAATGAAGCATATCCTGAGCAAGTGCGTGGAAGCCGGCAACGACCAGTTGATCCTCTGCGAGCGTGGTTCGAGCTTCGGCTACAACAACCTGGTGGTCGACATGCTCGGCTTCGGCATCATGAAGCAGTTCGAATACCCGGTGTTCTTCGACGTGACGCACGCCCTGCAGATGCCGGGCAGTCGCTCGGATTCCGCCGGTGGTCGTCGCGCCCAGGTCACCGACCTGGCCAAGGCCGGCATGAGCCAGGGCCTGGCCGGACTGTTCCTCGAGGCGCATCCGGATCCGGACAACGCCAAGTGCGACGGTCCTTGCGCCCTGCGCCTGGACAAACTGGAGCCGTTCCTGGCCCAGCTCAAGGCGCTGGATGAACTGGTGAAGAGTTTTCCGACTATAGAAACCGCCTGATCCTCGTTTATTCGGTAAACTGCCGCACAATTTTCGCTCTGGCCTGCCGGCCGTACAGCTTTTGTGGGAGCCGGCTTGCCGGCGATAGCGATCTTACGGGCGCCATCGCCGGCAAGCCGGCTCCTACAGGGTTTTCGTCAACTTTGGAGTGTTTACAACAATGGCAAAAATCGTCGACATCAAAGGTCGTGAAGTTCTCGACTCCCGTGGCAACCCCACCGTGGAAGCAGACGTCCTTCTGGACAACGGCATCATCGGCAGTGCCTGCGCTCCGTCCGGTGCTTCCACCGGCTCGCGTGAGGCGCTTGAGCTGCGTGATGGCGACAAGAGCCGTTACCTGGGCAAGGGCGTGCTGAAGGCTGTCGGCAACATCAACGGTCCGATCCGTGAACTGTTGCTGGGCAAGGACCCTTCCGACCAGAAGGCCCTGGACCACGCGATGATCGCGCTGGACGGTACCGAGAACAAGGCGACCCTGGGCGCCAATGCCATCCTCGCCGTGTCCCTGGCCGCTGCCAAGGCGGCTGCGCAGGACCAGGACCTGCCGCTGTACGCGCACATTGCCAACCTGAACGGCACCCCGGGTGTCTACTCCATGCCGGTACCGATGATGAACATCATCAACGGCGGCGAGCATGCCGACAACAACGTCGACATCCAGGAGTTCATGGTCCAGCCGGTCGGCGCCAAGACCTTCTCCGAAGGCCTGCGCATGGGCACCGAGATTTTCCATCACCTCAAGGCCGTGCTCAAAGCCCGTGGCCTGAGCACCGCTGTCGGTGACGAAGGTGGTTTCGCACCGAACCTGGCGTCCAACGAAGATGCCCTGAAAGTCATCTCCGAAGCCGTTGCCAATGCCGGTTACAAGCTGGGCACCGACGTGACCCTGGCTCTGGACTGCGCGGCCAGCGAGTTCTACGAAGACGGCAAGTACAACCTGTCCGGCGAAGGTCAGGTGTTCACCGCCGAAGGTTTCGCCGACTACCTGAAAGGCCTGACCGAGCGTTACCCGATCATCTCCATCGAAGACGGCCTGGACGAGTCCGACTGGGCTGGCTGGAAAATTCTTACCGACAAGATCGGCGAGAAAACCCAGTTGGTGGGCGACGACCTGTTCGTGACCAACACCAAGATCCTGAAGGAAGGCATCGACAAGAAAATCGCCAACTCCATCCTGATCAAGTTCAATCAGATCGGCACCCTGACCGAAACCCTGGAAGCCATCCAGATGGCCAAGGCCGCCGGCTACACCGCGGTGATCTCGCACCGTTCCGGTGAAACCGAGGATTCGACCATCGCCGACCTGGCCGTGGGCACCGCTGCGGGCCAGATCAAGACCGGCTCGCTGTGCCGTTCCGACCGCGTTTCCAAGTACAACCAACTGCTGCGTATCGAAGAGCAATTGGGCGCCAAGGCGAAGTACAACGGTCGTTCCGAGTTTCGCGGTTAAGCGGTAGATGGTAAAAAGACACCGGATTGTGTCGGAAAAGTCGCTATAGCGGCTTTTTCGCAACTAATCTGATGGCTGACAAGCACAAGCCTGGTCTTTCCAGGCTTCGTGCTGTTGGGTATACGGAAGTCGGCTTGGCTGTCTTTTTCACTGGGTAAACGAAATTCGATGCGCAGTCCCAATTGGTTGTTCCTTGTCTTGCTCTTGCTGCTGGCTGGCCTGCAGTACCGCCTTTGGGTGGGTAACGGGAGCCTGGCGCAGGTAGCCGACCTGACACAACAGATTGCCGACCAGCATGCCGAGAACGAGCGTCTGCTGGAGCGTAACCGTGTGCTCGATGCGGAAGTTCTTGAACTGAAGAAAGGCATGGAGACCGTTGAGGAACGTGCTCGCCATGAACTGGGCATGGTCAAGGACGGTGAAACCCTTTATCAGTTGGCACAATGACTGACTCATCGCTACCGGCCTTCTGGGCCGTGATTCCTGCCGCGGGTGTGGGTGCCCGTATGGCGGCCGACCGTCCCAAGCAATACCTGCAACTGGGCGGACGAACCATTCTCGAACACAGCCTTGGCTGTTTTCTCGATCATCCGGGGCTCAAGGGGCTGGTGCTCAGCCTGGCGCCCGACGATCCCTATTGGCCTGGCCTGGCCTGTGCCGGCGACCCGCGCATCCAGCGCGTAGACGGTGGCGTCGAGCGCGCCGACTCGGTGCTCAACGCCTTGCTGCACCTGCATGCCCACGGGGCGGCGGATGAGGATTGGGTGCTGGTTCATGATGCGGCACGACCGAACCTGTCCCGTGACGATCTCGACAAGTTGCTGGCCGAGCTCGCCGACGACCCGGTGGGCGGCTTGCTGTCCGTGCCGGCCCGGGACACCCTCAAGCGTGTCGACCGGCACGGGCGGGTGGTCGAAACCGTTGATCGCAGCCTGATCTGGCAGGCCTACACACCGCAGATGTTCCGCCTCGGCGCCTTGCACCGGGCGCTGGCCGACAGCCTGGTGGCGGATGTCACCATCACCGATGAAGCCTCGGCGATGGAGTGGGCGGGGCAGGCGCCGCGCCTGGTGGAAGGGCGTTCGGACAATATCAAGGTCACCCGCCCCGAAGACCTGGAGTGGCTGCGCCTGCGCTGGGCCAACCGGCGCTGACAATCCAAGCCGCACTGCCGCTATCGCCAGCAAGCCGGCTCGCACAGTACGGTGTCTCCCCCCGGACTATCGTCAGCCGGGGACCTTGTAGGAGCCGGCTTGCCGGCGATGGCGTCCGCAAGATCGATGCAAAACTCAATGCCCTCATCGCCGGCAAGCCGGCTCCTACAGTGACCGCGTCTGTATTTGCAGGTGCCGGTCAGGCGGCGTACTCGGGCCGCCTGGCCAAGCCCTCCTTGAGATAGTCCACCAGCTTGCGCACCTTCGGCGACAGATGACGCTGTTGCGGATAGAGCGCCCAGACCGCCGTATTCGGCGGTTGATGGGGTTCCAGCAGCGAAACCAGCTGACCGTTCTGCAAGTGTTCGAGCACGTAATAGTCCGGCAACTGACACAAACCGACCCCTTGCAACGCCGCATCCAGCACCGCCTGGCCGCTGTTGCAACGCCAGTTGCCCTGCACCCGCTGGGAAAATTCGCGTCCGTCCTGGGCCAGTTGCCAGATATCCGAACTGCCAATCAGGCAGTTGTGTCGGCTCAACTCCGAGAGGCTATGGGGGCGGCCATAACGCTCCAGGTAGGAGGGCGACGCGCACAGGTACATCCGTCGCGGCGCCAAGCGGGTCGCCACCAGTCGCGAATCCTGCAGGCGACCCAGGCGGATTGCCAGGTCCAGGCCTTCATGGACCAGGTCCAGGGTGCGGTTGCTCAACTCGATATCCACCCGCAGTTGCGGATACAGGCCCATGAAGGTGGTTACCAGCGGCACGATAAAGCGCTCGCCATAGGCCACGGCACAGGTCATGCGCAGCATGCCCTTGGGTTCGCTGTTCAGGTCACCGACCGCCCGCAGGGCTTCTTCGCGTCCATCCTGCAAGCGCTGGCAATGCTGCAGGAAGGTCTGGCCGGCTTCGGTCAGTGTGACGCGCCGGGTACTGCGATACAGCAGGCGGGTCTGCAACCGCTCCTCCAACCGGGCGATCTGCCGGCTGATATGCGAAGAAGACACCCCCAGGCGTTCCGCAGCGGCGGTGAACTGGCTGCACTCGGCCACGGCGACAAACTCGTCGATGCCTTCCCAGCGGTTCTCGCTCATCTGATTATCCCTGTATGGCAATAATGTTTTGCTTTTGACTGAATTATTCATCAATAGACGATGATTTACACTCCGGTCTTTCGCATTCACTTTTCAGGAGTTGCTGGATGATCAAGTCACGTGCTGCCGTTGCCTTCGAGGCGAAAAAGCCTCTGGAAATCGTCGAAGTCGATGTCGCCCTGCCCAAGGCCGGCGAAGTGCTGTTGCGTGTCGTGGCCTCCGGCGTCTGCCATACCGACGCCTACACCTTGTCCGGCGCCGACCCGGAAGGCATCTTCCCGTCGATCCTCGGCCACGAGGGCGGGGCGATTGTCGAAGCCATTGGCGAGGGCGTGACCTCGGTGGCTGTCGGCGACCACGTCATTCCGCTGTACACCCCGGAATGCGGCAAGTGCAAATTCTGCCTGTCGGGCAAGACCAACCTCTGCCAGGCGATCCGGGCCACCCAGGGCAAGGGCCTGATGCCGGACGGCACTTCGCGTTTCTCCTACAAGGGCGAGACGATTTTCCACTACATGGGCACCTCGACCTTCTCCGAGTACACCGTGCTGCCGGAAATCTCCGTGGCCAGGATCGCCAAGGAGGCACCGCTGGAGAAAGTCTGCCTGCTGGGCTGCGGCGTCACCACCGGCATCGGCGCGGTGATCAATACCGCCAAGGTCAAGCCGGGTGACACCGTGGCGATCTTCGGTCTCGGCGGCATCGGCCTGTCGGCGGTGATCGGCGCGGTCAAGGCCAAGGCGGCGCGGATCATCGCCATCGATATCAACCCGGCCAAGTTCGAGATCGCCAGGCAGCTGGGCGCGACCGATTGCGTGAACCCGAAGGACTTCGACCGGCCGATCCAGGAAGTCATCGTCGACATGACCGACGGCGGCGTGGATTTTTCCTTTGAGTGCATCGGTAATGTGCAACTGATGCGGGCGGCGCTGGAGTGCTGCCACAAGGGGTGGGGCGAGTCGGTGATTATCGGCGTGGCCGGTGCCGGCCAGGAAATCGCCACCCGTCCGTTCCAGTTGGTGACCGGTCGCGTCTGGCGCGGTTCGGCCTTTGGCGGCGTGCGTGGGCGCAGCGAACTGCCAAGCTATGTCGATATGGCGCAGAAGGGCGAAATTCCGCTGGATACCTTCATCACCCACACCATGGGCCTGGAAGATATCAACAAGGCGTTCGACCTGATGCATGAAGGCAAGAGCATCCGTACCGTCATCCATTTCTGAGGTCGGTCATGAGCCTGGAAAACCTTTCCTGCCAGAAAAGCTTCGGCGGCTGGCACAAACGCTACAAGCATCATTCCGAAGTGCTCGGTTGCGACATGGTGTTCGCCGTCTATCTGCCGCCGCAGGCGGAGCAGGGCGTCAAGCTGCCGGTGCTGTACTGGTTGTCCGGGCTGACCTGCACCGATGAAAACTTCATGCACAAGGCTGGCGCCCAGCGCATGGCCGCGCAACTGGGGCTGATCATCGTCGCGCCGGACACCAGCCCGCGTGGCCCGGGTGTCCCGGGCGATCCCGAGAATGCCTGGGACTTCGGTCTCGGCGCCGGCTTCTACCTGAATGCCACGCAGGAGCCCTGGGCGCGCAACTACCGGATGCACGACTATGTGGTGCATGAGCTGCCGGCTTTGGTCGAAGCGCATTTCCCTGCGTCCGACAAGCGCGGCATCAGCGGTCATTCCATGGGCGGGCATGGGGCGCTGGTCTGTGCCCTGCGCAATCCGGGGCGCTACCAGTCGCTGTCGGCGTTCGCCCCGATCAGCAATCCGATGGATTGCCCGTGGGGACAGAAAGCCTTCTCGCGTTACCTGGGCGACGAGCGCTCGCGCTGGCGAGAGTGGGATGCCTGCGCGCTGATCAGCGAGGCGAGTGAAAAGCTGCCGATCCTGGTGGATCAGGGCGACCGTGATGATTTCCTGGCCAACCAGCTCAAGCCCGAAGCCCTGCAGCAAGCCGCGAGGCTGGCGGAGCATCCGCTGATCCTGCGGATGCAGCCGGGCTATGACCACAGCTATTTCTTCATCGCCAGCTTTATCTCGGATCACCTGATACATCACAGCGAAGCTCTTGGCGGAGGTTCTGCACGATAATTGTCTGCGCTCGCTCAGGCTAATTCTCGTACTAGAACCTAATGTCGGACAAAATAGGTAGAATCACGCCCTGACTAAATCGGGGCGTTTTTTTATGCGTATTGGCCACGGCTATGATGTGCACCGTTTCGCCGAAGGCGACTTCATCACTCTGGGCGGCGTGCGCATTGCACACCATCACGGATTGCTGGCCCACTCCGACGGCGACGTGTTGCTGCATGCCCTGAGTGATGCGTTGCTGGGGGCGGCGGCACTGGGGGACATCGGCAAGCATTTCCCGGACACCGATCCGACCTATAAAGGCGCCGATAGCCGCGTGTTGTTGCGCCACGTGGTATCGCTGCTCAAGGCCAAGGGCTGGAAGGTCGGCAATGTCGACAACACCATCGTTGCCCAGGCGCCGAAAATGGCCCCGCATATTGAATCGATGCGCGCGCTGATTGCCGCGGATCTTGAAGTTGAGTTGGATCAAGTGAACGTAAAAGCCACCACCACTGAAAAGCTCGGCTTCACCGGGCGGGAAGAAGGTATCGCGGTGCATTCCGTTGCCTTGTTGCTGCGCGCATGACGGAACTGGAACTACTGGGCCCGTGTGCCTATGGCGATGCCCTGGGCTGTGCGGTGCTCAAGGCCACCGCGGAGGATTTCCAGGTCGATGAAGTCCTCGACATCCCCTTGTCCGGCGACGGCGAGCACCTGTGGTTGTGGGTCGAGAAACGTGGCCTGAACACCGAGGAAGCGGCCCGGCGCCTGGCCAAGGCCGCCGGCGTACCGTTGCGCACGGTCAGCTATGCGGGGTTGAAGGACCGCCAGGCCCTCACCCGGCAATGGTTCAGCATCCAGTTGCCGGGCAAGGCCGACCCGGACATGAGCGCGGCGCAGAACGACACCCTGCAGATCCTCAAGAGCGTGCGCCACAAGCGCAAGTTGCAGCGTGGAGCCCATGCGGCCAACGGCTTCACCTTGCGCCTGAGCCAGCTGGCGGCGGACAAGGATGGCCTGCAGCAGCGCCTCGAACAGATCAGCCGACAGGGCATTCCCAACTATTTTGGCGCCCAGCGTTTCGGCCATCTGGGTGGCAACCTCGGTGAGGCGCGCGACTACGCCACCCGCCAGGCCCTGCCCGAGCAGCGTAATGTGCGTTCGCGGCTGCTGTCCACCGCCCGCAGCTACCTGTTCAACCAGGTGCTGGCGGCGCGGGTTGCCGATGGCAGCTGGAATCGTGCCCAGGTCGGCGACCTGCTGGCCTTCACCGACAGCCGCAGTTTTTTCCCGGCCGGTGAAGCCGAGTGCAGCGATCCGCGTCTGGCGATTCTCGACCTGCACCCCACCGGCCCGCAGTGGGGCGAAGGTCCGTCGCCGGCGACAGGAGCGACCTTCGAACTGGAGCAGGCCGTCGCCGCGCGTGAAGCCGAACTGTGCCAATGGTTGGTCAAGGCGGGAATGGAGCACGAACGTCGCATCCTGCGGCTGCCCATTGGCGGGCTGACGTGGCATTATCCCTCGCTGGACATTCTGCAACTGGAATTCGTCCTGCCGGCCGGATGCTTCGCCACTGTTCTGGTGCGCGAGCTCGTTGATCTGGTGCCGGTAGGGCAGACGGACAGCTCATGCGTATTCTGATTTCCAACGACGATGGGGTTTTTGCACCCGGTCTCGCCGCGCTTCATGCTGCGCTGGCGGATTATGCCGAGTGCCGGGTGATCGCCCCGGACCAGGACAAGAGCGGTGCCAGCAGTTCGCTGACCCTCGACCGTCCGCTGCATCCACATACCTTGCCCAATGGCTTCATCAGCCTCAACGGGACGCCTACCGACTGCGTGCACCTGGGGCTCAACGGCCTGCTGGAGCAGGAGCAGGACATGGTCGTGTCGGGCATCAACCTGGGCGCCAACCTTGGCGATGACGTGCTGTACTCGGGCACCGTCGCGGCGGCGCTCGAAGGGCGTTTCCTGGCGCGGACCTCGTTTGCCTTCTCGCTGGCCTCGCGCCAGCTCGATAACCTGGCCACCGCCGCGCATTTCGCCCGGTTGCTGGTGGAGGCTCATGAAGGGCTGAAATTGCCACCGCGCACGGTGCTCAACGTCAATGTGCCGAACCTGCCGCTGGAGCATATCCGCGGTATCCAACTGACCCGCCTGGGTCATCGGGCACGGGCGGCGAAGCCGATCCTCGAGGTCAACCCGCGAGGCAAGGCCGGCTACTGGATCGCCGCGGCCGGCGATGTGGAGGACGGTGGCCCGGGGACGGATTTCCATGCGCTGATGCAAGGTTTCGTTTCTGTGACACCGCTGCAGCTGGACCGCACGTTCAACGATGCCTTCAGTAGCCTCGACGGTTGGTTGGAGGGGCTTGCCTGATGGCGCGTGAAAACGATTTGCTGCGCGGCGGCATCGGCATGACTTCGCAGAGAACCCGCGAACGCCTGATCCAGCGGCTTTACGAAGAGGGCCTGTGCAACGCCCAGGTGCTGGAGGTGATCCGCCGGACCCCGCGCCATCTCTTCGTCGACGAAGCGCTGGCGCACCGTGCCTACGAAGACACCGCGCTACCGATCGGCCATAACCAGACCATCTCCCAGCCTTATATGGTGGCGCGCATGAGCGAGCTGCTGCTGGAGGCCGGTCCGCTGGACAAGGTGCTGGAGATCGGTACCGGTTCCGGCTACCAGACCGCTGTCCTGTCACAACTGGTCGAGCGGGTATTTTCGGTCGAGCGGATCAAGGTCCTGCAGGATCGCGCCAAGGAGCGCCTGGTCGAACTCAACCTGCGCAACGTGGTGTTCCGCTGGGGCGACGGTTGGGAGGGCTGGCCGGCGCTGGCACCGTACAACGGTATTATCGTTACCGCAGTGGCCACCGATGTACCCCAGGCGCTGCTCGACCAGTTGGCCCCGGGCGGGCGTCTGGTGATTCCGGTAGGGGCGGGGGAAGTCCAGCAACTGATGCTGATCGTGCGCGAGGAACATGGATTTTCCCGGCATGTACTCGGTGCGGTGCGTTTCGTGCCATTGCTCAACGGGCCGCTGGCTTGAGCATCTATTACATTTGTTTAAGACATGCGCTGAATTCTGTTGAACCTTGTCGGTCATAGGGCCGGACCAGCAGACAGTTATGTGTTTAAAAGTGTGTCGAGTTTCACTGTCGAACCGTACAAGAAGGTCGCTTATCGGGCTTTGCTGTCCGTAAAACTCCAACGGCCAGTTATACTTGCGCACACTACAGCCTGTACGGGCACTCTATATTCATTTCAGCCAACACAAAGGGAGCGGCGGGTGAGTCTCACAGTCATTCGGCAGCGTATGGGTAAAACAAGCGTTCAGCGCCTGATGATCGGTCTTGCCCTCAGTGCTTTACTGGCTGGTTGCTCCAGTGCTTCGAAGAACGGCGTGCGCGTCGTGGATCGCAATGGCAATGCGACAACCGCTGCCAGTGCCGCACCGCAACGACCGATGACCACCACCGGCCAGCATGTGGTAGTCCGGGGCGATACCTTGTTCTCGATCGCCTTTCGTTATGGTTGGGACTGGAAAGCCCTGGCCGCGCGCAACAATATTCCAGAGCCCTACACCATTCACGTCGGTCAGGCGATTCGCTTCGACGGCCGTTCAAATTCAACACCGGCGGTGGCGACGTCGACGACCACTTCGTCGAGTTCGTCCTCCAGCAAAATCACCATTACCCGGCGTCCGGTGACGGCTGCCGGGACGCCTGCAGCGACTCCCGCAGCGACCGCGGCGGCGACGCCGACACCGCCGCCGGGGCCCGCGCCGAAGGGCTGGGCATGGCCTTCAAATGGCATTCTGATTGGAAAATTCTCTTCAAACGGTAGTTTGAATAAAGGTATTGATATCGCCGGGGATTTGGGACAGCCTGTTTTAGCTGCGTCTGATGGGTCAGTGGTTTACGCCGGGAGTGGGTTGCGGGGCTACGGCGAGCTGGTCATCATCAAACACAGCGATACCTACGTCAGTGCTTACGGTCACAACCGTAGGCTGTTGGTTCGGGAGGGGCAGCAGGTCAAAGTCGGACAGACAATTGCCGAGATGGGATCAACTGGTACAGACCGGGTGAAACTGCACTTTGAGATTCGCCGCCAGGGCAAGCCCGTAGACCCATTGCAATTCCTGCCGCGTCGTTGATCCGTTTACCAGCCTGTTCTCATGACGTAGAGGGAACAGGCTCCAGCGTTGCCAGGGATAAAGGCGCCGCTTGAGCTTGAGGTCGAACTCACCAAAGGACTATAACAATGGCTCTCAGTAAAGAAGCGCCGGGGTTTGACATCGACGATGAGGTGCTCCTTGCGGACTCCGACATTGTCATGGATATGATGCCGGAGGACGACAGTTCTCCACCCCCAGTTCGTGCCAAGACCAAAAACGCTGCTGCGCTCAAACAGCACAAGTACATTGACTACACCCGGGCCCTGGACGCGACCCAGTTGTACCTCAATGAAATCGGTTTCTCCCCTTTGTTGTCCCCGGAAGAAGAAGTCCATTTTGCGCGGCTGTCGCAAAGCGGTGATCCGGCGGGACGCAAGCGCATGATCGAAAGCAACCTGCGCCTGGTGGTGAAAATCGCCCGACGTTACGTCAATCGTGGGCTTTCCCTGCTGGACCTGATCGAAGAGGGCAACCTCGGACTGATCCGGGCGGTCGAGAAATTCGACCCGGAACGCGGTTTCCGCTTTTCAACCTACGCCACCTGGTGGATCCGACAGACGATTGAACGGGCGATCATGAATCAGACCCGGACCATCCGTCTGCCGATTCACGTGGTCAAGGAACTCAACGTCTACCTGCGGGCGGCCCGCGAGCTGACCCAGAAGCTCGACCATGAGCCGTCCCCCGAAGAGATCGCCAACCTGCTGGAAAAACCGGTCGGGGAGGTCAAGCGCATGCTCGGCCTGAACGAACGGGTCTCCTCGGTGGATGTCTCCCTCGGCCCGGATTCGGACAAGACGTTGCTCGATACCCTGACGGATGACCGGCCGACCGATCCCTGCGAGCTGTTGCAGGACGACGACCTGTCCCAGAGTATCGACCAGTGGCTGTCCGAACTGACCGACAAGCAGCGCGAAGTGGTGGTACGCCGCTTCGGCCTGCGTGGCCACGAGAGCAGTACGCTGGAGGACGTTGGCCTGGAGATCGGCCTGACCCGTGAACGGGTGCGGCAGATCCAGGTCGAAGGCCTCAAGCGCCTGCGTGAGATCCTCGAAAAGAACGGCCTGTCCAGCGAGTCGTTGTTCCAGTAACGGAGCGGCGACCAATACCTGCGCGGACCTTGTAGGAGCCGGCTTGCCGGCGATGAGGCCCTTGAGCCTTGCTGCGTCCATCCGGACGCTATCGCCAGCAAGCCGGCTCCTACAATGGATGCCTCACGGCAAAATATCGTCCTGCCAAAAAAACTGTGGGAGCCGGCTTGCCGGCGATGAGGCCCTTGAGCCTTGCTGCGCCCATCCGGACGCTATCGCCAG
>NZ_JACAPR010000023.1:176730-194951 GCF_013385635.1 Pseudomonas gingeri
GCAAGCCGGCTCCTACAATAGGTGCCTCACGGCAAAATATCGTCCTGCCAAAAAACCTGTGGGAGCCGGCTTGCCGGCGATGAGGCCCTTGAGCCTTGCTGCGTCCATCCGGACGCTATCGCCAGCAAGCCGGCTCCTACAAGTCTTTCTTCGCCAGCAGGCTGTACACGCAGGGCAGCACGAACAGCGTAAACAATGTGCCCACCGACATCCCGGTGGCGATCACCGTGCCGATATCAAAGCGACTGACCGCCCCCGCGCCGCTGGCGAGTATCAGTGGCACCATCCCGAACACCATTGCCGCCGTGGTCATCAGCACCGGACGCAGACGAATCGCCGCCGCCTCTTCGACCGCTTCACGGGCTGACAACCCCTTGTCCTTGCGCAACTGGTTGGCGAACTCGACGATCAGGATCCCATGCTTGCTGATCAACCCGATCAAGGTCACCAGGCCCACCTGGGTGTAGATATTCATGCTCGACCAGCCGAGGAACAGCGGGATCAGCGCGCCGCAGATCGACAACGGCACCGTCACCAGGATCACCAGCGGATCGCGGAAACTCTCGAACTGTGCGGCCAGCACCAGGAAGATGATTGCCAGGGCCAGGCCGAAAGTCACCCACAAGGCACTGCCTTCCTGGACGAACTGCCGCGTGGCGCCGGCATAGTCGCTGGCGAACCCCACGGGCGCCTCTTCGGCGGCTATCTGGCGGATGGTCTCGATGGCTTCGCCCATGCTGACGATGGGCACCCCGGAGATGATTGCCGAGTTCAGCTGCTGGAACTGGTTCAACTGCCGGGGACGGGCGCGGTCCGAGACCTTGATCAGGGTCGACAGCGGCAGCAGCTTGCCTTCGCTGTTCTTCACGTAATAGTTGTTCAGCCAGTCGGGGTTGTCCCGATAGGCGCGTTCGACCTGGGCAATCACCTTGTAGCTGCGGCCTTCCAGGGTAAAGCGGTTGATCTCCGCTTCACCGAGCAGGGTCGCCAGGGTGCCGCCCAGGTCCTGCATCGAGACGCCCATCTGCGCCGCCTTGGCCCGGTCGATGTCGACCACGACTTCCGGCTTGTCGAAGGCCAGGTCGATATCGAGAAAGGCGAACTTGCCGGATTCCAGAGCGCGTTTCTTGATCCGGCTGGCGACGTCCAGCAGGGCGCTGTAGTCGTTCGGGGTATTGAGCACGTACTGGAACGGCAGGCCCTCGCCGGTACCCGGCAGCGACGGCAGGTTGAAGCCGAAGATCTGCAGCCCACTGATGCCCGCCAGCTTGCCCTGGACCTCGGGCAGGATCTGCATCTGCGTGCGCTTGCGCTCGTTCCAGGGCTTGAGCAGGAAGCCGCCGATGCCTGATTGCACGCCGTTGAAACCGTTGATCTGGAACGACGAGTAGTACTCCGGGAACTCCTTGAAGATCGTGATGAACTCGTCGGTGTAGCTGTTCAGGTAGTTCAGGTTGGTCGGCTGCGGTGCGGTGGCCATCATGAAGATGATGCCCTGGTCCTCGTTGGGCGCCAGTTCCGATTGGGTGAACTTCAACAGCACCGGAATCAGGCACAGGACGATGATCGCGAAGACCACCACCACCGGCCGCGTGTTGAGGGTGCCGTGGAGAATCTTCTGGTAGCGCCGTTTCAGGCGCTCGAACAACTGGTCGAGGCGGTGCGACAGGCCCGACGGGTTTTCATCGTGGCGCAGCAGCAGGGCGCACATCATCGGCGACAGGGTCAGGGCGACCACCCCGGAGATCACCACCGCTCCCGCCAGGGTCAGGGCGAACTCCTTGAACAGCGCCCCGGTCAGGCCCTGCAGGAAGCCGATGGGTGCATACACCGCTGCGAGGGTGATGGTCATCGACACCACCGGCACGGCGATCTCCCGCGCGCCTTCGAGGGCGGCGTCCAGGGGTGTCTTGCCTTCCTCGATATGCCGGTGGATGTTCTCCACCACCACGATCGCATCGTCCACCACCAGACCGATGGCCAGCACCATCGCCAGCAGGGTCAGCAGGTTGATCGAGTAGCCCATCAGTTGCATGAAGAACAGCACGCCGACCATCGACAGCGGAATGGTGATCACCGGGATCACCACCGAACGCAGGGCGCCGAGGAACAGGAACACCACGACTATCACGATCAGCACGGCTTCGAAGAGGGTCTTCACCACTTCGTTGATCGACGCCTGGATGAACAGGGTGGCGTCATAGGCGATTTCCGCCTTGAGGTTGGTCGGCAACTGCGCCTCCAGCTCCGGCATGATCTTGCGCACTTCCTTGATCACGTCCAGCGGGTTGGCGCCGGGGGTGGCCTTGATGCCGATATACACCGACGGCGTGCCGCCGAAGGAACTGACGGTGTCGTAGTTCTCCGCGCCCATCTCCACCCGTGCCACGTCGCTGAGCAGGACCCGGCTGTCACCGGAGGTCTTGAGTGGAATCGCGGCGAAGGCCTCGGCGGATTTCAGCTCGGTGCTGGCGTTGATGCTGGTCACCACGTACTCGCCCTTGACCTCGCCGGCAGCGGACAGGAAATTGTAGTGGCGCACCGCGTTGGTCACGTCCGCCGCGCTCAGGCCGAAACCGGCCAGTTTCACCGGGTCCAGCCACAGGCGCATGGCGAACACCTGGTTACCGAGAATCTCCGCTTCGGCCATGCCCGGCAGGGTCGCCAGCTTGGGCTGGATGACCCGCGAGAGGTAGTCGGTGATCTGCGGATTGCTCAACTGGTCGCTGAAGAAACTGATGTACATCAGCGCCGAGGCATCGGCGGCCTCCTTGCTCAGCACCGGGTCTTCGGCGTCCTGCGGCAACTGGTTCTTGACCTCGTTGGCCTTGGCCAGCAACTCGGTGAACAGCCGGTCGCTGTTGGAGCCGATCCGCGCGTAGATCGAGATCACCGAGAAATTCTGCCGGCTGACCGAAGTCATGTAGTCGATGCCCTCGGCACTCGCCAGGCTCTGTTGCAGCGGCTGGGTGATATAGCCCTGGATGGTCTCGGCATTGGCCCCGGGGTAGGCGGTGGTCACCGTGATCAGCGCGTTTTCCATCTGCGGGTACTGTCGCAATGGCAGTTTGCTGTAGGCCTGGAAGCCCAGCAGGATGATCAGCAGGCTGACCACGCTGGCGAGCACCGGACGGCGGATGAACGGATCGGTAAAGGCCATGATCGACTCCCTGCTCAGTTCGCTGGAGCGGGCGTGTTCGCCGCCGGTGCCGTCTTGTCCGGGCTGATGGCGATGCGCGCGCCATTGTCCAGTTTCAGCTGGCCGCCGCTGACCACTTGCTCACCGTCCTTGAGGCCCTTGATGACTTTCACCAGGCCGTCGCGGCGTTCGGCGGTGTCGATAAAGCGCCGTTCGGCGATCAGCACCGGCTGGCCGTCGGGGGCTTTTTCGACGCTGCCGTCCGCGGCTTTTTTCTCTGCCACGACATACACCGAGTTGCCGTAGAGGGTGTAGGCGACCGCGCTTTCTGGTATCACCACATAGGACTGCGGGTCTGGCAGCAGCACCTGGAGGTTGGCGAACATGCCGGGTAGCAGCTTGCCGTCGGGGTTGGCCAGGGTGGCGCGCACCAGCACGTTGCGGGTGGTTTCATCGACCTTGGGGTTGATGGCGCTGAGCGTTCCGGGGAAGTTCTCCTCCGTATAGGCGCCAACGCTCAGTTGCAATGGCTGACCGACCGCCAGCCTGGGCACGAACTGCTCGGGCACATAGAAGTCGACATAGAGGCTGCTGAGGTCCTGCAGGGTGGCGATCACCGTGCCGCTGGCGAGGTAGTCGCCGATATCCACCTGGCGGATGCCGATGGTGCCGCTGAAGGGCGCGACGATCTTTTTCTTCGCCAACGCTGCCTTGAGCTGATTGACCGTGGCCTTGTTCTTTTGCAGTACCGCCGAAAGCCGGTCGAACTCGCCCCGGGAAATCGCCTGGCTGCCGACCAGTTGGGCGCCGCGACCGTAGTCCAGCTGTGCCAGCCCGAGGTCGGCCTGGGCGGTTTCCAGCAGGGCGCTTTCGACATCGCTGTCGAGCTGGACGATGGGTTGCCCGACCTTGACCTTCTGCCCCGATTCGAACTGCACGGCCTTGACCGTCCCGGCGATCTCCAGGCTGAGGTCGACCCCTTGCAGGGCCTTGAGCGTGCCCACCGAGGGCAGGCGGTTCTGCCAGGGCTGCTTGCTCGCCGTGACGGCCGCGACATTGATCGCCGGCTTGGGCGCGGCGAACACCTGGATCTGCTTGTAGATCGAGAAGGCCTTGTAACCGGCGAGTGCCAGTACGACCAGGAGGACGATACCCAACATGATCAGCATGCGGCGACGCAGCATATTCCAGTTCCTTGGAAGACGAGGCTAGAGGGAGGTCGAACAACCGCCCAGCACGATACTTGTTGCCCGTACCCAGGCGTCGCCATGAAGCTATACCGTCAGATATTACGCCATTGTGGTGACTTGTAGGAGCCGGCTTGCCGGCGATGGCGTCAGAAAAACTGCTGCAAGACTCTCTGGCCTCATCGCCGGCAAGCCGGCTCCCACAGGGACAGGTATGATCGTTCCCACGCTGGAGCGTATGATCGTTCCCACGCTCTGCGTGGGAATGCAGTCCGTGACGCTCCGCGTCACAAGAGCGGACGCAGAGCGTCCAGTGAGGCATTCCCACGCTGGAACGTGGGAACGATCGAACGATCACACCAGGTGCAGGTGGTTGTCCCAGAGCCCCGCGGGTAGATCCAGCGGCCGGGCGGTCAGTTCTTTCTGACGGCAATCATAGAAACGGCAGCGGCCCTGTCCCGAGGTGACGACAAAACCATCGGCGACCGCGCCGACCCCGGCGCAGTCAGGCAGTGGCGCGTCCAGGCGCAACGCCCCGCTGTCCAGGTCCCAGATAAAGAACCGGTTGCCCCGCGGCGCGGTCAGTGCCACCAGGCGCAATTCGCTGTGCACGGCGACGCTGGCGGTGTAGTGCCCCATGGCCTGCAACTGCTGTTCGGCCACCGGAAAAGCCACGAAAGGCTGGCCGGGACGTTTGATTGCCAGCAGTTCCGACGACTCGTGGGACGGCCCCATGAACTGCTGGCCGGCAACGATGGTGCCGTCACTGGCTACGCCGAGATGGCGTACGCTGTTCATCTGTTGGGCCAGGGTTTCCTTGCTCAGCAAAGTGCCGTCGCGCTGCATCAGCACCAGGCTCGGCTCCATGGCGTCGAGGTTCATCTCGACCCGGCTTTCGGCCTCGGTGCGGATGCCGCCGTTGGCGACGATCAGGGTCTCGCCGTCGGGCATCCACGACACCTGGTGCGGACCGATGCCATGGGTGGAGATTTCCCCGCTGTGCACCAGCCGCCCGCCTTCGAATCTGTACACGCCGAGCAGGCCACGGCCCGGATCGCGGGTGTCATTTTCGGTGGCGTACAGCCAGTCGCCGCTCTTGTGGATCACCGCATGGCCATAGAAGTGTCGGTTGGGTTGCGACGCTATCGTCTGCAGCAGGCGCCCGTCACGCAGGTCGATCAGGTAGCTCTCGGTACCGGGCCGCCGCGCGACGAACAGCGCCAACGGCTGTGTCGGATGATTGATGATGTCGTGGCAACGCTGGCCGACCCGGGTCGAGAAGACCTGCTTGCCATCCAGTCGATAGCCCACGGCATAGTGCCCGCCATCGCTGTCATCGCGGGCGGAAAGCAGCAGCGGGCTTTTGCCTTTATGCCGGAACAGCGTCCAGCCACCCAGGGTGATGGCGCTGAGCAGGAGGCTACCGAGGGTCAGGGCCTGGCGTCGCAACATCATCAGTCACCGTCGTTGGCATTGAAGCCCAGTTGGATGCCCAGCGCCTTGGCCAGTTCGCCTTCGTGCAGGCGGTGGACGACGTTGAGGCTGTCATAGAGATCGTTGAGCTGCTGGCGCCCGGCATCGTCGCCGAGCATGTCGGTCAGCGCGCGCTGGTTGCTGGCGAACAGCTTCAGAGAGGCGGCATAAGCGGCATCGATCTTCTCGGCCAGCGGCTTCTGCTCGGCCGGCAGCAGGCCGCGCAGCCCCTTGTTGTCGACCCCGACCCAGACGGTGCGGGCAGCGGCCAGGCTGGCTTCCAGGCCTTGCAGCGACGACTGGCTGCGCCAGGCGTCGGCCTGGAACGGTTGCGGGATGCCCTTGGTCTGGCGCCCCATGGGCGTACCGAGTTTCTTCTTCAGGGTATCCAGCGCGGTCACCTGCACGCGCAGCAGATCGGCGATGGCTTCGTGGGAGTCGGCATAGCGCTGGTTCGGGAACTTGCTCATCTGCGCGAGCATGCCGTCGTTGCTGTTCCAGCTCGACAGGATCTCTTCGGCGAGGGTTTTCTGGCGCTCGCCGATGGCGGTCAGCAGCGGGCAGTAGCGGGCTTTCTGCGCGCTGTCGGCCATGTCGATCTTGCTGTCGAACAGGATGTATTCATAGGCCGAGAGGCCCTGGACCACCACGCTGGATTTCGCCAGGGCGGCGGCATCGACCTGTGGCTGGGCGGTGACCAGTTGCTCGACCTGGCGTCCCACCAGGTTTTTCTTGTCCGGCCAGAACTGCACCTGCCAGGAGCGATTGCCTTCGGCCAACGGGCCGATCAGCAAGGGCTGCAACTCGGCCCAGGCTTTCTGCGCATGGAGGAAGTCGGCACGGGCGGTGTCCAGGCTTTCCTTGCCCTGGCAGAAGGCCAGGGCGCTGATCGCCAACTGGCGGTCGGCCTCGACCCAGCGGCTGTAGGTCGGCAGGATCACCTGCTTGGCGATGGCGGCCGAGGTCACGGCCTGCGGGTCCTGCGGCGAACAGGCACCGAGGGCGAGGGCGGCAAGGCTGGTGAATAACAGTTTGGGGCGGAACATGTCCGTGTCCTCTCTTTTAGAGAAATCTTATAAGGAATTCAGGAAGGCCAGCAGCGCGGCGCGCTGTTCGGCATTGAACGACAACACGCGCTGCTGTGCCGGCAGGGCTTCGCCGCCATGCCAGAGCACCGCTTCCATGAGGTTGCGGGCACGGCCGTCGTGCAGGAACTGGGTGTGGCCGCTGACGGTTGCGGTCAGGCCGATGCCCCACAACGGTGGGGTACGCCAGTCGCTGCCGCCGGCCTGGAACTCGCTGCGGTTGTCCGCCAGACCCGGGCCCATGTCATGCAGCAGCAGATCGCTGTAGGGGCGGATCACCTGGCCGGCCAGCTCGGGTTCGACCGCCGTGGTCGCGGTGGTGAACTGCGGCGTATGGCAGGCCTGGCAGCCGGCCTGGAAGAACAGGTTCTTGCCGGCCAGTACCTGCGGCGCACCCACGTCCCGTCGGGCCGGCACCGCCAGGTTGCGGGTGTAGAACAGCACCAGGCGCAGGATATTGTCGCTGACTTCCTGTTCGCCGTCCGCGCCGTTGCCATTAGGAGCTGTGCGGCAGGCGGTCTGGCTCGCAGTGCAGTCGTCGAAGGGCCTCAGGGTCGTGGTCAGGCCCATATCGCCAGAAAACGCATGAGCATTCTGTTGATTGAGGTTCGGTTGCCCGGCTTTCCAGCCAAAACGTCCCAGCACGGTCTTTTGCAGGGCATCGTCCCAGACCCGGTTCGGCCGGCCGGCGACGCCGTAGGCTTGCTGTGCCCTGGCATTGGCGAGGATGGCTTCCTCGGGAATGGCTTCCAGCAAGCCCAGGCCGATCATTGGCGGGGCGATACGGGCGGAAAAGCGCGTGTCCGGATGCATCGGGCCGTAGCCCAGCTGGGTGATCAGCAGGCGCGGCTTGCGCAGTTCGACTTCGCTACCGTCCTTGAACCGTACCGGCACGGGATCGTATTCGACCCGCACCTTGCCTTCCGGGGTGACGCCGGGAATCGCCATGTCCTGCAACTGGCCTCCATAGACCGGTTCGGGGACCACGCCCTGTTGCTCGATCAGGCGCGCATAGGCCGGGGCATCGGGGATCGACAGGCGTACAAGCATCGACACGGCATTGTCCGAACCGGGTTCCGGTGGGTGGCCGCGGCCGTCCTTGATATGGCAGTTCTGGCAGGCGTTGGTGTTGAACAGCGGGCCCAGGCCGTCGCGTGCGGTGGTGGTCGAAGGGGCGATCACCCAGGGGCTGCGGAAGAAACTGTTGCCGACACTGAATTCCAGGCGGCGGGTTGGCGACAGGTTGGCCGCCGGCAGGGAAAAGGCATTGCGATCGGTCTTGCGCACGGTGGTGCTGCCACCGGAACGTGTTTCGCCGGGCTCGGGCTTGGTAAAGCGCGGCGCGTCATCGCAGGCGCTCAGGCCCAGGGCCAGGAGCAACGACGACAGGCGAAGGGGCAGCGAGGGCATCGGCATCCAGGACAGGCTTCAAGACAGGGCGCGAAGTTTATCAGGCCAGGGTGTATGGAATCAGCGTAATCGGCATTGGATCGTTTGGATCGTTCCCACGCTCCGCGTGGGTATGCAACCCGTGACGCTCTGCGTCACAACAGCGGACGCAGAGCGTCCAGTGAGGTATTCCCACGCAGAGCGTGGGAACGATCACCTTGATGTCGATCAGAACTCGTGATCGGCGTTATCCGGGTTCAGGTCGCTGATGCCCAGCTTGCCGGCGGCCTGTTCGATCGAGCCGGTCTGCTTGACCAGCGCGGCGATGGCGTCACGCACGATCTTGTTGCCCGCGTCGTTGCCGGCGGCGATCAACTGGTCGTAATGCTCACCCTTGTTGGCGTGGTCGACCATGACCTGGATCTTCGCTTCGGTCGCTTCCAGGTCGCCCTTGAGCGCGGTGTCGGCGGCCGGATCGGCTTTTGCCACCAGCGACGACAGGCTCGGACCGGTCAGCTTGGTACCGTCGGCGCGGGTGTATTCGCCCAGGTAGACGTTGCGAATGCCCTTGGCATCGTAGAAGTGCGAGTTGTGGGTGTTGTCGCTGAAGCAGTCCTGCTCGTCTTCCGGCGAGTTGGCTTCCAGGGACACCTTCATCCGCTCGCCCGCCAGTTCGCCGAGGGACAGGCTGCCCATGCCGAACAACATCTTGCGCAGGCCACTTTCGGCAGGCTCGGCTTCCAGGCTGGCGCGGTAGTTGTCGGCGACGTTCGGCTTCCAGTTGCCGACCATTTCTTCCAGGTCGGTGACCAGCAGTTGGGTCACGGCCTTGAGGTAGGCACGGCGGCGATCATTGTGGCCACCGGTGGCACCGGCGCCTTCCAGGTAATCCGAAGCCGGACGATTGCCGGCGCCCGGGCCGGTACCGTTCAGGTCCTGGCCCCAGAGCAGGAATTCGATGGCGTGGTAGCCGGTGGCGACGTTGGCTTCGGAACCGCCCAGTTCGTTCAGGCCGGCGAGTTTTTCCGGGGTGATCTCGCTCACATCGACCTTGTCTTCGCCGATCTGGATCTGCTTGTTGGCGATGATATTGGCGGTTGCCCCCGGATTGCCCAGCGCGTGCTCGTAGGAAGCGTCGACGTAGTCGATCAGGCCTTCGTCCAGGGGCCAGGCGTTCACCTGGCCTTCCCAGTCGTCGATGATGGTGTTACCGAAGCGGAACACTTCGCTCTGCAGGTACGGCACGCGGGCGGCGACCCAGGCGGCCTTGGCGGCTTTCAGGGTGTCGGCGTCCGGTTTGGCGAGGAACGCGTCGACGGCGGTCTGCAGGGTTTTCGCGGTGGATTCGGCATCGCTGTAGACTGCGAAGACCATGTCGGCGTAATGCGCGACCACGGCCTTGCCGGCAGCTTCGTCAACCTTGCCGGCGGCGTCGCTGGCCGGCGTGGCCGCAGCGGTGGCGGCTGGCGTTGGCGTGGCGGCGGCGGTTTTTTCCTTGTCCTTGTCGCCGCAGCCGGCGAGGGCAATGGCAATGGCCAACAGACTGGCGGTGGCCAGAGGCATACGAATCATGGCGAATATCCTGCTTCGAGAGGTTGGACGGGCGCGCGCGGGGACACGCAAAACCGGCACATGATGCGAAAGAGTTGCATTTGAGTAAAGATTTAGTTATTGAAATATTTAGTAATGTTTACTGATCGTTCCCACGCCCTGCGTGGGAATGCAGCCCGTGACGCTCTGCGTCACAAATCTGAAGCGGACGCAGAGCGTCCAGTCAGGTATTCCCACGCAGAGTGTGGGAAAACGATCCGGATCACAGGATTGCCGCATTACTGCGCTGGGCCTGCTTGAGATAGGCACTCAGCTCGCGGGCCGGCAACGGTTTGCTG
The DNA here is from genome assembly GCF_013385635.1 of Pseudomonas gingeri. GTDB lineage: Bacteria > Pseudomonadota > Gammaproteobacteria > Pseudomonadales > Pseudomonadaceae > Aquipseudomonas > Aquipseudomonas gingeri_A. The sequence continues at coordinate 186,893 of NZ_JACAPR010000023.1, forward strand.
TAGTGGTAGCCCTGGCCCTCATGGCAGCCCTCGGAAATGATGTAGGCCTCCTGCTCGACGGTTTCCACCCCTTCGGCGATGACCTGCATGCCCAGGCTTTTGCCCAGCTGGATGATCGCCCGCACGATGGTCGCGTCGTCATCGTCGTCCAGCAGGTCCTGGACGAAGCTCTTGTCGATCTTGATCTTGTCCAGCGGCAGGCTCTTGAGATAACTCAGCGACGAATAACCGGTGCCGAAGTCATCGATGGCGATCAGTGCGCCGGAGCGGCGCAGGCTCAGCAGGTGCTGGGCGGCGGTACTGATGTCTTCCATCAGGCCGGTCTCGGTGACCTCCAGTTCCAGGCTGCGTGGCGGCAGGCGGTACATCTGCAGCAGGTTGTTGACCACCCGCGGCAGCTCGGCGTGGTGTAGCTGCACGGTGGACAGGTTGACCGCCATGCGCAGGTCGGTGAAGCCCTGGTCGTGCCATTCGCGCAATTGCCGGCAGGCCTGGTCCAGCACCCACTCGCCGATGGCGATGATGGTGCCGTTCTGCTCGGCCAGCGGGATAAACAGGTCCGGTGGCACCAGGCCGTGTTCCGGATGCTGCCAGCGGATCAACGCCTCGACCCCGACCACGCGGTGATCGCGGTAGCTGATCTGCGGCTGGTAGACCAGGTAGAACTGATTGCGGTTGAGCGCGTCGCGCAGGTCCTTTTCCAGTTCGCGGCGTCGACGCATCTCGCTGTCGACGCTGGCGATATAGAACTGGTAACGGTTGCGTGAGCGGGTCTTGGCCAGGGTCATGGTCTGTTCGGCTTTCTGCAGCAGCTTTTCCGTGCTGTCGCCATCTTCCGGGAACAGGGTGATGCCGATGGTGGCGCGTAGACGGATTTCCTGATGATCGAGGGCGAACGGCGCCTCCAGGTCATCGAGAATGCTCTGTGCCAGCTCGGCGGCCTCGTAGGGCTGTTCGATATCCGCCTGGACCAGGGCGAACTGATCGCCTCCCAGGCGTGCCAGGGCACCGAGGCGCCCGCTGTGGGCGCGCAGGCGGTCGGCCAGGGCCAGCAGCAACTGATCGCCGGCTTGATAACTGAATTGTTCGTTGATGCCCTTGAAGTCATCGAGGCCGACCACCAGCACCGCTACCCGGCGTTGCAGGCGCCCGCCATCGGTGAGGATCTTGTCCAGTTGCTGCTGCAACTGCTGGCGGTTCGGCAGGCCGGTGAGAAAGTCGTACTGGGCCATGCGCAGCAGGCTGTTTTCCGCCTCATGGCGCAAGTGGGTATTGCGCTCGATCGAGGCCAGCAACTGGTTGGCGGTATTGATCCAGATGCCCAGTTCGTTCTTTTCATGGCCCTTGAGCAGGGGCAGTTGGTGCGCGGCCGGGCGATCCGGATTGATATTGGTCAGGTGCTCGATGATCCGCGACAGCGGCTTGGTCAGCAGCCAGTGATAGACCAGGTACAGCACCAGTGCCATGAGCAGCGCGCGCAGCACGCCGGAGATGAAGATGATCACCGAACTGACGATAAAGCCCTGGCCATAGGTCGCGGTGTCGAGAGTGATGCTCAGGTCGCCGTAATATTCGCTGTAGGGACCGCGACCGACCAGTTGTGTGGTGAAGGTGCGTTCCTGGCCGAGGATCGGGTCGGTGAGCCAGCGGCTGGGCGAGGTCTGCAGGTCGCGGGACTTTTCCGCGAGCATGGCTTCGTTGGGGTGGCCGATGGAGGCCATGCGCACGGATTTGTCCTGGAACAGCCCTTCGATCACCTGCATGCCCATTTCCCGGTCGAGGCTGTAGACGGCCTGGGTCGAGGGATCGCGGAACATGTCGAGAATGCGCTGGGCGTCACCGGCGACCGCCTGGCGGGTCTTGTAGGCGTCGAAGACGATCTGCGCACAGCTCAGTACCACGCCGACAATCAGTGCCGATAGCAGCACGACCCGGAGCAACTTCACCGACAAGCTGTTCTTGAGTTCCAGCTTCAAAGGGCTATTCCTTGTTCCGTGCGGGTAGCATCAAGTTGCCATGAGTATTGGCAATCCGGCCCCGGCAGTCAAAGGGACAATGCGACCGGGGATGATCCGTGCTTGGGCTTGGCCGAAATGTGCTTCTCGCGCCTTTTCAGGCCATAGGTACTGTGTCGTAGCAGCGCCGCGTAACTTGAGGGGGCGTCATTCAATTTAGCGGATTATTCAGCGTAGTCCCTGCCAGCGTTGGGGCAAGGGACCATCGGTCATGAAAGCAGCGGATACGCGGGCATAAAAAAACCCGGCCAGGCCGGGTTCTTTCTCAAGCGCGATTCAGTCTCAAGCGGTGAAGGTCTTGCCTTCGAACTGCTCGGCGACGAATTTCCAGTTCACCAGGTTCCAGAACGCTTCGACATACTTCGGACGCACGTTGCGGTAGTCGATGTAGTAGGCGTGTTCCCAGACGTCGCAGGTCAGCAGCGGGGTGTCGCCGCTGGTCAGCGGGTTGCCGGCGCCGATGGTGCTGGCCAGGGCCAGGGAACCGTCAGCCTTCTTCACCAGCCAGCCCCAACCGGAACCGAAGGTGCCGACGGAAGTCTTGGTGAACTCTTCCTTGAACTTGTCGAACGAACCGAACGCAGCGTTGATCGCTTCGGCCAGTGCGCCGGTAGGTTGGCCGCCGGCGTTTGGCGCCAGGCAGTTCCAGTAGAAAGTGTGGTTCCAGACTTGAGCGGCGTTGTTGAAGATGCCGCCCGAGGAAGACTTGACGATTTCTTCCAGGGTCTTGCCTTCGAACTCAGTGCCTGGCACCAGGTTGTTCAGGTTCACGACGTAGGTGTTGTGGTGCTTGTCGTGGTGGAACTCCAGGGTTTCCTTGGAGATGTGCGGCTGCAGGGCATCGTGTGCGTAGGGCAGCGGAGGCAATTCGAAAGCCATGGTTATTCTCCTAATCAGGTCAGTTGCGGTGAGCGCAAGGCCGATCACGGGCGGCCAAACTATGCGCCGTGGAGTTTGTACTCTTTGCGGCGCAGGTCTCCGATCATAGCACCGGGGTTGCGGCATAACCACGCAACAACTGTGTGGGATAGAGGTTCCAGAGCCTTTTGGAATAACAGCCTCCCGGCATATCAGGCACTGCCGATCAATTGCGCGGCGACACTGAACATCATCACCGCCACCAGCAGATCGAGAATTCGCCAGGTCGCCGGACGGGCCAGCCAAGGCGCCAGCCAGGCCGCGCCCAGCGCCAGGGTGAAAAACCACAGCAGCGACGCGCTGGCGGCACCGACCACATAGGCGCCGGGCTCGGTCTGTTGGGCGCCCAAGGAGCCGATCAGCAGCACGGTGTCGAGGTACACGTGAGGATTGAGCAAGGTCACCGCCAGGGCACTGAGCAGCACCGCCCGCAGCGAGCGCACGGTCTGCCCCTGACCCTGTTGCAGGCTTTGCCGCGAGCAGGCGCGGCGCAGGGCCAGGCTGGCGTACCAGAGCAGAAAGGCGGCGCCACCCCATCGGGCGATCGCCAGCAGCGTCGGGTTGTGGGCCAGCACCGTGGCGAGGCCGAACACACCCGCCGCCACCAGGATCGCATCGCAGACGACGCACAAGGCCGCGACCGGCACGTGGTGTTCACGGCGCAGGCTCTGGGCCAGGACAAAGGCGTTCTGCGTACCGATCGCCATGATCAGTCCGGCCGCGACCAGCAGTCCATTCACATAACTTTGCCACATGAGGCTGATGCTCCTTTTGTTGACGGATCCGTTGCCGGCTAGCTCTGGTGGGCCAGGTCCTGCAACACGGACATGGCGCGTGCGGCGTCGTCGCGGCCGACGAACAGATGGTCGTGGTAGTAGCCCGCGATCACGTTGCAACTGATACCGGCCTGGCCCAGCGCGCCGGCGAAGGCGGCGGTGAGACCGACGGCTTCCAGGGCCGAATGCACGTTCAGGGTGATCCAGGCCGCGAGGTAGTCGAAGGGCAGGCCCAGCGCCTCGGCGTCTTCACGCGGGAGAATCACTGTCAGGCCCTCGCGTTCGCGAAAGCTGCCGATGGGCTCGCGGCCCTTGAGCACGGCGGCATCGGCAATGCAGCTGAACACGTAGTCGCCGTCGTTGAGGTGGGGGCTCATGCTGCGCAGCAGGATTGCCAGGGAAGTTTCGCCAGCCATTTCACTGTCCTTCATTCAAAGAGTACGGGTGGGTATTCTCCAGAGGGATCCTGTATAAGAGAAACCAATATTGGTGATCGCTCATTAGGAAAACTGATGTTCGACTATAAATTGCTCTCGGCCCTGGCCGCTGTGGTCGAGCAGGCCGGTTTCGAGCGGGCGGCGCAGGTGCTGGGCTTGTCCCAGTCGGCGATCTCCCAGCGGATCAAGTTGCTGGAAGCACGGGTCGGTCAGCCGGTGCTGGTGCGCGCCACGCCGCCGACGCCGACCGAGATCGGCCGGCGCCTGCTCAACCATGTGCAGCAGGTGCGCCTGCTCGAACGCGACCTGCAAGGCCAGGTCCCGGCACTGGACGAAGAAGGGCTGCCGGATCGCTTGCGTATCGCCCTGAACGCCGACAGCCTGGCGACCTGGTGGGCCGGGGCGGTGGGCGACTTCTGTGTCGCTCACCACCTGTTGCTGGATCTGGTGGTGGAAGACCAGACCGTCGGCCTCAAGCGCATGCGCGCCGGTGAAGTGGCGGCTTGTGTCTGTGCCAGCGAGCGGCCGATCGCCGGTGCCCGCAGCCTGCTGCTCGGGGCCATGCGCTACCGGGCACTGGCGACCCCGGCATTTGTCGCCCGGCATTTCCCCGACGGCGTCGATGCCCGCTCACTGGCGCAGTCTCCGGCACTGGTGTTCGGTCCGGACGACCTGCTGCAACATCGCTACCTCGCCGCGTTGGGCGTGGAAGGCGGTTTCGAGCATCACCTGTGTCCTTCGGCCGAAGGTTTCCTGCGGCTCAACGAAGCCGGACTCGGCTGGGGCCTGGTCCCCGAGTTGCAGGTGCGCGAGCAGTTGGCGCGGGGCCGATTGGTGGAGTTGATTCCAGATAAACCGATCGATGTGCCGCTGTACTGGCATCATTGGCGCAACGGCGGGCAACTGCTCGGACAACTGACCGAGCACCTGGCGCGTTCGACGGCGCAATGGCTGGTGCCTCTGGCGTGACGGGCAGCGTTTAAGTAGCAGGCAAGACGAATCAAGGTATTTGGAGCACGACATGAAAATTCTGGTCACCGGCGCGAGCGGCTTTATCGGCGGGCGCTTTGCGCGTTGCGCCCTGGAGCAGGGCATCGACGTACGGGTCAATGGCCGCCGGGCCGAGAGCGTCGAACATCTGGTGCGCCGCGGTGCCGAGTTTATCCAGGGCGACCTCGGCGACCCGCAACTGGTGCGCGACCTGTGCCGCGATGTCGAGGCCGTGGTGCATTGCGCCGGTGCCGTCGGCCTGTGGGGGCGCTACCAGGACTTTCACCAGGGCAATGTGCTGGTCACCGAAAACGTCGTCGAAGCCTGCCTCAAGGAGCAGGTGCGGCGGCTGGTGCATTTGTCCTCGCCTTCGGTCTACTTCGATGGTCGCTCGCACCTGGGGTTGACCGAGGAGCAGGTGCCCAAGCGCTTGCGACATCATTATGCGGCGACCAAGCTTCTCGCCGAGCAGAAGGTCTTCGGTGCCCAGGAGTTCGGCCTGGAGACCATTGCCCTGCGTCCGCGCTTTGTCACCGGGGCCGGTGACATGAGTATCTTCCCGCGCCTGCTGAGGATGCAGCGCAAGGGACGCCTGGCGATTGTCGGCAACGGCCTGAACAAGGTCGACTTCACCAGTGTGCAGAACCTCAACGAAGCCCTGCTGAGCTGCCTGCGAGCCAGTGGCTCGGCCCTGGGCAAGGTCTACAACATCAGCAACGGCACGCCGGTACCGTTGTGGGATGTGGTGAACTACGTGATGCGCCAGATGCAGGTGCCGCAAGTCACGCGCTACCGCTCCTATGGCCTGGCCTACAGCGTCGCGGCGCTGAACGAAGCGGCCTGTGCGCTGTGGCCGGGACGTCCGGAGCCGACCCTGTCGCGACTCGGGATGCAGGTGATGAACAAAGATTTCACCTTGGACATCAGCCGCGCACGGCATTATCTGGGATACGAGCCCAAGGTCAGCCTGTGGGCGGCACTGGATGAGTTCTGCCACTGGTGGCAGGCTCAGGAACCGATAGCTCGGTAAGCGGCTGCCCGGTGAAACATTCAGTGACCAGGACTGAACCGAGTGCCGGGTTCAGAGTCGATCAGAGCGGCGGGTAACGGGTTTATACTCGGCGCATTTCGCTATCAATGTGGTCCGCAAAGGTTCTTTCATGCGCAACGATGCCAACGACGATTTCGATGATGTACCAAGCCTGCGTGCCGACGTGGGCGATGACGACGACTTCCCGGTGACCCCGGCTGCCCGCGAGCGCACCAAAGTGACGTCGCGCAGCACCCCGGTGGTCAAGGTCAAAGGGCCGAGTACCGGTCCGTTGTGGGCGCTGGTGGGGGCGTTGTTCTTTGCCTTTGCCGGGCTGGCCTGGTGGAGCTTCCAGCAGATCTCGCTGATGGAGCAGCAACTGGTGGCCACCCAGGAGAGTTTTGCGCGGATCAGCGAGGACGCGGCGGGGCGCTTGCAGGCGATTTCCGGCAAGGTGGTGGCGACTGAATCCAACGTCAACAGCGACAGCGAGGCGTTGAAGTTGCAGGTCAAGCAGCTCGAAGGCAAGTTGCTGGAGCAGGGCAAGCAGCAGCAGGGTGTCGCCGGCCAGCAGACCGGGCTGGAGCAGCGCCTGCAGCAGATGACCGCGCAGACCAGCGACCTGCAGAGTGCCAATGGCCAGTTGCAGGCCCAGGTCAAGAGCCTGACCAGCGACCTGGCGACGCTCAAGGCGGCCCAGGCGGATGCCGGCAAGCTCGATGCCGAGATCAAGAGCCACGCCGCCGATATTGCCGCGCTGAAGAAGCAGGGTAATCCGAGCGCGGCCGTGGAGCGCCTGGAGCAGGACATGATCGTGCTCAAGAGCGAGCAGGACAATCGCCAGGCTGCGGGCGGGCAGGGTGCCAGCACGGCGGAATTCGACGCCTTCCGGGGCCAGGTCACGCGCAATATCAACACCCTGCAAAGCCAGATCCAGAATCTGCAGCAGCAGCTCAACGCGCGGCCCTGACAAGGCTGATCGTTCCCGCGCAAAGCGTGGGAACGATCGTAAACGCTCCATGAACCTTGATCGTTCCCACGCTCTGCGTGGGAATGCAGCCCCTGACGCTCCGCGTCACCCGCAGAGCGGACGCGGAGCGTCCAGTGAGACATTCCCACGCTGGAGCGTGGGAACGATCAGAAGGGTGTAGAAAAGCATGTTTCCAAATATTGCCGAATGGCACTTCATGAGGGTTTTACAGTCTTAAAGAGTGTGCGTGGACCTGTTTGTCCACGCACGCCGACCAGCGTCGCTGGTGTGGCTTCTTCGCGGTCCAGGAGGCCGCCATGTACCCTCGACTTCTTCTCACGGCAAGCCTGGCTTTGACTCTTTGTGCGTGTGTGCCTTATTACGATGATGGTGCGAACTACTACCGTTCCGAGGTCTACACGGCACCCGCGCCGGTCTATTACGGCGGCGGTTCGTACTACCGTCGAGACTACTACGCACCGCAACCGCGCTATTACGCGCCGCAGCCCCGTTACTACGCGGCACCGCGTTATTACGCCCCGGCGCCACGGGGCTATTCGAACGGCTACCCGAACCGTGGCTGGGGCCAGCCTTACCGGCAGGGCTGGGGCGAGCATGGCGGCAATGGCGGTCACGGCAACAACGGTGGCCACGGGCACGGTGGAGGTCGTGGGCACTAGGGTTGAAGAAGGCGCCAGAAGCTTCGCTGGCAAGCCAGCTCCCACAGGGTTCGTGCCGTAGCGCAGTACTGTGTCTGACGCAAACCCTGTGGGAGTGGGCTTGCCCACGAAGAGGCCCGTGAAGCTTGCATCGCCCTTACAGCCGCCTTCGCTGGCAAGCCAGCTCCCACAGGGTTCGTGCCGTAGCGCAGCACTGTGTCCGACGCAAACCCCTGTGGGAGTGGGCTTGAACTGGCCTAATGA
>NZ_JACAPR010000024.1 GCF_013385635.1 Pseudomonas gingeri
CATGTAGTGCCCCAGAAAAAACGGAACAGAAACATCGCCCGGCGGTTGGCCCGCCGGACGATAGGTCAATCAGCGCACCGGTGGTGCGTATTGAATGCCGCCGTTGTTCCACAGAGCGTTCAGGCCACGGTCGATTTCCAGCGGGGTGCTCTTGCCGAGGTTCTTCTCGAAGATTTCGCCGTAGTTACCGACTTGCTTGACGATCTGGACGACCCAGTCCTTGCGCAGCTTCAGGTCCTTGCCATATTCACCGTCGCCGCCCAGCAGACGGGCAACATCCGGGTTCTTGGTGGACTTGGCTTCGGCTTCGACGTTCTTCGAAGTGATACCGGCTTCTTCGGTGTTGAGCAGCGCGTAGCCAACCCAACGAACGATGGCCAGCCACTCGTCGTCGCCGTTACGCACGACCGGGCCCAGAGGTTCCTTGGAAATGGTTTCCGGCAGAACCACGTAGTCCTTCGGCGAAGCCAGCTTGCTGCGCTGGGCGAACAGCTGGGACTTGTCGGAGGTCAGTACGTCGCAACGACCGGACTCCAGCGACTTGGCGCTTTCGTCGGAGGTGTCGAAGGTGATCGGGGTGTACTTCAGGCCGTTGGCGCGGAAGTAGTCGGAAACGTTCAGCTCGGTGGTGGTACCGGCTTGAATACAGATGGTCGCGCCATCCAGTTCCTTGGCACTTTTCACGCCCAGCTTGTTGTTGGCCAGGAAGCCCACGCCGTCGTAGTAAGTGATGAAGCCAGGGAATTTCAGGCCCATGCCCGCGTCACGGGAACTGGTCATGGTGGTGTTACGCGACAGGATGTCGATTTCGCCGGATTGCAGCGCGGTGAAACGCTCCTTGGCGTTCAACTGGCTGAACTTGACCTTGGTCGCGTCGCCGAATACGGCGGCGGCAACGGCACGGCAGACGTCAGCATCGATACCGAGGATCTTGCCGGTGGCATCAGGCACCGAGAAACCTGGCAAACCGTCACTCACACCGCACTGTACGAAGCCCTTCTTCTGTACGGCATCGAGGGTAGCGCCCGCTTGCGCGAAACCGCTGACACCGAGAACGGCTGCAGCAGTCACGACTGCCAGGGTGGATTTCAACATCTTCATTCAAACCTCCAGTTTGCTCTTGTTGTGTCGGAGCTAGAGTCCTGCCGCACCCTTATGAGGCGCTGTTGACCCGCGTTGGCTTATTTTTGGGTCAAGCGGCAAAGAACTTGAGCCATGAGTCTAGTGGGGGAAAATCCCCCGAGGGGCACTCATTGCTCACCAATCGGCCGAGCGGGCTTGCGCCCAGTGTGTTCGCGAAGCCTTCCCGGCCATTGGCGAACGTCAATCTGAATCCGTTACCCGGATTCGTGCTATCCCACAGCTGGCGTTAGCCTGATAGTGTTACCGCCAGGGGAGAAAGCACACACTCGAATCTCCCATAGCAAAGCCCGTACCACAGTGGTGGCTAAAGCGATTCAGCCATTGGTCAACCGAAAAACTTTCAAAGTTGCGACATATTATTAACAGATCAACCATCAGCGCACCGCAATAGCGCACTCATTCGGAGCGCACGCACATCAATGGAGCAGACATGACCGACCCACTGATCATTCACCCCGCAAAACCCGCGGATGCCTGTGTTATCTGGCTTCACGGCCTGGGCGCGGACCGCTATGACTTCCTGCCCGTGGCCGAGGCCCTGCAGGAGCGCCTGCTGACTACCCGCTTCGTGCTGCCCCAGGCACCGACCCGCGCCGTGACGATCAACGGCGGCTACGCGATGCCCAGCTGGTACGACATCCTGGCCATGAGCCCGGCCCGCTCCATCAGCTTCGAAGAGCTCGAAGCCTCCGCCGATACCGTCATCGAATTGATCGAAGCCCAGCGGGCCGCGGGGATCGACCCGTCGCGGATCTTCCTGGCCGGCTTCTCCCAGGGCGGCGCCGTGGTCCTGCACACCGCTTTCCTGAGATGGCAGGGCGCCCTGGGTGGCGTGCTCGCCCTGTCGACCTACGCCCCGACCTTCAGCGACACCCTGCAGCTTTCGGCCAGCCAGCAGCGAATTCCGGCGTACTGCCTGCACGGCCATTACGACGAGGTGGTGCAGAACGCCATGGGTCGCACGGCATACGAACACCTGAAACGCCTTGATGTCACCGTGACATGGCAGGAATACCCAATGGGGCACGAAGTGTTACCTGAGGAAATCAAGGACATCGGTACCTGGCTGGCCGATCGTTTGCGTTGATCGCCGTAACACACTACGCCGCGCCCGATTCTTGCATTACACTGGCCGGCGTACATTCCTTAACCAATTGATGAGATGACCGTGCTCAAAGCACTCAAAAAAATATTCGGTAAAAGCGAGGCTGAGCAGCTCGCACCAGGTTCCAGCGCTCCCACCCCCAGCCCAGACAGCCGCCCCGCCGGCCAACCGTCGGGGCGCGCCGAGCCTGCCGCCAAACCGAAAGCCCAGCCGGTAACTCCTTCCGTTGCGCCAGAGCAGGCCGAAAAGCCGCGCAGCGAAAAGCCCAAGGCAGAACAACCGCGCCGTGAACGAGCGCCGAAACCCAAGCCCTTGCCGTGGAAACTCGAAGACTTCATCGTCGAGCCCCAGGAAGGCAAGACCCGCTTCCATGACTTCAAGCTGTCGCCGGAACTGATGCACGCCATCCAGGACCTGGGCTTTCCTTATTGCACGCCGATCCAGGCGCAGGTGCTCGGCTATACCCTGGCCGGCAAGGACGCCATCGGGCGGGCCCAGACCGGTACCGGCAAGACCGCCGCGTTCCTGATCTCGATCATCACCCAGCTGTTGCAGACCCCGCCACCGAAAGAGCGCTACATGGGCGAGCCACGGGCGCTGATCATCGCGCCGACCCGCGAACTGGTGGTGCAGATCGCCAAGGACGCCGCCGACCTGACCAAGTACACCGGCCTCAATGTCATGCAGTTCGTCGGTGGCATGGACTTCGACAAGCAACTCAAGCACCTCGAAGCCCGCCATTGCGACATCCTCGTGGCCACTCCGGGCCGCCTGCTGGACTTCAACCAGCGCGGCGAAGTGCACCTGGACATGGTCGAGGTGATGGTGCTGGACGAGGCCGACCGCATGCTCGACATGGGCTTCATCCCCCAGGTCCGCCAGATCATTCGCCAGACTCCGCCGAAAAGCGAACGCCAGACCCTGCTGTTCTCCGCGACCTTCACCGAAGACGTGATGAACCTCGCCAAGCAGTGGACCACCGACCCGGCCATCGTCGAGATCGAATCGCAGAACGTCGCCAGCCAGAACGTCGAACAGCACATCTATGCCGTGGCCGGTGCCGACAAGTACAAGCTGCTGTACAACCTGGTCAACGACAACGGCTGGGAACGGGTCATGGTCTTCGCCAACCGCAAGGACGAAGTGCGCCGCATCGAGGAACGCCTGGTGCGTGACGGCGTCAATGCCGCCCAGCTGTCCGGCGATGTCCCGCAGCACAAGCGCATCAAGACCCTGGAAGGTTTCCGCGAAGGCAAGATCCGCGTCCTGGTCGCCACCGACGTGGCCGGTCGCGGGATTCACATCGACGGCATCAGTCACGTGATCAACTTCACCCTGCCGGAAGTGCCGGATGACTACGTGCACCGCATCGGCCGCACCGGTCGTGCCGGGGCCGACGGCGTGTCCATCAGCTTCGCCGGCGAAGATGATTCCTACCAGTTGCCATCGATCGAGGCGTTGCTGGGGCGCAAGATCAGCTGCGAAACCCCACCGACCGAACTGTTGCGCCCGGTAGTCCGCCAGCGTCCTTGACGCACACTGCCTACGCCACGCAAGAACGCCGCCTGTCCCCAGGCGGCGTTTTTTTTCGCCTGCCGATTGCTGAATCAAACTAAAAGTCCATAATAGACAAAATAGTTTATAAAAAATCCAAGGGAGCCTCCCGCATGTCCAGCCCCACCCCTTATGTGATTGCCCAACCGCAGGCCCATCGGTTACTGCAGCAACTCGACGTACCGCAGATCATGCGCAAACTCTTTCGTGATCTCGCGGCCGGCCAGGCGGTGCAACCGCCCCAGCAGTTGGTCGGTTTTCCCCAAGGTGACGGCGACTTCATCAACTACCTGGGGGTGCTGGCCGAAGAGCGTGTCTACGGCGTCAAGACCTCGCCCTACATCGTGCGCGAGCAAGGTCCACTGGTCACGGCCTGGACCCTGCTGATGTCCATGGATAGCGGCCAGCCATTGCTGCTCTGCGACGCCGGCGAGCTGACCACCGCCCGCACCGCGGCGACCACCGCCGTGGCCGTGGATGCCCTGGCCCCACTGACCGCCAGCCGCCTGGCGATAGTCGGCAGCGGCCCGGTGGCCCAGGCGCACCTGCGTTACGCCAGGAACCTGCGCGAATGGCAAGACATCCGCTTGTATTCGCCCAGCCTCGGTGCGGAGACCCGGGATCGACTGCACGGGATCGAAGCCAACCTGGAAATCGTCGACAACCTCGACGCTGCCCTGGAGGGTGCCGATGTGATCATGCTCTGCACCTCCTCCGCGACCCCGGTCATCGACCCGCGCACCCTGGGCAAGCCGGCCCTGATCACCTCCATCAGCACCAATGCACCGCGCGCCCATGAAGTCACACCGCAAGCCCTGGGCGAGATGCAGGTCTACTGCGACTACCGCAAGACCACCCCGGATTCGGCGGGAGAGATGCTGATTGCCAGCTGCAAGCACGACTGGGATGCCGAGAGCATTCGCGGCGACCTGGCCGAATTGCTCAGCGGACGGGTTCTGCGCCCGCAGTACGCGCAACACGTGTTCTTCCGATCCATCGGCCTCGGCCTGGAAGATATCGCCCTGGCCAATGCGCTCTATCATCTGCACCACAAGACTCACTGAACAGCAGACCTTGCAGGAGCCGGATTGCCGGCGATGGGGCCCGTGAGCCTTGCATTGATCTCAGGGGCGCTATCGCCGGCAAGCCGGCTCCTACAGGTTGCACGCAGTGCCGTTAGACCTATCAGCAGGAGGCCTCGAATGAACCAGGCAGACTTCATCATCATCGGCGGCGGCATTGCCGGCAAGCCGGCTCCTACAGGTTGCACGCAGTGCCGTTAGACCTATCAGCAGGAGGCCTCGAATGAACCAGGCAGACTTCATCATCATCGGCGGCGGCATTGCCGGCGCGTCCACCGGCTTCTGGCTGGCCGCGCATGGCCGGGTCATCGTGCTCGAACGCGAGTCGCACCCCGCCTACCATTCCACCGGCCGCTCGGCAGCCCTCTATACCGCCGCCTACGGCACCGCCCAGGTCCGCGCCCTGACCCTCGCCAGCCGGGACTTTTTCGACCATCCACCCGCCGGCTTCGCCGAACACCCGCTGCTCACGCCCCGCGGCGAGATGACCGTGGATTTCAACGGCGACCCGGATGAACTGCAGTCGCAATACCTGAGCGCCAAGGCCAGCGTCCCCGAGGTGCAGAAACTCAGCGCCGACGAAGCCTGCGCCCGCCTGCCGATCCTGCGCCGGGACAAGGTCCATGGCGCGCTCTACGACCCCAGTGCCAGCGATATCGACACCGATGCCCTGCACCAGGGCTACCTGCGCGGCATTCGTCGCCAGGGCGGGGAAATCCATACCGACTGCGAAGTCCTCGGCCTGGAGCGTGATACCGACGACCGATGGCAGGTGCGGACCAACGGGCAGACCTTCAGCGCCCCGGTGATCATCAACGCCGCCGGTGCCTGGGCCGACCATATCGGCCAACTGGCCGGCGCCGCTCCGCTGGGCCTGCAACCCAGGCGTCGAGCCGCCTTTATCTTCGCCCCGCCCGAAGGCCTGGAAATTCATCATTGGCCCATGCTGGTCAGCCTCGACGAATCGTTCTACATGAAGCCGGATGCCGGCATGTTCCTCGGCTCGCCGGCCAATGCCGATCCGGTCGAACCCCACGACGTGCAGCCCGAGGAACTGGACATTGCCATGGGCATTTACCAGATAGAGGAAGCCACCACCCTGAGCATCCGCCGCCCGACCCGCACCTGGGCCGGCCTGCGCAGCTTTGTCAGCGACGGTAACCTGGTGACCGGTTTCGATCCCTCGGTAACAGGCCTGTTCTGGGTGGCGGCGCAAGGTGGTTACGGCATCCAGACCTCACCCGCCATGGGTCAGGCCAGTGCCGCCCTGGTGCGCGACCTGGCCTTGCCCGCACACCTCGAACACTTCGGCCTGACCGCGGCGATGCTCTCGCCTGCCCGCCTGGGATGACGACCGCCGGCGATTACGGCACACTGCCAGCGCCCTTACCGGGGCGCTGACGCAGCCTGGAGAATGACCATGACACCCCGACAGGATCCCGCCCTGGATAATTTCCGAGCGATTGCCGACGCCATTGCCACCTTGTTCTTTCCCCATGCGGAAGTGGTGCTGCATGACTTGCGCACGCAAAAGGTCGACTACATCGCCAACAACATCTCCAAACGCGAGATCGGCGACGATGCGGCCCTGGAGGACATGCTTGACGAGGAAGTCAGCGAGCGCACTATCGGCCCCTATGAAAAGCTCAACTGGGATGGCCAGAAGATTCGCAGTGTCAGCACGGTCCTGCGCGACAGCCAGGGCACACCGCTGGCGGTGCTGTGCATCAACCTGAATATTTCTCTGTTCGAAAGCGCCAAGGCCGCGCTGGACCTGTTCCTCTCACCGAGCAAGCTGGTGCCGCAGCCGGACGCGCTGTTTCGCGATGACTGGCAGGAACGGATCAACACCTTCCTGCACAGCTGGCTGCGCCACCGACAATTGGGGCTCAACCTGCTGACCCGCGACCACAAGCGCGAGCTGGTGCTGGCCCTGTATGCCGAAGGCGCCTTCAAGGGCAAGAGCGCGGCCAACTATGTGGCCAACGTGCTGAACATGGGCCGGGCAACCGTGTACAAGCATTTGAAGGAATTGAAGACCGAAGCCTGAGAACAACCGGATCCTGATATGAACACCAAGCCTGTAGGAGCCGGCTTGCCGGCGATGGCGTCCGTTCAGGCGCTGCATGATCCATGAGGCCTCATCGCTGTAGGAACCCGGCTTGCCGGCGAAGAGGCCCTTGAAGCCGCCAAAAACTCCGCTGACAAGCCAGGCCCCTACAGGGAACGCGGTGCTTTGACACTCAGTCGCCGTAGATATCCGACTTGAAATACTTCCCTTCGATCTTCTGGTACTCGCCACTGGCGCGGATGCCGTCGATGGCCTTGTTCAGTTGGCCCAGCAACTCGCTGTTGCCCTTGCGCACGGCGATCCCGGCACCTTCGCCGACATATTTCGGATCCTTCAGTTCAGGCCCGACAAACCCGTAGCCCGCGCCCCGTGGCATCGCCAGGAAATCGCTCAACGGAATGGTGTCGGCGAAGATGCCATCCAGGCGCCCCGACGCCAGGTCCATGTAGATCTCTTCGTTGTTGCCGTAGCGCACCACCTTGATTCCCCGCGGTTCGAAGACCTCGGTGGCGTAGCGGTCAGTGGTGGTCGCGCGCTGCACGCCGATGGTCTTGCCCTTGAGGCTGACGTACTGGTCATCCACCACCGCGCCCTGCTTCATCACCAGCCGCGAGGACGTGAAGTAGTACTTGTGGGTGAAATCCACCGATTTCTTGCGCTCGTCGGTAATGGTCATCGACGACAGCGCCGCGTCGATCTTCTTGACCTTGAGCGACGGAATCAGCCCGTCGAACTCGCCCTCGACCCATTCGCACTTGACCTGCATCTGCGCGCACAAGGCATTGCCGATGTCGTAGTCGAAGCCGCCGATCTTGCCTTCGGCGGTCTTGAACGCAAACGGCGGATAGGCCGCCTCGATGCCGATACGCAAGGTCTTCTCGGCGGCGAACGGGCTGGCGCTGGCGAGCAGGCTCAGGGTAACGGCACAGATCCGGGTGAACTTCTTCATGCTGGGGCTCCCGCTGGTTATTGGAGGTGTTGTGGCACGGCAGTGGACAGAAGAGGACAAGTCTATTTTGTACTTATAAATCCATACTGGACTTTTATGTACACTCCGTCAACGAACAAATATGTCCTGCTCGAAGGTGCAAGGAGGGGAAATTGGCAGTGATTTCACGGTCGTCTTCGCGGGCAAGCCCGGCTCCTACAGTTAGCCGTCGCTCACAAAGTTTGATCGTTCCCACGCTCTGCGTGGGAATGCCTCACTGGACGCTCCGCGTCCGCTTAGGGCCCTTGAGGAAAACGCTACTTCCAGCGTTCAGCCGCCGCCTGATCGCTGTCCCGACCCTCGACCCAGCGCGGGCCTTCGGCGGTATTTTCCTTCTTCCAGAACGGCGCACGGGTCTTGAGGTAGTCCATGACGAAATTGCAGGCGTCGAATGCCGCCTGACGATGGGCGCTGGCCACGCCGACAAACACAATCGGCTCGCCCGGCTCCAGGGCGCCGACCCGGTGCAACACCTCCAGCCGGAGCAACGGCCAGCGCTGCCCCGCCTCGTCGACGATTTTCTCCAGGGCCTTCTCGGTCATGCCCGGGTAATGTTCGAGGAACATGCCCGCCACATCCCGCCCGTCATTGAAGTCGCGCACATAGCCGACAAAACCGACCACCGCGCCGACCCCTACATTGGCCGCATGCAGCGCATTGACTTCAACACCGGGATCGAAGGCCTCGGCCTGGACACGAACCGTCATGTCAGCCTCCAGTCACCGTAGGAAAAAACGCCACTTCATCGCCATCGACCAACGGCTCATCCAACGAGCACAGCTCCTGGTTGCGCGCGCACATCAGGCTCTGCTCGGCCAGCACTTCCCAGGCCCCGCCCCGCTGCAGCAGGTGCAGGCGCAACTGGTCGATATCGGCAAACCGGCCTTGGACCTGCTCGGCGTCGACCCCGAGCACCTCCCGGTAGCGGGCAAAAAACTGCACATCGAACGTCATGACGCATCCACCTGATAGTGGCCGCTCTTGCCGCCCAGCTTCTCCAGCAGGCGCACATTCTCGATGATCATGCCGCGATCCACCGCCTTGCACATGTCGTAAATCGTCAGCGCCGCGACACTGGCCGCGGTCAGCGCTTCCATTTCCACCCCGGTCTGCCCGGACAGCTTGCAGCGGGCGACGATCCGCACCGCATCGCGGCCCTCGGCGCTCAACTCGACCTTGACGCTGGTGAGCATCAGCGGATGGCAGAGGGGAATCAGTTCGGAGGTTTTCTTCGCGGCCTGGATACCGGCAATTCGCGCCACGGCAAACACATCCCCTTTCGGGTGACCGCCGCTGACAATCATTTGCAGGGTCTCGGGCAACATGCGCACCCGCGCTTCGGCCACCGCTTCGCGGAACGTCACGGCCTTGTCGGTGACGTCGACCATATTGGCGCGGCCTTGGGAATCGAGATGAGTCAGCACAGCGATACTCCTGATCAGGAGCGTCGATTGTAAACCCGCGGGTCAGCTTTGCGCGACCACCACAAACCCGAGGCGGTACGCGGACTCAATGCAGGAGCCGGCTTGCCGGCGATGGCGTGCGGATAGGCACAACAAGGCTCAAGGGCCCCATCGCCGGCAAACCGGCGCCCACAGAAAACAAGAGAGCGCACGGACAATAAAAAGGGCGGCCGCCTGGCCGCCCTTCGGTGTGGATGAAATTACAGGTGGGATTCGGCGTATTCGGCCAGGATCGAACGTGGCACGCCCTGCAGGGTGATGTGCACGCCGTTCGGGAAGTCCTTGAAACGCTCGGTCAGGTAGGTCAGCCCGGAGCTGGTCGCGGACAGGTAAGGGGTGTCGATCTGTGCCAGGTTGCCCAGGCACACCACTTTGGAACCGGCGCCGGCACGGGTGATGATGGTCTTCATCTGGTGCGGCGTGAGGTTCTGGCATTCATCGATCAGGATCAGGCTCTGCTGGAAGCTGCGACCTCGGATGTAGTTGAGGGACTTGAACTGCAACGGCACCTTGCTGAGGATATAGTCGACGCTGCCATGGGTGTTTTCGTCATCCATGTGCAAGGCTTCGAGGTTGTCGGTGATCGCCCCCAGCCAGGGTTCCATCTTCTCCGCCTCGGTGCCGGGCAGGAAGCCGATCTCCTGATCCAGGCCCTGCACGCTACGGGTCGCGATGATGCGGCGATAACGCTTGCTGACCATGGTCTGCTCGATGGCAGCCGCCAGGGCCAGGATGGTTTTCCCGGAACCGGCGGCGCCGGTCAGGTTGACCAGGTGGATATCCGGATCGAGCAGCGCGAACAGCGCCAGGCTCTGGTAGATGTCACGCGGCTTCAGGCCCCAGGCCTCCTGGTGCAACAGGGGCTCCTGATGCAGATCGAGGATCAACAGCACATCGGCACTGATCTCCTTGACCCAGCCGACAAACCCTTGCTCATCGATGATGAATTCGTTGACGTGCACGGCCGGCAGGTTGTCGGTCATTTGCACCTGGTGCCAGGTGCGCCCATGGTCCTGACGGGTCTCGACCTTGCTGACACGGTCCCAGAAAGAGCCGACCACATTGTGGAAGCCCTTGGGCAGCAGGTCGATGTCGTCGACCAACTGGTCGGTGCTGTAGTCCTCGGACGCGATACCGCAGGCGCGCGCCTTGAGGCGCATGTTGATGTCTTTGGTCACCAGCACCAGGCGCAGCCCCTTGTCGCGCGCGTGCATGTCGACCAACTGGTTGATGATGATGTTGTCGTTGAGGTTTTCCGGCAGCAACACGTTGGGTTCGCTGCGCTTGCTCATCAGGATCGACAGCAAGCCCTTGGGCCCACTCTTGCCGCGCTGGATCGGCACCCCCAGCTCGACATCCTCGGGGCTGGCGTCACCCAGGGTCTTGTCGATCAGACGGATCGCCTGGCGACATTCGGAAGCCACGCTGTGGTGGCCGCTCTTGAGCTTGTCGAGTTCCTCCAGGACGGTCATCGGGATGGCGACGTGGTGTTCTTCGAAGTTGAGCAGTGCGTTTGGATCGTGGATCAGTACGTTGGTATCGAGCACGTAAAGGATTGGCTGGTTGGAAGAAGGAGTGCGTCCGTGATCATCCATACTCGGTCACCTTTGTGGGAGCCAGTCGACGCGAGACCTTGACGGTATCGCGCCTCGAAGTGACCGCCGAATTCGCCTGGAGGGGACAGGCGCTCTGTGCACAAGGTAGGGCCTTGGGAGACGCCACCTGTGTCGCAGGTTTCGGCGGTCTGACTCCGTAATACCGCAAAACCCGTTACAGGAAAAAGCACTTTGACGCTTTTTTGAAGTTTATTTTTCAGAGTGACGAATAGCCCTTGGCGAGCCGGCCCGACACCGTTAAAGTCGGAAGTCCGCCTGCATCGAATTTCACTCGAAATTTCCTACAAGCCCAGCAAATACGGGCCTCTCGCTCTTCCTATCGAAACGCCTCACTGCAGTCTTTCCAGCCAAGCCCGCTTTGCGCGGTCTGCCTGAGCAGCCAGGGCAATGCACCGAGGGCCTTGTCCTGGGTGTCATGGAAGACGATCACGCCACGGCGCCACAACAGCATCAGGGTCAGCACCCGTTGGGCCGATTGTTCGGCGGTGAGCTTGCCGGTGGCGTCGGCGGAATCGATATCCCACAACACCACCTGCAACCCCTCGGACTTGAAGAATGCCCCGCTGTCCGCCTGGCGCTGCCCGTAGGGCGGACGGAACAATGGCTGGTAGCTCTGCGGCAACACGCGTTGCGCCAGCATGGCGCTGCGCTGGACCGAGTCCTGCCAGTCCTGCCAATGGCTGTGGGAACGATATTGCCAGCCCTGGATGCCCACGCACTGTTCTTTATAGAGGTCGCGCACGGCCATGATCGAGGTCCTGTCCACCCGCGCCTGCAAGGCACTGCCGAGGACAAAGAACAGACCGTTCATCTTTTGCCGGCGCAGGTATTCGGCCAGTTCGTCGGTGTTACCCGCCGAAACGCCCGGACCGCCGTCGAAGCTCAGCAGGAACAGTCGGTCATGGAACGCCTCGCCGTTACGCTCCGGCTCGCCGAACAGGGCGATTTCGCTACTGGTCTGGGGAAACAGTGCGGCCAGGCGCAGCAGTTCATCCAGATAACGCTCATGAAACGCCCGGCTCGGTTCGGCCCAGCGTGCATAGAAGGAATCCTCGGCCACCCGGAACTTGCCGGCCTGCTCACGCAGGCTGTCCATGTCCTCGATGTAATAACAGAAGGAAGCGTCCTGCTCGCAGCTCTGCTGGGCGAAATTGTAGTTCTCCAGCAGACGCTGCCAGAGACGGGCGCGCACCCGGTTGATCGACGCCAGGTTGATCTGCTTGAGGCCCAGGCGTTGCTTGAGCGCCGCCTCGTCGGTCATTTCGCTGACCAGCAGGGCGTGGGCAAACGTGAGGATTTCCGCCCGCGAGGCGACATCGAACAGCGCCGGGCTGCTCAGTTGTTCGGGCCAGGTGCCGCGATCCACGGTCGCTGCGTCGTTCGGCGCGGCGACGGCAGCGAGACAGGCCAGCAGGGTCGAGAAGAAAAGAACGATACGCAAAAGGGTGACTCCATTTCAGAACCCGCCGCGCACTATAGCCGATCTGCTGGCCGAGGCCTTTGTGGTGCCTGTCATGACCCTATCGCCGGCAAGCCGGCTCCTACAGTTGTCCGTCGCGCGCAAGATTTGTGGACGCAAAAAAACTGTAGGAGCCGGCTTGCCGGCGATGGGGCCCTCAAGATCACCAAATACCTCCCGGACAAACCACACAGCGGCTATCGCCATCATAGGTGGAGTCAAACCGCCCAAGCCCCTAGAATCCCCCGACGATTACAGGAGACGACTTCATGCTGATGGTGATTTCCCCCGCCAAGACCCTCGATTTCGAAACACCACCGGTGACGAAACGCTTCACCCAGCCGCAATACCTCGACCACTCCCAGGAGCTGATCGAACAACTGCGCACCCTCAGCCCGGCGCAGATCAGCGAGCTGATGCATGTTTCCGACAAGATCGGCGGCCTCAACGCCGCGCGCTTCGGCAGCTGGAACCCGGCCTTTACCCCGGACAACGCCAAGCAGGCCCTGCTGGCCTTCAAGGGCGATGTCTACACCGGCCTGCACGCCGAAGACTTCAGCGACGCCGACTTCGACTTCACCCAGACCCACCTGCGCATGCTCTCCGGCCTCTACGGCCTGTTGCGCCCGCTGGACCTGATGCAGCCCTATCGCCTGGAAATGGGCACCAAGTTCGCCAACGCCCGAGGCAAGGACCTCTATGCCTTCTGGGGCACGCGCATCAGCGAATGGCTGAACGAAGCCCTGGCCGAACAGGGCGACGACGTGCTGCTGAACCTGGCCTCGAACGAATACTTCTCGGCGGTCAAGCGCCCAGCCCTGAAGGCGCGGATCATCAACACCGAATTCCGTGACCAGAAGAACGGCCAGTACAAGATCATCAGCTTCTATGCGAAAAAAGCCCGCGGCATGATGGCCCGCTTCGTGATCAGAGAACGCCTCAAGAACCCCGAGCAATTACAGACGTTCGACGAACAAGGCTACCGATTCAGCAGCGAACTCTCCAAGCCCGACAACCTGGTGTTCCTGCGCGATCACGCCCCCGAGTAGCCCCTCCCCGATCGCTGCCGATCGTTCCCACGCTCCGCGTGGGAATGCAGCCCGTGACGCTCTGCGTCACCTCAAGAGCGTCCAGTGAGGCACCGGGCGCATCCACCAGACATTTCTGTTACCCTGCACCTACTCGGTGCATTACACGCAATGTGTAATCCTCCGGCGAACCACCCGCCTTCTCCCTCCCGCCGCACCCAAAAATCAAATATTTGACGTCAATAAAATGACTGTAACAACCATGAAAATTCTTTCACTCGACATTTCGATTTTTTTTGCGTAGTGGCACCAGAATTTTTTTCCCATAGTGGCATACAACCATCTAGGCATTTTTCGTCCCCGTAACTAAAGGGCGAAACGGAAAGTGCTATCAATATGAAAGCAGTGCCATCTTTCATAATATTTCAAAAATTTTCGAAAACAGGATGAGCGGACAGGAACTTATGTTCCAAAGCATTGCTCATACCACCCGTAACGATTCTCGGAGAATTTGTAAGAGATGACTTACGTGGAGGCGGGATGACATGTTTAAGTTGCCATCAGCGACTTACAACCGCAGCCCACAGTTTGAACTCAATCAAAAGGACAGGAGATACGCACCATTAATATCCCCTATACAGGCCAAGGCTGGCCCTCAGACAAAGCACTTGCACGTGACTTATAACCTGTTGATTCACAAGGCTCCAGCGCGGACATAACAGAGTTTCGAGCACACTGGCAAGGGTCTTCCCGATGAAGGCCGGCCACATGAAGGGGCATGTCCCCGATAACAAGGCCATGTTTCGCACAACTTGAGTGCAATTATTTAGCCACTCGACACTTATATGCCTGCACTCGGGGAAGTGACTTCATATGGTCACACTTCGAGAGCACTACGGTTACTGGCTACATTAACTCCGGCCATTTAATGGCGTGATTAAGATAGAGGTAAATGCGATGCGCATTAGCATATTTGGTTTGGGTTACGTCGGTGCAGTGTGTGCCGGTTGCCTGTCTGCACGGGGCCATGATGTCGTTGGCGTGGATATTTCCAAAGACAAGATCGACCTGATCAACAGCGGCAAATCGCCGATTGTCGAACCGGGTCTGGAAGCGCTGTTGGCGCAGGGTATTTCCAGTGGTCGACTGCGCGGCACCACCGATTTTGCCGAAGCGATTCGCGCCACCGACCTGTCGATGCTGTGCGTCGGCACGCCCAGCAAGAAGAACGGTGATCTGGAGCTGAACTACATCGAATCGGTATGCCGCGAAATCGGCTTTGTCCTGCGTGACAAGACCACCCGCCACACCATCGTCGTGCGCAGCACCGTACTGCCAGGCACCGTGAAGAACGTGGTGATCCCGATCCTCGAAGACTGTTCGGGCAAAAAGGCCGGCGTCGACTTCGGTGTCGCGGTCAACCCCGAGTTCCTGCGCGAAAGCACCGCGATCAAGGACTACGACTTCCCGCCGATGACCGTCATCGGTGAATTCGACAGTGCTTCCGGCGACGTCCTGCAAGCCCTCTACGAAGAACTCGATGCCCCGATCATCCGCAAGGACATCGAAGTCGCCGAGATGATCAAGTACACCTGCAACGTCTGGCACGCCACCAAGGTGACCTTCGCCAACGAGATCGGCAACATCGCCAAGGCCGTCGGCGTCGACGGTCGCGAAGTGATGGACGTGGTCTGCCAGGACAAGACCCTCAACCTGTCCCAGTACTACATGCGTCCGGGCTTTGCCTTCGGCGGCTCCTGCCTGCCCAAGGACGTCCGCGCCCTGACCTACCGCGCCGGCTCCCTGGACGTCGAATCGCCGCTGCTCAACTCGCTGATGCGCAGCAACGAGAGCCAGGTGCAGAACGCCTTCGACATCGTCGCCAGCCATGACAAGCGCAAGGTCGCCCTGCTCGGCCTGAGCTTCAAGGCCGGCACCGACGACCTGCGCGAAAGCCCGCTGGTGGAACTGGCGGAAATGCTCATCGGCAAAGGCTTCGACCTGAGCATCTACGACAAGAACGTCGAGTACGCCCGTGTCCACGGCGCGAACAGGGACTACATCGAATCGAAGATTCCCCACGTGTCGTCCCTGCTCAACGCCGACTTCGACTCGGTGATCGATAACAGCGACGTGATCATCCTCGGCAACCGTGACGAGAAGTTCCGCGCCCTGGCGGAGAACGCCCCACACGGCAAGCAGGTCATCGACCTGGTCGGCTTCATGTCCAAGGCCACCAGTGCGAGTGGCCGGACCGAAGGGATTTGTTGGTAAACCAACAGCAACCGCTGCGCGGTTGATCGCCAGCGAACCGGCTCCTGCAGCAAGGCCGCAGTCACCTTAGGAGCCGGCTTGCCGGCGATGGCGTCCGAAAGGACGCATTGCCTGCCTTAACCCCATCGGGCCAACCGCCAGGTTCGCCCGAGATAGAGACGGATGCAGATTATGCACAGGCTAAAGCACGGCCTTCTTCAGGCCGCCGGTTGGCTGTTCTACATGAGTTTGCTGATGGGGCTGGCCTCATTGCTGCCGACTTCGACCTTCGACGCCGAATCCAAGGACTTCATCTTCCTGATCGGTGCCGTGGGCATCTGGCGCTACTCCATGGGCGCCACCCATTTCGTGCGCGGGATGATCTTCCTCTACATCGTCTACCCGCACCTGCGGCGCAAACTGCGCAAGCTGGGCAAGGCCACGGACCCGTCCCAGGTGTTCCTGATGGTCACCAGCTTCCGCATCGACGCCCTGACCACCGCCCAGGTCTACAGCTCGGTGATCCGCGAGGCCATCGACTGCGGCTTCCCGACCACCGTGGTCTGTTCCCTGGTGGAAATGTCCGACGAACTGCTGGTCAAGAGCCTCTGGGCCAGGATGAATCCGCCCGAGCGGGTCAAGCTCGACTTCGTGCGGATCGCCGGCACCGGCAAGCGCGACGGCCTGGCCTTCGGTTTCCGGGCGATCTCCCGGCACCTGCCGGACGACCGCGCAGTGGTCGCGGTGATCGACGGCGACACCGTGCTCAGCGAAGGCGTGGTGCGCAAGACAGTGCCCTGGTTCCAGCTGTTCGACAATGTCGGCGGCCTGACCACCAACGAATTCTGCGAAGTGCGCGGTGGCTACATCATGAGCGAATGGCACAAGCTGCGCTTCGCCCAGCGCCATATCAACATGTGCTCCATGGCCCTGTCCAAGCGCGTGCTGACCATGACCGGACGCATGTCGGTATTCCGCGCCAGCGTGGTCACCGACCCGGGCTTTATCGCCGACGTCGAAAGCGACTCGCTGCAGCACTGGCGCCTGGGCCGCTTCAAGTTCCTCACCGGCGACGACAAGTCCAGCTGGTTCAGCCTGATGCGCCTGGGCTACGACACCTTCTACGTGCCCGACGCGGCGATCCACACCGTGGAACACCCGCCGGAAAAGAGCTTCATCAAATCCAGCCGCAAGCTGATGTACCGCTGGTACGGCAACAACCTGCGACAGAACTCGCGGGCCCTGGGCCTGGGGATCCGCCGCCTCGGCCTGTTCACCAGCGTCGTCTTGTTCGACCAGCGCGTGTCGATGTGGACCTCGCTGCTGGGACTGACCGTGGCGCTGATCGCCAGCTTCAAGTACGGCATCGCGTTCATCCTCGCCTACCTGCTGTGGATCGGCATCACCCGCCTGATCCTGACGATCCTGCTGGCCTGCTCGGGGCACACCATCGGCCCGGCCTACCCGGCGATCCTCTATTACAACCAGATCGTCGGCGCACTGATGAAGATCTACGTGTTCTTCCGCCTCGACCGTCAATCCTGGACCCGCCAGGACACCAAATTGAGCCGCGACCTCGCCAGCTTTCAAGGTTGGTTCAACACCTGGTCGTCTCGGACCATGACCTTCTCTGCCGGCAGCATCTTCGTCGCCGTGCTGATGACGATGGTCTGACCCGACTCGCCTGAATTAGCTAACGGAGCTTTACTCATGAACTCGAAAGTCAACGCCAATGTCGTCCACGAATCCGAAGCCCAGCGCCAGCATGCCCGGGTGAAAATCCCGGCCAGGCTGCGGTTCTTCGGCACCGAGGGCAAGCCCCTGGAAGCCCGGGTCGAAGACCTGTCCGCCGGCGGCCTGAGCTTCCACCTGCCGCAGCAACTGGCCGTGACCCCGGGCGAAGTGCACAAGGGGCGACTGCAGTTCGTCATCGACAACCTCGGCCTGGCCATGGACGTCGAATTGCAGATCCGCTCCTACGATCGCCAGAGCGGTCGTGTCGGCTGCCAGTTCCAGAATCTGGAACAACAGGATATCGCCACCCTGCGCCACCTGATCACCTCGCATCTGGCCGGCGACATCGTCAGCATGGGTGACGTGCTCGCCACCCTGCAGCGCGACAACTTCACCAAGGCGCGCAAGAAAAAGGATGACGGCAGCGGCCTGAGCCCGCTCGGTCGCCTGCGCGCCGTGACCTTCAGCCTCGGCGTCTTCGTCGTCGGCCTGGCGGCTTTCGGTTTTGTCCTCAAATCGGTCTACGGCATGTACTTCGTCAGCCACGCCCAGGCCGGCCTGGTCAGCGTGCAAGGGATGAACGTCACCATGCCCCGCGACGGCACCGTGCAGAGCCTGATCAAGGATGACAGCGTTGCCGCCAAGGGCGCCCCGCTGGCGACCTTCAGCACAAGCATGCTCGACGTGCTCAAGGGCCACCTGGACGAAGACCAGTTGCAGCCGGCCAAGGTCGAGGAACTGTTCGGCAAGCAGATGACCGGCACCCTGACCTCGCCCTGCGACTGCGTGGTTGCCCGGCAACTGGTCGCCAACGGCCAATACGCCAGCAAGGGCGACGTGATCTTCCAGCTGGTGCCCCGCAACAGCGTCGCCAACGTCGAGGCGCGGTTCTCCTATCGCCAGTTCGGCGAAGTGCGTCCGGGCACCCGGGTGAACTTCCAGGTCGCCGGTGAAGACCAGGTCCGCCAGGGCAAGATCGTCAGCAGCACCAGCCTGAAAAGCGACGACCTGTCCTCGGATATCCGTGTCCTGATCAAGCCTGACGAAACCCTCGACAGCACCCTTGCCGGCCGTCCGGTGGAAGTCAACAGCGACCGCGGTCCGAGCGTGAACTGGCTGATCGACAAAGCCATGGCCGCCGGTCTGTAAGCAGAGGACATGCCTGTGACGACCTTACGAACCCTGCCCCTACCGCTGACACTGGCCATGGCGATCAGCCTGGCCGGTTGCGCCGGCCTGCCCGACCAGCGCCTGGCCAACGAAGCGCTCAAGCGCGGCGATACCGCCCTGGCCGAGCAGAATTATCGCAAGCTGGCGGACCTGGGCTACAGCGACGCACAGGTCGGCCTGGCCGATATCCAGGTGGAAAGCCGCGATCCGGCGCAGATCAGGCAGGCGGAAGCGACCTACCGCGCCGCCGCCGACACCTCGCCCCGTGCCCAGGCACGCCTGGGCCGGTTGCTGGTGGCCAAGCCCGGCGCGACCGAGGCCGAACACCACGAAGCCGAAGGCCTGCTGAAAAAGGCCTTCGCCAACGGTGAAGGCAACACCCTGATCCCCCTGGCGATGCTCTACCTGCAATTCCCGCAGAGCTTCCCCGGTGTCGATGCCCAGCGGCAGATCAGCCAATGGCGCAGCGCCGGCTATCCGGAAGCGGGCCTGGCGCAAGTGCTGCTCTACCGTACCCAGGACACCTACGACCAGCACCTGGACGAGGTGGAAAAGATCTGCAAGGCCGCGCTCAACAGCACGGATATCTGCTACGTCGAACTCGCCACCGTGTACCAGAAACGTGCCCAGCCGGACCAGCAGGCCGAACTGCTCAAGCAACTGCAGGCCGCCTACAGCCGTGGCACCGTCGGTGCCCAGCGGATGGATAGCGTGGCCCGCGTGCTCAGCGATTCGAGCCTCGGCCAGCCGGATGCGAAAACCGCGCAGGCGATGCTCGAACAGGTCGCCCCCGGCTACCCGGCTTCCTGGGTCAGCCTGGCACAACTGCTCTACGACTTCCCCGACCTGGGCGATGTCGACCAGATGATGGAGTACCTGAACAACGGCCGCGCCGCCGACCAGCCTCGCGCCGAACTGTTGCTGGGCAAGCTCTACTACGAAGGCAAATGGGTGCCGGCGGATGCCAGACAGGCCGAAGCCCACTTCCAGAAAGCCCTCGGCAAGGAAGTCGCCGCCGATTACTACCTGGGACAGATCTATCGCCGTGGCTACCTCGGCCAGGTCTACCCGCAGAAGGCCCTCGATCACCTGCTCAAGGCCGCCCGCAACGGCCAGAACAGTGCCGACTTCGCCATCGCCCAGCTGTTTTCCCAGGGCCGCGGGACCAAGCCCGATCCGCTCAACGCCTACGTCTTCAGCCAGCTGGCCAAGGTCCAGGACACACCACAGGCCAATGAGCTGGCCCAACAACTCGAAGAACAACTGCCGCCCGCACAGCGCGCCGACGCCCAGCGCCTGCTGCAACAGGAGCAGCGACTGCGCGGGACCCTGAGCCGTAACCCGCTGGACCTGCAACAAGCCCTGCAAGAAGGCGACAGCGAGGAAAAAACCCTATGACACTCAATCCTTTCGTGAAGGCCGGTATCGGCCTGAGCTTTGCCCTGGCCTGGTCCACACCGACCCTGGCAGCGCTCAGCGACACCCAGAATTTTGGCCTGGAAGTGAAGATCACCGCGCAATCGGAAGACGACCGTGACCTCGGCACCCTCAAGGGTGGCGACGCCAACGGCATCGGCCTCGACCTGCGCCCATGGGTCTACGGCGAAAGCGGCAACTGGAGCGCCTACGCCATGGGCCAGGCCGTGACCGCCACCGATATCATCGAGACCGACACCCTGCAGCAATCCGACAGCAGCCAGGAAACCTCGAGCAACGATGCGCGCAAACCGGACAAGAGCTACCTGGCCCTGCGCGAATTCTGGGTCGGCTACAAGGGCTTGACCCCCTATCCGGGCGAGATCCTCAAGTTCGGTCGCCAACGCCTGCGCAACGATGACGGGCAATGGCGCGACACCAATATCGAAGCGCTGAACTGGACCTTCGACACCACCCTGCTGCGGGCCAACCTGGGTACCGCGGAACGGTTCAGCGAGTACCGCACCGACCTCACCGAGCTGGCGCCCAAGGACAAGGACCGCCTGCATGTCTATGGCGATGTCGCCTACCAGTGGACACCGGGGCAATGGGTCGGCGTGCGCGCCCACCACACCCACGACGACGGCAAGCTCGACTACCCGACCCCGGGTGTCGCCGCCGACCCGCTGGACAAGAAGGAAAACGGCGACCTGACCTGGCTCGGCCTGGAAGCCAATAGCGACGCCTACAACTGGCGCAATACCAACACCGTCAACTACTGGGCCAGCCTGACCGGCATGAGCGGCAACCGCGACAGCGTCAATGCGCTCAACGCCGACGGCAGCCGTCCGGTCGACGCCAGGCACAGCGACAGCATCAACGGCTGGGCCACCGACCTGGGTATCCGCGTGCGCCTCGACCCGAACTGGCAGGTCGGCGCCGCCTATGCCCGAGCCAGCGGCGACTACGAACAGAACGGCCTGGAAAGCAACCGTTCGAACTTCACCGGTACCCGCTCGCGAACCCATCGCTTCGGCGAAGCCTTCCGTGGCGAACTGAACAACCTGCAGACCGCCACCCTGTTCGGTTCCTGGCAGTTGCGCGAGGACTACGACGCCAGCCTGGTCTACCACAAGTTCTGGCGCGTCGACGGCAACAAGGACGTCGGCAGCAACGGCATCAACGCCGTGCAGAACAACTACGACGACGCCACCGGCGCCCTGCTCTCCAGCACCTCGCTGCCGTTGCAGGACGGCAAGAAAGACATGGGCCAGGAGATGGATCTGGTGGTCACCAAGTACTTCAAGCAGGGCCTGCTGCCGGCGGCCCTCAGCCAATCCATCGATGAGCCCTCGGCGCTGGTGCGCTTTCGCGGCGGCGTGTTCAAGCCGGGCGATGCCTACGGCAAGGACGTCGACTCCTACATGCACCGCGCGTTCATTGACGTGATCTGGCGCTTCTGATGCAGATCGCCAAGGGAGTGTCCGAGATGAACCCTATCGCCATGCAAGGCCCGCTCAGTGTCCTGGCCGCCGCCCTGCTGCTGGCCAGCAGCGCCGCCTTCGGCAATGCCGAGCCAGCGCTCGCCAAGACCGAGCGCGCACCGACCATTGTCAAGGAACTGCAACAGGCCAAGACCTACACCGTCAGCAGCGCCCCGACCGAACCGCTGCACCTGGAAAAACCCAAGCTGCCGGACCTCACCGGCTACACCGCCGAGGCGGTCGCGGCGAAGATCGTGCGCGGCAAGCCGGGCAAGATCAGCGTGCGTCGGATGATGCAGGAAGACGCCCTGAAGGACTTTATCGGCGGCGACAACAAGATGGCCGAATGGGTGGTCCGCCAGCACGGCATTCCCCAGGCGATCTTCGTCGACGACGGTTATATCAACCTCAAGGACCTGAGCAGGAAGCTGCCGAAAAACTATATCAGCGAAACCTCGCCGGGGGTGTTCCTCGCCAGGCTGCCGATCGTCGTCGGGCGCCACGGCATCCTCGAAATCGACCAGCAGACCCAGGAACTGCGGCTGTCCCAGGAAGGCGGTTCGTTCCTGATCAACGACGGTCAGTTGTTCATCCGTAATACCAAGGTCACCGGCTGGCGCGAAGCGGACAACGGCCCCGCCACCTTCCGCTCGCCCAAGGAGTTCCGCCCATTCCTGCTGGCCTGGGGCGGCACCGAGACCTATATCGTCAACAGCCAGATGGCCAGCTTCGGCTATGCCAACAGCAAGTCCTACGGCGTGAGTA
The DNA here is from genome assembly GCF_013385635.1 of Pseudomonas gingeri. GTDB lineage: Bacteria > Pseudomonadota > Gammaproteobacteria > Pseudomonadales > Pseudomonadaceae > Aquipseudomonas > Aquipseudomonas gingeri_A. The sequence continues at coordinate 22,332 of NZ_JACAPR010000024.1, forward strand.
TTTCCCAGTACACGCCGAACATGGCCAAGGTCCTCAAGCGACCCGAGCCGACCGGCTGGATCATCGGTTCGCAGTTCTCGGACATGTGGTACGGCTTCTACTGCTACGAGACCCGCGACTTCGTGGTCAAGGGCAACACCTACCGCGACAACATCGTCTACGGCATCGACCCCCACGACCGTTCGCACCGGCTGATCATCGCCGACAACACCGTCCACGGGACCAAGAAGAAGCACGGCATCATCATTTCCCGGGAGGTGAACGACAGCTTCATCTTCAACAACCGCAGCTACGACAACCACCTCTCGGGCCTGGTGATCGACCGTAACAGCGTCAACAACCTGATCGCCTACAACGAGATCTACAAGAACCACACCGACGGCATCACCCTCTACGAGAGTGCCGACAACCTGATCTATGGCAACAAGGTGATCAGCAACAAACGCCACGGCATCCGTATCCGCAACAGCGTGAACATCCGCCTGTACGAGAACGTCTCCATGGCCAACGGCCTGACCGGCATCTACGGCCACATCAAGGACCTGACCGACACCGACCGTGACATCAAGCTCGACCCGTTCGATGCCGAAGTCTCGCTGATCGTGGTCGGCGGCGAGCTGGCCGGTAACGGCAGCGGCCCACTGTCCATCGACTCGCCGTTGAGTGTCGAGCTGTACCGGGTGTCCATGCTCGCCCCGGCGAAAAACAGCGGCATCAGCTTCACCGGGATTCTCGGCGATCGCCAGGATGAAATTCTCGACCTGCTGGTGCGCCAGCAGAAAGCCGTGCTGATCGACCCCGTCGAACGCCAGACCCAACTGCGGGATTGAGGATGACCTTTATGAACCCACACCTGATCAAACTGCTCGGCCTGTCCGGCCTCGCCGCGGCGATGTTCGCCGCCAGCGGCAACCTGCGGGCCGAGGACGTCCAGGCACCGAACTTCACCGCACAGCCCTGCTGCAGCCTGTGCCCGGCGGCCCATGACGCGAAGAACTACGTCACCCGCTACCAGCAGAACTTCACCACGCTGGTCCAGGCCCAGGGCGACTGGCTGTTCCGTACCCAGGAAGACCTGCGCACCGAATTCGACACCACGTCGGCCGGCTACAAGCGCATGCAACAGTTGCACGACGCCTTCAAGAGCAAGGGCGTGGAACTGGTGGTGGTCTATCAGCCGACCCGTGGCCTGGTGGACCGCAACAAACTGTTCCCGGCTGAACGCGACAAGTTCGACTACGAGAAGGCCCTGCACAACTACCAGGCCATGCTCGGACGCTTCGCGAAAATGGGCTATCACGTCCCGGACCTGTCGCCCCTGACCAACGAACAGCAGGCCCACGATTTCTACTTCCGTGGCGACCAGCACTGGACCCCGTACGGTGCCGAGCGCACCGCGAAGATCGTCGCCGAGACGGTGAAACAGGTCCCCGGCTTCGCCGACATTCCCCATCGCGAATTCGAGACCAAGGTCTCCGGGCGCATGGGCAAGACCGGCACCCTGCACAACATGGCCGGTCAACTGTGCGGCACCAGCTACGCGATCCAGTACATGGAACAGTTCAGCACCGAGCCCAAGGGCGAGGCGGCGGACGGCGACCTGTTCGGCGATTCCGGCAACCCGCAGATCACCCTGGTGGGTACCAGTCACAGCGGCAAGAACTACAACTTCGCCGGTTTTCTGCAACAGTACATCGGCGCCGACATCCTCAACGTCGCCTTCCCCGGCGGTGGCCTGGAAGGTTCGATGTTGCAGTACCTGGGCAGCGACGAGTTCCAGAAGACCCCGCCGAAGATCCTTATCTGGGAATTCTCGCCGCTGTATCGCCTCGACCAGGAAACCATCTACCGGCAGATGATGGCGCTGCTCGACAACGGTTGCGAAGGCAAGAGCGCCGACATGAGCGCCAGCACCACGGTCAAGCCGGGCAAGAACGAACTGCTGGTCAACAGCAACAACCGCGACCTGCGCAACAGCGCCCACCAGGTCGACATCCGCTTCGCCGACACCTCGGTGAAAACCCTGCACGCCACCCTCTGGTACATGAACGGACGCCACGAGGACATCAAGATCGAGAAACCGGAAACCTCCGACACGGACGGACGTTTCGCCTTCGAACTGCGCACCGACGAAGACTGGGCCAACCAGAACCTGCTGGCCGTCGAAGTCCAGGGCCCGGAAGCGGGCACCGCACCGCAGAAAGTCGAGGCGAAGATCTGCAAACGCAACGTATTCCCCAGCGCTGAGCCCCACAGGGCGCAGGCCGGGTTATGAGGTGCCTACCGATGAAACTCCGCACATTGCTCGTTCCTTCCCTGCTCGGCCTGACGGTCTTCGCCGCAACGACCCAGGCCGCCGCGCCGCTGCGTCCGCCGCAGGGTTACTTCGCCGCCGTCGACAAGTTCAAGAGCGGCGACAACAGTGAAGGCTGCGACGCCATGCCCCAGCCCTACACCGGCCAGTTGCAGTTCCGCAGCAAATACGAGGGCTCCGACAAGGCCCGCGCGACCCTCAACGTGCAGTCGGAAAAAGCCTTTCGCGACACCACCGCCGACATCACCAAGATGGAACGTGGCACCAGCAAGCGGGTGATGCAGTTCATGCGTGACGGTCGCCCGGAACAGTTGAGCTGTACCCTGAGCTGGCTGACCGCCTGGGCCCAGGCCGATGCGCTGATGTCCAAGGACTTCAACCACACTGGCAAGTCCATGCGCAAATGGGCCCTGGGCAGCATGGCCTCGGCCTATATCCGCCTGAAGTTCTCCGACTCCCATCCGCTGGCGACCCACCAGAAGGAAGCGCAACAGATCGAGGCCTGGTTCAGCAAGATGGCCGACCAGGTAGTGAGCGACTGGGACAACCTGCCGCTGGACAAGACCAACAATCACTCGTACTGGGCCGCCTGGTCGGTGATGGCGACCGCCATCGCCACCGACCGTCGCGACCTCTTCGACTGGGCCGTGAAGGAATACAAGGTCGGCGCCAACCAGGTCGACCCGCAGGGGTTCCTGCCCAACGAGCTCAAGCGCCAGCAGCGCGCCCTGGCCTACCACAACTACGCGCTGCCTCCTCTGGCGATGATCGCCAGCTTTGCCCTGGTCAACGGCGTCGACCTGCGCCAGGAAAACAACGGTGCGCTCAAGCGCCTGGGTGACCGGGTGCTGGCCGGGGTCAAGGACCCCGGGGAATTCCAGGCGAAAAACGGCAAGGAACAGGACATGACCGACCTCAAGGTCGACTCGAAATTCGCCTGGCTCGAACCGTTCTGCACGCTCTACACCTGTCCGGCGGATGTGCTCGAACGCAAGCATGGGATGCAACCGTTCAAGACCTTCCGCCTCGGCGGCGACCTGACCAAGGTCTACGACCCGACGCACGAGAAAGGCAACAAAGGCTCGTAACCCCTGTGGGAGGGGGCTTGCCCCCGAGCTAAAAGCTTACCGATCGTTCCCACGCTCTGCGTGGGCATGCAGCCCGTGACGCTTTGCGTCACAAAACGGACGCAGAGCGTCCAGAGAGGCGTTCCTTTGCTGCGCGTGGGAACGATCGACACAGGTACGTAATACCCCGCGGTTTTCATGGGGGGTTTGGGGGGGCTTCGGCCCTTGAACGTTGATTAAACAAGGAGAGATCGGGATGGTATTTTCATCCAATGTGTTCCTGTTCCTGTTCCTGCCGATCTTTCTCGGCTTGTACTACCTGAGCGGGCAACGCTATCGCAACCTGCTGTTGCTGATCGCCAGCTACGTGTTCTACGCGTGGTGGCGGGTGGACTTCCTGGCGCTGTTCGCCGGCGTCACCCTGTGGAACTACTGGATCGGCCTCAAGGTCGGCGCCGCCGGCGTACGCACCAGGCCGGCCCAGCGCTGGCTGCTGCTGGGCGTGGCCGTCGACCTGTGTATCCTCGGCTACTTCAAGTACGCCAACTTCGGTGTCGATAGCCTCAACGCGATCATGACCTCGTTCGGTCTCGAACCGTTCATCCTGACCCACGTGTTGCTGCCGATCGGTATCTCGTTCTACATCTTCGAGTCCATCAGCTACATCATCGACGTCTACCGTGGCGATACCCCGGCGACCCGCAACCTGATCGACTTCGCGGCCTTCGTGGCAATCTTCCCGCACCTGATCGCCGGCCCCGTGCTGCGTTTTCGCGACCTCGCCGACCAGTTCAACAACCGCACCCACACCCTCGACAAGTTCTCCGAAGGTGCCACGCGGTTCATGCAGGGCTTCATCAAGAAGGTCTTCATCGCCGATACCCTGGCGGTGGTCGCCGATCACTGCTTCGCCCTGCAGAACCCGACCACCGGCGACGCCTGGCTCGGTGCCCTGGCCTACACCGCGCAGCTGTACTTCGACTTCTCCGGCTACAGCGACATGGCCATCGGCCTCGGCCTGATGATGGGCTTCCGCTTCATGGAGAACTTCAAGCAGCCCTATATCAGCCAGTCGATCACCGAGTTCTGGCGGCGCTGGCACATCAGCCTGTCGACCTGGCTGCGCGACTACCTCTACATCACCCTGGGCGGCAACCGCAAAGGCACCCTGACCACCTATCGCAACCTGTTCCTGACCATGCTGCTCGGTGGCCTGTGGCACGGCGCGAACATCACCTACATCGTCTGGGGCGCCTGGCATGGCATGTGGCTGGCGATCGAAAAAGCCCTGGGCATCAACACCACGCCACGCAGCTTCAACCCGATCCGCTGGGCGCTGACCTTCCTGCTGGTGATCATGGGCTGGGTGATCTTCCGTGCCGAGAACCTGCACGTGGCCGGCCGCATGTACGGCGCCATGTTCAGCTTCAGCGACTGGTCGCTGTCGGAGCTCAACCGCGCCAGCCTCACCGGCCTGCAGGTGGCGACCCTGGTAGTGGCCTACGCGACCCTGGCGTTCTTCGGCCTGCGCGATTTCTACAGCAACCCGCCCGCGCCGAAGGCCAAGCCCGCCGACGGTCCGGCCACCGCGCAACCCGGCCTGATCAAGGCCGCCCCCGGCGAAGCGGCCGGCAGCATCCACGAGCCCGGCTACAACGTCGGCGTCGAAGCCCAGGTGCAACCGGCCTACTGGGTGGCCGACTGGCCACGCTACCTGATGCGCACCCTGGTGCTGCTGCTGTTCATCGCCTCGATTCTCAAACTCTCGGCGCAAAGCTTCTCGCCGTTCCTTTACTTCCAGTTCTGAGGGAGCCGACCATGACCCGCTCATTACGCATCCTCTACATCGCCCTGTTCCTCGTCACCTTGCTGGCGCTGGGGCTTTGGTCCCTGCGCAGCTTCATCGGCTTCAGCACCAATGCCGATGCGACCGTACTCAACGGGCGCTGGACCAAGGCCATCGAGACCCACTACGACGGCGAGTTCCCGATCAAGCGCCTGGGCACCAACCTCTGGGCCGCGCTGGACTTCAAGCTGTTCAACGAAGGCCGTCCGGGCGTGGTGCTGGGCCGCGATCACTGGCTCTACAGCGACGAGGAATTCAACCCCATCGCCAACGAGCAGCAAAACCTGCAGGGCAACTACGCCCTGGTCGAAGGTGTACGCCAGACCCTCAAGGCCAAGGGCGTGAACCTGGTGATGGCGATCGTGCCGGCCAAGGTGCGCCTGTACCCGGAACACCTCGGTGAAGTCCGTCCATCGAGCATTCACGCCAACCTCTACCAGGACTTCCACGCCCGCGTCGCCGCCGACCGGATCCTCGCCCCCGACCTGCTCGGCCCGCTGCAACAGGCCAAGCAACAGGGCCGGCAAGTGTTCCTGCGTACCGACACCCACTGGACCCCGGACGGCGCGCAAATCGCCGCCACCCAGTTGGCCGGCGCCATCGCCGCCCAGGCGCCGCTCAGCGGTACGCCGCAGCGCTTTGTCACCGAAGCAGAGAAGACCGAACCGCACAAGGGCGACCTGACCCTGTTCCTGCCGCTGGACCCGCTGTTCAACAACCTGATGCCGCCGCAGGAACCGCTGGAAAAACGCATCACCCGTGCCGCCGACGAGCAGCCGGCCGGCGACGACGCCCTGTTCGCCGACAACGAAGTCCCGGTGGCGCTGATCGGCACCAGCTACAGCGCCAATCCCAACTGGAACTTCGTCGGCGCCCTCAAGCAGGCCCTGCACAGCGATGTGGTGAATTACGCCGAGGACGGCCACGGCCCGATCCTGCCGATGCTTGCCTACCTGAAAAGCGACGCCTTCAAGAACAACCCGCCGCAGGTGCTGATCTGGGAGTTCCCGGAGCGCTACCTGCCGGTCAACAACGAAATCGGCGATGCCGATCCGCAGTGGGTCGCGCAATTGAAAGCCGCTGGTATCCGCCAACAGAACCTGGTCCAGAACACCACCCGATCCGAGTCGCCTGTACAGGCGCAAAACTGAAAAGAGGTATGCATCATGACCTTCAACACTACTCGTAAAAACACCGTCAAGACCCTGGCCATGGCCGCGGGCCTGAGCCTGCTCTCACTGCCGGTCTGGGCCGGTGGCGACGCCGCCCTGTACGGCCCGACCGCACCGAAGGGATCGAGCTTCGTGCGGCTGTACAACGCCAGCAACCAGGAAGTCAGCGCCACCGTCGGCGCCACCGCCCTCAGCGATGTCGCGCCCCTGGCCAGCAGCGATTTCAGCTTCATGCCCGGTGGCGACTACAGCGCCAAGGTCGGCAGCCAGAGCCTGCCGGTGAAACTCGCCGCCGACCACTATTACACCCTCGTCAACAACGCCAGCGGCCAGCCGCAACTGATCGAGGAACCGCCGTTCAAGAACAAGCAGAAGTCCCTGGTGCGGGTGCAGAACCTGAGTGACAAGGCCCTGACCCTGAAGACCGCCGACGGCAAGACCGCCGTGGTCGAGTCCGTGGCCGCCAAGGGCCGCGGCGAACGCGAGATCAACCCGGTGAAGGTCAGCTTTGCCCTGTACGACGGCAGCACCAAGGTCAGCGACCTCAAGCCGGTGGCCCTGGAGCGCGGTGAAGCCGCGGTGCTCTACGTCACCGGCAGCGGCAGCAGCCTGTCGCCGGTCTGGGTCAAGCGCCCGGTATCGACCCGCTGATGAATTTTCCGAATGGTCAACACAATCCCCTGTAGGAACTGGCTTGCCAGCGATGGTATTCGCCAGATCGATACAAGGCTCACGGGCCTCATCGCCGGCAAGCCGGCTCCTATAGGGAAGGTTGTGTGAACCATTCGGACACGGACAACAACAAGAGAGTGAAACGACCAACCGCAGTAGCTCTAACCCATACATTGTTTAAAGGAGTAACAACATGATTCCGGTAATCCTGTCAGGTGGTAGCGGCTCACGTCTTTGGCCGCTTTCGCGCAAGCAGTTTCCCAAGCAGTTCCTCGCCCTCACCGGCGAACAGACGCTGTTCCAGCAGACCCTCGAGCGCCTGGTGTTCGAAGGCATGGACACGCCTATCGTGGTCTGCAACAAGGACCATCGCTTCATCGTCAACGAACAGTTGAGCAACCGCCACCTCGAGGCCCAGCGCATCCTGATGGAACCGTTCGGCCGCAACACCGCGCCGGCCGTGGCCCTGACCGCGATGATGCTGATCAACGAAGGTCGCGACGAGTTGATGCTGGTGCTGCCCGCCGACCACGTGCTGGACGACCAGAAAGCCCTGCAACGCGCCCTGGCCCTGGCTACCGTGGCCGCCGAGCGTGGCGAGATGGTGCTGTTCGGCGTACCGGCGACCAAACCGGAAACCGGTTATGGCTACATCAAGTCGAGCAACGATGCGCTGCTGCCCGAAGGCGTCAGCCGGGTCTCGCACTTCGTCGAGAAGCCCGACGAAAAACGCGCCATCGAGTTCGTCGAGGCCGGCGGTTACTTCTGGAACAGCGGCATGTTCCTGTTCCGCGCCAGCCGCTTCCTCGAAGAACTGAAAAAGCACGATCCGGATATCTACGACACCTGCCTGCTGACCCTCGAACGCAGCCACCAGGACGCCGACACCGTGACCCTGGACGAAGCCACTTTCGCCCAGTGCCCGGACAACTCCATCGACTACGCGGTGATGGAAAAGACCCAGCGCGCCTGTGTGGTACCGCTGAGCGCCGGCTGGAGCGATGTCGGTTGCTGGTCGTCGCTGTGGGACGTGCATGAAAAGGACGAGAACGGCAACGTCAGCAAGGGCGACGTAGTCATCCAGGACAGCCGCAACTGCATGATCCACGGCAACGGCAAGCTGGTGTCGGTGATCGGCCTGGAAAACATCGTCGTCGTGGAAACCAAGGACGCGATGATGATCGCCCACAAGGACAAGGTCCAGGGCGTGAAACAGATGGTCAACACCCTCAACGAACAGGGCCGCAGCGAGACCCAGAACCACTGCGAAGTCTACCGGCCATGGGGTTCCTATGACTCGGTGGACATGGGCGGCCGCTTCCAGGTCAAGCACATCTCGGTCAAGCCGGGCGCGTGCCTGTCGTTGCAGATGCACCACCACCGCGCCGAGCACTGGATCGTGGTCAGCGGCACCGCCGAAGTGACCTGCGACGAGAACGTGTTCCTGCTCTGCGAGAACCAGTCCACCTACATCCCGATCGCCTCGGTGCACCGCCTGCGCAACCCGGGCAAGATCCCCCTGGAAATCATCGAGGTGCAATCGGGCAGCTACCTGGGCGAAGACGATATCGAGCGGTTCGAAGATATCTACGGGCGTTCGACCCCTGTCGAACGTGGCATCTCGGTGAAAACCATCGCCCAGTAGACCCCAGCGTTCCACTCACCCCCGCCCCGCTGGCTGCGTCCCCCTATCCGCAGTTGGTGGGGACGGGGGTGTTTTTTTGGGGCGATGCAAAGCCCGCCGTCCGGCTCCGGAGTGAAGCGCAGCACCTACACTGTTAGGATGATGCTTGCGATCTTTTCGAGGCTGCTTTTCATGTTTATCGGCGTCTTGCTGATCATCACCTGGCTGGTCCTGTTGTTGCGCTACCCGGCCAAGGCGTTGCCGGTGTCCATGGCCGCATTGGCCGGACTGGGACTGGTGGCCGCCTGGGTCGCCTGGCTGGATACCCGCGAAGCCCGGCAACTGGCACGCCTGGAAATGCGCATCAGCTATACGCCCGAGCACTGCCCGGCCGATCGCCCGCTGCAACTGAAGATGAAAAACGACAACGACGTACCCCTGACCGACCTGCGCTGGCGCATCGCCGCGTACGCTCCAGGCGATACCGTCAACCTGGCCGAGAACAGTTATACCGCGCCGCACTATCGCGGCCCCGGCGAATTGCAGCCCGCGGGCGCCTGGGAAGACTGTCTGCCGATGCCGCCGTTGCGCCCCGGCTATCGCCCCCAAACCCTGGAGTTTCGTGCCGAACGCCTGCAAGGCAGTTTTTCGGGCTGATGTCGACAATAGTCGCCTATTGCCACCTGTCATTTCTGACAGGTTACAACCCTCCGCATTTGACGTTGAATACCCCCTGGAGGTGAAGCTACCGATCAGGGAGTCAGGATGAAGAGCAAGACCGCCGTCACCGAAATCAAGAACCGGAGGGCATTCCGTACTGCCCTGGGCAGCCTGGAGATTCCCCTGATCCGGCCAAAACCGTCGGTGGTCCTGGTCTACAGCCGCGGCTGCCCTCCCTGCGATCGAATCAAGCTGCTGCTCGAAGCCCTGGCGTCGGGCCCTTATCTGGAACGGGTGGCGTTTTTCCAGCTCAGCTTCCCGATCTTCAAACTGCTGCAGCCCGGTATCGAAATCCAGTACGTGCCCACCCTGTTCTTTCTCGACGGCCATGGTGCCCAGACGCGCATGCATGGCACCGACCGGACCAGGATCAAACAGGGACTCGATTCGCTCTTTTTTGTCACGGACAAGGTATTCTCGGAGGTCTTCGACTCCCAGGCCCAATAAGGATGTGCCATGCCCATAGCCTTGATCACCGGATGTTCCAGCGGCATCGGCCGCGCCCTGGCAGATGCGTTCAGGCACGCGGGGTATGAGGTTTGGGCCACCGCGCGCAAACCCGAAGACGTGGCCACCCTGGCCGCCGCCGGCTTCACCGCCGTGCGGTTGGATGTCAACGACGGCCCGGCACTGCAGCAACTGGCGCAACGTATCGAGCAGCAGCACGCCGGCCTCGATGTGCTGATCAACAACGCCGGTTATGGCGCCATGGGCCCGCTGCTCGACGGTGGCGTCGAGGCCATGCAGCGCCAGTTCGAAACCAATGTCTTCGCCATCGTCGGCGTGACCCGCGCGCTGCTGCCGGCGTTGCGCCGCAACCAGGGTCTGGTGGTGAATATCGGCAGTGTCTCCGGGGTCCTGGTCACGCCTTTCGCCGGCGCCTATTGTGCGTCCAAGGCGGCGGTCCATGCCTTGAGCGATGCCCTGCGCATGGAGTTGGCGCCCTTCGCCATCCGCGTGATGGAAGTCCAGCCCGGCGCCATCGACACCCAGTTCGCCAGGAATGCCAGCCATGAAGCCGAGCAAGTGATTGCCGAAACGTCGCCCTGGTGGCCGTTGCGCGAGGGTATACGCGCGCGGGCCAACGCCTCGCAGAACAACCCGACTTCAGCCGCCAGCTTCGCCGCCGACCTGCTCAAGGCCGCCCGGAAACCACAACCGCCACGTCTGCTGCGCCTGGGCAATGGTTGCCGGGCATTGCCGTTGCTGGCGGCCCTGCTGCCAAAGGGGTTGCTGGAAAAGGTGCTGATGAAACGCTTTGGCTTGGGTACGCGTTTGTAGCGACCGGTCGAAGCCTGTCTGATGTGGGAGTGCCTCAGGGGACGCGGAGCGTCCGCTCTGGAGGTGACGCGGAGCGTCACGGGCTGCATTACCACGCGGAGCGTGGGAACGATCAGAAGCTTGAAATTTGATCTATAGATTCAATTTTGATATTTTTGAATCTACAGATTATTTTATCAAGGACATGATCATGACAGTCACTTCAGCAGCCTCAGGACTGACCAAGGCACAAGGCGTGACCGGTCTGAGAGCGGCCGTGGGGGTACTCGAAAAGTGGCAGGCCTCGAGCGACCACGCCTGTCGTATCCTGCGTATTTCCCGCAGCACCTACACCCGTGCCAAACAGCGTGATCCCGCTTGGTCCGTTGGCCTGGATGCCGACCAGATGCAACGGATCAGCTTTGTGCTGAATATCCACGGGGCCCTGCGCGTTATCTTCGATAACCCGGAGAACGTCTATGGCTTCCCGGCGATGGCCAACGATAACGATTTCTTCAACGGGCGCACCCCTCTGGACATCATGGCGCAGGGCGACATGATCTCGCTGTACGAGACGTTTCGGCGGATTGACACCCTGCGGGGCGCGCAATGGTGACAGCAAGCCATTTACCTCTATTGTCCGGCGAGCGCTTGCAGGCCTATCGGCTGGTCAACTCCAAGTTCCCGCCGATTGCCTTGTTCGATGACGTGGCGGACGCTGATGAATTCGAGGTGCTTTACCAGGTCCAGGCCCTGACCAATCCGCGGCTGCGCAACGAGTTGGGTCAACTGGAACTGATCCCGCGGGATGAGATCCCCTTTGGTATTCCCGGATGCGCCTACGCGACAGCGCCCTTCACCCACGTCAATCCGGCGGGCTCGCGCTTCAGCGATGGCAGCTTCGGCGTGCTGTACCTGGCCGAGACCATGGAAACGGCGCTGGCCGAGGTCAGGCATCACCAGAACAGCTACTGGTCGAAGGTGCGGGGGCTCAACTACGAGCGATTTGTTTTCCGTGGTCTTTCCTGCCACTTCACCGACGCCACAATGAGAGATGCCGCGTCTATCCCCATGGCAGATCCCCTCTACGATCCGGATGACTACACCTACTCTCACGCGTTGGGAAAAGCGATCAAGGCTGACAAGTGCCCCGGGTTGCGCTACCGATCCGTGCGTCACCCCGGCAACCACTGCTGGGCGCTGATGACCCCACGTCCGGTCTCATCGATCATCCAGACCGCTCATTACGAAATGATCTGGAACGGCACAATCACCAGCGTCAACCAAATCACCGGCGCCTGAGCATGGTGGTGTGGAAAGCGAGCTTTTGTGGGAGCTGGCTTGCCAGCGATGAGGCCCTTGAGTCCTGTATCGCTCTTGCGGACGTCATCGCCGGCAAGCCGGCTCCCACAGTAGGTCGGTGTTTCAGACCTGACTGATTGTTGTCAGTTCGTGACGATGCCTGGCTGCTCCTCCAACACCGAATCCACCCAGCGCTGAGCCAACTCGATCAAGTGCATAATCCCCATAGCGACCTGTCGGTTAGAGCCGGTCTGGTTATTGATCGTTCCCACGCTCTGCGTGGGAATGCCTCGCTGGACGCTCCGCGTCCGCTCTGAATGTGACGCGGAGCGTCACGGGCTGCATTACCACGCGGAGCGTGGGAACGATCTTCGCCCGGTGTTTCACCACAAATGCTCGTGGCTACGCTCGGTCCCTGCAGGAGCCTGGCTTGCCAGCGAAGCTTTCAGCGATCGTCAGGCCCCTGCCGGCTTGACGATCACGGTGCAGGTAATCCCCGCCGCCAACAGCACCCCGTCCGGTACCTCGTCGATATGAATCCGCACCGGCACCCGCTGGGCCAGGCGTACCCAGTTGAACGTCGGGTTCACATCCGCGATCAGTTCACGGCTCTCGGGGTTGTCGCGGTCGTAGATACCCCGCGAAATACTCTCCACATGCCCCTTGAGCACCTGCCCGCTCATCAATTGCATGTCCGCCGAGTCACCGACCCGCACATGGGGCAGCTTGGTTTCCTCGAAGAAGCCGTAGACCCAGAACGAGTTCATGTCGACCACCGCCATCTTCGCCTCGCCGATCCGTGCGTAATCACCGCGGTGCACATTGAGGTTGGTGACGTAGCCGTCCACCGCCGCCCGCACCTGGGTCCGCGCCAGGTTCAACTGCGCCGCCTCCAGTTGCGCCTGGGCCTGCTGGTAGTCGGCCAGGGCGGCGTCGGCCAGGTTGCCGGCGTCGTCGCGGCTCTCCTTGGAGATCACCATGTTGTCCAGGTCGGCGCGGCGATGGGCATTGACCTTGCGCATTTCCCAGTTGGCCTTGCGCGAGTCCACCAGCGATTGCGCCTGCTTGACCGCGATGCGGTAGTGCTCGGGATCGATCTGCATCAGCAGATCGCCCTTCTTCACCAACTGGTTGTCACGCACCGGCACGTCCACCACTTCACCGGTGACGTCCGCCGCGACGTTGATGATGTCCGCGCGCACGCGACCGTCACGGGTCCATGGGCTTTCCATGTACTGCACCCACAGCAGCCGGCCGATCCAGATCGCAAGGGCCAGGACCAGCAAGGTGGCGATCAGGCTGAAGAGCTTTTTCATCAGGTCGTTCTCAACGGTAAACAGTGAGCGCCAGGGCGCCGAAAATGCAGCTGAACAGGCTCAGGCGCAGCAGCGCCGGATGCCAGAAGAAGCGGTACAGGTCATGGCTGGCGATAAAGCGGTCGAGCGCCCAGCCGACACCCGCGGCAATCAGGAACAGCAGGGTCATGGTCGGCAGGTAGAGACCATGGAACGCGATTTCACGGGGCATGGGGAGTTCCTTGTGGACGGCCGAGGGCCGCCAGCGGCGAACGCGGGTCCAGCAACGAAGTACGGATAAAGTGCAGGTAGCTCTGGACACGGCGCAGCACCGAGGTATCGAAGTGCCGGGCAAAGGGTTCGTCGGTGGCCTGGACCCGGCTGATCGCATGATCCACCGCCAGCAACGCGCGCTCCAGGTTGCTCGTGGTGGGCTGGATGAACAGGCGCATCAGCGAGCGGCCCATGACGCGGATAGACTGGCGCCAGGGCTGCGATTCGGCATAGGCGGGGTGCACCGGCAGGCTCGCCTGCTCCTTGCGCAACTCGATAACCGCGTGGCCGACCTCCAGCACCACGAACATCCAGCGCAACAGTTCGCTCTGCACCTTCGGCTGTCCCGCGGCGAAACCGTAGGCCTGGTGCAACAGGTCACGGGTGGCGCTTTCGAAAATCGAGCCCAGGCCCTTGAGCTTGCCGCTGATGGCGAACACCACCTGTTCACGCAGGTCCTGTTCCAGGCGCCGCCACAGCCAGCGACTGTTGGGCGGCAGGATGATCGCCCCCGCCGCTGCGCAGACCAGCATGCCGATGACCATGGCGATGTAGTCGTTGATAAAGTTGTAGGGGTCGTAGACGGTCAGGTTGTCCGGGACCGAGCCGGTACTGAAGAAAATCAGCAGGCCGACGCCAACCCCCATCCAGGCCGGGCGTGAAGCGAGGAAGGCGCCAAACACGAACACCGGCGCCAGCACCATGCACAACAGGGCGAAGCCGTCGATGGCGGGGAACACGAAGAACACCTCGACAAAGCCGATCAGCGCCCCGAGCAAGGTCCCGCAAGCCATCTGGAACGCCATGCGCTTGGGGTTCGGCGTGGCCGCCGACAGGCCGACCGTGGCAGCGGCGATCAGGGTCATGGTCGCCCCGCTCGGCCAGGCGGTCGCCACCCAGTAGCTGCCGAGCACAATCAGGATAAAGGCACCACGGATTCCCGACGCCGCCGCCGCGAGCCAGTTGGTCTTCGGCACATAGGGCTCGTCCCACTGTTCGCGTGCGTGGCGATGGTCGGCCAGGGACGCGTGGGTCAAGGCATAACTGTGCAGCTCTTCGACAAAGCGGTAGAGCAGCTCGAACGCGGTATGAAACTCCAGTTGCCCCGCTGCATCCGGGTGGCTTTCCTGGAAGCACGCACGCAGGCGGCGGACCTGTTCGGGCAGAGCCGACTTGTAGTCGGCCAATTGCACGGCCAGCCGCTGGGCATCGGCGTCGGTCAGCGCCCGTCCGGCAAAACCGTCGAGCAGTGCGGCCAGGCCGAGCACCCCCGGTTCGATGGCCGCCGGCACCTGCAACGGCCCACGGCTACGCAGGCGCTCAAGCAGTTGATGCAAGGCATTGAAACGGGTGGTCAGGGTCATGAACTCGCTGTTCAGGCGGTTCAAGCGCCCGTTGCGTCGACGCATGTGCGGGTCTTCGAACACGGTGACGCTGCGCAAGCCCTCAAGGCCCACGGCCTGGGCGATAAAGCCGATATTGGCGGTTTCGAAGGCCGCGCCGGCGTGGGGCGTGCGCAAGCCAGTGCCGACAAATCCGGCAAATGCACCGAAGCGCTGATAAAGCGCGTTGCGCATGGCCGCACTGGCGCTCTGCGGGAGAATCGCGGCACTGACAAAGGTCGAGCAAATGATCCCCAGGGAAATTTCCAGCACCCGCCACACCGCCGCCATGAAGGCCCCTTCGGGATGGGCCAGGGCGGGCAGGCCGACCATGGCGGCGGTGTAGCCGGCCAGCACGAAACCGTAGGCGCGGAAGTTGCGATTGCGCGCCGCCCCCGCCGAGCAGAGCCCGATCCAGATCGCCAGCGCACCGAGAAACAGCTCGGTGTTCTGCGCGAACAGGGCGATCAGCAGCACCATCACCGCCGACCCGGCCAGGGTGCCGAGGAACCGGTAGAAACTCTTGGCAAACACATGACCGCTCTGCGGCTGCATCACGATAAACACGGTGATCATCGCCGTGCGCGGCTGCGGCAGCTCCAGGCGCATGGCCAGCCACAAGGTCAGGAAGGCGGCGGCCAGGGTCTTGAAGATATATACCCAGGTCACGCCGTCGCTACGGGCCCAGTCAAAGAAGCCGCGACGCCATTCAAGGGAGTACAGCCAGCGCACCGGGGCGGGAAAGGGAGTCATCACGCGGTTCTCAGTGATCGAAGGCGGCCAGCACCGCTGGAGGTTTGCCCGGCAGGGTGCGATCCGGCGCCGGGACGTCGTTGCCAGCGCCCAAGCCGCCGCCGAGGGCGGTGACCAGTTCGGCATGGGCACTCAGGCGCGCGGCCTGGATCTGCTGCTCGACCTGCTGCTGATGGAACAGCAGGGTCTGCGCGTTGAGCACATTGAGGTAATCGGTGAGGCCGCGCTGGTAGGCGAGCATGGCGATGTCGTAGGTCTTGCGCGCCGTCGCCACCGACTCGGCGGCAAAGACCTGCTGCTTGTCCATCGACTCGCGACGAATCAGGCGGTCGGAAATGCCCTTGAGAGCATTGATCAGGGTCTGGTTGTAGTGGGCGACCGCGATGTCGTAGCCGGCGCTGGCTTCACCCAGTTCCGCGCGCAGGCGGCCACCGTCGAAGATCGGCAGGGAGATCGCCGGGCCGACGTTGTAGTTGAATTTGCGCCCGGCGAGGAACTCCAGCATGCCACCGCCGGTGGCCATGTAGCCGAGGCTGCCGACCAGGTCGACATTGGGATAGAAGCCGGCATGGGCCACATCGATACCACGGGCCTGGGCCGCCACCTGCCAGCGGCTGGCAACCACATCGGGACGCTGGCCGAGCAGTTCGACGGGCAGCGCCGATGGCAATTTCAACGCGGCCGCCAGGGACAGCGCCGGACGTTTCAATCGCCCCCCCTCGCCCGGACCGAAACCGGCCAGGGCTGCCAGCTGGTTGCGGCTCAAGGCGATCTCTTCGTCCAGTGCATCCAGTTGCCGATGGGTTTCGGGCAGCGGTGTCTGCGCCTGGCTGACTTCGAAGTGAGTGCCGAGCCCAGCGTCCAGACGCCGTTGCGCCAGGTCGAGAATCTGCGTCTGCTGCCTGAGGGTGGCCTCGACGATATCGCGCTGGGCGTAGTGCAACGACAGCTGGATATAGGCGCGCACGATATTGCCCTGCAACTCGAGCCGGGCCTGGCGCTCTTCGGCGACGCTCATATGCGCCAGGTCCACGGCGCGTTCGCTGGCATTGCTGTCGCGGCCCCAGAGGTCGAGGGAATAACTCAGGCCCAGGGCGGCATTGTTGTCCCAGGTGTTGGAGTCGGCCAGTTCGCCGGGACCATAGAACTGATCGTTGGCCCACTGATGGCGCTTGAGGCTGGAGTCGCCCTTGATCTGCAGCGACTCGGCCGACTCGGCGACTCCGGCCATGGCCCGGGCCTGGCGCACGCGCGCGGCGGCCATGGCCAGGCTCGGGCTGCCCCGCATGGCCTGGCTGACCCATTGGTCGAGTTGCGGGTCACCATAGGCCTGCCACCAGCGGGCGGTCGGCCAGTGCGCGTCGCGGGCGGCGCCTTGGATCGCTTCATCGGTGGCCAGGGTGTTGGCGGCCAGGGTCTTGCCTTGTGGGGCAATACCTCCGGTTCCGATGCAGCCGCCGATGGCTAACGATAAGGCCCAAACACTGAGAGTCTTCAGCTCTCTGCTGATGCGACGCGGCACTGCTGCAAATTCCCGACATGGATGGAGAAGCTCTGGAGCGGCAATTCTAGGGGGCGCCCGGCGCGGCGATAAGCGGGAGTTCCTGCGAATGTTTGTTACCGTTCCCGAGATAATCGGCGACCTTGCAGTGCAGTTTGCAACGGCTGGAAATCCGCGCGCGGGAGGATGAGCGCAATGTGATATTGGCCGGCGAGGCGAGCGTGCGAGGCTTCGTCCTACACCGACCTGGCACCAGCCTGACAACAAGAACACAAGGCAGAGGCGTCCGATGAACCTGTCCCTCGAACTGCAGAAACGCCGCGACCGCTTCAACGATCCCCGCGTACACGTCCCCCCGCCGCCCCTGCACGCCTTGCGGGAATGCCTGGTGAAAAACCTGCGGATCGCGGTCGAGCAGCGGGACAACCGCTTGCATTTTCGCACCCTCGACGGCGATCCCTGCACGCTCGAGTATGCCGACGCCTACCGGGTGCGCCGCACCCTGCACGGTGTCGAGGGCATCGGTGTGCAACAGTGGCTACGACTGAACCTGAGCCTGTGCCGGCACTACATGCGCATCGACTGCCAGGGGCCGACACCGGTCATCGACGGCCTGATCAGCGAGGAGCCGTCCCAGGAGCAGACCCTGAAAAACCTGGCGGTGTTTTTCAATCTCTCCAACGCCGCCAAATACACGGCCCACTGAACAGGACCTGCAGTCATGTCCGAAGCCAGCCGCAACGACCTGATTCGCCAGTTGCGCGCCCTGATACCCGATAGTCAGGCCGATTACTTCCAGATAGCGCTGGATCACGATGACCGCAGGTTGTGGCTGGAGTACGGCCAGCAGGGACTGTTGCTCATGCTCACACCACCGTTCGACGATTCGCCAGCCACCGACTTCGTGATCCCGGGTCCAGGCGGATCCATGGCCCTGCTGTTCGATACCTGGTTTCAGGACCGGGCCGCCCGGGCGCTGTTTCTCAGACTGCCGTTTCCCGACAGGACAGCCATCCTCGATACCTGTGATCTGTTCCTGCAACGCTGCCATGCAGCGCCGGCGCAGGAGTGATCGCCCATGAGTGCCATCCTTGCCTTCCACGCCCGCCCCACTTCGCTGTTTCACCAGCCAGCCGCGGAGCCGCGCCTGATCAGTTACCGGGAAAAGAACTCGATCTTCCACCAGGCACCCGAGTTGAGGCCGGACGACACCTGCCTCGGCGACAACCTGCAAGGTCTCGACACAGCACCCGCTGGGCCGTCGGAAGCTAGCGTCCAGCCCTTTGGCGCCGCTGTCGAAAGCATCATGCAGCGCCTGCAGGACAGCCTCCCGTGCGCGCAACGAAAAGCGCTCGAACCGTTGCAGAAGCTTCGCGCAGAGGCACTGCCGGCTCTTCGCGCCAACGACCCCGGCAGCCTGGGCAAACAGGAATTACAGGCACTCTATCGTTACTTCAAAACATCTGAACGCGTTTTTGCCAATCAGCCCCGCTCGGCCGAAAACCGGCAGCGACAACACCTGTGCCGAGTGCTCAAGTGGCAGTTTCGCGCGAGCCTGAGCGTGTACCTGAAGAACGCGCTGGACCAGGCTCTGGCCAAAAGCCGGGCGACGGTCGGCGAAGGCGGCTCCCAGGGCTGGGATGCGCGGGTCGGGCTGCAAATCGGCACGGGGGCACTGGGCGGCGCCAGCATCGGGCCGAATGTCGGACTGTCGTCAACACTGGAGACTACCCAGACCCGCATCATCAAGGACACCACCAGCATCGACGCACGGCTGAAGGGCAGGCTGTCCCTGATCAATGCCGTCTCGCTGGAGCTGGGCCTGGGTTACGAAACGATCCGCACCGAAAAATACAGCGACCTGGACACCTACACCCGGGCCAGGAGCCTGTCCAAGTGGACCTGGTGGAACGGCTCCAAGCGCGACCTGCTGAGCCAGGGCAAACCCTTGTTCAGCACCTGCAACAACTATCAGAGGAACATCCGGCTCGCCGCCCTCAGCCAGGCCTGGCTTGGCGATGAACTGCGGAAAACCGGGAACCCCTGCCCGCGGTTCGACACCCACCAACCCCTGCCCCAACCCTTCCAGATCGAATCCGGCCGGCGCGTCGCGACCACGGCAGCGGCAATCTTCGATGGCCTTGGCATGCTCAGGGTCCAGGCGGAGGCAAAGGCCGATGTGCTGAAAACCGGGAAAGCCCAGGCCCTGGATATCATCGGCGTCTATGATCGCGACCCGGCCGCCGCCGAAAAGCGCCTGGACGGCCTGGCGGAGTACGGACCGGATGCACAGCAACTGATCAGCGCGATGCAGGCCCATGTCATCGACAGCAGCCATCGCTTGACCCGCGCCGTGCTGGACGGCGAGAGCGCACCGCAGATCCGCCAGGTCAATAAAGAACTCGACCAGAGGTCGCGGCAACTGACCGAGCAGTACGTCCATCTGAAGCTTGCCGGAACCCTCGACACCGACGCGGACAGCACCATTCGTCAACTGCTGGAACAGCACCCGCGAGTGTTCCGTCCAGACGCCCTGAAGCTCTACACGGCCAGGGCAGACACCCTGACCCGGACCATTGCGGTCGAACCCAAGGCGAAGCTGTCGTGGGGCGTGAGCCTCGATGCCGGGATGAAAATCAGCCTGTCGTCCGTCCAGGAAGATGACCCGCACCTGTGCGGCACCTACCTGGATATCGCCGTGTCCGGCCAGTTCAACACCCTGGAAAGCGTGCAGAAGCTGCTCGCCAACGGACTCGCCAGCGCCGGGGTCGGCGATTTCGACACCGCCCCACTCGTCGCCCTGATCGGCGGGACGGTGCTCTATCAATCCCACGGGGCCTCGGCGAAGTTCTCGCTGAAGCTCAAGGACGGTGAAGCGGCACTGTTGATGACCCAGCACTTCTTCACGCAAAAGGATGCCTTCAACCAGGCCTTCTCGACGCCCACGCCGGTTACCGTGGAAGCCGCCTCCGGCAGCCAGGTGAATACCCTGCTCAAGGAGCAACTGGGCAGCCAGTCCCTGGACCTGATCCTGCCGATTGCCCTGTCCAAACTGGCCGAGGGCGGCGATATCGCCTGGTGGGACGGCTACGTCGACAAGCACGCACCGGCCTTTGACGCCCTGCTGAACAACATTGCCGAAACGGGAAAAGTTACGCTGATCAGCCGGGAACTGGCGGCGATCAGAGAGAAAATAACCGCTGAAAAAGCAGTTGTGGATCAGTTGATCCGCGCGGCACAGGCAGCGCATGACCGCCCGGATGCCACGACCTTGCACACTGCGCGGGAGGCCTTGAAAGCCATGTTGACGGCCTATATCAACGACTACTATGAGGCCAAGGTCAAGGAAGCCTGGTCCGTGACCTGAGCCTTTGGCCGTAAAGACAGCGTTCCTGGCCTGTGACAAGCTGACATCACCTGGTTACTTCGTGTCACAATTTGCCATCGCCCCAGAGAACACCCCATGGACACTCTGCAAAACATGCGCGCCTTCAGTTGCGTGGCTGAAGCCGGCAGTTTCACCGCCGCCGCCGTGCAACTGGACACCACGACGGCCAATGTCTCGCGCGCGGTCTCCAACCTGGAAGCCCACCTGCAAACCCGCCTGCTCAACCGCACCACCCGGCGCATCGCCCTGACCGAGGCCGGCAAGCGCTATCTGTTGCGCTGCGAGCAGATCCTCGCCTATGTCGAGGAAGCGGAGGCCGAGGCCAGCGATGCCCATGCACGACCTGCTGGATTGTTGAAAGTGCACACCATGACCGGGGTCGGCCAGCATTTCGTGATCGACGCCATCGCCCGTTATCGCAAGACCCACCCCGACGTGACCTTTGACCTGACCCTGGCCAACCGCGTGCCGGACCTGCTGGACGAAGGCTACGATGTGTCCATCGTGCTCGCCAAGGAGCTGCCGGATTCGGGTTTTGTCTCCCAGCGCCTGGGCATCACCTACAGCATCGTCTGTGCCTCGCCCGACTATGTGAAGGCCAACGGTTGCGCGCGCAAGCCCAGCGAGTTGCTCAATCATGCCTGCCTGCGCCTGGTCAGCCCGGTGACGGCCCTGGACAACTGGATCTTCAACGGCCCCGACGGCCAGGAAGCGGTAACCCTGTCCAGCTCGCCCTTCCTGGTCAACTCGGCCGACGCGATGAAGGCCGCGATCACCAGCGGCATGGGGGTCGGCGTGCTGCCGGTGTACGCCGCCATCGAAGGCCTGCGCAACGGCAGCCTGGTGCGCATGATGCCCAACTACCGCTCCCAGGAACTGAACCTGTACGCGATCTACCCGTCGCGCCAGTACCTGGATGCCAAGATCAAGACCTGGGTCGAGTACCTGCGCGGCTCCCTGCCGGAGATCCTCGCGGCGCACCAAGCCGAGCTGGCGGCGTATGAAATGGGCCAGGTACGGCTCGCGACCTGACATCATCGGCGCCTGCCCACGCCTCATCGCTGGCAAGCCAGCTCCCACAAGGATGGCGCCGAGCACAAGATATGCGCCTGACGCGGTACTCATTGTGGGAGTGGGCTTGCCCACGAAGAGACCCTTGAACTCTGCACCGCCTACCCGGACGCCTTCGCTGGCAAGCCAGCTCCCACAAGGATTGCGCCGTGCACAAGATGTGCGCCTGACGCGGTACTCATTTTGTGGGAGTGGGCTTGCCCACGAAGAGGCCCTTGAGCCCCGCACCGCCTGCGCGGACGCCTTCGCTGGCAAGCCAGCTCCCACAAGGATTGCGCCGTGCACAAGATGTGCGCCTGGCGTGGTACTCATTTTGTGGGAGTGGGCTTGCCCACGAAGAGACCCTTGAGCCCTGCACCGCCTGCTCGCACGCCTTCGCTGGCAAGCCAGCTCCCACAAGGATGGCGCCGTGCACAAGATATGCGCCTGACGCGGTACTCATTTTGTGGGAGTGGGCTTGCCCACGAAGAGCCCCTTGAACTCTGCACCGCCTGCCCGCACGCCTTCGCTGGCAAGCCAGCTCCCACAAGGATGGCGCCGTGCACAAGATATGCGCCTGACGCGGTACTCATTTTGTGGGAGTGGGCTTGCCCACGAAGAGACCCTTGAACTCTGCACCGCCTACCCGGACGCCTTCGCTGGCGAGCCAGCTCCCACAAGGATGGCGCCGTGCACAAGATATGCGCCTGACGCGGTACTCATTTTGTGGGAGTGGGCTTGCCCACGAAGAGCCCCTTGAACCCTGCACCGCCTGCCCGCACGCCTTCGCTGGCAAGCCAGCTCCCACAAGGATGGCGCCGTGCACAAGATATGCGCCTGACGCGGTACTCATTGTGGGAGTGGGCTTGCCCACGAAGAGACCCTTGAGCCCCGCACCGCCTACCCGGACGCCTTCGCTGGCAAGCCAGCTCCCACAAGTTTTTTTCGCATGACGATGACCTGTGTCGAAACGCCGACCTGTGGGAGCCGGCTTGCTGGCGATGGCGAAAGCAGAATCCACCGCACAAATCCGCTGAAAAATGATAGCGTGCTTGGCATTCCCGCCGTTCGATGAGCTTTACGATGAAAAAAACCGTACTCGCCTTCAGCCGCGTCACCCCTGCCATGGTCGAGCGCCTGCGCCAGGATTTCGACGTGGTTGTCCCGGACCCCAAGCTCGGCGATATCAATGCCCAGTTCGAGGAAGCCCTGCCCCACGCCCACGGGCTGATCGGTGTCGGCCGCAAACTGGGGCGTGCCCAGCTGGAAAACGCCGGCAAGCTTGAAGTGGTCTCCAGTGTCTCGGTCGGCTACGACAACTATGACGTGGCATACCTCAGCGAGCGCGGGATCATGCTCACCAATACCCCCGACGTGCTGACCGAAAGCACTGCCGACGTGGCCTTCACCCTGATCATGAGCAGTGCCCGCCGGGCCGCCGAACTGGATGCCTGGACCAAGGCCGGCCAGTGGAAAGCCACGATCGGCCCGGAGCTGTTCGGCACCGATGTCCACGGCAAGACCCTGGGCATCGTCGGCCTGGGCAATATCGGCGCGGCTATCGCCCGCCGTGGCCGCCTCGGTTTCGACATGCCGGTGCTCTACAGCGGCAACAGCCGCAAGCCGGAGCTGGAGCAGCAACTCGGCGCGCAGTTCCGCAGCCTAGACGCGCTGCTGGCCGAAGCCGACTTCGTGGTGCTGGTGGTGCCCTTGAGCGACAAGACCCGCCATCTGATCGGCCAGCGCGAACTGGGCCTGATGAAGCCGGGGGCGATCCTGGTGAACGTCTCACGAGGCCCGGTGGTGGACGAACCGGCCCTGATCCAGGCGCTGCAGGCCGGCACGATTCGCGGCGCCGGGCTGGACGTCTACGAGAAGGAGCCGCTAGCCGAGTCACCCCTGTTCAAGCTGAAGAACGCCGTGACCCTGCCGCATATCGGTTCGGCCACCCACGAGACCCGCGAGGCCATGGCCAACCGGGCCCTGGCCAACCTGCGCAGCGCGCTGCTCGGCGTGCGCCCGCACGACCTGGTCAATCCCCAGGTGTGGAAGGGCTGACGAACCACGGCGCCGGTTCATACGACAGGCGCACCCAGGGCGGTCGTGGTGGCGGCATCGATCCACGACTCGCGCGCCTGTACGGACAATGACTCAAGCTCCCGCTCGTAGGCCAGTTCGAGGAATCTGCGCCAGGGCGGGGCCGACCTCAGGTAGTGCTGCAGGCCGTTCGCCTGCGGCGTCGCTTCCAACTGCCGGACACGCTCGACCATCGTTTCGATCTCGGCGCTGTCGAGCTGTACCCGCTCCTTGTAGAACGGTTCGTTGAACAGGTCGGGCAGTTCCAGGCACGCCGCCAGCTGTTCCCGACACTCCCGGTAGATCACCGGATCAGCAGCCTCGTCCCTGAGCACGCGCAGGCGAAACTTGCCTTTCAACAAGCTCAGCAAGCGGGCTTTGGCGCTGGCTTCATCGGCCTCGTCGAAGGCCTGGTGACACAGCACCGCGAACTCGAGCTCATTGAAAATATCCAGTCGGCGCATGCCCTCCGCCAGGGACTCCAGTTGCAGGACAAACAGTTGCTCACACAAGAACTCACTGTCGGCCGCCGCCGTGATCATCCGCCAAACACGCCGTGTCAGGTTACCGCGCGCACCGGAAAACTGCGGATCGAAGAAGGTCGCCAGGGCACTCAGGCTTTCCAGGTAATCGAAGAACTCTTCGGAATCCAGATCGTCCCTGACCCGCTGCCAGCATGCGTTCTGTCCTTCGGTGCGTTCCGCCGCCGTTCCCCAGGCCTCGATGCCGACCGGTGCCGAACGCTCGTCCAGGGTGAGCCCGAAGGTAATACCCGCGCCCTTTCTTTCGCGGATATACACCGACAGTTTGGCCACGGTATCCGGCAGCAAGGGGTTCCCCCCCAGGTTCACACCACGATTGAGGGACAACGGGGACAACAACACGGCATCCGGTACCTGCTGGATCCGGTTATGGGTCAGGTCCAGGGATATCAGGTGCTTGAGCAAGAGTACGCCGGAGGGCCAGGTGTCGATGCCTGTGCGGCTCAGGTTGAGCATTTGCAGGTGCGACAGGCCGGCGAAGTCGGGGAGCAGGTTCAGCGGGTTGCCTTGCAGATTCACATACTTCAATTGCCGCAGTCCGGACAATTGCAGGGCGTCCGGCGCGGTCAGGACAATATGGTTGTCCTGGAGATCGAGTTCCTCCAGTGCCTGCAGCCCGGCGACCTCGGGCGGTAGCCGTTTCAGATGGGCGGCGCTCAGGTGCAAATGCCTCAACGCCGGAAAGGCCCGCAAGAAGGCATTCATGTAGCCGATATCCAGGTTCATGTCGCGAACCAGCAGTTGGGTCACGTGTTTGAAGTTCACATTGAGCATCGGCATCTGCTCGACAGTAAAACCTTCGAGCAGCAGCACGCCACCCAGGACGTTACGGCTTTCCCAACGCCAGCAACGCCTGATCCTCGAAGCCATTGCCTGGCGTATCCTGCGTGCCAGAAGGTGACCGCCTCCCTCAATCGGGGGGACATCGGCCCAGATCGCCAACTCGCTCTTCAACCTGATGTAGTCCTGCTCCAGCGCCTCGACCGCCGCCCGTTGCTGCACACTCGTGGTACCAAACGACTGGAGTACGTCGAACAACTCCTGATGGGCAGCACCGCGATAGAGCCTTCTCAGCCGGTCAAACAGGCCCACCGTCGGCAAGCCCGGTCCACGCCCACTCAGCGCAATACCGATGCGGCCGTCGCGTTGCCGGACCAGGCGCTTGGGCAATGCCGTCCAGGCATGGACCGGGCGCAGGCCGAGCCGTTGGCGCAGTTCGGCCCGTTGGCGAATCGCCTGCTGCTGGACCAGTGCCTTCAACTCGGCCCCCGGCCCGCGTGTGCCGCCCCAGGGCAAGCGGGCGGGCAGATCCCGGACCAGTCGTGACAGAGCCAGGAGCAGGTCGCTTTGCAACGCTCCCCGGGGCGAGACCTGTTCGCCATCGACGATAAAGGCCTCATAGCCGTCTGGCACTTTCACCACCACGCGCCGTTTTCCCGCGCCGGTGCTGCCGCTGCTGTCCAGCAATGGGCCATCGATGGCGGCTTGGCGGATTTCGATCCGTACTTGCCCTGGCCAGCCCGGCAGTTGCTTGAGTACCGAGAGCAAGACCTGATCGCTCCGGGCATTGCCCAGCGCATCGGGACTCAAGCCCATAAGCGCTCGGCCTAGGGTCGCTTCCTCACTCCACCAACGTGCTTCTTCGGCCAGCGCCAGGGGAATACGCCCGGTTTGCGTGATCAACGTGCGCTGCCAGGCCTGGCTGTGTTCCAGCATCTCCTCGGCCACCCCGGCAGGCAACCGGGGAAAGGCTTGTTCAAGCACATCCGCCAACGGTTCCACGAGCTTGCCTCGTTGCCTGGACAAGCCGTCGACCAGCACCTGCCGGGCTCGTCGGGGATCATTCTCCAGGCGTTGCAGCAATGCGTCGACCAACGACTTGCCGGACAACTCCGGAGCGATGGACAGCCACTGGTGATCGGCATCCGTGACCGCATCGAGGGCCATTTCCAGCAACGCGGGCACCGCCTCCGAACGCGAGGTCAGCGAGGTGACGTGAGACTCGATATCCAGGTGATCCCTGAAGTCCCGCATGACGGCCACCAGGAACGCCGGAGGCCGCTGATTGCAGAAAATCGCCTGCCGCAACAGGCTGTCGGACGTCCCACTGACACTGAGGATCTGCCGCGCGATCGCCTCGGAAAATGACCCGGCCTGTCCGCCCAGGCGCCGGAACGCGGTCAGGCCGTCCCATTTCAGCGGCTCTTCGAACTCATGCCACCAGGCGCTGGCCCCATTGTTTTCCAGGCGTGGTGTATAGGCACCGGGCAAATCGCTGGGGTTGATGCGCCAGTCCTCCGGCAACCCGGTATTCTCAATGCGGTAGAGGCGCCCCTCAAGGGGCAGGTAGGTATTGCCCTCGTGCTGATAACAACCCGCCTCATCGGCCTTCAGGCTCGACGGCAGCGTCAGCGTTTCCTGGCAACGCTCGACCGGCAGACGGATACGGCCGTCTTCAGCCCGGCGTTTTTCCAGGCCTGCCACGACCAGCTTGCGCAAGGCCTGCACATCCGTCACCACGGCCACGCCCAAGCGACCCACCTCAGGTTGCTTGAATAATGTCGCCAACGCCAGGAAGAAACCGGCGTGGGTCGGACTCGAACGCACCCGCGGGTAAAGGGTCGAGCCCAACTGCTCCTCGACCAACAACTCTGCCGCCAACTGCAGCCAGGCATCGGTATCGCGACTGGACGCCCGGGCCTGATGGATGCCATCCAGCGCCCGGCCAAGGCGAGTGATGGCCTCGGCATCGGCCAGGCCGCGCAGGTGTTCGCCGGGCAATTCGCCATGTTCCAGGAGACGTTGGCGCTGTCGTGACTCCAGGGGCATGCGCCGCAGATACTCGGCGATCCGGCTCAGCGACAGCCCGGGGTACAGTGCCTGGAGCTTGAGCACCTGCGGCGGCAGGACAGGGGCGACCAGCGACAGATAGTGACGGGCAGGCGCCAGCGAGATCGAACGCCGCAGGCCGTCCTGGGTACTGAGTATCTCGAACAGCGAATGCCGCTCGAGCCGGGCCAGGGCGATGAGCTGTTGCCGGATCGCCCTGTTCCACTGGCGGCGGACAAACGGCTGGAAGTCGCCCTTGAGCGGACAACCGTCGGGCAACAAGCCGAGGATAAGGGACTGCACCCCGTCTTCATGGGCGAGGACAGCAGGAGTCTGGTTCGGCTCGGGTGGTTGCACGACGTAACCACCGTCCTCCAACCGTCGCACCGCCACCTTGTGCGCGAAGTCGCCCGGTCGCTCCTGCCGGCCGTGCAGCTCCAGCAATTCACCGTCAGGTCCATGGACAAACAGTCCTGTCGTCTCGGGCCAGTCGGCCAGCCGTGGCAACAGACAGAACAGTGCGCGCTCGGCATCCGCCGGCAAGCCCAGTCGTGCATCACTGCTGGCGATCAGCGTATCGAAGCCGGCGTCGACCTGCCGTCGGCGCACGGCCTCGGCCAGCGACGCCGATGGCAAGCCCCCCGACCAGACCGTCTGGAGCGCCTCGCGACGCACACCACTGGTGCTCAGGACGATCTCGGCTTTACCCTCCCCGGCAGTGCCCTGGAGCATCATCCGCTCCAGCCAGCGCGCATCGCTCAGGGTATGGCTGTCATCCAGGTCCGGCACCCAGCGCCGCGCCTCCCGGTCATAACGCATGGGCGGGCGGAATCCCGTCGGGTCGGCAGCAACCGCCACATAACGCTTGAGGGCAGCGTCGTATTCAAGCCGGACCGGTATCGAGCGGCCTTGCTCGCGAACCTCGCCGTACACCCGCCCCTCCTCTTCGAAGAGACCCCGTTCGTCGGCGGCAAAGCGCTCCATCAGTCCCTTCGTGGAAACGGCATAGCTGCTCAGGTCGACTTTCCACAACGGAGTCACTGCCTCAGTCGACGCCACCTTGCGCCAACGCCCCAGTTCCAGGGACAACGCCTGGAAGCGTTGGGTGACGACATGCCCGGCATAGCCCAGCGCGCCACCGATCAGGATCGCCGTGCCCACATCGGCCAGTGCCTGACCCAAGGCCTTCGGCCGGCCCTGGAACGTCGCCACGATGCCGTCGACCAACTCCAGTCCCAACTGCGCCAGCATCAGGCTCGCCACCGCCTTGCCCAGAATGCCGAAACCGCCCGGCACCGGCAGCATCAGGACATTCAGCAGCAGGTGCATGGCGGCGAGAAAACCGTCCTTCACCGCCTGCATATCGTGCTCGCTCTTGGCTACCGCGATTGCCTGGGTATTCAGGCGATAACGCCAGGCGTAGAACGCGGCCAGGGCCTTGCCCGGGCTGAAACCGGTGGTCGTCGGGCCGTACTCGAAGGTCAGGTCCTGGATACCGTCCTCCGGCCAGAGCCATTCGTAGACATCGGCAAAGGTCGAAAACCAGGTAATGCCCTTGGGTTTGCTGTGCGCCTTGATCCATTGCCAGAACTGATGCTGCTGCTTGAAGGCCAGCGACGGGATCAACCAGCGCAGTCGCTGGCCCGCACTGTCGGCTTGCAGCTGCGCCTTGAAGTCGCGCTCGAACGCCGCCCTTGAGTCATGGAAGCGCAAGGCACCGCCCGGACGGTCGACACAATAGCTGTAGAGCCCCGCCCGCCCGACGATCTCGAAGATCAGCAGCGGCAGGTAAATCGCCTCCAGGGGCTCGTAGTCGATCGCGAACAGATGCAACAGCTTGCTCTCGATGGTGTCCATTACCCGGTCCAGGCCCGCCATCAGGCCGCCCGGCAGGCGCAGGGCGACATAGGAACCCTTGAGTCGCGGATGTGTCATCAAGAGCTCGTCCCGCAGGGCGGTAAAAGCGTGGTAGGTCAGGCCCGTCGCGGCCGGCTGTCGGGCCGAGTCATACAGGCCGAAGTGAATCTCGGCCTGGGCAAAGGCCAGTATCGACCGATCCAGCGGCCCATCGACGCGCATGGCCTGCTCAACATGAGGCTTGAGCACGGCACCGAGGTCGAGATCGCGGACGATCCGCACGAATGCCTCGGTAGCGAGCAGCCAACGTCGATCATTGATATCGACCTTCCGCTCGCGGGAAATCCAGCGCCGCTTGAGGTTGGCATAGCTTGAGTCGGAGAAGGCGAAATTCAGGCATGCGGCCTGCCACAGAGTCATGGTCGAGACCGTCACCGTGCCGATGCGCCGCTCGAACGACTCCACCTGCACCGGTGGGCCTTCAGCCAGGGGCTGCTGGACCTGCGCCGGCGAGTCGATCACGGTGTGCAGATAGGTGGTGTGCGGGTCGAGGTCCAGCCCCGAGACCTCCTTCAGGCGTGCGCGCAGCCTTGCCACACCGGCGGTTTCGAAGGCGTCGACGACCGTCCGGCTCTCTTCGTCCAGTACCGATCTGGCCGCCATGAATTGGCGGTAGTGTCCCAGCCAGGTGCGTTGCTCGGCTTCATGCAGCGGCCCCATGGCCGCCTTGAAAGAGACCGCCAATTGCTCGACCACCTGCTGCTGCGTCCAGCTTTTCTCGCTGTGCAGCAGGCCGGCGTCGCGCTGTAGAAAAGCCGACAACAAGGGCTCGTCGGCTTCGGTGGGGACCGGCGGCGGGGGCTCGTCACCGGTATCGATACTGTGTTCAACCGTTTGGCTCATGGCCTGGACTTCCTGATGCACCGTGGAAAGCGTCAGGTTATCCAGCCATTGATCCGCAACTGATCTACATAGATGTGGCGTGCTCCAACCCGACTCACGCCACCCTGGCCGGTGTCGGCCGCAACGGAGTCCCCGGCTTGCGGAACACCAGCACGTTGCCGAGCATCACCGCCACCAGCCCGCACAGGGCCGGCGCAGTCCAGTGGTAGCCCTCGGCATAGGCCGAGACGTTCAGCGCCACCAGCGGAAACAGCACCGTGCAATACGCCGCGCGCTCCGGCCCCATGCGCCCGACCAGGGTCAGGTAGGCGGTGAAACCGATCACCGAGCCCGGAATCACCAGGTACAACAGCGAACCGATATAACGCGTGTTCCACTCCATCTCGAAGGGAATGCCGCGGAACAGGCAGTAGCCGGCCAGCATCGTCGCGCCGTAGAGCATGCCCCAGGCGTTGGTGGTCAACGGCTTGAGCCCGGCCTTCTGTTGCAGGCTGGACAGCAGGTTGCCAGCCGAGAAAAACAGCGTGCCCAGCAATGCCAAGCCCAGGCCCAGCACCGTGTTCGGCCCCGCAGTGTGCCCGGACAGTTCCGGCCAGAACAGCAGGCCAAGGCCTAGCAGACCCAGCGCCCCGCCCATCAGCACATTGCGCGCAACCTTCTGCTTGAAGAACACCCGGGCGTTCAGGGCGTTCCACAAAGTCGCCGTGGAAAACACCACCGCCACCAGGCCGCTGGGAATCCATTGGCTGGCCGTCAGGAAGCACATGAAGTTCAGGCAGAACAGGCACATGCCCTGGGCCAGGCAGATCAGGTGGCCACGCCGGTTCATCGGCTGCAGGCGCCGACTGAGCAGCAACACGACGAACAGCACCAGCGCCGCGAGGCCGAAGCGATAGACGATGGACACCGGAATCGCCACCACGCCCAGTTGCAGTTTGAGGGCAATCCAGGTGGTGCCCCAGATCAGGACGGTCAGCAGGTACAGAAACAGGTTCATCAGGTGCGTACTCCCAGGGACAGCTTCCAGTGTCGGCCCCTGCCCTGCGCCGCGCTTGCAGAAACTTGCGCTTTTGTCGGCCCACGGGCTGGCAGCCGGGCGTCGACGGAGTAGGATGCGAGACGTTGGAGAACCGATCATGGCCGCACTCGATACCCTGCAAGTCTTTCAAGCCCTCAACCGCTCGCCCAACTCCCGCCTGGAGCACAGCGCCGAGTTCGGTGACGGACTGTCGGCGGCCCTGTGGAGCAATCATCACGACGCCCAGGACTATGAAGCGCCGAGCCATCACACCCTGTCCTGCTACATCGCCGGCGGCACCGGGACGTTTCGCCGTGATCGTCCCGACAACAAGGGCGGTCCGGACCGGCTCTGTATCCTGCCCGCCGAGCATCAGTCCGGCTGGGTAATCAACGGCAGCCTGCGGCTGGCCCATGTCTATATCAGCCAGGAACAGTTCGCCCTGGAGTGCATCACGCTGCTGGATCGCGAACCGCGGGCAGTGCACTTGCAGGAGGCGACAT
The DNA here is from genome assembly GCF_013385635.1 of Pseudomonas gingeri. Taxonomy (GTDB): domain Bacteria; phylum Pseudomonadota; class Gammaproteobacteria; order Pseudomonadales; family Pseudomonadaceae; genus Aquipseudomonas; species Aquipseudomonas gingeri_A. Next base: position 53,679 of record NZ_JACAPR010000024.1, read on the forward strand.
TTCTCGAGGATGCACAGCAGGTCCGGCGCTTTCACCAACTGCTGCGACTGAACTGGAACGAGCCCGGCGAACGCCTGCTGGGCAGCAGCCTGGCCCACGAAATGCTCAGCCATATGCTGCTCAACCAGGCCGGACTACGCCAGGGCCTGCGGGTTAAAGGGGGATTGGCGGCGTACCAGCGGCGCCTGTTGACGGAATACATCGACAGCCAGTTGGACCAGCCGCTGAGCCTCGGCCAGTTGGCAGGCCTGTGCAGCCTGTCGGAATACCACTTTGCGCGGATGTTCCGCACCAGCTTCGGCCTGCCGCCACACCAGTATGTCCTGGCTCGGCGGCTGAGCCGGGCCCGTGAACTGCTGCGTGCTACCAGCCAACCCCTGGGCGAGATCGCCCTGGCCTGCGGTTTTGCCAGCGCCAGCCATTTCAGCAATCGCTTGCGCCAGGTCCTCGGTGCAACGCCTGGCGACTATCGGCAGGCGTTTGCACACTAGAACGGCCGAGTTGCCTGGGCTCAGGTATCAGGTTGCTGCTTGACTTCTTTCGACTCGGTCGACGAAGCGTCGACCTTCTGCGCCTGGGCTGTCAGGGTCTTCTGCTCGGCCTGCTCGCGGTTGGCCTGCTGGCTGAGCTGGAAGTTCTGCCAACGCTCGATAACGCGGTCGGAACCGCCTTCGGCAAAGGCGGCAAAAGAACTGACGGACAATAACCCGGCAACAACCAATGTAGACAGTTTCATGATTTCAATCTCCAAGTATATAAAAGGGAGTACCGTCTGCGCGGTCTGATAATTCAGAAATATTGTCGGGCAATTATATTAAGCAGCGGTTAACAGCAACATGACTTGCTGATTACATTATTTTCAGAATTAAGTGCAGGACGACCCAGGCTGCCAGAGCTTTACAACCAGGGGCAAGCGACAGGCAGGCATGGCCTGCCTTGAAGGAAAGGAGACTATTGAAGCAGAAACAACCGGACACTTTAAATTAAATTATTTTTATCAATACATAACGCTGCGTTAATAATAACGACGAGTTTCATATCTGGATTATCTTCCATCCAACACTCGTCGGGGCACAATAGTAATGGATATCGAACCACCGAACTGTAGGAGCCGGCTTGCCGGCGATGGCGTCCGTTCGGGCAATGCATGGCTTATGGGCCTCATCGCTGGCAAGCCAGCTCCTACAGGGGGGCCGGGCCATAACAATCATCGGTGTTGCACCGCCGAACTGTGGGAGCCGGCTTGCCGGCGATGGCGTCCGTTCGGGCGATGCATGGCTTATGGGCCTCATCGCTGGCAAGCCAGCTCCTACAGGGGGGCGGGGGCACAACAATCATCGGTGTTGCACCGCCGAACTGTGGGAGCCGGCTTGCCGGCGATGGCGTCCGTTCGGGCAATGCATGGG
>NZ_JACAPR010000025.1 GCF_013385635.1 Pseudomonas gingeri
GGGCCTCTTCGCTGGCAAACCAGGCTCCTACAGGTCGGTGTTCATATAGCCGGGCGGCAACTCATGCCGGGTTGGCGTCTTCTCTTCGTGGTAGTGCGGCCTGCCCATTTCGGATGCCATCAGCTCGGGGTTGGCCAGGATGGTTTCGGTCAGCAGGCAATCCTCGCCGTCCTTGAACCAGCAGGCCAGCGCCGAATTGCGGTTGCCATGCATGTCGACGATCTTCAGCCGTTTCTCGGCTTCGGTGGTGGGGGGGCTGGGGAAGGTCTTGGGCGGTAGCACCAGGGCCTCGCCGGGCTTGAGCCACAGGTCCGCCAGGCAGATCTCGTTCGCGTAGGGCCGCCAGCGCGCCACGCTGATCACCAGTGGTAGCCGTGTGTAGCGGGAAAAGAACACGTGGGCGAAGTTGTGGTACTCCAGGTCGGTCGGGTTGTAGGTCAACAGTTCGCGCTGGCGCGCCGGGCCGAGGTAGGGCGATTGGTGGCCGGCCCACTTGCCGTAGGTGTACTGCGCCAGGATCAGTTTTTCGTATTCGAAGCGGATGCATTCACCGCTCTTGAGCAAAGTCATGCCGAAGGCCTGGGCGGTTTCTTCCGTGGCCCACAGCGGCTCGTAGTGCACCTCCTTGGCGTGGAAATCGAACTCCTTGATTTCATAGGAACCGGTTGCCGTCGGCACCTTGCGGGTTTCCCACGTGATACCAGTGTATTTCCTGCCCCTTTCCAGCTCGGGCCTGTCGGGCGCCGGCGGGATCCGTCGGCCCAGTGCTTCGCGGCTGGGGACCGCGAGGCCCTGGTCGTTGTAGAGGAAAGGGAAGGTACGGGTATCGAGTGGCGACTCGGCGCCATCCTCGATAAAGGGAATGCTGTTGAAAAACTGCATCATGGAGAGACCACTCATGTCAGGGGCTGCAAAGGAGACCGGTTGGGCAGACGGTCGATCCGGCAATCGTGTCGGATCGACCGCGACAGGCCTTAACGATGTGGCTGTTGCTGCTCGCGTAACCAGTCCATGCCATGGGGCTCGCGCCATTGGCGGACTGCCGCGCGTTTTTCGACCTGGGTCAGGCACAGGCTGCGCATATGGTAGTACACCATCAACAGATGAAAGACGTCGCCGCCGCGGCGGTCCCAGATCACATCATCCTCCTGCCGGCCCGGTTTGATGGGGTGGAGCCGGCAATCGCCCTGGTCGAGCATGCCTTGCAGGCAACTGCCGGTCTCGTAGTTGATCAGCAGGATCGGGTTGTTGATTTCCGGGTAGGGTTTTTCCAGTTCCGGCATGTACCAGAATTGCCCGGGATTGCCGATGTCCGGGGTCTGCATGACCACCCGGGTCTTGTTCTGCGGGTCGACGGCCAGTGCCGGATGATCGCCGGTGTTGTTGCGCATCAGGTAGAGGACGGTTTGTGTGTCTTCGAGGGTCTTGCCGGTCTGCACCAGCTTCACCTTGCCGAAGGAGTCATGGGACAGGCGTGCGCTGATTTTCACCCGCGGGTTGAGGTCGTAGCCCGGCTTGCCGAAGCCGGCGATCAGGCCGTCGACGCCTGGCACTTCCAGGTCGTTGCCCGCCAGGGCGTACGTCAGGCCGGCCTGGGGGTTGGGCTGCATATGCTTGGTCAGGATTTCCCAGCGCTGGAGGGTCTTGTCGCTGGCGCCGTTGTCCAGCAGCGCTTCGCGCATGGCGCGGCTCGGATAGTAGTTGCTGTGGCGTGGCCAGCGTTCCGTGGCCAGCAACAGCTTGTGCCCGCTCTTCTGTTTCAGCAGCAGCGCCAGGGCATCCCAGAACTGTTCGAAGGCGATGGGCGCGGCGTCGGCGGCGGGCGGGTAGTGGAAGCTTTCGCTGGTGCTCTTGCTCTTGTTGTCGACGAACACGGTGCGCAAGGCCGGACCGTTGGCCGCGGCATTGAGCGAGGATCGGCGAGTGGAGCGACCGATGACGATCAGCGAGTCGGCCCAGTTCGCGTCAATCTCCGCCTTGTAGCTGGTGTACCACTGATACGCCTCTTCCAGGGCATTACGGGTCGGGCCTTCCTTGACGAAGAGAAACACCGGCGCCAGTTTCAGTTCGACGACCCGTGGGCTGTCAGGCAGGGATTTTCGCCAGGCGGCGAAATCGGCGCTGTAGTCACGTGGCGTGAGCGAGTTGAAGCTGATGGAGTGGGTGCCGCCAGAGGTGGTCAGCCGGCTGTTGCGATTGGCCAGGTGCCGCTTGACCTCTTCCTTGATCTCGGTGGAAGCGGTAGCGCTGACAAACGCACCGTATTCCGCCTCGACCATTGCCTTGAGGCTGCTCTTGTTGCTGAGGTAGCTCTTGGACGCCGTCATGGCGTAGTTCAGCGAACCGCCGACGAGCACTTCATTGACGATATCGGCGCCGAAGTCGACGAAGAAGTTGAAGAACGTCTTGGCGTCAGCCTGATCGAAAGCCTGGGGCAGTTCCTTGACGCGGCTCTTGAACGCCTCGGTGGCGTTGTCCGGATTGACCGCCAGGCTCAGTTTCCACAAGCGCACGGTGTGGCTGTAGAGGGCGGCTTCGCGCTCTTCAAGCTGGGAGATATCGCTGCCGAAGGTGGCCTTGAAGCCGGCGGAGAAGGCACCATAGCTGCCCTTGGCCTCGACACTCGACTGAGTGTGCTTTTCATACTCTTCGTGGGACGAAAAGCTTTCCGTGAAATAGTCTTCCTTGCTCATCGGGTCCAGCGTGACGTGCTGGCCGATGCTGTAGGACTTGCTGTCATAGGTCACCTCGCGCTTGGCGCTTTCGGTATCCCCGACTTTCTGGCATTCCTTGCTTTCGCTGGCCCAGTCCAGTTTGTTCAAACCGCGTCCCAGCAGCTGCGAACCACCGATGTCGTTGCTCATCGTCTTCTCCCCTCGTCCAGGTTGTATCAGTTGGCTCCACTGACGCAGACCAGTATCGGAAGAGCGGGGCGGGTGAGACAGTCCAGAGCAGTGTCAGTCCGGTATCAGTTTGGTATCAGTTAAATGCGCAAACAGCCGGTTCACCCCGTGATTGCTGCCTGGCTGCTGGGGTACACTCGACCGGCTGCCAGGTCATCACGGCCCGGCATTCGCTGATTGCGACATCCGATTGTGCGTTTATTGGCGTGCCTGCCCAGGGTGACGGGGCGGCCGGGGCTATCGACATGGATTCCAGGAACCCTTCGCTTTCCGCTGTGGCCAGGCCTGGGTCGGCGATTTCCGACGGCCGCGTGCTGCTCGATGGCGGGTTGCTGAAAGGGCTGCGCAAACAGCATGGCCTGAGCCAGGAAACCCTCGCCGAAGCCTGCCTGAACCGTCATCTGTGCGTGTCCATCGCCTCCATCAAGCGGGCCGAGACGGGCAAGCCGGTGCTGTATCGCACCGCCCGCCACCTGGCCACGGCCTTCGAGGTCGATGTCAGCGCCCTGCTCGGGCAATCGGTCACAGCGGCGCTTGAGGACATCGAGCAGACCCTCAGTGAATTGCACGACAGCGTATTCTCGGCGCAGGCGGCAGACTATGCGGTCATTCGCTATGTGCTGGAGTTGTGCTTCGCCACTGACCTGTCGCCCGATAACCGCGCATCGACATCGGTGCTGTTGTTTGCCGAGGACATCGAGCGACTGATCCGGCAGTTCGGCGGGGTACCGGTCGACGCCACGTCGGGCCTGGTCATCGCTCGGTTCGGTTCGCCACAGGCCTATCGCAGTGACAGCGAACGCGCCTTGCTCTGCGCCCTGGCCTTGAGTCGCGAACAGTTGGTGCGGGCCGGGCACGGCATTGCGCTGCGGCTGGTTCGCGAAAGCCGCGACGTCGAGGCGCTGCCTGCCGAGGCGCTGGCCCTGATTCACCACGCGTTTCCCGTGCAGCATGGCAATGCCCCGGTGCATGTGGCACAGAACCTAGTCGAGCAACTGTCCCCACGGTTCGAGTTCGCCGCGGGTGAGGCGGCGTTTCCTGCCTATCGACGCTGCCAGCGTCTGCGCAACCTCGATGAAAATGCGCCGCGGCCGCTGGTGGGCCGGGCGATAGAAGTGCTGCAGTTCAAAGGGGTGATCGAGGCCACCGAGGAATGCCAGGACGGCCATGTGGTCTATCTGCGTGGCATGGCCGGCATCGGCAAGACGCGACTGGTCAGCGAGTTTTTCGAGATGGCCCGGCAGGGCGGCTTCGCCTGCCATCGCGGCGACGTGCTGGACTTCGGCATGGACCATGGCCTCTGGCCTCTCGGACAACTGGTGTGCAGCTTGCTGGCGCCGGGGACTTCGCCACCCATCAGCGGGCAGGAACTGGAAGCGGCGGCGCTGCGTTTGAAACTGTCGGCCGAACAACTCATGTTCCTGCAGATACTGACCGGTGTGCATCCCGCCGGTGAGTCGTTCAAGGCGCAGTTGGCGTTGTATGCGGCGATGAGCAGCGAGGCGCGGACACAAGGCCTGTTCAACGCGCTGTTGCAACTACTGCTGCGTATCGCGGTGCAGCAGCCCCTGCTGATTGCCGTTGAAGACCTGCACTGGGGCGACGCGACGTTGTTTGCCATGCTCGGCAAGCTGCTCAATGCCACCAACGAGGCGCCGATCGTCTGGCTGCTGACCTCCCGTCCCGAGGGCGATCCGTTGGAAAGCCAGCTGCGCCCGCATTGCGCCAATCCCATGAGCCTGCTCGATATCGCGCCGATTCGCGCACGGGAAGCGGCGGTGCTGGCGGAGCAGTTTCCCGAGATCGATCCCGGCTATCGTGCCGACTGCGTGACACGGGCCCAGGGTAATCCGTTGTACCTCACACAATTGTTGTCGAACCAGGAAGGCGTGCTCCCGGACAGCCTGCGGCATCTGGTGCAGACACGGGTGGATCGGTTCTCCCCCGAACAACGCCGGGCCCTGCATTACGCTGCCGTGCTCGGTAATCGCTTCGATCTGGCGCTCTGGCGCGAGGCGCTGGGCAAGCCCGACTACGTCCCCGAAGCGCAATGGCGCCAGAGCCTGTTGCGTGAGGTCGAGCCGGGCAGCTACATGTTTGTCCACGACCTGGTCATGCACTGTCTCTACGACGCGATGCCGCGGGTCCTGCGCGAACAGTTGCATCGCGCGGTGGCGACGCTCTATCACCATCGTGACCGGGTATTGCACGCCCAGCACCTGCTGCGGGCCGATGCTCCGGAGGCCTTCGATGCGCTGCTGGCCGCCATGCTCGAAAAGCTGCAGGCCTGCCAGTACGACAGCGTGCTGGCCCTGGGACTGCAGGCGGCCGGCCGGGGCGAGCGCGCCGCGAGCAGTTTCGACCTGGCCTTGCTCCGCGCCCAGGCGTGCTCGGGCCTGGGCCGGACCAGCGAGGCGCGCGACAGTTTCCAGCAGGCGCTGACGCTGGCCGCGCGGGACGAAGAGCGCATCGAAGCGGCGCTGGGCCTGGCGGCGGTGCTGAACACCCTCGACTGCCTGGACGAAGAAGAGAACCTGATTGAACAGACACTGCCTGTCGCCCAGGGCTTGCAGGCGCATACGGCACTGGCTCGGCTGTATCACCTGCGCGGCAATATCTATTTTCCGCGTGGCGACTATGTAAAGTGCCGTCGCCTGCACGAGGAATCGCTGTCCTTTGCCCGCATCGGCCTGCACCTCGAGACCCAGGCCAAGGCCCTCAGTGGCATTGGTGACTCCTACTATGCCCAGGGCAGCATGCAGACCGCCTACGAAGTCTTCGACCAGTGTGTGCGCCTGTGCGAGCGTCATGAACTGGTGCAAGTGGAAGCGGGCAATCGCAGTGCGCGGGGTTCGGCGCAGTTCTACCTGGGCCACTCGGAAGCGGCCTTGCGCGATGCCACGCAGGCCATCGAAAGCAGTCGCAGGATCGGTAACCACCGGGCGGAGGTGTTTTCCCGCCTGACCGCCTCCTGGGTGCTGTCGGCCGCCGGCCGCGATACCGAAGCGGGGCAGGAGTTGTCCGATGCCCTTGAGCTGGCGCGCAACCTCGGCGCCAGTCGTTTCGAGGCGATCCTCCTCGAAGGGCTGGCGCGGGTGGCGCTGCGCCAGGGCGAGCGGGGCCGGGCGCAGGGCCTGATCATGGAAGCGGCGGAACGGGTCGAGCGTTTTGCTCTGCAACGCTATATCGGTCCCTGGGTCTACGGCAGCCTGGCGTTGCTGCTCGACGACGAGACGCTCAAGCGCCAGGCGCTGGCGCGGGGCGAGGCCCTGCTGGACCAGGCGTGCCTGGCTCACAATGTCTTGCAGTTCCGGGTGAGCGCCGCCGAAGTCTGCCTGCTGGCGGGGGATATCGAGCAGGCGATCAATCATGGGCAGCAGATGGCGATTCTTCCCGAGTCGGCCTCCTGCGCCTGGATCCGCCACCATGTACGGCTGATCGGCGCGGCGGGGCAATGGCTGCAGAGCGCGGATCGTTCGAACGTCGAGTTGCTGCACGCCATTCGCCGCGAAGCCGAGCAGCTCGGCTTTGTCGCGACCATGCCCGAGCTGGCAGCGGTTCTCCCACGGTCTTCCTGAGGCGCGGCGTTTGCGCACTCTTTGTACTCGCCAGGGGCAACTTTGGTGCATGTTCCGAACGGTTGCGAGGTGCGTCGTTGGCCCGCCCGCTGACCTTTTCCTTCGTTTGCGTCCACGGCGGCCAGTATTTCTTGCAACCACGGACAGTCCTGCACCGATTTCATCCAGTACGTCCGGTTTCTGGAGCGAAGTTTGCGTGGCTGGCGCGAGGACGCGGAGTGTTCGCCGCGACCCGATTCCCCGCCCCTTTGAACAGGGCCTCATTTCCCGAGGAGAACCTCAGTGATCTCAAGGCTGATCCAGCAGTACAAAGCCTCCAGCGGTATCATCAAGGCCCGGTTGTTCGCCATCTACGGCGTACTGCTGGCGCTCAATGTGTTTGCCTGGGGCTGGGCGCTCCTGGCCTTTCACGATCAGCCGGTGCTGCTGGCGACCGCGCTGCTGGCCTACGGTTTCGGCCTGCGTCACGCGGTGGATGCTGACCATATCGCCGCCATCGACAACGTCACCCGCAAGCTCATGCAGGATGGCCAGCGCCCGGTCACCGTCGGGTTCTTCTTCTCCATGGGGCACTCCAGCGTCGTGCTCCTGGCCTCGGTCGCGGTGGCGTTCGCCGTGGTGAAAATGGGTGCCGGATTCGAGCACTTCAAGGCGGTCGGCGGGGTGTTCGGCACCTCGGTGTCGGCGTCGTTCCTGTTCATCATCGCGCTGACCAACCTGGTGATCTTCGGCTCGATCTACCAGGCCTGGCGCAAGCTCAAACGCGGCGAAGCCTATGTCGACAGCGACTTTGACCAATTGCTGAACAAGCGTGGTTTCTTCAACCGCCTGCTGCAACCGCTGTTCCGTTTTATCAGCCGCAGCTGGCACCTGTACCCGCTGGGTTTCCTGTTCGGCATCGGCTTTGACACCGCCACGGAAATCAGCCTGCTGGGGATTTCCGCGACCCAGGCCTCGCAAGGCCTGTCGCCATGGTCGGTGCTGATTTTCCCGTTGCTGTTCAGTGCCGGCATGTCGCTGGTCGATACCCTCGACGGCCACCTGATGCTCGGTGCCTATGGCTGGGCCTACCTGAAGCCGGCCCGCAAGATCTACTACAACATGACCATCACCCTGGTTTCGGTGCTGGTGGCCCTGGTAGTCGGCAGCGTCGAGGCCCTCGGCCTGTTCGCCGATACCTACAGCCCGCGGGGCGCGGTGTGGGACGTCGTGGCGATGCTCAACGACAACTTCGGCAGCCTGGGCTACCTGATCATCGGGATCTTCGTCGCGAGCTGGGCGCTGTCGATGATGTTCTACAAACTGCGCGGCTTCGATCGCCTGGACAGCGTGCGCTGACCTGCGAGGTCAGCCGCCTGAATGAAAGCGCTGGCGATAGTCTCCGGGATTGATCGCCAGCCGCTTGGCAAACACCCGCCGCAAGGCCTCCGAACTGTCGAAACCGCAGTGCCGGGCAATCTCCTTGAGGGACAGCTCGGTGGTTTCCAGATAACGCCGGGCGGCATCGATACGGGCGTCGGCGAGAAACGCCATGGGCGGTTTACCCGTCTCGCGGGTGAACAGGCGGGACAGGTTGCGCGGGCTCATGTGCACCCGCTCGGCCAGGGCTTGCAGGCTGTGCCCGGCCTGCAAATGGCGCAGCAGATAATCCTGGGTCGCCAGCACCTGGGAGTCGGTGTGGGCCTGGGTCTCCAGCAGCGGACTGAATTGTGACTGGCCGCCGGCCCGCCGCAGGTAGACCACCAGGTACTTGGCAACCGCCACGGCGAGCTTCTTGCCAAAGTCCTCCTCGATCATCAGCAAGGCCAGGTCGATCCCCGCCGTGACCCCGGCGGTGGTGTAGATCGATCCGTCGCGATGATGGATAGGATCAGCCTCGACCCGGCTCAGGGGGAACATCTCGGCCAGGCGCGGGGCATCCATCCAGTGGGTGGTCACGGTCCGGTGGTTGATCAACCGCGCCGCACCGAGGGCGAATACGCCGTTGCAGATCGCGGCGAGGCGTCGGGCGCTCTTGTGCTGGGCGACCAGCCAGGCGCCGAGGGTCGAATCCTCCAGCACATCGAAGATCCCCGTTCCGCCGGGCAGGATCACTGTGTCGAAATGTGGGCAGGGATCGAAGATGGTCCGGTCGGGCATCACCGTCATCCCGCTGGAGGACGACAGTGCGCCACGGGTGGTCGCGACCGTGAGCATTTCGTACTGGCAGTCACCCTGGCTGAGGCGCCTGACCTCGGCAAAGGCGTCCTGGGGCCCGGCGATGTCAAGCAACTGGAAGCCGGGGAAGAGCACCATCGCCACGGTGATTTTGCGCATGGGGGATTGATCCGCAAGGAGGTGGGATTAGCCTAGCGTTCAAACGGCAGGCCGTGTTCCTGCAAGGTATCGAGCAGTGCCTGGAAGAACCGTTCGTAATAATCCCAGGGTGGTTGATTCGCGCAAGGCTGCTGTTCCCATTCGGCAATCGAGGCGATCAGTTTCTGCCGCAAGGCCTCCCATTCGAAATGGCCTTCCTTGGACAGTGCCAGGGCCAGGCCGAACACCTGGCGCTGCCAATCCTGATCGAACTGCAGCTTGCCCTGGTGGCGGGGCGGTGAATCCGGATGGCCGAGCATGCTCGACGCGGCGAATTCTTCGAAGCGGGTAAACATGGCAGTTCCTCAGTTCGGCAGTTGAACCAGGGCGACGCCCATCATCGATTCGGGTGTGACCAGGGCGGCCAGTTGTGCTTCGTCCAGGTGTTCGGAACCGACGGGACGCTCGGGGATCACGAACCAGCGAATCTGCGCGCTGCTGTCCCAGACCCGGATCTCCTTGTCGGCGCTGATCGGTACGCCGAATTCACGCAGCACGGCCCGTGGCTCGCGTACGCCGCGGGCGCGGAACACCGGATCCTTGTACCAATAAGGCGGCAGGCCGAGGATCGGCCACGGGTAGCACGAACACAGGGTGCAGATCACCAGGTTGTGCACGTCCGGACTGTTGGCCACTGCCATCATGTGTTCACCCTCGGCGCCGTCCATGCCCTGGGCCAGGTTGAGCTCGGCGATGGCCTTGGGTGTGTCGGCGACCAGGCGTTCGGCGAAGGCCGGGTCGACCCAGGCCCGTGCCACCAGCCGGGCACCGTTGAGCGGGCCGGCGATGGTTTCGAAGTAGTCCAGGACGCTGTCCACCGAATCGCTGCCGATCACGCCTTTTTCGATCAGCAGCGCTTCGAGTGCGCGGACCTTGGCGGCGCTGGCGCTTTCGCGGTCTTGTTCATGGTTGAAGAGTGGGTTCATGGCAGGCTCCGCGAATTCAGTGAAGAGGGGCGAGGTAGGCTTCGAACAGGTCGGCGTGGATCCGGGTATTGGCGTCACAGCTTGCCGCGCCCCAGAGATCCGCCGCCGCAAAGGCGACCCGGTAGACCGGCATCGGCTCGCCGATCCCGTCCGCGCCGGTGTTGACGAAGTAACCGTAGGCGCCCTCGTAGACGGCAACGATCACCCCGGGCTTGTTGCGCAGGTAACCGGGCAGGCGGGTGTGTTCGACCGCTTGCGGATCGCCGACGCGCACAGCCTGATCCAGCGCGAAGGCCGCAGGCGCCTGGCGTGGCCGCAGCGGTGAATCACCGTGGCGGAGGTAGCGCTGCACCTGTTGGCGAATCGAGGCATTCGGCTGTTCGGGCAGTGCCGCTCCTGGCTGTCGGCGATAGTGCTCGGTAAGGGCTTGCAGCTCCCCGGCCGAGATATAGCCCTGCTCGACAAAGAACCCGGAGAGGCCCATCAGCCACTTCTCGTAGTAGCGGAACTTGAAGTACTCGAACGGTTGCATGCCTTCGGCGCCGGTGCGCAGTGACGCCCAGGTCCACTCGTGGCGGAAACGGCTGGCCAGATCCTGGATCGGATAGCGCGCCAGGGCTCGGTCCAGGTGAGTGCTCTCGGCCATCATCACGGTGTGGAGGCCGAAGATGCGTTTTTCCCAGGCCTGGACGAAGACCCGCTTTTCGAACTCGATCGGTCCGAGGTTCTGCAGGCCGCCGATATGGTGTTGCAGCTTCATGGAATGCTCCTTGCCGAAAGAAGAGGCGATCAGTCGAGGCAACCCAGGAAACCCTCGCGCAGACGCGTGCTATCCAGGTCGCGGCCGATAAACACGAAGCGGTTGCTGCGCTCCTCGGTATCCGCCCAACGCCGGCCCGGCATCGATTCCAGCAGCATATGCACACTGTGGAAGTGGAACTGGCGGGCTTCGCCGGCGAAGTTCAGCAGGCCTTTCATGCGCATCAGTTGGGGGCCCTGTGCCTGCACCAGACGGTTGACCCAATGGCTGAAGCGATCAGGGTCGAGGGCTCCGGTGGCGATGACCGAGCAGGAACCGATGGCGGCATCGTGCTCATGGTCGTGTGCCTCTTCGTCCAGCAACTCGGGTTCGATCATCAGCAGGTTCGGCAGTGAGAAGCGCCGGGTGCCGAGCAGTTGGCGGGCATTTATCCGTGAGCGTTCGGCGTTGAACACCGCTGCCGTAGGGTTCAACTGCCGGATCTGTCGGTCGAGGTCGGCGAGGGTGGTGTCGTCCACCAGATCGCGTTTGTTGAGGATGATCGCATCGGCGAAAGCCACCTGCTCGCGGACGATCCCGTTGTCCAGTTGCTGTCGGAAATGCCGCGCATCGACCACCGTGACCAGCGACTCCAGTTCGACCTGCTGGCGCAATTGCGGGTCCACCAGGAAGGTCTGCAGCACGGGGGCCGGATCGGCCAGACCCGAGGTCTCGATGATCAGCCGGTCCAGTGGCGGACCGTCGCGTTGCAACAGGGTCTTGATACTGGCCAGCAGGTCGGCGCGGACCGTGCAGCAGACACAGCCATTGTTGATTTCGATCAGCGCCTGCTCTTCGGCGACGATCAGTTGCCCGTCGATGCCGACCTCGCCGTACTCGTTGACCACGATGCCGATCTGCAACGTCGATGTCTGCTCCAGCAGGTGATTGACCAGGGTGGTCTTGCCGGCGCCGAGAAAGCCGGAAATAACGGTGACGGGGATTTTTTCGCGTGTCATGCAGGAACCTCTGGCGATGTGACGACCCACAGCCTGTCGTGCTGTATGGGCTGATGTCGTGCCAGAGGCGTTCCGTTAATGCCGGGTTGTCCGCCAGGGCGGTCGGGATGGCGTGTTTGGTGGGGCAGGTTTGCCATTCAGGTTGTTTACGACCGAAATGGACAAGCGCTATCGATTTGCCGGGTAGAAAACCGATGCCCCGGTGGGGCGGGTGGCGCTGTTCTGGTGCAGCCTCAAGTGTTCCAGCCGTCCCGTTGCTCCAGCAGGAAGTCGACAAAGGCCTTGAGCCGTTGCGGTACATGCCGACCATGGGGATAGAGCAGGGTGAAGGGGCGCGAGCGCCCGGTGTAGGGTTTCAACACTTCCACCAGCGAGCCGTCGGCCAGTTCCTGCTCGACGATAAAGCGGTAAGTCTGGAACAGGCCGGCGCCGTGCCTGGCCAGGGTCACGCCGCCGAGCACGTCTTCCGAGCAGCAGTAGCCACTCTCAGCCAGCAGTTCACGGTCCTTGCCGTCCTCCTTGAACAACCAGGCGATCCGTCGACCGCTGCTGGGCAGTTCGAACTGGATGCACTCGTGCTGTTGCAGGTCTTCCAGGGTCTGGGGAGTGCCGGCCCGCCGCAGGTAGTCGGGGCTGGCGACCATCACCAGCGCGGCGTCTTCGAGGTGCCGCGCGATCAGCCCGGAGTCGGGCAGTACGCGGACGCGGATCGCCAGGTCATAACCTTCCTCGACGAAATCGATATTACGGTTGCTGATATGGGTCTCGACCTTTACCGCCGGGTAGCGGGCGCGAAACGCCGGCAGCAGCGGCAGGATGCGATGGTGCGCATAGGTGGTGGGGATGCTGATGCGCAGGGTACCGGCGGGCTCCTGCTGCTTGCCCATGACTTCGCGCTGGGCTTCCGACAGTTGCGTCAGCGCCTGCCGGCATTGTTCGAAGTAGGCCCGGCCGCCTTCGGTCAGGCGTACGCTGCGGGTGGTGCGGGTAAACAGGCGTACTCCCAGGCGTTCCTCCATGCGCGAGATCGACCGGCTGACCGCCGCCGGCGTGACCCCGGCCACCGAGGCGGCGGCGGTGAAGCTGCCGGCTTCGGCGGCCAGGCAGAACAGCTCGATGCTGCCGAGGAGGATGTCATCGAATTGTCTGCGCATGATTGATTACACCGGGGATCAAATAAAGGTCGGGGTGCGATATTGCCCCAGCCAAGGTTGATCAATACAGTGAGTTCAACATGGACGCAATCCCTTGGAGAACAACATGCCTTTTGTCAGTGTGCGCATTACCCGTACGGGCGTGACCCGTGAGCAGAAAGCCCAGGTCATCGCCGAAATCACCGATACCCTGGAAAGGGTGCTCGGCAAGGCGCCGGACCTGACCCATGTGGTGATCGAGGAGATCGATACCGATAACTGGGGACACGGTGGCCTGAGCACCACCGAAATTCTGAAGGCCGAATCCAAACTGTAGGAGCCGGCTTGCCGGCGATCCAGGCAGCGCGGTCCGGCAGGAGATCGCGTCGATACCATCGCCAGCAGGCCGGCTCCCATGGGGCGGACTCAGTGTCCGCCCACCACCCGTGCCGAACCTGGCGCGGGTTCGGCATAGACCGGCCCCAGGCGATCGAGGCGACCGCTCCAGGCGGTCAGCGCCAGGGCGACCAGCACCACCAGCCCGCCGATCCAGGCGGTATGAATCAGACCCAGATGGGCGACGATCAGGCCGCCGGCCCAGGCGCCGCCGGCGATACCCAGGTTGAACGCGGCGATATTCAAGCCTGACGCCACATCCACCGCTTGCGGAGTGTGATGCTCTGCCTGGCGGACCACATACACTTGCAGGCCCGGCACGTTGCCGAAGGCGACCGCACCCCAGACCAGCACTGTAGCCAAGGCCAGCCACGGGTTGCTGGCGGTGAAGGTGAGGACCAACAGCACGGCGGCCAGCAGCAGGAAGATCAGTTTCAGCGCGCCGATCGGGCCACGCTTGTCGGCCAGCTTGCCGCCCCAGATATTGCCCACGGCGACCGAGATGCCATACACCAGCAGCACCAGGCTGACGGTCCCGGCGCTGAAGCCGGAGATGTCCTGGAGAATCGGCGCGAGGAAGGTGAAGGCGATGAACGAACCGCCATAACCCACCGCCGTCATCGCATACACCAGCAACAGGCGTGGCTGTTTCAGCACCTGCAATTGTTGCAGCAGCGACGCCGGCTTGCTGTGGGCAATGTTTTTCGGCACGTAGATCAGGCTGCCGATAAAGGCGATCACACCCAGGGCCGAGACCGCCAGGAAGGTTTCCCGCCAGCCGAAATGCTGGCCGATGAAAGTCCCCAGGGGCACGCCGGTGACCAGCGCCACGGTCAGGCCGGTAAACATGATCGCAATCGCGCTGGCGGCTTTTTCCTTGGGCACCAGGCTGGTGGCGATGGTCGAGCCGATGGAGAAGAACACGCCGTGGGCCAGGCCGGTGACGATCCGCGCAACGATCAGCGATTCATAGCTCGGCGCCTGCCAGGCCAGCAGGTTGCCGAGGGTGAACAGCACCATCAGCGACAACAGCAGCAACTTGCGCGGAACCTTGCCGGTGAGGGCGGTGAGCACCGGGGCGCCGATGGCGACACCCAGCGCATACAGGCTGACCAGCAGGCCGGCGGATGGCAGGCTGACCCCGAGGTCGGTGCCGATGGTGGGTAACAGGCCAACGATGACGAACTCGGTCGTCCCGATGGCGAAGGCGCTTAGGGTCAGCGCGAGCAAGGCAATGGGCATGGCTGCAAACTCCGGTGGGTTTAAATCAGGAGCGCAGTGTCGTTGTTTCACTTGTGCGGAAAAATACAGGTATCGGCACAACATATTTGAACTGAATGCAAATATCCCCTTGTTGATCGTTCCCATGCGCTGCGTGTGATGACCGCCGTGACGCTTGGCTTTACCGGGTGTAGGGGAATCTTCATCCACTTCGAACCGAACTTTGCTGACGCCAAGGGACTCAGTTTCTTACAGAAACTGCCGAAGAGGGCCCATCCGTGTTCCGGTTCAAGCTGGCAATCATGCTTTCGATTTTTCTGTTGTCCGTCAGTTGCGGCGTGGGCGCTGCGCCAGCCGCCGCGCCACCGACCCAGGCCTCACCGCCGCCGCTGGTGCAGGGTGGCCTGCTCGGGGCCCTGAGCTCCAGCATCGAGGACGTGCAGGACAAACTCGACCTCAACGACAACCTGCTGGACGCCTGGCGTCTGCGTGCCGACCGTGCGGCCGACGAAATGGACCGGCTGGTGAGCCAGACCGTTGACCGCTCGCCCTGGAGCGTCGCGGCGGATTTCATCCTGTTGTCCCTGGCCTGGATCGGCAGCTTTGCCGGGCTGGCGCTGCTCGGCCGAGTCGCCGCGCGCCGGCTCAATCGCCATCGCCTGCTGCAGCCCCGTGAGCGCAGCCAGTCGCTGGTGGGGTATGTGCTGCCCTACATGCTGCCGGCGTTGATCAGCCTGCCGTTGACTCTCTATACCAGCCATTTCCTGCCCGCTTCTGTTGGCCGCGCGCTAGCGCTGTGCCTGGCCTATGCCACCAGCAGCGGCGTGTTCTCCACCGCGCTGCTGCTGTGCCTGAATGTGCTGTTCGATGTCGGACACAAGCGCCGGGCGGTACGGATCATCCGTGACTACAGCCCGCGTCCGCTGTTTCTGATCGGCTTCCTCGCGGCCCTCAGCGATGCCTTGACCAGCCCGCAGATCGCCCGCCAGTTGGGCGGCAATATCACCAGCAGCGTGGCAGTATTCACCGGGCTGTTCGCCTCGGTCCTGTTCGGCGTGCTGGTGTTCCGCCTGCGACGTCCGGTGGCCCACCTGATCCGCAATCGTTCGCTGTCCCAGCGCCTGGGCCAGCCGGCGTTGCAGGAGTCGCTGCGGATTTTTTCCGGCCTGTGGTATTGGCCGATCCTGCTGATGGTGCTGGTCTCGGCGATCAACCTGATCGGTGCCGGCGAAGACAGCCAGAAAGCCCTGCGCTGCGCCTTGCTGACCACCGTGCTGCTGATCGCCACGGTGTTTCTCAGCACGCTCTTCCAGCACCTGTTCAAGGCGCGCGGGGCCCTGGCGATCCAGCGCAGCAGCGTCTACAAGGAACGCCTGCTGAGCCTGCTGCACGCGTTGCTGCGGATCGCTCTGGCTATTACCTTCATTGAATTGCTCGGGCGGATCTGGGGGCTGTCCCTCTATGAGTTCGCCGTGCAGAACACCGTGGGTCGGGCCATCAGCGATGCCCTCAGCCGTATCGGCCTGATCCTGTTGGCCACTTGGCTGCTGTGGGTGGTGCTCGATACGGCGATTCAGGAAGCTCTCAAGCCACCGGTCAATCGCCGCGCTTCGAAGCAACCGAGCATGCGGGTCAAGACCATCCTGCCGCTGCTGCGCAATGCGGTGAAGATCATCCTGGTGGTGATCTGCACCATCACCACCATGGCCAACCTGGGGATCAATGTCGCGCCCCTGCTGGCGGGGGCCGGGGTGGTCGGGCTGGCGATCGGTTTCGGTTCGCAGCAACTGGTGCAGGATGTGATCACCGGGTTGTTCATCATCATCGAGGACACCCTGTCCGTCGGTGACTGGGTAGTGCTCGATTCCGGCCATGCCGGTACGGTCGAGGGCCTGACCATCCGCACCCTGCGCCTGCGCGACGGCAAGGGTTTCGTGCATTCGGTGCCGTTCGGCCAGATCAAGGCGGTCACCAACCAGTCGCGGCAATTCGCCTTCGCCTTCTTCTCGGTGCAGTTCACCTACGACACCGATATCGACAAAGCCAGCGCGCTGATTCGTGAAGCGGGGCGCTCCATCAGCGAGGACAGCTTTCTCAAGTTCAACCTGCAAGGTCCGCTGGAGGTGTTCGGCGTGGATCGCATGGACCTCAATGGCGTGGTCCTGACGGCGCAGTTCCGCACTGTGTCGGGTGGGCAGTACAGCGTCAGCCGGGCGTTCAATGAACGGCTGAAGAAACTGGTGGACCAGAGCCCGTGGGTGCATTTCGCGCAGACTTATCCACAGCAGGTGATGTTGCCGAACCGGGCGCCGGTGTTGGAGGACGAGCCGCAGGTGCCACCGACAGAGACTTCGCCAGTGGTCTTGTCGCGGTCTCAATAGCCGGCGGATGATCGCTCCCACGCTTCGCGTGGTAGCGCCCTCGTTGGACGCAGAGCGTCACGGGCTGCATGCCCACGCAGAGCGTGGGAACGATCAGTGGAGGATCAGTTTCTGTCGGACTTCGGTCGCCGCCTGCGGCGCCAGTTCCAGCCAGAACAGCGGCTTGCCGGCCACTTCGGCCGCCGCGGGTACACCATCGCGATACACCAGCCGATTGCCCGCCAGCGCCGGTACCTTGCTGCCCGGCAACAGCGTGCCGGCGAGGTTCAGCGGATCGGCGCCACACACCGCGACCAGGCTGCCATCCAGGGGGCGGCGGCGTACCTCGCGCAGCAGCGGGATGGCTTCGGGCAGGGCGAACTGCTCGCCGGCCAGCCCGCTGACAAAACGTCCGCCGCGAATCTCGCCGCGCGCTTCCAGGCGATGCAGGGTGCGCAACAACTCGCGCCAGCTCGGCAACCATTCCGCCTCCCGTTCCAGCAATCGCCAGAACACCACGCCATAACGGCGCAGCAAGGTCATGGCGACCTGTTCCAGGGTTTCCTCTGGCAGTCGCTCGGTGTCGGCCGCCGGCGTCGACGCTCGTCGCAGCAGCGCCCAGCGTCCGGCATCGTCCATCCCGCCGACAAAGGCCCCGCGCCCGCGTCGACCGGAGCGCTGCTGGCGCTTGCTGGCCGGTGTGATCAACGCCCGCAGCCCGGCGAAACTGTCGGCATTCACCAGGCCGGCGCCCACCAGTTCCTGCAACGCCGTTTCCAGTTCGGTCGGCAGCAGGTGGGCTTCGTGTAAAAGCTCATCGAAGAACAGTGCGCCGTGTTCGCTCAGGGCCGCGTGGACTTTCAAGGTTCGCGGCGACAGTGCCTCAATGGCCGTCTGCTCGGCCAGGCTGCTCCACAGTTGCAACCGGCTGCGTGGCAGCAGCACGATCGGTGTGCTGCGCAGCGTGGTGCTGGCGGCCTTGTTGCGGGCGTTCAGGCGTGTCCACACCAGCTTGCCCGAGCGGCACAAGTCATCCAGCCAGGTCGACGAATAATCCTTCAGGCGCGCGCTCAGCAGATCGCTGTCCCAGGCTCCGGCCGCCGCCGCGTAGCCTTCGAGCTGGCTGACGATCATCGGCAGCGCGGCACTGCCCTGGGCCTGGCTGGCACTGGACAGGTGCTGCCAGTCGAACAGGAAGCGCATGAAGTCCTGCAGGGCCACGGGTTCGATTTCCCGCCGCAGGCGCTTGACCGTATAGCGATGAATACGCGCCAGCAGATGCCGTTCGCACCATTGTTCTGCTGTCGCCCCAGGGGTGAACTGTCCGCGCAGCACATAGCCCTCGCTTTCCAGTTTCGCCAGGGCCTGGACCCACTGGGCGTCGGTCAGTGCCAGGGGGCCGGCAATCTCGCGCAGTGACAGCGGGCCAAAGCCGCTGAGGCGGGCACGGAGCACTTCGACGGCGGCCTCGTCCGCATCCCAGGCCTGGTCGAAATCCGCCAGTGGCAGCAACGGCGGTTGCGCAATGGCCTGTGGATAAAGCGCTTGCAGGCAGGTCAGGCGCTCCAGGGCGACCCACAGGCCGTGACCGTCGAACCGCAGGCAGGTAGCGCGACCGCTGGCGGCCAGGGCTTCGAGCCATTGCGGCCAGTGCTCATTGTCCCGCGCCTCGGCATCGCTGATCACGGCGAGGCTCATCAGCGCCTCATGCATTTCGTCCGTGCCATTGAGTTGCGGCCAGGCTTCCGCGCGCACGGCGGCGATGGCCTCGTTATCCAGCGCACCGAGATCGTCGGTGCTGCTCGGATCGCTCCAGCGTCGATTGAGCACGGCCTGGGTGCGCCGTTCTTCCAGCGGCGCATCGTCGAGAAAGGTGTACGGCTTGGCGCTGAGGATTTCCGCCGCCAGCGGCGACGGCGCCGGCAGGTCGCGCGCGATCAGGCGTATCTCGCCGGCTTCCATTCGCCGTAGCAGGGCCAGCCAGCCTTCGCAGTCCATGGCTTCGTGCAGGCAATCGTCGAGCGTCTGTTCCACCAGCGGATGGTCGGGAATCTCGCGTTCGCCGGCGAGGTTTTCCAGGCAGGCGATCTGGTCCGGAAAGACGCAGGCCGTCAGGTCCTCGCCTTTCATCCGCTGGATCTGCGGCGGTACCTTGCGTCCGCCGACAAAGCGCGGCAGGGCCAGGGCGACCCCGGCATTCCAGCGCCAGCGCACGCCGAACAGCGGAGCGTCGAGCACCGCCTGGACGAGGATCTGCTCGGCACTGTTGCTGCGCAGATAACGCCAGACCTCTTCCAGGGCAAAGCTGTGGCTGGTGGACAGCGACAGGACAATGGCGTCCTCGCTCGCGGCGGCCTGCAATTCGAAATTGAACGTACGGCAGAAACGCTTGCGCAGGGCCAGGCCCCAGGCGCGGTTGATCCGGCTGCCGAATGGCGTGTGGATGATCAACTGGGTGCCGCCGGACTCGTCGAAGAACCGCTCCATCACCAGGGTGTCGCGGGACGGCAGGGCGCCCAGGGCCAGGCGGGCGCGGGCGAGGTATTCGACGATCTGTTCGGCAGCGGCCAGCTCCAGGCCGATGCGGTCGCACAACCAGTCGAGGCTGGGCTGCAAGTCGCCCGGCGTGGCCCCCAGCAACTCATCCAGATGCCCATGCAGGCGTGCGACGGCGAAGGACAGCTCGTTGCTGCGTCCCGGCGCTTCGCCGAGCCAGAAGGGAATGCTCGGTGGCTGGCCATGGGCATCCTCGACGCGCACCTTGCCGGTTTCGACCCGCAGGATCCGGTAGGAACTGTTGCCCAGCTGGAACACATCGCCGGCAATGCTTTCCACCGCGAAGTCTTCGTGGACGCTGCCGATGTTCAGTGCCTGGGGTTCCAGCAGTACGGCGTAGTCGGCGTTGTCCGGAATCGTCCCGCCGCTGGTGAGCGCGGTCAACTGGCTGCCGCGTCGTCCGCGCAGGGTACGGCTCATCGCGTCCCGATGGAGATAGGCGCTGCGCAGTCCCTGGCGGCTGTTGAAACCCTCGGCGAGCATCTGCAGTAGCGCCTGGTAATGCTGTTCGTCGAAGCCGGCATAGGGGCTGGCGCGGCGGATCATGTCCAGTAGGGCTGCTTCCTGCCACTCCTGGCAACTGACCTCGGCGACGATCTGCTGCGCCAGCACATCCAGCGGCGCCCGGGGAATCAGCAGGCTATCCAGCTCGCCGCGGCGCACGCAGTCGAGCAGGGCGGCACATTCGATCAGGTCATCGCGCGAAGTCGGAAACAGCCGGCCCTTGGGCGTTCCGTCGATCTGGTGACCGGAGCGCCCGACTCTTTGCAGGAAGGCCGAGATGGAGCCCGGCGAACCGATCTGGCAGACCAGCTCGACCTCGCCGATATCGATGCCCAGCTCCAGCGAAGCGGTGGCGATCAGCACCTGCAACTCGCCGCGCTTGAGCCGTTGCTCGGCTTCCAGGCGCTGTTCCTTGGCGAGGCTGCCATGGTGGGCGGCGACGGCTTCCTTGCCCAGGCGTTCGCTGACGTGCCGGGCGAGCCGTTCGGCCAGGCGCCGGGTGTTGACGAATACCAGGGTGGTGCGATGTTCCCGGGCCAGTTCGGCGAGTCGCTCGTAGACCCGTTCCCAGACGTCATTCGCCATCACCGGGCCCAACGGCACCGGCGGCACTTCGATGCCCAGGTCTCGTGGGCGGGCATGGCCGATATCGATGATTGCGCAGGGCCGTTCGTTGCCGACGAGGAAACGCGACACCGCGTCGATGGGCTTTTGCGTGGCGGAAAGGCCGATGCGCAAAAGCGGCTCGCGGCACAGCGCCTGCAGGCGTTCGAGACTCAGGGCCAGGTGGCTGCCACGCTTGCTGGCGGCGATCGCATGGATTTCGTCGACGATGACCGTGCGGGTGGTGGCGAGCATGCGCCGTCCGGAGTCGGAGCCGAGCAGCACGTACAGCGATTCCGGCGTGGTGACCAGGATATGCGGCGCCTGCTTGCGCATCTGCGTGCGGTCTTTCTGCGGTGTATCGCCGGTGCGCACCGCGGTGCTGATCGGCAAGGGCGGCAGCCCCAGGTGTTCGAGCTCGGCGGTGATGCCGGCCAGCGGTTCCTGCAGGTTGATGCGGATATCGTTGGACAGTGCCTTGAGCGGCGAGACATAGACGACGAAGGTTTCGTCCGCCAGCTTGCCGCCCTGGTCCAGGCCCTGTTGCACCAGCTCATCGATGACCGCGAGAAAGGCCGTGAGGGTCTTGCCGGAGCCGGTGGGGGCGGCGATCAGCGTCGAGCGGCGCTGGCGGATCAGCGGCCAGGCACGGGCCTGGGCGGCGGTGACGTCCGGGAAAGTCTTGCAAAACCAGGCACTGACGGCCGGATGGAACGCCGCCAGAGCGCCGGGGGCTGGTTCGGGAAGGTTCATACTGCACTTTATGCGGGCGACGCGGATAAAGTGCAAGGCAGTTTCCCCGTGACGGTTGCATCCAAAACCCGCAAAATGCAACGATTGTGGTTATTGCCAACGGGAAAACCTCGGTTTTGCCGCAAACCTCCATCGTTCTGAACAGACCTGGGCCTGCTGAATCTATGCGAATGCGCCTTATGTTGTTGGGCGGCGGGAATGCCCTCGGGCAGGCGCTGATTCGCCTGGGTGCAGAGGAAGACATCGGCTTCCTCGCCCCCCGCCCGCCGCAAGACGGCTGGGATGCCGCGAGCCTGACGCAACTGCTCGACGACACCCGTCCGGATGCGTTGATCAACCTTGCTTACTATTTCGACTGGTTTCAGGCGGAGGCGGTCAGCGATACACGCCTGTCCAGCCAGGAGTCCGCGGTCGAGCGCCTGGCCGAATTGTGCCAGCATCACAATATCGTCCTGGTGCAGCCGTCCAGCTACCGGGTCTTCGACGGTTCGCGGGCGACCGCCTATAGCGAAAAGGACGAACCGGTGCCCCTCGGCCTGCGTGGCCAGGCGCTGTGGCGCATCGAACAGAGCGTGCGCGCGACCTGTCCGCAACATGTGCTGCTGCGTTTCGGCTGGCTGCTGGACGACAGCATCGACGGCGCGCTGGGACGTTTCCTCGCCCGTGCCGAGCGTCCGGAAGAATTGCTCATGGCCGATGACCGGCGCGGCAACCCGACGCCGGTGGACGATGCGGCACGGGTGATCATTTCGGTGCTCAAGCAGCTCGATTGCGCGGCGCCGTTGTGGGGCACCTATCACTATGCCGGGCATGAGGCGACCACGCCGCTGGCATTGGGGCAGGCGATCCTCGGCGAGGCGCGCAATTTCCATCCGCTGGCGATCGAGGCGCCGACTGCCCAGGCCCACGCGGCCCGCCCGGATGCCGCCGAAGAGCCGCAGCATGCGGTGCTGGCCTGCAAGAAAATCCTTCACACCTTCGGTATCAAGCCCCGCGCCTGGCGCGCCGGGCTGCCGGCTTTACTGGACAGGTTCTATCGTCATGGCTGATGCGCCGATTCTGATCACCGGCGGGGCCGGCTTCATCGGTTCCAACCTCGCCGAGCTGCTGCTGGCCAAGGGTTACTCGATCCGTGTACTGGACGACCTGTCCACCGGCAAACGCAGCAACCTGGCCCTGGACAATCCCCGGGTCGAGCTGATCGAGGGCGATGTCGCCGATGCCGCGCTGGTCGCCCGGGTCATGCACGGTTGCCAGGCGGTGGTGCACCTGGCGGCGGTGGCCTCGGTGCAAGCCTCGGTGGACGATCCGGTGCGTACGCACCAGAGCAACTTCATCGGCAGCCTGAATGTCTGCGAAGCCATGCGCGAGGCGGGCGTGAAGCGGGTGATCTTCGCCTCCAGCGCGGCGGTCTACGGCAACAACGGCGAAGGTGAGTCGATCGACGAAGACACGCCCAAGGCACCGCTGACGCCGTATGCGTCGGACAAGCTGGCCAGCGAATACTATTTCGACTTCTACCGCCGCCAGCATGCCCTGGAACCGGTGATCTTCCGTTTCTTCAATGTCTTCGGGCCACGCCAGGATCCGTCCTCGCCGTATTCCGGGGTCATCAGCATTTTCAGCGAGCGCGCCGAGAAAGGCCTGCCGATCACCGTGTTTGGCGATGGCGAGCAGACCCGCGACTTCATCTACGTCGGTGACCTGGTCAAGGTCCTGCTGCAGGCGCTCGAGTCGCCGCAGGTGCAGGAGGGCGCGATCAATGTCGGCCTGAACCGCTCCACTACCCTCAACCAGATGCTGCTGGCCCTGGGCGAAGTCGTCGGCCCGTTGCCGCCAGTGACATTCGCCCCGGCCCGCTCCGGCGATATCCGCCATTCCCGGGCGAACAACCGGCGCCTGCTGGAGCGCTTCGTCTTCCCCGAGCCGACCCCGATGAGTGTCGGACTGGCGCGGTTGTTGGGACGCTGAGAGCGTGCGCGCGGAATGAAAAAAGGCGCCTTTCGAGGCGCCTTTTTTCATTCCGGGGTGGGCTTAGAACTTGTAGCCCAGGCCGACCATGTAGACCATCGGGTCTACATCGACGTTGACCTTGGCACGGGTGCCGCCGGCCACGGCGTTGTTGTCCACGTAGGCGGTGGTGTCGATGTCGATGTAGCGGACTTGGGCGTTGATCATCACGTTGTCGGTGAGCATGTAGTCGGCACCGACCTGCCAGGCCAGGCCCCAGGAGTTCTTCGCCCGGAAATTGTCGAAACCGGCGGCACTGGCTTCACTGCCGACGTGCTCGTCGTAGATCCAGGTGTAGTTGATGCCCGCACCCACATAAGGCTGGAACGCCGACTTGTTATCGAGCGGGTAGTACACCACGCTCAAGGTCGGTGGCAGGTGCTTGAGGGTACCGAGCTTGCCGTTGGCGGCGCCGAGGGCGGTGTTCTTGAGCTTCACGTCATGTTCGAACGGGGTGGCGGCCAGCAGTTCGAGGCCGACGTGATCGGTAAGCATGTAGGCGAAGTTCAGGCCCAGCTGGGTGTCGCTGCTCATGGTCGCCTTGCCGCCGAGATCGGCACCGGCCAGCGGGCCGCGATCGACCTTGACGCTGGAGCTGTCGGCTTTCGGATTGACCGTGATCGCCCCGGCGCGAACGATGATGTCACCGGCATCGTGGGCGTGGGCAAACGGGGTGGCGAGGGCAAGCGCGATGAGCGACGCGCTGAGCAAGGACTTGTGCATGGGAGGGCTCCAGAGGACGTTTCGAATTCACTGGAGCCAATGGTAAAGAGCGAGCTGATCCGGTCGTTGACTCAGCTCAATGAAAGGCGAGTTGCCTTATTCCGGCAACTCGTACACGTAGATCTTCTGCGCCTCCATGCTATAGCCCGCATCCGCCAGGTCGCTGGTGCTCGGCTTGACCTGCAGTTCGCCCTCGATCCAGTACGGCTGGTACAGCTCGTCGAGCTTGACCCCCAGCTCGCTGGTCACATGCACGATCTGGTTCGACGGCGGTGGCGGCACATGGATGCAGGCGCCGAAATACGGCACCAGCAGGAACTCCGTGGTGCGGCCTTCCTCACTCACTTCCAGCGGCACGATATAGCCCGGCAAGCGTACATGCTGGCCGTCGAGGGCCTTGACCACCGGGGCATCGGGCAGGTCCTGCCTGGCCGCCGGAGCGGCTTCGGGGTCCATGTTGCCCAACTGCGAGAGGTCATGCAGCGGGCGCATATCCGGCACTTCCGGCGGCGCGTCCGGCGGGATCATCTCCTGCCAGGCCAGCTCCCGCAGCTCGTCCTTGGCCCATGACGGCAGGGGTGCCAGCAACAGCAGCGCCAGCAACAGGCGGGACAACACAGGCTTTTTCATCACACGGACACTCATAAACGGATGGACAGGCCATCGGCCAGGGATTGTCGATAGGCGCGCCAGGCCGGCACGCTGCCCATCAACAGGGCGGCGATGAGGATACCGCCGAGCAGCGTCCATTCATAATCGCTTGGCCAGGACAGCGGCAGGTACAGCCCGTAGTTCGATTGCACATAACCCTGGGCCAGGGCGATGCACAGGTACAGCAGGCCAACGCCTGCGACCACGCCGGACAGCGCCAGGGCAAAGGCTTCCAGCACCAGCAGGCTGGCGATATGCCAAGGCCGGGCACCCACCGAACGCAGGATCGCCATCTCCCGGCGGCGCTCGTTGAGGCTGGTGAGGATCGCCGTGAGCATACCGATCAGGCCGGTCAGCACGACGAACAGCGACACCACGAACAAGGCCTTTTCCGCCGTGCCCATCAGGCTCCAGAGTTCCTGCAAGGCCACGCCCGGCAGAATCGCCAGCATCGGCTCGCCACGGAATTCGTTGATCTCGCGCTGCACGGCGAAGGTCGCGATCTTGCTCTTGAGGCCGAGCATGAAGGCGGTGATCGCCTGGGGCGTGAGGTCCATGTTGCGCGCCTGGTCGGCGCTGATCCGTCCGGCGCCACGGGCCGGCACGCCGTTGTGCCAGTCGATGTGAATCGCCTCCATGCCGCCGAGGCTGATATGCAGCGTGCGGTCCACCGGTGTTCCGGTGCGCTTGAGGATGCCGACCACGGTGAACGGCTTGTCGTCGTGCTTGACCAGGCTGATCGCCGCGACACCATGGGCCAGCACCAGCTTGTCGCCGAGCTTGTAGTGCAGTGCATCGGCGACTTCGGCGCCGAGCACCACTTCGAAAGGATCGCTGGCGAAGGCACGACCGGTGGCCAGCTCCAGGCTCTGCTGGTGACCGTACTGGTAGTGCTCGAAATAGGACTCGTTGGTGCCCATCACCCGGTAGCCGCGATGGGAGTCGCCGAGGGAAATCGGGATGGCCCACTTCACCTGCGGGCTGCTGGCGAAATGCTCGAAGCTGTCCCAGCGGATGTTGTTGGTGGCGTTGCCGATGCGGAACACCGAGTACAGCAGCAGGTTCACCGAGCCCGAGCGGGCGCCGACGATCAGGTCGGTGCCGCTGATGGTGCTGGCGAAGCTGGCGCGGGCTTCGGTACGCACGCGTTCCACGGCCAGCAGCAGGCAGACCGAGAGGGCAATGGCGAAGGCCGTGAGAATGGCGGTAAAGCGGCGGTTGGCCAGGCTGGCCAGGGCCAGTCGTAACAGATACATCTCAAACCTCCGCGGGCGCGGCCGCGCGATTCAGTTCGGCCAGGGACAGGTGACGATCGAACAGCGGCGCCAGGCTCTGGTCATGGCTGACGAACAGCAGGCTGGAACCGGCCTCCCGGCATTCGGCGAACAGCAGTTGGAGAAAGGCTTCGCGGGCGTCGTAGTCGAGGGCCGAGGTCGGCTCGTCGGCGATCACCAGTTCCGGTTGGCCGATCAGCGCGCGCGCGGCCGCGACCCGTTGCTGCTGGCCGATGGACAAGGAGTCGGCACGCCGCCCCAGCAGCGCCGGGTCTTTCAGGCCGAGGTGGGCGAGCAGGGTCGCGGCGGCCTGGTCGATGCTGCCGTGGCGCTGGCTGGCGCGGCTGGCACGCAGCCTGGAAAAATGACAGGGCAGTTCGACGTTCTCGCGCACCGAGAGAAACGGCAGCAGGTTGAACTGCTGGAAAATGTAGCCGGTGTGATCGACCCGGAAGCGGTCGCGGGCGCCGGCGCCGAGTTCGGTCAGTTCCTGGCCGAGCAGGCGGATGCTGCCCCGGCTGGGTTTCTGCACGCCGCCCAGCAGGCCGAGCAGGGTGGTCTTGCCGCTGCCGCTGGGGCCCTTGAGAAACAGGGTCTCGCCGGGCTCCAGGCGGAACGCGGGAATGTCCAGCAACTGCGGGTGGCCGGGCCAATTGAAGCCCAGGTCGGACAGTTCGATAAGTGCTTGGGTCATCAGGTCATCGATCGTTCCCACGCTCTGCGTGGGAACGCCTCTCTGGACGCTCTGCGTCCGCTTCTGTGACGCGGAGCGTCACGGGCTGCATTCCCACGCGGAGCGTGGGAACGATCAAAAGGTGTGTCAGAACTTCAGGGTAGCGGCCTTCGGCGTCGCATCCACACCCTGCTGGCCACTTGGCGAGATGAGTTGTACCTGAATTTTCTGGGTAGCGGGGAAGGTCTTGAAGACCTGGGTCAGGTCCAACTGCTTGAGCGCTTCGGGGGTGCTGCAGGTGAACTGGTAATGGGCGTGGATTTCGCTGTGGTCGTGATGATGCTCGTGCTCGTCACCGCCCTTGGCGTGGTCGTCATCATCGTCATCGTGGTCGGCGTCTTCCGGGGCCGGATCACCGAACAGCGGGCTTTCCAGTTCCTGGTTGGCGACCACGCAACCGGCCTCCCCGGGCAGGTTGAACAGTGCCAGCGGCTTGTCGAGCAGGGCACGTACGGCGGCGACCTTGGCCTTGTCGGCATCGCTGGTGGCCGCGTGTTCGAAGCCCACCAGGTTCATCGCCGGGCTTTGCAGTTCCAGTTCCAGGGTCTGCGCGTCCAGTGCTGCATTCAAGCGGCCGACACCATGCTCATGGGCGCCGAGGCTGCCATGTTCTTTTTCATGGGCCTGGGCGGCGACCAGGGGAAGCAAGGCAAAAGGCAGGGCGAGCAACAGGCGGCGCATGGCGTTTCTCCAGAAACGGCGAGAGGATAATGTTATGTGATCTTATAACAATTTATTGCACTTTCGGCCACCCGCTTGGCGATCCGGCTGACGCGTGGGAGCATGCGCGCAGGGCTATTCAGTCAAGAGTATCGAGGACGGTTTTATGGTGCGGATTCGCGGAACCATTGGCGAGTGGCCGGTGGATTTGACAGTGGAACTGGATGATGGCGATTGGGCCCGGCTCGGTGCGCAATTGCAGGTGGAGAAACCGCAGGAGCCGGCAACGGCGTCCAGGCCGGTGAGCCAGGACGATGCCCTCTGGCAGTTGACCAGGGATCTGGTGCGTCAGGCCGGGCAGATCAGCGGGCCGGAGTTGCTGGAGCAGCTGGAAGGCTTGACGGGCAGCACCGCGGCAGCCAAGCGGCTGCTGGTGCGCCTGCGTCATTGCGCCGAGGTCAAAGTGCTGAGCGGTACTGATTCACCGTTGTACAGCTGGATCGAGGCCTGAGGTCAGAGCGCCGGCCTTATTGCCCGGCACACATCCTGTAGGAGCCGGCTTGCCGGCGATGAGGCTAGCAAGCCTTGTGGCGCCAATGAAGGACGCCATCGTTCCCACGCTCTGCGTGGTAACGCCGCTATGGACGCTCTGCGTCCGCTTCTGTGACGCAGAGCGTCACGGGCTGCATGCCCACGCCGGAGCGTGGGAACGATCAATGTCGTGTCGTCTGTAAAACCGATGGGCTCCTACATCAGTAAAGGGCTGCAAACAACTTGCGCCGGTAGGTGGTCACCAGCGGGTGGTCGTTGCCCAGCAGCTCGAACACTTGCAGCAGGGTCTTGTGGGGCAGGCCTTCGCTGTAGCCGCGGTTGCGGGTGAACAGCTTGAGCAGGGCATCCAGCGCGGCGTCGTACTGCTGGCGGGCCAGTTGCTGGATCGCCAGTTGGTAGACCGCCTCGTCGTCCAGCGGGTCCTGTGCCAGCCGGGCTTTCAGGTCGGCGGCATCCGGCAGGTCGGCGGCCTGGCGCAGGAAGGTCAACTGGGCCTTGGCGCCGGCCAGGGCGGCCTTGTGTTCGTCGCCCTTGACCGCTTCGAGTACGGTTTGCGCTTCGCCCAGCTCACCGCGCTCGGCGAGGCAGCGGGCGTACAGGATCAGCGCCTTGGCGTTGCTGTTGTCTTCGCCGAGCAGCGTCACCAGGGTCGCTTCGGCATCGGCGATGCGGCCTTCGGCAAACAGTGCCTGGGCCTGTTCGAAAGGATCGGCCGCGGCTGGCGGTGGCATTTGCACATGGGGTTCGAGCATGGCGCGTACCGCCGACTCCGGCTGGGCACCGGCAAAACCGTCCACCGGCTGGCCGTCCTTGAACAGCACCACGGTCGGCAGGCTGCGGATGCCGAAACGGGCGACGATGTCCTGTTCGGCATCGCAGTCGACCTTGGCCAGCAGCAGTTCGCCCTGATAGCTCTCGGCGATCTGTTGCAGCATCGGCATCAGCGCCTTGCAGGGCGCACACCATTCCGCCCAGAAATCCACCAGCACCGGCTTGTGGAACGAGTTCTGGATCACCGCCTGGTCGAAGTTCAGAGCGGTGGCGTCGAAGATGTAGGGCGTGTCCTGAGTCATCGGGAATCTCGAAGAGCGGGGAATGGTGCAACTATAAGGCCTGGGGCGGGTTGGCCGAAAGCGGCGCTTGAGCCTCAGGGCCGGCTGGCGTGGTACAGGCTGACCTGGCGAAACTCTTCCGGCTCCATCAGGTCCGGCAGGGTCAGGGCTTCGAGCATTTCCAGGCGCCGATACAGCGGGTGGCGGAAGTCCCGTACCCGTGAGTCGGCCACCAGGGCTTCGCGGCCACGGCTGAGGAACTGATCGAGCAGTGGCAGGTTTTCCCGGTCATAGAGCACGTCGGCGACCAGGATCAGGTCGAAGCGGTCGCTCTCGGCGAAAAAGTCCTCGGCGTAGTTCAGCACCACGCCATTGAGCGCGGCATTTGCCCGGCACGCCGCCAGCGCCAGCGGATCGAGGTCGCAAGCCACCACTTCCAGCGCTCCGGCCCTGGCCGCGGCAATCGCCGCCACGCCTGACCCGGCACCGAAATCCAGCACCCGCTTGCCGGCGACCCACTGTGGGCGTTTGGCCAGGTAGCGGGCCAGCGCCAGGCCGCTGGCCCAGCAGAAACTCCAGTAGGGCGGTTCGTGCAGGATCCGCCGGGTTTCTTCCGAGGTGAAGGCGCGGTCCATGTTCTCGGCGTCGATCAGCCACAAGCGCAGATCGGTCTGCGGCAGGTCGCGGGCCACCAGTCGCGCATCGCCCAGCAGCTCGCTCAGGGACTGCTGCAGGTCGAGCGGTGGAGTCATGGCGCGCTGACGAATTGCAGTTGGCCCATGGCCTGGGTGGTCGGCTCGGTCACCGACACGGAAGGCAGGTGCAGGATCAGTTGTCCGGACTGGCTGGCCCGGCCGCGCAGTTCGACGCGGCTGCCGGCCGGAAACACCTCCGGATTGAAGCGCAGGCGGAACGGCAGCGCCTGGCCGGTGCCATTGATCTTGCTGCTGGCCAGTAATTGCTGCGGACGACCGCGTTCATCGATCACCAGCAGCGCCAGTTCGACCTCGGCATTGGCCGGCACGCCGAGCAGGGTGCCGCTCAGTTCCCGCTGGAACGCCGGCAGCGGGCCGAGTTCTTCGTAGGGACTTACCGGTTTTTTTGTCTGAACCTGGGGGGCTGGTGCCGGCACGGGCTTGGGCGCGCTGCTGCAAGCGACAAGCAGGCCGGCGAGACTGAGCAAAACAAGCGGTCGTACTGACATCTACAGCTCCAACTGAGGCGGAAAACGGCGGTTCTGATGGGATAACGTTAGTCCGCCGACTGTATACCGCAAACCCTATGGCTTGTCTTGCCACGGGGATGCGCTACCATGGCCCTCCCATTTTTTGTTGCCTGCCACCATGCACTGTCCCTTCTGCGGTGCCAACGACACCAAAGTCATCGACTCGCGTCTGGTCGCCGAGGGCGAACAGGTGCGCCGCCGGCGTGAATGCCTGGCCTGCGGTGAGCGTTTCACCACCTTCGAAACCGCCGAACTGGTTTTGCCGCGCCTGATCAAGCAGGACGGCAGTCGCCAGCCCTTCGACGAAGAAAAACTCCGCGCCGGTATGCAGCGGGCCCTGGAAAAGCGCCCGGTGAGTGTCGAGCGCCTGGAAGCCGCGCTGGTGCATATCAAGCACAAGCTGCGCGCGACCGGCGAGCGCGAGGTCAAGTCACTGATCGTCGGCGAGCTGGTGATGGCCGAGTTGCAGAAACTCGACGAAGTCGCCTACATCCGTTTCGCCTCGGTCTATCGCCGCTTCCAGGACCTCAACGAGTTCCGTGAAGAGATCGACCGTCTCGCCCGGGAGCCCGCCAAGGAATGAGTCTTTCCAGCGAACAGGCGGTACTCGACGCCCACTACATGGCCCGCGCCCTGGAGCTGGCCCGCAAGGGCCGCTACTCGACGCATCCGAACCCGCGGGTCGGTTGCGTGATCGTCCGTGACGGCGTGGTGGTCGGCGAGGGCTGGCACGTGCGCGCCGGCGAGCCCCATGCCGAAGTGCACGCCTTGCGCGAGGCGGGCGAAAACGCTCGTGGCGCGACGGCCTATGTGACGCTGGAACCGTGCAGCCACTTCGGTCGCACGCCGCCGTGCGCCGACGCACTGGTCACTGCCTGCGTGGGCCGGGTGGTCGCGGCCATGCAGGACCCGAACCCGGAAGTCGCCGGGCGTGGCCTCAAGCGCCTGGCCGACGCCGGGATCGCGGTGCACAGCGGCGTGCTCGAAGGCGAAGCGCGGGCGATCAACCAAGGGTTTCTCAAGCGCATGGAACACGGCCTGCCCTTTGTGCGGGTCAAGCTGGCGATGAGCCTGGACGGTCGTACCGCCATGGCCAGTGGTGAAAGCCAGTGGATCACCGGCCCGGCCGCACGCTCCGCCGTGCAGCGGCTGCGAGCCCAGGCCAGCGTGGTGCTCACTGGCGCCGATACGGTGCTGGCCGACAACGCGCGGCTGACCGTGCGTCCCGCCGAGCTGGGCCTGGACCCCGAACTGACCGCCCTGGCCGAGCGCCGGCCGCCGTTGCGGGTGCTGATCGACGGGCGCCTGCGAGTGCCGCTCGATGCCGCCTTCTTCCAGGCCGGCCCGGCGCTGGTGGTGACGTGCGCAACAAGCGTCAGCGCCGATTACCAGGCTGCAGGGCATGAGGTCCTGAGCGTGCCGGGCAACGATGGCCAGGTCGACCTGCGTCAGTTGCTCAGCCTGCTGGCGGCCCGCGGGGTCAACGAACTGCTGGTCGAAGCCGGCCCGCGCCTGGCCGGGGCCTTTGCTCGGCAAGGCCTGGTGGACGAATACCAGATCTTTGTCGCCGGCAAGTTCCTCGGCTCCAGCGCGCGTCCGTTGCTGGACTGGCCGCTGGAGCGGATGAGCGAGGCGCCACGGCTGAAAATCACTGAAATGCGCGCGGTGGGCGATGACTGGCGAGTCACCGCAATACCTGACCCGGCACCCGGCGTATAATTTGCGGCTTGCGCCCTGCGCTGGCTCGTTCTCGAGGAGGATTTCATGTTTACCGGCATTATCGAATCCATCGGCAGTATCCGTGCGCTGAGCCCAAAAGGCGGCGACGTGCGGGTCTATGTAGAAACCGGCAAGCTCGACCTGGGCGACGTCAAACTGGGTGACAGCATCGCGGTCAACGGCGTGTGCCTGACCGCCGTGGAGCTTCCGGGCGACGGTTTCTGGGCTGACGTCAGCCGCGAAACCCTGGACTGCACCGCGTTCAACCAATTGAAGGCCGGCAGCCGGGTCAACCTGGAAAAAGCCCTGACCCCGACCACCCGCCTTGGCGGTCACCTGGTCAGCGGTCACGTCGACGGTGTCGGCGAAGTCGTGGCCCGTGAAGAAAACGCCCGGGCCATCCAGTTTCGTATCCGTGCACCGAAAGACCTGGCCAAGTACATCGCCCACAAGGGCTCGATCACCGTCGACGGCACCAGCCTGACGGTCAACGCGGTGAATGGCGCGGAGTTCGAGCTGACCATCGTCCCGCACACCCTGGCCGAAACCATCATGGCCGACTACCGTCCCGGCCGTCAGGTCAACCTCGAAGTCGACCTGCTGGCCCGTTACCTGGAGCGCCTGCTCCTGGGGGACAAGGCCGCGGAGCCGTCGAGCGGCGGCATCACCGAAGGTTTCCTGGCCGCCAACGGCTACCTCAAGTCCTGAAAGAAGGGGGTGCCGAGTGGCGCTCAACACGATTGAAGAACTGGTCGAAGACATTCGCCAGGGCAAGATGGTCATCCTCATGGATGACGAAGACCGCGAGAACGAAGGCGACCTGATCATGGCCGCCGAATGCTGCACGCCTGCGCACATCAACTTCATGGCCAAGCACGCCCGTGGCCTGATCTGCATGCCGATGAGCCGCGAGCGTTGCGAACTGCTCAAGCTGCCGTTGATGGCACCGCG
The DNA here is from genome assembly GCF_013385635.1 of Pseudomonas gingeri. Lineage (GTDB taxonomy): Bacteria > Pseudomonadota > Gammaproteobacteria > Pseudomonadales > Pseudomonadaceae > Aquipseudomonas > Aquipseudomonas gingeri_A. The sequence goes on from NZ_JACAPR010000025.1 coordinate 32,597, forward strand.
CAACGGTTCCGGCTTCGGCACCAAGTTCACCGTGTCGATCGAGGCCACCGTCGGGGTGACCACCGGCATCTCCGCCGCCGACCGCGCGCGTACCGTGCAAGCGGCGGCCGCCAAGGACGCCAAGGCTGAAGACATCGTCAGCCCCGGTCATATCTTCCCGCTGATGGCCCAGCCTGGCGGCACCCTGGCCCGCGCCGGCCATACCGAAGCCGCCTGCGACCTGGCGCGCATGGCCGGTTTCGAACCGAGCGGGGTGATCTGCGAAGTGATGAACGACGACGGCACCATGTCCCGCCGCGCCGAACTCGAGACCTTTGCCGCCGAACACAACATCAAGATCGGCACCATTGCCGACCTGATCCACTACCGGATGATCCACGAACGTACCGTTCAGCGGATCGCCGAGCAGCCGCTGGACAGCGAACTGGGCCATTTCAACCTGGTGACCTATCGTGATTCGGTGGAAGGCGACGTGCACATGGCCCTGACCCTGGGCACCATCTGCGCCGAAGAGCCGACCCTGGTCCGCGTGCACAACATGGACCCGCTGCGCGACCTGCTGCTGGTCAAGCAACCCGGTCGCTGGAGCCTGCGGGCCGCCATGGCCGCGGTGGCCGAGGCTGGCAGCGGCGTGGTGCTGCTGCTCGGGCATCCGCTGGATGGCGATGTGGTGCTGGCGCATATCCGTGAAACCGCCGACCACGTGCCGGCGAAAAAGCCGACCACCTACAGCATTGTCGGTGCCGGTTCGCAGATCCTGCGCGACCTCGGTGTGCGCAAGATGCGCCTGATGAGTGCGCCGATGAAGTTCAATGCGATATCCGGTTTCGACCTGGAAGTAGTAGAATACGTGCCCTCTGAATAAAAGGCTGGCTGGTTCCGGCCTTGATTCACGGTTCAAATATCACTGAGGGGCGCGTACTTGACGCGTCCCGGCTCTTTAAGAGATTTGTCGAATGACCCTGAAGACCATCGAAGGTACCTTCATCGCCCCTAAAGGCCGCTATGCCCTGGTGGTCGGCCGCTTCAACAGCTTCGTCGTCGAAAGCCTGGTGAGCGGTGCCGTTGACGCCCTGGTTCGTCACGGTGTGAGCGAAAGCGACATCACCCTCATCCGCGCGCCTGGCGCCTTCGAAATCCCGCTGGTCGCACAGAAAGTCGCGCAGAAAGGCGATTTCTCGGCAATCATCGCCCTCGGCGCGGTCATTCGTGGCGGCACCCCGCACTTCGAATACGTGGCTGGCGAATGCACCAAGGGCCTGGCCCAGGTATCCATGGAATTCGGCGTACCGGTTGCCTTCGGCGTCCTGACCGTTGACTCCATCGAGCAAGCCATCGAGCGTTCCGGCACCAAGGCCGGCAACAAAGGTGCCGAAGCTGCCCTGTCCGCCCTGGAAATGGTCAGCCTGCTGTCGCAGTTGGAGGCGGTGTGATTAGCGACGAAAGCGATCGTTTCAACCCGCGCGATCCGAAGCCTGAAGGCAGCGGCAAGCCGTCCAAGAGCGTCAAGCGTCGCGAAGCCCGTCAGCTCGCGACCCAGGCGCTCTATCAATGGCACATGGCCAAGCAGTCGCTCAACGAAATCGAAGCGCAGTTCCGGGTCGATAACGACTTCAGCGATGTCGACGGCGCCTACTTCCGTGAAATCCTCCACGGCGTGCCGCAGTTCAAGACCGAGATCGACAGCGCGCTCAAGCCGTGCCTGGACATCGAGATCGACGAACTGGACCCGGTCGAACTGGCGGTCCTGCGCCTGTCCACCTGGGAGCTGCTCAAGCGCGTCGACGTACCGTACCGCGTGGTGATCAACGAAGGGATCGAACTGGCCAAGGTCTACGGTTCCACCGACGGTCACAAGTTTGTCAACGGTGTGCTCGACAAGCTCGCACCGAACCTGCGTGAAGCCGAAGTGAAGGCGTTCAAGCGCTGATCGGCGCTTGCACTTCCCATGGGTGAGTTCGAGCTGATCCGCAACTTCTTTGCCGCCGCGCCCTGTGCGCAGGCCGGCGAAGGTGTTGACCTGGGGATTGGCGACGACTGTGCCTTGCTCAGCGTTCCCTCCGGGGAACAGCTGGCGATTTCCACCGATACCCTGGTGGCCGGGGTGCATTTCTCCGACCCCTGCGATCCTTTCCTGCTCGGACAGCGTGCGCTGGCCGTTGCCGCCAGTGACCTGGCCGCCATGGGCGCCACGCCCATCGCCTTTACCCTTGCCCTGACCCTGCCACACAACGAAGCGAGCTGGCTGCAGGCGTTCGCCCGGGGTTTGAACCAGATGGCGCAGCAGTGTGCCCTGCGGCTGGCGGGCGGTGATACCACGCGCGGTCCCCTGAGCCTGACGCTGACGGTGTTTGGTCGGGTGCCGGCCGGGCAGGCGCTGACCCGCGGCGGTGCGCAAGTCGGTGACCTGCTCTGCGTGGGCGGCGAGTTGGGCAATGCCGCGGGTGCCTTGCCGTTGGTGCTGGGCCAGCGCAGCGCCGTCCCGGCAATTGCCGAACCGCTGCTGGCCCACTACTGGTCGCCACGGCCGCAATTCGCCCTGGGCCTGGCGCTGCGCGGCAAGGCGACCTCGGCACTGGATATTTCCGATGGCCTGCTGGCCGACTGCGGGCATATCGCGACCGCGTCCGGAGTGCGCCTGCTGGTCGAGCGTGAAAAGCTGCCCTTGTCTGCGGCATTGCTGGCGTTTCTCGGCCAGACTTCAGCCAGGGATGCGGCGTTGAGTGGCGGTGACGACTATGTCCTGGCGTTCACCCTGCCGCCCGCCGAGTTGCCGGGAGTGTTGCTCGGTCATGCTGCGGTGCGGGTCGTCGGGCAGGTAGTCGCCGGGCAGGGCGTGGCGCTGCTGGATGCCGATGGCCAGGACATCACCCCGCAGGTCCGGGGCTACCAACATTTTCCGGAGACACCGTGACAGATCATCCCAAACAGGTCCCCGCCGAATTCGTGCCGCCCTCGGTGTGGCGCAATCCCTGGCATTTCCTCGCCTTCGGCTTTGGCTCCGGGACCTTGCCCAAGGCTCCGGGCACCTGGGGCTCGCTGGTTGCGCTACCCTTTATCCCGCTATGGCAGATGTTGCCGGACTGGGGTTACTGGCTGATGCTCGGCATCACCATGCTGTTCGGCTTCTGGCTGTGCGGCAAGGTGGCTGACGATCTGCGGGTGCATGACCACGAAGGCATCGTCTGGGACGAGATGGTCGGCATGTGGATCACCCTGTGGCTGGTGCCGGAAGGCTGGTACTGGTTGCTGGCGGGGTTCCTGATGTTCCGCTTCTTCGACATCCTCAAGCCCTGGCCGATCCGCTGGATCGACCGGCATGTGCATGGCGGCGTGGGGATCATGCTGGATGACGTATTGGCCGGGGTGTTCGCCTGGCTGGCGATGCAGGGATTGGTGCATTTCCTTACCTGAGGGATTGGGTATGTCTGGCTGTCGCTTGTGGGGGCTGCTGTTGGCGTTGTTGTTCTGGCCGCCGGCCTGGGCCGCTGAAATGCCCGGCTTGCCGGCGCAGATCCGCCTGGTCAGCGAGGAATGGATCGACTACACCAATGCCGACGGCAGCGGGCTGGCCTGGGTGCGCCGCTACAAATACCAGGACTACCTGCCCAACGTGCGCCACTTCAACGAGATCCTGCGCCGCGACGGCATTCTCTCGATGTTGCAGCACAGCCGTGCCGACTATTACATCGATGCCCTGGCCGAGGTCGACTATGTCCTTGGCCAGGCCCCGGACCCTTCGGTATTTCGCCGTACCCATCTGGTGGAACTGCCGTTGTACCTCGGCTTTTCCGATAGCGAGCGTGGCCGCGCGTTGCTCGCCTTGTATGACCGGCGGATGGATGAGCTGGTAAAGGGCGGTCGGTTGCGCAGCCTGTTCGAGCGCTGGAAACAGCCTTATCCGTTCGAGAGTGACAACGTTCCGGCCGCGACCGATCAAACTTATTGATAGTTATCATGGATAATTCGGCCTAAGCGTCTGTAGGAACCTCCTGTTACAATGCGATCTCTGCGAATTTCCAGTCCTCATACTGATCAGGAGCACACGGTGCCCGTCGTTTTCGTCGCCGCTTCCAAACTGCCCACCCCTTTTGCGACCTTCACCATGAACGGCTTTCTCGAAGAAGCCACCGGCCGTGAACACGTCGTGCTGACGCTCGGGGATGTGGCGGATGGCGCACCGGTTCTTGGCCGCGTGCACTCCGAATGCCTGACTGGCGATGCCTTGTTCAGCCAGCGTTGCGATTGTGGTTCGCAACTGGAAGCCGCCTTGCAGGCCATTGCCCGCGAAGGGCGCGGCGTCCTCCTGTACCTGCGCCAGGAAGGCCGTGGCATTGGCCTGATGAACAAGATCCGAGCCTACGAATTGCAGGATGGCGGCGCCGACACGGTCGAGGCCAATGAGCGCCTGGGCTTTGCCGCCGACCAGCGTGACTACGCCATCTGCCTGCCGATGCTCGAGCATTTGGGTATCCAGTCCCTGCGCCTGATGACCAACAACCCGCGCAAGGTCAAGGCCTTGACCGATATGGGTATCACCGTTGCCGAGCGCGTGCCGCTGCACACCGGGCACAACCCGCACAACAAACTCTACCTGGCTACCAAGGCCGGCAAGCTCGGCCACATGATGGGCAATGAGCACCAGAGCGAGGCCGATCCGGCGTGACCCGCGGCCAGGTGAAGCGTCGGCTGGCGGTCGGCTGGTACAAGCAGCTGGTGCTGAGTGTGTTGCCGCTGTTTGTCGCCAACTGGTTTTTCGCTCAGTCCGAGTCGTTGTTACCGGTACTGGCGATGCCGTTCTTCATTGCCGGCGTGGCCTCGATGTTTATCAGCCTGCGGTTTTTCGACGCCTACAAGCGTTCGCTGATCGCCACCCAGGCGGTGCTGGATACTCCCGAAGAACCGGCGGCCTGGATCGCCCTGGCCAATGTCCGGAGCAAGGCGCTGGTGGTGGCCGCGTTGCCGACCTGGATCGGCACCCTGGCGGTGTTCGTCGGCCTGGAGGCAGTACCACTGGTGTTGCTGGTGCTGTCCACCGTGGTGCTGTTCTACCTCTATCGCATTCCGCGGCAGTTGGGCTGAGCCAGCAATCTTGAGCTGACACGTGGCCCTTGTGGGAGCCGGCTTGCTGGCGATGGCGTCCGCAAGTTCGGCGCATGACTCAAGGGCCTCATCGCTGGCAAGCCAGCTTGTACAGGGGTAGAGCGCGGCGTTTTCAAGGCCGCCTTGCAGGTTGGGCTTACAGCCCCAGCAGTTGCATGCGCTCGGTGACTGACGCTTCGATCCCCGCCACATCCAGGCCGCATTCGGCCAGCATCTGTGCCGGCTTCGCGTGTTCGACATAGGCATCCGGAAGGCCCAGGTGCAGGATCGGCTTGAGCAGGTTGGCGCGCGCCAGGAACTCGCTGACCGCCGCACCGGCGCCGCCCATGATGGCGTTTTCCTCGATGGTCACCAGCAGCTCGTGGCTGCCTGCGATCTCGCGCACCAGGGCTTCATCCAGAGGTTTGACGAAACGCATGTCGACCACGGTTGCATCGAGCTTCTCGGCGACCACCAGGGCTTCGGCCAGTTGCACGCCGAACACCAGCAGGGCGACCTTGTTGCCCCGGCGGCGAACCACGCCCTTGCCGATCTCGATCGGTTCCAGGTCCTTCTCGATGGTCGCGTTCGGGCCGTTGCCGCGTGGGTAACGCACGGCCGCCGGGCCGTTGTACAGGTGGCCGGTGCTGAGCATCTTGCGCAGCTCGTTCTCGTCGCTCGGGGTCATCACCAGCATGCCGGGGATGCAGCGCAGGTACGACAGGTCGAAACTGCCGGCGTGGGTCGGACCGTCTTCGCCCACCAGGCCGGCACGGTCGATGGCGAACAGCACGTCGAGGTTCTGCACCGCGACGTCATGCACGAGTTGGTCGTAGCCGCGTTGCAGGAAGGTGGAGTAGATCGCCACCACCGGCTTTGCGCCTTCGCAGGCCATGCCGGCGGCAAAGGTCACCGCGTGCTGCTCGGCAATCGCCACGTCGAAGTAGCGCAGCGGGAAACGCTCGCTGAAGGCCACCAGGTCGGAGCCTTCCTTCATGGCCGGGGTGATGCCCACCAGCCGTGGGTCGGCGGCGGCCATGTCGCACAGCCATTCGCCGAACACACCTGAATACTTTGGTCCGCCGGCTTTCTTCGGCGCGGCGGCGGGAGCGTCCAGCGGTTCGAGCTTGGTGATCGCGTGATAGCCGATCGGATCTACCTCCGCCGGGGCGAAGCCCTTGCCCTTCTTGGTCACCACGTGCAGGAACTGCGGGCCCTTGAGGTCACGCATGTTGCGCAGGGTGGCGATCAGGGTCGGCAGGTCGTGGCCGTCGATAGGGCCGATATAGTTCCAGCCCAGCTCTTCGAACAAGGTGCCGGGGACCAGCATGCCCTTGGCGTATTCTTCGGTGCGGCGGGCGATTTCCCAGGCGCCGGGCAGGCGCGAGAGCACTTTCTTGCTGCCCTCGCGCATGCTCGCGTAGGTGCGGCTGGAAAGAATCTTCGCCAGGTAGTTCGACAGGCCGCCGACATTGCGCGAGATCGACATATCGTTGTCGTTGAGGATCACCAGCATGTTGGCGTCGACTTCCGGCGCATGGTTCAGCGCTTCGAACGCCATGCCCGCGGTCAGGGCTCCATCGCCGATCACCGCGATGGCCTTGCGGTCGCTGTTCTGCAGCCGGGCGGCGATGGCCATGCCCAGGGCGGCGCTGATGGAGGTGCTGGAGTGGCCGACGCCAAAGGTGTCGTACTCGCTCTCCGAGCGGCGCGGGAAGGCGGCCAGGCCGTCCTTCTGACGCAGGGTATGCATCTGCTCGCGACGACCGGTCAGGATCTTGTGCGGATACGCCTGATGACCCACGTCCCACACCAGCCGGTCATCCGGGGTGTCGAACACGTAATGCAACGCGATGGTCAGCTCGATGACCCCGAGACCGGCGCCGAAGTGCCCACCGGTCTGACCGACCGAATAGAGCAATTCCAGGCGCAACTCATCGGCCAGGGTTTCCAGCTCGGCTTCACCTAACCGGCGCAGGCCGGCCGGCGTTTCGGCACGGTCCAGCAGGGGCGTGGTCGGGCGCTTGCGGGGAATCTCATGGAACGTCGTGGGCATCAGGCGAATCGTTATAGGTATAGAAGAGGCGGCAGTTTACCTTATGGAGCGCACGCTGCCCACGCGCTGTCGCATCGGCGGGTCGGATCAGGGCCCTGCGCGCGTGCGAAGGACCCTGGGCAACGCCAGGTCAGCTGCGGCGTTCGACGATATAGCGGGCCAGCTCGCGCAGCGGTTCGGCGGCCGCGTCAAACGGTCGCAGGGCGTGCAGCGCCTGGTCGCGCAGTTCCAGGGCGTAGGCCTTGGCGTTGTCGAGGCCGAGCAGGGCCGGGTAGGTCGGCTTGTCGCGGGCGATATCGGCACCCTGGCGCTTGCCGAGGGTCGCGGTATCGCTTTCGACGTCGAGAATGTCGTCCTGCACCTGGAACGCCAGGCCGATGGCCTGGGCGTAGGTCTGCAGGGACTTGAGCTCGTCTTTCTGCGCATCGCCGCTGGCCAGGGCACCGAGGATGACGCTGGCTTCGATCAGCGCGCCGGTCTTGTGCCGGTGCATGTACTCCAGGGCTTTCTGGTCGAGCTTGAGGCCCACCGAGCCGAGGTCGATGGCCTGGCCGCCGACCATGCCGGCGGGGCCCGCGGCCTGGGCCAGGGTGCTGACCATGGTCAGGCGGATCTCGGCGCTCAGGTTGCTCAGGCGCGGGTCGAGCAGGGCGCTGAAGGCCAGGCTTTGCAGGCCGTCACCGGCGAGGATGGCGCAGGCTTCGTCGAAGGCCTTGTGGGTGGTCGGCTGGCCGCGACGCAGGTCGTCATCGTCCATGGCCGGCAGATCGTCGTGGACCAGCGAGTAGGCGTGGATCAGCTCGACCGCGCAGGCCGCGCCGTTGGCCTGTTCCGGCTTGCCGCCGAGGGCTTCGCAGGCGGCATAGGCCAGCAGCGGGCGCACGCGCTTGCCGCCGTTCATCACGCTGTAGCGCATGGCTTCGTAGAGACGGGCGAGTTCGCCGCTCGGGGCGACGAACAGCGTGTCCAGCGCGGCGTTGACCCGTTGCTGGCTGCTGTCCTGGTAGGCTTTGATCATTCTGGCTGTTCCGCGTCGAAGGGTTCTTCGGCCAGTTCGCCATCGCGCTCCAGCAGGATCTGCACCTTCTGCTCGGCTTGGGCGAGGGCGCCCTGGCAGTCGCGGGTCAGGCGGATGCCTTGCTCGAAAGCGGTCAACGAGTCTTCCAGCGACAGCTCGCCGTTCTCCAGGCGCTCGACCAGCGTTTGCAGGTCAGCAAGGGATTGTTCGAAATCCAGGGAAACTTTTTTGCGGGCCATGGCGGCGATCTCGATAGGCGTTAAACCGGCGCGACACTAGCAGACAGCGGGTTTCGGGGCAAATGCGAGGGAGTTGCAGTCACGGTCCTGACGGGCCACCTATCCCTTGTAGGCGCTGGCTTGCCAGCGATGAGGCCCTTGAGTCTTGCATCATCCTTGCGCACGCCATCGCCAGCAAGCCGGCTCCCACAGGTGGGGGATTATCCCGATTCCTGGCGAGGGGTATCCCGATTTGTCCCGCTAGTCGGTACAAAATCGTCTCTTTATAGTAGTCCATCGATCAAGGATGAATGATCGACATGGACCGCCCTCTCGTCGCCCCCGATATTCTCCTGCGCTTCTACACATAAGGCTGTCGTCCATGGCGTCTTCTCCTGCTCGTACTCCCGGGTCCGGTGTTCTGTTGCTGATCATCCTCGCCTGCCAACTGATGATCGTGCTCGACGTGACGGTGCTCTACACCGCCTTGCCGCATATCCAGAAAGCCCTGGACCTGTCGTTGCCCGACCTGACCTGGGTACAGAACGCCTACACCCTGACCTTTGGCGGGATGATGCTGCTCGGCGCGCGTTCCGGCGATTTGCTCGGACGGCGGCGGGTGTTTATCGTCGCCGTCACGGTTTTCACCCTGGCCTCGCTGCTCGGCGGGCTGGCGCAGTCGGCCCATGAGTTGCTGATTGCCCGTGGCGTGCAGGGTATCGCCGCGGCATTCCTCGCGCCGTCGACCCTGGCCCTGATGATGACCCACTTCGCCGCGGGCCCCGAGCGGCTGCGGGCGATCAGCTTCTATACGGCGGTGTCCGGTGGTGGCGGCGCGGTCGGATTGGTGCTCGGTGGCGTACTGACCGACATGTTGTCCTGGCGCTGGGTGATGTTCATCAACCTGCCGGTAGGCATCGGCCTGTTTCTGCTGGCCTGGCGCTACCTGAAGGAAACCGAGCGGCATACCGGGCACTTCGATCTGTCCGGTGCGCTGACGGTCACCCTGGGCATGAGTGCCCTGGTCTACTGCTTTGTCCGCGCCGGAGCCCAGGGTTGGGACGATGCGCTGACCCTGATTGCCCTGGCCTGTGCCCTGGTGCTGTTGACGCTGTTTGTCTGGATCGAGCGCCGCGCCGAACAACCGATCATGCCCCTGCACCTGTTCGCCAGCGCCGAGCGTTCCGGCGCCTATATCGGCCGGATGCTGCTGGTGGGCGGTATGGTCGGCACCTATTTCTTCCTGATCCAGTACGTGCAGGAAGTCCTCGGCTACAGCGCGCTCAAGGCCGGTGAAGCCTTTCTCGCCCTGACCCTGACCCAGTTCGCCATGTCGATGTATGGCGTGAAGTGGCTGGCGCGCTATATCAGTGCCTCGACGATGCTGTTCTTCGGCCTGGGCACGGCGTTGTTGGGCATGCTGATGTTCACCGGGCTGGGCAGCGAAGTGGACTACTTTCCACGGCTGATGGTGCCGCTGATCATTCTCGGCATCGGTTGCGCAGCGGCCTTCGTGCCGCTGACCAGCGCCGGTATCGCCGGAGTGGAACCGCAGAATGCCGGAGCCGCGTCCGGCCTGGTCAACGTCGCCCACCAGGTTGGCGGCTCCCTTGGCACGGCGGTGATCATTGCGATTGTCGGCATGGTTGCGCGGCTGTCGCCGCAGCCCGTCGCGGCGGGGGCCGATGCCCAGGCCCGCTTGGCCTTGAGCCAGGCGTTGTCGGTGGGCGCGACCAGTTCCGCGACCTTTTTCGCGCTGGCGCTGGTGGTGCTGTTCCTCACCTCGCGCCATACCCGGCGGCGGGAACGGCTTCAAGCGGCTGACGCGGCCTCCTGAACCCGGCTGGCCACCGCGCTCAGTTGCGAGCGCAGCCAGCGCTGGGCCGGGTCTGCATCATTGTGGCTGTGCCAGATCAGTTCCAGCGACCTCGACACGCAGTGATAGGGCAACTCCTGGGTCACCAGGCCCAGGGTCCGGCTGAACACGGCGGCGAGGGGGCGTGGGACGATCGCCATCAGGTCACTGTCTTCCAGCAGCATCGGAATGGCCATGAAATGCGGGATCAGCACCTGCCGGCGCGGCTGCAACCCCAGGGTTTCCAGGGCGTTTTCGAGGGCCGCGCGGTCGTAGCCGTCGGTTTGCCGGGACAGGCCGCGCTCCAGGATATAGCTCGGTGGCGCACCATCGGCGGCGGTGCCCAGCGACATGACCACCAGCGAATAGGCCGCCATGTCCTGCAGGGTCACGCAGCGCTGTGCGGTCGGGTGGTGTTTGCCGGTCACCAGCACTTCTTCCTGCTGCCACAGGGTATGCGAACGCAAGCGTTCCGGGCGGTCCTGGAACATGCCGAGGGCGACATCGATGCGCCCCAGGTCGATCTGTTCGGCCAGGTCCAGGCGGGTCGACGGCGTGATGACCAGGTTGACGCCCGGGGCCTCGGCAGCCAGCAGGCGGTTGAACGGCGGCAGCAGCACTGTCGACGAGTAGTCGCTGGCGGCGATGACGAACGAGCGCCGCGCCGAAGCCGGGTCGAAGGCCGTTGTCGCCCGGCTCAGCACGGCGTTGATGTTCAGCAGCGCCTCGCGCACCGCACCGCTGATCTCGAAGGCGTAGTGAGTCGGCGTCATGCCCTTGCCGGTGCGCACGAAGATCTCCTTGCCGACGCTGTCGCGCAGGCGTGACAGCGCATGGCTGACCGCCGACTGGCTCAGGTGCAGGCGCTGGCTGGCGCGCAGGACACTGCGTTCCTCCATCACGGCATCGAAGACCCGCAGCAGGTTGAGGTCGAGACGGTCGAAAGCAATCATTCACGGGGCTCCGGTGGCGATGGCGAATTCTGTGCCGAGCTGGCGCCGTGGGCAATCGGTGATGCAGGTTCCGTTGCTGATGATTGTTGTGCAGATTCGGCGAACGTTGAGAAGTGAATCCTGTGCACTTCGACAGTGCAGGAATGTCCCTTCAGTCGCCCACGTCCCTATGTGACCCTATTGCCCATGCCGCACGATCGGTTTCGAGAAAAGGTGGAAAAGTGCAATGTTCGACAACGTCAGGAATCATCGAACCCTGTGTGCCGATCCGCATGTGCAATGGCAACTGGCCGGGCAACCGGGCGCCGGACTCGAGGCATCGGTTGCCGATTACCTGCTGGATCCGGGGTCATTGACCCAGCGTCTGGTCGAGATTTCCGGTGGTCGCTTCGCTATCACCCCGCTGTATGAGCGCGAAGACGTTTTGCTGGACAGCGAATGCACGGCGCTGCAATTACCCGCCGGCAGCCGTGGCTGGATTCGCGAGATCTATCTCACCGGCCAGGGCGTGCCCTGGGTTTTCGCCCGCACGGTTATCCCGGCTGCGGTGCAGCAGATGACCGGCCAGGACTTGCGGACCCTGGGCGATCAGCCGATCGGACCTCTGCTGTTCGGTGACCTCGACTTCCGGCGTGGGCCGATAGAGTTCTGCCGTTACGAGGACTCGGCCCGCAACGGTCAGTTGACGGCATCCCCGCTGTGGGCGCGACGCTCACGCTTCGAACGGGGCGACCTGGGCATTCTGGTATCGGAAGTGTTTCTGCCGACGTTCTGGGCGAAGGTGGATGAACCGGCACTCCTGGAAAAGCGCAGGGCCTGAAAGGATGGGGAACAGGGGCGTCGACAACCCACGGGTGCGGCTCAGACCCTACTGCGGGTCGCCAGCCAATACCCCGAAGCCCTGCGTGATCTGCAGCCGGTGTGACGCTGCCGAATAGTGGCCTTTGGCCTTGTTTTTCGCGGCTTTCACGGGATTGAGTGTGCACGACCTCTCATTTGCCGATCCGCCCGGCAAATAGCGCTTTTGCGCCATTGTGCAAGCAGATGTGAATCGCTAACCTCTGCGACTTCCCGACCTGTCCTCGACAGGTCCTTTCTGATTTCAGTGTTTCAGTGGTGCGCCGTGGATGGATCGGGCGCAGGGTTTCGTGATGTCTGGCAAGGAGGCATAGATGCGCCGGTTTTTCCCCATCCTGATCGCCCTCTGGGCCGCGAGTGCCTGGGCCGAGCCCTCGGCCGAGTTGCAGGAGCCGACAGGCGGCTGGCGCTATTCCGGTTTGCTCGATCGCAGCGATGCGCCGCAGGTCGCCTACCCGACGCCGCCCATCGACCGCGGTATCCAGCGCAGTCGCACGCCGATCGAGGGCAAGGTCAATCCGCCGTCCGGCCCGCGCCAACCTCATACCTTGTCGGTCAACGGCAACCCACTGAATCTCTACACCGATGACAACGGCCGCTTCGTGCGGCCCTATGCCTTCGGTGCCGGCTCCAACAGCGTCGAAGTGCGCAGCTCCGCCGGCAAATCCCTCAAGCGCGTGCAGTTCTACGAAGCCAACCGCTCGGTCACTCCGGCGCGTATCCGCGTGGTGCTCGGCTGGGACGACCCCAAGGCCGAACTGGACATGCACATCATCACCCCGGATGGCCAGCACGCCTTCTTCGGCCATCCCGGCCTGACCAATGGCGGCGGCCTCGACCCGGATGGCGTCGACGGCCCGGGCCCGGAAATGTTCACCATGACCGCGCCGCTGCACGGCACCTACCTGATTTACGTCAACTATTGGGGCAACTTCGGCGCCGAAGGCTATAACTTCGATGAAGGCAAAAACCAGAACGAAGTGATCACTTCGCAGATCAACCTGATCCTCGATGAAAACACCGTCAACGAGAAACGCGAGACGTTTATCGTGCCGATGCGCGCCATCGGCGATCTGATGCTGGTCAAGACCTTCAACTACTGAATACTTTCAATTACTGGGCATCCCGCTCCACGGATGAATGGGCTTTGTGAACATGAGCGATAACACTGCTTCCCCGGACGCCGGCACACCCGCCGCGGCCAAACCCGCCGGCTCGCGCCGCTGGCTGGGTCTCGTACTCGGGCTGTGCGTGGTGGGTGTGGTCGGTGGCGGGTTGGGCTGGTTTCTCCACCACAAGCCCAAGGCTCCGGCGCCGGAGCTGGCCCTGGAAAAGCTCGGTCTGAGCCGGCCGGACGCCCTGCTGGAAACCGCGTCCCTCAGTCAGTTGCCCAAGGACCTGCTCAGCGTGCCGTTCCTGCGCGAAACCCTGACCGAGGATTTCGTCTTCTACTACGAAACCCATGGCGACCGCCTGGGGTTGATCGGCAGCCTGCGCCGGATCATCTACGAGCATGACCTGAAACTGCAGGACACGCTGATCGAGCAACTGTTCGACCAGCCGGCGGACGTGGCGCTGTGGCGCGGCAAGGACGGCCGACTCAAGGACTTCCTGCTGGTGCTGGATCGCGGTGGCCTGGCCAAGGTGCTGGAGCCGCTGGCCCAGGTCGCGCTGGACGATACCCAACTGAGCAAGGTCGGCGAACTGAAGGTGGCCGGCGACAATGTCTCGCTGTACCGCCTGGCCTACAACGCCAGCAAATCGCTGCTGTTCGCCTCCCGTGGCGACAAGATGGTGGTGCTGTCCAACCCGGACAAACTCTACGACCACACCGACGATGCGGTGGCCGAGCAGGGTGAAGTCTCGCTCCAGGCCATGGCCGCGCTGCTCAATGGCGACAAGTTGTTCCCCGAGGCCTTTGGTCTCAAGCCACGGGAAGCCACGGTGAAACAGCGCATCTCGGTCGGTGCCAGTGTCCTCGCCATGGGCTACCAGCGCTTTATCCCGAACTTCGTCGGCCTGCGCCTGGACATGGACGACAAGGGCTGGCACAGCTTCCTGGCCATGGACGAGCTGGACAACCAGCCGGATTTCGACTTCAAGCCGATCTGGCAAGCCATGCCGGTGGGCGCCAGCGCCTGTGTCGCCTTGCCGGTGGCGGCCGAGCAACAGAAGCCGTTGCTGGTCAAGCTCGGTGCCGACGAGGCCACCGCGCAGAAGCTTACCGAACACATGAACGGTGCCGCCGGCCTGTGCTGGTACGCCGACTCGCGTCTCTACACGCCGTTGCTGGTGGCGAGCCTCGACAACAAGGCCGGGGACGCTCTCGACGCTGACCTGGGCAAGCTGTTCGGCTCCATGGTCGGTTCCAACGAAAGCAATGTCGAAGGCGGCCTGTTCCCCATCGACGAGCAGAAGAAAGACAGCGTCCACCAATGGAAGCGCCAGGTCAGCTCGACCTTCGGCCAGTACGCGGCCAAGGAAGCGCCGCAACCGGATGCGATCACCGGCAAGGGCTTCTTCCGCGTCAGCCTGGCCCGCCATGGTTCGACGCTGCTGTTCTCCCTGGACGACAAACTGGTGGACAAGGCCCTCGGCACCCTCGACAAGCACTTCCCGCCGTTGGCCGATGTGCTGCCCAAGGATGTGCTGATGCCGATCTACTTCGGCCCGGACTCCCTGGCGCAACTGATGAAGCAGGAAACCCTCGACAGCCTGCCCCAGGACATGGAACCGGTATTCCGCAACGCCGCGCAGACCCACCTGCTGCCCAAGCTGCAGAAGCTCGCCGGCTACGGCAAGTACGCCCTGACGCTGCCCGAAGGCAGTGAGCCGGACGGCCACTGGCAGTGGTTGCCGTTGCAATGGCGGGCAATGTGACGCCTATGCTCGGAATTGGCACAGCGCTATCGGGATGGCAACGCAGCACTACTGTGGCGAGTGGGCTTGCCCACGCTCGACTGCGCAGCAGTCGCAAAACCGGCCAACTCATTGCGCCAGACAAACCTCGCTTGCAGGTTTCAGGGCGGCTTCGCAGCCCAGCGTGGGCAAGCCCACTCGCCACAATGGGTGGGCGTGCTCGCAAATATCTGGGGGTGCTGGCGTTGCTGTTCAGCGCGCCTGCGTTCGCCCTTGAAACATCGTCCCTGAACGTCGAGCAGTCCCAGGTGTTCCGCGCCTGGTTCGTGCGCATCGCCCAGGAGCAACTGACCCAGGGCCCGAGCCCGCGCTGGTACCAGCAGGACTGCGCGGGTCTGGTGCGCTTCGCCGCCAATGAAGCGCTGAAAGTCCACGACGACAAGTGGCTGCGGGCCAATGGCCTGTCCAACCGCTACCTGCCGCCGGAGTTGGCGCTGGATGCAGGACAACGCAGCCTCGCCCAGCAATGGCAGCAGGGCGGCGGCAAGGTCGGGCCCTACGTCAATGCGATCAAGCTGATCCAGTTCAACAGCCAGTTGGTCAGCCGCGACCTCAACCAGGCGCGGCCCGGCGACCTGTTGTTCTTCGACCAGGGCGACGACCAGCACCTGATGATCTGGATGGGCCGCAACATCGCCTATCACACCGGCACCACCACCCCTACCGACAACGGCATGCGCTCCGCCAGCGTGCAGCAACTCATGACATGGAAGGACACCCGATGGATACCCGATGCAACGAACCCCAACTTCATCGGCGTCTATCGGCTGAACTTCCTCTCTCGATGAACGGGTCTCGAATGATGCGTCTGTTATCCCGAATGGTTTTTGCCCTGGCCGTGCTGCTGCCGGTGGCCGCCGGTGCCGCCGACGACTCGGTGCCGCCGAGCAATTACACGCCGGTTGCCGGGGAGAGTTTCTTCCTGCTGGCCGACACCAGCTTTGCCAGCGACGAACAGGCGATGGTCCGCCTGGAAGCGCCGGGTCGCGACTACCGGCGCTTCCGCATGGAGCCCTATGGCGGCGCGGACATCCGTGTGTACCGCATCGACCAGCCGCTGGAATTCCTCAAGCGCCAGAAGAACCTGCACCGAGTGGTCAGCGACGCCCAGTTCAAGGGCGAAGGACTGTCCAACACCCTGGCCTACCTGTGGGACAACTGGTACGCCAAGTCCCGCCGGGTGATGCAGCGTGCGTTCTCCTACGAGTCGCGCAAGCAGGTTACCGAGGAAGTGCCGGAACTGAAGATGGGCGACACCCTTGGCGCACCGACGCCTTACGACGCGCATCCGCAATACGCGCCGCTGCCGGGCCTGCCGCTGGTCAGCCAGTTCCGCTACCCGCTGTGGGAAGCCAAGCCGATCCAGCCGCCGAAGGGCGTCGACCTGGCGGGTTCGTCGAGCCAGTTCATCAGCGTTTCGCCGGGCAACGTCTATGTGCCGCTGGGCAAGCTGAAACCAGGCCTGTACCTGGTGGAAGCGCTGATCGGCAAATACCGCGCGACCACCGTGGTGTTCGTCTCCAACACCGTCGCGGTGAGCAAGATCACCGGCGACGAACTGCTGGTCTGGGCCGCGCGCAAGCATGAAGGCAGCTCGGTGCCCAAGGTCAAGGTGCTGTGGACCGACGGCCTCGGCGTGATGAGCAGCGGCGAGACCGATGCCGATGGCCTGCTGCGGCTCAAGCACGTCAGCCCGGAACGCTCGTTCATGATCGGTGAAGACGAGGAGGGCGGGGTCTTCGTCTCCGAAAACTTCTACTACGACAGCGAAATCTACGACACCAAGCTCTACGCCTTCACCGACCGGCCGCTGTACCGGCCGGGTGATTGGGTGTCGCTGAAGATCGTCGGCCGCGAATTCAAGAACGCCCGTGACTCGGTCAACCCGACCACCGCACCGGTGCGTGTCACCGTGCTCGATGCCACCGGCACCGCCTTGCAGTCTCTGGACCTGAACCTGGACGCCAAGTCCGGTACCCAGGGCCGCTTCCAACTGCCGGACAATGCCGTGGCCGGCGGCTACGAGCTGCGCTTCAGCTACCGCGACCAGACCTACAGCAGCGCCTTCCGCGTTGCCGAATACATCAAGCCGCACTTCGAAGTCTCCATGGACCTGGCCAAGCAAGACTTCCGTACCGGCGAGGCGATCAAGGGCAAGTTGCTGCTGCTCTATCCGGACGGCAAGCCGGTGGCCGACGCCCGCGTACAACTGAGCCTGCGGGCCCAGCAACTGTCCATGGTCGACAACGAGCTGCAATACCTCGGGCAATTCCCGGTGGAACTGACCAGCGCCGAACTGACCACCGATGACAAGGGCGTTGCCGTCCTCGACCTGCCGGCGGCGGAGAAACCGAGCCGCTACATGCTCACGGTATTCGCCAGTGATGGCGCCGCGTATCGGGTCAAGACCACCAAGGAAATCCTCATCGAGCGCGGCGCGGCGCGTTATCGCCTGTCGGCGCCGCAGCGCTTCAGCGCCACCGGCGAGAAGGTCCAGTTCGGCTATGCCAGCGAAGCCAGCGCCGAGGCGGCCGCGCGCCAACCGGCGAGTTACAGCTGGGTGCGCCTGGAAGACCAGTCCACCGGCGGCGGCAAGCTCGCGGCGGTGGATAAGGGCTTCAGCGTCACCTTCGATCGTCCGGGCACCTACAACCTGTCGATCAAGGACGACCACGAGCGCATCCTCGGTGCCACCGGCCACTCGGTGACCGGCGATGGCGTCAAGGCCGTACCGGGCACCGTCGAAATCCTCCTCGACAAACCCGAGTATCAGGCCGGTGACGAAGCCCTGGCGTTGATCACCTTCCCGGAACCGGTCAGCGATGCACTGCTGTCCCTGGAGCGGGACAAGGTCGAGGCCACCGCGTTGCTGTCCAAGGGCGCCGACTGGTTGCGCCTGGAAAAGCTCAGCGACACCCAATACCGCGTGCGCATCCCGGTGAAGGACAACTTCGCCCCCAACCTGACCTTCTCCGTGCTCTACACCAAGGGCGGCGAATACAGCTTCCAGAACGCCGGGATCAAGGTCGCCGCGCCGCAGATCGACATCGCCGTCGCCACCGACAAGGACAGCTACCAGCCGGGCGACACCGTCTCCGTGGACCTGACCACGCAGTTCGCCGGCAAGCCGATTCCGGCGCACCTGACCGTCAGCGTGGTGGATGAAATGATCTACGCGCTGCAACCGGAAGTGGCGCCGAGCATCGACCAGTTCTTCTATCATCCGCGGCGCAACAACGTACGCACCAGCGCCAGCCTGTCGTTCATCAGCTACGACGTCGCCCTGCCGGGCAGCCCCGGCGCACCGGGCAAGGCCAATCGCAGCGAGCGCGGCGTGAAAGTGCTGGAGCGGCCACGGCGTGAAGACGTCGACACCGCCGCCTGGCAGCCGGAGCTGGTCACCGATGCCAACGGCAAGGTGCGTTTCACCTTCCGCATGCCCGATTCCCTGACCCGCTGGCGCATCACCGTGCGCGCCATGGCCGATGCCGGGCAGGTCGGGCAGAAGAACCAGTTCATCCGCTCCGACAAGCCGCTGTACCTGAAATGGAGCGGACCGACCCACTTGCGCAACGGCGACAAACCGACCTTCGGCGTGTTCGCCTTCAGCCAGGCCGACAAGCCGGTCAAGGCCGAACTGCTGATCCGCCTGGCCGGCCAGGAACAGCGCCTGCCGCTGTCGCTGAACAAAGGCATCAACTACATTCCGTTGCCGAGCAGTGCCTTGAGCAGCGGCGAGTGGAGCGCCGAGCTGCAGCAGGATGGCAAGACCCAGGATGCCCTGGAGGTGCGCCTCACGGCCGTCGGTGACGGTTGGCAGATCACCCAGAGCCAGAGCCTCGGCGTGGCGGCGGGCGATACGCCATTGAGCCTGCCGGCGGACACCAGCGATATCCGCCTGCGCCTGGACGACAGCCCGCAAGCGCTGTTCCGCGCCAGCCTCGACGACCTGCTCAGCTACCCTTACGGCGGCGTCGAACAGACCGCCAGCCAGTTGTTGCCGTTGAGCATCGCCTACCCGGCGCTCTCGGCCAATGCCCAGGTCCGCGACCGTCTGCGTCTGATCATGCAGAACAGCCGCCTGCGCCTGGTGCAGATGGCCGGCCCGGATGCGTGGTTCACCTGGTGGGGCGAAGACGTCACGCCGGATGCCTTCCTGACCGCCTATGCCTATTACGCCGACTGGAACGCCAGCAAGGCCCTGGGTATCAGCCTGCCGCCGGAACACTGGCAGCGGGTGCTGGACGTCTACGCCAAACAGGCCGCCGCCACACCGCTGTTGCAGCGGGCCCTGGTGGTGGCATTCGCCAAGGAAATGCAACTGCCGGTGAACACTCTGTTGAGCGGCCTGGTGGACGAACTGGCGAAAGCCGGGGAAGGCGACAACACCAACCTGCTGGACGATGGCGAAGACAGCCTGGTCATGAGCGCACCGGATTCGGCCCTCGGCCTGGCCAGCGCGCGGGTGCTGACAGCTGCCTTAGCCCGTCAGAACAAAGTGGCCTTGCCGGACGCCTTCACCAAGCAACTGGCTACCGCCGAGCAGCGCCTGGGTGCCAGCTCGCAACCGTTCGCCACGGCCTTGAGCCTGTCGCTCAAACCGTTCAATGCCGACCAGGCCCAGGACCTGTTGCAGCGTCTGTTGCCGCAGCAATCGACCCTGGAGCGTGCGCTGGCCCTGACCTGGCTGCAACGCAGCGTCGAACAGGCGCCGAAGACCGTGGCCCTCGCCCCGGGCGAAGGCTGGCAGCCGCGCCAGGGCGCGACCGGCGAAAACTACTGGCAGTGGCAGGGCGCGGGCGTGCCGTCCGTGCTCTCGCTGAGCGGTGCCCAGGAGCGTCCCGTGCGGGCGAACCTGAGCTACCTCAGCCAGGCCAAGGTCCCGGACGACCTGCCGGTGACCCTCAAGCGCCGCTTGCTGCAACTGGTGCCGGGCGATGATGCCTACAGCTTCAGCCTGAAGGCGGTGGGCAAGGAACCGCTGTCCAGCGACAACCTCTACCTGGACGAAGTCATCCTCACCAGCAAAGGCCCGAAACCGCTGCGCTACGGCATGCTCGAAGTGCCGCTGCCGCCGGGTGCCGACGTCGAGCGCACCACCTGGGGCGTGAACATCGTCGGCGCGCCGGGCACCGATTCGGCGCCGCTGGAGAAGGCCCGCTTCGAAGCCGGGCAACTGGCCTATGCCGTACCGGTGAACAGCCTGAGTGGCGAAGTGCGGGTCCGTCACCTGATCCGCTTCTCGCAGAAAGGTCAGTTCAACCTGCCGCCGGCACGTTTCAGCCAGATCTATGCGCCGGAGCATCAGGCCCAGGAGCAGAAATCGAGCCTTGGACAGATCACGGTCGAATGACATGACCCGTCGCCTGGCCTGGCTGTTGTTGTGTGTCCTTCCTCTGCTGGCGACGGCGGAGGAGGAGCCCGTGCGCCTGGCCTGGAAAGGCGCCGATGGCTACGAACTGGTGCAGTTGAACCGTACCCAGGTGCTCGCTCGCGAGCCTTTACCGGCGAGCCTGCAAGCACCGTTGGGCAGCCTGTGGAAGTTGTTCGTCTACGCCTGGCTGGTGGATACCGACCAGCAGGAGCCGGCCTACGATTGCCACGGCCAGGACCGCGACGAAGTCTATTGCTGCACGCCGGGTGGCAGCATCGCCCGGGATCCGGCGCTGGTGAAATCCTGCGGACTGTATTTCGAGCCCGAGCGGCTGCAGATCGACGCCGCCCGCTGGCGGGACTACTGGCAGGCACGACACGCTCCGGCGTGGCTGCTCGATCTCGACCAGCTCAAGCCACAGACCCGTGTGTCGATTGCCGAGCTGCTGGAAACCCTGCGCACCTTGCCGGCCCAGGAGCAGGCCCGAAAACTCTTGCTCGATGTGGTGCTCGGCGCCGCGGACGGCCAGGCGGTCGGCGTGCTGGGCGCACGCCTGCGGGTCAAGACCTGGAGCTGGCTGGGTGACAACGATCCGCAATCGCGCCAGGGCGGCTTTGCCGGCTGGCTGGAAGATGGCACGCCGCTGTGGGTCGGTGGGCGCGGCACCAGCCAGATGGTCCTGCGGCACTACTCGGACGTCCTCGGCAGCTTCCTGCCCGCGCCCTCTGCGGCGTATGCCGGGCGTTGCGTGCAGGTCGAACTGTTTTCGCGCTACCCGCTGAAAGGCGTCAGCCGCGCGGACGGCCAGGCGGCCTCCAACGGTGCGCTGCAAGGCCGCTACCGGGTCGACTTCGCCAATGGCAACCAGCTGGATATCGAAAGCGCCGGCGAACTGTTCCTGCTGCAGAACGCCGGCCAGCCGCAACTGGTCGCCCGTCTGGATCGCGAAGAGTACGTCGCCCGGGTCCTGCAGCGGGAAGCCAAGAGCGAACCGGTGGAAGCCGCCAAGGCCCTGGCCGTCGCCATCCGCACCTACCTGCTGCAGAACGCCGCGCGCAACGGCGATTGCCTGAGCATCGACGACAGCAGCAGTCGCCAGCGCGTCGCCCCGCGCCCGGCCACCGCCGATGCCCGCACGATTGCCGCCTGGACCAGCGACCTGGTACTGGCCGGCAGTCCCGTGACCTACCACAGCGACCAGCCCGGCCCGGACAAACTGTCCTGGCAACAGGCCGTTGAACAGGCCAATGCCGGTGCGCGCTACGACCTGATCCTGCAGCGTGCCTACCCGCGCGCGAGCCTCAGCCGCTGGGACAACCCGGTCGCTTCCTGCGAGCCGCTGCCCGCCGCCCGTGACTGGCTGCTCAAGCAGCGCCGTGGCTGGCGCCCGCGCCTGGACCAGGAAGTCGGCTATAACGAACTCAGCCAGTTCGCCGTCTGCCGGTTGTCGTTTGGCCGGCCATATGTCGACCGCGAACGCCAGCGCATCTACGTGCGCGGCGTGCTGACCCAGCAAGACCGGCTCGACCTGACCCATGAATACCTGCACCTGGCGTTCGAGGCCCATCCGAACGGCCAGGACGAAGACTATATCGAAGGGCTTGCCCGCCACCTGTTACTGGAATAGGCCATGACATTGCGTATCCACACCGTTGCCCTGTTCCTCAGCGCGCTGGCCGTGCTGACCCCGGCCCAGGCCGACAACGCCATCCGCCTCGACACCCCGATCGGCGGCTGGCGCGTCGGCTCGGCGGACGAAGAACGCTACAGCCAGACGGTCAACTACCCGGCCTCCTCGGTCAACACCCCGCAAGGCCAGGCCAGCACGGCGCGCATCCTCGGCCAGATCAAGGGCGCGCCGAAGGACGCCAAGGCACCGGGCAACCTGATCATCAACGGCATCAGCATGCCGCTGAAGCTCGACGAAGCCGGCAACTTCGATCGCCCGTACTCATTCCCGGGCGGCACCAACAGCGTCGAAGTGCGCAGCCCCGATGGCCAACAGCGCAAGCGCGTGCAGTTCCTCAATTCCGGCGGCGGGACCAAGGCCAAGCTGCGCATCCTGCTGTCCTGGGACAGCGACGGCACCGACCTCGACCTGCACGTGGTCACACCGGACGGCGCGCACATCTGGTACGGCGACCGCTCGGCGCCCAACGGTGGCTCGCTGGACGTCGACGTCACCACCGGCTACGGCCCGGAAATCTTCTCCATGCCCGCACCGATCAAGGGCCAGTACCTGGTGTATGTGAACTACTACGGCGGCGGCTACCGCAGCGATGACGACGAAGACGGCGGCCAGGAAAACGCCGTCCAGGCCCTGACCACGGCGAAAATCACGCTGATCACGGAAGAAGGGACGGTCAACGAGAAGATGGAATCGTTCATCGTGCCGATGCGGGCACCGGGGGAGCTGACGTTGGTGAGGCGGTTTAGTTACCCATAGGTGTGGGGAAACTTTGTACGTCCTGACGAGCGTAAGAGGCGTTCTGCCCTCTCTGGTTTATACTGAGAGCCGGTGATCATTGTTTGTTTGATTAATTTTATATTAAACAAATGGTTAGCTGATTTTTATGGCTAGGTGATGCCTCGGGAGCGAGCCATGCTTATCGAAGAACGTCTGAAAAGATCCATCGCCCTGCGAAAGGACGAGGTTTTTTTGCGCTCCGAGTTTTGCGACTTCGGCAGCCCGGCGCAGCTATCTCGTGCCCTGCGTCATCTGATCGCCAACGGCGTATTGGTCAAACTGGGTGTGGGCGTCTTCGCAAAGGCAAAACCCAGTGTTCTGACGGGTAAGCCGATCCCGATTCGTCCGCTTGAGGTGCTGGCACCGCTGGTTTTACAGAAACTCGGTGTGAAGACCCAAGTCGGGCGTGCTGCGCGTGAATACAACGCGGGCGACACTTTGCAGCTTCCAGCGGGCATCGTATTGGACACGGGTTCTCGCCGTATCAACCGCAAGCTTGGTTTTGGTGGGCGTTACGTGACTTATGAAAATCATTACGCCTGAGCAGGCCGAGTTGATTGATGCGGTGCTGGCTGAGGTTGATGTTGGTTTGCTGACAGCCAGCATCCTCGAAAAAGACATCCATGTGACCGACGCTTTGCAAGCCTTGATGATTTGAAGAGGGGCCCGCCTCGGCGCTGGAAGACTCTGAGTCGATTGCTACTCTTATGGCACACGCTTTCGAAAGTGGATATGCGGCTTATATCGCACTGGCACTGGAGGTCGTTGCCCGTACCAAAAGCATGGCCCATCCGGCCCGCGAATCCGGACGGCCATGTGAGCGGCGGCACCGATGATCTGAGTCTTTACGCAGGTCGCCCATCGGTTCCGAGTCGTTGGGGGCGTGATGGGCGACTGCGGGAGTCATCCAGTAAGTCATCGTTTGCTCGGTGCGTTCAACTCGACGACCTTCGAACGTTCTGGTGCTGCGTCGCAATCAAGTGGTGCTGCAATCGCCTTAAAAATCCCGCCTCGAAAGCATTACGCCGATCCCCCTCCGGGTGGCTGATACGTGCCTGTGTCAGTTGCCACCACAATGGCTGGGTGTTTTGCCGCTCCAGCCAGCGTTCCGCACAACGAGCGCCACTGGCGATTTCCTGAGCGAACTGATCGTCCCAAGGGGGAGGTGGTGCGGAAGGAGGATCGGTTGAGGCATTGATGCTGACCACTGCGTGTGACTCGGATAACGGCGGAGGATGCCTCCGCCGCAAGGCCAGATCGTAAAGAGCGAGGGCATCCTCGATCAGTTTGTCAGCCAGGTCCTTTTGTTGTTGATCCTTGAAGGCAAGCGTGCGGGCACCGTCCAGGCAGAGCCGGGCGGCATGACGTAGTCGATCGACCGCTTCGTCGTGGCTCAGGGAGGTGAGTCTTATCAGGGTAGAGATGGGCAATCGGGAGAGTAACGAGCGATCAACCATGGAAATGTTCTCCGTGGTCAAGCCGTGTTGGTGGCAGACAGAGTCGGCGGTGCCCGTGCGTAAAAGGAGGGTAGGCCATTTTCCTTATAGTCCCTGGTTGGATTAAGGAACCGCCATCCGCCGTTCTGACACGGTTAGGGTGGCGGACCGCACGAGGGTCAGAAACCGGCAACCAAGGGAACCGGCCAGGCCGAAGCCTGCCTCGCGCGGTCCACCATAGACGCAGCAGCCAGACGCAAAAAAACGCCGACTACGGGGAGCTATGGCGCTGGCCGCGCCCTGGTTGAGCGAGTTCTGACACTCGGTCACGGGAGTGCCCGTGACTCAACCAGACTAATCGAAGGGGGTAGAGCTGTTTAAGTTCCGGTTGGACTTAAATTTCGTGCGAAGTATCCGATAGGCGAGGGGAAATGTCTTTCTGCTCATGTGGTATTCGTCAGTGACAACGAGCATCTGCTCCTCTCATGGGGGGCAAATTGACTCGTCGCAATTAGCGTATTGGGTGGTAGATTGTATACAATTATGGTGCTTGCGTGATGATCAAAGCTTTCACTGCAAGGCATATTTGGCTGGTCTCAGTGAGGACGGGAAGGTCCTCTGGCCGCCGCAAAAAGTCTAGACTTGACAGCTTGTTGTGCCTAGTATTCGCACCATATTTCTTCTCCCGTTACTCATCACAATTTTGGGTTTAGGAAGCACACATATTCGTTAGGGACTCTCTCATGGCCAAGCGCTCTAAAAAGCCGATTGCTCTAGATTTATTCTGTGGTTCTGGAGCAGTGTCCTTGGGACTCAAGCAAGCTGGCTTTGATGTTGTTGGGGCCGTTGATTTCGATGCGGGTGCTTGCCGCACCTATCGAGCGAACCACCGCTCTGTGCGCTTGCTGGAAAAAGATATCCGAGAGGTCGACCCTAACGATTTCACGGATCTCATTCCTGACAAACTCGATTTGCTGGTTGTATGTGCACCATGCCAACCATTCAGTAGTCAGAACCGACACAAAAGCAAAGATGACGCCCGTAACAATTTGGTCGAAGAGTCAAAAAAATTTATCGAGCGTTTCAACCCTTCACTTGTATTCCTTGAGAATGTTCCAGGGTTGGCATCCACAGACATATTTGATGGCTTCACCAGATGGTTGAGAGATGTCGCGAACTATGATGTCGCTGAGCCAATGCGTGTAGATGCGGCTGAACTGGGCGTTCCACAGCGTCGCACTCGCATGATTTTGGTTGCCGCCAAAGGCGTTTCTCTTGCTGAGGCGACGAACATAGCTCGCACTAGTAAACGAACGGTTGGTCAAACCATTGGTGACCTACCTATCCCTCCTGTGGGCAGGGAAGCAGCGGGCGTGGATGCACTGCATTACGCACGTAAACATTCACCCTTGAATATTGAGCGCTTACAAAATATTCCTGTGGATGGTGGTGGACGAGAGTCATTACCCCCGCACCTCCAGCTTGCTTGCCACCGTAATGCGAAGAAGAGCTCATTTTCGGATACTTACGGTCGGATGAAGTGGGCAGATGTTGCTCCGACTCTTACTACCGGTTGTACTGATATAACCCGGGGCCGCTTCGCTCATCCGACTCAAGATAGAGCTATCACGCTGCGTGAGGCTGCTAGACTTCAATCTTTCCCTGATGAGTATATTTTTTGGGGTAATGCCAGCCAGGTAGCGACCCAGATCGGCAACGCTGTACCGCCAGAAATGATGCGTACTATTGCCCAAAGCCTGAGAGCCGCACTCAGCCGGACGATGCCAGAGGTTATTTGATCAGCAAAGAGCTACCTCGCCCGGCACCATCCTCTTTGATGGTGTCTGTTTTGATGAGGCGTGTTCGCAGCAAAAATACGGCCCCCGAGTTAGCTGTTCGTAAAATCCTCTTCTCTCTTGGACTCCGCTACCGAATCCACTACAGACCTAGAGTAGTTGCTATCGGTCGAGCCAATATCGACATAGCTTTCCCAGGCGTAAAACTTGCCGTATTTATCGACGGTTGTTTTTGGCATAGTTGCCCTGATCACGGTACGATCCCGAAAGCTAATGGGGAATGGTGGGCGGAGAAGCTCTGCAACAACCAAACCAGGGACCGTAGGGTCACAGCTGTACTCCGTGATGAGGGATGGGAGGTGCTCCGTTTTTGGACACACGAAACACCGGAATGCATAGCCGCCTCTGTAACGCAGGCGCTAGATCTGCTAAAAAAACAAAACAAACCAGCTACTCCTTAGAGACCTAGGAGTCTTTATGACACAGCTCAGGGTAAGAGCTAGAGCCGTCGACATGCTCGGCCGGCAACAAATTGCGGGTATCCCTACCGCAATCCACGAACTCTTCAAAAACGCACATGACGCCTATGCAACACGGGCTGAAGTTGACTTTTTCAGGCGCAATCGTGTTCTCGTCCTGCGGGATGACGGGTATGGGATGACCCGGGAGGACGTCGAGAATCGCTGGCTCACACTTGGTACTGAGTCCCGGGTAAACGCTAACCGCGAAAAAATTGAAAGCAAAGATGAGTGGCGTGGTCCGTTGATGCTACCCAAGCGGGTCATCATGGGAGAAAAGGGGATCGGCCGCTTAGCCATTGCAGTAATCGCACCGATTACAATTCTCATGACGCGGGCTAGTCGTCCCGATGGCTTACAAAGTCTTGTCGTTGCACTTGTGCATTGGGGATTGTTTGAGCAACCTGGATTAGACATTAGCGCTATCGATATTCCCATTGAAGAGTTTGCTGGCGGTACACTACCAACAAGAGAAGACATTGGCCGGCTGGTAGATCGGGTATCGGCAAATTTACAAAATCTTAAGTCAGACATCGCCTCGGCCTCTTTTAAACAGCTCGTTGATGATCTTGAACTTGCAAGAGGTATTGGTCCGGATAATTTAAGTAATATGTTAAGTGGGGATGCAGGTAATGGGCTGAGTCTTTCTGGAGAAGGCTACGGAACACATTTCATTATGTTGCCTGTTGCTCCAGAGCTAGATGATGATATCGACGGAGGCGCGGACAAAGAGTCTTCGAAGCTTGAACGAAATTTGCTCGGTTTCTCTAATACGATGGCGTTTGATGAGCCTGTTATACGGACGGAGTTTAGGGATCATTTTCAGTCTGATGTTTTGGATCTTATAGGGTCTAAGAATTTTTTTGTTGATGATGATTTTCTGAAGACTGATCAGTATTTCGAGGGGAAATTTGATGAATATGGTCAGTTTGTAGGTTTTGTTTCTGTTTATGGTAAGCGAAGAGATTTTGTATGTAACTGGACAGATGGTAAGGGAAGGCAGCCTAAATGCGGAAGCTTTTCTTTTCGATATGGTTATGTTCAAGGTAAAGCTGACGAAACCAGTCTTACTCCTCAAGATTGGGCCGAAATGGATGAGAAGACAAATAGGTTGGGTGGGCTTTATATATATAGGGATGGTATAAGAATACTGCCATACGGTAACTCTGATTATGATTGGTTAGATATTGAAAAAAGGCGTAATTTGGCGGCAAAGGATTGGTTTTTCTCTTATCGGAGGGGATTTGGGTATGTTTCTATCTCTCATTCTGAAAATGGCGCACTGACTGAAAAGGCTGGTCGTGAGGGGTTTAGAGAGAATCAGGCTTATCGAGATTTTCGCGCGATTTTAATTAATTTTTTCAGGCAGTTAGCGTATGAGTTTTTTAGAAAAAGTTCTCCTCAGGGCGATGATTTTTGGGCGGGAAAAAATACATATGCTGCTCAGGCGGTGCTGTTAAAAAAGCAACAAGAAAAGGCTGATGGTCGGAGAGGCGTTTTTCGTAATGAGCTAGAACAGTTTTTTGATGATTACAATTCTGGGGTGTTTGAGTCTGAGTCAAAAGAGCTTTTAGAGTTTTTGGAGGAGCGCTTAAATTTTTTCAAACATGAGCTTGATCTAGGCGATTTTGCATCGAGAGTGAGACTGCTTGAATTAGAGGTTAAGCGAAGAGCTAGAGTTCTTTCCGAGAAAGCAGTAGTTTCGTTGCCTAGAGGATTGGCATTACCGCAAAAGCTTCAGAAAGACTGGTCTGCTTATGAATCCATATCTGCGCAGGTTTGCGAGAAAATACTCGATCCATTGCGTAACAAAATAGATGAAATTTTACGGGAGACAATGGAGGGGAAGATCGAAGCCTCGGAACGACGAAGTGTTGCCCTCCAGGATGTCGAGCGGGAACGTGACAACACTGTTCGTGAGTTGGTAGGGTTGCGTCGTGAAACTGTTGAGGCTGCAGATTTCATGCAGTTGGCGGTGAAAAGTGTTCTTCAAGAAGAGTTTTCTACACTTCGGGCAAATATTGAGCGGTTAGTTGATGGGTTTACTAAGCGTTCTGCTGAAAATCCTGAAGAAATTGATCAGGCTCGATACGAGGTGGAGCAGCGTATTGCTGATCTACGTAATCACGAGAGCGAGTTACTCGAATCTTTTAAGCGACAGATGATTGAGTTAGCTGAAGGTGTCAAAAGTAGGGAGACACTAGACGATAGGTTTGCCGCTTTAGAAGCCCGCAATCAGTCTCTGGAAGAGCAGATTGAATTTTATTCTGAGTTCGCGCAGATGGGAATGTCTGTTGGCATGTTGCAGCACGAGTTTCATGGCGCTGCGCGAGGTATTCGGGGAGCAATGGCAGAGCTTAAACCTTGGGCAGATCGAAACGCCCCATTAGCCTCTATCTATCAGCGTTTGCGCGATCATATTGAGCATCTAGATGGGTATTTGAAAGTACTTGATCCCTTAGGGCGAAGAATGCACCGCTCTGTGGTAGAGATATCTGGGAATGAGATACTTAATGTCCTCCGAAATGTGTTTGTCGAGCCACTTGAATCATCCTCTATCCGTCTTGAGCCAACTTATGCATTTCGAGGGTTTAAGGTTAAATGTAAATCCTCTGCGCTTCTAGGCGCATTCATAAATGTTATTGATAACGCAATTTATTGGCTGAATAGCCGGGCTGAAGGCGATAAAAAAATAATACTGGATGCTGATGATAAAGGTTTTTTAATATCTAATAATGGCCCCGGGATTGAAGAAAGAATGATGGGGCGCATATTCGATTTTGGTGAGACTCAGAAGGTCGGTGGTCGTGGTATGGGGCTGGCGATCAGCCGCGACGCCTTAAAGCGTGAGGGGTTCAATATTGAGCTGGTCAAAGCTGGTTTAGATGTGAATCCGCAGTTCAGAATTTCGGCCATGGATGAGCAAGGAGAATAAGATGGGAACTCAAGAAGCAGAAGTTTTGGCTGTAGTTCAAGATCCCACGGCTATTTGGTCTGACCATATTCAGCGGGCAGTTGGTAAATTTTTAAAAACTGCGGTGGTGATTGATAATCAACCATATATTAAAGAGTCTTACCGTGCAGCCGTCAATGGAGAGCAGATTAGAAGTGATTCTGGTTTAGGAGAAGATATAGTCGCTCTAGTTGAACCTTCAGAGCAAGCCCCCCAGGCAGGGGTACATGATTTGGATTTGAGAAAGGTATCTGATGTTTTTGCCGAGCGAGGAGTAGCATGCGCATTCGTCTTGCCTGATGATGCCGTTAATGATGATGATGCAAAAAAAAATAGGGCGCTTTGTGCGGCTAGAGCATCTGACATAGTTGTAATCGATTGGTATCTGAAAAGGCAGGATGCATCACTTACACTCCAGATTCTTAAAGAGGTGGCAGAGTCAGACTGCCAAGAAAATGGAAGGATGCGCCTTATCTGTGTTTATACAGGCGAGCCTCTTGATAATAATATATTTGAGGACGTTAAGGGACACCTCGCTCAAGGTGGGCTAGATCTTCAAAATGTCGACGACGTGAAATTTTGTGCCGTCAAGGATGGCACATTGGTTGTGTTGCTGAATAAAGAGGCTGTTCCTGCAGAGCAGCTACCTGGTGAGTTAATACGTCTATTTTCTCGCCTTGCAGATGGATTGATCCCCGCTTTTGCTTTGGCTGCTGTGGGTGCCATCAGGAAAAATACCCACCATATGCTTACCCGATTCGGTAAAGCTCTAGATTCAGCATATGTTGCAAATAGGCTCATTACTAACCCTCCAGGCGACGTTGCTGAGCTAATGCGAGAGCTACTTGTCGCAGAGTGTGATAATGCGCTTGGGCTCGATCGTATTGCGGATGATTATCTCGAATATGAGTCCATATCTAAGTGGTTGGATAAAAGTGAGGGAGGGTTTGATAGTAAATCTTATGAAGCAAAAGTCGGAGGGGCGAAAATAAATGTTTCTATGGGGCGTGATACTCTAAATGGGTTGCTGCGCTATGGGCTTTCTGATAGTGGGATTACTCTAGATGGCGAAAAAAGAATAGGCTTTCCTGAGTTTCATCGGGGTAAGATCTCTGAAGTTCTTGCAGGCGATAAGACTAAAGCTCGTAGGGCTGAAAATGAGTTTTCACGATTGGTTTCTTTTCGGAGAGAGGCTTTTGGATTGTCAACTTCTTTGATTAGCCCTCATTGGAAGCCTTCTCTTACTACAGGAACTGTCCTTAGGTATCAAGATGGGGATGAGTTCCGTTATCTGATGTGTTTTACACCAGCCTGCGATGCTCTAAGGTTGGATGCACCGAGGCCTTTTGTTTTTCTCGAGGGTGTAGAGCGTTCGAAACCATATAATATGGTTATGAAAGTGGAGGGAGATCGCTCAATTGGGCTTCACTTTGATAAGAAATATCCGGTCGTACGGACATTTTTGTTCTCTCCAGATAAAGAAACTCAACGTGTACGTGGGGAGAGGAAGGATACTCCGGGGCAGCCTTCTTGTTTTTCTTTCACATCGTTAGAAAAGGATGCACGTGAGTTTACTTGGCTTGGAGAAATTCGTTATGGGCGAGCCTCAAGTGAAATGGCTGCCCTAGCAAATGTTTGGATGAGGATCGGTGTGATTGATTCGGAGTACTTGCGTTTGGCCGGAAGAGAGCATTTCTCATTTGAGGATTAGCAGTCCGTAGGGAATTGGAGCGCGGATCTATGCCATCCTTCAAAAATATGGATGTGAAAAAGATAGAACATTTATTGCGATACAGAGTGCAATCACCTTAGGTCGCGATGGGACTAAACGAGGGGGTGGCAGCTGTACGCAGGTTAGTCGACCGGAGCGTTGGAACCCGGCGCCCCCGAGGGTGCCCTGCGCACAGCCACCATAAAACACAGGCATAAAAAACACCTGGGGAAGGTGGCGCATTGCGCCTAACGACTGCCTGGGCGACTAAACCCGGTCACTGATTTGGCAGTGACGACTCGAAGACTAGCCACCCGAATTGGCAGGTACAAGCGCTCAGGATTTTCTAGGAAACTTCAGTCAAAGGAAAGCGAGTTGTCTTGCTGGCCTTGCAAGGTCACCGAGAAACCGGCTCTCGAATCACCCCTTATTCCATTGATAGTCATCTCTGATCTTCAAGACATGATGCTTATGGGCTACAGTTTTCAGGGTTTTGTGCTTTTTTGATGCCCTTGGGCTGCATTTATTGCTCGGCCTCGAAGCCCAATGAAACCTGGCAGAGCCATAATCAGCATTACGATGTTGTGCCTCCAGGGCTACAGTAATTGAGTGTTATTTGTTTTTTGATGCCTGAGGGCTACAAATGAGCACTTTATTCGATGTGGCGCACATGCTGAGGGAGGCTCGTCGTGAGGCTCATCTCAGTCAGGAGGTGATCGCGGCCCGCGCAGGCGTAGCGCGTTCAACTGTCGCTCGCATGGAAACCTTGGCCAAGGGCGATATGAGTGTCTCGGCTCTGGTGCGATTGCTGGAGGCGGCAGGTTATGACTTGAAGCTGGTGAAGGCCGGTCATCAGCGCACGGTCGAGGATATTCTCGCTGAACAGAGGCAGGGAGTCTTTGAAAGATGATGCTGGACGTCCATGTCAGTGGGAAAGTTGTGGTCAAGTCGTACCGCAAGTGGGGCGAATACGTGTTGAAGTATTTTCCCGGTACAGTTTCGTCGGCATTTAGCGTGCTATAGCCACATGTGAAATCACCGGGCTGGATGCCGCTGATTGTTTTCCTGGCATCACGAAAATGATCGAGATCGCTACATCCGCCGATGCTCCGTCATCGCCGACAACACCACCGACGTCGCCGCCGTCCGGGTCTCCACTCCCAGCTTGATATACACATGCTCCAGATGCTTGTTCACCGTGCGTGGGCTGAGGTCCAGGATGGTGCCGATATCGCGGTTGGTCTTGCCACAGGCCACCCAACGCAGCACTTCCACCTCGCGCCCGGTCAGTTGGAAACGCGCCGACAGGACCTTGCTCGCCGGTTCATCGTTCAGGCTCAACGCCGCCACCGGCTGCGACGCCGCCCGCGCCGATAACAGCGTACGCGAGGTGCGCAGATGCGCCGCGACCCGCGCCAGCACTTCGTCGATCTGGATCGGCTTGGTCACGTAATCGCTGCCGCCCACTTCAAAACCCTGGACCACGTGCCGGCTCTCTGTCAGCGCGGTCATGAACAGCACCGGGATATCGGCGCTCTCCGGCTGCGCCTTGATCCGTCGGCAGGTCTCGAAACCGTCGAGGCCCGGCATCATCGCGTCCAGCAGGATCAGGTCCGGGCGTCGGCGCTCGATGCGGTTCAGCGCACTCAGCCCGTCGAGGGCCACCAGCACCATATAGCCGGCATCGTTGAGGGCGTCGGAGAGCAGGGCGAGGTTGTCCGGGGTGTCGTCCACAATCAGCACGACGCCAGGTTCAGTGACTGTGGTCAGTGCATTCATCTTCTGCCTCCTTGAGGGCGCGGTTGATTTCGTCCAGGCGAAAGTTTTTCAGCAGCTTGCGGAGCGAGCCGATAAACGCCGCCGTGTCTGGCGCCTCGGCCTCGATGCTGTCGAGTTTTTCCTGCAGGCCACGGACGTAGCCGATGGCGCTGAGTTCGCCGAGGGCGACAAGGTCGGGGTGCGCAGGCAGGACCCAGGGGGCGGGCAGGGCGGCAGGGGCCGGCGTTTCCCGACGCAGCCATTGCAGGTCGAGCTGCTTCTGGATGCGCTCCAGCAACTCCGGCGTGCGCACCGGCTTGGCCAGGTAGTCGTTGCAGGCGCTGGCCAGGCTGCGCTCGTCGTTGAAGGCGTTGGCCGAGATGACGATGATCGGCACCGTCGACAGGGCGTTGCGGCGGATCAGGCGGCTGGTTTCCCAGCCGTCCATGGTCGGCATCGACAGGTCCATCAGGATCAGGTCCGGCCCCAGCAGCGCCACCTGACGAATCGCTTCCTGGCCATTGCTGGCCTGCACCACTTCGAAGCCCAGCGGGCTGAGCATACCGTTGAGCACCTTGCGATGGTCGACATGGTCGTCCACCACCAGCACCCGCCGCCGTGGACCCTGGTAGCCGATGATGTCGTGTTCGACATGGACCACCGCCTGGGGCGCGCGGACCTGGGAGAGAAACAGCCGCACCTGGAAACAGGTGCCCTTGTCCTGTTGGCTGCGCACCTGCAGCTCGCCGCCCATCAGCGAGGTGAGCATGCGGGTGATGGTCAGGCCGAGGCCGACGCCCTTGTCCTGGCGCATCAGGTCGCCACGTTCGAACGGCTGGAAGATCCGCTCGATATGCTCGGGGTCGATGCCGATACCGGTGTCAATGATCTCGAAAGTCGCGGTTTCACGCATATAGCTGACCCGCAGGCAGACTTCGCCGCTGTCGGTAAAGTTGACCGCATTGCCCAGCAGGTTGATCAGGATCTGCCGTACGCGTTTCTCGTCGCCACGGACCACCGCCGGCATCTTGCCGATCAGTTCCAGGCGAAAGCGCAGGCCTTTCTCCCGGGCTTGCGGGGTGAACATCAGCTCCAGGTCGTGGATCAGTTCCGGGAAGGGAATCTCCGTCAGTTCCAGGCGCAGCTTGCCGGCCTCGATCTTGGCCACGTCGAGCAGGCCGTCGATCAGCGACAGCAGGTGCGAGCCGCTGCGCAGGATGGTCGCCAGCGCGTCCTGGTGCTGTTCGGGCATGGCCGCATCGCGCTGCAGGTTTTGGGTGAAACCGAGGATGCTGTTGAGCGGCGTGCGCAACTCATGGGACAGCCCGGTGATGTAGCGGCTCTTGGCCGCGTTGGCCGACTCCGAGGCTTCCTTGGCATCCTGCAAGGCCTGGTCGGTGACGCGGTGGGCGGCGATTTCCTGCATCAGCAACTGGGTCTGGCGGTTCGATTCCTCCTGGGCGACGTGGCGGCTTTCGCGGGTCAGGACGATCCACCAGGCGAGGATCGCCGCCAGCATCGAGAGCACCAGGAAGGCCTTGAAGAACGCCTGGTACAGGGTCGCCGAATGAGGCAGACCCTGGGAGGCCTGGCCGTAGATCAGTGCCAGGGCGCCGCTGAGCATCAGGATCAGTACCAGCAACAGGCCGAGGTAGTGCATCAGCCGGGTGTGCAGGCGCGGCACCATGGTGTTCGGTAGTAGCCAGCGCAACAGTGACTCGAACTGTGCGGACAGGCGGCCCTGGGGTTTGCAGCGGTCGCCGCAACGGGCGTCCAGCGAACAGCATAGCGAGCAGATGGGCGTGCTGTAGGCCGGACAGAAGGCCATGTCGGCGGTCTCGAAGGCATTGCGGCACAGACCGCAGGTGACCTGCAGGCTCGGCGCCACCGGCTGCAGCAGCAACGGATCGCTGGTGCGGGCGATGTAGTAGCGGCTGCGGGTCGCCCAGGCCAGCAAGGGCGCGGTGATCAGTGCCGTGCCGAGGGCGACGAAGGGCGGCGCGGCCTGGGCCAGGGCGCCGAACAGGCCGAAGTGGGCGAGGATCGACAGCAACGAGGCAATCAGCATCGAGCCGACGCCCACCGGGTTGATGTCGTAGAGGTGGGCGCGCTTGAACTCGATATGTTTCGGCGACAGGCCCAGGGGTTTGTTGATCACCAGGTCGGCGACCACCGAGCCGATCCAGGCGGTGGCGATATTGGCGTAGAGGCCGAGCACCTGGTCGATGACGTCGAACACCCCCAGCTCCATCAACATCAGCGCAATCGCCACATTGAACACCAGCCACACCACGCGGCCGGGATGACTGTGGGTGACCCGGGCGAAGAAGTTCGACCAGGCCAGGGAGCCGGCGTAGGCATTGGTCAGGTTGATCTTCATCTGCGAGACGAACACGAACAGCACCATGGCGCCCAGGGCCCATTCCGGTGAGGAGAACACGTAACTGAAGGCCACCAGGTACATCTGTGTCGGTTCGGCGGCGCGCTCCATGGGGATTTCGTGTTGCAGGGCAAGAAAGGCCAGGAAGGCGCCGGCGGCCATTTTCAGGGCACCGGGGATGATCCAGCCGGGCCCGGCGCAGAGCAGGGCGGCCCACCAGCGTTTGCGGTTGGCGGCGGTCTTCTCCGGGAGGAAACGCAGGTAGTCGACCTGTTCGCCGATCTGCGTCACCAGCGACAGGGCCACGGTGCAGGCCGCGCAGAATGCCAGCAGATTGAAATCGCCACCGCTGGCACTGCGGCCCTGGAAGCTGGTCCAGTCGCTGAAGGCCTGGGGATTTTTCAGCAGGACGAACAGGTAGGGCAGCACCAGTAGCACCAGCCACAGCGGCTGGGTCCAGAGTTGCAGGCGGCTGATCAGGGTGACGCCGTAGGCCACCAGCGGGATCACCAGTACGGAGCAGATCACATAGGCGAAGGCCAGCGGGATATGGAAATACAACTCCAGGGCCAGGGCCATGATCGCCGCTTCGAGGGCGAAGAACAGGAAGGTGAAGCTGGCGTAGATCAGCGAGGTGATGGTCGAGCCGATGTAGCCGAAGCCGGCGCCACGGGTCAGCAGGTCCATGTCGACGCCGTAGCGGGCGGCGTAGTAGCTGATGGGCAGGCCGGTGAAGAAGATCACCAGGCTGACTGCGAGAATCGCCCAGAAGGTGTTGGTGAAGCCATAACTCAGGGCCAGCACCCCGCCGATCGCCTCCAGGGCGAGGAACGACACCGCGCCCAGGGCGGTGTTGGCGATGCGCAATTCCGACCACTTGCGAAAGGACTTCGGCGTGTAGCGCAGAGCGTAGTCTTCCATGGTTTCGTCGGCGACCCAGCTGTTGTAGTCGCGACGGATCTTGGCGATGCGCTGGGTACCCGGTGGTAGCACGGTGAAAGACTCCTGCGATCAAGGCGCTCCGTGCCTGGCGGGTGAAGTGGTGAAAAATTGAGCAATTTCCGTGCCCCGTGTTGCCAGACCCTGCCGGCAGCTGCGCCCGTGCGTTGCCCGTGGGCGTTCGGGCAACACCAGGCGGGCCGGGGCTCGGGCGCTAGCCTGCGCCACCTTGGTGCGATTTTCCCTACGTCAAATGACGTATGCGCTTACGTCAGGCTGCGTATACCGGCCGCCGCTACTCGCCGCCATGCTGATGCCATCACCGTTGCTGGCCGCCCCCGAGGCGAACCCGCAGCGCCACCGCAGAGGAGTAGCAGCATGGAACCACGATTGATCCGCACCCAAGGTCTGTTGCCGCGCCGCCTGGCGCTGGGAGCGGCGGCCCTGTCGTTACTGGCCGCCAGTGTGTTCAGCCAGGGCGTCATGGCGGACGACGCCAACACCACCGGCCTGGCCGTGACCCCGACCGAAGTCACCGTCGGCCAGTTGCACTCGGCCACCGGCACCATGGCGATTTCCGAAACCGGTTCGATCCAGGCCGAACGCCTGGCCATCGAGCAGATCAACGCCTCGGGCGGTATCCTCGGCCGGCAGATCAAGGTGATCCAGGAAGACGGCGCCTCCGACTGGCCGACCTTCGCCGAGAAGGCCAAGAAGCTGCTGGTCAACGACAAGGTGGCGACGGTGTTCGGCTGCTGGACCTCGGCCTCGCGCAAGGCCGTGCTGCCGATCTTCGAGAAGGAAAACGGCCTGCTCTACTACCCGACGTTCTACGAAGGGCTGGAGCAGTCGAAGAACGTGATCTACACCGGCCAGGAAGCCACCCAGCAGATCCTCGCCAGTCTCGACTGGATCGCCAAGACCAAGGGCGCCAAGACGTTCTACCTGGTGGGGTCGGACTACATCTGGCCGCGCACCTCGATGAAGATCGCCCGCAAGCATATTGAAAACGTGCTGCACGGCACCGTGGTCGGCGAAGACTACTACCCGCTGGGCAACACCCAGTTCGGTTCGCTGATCAACAAGGTCAAGCTGAAGAAACCCGACGTGGTGTTCGCCGCCGTGGTCGGTGGTTCCAACGTGGCTTTCTATAAGCAGCTCAACGCGGCGGGCGTCAACGCGGCCAAGCAGACCCTGCTGACCCTGTCGGTGACCGAAGACGAACTGCTGGGGATCGGCGGCGAGAACATGGCCGGTTTCTATGCCTCGATGAAGTACTTCCAGAGCCTGGACAACCCCAACAACAAGGCCTTCGTCGAAGCCTTCAAGGCCAAGTACGGCAAGGACGCGGTGATCGGCGACGTGACCCAGGCGGCCTACCTCGGCCCATGGTTGTGGAAGGCGGCGGTGGAGAAGGCCGGCAGCTTCGACGTCGACAAAGTGGTCGCCGCCTCGCCGGGCATCGAATTGAAAACCGCGCCTGAAGGCTACGTGAAAGTGCACGAAAACCATCACCTGTGGAGCAAGACCCGCATCGGTGAAGTGCAGCCCAACGGCCAGTTCAAGGTGGTCTACGAGTCCGATCTGATCGAGCCGAATCCGTTCCCTAAAGGTTACCAATAACGCTCGACCGCTATCGCCGGCAAGCCGGCTCCTACAAAGGCTGGGTACGACGATCCCTTTGTGGTGGAGCACCTATCTGTGGGAGCTGGCTTGCCAGCGATGAAGGCCGATCAGGCGATGCAAGACTTTCGGGCCTCATCGCCGGCAAGCCGGCGCCTACAAAGGCTGGGTACGACGATCCCTTTGTGGTGGAGCACGTATCTGTGGGAGCTGGCTTGCCAGCGATGAAGGCCGATCAGGCGATGCAAGACTTTCGGGCCTCATCGCCAGCAAGCCGGCTCCTACAGGGACCGTGTTGGCCGTAATTGTGGGTTAACGATCAAGACGGTCTGCGCCTGAACCAGGCTTGTCGCAGATGCGGTTTTTTATTTCTACCTCCCAACAGGAGACCATCTTCATGGAATGGCTATCGGAATTTGGTGCCATCGCGGCAATGCAGGGGTTCAACGGCTTGTCCGTGTTCTGCGTGCTGCTGTTGATGGCGCTGGGGCTGGCGATCATCTTCGGGCAAATGGGGGTCATCAACATGGCCCACGGCGAGTTCCTCACCATCGGTGCCTACACCACCTATGTCTGTTCGAGCCTCACCAGCCATTTCGCCCCGGGGTTCCAGCCCTACTATTTTTTCTTCGCCATCATCTTCTCGTTCCTGATCGCCGGCGCCATCGGCTGGCTGGTGGAGTGGGCGATGATCAGCCGGCTGTACAAGCGTCCGCTGGACACGCTGCTGGCGACCTGGGGTTTGTCCCTGGTCATGCAGCAGACCTTCCGTTCGGTATTCGGCGCCCGTGAAGTCAGTGCCACGCCGCCGGAGTGGTTGATGGGCTCGTTCAACCCCACTGAGTCCATCGAGATCCCGCGCAATGGCCTGTTCATGATCGCACTGACCGTGCTGCTGACGGCGGGCATTTTTGTCCTGCTCTACCGTTCGCGCTGGGGCCTGCATGTGCGGGCGACGGTGCAGAACCGCTTGATGAGTCGGGCCGTGGGCATCAACACGCGCAAGGTCGACCGCATGACCTTCGCCCTGGGTTGCGGCGTCGCCGGAGTGGCCGGCGCGGCGTTTACCACCATTGGCTCCACCGGACCCACTGCCGGTTCGCAGTACATCGTCGACACCTTCCTGGTGGTGGTCTTCGGCGGGGCGCAAAGCCTGTTCGGGACCATCGCCTCGGCGTTCGTGATTGCCCAGACCCAATCGATCTCGGAGTTTTTCCTCAGTGGTTCGATGGCCAAGGTGCTGACCCTGTCCGGGGTCATCCTGATCCTGATGTTGCGCCCCCAGGGGCTGTTCTCCATCAAAGTGCGCAAGTAGAGGCGAGCCGATGA
The DNA here is from genome assembly GCF_013385635.1 of Pseudomonas gingeri. Taxonomy (GTDB): domain Bacteria; phylum Pseudomonadota; class Gammaproteobacteria; order Pseudomonadales; family Pseudomonadaceae; genus Aquipseudomonas; species Aquipseudomonas gingeri_A. The sequence goes on from NZ_JACAPR010000025.1 coordinate 71,840, forward strand.
ACGTTCTAGACAAGATGCTGGCGGGCAAGCCGAACCTGCTTGGCGTGGCGCTGCTGGCGCTGCTGATTTTCGTGGTGTTCCCGCTGACCCTGGATGCCTTCCGCCTGAACATGGTCGGCAAATACCTGACCTACGCCTTTGTCGCCGTCGGCCTGGTGTTGTGCTGGGGTTATGGCGGCATTCTCAGCCTCGGCCAGGGGGTGTTTTTCGGTGTCGGCGGCTACTGCATGGCGATGTTTCTCAAGCTCGAGGCCTCCGACCCGGTGAGTACCAAGATCCAGACCACGCCGGGCATCCCGGACTTCATGGACTGGAACCAGATCACCGAACTGCCGTGGCTCTGGGTGCCGCTCCACAGCTTCAGCTTCACCCTGCTGGCGGTGATCCTCGTGCCGGTGCTGCTGGCCTTTGTCATCGGCATGGCGCTGTTCAAGCGGCGGGTCGGCGATGTGTATTTCTCCATCGTCACCCAGGCCATCGCGCTGATTCTCACGGTGCTGATCGTCGGCCAGCAGGGCTTGACGGGCGGGGTCAACGGCATCACCGACCTGAAGACCGTGCTCGGCTGGGACCTGCGCACCGACAGCGCCAAGCTGCTGCTGTATTTCGTCAATGCTGCGCTGCTGTTCGGCTGTATTTTCATCGGCCGGTTTGTCCTCGCTTCCAAGCTGGGACGCTTGTTGATGGCAATGCGTGACAAGGAAGAACGGGTGCGTTTCTCCGGGTATGACGTGGCCGCCTTCAAGATCTTCGTGTTCTGCATCGCCGCTGCTTTCTCGGCGATTGGTGGCGCCATGTTCGCCCTGCAGGTGGGCTTCATGTCGCCGTCGTTCGTCGGCATCGTGCCGTCCATCGAGATGGTGATCTTCACCGCGGTGGGCGGGCGCATGTCGCTGCTCGGCGCGGTGTATGGCGCCTTGCTGGTGAACTACGGCAAGACCTATTTCTCCGAGTCCTTGCCCGAGCTGTGGCTGTACCTGATGGGCGGGCTGTTCATTGCCGTGGTCATGTACTTTCCCAATGGCCTGGCCGGGCTCTGGGACAGCCATGGCCGCCAGGCGCTGGCCCGTTTGCTGCGGCGTGCGCCGCGCTCACGACCGGTGGTCGCGCCCTTGCCGCAGGCAACGCGGATCGAGCCGGCGACGCCTGAGCGTCCTTCCCTGGAGACACAGCCATGAGCGCCATCGGTTTTCAGATGAACAAGCCGGTGCTGGCTATCGAGGGGCTGACGGTGTCCTTCGACGGTTTCAAGGCCGTGGACAACCTCAACTTGTATATCGACCGCAATGAAGTGCGGGTGGTGATCGGGCCCAACGGCGCCGGCAAGACCACAGTGCTCGACCTGATCTGCGGCAAGACCCGCGCCACCAGCGGCAGCATCCAGTTCGACGGCAAGGAGCTGACGAAGATGCACGAGTACAACATCGTCCGCGCCGGTGTCGGGCGCAAGTTCCAGAACCCGTCGATCTACGAAAACCTCACGGTGTTCGAGAACCTGGAGATGTCCTATCCGGCCGGGCGCAAGGTGTTCAGCGCGTTGTTCTTCAAACGCAGCGCGGCGGTGATCGCCAGGGTGGAAGAAGTGGCCCGGGAGATCTTTCTCGGCGACCTTCTGCAGCAACAGGCCGACCTGCTGTCCCACGGCCAGAAGCAGTGGCTGGAGATCGGCATGCTGCTGATGCAGAACCCCGACCTGCTGATGCTCGACGAGCCCGTCGCCGGGATGAGCGTCAACGAGCGGGTGCAGACCGCCGAGCTGCTCAAGCGCATCAGCCAGGGTCGTTCGGTGCTGGTGATCGAGCACGACATGGAGTTCGTCAAGAGCATCGCCCACAAGGTCACCGTGCTGCATCAGGGCAAGGTCCTGGCCGAGGGCAGCATGGAGTCGGTGCAGAACAATCCGAAAGTCGTCGAAGTCTATCTGGGCCATTGAGGAAGCAGGCATGTTCAACGTCAACAAGTTGTCCTGTGGCTACGGCCAGAGCCAGATTCTCCACGACCTCGACCTGGCCGTGGCCAGGCAGGAAATCGTCGCCGTGATGGGCCGTAACGGCATGGGCAAGACCACGCTGTTCAAGAGCCTGATGGGCATCCTGCCGCAATGGGGCGGCCAGGTCAGTGTCGATGGGCGCGAGGTGTCGAGCCTGGAGACCCATGAGCGGGTGGAGCATGGCATCGCCTATGTGCCCCAGGGGCGGATGATCTTCCCGAGCATGACGGTGCTGGAAAATATCCAGACCGGCTTGCCGGCCTCGGCTCGCGGGCAGGTGCCGGAAGACCTTTATGCGTTGTTCCCGGTGTTGCACGACATGCGCTCGCGCAAGGGCGGCAACCTCTCGGGCGGGCAACAGCAGCAACTGGCGATTGCCCGGGCACTGGCGACCAATCCCAAGGTGCTGTTGCTGGATGAGCCGACCGAGGGCATCCAGCCGTCGATCATCAAGGACATCGCCCGCACCCTGAAGGAAATCCGCACGTTGCGCGATCTGACCATCGTGGTTTCCGAGCAGGTGTTGTCCTTCACCCTGGAAATCGCCGACCGCTTCCTGGTGATCGAGAAGGGCCGCTTCGTCATCGAGGAAACCCGCGCCAACGTCGACGAAGCCACCATCAGCCGTTACCTCTCCGTATAGACACCACCGTCCTGTAGGAGCCCGGCTTGCCGGCGATAGCGGCGGTGAGGCTTGCATCGTCATCGCTGGCAAGCCAGCTCCTACAGGTTTTGGGCACGGCGATATTTTGTGGCGAAACACCGATCCGTAGGAGCCCGGCTTGCCGGCGATAGCGGCCTTGAAATCGCCATCGCCGGCAAGCCGGGCTCCTACAAAGGGAGCTACGTCATCCGACGTATTGGCCGATTCTCGCCGCCATTCGAGACTGCCAGCAACGCTGTAAACCCCTACTGTCCAGGAGCTTTGCCATGACCGATACCTTGATCAAAGTCGACCTCAACCAGCCCGTCACCGAGAACGAGCAGATCCACAATCGCTGGCATCCGGACATTCCGATGGCCTGCTGGGTCAAACCGGGGGATGACTTCATTCTCGAAACCTACGACTGGACCGCCGGGGCGATCAAGAACAACGACGACGCTTCGGATGTGCGTGATGTCGACCTGTCCACCGTGCACTACCTGTCCGGCCCGGTCGGCGTGCACGGTGCCGAGCCCGGCGACCTGCTGGTGGTCGACCTGTTGGACATCGGTGCCAAGGCCGACTCGCAGTGGGGCTTCAACGGCTTCTTCTCGCGGCAGAACGGCGGCGGCTTTCTCACCGACCACTTCCCCAGCGCGCAGAAAGCCATCTGGGATTTCAAGGGCATGTTCACCAGTTCGCGGCACATCCCCGGCGTCAACTTCGCCGGCCTGATCCACCCCGGCCTGATCGGTTGCCTACCTGACCCGGTGATGCTCGCCGACTGGAACCGCCGCGAGCAGGAACTGATCGACACCAACCCGACCCGCGTACCACCCCTGGCCAACGCGCCACTGGCCGCCACCGCACACATGGGCAAACTCAAGGGCCAGGCCCGCGATGACGCCGCGGCCACCGGCGCGCGTACCGTGCCGCCGCGCGAGCATGGCGGCAACTGCGATATCAAGGACCTGTCCCGCGGCTCGAAGATTTTTTTCCCGGTCTACGTCAAGGGCGCCGGCCTGTCGGTGGGCGATCTGCACTTCAGCCAGGGCGACGGCGAGATCACCTTTTGCGGCGCCATCGAGATGGCCGGCTGGGTGCATATGAAGGTCGAGCTGATCAAGGGCGGCATGGCCAAGTACGGGATCAAGAACCCGGTGTTCAAGCCGAGTCCGATCACCCCGAACTACAAGAACTACCTGATCTTCGAGGGCATCTCGGTGGACGAGAGCGGCCAGCAGCACTACCTCGACGTCAACGTCGCCTACCGCCAGGCCTGCCTCAATGCGATCAACTACCTGACCAAGTTCGGCTACTCACCTGCCCAGGGTTACGCCTTGCTCGGTTCGGCGCCGGTGCAGGGCCATATCAGCGGCGTGGTGGACATTCCCAACGCCTGCGCGACCTTGTGGCTGCCGACCGAGATCTTCGATTTCGATATCAACCCCAACGCCAACGGCCCGATCAAGCACCTGGATGGCAGCATCGACCTGCCTATCGCCCACGATCTGTAAGGCGCCCTCCACACGCCGGGAGAACGGACCATGCCGACCTACGAATACCAGTGCCAGGCTTGCGGCACCTTCACCATGCTGCGCCCGATGGACCAGCGCCACGAGCCCTGCCAATGCCCCTATTGCGGCGGCGCGGGCGGTGGCTTGCAGCTCTCGGCGCCGGCCTTGAACTGCCTGTCGAGCAGCCAGCGCCAGGCCATCGCCACCAACGAGCGCAGCGCCCATGCGCCGCAGACCGTCGCCGAGTACCAGCAGCGGCGCCATCCCGCAGGTTGCAGTTGTTGCTCACCAAGCAAACCGGTGGTGCCGACCAGGGCCAATCCCCTGGGACTCAAGAGCAAGACCGGGCCACGGCCCTGGATGATCAGTCACTGACAGAGGTTTTTCTCCATGCGCCATGGCGACATTTCCAGCAGCCCGGATACCGTCGGTGTTGCTGTCGTGAACTACAAGATGCCGCGCCTGCACAGCAAGGCCGAGGTCATCGACAATGCCCGCAAGATCGCCGAGGTGATCAAGGGCATGAAACAAGGGCTGCCGGGCATGGACCTGGTGGTGTTCCCCGAGTACAGCACCATGGGCATCCTCTATGACCATGACGAGATGATGGCCACCGCCGCGACCATTCCCGGCGAAGAAACCGCGATCTTTTCCGCGGCCTGTCGCGAGGCCAATACCTGGGGCGTGTTTTCCCTCACCGGCGAACGCCACGAGGAGCATCCGCACAAGGCGCCCTACAACACCCTGGTGCTGATCGACAATCAGGGGCAGATCGTCCAGCGTTATCGCAAATGCATTCCCTGGTGCCCCATCGAAGGCTGGTACCCCGGTGATCGCACCTATGTCTGCGACGGCCCCAAGGGCATGAAGATCAGCCTGATCATCTGCGACGACGGCAACTACCCGGAGATCTGGCGCGATTGCGCGATGAAGGGCGCGGAACTGATCGTCCGCTGCCAGGGCTATATGTACCCGGCGAAGGAGCAGCAGGTGCAGATGTCCAAGAGCATGGCCTGGGCCAACAACTGCTACGTCGCGGTGGCCAATGCCGCCGGTTTCGACGGCGTGTATTCGTACTTCGGGCACTCGGCGATCATCGGTTTCGATGGCCGCACCCTCGGCGAATGTGGCGAGGAGGAAATGGGTATCCAGTACGCCCAGTTGTCGATCTCGCAGATCCGCGATGCACGGGCCAACGACCAGTCGCAGAACCATCTGTTCAAGCTGCTGCACCGGGGCTACACCGGTATCTACGATTCCGGCGATGGCGACAAGGGTATTGCCGACTGTCCGTTCGAGTTCTACCGCACCTGGGTGCTGGATGCCGAGAAGGCCCGGGAGAATGTCGAGAACATCACCCGCCGCACCGTGGGCGTGGCGGATTGTCCGGTGGGGCAGTTACCCCATGGCGGCAAAGAAAAGACCGCGGGCTGAGGCATGTCATCGCTTGAGTCGGCCCCCGCAGCGGGCCAGCCTGAAGTCCGCCCGCCGACCTCGCGGTTCGTCTTCGAGCCGCAGCAGGTCATGGCACTGCTGCGCCAGCGCATCGTCGGCCAGGACGCGGCGCTGGCGGCGGTGGAGGCGCAGCTCAAGGTGCTCAAGGCGGATATCGGTGATCGCGAGCGCCCCCTCGGGGTCAACCTGTTCATGGGCCCGACCGGTGTCGGCAAGACCGAGATCGTCCGCCTGCTGGCCCAGGCCATCCATGGCCGTGCCGACGCCCTGTGCCGCATCGATATGCAGACCCTGGCCCAGGAACATTACGCGGCGGCACTGACCGGGGCGCCGCCGGGTTATGTCGGCAGCAAGGAGGGCGTCAGTCTGTTCGACAGCGAACTGATCCAGGGCAGCTACAGTCGGCCGGGCATCGTCCTGTTCGATGAACTGGAGAAGGCCAGCGACGAGGTATTGCGCAGTCTGTTGGGGATCCTGGAAAGTGGCATCCTGACCCTGGCGAGCGGCAGCCGTACCCTGGATTTTCGCAACAGCCTGATCTTCATGACCAGCAATATCGGTGCGCGGCAGGCCAATGCCCGGCGACAGCGTCTGAGTGGCTGGCGGCGTTTGCTGGGCGGGTTCGGCGAAGGGGAGGCGCAGGTGCTGGAGCGCGCCTTGCACAGGCGGTTCGAGCCGGAGTTTCTCAATCGGATCGACCGCATCCTGGTCTTCGAACGTATCGAGGGCCACTGGCTGGAGGCATTGCTGGATATCGAACTAAGTAAACTCAACAAACGCCTGGGACCGCAACGCCCGCTGTCGCTGGACGAACCGGCCCGTGCCTGGCTGGGACGTGGGCATGACCCGCGCTTCGGCGCCCGGGCCCTGGTGCGTCGGGTGCGGGTCGAACTGGAGCCGGCGATTGCCGATTACCTGTTGACCGGCGCCGAATCCGGACCGATGAGGGCGACGGTGCGCGATCGGCGCCTGGTGGTGCTGGCGCAGGCGGGTGGGTGAAAAGCGTTCAGCGTTTGTTCGCCTAGATAAAACGGTTGGCCTCGTCGAAATCCAGGCGCGGCGCGCGCTCGTAAAGCGTCGTCGAGTCGCCATAACCCAGGGTCGCGATGAAGTTGACGCGGATGCTGGAGTCGGCGAAGAAACTCGCATTGATCTGCTCTTCGTCGAAGCCCGACATCGGGTTGGTGTCCAGCCCGAGCATACGCGCGGCGATGATGAAATAGGCGCCTTGCAGGGAGGAGTTGCGAAAGGCCGATTCGGCGATCAGGCGCTGGTCGTCGCCGTACCATCCGCGGGCGTCCGCATGGGGAAACAGCCGTGGCAGGTAGCGGACGAAATCCAGTTCCATGCCCAGGATCGCGGTCACCGGAGCCGCCCTGACTTTCTCCGCGTTGCCCGGGTAGCAGAGGGTGGCGAGTCGCTCCTTGGCCTCGGGGCTGCGGCACCAGACCACCCGCAATGGCTGCTGGTTGGTCGAGGTGGGACCCCATTTCAACAGGTCGTAGAGTGCACGGATGGTACCCTCTGTAACGGGGCGATCAATGAAGCTGTTGAAGGTTCGGGCCTTGCGAAAAACCTGATCCAGCAGTTCATCGGAAAGTGGCATATTCATCTGGTAGGCTCATATCGTGAAGAGACGAGCACCTTAGAAAGCCAGGCCTGAAAAGAAAAGTAGGCACTTTTTGTATACCGTGGGCGTGAGATATCCGATGACAGAAGCTACGCACCTCCTGAACCGCGACACGCTGGAAGACTGCCCCTTGTCTGCCTTCGTAAACCTGGTGGCGGGGAAATGGGCGATCCCCATCCTGTATCGGCTTATCGTCACGCACGGGCCTATCCGCTTCGGCGAGTTGCAGAGGGCCGCAAGGCCGATCACCCAGAAGGAACTGACCAAGCAATTGCGATTGCTGGAAACTCCGGGCCTGGTGCGGCGGACGGTCTTTCCCGAAGTGCCACCCCGCGTGGAGTACGAAGCCACGCCGGTGGCGCGCGAACTCATCGGTGCTCTGGAGGCACTTGAGCAGTGGATGCGGGTGCATGGCAGCAAGCTTGTGACATCGCCGACAGCCGGGTAGGGAAGTGCCGGGTCATGTCCCGGGCATGACATCGCGCAAAGCCTGTCGCCTAGGCGACAGGCTCGCAACGACTCGCAGGCGCAGCTTTTACTGGGCGGACTGCCGCGCCGCCTGTTCGATCAGCGCAGCGACCTGGCGCGGATGGGATTCAAACACGGCATGGCTGGCGCCGTTGACCTCGATCGTCCTGGCGTGGGCCCGCGCCGCATACATCCGCTCAAGATCCGGGCTCATGATCTTGTCCGCCTTGGCCACCAGGTACCAACTCGGTTTTTTCTTCCAGGCCGGGTCGTCAACTTGTGCCGAGAACTGGGATACCGCCAGGGGGATTTGCGCATTCGCCTCGAACTCGGCTTGCCGACGCGGCAAGTCGGGCGCGAACTGAGCGGGGTAGTCGGCCGGCTTCAGGTACACAAAATTGTCCGCGGTCGCGACGATGGACAAGGGCGTGGCCGATGGATATTGCTTGCTGTTTGCGGCGATGGTTTCACCGCTATCGAGTGCATGCGCCGTGATGTAGACCAGCGACTTCACGCGCTCGTCATTCCCGGTTTCGCTGATGATCGTGCCGGCATAGCTGTGACCGACAAGCACGCAGGGGCCGTCGAGGCTATCGAGCACGCGCCGGGTGGCAATCACATCGTCTTTGAACGACGTCAGGGGCTGTTGCACCAGCGTCACGTGATAACCGTCCTTCGTCAGGATGTCATAGACCGGGCGCCAGCCCGCGGCATCGGCAAATGCGCCATGGACCACGACAATATTCTTTACCGGTGCGGCAAAAGCGGACGCATTGGCAAACAGGCACGATAGAGCGGCAACTTGTATTGCAGCCAGCCGTAACTTCGGAAAGCGCATATTCAATTCTCCGGCAAAAAGATACCAAGGCTTATATGGGGTGCCCAATTGATGAGCGGGATGAGTTGGAAGTTGATCCGTTGACGAGTTTTTATCGCTGCCCTGTTGTTTGCTAACTGACGACAGCGACGAATAACGGGCGCTTAGAACTGCGGCAGTACACCCTCTTTTTCGACAAACAGTACTTGTGCGTCATACTTGCCGGGGGCATTGGGTGTCACCACCAGAAATACCTTTTTCCCGGTTATCAGATCCGCCCGGCTTGCGGGGACGGGTGTCACCACGGGCACATTTTCCGGTACGGTCACCTGGCTGCTGCCGCCCTTGTACGACAGGTTCAGTTCGCGGCCGGTACTGCCGGTGACCACCTTGACCACGTTGGCATTGGTCATTGTGCTGTTGGCGCCGAAGTCATAAGGGAAGTGTCCCTCGGCTACACCGCGCGCGGCCTCCGGAAAGATGATCATCGAAGTGGCGGTCAGTTTCCCGTCGCTGCCGGTCAGCGCCGGCGTCCCCACGTAAGAGCCGACTTTGGCATCGGACAGCTTGGCGCTCTTGAGCGCCGAAACAGCAAGGTCCGGTTTGATATCGACCGAAATGATGTCGCCGCCATTGCGGTGCACCATCAGCATTTCGCCTTTGAACGAGACGATGTCACCACGAATCCGCTCCGGTTTGATATCAGGGGTTTGCGCCAGGGAAACGCCCGAAAACAGGATGGCAGTGAATAAAGCGCCTAGTTTGTAATGAGTCGACACGAGTTACTCCCTCTATAGCGTTGAGATTGTTCTGTGGGTTATATCGGTAAGTTGAACGAACTTGCGGGCGGAGACTTTTCGTTATCCCTGGTACTTGCTTTTGTCCTTCTGCCTCCACCTGAACGTTGATGCGGCGAGAGCTACTGTACAAACCCCATGTCGGCAGGAATACTACCCCGATCGACAATTTTGATACCGATCCTGCCATGCGAATTTTTGTCCTTGTCCTCGAAGGGGTGTTCGACACCGGCCTGACCACCGTGCTCGACAGCTTGAACATGGCCAACCGCCTTGCCGGTGTGGCGGGGAGTGGTACGGCGGGCTTCGATATCCATGTGGTAGGGGTGCGGCCCACTGTGCGCACGGCGCTGGGCATGCAGGTGCCCGTGGGCGATCTGAGCGATGGCATCGCACCTGATTGGGTGGTCATCCCGGCGCTCAACCACATGACGGCCGAGGAGCTTGTCCCTGCACTTGGCCGTGATGATGTGCACGATGCATTGGATGCCTTGCGCTCCTGGCACGGCCAGGGAGCCCGTGTTGCAGCGGCGTGTACGGGAACCTTCCTGCTGGCCGAAAGCGGTTTGCTCGACGGCGGAGACGCGACGACCACCTGGTGGCTGTCACCGCTGTTCCGCCAGCGTTATCCGCACGTACACCTGGATGCCCATCGCATCATCGTGCCCAGCGCCAGCGTGCTCACGGCCGGCGCGGCCCTCAGCCACCTTGACCTGGCACTCTGGTTGATCCGCAACCACAGTCCCGAGCTGGCGGCGCTGGTGGCCAAGTACCTCGTATTCGATACGCGGTTGTCGCAGTCCGCCTATGCGATCTCCGATCACCTCAAGCATTCGGACCTGCTCGTCGAGCGATTCGATCGCTGGGTGCGCGAGCACCTCGACACGGCCATTGCCCTCGACGTCGTGACACGGGCATTGGCAACCACCAAGCGAACGCTGACGCGGCATCTGAATGAGGTGCTGGGGAAAACACCGGTCGAATACATTCAGGATCTGCGCATAGAGCGCGCTGTCCACCTGCTCAAGACCAGCGAACTCACGGTGGACCGCATTGCCGAGCAGGTCGGCTATGCGAACGGCGTTACGTTGCGCACGTTATTGCGACGGCGCCTGGGCAAGGGTGTCCGCGAACTGCGGGTGTCATGAAGCGCGCTGCCAAGGTTTGCTCCGGCCGCTCGTCAATGTTCAGAAGAGGAGAGCACCATGGATCGTCTGGATGCCATGAAAGTCTTTGTCGCTACATTGGACGAAGGCAGCCTTACCGGCGCCAGCCGCAAGACCGGCCGTTCGATCGCCGCGGTCAGTCGTGCCATTGCCTTCCTTGAAGCCCGCGTGGGCGTGCCATTGCTGCACCGCACCACCCGCTCGATCCGGTTGAGCGAGGCGGGGGAGCGTTATGCCGCCAGTTGCCGAAAGCTCTTGCTGGAGCTGGATGAAGCCGAGCGCAGCGCGGCCGATGAGTCGAGCGTTGCGCGAGGGACCCTGACCCTTTCCGCCACCCAGTTCGCCGGGGCGGAGATCCTGCGGCCCATCATCGATGCCTTCATGGATGAGTATCCCTCCATCAATGTACGGCTGCATTTGCTGGATCGACAGGTCAACCTGATCGATGAGGGCATGGACCTGGCGCTGCGCATCAGCCACCTTCCTGATTCCACGCTGGTGGCACACAGGATTGGCGAGGTGCGGCGGGTGGTGGTGGCGTCGCCGTGCTACCTGGAGAAGCATCCTGGTATCGCCAAGCCGGCCGATCTGTGCAAACACCCGATCATCGCCATGGACCACATGGGCCTGAATTCCTGGAGTTTTCCACCGTTGGAAGGCTCATCGGTGCCTCGCTTCATTTCATTCACCCCACGGCTGGTCATCAACAGTGTGCGTGCGGTCATTGCCTCGGCGGTGGAAGGGCATGGCGTGACTCGCCTGCTCTCCTATCATGTGGCGCCGGAAGTCAGCCAGGGGCTGCTACAAGTCGTGCTGGCCGATGCGGAGCCGCCGCCCATGCCGGTGCATATCGTTTCGCCATTTGGCCGCCTCGCCGTGCCCAAGGTCCGGGCGTTCATCGACTTCGCACTTCCGCATTTGCGCTCCCGCTTTGCGTCCCTCGCCCAATGAAGTGCTTTGGATAGTCGCAACAATTACCACGCCACGCGCAAAAGTGTTTAGCGGGCAGTAGGCATTCTTTGGCCCGTTGAATATTTATAAAGTGAATCAGCGTCGTGGGTCGTGTAACGGGTAGACGTTACCTGTCCTGGCGCGTGGAAAACTATCAGCCTTTCATCTGGAAGAGGAATCTCATGATTCGACCATTTTTCATGGCGTGTCTTTTAGCGACTGTCAGTCTTCCGGCAATGGCCGATATCACACCATTTCCGAGTTCATTCCGAAACGAGTCGATCCAGACCCAGGGTGCGCAGTTGCATGTTCGTGTGGGCGGCAAGGGGCCGGCTGTTGTACTGCTGCATGGTTTCGGCGACACCGGGGATATGTGGGAACCCCTGGCGGTCAATCTGGCGCGTGACCACACCGTTGTGGTGCCTGACCTGCGTGGCATGGGCCTGTCATCCCATCCGGAGGGCGGTTATGACAAGAAAACCCAGGCCATGGACATTCGTAATGTATTGCTGAAACTCAAGATCGACCACGCCGTGGTGGTCGGGCATGACATCGGCAGTATGGTTGCCTACGCCTATGCGGCGCGTTATCCCGACAAGACCGACAAGCTGGTGGTAATGGATTCGCCATTGCCGGGGATTCCGCCTTGGGATGAAGTGATCAAGTTGCCAATCCTCTGGCATTTTGATTTCGGCGGAAAAGATATGGAGCGACTGGTGGCGGGGCGCGAGCGAATTTATCTGGATCGTTTCTGGAATGAGTTCTCGGGTAATCCGGCGAAGATCGATGAAGCCACTCGCAGTCACTATGCAGGTTTGTACGCTCGCCCTGGGGCCATGCGTTCGTCCTTCTCACAGTTCCAAGCCATACGGCAGGACGTCAAGGACAACAAGATGGTCATGGCAAACAGGCTGAGCATGCCGGTGCTCGCCATCGGCTCGGAAAAACTGTTTGGCGCCAATGAAGCGATAATGATGCGTAATGTCGCCAGCAACGTGACCGAGTTTGTCGTGCCTGGCGCGGGGCATTGGTTGATGGAAGAGGCGCCGGACACGATTGTCTTTGTCGTGCGCAACTTTTTGGATGGCAAGCCTGTGAGGGGGTTGCCGGCGGGCTGATGGTGGTGTGTCAGCGGCGGTTGTGATCGTAGCACGGGTCTCAGATGCCGGGGCCCGTCACGCGTGCCGGCAATCGGGCCAGGCGATCCCAACCGTCCGCGTTGATTGCACAACTGTTCGGCAACCACAGTGTTTGCAGTGGCAACTGCTCCAGCACGGACACCGCTGCTGAAGTGATCCGCGATTCCCCTGGGCCTGCCCCAAGCGTCAGATCCTGCAGCGGCAGACGGGCGAGGTGGGCAACGCCGGCGTCGGTGAGCCAGGGGCTTTCATACAAGCCGAGACGCCGCAGGGGCAGTTTGTGCAGGCAGGCCAGGTCGGCGTCGCATAGCTTCAGGCCGCCGAGCTCAAGGTGTTCCAACGGCAATCCCAGTTCGACGAGCATTCGCAGGACCTTGCCGTCGACACCCTCACAGAAACTGAGATTCAGCTTTTTAAGTGGCAGTCCGGCCAGTTGCTTCAGTTCTTTCCAGGTGATGTCGTTCAACGACAGGTCGAGGGATTCCAGATCCAGACCGCGCAGATCGGACAGCGTGCGCGCGTCGATGCCCTGCACATCGGCGAGTCCCAGGCGTTTCAGCGGGAACGCGTGCAGCGTGTCGAGCCGCTCGATCATTTGCTGTGAGGACTTGAGATTCAGCTCGGTCAGCGGCATGCCTTCCAGTAGCGCAATGTCGTCCTCGCCGATATACGAGGAGTGCAGCGACAGCCGCTCGATCGGCAGGTCTTTGATGGCGTGCAGCAGGGTGTCTGTTGCGTAGCAGCCGTCAAGGCTCAGCGAGCGCAAGACTGCCAGGTCTGCGAGCCAGGCAGGGTCTTTCAGGACGGCGCCATTCGAACTGATCGACAGTTGCTCGAGCGGATGATTGGCCAGATGGCGCATTCCACGTGAAGTAAGTTCTCCCGCGCGCTCCAGTGTCAGCGAGCGCAGCTTTAGGCGTGACAAGGCTTGCAGGCCATCGTCGGTGATCTCATCGCAACGGTTCAACGACAGCTCCTGCAACGGACCGCTGCCGAGTTGCTGGAGGAAACCGTCGTTGAAGTCTTCACCGTAGGTCTGCAACTTCAGCCGGCGCAGTCGTTCGAGCGAAGGCAGGCTGGTGGCGTCGTCATCGCGCGAAAACCCGCTGATTTCCAGGGTTTCCAGGGCAACGTCCGGCAAGCGCCGCCAGCTATCCGGACCGCAGCTGAAGTTCGAGCCGTTGAGTATCAGGGTACGTAATGGCAGGTCGCTCAGGGCGTCACACCAGGCCCGCTCGGCGTTGTCCAGCTCGATATGATCCACGGGAAGTCCACGAAGCTGTGGCAACCATGCGGCAGGGCGATTGGCATGGGGTGTGGCGTTCAACCGAGCAACCGCGATCCTCGCGGCCGGATCACCCAGGCCCGCCGCCACGCGCAAGCCATCCAGCGAAGCCTCTGCACTGTCGAGCAGATCGCGATAAAGCGCCGCCCGCGTCGCGATGTCATCGGGGGCTGCGCGGAGGCGGGCGATCAGGGCGTTGCGGTCGGGGTTCTGCACGGGTTGAGAGTCCGAGGTGGGATGGTCGGGAGGATTGTCGGACGTATTAGCAAGCGAAATGAGCCAAGCGTCCAGAGATATGCCAGAGAAAAGAGATGTTCTTACTGATGCCGCTGAAACGCCTCACATTCAATGCGGCCACTTCTTTTTAGCCCCGAACGTAAGCTTCGGCAACTGGGGGAGAGTGGGGAGCCTGTAAGTGAGCAAGGAAACAATTCTCGCATTACCCGAGAGGTATGCTGACTGGCTGAGTCAGCTTAAAGTCCATATTACCCAGGCTCGGCAGCGGGCTGTGTTGGCAGTCAATGCCGAACTGGTGCAGTTGTATCACCGAATTGGTGCTGAAATCAGGCAGCGCCAGCAGCTTCAAGGTTGGGGGGCGAAAGTTATTGAACGCCTGGCCCGCGATCTTTCGGATGCCTTTCCTGACATCCGTGGCTTTTCCGGACGAAACCTCAAGTACATGGCGTTTTTCGCCCAACATTGCCCCAATGGTCTATTTGGGCAGCAGCCTGCTGCCCAATTGCCTTGGTTCCATGTGGTTGTCCTGTTGACCAAGCTGGAAAGCCCCATCGAGCGTGAGTGGTATGCGAGGCAAACTGTCCTGCATGGTTGGTCACGCAGTACGCTGGAGCAGAATATCCGGAGTCGTTTGCTGCAGCGCCAGGGCTCGGCGGTCAGCAATTTTGTCGCTCTCCTACCGGTTGCTGAGTCGGCCTTTGTTCAGGAAACGCTGAAGGATCCTTACCTGTTCGACTTTCTTGGTTTGGGCAACGACGCCCATGAGCTGGAGATCGAAGAGGGGCTGATTCGTCACATCACCCGTTTCCTGCTGGAGCTAGGTGTGGGCTTTGCCTTTGTTGGCCGGCAGTTTCGCCTTGAAGTTGGCGGTGATGAGTTCTTCATCGACTTGCTGTTCGATCACACGCGACTCAAGTGCTATGTGGTCGTGGAGCTCAAAGCTACAGCGTTCAAACCCGAGCACGCTGGCCAGTTGAGCTTTTATCTCGCTGCTATGGATGCGCAGATCAAGGTAGAGGACGATAGGCCCACCATCGGGCTGCTGTTATGCAAACAGCAAAATCGGCTGGTGGCGGAATACGCTTTATCGGGAATCGACAAGCCTATCGGCGTTGCCGAATACCAGCTATTACGCGACTTACCGGAAACACTCGGTCGAAATCTACCCAGCATCGCCGAGATCGAGGCGGAGTTGGCCGGCGAGTTGAACACAGAAAGTGAAACGGAATGACTGGATTCGTCTGGCAAGTCCGCGGAGCTCAGCCCAGGATGACTTCCAAGCAGGCATTAAAAAGCCGGCTTGTGGCCGGCTTCTCGGGGACGGGTTTGGCTCATTTTTGGTAAGCCTCGCCCGCCTTCAAAACGACATCCAGAATCGCAATGTCTGGTTGTAGGATGCTGCGCAACAGTCTTGCACGGCATCAGGGGCGCGCTGACCTGCTTTCGCGGGACGCTGCCCAAATGTGCCGCGCAGGATACCCACATTTACGACAGATTCCCAGCGAAAACCGCTGCGCAGAGCTGTCGTTTTTAGTGAATGTAGCGTTTTGATACTATTTGAAGGGCACCGGCGGGCGGCGTTTGTTCAGGGTCGACCACCAGAATACCCAGCCGAGGATGCGGATGTTCTGTTGTTCGATCTGTTCCGCCGTGAACACTTCATCCGGGTATTCGTCGCTGTTGTGGCTGCGTAGCCGCAAGGCCCCCGCCGGCAGGCGGTAGACGTATTTCACCCGCAACATGCCGTCGTGTTCCAGGGCATAGATTTCGCCGTCCACCACCTGGGTCAGGCTGCGGTCGATGGCGATGGTGGAACCGTCCTGGATCTTCTCGGCCATGCTGTTGCCGGTCATCGGCGCGCAGATGGCCTTGTCCGGCTCGACGCCCATGGCCTGCAGGATCCGGTACGGCAGGCGCACCTTGCGGCCGGGCATCGCGGTGACCTGGGTCTGTTTGGCGCCAGGACTGGTGGGGGTTTCCTTGTAGAGCGGGACCTGCACGTCATTGCGTTCGGTGGCGGCGAGGTCTTCGCGGGCCGAGTAGGGGGCTTTTTCGTGGGTGTACGGAGGGTCTCCCTCGGTCTCGCCGGCCGAGGCGCCAGGATGCTTTGGACCGTCCCCCGTGCGCAACCAGCGGCTGTTGACGCACAAAAGCTCGGCTATCTCGTCCATCCGTGCCATTGGAATGCCACGTTTGAACCAGTTATTGACGTGCTGCGGGGTCACTTGCCGGTTGGCAGCGAAGTCCGAAGCTGAAAGATGGCACTCCCGCAGGAGGGCCCTTAAGCGATCGCCTGATGTATTCATGAACACAGAGTTTACTGGCGTGCTACACCCGTTTAAATAAACTAGGTGTTCAAAAATGGCCAGCCAAAACATACAAGGTGATTGATTTCGTTGAGCATTCCTACGCATGCGTTTCTGCGTGCGTTTATTGATGTTTATTAATTAAACACTTGGTTTGTTCTCGGGTAAACAGGCACAAAAAACCCCGGCGGACCGGGGTTCTCTGGCAGCGCACGTGTACCGGGCGAATCAGCCCTTGTAAGCGGCAACCGACTTGATGATTTCAGCGCGAGCGGCGTCAGCGTCGCCCCAGCCTTCGATCTTCACCCATTTGCCTTTCTCGAGATCCTTGTAGTTCTCGAAGAAGTGCTTGATCTGCTCCAGCAGCAATGGCGGCAGGTCGGTGTATTCCTTCACGTCGACGTACAGCTGGGACAGCTTGTCGTGCGGGACCGCGATGACCTTGGCGTCGCCGCCACCGTCGTCGGTCATGTGCAGGATGCCGACCGGACGCGCGCGGATCACCGAGCCTGGCGCGACCGGGTAAGGGGTCACGACCAGCACGTCGAGGGGATCACCGTCGTCGGCCAGGGTGTTGGGGATGAAACCGTAGTTGGCCGGGTAGAACATCGGGGTGGCCATGAAACGGTCAACGAACAGGCAATCGCTGTCTTTGTCGATTTCGTATTTGATCGGCGCGTGGTTGGCCGGAATTTCGATCGCGACGTAGATGTCGTTCGGCAGGTCTTTGCCAGCCGGAATCTTGCTGTAGCTCATTGGGCGATGCCCCCGTTAGTTGACCAAAAAACCTGGTCGGATTGACCAAAAAGTGGCGGCGATTATAGGCACATTCCCGGGTGGATGCCACGTGTCGCAAGACGTGCGGGCCTTAGGCTTCAGTCTTATACCGTGGGTCGTGGGCCTGCAGGTGCTGCAGTCGGGCCAGTGGATCCTGGCGGTAGAACGCGCGCAGTTGCTCGTAGACCCGTGGGTAGGCCGCGACCAGCAAATCCGGGGCACTGAAGAAGTATTCGCTGGTGACCGCGAAGAATTCCGCCGGATTTTCCGCCGCATAAGGGTCGATGGCGGTTTCGGCCTCGGGGTTGCGGTCGAGCTGGCGGTTGAGGTCGTCGTAGGCGTGTTGCATGACCTTGGCCCACTCGCCGACCCGCATGTCGCTGTGCAGCGGCGGCAGGCCGTTGGCGTCGCCATTGAGCATGTCGAGCTTGTGCGCAAGTTCGTGGATCACCAGGTTGTAGCCTTCCCAGGCACCGCTGGCGAGCACGCCGGGCCAGGCGAGGATGACCGGCCCGCGCTGCCAGGCTTCGCCGCTGTGTTCGCCGTCCCATTCGTGCTCGACGCCGCTGGCATCGCGATGGCGCTGTGGGCTGAGGAAGTCGTCCGGGTAGAGGATGATTTCATGAAAGCCCGAATACCATTCGAGGTCGCCCAGGTGTAGCAACGGCAGTTGCGCCTGGGCCGCCAGCAGCAGGCGGCTTTGCTGGTCCAGCTCGACACCGGGCAGTGTGCTCAGGTGTTTTTCGTCGAGGAACAGCACGCTGTGCTCCAGCAGCCAGCGGTCTTCGGCGTCGCTCAGGCCGTCGAGGAAACTCAGGTGTTCGCGCACCCGCTGCCAGGTTTCAGCGGCAACGGGATGGCGGGCCAGGACCCGCCGGCGCCGCCAGGCACTCAGGGACCACACGGTTTCAGTGGGTCTCGGCTTTGGACGTACCGCCGAAGCGGCTGCGCAGCACACCGATAATCATCGGCACCAGCGACAGCACGATGATGAAGACCACCAGCAGCGACAGGTTTTTCTTGATGAAGGGCACGTTGCCGAAGAAGTAGCCCAGGGTCACCAGCCCGCCGACCCAGAGTACGGTACCCAGCACGCTGAACATGACGAAGCGCGGGTAAGGCATCTTGCCGACGCCGGCGACGAACGGGGCAAAGGTCCGCAGGATCGGCAGGAAGCGCGCCAGGGTCACGGTCTTGCCGCCGTGGCGGTCGTAGAAGTCGTGGGTCTTGCGCAGGTAGTCGCGACGGAAGATCTTCGAGTTCGGGTTGCTGAAGAGTTTTTCGCCGGCGGTTCGGCCGATGATGTAGTTGGTGCTGTCACCGAGGATAGCCGCGACCATCAGCAGGCCGCCCAGCAGGACCGGGTCCATGCCGCCACCAGCCGCCACGGCACCGGCGATGAACAGCAGCGAGTCGCCCGGCAGGAAAGGCATCACCACCAGGCCGGTTTCGCAGAAGATCACCAGAAACAGGATGGCATAGATCCATGGCCCGTAATTGTTCACCAGCAGGTCGAGATACACGTCGAGATGCAGGATTAGGTCCAGCGGGTTGAAATCCATGGGTGGCACCTGTGTTGACGGTCCGGCTCGGCAGACCTGTGCAAAGAAAAGTAGACACGTAGTTAACTACACCGAATGTAGTTTTTTCGTACATTCCTGGGAAAGCCGGATTATAAGAGCTGGAGAGGATTCTGCCTGTCGAGTTTGTAGCGAGGGATGTCGTCGGGTTGCGGGGTGTAGGCGTCCGGCATTGTGGGAGCGGGTTTGCCGGGACGCCGTACCGCCGCGAAGCCTTGGCGGTCTGAGGGGCCTCTTCGCGGGCAAGCCCGCTCCCACAATTAGCATCACTCCCACAGGGAGTCGGGGCGAGCGATCAATCTTCGCTGATCGGCAACACGTAGTTCTTGAACTCGGTGTCTTCGCGAAAACCGATGGACTCGTAGGTCTTCTGCGCCACTTTGTTGTCGCTGCTGGTGGATACCCGCAGCCGTACCGCGTGGGTTTCGCGGGCCATTTTCTTCGCCGTGCGCATCAGGTTGTCGGCGACCAGCTGGCGCCGGGCGTCTTCGGCCACGTAGATATCGTTGAGGATCCACACGCGCTTGAGGGACAGCGAGGAGAAGCTGGGATAGAGCTGGCAGAAACCGAGCAGTTTCTTGTCGTCATCGTCCGCCAGGGCCAGGTAGATCACCGACTCTTTGCGGCGCAGGCGCTTTTCCAGGAAGCTGCGGGACGAATCGGGGAAGGGCAATGCACCGTAGAATTCGCGGTATTTGACGAACAGGGGCGTCAACAGGTCCAGATGTTCCAGGGTCGCTTGAGTAATCCGCATAGATCAGGCCTCAACTTCGTGGATATGACGGCAAACGGTTCACTCGGGCAGCCGTAACGCCGATGCTGCCCAAAGCGCGGGAAAAGCGCAATCCGGATGACGATCAGTCCTGGGTCGGGCCCAGTAGGAAGTTGCCGTTCGAGTGGACATCCGATTCGCTTTCCAATGTTTGCACTTGGGCCTCGTCCTTGAGATTGACCCCCGACAGTTGCCGGCGGCAGGCTTCTTTCATCAGGTACAGCAATTTGTGGGCGGCCATGCCGTAACTCATGCCCTCCAGCCGGACGTTGGAGATGCAGTTGCGATAGGCATCGGTCAGGCCGATTTTTGGATTATAGGTGAAATACAATCCCAGGCTGTCCGGCGAACTCAGGCCCGGGCGCTCACCGATCAGGATCACCACCATTTTCGCGCCGAGCAGCTCGCCGACCTCATCGGCCACCGCCACGCGGCCCTGTTCCACCAGTATCACCGGTGACAACGACCAGCCTTCGGCCGCGATCTGTTCTTCCAGGCGTGCCAGGAACGGCGCCGTATGGCGATGTACGGCCAGGGCCGAGAGTCCGTCGGCGACGACTATCGCCAGGTCGACCCCGCCGGGGTTGGCCT
The DNA here is from genome assembly GCF_013385635.1 of Pseudomonas gingeri. Taxonomy (GTDB): domain Bacteria; phylum Pseudomonadota; class Gammaproteobacteria; order Pseudomonadales; family Pseudomonadaceae; genus Aquipseudomonas; species Aquipseudomonas gingeri_A. The sequence goes on from NZ_JACAPR010000025.1 coordinate 91,961, forward strand.
GGGCATGTTCGCGCAACTGTTGGGCCGAGGCACTGTTGAGCTTGCGTCCCAGGTCCGGGCGTTGCAGGTAGCTGTGACGGTCGTCGGCGGCGCTGTGCAACAGCAGGGTGTCACGCCCACGTTCGGCCAGTTGGGCGCCCAGGCCGGCAGGGTCGAATGGCAGGTGCACGGCGTCGCGGGCCTGGGCGTGGGCGAACTGGAAATCCAGCTGCGCGCTGGTGGGCAGGCTGGTGCCGGTGCGGCCGAGGGCGATCCGCGCCGGGGTCAGGCGGCGCAGTTCCAGCCAGGGGTTGTCGCTGTCTATCTCTTTGGCCATGTCGTTCATCCGAGCTGCGCCAGGGCCTGGCGAAATGCCGGGGGCAGGCTGTTGCCAAAATGCACCTTGCCATCGGCCTGGGTAAAGATACCCATCTTCGCCAGCCACTGTTCGAATTCCGGCGCGGGCTTCAGGCCCAGGGTCTGCCGGGCGTAGAGAGCGTCATGGAACGAAGTGGTCTGGTAGTTGAGCATGATGTCGTCGGAGCCGGGGATGCCCATGATGAAGTTGATCCCGGCCACGCCGAGCAGGGTCAGCAGGGTGTCCATGTCGTCCTGGTCGGCTTCGGCATGGTTGGTGTAGCAGATGTCGCAGCCCATGGGCACACCCAGCAACTTGCCGCAGAAGTGGTCTTCGAGGCCGGCGCGGATGATCTGCTTGCCGTTGTAGAGGTATTCCGGGCCGATAAAGCCGACCACGGTGTTCACCAGGAACGGCTTGAAGTGCCGGGCCACGGCGTAGGCGCGGGTTTCGCAGGTCTGCTGGTCGACGCCGAAATGCGCGTTGGCCGACAAGGCGCTGCCCTGACCGGTCTCGAAATACATCAGGTTCTGCCCGAGGGTGCCGCGGTTCAGGCTCAGGCCGGCGTCGTAGCCTTCCTGCAGGACGTTCAGGTTGATGCCGAAGCTGGCGTTGGCCGCCTCGGTGCCGGCGATGGACTGGAACACCAGGTCCAATGGCACGCCGCGATTGATCGCCTCGATGGAGGTGGTGACGTGGGTCAGTACGCAGGCCTGGGTCGGAATCTCGTAACGCTTGATCACCGCGTCGAGCATGTTCAGCAGGTCGCAGATCGAGGTCAGGCTGTCGGTGGCCGGGTTGATGCCGATCATGGCGTCGCCGTTGCCGTAGAGCAGGCCGTCGAGGACGCTGGCGGCGATGCCGGCCGGGTCGTCGGTCGGATGATTGGGTTGCAGGCGGGTCGACAGGCGGCCGCGCAGGCCGAGGGTGCCGCGGAATTTCGTCACCACGCGGATTTTCTGGGCGACCAGGACCAGGTCCTGCACGCGCATGATCTTCGACACGGCGGCGGCCATTTCCGGGGTCAGGCCCGGGGCCAGGGCACGCAGGCTCTGTTCGTCGGCGGCATCGCTGAGCAGCCAGTCGCGCAGGCCGCCGACGGTCAGGTGGCTGACGGCGGCGAAGGCCGGTTTGTCGTGGGTGTCGATGATCAGCCGGGTGACTTCGTCGCTTTCATAGGGGATCAGCATTTCCTCGAGGAAATGCTTGAGGGGAATATTGGCCAGGGTCATCTGGGCCGCGACCCGCTCGCCGTCGTTCTGTGCGGCGACGCCGGCGAGGAAATCCCCGGAGCGGGCGGGGCTGGCCTTGGCCATGACCTCCTTGAGGCTGTCGAAGCGATAGGTCTGGGCGCCGACGGAATGGGCGAATGTGGCCATGGGCGGTGTCCTCCTGTTTTTGATTACCGATCGTTCCCACGGTTCCCGTGGGAATGCTTCACTGGACGCTCTGCGTCCGCTGTTGTGACGCAGAGCGTCACGGACTGCATGCCCACGCAGAGCGTGGGAACGATCGGCGTGGAGCAGTGCATGCAATGCCCCGCACTGGTGCAATCAGTTACCGGTGAGCATAGCGTCCGCCGGGGCTTCCGAGCGCTGGTGGGCGGTCAATTGGAAATAGATGAAGCCCGCTGCCATGAAGCCCAGGAAAATCAGGCCGATCAGCATGTTGAACCAGGCCATCGCCACCAGGCAGACCACTGCCAATGCAAGGGCGATGCCGGGGACGACCGGATAACCCGGGGCTCGGAAGGTCCGCTCCAGGTTCGGCTCGGTTTTACGCAGTTTGAACAGGCTCAGCATACTGATGATGTACATCACGATGGCGCCGAATACCGACATGGTGATCATCGCCGCCGTCAGGCTCATGCCTTGCAGGTTGACCAGGCCGTCGCTGTAGATCGCCGCGATGCCGATCACGCCGCCCGCCAGGATGGCGCGATGGGGTGTCTGGAAGCGCGACAGTTTGGCCAGCGAGCGGGGCAGGTAGCCGGCCCGGGCCAGGGCGAAGAACTGCCGCGAGTAGCCGAGGATGATCCCGTGGAAGCTCGCCACCAGGCCGAACAGGCCGATCCACACCAGCATGTGCATCCAGCTCGAATTGCTGCCGACCACGGCTTTCATGGCCTGGGGCAGCGGGTCGTTGATGTTCGACAACTGGCGCCAGTCGCCGACGCCGCCGGCCATGACCATCACGCCGATGGCCAGGAATACCAGGGTCAGGATGCCACTGACGTAGGCCTTGGGAATGGTGCGCTTGGGGTCCTTGGCCTCTTCGGCGGCCATGGCGGCACCCTCGATGGCGAGGAAGAACCAGATCGCGAAGGGGATGGCGGCGAAGATGCCGGGGATCGAGTCAATGCTGAAGGTGTTCGAGCCCGACCAGCCATTGAGGACGAAGTTGCTGAAGCTGAAGCCCGGCGCGACCACGCCCATGAACACCAGCAGTTCGGCGACTGCCAGCACGGTGACCACCAGTTCGAAGGTGGCGGCGATGCTGACGCCGAGGATATTGAGGGTCATGAACACGAAGTAGGCGCCGACGGCGGCGATCTTCGGGTCGAGCCCGGGGTATTGCACGTTGAGGTAGGCACCGATCGCCATGGCAATCGCCGGTGGGGCGAAGACGAATTCGATCAGGGTGGCGATACCGGCGATCAAGCCGCCTCTTTCACCAAATGCCCGGCGACTGTAGGCAAACGGCCCGCCGGCATGGGGAATCGCGGTGGTGAGCTCGGTGAAACTGAAGATAAAGCAGGTGTACATGGTCGCCACCATCAGCGCAGTGACCAGGAAGCCCAGGGTGCCGGCGGTGCCCCAGCCATAACTCCAGCCGAAGTATTCGCCGGAAATCACCAGCCCGACCGCGATGCCCCACAGGTGCAGGGTGCCAAGGGTCGGTTTGAGTTCGGTTTTTGTAGTCATAAGTCCTCGCTTGTCTTTTTTATTGTTTGGTTGTTGGACTTGCGGGTGTCGATTTTCCGTACAGCGGGCACGCAATGCCCGGGCCGGGGTGGCCGGGCGTCATGGGTATGTCAGTGAGGGCCTCATCGCCGGCAAGCCGGCTCCCACAGTGACGGAGTCGAATCAGGAAGGTCTGAACGGCCCGAAACCTGTAGGAGCCTGGCTTGCCGGCGATAGCGGTATCAGGGTCTAGAAGAACCCAAGTGGATTGATGTCATAGCTCACCAGCAGGTTCTTGGTCTGCTGGTAATGATCGAGCATCATTTTGTGGGTTTCACGGCCGACACCGGACTTCTTGTAGCCACCGAATGCGGCATGCGCCGGGTACAGGTGGTAGCAGTTGGTCCATACACGACCGGCCTTGATCGCCCGGCCCATGCGGTAGGCGCGGTTGATATCGCGGGTCCACAGACCGGCACCGAGACCGAACTCGGTATCGTTGGCGATCGCCAGGGCTTCGGCTTCGTCCTTGAAGGTAGTGATGCTCACCACCGGGCCGAAGATTTCTTCCTGGAACACACGCATCTTGTTGGTGCCCTTGAGCAGGGTCGGCTGGATGTAGTAACCGCTGGCGAGGTTGCCTTCGAGTTTTTCCACCTTGCCGCCGGTCAGCAGCTCGGCGCCTTCGCCCTTGGCGATTTCCAGGTAGGACAGAATCTTGTCGAATTGCTGCTCGGAGGCCTGGGCGCCGACCATGGTATCGGTGTCCAGCGGGTCGCCACGCTTGATCTGGCTGACCTTTTTCATCACCACCTGCATGAACTCGTCGTAGATCGACTCTTCCACCAGCGCGCGGGATGGGCAGGTGCAGACCTCCCCCTGGTTGAAGAACGCCAGGACCAGGCCTTCGGCGGCTTTCTCGATAAAGCTCGGCTCGGCCTTCATGATGTCGGCGAAGAAGATATTTGGCGACTTGCCACCCAGCTCCACGGTGGACGGAATGATGTTTTCGGCGGCGCATTTCATGATGTGCGAGCCGACCGGCGTCGAGCCGGTGAAGGCGATCTTGGCAATGCGCTTGCTGGTGGCCAGGGCTTCGCCGGCTTCTTTGCCGAACCCTTGCACCACGTTCAGCACGCCAGGGGGCAGCAGGTCGCCGATCAGTTCCATCAGCACGCAGATGCCCAGCGGCGTCTGCTCGGCGGGCTTGAGTACCACGCAGTTACCGGCGGCCAGGGCCGGCGCGAGTTTCCAGGCGGCCATCAGCAGCGGGAAGTTCCACGGGATGATCTGTCCGACCACTCCCAGCGGTTCATGGATGTGATAGGCCACGGTGTTGCCATCGATCTCGGCGGCGCTGCCTTCCTGGGCGCGCAGGCAACCGGCGAAGTAGCGGAAGTGGTCGGCGGCCAGCGGGATGTCGGCGTTCAGGGTTTCACGCACGGCTTTGCCGTTGTCCCAGGTTTCGGTGATGGCCAGCAGTTCGAGGTTCTGTTCGATGCGGTCGGCGATCTTCAGCAGGACCAGCGAGCGCGCCTGGGCCGAAGTGCTGCCCCAGGCATCGGCGGCGGCGTGGGCGGCGTCCAGGGCCTTGTCGATGTCCTTGGCATTGGAGCGCGGGAATTCGGCGATGGGTTGGCCGTTCACCGGCGAGGTATTGGTGAAGTACTGGCCGTCAACCGGGGCGACGAATTCGCCATTGATGTAGTTGCCATACTTGGCCTTGAACGAAACGATGGCGCCGGCAGTACCAGGGTGGGCGTAACGCATGGTGAGTGTCTCCTTGGCTTTTGTGCTTATAAGGGAGTTGCGCTTCACAAGCGTAGAGCAAAGGTCGGGCCAGTGCGTCCGGGCCGCGCTGCGACAGGGCTTGGCAGGATTCGCCCGAAGTCCTGGTCGCTGCACTGTGGCGCGGTCGGTACAGCCTGGGGTGACACTTTGTAACGCCGATGGCACAGCCTGTGACTCATCGGTCGGGGGGTGATTGCAATGCGTGGATGGCTGGAGGATGCTGGGTGCCGAGACGAAAGCGCATGGATTCTGAACGCACCGCGACACCTGTAGGAGCCGGCTTGCCGGCGATGGCGTCCGGGCAACCAACGCAAGGCTCAGGGGCCTCATCGCCGGCAATCGAGCGTCGACCGGTCGCTCCTACACGGTCGGGAGAACAATAAGAAATGCAGAACAACCATTTGAGCCGTCACGCCCGGCAGGTGCTGACCGTGACCCAGGGCAAGCCCCAACTGCATGGGCCGGGCAGTGATCCGTCGATCGCCCGTTCCTGGCTGCGCTGCCTGGAGGACTATCACCTCGACCCGTCCTTGAGTATCGCGCCCACGGTGCTCGAGCATGACCGTCTGCTGGAAAGCCGCGAGCGTCTCAAGCATGTGCTGCAGATCGCCGGCAACGAAATGACCAGCCTGCACCAGCAACTCTCCGGCGCCGGTCATGCGGTGTTGCTGACCGATTCCCGTGGGGTGATCCTCAACTGCGTCACCGCCCCCGCCGAGCGCAAGATCTTCGAGCGCGCCGGGCTCTGGCTCGGCGCCGACTGGAGCGAAGCCTGCGAAGGCACCAATGGTATCGGCACCTGCCTGGTGGAGCGGCAGTCGCTGACCATTCACCAGGACGAGCACTTTCGCGGTCGCCATACGGGCCTGACCTGTTCGGCGAGCCCGGTCTTCGATCCCCAGGGTGAATTGCTGGCGGTGCTCGATGTGTCATCCGCGCGCCCTGACGTGTCCCGGCAGAGCCAATTCCACACCATGGCCCTGGTGAACCTCTCGGCGAAGATGATCGAGAGCTGCTATTTCCTGCGTTATTACGACAAGCACTGGTTGCTGCGTTTTCACTTGCAGGCCGAGTCCGTGGGTCTGTTCAGCGAGGGGCTGTTGGCGTTCGACGGCGAAGGGCGGATCAGTGCGGTCAACCAGAGCGCCCTGAACCTGCTGGGGCAGGCTCGTGGTGGATTGCTCGGACAGCCGGTGGAAGCGTTTTTCGACTGCTCGCTGGATGAACTGCTGGGTCGCGCGAGTGCCCAGGCCAGCGCCAGTTGGCCACTACGGACCAGGGATGGGCGCGGGTTGTTCGCGGTGTTGCGCGGCCAGCCACGCAGTGTGCCCAAGCCGCTGGCGCCGTCACCGGTGATCGTCGAGCGGGGCGGCCTGTCGGGCATCTGCCTGGGCGATGAAGGTCTGCAGAATGATTTTCGCAAGGCGTTGCGGGTCTTCGAGCGCGATGTACCGCTGTTGATCAACGGCGAAACCGGCTCGGGCAAGGAAGCGTTCGCCAAGGCGGTACACCAGTCCAGTCAGCGTGCGCAGAAGGCTTTTGTCGCCCTCAACTGTGCGGCCATCCCGGAAAGCCTGATCGAAAGCGAATTGTTCGGTTATCGCGGCGGCAGTTTTACCGGCGCGCGCAAGGAAGGCATGCGGGGCAAGTTGCAGCAGGCCGATGGCGGCACGTTGTTCCTCGATGAGATCGGCGATATGCCGCTGGCGTTGCAGACGCGCTTGCTGAGGGTGCTGGAAGATCGCCAGGTTGTGCCGATCGGCGGCGAGCCCGAGGCGGTCAATGTGCGGATCGTCAGCGCGACCCACCGCAATCTGTTGGAGCGGGTGCAGGACGGCAGCTTCCGCGAGGATCTGTACTATCGGCTCAATGGCCTGGAAATCGGCTTGCCGGCCTTGCGCGAGCGCAGCGACAAGTCGCAATTGCTGGATTTCCTGCTGGCGCAGGAGGCCGCCGGGCAACCTGTACTGATCGAGGCGGCGGCACGCCAGGCCCTGCTGGATTTCGCCTGGCCGGGCAATGTACGGCAGTTGCGCACGGTGCTGCGTACGCTCACGGCGCTGTGTGATAACGGGCGGATCGGCGTGGCGGACCTGCCGGCGATGATTCGCCAGGGACCGTTGACGGTCGCTGTGCCCGCGGACGTTTCGCCGCATCCGTTGGACGATGCCGAGCGTCAGGCGTTGCTCGGCGTACTGGCGCAACAGCGCTGGCACATGACCAACGCCGCCGAGCAGTTGGGGGTGAGTCGTAACACCCTTTACCGCAAACTGCGCAAGCACGGGATTGCCCGCTGCATTTGAGCTCGATGAGGCAACGCTCCTCAGCGAAAGAACAGCCTGGAGAGTTCGTCGAGGCCCAGGTCGTCGAGTTCCTGTTCTTTCTCGTAGGCTCTTTGCGCCTTGAGCCAGGCTTTCAGGCCTTTGGGTTCATTGATCTCTGCTCGAAGCAAGATCTGGTTTTCGACATCGAATTGCAGTTGTTCAAGCTGGCTGTCGTAAATCACCGGCAGATTCGCCGGAGAGATGTCATAGAGTAAAAGGGGCACGGCAAACTGTTCCATGAATGCGAACTCCCTGAGTTGCACTTCTATATTCAGCTCTCCCAACTGTTCGCTCAGCACTCGGTTGTAATGCTTGAGCCGATCAGCAGGCAATGCATTGATATCACCGGCATTAATCTGTTCGACTTCGAGCTGCAGTTGCAGCAACGCCAGCAAGTCGCGCTCGCCATAGGCCTGATTGACCCGTTGCATCAGCGCTGTCTTGCGTTCGCGTTCGCCTGCGTCGGTTTCGCGGTCGGGGTGCAGGGCGCTGGCCAGCTTGCGGAAAACCTCGCGAACCGATTGGCTGGCCTGTTGCTCGTCTTTTTCAGCTCGCAGCTGTTGTGCGGTTTTTTTTCCTGCGGGTTTGTGTGATGCGTTGTGTTGAGCCTGCATCTGTTCATGGAGTCTTTGCGTGACGGCTTCCTCTGAGCGCAGGTCGACATCATCACCGAGCTCGAAACCGAACATCTCCTGGTAGCCCTGCTTGAGCCGTTCCTCTTCTTCGCGCTCGAGGGTGTCGTAGTCTTCAGGGCTATGGCGGTTGTAGATGTTCTTGATGGCTTCGTCGTTTTCACCGCCTGTCAAGGACACGGCCAAGGCGAGGATCTCTTCCCGCAAAGTCTGGCGGTCGGCTTTTGACAGTTTGACGCGCTCGCTGGCATCGTCCAGAAGCTGCAGCAGTTCAAGGTTGTTCTGGAAATACTGGTCGAGCAGCGGTTTGAAATCGCGGCTCCAGCGTTCGATATAGAACGGCATGTTGCTTTCCCAGGCCTCAAGCTCCCTGCGCTTTTTTTCTATGTCCTTGATCAGTGTGTTGAATTTTTTCTGCCCAGCAGGCAGTTTGCGTTTTCCAGGCGCTGGCGTGACGCTGAGCCCGGAAGATTTGTCTTTCATTGCGGAACTCCAAGGCGCTTGACGATTGAAGGTGTCATTATCCAATTCAGCTATTTCAGATTCGTGCTAAAAGCATGCAGGAAAACTCCTGATTTTCATCTGATCGGGAATATTTCCTGTATGGGTGTTTCTCCCTGTCGGCCTATTGAAACACAAGGTGCGATTTCGTCCGCCCTGGGCTAACCTGCGGCCATGTTTTACGAGGTCGACTATGCACATTCATATTCTGGGTATCTGCGGCACCTTCATGGGGTCGATGGCGGTTCTGGCCAAAGAGCTGGGCCATCACGTGACGGGCTCCGATGCCAACGTCTATCCGCCGATGAGCACGCAATTGCAGGCACAGGGCATCGAGCTGACCCAGGGCTACGACCCGGCCCAGCTTGATCCAGCCCCCGACCTGGTGGTGATCGGCAATGCCATGTCCCGTGGCAACCCCGCTGTCGAATACGTGTTGAACAAGGGCCTGCCCTATGTTTCCGGTCCGCAGTGGCTGGCCGACCATGTGCTGCAAGGCCGTTGGGTCCTGGCCGTTGCCGGTACCCATGGCAAGACCACCACCAGCAGCATGCTGGCCTGGGTGCTGGAACACGCGGGCATGAGCCCGGGTTTCCTGATCGGCGGTGTGCCGCAGAATTTCTCGGTGTCGGCACGGCTGGGCGATACGCCGTTCTTCGTGATCGAGGCCGACGAGTACGACAGTGCTTTCTTCGACAAGCGCTCCAAGTTCGTCCACTACCGCCCGCGCACAGCGATCCTGAACAACCTGGAGTTCGATCACGCGGACATCTTCCCGGATCTGCCGGCTATCGAGCGACAATTCCACCATCTGGTGCGGACCATCCCGAGCGAAGGCCTGGTGATCCACCCGACCACCGAGCCGGCCCTCGGGCGGGTGATCGAAATGGGCTGCTGGACCCCGGTGCAGACCACCGGTGCCGGCGGTCAGTGGCAGGTCAAGCTGCTCAGTGAAGACGGCTCGCGTTTCGAGGTGATGTTCGACGGCGTGGCGCAAGGTGTGGTCGAGTGGGACATGACCGGCCAGCACAACGTCGCCAACGCCCTGGCTACACTGGCCGCCGCCCGCCATGTCGGCGTGGTGCCGGCCATGGGCATCGCGGCCCTGAGTGCCTTCAAGAGCGTGAAGCGGCGCATGGAAAAGGTCGCCGAAGTCCATGGCGTGACCCTCTATGACGACTTCGCCCACCACCCGACGGCCATTGCCACGACCCTCGACGGCTTGCGCAAGAAGGTCGGTGATGCGCTGGTGATTGCGATTATCGAGCCGCGCTCCAACTCCATGAAGCTCGGTGCCCACCGTGACGGCTTGCCGGACAGCGTGGTCCAGGCCGATCAGGTGATCTGGTATGCACCGGCTAATCTAGGCTGGGACCTGGGCGCGACCGCTGCCTTGTGCACTGTGCCATCGATTGTCAGTGACTCCCTCGACGGCATTATCGAACGGGTGAAAAGCCAGGCCAAACCCGGCACGCATGTGGTGATCATGAGCAACGGCGGCTTCGGCGGCCTGCACGGCAAGCTGGCCGAGGCCCTGCAGTGAGCGGCCCGGAACGCATCACCCTGGCGATGACCGGTGCGTCCGGCGCGCAGTACGGCTTGCGCCTGCTCGATTGCCTGGTGCGCGAGGACCGTGAGGTGCACTTCCTGATCTCCAAGGCCGCGCAGTTGGTGATGGCGACGGAGACGGATGTCACCTTGCCGCCCAAACCCCAGACGATGCAGGCCTTCCTCACTGAATACACCGGGGCGGAAGCGGGGCAGATCCGGGTCTATGGCAAGGAGGACTGGATGTCCCCCGTCGCCTCGGGTTCCGGTTCGCCGGCGGCGATGGTGGTGGTGCCGTGTTCCACCGGGACCTTGTCGGCCATCGCCACGGGCGCCTGCAACAACCTGATCGAACGGGCGGCGGATGTCACCTTGAAGGAGCGGCGGCAGTTGATCCTGGTGCCGCGTGAAGCGCCGTATTCGAGTATCCACCTGGAGAACATGCTCAAGCTGTCGAATATGGGCGTGACCATCCTGCCGGCGTCGCCGGGCTTTTATCACCAGCCGCAGACCATTGATGACCTGGTGGATTTTGTCGTGGCACGGATTCTCAATGTGCTGAACATCCCCCAGGACATGTTGCCGCGCTGGGGCGAGCATCATTTGAGCAGCGATGAGTAAGTCGCTGCTGTATCTGTTGCTGGCCGTGCAACTGGTGGGCTGTGCCACGGTGCGTACGCTGGACGCGGGCAAGACTGGCGCGCCGATCGTCTATTCGGGGACGCGGCTGGACCTGTATGCGATGCAGGGTGGATGCTGCGCCAGCGACCGTTTTGGCGCAGAGGCGCCGAGCTATCCGGGCGTCGACCTGCCGGCCAGTGCCTTGCTCGACACGCTGCTGTTGCCGCTGTCGGTGTTGACGGTATTGGGGGTTGGTTTTCAGGCAACGGGCGGGTTGTAGCATTGATTGGTGGCTTTGTGGCGCTGGGTTGTGTAGAGCTTGTGTGGGAGGGGGCTTGCCCCCGAAGAGGCCAGTGAGATCGCTAAAAGCTTCGGGGGCAAGCCCCCTCCCTGATGAATAAGCACTGCTCCACACAAGCACCGCTCACCACAAGGGGCCGGGCAGTCCGGTGAGTTATTTGCCCAATCGGCGCAACTCATCCGACTCGACGATCCGTACACCATCCTGCTCTTCCAGCGCCAGGCGCCACAGCGCCCGGGCCAGCTGGCACGCTTCGATCCCGCGATATTTGCCGGGAATCAATTTCGACAAGGGTCCCGCCAGCTGTTCGGCCAGGCGCGGTTCCGTGCGTTCGCCCAGCAACAGCGATGGCCGGGCGATGGTCAGTTGCGGCCAGTTCTGCGCCTTCAACGACTCTTCCATCTCGCCCTTGACCCGGCTGTAGAACACCTTGGATTTCGGGTTGGCATCAATCGCGCTGACCACGATCAGGTGCCGGGCGCCCATTTCCCGGGCGCGCTTGCCAAAGGCCACGACCATGTCATGGTCGATGGCGCGAAAGGCTTCTTCGGAGCCGGCGAGCTTGATGGTGGTGCCGAGGCAGCAGATGGCCAGGTCGACACGCCCGCTCAGTTGCGGCAGGAACACCGCCGGGTCGCCGACCGGGTTTTCCAGGTGGGGATGTTCCGCCAGGGGCCGCCGCGACGGGGCGAGTACGCGGCTGACCGTGGGCTCGTTGAGCAGGCGGTCGAGTAGATGTTCACCGGTCAGGCCGGTGGCTCCAGCGAGCAGGATGTGCTGAGGCGTCAAGTACATAAAATATCTCCCTTGATACGAATCAGCTTAGTTGCTCTTGGCTTCCTTGCTGTCCAGCGAAGCGCTTTGCAATGCTTTTCGTGCTTGTTGTTTGCGTAGTTGCTGCCAATGGGCCAGTACTCCCTTGGGCGCCCAGATCTGTGGTTCGGAGGCCTCGAAGTTATCGGCTTGTTCACGGTCGGCCACGTGGGCCTTGGCGAGGTTGAACGCTTGCTGCAAATCGTCGGTCTGGTTCAGGGCCTGGGCGAACAAGGCGTCGCCGAAGTAGGTGAAATCGGCCTCCTCGGAGCAGCCGAAGGACACCCTATCAGCCCGCGAGGCGGTCATGATTAAAGTTCTTTCATCTTTCAGGGCCGGTATGAAACCGCCGGAATAACAGGCCGAGATGACGATGATCTTGTCGCGATTCTTCAGCGGTGCCAGGGCCGAGGCCATTTCATCGGCCGGCAGGTCGGCCAGCTCCAGGCGCGGCTGGTCCAGCACCAGTTCGTGTTCGTGGGTGCCGTGGCTGGTCAGGTAGATGAAGATCAGGTCTTCCGGGCCGCTGCGCTCGGCCAGGGTCTGAGCGGCACGACGGAGGTTCTCGCGGGTGGCCATCGGCCGGTCGACCAGATGGTCGCGGTGGTTCACCAGGCTGATCTGGCCGTAGGCGCCAAAGCGCGTGGCGAGCATCTTGTTGACGTAGTCGGCTTCGCGCAGGAACACGCTCTGCTTGCCGTCGCCCGCCAGCACCAGGCTGTACAGTTCGATGGCCGGGGTGGAGGCGGGAACCGCGGCCAGGGCTTTCTCCAGCAACGATCCCTGGGCCAGCAGGCCCAGCTCCAGCGAGTCCGGCAGCAGCTTGCCGTCGGCATCGCGAACCCGTTGGCCATTGGCCCAGACACCGCTCTGCACGCTGCCGTCGGCCAGGGTCAGGATGCCGCGACCCTGGTAGGTATCGCTGGCGAACTCGCCGATATAGACACTGCCATCACCCAGGCTCAGGTGACCGAAGCCGGTAAAGCGCCACTCGCTGAACTCACCGCGATAGTGGCTGCCGTCGACGCCAATCAGTTCGCCCTTGCCATTGAGCACGCCGTCCTTGAACTCGCCGATCCAGACATCGCCGTCGGCGTTTTCATAGCGGCCCTTGCCGTTCAACTGGTTGTGTTTGAAGCCGCCGGCGTACTGGTCGCCTTCGGCGCTGTTGAATGTGCCGATGCCTTCCAACTGGCCGTTGACGAAACGCCCGGTGAACTGGTTGCCGCTCGAATCGCTGCGCTGGCCTTCGCCGTTGGGTTTGCCATGGGCGAACTGGCCCTGGTATTGGCTGCCGTCTTCCAGCTCCAGATGACCGAGGCCGGAATACTGGTCGTCCTTGAATTCGCCGCGGTAGGTCATGCCGGCTTCTTTGAGGGTGCCTTCGCCGTTGCGCCGCCCCAGCTTGAAACCACCGGTGTAGCTGCTGTCATGGGTGGTCAGGGTGCCCTGGCCATGGAACAGGCCTTGCTGGAACTGGCCCTTGTAGACCTCGCCATTGCTGCCGTGCCACTCGCCGTCGCCATGCCATTGGCCGTTGTCGAACTGACCGGCGTACCAGCTGCCGCTCGGGTAGTCGATGCGCCCCTGGCCTTGCAGCAGGCCATTGACCACTTCCCCGCGATAGCGGCCACCGTCCGGCAGACGCGCGTCCGGCGGTAATAGCGATTCGCCATCACCACAGGCGGCGAGCAGCAGGGTCAGAGCAAGGGGCACAAGTGGGCGCATAACGGGATCCGGGCAATTAGGGGACCGAGTATGCCGTAGCATTATGTTGTGTCTAGGGGGGAGAGCACGAAACAGTCGTGTCACTGTTTCGTGCCAGCACTCGGGCGCTACCTCAGACGAAGCAGAGCGACAGAGGTTCAGCGATGTAGGCGGGTTTTTCCTGGCCTTCGATTTCCAGGGTGGCGGTGGCCTTGAGCAGCCATTGGCCAGGCTTCTTCTCGGTGACCTCGGTCAGTTCGACCTTGAGGCGCACCCGCGAGTCGACTTTCACCGGCTGGATGAAGCGCACGCTGTCGAGGCCGTAGTTGACCACCATCTTCAGGCCTTCGGGCAGCACAAGGATGTCTTCCATCAGCTTGGGCATCAGCGACAGCGAGAGGAAACCATGGGCAATGGTGCTGCCGAACGGCGTTTGCGCGGCCTTGACCGGGTCGACGTGGATGAACTGATAATCGCCGGTGGCTTCCGCGAACAGGTTGATGCGCTCCTGGTCGATGGTGAGCCATTCGGAACGTCCCAGTTCCTTGCCGACATAGTCGTTGAGTTGCGCTACGGGTACATAGGGCATTGAGCCTCTCCTTGGTCTATCAGATTCTTTCAGGCCTTGGGTTGCAGCCCTTGGCATCCACTGTAGATCATCACGGCACTCGTGCCCGGTCAAGCCACCATGGTTTTGGCGAATGCCGCCGTATCGGCGTGCTTATAATGGGCCGGGTTATCGGGGAAGAATCCAAGGGAGTGTCTGATGTTGCTACGCGGCCTGACCTGGCTGGTGCTGTTTCAGTTGCTTGGCACGGCGATCAATCATTTGTGTGTGCCGATGTTGCCGGGGCCGATCATCGGCTTGCTGCTGTTGCTGGCGTTCCTGATGGTGCGCGGCGAAGTGGGCGCGCCGTTGAGCGAGGCGGCCAGCAGCCTGTTGCGCTATCTGCCGTTGCTGCTGGTGCCGCCGGCCGTGGGCGTGATGGTCTATGCCACGGAGATCGCGGCGAACTTCTGGGCGATCGCCGGTTCGCTGCTGCTCTCGGTGCTGATCTCCATGGCCCTGGCCGGCCTGTTGATGAACTGGCTGGTGCAGCGCAAGGACCGGCGGGAGGGCAAGCCATGACGCTCGACTGGCAAGGCGCCTGGGCTGCGGTGATTCACCATCCGCTGTTCGGTATCGGGATTACCCTGGGCGCCTATCAACTGGTGCTGGCCGGGTTCGAGAAAACCCGCTGGATCTTCCTGCAGCCGGTGCTGGCGTCGATGGCGTTGGTGGTCGGCGTCCTGCTGCTGTGCGACCTGAGCTATGCCGAGTACCGCAAGAGCACCGAAATCCTCAGTATCCTGCTCGGCCCGGCGACGGTCGCGCTGGCGGTACCGCTGTTCCTCAACCTGCGGCGGATCCGGCAGTTGTTCTGGCCGATTTTTACTACGCTGGTGATTGGCGGGGTGATCGCCACCGGGCTGTGTGTCCTGCTGGGTTGGCTGTTCGGTGCCGATCACCGGATGTTGATGACCATGGCGCCGAAATCGGTGACTTCGCCGATCGCCATGCTGGTGGCCGAGCAGATCGGTGGTGTGGCAGCCTTGGCGGCGGTCTTCGTGCTGATCACCGGCGTGATCGGCGCCATCGCCGGGCCGAGTATGTTGACGCGCCTGGGTGTTCACCGTCCCGAGGCCCGTGGCATGGCGCTGGGCATGACCGCCCACGCGGTGGGCACCTCGGTGGCCTTGCGGGAAAGTGACGAATGCGGTGCCTTCGCGGCGCTGGCGATGAGTTTGATGGGCGTGGCCACGGCGGTATTGTTACCGCTGGTCGTGACATGGCTGGTTTAAGGAAACCTTTATGACCCTGGCGCTGTTTCCCCTGAACACCGTGCTGTTCCCCGGCTGCACCCTCGACCTGCAGATTTTCGAGGCGCGCTACCTGGATATGATCAGTCGCTGCATGAAGCAAGGCAGCGGCTTTGGCGTGGTGTGCATCCTGGAGGGGGAAGAAGTCGGGCGTGCGCCGGAGGGTTTTGCCCGGGTCGGCTGTGAAGCGCTGATCCGCGACTTCCAGCAACAGGACAATGGCCTGCTGGGCATCCGCGTGGAAGGCGGGCGACGCTTCCGCGTGCTGGCCAGCGAGCTGCAGAAGGACAACCTGACCGTCGCCGACGTCGAGTGGCTGGACGAAATTCCCGAGCAGCCGTTGCAGGATGAGGACGAGGACCTGGTGGCCCTGCTCAAGGCCCTGGCCGAACACCCGATGGTGGCGGCCTTGAACATGGGTACCGAAGCCACCGGGCAGCAGTCGCTGGCGAACCAGCTGGCTTACCTGCTGCCGTTTTCCGACCTGGACAAGATCGATCTGCTGGAACTCGACGATCCGCAGCAGCGGCTGGACGCGATCCAGGCCCTGCTCGACGAGTTGCAGGGCGAACTGTTCGCCTGAACGGGTGACACCGCTCTATCTAGTAGGCATACCGCAGCATCTGGTGCTGCACATGCCATAACGCGTGAAATCCATACAGTGCCACGGCCGCCGGCAGGATCAGCCACCAGGCCCGCGGCGGCATGGCGGTAAGCGGCATATAGCGCTGGCTGAGGGTCAGGCTGGCCGCCAGCACGGCAATAGCCAGCAGTGCTCCGGCGAGGATATCGGTCGGCCAGTGCGCGCCGAGATAGACCCGCGACAAGGCCACCGCAAAGGCCGGCAGGCAGCCCAGCAGCAGCCAGGTCACGCGCATCCGTGGCGGCTGGTCGCGACCGGCCAGTACGGCGAGCATCAGGAAGAACGCGAACGATCCCGAACTGTGGCCGCTGGGCATGCTGTAGCTGGTGATCGGATCGGTCAGGACTTCCGGACGCATACGCGCGAACAGGTGCTTGGTGACGGTGTTGCCACAGGCGGTGACGGCCAGGGTGGCGCCGAAAAACAGTGCATGTCGCCATTGGCGGGCGAGAAACAGCAGGATCGTGAGCACCGCCGCGACGGTGAACTGGGTGCGGAAGTCGCCCAGGCGGGTGATGATCACGGCGACAAAGTCGAGGCTGCTGTCGCGGTGTTCCTGGACCAGCGTCATCAGGCCCTGGTCGAAGGCCTGCAGGTGCGGGTAGCCGAAGAACAGGCTGACCAGCAGGGCCAGGCTCAGGGCCGAAATCAGGATCGTCGCCTTCGGATGACGCTTGAGGCTGCAATGGATGCACAGTCCGATCAGTGCCGCCAGGCCGGCCGCGACCACGGCGGTCTGTGGCCAGAAGCCCTCGGGCAATGGCAGGCGAAAGGCTGCGCCGGTGGCCCAGCCGGGCAGCAAGTAGGCGACGGACCAGCCGGCGGCGGCAATCAGGCTGACACCGATGAACCGTGGCAGCGGCATGTCGCACATGCCGGCGATCATCGGCAGCATCGGCCGTAGCGGGCCGATAAAGCGCCCGACCAGCAGGCTGGCGATCCCGTAGCGCTGGAAATAGGACTCGGCGCCGCTCATCCACTCCGGATGCTGGCGCAGGCCCGGCAAGCGCCGGATGTTCTGGTGAAAGCGCCGGCCTAGGGCGTAGGACAGCCCATCGCCGAGCAGGCCGCCGAGGAAACCCAGCAGCAGGGTTTCGCCCAGGGTCAGGGCGCCACTGCCGGCCAGTACGGCAATGGCGAACAGCAGCACGGTGCCAGGGACGATGATGCCGGCAATGGCCAGGCATTCGACACAGGCAATGACGAACACGGCCACGCCGAGCCATTGCGGATTAGTCGTCAACCAGCCGGTGATGCTATCGAGCCATGGGCCCATGGGGGATTTCCTTGATCAGGCCAAACAAAAAAACAGTCGGCATTACGCTTATTACTGTAGGAGCCCGGCTTGCCGGCGATGACGGCCGCTCAGGCGATGCAAGGCTCACCGGCCTCATCGCCGGCAAGCCGGACTCCTACAGGTCTTGTGAAACCGTGTGGTAATCGCGGCCTTCGACCTGACCGCGTCGCAGCGGGTTGCGCGTGCAATACGGGGCATAGGCGGCGTCGACGAAGCGGTACATCAGGTGCTCGTCCCGGCCCAGGGGGATGCCCAGGCGGGTGGTCTGGATGATCTGCGCCGGCCGGTTGCCGACATCCTCGACAAACAGCCGCTGCAGGTCGAAGCGCTTGGCATCCCAGGCCGGAACCTTCAGGCCCAGCGCCTGGCACAGTAGGGTCTGGCCGGCGCAGAGCTTCTGCGAAGGCCGGGCGGCGCCGTTGGCGTCGGGGTTGTTGAGGAGCATCTGCGCCAGGCTGGCTGGTCCCGACAGATCGTCGACCCAGGGATAGGCGGATTTGATCAGGACCGCGTTGCCCGGCCCATGGGCACTGAAGTTCAGCGAGTCGCCGCCCCGGGAGTAGTACATATAGATGTGCCCGCCATCCAGAAACAAAGCCTTACGCTTTTCTGTATAGCCGAGGGAGGCGTGGCTGCCTTTTTCCTCGAAGTAATAGGCTTCGGTCTCTATGATGCGCGCCGCGAGCCACAGATCGCCGACGCGATGGCGTATGACTTTTCCCAGCAGTTCGCGGGCGAGCAGTTGCGCGTCGCGGTCGAAAAAGGCATCGGGCAGGGCGTTCGGCAGGGGCGGGGGTGTCAGGTTGGACATCGTTCCTGAAAGGCATTCAAGGTTGGTCGGAGGCCAATCATACCGATTTTGCCCTTAATCCAAGCTGAATGGCGGCTATTTGTGCCCGATTTCGACCATCCGCCCGGCACCGCTGTCCGTCAGCCAGTGTGACAGCTATAATCGGCCGCTTTCCTCTTTGCCAAGACCCCCTTAGACCATGACTGAGTCCGTTCTTGACTACATGACCCGCCTGGGTCGCGCAGCCCGCGAGGCTTCCCGCGTGATCGGCCGTGCCAGCACCGCGCAGAAGAACCGCGCGCTGCATGCCGCCGCCGCCGCGCTGGACGCTGCCCGCGACGAGCTGGGCGCGGCCAACGAGCTCGACCTGGCCGCTGCCCGCGCCAATGGTCTGGAGCCGGCGCTGGTCGAGCGTCTGGAACTGACCCCGGCACGGATCGACGGCATGATCGTCGGCTTGCGCCAGGTGGCGAGCCTGTCGGACCCGGTCGGGGCGATTCGGGACATGAGCTACCGGCCGTCGGGTATTCAGGTCGGCAAGATGCGCGTGCCGCTGGGTGTCGTGGGGATCATCTACGAATCGCGCCCGAACGTGACCATCGATGCTGCCAGCCTGTGCCTCAAGTCCGGCAATGCCACCATCCTGCGTGGCGGTTCCGAGGCGATTCACTCCAATCGCGCCATCGCTACCTGCATCCAGCGCGGCCTCGACGAGGCCGGTCTGCCGGCAGCGGTGGTGCAGGTGGTGGAAGTCACCGACCGTGCCGCCGTCGGCGCGCTGATCAGCATGCCCGAGTACGTCGACGTGATCGTTCCCCGTGGCGGCAAGGGCCTGATCGAGCGGGTCAGTCGTGACGCGCGGGTGCCGGTGATCAAGCACCTGGACGGCATCTGCCACGTCTACGTCAGCGCCCATGCCGACCTGGCCAAGGCCCGCCGTATCGCCTTCAACGCCAAGACCTATCGCTACGGTATCTGCGGCGCCATGGAAACCCTGCTGGTGGACCAGGCCGTTGCCGCCGAATTCCTTCCGGCCATGGCCGAGCAGTTCCGCGCCAAGGGCGTCGAGCTGCGGGGGTGTGAACGCACCCGCGCGATCATCGAGGCGGTCGCGGCGACGGAAGCCGACTGGAATACCGAATACCTGGCGCCGATCCTGTCGATCCGTGTCGTCGACGGGCTGGACATGGCCGTCGAGCACATCAACGGTTACGGTTCTCATCACACCGACTCGATCGTCACTGAAAACCTGGCCGAATCCCGGCGTTTCCTGGCCGAAGTCGACTCCAGCTCGGTGATGCTCAACACCCCGACCTGCTTCGCCGACGGTTTCGAATACGGATTGGGTGCCGAGATCGGCATTTCTACTGATAAGCTGCACGCCCGCGGACCGGTGGGTCTGGAAGGCCTGACCTGCGAGAAGTACATCGTGGTCGGCGACGGGCAGTTGCGTGGTCAGGAGTCGGTCTGACTTGGTCGATAAACGCCAGTCAGCCGCCATGACCGTTCGCGAAGTTCCACCTCGGCGCATCGGTGTGCTCGGTGGAACCTTCGACCCGGTGCACATCGGCCATTTGCGCAGTGCCCTGGAAGTCGCGGAATTGATGGAACTCGATGAGTTGCGCCTGACGCCCAGCGCCAGGCCGCCCCATCGGGATACGCCGCAGGTTTCGGCGGTCGATCGTCTGGCGATGGTCGATTGCGCGGTGGCCGGCGTCTCGCCGCTGGTGGTCGATGATCGCGAGCTGCAACGGGACAAGCCGTCCTACACTATCGACACCCTGGAACTCATGCGGGCCGAGTTGGCCGCCGAGGACCAGTTGTTTCTGTTACTGGGCTGGGACGCATTTTGCGGCCTGCCCACGTGGCATCGCTGGGAGGAGTTGCTCCAGCATTGCCATATCCTGGTGCTGCAACGCCCGGATGCCGACAGCGAACCGCCGGATGCCTTGCGCAACCTGCTGGCCGCGCGGTCGGTCAGCGACCCGAAGGCCCTGCCGGGGCCTGGCGGGCACATTACATTCGTCTGGCAGACGCCCCTCGCGGTGTCGGCCACCCAGATCCGTCAACTGCTGGCCAGCGGTAAGTCGGTACGTTACCTGGTGCCTGACGCGGTCCTGGCCTATATCGATGCGCACGGGCTGTACCGTGCGTCGAACTGAAAAGGCGCGCTTGAAAGCACGGACAGCCGTGTAGTGAAGCGCCCGAACATACGAGCAAAACGAGTTTTATATGACGAACAACGACGTAAACAAAGTAAAGCGTAAAGGCACGTTCAAGAGTGCTCCGCTGCCGGAGAAAGTCCTCAGCGGTGAGCCCCTCAAGGGCGAAGAGCTGGTCAAGATCGCCGTGGCGGCCCTGGAAGACGTCAAGGCCCAGGACATCCTGGTCATCGACGTTCGCGAAAAGCAGAGCATCACCGACTTCATGATCATCGCCACCGGTACGTCCAACCGCCAGATCGGCGCGATGCTGGACAAGGTCCGCGAAGCGGTCAAGGCCCTGGGCGTCAAGCCGCTGGGTGAAGAAGGCAAGGGCGACAGCGATTGGGTCCTGTTGGACATGGATGACGTGATCGTCCACATGATGACCGCCAGCGCCCGTCAGTTCTACGACCTGGAGCGTCTGTGGCAGGGTGCCGAGCAGAGCCGTTCGGCCAGCGCCGCACACCACAGCCCGGAAAACACCCATGAGCATTTCATCAAGCTCAACAAAGACCAGGAATAAGGTGCGGTTGTGCGCCTGCGCCTGATTGCTGTCGGTTCCCGCATGCCCAAGTGGGTGGAAGAAGGCTGGCATGAATATGCCAAGCGCCTGCCATCCGAACTGGCGCTGGAACTGGTGGAAATACCGCTCAATACCCGGGGCAAGAATGCCGACGTGACACGCTTTATCCGTCAGGAAGGCGAGGCCATGCTGGCCAAGGTCGGTCCCAACGAGCGTATCGTCACGCTGGAAGTCCATGGCAAGCCGTGGAGCACCGAGCAGTTGGCGGTCGAGCTGGATCGCTGGCGGCTGGATTCGCGCACGGTCAACTTCATGGTCGGCGGCCCCGAGGGGCTGGCGCCGGAAGTCTGTGCGCGGGCCGATCAGCGCTGGTCGCTGTCGCCGCTGACCTTGCCGCATCCGCTGGTGCGGATTCTGATCGGTGAACAGCTGTATCGCGCCTGGACCGTGCTGTCCGGGCACCCTTACCACAAATAAGCCTGCCGAATGACCCAGCCGATCCGCCTCAAGGACCACGAGAAAGACGCCCGTCTGGTGCGTAACCGTGTCGTGGTCGGCGCAGTCGTGGTCGTGCTGCTTATTTGCGTGCTGATCGCCCGCCTGTATTTCCTGCAGGTGATCCAGTACGACTACCACTCGACCCTGTCGGAAAACAACCGTGTCCATGTGCAGTCGATCCCGCCGCCCCGCGGCCTGATCTATGACCGTAATGGCGTGGTGGTGGCCGATAACCGGCCGAGCTTCAGCCTGAGCATGACCCGCGAGCGATCCGGCGATTGGCAGCAGGTCCTCGATGTGATCGTCGACGTCCTGCAACTGACGCCCGAGGACCGCGTGCTCTTCGAGAAACGCATGCGCCAGGGGCGCCGGCCATTCGAGCCGGTGCCGATCCTGTTCGAGCTGACCGAAGAGCAGATCGCGCGGGTGGCGGTGAACCAGTTCCGCCTGCCGGGCGTCGAGGTGGTCGCCCAATTGGTTCGCCACTATCCACAGGGCGCGCACTTCGCGCATTCGGTGGGCTACATGGGGCGCATCAACGAGAAAGAGGCGAAAATCCTCGACGCGGTGAACTACAGCGGCACCCACCATATCGGCAAGACCGGCATCGAGCGCTTCTATGAAGCGGAGTTGCACGGCCAGGTCGGTTACGAGGAAGTCGAGACCAACGCCCGCGGGCGCATCCTGCGGGTGCTCAAGCGCACCGATCCGGTACCGGGCAAGGACATTGTCCTGAGCCTGGACATCAAGCTGCAGGAAGCCGCCGAGGAAGCCCTCGGCGGCCGGCGTGGCGCGGTGGTGGCGCTGGACCCGAATACTGGCGAGGTACTGGCGATGGTCAGCCAGCCGAGCTTCGACCCGAACCTGTTTGTCACCGGTATCAGTTTCAAGGCCTACGCCGAACTGCGCGACTCCATCGACCGCCCTCTGTTCAACCGGGTCTTGCGCGGCCTGTATCCGCCGGGCTCGACCATCAAGCCGGCGGTGGCAATCGCCGGCCTCGACAGCGGCGTGGTCAATGCCTCGACGCGGGTTTTCGACCCCGGTTACTACGAACTGCCGAACTACGACCACAAATACCGCAACTGGAACCGCACCGGTGACGGCTGGGTCGACCTGGACACGGCCATCATGCGTTCCAACGACACTTACTTCTACGATCTGGCCCACAAGCTGGGGATCGACCGGTTGTCGTCCTACATGAACAAGTTCGGCCTGGGGCAGAAGGTGTCCCTGGACATGTTCGAGGAATCGCCGGGGCTGATGCCATCGCGCGAGTGGAAACGCACCACGCGCCGCCAGGCCTGGTTCCCCGGCGAGACACTGATCCTCGGCATCGGCCAGGGCTACATGCAGGCGACGCCGCTGCAACTGGCCCAGGCCACGGCGCTGGTGGCGAACAAGGGCGTGTGGAATCGTCCGCACCTGGCGAAGACCATCGAAGGGCAGAAGCCGCTGGATGAAAACCCGATGGCGGATATCGTCCTGCGCAACCCGTCCGACTGGGACAAGGTCAGCCATGGTATGCAACAAGTGATGCACGGCGCCCGGGGCACCGCGCGCAAGGCGGCGATCGGCTCGCAGTACCTGATCGCCGGCAAGAGCGGCACGGCCCAGGTCGTGGCGATCAAGCAGGGTGAGAAGTACGATCGCTCGAAAGTCCAGGAACGCCATCGTGACCATGCCCTGTTCGTCGGCTTTGCCCCGGCCAACAATCCGAAGATCGCCGTGGCGGTGATGGTCGAGAACGGTGAGTCCGGCTCCGGCGTCGCGGCACCGGTGGTCCGCCAGGTGATGGACGCCTGGTTGCTCGGCCCGGATGGCCGGATCAAACCTGAATACGCTGGCACCACTACCGCGGAGGCTACGCCTTGATCGCCAATTTCGATCGCATCCTCTCCAGTGAGGATGTGATGCGCCGCCGGGCCACGCTGTTGCAGCGCATGCACATCGATGGCCCGCTGCTGGTCCTGCTGCTGACCCTGGCGGCCGGCAGCCTGTTCGTCCTGTATTCGGCCAGCGGCAAAAGCTGGGACCTGCTGATCAAGCAGGCGACTTCCTTCGGCATCGGCCTGGTATCGATGTTTGTCATCGCCCAGCTCGAGCCGCGCTTCATGGCCCGCTGGGTGCCGCTGGCCTACGTGCTGGGGGTGATGCTGCTGGTGGTGGTGGATGTCATGGGCCACAACGCCATGGGCGCCACGCGCTGGATCAACATTCCCGGGGTGATTCGCTTCCAGCCGTCGGAATTCATGAAGATCCTGATGCCGGCGACCATCGCCTGGTACCTGTCCAAGCGCACGCTGCCGCCGCAACTCAAGCACGTCGGTATCAGCCTGATGCTGATCGGCGTGCCGTTTATCCTGATCGTACGCCAGCCCGACCTCGGCACCTCGTTGCTGGTCCTGGCCGGCGGTGCCTTCGTGCTGTTCATGGGCGGCCTGCGCTGGCGCTGGATCCTCAGCGTGCTGGCGGCGGCGGTCCCGGTGGCGGTCGGCATGTGGTTCTTCATCATGCACGACTACCAGAAGCAACGGATCCTGACTTTCCTCGATCCGGAAAGCGATCCGCTGGGCACCGGCTGGAACATCATCCAGTCCAAGGCCGCCATCGGTTCCGGCGGCGTGTTCGGCAAGGGCTGGCTGCTGGGCACCCAGTCGCACCTGGACTTCCTGCCGGAGAGCCACACCGACTTCATCATCGCGGTCATGGGCGAAGAGTTCGGCCTGGTGGGCATCTGTGCCCTGCTGCTGATCTACCTGCTGCTGATCGGCCGGGGGCTGGTGATCACCGCCCAGGCCCAGACCCTGTTCGGCAAGCTGCTCGCGGGCAGCCTGACCATGACATTTTTTGTTTATGTTTTCGTCAACATCGGTATGGTCAGTGGCCTGTTGCCGGTGGTGGGCGTGCCGTTGCCATTCATTAGCTATGGCGGAACTTCGCTGGTGACGCTGCTGTCAGCGTTTGGGGTTTTGATGTCGATCCATACCCACCGCAAGTGGATCGCACAGGTTTGATTAAGGTGAAGAATTCAATGCAAGTGATGCGCGGCTGGGCGGCTCGATGCGCTCCATGGATGAGCCTTGTCGGCTGCCTGGGGGCGGCGCAGAGTGCGCTGGCCGGTGATTACGAAGGATCACCGCAAGTGGCCGAATTCGTCGGTGAAATGACCCGCGATTACGGTTTCGCCGGCGAACAACTGATGGAAGTGTTCCGCCAGGCAGAGCGCAAGCAGAGCATTCTCGATGCGATTTCCCGTCCGGCCGAGCGGGTCAAGCCATGGAAGGAATACCGGCCGATGTTCCTCACCGATGCCCGGGTCGCCCGCGGTGTCGACTTCTGGCGCCAGCATGAGGCGGCCCTGGCCCGCGCCGAGCAGGAATACGGCGTGCCGGCCCAGGTGATCGTGTCGATCATCGGCGTGGAGACCTTTTTTGGTCGCAACACCGGCAACTACCGGGTGATCGACGCCTTGTCGACCCTGGGTTTCGACTATCCGCCGCGTGCCGAGTTTTTCCGCAAGGAACTGCGCGAGTTTCTGCTGCTGGCCCGCGAGGAACAGCTCGATCCCCTCAGCCTCAAGGGCTCCTACGCCGGGGCGATGGGGCTGCCGCAGTTCATGCCGAGCAGTTTCCGCGCCTATGCGGTGGACTTCGACGGTACCGGCCATATCAATATCTGGACCAACGCCGACGATGCCATCGGCAGCGTTGCCAGCTACTTCAAGCGACATGGCTGGGTGGCCGGCGAGCCGGTGGTCAGTCGCGCCGACGTGCGTGGCGACCTGGTCGACCAGGGTTTGAGCCCGGGCATCGATCCGGTGAAGACCGTTGGGGAGTTGCGGGCGCTGGGCTGGTCGAGTCATGATGCGCTGCGCGATGATATGCCGGTCACGGCATTTCGCCTGGAAGGCGACAATGGCCCTGAATACTGGATGGGCCTGAAGAATTTTTATGCGATCACGCGCTATAACCGCAGCGTAATGTACGCCATGGCCGTGCATCAGCTGTCTGACCTGTTGGTCCAAGCACGGGGCGTCAAGTAATGCAGGCTTTGCCGATTCAAAAACCACTGAAACTGCTGGCTTACACCGCGTTGGCGGTGCTGGTGGTCAGTTGTTCGACCAGCCGCTCGCCTTATCAGTCGTCGTCTTCCAATGCCATTCGCGCCAAGCCGGGGCTGGACATCAACCGGGCCCACAAGGACGGCGCGCCTTGGTGGGACGTGGATGTGTCGCGGATTCCCGACGCCACGCCGACCCTGCACACCGGTGCCTACAAGGCCAACCCTTACACCGTGCTGGGCAAGACCTACTTCCCGCTGCCGGACTCGAAGAACTATGTCGCCCAGGGCACGGCCTCGTGGTACGGCACCAAGTTCCATGGCCAGAACACCGCCAATGGCGAGGTCTATGACCTGTACGGCATGAGTGCCGCGCACAAGACCCTGCCGCTGCCCAGCTATGTGCGGGTGACCAACCTGGACAACAACCGCAGCGTGATCCTGCGGGTGAACGACCGTGGGCCGTTCTATTCGGACCGGATCATCGACCTGTCCTACGCCGCCGCCAAGAAGCTCGGTTACGCCGAGATCGGTACGGCGCGGGTCAAGGTCGAAGGCATCGATCCGCAGCAATGGTGGGCCCAGCGTGGTCGCCCGGCGCCGCTGATGCTCAACGAGCCGCAAGTGGCACAGGCCTCCGCACCTGCTCTGACCGCGTCCACCGGGACCATCGAGCAGTGGACGCCACCGCCGCAACAACACGCGACCGACGTTGTCCCTGTACAGGCCGATGCAAAAAAAAACGGTTCTGTACCAGCCTCTGGCCAGTATCTCCAGGTGGGCGCCTTCGCGAACCCGGACGCTGCCGAACTGCTGAGATCGAAGCTAAGCTCGATGGTCAAGGCGCCGGTGTTCGTCAGTTCGATCGTGCGCAACCAGCAGACGCTGCACCGGGTGCGGATGGGGCCGATCGGCACGCCGGATGAAGTGCAGCAGGTACAGAACAGCGTCCGCCTGGCCAATCTCGGTTCGCCGAGTCTGGTGACGTCGGAGTAACACAGGCACAATTATGGATTCGGTCGCGTCCCAAGGGTCGGGTCCTGGTTGTTGGTTCGTCTGATAATAAAAGCCTCAAGGGCGCTTGAAAACGTAGCGAGCGAAGGCAAGACAAGGCAAAAGCAGGCGAGGAAGCGGAGTTTACTGCTGTAAATGAGCATTCCAAGCCTGCTTTTAACGCCGTATTGCCGAGCGCAGTAGTTTTCATGTGCCCTTGTAAAGGGGGGGCGCGAGCAACCTGACACGGGGCAGCCGTTGGCTGTCTGATTAGTTTTGCCCGCAAGGGCAAGTTTCCATTAGCGATTTCGAGAGACGGATGAACATCACCACCTTTGCCAAACGTTTGTGCCTGCTTGTGCCGTTGATCATTGCGCCCGCCGCCTGGGCCGCCGATGACATGGCTTTGCCGGCTTCGCCGCAACTCGCCGCCAAAGCCTATGTGCTCATGGATGCCGCCAGCGGCAACGTGCTGGTCGAGAACAACGGCGACCAGCGCCTGCCACCGGCCAGCCTGACCAAGCTGATGACCGCCTACATTGCGACCCTGGAAATCCGTCGCGGCCAGATCGGCGAGAACGATCCGGTGACCGTCAGTGAGAACGCCTGGCGTACCGGCGGTTCGCGGATGTTCATCAAGGTCGGCTCGCAGGTCACCGTCAGCGACCTGCTGCACGGGATCATCATCCAGTCCGGCAACGACGCCAGCGTTGCGCTGTCCGAACACATCGCCGGCAGCGAAGACGCCTTTGCCGACATGATGAACAAGACCGCCGCCGACCTGGGCATGACCAACAGCCACTTCATGAACCCGACCGGCCTGCCGAACCCGGAGCACTACTCGTCGCCTCACGACATGGCGGTATTGGCTCGCGCGATCATCCGCGTCGACCCGGTGCATTACGCGATCTACTCGCAGAAGGAATTCTTCTGGAACGGTATCAAGCAGCCCAACCGCAACCTGCTGCTGTGGCGTGACAAGACCGTTGACGGCCTGAAGACCGGCCACACCGAAGAGGCCGGCTACTGCATGGTGTCCTCGGCGGTCCGTGACGGCCAGCGCCTGATCGCGGTGGTGTTCGGTACCAACAGCGAATCGGCCCGTGCATCCGAGACCCAGAAGCTGCTGACCTACGGTTTCCGTTTCTTCGAAACCCAGACCTTCTACCAGAAGGGCACCGAACTGGCCCAGGCGCCGGTCTGGAAAGGCACTACCCACCAGATCAAGGCCGGCCTGGCCGAAGACCTGACCATGACCATGCCTAAAGGTCAGCTGAAAAAGCTTGCCGCCAGCATGACCATCAACCCGAAACTGGTCGCTCCTATCGCCAAGGGTGACGTGATCGGTAAAGTGGAAGTCAAACTGGATGACAAGGTCGTTCACAGTGCCGATCTGATCGCGCTGGAAGCGGTCGAGGAAGGTGGTATCTTCCGTCGCCTGTGGGATAGCATCCGCATGTTCTTCTACGGCATGTTCAACTGAAGCACCTTGAACACGTAGCCATGTGAACAAGCAGCAATTTGAACAAATAGTGTCGATTTACGTACCTCGCGCCTGACCCGGGCGCGAGGTATGTCCGTTGCCTGGGCTTACGAGGCCGTTATTGTCATGACAGACACTGAAGTAAAAGCGCCGAAAATCGAATTCCCCGTCACCGACTATCCGGTCAAGGTGATCAGTGACACGGGTGTGGGCAACAAGGACAAGATCGTCGAGATCGTCAGGAAACACGCGACGATCAACGACAACCGGGTGGACGAACGCCAGAGCACCAATGGCAAGTACACCACGATCCAGCTGCACATCGTCGCCACCGACCAGGACCAGCTGTACAACATCAACAGCGAGTTGCGGGCCACCGGCTTCGTGCACATGGTGCTGTGATGGCGGATGTGCTGGGCTTTCGCGAGCTCGGCCAGACCGCTTACGAGCCGGTCTGGCATGCGATGCAGCGATTCACCGACGGACGCAAGTCCGCAGAATTTCCCGATGAAGTCTGGCTGGTGCAGCACCCGTCGGTCTTCACCCAGGGTCAGGCCGGCAAGGCCGAGCACCTGCTGCTGCCGGGCGATATTCCGGTGGTCAAGGTCGATCGCGGCGGCCAAGTGACATATCATGGGCCTGGCCAACTGGTGGCTTATCTGTTGCTGGACGTTCGCCGCCTCGGTTTTGGCGTACGCGAACTGGTCAGCCGGATGGAGCGCTGCCTGATCGAATTGCTGGCCAGCTACGGTGTGAATGCCGAAGCCAAGGCCGACGCCCCCGGGGTTTATGTCAATGGCGCGAAAATCGCCTCCCTGGGCCTGCGGATTCGCAACGGTTGTTCCTTCCATGGCCTGGCGTTGAACGTCGACATGGACCTGGAGCCGTTTCGGCGGATTAACCCCTGCGGTTATGCGGGGCTGGCGATGACCCAGCTGCGCGACCACACAGGACCGATTGAATTTGCCGAGGTAAGTGCCCGGCTGCGCGCGCAGCTCGTCAAACACCTCGACTATGCTGAGCAGACGACCCTAACGGGCGGAATCGATTGATATGACTACTGCGCAAGACGCTGTGCAAACCCTGATCCCGACGCTGGATGTTTCCGAGCGCCCGGCCCGTGCGAAAGTCGAAACCGGCGTCAAGCTGCGTGGCGCCGAGAAGGTGGCGCGGATTCCGGTGAAGATCATCCCGACCACCGAGCTGCCGAAGAAGCCGGACTGGATTCGCGTACGTATCCCGGTGTCGCCGGAAGTCGACCGCATCAAGCAATTGCTGCGCAAGCACAAGCTGCACAGCGTCTGTGAAGAAGCGTCCTGCCCGAACCTGGGCGAGTGCTTCAGCGGTGGCACCGCGACCTTCATGATCATGGGCGATATCTGCACCCGTCGTTGCCCGTTCTGCGACGTCGGCCACGGCCGGCCGAAACCTCTCGACGTCAACGAGCCGCAAAGCCTGGCCATCGCCATTGCCGACCTGCGCCTGAAGTACGTGGTGATCACCTCCGTGGACCGCGACGACCTGCGTGACGGCGGTGCCCAGCACTTCGCCGACTGCATCCGCGAGATCCGCAAGCTGTCGCCGAACGTGCAGCTCGAGACCCTGGTCCCGGACTATCGCGGACGCATGGACATCGCGCTGGAAATCACCGCCGCCGAGCCGCCGGATGTGTTCAACCACAACCTGGAAACCGTGCCGCGCCTGTACAAGGCCGCGCGTCCGGGCTCCGACTACCAGTGGTCGCTGACCCTGCTGCAACGCTTCAAGCAGATGATGCCGCACATTCCGACCAAGTCCGGCCTGATGCTCGGCCTGGGCGAGACCGACGAGGAAGTCATCGAAGTCATGAAGCGCATGCGCGAACACGACATCGATATGCTGACCCTCGGCCAGTACCTGCAGCCGTCCCGCAGCCACCTGCCGGTGCAGCGTTTCGTGCACCCGGACACCTTCGCCTGGTTCGCCGAGGAAGGTTACAAGATGGGCTTCAAGAACGTCGCTTCGGGCCCGCTGGTGCGTTCCTCGTACCACGCCGACGAGCAGGCCAAGTTGGTCAAGGCTGAACTGATCGGGGCGTAAGGGATGAGCAGTCGTCGACCCGTGCAGGCGCCCTATCCGGTCCAGAGTGCGGTTTCGGCGCTGCCCGGAGGCGGGGTGATCGGCTTGATCGCTCCCGCCGGCCCCGTGGCCCTTGACCCGCTCAAGGCCCAGCAGTGGGCGCAGGCTCGTGGTTACGAGCTGCGGATATTTCCTGGTGTCTTGCAACGGGACGGCTACCTTGCCGGCACCGATGAGGTTCGCCTGCAGGATCTGCACGACGCTTTTGCCGATCCTGAAATCGATGCCATCCTCTGTCTGCGCGGCGGCTACGGTTGCCCGCGACTGCTGGACAAGATCGATTACGATCTGCTCAAAAAACATCCAAAGATTCTGGTGGGATACAGCGATATCACCGCGCTGCACCTGGCGATTGCGCGTTATGCCGGATTCATGACGTTTCACGGGCCGATGTTCAATATCGACCTGCTGGGGGACAAGCAGCCACCCACGGAGTCTTCACTCCTCAATCTGCTGACCGGGCACGTCCGGGCCGGCGATGTACTCCAGCATCCCGACGCTTATCCGCTGACTACTGTCATCCCTGGCGTTGCTTCCGGGCTTCTGCAGGGCGGCAATCTGTCGTTGATCTGCGCGAGCCTGGGCACTGCTTACGAGATCGATACCGATGGCGTGATCCTGCTGATCGAGGACGTCAACGAGCCGCTGTACCGGGTGGACCGGCTGCTGACCCACCTGCGCCTGGCCGGCAAGCTGGAAGGCCTCAAAGGCGTGCTGGTGGGGGATTTCGCCGGCGTCGACGCCGATGCGCTGGCGCGCCTGCTCAAACAGGAACTGGGGGCGTTGGGTATTCCGGTACTGGCGGGTTGGCGCAGCGGGCATTGCGACCCGAACCTGACGCTGCCGTTGGGGGCTCAGGTGCGCCTGGATGCTGATGCCCGGCAGCTTGTCCTGGAGCAGGACGTGGTGCTGATCGCGTAAGTCCGGTCGCCTGTTCAGCGGCCCGGCCCGCTCCCACGGTGTTCGAGTGGTGCCGGGTATTGCGGGCCTTGCAAAACCTGTGGGAGGGGGCTTGCCCCCGAAGCTTTTGGCGGTCTTGAGGGCCCGGCTGATCTATCGGTTGCGCAAGCTCTCCAGCAGCTTGTGGGTCGGATACCCATCCGCCGGCCAGCCCAGCGACTGCTGTGCGCTGCGGATCGCCTTGCGGGTATTGGCTCCGATGATCCCATCGGGATTGCCCGCGTCGTAACCGTTGGCGCTGAGTACCGTCTGCAACTCCATCCGTTCGCTACGACTCAGCGGCAGGTCGTCTTTCGGCCAGCTCCCGCGAATCACGCCACCGCTGTTGAAACGCTGGGACAGCAGGCCGACGGCCAGGCCATAGGACGATGAGTTGTTGTACTTGAGGATGGCGCGGAAGTTGTCGAGCACCAGGAAACCCGGTCCACGATAGCCTGCCGGCAGCAGCAGCGAGGCCGACAGCGACGCGGCGCCATAGGGCAGGGCGGCCCCTGGAGGGAGCTGCACACCCATCTGCAGCCACTCGCTCACCGGCTTGCGAATGGCACCGTCCGCCAGGGCGTAGTCGAACCCGGTCGGCAGCGTGACTTCAAATCCCCAGGGCTGGCCTTTCTGCCAGCCGGAGCTTTGCAGGTAGTTGGCGGTCGAGGCCAGGGCGTCGGCGGAATCGTTCCAGATATCGCGACGACCGTCCCCGTCGAAATCCACCGCATAGCTGTTGTAGGTGGTCGGGATGAACTGGGTCTGGCCCATGGCCCCGGCCCAGGAGCCGAGCATCTGTTCCGGCAGGATGTCGCCATGCTGGATGATCTGCAGTGCCGCGAGCAGCTGGCTCTGGGCGAAACCCGGACGGCGGCCTTCATAGGCCAGGGTCGCCAGCGAGCGGATCACCGATTTGTCGCCCTGGAACTGGCCGAAATTGCTTTCCATGCCCCACACGGCGACCAGTGCTTCGCGGTCGACGCCATAACGTTGCTCGATGCTTTGCAGCAGAGCGCTGTTCTGGACCAGCAGCGACTGGCCCTTGCGCACGCGCAGTGCCGAGAGCGCGCCGTCGAGGTATTCCCACACCGGCCGGGTGAATTCCGGTTGGCTGCGGTCGGCCTTGATCACGCTCATGTCTGGGGTGACGCCGGCAAAGGCGGTGTCAAAGGTGCTGGCCGTGATACCGGCGCGCAAGGCCTCGGCGCGGAAGGCGGCTTGCCAGTCATCGAAGCTCTGGGCGGGTTGGATGCTCAACGGGTCATTGGCGGGCTGTGGCGCAGGAACGGGAGCGGGAGCCGCGGGCAGTGTCTGGAGCGGCTGGGCGTCGGCGGCGGTGGGCTTTTCCGCACAGGCGACGAGCAGGATGAAGCTGGTGGCGGCGAACAGTCGGCGCAACGGCCAACGGAGGGTGAGACTAAAGGGCATGCGCGGGTCCGGAGAATGCGAATCAGGTGCTGACCTTATCATGCCTGAGGGGGGCAGGTCGTGATGACACTTTTACGCAGCCAGAAAGTCAGAAGCCTCCCAGCTTTTAGACTGGAAGGCTTCGCGGCGGTAGCTGCCTTTGCCCTTGGCGGGTTGTTCCTGATGGCTTCGGAACAGTGGCTGGGCGATGATCGATTTGGCTTTGTTGTGGCGGCGCCGGGACGGCTTGCTCATGATGCTGCACTCTTGATGGGGTGAAAGAGGACGAATCATCAGGCAGATTTCCGGTGCTGTCCAGTGGGGGCATTTGGCGATCATGGAGAGCATCTGCATCAATGCTGCGCGCGCCGCCTCCCCCTGTAGGGGCCGGCTTGCCGGCGATGGCGTTCGGACAGGCACCCGATGAATCAAGGGCCCCATCGCCGGCAAGCCGGCTCCTACAGGGTTTGTGCTTCACCGCAAAGGCGTGTTGATGCCACGCCCCGTGGAGGTGGGCGGTGCATTGAATTGGATTATTCTGGCGGCAATGCCAGCCGTTGCCCACACATCAGCAGGCTGAGACGGCTGAGGCTGCTCCAGGGCGAGCCGGCGGCCTGTCCCTTGATCTGCGCATCGACCCGCTGGGCGTCCATCAGCAACTGGCTCCAGCGTTGTGCCGAATGCCGTTGCAGGGCCTTGCTCATCAGTGGTTTGCGTTTGTCCCAGACCGGTGGCCGGGCCTGGCTGAAGGCCTTGTCCAGCGGCACGCCCTGGCTGTATTGCTGGGACAGGTTGGCCAGCAGTCGCAGCTCCCGGGCCAGGGCCCAGAGAATCACTGGTGGTTCGACCCCTTCGCCCCGCAGCCCTTCGAGCATGCGCAGGGCATGGGCCGACTCGCCATTGAGCACGGCATCGACCAGGCCGAAAACATCGAAGCGGGCGCTGTCGGCTACCGCGGCCTGCACCGTTTCAACGGTAATCTGCCCACCCTCGGCCATCAGCTTGAGCTTTTCGATTTCCTGGGCCGCCGCCAGCAGGTTGCCTTCGACCCGTGCGGCAATCAGTTCCACCGCATCCTGCTGGGCGGACAGCCCGGCCTGCGAGAGGCGCTGGCGAATCCATTGCGGCAACTGGCTGGCATCCACCGGCCAGATCTGGATGAACTGGGTCTGCTGGCCTTCGACCAGGGCCTTGCCCCACTTGGTTTTCTGCGCGCTGCCGTCTAGCTTGGGCAGGCTGATCAGCAGCAGGGTGTCCTCGGCCGGCCGGCCGCAATATTCCATCAGCGCGGCGGCCCCCTTGTCGCCTGGCTTGCCCGAGGGCAGGCGCAGTTCCAGCAGGCGCTTTTGCGCGAACAGCGACATGCTGGCACCGGCTTGCAGCAGCGTGCCCCAGTCGAAATTGGCATCGGCGCTGAACACCTGGCGTTCGTCGAAGCCTTGCTGGCGCGCGGCGGCGCGAATGGCGTCGGCGGCTTCCTGGCACAGCAACGGATCGTCACCGCTGATGATATAGACGGGCGCGAGGCTGCCTTGCAGGTGTTTGGCGAGTTGGGCGGGGGCGAGTTTCATAGGCGGATAGCGGCGGGGCGCCTGGGGCGCCCCGTCCGGCTTACTGCTGCGGCAGTTCCAGAGGTGATTGCTTCGGTATCGAGTCTTCGTACTTGCGCGCGGCTTCCAGGGCATCGGCGTCCGCCTTGGCCTTGGCATCGGCGGTTTGCTGCAGGCCGTCGAGTTGTTCCGGTGTCAGCAGTTGCAGGCGGATGACCATCTGTTGCACCAGATCGCGACGCATTTCCTTGCGCAGTTGCTCGGCCTCGGCGTCGCCGCCGGTGATGTTGTTGCCGTCGTGCACGTAGTACTTCTGCACTTCCAGCTTGCCACCCAGCAGGGTCAGGTCCTTGTCGCCATGGATTTCATAGGTCAGCACGGTGTTGAGTTCGTACTCGGCGGTACGACCCGAACCGCTGTAGCTGGCAGCCCGCTGGGTTTCCTGTTCATTGGTCAGGATCAGCTTGTAGGGCGCGCCGTTGTAGACCTTGACGCCGCTGTGCTCCAGTACCTGGGTCAACTGCTTGACCGTGTCACCGTAGGAGTTGCGGGCGCTGACCGACAGTTCCTTGATCGTCAGTTCGGTATTGCCGGTGCCGCGCAGCTGGAAGCCGCATGCGCTCAGCAGCACTGCAAGGCCCATTACCAGCAGATTGCGTTTGATCATCTTGTTGCTCCCCTTGAAACCGTGGGTCGACGCTGCGACCCCGGAAGTCTTGTAAGGCGCCCGTCACTGCGGGCGCCTGGTCCAATTAGCTAGCGACGATATTGACCAGCTTGCCGGGCACGACGATCACTTTGCGAATCGTCAGGCCATCGATGAAGCGCAGTACGTTTTCGTTGATCCGCGCCGCCGCTTCGATTTCTTCGCGGCTGGCACTGGCCGGCATTTCGATCTGGCCGCGCAGCTTGCCGTTGACCTGGATCACCAGTACCAGGCTGTCCTGCACCAGGGCGTTGTCATCCTGCACCGGCCAGCCGGCGTCGATCACCGGGTCGGCGTGACCCAGTTGATTCCACAGTTCGTGGCAGATATGCGGGGTAATCGGCGCCAGCAGCAGCGCCACGGTTTCCAGGCCTTCCTGGACCAGTGCGCGATCCTGTGCGGTACCTTGCGGCGCTTTTTCCAGCACGTTCATCAGCGTCATCACCTGGGCGATGGCGGTGTTGAATTTGTGGTTCTGGCCGACGTCGTGGCTGGCCTGCTTGATGGCCAGGTGGATCGAGCGGCGAATGGCTTTCTGCTCGTCGTTCAGGCCGGCGATGTCCAGTTTGCCCGGCAGGCCCTGGGAAACGTGGGCCTGCGCCAGGCGCCAGACGCGCTTGAGGAAACGGTGCGAGCCTTCGACGCCGGAGTCGGACCATTCCGCGCTCATGTCGGGTGGCGAGGCGAACATCATGAACAGGCGGCAGGTGTCCGCGCCGAACTGGTCGATCATCGACTGTGGGTCGACGCCGTTGTTCTTCGACTTGGCCATCTTCTCGGTGCCGCCGATCTCTACCGGCAAGCCGTCGGAGATCAGCCTGGCGCTGATGACCTTGGCCTTGCTGTCACGCTCGAGTTCCACGTCCGCCGGGTTGAACCAGGTGTAGGCACCATTGGCTTCGCGACGGTAGTAGGTCTCGGCGATTACCATGCCCTGGGTCAGCAGGTTCTTGAATGGTTCGTTGGAACTGACCAGGCCTTCGTCACGCATCAGCTTGTGGAAGAAGCGCGCGTAGAGCAGGTGCAGGATCGCGTGTTCGATACCGCCGATGTACTGGTCCACCGGCAGCCAGTGGTCGGCGGCTTTCGGGTCGACCAGGCCACCCTCGTAGTGCGGCGAGGCGTAGCGCGCGTAGTACCAGGACGATTCGACGAAGGTGTCCATGGTGTCGGTTTCACGCTTGGCAGGTTTGCCGCATTTAGGGCAGGTGCACTCGTAGAACTCGGGCATGCGCGCCAGCGGTGAACCGGCGCCGTCCGGCACCACGTCTTCCGGCAGCACGACCGGCAACTGGTCTTGCGGTACCGGAACGTCGCCGCAGGTGTCGCAATGGATGATCGGGATCGGGCAGCCCCAGTAGCGCTGGCGGCTGATGCCCCAGTCGCGCAGGCGGAACTGGGTACGCGAGGCACCGAGGTTCTTCTTGATCAGCGCGACTTCGATGGCATCGAACGCACCGGCGAAGTCCAGGCCATCGAACTCGCCGGAGTTGATCAGCGTGCCATGCTCGCCATAGGCGTCCTGCCAGGGCGCCGGGTTGGTCTCGCCCGAGCTGGTGCGCACCACCGACTTGATCGGCAGGCTGTACTTGGTGGCGAACTCGAAGTCACGCTCGTCGTGAGCCGGAACCGCCATCACGGCACCGTCGCCGTAGTGCATCAGCACATAGTTGGCGACCCACACCGGGAGTTTCTCGCCGGTCAGCGGGTGCTCGACGAACAGGTCGGTCGGCAGGCCTTTCTTTTCCTGGGTGGCGACGTCGGCTTCGGCCACGCTGCCGCCCTTGCATTCAGCGATGAAGGCTTGCAGCTCGGGGTTGTTGCGAGCCGCCTGGGTCGCCAGCGGGTGTTCGGCGGCGACGGCGACATAGGTCGCGCCCATCAGGGTGTCCGGACGGGTGGTGAAGACTTTCAGGGCACCGGCTTCGCCAATGGAGGCGACGTCGTACGGGAACTGTACTTCCATGCCGCGGGACTTGCCGATCCAGTTGCGCTGCATGGTCTTGACCTGCTCGGGCCAGCCCGGCAGGTCGTCGAGGCTTTCCAGCAGCTCATCGGCGTAGGCGGTGATCTTGAAGTAGTACATCGGGATTTCGCGCTTTTCGATCAGCGCGCCGGAACGCCAGCCGCGGCCGTCGATCACTTGTTCGTTGGCCAGTACGGTCTGGTCCACCGGGTCCCAGTTGACGGTGCCGTTCTTGCGGTAGATCACGCCTTTTTCGAACAGGCGGGTGAACAGCCATTGTTCCCAGCGATAGTAGTCCGGCTTGCAGGTGGTCACTTCGCGGGACCAGTCCACCGCCAGGCCCAGGCTGCGTAGCTGGGTCTTCATGTAGGCGATGTTTTCGTAGGTCCACTTGGCCGGTGCGACGTTGTTCTTCATCGCGGCGTTTTCCGCCGGCATGCCGAAGGCGTCCCAACCCATCGGTTGCAGGACGTTCTTGCCCTGCATGCGCTGGTAGCGCGCGATCACGTCACCGATGGTGTAGTTGCGCACGTGCCCCATGTGTAGCTTGCCGCTGGGGTAAGGGAACATCGACAGGCAATAGTAAGTCTCCTTGCCTGGCTGTTCACTGACTTCAAAGGACTTTTGCTCGTCCCAGAACGATTGGGCGGCATTTTCGATTTCACGGGGCTGATAGTGTTCGTGCATGGCTACTTGTACTGGAAAGGGTGGCCTAATCCTCTTCAACGCACCGTCTGGGTGCTGCTGGAAGTGGAGTTACAGGAAGCGCCGTAGCATACATGACGCCGCTCTATCGAGGGAAACCCTGATTGCGCGACAAAAGCCGTTGGTCGCGGCGGCCTGCCGGTTGGCCGGGCACCGCTAAGCTCTTAGAGGGGGGAGTGATTCTTATCTTCAATGAGGTGAACGGATGTTGGAGTCGCAGCGAAGTGTAACTGATCCCGAGTTGTACGAGCGTCTGATCACGCGTCTTGGGCTTGCCCTGGACGCTGCAAGGACGGCGGTTCGCTTGCGTGACGAGCGGCCTGCCGAGCTGGAGTTACGGGGCTTGAGCCGCGCCGAGTTCGAACTGATCAGGGCCTATCTGGACCTGAGCGGTAACGACGCGTCGGGGGCGGCCACAGCAGTAGCGCAACAGAAGGATGGGGTGCGTTCGGCCGAGGTCATCTGGTTGAAGGACAGGGCGCCCAAGCTGTATTCGGCGCGCTTCAAATCATTGCGGATCAAGTAAGGATCCGCCCGGCTGCATCCTGTTGTTTGTCGTTGGCCTGGCTTGTATCTGAAAGTCATGGATCTGGAATGTTGTTGATTGATCCTGATGCACTTAGGCTTCGAGCATCTTCTGGAGGTGCTCGATGCCTGTTCGCTTCATCCTGAAACAATTACTTCTGCCGCCCGGCCTGTTCTTGCTGTTGCTGGCGCTTGCCTGGTGGTTTCGTCGCCGCCGGCCGCGCCTGGCGGGGCTGTGTTTTGCCCTGGGACTGGGCGGGTTCTGGTTGATCAGCCTACCGGTGGTGGTCGAATGGTCCGCGCGGGCGCTGGAAACCGTGCCGCCGTTGAAACACGAGGAATGGGCGGATCTGGCGCAGCGGGCCGATGCGATCGTGGTGCTGGGCTCGGGGCGCGAACGGGGCGATCCGGCCTGGGGCAGTGACCAGCCGACCGGTATCGGCCTGGAGCGCCAGCGCTACGCCGCCCGTTTGGCCAAGGCCTCGGGCCTGCCGGTATTGACCAGCGGTGGCTTGCATTACGGTACGCCGCCCAGCGAGGCGGCGCTGATGGCGCAGTCGATGCTGGACGATTCCGGCGTGACGGTTCGCTGGTTGGAAGAGCGCAGCACCACCACCTGGGAAAATGCCCGGTTCAGTCATGAACTGCTGGCGCCGCTGGGCATCAGGCGGGTGGTCGTGGTGACCCATGCGGCCCATATGCCGCGGGCGGTGTGGAGCTTTGAAAAGGCCGGCTTCAGCGTGGTGCCGGCACCGGTCGGTTTCCTCGGTCGGGACAACGCCAGCCCGCTGGGCGGCTGGATGCCGGAGTTCAAGGCGATCTGGCGCAGCGGGCAGTTGATCAATGAAGCGGTGGGGCAGGTCGGCTACCGGCTGTTTTACCGTTGAAATCACTCCCCGATCGTTCCCACGCTCCGCGTGGAAATGCGGCCCGTGACGCTCTGCGTCACAAAGGCGGACGCAGAGCGTCCTGACAGGCATTCCCACGCAGAGCGTGGGAACGATCGCCAACACCGAACCTTGTAATTGGATGGACTC
>NZ_JACAPR010000026.1 GCF_013385635.1 Pseudomonas gingeri
GAGCGTCCAGAGAGGCGTTCCCACGCGGAGCGTGGGAACGATCATAGGGCCTCATTGCCGGCAAGCCGGCTCCCACAGGGATAGGCATGATCGTGGGAATGATCGTGTCGGCCGGTCCCTACATCCGGGCATAAAAAAACCACCTCTGGCAGGTGGTTTTTTTATGCCCGGTATTCACTCCCCGCGGTAGATACATCCGCTGGTGCAGGTCTCATGGATGCGGATCGCCGACAGCTCAGGCAATAGCGGCTTCAGTTCCTGCCAGATCCACTTCGCCAGATTTTCGCTGGTCGGGTTCTCCAGGCCAGGGATATCGTTCAGGTAGTTGTGGTCCAGGCGCTCATAGAGAGGCTTGAAGATCGCCTTGATCTCGGAGAAATCGCGAATCCAACCGGTATGCTGGTCGACTTCACCGCTCAGATGGATCGCCACCTTGAAGGAGTGACCATGCAGGCGGCCACACTTGTGTCCATCCGGTACGTGAGGCAGGCGGTGGGCGGATTCGAACGTAAACTCTTTGAAGATTTCCACAGTATTGTCAGCTCTGAAGGGTGGCTATCGCTTGAGCGATAAGTGCAACTCGGCAGTTTAACAGCTCCGCTGCGTGATGACCGACTCAAAGCGCCAGCAGGCGCTCGCCCAGCCCGCCGTTATCGGCCAGTTCGAGGAATTCGTCACCCAGGCGCCGGCTCTGTGCCATTGCCTCGCGCCAGTAGGCCTGGCGGCCCTTGTCATCGCCCATGTAGCGCTTGAAGTCATTGCGGTCCGGCAGTTTGCCGTGAGGCAGGCGGGCCAGGTATTCACGCGAAGGGGCCAGCAGCAGGACATCCTGCAGCCGGTCCGGATTCCCGCGTCGCCATGGCAGCGCCTTGTCGAACCAACCGGGAATGACCTTGTCCGTGAAGTGCGGATACAGCACCACATCCTCGCCGCTAAAGGGCAGGTCAAGGTGATAGTCGAGCAGGCCGCCGTCGCGATAGGTACCCTTGCCGACGCCGACGATGTCCCGTACGCCCTCCATCACCATCGGGATCGAGCCGGAGGCCAGCAGTCCCTGGCGCAGGTTATCCGAGGCCAGTGGCAGCAAGCGTGACGGAAAGTCCTGCAGGGGCAGCAGGGGAGGGGACAGGCGCGGGTCATGCAGGATCACCCGCTCGAAGTGGCGGGCCAGGCGCCCGCGTCCGACCAGGTTATCGGCAATGACCGAGGACAGCCCCAGTCCGAGACGACCCCGATGGTCGTGGGCCAGCAAGCCATGGCTCTTCACGATGACCACGTTCAAGCGGTAGTGCTCGTTTGTCAGGATCGAGGCGTCCCGGCCATCGAGCAGGTCATGCAGCATGCGCTGACAGCTCTGGCTGACCTCGGCCATGGTCACGCCCTTGGCGAAGCTCTGTTCGTTGTACAGCTGTCCCAGGCGTTCGATGCCTTGCGCTGCATTCGGCAGACAGGCACTGGCAAACCGCCAGGCACCGATCGAGGCGCCGATCAGCGAGCGCTCTCGTGGACTCGCCGGCAGCCATTCACCGAACAGTGCCAGGTCCAGGCCCTGGATGCCCAGGGCTTTCGGTCCGCCCGCCGCGCCCGGCAGCGTGCCGACATCGGCGGCCTTCAGGCCACCTTCACGAATACGCCGGAATGCGCGCTTGCCGGCCTTGAGGGTCAGCGCGGGAAATTTGATGTGAATCGCAGTCATACAGCCCTCGTTCTCTGGGTCGCCGAATTATAGGGAAGGTTGCCGCGAAAGGCTGTCGACATCAGGAAAAGGGCCGGTTTGTGAATAGGCGTGAATAGATGACAGCCGGGGAAATTCAGCTTCGCTTAAGTTGAGACGGTTAACGTGGCGGGCATAACTGGCCATTTGCCATGGAGACCTACGATGAAAGCCCTGGGCGCCGCTTTGGCCTTTTTCGCTCTGGTAGTCACCACCTGTCATGTATCGGGTCGTGATATTGCCAGTGACGAAGCGGCGAAACTGCAAGTGGCAGGTACAATCCAGCCTCTTGATCGATTGACGGCCGTTGCCTTGGCCCGACACCCTGGCGCTGTGCTGGGGGATACCGAGTTGGACGAGAAATACGGCCACTACATTTATCAGGTAGAACTGCGCGATGCTCAGGGAATTGAGTGGGAGATTGAATTGGACGCCATCAGCGGTCAGGTTCTCAAGGACCATCAGGACAGGTAATGATCTTCAATGCGCGTGCCTGCGCTCTGCTGGCGCTGACCACTCTCTGTTCCCTGGCGTCGGCCAGGGACCTGGACCAGGACGAAGCCCTGCGCCTGCGTCAGCAGGGGGTGATCCTGCCTCTTGAGCGCCTGCTGCAGCAGGCCATGGGGCATTACCCCGGGGCGAAGCTGCTGGAGGCTGAACTGGAGGCCAAGCATGGCCTCTATGTCTACGAGGTCGAATTGCTGACCCAGGCCGGTGTGGTCCGGGAACTCAAGCTGGACGCCAGCAATGGTGACTTATTGAAAGACGAGGAGGATGACTGA
Organism: Pseudomonas gingeri; assembly: GCF_013385635.1. Taxonomy (GTDB): domain Bacteria; phylum Pseudomonadota; class Gammaproteobacteria; order Pseudomonadales; family Pseudomonadaceae; genus Aquipseudomonas; species Aquipseudomonas gingeri_A. The sequence continues at coordinate 2,497 of NZ_JACAPR010000026.1, forward strand.
TGCGGCTGCTGCTGGTGGAAGATAACGTGCCCCTGGCTGATGAGCTGCTGGCCGGCCTGGCACGCCAGGGATACGCCGTCGACTGGTTGGCTGATGGGCGCGATGCGGCGTATCAGGGGGCGACCGAGCCCTATGACCTGGTCATTCTCGATCTGGGGCTGCCGGGCTTGCCGGGTTTGGAGGTGCTGCAGCAATGGCGGGCCGGTGGCCTGACGGTGCCGGTGCTGATCCTGACCGCACGGGACTCCTGGGCCGAGCGTATCGAAGGGCTGAAGGCCGGAGCCGACGACTACCTGACCAAACCCTTTCATCCGGAAGAGCTGCAACTGCGGGTGCAGTCGTTGCTGCGTCGTGCCCACGGCCAGCCCAACCAGCCGACGCTGAAGGCTGCGGGCCTGCATCTGGATGAGGGCCGCCAGTGCGTCAGCCGCGACGGTGCGGAGATCCAGCTGACCGCGGCCGAGTTTCGCCTGTTGCGCTACTTCATGCTGCACCCCGAGCAGATTCTTTCCAAAGGTCATCTGGCCGAACATCTCTACAACGGTGAAACCGAACGCGATTCGAATGTGCTGGAAGTGCACGTCAATCACCTGCGCCGCAAGCTCGGGCGTGCGGTGATCGAGACTCGCCGCGGCCAGGGTTACCGGTTCGGCGGAACCACCGGGTGAGGTCGATCCAGCGCCGCCTGAGCCTGGGCCTGGTCAGCGTGCTGCTGGTGGTCGGCCTGATCGTCGCGCAAACCAGCCTGTGGTTGTTCGAAGTGGGCCTGCAGCGCTATCTGGAGGATGGCCTGCACGCCGACAGCGAGAACTTGCTGGTCGCCCTGGTACGCGGCCCCCAGGGGCTACAGCTGGATGAGCGGCGATTGTCCCCGGCTTATCAGCGACCGTTCTCCGGGCACTACTTCCGGATCGACTTCGCCGATCATCACTGGCGTTCCCGTTCGCTCTGGGACCAGGAGCTACCGGTTCCGGCGCAACCGGGCCTGCATGCCAACCTGCAACTGGGACCCGAAGGGCAGATGCTGCTGGTGCTGCGTTCGGACTACCGGCGGCTCGGGCAGTCGATCAGCATCAGCGTGGCTCAGGACTACACGCCGGTGCGGGAAAGCTTCCAACTGATGCAGCGTATCGGCCTGGGGATCGGCCTCGCGGCGCTGATCGTGATGCTCTTGTTGCAACGGGTCACCGTTCGCCGGGCCTTGCGTCCTCTGGAAAACGCTCGGGAACAGATCGCGCAATTGCAGCAGGGGCAGCGCTCGCAACTGGATACCCAGGTGCCGCTGGAACTCGAACCGCTGGTGGCGCAGATCAACCATCTGCTGGCCCATACCGAAGACAGCCTCAAACGTTCACGCAATGCCCTGGGCAATCTCGGCCATGCCCTGAAAACCCCGTTAGCGGTGCTGCTGAGCCTGGCGTCGAGCACCCGGCTGGATGGCCAGCCAGACTTGCGCAAGGTGTTGCGCGAACAGCTGGAACAGATCGAACAGCGCCTGAGTCGTGAGTTGAACCGTGCCCGTCTCGCTGGCGAGGCCTTGCCGGGCGTGCCATTCGATTGTGATACGGAGCTGCCCGGGTTGCTCTCGACCCTGAGCATGATCCATGGCGATCACCTGCTGTTGAGCCATGCCTCACCACCCGGCCTGCAGTTGCCCTGGGACCGGGAGGACTTGCTCGAACTGCTGGGTAACCTGCTGGACAACGCCTGCAAGTGGGCCGATGCCGAAGTACGCCTGAGCATCGCCGAAACCGCGGGAGGTCATCGCCTGAGTATCGAAGATGATGGTCCGGGGATTCCCGAGCAGAATCGGGATGCGGTATTCAGCCGTGGAACGCGCCTGGATGAGCAGACCATCGGGCATGGGCTGGGATTGGGCATCGTGCGCGATATCGTCGACGCCTGGGGGGCGCGGATGAGCTTGTCGAGCAGCCCGCTGGGCGGGCTGCTGGTGACGATCGATTTGCCGCGCAGAAGCTGAAGCGACTGCGCGCGGGACCTCAGGCCCGGAACTGATCCATCAGCCCCTGTTGCTGGTTGGCCAACTGGTTGAGCGACTGGCTGACCCGTGCCGATTCGTTGGCCTGGCCGGACAGCGATTCGGTGACATCGCGAATGCTCGCCACGTTGTTGTTGATTTCCTCGGCCACCGCGCTCTGTTCTTCCGCCGCGCTGGCAATCTGCAGGTTCATGTCGGTGATCACCGTTACCGCGTCGCCGATCTGCTGCAATGCCGTCACTGCCTGGCTGACCTGCTCGACACTGCCCTGGGCCTGGCGGTGGCTGTTGCCCATGGAGGTCACCACTTCGCGGGTGCCGGTTTGCAGTTCCTCGATGACCTGGCGGGTTTCCTCCACTGACTCCTGGGTGCGCCGCGCGAGATTGCGCACTTCGTCGGCGACCACCGCAAAGCCGCGTCCGGCTTCACCGGCCCGAGCGGCTTCGATGGCGGCGTTGAGCGCCAGCAGATTGGTCTGCTCGGCAATCGCACGAATGACTTCCAGCACCGAACCGATCTTCTCGCTGTTGGCCGCCAAGCCTTCGACCTGGCCCATGGCGTCGCTCATGTCGGCGGCCAGATGGCCGATGCTGGCGGTGGTGCGACCGATCACGGTCAGTCCCTGGCGCGTCGCCTGGTCGGCATCACGCGCGGCCTGGGCGGCCTGGGCCGCGCTGCGGGCGACATCCTGGGCGGTGGCACTCATTTCATGGGAGGCGGTGGCGACCTGGTCGACCTGGCGGTACTGCTGCTCCATGCCGGCGCTGGTCTCGGTGGCGATGGACGCTGACTGGTCGGCGGTGCCACGGGCGTCCTGGACCGAACGCTTGACGTCGGCGATCACCGGCTGCAGCTTGTCGAGGAAACGGTTGAACCAGCCTGCCAGTTGGCCCAATTCATCCTGCTTGTCGTAGTGCAGGCGACGGGTCAGGTCACCTTCGCCACTGGCGATATCTTCGAGCATATTGGCCACGCCGAGAATCGGCCGGGTCACGCTGCGGGCCATCAGCCAGACCAGCAACAGTCCGATCACGGCGCCGAGCAGGCCCAGACCCAGCTCGATCAGGGTGCCGGCGGCGTTGCGCTCATCGAGTTGGGTCTTCAGCGCTTCGGCCGGCCCGACCAGGACTTTTTCCGGCACATCGAGCAACACGCCCCATGGCTTGCCGCCGGGAATCGGCAGGAATGGTGCGAGAATCTTCAGTTGCGCGTCACTGCGCAGCACCTGTGTTTCGCTGCTGCCGGCCAGTTGGCGGATCAGTGCGGCACCATTGTGGCTGTCGACCTGGTCCAGGCGCTGGCTGAGCTTGCCGGCATCCGGGCTGTAGCCGGCCAGCAGGCCCACCGGGCTGAGAATACTGACACTGGTCTGGCCGTCGTAGAGTTTCTTGCTCGCCTGCTGGCTGACCGCTTGCAGGCTGTTGAGATTGATATCCACGGACAGCGAGGCGATGACCTTGCCCTCGACGATCAGTGGAAACACGATGCTGGTCATCAGCACGTTATGACCATCGATCTCGTAGAAGTAGGGTTCGATCACGCAGGGCTTGAGGGTGCTGCGCGGGCAGGTGAACCAGGCGTTGTTCGGTTCGCCGCTGGGACCGGTGCTGGTGTCGCTCATGTCGCTTTCCGGCAGCGCCATGGAGGTCAGTTGGCCCGGGGTCGGTTGCGACCAGTAGAGGGCAAAGCGGCCCTTGTCGTTGCTGCCCAGTTCCTTCTGGCCGGCGAACAGTTCGTCCTTGCTGTCCAGTGCATTGGCTTCGAAGACCAGAGACAGGCCGAGCAGGTCCGGGTTGGCCTGCAGTGCGGCCTTGACCTGGCGGGTCAGGTCCTCGCGCAAGTCGAAGGCATCGAGAAAACGCTTCTGCGCCTGTTCGCGCAGGAACAGCACCTGGCGGGCAAAACCGTTGCCGTACTGGTAGGCGTCCATGAACTGGCGACGAATGATCAACGCCTGCACTTCACCCTGGGCCTCGATGCGCGCCTGGGCGGCCTCGTTGAGCATCTCCATGCTCGATGCCTTGACCAGCTCCGAACTGTGCTCCATGCGATAGAGCGAAAGGCCGACCAGCAGGGTGACGATCCCCAACAGGCTGAGTCCGGCGAGCAGGGTGATTTTCCATTGGATGGAAAGCTGTCTGAGCGACATGAAAGACGTCCTTAATCTTGAACTACAGAGGTTTGGAAGTTTAACGGCCTGGTCAGCTTTTTCTTTATTTGAACGAACAAATAAAAAACAATGACCTGTGTCAGGAAAGTGCGGGTTTTATCCCATCGAATGACTGTCGATTGAAATCGACAATACGTCGTTGACGGTCGATTTCATGCTGGCCATAACTGCCGTCCCCACGGTTCGTGTGGCTTCTGCGGGTGCCGATGGCCCTCAACTTTCCGGCGTCGGGGCCGTTAACCCCTTACCTGCCGACAATAAAGAGAACACCACCATGCGCCTGAGCCTGAAGGCCAAAGTCCTGTCCCTCGCGGTATTGCCGGTCCTGCTGTTCGCGGTCGTGATCAGCCTGACCACTGTGCTGATCCTGCAGAACCAGGCCCGCAACGAAGTCGAGGAAACCCGGCAGCGACTGATCTCCGAGGCCAAGGCCACCTTGCAGAGCTATGTGGCGGTGGCGATGACCGCGATCAAGCCGCTCTACGATGCCGCCGCGCCGGGTGACCAGGCTTCCCGCGATCAGGTGATCAAGCTGTTGGCGAGCATCAAGTACGGCAAGGACGGTTACTTCTTCGGCTACGATTCGCAGATCGTCCGGCTGTTCAAGAGCAACAGCCCGGAAGGCCTGGGCAATAGTTTCAGGGAGGCCCGTGATCCCAACGGCGTCTATGTGAACCGGGATCTGGTGCAAGTTGCCAAGGACGGTACCCATTACCTGCAATACAGTTCGCCGCTGCCGGGCAATGAGACGGTGCTGGTACCCAAGCTGGGCTACACCGAGTACCTGTCCAAGTGGGACATGGCCATCGGCTCCTCGGTCAACCTCGATGGCATTGAAGCCCAGGTCGCGGTGGTGCAGGGCAAGGTCAACGAACGCATGGAAGGCGTGGTGCTGAGCATCGTCGGGATTGCCGTGCTGGTACTGCTGGTGATCGCGGTGGTCGGGATGATCGTCGCCAATACCATCCTGCGCCCGTTGATCCTGATGAAGGCCAACCTCGACGATATCGCCGCGGGCGAGGGTGACCTCACGCACCGCCTGGCGATCACCAGCCAGGACGAACTGGGGGAACTGGCCGGCTCGTTCAACCGCTTTGTCGACAAGATCCATGGCCTGGTCCGGCAGATTACCGAGATGACCGGCCAGTTGACCGGGCTGGTCGGTCAGGTCTCCGAGCAGGCCAACCGCTCGGAGCAGGCGATGGAGCGTCAGCGCCACGAAACCGATCAGGTCGCCACGGCGATCAACCAGATGTCGTCGGCGGCCCAGGAAGTCGCGCGCAGTGCCCAGGGCGCGGCGGTCGCGGCCCAGCAGACCGATGCCGAAGGCCAGACCGCCAAGCGCGTGGTGGATGGCAGCATCCAGCAGATTCACGCGCTGGTGGAGGATATCCGCAGCAGCGGTACCTCCCTGGACAGCCTGCAGCAGGACGTGACGTCGATTGTCAGCGTGCTGGGAGTGATCCGTTCGATTGCCGAACAGACCAACCTGCTGGCGCTCAACGCGGCCATCGAGGCCGCCCGGGCCGGTGAGGCCGGACGTGGTTTCGCGGTGGTCGCCGACGAGGTCCGGGCGCTGGCCAGCCGGACCCAGCAGAGCACCCAGGAAATCCAGGGGATGATCGATCGTTTGCAGTCGGGCACGCAGTTGGCGGTCGAGGCCATGCGCCGTTCCAGTGAAGCGGGCGACGGCACTTCGGTGCGCGCCAACGAAGCAGGTGCCTCGCTGGATACCATGGCGCAGTTGATCGGCACCATCAATGCGATGAACGCGCAGATCGCCAGCGCTGCCGAGGAGCAGACGGCGGTCGCCGAAGAGATCAACCGCAGCGTGCACCAGATTGCCACGGCGGTGGACAGTGTGGCCGATGAAACCCAACGGGGCGCCCAGACTTCCCGCAGCCTGGCGGATCTGGGGCAGCGCCTGGGCAAGCTGGTGGGGCAGTTCCGGATCTGAAAACATCGCCGGCAAGCCGGCTCCCACAAATCCCCTGTGGGAGCCGGCTTGCCGGCGAAGAGGGCAGCCCAGCCAGCAATGCTCTACGGGCTGACCTGAATATCGCGCATCAACAAACCGAAACGCAGGTCGACCTGATCCGGAATCGGCAGATACACCGTGTGTCCATCCCCCGGCGCCACTTCAATCGCGCCGCCGCTGCCATTGCGCAGCTCATGCAGATCGAAATGAAAGTTGCCCCTGGGCGTCATCAACTCCAGGTGATCGCCCAGCCCGAAACGGTTTTTCACCTTGACCTCGGCCAGCCGGTCGCGACGTACTCCCGTCAATTCGCCGACAAACTGCTGGCGTTCGCAGACCGAGCTGCCGTTCTGATAGTTCTGGTATTCGTCATGCACATGCCGGCGCAGGAAGCCTTCGGTATAGCCGCGCTGGGCCAGTGACTCGAGGTTGTTCATCAGGTTGCGATCGAACTCGCGTCCGGCCACCGCATCGTCGATGGCCTGGCGATAGACCTGGGTGGTCCGGGCGCAGTAGAAGTGCGATTTGGTCCGGCCTTCGATCTTCAGCGAGTGCACGCCCATGCGTGCCAGGCGCTCGACATGCTGCACCGCGCGCAGGTCCTTGGCATTCATGATGTAGGTGCCGTGTTCGTCCTCGAAGGCGGGCATCGATTCCCCGGGGCGATTGGCTTCGTGCAACAGGAACACTTGGTCGGTCGGTGCGCCGAGGCCCAGGGTCGGCTCGACCGGTTCGGGGGCGAAGACCTTGACGATCTCGCCCGTGAGGTTTTCCTCGGCCGGCTGCGCCGTGTATTTCCAGCGGCAGGCGTTGGTGCAACTGCCCTGGTTGGCATCGCGCCGGTTCATGTAGCCGGACAACAGGCAGCGTCCCGAGTAGGCCATGCACAAGGCACCGTGGACGAAGACTTCCAGCTCCATGTCCGGGACTTGTTCACGGATCTCGGCGATCTCTTCCAGGGACAGCTCCCGCGACAGGATGATCCGCGTCAGCCCCAGTTGCTGCCAGAACCGCACACTGGCCCAGTTCACCGTATTGGCCTGTACCGACAGGTGAATCGGCATCTGCGGGAAATGTTCGCGCACCAGCATGATCAGCCCCGGATCGGACATGATCAGCGCATCCGGCGCCATCGCGATCACCGGTGCCAGGTCCTTGAGAAAGGTCTTGAGCTTGGCATTGTGCGGGGCGATGTTCACCACCACATAGAAGCGCTTGCCCTGGGCCTGTGCTTCACGGATGCCGAGTGCCAGGTTGGCGTGATCGAATTCGTTGTTGCGCACTCGCAGGCTGTAGCGCGGCTGGCCGGCATACACGGCGTCGGCGCCGTAGGCGAAGGCATAGCGCATGTTCTTGAGGGTACCGGCGGGGGCCAGCAATTCAGGAGCGGGAAGGGACATGGTCGGATCGTTCGCAAAAAGTCGCGAGGTTAAACCGCCCGGGCTTCGGGTTTATTGATCTGGGTCCAGACCGGGTGAACGAATGAGCCCGTCCGGCGGACTAATGTGGGAGGGCCTGAGCGTCCCCGCCGTTTTTTCCCAGGTGGACCGGCCATGAGCGAAACTTCCCTGCACAACAAATCCCTGCTGGTCCTGCTGGCATTGGTGACGATTGCCTTTCTGTGGATTCTCCAGCCGTTCTACGGCGCGGTGTTCTGGGCGGTCATCCTCGGCATCGTCTTCGCCCCCTTGCAACGCCGTCTGCTTCAGCGCCTGAACGCCCGGCGCAACCTGGCGGCGCTGTGCACCCTGGGGATCTGTCTGGTGATCGCGGTGCTGCCGGTGATCGTCATCGGTGCCTTGCTGGTGCAGGAAGGCACGGCGTTGTACCGCAACATCGAAAGCGGCCAGCTGGATATCGCCGGGCATGTCGCGCAGTTCAAGCATCTGTTGCCGGCGTCTTTCCAGCGCGGGCTGGATCAGTTCGGGCTGGGTGATCTCAACGGGCTCCAGGCCAAGGTGGTCAAGGGCGCGACGCAAGGCAGCCAGTTCTTTGCCAGCCAGGCCGTGAGTGTCGGGCAGGGGACCTTCGAGTTCGTGGTGAGCTTTTTCATCATGCTCTACCTGCTGTTCTTCTTTCTGCGCGACGGTCCGGAACTGGTGCGCCGGATTCGCGCCGCCGTGCCCCTGGCCGAGCAACAGAAGCGCCGCCTGCAACTGAAGTTCAACCGCGTGGTACGGGCCACGGTGAAGGGCAATCTGCTGGTGGCGGTGACCCAGGGTGCCCTGGGCGGAGTGATTTTCTGGCTGCTGGATATTCCCAGCGCCTTGCTCTGGGCGGTGACCATGGCGTTTCTATCGCTCTTGCCGGCGGTGGGTGCGGGGATCGTCTGGGCGCCGGTGGCGGTGTATTTCCTGATGACCGGAGCCATCTGGCAAGGCGTGGTGCTGGCGTTGTTCGGGGTACTGGTGATCGGTCTGGTGGACAATGTCCTGCGCCCGATCCTGGTGGGCAAGGACACACGCATGCCCGATTACCTGATCCTGATCAGCACCCTGGGCGGATTGTCGGTGTTCGGCTTGAACGGCTTTGTCATCGGGCCGCTGATCGCCGCCTTGTTCCTGTCCAGTTGGGGCATCTTCACCGAGAGCAAGAAACGGATAAAGCTTCCCGCCTGAACACATCATCTGAAACTGTAGGAAACCCCGGCATACACGCCCATGCCTTCGCCAGGCACCGAACGCGCGGCATCGGTGCCCTTGTCGTCGTAGCCGGGCACCACCACGGCGGCATAGCGCTCGTTACCCAGGTTGCGCAGGTCCAGCCAGGCCTGCCAGTCCTGCTTGGGCGAGGTATAACCCAGGGTCGCGCCGAGCAGGGCATAGGACGAGGCATCACGGGAGTTGGCGTAGTCCACGGCGACCCGTGAGGCCATCTGCGTATTCAGGCCGACATAGACACCGGTCGGATGGGCATAGCGAATCTCTGCCTGGTAGTAATGCTGGGGAATACCCGGCAGGCGGTTGTCGCCGAATGTCGCGTCGTCGCGATAATGGAAGTCGCTGAGGGTATAGGCCTGGCGCAGGGACACCGTGCCCAGGCCCGGATGCTCCCACAGCAGGCTTTCCAGGCCGGCTTCGATACCCTGGTGCACGGTGGGGCTGGCGTTCACCTCTCCCGTGATCTGCGCCTGGGTCTGTGTGGCGGCCTGCATCTCCACCGTCAGCAGTTCATGGCGGACCGCCGAGTAGTACCACGCCAGGTCCCATTTGCCGAGCCAGGCTTCGCCCCGGCTGCCTAGTTCCAGAGTGGTCGCGGTCTGGTTCCTGAGTTGCATCGGCGTGCTTTGCAGACCGGTGGCGGCGCCATTGCCCGCGCCGAAGCGGGTTCCCGAACTCCAGATCAGTGCCCACGGATGCGGCGGCTCGACCGAACGGCTGAGGTTGCCATAGACCTGTAACCGTGGGCTGAACGCGTAACGCAGGCCCACCCGTGGCGCGTAGTCCCAGTCGTGCTGGCTGACCTTGCCGCCGTTGGCCGGATAGCTCACATCACTTTCGCGACGGGTATGGATCATCGCCAGGCCGGTGGTCAGCCAGAGATCGGGCATCAGTTCCAGATCATTGCCGGCATGCAGCACATTGTCCGAGCCCTGGTAACTGAAATCCCGGGTCTTGGTGCCGACCGGGTAGAGCGGATTGGTCTGGATCCGCACAAACTCCGAGGCACCGCTGTTGGGCAGGTGTTTGGTGCTGCGCCAACCCAGGGTGCTTTTGCTTTCCAGGCCGAACAGTGTGTCGCGATGGGTGTAGTTCAAGGTACCGCTGACATCGGTGTAGGCGACCTTCAGGCGGTTGATGCCTTCGCGCAGGTCCATCGGGTAGTCGTGGTAGACCAGCCCGACCTCGAGCTGCGAATCGTCGTCCAGGTATATCGTGGTCTTGCTGCCCAGCCAGGTACTGCCTGGTTGCGGACGGCTGGCGTCACGACTGACATAGAGCGGGTTGGCGGCGCGCGGGTGGTGCCTGATCTGGTCCTGGGTCACGCGTCCGGCCAGTTCGTTGTCGGTTTCGCGATAGCGCAGGTAAAGGCGGGTCTCCAGTTCCGGGCTGAAGCGATAGCCGACATTTGCCGCGAGGCCCTTGCTGCTGCCCCGGGTATGGTCCTGATAGCCATCATCGTCCGAGTCGGTCAGGGCCAGGTAATAATCCAGGTCGCCGAGAACCTGGCCGGAACTGATCTGGCGCTTGCGATAACCATGGCTGCCGGTTTCATAACGCACCTGCAGCGGCGCGGCATCCCGTCCGGTGTGGGTGACATAGTCGATGGCCCCGCCGAGGGCGAGAGAGCCACGGTCAAAACCGTTGGCGCCCCGTAGCACTTCGGCACGGCTGAGCCACAGCGGTTCGAACAATTCATAGGGCGTGCCGCCGGGACCGGTCAGTGGCAGGCCGTCGAACAGCGTGTAGATGCCCGAACCGTGGGCGCCGGGCGCACGGTTGAGGCCTGAGCCACGAATCGACACCTTGGTGCCGTCATTGCCGGCTGACTGGGCATATACCCCGGGCTGGTAGGCCAGCACGTCCTGGTTGCTGGCGGTGCGGCCGTTTTCGACCCGATCGAGGTCGATCAGATTGCTGGCGCCGGGAATCTCATGCAGTTGCGCACGGGCGTTGTCGAATTCACTGACCTCTTCGCTGCGTACGTCCACTTCACCGAGCTCCAGCAGGTCGGGCGCGGCTTGCAACGGTGCGGCGCAGAACAGCGCCGCCAGAGGCAACAGGGAAGAGGGCAGGGCGATACGCATTGATCATGGCTCGGCGGAACAGGGCGCGCCAGCCTATAGAAGTCGAGAATCGTTCGCAATGGATTGACGGGGCGCTGAAAACAAAACACCCCGCCGGAGTTGCCTCGGGCGGGGTGTCGGGTCGGGCTGGCCGCTTGCTTAGCTGGCCAGTACCGCGTGTTGCACCAGTTCCAGCAACGGCTGCGGGTACAGGCCGAGGAAGAAGGCCAGTACCGCGATTGCCAGCAGCATCACACCGCCCGCACGTTGTTCCCAATGCAACTGGGCATCGTGGCGGCGCAGGTTCGGCTCGATCAGGTACAGGGTGACCATCACGCGCAGGTAGTAGAAGACACCGATGGCGCTACCGATCACCAGAGAGCCGATCAGCCACCAGTGCTGGGATTCGACACCGGTCGCGATGATGTAGAACTTGCCGATGAAGCCGGCGGTCAACGGGATACCGGCCAGGGACAGCATCATCACGGTCAGTACGGCGGTCAGGTACGGACGACGCCAGAACAGGCCGCGATACTCGTACAGGGCATCCATGTCACGACCGTTGTACGGCGAGGACATCAGGGTGATCACGCCGAAGGCGCCGAGGCTGGTGATCACATAGGTGACCAGGTACACGCCCATGGCTTCCAGCGCCAGGCCCTTGCTCGCCACCAGGGCGATCAGCAGGTAGCCGAAGTGGGCGATGGACGAGTAACCGAGCAAACGCTTGAGGTTGCTCTGGGTCAGGGCCAGCAGGTTACCGACCAGGATCGACGCGACGGCAATCACCGCCAGCACGTTGCTCAGGACACCACTGCTGGCGACCGGCGAGATCTGGAACAGACGGATCATCACGGCGAACACGGCAACCTTGCTGGCGGTGGCCAGGAAGGCCGCTACCGGCGCCGGGGCACCTTCGTAGACGTCCGGGGTCCAGAGGTGGAACGGTACCAGCGACAGCTTGAACGCCAGGCCGACCAACATCATGCCCAGGCCCAGTTGGGCAATCGGGCTAGGCAGGCCGGTGGCGGCCAGGGCGTGGCCGATACCGGTGAAGCTCAGGGTGCCTGCTTCGGCATAGAGCAGGGCCATGCCGAACAGCAGAAACGCGGAACCGGCGGCCGACAGCACCATGTACTTGATACCGGCTTCCAGCGAGCGCTTGTTGAAGAAGGCATAGGCCACCAGGCCGTAGACCGGTACCGAGAGCAGTTCCAGGCCGATGAACAGGCTGGCCAGGTGCTGCGCGCTGACCAGGACCAGGCCACCGGCGGCGGCCATCAGGATCAGCAGGTACAGCTCTTCGCGATTGCCCGGGTAGCCCGCGCCGCCATCACCCAGGTAGGCGTGGGCGAGGGTGACGCAGGCCAGGGTCGCCACCAGGATCAACGCCATGTACAGGCAGGCGAAATCGTCGATCTGGATCAGCGGGGTCACCACCAGCGGGGCGACTTTCAGTGCCGGCAGAATCGACAGCAACGCCAGGTTGAGACCGGCTACCGAGAGCAGGAAGGTCTGTGAGTGGTTGCGGCGCCAGGCGATTGCCAGCATCACCACGATAATGGTGAGGCTGGTGATCAGCAGCGGCGCCAGCGCGATAAAGTGTTGGATCGTGAATTCCATAGCGCTCTTACCGGGCCGAAGCGAGTTGAGTGAAGGCGGTGCCGAGCCACTGCTGCACGCCATGCATGGTGGCGGCAGACGTGTCGAGGAACGGTTGCGGGTACACGCCGATGTAGATCAGCAGTGCCGCAAGACCGAGCACCATGGCCAGTTCGCGACCGTCCATGCCGTGCAGCACTTCGTCCGACTTGGCCGGACCGAAGTAGGCGCGGTGGATCATGATCAGCGAGTAGACCGAACCGAACACCAGGCCGGACGTGGCAATCGCGGTGATCCACGGCGCACTGACAAAGGTGCCGATCAGGATCAGGAACTCGCCGACGAAGTTGCCGGTTCCCGGCAGCCCCAGCGAGGCGGCGGCGAAGAACAGGCTGATGGCCGGCAGGTAGGCGATCTTCGACCACAGGCCACCCATTTCACGCATGTCACGGGTGTGGGTACGCTCGTAGAGCTGGCCGCTGAGGATAAACAGTGCCGCCGCCGACAGACCGTGGGCCAGCATCTGGATCACCGCGCCTTGCAGGGCTTGCTGGCTGCCGGAGTAGATCCCGATCAGCACGAAGCCCATGTGCGAGACGCTGGAGAAGGCGATCAGGCGCTTGATGTCGGTTTGTGCGAAGGCCAGGAACGCGCCGTAGAAGATCCCGATCAGACCCAGGGTCATGGCGATCGGCGCGAATTCGGCCGAGGCGTTCGGGAACAGCGGCAGGGCGAAACGCAGCAGACCATAGGCAGCGGTCTTCAGCAGGATACCGGCGAGGTCGACGGAACCGGCGGTCGGCGCCTGGGCGTGGGCGTCCGGCAGCCAGGAGTGGAACGGCACCACCGGCAGCTTGACCGCGAAGGCGATGAAGAAACCGAGCATCAGGATGTACTCGGTGGTCAGCGACATCTTGGTCTTCAACAGATCGGCGTAGTTGAAGGTGATCACGCCGGTGTTGTTGAAGTTGACCAGCACCAGACCGAGGATCGCCACCAGCATGATCAGGCCGGAAGCCTGGGTGAAGATGAAGAACTTGGTCGCCGCGTAGATCCGGGTTTTCTTGCCGTCCGAAGAACTGTGACCCCAGAGCGCGATGAGGAAGTACATCGGCACCAGCATCATTTCCCAGAAGAAGAAGAACATGAACAGGTCGAGGGCCAGGAACACGCCGACGACACCACCCAGGATCCACATCAGGTTCAGGTGGAAGAAGCCCACGTGACGCTGGATCTCTTTCCACGAGCAGAGTACCGAGAGGATACCCAGCAGGCCGGTCAGCAGGATCATCAACAGCGACAGGCCATCGAGGGCCAGGTGCACGTTGATGCCGAAACGCTGGATCCAGACGTGCTTGAACTCAATCGCCCAGGTCGGATCGGCGCCAGGCGCCGGTGCCAGGTGGAAATCCCCGTGGGCCCACAGCCAGAGGCCGAGGGCGAGTTCGAGGGACATGGTCAGCAGCGCAATCCAGCGGGGGAGGGTAGAGCCGAAACGCTCACCCAGCCAGCACAGCAGGCCACCGATAAAGGGGATCAGGATTAGCCAAGGCAGAATCATGACGGGCTCAATTCCTTTCGCAATGTCGCAAGGTTCATAGTCAGACCGCTACCAGTACGATGGCGCCAAGTACCAGCACGGCACCAGCGGCGATCGACGCGGCATACCAACGCAGCTGACCGGTCTCGGTGCGGCTCAGGGCGGTGTGACCGCCTTTGGCCATACGCGGGATCAGGCCTATGGTCTGGTCGAGCGGGTCTTTGCGCAGCACATGACTGATCGCCAGGTATGGCTTGACGAACAGCTTGTCGTAGATCCAGTCGAAGCCCCAGGCGGCAAACCACCAGGCCGACAGGAAACGCCCGATGCCGCTGTTGGCGACGGCGGTGGCGAAGCGACGCTTGCCGAGGAACAGCAGGGCCGCCAGCAGGATACCGGCCAGGGCGATGGCGCCCGAGGCGATTTCCAGGCTGTGCTTGGCTTCGCCGCCGGCATGACCGGCGCTTTCCGGCAGGACGCCGGCCAGTGGCGGATGAATCCAGGCGCCGATGAAGGTCGACAGTACGATCAGCACGCCCAACGGCAGCCAGTGGGAAATCCCGTGGCCGGCATGGGCTTCGGTCTTGGCTTCACCGTGGAAGGTGATGAAGATCAGGCGGAAGGTGTACAGCGAGGTCATGAACGCACCGACCAGACCGGCGTACAGCAGGCCGTGGTTGCCGCTGGCGAAGGCTTCCCAGAGGATTTCGTCCTTCGAGTAGAAACCGGCGGTGACGATCGGCAGGGCGGCCAGGGCGGCACCACCGACGATGAAGCTGGCGTAGGCCAACGGCAGTTTCTTCCACAGGCCGCCCATCTTGAAGATGTTCTGCTCGTGGTGGCAGGCAACGATCACCGCACCGGATGCAAGGAACAGCAGGGCCTTGAAGAAGGCGTGGGTCATCAGGTGGAAGATTGCGCCTTCCCAGGCACCGACGCCCAGGGCCAGGAACATGTAGCCGATCTGGCTCATGGTCGAGTAGGCGAGGATACGCTTGATATCGGTCTGGACCAGGGCGGCGAAGCCGGCGAGAACCAGGGTCACGCCACCGACGATACCGACAAGATGCAGGATATCCGGCGCCAGGGCGAACAGGCCGTGGGTACGGGCGATCAGGTAGACACCGGCGGTCACCATGGTCGCGGCGTGGATCAGTGCCGAAACCGGGGTAGGACCGGCCATCGCATCCGCCAGCCAGGTCTGCAGCGGCAGTTGGGCCGACTTGCCGACCGCGCCGCCCAGCAGCATCAGGGTCGCCAGGACGATCCAGAAGTCGCCGACCTTGAAGTGCTCGGGCGCCTTGACCAGCAGTTCCTGGATATTCAGCGTACCCAGTTGCTGGAACAGGATGAACAGGCCGATGGCCATGAACACGTCGCCGATGCGGGTGACGATAAAGGCCTTGAGTGCCGCGTTACCGTTGTTGCGGTTGCTGTAGTAGAAACCGATCAACAGGTAGGAGCACAGGCCCACGCCTTCCCAGCCGAAGTACAGGAACAACAGGTTATCGCCCAGGACCAGGAACAGCATGCTGGCGATAAACAGGTTGGTGTAGGCGAAGAAACGCGAGTAGCCGTCCTCACCGCGCATGTACCAGGACGCGAACAGGTGGATCAGGAAACCCACGCCGACCACGACACCGAGCATGGTGATCGACAGGCCGTCGATGTACAGGGCGAAGTTCGGGGCAAAACCGTCCACCGACATCCACTGCCACAACAGCAGAGTGTAGTGACCACCCTCCGGTGGTGCGACATTGAATTGCCAGATCACGTAGGCGGCGACAATCGCCGACAGGCCGATGGAGCCGACACCGATCAGCGCCGAGAGGTTTTCCGAGAGGCGTCCACGGGAGAACGACAGCAGCAGGAAACCGATCAGGGGGAATACGAAAGTCAGAAAGATCATGTTCATCCGCGCATCTCACTGGCAGCGTCGATATCGAGCGTGTGGAAGCGGCGATACAGCTGCAGCAGGATCGCCAGGCCGATACTGGCCTCGGCGGCTGCCAGGCTGATCACCAGGATGAACATGATCTGTCCATCCGGTTGCGCCCAGCGTGCGCCCGCGACGACGAAGGCCAGGGCGGCGGCGTTCATCATCACCTCCAGGCTCATCAGCACGAAGAGGATGTTGCGGCGGACCATCAGGCCGACCAGGCCGAGGCAGAACAGGATACCGGCGACGGCCAGTCCATGCTCAAGAGGGATAGCAGGCATGGTATTACTCCTTCGCCTCGTTGCGGCCCAAGTGGAATGCCGTGATGGCTGCGGCGAGCAGCAGCATCGAGGCAAGTTCGACCACCAGCAGGTACGGGCCGAACAGGCTGATGCCCACGGCCTTGGCGCCTACGGTGGTTTGACCGATCGCGGCACCGCTGCTGTGGCTGAACAGTACGTACAGCAGTTCGATCAGCAGCAGCAACGACAGCACGGCCGGCCCACCCCAGATACCGGGCTTGAGCCAGACGCGCTCCTGCTGGACCGCGGCCGGGCCGAGGTTGAGCATCATCACCACGAACACGAACAGCACCATGATGGCGCCGGCGTAGGCAATCACTTCCAGGGCACCGGCGAACGGTGCGCCGAGGCTGAAGAAGGTCATCGCCACGGCGATCAGCGAAATGATCAGATAGAGCAGGGCGTGCACGGGGTTGGTGTTGGTGACCACGCGAAGCGTGGACACAACCGCGATACCCGATGCGAAATAGAAAGCGAATTCCATCGTTCTTCCTTAAGGCAGCAAGCTCTTCACGTTGATCGGCTCGGCTTCGTTCTGGGCGGAGCCTTTCGGCTTCCCGGCAACAGCCATACCTGCAACACGATAGAAGTTGTAATCAGGGTTCTTGCCGGGGCCGGAGATCAGCAGATCCTCTTTCTCGTAGACCAGGTCCTGACGTTTGAACTCGGCCATCTCGAAATCCGGTGTCAGCTGGATCGCGGTGGTCGGGCAGGCTTCCTCGCAGAGGCCGCAGAAAATGCAGCGCGAGAAGTTGATGCGGAAGAACTCCGGGTACCAACGACCGTCGTCGGTTTCGGCTTTCTGCAGCGAGATGCAGCCCACCGGGCACGCCACGGCGCACAGGTTGCAGGCTACACAGCGCTCTTCGCCATCGGGGTCGCGGGTCAGGACGATGCGGCCGCGATAGCGCGGTGGCAGGTACACCGCTTCCTCGGGGTATTGCAGGGTGTCGCGTTTGCGGAAGCCATGGCCGAAAACCATCACCAGGCTTCGCAACTGGGTACCGGTACCCTTAACGATGTCGCCAATATATTTGAACATGGGTCAAATCCTCACTGAACCGCGCCCGCAGGCGTGTTCAACAACACAAGCGCAGCGGTCACCAGCAAATTGATCAGGGTCAGCGGCAGGCAGAATTTCCAGCTGAAGTCCATCACCTGGTCATACCGTGGGCGCGGGATCGAAGCGCGCAGCAGGATGAACAGCATGATGAAGAACGCGGTCTTCAGGGCGAACCAGATGAACGACAGTTGCGGCAGGATGCCGAACGGACCGTGCCAGCCACCGAAGAACAGGGTGACCAGCAGCGCCGAGATCAGGATGATGCCGATGTACTCGCCAACGAAGAACATGCCCCATTTCATGCCGGCATATTCAATGTGGTAACCATCGGCCAGTTCCTGTTCCGCTTCCGGCTGGTCGAAGGGGTGACGGTGAGTCACGGCCACGCCGGCGATGAAGAAGGTCAGGAAACCGAAGATCTGCGGGATGACGAACCACAGGTGCTGGGCCTGGTAGTCGACGATGTCGCGCATGTTGAACGAGCCGACCTGGGCCACGATGCCCATCAGCGACAGACCCATGAACACTTCGTACGACACGGTCTGGGCCGAGGCCCGCAAGCTGCCCAGCAGGGCGAACTTGTTGTTGCTCGACCAACCGGCGAACAGCACCGCGTAGACCGACAGGCCGGCCATGGCGAAGAAGAACAACAGGCCGATGTTCAGGTCCGCGACACCCCAGGTCGGGGTAATCGGGATCACGGCGAAGGCGATCAGCAAGGCACTCATGGCCACAACCGGTGCCAGGGTGAAGATCACCTTGTCGGCGAACGGTGGCGTCCAGTCTTCCTTGAAGAACATCTTCAGCATGTCGGCGGCGATCTGGAACATGCCGAACGGGCCGACACGGTTCGGACCGTAGCGGTCCTGCCACCAGCCCAGCAGGCGACGTTCGACGAAGCTCAGCAGGGCACCGCAGACCACCACGGCCAGCAGGATGACAATGGCCTTGATGACCGTGAGGATCACGTCAATCACTTCAGGTGTGAACCAGGTCATTGAGCTGCCTCCTGCAGACCGTCGACGGATTTGCCGAAAATCGCTGGTGGAATCCCGGCCAGACCGGCCGGCAGGGCCACCAGGCCGGCGCCCAGTTGTTCATTGATGCGCAGTGGCAGGCGCAGTTGAATGCCCGCCACGTTCAGGCTGAGCAGCGCGCCATCGTTGACGCCCAGGCGGTCCGCTTCGGACTTGGCCAGCGCGACGTAGGCCGCCGGGATGCGCTCTTGAACCGGTGCGGCCTTGGAAGAGTTCTCTTCACTGCCGAACAGGTGGAAGAACGGCACCACTTGCCAGGTGCCCTGGGCTGGGTTGAAGGCGCGTGGAACACTGGCGAACCAGTTCAGCGCATCACCCTGGCTTTCGATCAGGCGGGTGCCCGGGTCGCCGGCACGGATGTGACCACCGACTTCGTCCTGGAACTTGTTCCAGGCCTGTGGCGAGTTCCAGCCCGGCGACCAGGCGAACGGCACCTGTTGGCGCGGTTCGACGGAGCCCGAGTAACCTTCCATGGAGAAGGCGAACGCGGTATCGACGTCCTGGGAGGTACGCGGCTCATGCACGCTGATATTGGCGCGCATGGCGGTGCGACCGGAGTAGCGCAGCGGTTCGCGGGCCAGTTTCATGCCCTTGATGCGGAACGCCGCGGACGGTGCCGCATCGATGATGCGGGCCAGTTGCGGCGTGCTCGATGCACAGGCGGCAGTGACGTGGTCCAGTTGGGTCCAGTCGATCGGCTGGTTCAGCAGGGTGGCACGCAGGGCATGAAGCCAGCGCCAGCCTTCGTGGACCAGGATGCTCGCATCGAGGTACTTCGGATCGAAGACCTGGAAGAAGCGCTGGGCGCGACCTTCCTGGCTGACCAGGGTACCGTCGCCTTCGGCGAAGCTCGCCGCCGGCAGCACCAGGTGGGCGCGGTCGGTGGTAGCGGTCTTCTGGTGGTCGGCGACGATCACCACTTTCGCGGCATTCAGCGCAGCGTCGACCTTGGCGGCGTCGGTGCGGGTGAACAGATCGTTTTCCAGCACGACGATGGCGTCGGCCTTGCCATCGATGACCGCTTGCAGGGCAGCGTCCAGCGACTCACCACCGAGCATGGCCAGGCCGAGGCTGTTGGCTTCCGGCACGATCAGGCTGATGGAACCGGCTTTTTCGCGCAGCTTCAGGGCCTTGGCAATGTTTGCGGCGGCTTCGATCAGCGCCTTGGAACCCAGGGAGGTACCGGCGATGATCAATGGGCGCTTGGCGGCGAGCAGGGCGTCGGCGATGCGCTTGGCCAGTTCAACGGCTTCAGCGTCCAGGCCTTCGACAGCCGGTGCGCTGGCGTCAAGGGCGTGGGCCACGGCGAAACCGAGGCGGGCCAGGTCGTCAGGTGCGGCGTGCACGCATTCTTCGGCGATGTCGTCGAGCTTGGTTTCTGCCAGGCTGGCGATGAACAGCGGGTTCAGCGCGTGCTGGCCGATGTTCTTCACCGCGGCATCGAGCCAGGGCTGGACACGCATGGCATCGGCCATGGCTTCGGCCTTGCCCTTGACCGACTGGCGCAGGGCCAGGGCCATGCGAGCGGCGGTCTGGGTCAGGTCTTCACCGAGGACGAACACGGCATCGTGGTCTTCGATGTCGCGCATGTTCGGCACGGGCAGCGGGCTGTCCTTGAGTACCTGCAGGACCAGGCGGATGCGCTCCAGCTCGGATGCTTCGATACCCGAATGGAAGTGCTCGGCACCGACCAGTTCGCGCAGGGCGTAGTTGCTTTCCAGGCTGGCACGGGGCGAACCGATACCGACGATGTTGCGACCGCGCAGCAACTCGGCAGCTTTATCCAGGGCGTTGTCCAGGCTCAGCCTGGTGCCGTCGGCCAGCAGCGGCTGGCGTGGGCGGTCGGTGCGGTTGACGTAGCCATAGCCGAAACGGCCACGGTCGCACAGGAAGTACTGGTTCACCGAACCGTTGAAACGGTTCTCGATACGACGCAGTTCGCCGTAGCGTTCACCCGGGCTGATGTTACAACCGCTGGAGCAGCCATGGCAGATGCTCGGCGAGAACTGCATGTCCCACTTGCGGTTGTAGCGCTCGGAGTGGGTCTTGTCGGTGAACACACCGGTCGGGCAGACCTCGGTGAGGTTGCCGGAGAACTCGCTTTCCAGGGTGCCGTCTTCGACGCGACCGAAGTACACGTTGTCGTGGGCGCCGAACACACCGAGGTCGGTACCGCCGGCGTAGTCCTTGTAGAAACGCACGCAGCGGTAGCAGGCGATGCAGCGGTTCATTTCGTGGGAAATGAACGGGCCCAGTTCCTGGTTCTGGTGGGTACGCTTGGTGAAGCGATAACGGCGCTCGTTGTGGCCGGTCATCACGGTCATGTCTTGCAGGTGGCAGTGACCGCCTTCCTCGCAGACCGGGCAGTCGTGCGGGTGGTTGGTCATCAGCCATTCGACGACACTGGCGCGGAACGCCTTGGATTCTTCATCGTCGATGGAGATCCAGGTGTTGTCGGTGGCCGGGGTCATGCAGGACATGACGATACGACCACGGGTGTCGTTCTCGTCGTTGTACTGCTTGACCGCGCACTGGCGACAGGCACCGACGCTACCGAGCGCGGGGTGCCAGCAGAAATAAGGGATGTCGAGGCCTAGCGACAGACATGCCTGTAACAGGTTGTCTGCCCCATCGACTTCGAGCGCTTTGCCGTCTACGTGGATAGTGGCCATGGTTCAAAGTTCTTCGTTGGCCCGCGTCTGCGGGCGTGGCTAATGGAATCCTGGTGCTCGCCTGGCGCATCGGGATGCGTCTTCAGACGAGGAAGAGGGCGGCACGGACCGCCCCCCTTCGATACGTTCTTATGCGCCGACTACGATCGGCCGCGCCAAAGGCGGGATGGCCGCACGGGTAGGTGCGATGCCAGCCTCGAACTCCGGACGGAAATATTTGATTGCGCTGCCCAATGGCTCCACGGCGCCCGGTGCGTGAGCACAGAAGGTCTTGCCCGGGCCGAGGAAACCGACCAGACCCAGCAGGGTCTCGATATCGCCGGCCTGGCCTTCGCCGTTCTCGATGGCGCGCAGGAGCTTGACGCTCCATGGCAGGCCGTCGCGGCAAGGGGTGCAGAAACCGCACGATTCACGGGCGAAGAACTCTTCCATGTTGCGCAGCAGCGAAACCATGTTGACGCTGTCGTCCACCGCCATGGCCAGGCCCGTACCCATCCGGGTACCGACCTTGGCGATGCCGCCGGCATACATCTGGGCGTCCAGATGCTCCGGCAGGAGGAAGCCGGTACCGGCGCCACCAGGCTGCCAGCACTTGAGCTTGAACCCGTCGCGCATGCCACCGGCGTAGTCTTCGAACAGCTCGCGGGCGGTCACGCCGAACGGCAGTTCCCACAGCCCCGGGTTCTTCACCTTGCCGGAGAAGCCCATCAGCTTGGTGCCGTGGTCTTCGCTGCCTTCGCGGGCAAGGGACTTGTACCAGTCGGTGCCGTTACCGATGATCGCTGGCACATTGCACAGGGTCTCGACGTTGTTCACGCAGGTCGGCTTGCCCCAGACGCCGACAGCGGCGGGGAAGGGCGGCTTGGAGCGCGGATTGGCACGGCGGCCTTCGAGGGAGTTGATCAGTGCGGTTTCTTCACCGCAGATGTAACGCCCGGCACCGGTGTGGACGAACAACTCGAAGTCGAAGCCGCTGCCGAGGATGTTCTTGCCCAGCAGGCCCGCGGCCTTGGCTTCTGCCACGGCACGGTTGAGGTGCTTGGCGGCGGTGGTGTATTCGCCGCGCAGGAAGATGTAGCCGCGGTAGGTCTTCAGTGCACGGGCACTGATCAGCATGCCTTCGATCAGCAGATGGGGCAGTTGCTCCATCAGCATGCGGTCTTTCCAGGTGTTGGGCTCCATTTCATCCGCGTTGCACAGCAGGTAGCGGATGTTCATGGATTCGTCTTTGGGCATCAGGCCCCATTTCACGCCGGTGGGGAAGCCCGCACCGCCGCGACCCTTGAGGCCGGCGTCCTTGACCGTCTGGACGATGTCGTCCTGGGACAGGTCGGCGAAAGCCTTGCGCGCGGCGGCATAGCCGTCCTTTGCCTGGTATTCGTCGAGCCACACCGGTTCTGCGTCATCGCGCAGGCGCCAGGTCAGCGGGTGGGTTTCCGCCGACCGCGCAATGCGGTTGGCAGGGCCGAAGGAAGTCAGGGTCATACGTAGCCCTCCAGCAGTTTGGCAACGCCAGCTGGCTGGACGTCGCCGAAGGTGTCGTCGTCGATCATCAGTGCCGGGGCCTTGTCGCAGTTGCCGAGGCAGCAGACGGGCAGCAGGGTGAAGCGGCCGTCGGCGGTGGTTTGACCCAGGCCGATGCCGAGCTTGCTCTGGATCTCGCTGACCACCGACTCGTGGCCGCCGATATAGCAGACCATGCTGTCGCAGACGCGAATGATGTGACGACCGACCGGCTGGCGGAAGATCTGGCTGTAGAAAGTCGCTACGCCCTCGACGTCGCTCGCCGGGATGCCGAGGATCTCGCCGATGGCGTAGAGCGCGCCGTCAGGCACCCAGCCACGTTCCTTCTGGACGATCTTCAGGGCTTCGATGGACGCCGCGCGCGGGTCTTCGTAGTGATGCAGCTCATGCTCGATGGCCGAGCGCTCGGTTTCGCTGAGGGCGAAACGGTCTGTCTGGATAAGCGTGCTGTTCATGCTTAGCGGTCCACGTCGGCCATAACGAAGTCGATACTACCCAGGTACGCGATCAAGTCCGCGACCATGCTGCCGCGGATCACCGAAGGGATCTGCTGCAGGTGCGGGAAGCTTGGGGTACGAATCCGGGTGCGGTAGCTCATGGTGCCGCCATCGCTCGTCAGGTAATAACTGTTGATGCCCTTGGTCGCTTCGATCATCTGGAAGGATTCGTTGGCCGGCATGACCGGGCCCCACGAAACTTGCAGGAAGTGCGTGATCAGGGTCTCGATGTGTTGCAGCGTGCGCTCTTTCGGCGGCGGCGTGGTCAGCGGGTGATCCGCCTTGTACGGGCCTTCCGGCATGTTGCGCATGCACTGGTCGATGATCTTGATGCTCTGGCGCATCTCTTCGACGCGTACCATGCAGCGGTCGTAGGCATCGCCGTTGGCCGCCAGCGGCACTTCGAACTCGAAGTTCTCGTAGCCGGAGTACGGACGGGCCTTGCGCAGGTCGAAATCGCAGCCGGTGGAACGCAAGCCTGCACCGGTGACGCCCCATTCCAGGGCTTCCTTGGTGTTGTAGGCGGCGACACCGATGGTCCGGCCCTTGAGGATACTGTTCTGCAGGGCGGCCTTGGTGTACTCGTCGAGGCGTTTTGGCAGCCAGTCGACGAATTCCTTGACCAACTTGTCCCAGCCGCGCGGCAGGTCGTGGGCGACACCACCGATGCGGTACCAGGCCGGGTGCAGGCGGAAACCGGTGATGGCTTCGATCACCTTGTAGGCGCGCTGGCGGTCGGTGAAGGTGAAGAACACCGGGGTCATGGCGCCGACGTCCTGGATATAGGTACCCAGGAACAGCAGGTGGCTGGTGATCCGGAAGAACTCGGCCATCATGATGCGGATGGTATCGACCCGGTCCGGCACCTTGATCCCGGCCAGTTTCTCGACCGAGAGCACGTACGGCAGGTTGTTCATCACCCCGCCGAGGTAGTCGATACGGTCGGTGTAGGGGATGAAGCTGTGCCAGGACTGGCGCTCGGCCATCTTCTCGGCACCACGGTGGTGGTAACCGATGTCCGGCACGCAGTCGACGATCTCTTCACCGTCCAGTTGCAGGATGATCCGGAAGGCACCGTGGGCCGAAGGGTGGTTCGGACCGAGGTTGAGGAACATGTAGTCCTCGTTGGCGCCGGAACGCTTCATTCCCCAGTCTTCCGGACGGAAGCGCGCAGCCTCTTCCTCAAGCTGCTGCTTGGCCAGGGTCAGGCTGTACGGATCGAATTCGGTGGCGCGGGCAGGGAAGTCCTTGCGCAGCGGGTGACCTTCCCAGGTCGGCGGCATCATGATGCGCGACAGGTGCGGGTGACCTTTGAAGTCGATGCCGAACATGTCCCAGACTTCACGTTCGTTCCAGTTGGCATTCGGCCAGATGCTGGTGACGCTCGGCAAGCTGAGGTCGCTTTCGGACAAGGCGACCTTGATCATCACGTCACTATTACGCTCGATCGAGAGCAGGTGATAGAAGACGCTGAAATCGGCCGCCGGCAGGCCCTGGCGCTTGGTGCGCAGACGCTCGTCCACGCCGTGCAGGTCATAGAGCATGACGTATGGCTTGGGCAGGTTGCGCAGGAAGGTCAGGACTTCGACGAGTTTGGCACGGCTCACCCACAGTACCGGCATGCCGGTGCGGGTGGCCTGGGCGATGAACGCCTCCGGGCCAAAACGGTTGTTCAGTTCGACGACCACATCCTGGTCGTCTGCCTTGTAAGGCGGGATGTACAGAGCACTGCCTGTAGTCATGGTTTTTTATCGCTTTCGGTCAACGTAAAGAATGAAGCCAGGTACTCGTTTCTTTATAAGAAGCAGGACTGGATCAGACTTCGTCGGGGCTGCGCAGGTTGGTTACCTGAATACGCTGTTCGCGGCGCTGTTCCTTTTGCGACGGCATCTCGGCGCGATACACGCCTTGGTCACCGACGACCCAGGAAAGTGGGCGACGCTCCTGGCCAATCGACTCTTGCAAGAGCATCAAGCCTTGCAGGAAAGCCTCGGGGCGGGGCGGGCAGCCAGGCACGTAGACGTCCACGGGCAGGAACTTGTCCACCCCCTGAACGACGGAGTAGATGTCGTACATGCCACCGGAGTTGGCACACGAACCCATGGAGATCACCCACTTCGGTTCGAGCATCTGCTCGTACAGGCGCTGGATGATGGGGGCCATCTTCACGAAGCAGGTCCCGGCAATAACCATGAAGTCGGCCTGGCGTGGTGATGCCCGGATAACTTCGGCGCCGAAGCGTGCGATGTCGTGAGGTGCCGTGAAGGCAGTGGTCATTTCCACGTAGCAGCAAGACAGACCGAAGTTGTACGGCCACAGGGAGTTCTTGCGCCCCCAGTTGACCGCGCCACTCAGCACGTCTTCCAGCTTGCCCATGAAAATGTTCTTGTGGACTTGATCCTCTAACGGATCGGAAACGGTTTCCCGTTCGCCGATCGGATACTGCTCGTTAGGAGCGTCCGGGTCGATTCTGGTGAGATTGTATTGCATTGCCAAAGCCTCATTGTTTCAGCTTCGCCTGCCGCTTCTGACGAGCTTGCGGAGCCCAATCAAGCGCCCCCACTCGGTAAAGGTAGACAAGACCTGCCAACAGAATTGCTATGAAAACGAGAGCTTCGACGAATCCGGTCCAGCCGCTTTCGCGGACGGACACAGACCATGCAAAGAGAAAGAGGGCTTCGATATCGAAGATCACGAACAGCATCGCGACCAGATAGAATTTGGCGGAGAGCCGCAAGCGGGCGCTACCGGTAGGCAGCATGCCGGATTCGAACGGTTCATTCTTGCTGCGACCCCAGGCTTTTGACCCGAGGAGGCTGGAAAGACCGAGCATGAAGGCACAGAGGCCGACGACGCCGAGCAGGAAAATGGCAAAGCCCCAGTTGTGGGCCATGAGTCCGGTCGCTTCGGTCATGCGGGTAATCCTTAACAGAGAGCAAGGGTCTCTGAGCTTGAAAAAGAAACAAAGCAGTGACGATATGTCGCAGCGCGATCAATCCCGGTGATTTTATGGCTAAACACCCGGCAAGTAAAATTCCTATAGCGAAATTATTTAATGGAATAAGGACATAACGACCTCCGGACAGCCCGCGGGCCATGCGCTGCGGGCATTAGGTGGCTTTTGGTTAATTATGTTTTATCCGGGCTGTAATGAACAAAGCGTTTGTTAAATGATAATTAATATCGTTTGGGGCGGCTTTGATTACAGTCACCGGTGACCCGGGTGTTTCCAGTTGCCTTATATAGTAGACCGATGAAAGTTGCAGGGAGGGCTGTTTTAGCGAGTTCTGTCGTTGCGTGGACTGCCCTGGATCAATACCTCGCGCAAAAAAAATGCCCCGAACCAGTCGGGGCATCAGTTTTTCAGGCATTCCAGTTAGGTTTTACAAGGCCTGGAATGGCCGCTTGCTCTAATCACTCAGTGGAACTGCTCTTCTTCGGTCGAGCCGGTCAGCGCGGTCACCGAGGACGAACCGCCCTGGATCACGGTGGTCATGTCGTCGAAGTAGCCGGTGCCCACTTCCTGCTGGTGCGCAACGAAGGTGTAGCCCTTGGCGGCGTCGGCGAATTCCTGCTCCTGCAGCTTCACGTAGGCGGTCATGTCGTTGCGGGCGTAGTCGTGCGCCAGGTTGAACATGCTGTGCCACATGTTGTGGATGCCCGCCAGGGTGATGAACTGGTGCTTGTAGCCCATGGCCGACAGTTCGCGCTGGAACTTGGCGATGGTTGCGTCGTCCAGGTTCTTCTTCCAGTTGAAGGAAGGCGAGCAGTTGTAGGACAGCAGTTGGTCCGGGTATTCCTTCTTGATCGCTTCGGCGAAGCGGCGGGCCTCGTCCAGGTCCGGCTTGGCGGTTTCACACCAGATCAGGTCGGCGTACGGTGCGTAGGCCAGGCCGCGGGCAATGGCCTGGTCGAGGCCGGCACGGACCTTGTAGAAGCCTTCCTGGGTGCGGGTGCCGGTCACGAACGGCTGGTCGTACGGGTCGCAATCGGAGGTCAGCAGGTCGGCGGCGTTGGCATCGGTACGGGCCAGGATGATGGTCGGTACACCGGCAACGTCGGCAGCCAGGCGGGCAGCGGTCAGCTTCTGCACGGCTTCCTGGGTCGGTACCAGGACCTTGCCGCCCATGTGGCCGCACTTCTTCACGGAAGCCAGCTGGTCTTCGAAGTGCACGCCGGCGGCACCCGCTTCGATCATGCTTTTCATCAGCTCGTAGGCGTTCAGTACGCCGCCGAAACCGGCTTCGGCGTCGGCCACGATAGGTGCGAAGTAGTCGATATAGCCATCGTCACCCGGGTTCTTGCCGGCTTTCCACTGGATCTGGTCGGCGCGACGGAACGAGTTGTTGATGCGCTTGACCACGGTCGGAACGGAGTCCACCGGGTACAGCGACTGGTCAGGGTACATCGACTCGGCGGAGTTGTTGTCCGCGGCCACTTGCCAGCCCGACAGGTAGATCGCCTGGATGCCGGCCTTGACTTGTTGCACGGCCTGGCCGCCGGTCAGGGCGCCCATGCAGTTGACGAAATCCTTGTCCGGACGGAAGGACGGCTTGGCGCCCTGGGTGACCAGGTTCCACAGTTTCTCGGCGCCCAGGCGGGCCAGGGTGTGCTCGGGTTGAATCGAGCCACGCAGGCGGACCACGTCAGCGGCGGAGTAAGTGCGTGTCACGCCTTTCCAGCGCGGGTTTTCAGCCCAGTCTTTTTCAAGGGCTGCAATTTGCTGTTCGCGTGTCAGTGCCATGGAGATAAACCTCGTCGCATAGGTCTGGGGTGGAGAATTCCTTGCTCCGCCGAGTGCTCAAGTTGAGGCTTGGGCAAAACGGCTGCTCGCTGACCAGAAGCTTAGGCGCTCAGGTGCGGTCCGGCGGGGAAGGCGACGATTGAACGATGGGCTCAAGGGGGAAGTGAGCGAGGCGAGGGCGATCCTTCGGGCGCATTGGGGCGTCGTGGGCCTTCATGCGGGCTTCAGAGTTCTTGCCGTTCTACCTATTACGCTTCCGTCCCTCGGGACAACTTCGTTCCAGTCGCAACCTCGTCAAACACGCCTTGTGGGCGGTACAGACACGAATCGGCTCAGGTGGGTAGGTTAGAGCGGCGATCCGAAGGCCCTTGCCAGGGCCCCTGATTAGCGGGAGCGAGGCCATCATGCCTTCGGTTTTTTGGCTCGTCAAACGTTTTGTAGTGCTTTTTTTAAAGCACTACATCTTTGGTCTAATACGACTCATCGGTCAGTTTTCGGTGCTTTAGTCCAGGGTGTCGACTTTCACCCGCAAAGTCATGTCGTTACGGCTGGAGGTAGAGTAGCTGCGGGTTAGGGCCTGGCGGTCGGCCTGGCTCTGGCCGTTGACGCCGGCCAGGGTGATCCACTGGCCGAGCGGTCCGCTGACGGTTGTGTCGGTGCTTTGTACGTTCACTACATCCTGACGTTCCTGGCTCATCCGGTCACGATTGGTGCTGATGGCAAGGTGCACGATATTTCCGGTGACGCTGGCGGTGACGTAGAACCCCTGGGTGACGTTGCGATACTGGGTCTGTGTCTGTGGCCGGCCATAGGCGTCGAGCTGGCCGGTGCTGCTGGTCAGTGGCACGCTCTGGCCGACCTGGATCAGTGCCGGTGTGCCTTCGCTGGCCTGGACCTGCTGGATGCCGCCGTCGCGGCTGTCGGTGCTGCGGCTGATGATACGGGTCTGGCCCTGGCCGTTGATCGAATAGCCCTGGGCGCCCTGGTCATTGTTCTCGCTGGTGTCGACGCTGATCAGCAGGCGCTTGGCGGGCTTGTCCAGTTGCCCGAGGAAGTCGCGCAGTTCGTTGATCTTGCCGGGTTCGGCGTTGACGATCAGCTGGTTCTGATAGGCGCTGACCTTGCCATCCTGCCCGAGGAAGTTCTGTGCGACGGGCAGCAGGTCGCTGCTGGTGCGGTAGTTCAGGGGGATGATTTCAGTGGCTGCCTGAGCGCTGAAGGCACAGGCCAGCAGCAAGCCGCTGAAGAGGGTGCGTAGGGACATGTCCGGTATCTCCGCGTTGGACTGGGCAATGCATTGAGTTTGACAGTTTCTCGGCTGTTGGTGGGTCAAGTTGAATCGCGGACGGCAAAACGCCCCGATGGCGGGGCGTTTTTTAGGGGCTTGGTCTGCTTGTGGCGAGCGGGCTTGCCCGCGCTCGGCTGCGCAGCAGCCGTTTCTGGTACAACGGGTTTGCTGCTTTTGGGGGCGCTGCACGCCCCGGCGCGGGCAAGCCCGCTCGCCACAGGTTAAAGATCCCAGGCCTTTGGGGTGTCAGGCGGAATTGCGCACCATGTCGACGTGGGGAATCCCGGCTTCGAGAAACTCCTCGCTGACGATGCTGAAACCGTGCCGTTCATAGAACGCCGTGGCCTGCACCTGGGCGCTGAGCATCTGTTGCTTGAGGCCGCGTTTCTCGGCTTCACCGATCGTGGCCTGCAACAGTGCATCACCGACCTTCAGTCCGCGCCAATCGCGCAGGACCGATACGCGGCCGATATGCCCGTCGGGCAGCAGGCGTGCGGTACCGATCGGGAAGTCACCCTCGAACGCCAGGAAATGCACGGCGCTGGCGTCTTCCGCGTCCCACTCGAGTTCCGGCGGTACGGCTTGTTCGGCAATGAATACCGATTCACGAATGCGCCGAATCTCGGCGTTATCCTTTTGCCAGTCCGCGACACGTACGTGAATTCTATTCATCGGCAAATCCCAGGCTTCCTTGTTTGACCAGCTCGCAGAGCAGGCCGCGTCCATCTTCGTCGTCAAGCCAGTGGCCGAGATTGTCGGCATGCAGGGCGTCCGCCGCGCAGATCATTTTCAACAGCTCGCGCAGCTTGCCCGGCAGGTAGCGGCTCTGGCCGCTGGCAAACAGCAGCAGGTCGTCATCGACTTCCGACCAGGCCAGGCGCGCGCTCGGGTTGCGGATCAGTATCGCACCCTGTTGCAGGCCGTCGAGCAGGTCTTCTTCTTCGAGTTCGGGGCCTACCACCAGTTCCGGATAACGTGGTTCGGTCATGAACTGGCCGAACCAGGTCAGCAGCAGGCGCTCGTCGCTCATGTGCTCGGCCAGCAGGCTTTTCAGGCGGTCGAGGGCGTCGTGCTGGATCTGGTGCGGATCGGCCACCGGCTGTACGTCGGCGTCGGTGTAGCGTTCTTCGTCCGGCAGGAACTGGCTGAGGAAGTCGGTGAAGTGGGTCAGTACTTCAGCCGCGCTCGGTGCGCGAAAGCCCACCGAGTAGGTCAGGCAGTCGTCCACGGCGACACCGCAGTGGGCCAGGCGCGGTGGCAGGTAGAGCATGTCGCCCGGTTCCAGGGTCCACTCGGCGGTTTCCTGGAAATCGGCGAGGATACGCAGGTCGGCGTGTTCCAGCAGCGGGCTGTCGGAATCGCACATCTGGCCGATCTTCCAGTGGCGCTTGCCGTGGCCCTGGAGCAGGAATACATCGTAATTGTCGAAGTGCGGACCGACGCTGCCACCCGGGGCGGCAAAGCTGATCATCACGTCATCGATGCGCCAGCTCGGCAGGAAACGGAAGTTTTCCAGCAGTTCGGCGACTTCCGGGACGAACTGGTCGACCGCCTGCACCAGCAGGGTCCATTCACGTTCCGGCAACTGGCTGAAGGCGTCTTCGGCGAACGGGCCGCGGCGCAGCTCCCAGGGGCGCTCGCCGTGCTCGATGATCAGGCGCGATTCGACTTCTTCTTCCAGGGCCAGGCCGGCCAGTTCGTCGGCGTCGATCGGGCTTTCGAAGTCGGGAATGGCCTGGCGGATCAGCAGCGGCTTCTTCTGCCAGTAGTCGCGCAGGAATTCGCGAGCAGTGATGCCGCCCAGCAGTTGAAGAGGAGTATCAGGATTCATGTGTAACCTATTGAAAAAAAGCGTTTTCCATACGGGAATAAAAACGCCCGGCTCAACCGGGCGTTCAGAGCGGGTGCCGTACGATCAGATACGCTGGGCTTGGGCCACGGCGTTGCCGATGTAGTTGGCCGGGGTCAGTTGTTTCAGCTCGGCCTTGGCGTCGGCAGGCATGTCGAGCCCGTCGATGAAAGTTTGCAGCGCTTCAGGGCTGATGCCCTTGCCGCGAGTCAACTCTTTCAGTTTTTCGTACGGGTTTTCGATGTTGTAGCGGCGCATCACGGTCTGGATCGGCTCGGCCAGGACTTCCCAGCAGGCGTCCAGGTCGGCGGCGATCTTCTGCTCGTTCAACTCCAGTTTGCTGATGCCCTTGAGGCTGGCTTCGTAGGCGATGACGCTGTGGGCGAAGCCGACGCCGAGGTTGCGCAGCACGGTGGAGTCGGTCAGGTCGCGCTGCCAGCGGGAGATCGGCAGCTTGCTGGCCAGGTGCTGGAACAGGGCGTTGGCGATACCCAGGTTGCCTTCGGAGTTTTCGAAGTCGATCGGGTTGACCTTGTGCGGCATGGTCGAGGAACCGATTTCGCCGGCAATGGTGCGCTGCTTGAAGTAGCCCAGGGAGATGTAGCCCCAGATATCGCGGTCGAAGTCGATCAGGATGGTGTTGAAGCGCGCGATCGCATCAAACAGCTCGGCGATATAGTCGTGCGGCTCGATCTGGGTGGTGTAGGGGTTGAAGCCCAGGCCCAGCTCGTCTTCGATAAAGGCGCGTGCGTTGGCTTCCCAGTCGACCTGCGGATAGGCCGACAGGTGGGCGTTGTAGTTGCCCACGGCACCGTTGATCTTGCCCAGCAGCGGCACGGCGGCCACCTGGGCGATCTGGCGCTCCAGGCGGTAGACGACGTTCGCCAGTTCCTTGCCCAGGGTAGTCGGCGAAGCCGGCTGGCCGTGGGTGCGCGACAGCATCGGCACGGCGGCGAAGCGCTGGGCCAGTTCGCGGATGGCTTCGGCGATCTGGCGCATCAGCGGCAGCAGCACGTCATCACGGCCTTCGCGCAGCATCAGGGCGTGGGACAGGTTGTTGATGTCCTCGCTGGTGCAGGCGAAGTGGATGAATTCACTGACGGCGGCCAGTTCAGGCAGCTTGGCGGCCTGTTCCTTGAGCAGGTACTCGATCGCCTTGACGTCGTGGTTGGTGGTGCGCTCGATCTCTTTGACGCGCTCGGCGTGCTCCAGGGAGAAGTTCTCGGCCAGGGTATTCAATACCGCGTTGGCTTCGGCGGAAAACGCCGGGACTTCAGTGATCGCAGGGTGAGCGGCCAGGCGCTGGAGCCAGCGCACTTCCACCAGGACGCGAGCACGGATCAGGCCGTATTCGCTGAAAATAGGGCGCAGGGCCTGGGTTTTGCCGGCGTAGCGGCCGTCAACAGGGGAAACCGCAGTGAGCGAAGAAAGCTGCATGGGGTGTTCTCGGACAGTCGGGCAACGAAATGGGGCGCGTATCATACATGAAAAAATCCGCCGGTCCGTTGCCAACTGACCGGCGTATCGCGCTTTTACAGCTCCGTCGATGGCCTCAGGCGCTACGCATCAACGGATAGAGTTCCTTGAGCAGCTTGCGCCGGCTGATGACCAGTTGCCAGCGATGACCGCCCAGCTGGCGCCACAGGCGGGCCGAGCGGATCCCGGCCAGCAGCAGGGCGCGGATCTTCGAGGCATTGCTCGGTTGTTGCAGGTTGCGCATGTCGCCGTGTACCTGGATCCGCTGGCGCAGGGTGCTCAGGGTGTCCTGGTACAGTGCGCCACAGGCGGCCACCACGTTTTCATGGGCCGGGCCGAAGTGTTCGACCTGGGACTGGATCTGCGGCAGGCGCTTGCCGATGATTTCCAGCATGTCGTCGCGCTTGGCCAGCTGGCGCTCGAGGCCGAGCATCGACAGCGCATAACGTAGCGGCTCGCGCTGCAGGGCGCTCGGGTCGCGTTCGAGGGCGCCGATCAGCGCGCGATAACCGTCGCGCAGGTTGATATCGTCGCCGCCGTAGACTTCCAGTGTGTCCTTGGGGTCGCGGATCAGCAGGCTGCCGAGCATGCAGCTCAGGCCAGCTTCGCTGGACTGGCCGGTCTTGGCAATCTTGTCCACCAGAACCGCCGCGAGAAACACACCGCCCAGTGCCGTCAGTTGCTCCTGGGTCGGGCTCATGGGCGCGCTCCGCTGGTCCAGGGCTCGGCAACTTCGATCACGCCGCCGCCCAGGCAGATTTCCCCGTCGTAGAACACCACGGACTGGCCCGGCGTCACGGCGCGCTGGGGTTCATCGAACACCGCGCGATAGCCGCTGGCGGTTTTTTCCAGGATGCAGTGCTGGTCGCCCTGGCGGTAACGGACCTTGGCGGTCAGCTTGCGCGGACTGCTCAGGTCGACCGGGTTGACCCAGAAGATCTCGGAGGCGAGCAGGGCGCGGGAAAACAGCAGCGGGTGCTCGTTGCCCTGGCCGACGATCAGCTCATTGTGCTCCAGGTCCTTGATCAGCACGTACCACGGCTCGTCGCCGGCGTCCTTCAGGCCGCCGATGCCCAGGCCCTGGCGCTGGCCGATGGTGTGGTACATCAGGCCGTGGTGGCGACCGATGACTTCACCTTCGGTCGTCTTGATCTCGCCGGGCTGGGCCGGCAGGTACTGCTTGAGGAAGTCGCTGAAGCGTCGTTCGCCGATAAAGCAGATTCCGGTGGAGTCCTTTTTCTTGGCGGTCGCCAGGCCGTGCTTTTCGGCAATCGCGCGCACGGCTGGCTTTTCCAGCTCGCCGACGGGGAACAGGGTCTTGGCGATCTGTTCGCCGCCCACGGCATGCAGGAAGTAGCTCTGGTCCTTGTTCGGGTCCAGGCCCTTGAGCAGTTCGGTGCGGCCGTCGATATCACGGCGGCGCACGTAGTGGCCAGTGGCAATCAGGTCGGCACCGAGCATCAGGGCGTAGTCGAGGAACGCCTTGAACTTGATTTCGCGGTTGCAGAGGATATCCGGGTTCGGCGTGCGCCCGGCCTTGTATTCGGCCAGGAAATGCTCGAACACGTTGTCCCAGTACTCGGCGGCGAAGTTGGCGGTGTGCAGCTTGATGCCGATCTTGTCGCACACGGCCTGAGCGTCCGCCAGGTCGTCCATGGCGGTGCAGTACTCCGTTCCGTCGTCTTCCTCCCAGTTCTTCATGAACAGGCCTTCCACCTGGTAACCCTGCTCCATCAGCAGGACGGCGGAAACGGAAGAGTCCACGCCGCCGGACATGCCGACAATGACGCGCAGGTTTTCTGGGGCGAGGGAAGCTGGATCACGCATAGGGATTCAATGAGTGTCTTCGAAAAAGGACGCGATTCTAACAGGCCCGCGCCCGCAAGGCTAAAGAGAAGGGCGGATCAGTTCGAGACTGTGCGGCGGGCCCGCCCGATAGTCGTCGATGCAACGGATGATCAGCTCGCTGCGCCACTGCGGGCGCAGGACCAGCAACTCGTCGCGGGTCAGCCAGCGCGGGCCGATGATGCCTTCGTCCAGTCGATAGTCGGGGTGGTGTCTGAGCGGTTTGCCGGCAAAGCACACACGCTGGTAGGTCACGCCGTTGCTGGGGGCGGTGTACAGGTAGATGCCGATCACGCCGGTCAGTTCGACATCCCAGCCGGTTTCCTCCAGGGTTTCGCGGATGGCCGCCTCGTTCAGGCTTTCGTCGGGGTCGAGGTGGCCGGCCGGCTGGTTGAAGACCGCCTGTCCGTTTTGCAGTTCTTCGACGAGCAGGAAGCGACCGTTGTCTTCGACGACGGTGGCGACGGTGATATGGGGTTGCCATTCCATAGGGTGGGGTTCTCTTTGAATATGAGGGCATCATAAGGCGAATGCGGTCCCGTGCAGGAGTCGGCTTGCCGGCGATGGCGTCCGTAAGGGCAATGCACGGCTCTAAGGCCTCATCGCCGGCAAGCCGGCTCCCGCAGGGTTTGTATTCGCAGATTGACGAATGCTCGGGCCGTAAACACAAACCCCGGCTCTGGGCCGGGGCTTGTGATCTTTCCTGAGCGGTTACACCAGCGCAGCGATTGCCGCGTTGAGGGTAGCGCTCGGACGCATGGCCTTGCTGATCAGCTCGGCGCTGGCGTGGTAGTAGCCGCCGATGTCGACTGGCTTGCCCTGTACGGCGTTGAGCTCGGCAACGATGGTCGCCTCGTTCTCGGTCAGGGTCTTGGCCAGTTGGGTGAACTGGCCTTGCAGCGCGGTGTCTTCGCTCTGGGCGGCCAGGGCCTGGGCCCAGTACAGCGCCAGGTAGAAGTGGCTGCCGCGGTTGTCGATGTTGCCGACTTTGCGCGATGGCGACTTGTTGTTGTCGAGGAACAGGCCGGTGGCCTGGTCCAGGGTCTTCGACAGCACCAGGGCTTTCGGGTTGTTGTAGGTCACGCCCAGGTGTTCCAGGGAAGCGGCCAGGGCCAGGAACTCACCCAGGGAATCCCAGCGCAGGAAGTTCTCTTCCACCAGTTGCTGAACGTGTTTCGGTGCCGAACCGCCGGCGCCGGTTTCGAACAGGCCACCGCCGTTCATCAGAGGGACGATCGACAGCATCTTCGCGCTGGTGCCCAGTTCCATGATCGGGAACAGGTCGGTCAGGTAGTCGCGCAGGACGTTGCCGGTCACCGAGATGGTGTCCTTGCCTTCGCGGGTGCGGGCCAGGGTGAACTTCATCGCGTCGACCGGCGACATGATCTGGATGTCCAGGCCGGCGGTATCGTGATCCTTCAGGTAGGTCTGGACCTTCTCGATCACCACGCCATCGTGGGCGCGCATCGGGTCGAGCCAGAAGATCGCCGGGGTGCTGCTCGCGCGGGCACGGTTGACGGCCAGCTTGACCCAGTCCTGGATCGGGGCGTCCTTGGTCTGGCACATGCGGAAGATGTCGCCAGATTCCACGGCCTGTTCCAGCAGGGTGCGACCGGTGTTGTCGGAAACCCGTACCACGCCGTTGGTCTTGATCTGGAAGGTCTTGTCGTGGGAGCCGTACTCTTCGGCCTTCTTCGCCATCAGGCCGACGTTCGGCACGCTGCCCATGGTGGTCGGATCGAAGGCGCCGTGTTGCTTGCAGTCTTCGATCACCGCCTGGTAGATGGTGGCGTAGCAGCGATCCGGGATCACCGCCTTGGTGTCGTGCAGTTGGCCGTCGGTGCCCCACATCTTGCCGGAGTCACGGATCATGGCCGGCATCGAGGCGTCGACGATGACGTCGCTCGGCACGTGCAGGTTGGTGATGCCTTTGTCGGAGTTGACCATGGCCAGCGCCGGACGAACGGCGTAGACCGCCTGGATGTCCGCTTCGATCTGTGCCTGCTGCTCGGCCGGCAGGGCCTTGATGCGGGCGTACAGGTCGCCGATGCCGTTGTTCAGGTTGAAGCCGATCTGCGCCAGCACGTCAGCGTGCTTGGCCAGGGCGTCCTTGTAGAACTCGGCAACGATCTGACCGAACATGATCGGGTCGGAGACCTTCATCATGGTGGCTTTCAGGTGAACCGACAGCAGCACGCCTTGTTGCTTGGCGTCTTCGATCTCGGCGGCGATGAAGCTGCGCAGGGCGTTCTTGCTCAGTACGGCGCAATCAAGGATCTCACCGGCTTGTACGCTGGTCTTCTCTTTCAGGACGCTGGAAGTGCCGTCCTGGGCGATCAGTTCGATCTTGACGCTGCCGGCGGCGTCGATCAGGGCGGCTTTTTCGCTGCCGTAGAAATCGCCGTTGTTCATGTGCGCGACGTGGGACTTGGAGTCAGCAGCCCAGGCGCCCATCTTGTGCGGGTGCTTGCGTGCGTAGTTCTTCACCGACAGCGGTGCGCGGCGATCGGAGTTGCCTTCGCGCAGGACCGGGTTCACGGCGCTGCCCTTGATCTTGTCGTAACGGGCGCGGGCGTCTTTCTCGGCGTCGCTGCTCACGGTCTCCGGGTAGTCCGGGATGTTGAATCCCTGGGCTTGCAGCTCCTTGATCGCGGCCTGCAGTTGTGGCACCGAGGCGCTGATGTTCGGCAGCTTGATGATGTTGGCTTCAGGTGTGATGGCCAACTCGCCCAGCTCGGCGAGGTGATCCGGCACGGCCTTGGCGCCCAGTTGTTCAGGGAAGCTCGAAAGAATACGTCCGGCCAGCGAGATATCGCGGGTTTCCACGGCGATATCAGCCGAAGCGGTAAAGGCCTCTACGATAGGCAACAGTGAATAGGTGGCGAGGGCGGGAGCTTCGTCGGTGAAGGTGTAGATGATCTTCGAGCGGGTGGGCATATTCGGATTAACTCTCTTCTTTGCTAAAGCATGCGCAGAAACTCGAGATGCGCCGGATAAGCGCGTTCGTTCAAAGTCGTCCATGAGCCGAATATCGAGGTTTCTTCGCGGTGATGTTGGGTTGCATCAGTCGAGCGTCAAGCGGTCGGACTGCGGTAACAGCCCGGCTTTTGGGCGGAAAGTCTCGGCTACATTTCGGTAGCTGGGAGAGGTCGGCCGTCGTGACCCTATGGTCAGCGGGGCGATTATACATAGGTTGCTGGCAAAGCGCCGAGGGTTCATAAACAACTCTTTTCGTCCATTGGTCTAAAGGTCGCACGGGCAAAAGCGCCGGGCGCGGCCGGCAAATGCTGGAGATTGGCGCTTTTCCCTTTGATTTCAGGCTTGTACGCCGCTAACTGCAGCGCTTTCAAGGCAAATGGGGGTGGTCGAGGTTTCCGTCTACATTTAACTGGGGTAGGCTCGAAAGCAGCCAGATGTTCAATCCATAGATGGAGTACAACATGGGATACAAGAAGATTCAGGTTCCAGCCGTCGGTGACAAAATCACCGTCAATGCAGACCACTCTCTCAATGTTCCTGATCACCCGATCATCCCCTTCATCGAAGGTGACGGTATTGGCGTCGATATCAGCCCGGTGATGATCAAGGTCGTCGACGCGGCTGTCGAAAAGGCTTACGGCGGCAAGCGCAAGATCTCCTGGATGGAAGTCTATGCCGGTGAGAAGGCCACCCAGGTCTATGATCAGGACACCTGGCTGCCCCAGGAAACCCTCGATGCGGTCAAGGATTATGTGGTCTCCATCAAGGGGCCCCTGACTACCCCGGTGGGCGGTGGTATCCGTTCCCTGAACGTGGCCCTGCGCCAGCAACTCGACCTGTATGTCTGCCTGCGTCCGGTACGCTGGTTCGAAGGCGTGCCGAGCCCGGTGAAAAAGCCCGGTGACGTCGACATGACGATCTTCCGCGAGAACTCCGAAGACATCTATGCCGGGATCGAGTGGAAAGCCGGCTCGCCGGAAGCGAACAAGGTCATCAAGTTCCTCAAGGAAGAAATGGGTGTCACCAAGATCCGTTTCGACCAGGACTGCGGTATTGGCGTCAAGCCGGTATCGAAAGAGGGCACCAAGCGCCTGGCGCGCAAGGCCCTGCAATATGTCGTCGACAATGATCGCAAGTCGCTGACCATTGTCCACAAGGGCAACATCATGAAGTTCACCGAAGGCGCCTTCAAGGAATGGGCCTATGAAGTGGCAGCCGAGGAGTTCGGCGCGACGCTGCTCGACGGCGGTCCTTGGATGCAGTTCAAGAACCCGAAAACCGGTCGCAATGTCGTGGTCAAGGACGCCATTGCCGACGCCATGCTCCAGCAGATCCTGCTGCGTCCGGCCGAGTACGACGTGATCGCCACCCTGAACCTGAACGGTGACTACCTGTCCGACGCCCTGGCGGCCGAGGTGGGGGGGATCGGTATCGCGCCGGGGGCCAACCTGTCCGACACCGTCGCCATGTTCGAGGCGACCCACGGTACCGCACCCAAGTACGCCGGCAAGGACCAGGTAAACCCTGGTTCGCTGATCCTGTCCGCGGAAATGATGCTGCGTCACATGGGCTGGACCGAGGCGGCCGACCTGATCATCAAGGGCACCAACGGTGCGATTGGCGCCAAGACCGTGACTTATGACTTCGAGCGCCTCATGGATGGTGCCAGGCTGGTGTCGTCTTCCGGCTTCGGCGATGCCCTGATCGCACACATGTAGATCGCTCGGCGCTGAACAAAAAAACGCCCGGCTCTGGTTTTCGAGTCGGGCGTTTTTTTATGCCTGGATATTTCTACTGATTGATTTCAGGCACTGACGTTGTGTGTCTTGGTCTTGGGGAGCTGTGCTTTCTCTTCGGTGGGGGTCGCGACAGCTGCGCTCTGTATATTGACCGCATGCAAACCTTTGGGGCCCTGGATGATCTCAAAGCTCACTGCCTGGCCAGCCTTAAGGGTTTTGTAGCCATCCATCTTGATGGCTGAATAATGGGCAAACAAGTCTTCATCCTTGCCTTCTTCCAGGACGAAACCATAGCCCTTGGCGTTGTTGAACCACTTGACCTTACCGCTCGGCATGCTCATATCCCTCTGCAAACGACCCCATCACTGGAGTATCATCCAGTTCATCCTTCACTACGTGAACCAGAAAAATGGTTGACGATATGGACCTTTATTACCCAATGTGGGCTCTATTGGTTGTAACACCGATTTGCCGATAGTCAAGGTGACCTTTCGGTCGGTATTGAAACTGTCCGAAACGTCCCCATTACTGCAACAGCTCAACTGACGAACCTTTCTTTCCATGCATGCAATCAGCCAGATTCGACTAACATTCAATCAGGATCGCCCGGATTTCCACGATGACGATTCCGCGGGCATTGCCATACAGGAAGCAAAGCCTGCGTTGCAGGCGCCGCCGATGTACAAGGTGGTGTTGTTCAATGATGACTACACGCCGATGGATTTCGTCGTCGAAGTGCTCGAGGTGTTTTTTAACCTGAATCGCGAGCTGGCTACCAAGGTCATGCTGGCAGTTCATACAGAAGGACGGGCAGTATGTGGAGTGTTTACCCGCGACATCGCCGAGACCAAGGCCATGCAGGTCAACCAGTACGCCAGGGAAAGCCAGCATCCGCTACTCTGTGAAATCGAGAAGGACGGTTAACGCCGACCACTTGGGTATGAGGTGAACTATGTTAAACCGCGAGCTCGAAGTCACCCTCAATCTAGCCTTCAAGGAGGCCCGTTCGAAGCGTCATGAATTCATGACGGTCGAGCATCTCCTGCTGGCCCTTTTGGATAATGAGGCCGCCGCAACCGTTCTACGGGCCTGTGGCGCGAACCTCGACAAACTCAAGCACGACCTGCAGGAGTTCATCGACTCCACCACGCCGTTGATCCCCGTTCATGACGAAGATCGCGAAACCCAGCCGACCCTGGGCTTCCAGCGTGTCCTGCAACGTGCCGTATTCCATGTGCAGAGCTCCGGTAAGCGCGAAGTGACAGGCGCCAACGTGCTGGTCGCGATCTTCAGCGAACAGGAAAGCCAGGCGGTATTCCTGCTCAAGCAGCAAAGCGTTGCGCGTATCGATGTCGTCAACTACATCGCCCATGGCATCTCCAAGGTGCCCGGGCACGGCGATCACTCCGAAGGCGAGCAGGATATGCAGGACGAAGAGGGTGGTGAGTCTTCATCTTCGGGCAATCCCCTGGATGCGTATGCCAGCAACCTCAACGAGCTGGCACGCCAGGGGCGTATCGACCCATTGGTCGGTCGCGAGCTGGAGGTCGAGCGTGTCGCGCAGATCCTCGCCCGTCGGCGCAAGAACAACCCGCTGCTGGTGGGTGAGGCGGGCGTCGGCAAGACCGCGATCGCCGAAGGCCTGGCCAAGCGTATCGTCGACAACCAGGTGCCGGACCTGCTGGCCAACAGTGTCGTCTACTCCCTCGACCTGGGTGCCCTGCTGGCCGGTACCAAGTATCGCGGCGACTTCGAGAAACGCTTCAAGGCGCTGCTCGGCGAGCTGAAGAAACGCCCGCAGGCGATCCTGTTCATCGACGAGATCCACACCATCATTGGTGCGGGTGCCGCGTCCGGTGGCGTCATGGATGCCTCGAACCTGCTCAAGCCGTTGCTGTCCTCGGGTGATATCCGTTGCATCGGCTCGACCACCTTCCAGGAATTCCGTGGCATTTTCGAGAAGGACCGTGCCCTGGCCCGGCGCTTCCAGAAGGTCGATGTGTCCGAGCCTTCGGTAGAAGACACCATCGGTATCCTGCGCGGCCTGAAAGGTCGTTTCGAGCAGCACCACAATATCGAATACAGCGACGAGGCGTTGCGTGCGGCGGCCGAGCTGGCTTCGCGCTACATCAATGATCGGCATATGCCGGACAAGGCCATCGACGTGATCGACGAGGCGGGCGCCTACCAGCGCCTGCAGCCGGTCGAGAAGCGTGTAAAGCGCATCGAAGTGCCGCAGGTCGAGGATATCGTTGCGAAAATCGCGCGGATTCCGCCGAAGCATGTCACCAGCTCCGACAAGGAACTGCTGCGTAACCTCGAACGTGACCTGAAACTGACCGTGTTCGGCCAGGATGCGGCCATCGATTCGCTGTCGACAGCCATCAAGCTGTCCCGTGCCGGGCTGAAATCGCCGGACAAGCCGGTCGGTTCGTTCCTGTTCGCCGGTCCTACCGGTGTCGGCAAGACCGAAGCGGCACGGCAGCTGGCCAAGGCGATGGGTATCGAGCTGGTGCGTTTCGACATGTCCGAGTACATGGAGCGTCACACCGTATCGCGTCTGATCGGTGCGCCTCCGGGCTATGTCGGTTTCGACCAGGGCGGCCTGCTGACCGAAGCGATTACCAAGCAACCGCATTGCGTGCTGCTGCTCGATGAAATCGAGAAGGCCCACCCGGAAGTCTTCAACCTGCTGCTGCAGGTCATGGACCACGGGACCCTGACCGACAACAACGGGCGCAAGGCCGACTTCCGCAACGTGATCGTGATCATGACCACCAACGCCGGTGCTGAAACCGCGGCCCGGGCGTCGATTGGCTTCACGCATCAGGACCACTCGTCCGATGCCATGGAAGTGATCAAGAAGAGCTTCACGCCGGAGTTCCGCAACCGTCTGGACACCATTATCCAGTTTGGTCGCCTCAGTCATGAGGTCATCAAGAGTGTGGTGGACAAGTTCCTTACCGAACTTCAGGCGCAGTTGGAAGACAAGCGCGTACAGCTGGAAGTGACCGACGCGGCTCGCAGCTGGCTGGCCGAAGGTGGCTACGATGCGGCCATGGGCGCACGTCCGATGGCACGCCTGATCCAGGACAAGATCAAGCGTCCGCTGGCCGAGGAGATCCTGTTTGGCGAGTTGTCCGACCATGGCGGTGTGGTACACATCGACATCAAGGATGGCGAACTGACCTTCGACTTCGAAACCACGGCTGAAATGGCCTGATCCAGTCTGATGCAGCACAAGACAAAGGCGCCTTCTGGCGCCTTTGTTATCTTCGCGATCCTGAAAATGCCACCCCCTCCCACAAAAGATAGATTTCAGGGGGGGCAAAAAATGCGCAAACAAAAACGCCCGGCGGTGCCGGGCGTCTTGTATTGACCTGATTAGCGGGCGCGGTAGGTGATGCGCCCTTTGCTCAAGTCATAGGGCGTCAGCTCGACGCGCACTTTGTCACCGGTAAGAATACGGATGTAGTTCTTGCGCATCTTGCCGGAGATATGCGCGGTTACGACGTGCCCATTTTCCAACTCCACGCGAAACATGGTGTTGGGCAGGGTGTCGACGACAGTGCCTTCCATTTCGAAG
This sequence comes from Pseudomonas gingeri, assembly GCF_013385635.1. Lineage (GTDB taxonomy): Bacteria > Pseudomonadota > Gammaproteobacteria > Pseudomonadales > Pseudomonadaceae > Aquipseudomonas > Aquipseudomonas gingeri_A. Next base: position 45,052 of record NZ_JACAPR010000026.1, read on the forward strand.
CTGTCTTCTTTCGACATGCAGTAAAGCCCTCGGTGTCCAGTGAATGGCCCGGTGCAACTGCGCCAGGCAAAAGCGGCGTGCATTGTGCCCGAAAAACCACCATCACGCCAAGTGGTTAGTGCCGCCCGCAAAAATAACTGCCCGCTTGCGACGACGCCTGTCGCCGCAATACGGGTGTTTTTGCGAGGTGGGGGAGGCTTAGCTGAGCGTGACCCAGCGTTGATTGATCAGCAGCTCGATCGGCCGGTACTGGGTCTTGTAGTTCATCTTCTTGCAGTTCTTGATCCAGTACCCGAGATAGACCGCGTCCAGGCCCATCCGATGGGCCTCGCCGATCTGCCAGAGAATCGCGTAGCGACCGAGGCTGCGGCGTTCTTCGTCCGGCTCGTAGAAGGTGTAGACCGCCGAGAGGCCGTTGGGCAGCAGGTCGGTCACCGCCACGGCGACCAGCCGGCCTTCCAGGCGAAACTCGTAGAACCGTGAAAAGGGCAGGTCGCGTACCAGGAATGTCGAGAACTGGTCGCGACTGGGCGGGAACATGTCGCCATCGGCATGGCGTTGCTCGATGTAGCGCTGGTACAGGTCGAAGTATTCTTCGCTGAATCCGGGCTTGGCGGCTCGTACCTGAAGATCCATGTTGCGCTTGAGAATGCGTTTCTGCTGGCGGTTGGGCAGGAACTGCGCCACGGGGATGCGCGCCGGCACGCAGGCATTGCAGTTCTGGCAATGGGGTCGGTAAAGATGGTCGCCGCTGCGACGAAATCCCATCTCCGACAGGTCTGCGTAGACATGCACGTCCATGGGCTGGCTAGGGTCGAGGAACAGCGTGGTGGCCTGCTCTTCGGGCAGATAGCTGCAAGAGTGGGGTTGAGTGGCATAAAACTTCAAACGCGCCAGCTCGGTCATGATCAACCCTCGGAATAAGCTTTGAATTAAGTGTAAGCCAGCCTGTGGAACTCGCCTAGGAAACCCACAGGGCCGTGTTTGGCTGGTCGAGATGGTGCTGCAGGTAGTCGGCAAAAGTGCTGCGGGGAATGGCTCGGGCACCTAGGCTGTGCAGGTGATCGGTGGGCATCTGGCAGTCGATCAGGACAAAGCCCGCGGCCTTGAGGTGGTTGACCAGGGTGGCGAAGCCGACTTTCGAGGCGTTGTCGGCGCGGCTGAACATGGATTCGCCGAAAAACAGCTGGCCCATTGCCAATCCGTACAGGCCGCCGACCAGTTGCTCCTGATCCCAGACCTCGACCGAATGGGCGAAACCGCGCTCATGCAGTTGCAGGTAGGCGTTCTGCATTGCCTCGGTGATCCAGGTGCCGTCGGCGTAGGCGCGTGGCGCCGCACAGGCCTTGATGACAGCGGCGAAATCGCGGTCGAAGGTGACCTGGTAGCGCTGCTGGCGCAGCAGTTTGCCCAGGCTGCGCGAGATATGCAGTTCGTCGGGAAACAGCACGGTGCGCGGGTCCGGCGACCACCAGAGAATCGGCTGGCCTTCGGAAAACCACGGGAAACAGCCGTGGCGATAGGCCTGGATCAGCCGATCGGCGGACAGATCGCCGCCGGCGGCCAGCAGCCCGTTGGGTTCGCGCATGGCCTTGGCCAGCGGGGGGAATGTCAGGGTGTCGCGTTGTAACCAGGTCAGCATGGCATTCAGGCTTGAGCAGAAGGGGGAGGGCGCTATGCAACCTGTGGGAGCTGGCTTGCCAGCGATAGCGATATAGCATTTACCATCGTCATCGCTGGCAAGCCAGCTCCCACAAGGTTTAGTTATCGTCCAGGTATTTCTCGGCATCCAGCGCCGCCATGCACCCGGCACCGGCCGAGGTGATGGCCTGGCGATAGACATGGTCGGCGACATCGCCGGCAGCGAACACCCCGGGGATTTCCGTGGCCGTGGCATTGCCTTCGCTGCCACCCTGGACCTGCAGATAGCCGTTGTGCATGGTCAGCTGGTCCTGGAACAGGTCGGTATTGGGCTTGTGGCCGATGGCGATGAATACGCCGGCCAGCGACAGCTCGCTGGTTTCGCCGGTCAGGCTGTCGCGCAGGCGGGCGCCGGTCACGCCAGTCGCGTCGCCGAGCACTTCGTCCAGGTTCTGGTTCCAGTGCAGGCGGATATTGCCGTTGGCGGCCTTTTCGAAGAGCTTGTCCTGGAGGATCTTCTCCGAGCGCAATTTGTCACGGCGGTGGACCAAGTGCACTTCCCTGGCGATATTGGCCAGGTACAGCGCTTCCTCGACCGCGGTATTGCCCCCACCGATAACGGCAACCACTTGATTGCGATAGAAAAAGCCGTCGCAGGTGGCGCAGGCGGAGACGCCCTTGCCGGCAAAGGCCTCCTCGGAAGGCAGGCCCAGGTACTGGGCAGAGGCGCCTGTGGCGATAATCAGCGCGTCGCAGCTGTAGATACCGTTGTCACCCTTGAGGATAAACGGCCGCTGCTGCAACTCTGCGGTATGAATGTGGTCGTAGACGATCTCGGTATCGAAACGCTCGGCGTGTTTCTGCATGCGCTCCATCAGGACCGGACCGGTCAGGCCTTCGACATCGCCTGGCCAGTTGTCGACTTCGGTGGTGGTGGTCAACTGACCGCCGACCTGCAGGCCGGTAATGACGACAGGCTTGAGGTTGGCACGGGCGGCATAAACGGCAGCGCTGTAACCGGCGGGGCCGGAGCCCAGGATGATCAGGCGTGAATGCTTGGCTTCGCTCATAAAAACACCTCATAAGCCTTTGTCACAAAAGAGAATGCATGCTCAAATTGAAGCGCATGAAAAGCGCTGTTGGCTATGCTACACCCAAGCGGCAACCGCGTGGCATCGAGCGTGTAAACCCGTACAATGTCCATCATCGAACGATGATAGTTTCTGACGTGGCAAGTGCCGAGCATGCAAAGGACTGATAGTGAAAATAGTCCAGGTAGAGCCAGAGAACTGTTCACCTGCCCTGAATGGGCAGTATTTTGTCGTCAATCAACAGCTGGGCGCGCCTTGGGCGCAGGAAAAGACGCGTTTTGAAGAAATCCACCGCTACACCCCCTAAGGCAGTCGTGCCGCTCTGGCGTCAGCAACTGCACTATCGTCTCAAGGAAGGCGCGCTGATTGCCATCGGCGCCTTGTGCCTGTTCCTGATGATGGCCTTGCTTACCTATGGCAAGGACGATCCGGGTTGGAGTCACAACAGCAAGATCGACGATGTGCAGAACTTCGGTGGGCCTGCCGGCTCCTACAGCGCCGATATCCTGTTCATGGTGCTGGGTTATTTCGCCTACGTGTTCCCGCTGTTGCTGGCGATCAAGACCTGGCAGATCTTCCGCCAGCGTCACGAACCCTGGCAGTGGAGTGGTTGGCTGTTTTCCTGGCGGTTGATCGGCCTGGTGTTCCTGGTGCTGTCCGGCGCCGCGCTGGCGCATATCCATTTTCATTCGCCGACCGGCTTGCCGGCCGGTGCCGGCGGTGCCCTGGGTGAAAGCCTGGGCGACCTGGCCCGCAATGCCCTGAATATCCAGGGCAGCACGCTGTTGTTCATTGCCCTGTTCCTGTTCGGCCTGACGGTGTTCACCGACCTGTCGTGGTTCAAGGTGATGGACGTCACCGGCAAGATCACTCTGGACCTCTTCGAACTGTTCCAGGGCGCGATGAATCGCTGGTGGGCGGCGCGTACCGAGCGCAAGCAACTGGTGGCGCAATTGCGTGAAGTCGATACCCGGGTCGAGGAAGTGGTGGCCCCGAGCATCGCCGACAAGCGTGAACAGGCCAAGGCCAAGGAGCGCCTGATCGAACGCGAGCAGGCCCTGAGCAAACATATGTCCGAGCGTGAAAAGCACGTTCCGCCGGTCATCGCCCCGGCACCGGTCAAGCCGCCGCAGCCGAGCAAGCGCGTGGAGAAAGAGAAACAGGCGCCGTTGTTTATCGACAGCGCGGTCGAAGGCACCTTGCCGCCGATCTCGATTCTCGACCCGGCCGAGAAGAAACAGCTCAATTACTCTCCCGAGTCCCTGGCGGCCGTCGGCCACCTGCTGGAGATCAAGCTCAAGGAGTTCGGGGTCGAAGTGTCGGTGGACTCGATCCACCCCGGCCCGGTGATTACCCGTTACGAAATCCAGCCGGCCGCCGGCGTCAAGGTCAGTCGTATCGCCAACCTGGCCAAGGACCTGGCGCGTTCGCTGGCGGTGACCAGCGTGCGGGTGGTGGAAGTGATTCCCGGCAAGACCACCGTCGGTATCGAGATTCCCAACGAAGACCGGCAGATCGTGCGCTTCTCCGAGGTGCTGTCGACCCCCGAGTACGATAACTTCAAGTCGCCGGTCACCCTGGCCCTCGGCCACGATATCGGCGGCCGGCCGGTGATCACCGACTTGGCGAAGATGCCGCACCTGTTGGTGGCCGGTACCACCGGTTCCGGTAAGTCGGTGGGGGTGAACGCGATGATCCTGTCGATCCTGTTCAAGTCCGGCCCGGAAGACGCCAAGCTGATCATGATCGACCCGAAGATGCTCGAATTGTCGATCTACGAAGGCATTCCGCACCTGCTGTGCCCGGTGGTCACCGACATGAAGGACGCCGCCAATGCCCTGCGCTGGAGCGTTGCCGAGATGGAACGGCGCTACAAGCTGATGGCCAAGATGGGCGTGCGCAACCTGTCGGGCTTCAATGCCAAGATCAAGGAAGCCCAGGAACGCGGCGAGCCGATTGCCGACCCGCTGTACAACCGCGAAAGCATCCACGACGAAGCGCCGCTGCTGACCAAGCTGCCGACCATTGTCGTGGTGGTCGACGAATTCGCCGACATGATGATGATCGTCGGCAAGAAGGTCGAGGAACTGATCGCCCGTATCGCGCAGAAGGCGCGAGCGGCCGGTATCCACCTGATCCTCGCGACCCAGCGGCCTTCGGTGGACGTGATCACCGGTCTGATCAAGGCCAACATCCCGACCCGCATGGCCTTCCAGGTATCGAGCAAGATCGACTCGCGGACCATTATCGACCAGGGCGGTGCCGAGCAGCTGCTGGGTCATGGTGACATGCTCTACATGCCGCCGGGCACCAGCCTGCCGATCCGCGTCCACGGCGCCTTTGTCTCCGACGACGAGGTGCACAGGGTAGTCGAAGCCTGGAAGCTGCGCGGTGCGCCGGAGTACAACGACGATATCCTCAACGGTGTCGAAGAAGCCGGTAGCGGCTTCGAGAATGGCGGCGGCAGCGGCGGTGACGACGATGCCGAGACCGATGCGCTGTACGACGAGGCGGTGCAGTTCGTCCTGGAAAGCCGCCGGGCTTCGATTTCCGCGGTCCAGCGCAAGCTGAAGATCGGCTACAACCGGGCTGCCCGCATGATCGAGGCCATGGAAATGGCCGGGGTGGTGACAGCCATGAACACCAACGGTTCGCGCGAAGTGCTTGCGCCAGGGCCGATGCGCGACTGATCCTGTGCCGCGTGAGGTCACGCGGCATACCTTTCAAACGAATTCCATGAGGACTCCCATGCGTCTTATCCGCATGCTGTTGTTGCCGGTTCTGGCGTTGACCACCTTGTCGGCTCATGCCGACCAGAAGGATGTGGCGCGCCTGACGCAGTTGCTCGAAAAGTCTCAGACCCTGACGGCGCGGTTCTCCCAGTTGACCCTGGATGGCAGCGGCACCCAGTTGCAGGAAACCGCCGGTGAGATGTCCCTGCAGCGCCCGGGCCTGTTCTACTGGCACACCGATGCGCCCCAGGAACAGACCATGATCTCCGATGGCCAGAAGGTCACCCTGTGGGATCCGGACCTGGAGCAGGTGACCATCAAGAAGCTCGACCTGCGCCTGACCCAGACCCCGGCCCTGCTGCTGTCCGGTGATGTGTCGAAGATCAGCGAAAGCTTCGATATCAGCGCCAAGGAAGCTGGCGGCGTGATCGACTTCATTCTCAAGCCGAAAACCAAGGACACTCTGTTCGACAGCCTGCGCCTGTCGTTCCGCAACGGCCTGGTCAATGACATGCAACTGATCGACAGCGTCGGCCAGCGCACCAACCTGCTGTTCACCGGGGTCAAGGCCAACGAGCCGATTGCGGCTTCCAAGTTCAAGTTCGACATCCCCAAGGGTGCTGACGTCATCCAGGAATAAGAGGTTTCAAACGCAGCCCATGGACCTGTTTAGCCGTGCCCCGATCGCTCAACCCCTGGCCGCCCGTCTACGTGCGACCAACCTGGATGAGTACGTCGGCCAGGAACACTTGCTGGCCCGGGGCAAGCCGTTGCGCGAAGCCCTGGAGCAGGGCGCGCTGCATTCGATGATCTTCTGGGGCCCGCCAGGGGTGGGCAAGACCACCCTGGCGCGGCTGCTGGCGGAAGTCTCGGACGCGCACTTCGAAACCGTGTCGGCGGTACTGGCCGGGGTCAAGGAGATCCGCCAGGCGGTGGAAGTCGCCAAGCAGCAGGCCGGGCAGTACGGCAAGCGCACCATCCTGTTTGTCGACGAAGTCCATCGGTTCAACAAATCCCAGCAAGATGCCTTCCTGCCTTATGTCGAGGACGGCACGCTGATCTTTATCGGCGCCACCACTGAAAACCCGTCGTTCGAGCTCAACAACGCGCTGTTGTCCCGGGCTCGGGTGTATGTGCTCAAGAGCCTCGACGAAGCCGCCCTGAACAAGCTGGTGCAGCGGGCGCTGACGGAAGAGCGCGGCTTGGGCAAGCGCCAGCTGAGCCTGGGCGACGAAGGCTTCAGGATGCTGTTGTCGGCGGCGGATGGCGATGGCCGGCGGCTGCTCAACCTGTTGGAAAACGCCTCGGACCTGGCCGAGGACGGCAGCGAGATCGGTGTCGAGCTGCTGCAAAGCCTGCTCGGCGATACCCGGCGGCGTTTCGACAAGGGCGGCGAAGCCTTCTACGACCAGATTTCCGCCTTGCACAAATCGGTGCGCGGTTCCAACCCGGACGGCGCGCTCTACTGGTTCGCGCGGATGCTCGACGGCGGTTGCGATCCGCTGTACCTGGCGCGGCGCGTGGTGCGCATGGCCAGCGAGGATATCGGCAATGCCGATCCACGGGCGTTGAGCCTGTGTCTGGCGGCGTGGGATGTGCAGGAACGGCTGGGCAGCCCGGAAGGTGAACTGGCTGTGGCCCAGGCCATCACGTACCTGGCCTGTGCGCCAAAAAGCAACGCCGTGTACATGGGCTTCAAGGCCGCCATGCGTAGCGCCGCCGAGCACGGCTCGCTGGAGGTGCCGCTGCACCTGCGCAATGCCCCGACCAAGCTGATGAAACAGCTGGGCTACGGCGACGAGTACCGTTATGCCCACGACGAGCCCGATGCCTATGCGGCCGGCGAAGACTATTTTCCCGAAGCGCTTGAACCACAACCCTTCTACCAGCCGGTCCCCCGCGGGTTGGAGCTGAAGATCGGCGAGAAGCTCAACCACCTGGCCGCGCTCGACCGCAACAGCCCGAAACAGCGGAGAAAGCCATGATTCGTACCGTGCTGGCTGTCTCCATCGCCGGTATCGTCGGCACCCTGGTGCGCTTTGCCACGGGTAATCTGATCAACGCCAATTGGCCGAAGCACTTCTATACCGCGACGTTGGCCGTTAATATCGTGGGCTGCCTGGTGATTGGCGTGCTCTACGGTCTGTTTTTGCTGCGCCCCGAGGTCCCGGTTGAAATCCGCGCCGGCCTGATCGTGGGGTTTGTCGGCGGCCTGACCACATTTTCATCATTTTCACTGGATACGGTGCGCCTGCTGGAAAGCGGGCAGGGCCTCCTGGCCATGGGCTATGTGGCCCTCAGCGTATTCGGCGGGCTGCTCGCGACCTGGGCCGGCCTGTCCTTGACCAAACTCTGAATAACGAGAAACCGACATGCTCGATTCCAAACTGTTACGTAGCAACCTCCAGGACGTAGCGGATCGTCTGGCCTCCCGTGGCTTCAGCCTCGATGTTGCCCGCATCGAAGAGCTGGAAAGCCAGCGCAAGGTGGTGCAGACCCGCACCGAACAATTGCAGGCCGAGCGCAATGCGGTTTCCAAAAGTATCGGCCAGGCCAAGCAGCGCGGCGAAGACATCGCGCCGCTGATGGCCAGCGTCGAAACCATGGGCTCCGAGTTGAGCGAAGGCAAGGTGGCGCTGGATGCCATCCAGTCCGAGCTGGACCAGATCCTGCTGGGCATCCCGAACCTGCCCCATGAATCCGTGCCGGTCGGTGCCGATGAAGACGGCAACGTCGAAGTGCGCCGCTGGGGCACGCCGACCGCCTTCGATTTCCCGATCCAGGACCATGTCGCTCTGGGCGAGAAGTTCGGCTGGCTGGATTTTGAAACCGCCGCCAAGCTGTCCGGCGCGCGTTTCGCCCTGCTGCGTGGCCCGATTGCCCGCCTGCATCGGGCACTGGCGCAGTTCATGATCAACCTGCACACCGCCGAGCACGGCTACGAAGAGGCCTACACGCCTTATCTGGTCCAGGCGCCTGCGTTGCAGGGTACCGGCCAGTTGCCAAAGTTCGAGGAAGACCTGTTCAAGATCACCCGCGAAGGTGAGGCTGATCTGTACCTGATCCCGACCGCCGAAGTGTCGCTGACCAATATCGTCTCGGGCGAGATCATCGATGCCAAGCAACTGCCGTTGAAGTTCGTGGCACACACGCCGTGCTTCCGCAGCGAAGCCGGCGCCTCGGGCCGTGACACTCGCGGGATGATCCGCCAGCACCAGTTCGACAAGGTCGAGATGGTGCAGATCGTCGAGCCGTCGACCTCCATGGACGCCCTGGAGGGCCTGACCGCCAACGCCGAGAAAGTCCTGCAACTGCTGCAACTGCCTTACCGCGTCCTGGCCCTGTGCACCGGCGACATGGGCTTCAGTGCCGTGAAGACCTACGACCTAGAGGTGTGGGTGCCGAGCCAGGACAAATATCGTGAGATTTCGTCGTGCTCCAACTGCGGCGACTTCCAGGCCCGGCGAATGCAGGCCCGTTTCCGCAATCCGGAAACCGGCAAGCCCGAGCTGGTCCACACCCTGAACGGTTCCGGCCTGGCCGTGGGTCGCACACTGGTGGCGGTACTGGAAAACTACCAGCAGGCCGACGGTTCGATCCGTGTGCCAGAAGTGCTCAAGCCCTACATGGGCGGCCTTGAGGTCATCGGCTGATGGAATTCCTGCCGCTGTTTCACAACCTGCGTGGCAGCCGTGTTCTGGTCGTCGGTGGCGGGGAGATTGCCTTGCGCAAATCACGCCTGCTGGCCGATGCCGGAGCGCTGCTGCGGGTGGTCGCTCCCGAGATCGAGAGCCAGTTGAGTGAGCTGATCAGTGGCAGTGGCGGCGAAACGCTGCTGCGCGGTTATATCGAATCCGACCTGGACGGTTGTGTGCTGATCATTGCCGCCACTGACGACGAAACGCTCAATGCACAGGTCTCCGCCGATGCCCATCGGCGCTGCGTGCCGGTCAATGTGGTCGATGCGCCGGCCTTGTGCAGCGTGATCTTCCCGGCCATTGTCGACCGTTCACCGCTGGTGATCGCGGTTTCCAGCGGCGGCGATGCGCCGGTGCTGGCGCGGTTGATCCGGGCCAAGATGGAAACCTGGATTCCCTCGACCTATGGCCAGTTGGCCGGGCTGGCGGCACGCTTCCGCACTCAGGTGAAAACCCTGTTTCCCGGTGTGCAGCAGCGTCGCGCATTCTGGGAAGACGTGTTCCAGGGCCCTATCGCCGACCGGCAGTTGGCCGGGCAGGGCGCCGAGGCCGAGCGTCTGCTGCTGGAGAAGATCAACGGTGCGGCACCGAATGCGCCAGGCGAGGTGTACCTGGTGGGCGCGGGGCCGGGTGATCCCGATCTGCTGACCTTCCGCGCACTGCGTCTGATGCAACAGGCCGACGTGGTGCTCTACGATCGCCTGGTCGCCCCGGCGATTCTTGAACTGTGCCGGCGTGATGCCGACCGTATCTATGTCGGCAAGCGTCGCGCCGACCATGCCGTGCCTCAGGACCAGATCAACCAGCAACTGGTGGATCTGGCGAAGCAGGGCAAGCGGGTGCTGCGTCTGAAGGGCGGTGATCCGTTCATCTTCGGCCGTGGTGGCGAAGAGATCGAGGAACTGGCGGCCCACGGTATTCCTTTCCAGGTGGTGCCGGGGATCACGGCAGCCAGTGGTTGCTCGGCCTATGCCGGGATTCCGCTGACGCACCGTGACTATGCGCAGTCCGTGCGATTTGTCACCGGTCATCTGAAGGATGGCAGCACCGACCTGCCGTGGGTCGACCTGGTGGCGCCGGCACAGACCCTGGTTTTCTACATGGGCCTGGTCGGTTTGCCGATCATCTGCGAACAGCTGATCAAGCACGGCCGTTCGGCGCAAACGCCGGCGGCCCTGATCCAGCAGGGCACCACGTCGAACCAGCGGGTATTCACCGGCACGCTGGCCAACCTGCCGCAACTGGTGGCGGAGCATGAGGTCCATGCACCGACGCTGGTGATTGTCGGAGAAGTGGTCCAGTTACGTGAGAAGCTGGCCTGGTTCGAAGGCGCGCAATCGCAGGTCTGACGCTGATTTGCTCTCTACTGTAGGAGCCGGCTTGCCGGCGATGAGGCCCTCAAGGACGCCATCGCCGGCAAGCCGGCTCCTGCAGGTTTGTGTGCACCGTCGTTAGCCTCTCCAGACCCCACGTCCGGCCAGACGCTCACGATCATGCTCTGCCATGAAATCCTGCGCCGGTCCCTTGGGTACGATTCCCGTCGGATTGATGGTGCGGTGACTGGCGTAGTAGTGCCCCTTGATATGGGCAAAATCCACCGTCTCGGCCACTCCCGGCCACTGATACAGCTCGCGCAGCCAGTTCGACAGGTTCGGATAATCGGCAATCCGTCGCAGATTGCATTTGAAGTGACCGTGATAGACCGCATCGAAACGAATCAACGTGGTGAACAGACGTACGTCCGCCTCGGTCAGGTATTCGCCCGCCAGGTAGCGATGCTCCGCCAGTTGCCGTTCCAGATGATCGAGTTCGGCAAACACGTCGTCGAACGCCGCTTCATAGGCACCCTGTGAGGTCGCGAAACCGGCCCGATAGACGCCGTTGTTCACCGCCGGGTAGATCCGTTCGTTCCAGCTGTCGATCAGCCCGCGCAAGGCTTCGGGATAGAAGTCCAGCCGGTTGCCGGTCAGTCCGTCGAATGCGCTGTTGAACATGCGGATGATCTCCGCCGATTCATTGCTGACGATAAGTTGCAGCTTTTTGTCCCACAGTACCGGCACGGTCACGCGCCCGGTGTAGTCTGCGCTGTCGGCGGTATAGCGCTGGTGCATGAAGGCGAGCTGATCGAGCCGGTCGCCGCTGGAGCCGTGGTTCTGGTCGAAGGTCCAGCCGTTTTCCAGCATCAGCCAACTGACCACCGACACATCGATCAGGTTTTCCAGGCCCTTGAGTTTGCGCAGGATCAGCGTGCGATGAGCCCAGGGACAGGCCAGGGACACATACAGGTGATAACGCCCGGCTTCGGCGGTAAAACCGCCTTCACCACTGGGTCCGGGCTTGCCATCGGCCGTTACCCAGTGACGGCGTTGCGCCTGTTCGCGCTGGAAGGCGCCGTCCTTGCTGCTTTCATACCACTGGTCATGCCAGCGGCCTTCGACCAAAAGACCCATCGGAAACTCCTCGGCAGATGTGCGTTGGAGTCCAGTCTAAAGTGATTCGTTCGAAGAAATAGCGCAAACCCTGGGGGTAAATGATCGACTAAATCGATCTGTTGCGGGCATCCCAGTATCGTTGAGCCTGTTCGAAGGCTTGTTCGCGAGGCATGCCGAGACCGCGCAGGGCCAGGGCCATGGTCGACAGCAGGGCCAATTGCGGGTAGCTGTCTTCGACTTCGCCACGCCACAGGGCCTTGAGGTGCTCGGGTTCCAGCGTCGCCGGTTTCACATGGCGCTGCTCGGACAGGGCGGGCCATTCTTCATCCCAGCTTTCGCCATTGGCCGTCCCGTAGAGATGGCTGGGACTGTCGGGATTGACCTCGATTTCGCCACCATCGCCCTTGATCACAATGGCCGTATCGCCCAATAGACCACTGGCATCGCGATGCACCGCCTGGTAGCCGGGATGGAAGATGCTTTGCAGGCCGCAGCGGGCGCCCAGCGGGTTGAGGATGCGTGCCAGGGAGTGGATCGGCGAGCGCAGGCCCAGGGTATTGCGCAGGTCGATCATTCGCTGCAGCTGTGGTGCCCAGTCACCCAGGGGGAAGAACGCGATATTGCCACTGGCCAGGGCCTGTTCGACGGCCTGCCAGTTGCGGCACAGCGGAATCTGCAGGGTGTCCAGCAACTGCTCGGTGTACAGCCGGCCCGCGGTATGGGCGCCGCCGCCGTGCATCAGGATCTTCACGCCGTTCTGTGCCAGGCACTTGGCGGCCAGCAGGTACCAGGGCAGGTGGCGCTTCTTGCCGGCGTAGGTCGGCCAGTCCAGGTCGATCGGCAAGTCCGGCGCAGCGAGTCGCTCGCGCAGGGCTTCGGTGAAACCGGCCAGTTCATCCGGGCTTTCTTCCTTGTGGCGCAGCAGCATCAGGAAGGCGCCGAGCTGGGTGTCCTCCACCTTCTCGTCGAGCAGCATGCCCATGGCTTCACGGGCTTCCTCACGGGTCAGGCTGCGGGCGCCGCGCTTGCCCTTGCCGAGGATCCGCACGAAGGTCGCAAACGGATGTTCGGCCGGTGTTTCGGTGATCAGGGGAGCAGGGTTGGTCATAGACAGTTCGTCGGTTTGGGCAGGCCCGCCAACTTGGCGGCGAGTTTGGCGGGAGTGCCATTGAACAGGCGGTTGAGGTGCAGGCTGTTGCCCTTTTCGGCACCCAGTTTCAAGGCGGTGTACTTGATCAGCGGGCGCGTGGCCGGCGACAGCTCGAACTCCTGGTAGAAACCGCGCAACAACTCGAGGATCTCCCAGTGCTCCGGGCTCAGCTCGATGGTTTCCCGGGCGGCGAGGGCGCTGGCCACCGCGGGCGACCAGTCGCTCAATCGCACCAGGTAGCCGTCCTTGTCCAGGGCGATGTCCTGCCCGTTCACAATCAGGGTGTTCATAACCAGGTATTGACCTTGTCGTAGCGGATCGACAGCTCGACGAACCCCGGATAGTCCACGCGCGTGGCCCAGTCCGGGCATTCCAGGCCGCGGGCCAGCAGGTCTTCGTCGAGCACGAACAGGCGCAACTCGGCCGCACGTTCTTCCAGGGCTTCGAGCGGCAGGCTGCGCGGTTGCAAGGCGTAGACCGCATCACCACTGAGCAACAGCGCATCTTCGTTGCCCAGCAGGCGCAGACAACTGCCCAGGCGGCTGTCGGTAAACGGGGAGTGAGACAACACATGCAAGGTCGACATCAGAGGGTGATCACCTGGTCATAACGATTAACGAGCGCGACGATTTCTTCGGCCGTGAGCAGGCTCAGGTCCTCGCCGGCAACTTGGGTGGCAAAGAGCCCCCGGTCGGCCAGGCTGTCGCGGCAGGCATACAGGTCTTCGACACCGAACAGTGACAGCGCCTGGAGGTTGGCGGTCAGGTCTTTCTGCTGCACGGCCCTGGCATTCTGTCCGGACGTCAGCTGGAACACGCCGTCATCCATGAACAGCAGGCCGATAGGGAGATCGAAGGCGCCACCGGCCAGCACGATATCCAGGGCTTCGCGGGCGCTCGGACCGGACCACGGTGCCTGGCGGCTGATGATCAACAGGGACTTGGGCATTTCAAGGCCCTCCGAAACAGATCAGTCGGTCGGCGGCCTGCACGGCATCGTGCAACTGCCCCAGCCCGGAGAGTTCCCAGGGCGCGCCCAGGTTCACCGCCGCGCGCTGATAGCGCTGGGCTTCTTCACTGTTCAGTACGCCACGCCGCAGCGCCGCGGCAATGCAGACCACACCGTCGAGCTGGTGGTCGCTGACGAAGGTCGCCCACTGTTGTGGCAGGTCCTGTTCGTCCTGGGGTGTGACCACATTGCTCGACGCGCTGTGCACGCCATCCTGGTAAAAGAACAGCCGCACAATTTCATGCCCGCCGGCCAGCACTGCCTGGGCGAACAGCAGGGCGCGGCGGGAGGAGGGCGCGTGGGGCGCGGAAAACAGCGCAATGGCAAACTTCATGGGGCACTCTGTCAGCAAATCTGCTGTCATGATAAGGCCAGAAACGCCAGGAAGCTAAATCGCCGACAACAAAAAGCCCGCCGGAGCGGGCTTTTTGCCTGAGCGGTGCGATCAGTCGTCACGACCCATGATGCCGAAGATCTGCAACAGGCTGATAAACAGGTTGTAGATCGACACATACAGGCTGATGGTCGCCATGATGTAGTTGCGCTCGCCGCCATGGATGATGGCGCTGGTCTGGAACAGGATGCAGACCGAGGAGAACAGCACAAAACCGGCGCTGATCGCCAGCTGCAAGCCGCTGATGTTGAAGAAGATGCTGGCCAGCATTGCGCCCAGCAGGACGAAGAAACCGGCGGTGATGAAGCCGCTGAGGAAACTCATGTCCTTGCGGGTGATCAGCACATAGGCCGACAGGCCGCCGAAGACCAGGGCGGTCATGGCGAATGCCGAGCTGACCACTTCAGCGCCGCCCTGCATGCCCAGGTAGCGGTTGAGGATAGGGCCGAGCAGGAAGCCCATGAAACCGGTCAGGGCGAAGGCGGACACCAGGCCCCAGGCCGAGTCGCGCAGCTTGTTGGTGAGGAAGAACAGCCCGTAGAAGCCGATCAGCACCACGAAGATATTCGGGTAGCCGACACGCATCTGCTGGGCGACGAAAGCCATCACACCGCTGAAAGCCAGGGTGAGGGCCAGAAGGCTGTAAGTGTTGCGCAGGACGCGGCTAACCTCTAGCTGCTCAGCCTGCACGCTGTTGTTAACGGCGTAATCCTGTTCGCGCATGGCGAAACTCCTTCGGGTTTGAAATGTTCAGTCGCAAAGATCATAACAGAGGCTCTGTAACAAGCTATCACCAGAGTTTGACAGTGTGTTTCATTACGGTATTATGGCGCCCGCAATGCATAGGAGGTGTGGCCGAGTGGTTTAAGGCAGCAGTCTTGAAAACTGCCGACTGTAACAGGTCCCAGAGTTCGAATCTCTGCGCCTCCGCCATATTACACACCACAAAGCCCCGATTATTCGGGGCTTTGTCGTTTCTGGGTGTCGCTCGTTCTGGCGGTCGAAATCAAGGAAGCGTTCCGAAACTTTTGCAGGCGTTCCGAAACTATAGGGTTTCTGAGGCCTATTTTGTTGGCGAGACAATCTCCCCGACACGCCTGTAAACAGTTTCTGTAATGCGCTTGTCGGAGTGCCCGAGCAGCTTGCTCGCCAAGGCCAGGTCCTCGATCTCACTTGCTGCTTTGGGTCGAATATCGCGGAACTGGAATGACTTGATGTCGGCGGCCAGCTTGTGGTCGAGTGCCTCCAGTGCCGTCGCTGCTGCCTGTCGGCGTGCCTCATCGAATCGTAGGCGCAGCATTGCCTTTGTGACGTTACGGCCATCTTCGGTCACAATCAGGTATGGATTTCTCGCGCCGCGTTCCTTGCGTTGTCGCAGCAAACGCTCAATCAATTCGCCAAGCTGATTCGGGCCACTGGAGTTGGTCAGCTTGATTCTTAGCTTCTTGGTGGTTTTCCCCTGGCTGACCTGCAGGTAATCGGAGATGGCGTCTGTTTCGCGCATCGACAGGACATCAGCAGGGCGCTGTGCGCTCAGGTAGGCTAGGTCCATTGCATCGCGCAGCTCTGAAGCCCCCTTGTCGTAAACAGCCGACCAAATCGCGTCGCTGGCATAAAACTCCCTAGGGGTTTCCTTATTCTTGCGTACGCCTGTAACCGGGTTGTCGCAGGTAATCACTCCCCACTCCCGGCCGATGTTGTAGATGTGCGAGAGCAGGGCCAGCTCTCGGTTGGCCCTGACTTTCGCGGTTCGCGCATCCCGGTACTGTGCGCAGACGTGTGGGGTAATCGCCTCTGGCGGGGCGTCGGCGAAAGCGGCTCGCAATTGCTTTAATGACAGGCGATTCTCGCGTTGGGTGCTGGCCTTTTTGTTTGGGATGATATCCCTGTCGTAGCGATCGAATATCGGCCCAAGCAGCTTCATGACTCTCGGGACGGTCTTGCGGTCCAGTTTTGCCCATTCGATTTTTGCGATGTCCAGATCGGTTCCCAGGGGGATTTCCAGCCGCTTGCCATCTGGACCTTTTGCTGCATAGAAATAGCAGACGTAGTCAGGGCCTTTCTTGCGTTTGCGGATCCTCCGCAGCATGCGCGGCGGAAGATCTCGGTTCTGAGGTTTTCTCGGTCGCATGTACTATCCCACGCGCGAAAGGTCGAGGGTCCAGGTTTCCGCCACGGTATTGGAAGTGGTGGGCCGGACCCCGGCCAATTTCAGCCGGGCATAGACCCGGCCGACGACAGGGCGGCGTGCACCGGTCAGCACATGTTGCCAACCGTTGTTCACGAGCCAAGCGATCTGTTTGCGGGGTAGGTGATACCCAGTGATCGCTACGAGCTCTTCCTCGGCGAGGGTTTCGCTTTGAATTTCCATGTTTCTCTCCGGCCCGCCAGTCGGGACTGGCGGTGTCCAATGGTTTTTAGTGCTGTGCGATTGCTGTCGGGGTCGGCTCAGTAAAACAACTGGGGGTGGGCGACAGTGCCCACTCCTCGGGACGGACGTCGGTCAGGTCGGCAGGCCAGTAGCGGGGCCCTCCTGCCCGGATTTCTGCTGTTGGTGTAGGGTGCGTATACCCCTTAACAGGCTGCGCGGGCGAGCGTTCCAGAGCTATCAGCGATGCTCTGGGTGTGGCTGCCTCGCGCAGCTTTTCGTGGGGTACAAGACCCTCGGTGGTGGCGCTGAGAGGGTCAATAATGCTTGCTGCTTCGCAGCAGCTGTTTGTTACGGGCGTGGCGATCCCATTTTCGTTGCGGAGCAAAGCGGCCTGGGCTTGTGTGGTGTCCTGTGCGTGCATCATGCCGCTTTCCTCCGGTGTTCGATTGTGAGCTGATCCATCAGGCGCTGGTGATAGGTGAGCCGCGCTTCGGTGGCAGACCAGGGGCGGATGGTTTCAACCATGGGCTCAATGTCAACCAGACAATCCCAGGTGGCCGGGTCCGGTGGCATCAGATCGCGGCGTTCGGTCGCCAGGGCAATGAGATCCGCCTTATGGACGTCGGCCGACAGTTCGCTATCGATGTCGAAACGGGCGCAGATGCATTGCCAGATCCAGTCTTCGACGTCCTGGTAGGCGTGCATCCATTGCTTGAGGGGGCGCACCATGTCCCCGATGTATGCCTTGGTTGCGTCATGGAGTAGGGCGGCCAACTTGTGTTGCTCGGGCACCAGCTCGGCGACGATGCAGCTATGTTGGGCGACGCTATAGAACTCGCGGGTGTGTCCGTTGAAGCGGCACAGATGTGCGAGCGCGTGGGAGATATCCCTTGGATCAACGAGAGCGACGTCTGGCTGATAGAGGTCGAAGCGTTTGCCGGTTACGGTAAGGATCTGGCTCATCACGCGGCCTCCTTGACCAGGTCGGCCAGCAGCAGGGCGTTGGTGGTGTCCTTGTGCAGTTTGCGCAGGGCCTCGTAGCCGATCAGAGCCTTCAACTGGCGGTCGAACTCTTTGCGGTAGCGAGTCAGGGCGCTGAGTTCAGCGGTGGCTTTTGCGTGTTGCTGTTGCAGCTCGCCAGCGGCCTGGGGGGTGAGGCGCAGCAGTGGGGTGGGCCGCTTCATGCTGCTGTCTCCTGGTCGGTCTGCTCCAGAAGGGCCGCAAGCTCCAAGGCTTTGGTGCGCAGCAGGTGAGTGCGTATCTCGTGGTCTTGCGACTTCAGGGCTTTGAATGTCTCGGCCGCTAGCTTCAGCTGCTGTGCGATAGCCAGTAAGGTGGCGCGGTCTTTGTCACCCAGTTTCGAAGCTGCGAGTGCGCGTTCGTAATGGGTGTACAACCGCTGGTAGTCCGCTCTGGCCTGGTCGCGTAGTAACTTCAGGTCACGGATCATCCCCGACGTGTCAGACCGTTGAATGGCTCTACCTTCCTCGATGCCTTCGATCTGGCCTTTGGCGCGGCCGTCGAGCAGGCCGCTCCGATAGCCGGCGTAGTAGGTCAGACCGATGAACAGAATGGCGATGATCAGTGCGCAGATCTGTGTGGTTGTCAATGTCATGTGGTGTGCTCCTAGTGGATTGATGGCTGGTGGTGTCAGCCGTTGATTACTGGTCTTGCTCGGGTGATTCGGTCTGCAGCTTTGCGTGATGCTCGTCAGCTCTGTAGGCGCAGATGTCGATCAGAGCTGCGACATGTTTGATGTGCACGAACTTCGGCGCCTTGCGGCTGTTGTCCAGGGTGGTAACTGGCAGTTGAATGCGGCCGTTCTGGATCTCGGTGGCGAAGGTCTGCTCGTTGAGGTTGCGGAAGTACTGCACGCGTAGCTTTTCCAGCGGGATCAGCACGTCGCCGAAGGTGCGGTAGAGCAGTTCGACGGTCGCCGTCTCGGGTGCGGGCATCAGCCGGAGTGGGGATTGGTTGGTGTCCTTCATGTGCTGTTCTGCTTCCTTTTTGGGTGGTTCCAATAGTTCAGGCAGTGGCGTTTGGTCAGCTCGCGCAGATGTTCCGGCACCTCAAGCAGCGCTGCGTTGCGCTGCTCGCGTGTCGGAAGGGCTACGATCTGGCGGGCATACTCCCTAGGCCACGTCACGACGGTCTGCCGGGATGGCAGGGAGTTCGAGGCTCAGTTGCTTTGCCAGCCACGGAATGCCGGCTTGCCGCACTCGGGTTGACTGGCAGTACTGCGTGCCGAATTCATGGTGGAACCAACTGCCGTCTTTGATCCGCAGGTATTCGCGGTCGCGGACAGGGAAGGCCGGCAGGTTCTGCTCGTTCAGCAGGCCTTTCTCGCGCATCAACGCGATCAGTTTTGGCCGGGTTGTGCCGAAGTACTTGGCGGTTTTTTGGAGGTCGCGGTCCATGTCTGCCTCCTATGCCGCGTGCGCAGCCGGCGTTGCGGCGGCGGCAAGGTGGTTGAGCGACTCGATGACCCGCTTGTACATGTCGACATCGGTGCCGCAGACCGTGAAGCACTTGGTGCGCGGGCGTGAGTTGCCGATGCTCATGATGGTGGTGATGCCGGTCCGGGTCTGGTTGCGGTGCACGGCGATGTTGATCGGCAGCTCAAACCCGAGATTGAGGCTTGCCGATCCGCCGCGGCTGACCAGTTCGAATACCTGCTGCTTGTGTTCGATCTCGAAGGTGCCGTAGTCGCGCTCGGCGTGCGGCAGCTCAGTTGAGGTGTCCGGGTCGATGGGACCGTTTACGATCTCTTCAATGAAGTCTGCCAGCTTGAGGTGGATCTTCGGGCTGTTGGGCAGGGTCAGCGTGTGGTGTTCGCTGCCGAGCAAGATGCCGAAGGTGGTATCGGCCTGGTTGTGCTCAACGGCCAGCCGGAAAGATACGACCTGGCGTTGCGGTGCGGCCCGCAGCGTGTGAGTGAAGGTCTCGGTCAGGCTTGCCTGCGCTTGGAGAAGGCTTAGCGTGCGGTTGTCCAGTTTGAATTTTTTCATGCTGCCCGGCCCCCGTCGTTGGGGTCGAACGGAGCCGGAGTTTGGCGGGTCTGCTGTTTCGGTTTGGTGGCGATGTATGCGCAGCCGGATTCACGCGCTAGGCGGCGAATCTCGAAGATGCGGTAGATGTCTGCAACGGCCGGGTGGGCGTGTAGGGTTGCAACTGTGCTGCCGTCGCAGTTGGGTTTTACTGTCCGGCGATTTGCGGCAGTGGATACGGCCGGATGAATGTGGAGTATTGCTGTGGGGTGCATGGTGTTGCCTCGCTCTGTGGTGGAAGAGTGAGGCAAATATCACGCATCGTGCTTTTTGTGTCAATTCAATCTGTGATTATTTGTCCTGTGATAAATGGAGGAACCGTGATGATTTCAGGATTCCACCGACGAGGTGAATTTTTTCTACCTCGGTTTCGGCCAGATGGATGGGGGCATGCTCTGCGTTTACGCTGTCGAGTCGATACATCCCGTCCCTCAGATATATGAATTCTTTGATCATGGCTCTGCCGTCAGTGGTGCGCACCATGACCTCGTCACCGCTGTAGAACGCTTTGTTGGGCTCTACAAGCACGAATTCACCGTTCTTGATTCTAGGGAGCATGCTGTCCCCAAGCACCCTAAGCCCGTAGGCATCAGGATCATCGCTGTGAATGTTTAAGTAGCCGTCACCATGGCCCTGGGGGAAGTCTAGTGGCTCGAAGAAACCTAGATTTCCCAGTTGTGCATTGCCTACCACAGGAACAGCTCCTTCTTTTGCCCAGCCCACATTACTAGA
Source organism: Pseudomonas gingeri (assembly GCF_013385635.1). GTDB lineage: Bacteria > Pseudomonadota > Gammaproteobacteria > Pseudomonadales > Pseudomonadaceae > Aquipseudomonas > Aquipseudomonas gingeri_A. The sequence goes on from NZ_JACAPR010000026.1 coordinate 65,348, forward strand.
TATCGGCTGACCTCTGTCCCGTGACCGCCCGTACTCGGCGTTAGCTCGATCCTCCGAACGTACCCGCCCCTGTACTGCCTCCGGCAGGGTATGAATTTCTGATCGGTCTTTTCCTGCAACTAGATCGGGAAGGCTGACGCCCAGGGCGTGAGCGATCTTCTCCATATCACCTAGGTTTGGCTGCCGGGTTCCTTTCTCATAGTTCCCAATGCGTGACTGGGATTCCCAGCCGCATTTCATCGCAAGAGCCTGCTGGCTCATGCCCAGGGCCTTTCTGAGTTGTTTGATGCGTATGCCGAGTGTGTTCATGTGCTTTTTTTACCACGATATGAAATAAAAAAATCTCACCTTTCGTGTTGAAAAGTTCACGATCCGTGTTTATTATTGCCGTGCAATTTGGAGCTAAGTCATGAATAGCATTGCTGAATACAGAGAGAAATTTGGTATCAAGCAGCGCACTCTTGTCGCTGCGCTGGGTTGGACCCAGACAAGGCTCAGTAACTACGAGTCGGGACGCAGGACGGCAGGGCTCGCTGAATGCCGTGCAATTGTGATGGCCTTCAATCAGTTGGGAACCAAGTGCACTCTGGACGACGTGTTCCCGCCTGATCCACCGACCGCTCAGGCTTCGTAGAAAGCCGCCGTACTTAGAAAAAAGGCGACCCAAGGGTCGCCCAGTTTCCCCCGACCCGCGCCACCACAGCGAGGTTGGGCCGCGATGAAGGTCGGTGTGCACACCACATGCAAAAACCGCCGATCTTTACCGCGTATTTCAAGGCACGGATGCCTTGGGTTGCTGCCTCTCCACCACAGATTGGCAGCTGTTGCGCCAGGGGTGAGCGACGGATCGCTTGCCTCGGCACGGTGCCGGTTTCGATCTTGCGGATCTGACCGGCGTTTGGGCCCATACAAGCCACGCGACAAATGTATCACCACTACATGTCGCGCGGCACTGGCAACTTACAAGGATTAATGCCATGAGCCGTATTGCTCTGCACAGCGTTGATCGAGCCAAGCGGGAAGTCCTGCCGCTCGACCTCGCGCTTTACCATGCTGTCCGCGACTACCCGGGCGGCGCCGCTGCAATCGCCGCAACCACCGGCCGCAACGCGACCACCCTCCAGCACAAGCTGTCCCCGACGCACCCGAGCCACTCCGTCAACATTCAGGAGTTCGGCGAGATCCTCGAGCTGACTAAGGACCGCCGCATCCTCGACGCAGTGCATGCCCTGGTCGGTGACACCATGTGGCAGGACCTGTCCGACACGTATACCGGTGATATGCCGGAGACGCTTACCACCGGCATTGCTGCCTACTTCCGCCAGGTCGCCGACTTGGCCGAAACCTGGGCTAAGAGTATCGGTGATGGTGTGGTGTGTGATCAGGAGCTCGCGCAGATCCGCCTGCAAGTGTTTCGCGGCATTCAGGGGCTGCTCGGGTTGTACAACCGCGCCTCATACGTGAACCAGACCACGCGAGGTGCCGAACGTGGCTGATGCTGCTGATTTTGCGAATGATCTGGTGCAGGAGCGTATCGATCAGGCGCTGGCTGCGCGAAATGCAAACAAGCCCGTCGCGGTCGCTCATTCCTTCCTGTTCTGTGAATCCTGCGATGATCCGATCCCTCCTGCTCGCCGAGAGGCGATTCGTGGCTGCACTCAGTGCGTGACCTGCCAGACCTTCAACGAGATGTGGGAGGCCCGGTATGCTCGATGAGGTTCTGAATCAGTTCGCCGACTACGGTCTGGAGCCTGCGCAGCCTTTGGTGTTCGGCAAGCTGACCCGCTGCAAGACTGCCCAGGACAAGGGCACGGAAAAGAATGGCTGGTACGTGGTGCATGAGCACCGCACGGAAAAGGGCGATACGCTGATCTTCGGCAGTTTCGGTGACTGGCGTTCGGGTGAGTCGCAGAAGATCAAGGTTAAGGCCGGCAGGATGAGCGCCGAGGACCGAGAGGTCCTGCGGGCTCGTCAGGAGGAGGCCAAGCGTAAGGCCGCTGAGGTTGCTGCCAACGCGGCGCGCCGAGCTGCGAACCGGGCTTCCGGCATGTTCAAGCGCATGGCGGAGAAGGGGCGTAGCGCCTACCTCGATCGAAAGCAGATCGTTGGCTTCGGTGTTCGCTACGCGCCGCGATCTGGCGCGGTGCTTGTGCCGATGTGCAATGCCCGTGACCAGATCGTCGGGCTGCAGGTGATCTACCCGGAGAAACAGGAAAGCACCGGGCGGGATAAGTCCTACTGGCCTGCTGGCATGTCGAAGGAGGGGGCTTTCCACCTCATCGGGCCGCACCCTGAGCCCGGCGAGCCGGTGCTGGTGTGTGAAGGCTATGCGACCGGCGCAAGCCTGCATATGGCGACCTCATTGGCGGTCGCCATTGCCTTTGATGCGGGCAACCTGATGGTGGTTTGTAAGGCCATGCGAGAGCGCTGGCCTGGCCGGCCGATCATTATTTGTCGGGATGACGACTGGAAGACCAAGCGCCCGAATGGCGAACCCTGGAACCCTGGCGAAGAGAAGGCCAACAACGCCGCAACGGTTGTCGGCGGCCAGGTGGTGGCACCAGTGTTCTCCGGCGATCGCGAGGACAAGTGGACCGACTTCAACGACCTGCATTGCGCTGAGGGATTGGACGCTGTTCGCCGCCAGGTGCTCGCGGTCGTTCGTCCACCTGCAGCGGGTGGCTGGAAAGACCAGTTGGCTCGGACCGAGAACGGCATGTTGATCGCTCACATGCAGAACGTCGAGTTGATCCTCGGCAACGACGAGCGTTGGGCCGGGGTGATCGGCTTCAGCTCGTTCAGTTCGAAAATCGTGAAGCTGCGGGTCGCCCCGTATGGCGGAGGGACCGGGGACTGGGCTGACATCGACGACATGCTGGTGATGAAGTGGCTCGCCCAGCAGTACAACCTGCGCGTGAAGGCCAGCAACGTGATCGAGGCGGTCAGTGTTGTTGCCCATGACCACATGTTCCACCCTGTCCGCAACTATCTAAATAAGCTGGAGTGGGACCGCGTACCACGGCTTAGCACCTGGTTGACCGAGATCATGGGTGCGGGTCTGACGGATTACAACTCAAAGGTCGGCAAGCGCTGGATGATCGCAGCTGTTGGGCGTGTCATGAAGCCCGGTTGTAAAGCCGACTGCGTGATGATCCTCGAGGGCGCGCAGGGCGCTGGTAAGTCGACAGCGATGTCTGTTCTTGGCGGGGAATGGTTCATGGATACCCCTTTCGCCTTGGGCGACAAGGATGCGTACCAAGCGATCCGGGGTAAGTGGATCGTTGAACTCGGCGAGCTGGACAGCTTCAACAAGGCCGAGTCCACAAAGGCCAAGCAGTTCTTCTCAGCTTCCACCGACACATACCGCGAGAGTTACGGCCGCAGAACGATGGACGTGCCACGCCAGTGTGTTTTCGTGGGTACGACCAACCAAGACGAGTACCTCAAGGACGCCACCGGCAACCGGCGTTATTGGCCTGTTGCCTGTACCAAGGTCGATCTGGAGCAACTGCGGCAGATCCGCGATCAGCTGTGGGCCGAGGCGATGTATTGCTACTTGGCCGGGGATGTCTGGTGGGTAAACCGTGATGAGGCTCCGTTATTTGCCGAGGCCCAGGAGGAGCGATTCGTTGTCGACGAGTGGGAAGGCCCAATCGTGAAGTGGCTGGAGGAGTCTCAGATCGGCGAGACGGCTTCCGGCACTGACATTCTCTCGGGCGCTCTGAAGCTGGATTATGGGCATTGGGGCAAGCCTGAACAGATGCGCGTAGGCGCGATCCTGCATCGACTCGGATGGCGCAAGGTTCGAATGCCTGCTCTACCAAAGACCGGCGTACGGCCATGGGCTTACAAGAAGCCGGCAGACTGGGGGCGCAGCTCGGCCCTGGTGGTCGAGCGCTTCGAGGAGCCTTGCTTTGATTAAGGAGATCGACGCTCTGCTTCGCACCTGGGCGCAGGAGCTGCACAGCGAGTTCAGCAAGGGCGGGCTGGCCGGGGGCAACATGGTCGCCATGATGATGGAGAGCAACGGGCAACTGATTCGTGGTCGGCGGGCAGCTCGGGCACCGTTGGAGGGCTCGTTGGATGTCGAGCTGATCGTGACCAAGCACTTGCCCTCGCATCTGGTGACTGTTGTCTACGAGCACTACTGCAACTTCGAGGCAGACATGCGGCTTCGCTACGCCCATTGCGGCTGTGGCCGCGACACCTACTACGATCGCCTGCATGAGGCGCATCTACTCATCTGGATGAAACTGCACGGGCGGGTGGCTGCTTGATCTTCGCCCTTGCTCCGTCAGTCGTTGTCCTACCGGCCCGACCTATCCCACTGCAATTAGACGCAGTAGGACCAGCACGGGCCGCGCCGCTTCTGGTCTGTCCTACTGTCCAACCTCCCCGCTCGTCACACACACATGAGCGCAGCGCAGATGCATACGCGCAGTCGCGCGCACGCGTGTTTTAAAGTTTTCCTCTTTACGCGAGAAAAGGATAAATAAGGTAGGACAGTGGGGCAGAGCCCCGAATTTAGGCGCCTGTAGCTGTCCTACTTCGACAGGAGCAGGTTAGGCAGCATGGACAGCGCCGCAGGCGCTGGAAGCCGGACTTAAGATATTCACCGACATTGCCGGGACATTCACCAGACATTCACCGGGTGGCATTAAAACAGGGTTGCTGCCACCGGAATCGACCTGTAAAAAGTAGTCATCTTCGATAGGTGCGACCGCATGATGCGGCAGGCACTCCACACCAAACCCGGCCCTTGCGCCGGGTTTTTGCGTTTAAGGGGCGAGAGAATGACGAGCGAGCAGCAGGCGTTGATTGATATGCCGATCTGGATGGTGATTCTGCTGTCGATGATCGGCGGGGTTTCGGGGGAAGCATGGCGGGCCGACAAGGCAGGGGTGCGAGGTTGGTCGCTGATGCGGCGCCTCGCACTCCGCTCCGGGGCATGTGTTGTTTGTGGGTTGTCGACCATGATGCTGTTGAGCGCCGCCGGGGTTTCGATCCTGGCGGCGGGAAGCATTGGCTGCATCACGGCCATGGCCGGCGCCGATGTCGCGATCGGGTTGTACGAACGTTGGGCCGCCAAGCGGCTGGGCCTGAGCGAAGAGCCGCCAGCCAGCAGCGAGGCGGGGCAGTGACCCGGCCAGGGGGCGGGGGTGGGGGCCGATTTTTTGGGTCCTCCCCCCGGGCCGCCCCCTACACGGGTACGCAGACTCGCGGTTTCCCTGCAGCTGAGACCTACGCAGGGATGTCCGTCTTTTCAAGGACTTAGCGATGGGCAAGACAGTCAGCAAGCTCGAACTCGGCGAGATCATCGGCCGGGACGAGCGCACATTGAGCCGGTGGCAGAAGGATGGAATGCCGGTGAACGAGTTCGGCCTGGGGCGCGGCAACGAAAACCAGTACGACACCCAGGCGGTGATCGAGTGGCTGATGCGGCAGGCGGCACTGAACGGCAAAAAGGAGTCCACCCGGGACCGGCTAGACAGGCTGCGCGGCGACCGCGAAGAGCTGGCGCTGGCCAAGGATCTCGGCGAGGTCGTGATTGAGGCAGAGATGGTCGAGCGCTTCGAGGCAGTCATCACCGCCGCCAAGATCGAGCTGTTGAACACATTCCCGGATGAGCTGGCGGCAACCCTGTCTGCCGAGTACGGCGTGCAGGTGGATGACCAACTGATTCGGACGCCCATTGAATCAATACTTAGGAGATTGTCAGCGTATGACGAGGACGACGATCTCGCTGGCGATCCTGACGAGTCGGACGACGAGGAGGGCTCTGAAGAAGACGGCGAGTAAAGCGATGGTCCGCGTGTGCCGCAAGTGGGCGCCGCCGCCACGCATGAGCATCATCGAGTGGGCAGACAGATACCGTTGGCTGTCGCCGGAAGAATCGGCCACGCCGGGCAAGTATCGGTTCGATAAAACGCCGCACCTGGTGTGGCCAGGTGGCCCGTTGGAAGCGCTGGACGATCCGAACGTGATTGAGGTCGTCGGCCGCAAGTCGGCGCAGGTAGCCTGGACCTCGGGCGTGATGGGCAACGCCATAGGCAAGTGGATCGATCTCGACCCGTCGCCGATTCTGATCCTGTTCCCCAAGGCCGAGGCGGCCAAGCAGTACGTCGCTGAGAAACTGGAGCCGATGATCGAGGCCACTCGGCGCCTGCGTAAGAAAGTCGATCTGCGTAGTCGCAAGCTGCAGCAGCGGCAGGACTTCAAGCGGTTCCCAGGTGGATTCCTCAAGATGGTCGGGTCCAACAGCCCGTCCAGTGTGAAGTCGACCCCGGTGCCTCGGGTCGCGATCGAGGAGCCCGACGACTGCAACCTCAACCTGCGGGGGCAGGGCGACAGCATCAAGCTGGCGAAGGAGCGTCTCAAGACCTTTCGGCGGTCGAAGATCATCATCGGTGGGACGCCGACCATCAAGGGCCTGTCCGCAATCGATGCGGAACTGGAGCTGTCGGACAAGCGCGTGGGCTTGGTTCCTTGCCACGGCTGCGGCCAGTCGCATGCGCTGAGTTTCGATCACCTGCACTGTGACGAGGACGAAAGCTACCATCACGAGATCTACGGTAAGCGTCGTCCAGAAACGGCGTACTACGCCTGCCCGCATTGCGGCGAGATCTGGGATGACCACCAGAAGAACGCCAACCTCAAGAGCGGTCGCTGGGAGGCCACGGCCGAGTTTCGCGGGATCGCCGGCTACATTCTCAATGAACTGTATGCCACGTTCCATGGCTCGCGTTTTGAGGTGCTGATGGAGAAGAAGCTGCAGGCTGAGCATGCCCTTTCGCTGGGTAACATCGGCCCCATGATCGCCTTCACCAACAGCTCCAAAGGCGAGAGCTACGAATACAAGAGCAACGCGCCCAAGACCGACGAGTTGGAGAAGCGGGCCGAGCCTTACGCCGAGCTGACCGCCCCGAAGGGCGTGCTGTTGGTTACGGTCGGTGTGGACGTGCAGGGCGATCGACTGGCCCTGGTCATCGTGGGTTGGGGCAGAGGTGAGGAGTCCTGGCGTCTCTACTGGGGGGAGCTGGAAGGCAACCCCAAGGACATCAACGACCCGGTGTGGACGGAGTTGGACAGGATCATTGCTACGCCGATCCAGGCCGAGGGTGGCGCGCAGCTCGCTGTTTCGGCCGTCAGCGTCGACAGCTCGGACGGTAACACCAGTGATGCGGTGTACACCTACGTCCGGGATCGCCAGCGCTTCAACATCATGGCGATCAAGGGCGCCTCGATCGACAGTCGGGATCGGGAGATCTTCACCAAACCGGCCCAGTCGATCGACACCACCCAGGACAACACCAAGGCTGCGAGATATGGCCTGCGGGTATTCATCGTCGGCACGCACAAGGCCAAGACGCTGATCGACGGCCGGATCCGCCTGAAGGGGAATGGACCAGGTCGCATGCACTGGTACAGCGAGATCCGCGCGGACTACTACGAGCAACTGACCAACGAGGTCCTGGCGCCTCATCCCCGCCAACCCAGCAAGATGGTCTGGCAGAAGAAGGCAGGCCGGCGCAACGAAGCGCTGGACTGTGAGGTTTATGCCCTGCACGCGGCCCGCAGCCTGAAGACCCACCTGTTGCGCGACAACGAGTGGGACCAGCTGGAGCAGCAACAGCTCCAGCCAACCCTTTTCAATACTGAGCAGGCGGTGGCGCCAGTTCCTCGCCGTGTAGTAGCTCGCGGCAGGGGCACCCGGAGCCGCGTCGGCTAATCGAGGTTCACCATGACAGATGCACAAAAGCGCCTTGCAGAGGTCCGGGCGGCGATCTCTGCCGTCCTGAAAAACGGCCAGCGGGTGCGTCGGCAGGACCGCGAGGTCCAGTTGGCGGAGCTGAACAGCCTGCGCTTGCTGGAAAAACAGTACGCCCAGGAGGTCGCCAACGAGCAGGCCGCCCTGCAGCGCCGCAGCCGCAGTCGCGTCTCGTACCTGGGGATTTGACCATGTGGCCATTCAGAAAGCGGGATGGTGCTGCCGAGCAGCTTATGCAGGAGGCGATCCGGGTGGCCAGGGCATCGGTCGACGGCCAGCAGATCGTCTCCCAGGGCGGTGGCGGCGGCGTTGAAACCCGCTGGCGCGGCGCCTCGCGGGTGCTACGGAGCATGGCCAGCTGGATCCCCGGGCTCGGCAGCCCGCGTCGTGACTTCAACCGAGGTGAGCGCCGGATGCTGGTGGCGCGATCGCGTGATGCGATGCGTAACCACCTGGTGGCCCGGGCGGCTATCACTCGATTGCGCACCAACGTGGTGGGCACCGGCCTGGTTTGCCGTGCACAGGTCGACCATGGCGCGCTGGGCCTGACGGAGGAGCAGGCCGACGATCTCAACGGTCGGCTCGATCGCCTGTGGTCGTTGTACGCGGACGATCCGCGAGAGTGTGATGCGGAAGCCACGCTCAACCACTACCAACTGCAGGCGCTGGTCCTGGTGTCGTCACTGGTTGGCGGCGATGTGTTGGTGGCCACGCCGGACAAGGAGCGACCGGGCTGCATCTTCAGCACCCGGCTGCAACTGATTGAGTCCGACCGGGTCGGCAACCCGAACAACGGCCTTGACCGGTCGAACCTGGTGGATGGCGTCGAGTTCGACGACCTGGGCGCTCCGGTGGCGTACCACGTTTGCACTGGCTACCCCGGTGAGCATGTCGTCGGCAAGCCGCTGGTCTGGGAGCGGCTGAGCGCCTTCGGTGCCCAGACCGGTCGCCGCCGGGTGCTGCATGTGCTGTCCGACAAGGAGCGGCCCGGTCAGAAGCGTGGGGCTCCCTACTTGGCCCCGGTGCTGGAGCCACTGCAGAAGTTGGAGCGCTACAGCAGCGCCGAGCTGATGGCGGCGGTGATCTCGGCCATGTTCACCGTGTTCATCAAGAAGGGCTCGGACTTCCAGTCCGGTAATCTCCCGATGACTGCATTGAGCGATGAGCAACCCGGCGGCGACGACACCTCCGATGGTGAGCTGAGCCTGGGCGAGGGCGCTGTGGTCGACCTGGGCGTCGGCGAGGAGCCGGTAGTGGCTAACCCGGGCCGGCCCAACGCCCAGTTCGATCCGTTCTTCACCGCCGTGGTGAAGGAGATCGGCGCCGCCCTGGAACTGCCGATGGAGGAGTTGCTGCTGCACTACAGCAGCAGTTACAGCGCGGCCCGTGCTGCGATGCTGCAGGCGTGGCGGTTCTACAGCCTGCGCCGCTGGTGGTTGGCGTGTGACTTCTGCCAGCCCAGTCGCGAGCTTCTGATCGACGAGGCGGTGGCCAGGGGCATGATCGATCTACCTGGTTATGCCGATCCGGCCAGGCGCAAAGCCTATTGCCAAGCCATCTGGATTGGTCCTGCTCGCGGTGCCATTGACGAACTCAAGGAAGCCAACGCCGCCGGCAAGCGCATTGATATCGGCGTGAGCAACGAAACCCTGGAAACGGCCGCCATGACCGGCGAGCCCTGGCAGCAGGTATTCCGTCAGCGCGTGCGTGAAGTGGAGCAGCGCCGGGCCAACAACCTGCAGCCGTTGCCCAAGGGCGGGCTTGAAAATCCGCCAGACCCAACCCCCCAAGAGGAATAAGCATGCCGCGAGCACTTGAGCTGGCTGCCTCGCAGCCCTGGCTAATGCTGCCCGACGCGCTGGATAACCTGTTGACCATCTCCGATCGCATGGGCGATCCGATGGCGCTGGCGACCAAGCGTGGCGAGCGGCTGGAAGACACCCGCCAGGTCACGATGCGCAATGGCGTAGCCGTGGTGCCGGTCGTGGGCCCGATCTTCCGCTACGCCAATCTGTTTACCGAGATCAGTGGTGCGACCAGCACCCAGGTCCTGGCCACCGACATTCAGCGTGCCCTGGATGACCCCAAGGTCCGTTCGATCGTGCTCAACATCGACAGCCCGGGCGGTGTTGCATCGGGCATCAATGAGCTGGCGGAGATGATCTTCGCCGGCCGGTCCCGCAAGCGCATCGTCGCCTACATCGGCGGCACTGGAGCGAGTGCGGCGTACTGGATCGCCTCGGCCGCCAGTGAAATCGTCATCGACGAAGCCAGTCTGGCGGGGAGCATCGGCGTTGTCGTGGAAACCGTGGTTGAGAACGAGAGCGCGAGCGGTCGCAAGCGCTATTCGATCGTCAGCCGCAACGCGCCAAACAAGCGTCCTGACCTCTCTACGGAGGAGGGGCGCGCCAAGCTGGGCGAAACGATCGACGCCCTGGGCGATGTCTTCGTGGCCAAGGTCGCCCGCAACCTCGGGGCTGATCCCGAGAAGGTCCCCGAGATGGGCGACCACGGCGGTCTTCGCGTCGGTGCCGATGCCGTCCAGCACGGTTTGGCCCACCGCACGGGCTCGCTGGAATCCCTGATCACCGAACTGGCCAAGCCGGCCATCAACTCACCAAGGATACACACCATGACCACCGTCAATAGCACGGCAGAACTGCGTACCGCTCTGGCAGCCGGTACTGACCCCAACACCATCGAGATCGCCCAGGCCAGCCAGCCGGATGTCAGTGCGATCCGTGCCGAAGCGGCGGCGGCTGAGCGCACCCGCATCAACGGCATCAACGCGCTGGCCAGTAAGGGCTTCGAGAAGGAGATCGAGGCCGCGATCGACGACGGCAGTTCGGTCGAGGCCACCGCCCTGGTGCTGTTCAAGGCTGCCCAGGACCGCGGCATCTCGTTGAGCGCGATCAAGAGCGACGCCCAGGGCGTCGTCGGAACCACCCCGAACGCTGACGGCAAAGAGGGCGAGCGCAAGGCTGCTGTTGGCTCCATTGTCGCTGGCGCTACCAACAAGCGTCGTTGAAGGAGATCCCATGAGCAATCCCGAACGCAAATCCTACATCCCGAGCCAGATCTCGGCAGGTGATTTTCCTGTCGTGATGGAAGCTGTCGTTATCGCCGCTGGCCAGCAGCTCAAAAGCGGCTCGGTACTCGGCCAGGTTACGGCCTCCAAGGAGTACGTGCTGTGCAAGGCCGCTGCTCAAGACGGCTCGCAGGCGCCGTCCGTCATCCTCGACCAGGACGTCGACACCACGGACGGGGCCCGAAGCGCTCCGGTGCGCCTGACCGGCCAGGTGCTGGGTAGCCAGCTGGTCCTCGGCGAAGGGCTTTCCCTTGCCACCGTGAAGGTTGCCCTGCGGCCTCTCAGCCTCTTCATTCGTTGATCGGAGACACCATGACTGACATTTTCGACACCCTGACCATGCTGGAAGCCGTCGAGCAGATGACGTTGCCGCGCCGCTTCCTCATGAACACCTTTTTCAATGCGGCGAACCCGCAGACCTTTGGCACCGAGGCGGTGACGATCGACATCATCAAGGGCCAGCGCAAGATGGCGCCGTTCGTTCATCCGACCCTGCCGGGTAGCGTTTCGCTGCGAAAGGGAATGGAGAGCGCGACCTACAAGCCGCCCTACGTGCAGCCCAAGCGGCCTACCCGGGCAGAGCAGATTCTGAAGCGTGCGCCGGGTGATAACCCGTTCTCTGCACGCACTCCCGCCGAGCGCGCTGGTGAGATGCTCGGTCGTGACCTGGTAGATCTCGACGAAGAGATCACCCGTCGTGAGGAATGGATGTGCGCCCAGGCCCTGACCACCGGCCGTGTCCGTGTGGTTGGCGAGGGTGTGGACGACACCATCGACTTCCTCATGGAAGACAGCCACAAGGTGACCCTCGCCTCTGGACGCTGGAACACCTCCGGTTCTGATCCGATTGCCAATATGCGGCAGTGGCGGCGATTGATTGCCAAGGATTCGGGGCGTACGGCCAACGTCGCGGTGTTCAGCGGTGAAGCGCAGGATGCTTTCCAGGGCAACGAGATGGTGATGAAGCAACTCAACACTCGCCGGGTCGACATGGGCATGATCAAACCTGAAGAGCTGCCGGACGGTGTCACCTACCTCGGCTATCTCAACGACCCGGGCGTCGATATTTACACCTACGACGAGTGGGTTTTGCCTGATGACGGCGAGCCCCAACCTCTCATTCCTGCGGGCGGCCTGATCCTCGGCTCCTCGTCGACCCGTAACGCCATGCTGTATGCCGCGATTCAGGACATCGAGGCCATCGAGAGCGGCTTGGTGGAAGCGGCCCGCTTCCCGAAGAGCTGGGTCACCCAAGAGCCGAGCGTGCGTTGGCTGAAGCTGCAAGCAGCTCCTCTGGCCGGCCTGCTTGAACCGAACGCTTTCCTCTACGCCAAGGTGGTGTGACATGGCCAAAGTCGAGTACGTGGTGGTTGATGGCTGCATTCAGGACGGCAAGAAAGTCTACGTGAAGGGGGATGTGTACGTGGCCCCCTCCACTGAGATCCGGGATCTGCTGCTGGATGAGGGCAAGATCGTGGCTCGTGGGAAACTGGACCCACCTGCTGCGCGGTCTTCCGGCCGTAGCCAGCAGCCCGGCGGCTCCCAAGCTCCTGGCGGGGCTCAGAGTGGCTCGCCCAACGGCGGCGCCTCCGGCGATGATGACAACGACGATGACCCGGGTAACCCGGGTGGGGACGACTGATCATGACCTTTCGCGACCAGGTGGCATTCATGGACGAATCGCTACTGGACGCCCTGGGGGATGAGGCTGAGATCGAGGGGCTCGACGATCCGGTGCGTGGTTTTCTCTCCGTGCCTTGGCAGCAGCCCAGGGTCGGGACCATCAATACCGGTCTTCGGCAGCCCGTCTACTCGGTCCGCGTTGGTGATGCCAATGGCATCAAGGAAGGCCTGCATCTGGTGTGCAAGCTGGCTCCCGCAGACGGCGGTGGTCGGTACGTCATCGCCAAGCGGGAGCCCGATGGTACTGGCTGGGTCAATTTCATTCTGCGGGAGGTGCGATGAGTATCGGCAGCCATTACAGGCAGACATCCCGTGACGGCCTGATCACTCTGCAGGCCAACGCTCGGCAGGTTCAGGGGTTCGACCAGTTCACTGGCCTGGCGCCCAAGGCCATCGCTGCAGCGCAACGCCGTGCGATCAACAAGACGTTGCGTTGGCTGCGTACTCACATTGCCCGGTCGGTTGGCCAGCAGGAGCGTATCGCCATTGCAGCGGTGCGGCAGCGTTTGAGGGCTTACCTGGCGGGCAGCAACAGCCAGGGCAAGCTTTGGTTTGGTCTTGATCCTATCGAGGCCAGCCGCGCAGGCCGGCCCCGGCAGTCACGTACAGGCGTATCAGTCGCAGGCCGGCGCTACGCGGGGGCCTTCTACAAACAGGTATATGGCGGCAAGCCAGATATCTGGATCCGGACGGCGAGTCGGCATTTCAGGGCGAGCGACTATCCGGACAGCGAGGTGTCGTCCTCGGGAGGGTCCAGCTCCGGCTGGATTGCCGAGAACGACAGCCGGTTCCCGCTCGCCAAGGCCAAGATCTCGTTAGCCGAGGTGCGGCCGCACTTCGAGTCATGGACGAACCAAGCCCACCAGCGGCTCCTTGTGGTGATGACGCAGGAACTCAACTTTGAATTGCACAAACTTCTAGGGAGGGTTCGCAATGTCTGAGGATCCTATCCCGCTTGCGCGGGTTTACGGGGCGATAGAAGAAGGCATCCGGGCCGCTATTCCCGGTTTGGGTTATGTGGGAACGATGCCTGGGCTTCTTGAGACGGTGGCAGTGCCAGCGGTGGTGCTCGAACTGTCTGGCTTCGAGCCAGCAGACCACGACCCTGGCACGGGCGAGGTGGCAATCGATGCGCGCTTCGAGGCGCGGGCCATCGTGGGTGTGGAGGACGATGACCACCTGCATGTTGTCGCGTTTGTAGCGGCCCAGTTGGCTGTCCTGTTGCGTATTCAGACCTGGGGTATCGAGGTCGAGCCCGCTCAGTTCGTGCGCGCTGAACGTGACTGGAGCCGCCCTGAGCTGGATAACATGGCGGTTTGGGTCGTCGAGTGGACGCAGGTCATCTACCTCGGTAAGGAAGAATGGCCGTGGCCGATCGAGTCGGGCGGTAAACCGATGGTGCCCGACGATGACGGTAACCCCGTTGAGCTGGAGGATCCCGTATGAGCTACGCCTCTGCGCAGCATGACCGGATGATTGCTGACCTGGTGCTTCCCTGCTTTGTTGTCGCGGTCGATCTGGTTGCTGGCAAGGTGCGGGTGTCCGACGGCGACGGTTGGGCCAGCGCCTGGGTGAAATGGCATTCGCAAGCGGCGGGCAAGGCTCGGCACTGGCGGGCGCCGAGCCTGAGTGAAGAGGGCGTCCTGTTCAGCCCAAGCGGTGATCCCGCGCAGGGCACGTTCGTGCCGGGGCTTTACGGCAACGCGGGCCCGCAGCCCGACAACCGCGACCACGTCGAGGTCTGGCGCTTCGATGACGGTGGTTCGCTGATCTACGACTGGCAGGCCAACAGCTACACCATCGAGCTGCCGGCCGGCACGGTCACGATCAAGGTTGGCGGCTCTCAGTTGGAGGTCACGCCGGATCAGATCCGTTTGCTCTCCAGCAAGATCGACCTGGTGGGTGCGGTCACCGTCAACGGCACACTCGCTACCACCGGCAACATCACCAGCGCTGGCTCGATCATGGACACGACCGGTAACAGCGCTAACCACAAGCACTGACCTTTACCCATCAATCTGCCCGCCGCGTGCGGGTTTTTTCGTTTCTGGAGCATTCCATGAGCAAATCGAGCCCTGTTGTCGTGCAGCCCGATCCGGACACCGGACAGGCGGTTTCTTCTGACGCGATCGAGGCGGCAAGTTCAATCGGTCCGCCGCGTGGCTTTCGCGACAAGTTGTTCACCTCGCGCACCCTCGTCATGCCTGACGGCCGCACCCTGCCGGTCGCCGAAGGCCGCGTCTACGCGGTCGGTGACGATCAATACGCCTTTCTGAAGGCCCACCCTGACCTCGAACCCCTGGAGTAGCCGCCATGATCGGAATGGATCGCCGTACTGGCTTACCTCTTTCCGATCGTGAACACCTGGTCCAGTCGATCGAGGACATTGTATCGACCCCGATTGGCAGCCGGCGGCTGCGCCCGGAGTACGGTTGCGACCTTCGTCGCTTCGTCGACCTGCCCGTCAACGATGGTTGGAAAAGTGCGGTACAGGCTGAGGTCGCCCGAGCGCTGGCACGCTGGGAACCTCGTTTCAAGCTGCAGCGGGTGAGGGTGCTTTCTGTGCTGGATGGCCGGATCTCGCTTGAGCTGTCCGGTCAGTACTTGGGCGATAACCAAATAATTGAGGTGGCCGCGTGAGCATAGTTGATTTGTCGACGCTTCCGGCACCGCAGGTGCTTGAAAGCCTGGACGTCGAGGATATGTATCAGGCGGACCTGGCTGTCTTTCGATCGTACATGGGGGAGAGCTGGAACGCGCAGCTTGAGAGCGATCCGGTCCTGAAGCTGCTGGAAGTCGGCGCTTATCGCAGGGTCGGCAACCGGGCCCGGGTCAATGATGCGGCCAAGGCACTGCTGCTGGCCTACGCCGCGCGTGGTGACCTCGACCAGTTGGCTGCCAATGTCCGCCTGCAGCGCCTGGTTGTTCAGGCTGAGGATCTGACAGCGGTACCCCCAGTGGAGCAGGTCCTGGAGGAGGACGATGCACTGCGCGAGCGGATCCAGCTCGTTTACGAGGGACTGACCACGGCAGGGCCGCGTAGCAGCTACATCCTGCATGCCCGTAATGCCTCTGGCCAGGTGGCCGACGCTGAGGCACAAAGCCCCTCGCCGGCGGTGGTGGTGGTCACGGTGCTGGCCTTGGCCGACGAGGGGGTTGCTGGCCAGGATCTGCTGGATACTGTGCATGCGGCATTGAGCGACGAGGATGTCCGGCCGTTGGGTGACCGGGTGTTGGTGCAGGCTGCTGAGATCCTGCGGTATCGCGTCGATGCCGTGGTGCACATGGCGAGTTCCGGATCTGAAAACGAAGCGATCCTGGCCGAGTGTCAGCGGCGCCTTGCTGCATGGATCAACCCTCGGCGGCGGCTTGGTGTCGCGGTGTCGCGTTCTGCGGTGGATGCACAGTTGCATATCAGCGGTGTGAGTAAGGTCGAGCTGCCGAACTGGGTGGACATCACGCCCAGCAAGTCCCAGGCGGCCTACTGCACGGGCTTCAACATCGTGATGGGGGAAGCCTGATGGACAGTCTTCTCCCGAACAACAGCACCGAGCTGGAGCGTGCCATCGAGGCCGCTGCTGACGAGGTCGTCGAGGTGCCCCTGCGCACCCTGTACAACCCCGATACTTGCCCGGCGCACCTGCTGCACCAGCTCGCTTGGGCCTGGTCGGTGGATCGCTGGGACAACGCCTGGCCCGAGGCGACCAAGCGAGCGGTGTGCCGATCGGCGTTCTTTGTGCACTCGCGCAAGGGCACGATCGGCGCGATCCGTCGTGTTGTCGAGCCGCTGGGCTTTCTGCTCAAGGTCACCGAGTGGTGGCAGACCTCGCCGATGGGGGAGCCCGCGACATTTGCCCTTGAGGTCGGTGTACTCGACACCGGTATCACCGAGGACATGTACACCGAGCTGACGGCGTTGATCGACGACGCCAAACCGGTCAGTCGGCACATGTCCGCGCTCAACATCAGCCTGCAGAGCCCCGTCACATGCGTAGTCGGTGTCATGACATACGACGGCGACGAGCTGGACGTTTACCCCTGGGAAAACCCCGATATCGACGTGCAGGTGCTGGGCACCTACGGCGTCCACACAATCACGAATGACGAACAGGACGTGTACCTGAATGGTTAACCAAAACTCTATTTTTGGCGGCATGCTGACGAATGCCGGTGCCGCCAAGAAAACCAACTGTGATGCCTTGGGTATCCCCTGGCAGCCGAGCTTCATGCTGATCGGCGATGCCAATGGCGCAGACCCGGTGCCGGCGCCCGAACAGACGAAGCTGATCAATCAGGTCTACCGGGCCCCGCTCAATCAGCTCTACGTGTCTCCGACCGACGCCAATGTGTTGGTAGCCGAGTTGGTGCTGCCTCCGAACGTAGGCGGCTGGTGGATCCGCGAGCTAGCCCTGGAGGATGTCGACGGGGTGTTTTCGGCGGTGGCCAATTGTGCACCGAGCTACAAGCCGTTGCTGGTTCAGGGCTCGGGCCGTAACCAGGTCGTGCGGATGCACATCGTCACCAGCAACACGGCGAACATCCAGCTCAAGATTGACCCGGCGGTGGTGCTGGCAACGCGTGAGTACGTCGACACGTCGATTATCGCGGCGCTGAACAAGCAGGACTTCAAGCACTCGGTGCAGGTGGCCACCACGGCGCCGATCGTGCTGAGCGGCCTGCAGACGGTCGACGGTGTCGCACTGGCGGCCGGCGCCCGGGTGCTGGTCAAGGATCAGGCCGCCGGCAAGGACAATGGTATCTGCCTGGTGGCTGCGGGGGCTTGGCCCCGTGCTGCCGATGCCGATACGAGCATCGAAGTCACTCCGGGATTGTTTGTGCATGTTGAGCAGGGCGCTGTCGGTGGCGACAGCATCTGGCAACTGATCACCGATGCGCCGATCATCCTGGGCACGACGCCGTTGGCGTTTGAGATGATCGCCGGCCGGACTGGCGTTATCGCTGGCACGTACACGAAGCTGACCGTGGACAAGAACGGTCGGGTTATTGCCGGTACAAGCCCAGCCACGCTGGCGGGTTATGGCATCACGGATGCCTACAGTAAGGGCGAGGTTGACTCGAAGGTCGCCCAGGCATCCTCGTTGCCGGTTGGCTCGATGGTGGCATTTCCCAAGGCAACGGTGCCGCCCGGCTTTCTGGAGCTTGATGGTAGCGTGCAGAGCATTGCGACCTATCCGGATCTGGCCATGTATCTCGGTACTTCATTCAACAAGGGGGATGAAGGGGCTGGTAACTTCAGGCTGCCAGAGTCCCGTGGCGAGTTCTTGCGTGGTTGGGATCATGGTCGTGGGGTTGATGCTGGGCGGGCGGTTGGTAGTTACCAGGTCGGTACGCTTGTCGGAAGCGATTACGATGGCCTTGGGACTCAAACCATGGGGTCGGCGGTCAGCACAAACCCCAATTCCGGGCCGTCACACATCGGTGCTGACCCGGTTATCGCTTCCCAATACCCAAATGCTTCCGTTGTGACAGGTGCTGGAGCTGCAATCAACACGCCCGGTGTGGCTCCGAACTTGTTCGGTGTGAATCGTCCGCGCAACTTGGCTGTAATGTGGTGTGTTAAGGCCTGGAACACGCCCATCAATCAGGGAAGCATTGATATCGCGGCTCTGGCGCTGGAGGTCTCGAAGCTGAAACCAATGACCCCTGGTCAACAGGCATTTTCGGCGCCGGGAACCTTCACCTTCACAGTGCCTGCCAGCACCAAGGTCGACTCCGTATTTGATGTGGAGGTTTGGGGTGGTGGCGCCAGTGGTAGTGGCGGCGGTGCTGGTGGTGCTGGTGGCGGTGGCGGTGGGCCTGGCGGCTACGCATTCAAGAGAATCACCGGTCTGGTGGCAGGCGCTTTGATCACAGTCACGGTCGGCGCGGGTGGTGCACCTGTGGTGAGTGGTGCAGCAGGTGCCACAGGCGGAACGAGTTCTTTTGGTGACTACTGCAGCGCGACCGGAGGAAAGGGGATCGCTGTGCCGGCCAATGGTTCAGCGCCGGGCGGCCTCGGCGGGACTGGTTTCGGCGGTGACTTGAATCTCACTGGCAACCCCGGTGACCCGAGTGAGTACACCGTAGGCGGGGACGGCGGTGCCGCTCCCCGTGGTGGCGGCGGCGGCCAGGGCGGATTTGGTACTACTGGAGCCGCTGGTAACCAGCCAGGTGGTGGCGGCGGTGGTGGTGATGGTCCCGGTTTGGCCAGTGGCGCCGGTGCTGCAGGTATGGTGGTGATTCGATGGAGATAGCAATGAAGCAATTCGCTCGTATTGAAGACGGCTATGTCGTTGAGCTGCTGCGTGCAGTAGAGCTTCCACCGTTTCACCCGTCATTGGTGTGGGTCGAGTGCGGTGCGGAAGTCGAGGTTGGCTGGCAGCAGAACCTCGGCAGCCTGATACAGCCCGAAAAGCCGCCAGAAGATCCATTACTGCTGGTTGCCGCAGAACGGGTGTGGCGTGACGCAACTATTGAGAGTGTCAAATGGTTGCGTGAACGTCATCGCGACGAAATCGATCTCGATCGTGAGACGACGTTGAATGCCGAGCAGTTCATACAGTTGCTTGGATACATGCAGGACCTGCGAGATTGGCCGCAGTCCGATCAATTTCCAGCTTTTGCACACCGTCCGGTAGCCCCTCCCTGGATCGCCGAACAAACCCCTTGAGCGCCCCGCACTGACGGGGCGTTTTCTTATCCATTGCTGACTCACAACACCTTCATGGCCTCGCATCTGCGGGGCCTTGTCGTTTCTGGAGAATGACTTATGAGCTTTTTTCACGGGGTTACCGTCACGAATGTGGACACCGGTAGCCGCACCATTTCGTTGCCGTCTTCATCGATCATCGGACTGGTTGATACCTTCGTCCCTGGGCCGGCCTGCAGTGCGCAGCCGAACGACCTGGTGCTGATCACCCGCGAGAGCGAAGCGATCGCAGCCTGGGGGCCTGATTCGGCAATCACGAAGGCCTGTCAGGCGATCTACCAGCGTGCACGGGCGGTCATTGTTGCCTGTGGTGTGGCAAAGGTGGCTGATGCGGCCCAGCAGACGTCGGCGATCATCGGCGGCGTGCTGGTCGATGGTAAGCGGACGGGCCTGCAGGCGCTGCTCGACGGCAAAAGCCGCTTCAACGCTCAGCCGCGGCTGCTGATCACCCCGAAACACAGCTCGACCCTGCCGGTCGGCACAGCCCTCGTTGGCTTGGCAGACAAGCTGAGAGGGCTGGCGATCCTTGATGGACCGAATACCACCGACGAGGCAGTGCAAGCCTACGCTAAGAACTTCGGCGCCAAGCGCGCCTTTTTGGTGGATCCGGGTGTTCAGTACTGGGACACCACCGCCAGCGCCACGGTCGATGCGCCGGGCTCTGCCTGGGTGGCCGGGCTGTTCGCCTGGACTGACAACGAATACGGCTTCTGGGCATCGCCCTCGAACAAGGAGTTCACCGGCATCACTGGCACCACTCGCCCGATCGAGTTTCTCGACGGCGATGAAACCTGCCGGGCCAACCTGCTGAACAACGCGAACATCACCACGATCATTCGTGATGACGGCTACCGCCTGTGGGGTAACCGAACCCTGTCGAGCGACCCGAAGTGGGCGTTTGTCACGCGCGTACGGACGATGGACATCGTCATGGACGCAATCCTGTACGGCCACAAGTGGGCGGTCGACCGCTCGATCACTGCCACCTACGTCAAGGACGTCACCGAGGGCCTGCAGGCATTCATGCGTGACCTGAAGAACCAGGGCGCGATTATCAACTTCGAGGTCTTCGCCGATCCGGAGCGCAACACGGCCAGCCAACTGGAGCAGGGCAAGGTGTACTGGGTCATTCGCTTCACCGATGTCCCTCCGGCCGAAAACCCCAATTTCCTCGTCGAAGTCACCAACCAATGGCTGACCGAAGTCCTCGACTCTGCTGCTTAAGGAGCGCATCGCATGGCAATGATTCCCGAAACCCTGTCGAACCTGAACCTCTTCGTAGACGGTGTCAGCTTCCAGGGCGATGTACCCAGTCTGACCCTGCCGAAATTGACCCTGAAGATGGACGAACACCGTGGCGGTGGCATGGACGTGCCGGTCGAGCTGGAAATGGGCATGGAAAAGCAGGAGGCCGCTTTTACCACGACCGGTGTCCGCCGCGAGTCGTTGAAGTTCTTCGGTCTGGCAGACGGCTCTGCATTCAATAGCGTGTTCCGGGGGGCCTACAAGGGGCTCAAGGGCAAGATCACTCCGGTGATTGTCACCCTGCGTGGAGCTCTCAAAGAGGTCGACATGGGTGATTGGAAGGCCGGCGAAAAGGCCGAGATCAAGCACTCGGTGGCCCTCATTTACTACAAGCTCGAAGTCGACGGGCGTGTGGTGTACGAGATCGATGCGCTGGGTATGAAGCGCGTCATCAATGGCGTCGACCAGCTCGCGGCACAGCGTCAGGCGCTGGGCCTGTAACCACCCTCTATCTAATTAGGAAGTTATCCAATGAGCAAGAAAGTACCTGCCTATCTCGAAGTCGATGCTGAGCGCGTCGTTGTGAAGCTGAGCAAGCCTTCCGAGGCGAATGGTGTGGTGGTCGACAGGCTGGTGATGCGTGCCCCGACCGTACGCGATGTGCGTGCAGCCCAAGCAACCGCCAATGGCGATGATGAATTGCGCGAGCTGAACCTGTTTTCATCGCTGGTCGAAGCCGGCGTGAAGGATCTCGAAGGGCTCACGCTCAAGGACTACACGCGCTTGCAGGCCGGCTATTTTCGTCTGGTGCAAGACGACGAATTTTGATCCTGTCACGCAGAAGCGGCTGGCCAAACGGCTGGCCGCTGAGCTGGGTTTCTCTGCAGCTGAAATATCGACGATGTCGTGGGTCGACATGATTTGGTGGCTCACGGATTGAGCCGCAGGAGGTGACATGGCGCGTTTGGCGATTGCGTTGGAGATCGGTGGGGCCGTGGCGTCGTCGCTCGGCGCCGCCTTTGGCACTGCCCAGGGCCATATCAAGAAACTGGAAGACGCGGGCAGCAAGGCGAAGGTGTTGAAGAACACCATCGGCGAAACGATCAAGCTGCGGGACGAGTGGAAGCGTGCCCATGACAGCGGGGCCGCATCCGCTGCAGGGCTGTTGCGCAAGCTGGAGGGCAATCTGGATGCCCTGAAGCGGCAGGGCGTCGAGGTCGGGCGCCTGTCTCGGGAGTACCAGCGCCTCGGCCGCGAGGTAAAAGCGGCTGAGATGCAGCAGAAGGGGCGGCAGCAGATCGACTCGGGCAAGTCCATGCTCAAGTCGACCGTAGGCGCTGCTGTCGTCGGTGTGGGCATGGCCGCGATCCCGACCAAGATCAGCGCGGATTACCAGGCGATCATCCGTGACATTGCGATCAAAGCGGATATTGCGAACAAGCCCGAGGAAGCGCAGCTGACTCGGACCGTTCTCGACACGTCGAAAGACACGGGCATGTCGCGTAACGATGTCGCCGACCTGGTCAACCAGTTGGTCGGCGCCGGCATGGAGCTGGATAAGGCGTTGTCCTATGCGCCGATCGCGGCGAAGTTTGCGATCGGCCAGGGCGCGAGCGGTGTCGACACGGCGAGCATGATCATGGCGCTGCAGCAGAACGCCAAGATCAACGACCCGAAGGTGATGCAGCAGGCGCTGGAGGCGATCGCGTACCAGGGCCAGGCAGGTAGCTTTGAGGCCAGCGACATGGCCCGATGGTTCCCGCAACTGCTGGCGAGCATGGAGAAGAACGGCAGCACAGGCATGGATGCAGTGACGTCGCTCGGCTCGATGCTACAGGTGCAGATGAAGACCGCCGGCAGCTCGGACGAGGCGGCGAACAACTTCAAGAACTGGGTCGAGAAGATCGGTGCGGGCGATGTGGTCAAGGCCTACAAGGACGCAGGCATCGACTATCAGGCATCGCTGAACACGGGGATCCAGAAGGGGATGTCGACGATCGAATCGTCGATGGCCCTGGCAATGAAGTACGTCGAGGCCACGGATCCGGCCAAGGCCCAAAAGATCAAGGACGCGAAGGCCTCGATCAGCAAGGAGGCGGATCCGGAGAAGGCGAAGGCCGCCCTGGATGCGTTGGAGAAGACACTGCGTACCGGCGACTTGTTTGCCGACATGCAGGTCAAGGCCGCGCTCACGGCCTACTCGCAAAACAAGGACCTCTACACCCAGCTCAAGAACGACTCGGCCAATGCCACCGGGATTCTGGACAAGAACCTGGCGGAACGCCGTGAGACGTCATCGCAGATCTGGGCAGAGACGATGCAGTCGATCAACGACAGCATGCGTAGCGTCGGTGATGCAATCCGGCCGGTCACCGA
Source organism: Pseudomonas gingeri (assembly GCF_013385635.1). Taxonomy (GTDB): domain Bacteria; phylum Pseudomonadota; class Gammaproteobacteria; order Pseudomonadales; family Pseudomonadaceae; genus Aquipseudomonas; species Aquipseudomonas gingeri_A. The sequence continues at coordinate 88,217 of NZ_JACAPR010000026.1, forward strand.
CAAGGTTGCGGAAGGCATCACATTCGTGGCCAAGAAGCTGACAGAGCTGTCGGACAGCTCGCCGAAGGTTGTCATGGGCATTGCCGGCATCGCGGCGGCGGTCGGTGGGCTGATCACCCTGTACAGCACGGCGAAGATCGGGCGCGGCGTGCTGAATGTAGTGCGTGGCCGGCGTGGTCGTGGTGCTGCAGCTGGTGACGATGAGTTGCAGCAGACCGGTAACAAGGTCGTCGACGCGGGCCTGGGCGCGTTGGGCAAGGTGCTGGGTGGCAGTGCCGCGAACGACGTCGGTGCTGCTCTTGGTGAGCCGCAACGCGTGTTCGTTGTGAACGCCAGGGAAATAGGCGGGATCGGCTCCACAGGTGGCGTAGGCGAGCCAGCAGGGCGCCGCCGTCGCGGTCGTCGACGGCGCGGCGGTCGTGGTGTTGGTGCTGCGGTTGCGGGGGCTGCAACGATCGTCCCGGCCGCCGCCGAAGTCGGCCGCTTGGGGAGGGTTGTCGGGGCGATGCGAGGAGCATCGAAGGTCGCCGCGCGGTTGCCGGGCGGCAAGATCGTCGACGCCAGTATGTCGGTGCTCGATACGGCGCTCAACGCCAAGACCCAGGATGAGAAAGCCGAGGGCTACGGTGGTGCTGCCGGTGGTCTGGCGGGAGCGCTGGCCGGCGGCGCTGCAGGTGCTGCGATCGGGTCCATTGTCCCTGTGATTGGTACCGCGATCGGCGGTGCGATCGGTGCGGCGTTGGGTGGTATGGGGGGTGAGGGCCTGGGCAGTTGGCTGGGTAAGAAGTGGTTTGGTGATGACGAGCAGGTCGCTGATGCGGATAAGGTCAAGGCTGCAGCACCTGGTGATATTGCGCGCTCGATCGCGGCAACCGCCTCTGCCCCGACCGCGCCGGTTGTGGCCCAGGTTCTGGAGCAGGCCAAACCCAGCGATCCTCCCCGGGTCGATCAGCAGTTCTCGTACGCGCCGAACATGCCGATCACGATTCAGGGCGATGCAAAGGATCCGGACCAGTTGTTCCGATCTCTTGAATCACGGCTCCGGAGTAGTTGGGAGGAGTGGTCGCGTGAATCGATGTCTCGGCAGTCGGCCGGTCAATTGTTCGATGCGCCGCACGTTTAGGAGGGGGTATGGCATATATGGAGTCAATGCAGTCAACGCTCTCGGGGTTGGTTGCAGCGGGAGAGGCTGGTCGTACCAGCCTCGACGGCATGCTGGTCCCATTGACCGGTGCCGTTAGCGATATGTCGGGGGCTGCGGCTGAACTGGAAGGGCTGCCGGTCATTGGCCCGACTGTCGGGGCGAAGTTGCAGCGGACGATGCGGGCAATCAGCGCGGCTCAGTCCACGGTTGGCCAGATCGCGTCGACGTACAGCCAGGTTGTCAGCGGTGCAGCAGCGGTGCAGGAGCGCCTCGGTTCACTGAGCGAACAGGCGGGCAAGGCCAGCGCAGCGATCAATCGCATCGCCGGCCAGGTCAGCCCCTCGCTTGCAGGCATCCTACCGACCAGCGCGATTACGGCGGGCGGCTCGCCAGCAGCGGAAGCGATCAAACCATTTCCGCACCTGCTGATCCTGCAGCCTCTTGATCACAAGCGGCCGCCGTACTACTTCAACCTGGATACGGCGACCTTTGACGAGCTGCGTCGGCAGACGTCGGCGCGCTGGGCGGCTCAGGAGCGCCTGACCCGTGACATTGCCCAGCAGGCGGTGGGCCATGGGGAGGACAAGTTGAGCCTCAAAGGGGCGATCTACCCGGGCTTCAAGGGCGGGCTCAAGCAACTGGACACGCTTCGCTCGATCGCTCGATCGCTTCAACCGGTGAGCCTGGTCACGGGCTATGGCGAGGTGCTCGGCACCTGGTGCCTGGTCAGCATCGACGAGGAGCAGAGCGCATTTCTGTCCGGCGGCATCCCGCGAAAACAAGGCTTCTCTCTGGAGTTCGTGAAGTATGGCGAAGACATGCAGAACATCTAGCGGGGATCTGCTCGATACCCTGTGTTACCGCTACTACGGACACCTCAACGGCTCGATGGAGGCGGTGCTGGAGGCCAACCAGGGGCTGGCCGACGAGCCACAGCCATATCGTGCCGGCGTCCTCATCACGCTGCCGGATCTGCCGGCACCGTCCACTGAGACGATCCTCTTGTGGGATTGACCTCGTTCATTCACTGAGCCCCGCCCTGTGCGGGGCTTTTCATTTTTGGAGTTCACATGCAACCGACCTTTCGTGTTGTCGCTGACGGCAAGGACATCACGGCGTTGATCAATGACCGGCTCTTGCTGCTCAGGACAACGGACAAGCCAGGAATGGAGTCCGACGAGTTCGAGTTGCGGATCGATGACCGCGACTCTGCAGTGGCGCTGCCGAAGCGGGGAGCGGGGATCGAGATATACATGGGGTACGCGGGGAAGGCCCAGGCCCGCCTGGGGAAATATGCGGTCGACGAGATCGAGGTGTCAGGCCCGCCGAGTACGGTAGTCATCCGGGGCAAGGCCAGCGACATGCGCGGCTCAGGCAAGACAACCCGAAGCGGTTCATGGGAGAACGTGCCTCTGTCGAAGATCGTCAGCGACGTGGCCGCGCGCAACGGCTGGACGCCGGTCTGCCCGGTGCAGACGAAGGTCGAGCGCATCGACCAGCGCAACGAATCGGACTTTAACTTCATCACCCGCCTGGCCAAGCAGTACGACTGCACGGCGAAGGTCGCCGACGGCAAGCTGCTGGTGATGCCCCGCGAGGCCAGCAAGAGCGCAAGCGGAAAATCCTTCGCGGCGATCACGATCACCCCGGCCGACGTCAGCCGCTGGCAGTTCCACCTCGGCGATCGCAGCTCGAACAAGGCGGTGAAGACCAAGCACAAGAAGGACGGAAAGCTGGTCACGGTCGAGCTGGGGAACGATGACGCTCCGTCCGGACTGCCGGCGGTCCATACCGATCGGCACATCTACCCGAACAAGACCGCTGCAGAGCAGGCCGCCAAGGCCAAGCTGGCCGCGTTCAACCGCAGCACCGCAGGGGTGCGCCTGCAGATGTTGGGGCGTACCGACCTCTTCGCCGAACGCAAGATCAACGCCCAGGGCTTCAAGGTCGGCCTCGATGGCGAGTACCTGGTCGACAAGGTCGAGCAGACTTTTGACGCCTCGGGCTGGACGACCGTTGTCGAGTGCAACGGCGGCAAGAAGGGCAAGGCGAAAGCCAAGGGCAAGAAAAAGAAAGAAACCAAGCCACTGAAGGTGGTCGACGTGAAACCGACCTGATGGGTCGGCCAATACAGGAGCACAGCAATGACAGTCACCCTGCAACAGCTTCAGCAGATCCTCCCCAGCGCCGGCAAAAAAGCCGGCGTTTTTGTGTCTGCCCTCAACGCCGCCATGGACCGCCGGCAGATCAACACTCCCAAGCGTGCGGCCGCGTTTCTGGCCCAGGTGGGGCACGAGTCCGCGCAGCTGCTCTACGTGCGCGAGCTGGGCAACGACCAGTACCTGAGCAAGTACGACACCGGTACCCTCGCTGCTCGCCTGGGCAACACCCCGGCCGCCGACGGTGATGGCCAGCGTTATCGCGGTCGCGGCTTGATCCAGATCACCGGGCGCAGCAACTATCGTCAATGCAGCCTCGCGCTGTTCGGCGACGAGCGCCTGCTGCAGCAACCGGAGCTGCTGGAGCAACCGCAATGGGCTGCTGAGTCGGCGGCCTGGTTCTGGGAGCAGCAGGGGCTCAACGCGCTGGCCGATGCCGATCAGTTCAACAGCATCACCCGCCGGATCAATGGTGGCCTGAACGGCCTGGAGGATCGCCTGCAGATCTGGGCGCGGGCGAGGGCGGTGCTATGCGTCTCCTAGAACTGATCCCGGTGCCCTATCGCCTGGCTACTGTTGTCGTGTCGCTGGCCCTGGTGGCCGCTGGCTCGGCGGCGGCGTCCTGGCAGGTTCAGAACTGGCGCTACGGCCAGCAGCTCGAGCAGCAAGCTCGACTGCAGGCGGATGCACTCAACGAACAGTCCCGCGCATCGGCCGCGCTGCAGCGTGCCGAGCAGGACAAGCGCCTGGCCCTGGAGCAGCGGCTTCAGGCCAGTGACCAGATCCATTCGAAGGAATTGAACGATGTGCAACAGAATCAGGCTCGCCTGCGTGATCGCCTTGCTACTTCCGATCTGCGGCTGTCAGTCCTCCTCGATCGGAGCGACCCCGCCGTCGGATGTGCGGTGCCAACCACCCCCGCCGCCGGCAGCGTGGTTAATGCAGCCCCACGAGCCCGACTTGACCCGGCGCATGCTCAACGAATTGTCGCCATCACCGACGATGGTGACCGAGCCCTGATAGCCCTGGCGGCCTGTCAGGCCTATATAAATGAGGTACTTCACTGATCCAATAGGCTGCCGAGCATGTGGCAGCCTTTTGGAGAACCGCTTGCGTTTGACTATTCGTCCTTCAACCGATCCAGTTGATGATCATAGAAACTGCTCTCATCTCGGCAGCTCTCACATATGAATCCATCACCGTAGCTTTCGCTGTCCAGCGCTTCGACGAGAGCGTTACCCTCAAGCTCAGTCGAGCAATTGTTGTGATGGCCTCCGGGATCGGTCACACCCTCACATTCCCGAGTCAGGAATGGGGCAAGAACGTTTTTCTGCCGTTCGCTCAGGGTGTTGTAGCCCTCGTCGAGGGCCCGTTGCGCGATGCCTCGCACCGTGTCGCTCTCTCTGTCGAGGTGTCCGTACTCAAGCAGTTTACTCAACACATTATCTTCGTCACTCATGGTTCCCTCCTCAGTGTTTCCGTGAAGGGCTAACAATAGCATTGTGCTACTTCTATCAGAAACCCCCGTCTACTTGGAGTCCTCGTACCCGGCTTAACCCGGCGCATGCTCAACGAATTGTCGCCATCACCGACGATGGTGACCGAGCCCTGATAGCCCTGGCGTCCTATCAGGCCTATGCAAAGGCAGTCTCAACCCCGCAATAAAAGGAGCGGCCGCTCCGGGTGCGTCAACACCTGGTCCGGCCGCCGTCCCCGCAGATAGCCCCTGCAAGTCCAGCCAAGGCTCCTGCTTCGTGCACAAAGCGGAGCGAGCCTAGCACCTGTTTATTCATACAGTAAAGGTCTTGCTTTCTATGTCCTCTCCAATCATCCCCTGGATGGGTGGCAAACGCCGCCTAGCCGATCGCCTTATCCCTCTCTTTCCTCCCCATGAATGCTATGTCGAAGTCTTTGCCGGCGGTGCCGCGCTCTACTTCATGCGTCCCCAGGCCGCGCCAGTGGAGGTCCTGAACGACCTCAACGGCGACCTGGTGACGTTGTATCGCGTCGTACAGAACCACCTTGAGGAGTTCGTGCGCCAGTTCAAATGGGCGCTCAGCTCGCGGCAGATCTTCGAGTGGCAGAAGATGACTCGGCCCGAAACGCTGACCGACATCCAGCGCGCGGCCAGGTTCTTTTACCTGCAGCAGCACGCGTTCGGCGGCAAGGTTTCCGGCCAGACGTTCGGTACCGCGACCACCGGCCCGGCCATCAACCTGCTGCGGATCGAGGAGAACCTCTCGGCCGCGTGGCAGCGCCTCGCCGGCACCTATGTCGAAAACCTCCCGTGGCTTGAATGCGCCGAGCGCTACGATCGGGCGCATACCTTCCACTACATGGACCCACCTTACTGGCAGACCGCCGGCTATGGCCTCGATTTCCCGTTCGAGGAGTACGAGCGCATGGCCGACTTCATGCGGCGCTGCAAGGGTAAGGTGATGGTCAGCATCAATGATCACCCGGACATTCGCCGGGTGTTTGAGGGCTTTCATTTCGAGACGGTGGACATCCGCTACACCACGGCCAATCAGCGACAGGGAAAGGCCGAGGTGACTGGTGAGCTGGTGATCATGAACTGGGAGCCGGCCGCGCTGGGAGGGTTGTTCTGATCGCTCCCAAAAATCGAGCAAGATGATCGTCAGGTTGAATGGGCTATGCGAGCATAATGGCTAGAGGGGGGCTGCTTTCGGCCAGAAGCTGCCGTTTGAATTAATCCATGAAATAAGTGATATTCCATACTGAAAAATTGATAGTTCAATATGTAAAGTTATTCGGCAGCGGCTTTCATATCAGACAGCAAGAAATCTTTTACATCCCAAAATAGTTTGGAAAACCGAGAAAACCTGGATTCATCCAATTCAGGAACGATATCTCTAGCAAACGCCAATTTTCCTCCTGAAATTTCTCTTGTTTCTGGAATGTCACTCTTCCTTGTATCAATCACCAAACCAGACCCACTTTTTACCCTGATTTCTAAGTCAGGATATCTTAGTTCAAGACCATGTCCTTGCTCGTTTTTTTGGTTTAGCACATCATCATCAAAAAGAAACTCTATGGAGTAATTTTGCATCTCCACATATTTTTCCCGATCTTTAGAAGCGGGTATCAACATCGCGCCGGCTCGACCGCTCTCAGAAAACTTTCCAGGTTTGGCGTACTTCCCTTCACCTCTACTTCTAAAATATTTTGGAAGTCTCTTGTAAGCTTCAACGCCTTCTCGATCATTATCAAATAGAGCCAGTGCTGGGTACGCACTATCCTGCCTGACAGTAGATATGAAACTGGAAAGCGTTTGTGCTCCCCCGGAACCGCCCTTGCTCCCTCCAGTTATATCGCATTCCTTTATCAGGAATGGTATTTCTTCATCTGGAAAAAGCTTGTTATAAGCAGTGTTTAAAATCATGCGATCGGTCTTTCCCTCCACATACAGTACTGGCTTGGTAACTGCGCTCAATCCTCGCCTTAATGCAATCAGCTCTTTGTGAGAGTTGCTTAAAAGCTCATCCTCAGGTGACCATTCTTTCCTTAGGGCTTCTTCAGTTAGAAAGTGCTGACTCCTAATCATTGGGTCATATTCTTCCAGTATGTTGTATCTGCTATTTATCCGATTTTGCAGCTCGCTCCACCTGTGTTTTCTGATCAACATAAATATATGGCTTGGTATGTGAAAAAGATCCCATGTTAACATATTCATAATGTCAGTCATGTCTGCAGGGCGTCTATATTCAAAAACTATATCAAGCATTTCGGTGATTAGAATTCTACCCGAATCGTTCACCCACAAATCTGTGCCGTAGCCATATTCGTGCAAATCCGAAGTTTCAAAGCTCTTGAATATCATGCTTAGCAGAGAGCCTGGAATATGGACATCGGTAATGTCTTTAAGCATCCTGAGCACGAACAGTGCCTCTAGAATCCTCTCATGCTTTTCCAATATAGCTGGCAATAGATCATTTAGGCGCTCTAGTAGCTCTAAGACTACGCTATCTCCCAAGTAGTATTGTTCTTGCCGTTTCTCAACAGGAGAAAAAGGATAACCAAATCCATCAATTGGATGAGTTTTGTCGAAATCTTTCATTTCAATCATAATTTGAACTCACAAAAATCGGTGTGCTTTTAATTTTTGGTGTTACGCTCTGAAAACTCGTTGATTTAAGCTGTTCTTGAAATTAGTTCAACCTAAAGATTATAAGCGGATTGATTTTTTATGCGATTTTTTACTTTCGGTCAAGGAACGGCGTTGCTTGAGTGGTCGCTTTTGGCCGAGAGCGGTCTATTGCGAGATTTTATATTACCCATCGTCGGGCTTGCCTGCAGCTACCCTTAAGCAGGAGCTATTCTGCTCAATCGTAAGCTGGCTGAGCTTCCAGAAAATTTGGCATGGAGATCAGGGTGGGTATGAGACGGAAGCTGGATGACGGCTTCAGAGCAAGTGAACTCCTAATCCAGCAGGCTGTTGAGGGCTTGCGACGGTACGAGGCTGCGCTATCAAAGGGAGCATCTACAGAGGAGATAAAGCGCCTGCGTGTGCTGGCTGAGTCGCTGTTTCAGGCTGTGACTGAGCATCACCTCCGTGCAGCCGGTTGCTATCTTTCTACCCGGCATTAGGTGAGTCAGTGGTACAGAAATGGTACAGGCTCAAATGGATCCGTCTGTAAGGCTCGTAGTGCAAGAGTTTCAGGAAGAATAGGTCCAATCCATCATCGCGCGTATTACTGGCTGGTCATCAGTCGCGGTTTTTCGAATGACCGCTTTGGGTCGCATGCTAGCGTCCGCTATCGGCCAAAAGCGGCCAATCATTACCGGCATAGGCGAGCCTCCAGAATAGGACTGCCTGTGCAAGAGAATCCGAGTTGATTAGATGAGCCGGTATGGGTTAGAGCAATGCAGCAATTCTTGGGATGCATCGCGAGAGGCTAGGAGATCGTTCTGCCGCCCTCTCAGCGCTCCAAAATTCTTGAACGAATTGTGTTAAGTGTATGTTGTAACCTAAGCCTGTAGGGCTAGAACTCCCTTTCCGAGGGAGCATTTCTTCTCTCAGGTCTCGACGTTTGGATTTACGTATTAAACGAAGTAGTTCTTGCTTCGGATCCACTATCACATCGGGTGTGCGGTTCATCAAAGCAGCGCTGAATTGAGCAAAGGCAGACAGACCTTCATGATCGGCGAGAACCCATGCTTCCGCTTCTCTCACCGCTAGTCTGAGCGCTAGCCGGGGAGATGGATGAGAAGGCATCCATGCATTTCTTTGAGTTACTACACACGGAGCTTGATCAGCATCTGCCAGCATGATCACCGGCATAACTGAATTAGCGACTACGTTCATTTTTTCAATCATCGCCCGAAAAGGAGCACATCCATTCGTGATTGTTCTCTGTTGGATTATTGCCCCCTTGTTCGATTGAAGAATTATTGCCTCAGCTAACACACAACACAGTTGATCCTCTCCCACTATGACAACACGCTCTCCCATCACAGCAAACCTAGCTGGTCTATATTACTTGGCCTTGCCTTCGGCAACATCACATCTGCCGGAGTCATCCCAGACTTCATCAGCTGCGTTTCAAATTCGTCAGCAACCCGGGCGGTAGTTCCATCCGCTCCAGCCTCGAGAAGCAAAATTGAATTACTCTCCAATGGATTTCTAAGTAGCGCCTCACTATGAGTTGTGATTATTACCTGCCTATTGAGAGCCTTCTGCTTGCGTAGAATTCTATCAATCATTAATGGTATATGCGAAACGATTGCATCATTAAGCGATAGCTCTGGCTCTTCAAGCAATAACAAAGTATTGTTCTCTTGGAGCATCCATAGCAATCCGATCAGCCGAAGTGTGCCATCAGAAAATTGATCCTCTCGCTGCCATGCCCCATGGTTCCTCCAATGCTGATAGGATGCCATAAGATGAGGCTGGCCATTAACTTTATCCAGCTCGAACTTTAGCTCACTAAATTGCGGGACCGCTTTCTCCAGCGCTGATTGAATACGACGAAGTTTCGCATCTCTGGACCGAGGTGATGTTTTAGCAACCCGCTGCAATAAACCTTGACCAAACGGATCATCCTCCAATATCCTTCCTGAAATCTCTGAGAATTTTAAAAGCTGGGGAACTAAGTGCAGGTAAGTGGTACTACCGAAGAAATCGGCAATTCCGCGAAAATCTTTGTTTGCATTAATCTGCTCTAGTGCAGTCTGAGTTAGACGCACCCTATCCTTGGCATCATCTTTATCTGGCCGATTCAGAACAACCTTTCCATTGAACTTTGCGATTTCACGGGTTATAAATAATCGCTGTGCTCCAGTACCTTCGGGTTTAAAGCCCAAGGAATACTCCCATATGGGAGGCTCGCCAACTTCCTCAGAAATTTCGATGTCTATTTTCACTTCGATATCAGACCTTGCCTGCAAACAGCGAAGCTTTTTTATTCCACCTCGATCTTCGATGGCTTTCTGCAATCCTCCACCGGCAGGCTTACATATATCTCTCAAAAACCTAAAAACATCTAGCAAATTAGACTTTCCAGATGCGTTTGAACCGATTATGTAAGTCCGACTTTGAAGGGGGATTTCAAGACGCTTGAAGTTTCGCCAGTTTTTTAAAGTCAACTTAGTTATTAACATTTCGTTTCATGTCCTTCTTTGTGGCTCGCCTCCGCTATCTTACCACTTCGATTGGCAAGGAGCAGGCAGCACGAAATGTGTACACATTACGGAGTCGTTAGAGGCGTGTCCATGGTCAAAGACCTTCCGTGTGGTAGTCATGGCGATGGTACCGGAGAAAAACCAGAGTTGACTGTCCACTTATGGCCGATTTCCGCCTTTCGTGAAGGGCTGATATCGACCCAAAGCTGTCGGTCAAGAACGCCGAAGACATGATTGCATTCATGCATTCATGTCGTTCAGACGCAGTTCAGATCATTGCTTGATCAAATCCCCCGGTTTCCATGCCTTCTCGAAGAACGCCTTGGTCGGGCCATATAACCGCAGAATCACGAAGTAGCCTTCGCCAGGCAGGGTTTTGATCCAGTTTTTGCCGGCGCCCGGTGAGTTCGGGCCGAAATGCACATCGATCGAGCCGTCGGCGTTGGTGACGGGCTTGTCCATGGTGTTCAGCGACGGGAACGGCTGGCCGTTATCCAGGCCTGATGCAGTGATCGAGTCATACGCCGTCACCGACCAGAACAATGCCGCCGGAATGCCTTTGGGCAGGTTCAGCGAGTAGCTGTTGCTGCCGGACAGGAATTGGCCTTTGGCATCGACGAAAGTGGCCGGGTACTTGGCACCGACGTTTTCCATGTTCACCGCCATTCCCGGACTCGCCGAGTAGGCATTGGTGAAAAAACCGGTGCGCGGGTCGATGTAATTGAAGGTGTCGGCGGTGAACGTCGCATTGCCGGGGAATACGTTCAACCACTTGCGATCCGGATACCAGGTGCCATTGGCGACAATGGTTTGCGGCGTGTAAGAAATGGCATGGCCGATCTTGCTCGCGGTTTTCGCTGCCTTGTCGAGCAGGTCGCGGGTGGCAGGCTCCGGTTTGAACGGTTTGCCTTTGACGATGCCCAGAGCGGCGAGCATGCCGCGCATTTCCATGTCTTGCGGGTCAACGTATTCGTGATCGATGAACCGCGACAGCATGTCGAACGCACTGCCGTCGGAGGGGTAGAGCATGTTGACCGGAGTTTTCGAGGCGTTGGGGAATTCCATCGCTTTGGCCGTGGCCTGTTTGCCCAGCGGATAGATGCGCGTCTGCTCCATGACTGCGACCGGTGCCGCCAGTTGTTTCGGGTCCTTGAAGAATCCGCGCCAGAACACGAACACACCGTAAGTACGCGAGCGGTAAGTCAGGTAGCCCGGCGGTACCTCGCCCTTGTAGTCCGGTGGCAGCACCAGATACTTGGCACCCTTGCCTTTATCCGGTCCCGGCAGCCCGACATCACCACACCATTGGCGACCTTCGATCTGGCCCTCGGAGCAGATCGGCCGTTGGAAGAAGTCATCGAGAATGCCCTGCAAGCCTGGCGGGACTTCGATCACCATCGGGCCGTCCTGCTTGAGATCCAGATAGCCCATGGCATAGATCACGTCGGAATTGGGCGTGGTGACGCGGGTCTTGGCGTTGAGGCGGTCCTTCCAGATCGGCAGCACGTTGTAGCCGGCACCGAAGGCTTTTTCCGAACCTTCTTTCATGGCGTACATGTTCAACGCCGGCAGTGCCCAGATGTACGACTGCACGGCACGCTGGAAAAGCAATTCGTTTTGCAGTTGCGCCACGCCCTCCAGTGTTGGATAGCCGCCGGCAAAAGGCAGATCGGCCAACTGTTCATAGTGCGTGGCGGCCTGGGCGCTGAGGCTGATCGAGATGGCCAGGCCCGTTGCAGTCAGTGATTTTGCAAATGTGCTCATCGCGAACGTCCTGTTCTGGTCAATTGGTTTTCAGTACGGCTGGGGGCACCCACTGGCCATTCAGTGCGGCCGGTTCAGGCCAGTAGGCGCGGATGTACAGCGAGAAATCAGCACCTTGGGGCGTCGGCAGCCAATTGCTTTCCTTGTCCTTGCCCGGTGATTCGCTCTGCACGTAAATCGTCAACGAACCATCGGCATTGGCCTGCAGTGATTTGTTCTTGGTGCCGATCGAATAGCGCTTGAGGTCATTCGGGGAAAAGAAGTGCTGCTCGTTGTACAGGGTCAGCGACCAGAAGCCTTTAACCGGCGGCAGTTGCCCCTTAGCAAAGGTCACGGAGTAGCTGTTCTGCCCATTGAGACGCGTACCGGACTTGTCCAAGTCCTGATAGAAGTATTTGGTCTCTTTCTGTTGGTTGACGAAAATATTCGAGCGCGCTACGGCGGTACGGCTGAAGTAGTCGGTGCCAAACGCTGCACCGTTGCTGATGGTGCTCCAGTGATCCGGCAGTTGCAGGCCATAGTTGCGGAACTGCAACAGCGGATCGATCACTTCGCTGTCGGCTTTTTTCGCTTCATCGATCATCGCCGCCTTCAGTTGCGGATCAGCCCTGGCGATGGCCGCGAGGGTGGCCATCTGCGCGTAGCGGGCTTCTTCGCCCGGCAACGGTTTGGCGTCCTCGAGTAGCGCCGGCAACTCGTCGAAGAATTTCTCCGGCATCACCCATTTGGTTTCGCCGCTGCCCGCCGCCTGCGCCGGGAATTTTGGCAGTTTCGCCCAGTCCCGGTGTTTGACCTTGCCGTCGTATTGCGACAACGGGTACATGTCCACGCCCGACAGCGACGCTTGAATGGCTGTGCGGTCGGCTGCGGTATCGTCCTGGAACACTCGGGGAATCACGAAGCCGGTGCTGGTACGTGCCCGAAAGACTTTGGAGATGCCCGCAGGCACCTTGCCATTCCAGTCAGGGCCAACCAGCAGATAGAAGCCGGGTTTGCTGCCGTACATCTTGCCGAGTTCGGCAAAGCTATCGGAGCGTAGATCCACCACCTGATACACCCAAAAACGGCTTCCGAAGTCCGGCACTTGCAGCACGACCGGTTCCAGATCCAGCGCGATGCTGCCCGCGCCGTACACCACATCCTGATTCGGGCATGCGACCAGCCGTTCTGCCGGATCAATGTAATCACTGAGCATCGACAGTCGATTGATCGGCGCGACCGGAACGATGCCACCCATCAAGCCCGGTTCGGGCAGGTCTTTGAAGGCCTGGCGACGGTTGAAAATATTGGCCATCGGCCAACCCCAGAAATACGCTTCGCGCGCCATCATGCGCACATAGGGTTCGGTGACCTTGGTGCCGGCGACAGGCCCGGCAACGGAAGCTTCGCCAGCGTAGCTGGGTGGCACCAGTAGGGATGTGGTTGCCAGTGCACCGAGCAGTGTCAGTGCGAACAGGTTCAGGCGATGGGGTGATTGATTCATAAAAGCATCCTTACTTGCGGGATCACCTTTTGCTGGTGAGTCGCAGGAAAGATAGCTCAAGTTTGGTGGGGTGACGTTTGATCGGCTTGAACGTCAGCTTTTGGCCGATTGCAGCCGGTGACGACGGGCAGCTATCGGCCGGAAGTGAACACTGGAGGAGGAGCAAAATCAGTTCCGAAACTCAAAAGATCAGCCTTGTAGTTTGAGACTTGTAGGGGAGGAAAGCATCCTTTTTTGCGGAATCTTTTTATCTATAAGATTTTGATTTTTAAGGATAAATATGAGGACTTGAAAACTGCCGACTGTAACAGGTCCCAGAGTTCGAATCTCTGCGCCTCCGCCATATTACACACCACAAAGCCCCGATAATTCGGGGCTTTGTCGTTTCTGGGGCTGTCGGTTGGTACACCGACCGATGTCTTGATCCTGGCTCGGATAATTCCCCAAGCGTCTCCGCAGGCCGAGTTTTTATTGGCTCATAATCAGAGCGCAATCCAAGACTTTCGTACGGTATGTGCTCCCATATCCTATATCTCCAGCCGCCCAGCAAGCGCTAAGGTCAAGGTGTCGTTGAATTTCAGCGATACAGGATTGGCGTCCTGGCTGGTTAGGAAGACACGAAAAACCGCCATAGCGGCTTTTCGTGTCCTGCGTGTGGCTGTCTGTTATGGGCGGGCCGTATGTGGGCATCTTCGGATGCGCCGGGGTCCAACTAGCCGGTACACCCGCCCATCGGGTTTCTGATCAGCCCCTTTCATGGTGGCTGAGTGTGAGAGGGCTGGCGATTGGCCGAGATATGCCAGTTGGTCGACTGAGCATGCCTGATCTTGTGGCAGACGCTCCTACTCTGTATAGATCATGCTTATACTGTGTCTATACAGTGTAGTGCTGATAGGAGGAGATCATGTCCGAAGCCACTGTTGTCATCCGGGTCGATGATGAGTTGAAGACAGCCTTTGCCTCCGCGGCCAAGGCGGCGGATCGCACTGCTTCGCAGCTGCTGCGCGATTTCATGCGTGATTTCGTGCGACAGCAAGGCGAACAGGTTGAGTATGACACCTGGTTACGTCAGAAGGTCGAGGTGGCCAGAAGTGCGGCCAGGGCTGGACACAGCAAGTCTGGTGAAGAGGTCGAGGCGTACTTTGCACAACGCCGAGCCGAATCGTTGCGCAAAGCTGATGAGGCCGGGCGGTGAAGCTGATCTGGACCGATCCGGCGATTGCGGATCGTCTCACCATCTACGATCACATCGATGTTGAAAACCCTCGGGCTGCGGTGGAACTGGATACGCTTTTTGTCCAGGCGGCCGAACACATCTGTAATCATCCGGCGATGGGCCGAAACGGAAAAATTCCGGGAACCCGTGAGTGGGTTGTGCACCGACATTACCTTCTGGTGTATGAGCACATTGCAGACAAAGTGCTCATGTTGGCGGTGGTTCACACCGCTCGCCAGTGGCCCCCATTATTGGACGATGAGTCATTCTGAGGCATACATCGTCGAAATCTCCGAACAGGAGAGTTCCTGCTGGGCCAAACGAACGGCCTCTTTTCTCCCCCCGACCTGTTTTTTCAGAAAAGTTCGCAGAGGTGACAGCTATCCCGAGACCTGGGCCACGGTGCACGGCGCATCATTCAGGTGCCCGTTCCTGTTTCTTCCTGCTGGCAGCCGCCTCCGCGGCAAGGCACTCCAGGGCAAACTGCTCGGTGTAGGTCATCTGAATGGGGGTGGTTTCGCCCTTGACGGTTCTTTCGCCATCAAGGATGTATCGGATGCGCTTGTCGGTCACTCCGATGCGTTTTGCAATCCAGGATGGTGTTTGTCCGATACGCGAAATCAGCTTGTCGGCATATTCAGTGGAAGGGTTGTAGCGCTCTGCGTTGGGTGTCATGTGACGTCCGGGTAAAAGTGGGGCTGCGATGCCTGGGTAGGTGCGACACGGTGCACCAATTATCCGATGGTGTCGCGACCTTGATGAAGCACCACATGCCTTGTGTCTGCGCACCATGGGCAACCCGCACGGAAAAACCTGCCTTTCTCCGAACGTCCCCCATGAAGGCGGGACGGGAATGAGCACCCATCAGCAGGGGCGGAGTCGCGTCGTTTAGCGCGCGACCTCCTTGAGATAGAGCTTGCGGGCAGCGAATGCGGTCGGCGCGAAGTCTGTAAATACGCCATCGACACCGGCTCGGAAAAAGGCCAGGTATTCCGCCGTTGGGTCGCCCTTGTAGGCCCCTGCCAGGTATTTCGCTTCGTTGCGGAAGGTGAATATATGGACGAACAGATTGGCCTTGTGAGCATCGCTGATCAGGCTGGTCGGCTTGATCGTGTCGGCCTTGTCCAGGCCGGCGTCGGAAGATGAACCCTGGGCGACGGTGAGTGACATTGCCTGCGGCTTCCACGGGCCGATGCCGTCGGCGTAGGTCTTGACCTCGGCCAGTCCCGCCGGCGTCAGCATCGCCCCGAAGGAGCGTGGGTCGCCTGCTACGGTCCAGCTGTAGGGGCGGCCGCTGACGAACGTGTTGGGTTTGTCCGTGATGAAAATGGTTTCGCCGGTCTTGAAGTTCACACCGTTTCCATCGACCAGTTGGACTGCCTTGGACTTCAGGCCGATGGAACGCAGATATTTCAAGCTGGCCGGGTCAAAGCTTTGCACAAAGACCGGGGCTTCCTTGCGATTGAGATCGTTGTCGTTGAGGACCTTGAGGAACGTCTTCTCGAACGGATGACTGCCCGGTGCGCCGCAACCATTGGCAATGGCCTGGGCATTGTTCCAGATCGGATTCTTGCTTTCCGGATAGACCGTAATGACCCGACCCGTGGCCGCGCTTTTGGCTTTGGCAATATCGATCACGTCCTGGAAACTCAAGATCGGCAACTTGCCGTTCAATTCGCTTGGGCGCTGGTCGCGGGCGTCGTAAGTGGTGCCACCGATCCATTGCCGGAGTTCGGCCATGGTGAAATCGCTGATTGACCAGTCGTTGGTATGGTCTTCGCCATCGACGACCAATGATTTCAATACGGATTTCGGATCGTTGGGATCGGTCAGGTCACTCAGGTACTGGGCTGGGCCGTTTTCTGCCGTGGCGGGATATCTGACATTGACCAGTACACCTGGAACGGTGCGCTTGCGACGTGCAACTTCGGCGTTGATCTTCGCGACTTCGCTGATATTGGTGTTGTCGCTCAACCACGGATTGTGCCGGGCCACCAATACGCAGTCCTTGGTCATATGCAGATCCAGTTCGAGCGAATCTGCGCCGGCATCGGCGGCCTTTTCGTAAGCGGTCCGGGTTTCCTCCGGATACAATCCAGGCAAACCACGATGCCCGATAATCAAGGGCGGTGCACCGTCAAGGGTTTTGAACGAGGCCGAGGCGGTTCCTGGCAGGTGCTCGTTCGTGCCGTTACAAGCGCTTATCAACAGGCCGCATCCGAGAACGATAAAGCGAGCAAGGTACTTCGTGGCTACGGGGAGGGCTGGGTGAGTGTGCATGTGTCGTCCTTCAGGATGAATAAGAACAGTTATTATCCGAAGGTACTCCGAGCGCGTGACGAAATCATGGCGATGCAAGTGGGGTCAGGCGCAGCGACCGAAGATTGCCTTCGGCCGCCGCGCTGTCTGAACGTCGTGACTCAGTAGATTTCCAGCTTGAACGGTGCATCCGCGATGGCGTTGCCGGCGCTGAGCAGGCCCGCCGCCTTCGGCCGCTTCAGGACTGTTTCACGGGTCGTCACTTCCACTTCGATGCTGTTTTCGTCAATCGCCGAAGCATCGGCGTTGAGCGGCAGCTTGAATATGGCTGTGGCTTCCAGATGCGTCTGGCAGTTCATGCAACCCTCGACGTGCCACCGGCTGAGGATCGGTCGGGTTCCCAGGTACACACGCTGGCCATCGACTTCGGCATAGGCCGAAATCAGGAACGAACCACGGATTTTTGCCCGGTTGATACGGCTGACCCGCAGGGCCTTGCTGGCTGGCTGCACAGCCTTGGCCTTGAACAGCAACTGCTTGGTGGGTTGGGCATAGGCATCCAGGGAGCCCTTGCCATAGATGTAGCCCAGTTGCTTCTCGATGTTGATGCAGTCACGGGTGGTGAAGGCTGTGCCATCGGCCTTGGCGAAGGGATCCAGGGTACTGTCCAGGCTCAGGGTGGCGTTCGGATTCTCGCCCGCGGGACCCGCGGGTGGGGGCACGCCTGCGTCTGGATGGTAGGTGGCGCCGGGATCCGTGGGGTCGATGCTGAATTCATCGGTGGCCCCTTGCCGACGCTGCCAGGTCCAGAACACATAGTCGATAAAACAGTGGTGGAAGAAGAAAATCGGATCCAGGCCGGCGGTTTCATTTTCGCCCATATCGCCGTTGGCTCCGGGAATCACAGAGTCGGTGCCCACGTTCGGATAGTCGAAACCGCCAACCGCCAGATGCATGTAGTTGTGGGGAGACTCCAGCGGCACAGACTGGGGGCCTTTCGGGTCTGCGTCGTTCTTCGCGCCAGCCGAGGTGGTATTGGAAAACAGCGTGTAGTTTGGCGCGTCGAGGCAGCTTTCGAAGCTGCTGAACACCTCGGGGTACTGATTGCCCTCGATAATGATCTGGCCGTTCAACCAGGCGCTGATGTTCTTGTTGAGGTAATCGATGTTCTGCGCCGGATCCTTGAACTGCGCGTTGTGCAGCTTGGTCGCCTCGCGGTCCGCCGGGGTACCCACCAGTCCGGATAGCGGATAGCGCACGGTTTCGTAACCTTCAGGCTTGCTGTAGATGATGGGGTTGTCCGATGTCACCGGGAGTTCATCGATGATGGCTTGCGGGAACACGAAAGAGCGCAACGGGTTGTCGATCTTGCGCCCGCCGATGACGAAGTGTTCCTGGGTCAGGGCCGAAGGAAGGCCGTTTTCCCGCGAATGCTCGCTGCATTCATCCCAGAACGGCAGGGTGACGTTGCTACATCCGGGAATACTGCGCAATGCCTCTTCCAGGCGCCAGAGATAGGCGCGGTGCCAGCTCGGGAAGAGCACCGTGCCGTGCTGGCAGTAGCCGCCCCACCATTTGGCGTCGGTCTTGCCTTTGCCACGGAACGGCTCGCCATGCAGGCCGCCGATGGAGAAGAAGGAGTTGGGATGGCTGGCGGGAAGATCCTTGATGCCTTTCCAGGCGAGGATCAGGGCTTCAAGTTCATCTTTCTTGCCGTGGTCATAGTCGTACTGGATATCACTGAGAGAACGGCGTACACGCGGGGTGGATGACATGGTGACCTCCTTGTTGCCGGGTATCCCGAAAAACTTCGGGGGACTACTGCCTGATGCAGCATATCCGGGATCTGGCAACGTGCCAGTATGGGCGCCAAACGGTCATGGATGGCGTAGATTGACAAACCCGAGGCACGCGAATTCCCGCATGCACGGTCAGTGTGTGCTGATAAACAACCTGGGCAGGAATTCCGGAAAATGGTCAATGTGACGGACAAGGAGTTCAACGCAGCTTTGCCAGTGATGCAAAAGCTGCTTTGGGCCGATCAAAAAGACAGGCAACGGTTGCAAGAGCACGCCCTCAATATCATTCCCGCCAATTTCTACTCCAACACGCCCTCGATTTCCGAGACGCTGGCTTCCTACGAATACAATGAGACTGAACCTCCCTACCTGGAATGCGGGATATTCGACCAGGACAAGCTGCGTATGGAACTTGCCGAACTGGTTCCCTATGCGGCCGATTTTTCGCCTGTGGAAGCCGGGAACGAGGAAACCTGCACCGCGTATTTCTGGAAGAACAGTCAATTCTCCTACAGTGATGCAATGTCCTATTACGCCTATATCAGGCGTATCAAGCCTAAGCGAATCGTTGAAGTCGGAAGCGGCTTCTCATCGCTGATCGCCCTCGAGGCGCTGCGTAAAAATGGCGGGGGCACGCTGAGTTGCATCGAACCCTTTCCCAGGCCATTCATCACCTCACTGGGTCGCGAGGGGGCACTCGATCTGCAAGTGCAGCGTGCCCAGGACATCACCGTGGAGGTATTGAACGCCACTCTGGAAGATGGCGATATCCTGTTTATCGATTCCACGCATACGGTAAAGACCGGCAGTGATTGCCTGCACATCTACCTTCGGCTGCTTCCACGAATCACCCGGAAAATATTCGTGCATGTTCATGATGTCTTTCTTCCTTTCGGACTGCCGCAGAGATGGCTGATCGATCACCAGATCTATTGGACGGAGCAGTATCTTCTCCTGGCGCTGTTGATGGACAACCCGCGGGCGAGGCTGTTGTTTGGCAGTGCCTATCACAAGCATTTCAATGCCGACCTGTTGGACAGCCTCATGCACGGTCGCTATGAAAGTGGCGGCGGTAGTTTCTGGTTCGAATACGATGGACGGAAATAGGATCATCAATCTCTCTGGCCGGCCAGTCGCTGCAGCCCGGAGCACACCCGGCCGAACAGACAGCACATACCTGCAATTCCTGCCGCCCGGCGAAGGGGATAGTGATGCAGGCCACCGGCATTCCCGCCGGCGGCTCGCTACCTCCCTCTCTGCGACTGCAAGCACAACAGGAGTTGTTCATGAGCACGTTCGTGACACGCGATGGCACCGAGATCTATTACAAGGACTGGGGCTCCGGCAAACCGGTAGTGTTCAGTCACGGCTGGCCGCTGGATGCCGACATGTGGGAATACCAGATGGAGTACCTGAGCAGCCGTGGTTATCGCACCATTGCCTTTGACCGGCGCGGTTTCGGTCGCTCCAGCCAGCCCTGGGACGGTTATGACTACGACACCTTCGCTGATGACCTGGCCGGCCTGATCGAGCACCTTGATCTCGACGCGGTCACGCTGGTGGGGTTCTCCATGGGCGGTGGCGATGTCAGTCGCTACATCGCCCGCCACGGCAGCCAGCGGGTCGCCGGCCTGGTGTTGCTGGGGGCGGTGACCCCGTTGTTCATCCAGACCGAAGACCATCTGCAAGGCGTGCCGAAAGCGGTGTTCGATGGCATCAGGGCCGGCCTGCTCAAGGACCGTGCACAGTTCATCGCCGATTTCGCCAGCCCGTTCTACGGCACCAACCACGGCCAGGTGGTCTCCCAGGGCGTGCTGACCCAGACGCTGAACATTGCTCTGATGGCGTCGCTCAAGGGGACCGTGGATTGCGTGACGGCGTTCTCGGAAACCGACTTCCGCGCGGACATGACCAGGATCGATGTCCCGACCCTGGTGATCCATGGCGATGACGACCAGATCGTGCCGTTCGAGGCCACCGGCAAGCTGGCCGCCGCGATGATTCCGGGCGCGCAGCTCAAGGTCTACGCCGGCGCGCCCCACGGCTTTGCCGCGACGCATGGGCCGGCGCTGAACGAGGATCTGCTGGCCTTCCTCGAAGGCTGATTGACCACGACACGACCGATATCGCTCGTGTCGTGCCTTCTGATCAACGTGATACGAGAGCTGATCGCCCGGGCTGACGATGAGGCGCTTCGTCAGTTGCCCGTAGCGCAGGTGGCTCCGCCGGGCGTCAGCTTCGTATGCGCCTGCAGGCACTGTACCAGTGCATCGAAAACCGCCCGGCAGCTCGCGCTGGCCCGCAGGTCTTCGTGCATGGTCACCCAGGTTTCCAGCCGGAAGGTGAAATGCTCGCCGAGGATCCGCACCAGGTCCGGGTCACGCAACGCCAGGGCGCTCTGGCAGATGCCGATGCCACAGCCGGCGCGGATCATCGCCAACTGCGCCAGGTTGTTGTCGGTACGCAGGGTGAAGGTTTCCCGCTGCCAGAGGGGAAGCCGTTTGCTTGCGGCACGCACGAAGGGTGTTTCGCTGTCGAAACCGATCAGTGCGTGGCGGCCGAGATCCGCCGGGACACGGGGGGTGCCTTGCCGTTGCAGATACGCGCCATGGGCATAGAATCCCAGCTCGACGTCGCCTACCCGTCTGGCAATCAGGGCGTCCTGGCGGGGCGTGGTCATGCGCACGGCGATGTCGGCTTCCCGTTGCAGCAGGTCATGGACCCGGTCGGTGGCCAGCAGCTCGATCCTGAGTTGCGGATGGGCTTGCCTTAGTAGGGCCAGCATCGCCGGCAACACCTCCACCGCAATCACTTCGCTGGCCGAGATCCGCACCGTGCCGTTGACCTGCGTGCCCTGGGCCGTGGCGGCGCGTTCCAGGGCGGCGGCGGTATCGCGCATCGACTCGGCGTAGCCGCGCAGGCCCAGGGCGGTTTCGGTTGGCAGCAAGCCGGTTTGCGAGCGAATGAACAACGGCTGTCTGAACGAGGCCTCAAGCGCGGCGATATGCCGGCCCGCGGTGGGCTGGGTAATGCCCAGCGTCCGCGCCGCGCCCGAGAGCGAGCCCTCTGTCAGCACGGCCAGAAAAGTGCGGTACAGCTCCCAACCGATCGATTTATCCATACATAAATGTATGGCTGATCTCTTCTCTTGTGCAATTTATTTGTCGAAGCATCAGGGCCAGACTTTGCTCACCACGACTTTTTCGGAGAGCGGACATGGCAGTGAACAACAAGGTACTGGTCCTCGGGGCCAGCGGCGGTATCGGTGGTGAAATGGCACGGCAACTGCGCGACAGCGGTTGGCACGTGGTGGCGTTGCAGCGCGGGATGGCCGTCGAGAGCGAGCAGCGCGAAGGCATGACCTGGCGGCGCGGCGATGCGATGAACCGCGAGGATGTACTGCGCGCCGCCCGGGGTTGCAGTGTGATCGTCCATGGCGTCAACCCGCCGGGCTATCGCAACTGGGCCACGCTGGTACTGCCGATGATCGACAACAGCATCGCCGCGGCACGGGCCGAAGGCGCCACCGTGGTCTTGCCCGGCACGGTCTACAACTACGGCCCGGACGCCTTTCCCATCCTCGATGAAGAAGCCCCCCAGCGGCCACTGACCCGCAAGGGCCTGATCCGTGTCGAACTTGAAGCGCGGCTGCAAGCCGCCACGAACGACGGTGTGCGGGTGATCATCGTGCGCGCGGCCGATTTCTTCGGACCCCAGGCCGGCAACACCTGGTTCTCCCAGGGCCTGATAAAGCCGGGCCGGGCGGTCAGGGTCGTTCATCTGCCGGGGGCGCCGGGCGTCGGCCACCAATGGGCCTACCTGCCGGATGTGGCCCGGACGCTGGTCGAGTTGCTGGAGCAGCGGGAGCGACTGGCGCCCTTCGCGAGCTTTCAGTTCGCCGGCCATTGGGATGCCGATGGCACCCAGATGGTCGAGACGATCCGGCGCGTGGTCGAGCGTACGGGCGGGGCGGTCAAGCAACGGGCGTTTCCCTGGTGGCTGGTGCGCCTGGCCGCGCCCGTGGTGCCGACCTTCCGCGAGATGCTGGAAATGCGCTACCTGTGGCAGCAACCGCTGCGCATGGACAACACCAGGCTGTTGGCGGTGTTGGGCAAGGAACCGCACACGCCTCTGGACCAGGCGGTGCTCGCCACACTGGTGGGTCAGGGCTGCCTGTAGCACGTGGGGCTCAGCGTTTATGGATCTTGATGTCACGCACGCCCAGTGCCCGGGCGACCTCCTCCAGTTGGGTGTCGTCGGTAAAGAGCGCGCCGTGGTGGGCGCAGATCAGGATCAGCGCATGCTCGCTGGACAGCTTGTTCACGCAGGCTTTCAACTGCGCGGACAGGCGATGCCGATGCAGCTTGTAGCTGACATTGAAGGTGTTCACCGGCTTCATCACGGGCTGTCGAACCACACGGGGGTCAGGGGTTTGTGCCAATGCCCGGACATGACCAGCATGCCCAGCAGCTTCAAGGTGTTGGCGTAGTAGTCATTGTTCGGCAGCGGCTGTTGCTGGAGGTCATCCCATATCGCGTTCAGCCAGGCCTGATTGTCGCCGCTGACCATCGCGCTGACGCCGAGCGCCGCGATAAATGCCGGGCTGTCGCTGCCTTCGTCGGGCAGTGGCTTGCCGTCGAGCAGGTAGCCGTCGTGAAAGGCTTTCGGGCGGTTGCCGGTCGTGGCACGGGCCCAGCGATTGAGCGGGCCGAGTGCGCGGAAGGCCCGTTGATCGCCATACAGCAGGTAGTCCAGCCCGACGCGCCAGGGGTAACGGGCCGCGTTCCAGGAGTAATTGCCGTCGTGTGCCCCCTCAAGCAGCTCGCTGCGGGCGGGAGAAGGCGACTGGTTGAGGCGGCTGATGAAGTCCGGCATCAGGCCGGTTTCCTTCGCGTGGTTGCGCAGGATGCTCTTGATAATGAAATAGGTCCTGTCGCGTACGTTCAGCCAGCGGCGGTCCTGGGTCGCGAGAAAAAAGGCATACAGATGCGAGGTCATGAAGTCGGAGGAGCGGGTGCTGTACTCGATCTCCGGGTTGTCGTCGCCGCTGACCCAGTCGCCGAGCAGCAGGTGGCTGGCGTTGGTATGCACCTCGTGTTCGAGGATGGCCTTCATCACCGCTTTCGCTTCGCGCAGGTAGTCGATCTGGCCCTTGCTACCCCAGGTCTTGTCGGCCAGCAGCAAGGCATAGGCGATATCCAGGTCGCCATCGGTGGCGCTGTTTTCCCCGCCGAACGGAGCGCCGGCATTGGCGCAGCCATGGATCTGGTTCCAGGCCATCAGGCCGTGATCCGATCTGGCCGGATGATCCTGGAAGTAGCGGAACATGCCGTCGAAAACGGTTTTTGCCTGTGGATCGGCGCCGGCCATCATCACGCTGATCAGCATGCCGTAGCCATGGGCTTCGGAGACCGTCAGGGTCCTGGGTGCGGTCCCGCCGCCCATGGGTTTGCCATCGGCGTCGACCCTGACCAGGTAACGGCCGGGTCCGCAGGCCTGGGTCAGGTAGGTGGTTTTCCAGTCGTTATAGAAGGCGATCAGTTGCCGGTCCAGTTCGACCTTCGGCAGATGGTCGGGCCGGATAGTGCCCGGGAAATAGGTCGTGTTGGCAAAGGCGGGCCGCGCCGTGGTGTCGGCGCCCAGGGCCGCGGCAGCCAGGCAGGCCGCCATCAGCAGGACGAACAGTTGCAGGGTAAGGCGATGCACGAAATGACTCTCCAGCCTGATCCGATGCGGATGACATCCGCTTGCGCTATTGCAGATGGGCGGCAGCGTAATGTTCGGATCGCCAAGCTGCTGTAACGGCCTGTAACCAGCGTTTCCGCTTTTAATGAGGCTGCGGTAAAGTGGCCTGATATCAGGGACAGGATTCGTCCTTCTGTGGTCTTTGGGATATTTTGAAAAACGCATGGAGCGCGGCTTCAGATGCTCTGATTTGGCGGCAATGGAGGCCGCGGCATATGTTCAAAGCCAGAAGAAATATATGGATTTTATTGTTTGTCTATATTTTCGGTGTCAGTGGTTATATCTATTATCTGCACTCCCAGGCCCGGGATATTCTGACGCAGAGTATCAATGACAAACTTCTCCATGCCGCGTTGGGTGCGTCGGCTATTCTCGGGGATCGTTATCATGACCATTTGATCGACAAAAACTCAAAGTCGGAAGCGGACGACTTGAACGCCATCCAGCGTCTTTCCAGATTCAATGAGTCAATGGGCACGGCGTTTATCTATACAGTGGTGAAACAGGCAGGTGCCGCTTATCTGGTCAGTTCCAGCGCCTCGGCTCAGGAGATTCAGGACAAGAACTTCGTGCGTTTCTTCGATCCTTACCCTGATGCCAGCCAGGCGCTGCTTGATAGTTTTGACCGGACCGAACCTACCTGGATCGACTACTCTGATCGATGGGGGGACTTTCGCGCTGTTTTCATTCCGCTGAAATCCCAGGATGGAAGCTCTTATATCGCTGGCGCGGAGATAAGGCTGGCCGACTATTATCAGCAGCTTGGCCAAGAGTCGCTTTATCATATTGTTCTGGCCATTTTGGTCCTTGTTGCCTTTAGCCTTTTATTCGTGGTCGATTCCTTGCGTATGCGCGCTCATTTGCGTCAATTGCAGATAAACGAGGCCTTGAACAAGGCCAAGAGTGCTGCTGAGCATGCTGATCGCTCCAAGACTAAATTCCTCGCCTCCATGAGTCATGAGATTCGTACACCCATGTATGGCGTCATTGGTGCGACCGACCTGCTGGCCGGGACTTCGCTGAGTCCGGAGCAAAGGGAACTGCTGAGCACGATTCAGATCAGTGGCAAAGCCCTGTTATCCCTGATCAACGATATTCTTGATCTGGCAAAGATCGAGTCGGGAAAGCCGGATCTCAAGCCCCGTGTGTTCGACCTGCGAGAACTGGTTACATCCAGTGCTGAACTGGTCCGGCAAAATATCCAGGACAAACCGATTGAGCTTGAGGCCAGTGTTTCAAGCAATGTTCCCTTGTGGGTCAAAACCGATGCTGATCGCCTGCGTCAGATATTGATCAACCTGTTGGGCAATGCGGTGAAATTTACCGAAACAGGAAAGATTTCGCTTACGATCAGTGCCAATGGCAGTGACTCTGACCCTCGGCTCGACTTTTCAATACGTGATACCGGTATCGGCATCTCCAAGGAGCAGCAGGTCAGTCTATTCAGGCCCTTCACCCAGTTCAACGGCCCGGTTGACCAGCGCTTTACCGGGAGCGGCCTTGGCCTGTCCATTTGCAAGAGCCTGATCGAAGCTCAAAATGGCGTGCTGTCCTTCAGCAGTCTGTTCGGGGTCGGTTCGATTTTCTCCTTCTCACTTCCCATCGAGCCCTTCCCTGTCTCTGAGATACCCGTTGCCAAGGACCATCCCGCCTTGGTTTTTGACGCATCTTTCGCGCGTGATTACCCACTCGATATTCTGTTGGTTGAGAATCATCTGCTGAACCAGAAGGTGGCCATGGCGATGCTGCAAACCTTGGGCTATGAGCCTGATCTGGCGTCCGATGGCTTTGAGGCACTCGACCACTGTATGACTTCGACGCCGGATGTGATCTTGATGGATATCAATATGCCCGGTATGGATGGGCTCGAAGCCATCCGTAGAATTCGTGAGTTGCCCGCGGGTGATACCTGCTACATCGTGGCTTTCACCGCGAGCGCTTTTTCGAATGAGATCGAGCGTTTCAGACGCGCGGGTGCCAACGATATTCTGACCAAGCCGGCGAACTTCCTGGGCTTCGCCGAGGTGCTTCAGCGTTCAGCGGATTACCGGCACCAGCTTCAGGGCCGTGTTTCCGTGATTGAGTGATCGATAGTCAGGATCACGATGTGAGTATTTTTTTTATTTTAACGTTTAATGGTTGATTGGGTATTGTGATGGATGATAGCCGCTATCAAAAATGGATGATGCCACTGATTTATGTTCAGGGGTTTGATATGTGGTTCTATGAGATATTGAACGGCTTGGCACGCATGGACGCAAAGCTCGTTGCTGAAGACCACTGGATGACGAGTTTTCCCGAAGGGGTATCAAGAGGTGATAGTGATCGTGAAAAAGATCATTATACCTATAGTTATTTATGGGTGTTGGGGGGCTATGAACTGATAAGAACAATCTGGCAGCAATTGAATGAGGGAAAGCATCCGCATGCCAAGACGTTCAGAAAGCTTGTGGAGGATTTTGAGAAAGTTAGAATGCCATTGGCCAAGCTTGAGAGTCCAAGGAAACTCAAGGGGAACCTACCGATTGCAAGAGTCGCGATTGCTCGTCCTGAAGGTGTGTGCTGGATCTTGAGTAATAAACTTGTGGTAAGCAGGATAGAACTGTCTGATCTGCTTATTAAGGCGCTAAATAAAATCGGCGAAGTAAGAAACATAAAGCAGGTTCGTAGAAAAAACATTTTTGATGAAATTGATACTGGGCAGTCGGAGCACTGAGCATCTTGAGGCCAAGCCGCGTTATTGTTGTTCCAGTCTGCTGGAAAAAAATTGCTCGTAGGGTAGGGCGTCAGCGGTCGTCAGTTGATACCTTGGCCAGAAAGTTTCAGCTGGTTATACCGACCTCTAGCCTCGTCCTTCATGCTGCCTGCGATAAGCCCCCGGTTGCACCCCGACCGCCTTGGCAAAGGCTCGGGTAAACGCCGCGATCGACTGATAACCCACCGCCGCGCAGACCTGCTCCACGGTGTTGTTGGCCTTGAGCAACTGGCAGGCATGGCGGATGCGCAAGGCCAGCAACACCTGGCCCGGCGACTGTCGGGCCAGTTCGTTGAAGCGCTTGAAAAACGCCGAGCGCGACATCCCGGTACAGGCCGCCATGCTTTCCAGCGACCAGTTTTCCCCGGGACGCTCGATCAACTGCTCCAGCAGCGGTGCAAACCCCGGGTGCCGGGTCAGCGCCACCAATCCGCCGAGGTCCTGGTTGCCCGCCACCTGCTGGCGCAAGACATACAGGAACAGCAGATGGCTCAAGCGCTCCAGCAACGCCGAGGAGGGTGCCGGTTGCCGCTGGCACTCGTCCAGGATCAATTCGAACAGGGCCCGCGCCGCCGCCGAGGAGGGATCGCCCGCGCGCAGGACGATCCAGTC
Organism: Pseudomonas gingeri; assembly: GCF_013385635.1. Taxonomy (GTDB): domain Bacteria; phylum Pseudomonadota; class Gammaproteobacteria; order Pseudomonadales; family Pseudomonadaceae; genus Aquipseudomonas; species Aquipseudomonas gingeri_A. The sequence continues at coordinate 115,795 of NZ_JACAPR010000026.1, forward strand.
CGGCAGCCCGTCGATGATCAGCGACGACAGCCCCGAGCGAAAATGGAAAAAGCCACAGACCAGGCCCACGCCGTCCTGGGCTTCGCCATCCAGCGCGGTCATCGCCATGCGTGGCAGAGCCCTGGCTTGGGTGCTGTCCTCGGCGCTCGAGAGCCGGTAATCCAGGTCGCGCAGCAGAAATACCGCATCCCCGGCGTCCAGGCGCATGCCGGCTTGCGCTCCATCAATATGCAGCCAGCAATGTCCCTGCACGATGAGGTGGAAGCTGGCCCGGGCCAGGCCGTGGGTGCTGGCGTGCCAGCCACCGCAGTAGCGCCCGACATGAAACAGGCTGGTGTCGAGCTCAAGGCTCTCTAATAACCAATCAACCAGTGGGCTGGACGAAATCATCTAATGGAAACACTCAGGAGCAAGTAATCGCTACTTTAGAATATGGATCGGAATTCTTATAACCAACAGACTTGCCGGACATCTCATCAACTGGAGTCCATGCCATGTCGCGCGTCACTTTACACACTCTGCAAAGCGCTCCTGAAGCGGCCAGGCCTTTTCTGGAGAGCGCACAGAAAAATTCCGGGTTTATCCCGAACCTGCTCGGCGTGCTCGCCAACGCACCGGCAGCCCTGGAAACCTACGTTACGGTATCGGGGCTCAACGGCAAAGCCGAGCTGAGCCTGGCCGAGCGCGAAGTGGTGCAATTGATTGCCGCCACCACCCACGGTTGCGATTTTTGCGTCGCCGGACACACCGCAGTGGCGGTAAACAAGGCCAAGCTGCCAGACGACGTGGTCAGTGCCTTGCGCGGGCAAAGCGAATTGCCCGAGGCGAAACTTGAGGTATTGGCTAGTTTTACCCGGGAAGTCATCGCCACCCGTGGCAATGTCAGCGACGCGACCTTCAGCGCTTTCACGGCCGCCGGCTACACCGAGGGCAATGCCCTGGAAGTGATTCTCGGCGTCAGCCTGGCGACCCTGTGCAACTTTGCCAATGTCTTCGCCCGCACGCCGCTCAATCCGGAGCTGGCCAAGTATCGCTGGCACGCGGCGGGTCAATGATTCAACGGCGCCGGTAATCACCTGGCGCCGCGTTCGAGGAGAGAACCACATGCTTGATCCGGCATTGATCCGATGGCTGGACGAACACGCCCAGGCCCTGGACCTGGGGCAATGCGACCCGCAGTCGGTGCTGTCGCGGCTGGCAGAGGCGCGGGTGCTGCGCGTCGGTGTTGACGAAGCCTTGGGTGGCAGCGGCGGCGATGTCGCCGATGCGGTGGAGACGCTCGCCGCGGTGGCCAGCCATTCCCTGGCGGCGGCCTTTGTCTTCTGGGGGCAGCGGGCCTTTATCGAATACCTGCTGCAAAGCCCCAATCGCGCCCTGCGTGAGCGCCTGCTGCCCGCGTTGCTCAGTGGCGAACTGGCCGGGGCGACCGGGTTGTCGAACGCGATGAAGTTCCTCTCGGGTATCGAGTCGCTGCAGGTGCGTGCACGCTCCCAGGCCGATGGCTGGCAACTCGACGGTCGCCTGCATTGGGTGACCAACCTGCGCAAGAGCGGGTTTGTCGTGGCCGCGGCGATCGAGCGCGAGGAGGGTGGGGTGCCCTTTGTACTGGCGATTCCAGATGGACTGGAGGGCGTCAGGCGCTCTGCCGACCTGCAACTGATGGGCCTGCAATCGAGCAATACCGCGGCCATCGACCTGCAACAGGTCAGCGTGAGCAGCGACTGGTTGCTGCACGAAGATGCCAAGCGTTTTCTGCCGGCGGTACGCCCGGCGTTTCTCGGTCTGCAATGCGGCATGGCGATCGGCCTGAGCCGGCGCGCCCTGAGTGAGGTCGCCGGCCATCTGCAGGACGGCCGCTCGATTCTGCGCGAGCCCCTGCTGGAGCAACGCCATGTGCTGGAGCAGGCCGTGGAAGCGCTGAAGAACGGTTTGCTCGATGGCCGTTTCCTCACCCGCCCCGCCGACCTGTTCCAGATCCGCATCACCCTCGCCGAGTCCGCCGCCCAGGCGGTCCAACTGGAATTGCAGGCCAGCGGCGGCAAGGCCTACCTGAGCGAGCACGGCAGCGGTTTTGCCCGGCGTTGGCGCGAGTCGGCGTTCGTGCCGATCGTCACCCCGAGCCTGGTGCAACTGCGTGCCGAACTGCAACGCCAGGCACGGGAAGCGGTGGCATGAGCGCGCCCTTGCTGCAGGTCCGGCAGGTCAGCCTCGGTTATCCCCGCGAGCAGGGGTGGCACACGGTGCTGGAAGGCTTCGATCTCGACCTGAAACCGGGGGAAGTGGTGTCGATCCTCGGTCCCAGCGGCGTCGGCAAGTCGAGCCTGCTGCGGGTCCTGGCAGGCTTGCAGGCGCCCCATGGCGGCCAGGTGAGCCTGCTCGGAGAACCCTTGGACGGCCCGCATCCGCGGGTGGCGGTGGCCTTCCAGGACCCGAGCCTGCTGCCCTGGCTGAGCCTGGAAAAGAACGTTGCCTTCGGCCTGGACTTCGCCCGGCAACCGCAGTTGAGCCTGGAACAGCGCCATGCGCGGATCAGCCATGCGATTGCCTCGGTCGGCCTGCTGCACGCCCGTGACCAGTACCCGGCACAACTCTCTGGCGGCATGGCACAGCGTACGGCCCTGGCCCGTTGCCTGGCACGTCACCCGCAGGTGTTGCTGCTGGACGAACCTTTCGGTGCGCTGGACGAAGTCACCCGCGCCGACATGCAGCAACTGCTGCTGCGGGTGATTGCCGAACACCGCACGGCAGCGGTGCTGATCACCCATGACATTGATGAAGCCCTGCTGCTCTCCGAGCGCATCCTGCTACTGGGTAACAGCCCGGCGCGGACGCTTGGCGAATGGCGCATCGACCTGCCGCAGCCACGTGCCGAGCTGGTGGATGAACTGGGCGCACTGCGTATCGATATTCTCAAAACCCTTCGGCGGGCGAGCCGCAACCCTCTCAATTCACCGCAGCCCGAACCGTCGGAGATGGATCATGTGCCTGGACGACTTCACCCACACACGTCGTGACTTCCTCAAACTCAGCGCCCTGCTGACCGCTGGCGGGGCCTTGCCGCTGCTCAACAGCCTGCAGGCCCGCGCGGCCTCGGAGCCCGACGCACCGGTGCGCATCGGCTACCTGCCGATCACCGACGCCACGCCCTTGCTGGTGGCCCATAACAACGGCCTGTTCGAGGCCGAAGGGATCAAGGCCGAGCGCCCGGTGCTGCTGCGCAGTTGGGCGCAGGTGATCGAGGCGTTCATTTCCGGCCAGGTCAACGTGATCCACCTGCTGTCGCCGATGACCGTCTGGGCCCGTTACGGCAGCAAGGTTCCGGCCAAGGTGGTGGCCTGGAACCATGTCGGCGGCTCGGGTCTGACCGTGGCCCCGGGGATCACCGAGGTCAAGCAATTGGGCGGGCAGTCGGTGGCGATTCCGTTCTGGTACTCGATCCACAACGTGGTGGTGCAGCAACTGTTCCGCGACCATGGCCTGCAGCCGGTGAGCAAGCCCGCCAACGGTGTGCTGGCGGCCAACGAGGTCAACCTGGTGGTGCTGCCACCGTCGGACATGCCGCCGGCCCTGGCCAGCAAGCGGATTGCCGGCTACATCGTCGCGGAGCCGTTCAATGCCCTGGCCGAGGAACTCAAGGTCGGTCGGGTCCAGCGCTTTACCGGCGATATCTGGCGCAACCATGCCTGCTGCGTGGTGTTCATGCACGAGCAGGACTTGAACAACCGTCCAGAGTGGTCGCAGAAGGTGGTCAACGCCATCGTCAAGGCGCAGCTCTGGACTCGCGACAATCGCGCCGAGGCCGCCAAGCTGCTGTCCAGGGACGGTGCCAACCGCTACACACCGCATACGCCGCAAGTGCTCGGTCGAGTGCTGGCGCCGAGTGCCGCCGAGCGCGATGCCTACCTCGCCAGCGGCGCGATCCAGCATGGCAACTGGGATGAGCAGCGCATCGACTTTCAGCCTTACCCGTTTCCCAGCTACACCGAGGAACTGGTGCGGCGCCTGAAGGACACGCTGATCGAAGGCGATAAGGGCTTCCTCGCCAACCTCGATCCGCGGCAGACCGCCCGCGACCTGGTGGACGACCGTTTTGTGCGCAACAGCATCGCCGCCGTGGGCGGGCTCAAGGCGTTCGGTCTGCCCGATAGCTTCGAGCGCAGCGAGGAGTTCAGTCTCTGATGGGCAAGCCGTCTTCAGCGTTGTGGAACGGGGTACTGGGTATCGCCGGGTTGTTGAGCCTGCTGCTGGCCTGGTGGCTCGGCGTGCACCTGTTCGGCAGCGCGGACGGGCTGGCGGCGCGGTTTTCGCCCGAGGCAACCCTGGCCAGCCTGGTCGAACTGCTCGGGAGCGCCGAGCTGTACGAGCATGTGCTGGTCAGCCTCAAGCGGATCCTCGTCGGCTTGTTGCTGGCGTTGCTGATCGGTGTGCCGCTGGGCCTGCTGATCGGCAGTTATCGCCACCTGGAAGCCGCGACCACGCCGGCCTTCCAGTTCCTGCGGATGATTTCGCCGCTGTCGTGGATGCCTGTGGTGGTGATGCTGATGGGCGTGGGCGACCAGCCGATCTATTTCCTGCTGGCCTTCGCGGCGGTCTGGCCGATCCTGCTCAATACCGTGGCCGGGGTGCGCCAGCTCGACCCGCGCTGGTTGCAACTGAGCCGCAGCCTCAGCGCCACCCGTTGGGAAACCCTGCGCAAGGTGATCCTGCCGGGCGTGCTGGGGCATGTGCTGACCGGCGTGCGCCTGTCCATCGGCATTCTCTGGATCGTGCTGGTGCCGTGCGAAATGCTTGGGGTCAGCGCAGGGCTGGGCTACTTCATTCTCGACACCCGCGACCGCCTGGCCTATTCGGAACTGATGGCGATGGTGTTGCTGATCGGCGTGCTGGGCTTTGCCCTCGATGCCCTGGCGCGCGGCCTGCATCGGCGCTGGGCACATGCCTGAGTGTTATACCTTGCAAGCGCTCAAGGGGGGCTGTCGATCAGATAACCCGCCCCGGAGCGCGGCGGCCGAAAGTTCTCTTGAACGACAGCGCGATCAGCGTGCCGTTTTTTCCCGGCAGCAGCAGGTCGGGAGTCGGAGTGCGGGCGTTGTGTCGTACCGGCACGGGGCGATCGACTTCGGTGCCCACGGGTTGGCCCTTGGCACTCAGGGCCACGGTGCTGAGGCCGGCAATGATCAATGGAAACAACAGTCGTTGTCTGAAAGTGGCCATGGTGCACACTCCTGCCTGGGTTGAAGGAGAGCCTCCATGCCCTGTCGATAGAAGCAGGGTAGCGACGGCCAGCCGGCATCGCTGTAACGGGCTGTAACGCGGCTTGCTATCGTCTCAGGCAGGCCTGAGCGGCAGGATCAGGCTGAAGCGTGCGCCACCCAATGGACCACGGGACACCGACAGCTCGCCACGATGCCAGTGTGCCGCCCGTTGCGCCAGCGCCAGCCCAAGGCCGAACCCGCCCGGCTGTTCGAGACCGGTCGACAGCCGCACAAAGGGCTCGAAGATTTTCTCCCGGTCCTCGGCGAGGATGCCTGGGCCATCATCGTCGACATGCAGGATCAGCTGGTTCTCACCCTGGCGCAGGACACTGATGCGCACATGGGAGCGGGCATAGGCCACGGCATTGCCGAGCAGGTTGCGCACGATCAGGTGCAGCAGGGCGCTGTCGCCAATCAGTTCGAGTTCCGGTGGATCGGTTTCCAGTTCCAGGCGGTGCTGGTTGCCGTCGAGCAGGGCGAATTCGTTCTGCAGCCAGCTCTGGATCACGATCGGTTCATTGTTCAAGTTGGCCGGTGCACCGGCCAGCTTGGCAAAGGTCAGGCTGGCGCGGACCAGCGACTCCAGTTCTTCGATATCGATCTGCAAGCGTTCCTGCAGACGCTTGCGGGTGGCTTCGTCTTCGCTGCGGGTCAACAGCACCAGGGCGAAGCGCAGCCGTGCCAGCGGTGTGCGCAATTCGTGGGACACCGCCTGGGACACTTCCTTGTGCCGCTCGCTCATGGCGGCGATATCCTGGGCATGCTGCTGCAGGGTCAGCAGTAACGGTCGCCATTCCTTGCCGACCGGGGGCAGGGTGACGGTGGGCGTGCGAACCATGCCCGCGAGACAGGCGGTGAGGGCGGTCATGTCGCGCTGGTGCTGGCGTCGGCGCCGCCAACCCACGCCCAGGAACACCATGACCGGCGCACCCGCGGCGCAGGCGGTAAACCAGTAGATCGGTGTGATGAAAAAATCATCGAGCGAAGCGCTGACCCACATGGGGCCGAACTGGATCAGCGTCTCGTCGTCCAGCGGGTAATAGGCGATCTCTTCATCAACATCCTGCACGGCTTCGTGGTGTTCGAGCATGGTGTCCGCCTCCGGCGGCACGTCGATGCTGTCGCGCTCCACCAGCTTCACCGGGTACTGGAAGTGCTGGCGCAGGGCATCGAGCCTGACCTCGCGCTGTTTGGCCGACAACGGCTTGAGCTGCTGCGCGATCAGATAGCCGGGACCGGTCATCAGGCGCCGGAAACTGGCCTCGCTGACCGCCACCGAAGCGCCGGCCGACAGCCACAGCAGGTACAGGGTCAACGCGGTCCATGACACGCCGAGGACGACGGCCATCCAACGCCGGAGTTCAAACATGGCTCGATCCGGTATGACTCGGCTCGATCTCGACGAACAGGTAGCCCTGGGCGGGAACGGTCTGGATGGTCACCGGACAGGCCAGGCCGGCCAGCTTCTTGCGCAGCCGCGACACGCGCATGTCGATCGACCGGTTCAGTCCGTCGTACTCGAGGCCACGCAGTTGCTGAAGGAGCTTTTCCCGGGTCAGCGGCACGCCCGGCTGGCGCGAGAAGATATCCAGCAGTTCGAACTCGCTGGCGGAAAACGACAAGGCGGTTTCGTTGAGCCAGGCCCGACGGTTTTTCGTATCCAGTTTGAATGCACCGAACTCATAGCCCATCGGTGGTGCCTGGCGATGGCGTCGCAGCAGGGCGCGAATGCGGGCCAGCAGCAACAGCGGGTCGATCGGCTTGACCACATAGTCGTCGGCGCCGACATCGAAGCCGACCAACTGCTCGGTGTTTTCATCCAGCGCGGTCATCATCAGGATCAGCCCCGGGTACTCGGCGCGGATTTCCCGGCAGAGGCTGAAACCGTCGAGGCCGGGAAGCATGACGTCGAGGATAAGCAGCGCCGGCTGCTCCTCACGGATACGTCGGGCGGCCTGGTCGCCGCGGTGCTCGATGGACACGTCAAAGCCCTCGGAGCGCAGGAACTCCGCCGTGAGCTGAGCCAGGGGGCGATCGTCTTCGATCAGCAGCAGCGTATCTGACATGGTGGGCAAGGTCGTCGGGTGTCGGGAAGCAGGCGCGGCTCGAAGGGCTGAGCACGGTGGGAAATGTAACACAGTGATGACAACGTCATATCGTTCAGCCGCGGTTGGGGTGGGCTGTGCAATTCTGCCCCGAAAATGACATGAATTTCATGTGGCTGGTCTAGTCTCCCTTCGGAACATTGCTGGAATCACTGACTATGAACAAGGTATTTCGTCACTACATTCCAGCCAGCACCCGACGCCTGCTGCCTAATCGTTGGGACCTGATGGCCATGCCACTGGTGGTCGGCTTCCTGCTGTTCCTGTCGATCGGCGCGCGGGAAACCTGGGCGCCGATTTCCACCTTGCAGAGCCAGGTGATCTCCCTCGATCCGGCCAACCTGCCGGAATACGCGATCCGCACCACCCTGCGCATGCTCGCGGCCATGGTCGCGGCGCTGGTTTTCACCTTTATCTACGGGACCCTGGCCGCCAAGAGCCGGCGCGCGGAAAAGCTCCTGGTGCCGGTGCTCGACATCCTGCAATCGGTGCCGGTGCTGGGCTACATCTCCTTTACCGTTACCTTCTTCCTCCTGTTGTTCCCCGGGCGCGTGCTGGGGGCGGAGTGTGCGGCGATCTTCGCGATCTTCACCAGCCAGGCCTGGAACATGACGTTCAGCTTCTACCAGTCGCTGCGCATGCTGCCCCGCGACCTGCAAGAGGTGTCCAGCAGCCTGCAACTGTCCGGCTGGCAGAAGTTCTGGAAGCTCGATGTACCCTTCGCCATCCCCGGATTGGTATGGAACATGATGATGAGCATGTCCGGCGGCTGGTTCTTCGTGGTTGCCTCGGAAGCCATCACCGTCGGCGACAAGACCATCACGCTGCCGGGGATCGGTTCGTACCTGGCGCTGGCCATCGACCAGCGCGACCTCTCGGCGGTGGGCTACGTGATCCTGGCGATGATCGTGGTGATCCTGATCTACGACCAGTTCCTGTTCCGGCCGCTGGTGGCCTGGGCGGACAAGTTCCGCATGGAGGACACCTCGTCCCAGGGCGGCGCGCCCGAATCCTGGGTGTTGCGGCTGATCCAGCGGACACGGGTGATCCAGCGCCTGATTCGCCCGGTGGTGCGTGCCGTCACCCGGCTCGGGCATTTGCGCCTGAGCCTGAACCTGCCCCGCAGCCATGCTGGGGCCGAGTCGGCCAACCCGACGGCCTCGCGGGTGATCGACTGGGTCTGGGGCGCCTGTATCGGCGCGCTGACGCTCTATGCGCTGTACCACATCGTGCTGTATGTCAGCAGCGAAGTGACCCTCGGCGATGTCGGCCATGTACTTGGCCTGGGCCTGATCACGCTGCTGCGGGTGGTGCTGCTGATCGCCGTTGCCTCGCTGATCTGGGTGCCGCTGGGGGTGATGATCGGCCTGCGTCCGCACCTGGCGGAGAAGATCCAGCCGCTGGCGCAGTTTCTCGCCGCGTTTCCGGCGAACCTGCTGTTCCCGGTGTTTGTCATCGTGATCCTGCACTTCCAGCTGAACCCGGACATCTGGCTCAGCCCGTTGATCGTGCTGGGCACCCAGTGGTACATCCTGTTCAACGTGATCGCCGGGGCCAGCGCCTTTCCCAATGACTTTCGCGAAGCCGCGGCGAACTTCCATATCCGTGGCTGGCAGTGGTGGCGCAAGGTCATGCTGCCGGGCATTTTCCCCTACTACGTGACCGGCGCGATCACCGCCTCCGGTGGCGCCTGGAACGCCAGCATCGTTTCCGAGTTCGTCTCCTGGGGCCAGGACAAGGTGGTCGCCCATGGCCTGGGCGCGTATATCGCCCAGACCACCGCGGCCGGCGACTTCCCGAAAATCACTCTCGGGGTGGTGGTCATGTCGTTGTTCGTCGTGCTGTTCAATCGTCTGGTCTGGCGGCCGATGTACGCCATTGCCGAAAACAAACTCCGTATGAATTAACCTGGGTCGGTCTCATGAATAGTCATACCGAATACACCAGCGCTGCCCGCGAAATCTACTCGCTGAGCAACGTGAACAAGGGCTTTGGCAAGGGCAAGGACGAGCGACAAGTGCTCAGCGAGGTTGACCTGAGTCTGCATGAAGGCGAAATCGTCGGTCTGCTGGGCCGCTCCGGCTCGGGCAAGTCGACGCTGCTGCGGATCATTGCCGGCCTGATCCAGCCGACCTCCGGCGAGGTGCTCTACAACGGCACGCCCCTGACCGGGCCGGCGAAGGGCGTGGCCATGGTGTTCCAGACCTTCGCCCTGTTCCCCTGGCTGACGGTGCTGGAAAACGTCGAGGCGGGCTTGCAGGCGTTGCAGGTCGAGCCCAAGGAAGCACGCAAGCGGGCCCTGGCGGCCATCGATCTGATCGGGCTCGACGGTTTTGAAAACGCCTACCCGCGTGAATTGTCCGGTGGCATGCGCCAGCGCGTGGGCTTTGCTCGCGGGCTGGTGGTCAACCCGACGCTGTTGCTGATGGACGAACCGTTTTCCGCCCTCGATGTGCTCACTGCGGAAAACCTGCGCACCGACCTGCTGGAACTGTGGAGCGGGGCGCAACTGCCGATCAAGTCGATCCTGATCGTCACCCACAACATCGAGGAAGCGGTGCTGATGTGCGACCGCATCATGGTGCTGTCCTCCAACCCCGGGCGGGTCGTGGCGCAGATCAAGGTGCCCTTTGCCCATCCTCGCAATCGCCTGGACCCGATCTTTCGCAAGATGGTCGATGATATCTATGCGCTGATGACCGACCGACGCAGTGCCGACGCCCGTACCGGCAAGGCCGAATTGCAACTGGGCAGTCGCTTGCAGGAAGTGCCGACCAACCTGATGGCCGGCCTGATCGAGGCGCTGGCGGCCGAGCCCTACCACGGCCGGGCAGGCTTGCCGAACGTGGCGGAGCGGTTGTTGCTGGAGGTCGACGACCTGTTCCCGGTGGCCGAGATGCTGGAGCACCTGGGCTTTGCCGAACTGCGCGGCGCCGATATCTCCCTGACCGAGGCGGGCAAGCTGTTTGCCGAGTACGGCACCCAGGAACGCAAGGTGATGTTCGCCGACCATCTGTTGCGCCAGGTGCCGTTGGCGGCGCGTATCCGCCAGGTCCTGCAGGAGCGCCGCGGGCACTGGGCACCACGGGTGCGTTTCGAACAGGAACTGGAAGACTCCCTCAGCGAAGACTTCGTCGAGCAGACCCTGGAAAGCGTGATCAGTTGGGGTCGCTATGCCGAAATCTTCTCCTACAACGACAGCACCGAGACCTTCAGCCTGGATGACGTGGAAGGCGAGAGCTGATACCCGTACGCCGTGAAACCTGTAGGAGCTGACTTGTGTGGGAGGGGGCTTGCCCCCGAAGAGGGCCTTGAGCCTTGCGGCGCCTGTCCGGACGCCATCGCCGGCAAGCCGGCTCCTACAGATCGGTGTTTCAGCGCAACCCTCAGATATGCAGCCAGGCCAGCGAGCCGAGCACCACGCTCGCTGCCGCTGCTGTATAGGACAGGCGCTTGAGCCATTCGCGGCGGGTCAGCAAGGTGATGGCCGCCATGGAAATGGCGATCTGGATGGCGGTCATCGCCTGGGCCCAGCGGTGATGCTGATGCAAGGCTTCTTCGGACTTGGCATCCCATTCCCGGCTCTGGGCTTCCAGGCCCTCGGCTTTCTGGCGGACCGCTTCCTTTTCCTTCTTGTAACGCTCGGCTTCGGCGTTGTAGTGCGCGGCGTCCAGCCCGGGGATGTGGCTGGCCATTTCCGAGAGGTTCTGGCGGCTGGACTTGGCCTGGTAGTAGTTCCACTGGTTGGCGGCTTCGGTCTTGATGATCGCGGCGTTGTTCTTGTCCATCGCCGCTTCGCTTTCGGTGGAGCCCGCCTGGTAGCTGAGCATGGCGCCGATGGTCGCCATGATCGCGGTCATCACCGCGATCCGGCTGGCAAAACCGTCGCCGCGGGCGTGAGCGTGTTCGGTGGTGTGCTCAACGTGTTTTTCGTGAGGGCTGGGGACTTCGAAGGCTTCGCTCATAAACGCAGGTCTTTGGGTGAGAAGGGCGGGGCGCGCAGTTTAAGGCCAGTGTCGACAGAAGGCTCTAGTTCAAAGATGAAGATTCAAATACACGGTTATCCGGCAACGATTCGCAGTGATGACGGACATGCGTTCGACAGCCTTGAAGTGCTACATTGGCCGCCGCGCAAGCAGTGCCTGTTGCGCTTGACCTCGGCAGGAAGCTGGAATGCCCCACACGTCTGACCATAACGCTGCCGAACCTGAACAGGGTCGGAACTGGTTTGCCTTCCTGGTCACGTTCATTATGTGCACGGCGGTCTTCCTGGGGGTGTATTTCGTTCGTCTCAACCTGGAAGTGGACCGCGAGCGCGAAGCCCTGGCCGAACGGTTGGTGCGCTGCCGCGAACAGCGCCTCAATACCCCTTCCAACCCGCAGCTCCGGGCGACATTGCAGGAAAACTGCAGCAGCATCGAGGCCGAATTCCTCACCCGCTTCGGCTATGCGCGGTGATGTTCAGCCGATGACTTTCGGCAACTGCCAACCGCCGCTGAGCGACAGCAGGCGCAGGGCCACGCAGGCAGCGCCGGCCAGCAGGGCGGCCACCACCGGTGGCACCCCCAGGCGCCGGGTGATGATCAGCACGGCGGCGCCGGTAAAGGCCGAAGTCGCATACAGGTCGGCTTGCAGCACCAGCGGAATTCGCGCCAGGACAATATCGCGCACGACCCCGCCGCCGACCCCGGTAATGGTGCCCATCAGCATCGCCACAAAGGGCGAGATGCCGAAATTCAAGGCTTTCTGTGCACCGGCCACGGCGAACAGCGCCAGGCCGGCGGTGTCCAGCAGGATGAGCAGCGATGTCGACAGGTTGAACACCTGCGCATGGAAGACGAACGCCAACAGGCCCATGGCAAAGGCCAGCGCCGGGTAGCGCCAGTCGCGCACCGCATTGGGCGGTGTGGCGCCGATCAGCAGGTCGCGGGTGACGCCACCGCCGAGGGCGACGATAAAGGCGATCACCATTACCCCGAGCAGGTCCAGGCCACTGCGCATGGCGCTGACCGCGCCTTCGATGGCGAACACGGCGGTACCGACCAGGTCCGCGACCAACACCACATGCTCGACTCGGGTTTTCATGAAGGCGGGGTTTCCGTCAGGGACCGTGCTGGACGATACGACAACAGTAGACCCTGCGAGCCGTGTTGCCGATGAAACCCGGCGTGATTTTGCTATCGTTGGCCCTTTGTTGCCGAACCCGAGAGTCCGATGCCTGCCGTCCGCCCCGCACGTCCCGATGATATTTCCGCCCTGGCAGCAGTCGAGCGTTCCGCCGCGTCGATCTTCCGCGAGATCGGACTGGCCTGGGTCGCCGAGGGTGAGCCGTTGCCGGGTGATTACCTGGAGCAGTTATGCCGGCATCACACCCTGTGGGTCGCGGTGGATGGGGCCGACCAGCCGGTGGGCTTCCTGGCGGCGGAGACGATGGACCGATCGTTCTTTATCGTCGAACTGTCCGTCCATGCCGCGCACCAGAAACGCGGCCTCGGCGCGCAACTGATGGCGGCGGCAATTGCTTGTGCGAAGGCCGAGCAGTTCGCGACCGTCAGCCTGACCACCTATCGGCACCTGCGCTGGAACGCGCCGTTCTATGCCCAGCTGGGGTTTGTCGAGGTCGAGGCGGGCAGTCTTGGAGAAGAGCATGTCGCGCAGTTGCAGCATGAAGTTGCGGTGGGGCATGAGGCGGCGTTGCGGTGTGTGATGGTCAGGTGTTTGAAAGTAGAGTGATAGTCGGCAGGGTAAGGTTGGTGTTTCATCGGCTTGCCCGGCCTCACCGAGGCATAAAATCCTTCTGCCAGCGATGGGGGATTTTCAGCGCCAGCAGCCCCAGCACCGTGGCGATTGCCGCGCTCACCACCAAGGCCTGGACACCCAGCTGGCGTTCCAGCACGGCGCCGCATACCGCGCCCAGCAGCATGCCGCTCCACGGCACCAACTGCACCCGCCAGCCATCGCGTTTTTCGCCGAGCAGTCGACGCCCCAGGCCGCGGCCGAAGCGTGATAGCGCGCCGGTGACGTAGGTCAGGCCGATGGGCAGGCCGTTGACCTGTTCCACCGCGGCATTGAGCATGCCCATGGCGATGATCGCGGTCAGCAACGCCGGTACCCGGGTCTGGAAGGGCATGGCCGCCGCCACGCACAGCAAGGTGGCGATGCACAGCAGCAACGGTAGCGAGCGTCGGCCGCCGATACGCCCGGCCACCACCCCCAGCACATTGCCGGCGATAAAGGCGGCCACCGCCGCCACCAGGCGCAGCACCATGGACAGGTCGCCCTCGCTGATTGCCACCGCCAGGCGCGTGGTGTTGCCGCTCATGAAGGACACGAAGTCACCAGTGGCCATGAAGCCGATGGCGTCGGTCATGCCCGCGAGGAAGGACAGGCTGGCCACCAGGGCCAGGCCGACCCGGCCACGCAGGCGGCGCAGGTGCAGGCGATTACCGGAAAGGGTCGGTGATGAGGGCAGCATCCGCATGACTCCTGGCGGGTGGTTCAGGCGTTGGATGAAGAGGTTGCATCCACGGCGGGATGTTCCTCCTTGCGGTACAGGGTGAGGGGAATCTCCAGGGTGAACAAGGCCCCTTTTCCCGGTCCGTCGCTATGGGCGTACAGGCGACCGTTCATCTCGACCGCCGCCAGGGCGCAGCTGTGCAGGCCGAAGCCGTGGCCGTCCTTGCGCGTGGTGAAGCCGTGATTGAAGATCCGCGAGATGTTTTCCGGCGCAATCCCCTCGCCATCGTCCTTCACGCTGATGCGCAGGGTCGTGCCGTCGACCACCCTGACGCCGAGGGTGATGTCGCGTTCACGGTTCGACAGGTCGGACACCGCATACTTGGCGTTGCTGATCAGGTTGATCAGGACCAGCAGCAGGCGGTGCTTGTCGCCCAGCAGGGTGGGCACGTCCTGGTAATCCTTGAGCACCGTGACCTGGTGTCGGGTCAGGGCGCCCGAGTTCATGCGCAGGGCATCTTCGAGCAGGTCGGTGATGTTCAGCGGTTCCAGCAGCCTGGCCGCCCCGGCATAGGACTGCTGGGTGGCGACGATTTCCTTGATGTGGTCGACGCTTTTGCTCAGTTGCGCCAGCTCCTCGACGATCTCTGTCTGCTCGGTGCCGATGGCCGTGACCAGTTGGCCCAGGTAGGCGGGCAACAGCTTGCCTTTTTCATCCTGGCTGATGAAGTGCCCCAGGTCGTCGGCATGCTCGCTCATCAGTTGCACGGCCTTGCCCAGTCCCTGCGCTTTGCTGGTGCGGACCTTGCGGCTGACCAGATCGGCGGAGATGTTTACGCTGTTGAGCACGTTGCCGACGTTGTGCAGGACGTTGGTGGCGATCTCCGCCATGCCGGCCATGCGTGCGGTGTCGAGCAACTCGCTCTGCGCCTCCCGGAGTTCGCGGGTGCGTTCTTCCACCCGCTGTTCGAGGCGCTCGTTGGCGGCCTGCAGGGCGCTGTTCATCTGGTTGATCAGCGCATGGCTACGCAGTTGGCGAATGATCAGGTAGAACACCAGCAGCGCCATACAAGCGGCGCAGAGGGTCAGGTAGATATAGTCCTGGTGGCTCTGCAGGTCCGCGCGGCGCTGGCTTTCATTGAGGTATTCATTGATGGCGTCCAGGTTGGCGGCAACCGGGATGAAACCGATGCGGTCAAGCAGGTCGTTGGCCAGGGGCTGTTCGCGCACGATGAGGTTGACCTGTTCGACGAGCTTGTCGAGCGATGGGGTCAGCGTCGCCGCCAGGGCACTTTTCGGGGTGGTCAGGTTGTCGATCTGGCGCTGAATCCGCTCGGCTTTTTCATTCGAGGCATGTTGCGCGTACTCCAGGGTGCTCAAGGTCAGTTTCGAGGCACTGTAGAGCACGGTCAGGGTGGCGACCGGGTGTTCGACGCTGAAGGGTTCCAGGTCTTTCTGGAGGGTTTCTTCGAGGGAGGACAGGGTTTCCAGGTCATCGCGCAAGGTGATGTTCTGCACCTGGAATTGCTCGATCTGCTTGTTCTTTTCCGCTGTGGCGTCCAGGTAGGCTTTTTTCCGCGCCTGCCAGATGGGCGAGCCGTCCAGTCTCGTGTTCAGCGCCACCAACTGTTCCCAGCGACGGCTCGACTCCGCGGTCGAACCGGCAAGCAGGTTGTAATTGTACTCGGCGCTGATTCGCGCCTTGAGCACCTTGGCATCGAGCTTGCCGTCCAGTTGCTTGAGCTGGCGCAGCAGGTCACGGGATTCGAAGTAGGTGGAGGTGTCCCGTGAGTAGACCTTGACCAGCAGGAACGCCAACAGGCTGACGAGAATGATGAACAGCGCCACCAGGGCACTGCTGCGGTACCTGTTCCATCGCGTCATGGTCTACATCCTTGCAGGAGTTGCCAGCAATTATCGCAGGTCCTCGGCCGTTCTGCCGGGACCTTTTGCCCAGCGCCGGAGAAAGTGGTCGACGGCGAAAGGCCCCGGTCCGCCGATGACCAGGGTGATCAGGGCGGCCATGTAGAGCAGATCGGTTTCATAACCCGGCTGGCCAAAGAGTGCGCCGTTCGGGCCGACTGATAACAACTTGATAGAACTGAAACCATAAGGCAAGTGCACGGCGAAAGTGGCTACCAGCAATGTGATGAGCATGGGGATACTTGCCAGTGTGACAAAGGCACCCAGTAATATCGCCAGTCCGCCGAATACTTCAATAACCACGGTCAGCCAGGAAAAAACAGCGGCGAAGGGAAAGTGCATGGCCTGGAGAATAACGGTGAAGGCTTCCGGCCCCCTGAACAGTTTGGCCAGGCCGTGGGCCATGAAGCCATAGCCGACGATCAGGCGCAGGGCAAGCGGAGCCCATTGGCCCAGGGGGCGGTGGTCGGGGAGGTGGGTGGCAAGCTGGATAAGGCGCTTGAGGGAACTCTTTGCGGGAGGGGCAGTGTTCATGAATATTTCGTCATCTTTTAGTTGGAATAAGTGACGAGATTTGGCGTGCGAATAATTAACAAATAGTTAAGTCATTTATAATGATTTATTTAGGTTTCTTCATGGTTCTCTTAATTTACGGATAATGCTCGGTTGTGACTCTGCCCTCAACGCCTTTTGCCAGACAGTTGTGTCGGCTGGTATTTTTCCTGTTGAGTGAGTTGCAATGAATATCTATGCGAAATGTTTGACCGTTACGGTTTTTCTTTTCAGTGCCCAGGCCTTTGCGCTGGACAAAAAGGATGTCGCCGAAGTGATCCGAGTGGACTCCGATCCCTATGCCTGCGGCATTGTCGACGCCAAGATGACCTACAAGACCCCGAGCGGGGAGATCAAGGAATACAACTACAAGACCTGGGGCAGTGGCTGTTCCGGAGATTGAGGCGTATGCAGCCGTAGGCATGAGGGCACGCGCCGGTTCATCAGATGAGACCGACGCGTGCGGGTTTGTCGTTATCGGGCGGGTTTAGAGATCACCCAGGCGCACGATCAGTTTGCCGAAGTTCTTGCCCTGCAATAGCCCGATAAAGGCCTGCGGTGCCTGGGCCAGGCCATCGACGATATCCTCGCGCCATTTCAGCTTGCCCTGGGCAATCCACTGCGCGGCCTCGTTCAGGAAATCAGCCTGCTGCCGATCGACAAATTCGTGCTGGATAAAACCGCGTACGGTGAGGCTCTTGGTGAGGATGTCACGCATTGTCGCGGGGAGGCGATCAACGCTGGCACTCGGCGACGCATCGTTGTAGTGAGCGATCACCCCGCAGACCGGAATGCGCGCAAAGTCGTTGAGCAGCGGTCTGACCGCATCCCAGACCGCTCCCGAAACATTCTCGAAGTAGACGTCGATGCCATTCGGGCAGGCTTCGGCCAGCTTCTCGGCGAAGTCCGGCGCCTGGTGGTCGACGACGGCATCGAAGCCCAGTTCATTTTTCACGAATGCACATTTCTGCGCGCCACCGGCGATACCCACGGCGCGCGCACCCTGGATACGAGCGAGTTGGCCGACCACGGAACCTACCGCGCCACTGGCTGCCGCGACCACCAGCGTTTCCCCGGGTTTTGGCTGGCCGATATTGCGCAAGCCGGCATAGGCGGTGAAACCGGGCATGCCGAGCACGCCGAGCGCTGTGGTGGGAGGGGCAATACCAGGGTCCAGAAGTCGCAAGCCCTGCCCATTCGACAAGGCGAAATGTTGCCAACCCGCATCGGCCAATACGAGGTCGCCTTCGCGCCATTGCGGGTGACGAGAATGTTTTATCCGGGCGATCGTTGCACCCACCATCACCTCACCGATGGCTATCGACTCGGCATAGGATTTGGCTGCGCTCATGCGTCCACGCATATACGGATCAAGGGACAGGTACAGGTTTTCGAGTAGCACCTGGCCCTCGCCCGGAGCAGGGATATCGGTGTACTCCAGGCGAAAGTCGGTCGGTTTCGGCAGCCCTTCGGGACGCGCGGCCAGCACGATGCGTGGGTTCTGGGTGTGGCTCATGGAGACTCTCCTGATGCATGGAAAAGCTTTCGAAGGATGATGGTAGTCATCATCAGGATATTCAAATAGGCTTATATCGAATCAATCAGAGTTGATCGAAACATGATATCCGACGCCTTCGACCCTTATCTGCTGCGTACCTTCGTCTCGGTTTGCCAGCATCGTAGCCTCAGTGGTGCCGCCAATCAGGCGGGTAGGGCGCAATCGGCCTTGAGTGCGCAGATCCGCAGGCTTGAGGAGCAGTTGGGGCAGCGACTCCTGCGCAGGACGGGGCGTGGGGTAGTGCCGACGACCGAGGGCGAACTGCTGCTCAGTTACGCGATCCGTATTCTCGCGCTGGGCGACACGGTGGCCGCACGGCTGAAAGAGCGAACCTTGATGGGCAATGTCCGTATCGGTCTTTCGGAGAATGTCGCGGTATCGACCTTGCCGGCGGCCCTGGGGCGGCTGCGGCGAACCTGTCCCCATGTGCACCTGGAAATCAGCGTGGAACACGGCGATGCGCTCGCCGAGCGTTGGCATGAAGGGGCGCTGGATGTGGCGATCGGTGTCAGCTCGGCGTTCACGGCTGATCCGCTGCGTTCATGGAATGTTGACCTGTACTGGGTCTGTGCGATCGATGACGACATCGATCCGCAGAAGCCCCTTGATGTGATCGTGTATGCCGAGCCTTGCTCATGGCGGCGCTTGATGTTCGATGCGCTGCTGCAGGCAGGACGCGATTTTCGCGTGGCGGTCACGAGTCCCAATATCGGGGTGATCACGGCAGCCGTGGAGAATGGCCTGGGCGTGGCCCTGTTGCCGGCCGAGAGTATCCGGCCCGAGACCATGCGGGTGGTTTCATTGGCGGGGGCGAGCAGTGGACCGGTATTGAGTGTCAACTATGGCCTGTTCGTGGTTCACCGACAAAACGACAGTATCCGTGCCGCGGTCTCGTTGCTCAGTGACAGCCTGCATTCGATGACCCGGCCGATATTTTCTTGAGTGGCAGGTAAACCCGCTGCAAGACTTGGGGCAGCGGGGGGTGGGGGGGCGATAACAAAACAGGGACGCCACGGGCGCCCCTGCCTGGTTTTCCTACCAGAGTGGAATCACATAGCTGACGTAGAAGCGGTTTTCATCCTGAATCGTCTGGCCGGTGATTTCCGGTGCCGCGTGGGCGTTCTGCCATTTCACGCCCAGGCCTTTCAGCTGGCCGGTTTGTACTTCGTACGCCAGGGAGATGTCACGTTCCCATTCGCTGGCATCACGGTTGGCCGGGGTACGGACCTGGTCGCCATGGGCGTAGGTCGCGGCGAACTTCAGGCCGTCGACACCCAGTTGGGCGAAGTCGTATTTGTACTGGGCCAGCCAGGTACGTTCACCCGCGTGCTGGAACTTGTTCAATTGCAGGTTGGTCAGCGCCGGGGTGTCTGCGCCCGAGCCAGGACCCTGGCGGTTGTCGCCGCTGTTCAGACCCGAATCCAGGTACGGGAAGTCGCTGTTGCCGCTGTTCTTCTGCGCGCCCAGGCCAATGGTGTGACCGGCCAGGGTGTAGCTTTCCAGCAGGCTGATGGTGGACTGGTTGATACGGCCCTTGGTCGAACCGTCGCCATAGAAGCCGGAAGCGGCGAACTGGCTGTCGCCATCGCTGTTGCCGCCGGTACCGATGCTGCGATAGGCACGGAAGTCGCTGTCGATGGCACCGACCGGCAGGGCGTCATGGCGCTTGGCGCCGAGGAAGGCCTGCTGGTAGTAGTCCTCGAGGTTCGAGTACCAGGCGCTCAGGGTGGTGCCCGGAAGACCGGTGTAGTCGGCGCCGCCGTAGAGGAAGCGATCGCTCTTCTTGGTGCCGCCGGCGGTGATCATGCCGGTGTCGCCGGTTTCGTTGCGGATCTTGGTCTGGGTGATATCACCGACGGTAAAGGTGAAGTTGTCCAGGTCCTTGGACACCAGTTGCGCGCCGGTGTTGGTCTGGCGGTACAGGCGGCCGTCGGTGTTGGCCAGCATCGGGTTGTTCTGGTACAGGGTGCCGATACGCAGTTCGTCCTTCAGGAAGCGCGCCTTGAAGGTAGGGCTGAGCACGCCGAACTGGTCGGCGGACTTGCCGTCATCCAGCGGGAACATGCTGCCGGGGTAGCGGCCCTGGTGATCCTTGTCGTTCAGGTCGCCGCCCGAGTCTAGCTTGAGGCCGTAGAACGCCTGCAGGTCCAGGCCCAGGCCGATGGTGCCTTCGGTGTAGCCGGACTTGAAGTCGAACTGGAAGCCCTGACCCCAGTCACGAATGCTATGGGCCTTGGCACTGCTGCCGCTGATGTCACGCCCCTCCTGGTTGAGGTAGCGGTTGAGCAGGGTCACGTCGGCGTGACTGTCATCGATGAAATCCGCGTGGGCAGACATCATGACGCTCGCCAGAGCGGCGCCCATCATAGGACTAAACAGCTTGTTCATTGGTTCGGATCCTGGTCACAGAATTGAAATAAGAGCAGCAAACTCTTGAAACAATTAAGGGGTGGCGATGTGACAGTTCTGAGTCAAAACGGGGCTGGAACGGATGAAATTAAATTTAAGAACAGAACTTTTTCGGGGCGTTTTTCGTCTGGGTGGGCAGTTTTTCATGATGTAATTTTGGATTATTTAATCAATTATTTTTCAGTTTTGTGTTCTCTTGGTATGGGTTAAGCTGCTATTTTGGATTTATTAATCCAGAATAGGTGATGCGTCATGATGTCCGAATTCAAGTCCCTGAAAAATAAAGTCGCCCTGGTGACAGGCGGTTCCCGTGGCATCGGCGCGGCGGTGGTGAAGCGCCTCGCGCGCGAGGGCGCGCTGGTCGCGTTCACCTACTCAGCGTCCACGCAAAAGGCCCGGGAAGTGGTGGTGGCGGTCGAGGCGGAGGGCGGCAAGGCATTGGCGATCCACGCCGACAGTGCCGATGCGCAAGCCATCGAACAGGCGGTGACCCAGACGGTGGAAGCCCTGGGTGGCCTGAATATCCTGGTCAATAACGCCGGGATTCTGCTGCTCGGCGGGCTCGGCGAGTTCAAGCTGGAGGACTTTGACCGGACGTTCGCCGTCAATGTCCGTGCCGCCTTTGTCGCCGCCCAGTGTGCCGCGCGGCACATGGTCGAGGGCGACCGGATCATCCTGATGGGCAGCGTGGTGGCCGAGCGTTCGGGGTTTCCCGGTTCCAGCGTGTATTCGATGAGCAAGTCGGCGCTGGTCGGACTGACCCGGGGCATTGCCCTGGACCTGGCGCCGCAGGGCATCACGGTCAACCTGGTGCAGCCAGGTCCCACGGCCACCGACATGAACCCGGCCGACGGTCCGCACCACGAGGCGGTACGCAACCTCGTGCCGCTCAAGCGCATGGGCAGCGGTGAGGAAATCGCCGACATGGTGGTCTATCTGGCGGGGCCTGGGGCGTCGTTTGTCACCGGCGCGAGCCTGACCGTCGATGGCGGCTACCTGGCCTGAAACGAGACGCCGCGTCGCAGGCGCCGTATCATGCACGGTTTATGGCAGCCGGCGGCACAGACCGCCGGAGCCTGCCTTGAACCACGAGAGCGAGCATGGCCAGAACCCGAGCATTCAATCGCGAACAGGCGCTGCAACAGGCGATCCGGGTCTTTTGCGACAAGGGTTTCAGCGCGGCGTCCACCGATGAGTTGATGCAGGCCATGCAGCTTGGCCGGCAGAGCGTGTACAACACCTTTGGCGACAAGCGCGCCTTGTACATGCACGCCATGCGGCAGTACACCGCCGACAGCGTCTGCGACCTGATCCTCAAGCTGGGCAAGGGCGCTTCACCCCTGGCCGGCCTGGAGCTGGCCTTGCTGGCGTTTGTCTCGCGGGTGCAGTCGCAGGAGACCGCCGGTTGCATGGGGGTCAATGCGGTCTGTGAGTTCGGCGTCGAGGATGCCGAAATCAACCAGTTGCGCGACACGGCTGCGCAGACGTTGATGGCGGCGTTCGAACGGACGTTGAACGAGGCCCGGGACGCGGGGGAGATCGACCGCGAGATCGATATCGCCGCCGCGGCCCGCTATCTGATGAGCAGCCTTGGCGGGCTGAAGCTCAGCGCCAAGGCCGGGGCCTCGATTCAGATCCTGCAGGAGACCGCAAGGTTTGCCCTGCGCAGTCTCAGATAAGCGCCCGAAGGCTCGTGGGGGCTTAGCTGGCTTTGGTTTCCGGCAGGAACCAGTTCAGCACCAGGGCGCAGATACCGCCGGTGGCTACACCCGATTCCAGCACATTGCGCAACGCCGCCGGCATGTGGGCGAGGAACTCCGGCACCTGGGAAACACCAAGGCCCAGCGCCAGGGACACGGCGATGATCAGCAGGGCGCGACGGTCCAGGGTAATGCTCGCCAGGATGTTGATGCCCGAGGCGGCGACGGCGCCGAACATGACCATGGCCGCGCCGCCCAGTACCGGCTCCGGCACGGCCTGGATCGCCCCGGCGACCGAAGGGAACAGGCCCAGCAGTACCAGCATCAGGGCGATCCACTTGCCGATATGCCGGCTGGCAATCCCGGTCAGCTGAATCACGCCGTTGTTCTGGGCGAAGATCGAGCTGGGGAAGGTGTTGAAGA
The DNA here is from genome assembly GCF_013385635.1 of Pseudomonas gingeri. GTDB lineage: Bacteria > Pseudomonadota > Gammaproteobacteria > Pseudomonadales > Pseudomonadaceae > Aquipseudomonas > Aquipseudomonas gingeri_A. The sequence continues at coordinate 138,176 of NZ_JACAPR010000026.1, forward strand.
CCCCGGCCAGCAGCGAGTTGGCGCCGTTGACCAGCACGCCGCCCTTGATCCGCTGCATCCACAGCGGGCCTTCCACCGGTTGGCGCGACACCTTGCTGGTAGCGGTGACGTCGCCGATGGCTTCCAGGGAGGTGACCAGGTAGATCACCAGCATCGGAATGAACAGCGCCCAGGAAAAGCCCAGGCCGAAGTGCAGTGGTGTCGGCACCTGGAACAGCGGCGCTTCGTGCATGCCGGTGAAGTCCAGGCGTCCCAGGTAACCGGCCAGGGCATAGCCGGCGGCCAGGGCGATGACGATGGCGCAGCTGCGCATCCACACCAGCGCAATGCGGTTGAGCACGACGATGATCGCCAGCACCACGCCGGACAGCAGCAGGTTCTCGCCGTTGGCGAAGGTGCCGTTGCCCATGGCGCTGAAGCCGCCGCCCATGCTGATCAGGCCGACCTTGATCAGGGTCAGGCCGATCATCAGGACGACGATGCCGGTCACCAGCGGGGTGATCATGCGCTTGACGAAAGGCAGGATGCGCGAGATGCCCATCTCGACGAACGAACCGGCGATGACCACGCCGAAGATCGCCGCCATCACCGCTTCCACCGGCGTGCCTTGCTTGACCATCAGGGCGCCGCCGGCAATCAGCGGGCCGACGAAGTTGAAGCTGGTGCCCTGGACGATCAGCAGGCCGGCCCCGAACGGTCCGAAGCGTCGGCACTGGACGAAAGTGGCGATCCCGGAGATCACCAGCGACATCGAGACGATCAGGTTGGTGTCCCGCGCCGAGACGCCCAGGGCCTGGCAGATCAGCAGGCCGGGGGTGACGATCGGCACGATGATCGCCAGCAGATGCTGCAGCGCGGCCAGCAGGCTGATCAGCAGCCGGGGCCGGTCTTCCAGGCCGAGGATCAGTTCGTTGGCCTGGGGCGCGGCGGTGGGCGGAGTCTGGTGAGAGGTCATGGCGAGGCCCTGGAAAAATTAGGCGGCGATTCTACTGCAACACCCTTCAGTTGCGTGAAGCACAATCGGTAGGCGCCGACCTTGAGATCGCCATCGCCGGCAAGCCGGCTCCCACGGGTCGGTGTCTCGCCGCAAAATAGCGTCGCGCCTGAAACCTTGTGGGAGCTGGCTTGCCGGCGATGAACGATAACGCGGTGTGCCGGCAAGCCGGCTCCCACGGGTCGGTGTCTCGCCGCAAAATAGCGTCGCGCCTG
>NZ_JACAPR010000027.1 GCF_013385635.1 Pseudomonas gingeri
GAGTCCATCCAATTACAAGGGGATGATCGTTCCCACGCGCAGCAAAGGAATGCCGCCCTGGACGCTCCGCGTCCGCTCTGGTGGGGCTCAGTCGAGCTTGAGCACCTTGGCCAGGATGATCTTCGGACCCTTCATCTTCTTGATGATGATGCGCAGGCCCTCGACCTCCATGACCTCTTCCTCTTCCGGCACCCGTTTCAGGGTCTCGTAGATCAGCCCGGCGAGGGTTTCGGCTTCGATATGGTCCAGGTCGATGCCCAGCAGGCGCTCGACCTTGAACAGCGGTGTGTCACCCCGCACCAGCAGTTTGCCCGGCTGGTAGGCGAGGATGCCGCGTTCGGCCTTGCGGTGTTCGTCCTGGATATCGCCCACCAGCACTTCCAGCACGTCTTCCATGGTCAGGTAGCCGATCACCTTGCTGTCGGCTTCCTCCACCAGGGCAAAGTGCGAACCGCCCTGACGGAACTGTTCCAGCAGGCGCGACAGTGGCATGTGCTTGGACACGCGTTCCAGCGGGCGGGTCAGTTCGGCCAGGTTGAACGACTCGGGGATATGGTCCAGGGCCGCCAGTTCCAGCAGCAGGTCCTTGATGTGCAACAGGCCGACGAACACGTTGCGTTCGGCGTCGTAAACCGGATAACGGCTGAACTTGTGGCGACGGAACAGGGCGAGGATCTCCTTGAGCGGCGCATTGCAGTCCAGGGTCACCAGGTCTTCCCGGGAGTTGGCCCAGTCGACCACTTCCAGTTCGCCCATTTCCACGGCCGAGGCGAGTACGCGCATGCCCTGGTCGCTCGGGTCCTGGCCACGGCTGGAGTGCAGGATCAGCTTCAGTTCTTCGCGGCTGTAGTGGTGTTCATGGTGGGGGCCGGGCTCACCCTGGCCGGCTATCCGCAGGATGGCGTTGGCGCTGGCGTTGAGCAGGTAGATGGCCGGGTACATCGCCCAGTAGAACAGGTACAGCGGTACCGCGGTCCACAGCGAGAGCAGTTCCGGCTTGCGGATCGCCCAGGATTTGGGGGCCAGTTCGCCGACCACGATGTGCAGATAGGAAATGATGAAGAACGCGGTGAAGAACGAGACGCCCTTGACCACTTCGGCGGAGTTCACGCCGACGGCGCTGAGCACCGGTTCCAGCAGGTGGGCGAAGGCCGGTTCACCGACCCAGCCGAGGCCCAGGGAGGCAAGGGTGATACCCAGTTGGCAGGCGGACAGGTAGGCGTCCAGCTGGCTGTGCACGGTGCGCAGGATCTGCCCGCGCCAGCCGTTCTTGTGGGCGATGGCCTCGACCCGGGTCGAGCGCAGCTTGACCATGGCGAATTCGGCCGCAACGAAGAATCCGTTGAGCAGAACCAGGATCAGAGCAAAGAGAATCATGCCGAAATCGGCGAATATCGTGGCGAGGGTCAAGCTACTAGGGGAAGGGTCCATGATGGAGTTTTACGGGTTCCGTATTTCAATTTGAGGTGTGTTTCGGCGCCTGAAGGGCAGGCACAAGTCATCCAATGTAGCGGCACATGGGCCCGTTGCCTAGTGGCCTGGCACCATCGGTGCTCAGGCGGACAGGTTGTTTTTGTGCGCGCGTGTTACCTGGACGGGCACGAAATGGCAGGTGAAGGTGCTGCCGTGGCCCAGTACGCTGCTGATTTCCAGGCGGGCGCGATGGCGCAGCAGCACATGCTTGACGATGGCCAGGCCGAGCCCGGTGCCGCCGGTGTTGGAGTTGCGGCTCGAATCGACGCGGTAGAAACGTTCGGTCAGGCGCGGCAGATGCTTGTTGTCGATGCCGATGCCCGAGTCCTGCACGCTGAGGTGCGCACCGTGCTCGTCGCCCCACCAGCGGATGCGGATATTGCCTTCGGCCGGGGTGTATTTGACGGCATTGAACACCAGGTTGGAGAACGCACTGCGCAATTCCGCCTCGCTGCCCTTGAGCCGGACGCTGTCATCGGCCTCCAGGGTGATGGTCTGGTTGCGCTGCCCGGACAGGGCCAGGGCGTCGTTGCGGATCGACTGCAGCAGGGTGTCGATGCGCACCGGCTGGTTGTCCGACGGGTAGTCGGTGGCCTCCAGCTTCGCCAGCAACAACAGATCGTTGAGCAGGGTCTGCATGCGTCCGCCTTGCTGCTGCATCTGCTGCAGGGCGCGGACCCAGCGCGGATTCACTTCCTCGACGTTATCCAGCAAGGTTTCCAGGTAACCGCAGATCACCGTCAGCGGGGTGCGCAGCTCGTGGGAAACATTGGCAATGAAGTCCTTGCGCATCTGTTCCAACTGGTGAATACGCGTGACGTCGCGCACCAGCATCAGGTGTTCGTTATTGCCGTAGCGGGTGATGTACAGCTGGATACGCAGGCGGTCGTTGGTCGGCGAAGGGATTTCCAGCGGTTCGGCGTAGCTGTCCTGCTCGAAATACTCCTTGAAGCGCGGGTGGCGCACCAGATTGGTCACCGGCTGGCCGCTGTCCTGCGGGGTCTTGAGGCCGAGCAGGGTTTCCGCGGCACGGTTCCACCATTCCAGGTTGCCGTCGCTGTCGAGCATGATCACCGCGTCCTTGAGGGCGGCGGTGGACTCCTGGACCCGGTCGATCACCGCTTGCAGACGCCCGCGCACGCGCTGGTCGCGGCGTTGCAGGTGATAGATGCTGTCGAACACATCGCCCCACAGGCCATAGCCGTCCGGCGGTGCTTCGTCGGGTTTGTGCTGGCGCAGCCATTCGTGCAGGCGCAGCAACTGCTTGAGGGTCCAGCCCAGGTAAATCCCCAGGCCGACAGCCAGGGCCCAGCCGTAATAGCCGCTGATCAGGCCGACCAGCAGACAGGCGGTGACCAGCAACAACAGATGGCGGATCAGGGTGCCATGCCAGTTTTGATTCACTTCAACATGCGTCCTTGTCAGCAATCATTGCGCGAAAATCGGTTCAGCCTTTGGTGGAAAACCGATAGCCGGTGCCGCGCACCGTTTGTACCAGATTCTCGTAGGCATCGCCGAGGGCTTTGCGCAGGCGGCGGATATGCACATCGACGGTACGCTCTTCGACATAGACGTTGCCGCCCCAGACCTGGTCCAGCAACTGCCCGCGGGTGTAGGCACGTTCCTGGTGGGTCATGAAGAACTGCAGCAGGCGGTATTCGGTGGGACCCATTTCCGCGGGCTTGCCGTCGATGGTCACGCGATGGCTGATGGGGTCGAGCAGCAGGCCACCGACTTCGATCGGCGCTTCGCCGTCGGTCGGACCGGCGCGGCGCAGCACGGCCTTCAGACGGGCGACCAGCTCGCGTGGGGAAAAAGGCTTGGTGATGTAGTCATCGGCGCCGACTTCAAGACCCTGGATCTTGTTGTCTTCCTCACCCTTGGCGGTGAGCATGATGATCGGGATATCGCCGGTCAGTTCGTCGCGCTTGAGGCGCCGGGCCAGCTCGATACCCGAGGTGCCGGGCAGCATCCAGTCGAGCAGGATCAGGTCAGGTTTGCGATCGACGATGATCGCATGGGCCTGCTGGGAGTTTTCGGCTTCCAGGCAGTCATAGCCGGCCATTTCCAGGGCGACAGCGATCATCTCCCGAATCGGGGCTTCGTCGTCGACGATCAGAATGCTCCTGCCAACCATATCCCTTAATCCTCTTGTCATTTAACTGTCTTGCGCCGCATTAGATAACGAAATTATTGCAGTCATGTGACAGCTTTTCCGCGAGACCGACGATTGTCATTTCCATGGGCTACGCTGGGAGTTCGAATCTACAACCACAAAAGGAAGGTTCTGATGACTCATTCTTCGTTTTCTTTGAAAACCCTGATGGTAACGGTGGCATTGACGCTGCCGACCCTGGGGTTCGCGGCCGAGCCGGCCATGATGAAAGACGGCAAGATGGTCGATGGCAAGGGCATGACCCTGTACACATTTGACAAGGATGCCGGTGGCAAATCCATGTGCAATGGCGATTGCGCCAAGAACTGGCCGCCGATGATGGCCCCGGCGGATGCCAAGGCCGAAGGCAAGTGGACGGTGATCAAGCGCGATGACGGCATGATGCAGTGGGCGTATGGCGGCAAGCCGATGTACACCTTCACTCAAGACAAGGCTCCGGGCGACACGAAAGGTGAAGGCTTTAAAGACCTGTGGCATATGCCAAAACACTGAGCCAACGCAGCCCCTTGTAGGAACCGGCTTGTCGGCGATGGCGTCAGGGCTCAAGGCCCTCATCGCCGGCAAGCCGGCTCCCACAGGTTTCGGGGGGATCAGCGCACCGCGTAATCCAGCACCACGCCGATAAAGATCGCCAGCCCCGCCCAGTGGTTGTGCAGGAACATCTGGAAGCAGCGCAGCGGATCGCGGTCGCGGGTGACCCAGAACTCCCAGGCGAAGCAGGCCGCTGCCACCAGCAGTCCGGCATGGAACCAGCCCCCCAGTTCGAACCGCGCCCCGGCCAGCAGCAGGCAGCCGAGCATCAGGCCCTGCAGGGTCAGGATAATCACCCGGTCGGCGTCGCCGAAGAGGATGGCGGTGGATTTCACCCCGATCTTCAGGTCGTCCTCGCGGTCGGTCATCGCGTAATAGGTGTCGAAGGCCACCGTCCACATCAGGTTGGCGATGTACAGCAGCCAGGCCGCCACGGGCAGGTTGCCGTCCTGGGCGGTGAACGCCATCGGGATACCCCAGGAGTACGCCGCCCCCAGTACCACCTGCGGGTAATAGGTGTAGCGCTTCATGAACGGATAGCAGGCCGCCAGGGCCAGAGCGCCGAAGGACAACCAGACCGTGGTCGCGTTGGTGCACAGCACCAGCAGGAAACTGATGCCCATCAGCAGCCCGAATACCGCCAGCGCCTCCTTGCCACGGATCCTGCCCGCCGCCAGCGGTCGCTGCTCGGTGCGCTTGACGTGGCCGTCGATCTTGCGGTCGGCGTAATCGTTGATTGCGCAACCGCCCGCCCGGGTCAGCACCACGCCGAAGGTGAAGATCAGCAGGTGGCTCAGCGACGGCACGCCCTTGGCGGCAATCCACAGCGCGGTCAGGGTCGGCCACAGCAGCAGGTAGATGCCGATGGGCTTGTCCATCCGTGTCAGTTGCAGGAAGTCCCAGGCACGCGGGTGCAGGCGATTCATGGACTTGAGCAGGTTCAGGTACATCAGCAAGGCTCCCGGTCGGCATTCACGGCTTGCCACAGGCCTGGCAGGAAGATTTCCGCCACCAGCAGGCTCAAGGGACCGCGATTGAAGCGTGAGCGGCGGCCCCAGAGGTCATCCACGCGGTATTCCGTTGGCAACCACCGTGCCGGGTAACGACAGACCTCGATGGCCTGGCGTTCGAACGCCTGGTCGCAGAACAGCAATTCACCCAGGGAACGGCTGCCCAGCTCATCCATGTTCAATCCGCCTTGCTGCAAGGCGCTTTGCGCCGCCACGCTGCGGGCGAATACCCAGGGCAGGCCATGGCCGCGCAGATACACCTCGCGCACCCAGCCGAGGCTGGCGGGCTGCAGGTCCAGGGCAGCGCACTCGTCGTCGCGCAGCGGTTGCCAGCCTTCGAACAGCGGCGTGACACTGAAGGCGTTGTCGGAAAGTCCGGTCAGACGGCGGGTCAGAGAGCCCTCGTCGAACAGCCAGTCGAGGGTTTGGGCGTCGGGCGGAGTCGCCAGCCGGCGCTGTGCGAGCCAGGTGGGAGACGCCGGGAATGGGGCTTTGTGCGGCACGATGGGCAGTTGATTGGCAGCCAGTGAGGCGGCGAGCTTATCACAGGGTGTCCGGCCAATTAGAGCGCTTGGGCGGCCACCGCTAGCGATCGTGCTTGCATCTGCCGGCTTCGATCAGTACAAAACGCCCTGAGCCGGACGGCAACGCTGCACCCATCGATCGTCCGCGCCGTAAAACGCCTGGGAACCGAGGAAGTAACGAAATGAAGAAGTGGCAATGTGTGGTCTGCGGCCTGATCTACAACGAGGCCGACGGTTGGCCGGATGACGGCATCGCACCCGGTACTCTCTGGCAGGATGTTCCGGAAGACTGGCTGTGCCCGGACTGTGGCGTCGGCAAGATGGATTTCGAGATGATCGAAATCGCCTGATTGATCAATTTTCAAACACCTCTCAATGGACCTGGAGAAAGGAATGAGTGCACCTGTCGTGATCGTCGGCACCGGACTGGCCGGCTATAACCTGGCCCGGGAGTTTCGCAAGCTCGACGGCGAAACCCCGCTGTTGCTGATCACCGCCGATGACGGGCGTTCCTACTCCAAGCCCATGCTGTCCACCGGCTTCGGCAAGAACAAGGAAGCCGACGGCCTGAGCATGGCCGAACCTGGCGCCATGGCCGAGCAGCTCAAGGCCGAGATCCGTACCCACACGCGTATCAGCGGCATCGATCCGGGCCACAAACGCCTGTGGATCGGCGAAGAAGCCGTGAACTACCGCGACCTGATCCTGGCCTGGGGCGCGGAAACCGTGCGCGTACCGGTGGAAGGCGATGCCCCCGAGGCGATCTTCCCGATCAACGACCTGGAAGACTATGCCCGTTTCCGTGCCGCGGCGGCCGGGAAAAAGCGCGTGCTGCTGCTGGGTGCCGGGCTGATCGGCTGTGAATTCGCCAATGACCTGATCCTCGGCGGCTACGAAGTCGACCTGGTCGCCCCGTGCGAACAGGTCATGCCGACCCTGCTGCATCCGGCGGCCGCCGCGGCGGTACAGGCCGGCCTGGAAGGCCTGGGTGCGCGTTTCCATCTCGGTCCGGTGCTGACCCGCCTGCAACGCGCCGGCGATCACCTCGAAGCGCACCTGTCCGACGGCGAAACCCTGGCGTGCGACGTGGTGGTCTCGGCCATCGGCCTGCGCCCGCGTATCGACCTGGCCGCGGCGGCGGGGTTGCAGGTCAACCGTGGGGTGGTGGTGGACCGTCAGCTGAAAACCTCCCACGCCAATATCTACGCCCTGGGCGACTGCGCCGAGGTCGACGGCCTGAACCTGCTGTACGTCATGCCGCTGATGAGCTGCGCCCGCGCCCTGGCCCAGACCCTGGCCGGCAACGCCACCGCGGTGACCTATGGCGCCATGCCCGTCACGGTGAAGACGCCGGTCTGCCCGCTGGTCGTTTCGCCACCGCCACGGGGAATGGAGGGTGTGTGGACGGTCGAAGGGCAGGGCGCGGACATCAAGGCACTCTGCCGCGATGCCAGTGGTCGCCTGCTCGGCTACGCCCTGACCGGCGGTGCGGTCATGGAAAAACTGGCCCTCAACAAAGAACTCCCACCGCTGCTGGCGTAAATAGCGGGCGTTCTGTCGCAAACACCCTGGTTTTGCCCCGCTAAAGGTCGCTGGCAGACTGGCGCGGGGCCCGACGCCGTGCCATCCTCACTCCCGTCTGCCGCAGAGTAGAGCCTGCGGCGCCTTGGGCGCTGTTCCGGAAGAACAGCACGGACATAACAACAAAAAACCGTCAAAGAGGCTTCACTATGCGTAAACCAGAACTCGCCGCTGCAATCGCTGAAAAAGCGGATCTCACCAAAGAACAGGCCAACCGCGTTCTCAACGCCGTTCTCGAAGAAATCACCGGCGCGCTGCACCGCAAAGACAGCGTCACCCTGGTGGGTTTCGGCACTTTCCTGCAGCGTCATCGCGGTGCCCGCACCGGCAAGAACCCGCAAACCGGCGAGCCGGTGAAAATCAAGGCCAGCAATACCGTCGCCTTCAAGCCGGGCAAGTCGCTCAAAGATAGCGTCAACCCGTAAGCACCAGGCTGGACTCCCGGAGCAAGGGGAGCGCTACAGGAAAATGGGCACACCGATGGGATCGGGTGCCCATTTTTATTGCCCGCGTGTTCGACCTGGCGGAAAAAATGAGAGCGGCGTCATGACCCGGTAAACGCCTGTTCGGCGTGCCTTGATTGTTACCAGTTATTGCTTGAAGATTTGCGACCCATCGAGTCACTCATCTGCATGGAAAGCGCCCCGTACCATGACCGCATACCGTCTTCAGGAAGCCGATCTCGAGATCCCCGATACCTGGCAGGATCAGAGCATCAACATCTTCAAGCTGCCCGCCGTTGGCGGTGCCAGGGAAGCCAGTTTTGTCATCAGTCGTGATCCGAGCCGGGGCGCTGCGGTGTTCGCCGACTATGTCGCCGCCCAGCTGAAAAGCGCCGAGCAGCAGTTGCCGGGTTTCAACCTGATCAAGCGCTGGGACTTCGTACTGCATGAGCATGCCGCCGCGCTGCTCGATTACAGCTGGCAACGCGAAGGGCGCGAACTGATGCTGCGCCAGGTCTTTGTCGACCGCAAACCCGTAGTGTTGATCACCACCCTGACCACCACGCCGGACGACCTCGTGCACCACGAACCGGCATGGAAGGCGGCGATGCAGAGCCTCAAGCTGCAGCCACAGACCGCCTGACCAGCCTTCCGGGACGACGATAACGCCATGGATGTATTGGCCGCTGCCCGCCTCGGTGACGAGATAGCCCACGGTTTCGGCGTGGCCGCGATGGTCGCGGGCGCGGTGGCCGGCGCCTTGATCGGTGCCGCGGTGGTGGCCGCCACCGTGGCCACCGGCGGTGCGGCTCTGGCGATCATGGCCGGCTCTATCGCGGCGGGCGGCCTGTCGATGTTCCAGATCATCAAGGGCCTGAACACGATCTTCAATCTGCCCGAGCCGACGACCGGGGCGTTGATCATGGGCAGCCTGAACGTCTACATCAACACACGCAACGCCATGCGTGCCGGGATCGACGTCTGCGCCGCCTGCTCGGGGCTGCCGATGAACCATTCGACCTGGCCGTTTCCGGTGCTGATCGCCGAAGGCAGCGCCTCGGTCTATATCAACGGCAAACCGGCCGCGCGGTTGCAAAGCAAGATGGTCTGCGGCGCGCATATCAAGAGCGGCAGCCCGAACACCTTTATCGGCGGGCCGACGGTGGCCGTGGCATTTGTCCTCGATCTGGAAAGCTGGATGCACACCGGTCTCGAAGCCCTTGGCCTGGTGGCCCTCGGGGCGGCGGCGGTACTGGCGGCGATGGCCGGCGCGGCGGCCTTTGCCGGTTTCGTGGTGATCGGTGGCGCGATGATGGGCGGCATGGCCTTGCTGGGCGACCTCGGCGATCGCCTCGGGCCGGGTTATCGTGACCTGCTGCAGGGCGTCGCCGGCATGGCGCTGCTGGGCCTGGGGCCGAAGATGGCGCGGATCGGCAAGACCCCGGAGCCGCGCGTGGCCAGCTACAAACCGGGGATGACAGACGCCGATATCATGGCGATTCCCAAGGGCAGCCGGCCGCCGCCTGGCGACTACCTCGAAGGTCCGTACATCGATAAACATCTCAAGACCTTCGAGGACGAGGGCGGCAGCTTCCTGTTCACCGCCGATGATATTGCCAACCCCAAGTACACCTCGTTCAACCCGAACAAGTTCGTCATGGCACGATCCGACCTCGAAGGCGTGGTGGCACAGTACCAGAAGACCGGTGATGTCTCGGTGCTGGAGTCGGCCCTGGGTTACGATCCGGGTTCGCTGGCGGGCAAGGACATCTACATGATGAACCTGGACAACCCCAAGGTTCTGATGCCCACCGGCAACGAGGGCGGTGTCAACTCGCTGTGGCGTCCGGGCGGCCTGACCCATCCGGGCGGCATGCGCGAAGCGGTGCTGGACAATGTGCCCATCTCCCACGGTAATGATATCGACGCACTGATGGCGACCCGCGACGTAGTGAGAATCCAATGAACAATCCGCAAGACAACGTGCTGCTGCTGGCGCTGGCCAATGATGAACTGGACAAGTTCCTGGTGGGCGAGCCGTTCTATTTCCTCGAAGCCAAGGCCGACAACGACGAGCCGCAGAACGTGGTGGCGGCCTTCGACCAGTTGATCCTGCCGTACTGGCGCCAGAGCCATGATGCGAACTTTGCGACCCGCTTCGTGGCGGCCTTGCTGACGATCCTGGCGACCTATCCGGACCGCAACCGGGCGATCTATATCGCCCATGACTGGGTCTGGTACTACCGCTTCTGCCAGGACAAGCAGCGCAAGCAGCCCCAGGGGCCTTATGGCGATCTGTTCGATGTCGACCTGGGCAGCGTCGCCGTGGCGCTCAAGCGCCAACTGGAAAGCCGCAAGGCCGACCTGGTGGCCGACACCCGCTGGGCGGGCGCGGCGTGGAACAGTCCGGATGGCATGTGGACCCCGCTGATGCGCTCGGCGCTGATGGTACGGGACAAGCTGGGCGGGCCGGACTTCGTTCCGGCCAATGCCTGAGCCCGCGCTAGGCCGTCATGGCCGACGCAGGGTGGCCGGCATCCTTGAGCAGGGCGTCGACCTTCTTCAGGTGATTGAGCAGGGCGCCGACGTTGCTTGCATTGATCAGCGTGCCCTGGGCGAAGGCCTTGATCAACGGGGCCATGGCGCTGGACACCGCGTGGTTGGCCTCGGCTTCCCGCAGGTTTTCCTGAAGCTGGGCGAGCATGTCCCTGAGCAGGGGATCATCCAGGGACAGCGGGGCGCCCAGGTCATGCTTCTTCAGCGTGCTGACCAGCAACCCCAGCGCTACGCTGGCCCGCATCAACGCTCTTTCTCGTGCATCCATTCGCCCTCTCCCCTGTTGACGATCCTGGTGACGGTTCAAGGATAGACCACGGTTGTGCAGGCGTTGGTGTATCTGTCACGGCGCTGGTTTTTACAGCGACGATTGCGGCCAGCCTGCCCGATCTATCGACCCACGACCGGATAGTGCCTGATACGACACGCATACTCATTGCCATCGCCCTTGCAGATGCCATCCAGATAGCGGTAGTCGACACGTACCGACTGCCCTTTGCCGGGCCACCGTTTGCGCGGGAGCGTGGCTTGATAGTCGGTCGTTTCCGGGGTGAAGGTGATGCTCGTGCCTTGCTCCGGACATTCTGCCGTCGCCGATTTCGGGCTGACTGTCAGGACTCGGGCCTGTAGCTGCGGATACGGTTGTTTCACGACTTCGGTGATGCGCAGTTCCATACGGCAGATTTGCCATGTCGCCGCGTTTGCGGGTACGCACATCACACAGAGCGACAAAGCCAATAGTGCATGGCGCGCGGCCTCAATCACCCTGGAACAGGCCAATGTATTTCAGGCCGTTATAGCTGTCCTTGACGGGCTGCTTGAGGACCAGATCGGCATCCTGGTACCAGAAGATTGCATTGGCTTTCTTGATTCCCAAGGCATCGCAGCGAGCTTCTACCAGAGGCAGCTCGTCTTGATCGACGGCAGCTTCGACCAGGATTTCATCCAGCGAAACGTCGCTGTCACAGCGTGGGATGATGCCAATGAAGTCTTCGTCGTACCAACGGGTGCCGATGTCTTTGCAGAAACCGCAGAGCTTGTAGTTGGGATCGTCAAAGTCACCTTCAACTGAATAATCCAGCTTGAAGTACTCCAGGTACTCCGCTTCCGGCGAAAAGTTGCTGCCTATCCAGACATGGACATTGTTGTTTTCGTTTGACATTTATAAACACCTACTCAGCTTCATATGGTTTCTATGATTCCTGGCGATAATCACCTTGGCCTGTCGCTTGCTGGTGGCCGTTTCCAACTCGGCAATCAATTTGTTGTGGAAGTGCCTGCCCGCGCGGCTGCCGTGATGGCCACCATCCGGTACGGGTCTGCCTTTTGCGTCCGTAACATTAGTAAAGGTAATCCTGTCGGTGTCGACCACGTATTTTTTCAACTCCTGAGCGGTAAAGCCCAGTTCCTTGGCCTTGGCCGCAAGCGACACGGGGAACATTTCATGTTTTCCTCCGGACCCGCGCAAGGCCGCGCTTACCGACTCCTTGTTGCTGCTGATATCTTTGACCGAAGCGGTGTTGAACCACTCGTCGAACTTTCCGTTCGCCCAGGGAGCCCATCCCAGAGGGTCTGACCAGGTCAGTGGGTTCGGAGCATACTGGTAGAGATTGAAGCCGCCGATCAGGCCAATCGGATCCGGCGTGGTAAACCGTCCCACATCCGGATCGTAGAACCGGAACGTGTTGTAGTGCAGCCCGATCTCCCGGTCCAGGTACTGACCCTGGAATCGCAGGTTCTGTTCCTCGATATAGTACGGCTCGCGCACTTCCTCCAGAGTGTTGCCCCAGACCCTGTAGCGGGCCTGCCATACCGTGTGCCCGTCGCTCTCCGTCAGTTGTTCCGGCAACCCGTTGAGGTCGTTGTGGTAATAGCGGAGCTTTTGCTGAGGGCCCAGGCCGTCGACCCGCGCCAGCGGTTCATAGCCACCGTTGGCGTACAGGTACAGGCTGGTCAGGCTATTGCGATGCTCCTGTAACAAGCGCAGGCCATCCCAGGTAAAACGGGTTTCGCCCAGCGGATAGCCGTTGCTGTCGTGCTCGGTCTTGCCGATCCGCCGGCCCAGCGGGTCATACGTCATCCGCACCACGGTTGCGCGGACACCGTCCTGGTTGTGCACTTCGATCAGGCGGTGTTCGGCGTCATAGGCAAAGCGCTGCACCAACCGGCTGCCACTGCGCTTTTCGATCATCCGTCCGAAGGCATCGTAGCGATAGCGCTTGTCCTGATAGGTCAGCAACTTGTTGTGCACCACCAGCCCGGCGCTCGCGGCCGGGCCGTCGAGCAGGTTGGCCGCGGCATCGTAGGCGAAGGTCTCGCTCTGGCCCTGGACGTTGTCCTGGCTGGCGAGGATGCGGCTGGTGGCGTCGTAGTGCAGTAACTGGCGATGGTCGCCACGGGGTTGCTGGTCGAGGCGGCCGATCAGGTTGTTGGCGGGGTCGTAGTCGAAATGCTTCTGTGCCGGCGCCGGCATTGACGTGGGCGGGCCAGCGAGGCGGCGCATTCGGGAGCGCAGGCGACCGCTGCGGTCGTAGTCGCTGCGAGTCGTGAGCTGGCCCTGGGTGCGCAGGACTTCGCGGTGCAGGCGATCGCGCTCGAAGTCGCTGATCACCTGGCCATCGAGGTTGAGCTGGTGCAGGTGGCCGCTGCCGTAATACAGGCGATTGAGCCAGCGGCCATCCGGTAGCTGCGTCTGGATCAGGTTGCCCAGTTCGTCATAGTGATGCTGCAGGCTGCCCGCCGTGCTCCGTTCTTCCAGCAACTGGCCGAGGGCGTCGTAGGCGAAACCGAGCTTGTGCTCGTTGCCATCCTTGTCGCTGAAGGCCACGGCAGTCAGTTGGTCGACGGGATCGTAGGTGTATGCGGTGTGTCCGTCATCGGTGATCTTGGCGACCAACCGTCCGACCGCGTCGCGCTCCAGTTGATGGACAATGGACGGCACGGGCTGCGCTGGAACCAGGGCCAACCCGTTGCCAAAGGGCGCCGGGACGTATTCGATACGGGTCGCGTTATCCAGCCCGTCATAGGCATAACGCCGGGCGCTGCCGTCGAGGTCCTGCTGCTCGATCAAGCGATCATTGGCATCCCAGAGAAAGCGATAGCTCTCACCGTTCTCGTTGGTCAGCGCCTGCAAGCGGCCATAGGCGTCATAGCCGAACTGCACCTGCCGACCCGATGCGTCGATGCGCTGGCGGACCTGTCCACGCCGGTCGTACTGATAGGTCGTGGTGTGCCCGGCCGGGTCGACATGGCCGGTCAGTTGCCCGCTGCTATCGCGCAGGTACTGTTCCACGCGACCGTCCGGCAATGTGCTCTGTAGCAAATAGCCTTGCGCATCGTGCTGGTAGGTCACCCGCTCGCCGAGGGCATCGGTGACCACCTGCAGGTAGCCACGGCGGTCGTAGCCGAAGCGTGTCGGGTAACCCGAGCAGTCGACATGCTCGGTCAGTTGCCCGAGGTCATTCCACTGCAAGGTCTTGCTCCTGCCGCTGGCGTCGACGATCTCCACCGTCTGGCCGCGGGAGTCGTAGCGATAGCGCGTGAGCTGCCCCAGCGGGTCGGTTTCGTGGGTGCAGTTGCCGCGCGGGTCGTACTGGTACTGCCAGCTGTTGCCGGCGCTGTCGGTTTCCACCAGCGGTAATGCCCAGTGCTCCAGCCACAGGGTCGACTCGCTGCGCCCCAGCGGATCGACGGTACCGCTGAGGTTGCCTGCCTCGTCGTAGCTGTACTGGTACTGCCCGCCCTGGGGATCGGTGGCGCCGAGCAACTGGCGTTCGTCGTTCCACTGGAATTGCCAGGTCTGGCCGAGGTTGTCGGTGTAGCCGGTGATCTGGTGCTGCGGGTTCCAGTGGCGGGTACTGACGCGACGCAAGCCATCGGTGACACGGGTGATGCCGCCCGCGAGGTCATACTCGAACAGGTACTCGTCACCGTCATCGGTCCAATGGCGGATCACCCGCCATTCAAGATCGTCGACCAGCGCCCATTGATAAAAACAGCGCAATCCGGTGGGCAACCGGTGCTCGACCATGCGCCGGTTTTCGTCATAGGCGAAGCGTCGTTGCACTTGCCCGAGCGCATCGCGTACCTCGGCCAGGTCGCCGCCGTTGTCGTACTCGTAACTGACCAGCACCTCACGTTGATGGTCTGGATAGAGGCGTTCGATCTGGCTGACACGTCGCGGCCACCGGGCGCTGTAGATCAGTTCCACCCGGACCTGATCGAAAGTGTCACGCAAGCGGATCAGCGTGCCCGACTCGCTGTAGTCGAGATAGATCCGGTTGTCGTTGCGGTCACCCAACTGACTCAGGCGCAGCAGCGAAGGATCAGCGAGGGTCGGTTCGAACAGTCGATACAGCCCGTTATCGCTCTCGATCAGCAACTGTCCGTTGCCGTTACGGCGCACGGCCAGGCCTTCGCCCGCACTGAATACCGCGCCGCCCAGGGGGATCGAGCCCATGTCGATGCGGCGGGCCTGTTCGTCGGTATAGACCAGGCGTTCGCCGCCTTCGGGGTGCGGCTCGATCCGTACGCTGATTTCATAGGGCACGCTCCAGCCCGCGCCGAGCAGGCTGTCGCGGCGTTCATCGCGACTGTTGTAGAAACGTTGCCAATCGATGGGCAGGATGCCGGGCAGGACAAAGTCCAGTTCCTCCTCGCCGCCGAGCACCTTGGCGCCGGTGGCGGCGTGGACCGGGTTGGGCGAGCCGGCGATAGCCTGGGTCAGTGCGCCCGTGGCCTGGCCGACGACAAACGAATTGACCCCCGCCAGCAGCATGCAGGGAAGGTTGGCACGGAAATTCCCCTTGCCACCCTTGAGCATCATCAGCACCGTGATCGCCAGGCCGATGCCCGGCGTCTTGCCGCTGCGGATCTCGCGTACCACCACCGAACCGCCGCCGATGGTCACGTTCGAGGAGACCATGCCGGAAGACACCACCTTGGCGTCGCAGGTGCTGCGGTCGCCGCTGCGGATGGCCGGCTGACCGTTGATGCTGACCTTCTGCGAACCTTCGGCGAGAAACTGCGGCGGCATCGGCGGATGCTTCATGCAGGTGACCAGGTCCAGCGGCTTGGGCACTGTGCCGGGGCCCGGATTGGCGACGGTGGGGCGCCACATCTGCGAGAAGAAACCCTTGGCCATATCGAGGAAGCCGGGGCCTTCCCCGGTCGCCGCTTCTTCCTCCGCAGGTGCCGCGCTTTCGCTGTGGGGCGCACCGCCTGCCGGTGCCGGAGGCGGTGCCGTGCCGGCTGCCCGCGCGGCCGGAATGGAGTTGGTCAGGGTGTTGGTCGAGCCGGTCAGGATCGTTGCCTGCACCGTGGGCGGGAACAGCGCATTGCCGATGCCCTCGCACATGCTGCTCAGGCCCTTGTCGGCGCCGGTCTTGCTCATGACCACGCCGACGATCACCCCGACCACCGCCCCCAGCAGGCAGGCACCCAGGCCGCCGGTGGCCACCGTGATACCGGTCGCCGCGACCACCGCCGCCGTCGCCAGGGCGCCGATGGCGACGTTGGCCGCCACCTCCAGCACGCCGCCGAGGATATCGGCCATTACCGAAGTGTGTTCCAGCCCGTCTCCCAGTCGGGCCGCCCAGAGCGCGTCAGACATCCGTCAGGTCAGCGTCAGGCTGTGCTTGAGCGTCGCCCAGTGCGCGGCTTCGGCATCGCCCATGGGTTGGGCCTTGACGTAGCTGAGGGCGATCATCTTGCGGCTGCCCGGTGGCACGAACGCCAGCTGGAACTGGAAGACTTTCTCCGTGCCCTTGCTGAACTGGCTGCGCAATTCGATGGCGTCGATGGACTGGTCCGCCCCCAGCCGCACATCCTGGCGCGGCTGGTAGCGCAGTTCCTGGACCTGTTGTTCCAGGCGCTTGAGTTGGCTGTCGAAATTGCTGCGCAGGTCCTCGCCCTCGGCCAGCACACTGCGGCTGACGATCAGGGATGTGCCCAGTTCCGGGAACTTGAGGATATTGATCGAGGCGTCCAGCAATTCGCTTTCGGGCAACTGGAACTGCAGTTCGTTGAGTCGGTAGGTCATGACAGGCCAGGCTCGTTATTTGGGGGGAGGGAAAGCGGACGACACCTTGGCGTCGATCGTGCCTTTCATGCCGTCGCCTTCGGGCGCGGCGTCGGGGCCCTTGCCATTGTTGAGGTGCAGGACGCCGCCGGTGTTGAACTGCGCGTCGCCGCTGGCATGGAAGCTGATCTGCACGCCGCAGAGGTTGATCTGGCCACTGGCATTGAGCTCCAGCACGCTGGCACCGCAGACCAGGCGCAGGTTTTCGCCGACCTCGATCAGGTAGCTCTGGCTGATGCTGTCGGTCTTGCTCTGGCCCACCGCCAACACGTCCTGCTGCTTGACGATGCGCACCCGGTTGTTGCCGATCAGCACGGTTTCGTTGTGGCCGATGCTCTTGTTGCGGTCATGGCCCACCGAATGGCTTTCATCGACCTCGACCACGATGTCCTGGTTGCGCTCGGCATGGATATACAACTGCTCGGCGCCTTTCTTGTCCTCCATGCGGATTTCGTTGAAGTTCGCCGGCGTGCCGCCCTTGCTCGAACGGCTTTTCATGCCGCTCTGGGTCGCGGCGGCGGGCAGGTCGTAGGGCACCGTCTGTTCGGCGTTGTAGACCCGGCCGGTGATGATCGGCCGGTCCGGATCGCCCTCGAGGAAGCTGACGATGACTTCCTGGCCGATCCGCGGAATCTGCATCGAGCCCCAGTTCTTGCCGGCCCAGGCCTGCGACACGCGGATCCAGCAGGAGCTGTTTTCGTTGGACTGGTCGTGACGGTCCCAGTGGAAGTGCACCTTGACCCGACCGAACTGGTCGGTCCAGATTTCTTCGCCGGCGGGTCCGACCACCACGGCGGTCTGCGGGCCCTTGACGATGGGCCGCGTGGTGTGCGCCAGCGGACGGAAGCTCTGTTGCGCGTCGATGCAGCTCAGGCTGCTTTCGAACTGTGCGCCGGCCGCGGTGGCGCCGGACTCCAGGTTCTCCTGGGCGATGTAGTAGCGGGCGCCGACGATCAGGTATTCGCGGTTCTGGTCCTGGCGGCCGAAGCCGGTCAGGCTGAACAGGTGCCCGGCACCGACGCCACGGGCATTGCCGTTGAGTTCGACGCGCTCATGCAGGCTCTGGATGGCTTCGATGCGGGTGCGCGCGTAATGCTCGCCGTCCTGGCTCTGCACATAGGTGCCGGGGTAATCGTAGAGCGGATAGTCGCCGGCGCTGTGCGGGCGCGGCATGGCCGAGCGCACGTCGATCCGCGCGCTGGGGCGCTGGAAGTCATAGTCGTTGAGTTCCAGCGAACCGGGCTGGACTTCCTGGGCCAGGTGCCAGCCGTTGAGGTGGTCGCGCTCGCGGTGCTGGCCATCCGGCGGATAGTAGGGCAGCGACTCGTAGCCCGGCGCCGGGTGGTGCGCGCCATAGGCGTCGGCCAGGACCAGTACGTGGCGGTCCTTTTCGTGGCGGAAGTAGTAGTAGATGCCCTCCTGTTCCATCAGCCGACTGACGAAATCGAAGCTGCTCTCGCGGTACTGCACGCAGTATTCCCACTCGCGGTAGGGCTGGCTGAGAACGTCTTCGAAGTCGGAGAAACCGAGGTCGCGGAACACTTGCTTGATGATCTGCGGGATGCTCTGGTGCTGGAAGATCCGGCAGTCGGAGGTGCGGGTCAGCAACCAGAGCCAGGGCCGCAGGGTCACCGAGTAGCTGGCGAACTGGCCCTGACTGACGTTCTGGCTGCACCGCGCGACGATGCCGTGGAAGTGCCGCTGGCCGCCCTGGACCTGCAGCGACAGGCTCATGGGTTTGCCCAGCAACTGGTTCAGGTCGATGGCGCCGTCGTTGGAAGTCAGGTGCAATTCGTAGTCGAACAGCCGCCCCAGCTCCTCGCCGCCGCCGAAGTCCTTGAGTAACAGGACATCCGGCCCGAGCGGGCTGTTGATCTGGGCCAGGCGGGTGGCTTGGGTGAATTGCATGGGCTATCTCTGGATTCTGTGTGGTTCGGTCTGGCCTCTGTGGCGAGCGGGCTTGCCCGTGCTCGACTGCGAAGCAGTCGCAAAATCGGTTATCTCGGTCTACCTGATACACCGCAATCGCCGGTTTCAGGGGCGCTCTGCACCCCAGCGCGGGCAAGCCCGCTCGCCACAGGTTTATTCACCAACATTTGCTCTCGGTTCAGACAACTGCGTCGCTGAACTGGTAATGCAGTTCGTTATCCCGCTCGCTGATCCGCACGCCCGCCAGCGGCTTGCCTTCGAGCATGCGCGTGAGGAATTCGCGGCTCATGTCCGGCAGCAGGCTGTTGGTCAGGATGGTATCGATCATCCGCCCGCCGCTTTCGGTCTCGGTGCAACGCGAGACGATCAGGTCGATCACCGCGTCGTCGAAGTCGAAGGCGACCTTGTGGGTGCTCTCCACGCGCTTCTTGATGCGGCCCAGTTGCAAGCGGGTGATCGCCTTGAGCATGCTGTCGCTGAGCGGGTAGTACGGAATGGTCACCAGGCGCCCGAGCAGCGCTGGCGGGAAGATCTCCAGCAACGGCTGGCGCAGCGCCTTGGCGATCTCTTCCGGGTCGGGCACGTTGCCGGCGTCCTTGCACAGGTGCGAGATCAGTTCGGTGCCGGCGTTGGTGGTGAGCAGGATCAGGGTGTTCTTGAAGTCGATCACCCGGCCTTCACCGTCTTCCATCACGCCCTTGTCGAAGACCTGGAAGAAGATCTCGTGCACGTCCGGGTGGGCTTTTTCCACCTCGTCCAGCAGCACCACGCTGTAGGGTTTGCGCCGCACCGCTTCGGTCAGCACGCCGCCTTCGCCATAGCCGATATAGCCGGGCGGGGCACCCTTCAGGGTCGAGACGGTGTGGGCTTCCTGGAACTCGCTCATGTTGATGGTGATGACGTTCTGCTCGCCGCCGTACATGGCTTCGGCCAGGGCCAGGGCGGTTTCGGTCTTGCCCACGCCGGAGGTGCCGGCGAGCATGAATACGCCGATCGGCTTGCTCGGGTTGTCGAGGCCGGCACGGGAGGTCTGGATACGCTTGGCGATCATCCGCAGGGCATGGTCCTGGCCGATGATGCGTTTTTGCAGGTGCTGGTCGAGGTTGAGCACGGTTTCCAGTTCGTTGCGGGCCATGCGGCCCACCGGAATGCCGGTCCAGTCGGCCACCACCGAGGCCACTGCCTGGTAGTCCACGGTCGGCAGGATCAGCGGGGTTTCGCCTTGCAGGGCGCTGAGGCGCTGTTGCAGGTCGATCAGTTTTTCCCGCAGCGCATGGGCCTGTTCGCTGCCGGCCTCGCTGTCGACCACGCCGACGCTTGCGCGCAGTTCGGCACGGGTGGCGAGCAGTTCGTCCACCAGGCCTTTCTCTTCGGCCCAGCGGCTTTCCAATGCGGCCAGGCGCTCGCGCTCGTTGCCCAGCAAGGTCTCGCTGTCGCTCTGGCGGGCCCCGGTATCGATGCCGATGGCATGTTCGCGGGCAATGATCTGCAACTCGGTTTCCAGCGCTTCGATGCGCCGCCGGCTGTCATCGACTTCCGCGGGTACCGCATGCAGGCTGATGGCGACGCGGGCGCAGGCGGTGTCCAGCAGGCTGACGGACTTGTCCGGCAACTGCCGCGCCGGGATGTAGCGATGGGACAGCTTGACCGACGCCTCCAGCGCTTCGTCGAGGATCTGCACCTGGTGGTGTTTTTCCATGGTCGAGGCGACGCCACGCATCATCAGCAGGGCCTTGTCCTCCGACGGCTCGGCGACCTGCACCACCTGGAAGCGGCGGGTCAGGGCCGGGTCTTTCTCGATGTGCTTCTTGTACTCGGCCCAGGTGGTGGCGGCCACGGTACGCAGGGTGCCGCGGGCCAGGGCGGGCTTGAGCAGGTTGGCCGCGTCGCCGGTGCCGGCGGCGCCACCGGCACCGACCAGGGTGTGGGCTTCGTCGATAAACAGGATGATCGGCTTGGGCGAGGCCTGGACGTCCTCGATGACCTGGCGCAGGCGCTGTTCGAACTCACCCTTCATGCTCGCGCCGGCCTGCAACAGGCCGACATCGAGGCTGCGCAGTTCGACATCCTTCAAGGCCGGTGGCACGTCGCCGGCGACGATGCGCAGGGCGAAGCCCTCGACCACGGCGGTCTTGCCGACCCCGGCCTCGCCCGTGAGGATCGGGTTGTTCTGGCGGCGGCGCATGAGGATGTCCACCAGTTGGCGGATCTCTTCGTCACGGCCGACGATCGGGTCGAGCTTGCCGCTGCGGGCCTGCTCGGTCAGGTCGACGGTGAAACGCTTGAGGGCTTCCTGCTTGCCCATGGCGCTCGGGGCCATGGCACCACTGGCTTCGCCCGGCACGGCGCCGGCATTGAAGCCGTCGCTGGCGGCCAGGTGGTTTTCCGGCGAGTCGCCGACGTATTCGTCGAAACGCTCGCTGAGGGCCTCGGCCTTGATCTTGTCGAACTCCGTCGACAATCCCAGCAGAGCATGGCGCAGGCTCGGGGTCTTGAGGATGCCGAGCACCAGATAGCCGGTACGCACCTGGCTCTCGCCGAACATCAGGCTGCCGTAGACCCAGCCGCGCTCCACGGCTTCCTCGACATGGGACGACAGGTCGGTGATCGACGTCGAGCCACGGGGCAGGCGGTCCAGCGCCTCGGTCAGGTCGCGTGCCAGGCGTGCCGGTTCGAGGTTGAACTGGCGCACCAGTCGGTGCAGGTCCGAGTCCTGCAATTGCAGCAACTGATGGAACCAGTGGGTGAGTTCCACATAGGGGTTGCCCCGCAGCTTGCAGAACACCGTGGCGGCCTCGATGGCTTTGTAGGCGACACTGTTGAGTTTGCCGAACAGCGCGGCGCGACTGATTTCACCCATGCTCTGTGCTCCTTGAGTGGTGGGCTGGTGTGGCGTGTTCGGCGTAATGCCGGGCCAGGATCAGGTCCCTGGCATCGTCTCGGGGTTGGCCGACCCAGGTGTTGAAGCCCAGGCGGAACCGGCCGTTGAGTTGCAGCCTGGGGACTTCGGGCTGTTCGAGGACCAGGTTCAGGTCCCAGTCCAGCTCGTGTCCCAGGTATTCGGCGACCCAGGCCACCAGATGGCGGAAGGGCTCGCCGTCGGGCAGCAGGCCCATGTATTCATCGAGCTTCAGCGGGCCGAAGCGGATCCGGAATTTGTGCTGGCGATCCCAGACGTGGCGCCCGAGGCAGAAGTCCACGCCCAGCTGGTGGGCACTGACACCGACCCGACTGCGTTCCGGCAGTTCCAGCCACTGGCCGACGTATTCCTCGATTTCCACCGGCAGGCCGAAATACTCGCCGAGGATCGCCTTCAGGCCGTCCGGGTAGCGGGTCTGCGCGGCCAGGTGGCCGCTGAAGTGCAGCTTGGCGGTGTCCGGGATCAAGCCCTGCTTGAGCAGGCTGGGCATGCCCCGGCCGCTCAGGGCGGCGAGGCGCGCGGACCAGTAGTCGTCGTCCGGGCGGTCATGGCTGACGGTCGGCCGCGCCTCGGCCCAGGCCCGGTAGAACAGGCTCAGCAGGCGGTGATGGAAGACATCGAGAAAGCGCTTGCTGGTGCTGTCGGCGTTATTGCGCTGGCGCTCGCGCATGTATTCGGTGAGGTGCAGCGGCAGCGGGCCGTTGGGACCGCCGAGGCCGAAGAAGAACTGCTCCAGGCGCGCCGGCGTGGTCTCGGTGGCTGGCGACATCGACGCCAGTGTTGCCGGGGCGAAGGCACAGTCGAGCTGCTGGCCGAGGCGCAACGGATCGTCCGCCAGGCGCAGCGAATGGCCGAAGCGCGGCAGGTGCGGCGATTCGCACTCGATACGCCGCAGCGCCTGGAAGAAATCGTATTCCCAGGGCTCGGATTGCATCGCCGTGAGCGTGCTCACAGGGTCGGACGGCGTCCGGGCTTGGCTTTCCATCGCATGATCTCGCCGCGTTCGGTGGTACGGATCACCGTCTCGGTAAAACTGTTGATCGACACGTAGCGTGCCAGGAAACGTTCGAACACCGCGCCGAGGAGAAACACCCCGGTGCCGCGAAACGCGTTCTCGTCAAATTCCAGGGTGATCTCCAGCCCGCGACCGAAGACGATCGGCCCGGGCATGGGCAGGCGCCGGGTGCAGGCCTTGCTGCTGACCTCGCGCAGGCCCTCGATCTGCAAGTGCAGGGCGGCGTCGTTGCTGTCGCCGTACAGGCGCAGCAGTTCGCGCAGGGCGGCGGCGCCCTGGCCCTGCTCGCTGAGCGACAGGTAGTTCAGCGACAGCTGGCTGATCAGGCGCCAGGCCTTGTTGTCATGGGCATGGCTGGCCCGCGGCCGGCTCGGCCCGGCCAGGCAGCGCACCGCCGACACCGGGGCGCTGTCGGCCAGGGTGAAGTCGCTCTTGCCGGAGCCGACGTTCATGAACAGCGGCAGGTCGCGGTTGGTGCACAGGGCGCTGACGCCCAGCTGGCGCAGGTCGTGGCGGTACGGTGCCTGCTGGCTGTCCACCAGGCTGAGGAAGGTCTCGCTACCGATATAGGTCGAGCGGGTGCCCTTGCGTCGTTGCTCGCTGGACAGCACCCGCGGTTCGCGGCGCAGGGTGTAGTAGGCCTGGTCGCGGCCGTAGCGAGACGGGTCGCGCACGGCATAGAACGGCAGGAACGGCTGGTCGGGCCCGGTGCCGTGGCCGGTGACGCCGGTCAGCGAGTGGATTTCGAAGTCCATCGGCCGGGTACGGTCGGCGATCACATGGTGCTCGTTGACCCGCTCGGACAGATGGATGCGATCCACGCGGCGCGGGAACAGGTTGATCGCCGGGGTACAGAAGGGCACGAATTGCGCGCTGCCGACGCTGCCTTCCAGGCTCTGGTCGAAGCGCTCGAACAGCACGATCAGTTCCAGTTCCTGGCCGGCGCAGCGTTTCACCGCGCGACCCAGCCCGGCGAACTCGACGAACAGGTAGCGCTGGGGCAGGGCGAAGTATTCCTGCAGCAACCGATAGCCCTGGAAGGCCTGGGCCACCACCGGCATCGCCGCTTCGCGGTCGTCGAAACCGCAGGCGCGCAGGGCGTCGGTTGGCAGGCGTTCGACCCAGTCGCCGCCGGGGGCACGGGCGAAGACCGCGCAGGCATTGCCCAGCAGTTGCTCGTAGAGCCGGAACGGCTGTTCATCGGCGCCATTGAGATACAGCGGCAGGCTGTCGAGGTCGAGCTGGTTGAACGGCAGCTCGGCGCCGGTGCGCAGGGTCAGGCGCAGGCCGGCCTTGGCTTTCGGTTCGCTGGCGGCCAGGCGCCCGAGCACTGCCGAGGGGTTGCCGAAGTACTCGGCCTGGCTGACCTGCAGCGGCCACAAGGTCACGGCGTGGGCGCTGCGGTATTCGCAGGAGGTCTGGGTGTCCTTGCCCAGGGTGGCGCGCAGCACGCTGTCGCGGGGCAGGGTGAAACCGCCGGCCAGCGAGCCTTCGTCGGGGTCGGCCTGCAGTTGCACCACGGTCATCGACGGGGTCGGCGCCAGGTAGTGCGGGTAGGCGATTTCCAGCAGGTTGTGGGTGAAGGTCGGGTACTCGGCGTCGAGCTTGAGCTGCACGCGTGCGGTGAGGTAGGCGAAACCCTCCAGCAGGCGCTCGACATAGGGGTCGGCGCAGTCGATCCCGGACAGCGTCAGGCGTCCGGCGATCTTCGGGTATTCCTTGGCGAACTCGGCGGCGCTTTCGCGCACGTGTTGCAGTTCCTGGTTGTAGAGGTCGAGCAGGCGCGGGTTCATGAACGTCTCCGTTGCTCGGCCGGGACCACGCGCACATGGCCGGACTCCAGGTCGAGGTCGGTGCGCAGCAACAGTGGCAGGGACGCCGGCAGCGCCCAGAGATCGCCCTCGATCTCGAAGCTGAGGGCGTTGTGGTTCATCTCGCCATAGGCGACCTGGGCGCGGACCCGCAAGGTGCTGGCGAGGATACGCGGCTCGAAGGTGACGATGGCCTTGTGGATCAGGCTTTCCAGCGCCGGGATATCGATACTCGAAGCGCTGTAGCCGGCCAGGGCCGGCAGGCCGTAGTTGATCACCGAGGTACCCGCCGGGGTATGCACGGTGGCATCGGCGTCGAGCAGCGAGGTGGTATTGAGCAGCCAGGTCAGGTCACGCAGCACCGAGGCCTTGAGCTGGCTCAGGGACAATACGCGTTTGTCCGTGCCTTCCTGCTGATGGCCGGGTTCGTCGTCGGTCAACCGGTCGAGCAGCGACGGTTGCAGGCGTTCGCGCAGGGCGAAGTCGCTGGGCAGGCTACTCATGGCGCAACGTCGCTCATCCCGTCATGGGGGCGGGCCGCTCCGGGATGGCAGCAGCGCGGATCGGGAAACGAAGGCTTGGCCATGCTCGGGCACCGGGAGTGAATCGAATTCGGAGGTAACGCCGGACGCCCCCGACGCCTGGCGTCGGGGGCGCGGGGATCAGCGCTTGGTGTTCGAACGGATGTTCCAGCCGAACTTGACCGGACCGCCCTGCTTGGAACCGTCGGCTTTCTGTTCCTGGTACTCGACCATCACCTGGGCGAAGTTCAGGGTGACGTTTTCGGTCAGGCGATCATCGCTGCCCGAACCGCCGGTGCTCAGGGAGGTGATCAGCACTTCTTCCAGGTCGATCTTCATGTACTCGACCTGGCTTTCGCCGCCGGCCTTGCGCACCACCAGGGTGACCTTGTCGACGTGCTTGCCGCTGGCGCAATGCATCATCAGGTTCGGCGACGATTTGTCGACGTACTTGGTGATCGACAGGTCCTGGATATTGACCTTGCCGGCACCGCCGCCACCGCCCATGTGCATGTTGCCGGACTGGGACATGCCCCAGCTCCAGTTCAGGACGTCGATCTCGTCCTTGTGGGCCTTGTCCTGGGACTCGCCCTTGATGTCGCCGATCTTGATGAAGATATCAACAGCCATGTTTTCTCCAGTGTGGTCTTCACCACGATGTTGTTAGCCAGGACCCGCTGGGGTGGTGGCGGGTTCGCTGTTGTTACGGATGACGCGGTCCCTTTGACTGACGCCATGCCCTTGTAGGAGCCGGCTTGCCGGCGATGAGGTCCTTGAGATTTGTGCCGATCTTGTGGGCGCCATCGCCGGCAAGCCAGCTCCTACAGGGTTGACGGCGTTCTCAGGCGCCTTTTGCCGACGGCAGTTTCGATACCAGGCGCAACGAAACCGTCAGGCCTTCCAGCTGGTAGTGCGGACGCAGGAAGAACTTCGAGGTGTAGTAACCCGGGTTGCCTTCGACGTCCTCGACCACCACTTCCGCCGCCGCCAGCGGGTGCTGGGCCTTGGTGGTTTCGGTGGAGTGGGCCGGGTCGCCGTCGACGTAGTTGAGGATCCAGTCCTGCAACCAGCGCTGCATTTCGTCCTTCTCCTTGAAGGAGCCGATCTTGTCGCGCACGATGCACTTGAGGTAGTGGGCGAAGCGGCAGGTGGCGAACAGATACGGCAGGCGCGCGGCCAGGTTGGCGTTGGCGGTGGCGTCCGGGTCGTCGTATTCGGCCGGTTTCTGCAGTGACTGGGCACCGATGAACGCCGCGAAATCAGTGTTCTTCTTGTGCAGCAGCGGCATGAAGCCGTTCTTCGCCAGTTCGGCTTCGCGGCGGTCGGAGATCGCGATTTCGGTCGGGCACTTCATGTCCACGCCACCGTCGTCGGTCGGGAAGGTGTGGGCCGGCAGGTCCTGGACCTCGCCGCCGGACTCGACGCCGCGAATCCGCGAGCACCAGCCGTAGTGCTTGAACGAGCGGTTGATGTTCACCGCCATGGCATAGGCCGCGTTGGCCCAGGTGTATTTGTTGCTGTCGGCGCCGTCGGTGTCTTCTTCGAAGGCGAAGGCTTCCACCGGATCGGTCTTGGCGCCGTACGGCAGGCGCGCGAGGAAACGCGGCATGGTCAGGCCGATGTAGCGCGAGTCTTCCGATTCGCGCAGGGAACGCCAGCCGGCGTATTCCGGGGTGGTGAAGATCTTGGTCAGGTCACGCGGGTTCGACAGTTCCTGCCACGAGCCCATGCCCATCACCGTCGGCGAGGCGGCGGCAATGAACGGCGCGTGCATCGCCGCACAGACCTTGGACAGTTCGCCGAGCAACTCGACATCCGGCGGCGACTGGTCGAAGTAGTAGTCGCCCACCAGGCAGCCGTAGGGCTCG
Source organism: Pseudomonas gingeri (assembly GCF_013385635.1). Lineage (GTDB taxonomy): Bacteria > Pseudomonadota > Gammaproteobacteria > Pseudomonadales > Pseudomonadaceae > Aquipseudomonas > Aquipseudomonas gingeri_A. The sequence continues at coordinate 26,438 of NZ_JACAPR010000027.1, forward strand.
CCACCGAACTGGCCGTATTCCTCTTCGTACATCTTCTTGAAGATCGGGCTCTGGTCCCAGGCCGTGCCCTTGAATTTCTTCAGGGTCTTGTGCAGCTCCGGCTTGGAGATGTTCAGCACGCGGATTTTCAGCTGCTCATCGCTTTCGGTGTTGTTGACCAGGTAGTGCAGGCCGCGCCAGGCGCTTTCCAGCTGCTGGAAGTCGGGGTGATGGATCACCTGGTTGACTTGCGCGGTGAGCTTGGCGTCGATGGCCGCGATGATCGACTCGATCGACTTGATGGCGTCGTTGGACACCAGGCTGGTCTGTGCCAGGGCCTGCTCGGCGAGGGTGCGCACGGCGCCTTCGACGGCTTCACGGGCACGCTCGGTCTTGGGTTTGAACTCCTGCATGAGCAGGCTGGCGAACTCGCTGGGTTCGGTGGTGCCGCTTTGCACAGGCTGATTGTCTTGCTGCAACTGGGTCATGATCGTTCGTCCTGATTAAGCGCTGGGCTCGGAGTCCTGGGGCTTTGGCGCACTCGCCAGGGCCTGGAGCAACGCCGGATCCTTGATGGCCTTCATGATGATTTCCTCGGCGCCGGTCTTGCCGTCCATGTAGGTCAGCAGGTTGGCCAGCTGGGTCCGCGCTTCGAGCAGCTTGTTCAGCGAGTCGACCTTGCGCGCCACGGCGGCGGGGCTGAAGTCGTCCAGGCTCTCGAAGGTGATGTCGAGGCTCAGGTTGCCAACGCCTGTCAGTTCGTTCGGCACGTTGAACGCAACCCGTGGCTGCATGGCCTTGAGGCGCGAGTCGAAGTTGTCGACGTCGATTTCCAGGAATTTGCGGTCGGCCACGGCGGCCAGGGGTTCGGCGGGCTTGCCGGCGAGATCGGCCATCACACCCATGACGAAGGGCAGCTGGACCTTTTTCTCGGCGCCGTAGAGTTCCACGTCGTACTCGATCTGGACCCGTGGCGCGCGGTTGCGCGCGATGAATTTCTGAGAACTTTGCTTCGCCACGTTGCTGCTCCTGGTCGCTGCTGCGACGGTGTAGGCGTCATCGGTGTTTGCCGTTAACGTAACTGCGCGTTCCGTGCGGGCTTATTCGCCCTCGGGGCCCCGCAGGTTTTCAAACTGGGACATGCCGTCGGGAATCAGGTTGCGCACGATTGCCGCAAAGTCGGCGTGGACCAGATTCTTCGCCCGGTTCAACAGCACCGGCAGCGGGCTCGAGGGCTCGTGGCGGGTGTAGTAGGCGAGGATCCGATCAAGGCTGCGCAACACCTCGTCGCGGTTGCCGATCTCGCCCGTGGCGCGTGGGGCCGCGACTGCAGGGGCGTCGACCGGGGGGTGTTCGGCGGTTTCGGCGGCACTCGCGGTGGTGTCCGCTTGCGACTCGCCGGCGCTGCCCGGGGCGTATTCGGCGAGCACCTGCAGGGCGAGCTTGAGCGGCTGGCGCAAGGCGCTCAGGTCGACGCCCTGGGCCGAGCCGACCTGCTCGGAGACGAAGCGCTCGATGGCGTCGAGGGCGCCGCGGGCCTCGGTCAAGATGCGGTGCATGGCTGCCAGTTGCTGCGGATCGCTGTCGCGCAGGGCGCCGCCCAGTTCGTCGGCGTTCAGGCTCTCGTCGGCGAAGCTCTGCAGGCCGCTGGCGTTCAGCGCCGCGCGCAGGGTGACGGTGCCGAAAGCCCTTGAGCGGGTCAGCACGCTTTCGCGCAGCAGGCGTACGTTGGTCTCGCAGGCCAGGCCCGAGAGCGCATTGACGCGCACCGTGGGGTCATTGTCGTCATCGGCATCGAGCAGCGGGTAGAGTTCGAGCCAGTACTGCTGGAGCAGTTGGTTGATCAGGTTCAGGGCATCGTTCAGGCCGGCGAAGCCTTCGAGAGCCAGGGCACTTTGGGTCAGGAAATGGGTGATGCGCAGGTCTTTGCTGCGTTGCAGCAGGGCCGTGCTCGACTGCTCGATGGCACGCCAGGCGGGGGGCTCGGCCGGTTGCACCGAATCGCCCATGCTACGCTCGGGTTTGCCTTGGGCGTCGCGCTCCAATTGCAAGAATTGCGCGTCATATTCCAGGTCCTCGCCGCAGGGCGAGTTCGCGCAAACAGCGGCGAGCAACAACGGCACGTCCAGCAAAATCGATCTCCTTATCTACTGGCAAAGTGCCAGTTATTTCCTGCGAAAGTTCCCGGAAGGAAGTCTCATAGTTCTCGTCGATATAGACTGCTTGATATCACGTGGCCATCATGTATAAACGAGAAGTTGTGCATTTTTGGTGTAGTAGTTGGGGCTTGTCAAGGTAAGCTATCTGCCCTTTGTTACCGTTGTGACGGACTCGGCAAGGCTGACGACTCATGGGTCAAGCCGTGTACGATTGTAAGAAAATTGTGGGTAGAATTCGGTAGTTTCGCCGAACTGGCTGAAATCAATAGGGTTTTCCCCAGGGTTTGCAAGGCCCGGACGGGGCTCGCCGCAAGGTCGTTGCGGCGGGCTGGCCGCGCGTGGAAGTACTGCAAGGAGGCGCAATGTCGCTGTGTTTGACTATCACTAGTTATCACAAGATCACCCCCGGCCAATGTCCCGAGAAATCCATGGACAAGGGAGTGATGGCAATTGGCCGTAGTTCTGAAAATGACTGGGTACTTCCCGATCCAGAGCGGCTGGTTTCTTCACGACATTGCGTTATTCAATATAAGGATGGTCGTTACTATCTGACCGATAACAGCACAAATGGAGTGGAACTGGTTAATGCCGGTATCCGTTTGCGTAGAGGTAACAGTGAGCCATTGCAAGATGGCGAAGTTATCCGTATCGGCGAGTACGAGATCCGCGCGCGTATCGATTTCAACCTGCAACTGGCCGATATCGCGCTTTCCGGCGTCGACGCTTCCAACAGTTTCGAAGCGCTGATGGGGCGTGCCGCGCCGGCACCGATACCGTCGCCGGTCAGTACGCCCGCGGTGCACTTCCAGGGCGGTTCGGCGATGGACACCTTGCCCGATCTGTTCGACTTCCTGACCCCCACGAGCGTGCCGCCAGCCACCCAGCCGGATCATGTCCCGGCGCAGCAGCATGATTTCCGCCCACCGACACCGCTGAGCCCGCCGGTTCCCGTGATTGCACCCGTGGCGGCTGCCGCGGCGGGGGTGATTCCGCAAGACTGGGACCTGCTCGGCGATACGCCGAAGGTGGCGGTCAATCCGCCGACACCGGCCCCGGTGGCGATACCCGCGATTGTCGAACCGGTTCCGGCGCCGCCCGCGGCAGTGATCGAGCCGCCGGTGGCCCCTGTGGTTCCGGTCGCCGATTCGCCGGCAGTGACCGGGTCGCGGGCGGCCCTGCTGCAGGCCTTCCTGCGGGGTGCCGGTCTCGACCAGTTGCGTATCGACGGCGCCCAGGTGGAAGCGCAGATGGAGGCCGTCGGTCGCAGCTATCGGCTGATGGTCGAAGGGTTGATCGACGTCCTGCGTGCCCGCAGCAGCCTCAAGGGCGAGTTCCGCATGCAGCAGACCATGATCCGTCCGGTGGAAAACAACCCGCTGAAGTTCGCCCCGAATGCCGACGAAGCGCTGCTGTTGCTGCTGCGCCATGGCAACCAGGCCTTCATGGCGCCGGACCAGGCGGTGCGCGACAGTTTCGATGATCTGCGGGCTCACCAACTGGCGGTCATGGCCGGCGTGGAGGCGGCGATCAAGCACCTGCTCAAGCGCTTCGAACCGGCCGAGCTGGAGGCCCGCATGAGCCGCCCCGGCGGCCTGTCGAACCTGTTCAGCGGTTCGCGCCAGGCGCAGTACTGGCAGCAGTTCACCGAGCTGTACACGAACATTTCCCGCGAGGCCGAAGAGGATTTCCAGGACCTGTTCGGGCGCGAGTTCAGCCGCGCCTACGAGGAACACAGTGCGCGGTTGCGCAAAGGATAAGGCCTTGAGAATGCGACGAAACCGGTAGGCGCCTGGCTTGCCAGCGATGGGGCCCGCAAGCCTTGCGGTGAACCTTCGGGCGCCATCGCCGGCAAGCCGGCTCCCACAATGGCCGGGTCTTACGCAGATTTTGTGTACGCCTCAAAACCTGTGGGAGCGGGCTTGCCCGCGAAGACGCCAGTAGCGGCGCCACAGCACCAACGATTTTTTGCAACACAGGATTTAACGGATAGTTCAGAACGTCATTGAGGACGCAGGATGATTCACCGAGTTTTACTCGCCGCAGCCGCGACACTGCTGCTGAGCGCATGTGCCAGGGATGCGGCCGCTCCGGCGCCCGTCGACGCCCCGATTGCCGACAGCGCCACCCTTGTCTTGAATTTCCATGCCATTGCCGGCCTCAACCCTGGCGCCAACGGCGCGCCGGCCCCGGTGCGCGTACGTATTTTCGAGCTGAAGAACACCGCCAACTTCAGCCGTGCCGATTATTTCGCCCTGGCCGAAAGGGCTCAGGCCACCCTCGGTGCCGACCTCATCGACCAGGACGAAGTGCTGGTCCAGCCCGGCGAGCAGTTGAGCGTCGAGCGCCCGCTCAACCCCGCGACCCGCCAGGTCGGGCTGGTGGTGGGTTATCGCGAAATCGACCAGGCGCTCTGGCGCAACGTGCTCAACGTCCCGCCCAGGCAAGTCACCGACTATCAGATCAGCCTCGATGTGCGTGCCGTGCGCAGCGCCGTCGAACGCACCGCCCCTTAGGCAAACGGAGAAGCCATGTCCTGGAACAATCGAGTGGTCTGGTCGGAAGGCATGTTCATCGGAACGCAGCACTTCCAGCAGCATGACCGTTATCTGGAAAACCTGATCGACGCCCGCAGCCGCCCGTTGGCCGTCGGCGCCTGGGGTTTTTCCGAGCTGTTGATCGACCAGGGCCTGCTGGCCCAGGGCAAGCTGGCCATCGTTTCCGCCCGGGGCCTGCTGCCGGACGGCACGCCGTTCAATATTCCCCATGACGACGTGGCGCCCAGCCCGCTGAGCATCGAGGACAGCCTGCGTGACGGCGTGATCTACCTCGCGCTGCCGCTCAAGCGTGCCGGTGCCCGCGACACCGTCGACGAAGGCGAGGAACTCGGCGGCGCGCGCTACCTCAGCCAGGTGCGCGAAGTGCGTGACGACAACGCCCCCTTCGAGAACCGCGCGCCGGTGGCCGTCGGCTCCCGTGCGTTGCGCCTGCTGACGGCCGGCGATGGCTTGAGTGACTACGCGGCCATCGGCCTGGTGCGGATCAAGGAAAAACGCGCTGATCGCGCCCTGGTGCCGGACGACAGCTATATTCCGCCGGTACTCGACGTGGCTGCCAGCAAGCCGTTGACGGCGTTTCGCAGTGAGCTGCTGGGCCTGCTGCACCAGCGCGGCGAAGCCCTGGCCGGGCGGGTGGTTGCCTCGGGCGCCGGCGGCGCCTCGGAAATCGCCGACTTCATGTTGCTGCAACTGGTCAATCGCGCCGAGCCGCTGGTCAATCACCTGAGCCAGTTGAGTCCGCTGCACCCCGAGCGTTTCTACAGCGAGCTGGTGAGCCTGGCTGGCGAGTTTTCCACCTTCTCCCAGAGCGGCCGGCGTCCTGCCGAATACCCGCAATACCAGCACGATGCCCTGGTGCTGAGCTTCGCCCCGGTCATGCAGGCGCTGCGCGAAGCCCTGTCGATGCTGATCGACAGCAAGGCCACGCCTATTCCGATTGTCGAGAAGGCCTATGGCATTCACGTGGCGATGCTCGCCGACAAGACCCTGATCGACAACGCCAGCTTCATCCTCGTGGTGCGTGCCGATATCCCCAGCGAAACCCTGCGCGGACGTTTTGCCCAGCAAAGCAAGATCGGCTCGGTGGAGCACATCCGCGACCTGGTCAACCTGCAGTTGCCGGGCATCGGCCTGCTGCCGTTGCCGGTGGCGCCCCGGCAGATCCCGTTCCATGCCGGCTCCACCTACTACGAGCTGGATCGCGGCAGCGAACACTGGAAGCAACTGATCCACTCCGGCGGCTTCGCGTTTCATGTCGCCGGCGAGTTCCCGGGGTTGAACCTGGCCTTCTGGGCCATTCGAGGATAAGCCGCGATGCACTCCAATGAAGATCCGCTGGGCCAGCCCGCGCCGGTCCCCAACGACCGTACCCAGTTCATGCCGCGCCCCGGTGGCCGCGAGCCGCAAGCCGCGGCCCGCGCCGAACCGGTGGCGCCCTTGTCGATGCCGGCCGCGCCGCTGCCGATCGGTCAATCCGAGGGCCTGAACCCGCTGGAAAGCGCTGCCGGCCCGCTGCTGGCGTTGCTGACGCGGCTGCGCAACACCATCGCCCACCCGGCGCCGGCAAGCCTGCGTGCGCAATTGCTGGCCTACCTGCGTCAGTTCGAAGAGCGCGCCGAAGCCGCCGGAGTGGCCCGCAACGAGGTGCTGCTGGCGCGCTATGCGCTGTGCACCGCCCTCGATGAAGCGGTGCTCAGCACGCCGTGGGGCAGCGCCAGCGAATGGGGCAAGCAGAGCCTGCTGATCACCGTGCACAACGAGGCCTGGGGCGGCGAGAAGGTGTTCCAGCTACTCGAACACTGCCTGCAGAGCCCGCGTGAACGCCTGTATCTGCTGGAGCTGCTGTACCTGTGCATCTGCCTGGGCTTCGAAGGTCGTTATCGGGTGATGAACGACGGTCGCAGCCAGCTCGATGCCCTGCGCGAACGCACCAGCGCGGCGATCCGCAGTGCCCGTGGCGAGTACGAGCGCGAGCTGTCGCCCCATTGGCGCGGCCTGAGCGTGGTACGCGACCGCCTGAGCCAGTTCATGCCGCCCTGGGTCGGTGTCGCCATCGGCCTGGCGTTGCTGCTGGCGCTGCTGTTCGGCCTGCGCCTGAAACTGGCCGCCGACGCCGAGCCGGTGTTCAGGAATATCCATGCCCTGGGCGAGATCCCGGTGCAGACCATCGACCGTCCGGTGGTGCAGCCCAAGCGGGTGGAGCGGCCGCGCCTGGCGGGGTTCCTCGCCGAGGAGATCAAGGCTGGCAAGGTCGCCGTCGAAGACAAGGTCGATCGCTCGGTGGTGACCATTCGCGGCGACGAACTCTTTGCTTCGGCCAGCTCCAGCATCGTCGATGACTTCCAGCCGCTGATGCTGCGCATCGCCGACGCCATCCACAAGGTCAAGGGCCAGGTGCGGGTCACCGGCCACAGCGACAACCGCCCGATCGCCACCCTGCGCTTCCCGTCGAACTGGGCCTTGTCCCAGGCGCGGGCCGAGCAGGTGCTGCAGATCCTCGCGGCGAAGACCGGCCAGCCGGAACGTTTCAGCGCCGAAGGGCGCAGCGATACCGAGCCATTGGCCTCGAACGCCACGGCCGAGGGCCGGGCGAAGAATCGTCGGGTGGAAATCACAGTCTTGGCGGAGGGAGTCGAGTGAAGGCGTTTTTCGGTTTTGTCATTCGCTGGGTGATCCCGTTGCTGGGGCTGATCGCCCTGAGCCTGATCATCTGGTTCGTCGGCCCGCTGCTGGAAGTGCTGGTGCCGGAAGGGCGGCGCTGGGCGCTGATCATCCTGATTTTCGCGGTGTGGATCGGCTATCGCCTGTTCCGCCTGATCCAGGCCCGTCGCCAGGCGGCGAAGGTCATGCAGAGCCTGGCCGCGGAAACCGCGCCGGACCCCGCCAGTGTGGCCACCGCCGAGGAGCTGGCGACCCTGCGCCAACGCATGGACGAAGCGCTGGTCCTGCTCAAGAAGGCCAAGCTCGGCGGTGACGAGCGACGCAACCTGTACGAGCTGCCGTGGTATGTGATCATCGGTCCGCCGGGCTCGGGCAAGACCACCGCGCTGGTCAACTCCGGGATGCACTTCCCCCTGGCCGCGCAACTCGGCGCCGGGGCGATCCGCGGTGTCGGCGGTACGCGCAACTGCGACTGGTGGTTCACCGACGAGGCAGTGCTGCTGGACACCGCCGGGCGCTACACTACCCAGGACAGTCATGCCCAGGTGGACAAGGCGGCCTGGCTGGGTTTTCTCGACCTGCTCAAGACCCAGCGTGCGCGCCGGCCCATCGACGGCGCCTTTATCGCCATCAGCCTGTCCGACCTGCTGCTGAGCACCGACGCCGAGCGTGCGGCCCATGCCACCGCGATCCGCGCGCGGATCCAGGAGTTGTACACCCAACTCGGGGTGCGTTTCCCGATCTACCTGATGCTGACCAAGCTGGATCTGGTGCCGGGGTTCATGGAGTTCTTCGATGCCCTGAGCAAGGAAGAACGGGCGCAGGTCTGGGGCATGACCTTTGCCCTCGACGAAGGCAAGAACGCCGAAGGTCCGTTGCCGTACTTCAAGAGCGAATTCGCCGCGCTGGAACAGCGCCTCAATGCGCGCCTGGTGGAGCGCCTGCAGCAGGAGCGCGACCCGGCCCGGCGCGACCTGATCTACGGTTTCCCGCAGCAGTTCGGCGCGCTGAAGGAATGCCTGCAAAGCTTCCTCGACGGCGTGTTCAAACCCAACGCCTATGAAGACCGGGCGCTGTTGCGCGGCGTGTACTTCACCAGCGGCACCCAGGAAGGCAGCCCGATCGATCGCCTGATCGGCGCGATGGCCCAGAGCATGAGCCTGGACCGCCAGCAACTGGCCCGCCAGAGTGGCACCGGGCGCAGCTATTTCATCGAGAAACTGTTCACCGCCGTGGCCTTCGCCGAACGCGGGCTGGTCGGGGTCGATCCCAAGGTCGAGCGGCGACGCAAATGGCTGGCCCGTGGCGTGCTGGCGGCGACGGTCGCGGTGGTGCTGCTGGTCGGCACGCTGTGGCTGGTGAGCTACCGCGCCAACCAGGCCTATATCGCCCAGGTCGACCAGAAGGTCGCACCGCTGGGCCAGAGCGTGCAGAACCTCAGCCCGGCGCAACGCGACGTACTGGCGGTGCTGCCGCTGCTCAATGCGGTCAAGCACCTGGCCGGCGATGCGCCAGGCTGGTCCGAGGGCCTGGGGCTGTATCAGGGCGATATGCTTGAGGCCGAGTCCGCCAGCGTCTATCGCAAGCTGCTGATCGCGGTGTTCGCGCCGCGCCTGCTGACCCGGATCGAAGAGCAGTTGCACAGCGGCGGCAACTCGGACTTCCTCTATGAGGGGTTGAAGGCCTACCTGATGCTGGCTGACAACGAACATTACGATCCGGAGTTCATCAAGGCCTGGATCGCCCTCGACTGGGACCGCAGCCTGCCGCGCGACCTGCCGCCGGAACAGCGGCTGGCCCTGGGCGAACATCTCAAGGCGTTGTTCGAGCGCCGTCCGCCGAATGCCCGGCTGGATGAGCGGCTGATCGACGACCTGCGTCGGCAGTTGCAGCAACTGCCGGTGGCGCAACGGGTCTACGACCGGGTCAAGCGCCAGAAGCTGCCGGAAGGGGTGGCGGACTTTCGCCTGAACGAAGCCGCCGGCCGTGATGCCGCGCTGGTGTTCAGCCGCAAGAGCGGCAAGCCGCTGGGCGATCCCCTGAGCGGCTTCTTCACCGCCAAGGGCTACCGCGAGGCGTTCCTGCTGAGCAGCCTGAGCCAGGCCGGGACGTTGGCCGAAGAGCAGTGGGTACTGGGTCGCGACCAGGCCGAACAGCAGAATGTCGCCAGCCTGGCGGCGGATGTACGACGCCTGTATTTCCAGGACTATCTGCGCCAGTGGGATGCCCTGTTGGCGGATATCGACTTTGTGCCGATCACCAGCGTGGCCCAGGCGGCCGATGTCCTGCGGGTGATTTCCGGACCGACCTCGCCGCTGAAAAAGCTGCTGGTGGCGGTGGCCAGGGAAACCGACCTGCAACAGGAAGAACGCCTTCTGGCGGCCCAGGGCAAGAAGGTCGACAGCGGTGTCGACCAGATCAAGCAGCGCCTGGGCTCGATGCTCGGCCAGGAACAGGCGGCCGGCACGGCGCCGGCGACGGTGAGCGAGGACCCGGTCAGCGCGCACTTCGCCGAACTCAATGCCCTGGTCAACAAGGGCGAGGGTGAGCCGGCGGCCATCGATGGCCTGCTGGCGGACATGAATGCACTGTACGTGCAGGTCAGCGCCATGGTCGGCGCCAGTGGCGATGCCCTGCTGGGTGAAGCGAAGAACCAGGCCACTGCCGCGGCCGCGCGGGTCAGCCTGACCGCCGAGCGCCAGCCGCCGTTGGTCCAGGGGCTGGTCAAGTCGGTGGTCAGCGCCACCACCAACAGCATGATGGGCGGGGTGCGCAACCAGTTGAACGCGGCCTGGACCAGCGAAGTGGTGAACATCTACCGGCAATCCCTCAGCGGCCGTTATCCGCTGGCCTCTGGCAGTGCCCGGGACGCGACCCTGGATGACTTCGGCCAGTTCTTCGGGGTGGGCGGAGTGATGGACAACTACTTCCGCAAATACCTGCAACCCTATGTCGACACCTCGGCGGCGACCTGGCGCTGGCAGCCGGGTGCGGCGCAGAAGCTGGGGATCGCCCCGGGCGTGCTGCAGACTTTCCAGCGCGCGGCGTCGATTCGCGATGCGTTCTTCCGTTCCGGTGGCACCCAGCCGATCGTGCGCTTCGAGTTGAAGCCGGTGGCGATGGACGCCTCGATCACCCAGTTCCTGCTCGACCTCGATGGCCAGCAGATCAGCTACGACCACGGCCCGAGCCGGCCGGTGGCGATGCAGTGGCCCAATCCCGGTAGCATCGGCGTGGTTCGTCTGTCGATTTCGCCGCCGTCGGCGACCGGGCGCTCCGGCATCACCCTGGACGGTCCGTGGGCCTGGTTCCGCCTGCTGGAGCAGTCGGACCTGGATGCCGGCAATTCCCCGGATCGCTTCAACCTGCGCTTGCGCGTGGACGGTGCGAGCATCTCCTACGAGTTGCGTGCCAACAGCGCGTTCAACCCGTTCAAGAGTCGTGTACTCAGTGGCTTCAGCCTGCCGGAGCGCCTATGACGACAGCAGGTTTCTACGGCAAGCTGGCCAGCCGCGGCGACTTTGTCAGTCGCGGTCTGCCCCCGGGCTTCGTGCAGCCATGGGACGCCTGGCTGGCGTCCGGCCTGCTCGCCAGCCAGCAGCAACTGGGTAGCGACTGGTTGAATGTGTACCTGGTCAGTCCGCTCTGGCGCTTTGCGCTGGCGCCGGGGGTCTGCGGGCCCGAGGCGATTGCCGGCGTGCTGATGCCGAGCATCGACCGGGTCGGCCGCTATTTTCCGCTGACCATCGCCCAGCCGCTGGATGCCGGGCATGCCCTGGCGATGGTGGTGGGCGGCGCCGATGACTGGTTCGAACAGGCCGAGGCGCTGTTACTGGCGACCCTGGAAGAAGAGGCGGGCTTCGAGGCCTTCGACCAGGGCGTGCAGAACCTCGGCGGTCTGCTGTTTGCCAACAAGACCCCGACCTGCGATTTCGCCGGCCTGCAGCGCTTTGCCGCGCTCGATGCGCAGAGCCGCGGCCAGGCCCTGGCCGAGCAGGCCTGTGTCGGCGCGAGCTTGTGGTGGGGCCGTGGTTCGCAGCGGATCGCCGCCGGCCTGATGCGCTGTACGGGGCTGCCGGCGACTGCCGATTTCGGCAGTTTCCTGTTGGGCAACGGAGTGTCGAACTAGATGCCCAGCACGCCTGCAATCACTTACCAGTCCGCCAGCTACAGCCATGTCGGCATGGTGCGCCAGATCAACGAAGACGCCTGCCTGGAACTGCCCGACGCCGGCCTGTGGGCCGTCGCTGACGGCATGGGCGGGCACGCGGCGGGCGATTACGTCGCCAGCCTGATCGTCGACACCTTGCGCCGCATTCCGCCATCGGACTCCCTGGCGATCTACAGCAACGCCCTGCGCACGCGCCTGGCCGAGGTCAACGCGGCGGTTCGCGAGGAAACCGTCAACCGTGGCGTGTCGATGATGGGCAGCACCGTGGTCCTGCTGGCGGTACGCGGTGATACCGCGGTCTGCCTGTGGGCCGGTGACAGCCGCCTGTATCGCCTGCGCGACGGCCAGCTGGAGAGCATTTCCCGCGATCACAGCTATGTCCAGGACCTGCAGGACAGCGGCCTGCTCAGCGAGGCCGAGGCGCGGGTGCATCCACGGGCCAATATCGTCACCCGGGCGATTGGCGTCGAGGCGCAACTGGAACTGTCGACGAGCAACTTCCAGGTGCTCTCCGGCGACAGCTATCTGCTGTGCAGCGACGGTCTGAACAAGACCGCCGAGGATGCGGAGATCCGCGACGTGCTCGGCCACCCGGATCCCTATGAGGTGGTGCGCAGCCTGGTGCACCTGGGCCTGACCCGGGGCGCCCCCGACAACATTACGGCGATCGTCGTCAAAGCCACCTGAAGACACCCCAACCCATGGACATACTGATTCCCGGATTCGACATCGACGGTGAGATTGGCGAAGGCGCCATGGCCACCGTCTACCTGGCGACCCAACGGTCGCTGGAGCGCAAGGTGGCGCTGAAAGTCATGGCGGCCGCGCTGGCCGCCGACCCGAGCTTCTGCGAGCGCTTCCTGCGCGAAGGCCGGACCCTGGCGCGGCTGTCGCACCCGCATACCGTGACCATCCACGATATCGGCAATGTCGGCGAGCTGTACTACATGGCCATGGAGTACCTGCCCAACGGTACGCTCAAGGAACGCATCGCCGCCGGCCTGAGCCCGGAGCAGGGCCTGGGCTATATCCGCCAGATTGCTTCGGCGCTGGGGTATGCCCATGCCCAGGGCCTGGTGCACCGCGATGTGAAACCGGCCAACATCCTGTTCCGCGCCGACGGTACCGCGGTGCTCTCGGACTTCGGCATCGCCAAGTCGCTGGACGACCGTACCCAGTTCACCCAGGCCGGATTCGCGGTCGGCACGCCGAGCTACATGAGCCCGGAGCAGGCGCGGGGCCAGGATATCGATGGTCGCGCCGACCTCTACGCGCTGGGCGTGGTGCTCTACGAGATCCTCGTCGGCAAGCTGCCGTATACCGGCACCGATGCGCTGTCCACGGCGCTGGCGCACCTCACCGAGCCGTTGCCGGAGCTGCCGATCCAGCACGGTCGTTACCAGGACATCCTGCGTCGGCTGCTGGCCAAGGACCCGGTGGAGCGTTTCCCCGATGCGGCGGCCTTGCTGGCGGCGCTGGACAACCTGCCGCCCGAGACGCTGGAGTCGACCCTGATCCAGCCCCTGGCGGTGCCGACGCCGGTTGCGCAGCCGATGCGGTCCCCGGGAACCGACCTGGGTGGGCTGACGCCGGTCTCGATCGAGATTCCCACCAGCGCGCCGGCACAACCCGCGCCCGCGCCGCGCCCGGCTGCGCAACCGGTGCTCGATCCGGCTTCCGGCTCGCAGCAACGCCGTGGTCCGGTGCTCGCATTGCTGGCGGTAGCCGTGGCGGCTGCGTTGGGTATCGGCGCTGCCGGCTACTGGTGGTTGAGCGCGGATACGCCGGTGAAAACCCCAGCAGGTGGCCAGTCGGCAGCCAACGCCACGGCGTCCTCGTCAACGACGCCGGCAGCGACCACGACTGTTTCGTCGACGGTCACGTCAGCAACGAAGCCATCGGCGGCGTCGGATAAACCGAGCACGCCGGCCAGTACCTCGTCGAGCACGACATCGACCGTTTCTGCGCCCCTGGGCGAAGCGGCCCCCGGCGAAGCGGACGGCGGCAACCGGCCCTTGCTGATGGCGGGCAAGAAGACCCTGTTCCAGCGTGTGCTGAGCCAGCCCGGCGCGCAGCTCTACAGCTCGCCGGGCGGGCAGCAGGACAAGGTCCTGCCGGCGTTCTCGGTGTTGTATGTCTATCAGCGCAAGAGTGTCGACGGCGCCGACTGGTTGCGCGTCGGCGCGGCCAGCGATGGACGCAGCGCGGGCTGGTTGCCGGGCGCGAAGGTCAGTGAATGGAAACAGAGCCTGGTGCTGAAGTTCACCGAGCGCTCCGGGCGGGCGCCGGTGATGTTCCTGCGCCAGTCCAGTGACCTCGACCGCCTGCTGGCCGATCCGTCGGCGGCGAAGAACCTGCTGCTCAATGCGCAGAAGAATCCGGCGGACGACCAGCGGGTGCTGGCCCTTGAGCCGGCGGCCAGCGCCGTGCCGCAGAACCAGTTCTACCTGCTGCCGATCTTCGGTTCGCGGGAAAGCTTCGATGAAAACGGCCAGCCGGTGCAGTTGCTCAATGTCGCGTCGATCGATCCCGGCAGCGGCGGGCGAAGCACCGGCAACGGTAGCGCGCCGGTCGCGGCGGCGACCGACAGCTTCCGTACCGCCATCGTGCTGGTGGTGGATACCACGGTGTCGATGCAGCCCTATATCGACCAGATCCGCGACGTGGTCCACGAGCTGCAAAGCCAGATCGCCCAGCGCGGCGAGCTGGACAGCGTGAGTTTCGGCCTGGTGGGCTTTCGCAACAATATCCAGAAGACCCCGGGCCTGGAGTACCTGGCCAAGACCCTGGTGACCCTCGACCAGGGACGCGATCCCGAGCGTTTCCTCGAGCTGGCGCGGCAGGTCAAGGCGTCAACGGTGTCGAGCCATTCGTTCAACGAGGATTCCTTCGCCGGGGTCATGCAGGCGGTCAACGGCATGGACTGGTCGGGCTACGGCGGCCGTTTGATCCTGCTGGTCAGCGATGCCGGCTCGCTGCGCAAGAACGACCCCTACAGCAGTACCCAGATGAACGAAGCGGAGATCCGCCAGGCGGCGCTGGGCAAGCAGATCAAGATCTACGCGCTGCATTTGCGCAGCGACGCCGGGAAGAAAAACCACGCCTTCGCCGAGCAGCAATACCGGACCTTGACCGCCGACGCCAACCCGAAGATCGGCGATCTGTATATCCCGGTCCAGGGCGGCGATGTGCGCAAGCTCGGCGAACGGGTCGGCGAGATCGGCTCGGTGTTCGCCAACCTGGTGCACCAGGTCCGCAGCAACCAGACGCAGGCCGTGCCGCTGCTGGCGGCGGCGCCGAGCCTGGCGGACAAGTCGGCGGCCATCGGCTATGCGATGCATATGGATTTCCTCGGGCACAAGGGCGCCAGCCAGGCTCCGCAACTGGTCAGTGCCTGGACCGCCGACCGCGACCTGACCAACCCGGCCCTGCCGGCGTTCCAGGTCTGCGTGATGCTGACCAAGCTGCAGCTCAACGACCTGCAGCAGTCGTTGAAGCTGATTGTCGATGCCGCGCGCAAGACCCAGACCTCGCCGAAGGATTTCTTCCAGGAAATCGCCAGCGCCAGCGCCTACATGAGCCGCGATCCGGCAGCCCTGCGCAAGGGCGGCAATCTCGCCGATGGCGGCGTGCTCGGCGAGTACCTGGAAGGCCTGCCGTATCGCAGCAAGTCGCTGAGCATGACCCAGGACCTGTGGCTGTCCCTGAGCGTCGCCGAGCAGGAGGATTTCATCGACGAACTGGATTCGAAGATCCGTCTCTACGAGACCTTCCACAACGATGTAGCCAACTGGGTCCGGTTCGGCGATGCCGAGCCGGGTGACGCGCTGTACCGCGTGCCGCTGTCGACGCTGCCGTGATGATCAGCCTGCGCGAGGTGCGCAAGACGCGAGGCGAGGGCGCCCAGCGCTACAGCCTGGTGATTCCGCGCCTGACCCTGGCGCCCGGCCAGCAATGGGCGGTGGTCGGCCCCAGCGGCTGCGGCAAAAGCACGCTGCTCGACCTGCTGGCACTGGTCTCGGCGCCGGACCGTGCCGGGTTGTTCGCCTTCGATGACCACACTGGCGCGCTGGATATCGCCGCGCTCTGGCGCCAGGGCCGCCACGCGCGGCTGGCGCAGTTGCGCAGCCGCTACCTCGGCTATGTGTTGCAGACCGGCGGCCTGCTGGGGTTTCTCGATGTGCGCGGGAATATCGGGCTGTCGCGCAAGCTGCTGGGGCTGGACGATGACGGCACGGTGCAGCGGCTTGCCGAGCAGTTGGAAATCGTCGACCAATTGGATAAGCCGCCTCGCGATCTGTCGGTGGGGCAGCGCCAGCGCGTCGGTTGTGCCCGGGCCCTGGCCCATGGGCCGCGACTGTTGCTGGCCGATGAGCCGACCGCGGCGCTCGATCCGCTGAATGCCGCGCGGGTCATGCAGTTGCTGCTGAACCAGGCACGGGAACAGGGTGCCTGTTGTGTGATCGCCAGCCATGACGAAGCCCTGGTGCGCGAGCTGGGGATGGCGGTGCTGCGGATCAGTTGCCGGCGCGATGCCGATGGCGGTGTCACGGCGACCCTGGGAGCGGCCTTGTGATGCGCGCGTCGCTGGTGGCGGCCCTGGCCTGGCAGGATTATCGCGCCGATGCGCGCCTGTCGGCCTGCGCGGTGCTGGCGCTGGTGGCGGTGATCGCGCCGTTGCTGGTGCTGTTCGGCCTCAAGTTCGGACTGGTCAGCAGCCTGACCGAGCGCCTGGAGCAGGACCCGACGGTACGCGAGATCATTCCTCTGGGTGGCGGCCGTTTCAACGCGGCCTATATCGCTGAACTGGGGCGTCGTGAAGAGGTGGCGTTCGCCTTGCCGCGTACCCGGCAGATCGCCGCGACCGCTGATCTGTCCCTCGGCAGACAGGACCCGGCGCTGAACGTCGAGATGCTGCCGACCGCCGAGGGCGATCCGTTGCTGGGCGGCTTGCCGGCGCCGATCGGGTTGGCGGCGCTGCTGTTGAGCCAGACCGCCGCGGAAAAGCTCGGGGCAAAGGCGGGTGACTGGCTGGAGGTGTCCTTCAGTCGGCAGGTGGCGGGGCGGGTGGAAAGCCAGCACACGCAGATCCGCGTGCAGGCGGTGCTGCCGCTGGGAGCCTTCGGTCGCGATGCGCTGTTTGCGCCGCTGGGCCTGCTGGAGGCCGCCGAGGATTATCGCGACGGTCGTGGCGTGCCGTTGCTGGGCTGGAGCGGCGAGCCCGCGGGCTCCGCCGCGCAGCGGGTGTATCCGGCCTTCCGCCTGTATGCCCGCGAGCTGGGCGATGTCGAGCCGCTGCGCCGCTATTTCGCCGAGCGCGGCCTGCTGGTCTCGACCCAGGCCCAGACCATTGCCCAGGTGCAGTCCCTGAGCCGCAACCTGTCCATCGTGTTCTGGATCATCGCCGCGCTGGCCCTGGCCGGTGCCTTCGCGGCGATTTGCGCCGGGGCGCTGGCGGCGGTCGAGCGCAAGCGGCGCGAGCTGTCGGTCCTGCGCCTGCTCGGCCTGGGAACCGGTGCCCTGCTCCTGTTCGTGGTGCTGCAGGCGCTCTACAGCGGGCTGTTCGCCGCGGCGTTGAGCGTGGCGCTGTACGCCGTGGCGGAGCAGGGCCTGAATCATCTGTTTGTGCAGGTGGCCGGCGAATACGCCAGTCAGTTGCTGTGGCGCCACTATGTGCTGGCACTTTTCTCGGTGTTGGTGGTCTGTGCTCTGGCTGCAGCCCTCGGTGGCTGGCGCGTGGCACGGATAGAAGCTTCGGAAGGAATCAGAGATGTTTAAGCTGCGCAGCGCGGCCCTGGCGGTTCTTGTCGGTTCCCTGATCGCGGGGGGCATGGCCCTGGCCGACGACGACGGCAACAAGCTGGACAACCCCAAGCCCTTGAGTGGCGATATCAGCCTGCCGCTGCCGTGCGACGGCGAGATGGTGTTCCGCTACGTCTATATCCTCGCCCAGGGCACCCTGGATGACCGCGAGATCAGCCTGGGTTATCCCTTCAGCGAAGACGAACCCGGCTACAAGCAGTCGTTCATTTCCGGCTACCGGCGCGATTTCATCAACGGCCAGTTCACCCTCAAGGATCTGCCGGCCGATTGGCAGAAAGCCATTTCCCCGGCCCTGCCGAAAACCGACAGCGGCTCGCCGTTGAAGCCGATGTTCTATTTCATGGGCAAATACCCGGTGACGGCGCGCCAGTACGCGCTGGTCATGGCCCAGGCGCAGTCGCTGGCCAGCGGCGAGCCGGCCCCGGCCTGCGAGGCACCGGAGGGCATTGCCGGGCGCCTGCCCAAGGTCAAGGTCTCGCGGTTTGATGCCGAGCGTTTTTCCGCGGTCTACAGCGCCTGGCTAATGAAGTATCACCGTGATCGCTTGCCGGTCAGTGGGCGTGGTTCATCGGCCGACGACGGCGGCCTGGGGTTCGTGCGCCTGCCCACTGAAGTCGAGTGGGAGTTCGCGGCCCGCGGTGGCCAGGCGGTCAGTCGCCAGGACCTGGAAGGCCGGCTGTTTCCCCGGCGTCAGCCAGGCAGCGACAGCGACGGCCCGCTGGCCGATTACGCGGTGTTCAACCAGGTTGCCGGCGGCACCGGCCAGGCCGCGCGGCTGATGCCGGTGGGCACCAAGCTGCCCAATCCCATCGGCCTGTTCGATGTGATCGGCAATGCCGCGCAGATGGTCCAGGAATCCTTCCAGCTGGTGCACGCCGGGCGGCGCCAGGGCGCCTATGGCGGCTTCGTGGTCAAGGGCGGCAACTACCTCGAAGGCGAAGGCACGCTGTTTACCGGCATGCGCCGCGAGTATCCGCTGTTCGCCGCCGACGGCACCGAGCAGAGCAATGAGACCACCGGCTTCCGGGTGGCCATCGGCGCGTTGTCGGCGCCGCGCTCGCGCTACAAGGAGCTGTTCAGCCAATGGGAGAAGGAGGGCCGCCTGGCCGCCCTGACCGATGCCATCGACGATGCCCAGGACCCGACCAAGCGCCTGGACGGGATCATTTCCGCCAGCACCGACCCGCGCCTGCAGGCCGAACTGGGACTGGTCAACGAAGAGCTCAAGCGCAACGTCTCGCTGATCGCCCGCCAGCGCGAGGAAGCCGCCGGCAACCTGATCCAGTCGGCGGCCCTGGTGGCCGAAACCGTCAACAACTACAACATCCGCCTGACCAACCTGAAGAAGAGCCGCCAGCAGGCCCTCGATGCCAAGGACGAAGCCAGCGCCGCGCTGTTCGCCACCGCCATCGATAACGGCAGCAGCGCCCTGGACGGCGCCGTGGCGATCTATATCGACAACCTGGCAACGGCCACGCGCTACACCGATGCGGTGATCCAGGCGCAGTTCCAGCGGGTCAGGGAAGAACTCAATCGCAAGCCCGTGCTCGGCAACAGCCTGGTGGCGCGGGCGACCTTGTTCGTTCGTCATGTCGGGGACTACCGCAAGCAACAGCGGGCCGATCCGGCGGCGATCTTGAAAGCGTTACTCGCATCGACCGCGCAGAAGCCTTGAGCGGCCGTGATCCGGCGAGTGTAGAGGGGACCTGTACGGCGGGGTGTCGTACAGGACAAGTCAAACCAAGAGAGGGAACATGAACATGATTTTCACCAGCAAACCCCTTGCCTTAACCTCCACGTGCCGCGCCGCGCTGTGGGTTGCCGCCGGATTCAGCACCGTGCTGATGGGCGGTTGCGCCACGTCCGCGACGTCCAAGGTCGGCGCGACCACCAAGGTCGAGTACTACCCGACCTGCTACGAGCCGGTGCAGCACCTGCGTGCGACTGACTCGGACATGACCAAGTCCGTTGCCACTGGCGCGGTCCTCGGTGCCTTGGGCGGCGCGGCCCTCGGCGCGCTGACCGGCGACTCCGACAACCGTGGTCGCAACGCTGCCATCGGTGCCGCCGGCGGTGCCCTCGCGGGCGGCGCGGCGGGTTATTACACCGAGAAGCAGAAGCAGATCACCGACGACAACCAGCGTATCGGTTCCTATGCCACCGATATCAACAAGAGCGCCGCCGATATCGATCGCAGCACTGCCTATGCCCGGGCGTCCCAGAGCTGCTACCAGCGTGAGTTCACCAGCCTGGTCAATGCGCGCAAGGCCAAGACCATCAACGACACCGAAGGCCGCAAGCGCCTGGCGGAAATCGTTGCCGGCCTGAAAGAGTCCAATGACCTGATCGTCGCCGTGAACGGCAAGGCCAGCGAAGACCTGAGCAATTACACCCAGGCCTACGAAAAAGACCTGCAGACCGTCGGTGTCCAGCGTACTGACGTGGTCACCGTGGCGACCGCCGATACCGCACCAGTGGTTGCGCCGACCTCCGGCAAGGGCAAGAAACAGGTCAAGGCCGTGAAGAAGCCACCGCTGCCTACCGTACCGAAAGAAGCGGTCGCGACCGAGAAGACCATCCAGGACGCCAACGCCAAGAAAGCCGCCAGCCAGGAAGTGGCGACCACCGGGCAGTCCCAGGTCAACAGCATGTGCAAGAACCCGGACCTGGGCGACTGGGCACCGGTGCCTTGCCCGAATGCCTGAGTGACCGGTTGGTCACTAACTTGCTGAGATAAGCAGCAAACGCCCACCGATCTTCTTGCAACGAAGCAGATCGGTGGCGTTCCCCGAACAAACCGCTACACTGCGCCGGCTATTCAATTTTTCTGCCGAGGCGCTGTGCATGAAATTCCGTTTTCTTCTCTGGGCAATGGGCCTGTTGATGGCCCGGGCCAGTCGCAATAATCCTGCGTTCCAGCAGCAACTGGCTGACAAGTCCCTGGTATTCCAGTTGCAGACCCTGGACGGCAAGGTGGCGCGTCATTTCACGGTCAAGGACCAGCGCATCACCAGCAAGTCCGGGACTTGTCCGGAGCCGGCGTTTGCCATTGCCTTCAAGGATGCCGAGTACGGCTTCGCCACGATGCAGGCGAAGAACAAGCAACTGGCGTTCATGACGGGGATTCAGGACAAGTCGATCCAGATCAAGGGTAACCCGGCGCTGGTGATCTGGTTCCAGGGCCTGACCAAGTACCTCAAGCCGAAGAAAAAGAAGGCCTGATCAAGATTGCAGATCGTTCCCACGCTCCGCGTGGGAATGCAGCCCGTGACGCTCCGCGTCACAGATCCAGAGCGTCCAGTGAGGCGTTCCCACGCAAAGCGTGGGAACGATCAGGTATCGCCGCGGCTCTTTGTAGGAGCCGGGCTTGCCAGCGATAGCGGTCTTCCTGGCGCCGTGTCAGCCCTGGCTGAACTGCGAAGCCAGTTCGCGCAGCAATACTTCCGCTTCCAGCACCTTGTTCACCACGTCCTCGGCCTTGTCGCGGCTCAGGCCCAGGCGGTCGAGCAGGGCGTCGGGTATCTCTTCATCCGGACCGGAACCGATATTGCGGCTGCGCAGCAGGCGCACGGCCAGGCACACCAGGTTCGGGTACTCGGCATAGTCACCGTCGTAGCTCGGGTCGTGCTGGAAGCGCAGCGCGGTGGCCAGCTCGTCCGGCATGTCCCAGTACCGCATCAGCCAGGAACCGATCTGCTCGCGGCTGATGCCCAGCAGGTGCTGTTCGACATAGCTGTGGCACAGGTGCGGGTTGACCTCCAGGTGGCGGCAGATCAGCGAGAAGTGCGGCGGGAATACATGGGCCAGCAGCAGGTAGCCGAAGTTGTGCAGCAGGCCCGCCAGGTAGGTCAGGCCGGCTTCCGGACGCTGTGCGCGAGGCATGGCGCGGGTCAGGCCTTCGATCACCGCGGCGGTGTAGATCGATTGCTGCCAGTATGGAGTGCTGTGCTGCGGGTGGTCCTTGGGCAGGCTCAGGGTCTTGCCCAGGGCCAGGCCGAGGGCCAGGTTGATCACCAGGTCGAAGCCCAGTACGCGCACGATGGCGTCTTCCACCGAGCGGATCTTGCCCGGCGAGGCGTAGTAGGGCGATGCCGCCCAGCTCACCACTTGCGCGGCCAGGGCCGGATCGGTCTCGACCACACCGGTGATGTCGTCGATGGTCGCGTCGGGATCGACTCGCAGCTTGATGATCTTTTGCGCGGTTTCCGCCAGGGGCGGGATCTCGATGGTCGCTTCCAGGCGTTGCTGGATGCGTCGGGCGGTAAAGGCCTGCACCGCCTGGGTGATTTCCTCGCGGTCATCGTCCGGGCGGTCGAGGTTCGGGCGGATGCTGCTCAGCGCTTCGCCGAAACTGGCGGCGCTGGCCTTGCTGAGCATGCTCTTGAAGTCGTCGCTGGAGATTTCCAGCAGCAGGCCGACCTCACCGGAGTTGATCAGCACGCTGGGCTCACGCAGCAGTTGTTCTTCGTACAGGCACGGCGAACTGGTCAGTGCCGGCAGGCCGGGCAGCAGGTGCAGGCTGTGCTTGCCGAGCATGCGCTCCAGGCGTTCGGTCGGCACGGCGGTCAAGCGCCGGCCGGTGAGTTCGGTCAGGCGGTTGAGGTCGAGCAGCTGGCTCTGCGGGAACAGGACCATGAGCGCGCCGACTGCGTCGTCGAGCAGCACCGCCTGTACCTTGCGAGCCGCCGGCAGACCAGGCAGGTCCACGACTTCGCGGTAGTTGATGGCTAGCTTGTCGAGCAGCAGCCGGACCACAGACGGGGTGTGCGGGGTTGCATCGATGAGGGCAACTTCTGTCATGGTCTGTATCCGGTTTCCTACAATTTCACCAGTATAACCAGCTTGTCCCGGTGATTGGTCCGTGAATTGTGAGGTCTATCACACTTGACCGTATTGTTGCCCATGGCGCAGCCAGCGTTCCAGCAGCGGGCTGACATGCTGCGGCCAGCGGGCGAGCAGGGCCTGGGCCGCATCGCGCACGGCGGGGAGCAGATCGGCGTCGCGCATCAGGTCGGCGACCTTGAATTGCAGCAGGCCGGTCTGGCGCGTGCCGAGCATTTCGCCGGGGCCGCGTAGCTCCAGGTCCTTCTCGGCAATGATAAAGCCGTCGTTGGTTTCGCGCATGATGCCCAGGCGCTGGCGCCCGATCTGCGACAGCGGCGGATGGTAGAGCAGCACGCAATGACTGGCGGCGCTGCCCCGGCCAACCCGGCCGCGCAGCTGGTGCAGCTGCGCCAGGCCCAGGCGCTCGGGGTTCTCGATGATCATCAGGCTGGCGTTGGGCACGTCGACGCCGACTTCGATCACGGTGGTGGCCACCAGCAGTTGCAGGTGGCCGGCCTTGAACTCGGCCATCACCGCGGCTTTTTCCGCCGGCTTCATGCGCCCGTGGATCAGCCCGACGCGCAGCTCACCGAGGGCGGCGGTCAATTCCTCGAAGGTGGTCTCGGCCGCCTGGCAGGTCAGTTCCTCGGACTCTTCGATCAGAGTACAGACCCAGTAGGCCTGGCGGCCTTCGGCGCAGGCGGCGCGGACCCGCTCGACCACTTCGAAGCGTCGGCTGTCGGCTACCAGCACGGTATTGACTGGCGTGCGGCCGGGCGGCAGCTCGTCGAGGATCGAGGTGTCGAGGTCGGCGTAGGCGCTCATCGCCAATGTGCGGGGGATCGGCGTGGCGGTCATGATCAACTGGTGCGGGCACATGCGCCCGCCGACGCCTTTCTGGCGCAGGGCCAGGCGCTGCTGGACGCCGAAACGGTGCTGTTCGTCGATGATCACCAGGGCCAGGTTCTTGAACTGCACTTCGTCCTGGAACAGCGCGTGGGTGCCGACCACCATCGGCGTGCCGCTGGCGATCTGTTCCAGGGCGGCGGCACGGGCCTTGCCCTTGAGCTTTCCGGCCAGCCAGGCGGTGTCGATGCCCAGCGGCGTCAGCCAGCGCTGGAAGTTGATGAAGTGCTGTTCGGCGAGGATCTCGGTCGGCGCCATCAGCGCCACCTGGTAGCCGGCCTCCAGGGCTTGCAGGGCGGCCAGGGCGGCGACGACGGTCTTGCCCGCGCCGACATCGCCCTGGATCAGCCGCAGCATCGGCTCGGGCTGGCTGAGGTCGTAGGCGACTTCGTTGCCGACCCGCTGCTGGGCACCGGTGGGCGGGAAGCCGAGGTTGGCGAGAAACTGCTCCGGCAGTTTGCGCGCCTTGGGCAAGGCCGGCGCGCGCAGTGCCCGCAGGCTTTCCCGCAGGCGTTGCTGGGACAGCTGGTGGGTGAGCAGTTCTTCGAAGGCCAGGCGGTGCTGGGCCCAGTGATGCCCGAGGGCGAGCTCCTCGACATCGGCATCGGCCGGTGGCTGGTGCAGGTAGCGGATCGCGTCGTCCAGCGGCGCCAGCTGGTAGTCGCGGGCCAGTTCCTGGGGCAACCAGTCCGGCAGGCTGCGCGGGCCGAGCATTGCCAGACTCTGCTGGCTCAGCAGGCGCAGGCGCTGTTGGGTCAGGCCTTCGGTCAACGGATAGATCGGGGTCAGGGTCTGGTCCACGGGCGGCGGTTCGTCACCGGTCAGGGCGCGGTATTCCGGGTGGTAGATCTCCAGGCCCGAGGCGCCGGGGCGGGCCTCGCCGTAGCAGCGCACATGGGTGCCGCGCTTGAGGCCTTCCTTCTGCGCATTGCTGAAGTGGTAGAAGCGCAGGCTCAAGCTGCCGGTGCCGTCGTTCAGGCGCACCAGCAGACTGCGGCGCTTGCCCATGACCACGTCGGCACCGCTGACCACGCCCTCGATCACCGCGTCCTGGCCGGGGCGCAGGGCGCCGATGGGCACGATACGGGTGCGGTCCTGGTAACGCAGGGGCAGGTGGAACAGGACGTCCTGGATATTCTCCAGGCCGACCTTGGCCAGTTTCTCGGCCATGGCTTCGCCGACACCCTTGAGTGCCGTGACCGATACCTGCGACAGCTCAGTCACGGCATTCAGCTCGCGACGGGCGGCTTGGCCACCGAGCACAGGCGGATCGAATCGGCGAGGATTTCAATCGCCTTGGGCCGCGGGAAGCTGGCACGCCAGGCGATGGCCACGGTGCGGAACGGTACGGGCGGCGTCAGCGGCCGGACCTCGATGACGCCGGGTGCGTAGTGATGGCTGTCCACCGCCGAGAGCGGCAGCACGGAAATGCCCAGGCCGGAGGCAACCATGTGGCGGATGGTTTCCAGGGAACTGGATTCGACCGTGGTGTGCTTGGCCGCTTCGCTGCCCTTGACCAGGGTCGGGCAGGCTTCGAGGACCTGGTCGCGGAAGCAGTGGCCTTCGCCCAGCAGCAGCAGGCTCTTGTCGTTGAGCAGGGCGCTGTCGATGGTTTCCTTCTGGGTCCAGGGGTGCGAGGCCGGCATCAGCACGTAGAACGGCTCGTCGTACAACGGCAGGGTCAGCACATCGGCTTCGTTGAACGGCAGGGCGATGATCACCGCGTCCAGTTCACCGTTGCGCAGCTTGTCGCGCAGGATGTGGGTGAAGTTTTCCTCGATATACAACGGCATCTGCGGGGCGACCCGGTGCAGTTGCGGGATCAGGTGCGGGAACAGATAGGGGCCGACCGTATAGATCGCGCCGACTTTCAGCGGTGCGGTCAGCTGGTTTTTCCCGGCCTGGGCCAGTTCGCGGATGCCCTGGGCCTGTTCCAGGACCTTTTGTGCCTGGGCAACGATGCCTTCGCCGACCGGCGTCAGGCGTACGGCGCTCTTGCTGCGCTCGAAAATCAGCACACCGAGTTCGTCTTCCAGCTTTTTCACGCCCACCGACAGGGTCGGCTGGCTGACATGGCAGCGCTCGGCCGCGTGGCCGAAGTGTTGCTCCTGGGCAAGGGTAACGATGTAGCGTAATTCTGTCAGAGTCATAGCGAGCGTCCATAAGGTTGCGGGCCAAGCATAACGGCTGCAATCGATAGACGCACGTTATCAGACGCAGGATAAGCGGCGATTGTCGTTAATTTAATGAAACGACGGGTTTGTGGGGCTTGAGTCTGGATTATAGGGAGATAAACCTGTGGGAGCGGGCTTGCCCGCGAAGAGGCCAGTGCGAGCGCCAAAAGCTTTGATCGTTCCCACGCTCCGCGTTTGATCGTTCCCACGCTCTGCGTGGGAATGCCTCCCCGGACGCTCAGCGTCCAGCGTCGGCGAGGTGACGCAGAGCGTCACTGGCTGCATTCCCACGCGGAGCGTGGGAACGATCGGTGTCGGTGATCAGCGGCCGCGCTTGTCGATGGAATAGACGAAGGGCGCGACGATTTCGATGCTGCCGTTGGTCAGCATGTCTGCCGGTGGCTTGGGCAGGGGCTGGGCACGGCGGATCATTTCCAGGGTGGCGCGATCCAGGTCGGCGTTGCCCGAACGGCCCACCAGCTCGTACGAAAGTACTTTGCCTTCGGCGTCGACGACGAAGCGCAGACGGTTCAGGCCTTCCTTGCCGCGGGATTGGGCGGCAGGCGGGTACTTCTTGTATTTGCCCAGGTGCGCCAGCAGGGTGCCTTCCCAGCTCGCCTTGGCGGCGACCTGCTGTGGCGAAGGGCCCGGTGCCGGCGCGGCGGATTTCTCCGGCGGACGGTTGGTCGGCGGCTCCTCGGAAGGTTTCTCTTCCTTGGGCTTTTCCTTTTCCGGTTCCTTCTTCACTTCCGGTTTCGGCGGCTGTGGCTTGGGTTTGGGCTTGACCGGCTTGGGCACCGAGATCGTCGGCTTCGGCGCTTCGGCGAGCTTGGGCAGCGGCAGTTCTTCCACCGGTGCCGGCGGCTGCGGTGGCGTCACCACCTTGGGCGGTGCGGGCGGTGGCGGTGCCGGCGGCAGGGGAGCGAGCTCGACCATCATGGCCTGCGGCGGCAGTTCGATCGGCTTGGACACCGACCAGTTCAGGGCAGCGAGAATCGCCACCGCGTGAACGCCCAGCACCAGGACCAGGCTACCGCCGTAACGCGTCAGCTTATGGCGCGTCGTGATCATTTCTTGGCTGCCGTCTCGAGTCCGACCAGACCGACCTTCAGGTAGCCGGCGGCGCGCAGGGAGTCCATGACGCGCATCAGGTCACCGTAATCCACGCCCTTGTCGGCCTGGAAGAAGATGGTGGTGTCTTTCTTGCCGTGGGTCTTGGCGTCCAGGGAAGCACCCAGGGACTCGGCCTTGACCTCGTCTTCGCCGAGGAACAGGCGTTGATCGGCCTTGACGCTGAGGAATACCGGTTTCTCCGGACGCGGTGCCGGCTTGGCCGTGGAGGCGGGCAGGTCGACCTTGATGTCCACGGTGGCCAGCGGCGCGGCGACCATGAAGATGATCAGCAGCACCAGCATCACGTCGATAAATGGCGTGACGTTGATTTCATGGTTCTCGGCGAGATCGTCGTCCGCGCCTTCTTTCAAATGCAAGCCCATGGCTGATTACCCTACTTTGACCATGTGCGGTTGAGTGGCGCGCTCTGGCGGCAGGTGATCGAGGTCACGGCTGACCAGCAACAGGACTTCGGCCGAGGCATCGGACACCTGGGCCTTGTAGCCGGCGATGGAGCGGGCGAAGACGTTGTAGATCACTACCGCCGGGATCGCGGCAACCAGGCCCAGGGCCGTGGCCAGCAGGGCTTCGGCGATGCCGGGGGCTACCACGGCGAGGTTGGTGGTCTGAGTCTTGGCGATGCCGATGAAGCTGTTCATGATGCCCCAGACGGTACCGAACAGGCCGACGAAGGGTGCGGTGGAACCGATGGTGGCGAGCACGCCGGTGCCGCTGCTCATGTTGCGACCGCAGGCGGCGACCAGGCGCTCCAGGCGGAAGCTGACGCGTTCCTTGATGCCTTCTTTCTCGCGGCTGTTGGCCGACAGGCGCATTTCTTCGAGCGCGTCGTGTACCAGCAGGTTGGCCAGGGTCCCTTCCTTGGCCGCGCTGGCGCTGGCTTCCTTGAGGGTGGTGGCTTTCTTCAGGTTGGCGATTTCACCGCGCAGGCGGCGCTTGGCGCCCAGCAGCTCGAAGCCCTTGGCGATCCAGATGGTCCAGGTGATGATCGAGGCGATGGCCAGGCCGATCATGACTATTTTCACGATGATATCGGCGTTCTTGTACATGCCCCATGGCGACAGGTCGTGGCCCAGGCCCAGGGTGGTGTCTTCGACTGGCAGTACGTCGGCTTCGGCCGGTGCGGCGTTTTCCACCTGGGCCGGGTCGGCGGCGACCGGTGTCACCGCTGTTGCGGCTGGCACGGCAGCGGCCGGCGCAGTGGCGGCGGGTGCGGTGTGGTTGGTCGGCTCGTCGGCAAATGCCGCGGTCGGGGCCAGCAGCAGGCTGAACAGCAACGCAGCAATCGAACGCCAGGCGCGTGAAGGACTAGGGGACTGGGTTGGCGAAGCGGAGGATTGATAGCGTGTCATGCTGGCCGGACCTGAGCGAAGTAGAATGGGGTCTTGTCCTTCCAGGCCTCGTGGGGCCGAGAACAAATGGTCGGGCATTATTGCAAGTAATTCTTGTTAACAGAAGTAATAGCGTCTCTTTTTTTCCTCCATTGCTATCCGTTCGTCCATTCCCGGCGCTAGTCTGTGGCTCTTTTTGTGGAGATTTCCGATGTCCGCTCCCTCTGTTCTGATCGCCGGTTGCGGTGATGTCGGTAGTCGCCTGGCGACTCGATTGCTGGCCCAGGGCTGGCAGGTGCATGGCCTGCGCCGCTCGATTTCGCGCCTGCCGGAAGGTGTTCTCGGTGTGGCGGGCGACCTGTTCGCCGAGCAGCGTCCGGCTGGCTGGCCGAGCGGCCCGCTGGATTACCTGGTGTATTGCGCGGCAGCCACCGATCACGATGAAGCCGGTTATCGCGCTGCCTATGTCGACGGTTTGCAACACGTCCTGGACTGGCTCAAGCAGTCGGGGCAGCAGCCCAGGCGTCTGTTGTTCGTCTCCAGCAGCAGTGTGTACGTGCAGCAACAGGGCGAATGGGTCGATGAAACTTCGCCAGCCGAGGCCGAGGGTTATTCCGGGCGCCTGATGCTCGAGGCCGAGCGACTGGCCCTCGACAGCGGTATCCCGGCAAGCCGGGTACGCCTGACGGGGATCTACGGGCCGGGCCGCGAGTGGCTGTTGACCCAGGTGCGCCGCGGTTATCGGGTGGCGGTCGAGCCGCCTTTATATGGCAACCGCATTCATGTCGATGACGCGGCCGGGTTGCTGGCGTTCCTGCTGGGGGCGGACCGGGCGGGCAAGGCGCTGGAGGATTGTTATATCGGCGTCGATGATGCGCCGGCGCCGCTGGCCGAGGTGGTGGGTTGGTTGCGCGAGTATCTGGGGGTCACCGAGTGGGACGCCGAGGCCAGTGTACGGCGCACCGGCAGCAAGCGCTGCAGCAATGCCCGGGCGCGGGCCCTGGGTTGGGTGCCCGAGTATGCAAGCTATCGCGAGGGGTATGCGGCGATTCTTGAGGGGCGTTGCTGAAACAGACGAGCGTAATTTCTGTAGGAGCTGGCTTGCCAGCGATGAGGCCGGTAAGACTTGCATTGATCTTGCGGGTGTCATCGCCGGCAAGCCGGCTCCCACAGGTTTGTGTGTCGCCGCGAAGTATCGTGTCAACCACGATCCATGTGGGAGCTGGCAAGCCGGCTCCCACAGGGTGGCGTAGGTTATTTCTCCAGCAACCACTGGCGGTTGCCCGGATAAAGCTGCGGCTGTTCGTCGGCCTGGGCCGAGTTCAGCGCCTGGAAGATTTCCAGTTGCTTGCCCTTGCGCACAAAGATCCAGGCACTGCCCTTGTCACCCTGTTGCAGCCAGATACTGTCGTTGTCGCCGCTCATGTTCGCGCAATCGCCCGCCAGGCAAAGGGCATAGCGGTCGCTGCCGGGTAGGCCTTCGAGACGTCCGTCCGGCAGGAACTTCACCTGGGTGCCTTCGCCGGGGCCGCTGACGATCTTCCAGTCGCCGCCCATGTAGGCCGCATACAGGGCCTGTTCGAAGCTGGCGCCTACCGGTGCTTCAGCCGGCAGTTCGTTCGGGGTACGAACGAAAGTCTGCTCGGGCTCGGAGTCGCTGGCGCCCTGGATCAGTTCCTTGCCGTCACGGACCAGTGGGGTGCCAGTGCTGCCATAGAAATCAACGTGCCACTTCTCCTTGCCGTCCGCCCGCACATGCCCTTCGGGGCGCTCGAAGCCGTTGCTGTACTTGGCCTGGCCATTGCGGGTATCGACATTCCATTCCAGGTTCGGCCCGTAGGTTTCCAGGGCTTCACGCAAGCTGCCCTTTTTCACGGCCGCATCGATGGCTGCCTGGTTGATCCAGGTGCCGCTGATGTCATATTTGGCGGGGTCGCTGGCGCAACCGCCGAGCAGGAGGGCTAACACCGGGATGGCAAGCGCTTTGCGCATGGTGGAATCCTTGCAGACGAGGCTGGCGCAGTGTTGAAGGCTGCGCCAGGCAGTGCGGGGTTGTTCTGGGGGACGTGATCGGAGTGGTTATTCGATGACCAGGATCGCGTCCATTTCGACCTGCGAGCCACGTGGCAGCGCTGCGACACCGATGGCGGCGCGAGCCGGGTACGGTTGTTCGAAGTACTTGCCCATGATCTCGTTGACCTTGGCGAAGTGGCTCAGGTCGGTCAGGAAGATGTTCAGCTTGACGATGTCCTTGAACGAACCGCCGGCCGCTTCGGCCACCGCTTTCAGGTTCTCGAAGACCTGGACGGTCTGGGCTTCGAAGCCGTCGACCAGTTCCATGGTTTTCGGGTCCAGGGGAATCTGGCCGGACATGTACACGGTGTTGCCCGCCTTGATCGCCTGGGAGTAGGTGCCGATGGCGGCCGGGGCCTTGTCGCTGCTGATAACGCTCTTGGTCATGAATGACTCCTTGTAATGTCTGGGCGGCTAGGCGCGCATGCGGGTGATGCGGATCACCCCGGTCAGGGCGCGCAGTTTCTTGATCACGCGGGCCAGGTGCACGCGGTCGTGCACGCTGACCACCAATTGGACGACGCTGATGCGACCATCGCGCTCGTCCATGCTGATTTTCTCGATATTGCCGTCGGCCGCGTTGACGCTGCTGGCCAGCAGGGCGATCAGGCCGCGCTGGTGTTCCAGCTCCACGCGCAGCTCGACGTTGAATTCGCCGGTGACATCCTTGGCCCAGGAGAGCTGGATGCATTTTTCCGGGTTGTGGCGGATTTCGCTGATATTGCGGCAGTTGTCCAGGTGCACGACCATGCCCTTGCCCGCGGACAGGTGGCCGACAATCGGGTCGCCGGGGATCGGCGTGCAGCACTTGGCGTAGCTGAGCACCAGGCCTTCGGTGCCGCGAATCGCCAGCGGACCTTCGGGGCTGGGCAGTTGTTCGCCTTCGCCGAGCAGCCGGCGGGCGACCACGTACGCCATGCGGTTGCCCAGGCCGATATCTTCCAGCAGGTCTTCGATCAGCTCCAGGCGGTACTCGTGGAGCATCAGCTGGATGCGCTCGGCCGGGATCTTGTCCAGGGCGCTGTCGAAACCGTTGAGGACCTTGTTCAGCAGGCGTTCGCCCAGGCTGATGGACTCGGAGCGACGCTGCAGCTTCAGGGCATGACGGATATGCGTGCGGGCCTTGCCGGTGACCACGAAGTTGAGCCATGCCGGATTCGGCCGGGCGCCGGGGGCGCTGACGATCTCGACCGTGGAGCCGCTTTGCAGCGGTTCGGACAGCGGGGCAAGACGGCGATTGATCCGGCAGGCAATGCAACTGTTGCCGACGTCGGTGTGCACCGCGTAGGCGAAGTCGACCGCCGTGGAGCCTTTCGGCAGCTCCATGATCCGGCCCTTGGGCGTGAAGACGTAGACCTCGTCCGGGAACAGGTCGATCTTCACGCTCTCGATGAACTCCAGGGAGTTGCCGGCGCGTTGCTGCATCTCCAGCACGCCCTTGACCCACTGGCGGGCGCGGGCGTGGGTGCCCTTGGGCTGCTCGTCGCCGCTGGACTTGTACAGCCAGTGGGCGGCGATGCCGTTGTTGGCCATCTCTTCCATTTCGCGGGTACGGATCTGGATCTCGATCGGTACGCCGTGCATGCCGAACAGCGTCGTATGCAGCGACTGGTAGCCGTTGGCCTTGGGAATCGCGATGTAGTCCTTGAAGCGGCCGGGCAGGGGCTTGTACAAATTATGTACAGCGCCGAGCACGCGATAGCAGGTATCGACCTTGTCGACGATGATCCGGAACGCATAGACGTCCATGATCTCGTTGAAGGCCCGGCGTTTGCCGCGCATCTTGGTATAGATGCCGTAGAGGTGTTTCTGCCGGCCGCTGACCTCGCCCTGGATGCCGTCGACGGCCAGGCAGTGGCTGAGGGATTCCTCGATCTTGTTGACGATTTCCTTGCGATTGCCCCGGGCGCGCTTGACCGCCTGGTAGATCCGAGCGGAACGCATCGGGTGCATGGCCTTGAAGCCGAGGTCTTCGAACTCGACACGGATCGCATGCATGCCCAGCCGATTGGCGATGGGCGCGTAGATTTCCAGGGTTTCCTTGGCGATGCGCCGGCGTTTCTCGCCGGACAGCACTTCCAGGGTGCGCATGTTGTGCAGGCGGTCGGCGAGCTTGACCAGGATCACGCGGATATCGCGGGCCATGGCCATGGCCATCTTCTGGAAGTTTTCCGCCTGGGCCTCGGCCTTGGTCTCGAAATTCATCTGGGTCAGCTTGCTGACCCCGTCGACCAGTTCGGCCACGGTCTCGCCGAACTGCGCCTGCAGCGCTTCCTTGGCGATCCCGGTGTCTTCGATCACGTCATGCAGCATCGCGGCCATCAGGCTCTGATGGTCCATGTGCATGTCGGCAAGGATATTGGCCACCGCCAGCGGATGCGTGACGTAGGCTTCGCCGCTGCGACGGCGCTGGCCATCGTGGGCTTGTTCTGCGTAGAAATACGCCCGGCGGACCAGATTGACCTGGTCGGCGCCGAGGTAGGCCGATAAGCGATCGGCGAGGGCGTCTATGCTCGGCATGAGGTTTCCCCCGGCCGAAGCCTTGTACCCTGCGCCGTGCTACGTCGACCAGGCATAGGCTTAGACGGCCTCGTTGGACTCGTCCTCGAACGCCGCGAACAGAGGTTCGTCTTCGACGATCTCTTCGTTGGCGATCATTTCGTAGCTCACCAGACCTTCGGCGATTTCACGCAGGGCCACAACGGTAGGCTTGTCGTTTTCCCATGCCACTTTCGGCTCTTTGCCGCCGGTCGCCAGTTGACGAGCACGCTTGGTAGAGAGCATGACCAGCTCAAAACGGTTATCCACGTGTTCTAGGCAGTCTTCAACGGTTACGCGGGCCATGGTGTTCCTCGTAGCAAATGCGGTAGGCGCGCTGCCCGGATGGGCGAGCGGACTGAACAGTTTAAAAAATCACCAGCGATTAGGGAAGCGCTGATTTTCCCAGCAAACACCCGAACGCGCTACAAGTACCAATGTAAAGCCCTCGCAGCGGTTTTGGGAAGTCCTCGTTACGCCAGCAATTGTGTCAGCAGGGCGCTGAAACGCTGCTGCTGGGACTGCTGTTGCAACTGGTTGGCGCGGAAAATCGCCTTGAGATCGTCCAGTGCGTGGGCGAAATCGTCGTTGATGATCAGGAAGTCGTATTCCACATAGTGGCTCATTTCACTGACCGCTTCGCGCATCCGCCCTTCGATGATCTCGTCGCTGTCCTGGCCGCGGTTGGTCAGGCGCTGGCGCAGGGCGTGCTGGCTCGGCGGCAGGATGAAGATCGACTTGGCCTCGGGCATCTGCCGGCGGACCTGCTCGGCGCCTTGCCAGTCGATCTCGAGGATCAGGTCGTGGCCTTCGTCCAGGGTCTGTTGCAGGTGACTTTGCGAAGTGCCATAGAGGTTGCCGAAGACTTCGGCCTGCTCGAGGAAATCACCGTGCTCGGTCATGCGCACGAACTCGGCGCGGTCGACGAAGTGGTAGTTCACCCCGTCGACTTCGCCCGGGCGCATGGCGCGGGTGGTGTGCGAGACCGAGACGCGAATCTGCGGTTGCGCGTCGATCAGGGCCTTGACCAGGCTGGTCTTGCCTGCGCCCGACGGTGCGGAAATGATGTAGAGGATGCCAGTGCTGTGGGTCATGTCGGGGTAGCCTTACTCGATATTCTGTACTTGTTCGCGCATCTGCTCGATCAACACCTTGAGGTTGACCGCCGCGGTGGTGCTGCGCGGGTCGAAGGCCTTGGAGCCCAGGGTATTGGCTTCGCGGTTGAGTTCCTGCATCAGGAAGTCCAGGCGCCGGCCGGCAGCCCCGCCGGACTTGAGCACCCGGCGTACTTCGACGATGTGGGTGCTCAGGCGGTCGAGTTCCTCGGCCACGTCGCTTTTCTGCGCCAGCAGGACCATTTCCTGTTCCAGGCGCAGCGGATCCAGTTCAGCCTGCATGTCGGCGAAGCGGTCGAGGACCTTCTGACGCTGGGTGGCGAGCATTTGCGGCACCAGCTCGCGCAGGGTCAGGACATCTTCCTCGATCGAGGTCAGGCGTTCGTTGATCAGTCGGGCCAGCTCCGCGCCTTCGCGCTCGCGGCCGTTCTTCAGTTCCTTCAGACCTTTGTTGAACAAGGCCAGGGCTTCAGTGTCGAGGGCCTGCGGGTCGCTGGCGTCGGCCACCAGCACACCGGGCCAGGCCAGCACTTCCAGCGGGTTCAGCGCGGCCGGCTGCTTGATCAGTCCGGCGACGGTCTCGGCGGCGGCGATCAACTGCGTGGCGCGTTCGCGGTCGACCTGCAGCGGCTTGCCGGTGGTTTCCTCGGTGAAGCGCAGGGTGCATTCCAGCTTGCCGCGGGACAAGCCCTGGCGCAGGGCTTCGCGCACCGCGCCTTCGAGGTCGCGGAAGGCTTCCGGCAGGCGCAGGTGCGGTTCCAGGTAGCGGCTGTTGACCGAGCGCAGTTCCCAGCTCAGGGTGCCCTGGGTTCCGGCGCTTTCGACACGGGCGAAGGCGGTCATGCTGTGGACCATGGAAGTACCTCGCTGTTCGGGCCTGCCGGCGTTGCCGGGGCTGACCTGATAAATAAATTAAAGCCGAGTGGCAGCAAAGGCGCAGGATTGTAGCGCAGTGCGGCAAATGCCCCAATGCCGGTCGATGACCTGCGTATATCCACAAGACCGTGGGCGCCGGCTTGCCGGCGATGGCGGCCGATCAGGCGATGGCGTCAGTGGGTCTTTTGTCGTCTGGGTGAGCGTTATCGCCGGCAAGCCGGCTCCCACAGGTAGGGTTTGGGGCGGCGGTGAATTTTAAGAAGTGCCCAGCGCAGGCCATGGCCTCTATAATGCCGGGTAGATTTCCGTCCCTGTACAGGTATTCCCAGATGAAACGTCCAAGTGGTCGCGCTGCCGATCAGCTCCGCTCGATCCGCATCACCCGCAACTACACCAAACACGCCGAGGGATCTGTACTGGTCGAGTTCGGTGACACCAAAGTGATTTGTACGGTCAGCGTCGAGAACGGGGTGCCACGCTTCCTCAAGGGGCAGGGCCAGGGCTGGCTGACCGCCGAGTACGGCATGCTGCCTCGGGCCACTGGCGAGCGTAACCAGCGTGAAGCGAGCCGTGGCAAGCAGGGCGGCCGGACTCTGGAGATCCAGCGTCTGATCGGTCGTTCGCTGCGTGCTTCGCTGGATATGTCCAAGCTGGGCGACGTGACCCTGTATGTCGACTGCGACGTGATCCAGGCCGACGGCGGCACCCGCACCGCGTCCATCACCGGTTCCATGGTCGCGCTGGTCGATGCCCTGGCCGTGATCAAGAAACGTGGCGGCCTGAAGGGTGGCAGCCCGCTCAAGCAGATGATCGCCGCTGTCTCGGTGGGCATGTACCAGGGTGAGCCGGTGCTCGATCTGGACTACCTGGAAGACTCCGCCGCCGAGACCGACCTCAACGTGGTGATGACCAGCACCGGTGGCTTCATCGAAGTCCAGGGCACTGCCGAAGGCGCGCCATTCCAGCCGGAAGAGCTGAATGCGATGCTGGCACTGGCACAAAAAGGCATGAACGAGATATTCGAATTGCAGAACGCCGCCCTGGCTGACTGATTATCCGGACTTTTCCCCGCGTACAAGGAGAGCGCCATGAGTGAACAGACGCCTGTGCCGACACCGGGTTCAGATGTCCGGCAGTGGGCGATGTTCTGTCACTTATCGGCGTTTCTCGGCTACTGGTTTCCTTTCGGCAGCCTGATCGGGCCGTTGATCCTCTGGCAGATGAAGCGCGAGCAGGATCCGTTCATCGATGCCCAGGGCAAGGAAGCGCTGAATTTCCAGATCACCGTGGCGGTGGCCGCGATGGTCTGTTTCGCGCTGATGTTCGTGGTGATCGGTTTCCTGCTGTTCGGCCTGCTGGCCATTGGTGCGGTGGTGTTGACCATCATTGCCGGCATCAAGGCCAACCAGGGCATCGCCTACCGCTATCCCTTCACCTGGCGGCCGATCAAGTAGCTTCGGGTAGGCTTTAGGGCCTCATCGCCGGCAAGCCGGCTCCCACAAGCCGGCTTTTTTTGTCACGGCGAAAAGACACTCAGATGGTCAACGTCCAGTCGTAGTCGACGATCAGCGGCGCGTGCTGCGAGAAGCGCGGCTGGCGCGGCAGGCGTGCGCTGCGTACGAAGCGGCGCAGTCCCGGCGTCAGGATCTGATAATCGAAGCGCCAGCCGAGGTTGAGCATCTCGGCCTGTTCGTTATCCGGCCACCAGCTGTACTGGTCGCCTTCGCGGCTGACTTCGCGCAGGGCATCGACATAACCCATGTTGCCGACAATCTCGTCCATCCAGGCACGCTCAGGCGCCAGGAAACCCGGGGATTGCTGGCTGTCGCGCCAGTTCTTGATGTCGAGCTTCTGTTGCGCCACATAGAGCGAGCCGCAATAGATGTACTCGCGACGTTTGCGCCGCTGTTTATCCAGGTAGCGGGCGAAGTCGTCCATAAGCTTGAACTTCTGGTTCAAGTCTTCATCGCCGTTCTGCCCTGATGGAAGCAGCAAGGTCGCGATGCTGACCTTGTCGAAATCGGCTTGCAGGTAGCGCCCGTAGCGGTCTGCCGTCTCGAAACCGAGACCACTGATGACAGCCTTCGGTTGCAACCGCGAATACAGAGCCACGCCACCTTGGGCGGGGACTTCGGCATCGCAGGCATAAAGGAAGTAGCCATCCAGTTGGAAGGCTGGGTCGTCCAGTTCAAAGGCGGAGGCGCGGGTGTCCTGCAAGCAGATGACGTCGGCATTCTGGGCTTGCAGCCAACTGAGCAAACCACGCTCGACTGCAGCCTGAATACCATTGACGTTCACACTGATGATCCGCATAAATGGCCCCAAAAATCACGTGCGTGTATGATACCCGAGGTCTACCTAATTAGCTAAATCCGTGGTATTTGGGGCTTTTTTCATGCAGGCGTATCAGCGCGATTTCATTCGTTTTGCCATCGATCGCGGGGTTTTGCGCTTCGGTGAGTTCACCCTGAAGTCCGGACGCACCAGTCCTTACTTCTTCAATGCCGGCCTGTTCAACTCAGGTTCCGCCCTGGCCCAGCTGGGGCGTTTCTATGCCGCGGCGATCGTCGAGAGCGGTATTCCCTTCGACGTCCTGTTCGGCCCGGCCTACAAAGGCATTCCCCTGGCGGCCGCGACCGCCGTGGCCTTGGCCGAGCATCACCAGCTCGACCTGCCATGGTGTTTCAATCGCAAGGAAGCCAAGGCCCACGGCGAAGGCGGCAGCCTGGTCGGCGCGCCATTGACCGGCAATGTGCTGATCATCGACGACGTGATCACCGCCGGTACGGCGATTCGCGAAGTGATGCAGATCATCGAATCCCAGGACGGCGCCAAGGCCGCGGGCGTGTTGATCGCGCTGAACCGCCAGGAGCGCGGCAACGGCGAGTTGTCGGCGATCCAGGAAGTCGAGCGTGATTTCGGCATTCCGGTGGTCAGCATCGTGTCGCTGAACCAGGTCCTCGAATTCCTCGCAGGTGACGAGCAGCTCAAGCAGCATCTGCCGGCGGTCGAGGCTTATCGCGCACAGTACGGGGTCTGACCCTTCTTGAGGCGCGGATACCTGTGGCTGGCCCTGGCCCTCGGGGCTTCGTTCGCCGTGCAGGCGGACGAAGTGCTGCTGTACCGTTACGTCGATAACAAAGGCGTGACGGTCCTGGATCGCCAGGGTGTGCCGCCGGAGTACATCGGCAAGGGCTACCAGGTGCTCAACCAGCGCGGCCGGGTGATCCAGACCGTGGCCCCGGCACTCACCGCCGAACAGATCCAGCAGAAGCAGGCCGAGAAGGCCCAGGCCGACGCCAATGCCCAGTTGCTGCAGCGTTACTCTAGTGTCGATGAGGTCGACAAGGCTCTGGGGCGCAAGCTGGCCGAGCTGGATGGCTTGATTGCCAGCGTGCAGACCAATCTCCAGGCGTTGCTGGCCCAGCAGGCCGGCCTGCAAGGCCAGGCGGCGGAGCAGGAGCGCGCCGGCAAGGAGGTTTCGTCGCAACTGCTGGCCCAGCTCGCCGGTTTGCGCGACGAGCAGGTGCGGATGAAGGCCGATATTGCCAAGTACCAGGCCGCACGCAGCCAGTCGCAACAGGACTTCGCCGTGGATCGGGCGCGGGTCGAGCAACTGCTGCGCTGAGGCAATGCCGCTTTCTGTAGGAGCCTGCTCCTACAGATGATCGTTCCCACGCTCCAGCGTGGGACACGAGCAGAAAAAAAGCCCCGCCCGGTTTCCCGGAGCGGGGCTTTTTCATCGCCGGCGTTTAGTGACGCTTGCGATTGCTGATCAGGGTACCCATGCCGGTATCGGTGAAGATCTCCAGCAGGACCGCATTCGGTACCCGACCATCGATGATCAGCGAGCTGCCCACGCCGCCCTGGACCGCTTCCAGCGCGCACTGGATCTTCGGCAGCATGCCGCCGTAGATGGTGCCGTCGGCGATCAGGCCGTTGACCTGGTCGGTGCTCAGGCCGGTCAGGACCTTGCCTTCCTTGTCCATCAGGCCGGCGATATTGGTCAGCAGCATCAGCTTTTCGGCTTTCAGCGCTTCGGCAATCTTGCCCGCCACCAGGTCGGCGTTGATGTTGTAGGACTCGCCATTGGCGCCCACGCCGATCGGCGCGATCACCGGAATGAAATCGCCCTTGACCAGCAGGTTCAGCAGGTCGGTGTTGATCCCGACCACTTCGCCCACCTGGCCGTAATCGATGATTTCCGGCGCGGTCATTTCCGGGGTCTGGCGGGTCACGGTGAGCTTCTTCGCCCGAATCAGTTCCGCGTCCTTGCCGGTCAGGCCGATGGCGCTGCCGCCGTGGCGGTTGATCAGGTTGACGATGCTCTTGTTCACCTGGCCGCCGAGAACCATCTCCACCACGTCCATGGTCTGCGCGTCGGTGACGCGCATGCCGTCGACGAAATGGCTTTCGATGGACAGGCGCTTGAGCAGGTCGCCGATCTGCGGGCCGCCGCCGTGCACGACCACCGGGTTGATACCCACGGCCTTCATCAACACGATATCGCGGGCAAAGCCGGTCTTCAGCTCTTCGCTTTCCATAGCGTTGCCGCCGTACTTGATCACCAGCGTCTTGCCGACGTATCGGCGGATGTAAGGCAACGCTTCGGAAAGAACCTTGGCGGTATTGGCAGCGGCATCGCGTTCGAGGGTCATTCAGGGCTCCGGTGGAACAAGTGGTCAGGCGGTGTTTTTACACCGCCTGTGTGTCAGAACGGTAGTTGGAGGTCGGGTGCAACACGTTTGAGCTGTGCGTGGAACACATCCTTGATGCGCTGCAACTCGGCCTCGGTATCGGCTTCGAAGCGCAGCACCAGCACCGGCGTGGTGTTGGAGGCGCGAACCAGGCCCCAGCCTTTGGGGTAGTCGACCCGCACACCGTCGATGGTAGTCAGGTTCGCGTCGCCCCATTGTGCGTCGTGCAGGGCTTCAATGATGCTGAATTTGCTCTCGTCGGTCACATTGATATTGATTTCCGGCGTGGAAATATCGTTCGGGAAGGTCGCGAACAGCTCCTCGGCGCTGGATTTCTCCTGGCTGAGGATCTCCAGCAGGCGCGCGGCGCTGTAGATGCCGTCGTCGAAACCGAACCAGCGCTCCTTGAAGAAGATGTGGCCGCTCATCTCGCCGGCCAGCAGGGCACCGCTCTGCTTCATTTTCTTCTTGATCAGCGAATGACCGGTCTTCCACATCACCGGGCGGCCGCCATATTCCTGGATCAACGGGGTCAGGCGGCGGGTGCATTTGACGTCGAAGATGATATCCGCACCGGGGTTGCGCGACACCACGTCCTTGGCGAACAGCATCAGCAGGCGGTCCGGGAAGACGATGTTGCCGGTGTTGGTCACCACGCCGACGCGGTCGCCGTCGCCGTCGAAGGCCAGGCCCAGGTCGGCGTTGGTTTCCTTGACCTTGGCGATCAGGTCCTCGAGGTTCTCCGGCTTGCCCGGGTCCGGATGGTGGTTCGGGAAGTTGCCGTCGACGTCGCAGAACAGCGGAATCACTTCGCAGCCCAGGGCCTCGATCAGTTGCGGGGCGATCACGCCGGCGGCGCCGTTACCGCAGTCGACCACCACCTTGAGTTTCTTCGCCAGCACGATGTCTTCGCGGATCTGCTGGAAGTAGCGGTCGAGGATATCGACCTTCTCGATGCTGCCCTTGCCGCTGCTCAGGTCATTGGTCTTCAGGCGGGTGTGCAGGGCCTGGATCTGTTCGTTGGCCAGGGTGTCGCCGGCGATGACGATCTTGAAACCGTTGTAGTTCGACGGGTTGTGGCTGCCGGTGAGCATGACCCCGGACTTGCCGGCGAGCACGTTGGCGGCGTAGTACAGCGCCGGTGTCGGCACCAGGCCGACATCGCTGACATGGCAGCCGCTGTCGTGCAGGCCCTGGATCAGTTGCCGGACCAGTTCCGGACCGGACAGGCGCCCGTCGCGGCCGACGCAGACATTCGGTTCGCCCTGGGCCAGGCTCTGGGAGCCGATGGCGCGACCGATCCAGTAGGCGGTTTCGGCGGTCAGGGTTTCCGGAATCGTGCCGCGGATGTCATAGGCGCGGAAGATGCTGTCGGGGAAAGTCGGGGCAGTGCGTGTGATGCTGTTCATGGCGAGAGGGTGCTCCGTTCTCAGGAAATCCTGGTTTTCGTCGAGAATGTCGATATCAAGGATATCGGTATCTTGGAACAGCGGATCGATCCATTCGGCACCCGGGGTGACGGTCTGGATCGGCGCTGGGGCACTGCTGGTCGTCGAGCCTGGATCGATGCCGGGATTATTCGCGGCGGCGGCAGGCTGGCCATTGCGCAAAGAGAAGCGCGCCAGATCCTGCGCCAGTCCGTTGAGGGCCGGCAGGCTCAAACTGAAGGCTTTGACGGCTTTTCCGCCGGAGAGTTCGTGAAACAGCTGTTCCAGCTGTCGGGCATCGCCGTCGAGACGGTCTTGCAGGCGTTTGTGGGTCAGACGGATCGCCAGCGCCGTGCTACCGAGCACCACCAGCATCGTCAGCAGCATCAGCCCGTAGGTGCTGATCGGGTAGCCGAACTGGAACGCCGGGCCGGGGCTGAACTTCAGCGCCCAGTTGGTGTTGTTGGTGCTGAACGGATAGCTGTCGCCCGAGGCAGCGTTGCCGCGTTGGTCGAGCACCTGTTCCGGGCTGCCGAGAATGCTTTGGGTGAGTTGCAACGAACCGCTATCCGGATGCCAGTTGCCGAAGGCCTTGAGCAGGCGTTGCAGATCGAAGACCAGCAGCAGGGTGCCGCGGGCATCGGTTGTTTCGCCCAGGGTCGCCACGCTGTAGACCAGCCAGCGTTGCCCGACCTTGTAGGCTTCCGGGGGTGGCCGGGTTCCGCGTTCGGCACGGCGGATCAGGTCCAGGGCGGAGAAATTCAGCGGCGCGGCGCGGTCGGTGACCGGCTGGGCGGCGTCACGCAGGTTGAGTTGCACATCCACCAGGCCATTCATGTATCGCAGGCTGTCTTCCGCCGCTTTCACGGTATCGGCATTCTGGCTTTGCAGGGCTTTCAAGAGGGCGGGGTTGAGCGCGGCGGCGTCGGTCTGGGCGATCAGGTCGGTGGTGGCCTGGGCCAGGGTCGAGGCGACCACGGCGCCGCCTGTTTGCGCCAGTTGCAGGCGAAAGGTCTGGTTCCAGGGGGCGAGCACACCGAACCAGAGCAGTGCCGCCGCCAGCAGCAGGCCGCCGAGCGCGATCTTCAGTCCTGGAAGCAGTGGATTGTCGACCTCGTTCGAAGCCGAGTGATCAGGGTGTTCGGGACCGTTGGCGGTCTTTGCACTGCGCTTGAGGCCTTTCAAATACCGTCTCCGCGAAATTCATCCTGAAATGCAGTGCGAATTGTTCAGGCCGGGTGTGTGGCCCGGCCTGAATCAGCGTAGGTCAATGACTGCCTGAGTGCCCGAAACCACCGGCACCGCGCTGGCTTTCATCGAATTCCTGGACCAGCTCGAAGTGGGCCTGGACCACCGGCACCAGCACCAGTTGGGCAATGCGCTCGCCGACGGCGATATTGAAGGCGGTCTGGCCGCGGTTCCAGCACGAGACCATCAATTCGCCCTGGTAGTCCGAGTCGATCAGGCCGACCAGGTTACCCAGCACGATCCCGTGTTTGTGGCCCAGGCCGGAGCGCGGCAGGATCAGCGCGGCCAGGCCCGGATCGCCGATATAGACGGACAGGCCGGTAGGGATCAACAAGGTCTGGCCCGGTTCCAGTACGGTGTCCTGCTGGAGCATGGCGCGCAGGTCGAGGCCGGCCGAGCCGGGGGTGGCGTACTGCGGCAGCGGGAATTCGTTGCCGATGCGTGGGTCGAGGATCTTGGCTTGCAAAGCGTGCATGTGGATTAAACCTGGTTCAGTCGTGTGGCGATAAAAGAGATCAGCTGGCGGGCAATCTTGCCTTTGCTGGTCTGGGCGAAAAGTGTCGCGTGCAGGTCCCGGTCGATCACGCTGCAGGCGTTTTCCTCGCTGTTGAAGCCGATGCTGGGGTTGGCCACGTCATTGGCGACGATCAGGTCGAGGTTCTTGTCCTTCAGCTTGCGCGCTGCGTAATCGAGCAGGTGCTCGGTCTCGGCGGCAAAACCGACGCTGAACGGGCGATCGGGGCGGGAGGCGATGGTGGCCAGGATGTCCGGGTTGCGCACCATCTGCAGCAGCAGGCCGTCGCCGTTCGTAGGGTCTTTCTTTAGTTTTTGCGGGGCGACGACTTCCGGGCGGTAGTCCGCCACTGCGGCCGAGGCAATGAACAGG
This sequence comes from Pseudomonas gingeri, assembly GCF_013385635.1. GTDB lineage: Bacteria > Pseudomonadota > Gammaproteobacteria > Pseudomonadales > Pseudomonadaceae > Aquipseudomonas > Aquipseudomonas gingeri_A. The sequence continues at coordinate 69,012 of NZ_JACAPR010000027.1, forward strand.
TCACAGGGGATCGCGGCTTCGCAGGCGGCGAGCATGTCGCGGGCGCTGACGACGTCGATACGGCTGACCCGGTCCGGAGTCGGCAGGTGTACCGGGCCGGTGATCAGGGTGACGCGGGCACCGGCTTCGACGGCGGCCTCGGCCAGGGCAAAACCCATTTTCCCGGAGCTGTGGTTGGTGATGTAGCGCACCGGGTCGATGTTTTCCTGGGTCGGGCCGGCGGTGATCAGGACGTGCTTGCCGGTCAGTGCCAGGTGCTGGAAGCAGTCGGCGGCGCACTGGGCCAGGTCGGTGGCTTCGAGCATGCGCCCCAGGCCGACGTCGCCGCAGGCCTGGCTGCCGGAGGCCGGGCCGAAGACTTTCAGGCCGCGGCTCTGCAGCAATTGGGTGTTGGCCTGGGTCGCGGGATCGCGCCACATGGCCTGGTTCATCGCCGGGGCGATGGCCACGGTGGCGTCCGTGGCGAGCACCAGTGTGGTCAGCAGGTCATCGGCGATGCCCTGGGCCAGGCGCGCGATCAGATCGGCGGTCGCCGGCGCGATCAGCACCAGGTCGGCCCATTTGGCCAGTTCGATATGGCCCATCGCGGCCTCGGCCGCCGGGTCGAGCAGGTCCAGGTGCACCGGGTGCCCGGATAGCGCCTGCATGGTCAGCGGGGTGATGAACTCGCTGCCGCCACGGGTCATGACCACGCGCACCTCGGCGCCCTGGTCGAGAAGTCGGCGAACCAGCTCGGCGCTCTTGTAGGCGGCAATGCCACCGCCGACGCCGAGAACGATGCGTTTCCGATACAGCCGCTGCATAGGCCTGCCTTTTAGTCCGGTGATTGCTACCCCCGACGACGCCTCCCCAGGCCGGATCGGGGGTAAAAATGATGGGCTAAGATAACACAGCGCCCGTCATGGAACAGCGGGGCCCACAGGACAGGGAGGTGTGATGAGTATTCGCGATTGGCCGGCTGCGGAGCGGCCGCGAGAGAAACTGCTGGAACTGGGATCGGCAAGCCTGTCGGATGCCGAGCTGCTGGCGATCTTCCTGCGCACCGGGGTTTCTGGCAGAAGTGCCGTGGATCTGGCGCGACATTTGTTAGGACAATTCGGTAGTTTGCGTAGCCTGCTGGAGGCTGATCAGCGGGAATTCAGTCGTGAGCTGGGCCTGGGGCCGGCCAAGTTCGCCCAATTGCAGGCGGTGCTGGAGATGGCCCGTCGGCACCTGGCCGAGCGTCTGCGCCGTGATTCGGCCCTGGAGAGTCCGCGGGCGGTGCGCGACTACCTCAAGGCGATGCTGCGCCACGAGCCCCATGAGGTGTTCGGCTGCCTGTTCATGGATGCCAAGCACCGGGTGCTGGCTTTCGAAGCGCTGTTCCAGGGTTCCATCGACAACACCGCCGTCTACCCCCGCCAGGTGGTGAAACGGGCGCTGGCGCACAATGCGGCCGCGCTGATCCTGTGCCACAACCATCCTTCCGGTATCGCCGAGCCCAGCCAGGCCGACCGGCTGCTGACCCGGCGCCTGAAGGATGCCCTGGAGTTCGTCGATGTGCGGGTGCTCGACCATTTCATCGTCGGCGAGGGCGAGCCGTTTTCCATGATGGAGCATGGGTTGATGTAGGTGGGAGGCCAGCAGGCATCGCGATCCCTTGTAATTGGATGGACTC
>NZ_JACAPR010000028.1:0-192064 GCF_013385635.1 Pseudomonas gingeri
ACATCGAGCCCGGCGTCGATATCACGGACCCAGAGTTTGTGGCGGGTGTGGTCGAAGAAGGTGGTGCGCAGTTTGTCGAGCATGCGGGGTATTGCTCCTCTTTCCATGAACCGGGCAGTGACGCAAAGAGCGTCCGCCAATTCGCAAAAACAGGATCAGTCACGACAATCCGTGATCCGCACAAAGCGAGCTAACGAGGGCATCCTTGAATCGTTCACCAGCCAGTGTGAAGAAGAAGAGTTGAATGTGGATCCCCTTGCAGAGGCTTTGGGAAACGACCTACCGAACAACAAGATATCTCCCTCCCCCCCCAATCAAGGCGCTGGCGACGGCCAGCACCAGGATCACCCCCTGGGTGCCCAGGGCGCCCGCCAACACCCCCACCAACAACCCGGCCAAGGGCTGCGAGAGGTTGTTGAGCAAGGTGATCACCCCCACCGTCTTGCCGAAGTCCTGCGGCGGAATCACCTGCTGGCGGATGCTGCGCATGTAGACATTGAACATCTTGTCGAAACCGACGATCAGCAGGAAGCCGGCGACATAACCCGTCGTCGAAGGACTGCACGCAGTGATAAAGGCACCGAGCAGGATCAGCCCATAGGACAGTCCACCGAGCAGCCGCAGCGGCAGGCTGACCCGCGCCAGCAGGAACAGGATCGCGATGGTCACACCGGCCCCTACCGCCTGCAGCCCGGCGTAATAGTCCTTGCCCTGCTCGTGGACGCCGATCACCAGCGCCGCCGAAGTGGCCAGGGTCACGCCGATGATCAGGTTGACCCCCACCGCCAGGCAGATGATCTTGCGCAACGCTGCCAATCTGCGGATATGGCCGAAGGCGATACGCAGCGGTTGCAGCCAGAGCCCCGGATGCTGCTCGAAGGATTCCAGGCTGATCGCACTGCTGCGCTGCCAGACCCGCATCGCCAGGTCGGCCAGCAGGAACAGCCCGGCCACGCCGAGCACCACCCAGGGCCAGCTCATGGCCTCCAGCAGCAGCGCCGCCAGCAAGGGCCCCAGTACCAGGCCGCTCTGGTCGGCGATCTGTGAATAGGACAAGGTCTTGGTGTAGCTGTAGCGCGCGAAGATATGCGGCAACAGCACTTCACGGGCCATGATGCCCTGGGTGGTCAACACCCCGCACAACGCCGAGAGCGCCACCAACCAGTAGATACCGTCGAACAGCCCATGACAGGCGACGGCGATCACGCAGGCCAGCGCCCGGTAGACCTGGCTGATATGCAGGATACGCACGGGCGAAAAACGGTCGCAGAGCGCCCCGCAGATCGGGAACACGAGGTAACGCGGCAGCGCCTCGACAAAAAATGCCAGGCCGGCCCAGGACGCGCTGTGGGTGGTCTGGAACACCAGCAGCGGGACGATGAACAACAAAATCTGGTCGGCCAGTCGTGAAAGAAACAGCGAAGTGAAAAACGCCAGGTAATCCCTGCCCATCGTTTCCTCTTGGTCCAACGGCGCATGGCCGAAAGCGCGAGGATAGAACATTCACCACACCTTCGGACAGCGCTGTCTTGTCTTCGGGGAAATCCGCCTGCGGATCGTCAATCAGTGCTTTGCGCTGCGCAGATGACTGCGGGCACAGCCCGCAGAATGCTTGCCTTCAAACCCACTCCAGGGATGTGAACAGCGCTTCGAGCCCGGCCAGGTCCGGCAGGATTGCATCGGGGGTGTAGTCGGCCAGCAACCGGCGTCGTGTGCCACGGTCGATCCACACGCAACGGAAGCCCATGTCCCGGGCGGCGGCATGGTCCAGGTGCGGGCTGGCGCAGATATGCAGCACCTCTTCCCTGCTCACCCCGAGTTGCTGGTGGGCATGACGGAACAGTTGCAGGTCGGGCTTGTAGGCCCCGGCCTGCTGGGCGGTGATCACCCGGTCGATATGCCCTTTCAGTTGCGCCACATTGCCGGCAATGATGTCGTCGTCGGTATTGGAGACGATGGCAATACGGAACCCCTGTGCCTCCAGCCAGCCCAGGGTCGACACCACTTCGGGAAACGGCGGCATGGCGGAAATCCGCGCGTTGAGCTGCTCCGAATCGCTGTCCTGGTAGCCCAGGTCCAGATCCTCCAATGCCAGGCGCAGGGACTGACGGGAAACCTCCTTGAACGAGCGATGAGGCGGTTCCTGTTCCAGGCGGTGTTCGTGGTGATCGTAGATACGGATGAACTCGTCCGGGTCGATACCCGACTGGCCCTTGGCTTCAAGCAATGCGTGGACATGGGCCAGCAAGCCCTCGTCCCACTGGATCAGGGTGCCGTAGCAGTCGAAGGTCAGCCAGAGCGGGCGTGGCGTGTGGGTCAGGGACATAGCGGTGATTCCATCGAATTGACGCTTTGAGCCTATAACCCCTGCCATGAATTGGAAAATTAAATTATTATCCAATCTTAATTCCATTTACGAATGTATAGCCATGTACGACCTCGACCTGCTCAAGACCTTCGTTTGCGTGATCGATGCCGGCGGCTTCACCAAGGGCGGCGAGCGGGTCAATCGCACCCAGTCCACGGTCAGCCAGCAGATTCGCAAGCTGGAAGACCAGGTCGGGCGCGCCCTGCTGGTCCGCCATCGGGCGTGCAAGGAAGTGCAACTGACCGAGGATGGCGAACGCCTGATGAGCTATGCCCGGCGCCTGGTGCTGCTGGCGAGCGAGGCCCAGGCAGTGATGCAGTCGGGGGATGGTGCCGGCCTGGTACGCCTGGGTGTGCCGGAGGATTTCGATGTGCAGCGTATGATGCAGTTGCTCTCGGGCTTTGCCGGCCGCCATCCACGGATTCGTCTCGATACCGTCAATGGCCTGAGCCTGGACCTGAAAAGCCGCCTGGCCAACGACGACCTCGACCTGGCGCTGATCAAGCGCAATGCCGGCGAAGGCACGGCGCTCGCCAGTTGGCCGGAGGAACTGGTGTGGGTCAGTGGCGCTCGGGTCGATATCCGACAGGACCCTCTGCCCCTGGTGGTTTATGCCCAGGGCTGCATCTACCGCAACCGGCTGATCCATACCCTGGAAAGTCAGGGCCGGGCATGGCGGATCGCGTTTTCCAGCCAGAGCCTGGCGGGGATCCAGGCGGCGGTATCGGCCAATCTGGGGGTCAGCCTGTTGCCGCGCACGGCGGTACTGGCCGGCCATCGCGAGCTGTCCAGCACCGAAGGCTTCGGTCTGCCGCCGGCCTCGGAGCTGGCGCTGGTGACCCGTGACAAGCCGCAGTCCCAACCACAGCAACTGCTGATCAAGTACCTGCTGGAACACCTGTAGGAGGAGCTGGCTTGCCAGCGATGAGCAGCCTGAGCCATGCGGCGGCTATACGGGCGCTATCGCCGGCAAGCCGGCTCCTACAATAGATCCCGTCAGGCCCGTGACCTTGTGGGAGCTGGCTTGCCAGCGAACCGCCGCAGGCGGCCATCCGTCGCGATCGATGCATCAGACGTCGTTGCGCGCCACCAGCCGCGAGAAGCTGGCCAGGCACGCGGCTGTCGCAAACCCCGCGCCGATGTACAGCGCAATGACTGGTCCATGTGTAGCCGACAAACCGAAACTCAACGCCACCAGCGCGGCACCGGTCGACTGGCCGATCAGGCGCGCGGTGGCAATCATGCCGCTGGCACCGCTGCTGCGTTCCCGCGGGGCGCTGGTCATCAGGGCCTTCTGGTTCGGCGACTGGAAAAAACCGAAGCCCAGGCCGCAGATCACCATGCGGATGCCGATATCCAGCGCGCTCGGATCGCTGGGCAGCAAGGCCAGGGACAACATGCCCAGGGCCAGCACCCCCAAGCCGATACCGCCGAGCAGGCCTGGTGGGTAACGGTCCGATAGCCGTCCGGCAAAGGGCGCGATCAAGGCCACCACCACCGACCAGGGCGTCATCAGGTAGCCGGTCTGCACCGGGTCGCGGCCCAGCACCGTTTCGAAAAAGAATGGCAGCGAGACAAAGGCCAGGCCCTGGGTAGCAAAGGAACAGACCGCCGTCAGCGCCGACAATGCGAACATCGGGCGCTTGAGCAGATCGATGGGGAACATCGGTGCCGGATGCCCGGCTTCACGGCGGATCATCACAAAACCCGCCGTCACGCACACCAGCAACGCCAGGCAGATAGGCAATGTGCCCGCAAACTGCGCGCCCTCCCCCAAGGCATAGATCAGCGAGCCGAAGGTGACGATGCTCAGGCCGGCCGTGATCCAGGCAAAGCGCTGGCCGTTGGGCGGCGTGTGGGGCAGCGAAGGAATGGCCATTGCCAGGGCGATCAGGCCGATGGGGATGTTCACCCCGAACAGCCACGGCCAATTGGCCACGGACAGGATCAGCGAGGCCACGGTTGGTCCGGCGGCGAACGACATGCCCACCACCAGGGCATTGAGGCCCATGCCCTTGCCGAGCTTTTCCGGCGGGAACAGGCTGAAGATCAGCGCCGCGTTGACGCTCATGATCGCGCTCGCCCCGACGCCCTGGAGGACCCGGGCCAGGGTCAGCTGGGTCAGGGTGGTCGACATCGCGCACAGCGCCGAAGACACCGTGAACAGCACCAGGCCGAAGAGGTAGATCTTGCGATGCCCGACCACGCCGCCAAACGAGGCGAAGGCCAGGATAGTCGCGACCGCCGACAGTTGGTAGGCGTTGATGATCCACACCGAGGCGGCCGGCGTGGTGTGCAGGCTGGTAGCGATGGCCGGCAGCGCCGTATTGGCGATGGCGGTGTCCAGCGAGGCCAGGGCGATGGAGATGAGGATCGCCAACATGCCACTGACCTGGCGCGATAGACGCGGCCTGAAAATTCCCGATAACCCGCTGATCACACACCCCCGAAACCCGCTCTACGAAACGGATAATAGCTTTTTGCCCAATCACCATGACCACAGGTTGCTGAACCACGGCTGTACAACCGCCAACGCGCGCTCAGCCTGTGTCGCTGCCCATGGTGATCCCCTAGCCTCACTTGATAAACTAGCGCTTTCTTGGATCACTCCCAATCAAAGGTTGGCAATGGACGTCCTGGCAAGCATGAAGGTCTTCGTCAAGGTGGTGGACCACGGCAGCTTCAGTGCCGCCGCGCAGTCCATCGGCATTTCCTCGACCATGGTCGGCAACCATATCCAGGGCCTGGAGAAGCACCTGGGCACTCGCCTGTTGCACCGCACCACGCGGCGCCAGAGCCTGACCGAGATCGGCCAGGGCTACTACAGCCAATGCCTGGCGATCCTCGGACAGATCGAACAGGCCGAATTGGTCGCCCGCGAACAACGTGCCCATCCGCGCGGCCGCTTGCGGGTGAGTGCCTCGGCGACCCTGGCCTCGGATCGGCTGATGCCGGCGATCGCCGCCTACCTCAAGACCTACCCGGAAGTGGATATCGAATTGCAGTTCAACGACCGGGTGGTGGACCTGGTGGAAGACGGCTTCGACGTGGTGTTCCGCTACGGCGAACTGCCCAGCAGCGGGCTGGTGGCACGCCTGCTGAGCAAGAACCGCCGCATCGCCTGCGCCTCGCCCGCATACCTGAAGGCCCACGGCACGCCACGTGTGCCGGCGGATCTGCAGCAGCACAACTGCCTGGTGTTCCTGCGGGCCACGCCGCAGCGCGAATGGTTGTTCCGTGGGGTGAGCAGCGAAAGCGTGCGGGTGCACGGGCAACTGTCGGCCAACAACGGCACGGCCCTGATGAATGCGGCGCTGGAAGGCATCGGTATCGTCCTGCTCCCGCAGACACTGGTGGAAGACGCCCTGAAGGATGGGCGTCTGGTCCACCTGCTGCCGGACCACGAGACCCTGGACCGGCCGCTGCACCTGGTCTATCTGCCGGACAAGCACATGACGCCGAAGTTGAGCAGTTTTATCGAGTTCATGGTGGGGCGGTTTGCGTAGTCGCTACATAAGTTATGCGATCACTCCCACACTGAGTGCAGGTGTGATCAAACAAGACGAACGTGCTCATCTCGTTCGCTTCACCGCCTCCAACCTGTCAATCAACCGGCCAATTTCCCCCAGTAAATCAGCAACACGCTCCTCGCTCGCACCAATACGAGTTTCAAATTCAAAAACTTCGATTCCGTTAACCACTTCATTCAAAGCGGAATTTACAATCAGAAGTTCGGTGAGTGATAGATTCACACTTGCCCGTTCAGCATTTGCGTCCAAAACTTCCATCAGATCCACCATCACTTGAGGTCATTAAAATATTGCGATCGTTCCCACGCTCTGCGTGGGCATGCAGCCCGTGACGCTCCGCGTCACAAAGGACGGACGCAGAGCGTCCAGTGAGACACACCCACGCTGGAGCGTGGGAGCGATCAAAAGATAAACAGACTCAAGGGAATTCCACTTTACAGCCTGACAGGGGAATCGAGCGCCCATCGGACACGACAAACTGCTCACCGTCAATTCGGGCAAGGAGCAATCCACGGGCCTTGGCTCCAGCCTCAACGGCCTCCCGCCAGCCCTCTATATCACCATGGTAAGAGAGAGCGTGGAACTGAAGTCCATCCGGCAGATGAATTTTGCAACTGTCAGAAACAACTCCACCGCTGGTGGCCGTGATCACACCCGCTGAATCCAGGAGGGCGTTGAACTGCTTCTTTGCCTTACTCTTACCATCATCCTCGTAGTAGACAAATTCCACTCCCTCAACTGGGCTTGAGCCAGGTACCGCACGCTGCCCACGCTGTTCAACGGCGCCGCCAAGGATTTTCTCCAACGCCTCCCGATCACTGCTCATTCGACCGCCCGATGGGAGCGACGATGGCTAGCCAGGATACATACTCACAAAAAAATCATTCAGGCGATCGCTTTCGAAGAATCTGTCTTTCTCAAAATCAACATCGGAGGACACCACAAAAAAGCGCCTGAGAGGCTCGGGAATATCGTTGATCTGCGCATGAACCGTTGGCACCAGATACCTGAAGTAATCACCCATCGTGCTGGCCCCGTCATAGCCGACAGGATGGTCAGCCCCGATCCTGTCGCCCTCTACGGCATGAAAGACAAAATACCCACGGGTAGAGGGTAGAGAATACTCACTGGCACTCAGGAAACTCCCTTGAAGGACTATGCCCTCAACTTCAGACCTGGAGGTATCTCTATAGGTAGCAAAGGAGTAGCAATCGAGCCTTGTCTCTCCGCCCTTGTTCGCAGGGATATCGGGAAACTCGGACGACTCACCCCATATGTACTCACTGATCCGGTCGAGCTCTGTCTCCAAATCAACGGTTTTCAGCAAAACCTTCGGAAGCTGCCCGAAACAGTTGTTGACCATGACGGCCACCCGACCAAATTTATCCACGGCGAACCAGGTCACGATATCTCCGAACCCTGGAACCCAGTTCTCATCCAACTCACTCATCCTTCAATTCCCCAGCCAGGTCGCTGCACAGTTCTTACAGGTTTCAACGCCCGACTTCGAGATAGGTGTTCCATTAAGAACCTCCCTCGGCCGGTAAGCGGGTGTAAACCTGATTTTTTCAGGATCAACACCTTTCCTGATCAACTGATCCGCGGCAAATACTTCGGCACAAGCACCGGCTTTATTGGCACAAAGACCTGTCACTTCGCCAACCTTAACACCCAGCTTGCCCTCTATAAAGTTGACCGTCCTTGGATCCAGCATTTCTGCCGTGACCTTGCCATTGCTGGCTCCAACTGCGATGGCTCCGGTCTCTGGATCGTAGGCACCAATCATGGTCGCGATCTTGGAAGCCTGGGTCTTCGAAGGAATCGAGCTGATCGCCGCAAACAGCTCTCTCTCTGCCTGCGCCGCGACCGCACTCCCCCCGCTGACAGAAGGCATGACATTAGGTACGGCAAGTCCTGCCACCCCCAATGAACCCGCCAACAGGTTCCCAACGGAATTCCAGTAGTCACCCTTCATTCCCTGATCGAAACCATACCCGGCCTGGGCCGCACCATTCATCGCCGCAAGGGCTCTTATAGTCGCCCCTAGCGGTCCGGACATGGCGTACAACGCCGGTGTGCCAATATTGGACAATCCCTGCATTTCATTATTGATCCGCAGGTCTGCCAGGGCGTCCCTGTAAATCAGTTCGTTATCTGTCTGCTTGCGAGTCCAGAGCGGGTTGAATACAGAGACGCCGGCCGCCTCGCGCATTTGGTCGGCATAAGAGATCTTTGCACCGGCCATCCCCGCATAGAGGTAACCACGAGTGGGGTCCGGCCCCTCCGCAAGCAGTTTATTGACCAGCGCCACCGCAACGTCATGGCCATACAGCGATTCCTGCTCGGCACCATATAGTTGCAGGTAGGCGGCCAGTTCCCTCTTGTCCGCCGCCGACATGGACTCGGGGTGGTCATGCTGCATGGCCAGCAGGTTCTCGCTACGATGATCAGCACCCTCGAGCAGAGCCAGCTTCCTCGCATCGGCAAGACTGCCGGTCTTGTCATACTCTTCACGGGCACGATCACGTATGGCTTTCGAATGGTCCCCCAGGAAGTTGTACTCGGTGGCATTACCCGCGACCGCCGATGCAATGGCAGCGTTGCCATTGGATGCCACCGCACCGAGCACTCCGACAATTTGCGAAAGCGCCATGAGGTTTGCTTGAGCCTGGATGTATTCGGGTGAACCGCGCTTGAGGTTTTCCGGCAAAAGTTTGTCGCCCAACGCCCCTACCAGTATTTCGTTGGCGCCGCCAGCGATGGCCCCCGTACGGAAATCCCCCCCCATGGCCTTGGACAGCAAGCCACCGAGACCGGCGTGCAACAGGATCTTTTCAAAACCACCTTCGGGTAGCCCCTGATCACCGATCTTGCCAGCCCCAATTGCTCCACCGATGCTGGCCGCTGTGCCCATTGCCGAGCTGGCGAGATTGTCCTGGAAGCTGCCGCCATACACCGCTGTCTTGATCACGGCATCCGCCGCTACTTTCATTGCAACGGTCTGCAGGCTCTGGGCGTTGAATCCCACAGTACCCGGGCTATAGTTGAGCCCTTTGGCCACACCTGCCGTCGCGATCGAAACGGCATAGCCCTTGAGGCTGTCCTTGGAGGTCACATCCTTGAGTATCGCGCCCAGGTTGCCCCGATTATTGACGGTGCTGACGGTCGCCTTGGTTGCAACACTGACGGCGCCCGCCTGAGCCATGGTGTTCCAGCCAGCCATCATCGGCCCCATGACCGCAGCCAAAGCAATCGCGATGATCAACTGCGAAGCTGGCCCCAGACCCGAGGTGTTGTACTTGAAGGACTCATGAATCTCCTTCACTTGTCGCCAGTCCACGTCCCCCCTCTGCTCGGCCTCCTTGAGCCAGGCAAGCTTCGGATCAGCTTTCACCATGGCATCGATGCTTTGGCTGACCGTCTGCTGATTGACCTGCCTGACATCGATCGACAGGCCTTCGACAGCCTTGATGGTGATGGCCCCAGCCGCCGTCAGTTGGCTCTGGCGAAGCGTTTCATCGGTATTCCCCTTGCCCTTGGAAGAGTTCCAGAAGGCGTTGTTGTTGGTTTTGGTATGGCTCTCGTCGTGAAGGTCCTTCACTCCCTCGAAGGTGATACTGCCTGCACTATCCAACGTGAGGTCCTTGCCGCTCTCCAGTTTTGCCACTTGGTAGCGCTGGTCATCTCCACTCTTGAGCGTCAGGTTCCCTCCGGTCTTGATCTCGCTGCCGACGTTCGTTACCTGGGTCACTTCATCGTGACGGGTTTTCAACTTGCCGAAGCTGCCCTTTTTCTTCTTGTCATACAGCGAGTAATCGCTGTCCTGCGCGGCAAGCAGCTCCAGATCGCCACCCGCCACCAGATAGGCCTCATTGCCCGCATTGATCCGACTGGACACCAATGCCATGTCCTGCCCGGCAGTGAGGGCGACATCCCCACCGGCCGTCACGGTCGTGGCGATCTGCTTGACGTGGTCTTCCTGGGTCGTGAGTTTCTTCGACTTGGAGTACGAATGGCTTTCGTCAGCCGCCGAGCCCAGGGTCAGGTTTTCAGCAGCCGCCATACTGACATCGTGCTGGACATCGATCTGACTGCCAATCACCGACAGATCCCGGCCCGCGACCAGTTTCAGATCACGGCCAGTATCGACAACAGATCCCGTCTGGGTGATGGAGCTGCTGTTGTGCTTGGGCCCGTAATCATCCTTGTCGATACGCGCGGTACTCACGATATCGATATCGCGCCCGGCCTTGACCGCTGTATCAGCACCGCTGTGCAATACACTGCCCGCATTGATGACATCCTGTCCGGCATCGATGCTCAGGTTGTTGGCGGCCTCGATACGAGCGGCGTTATCCAGGAAGCTGCGCTGGCGGTCATAGATATTGCCGCCGGCCTTTTCGGTCGTCACCGTCCGTTCGTTGACCATGTCACCGCTGATGGTGGTCAGGTTGACGTCACGCCCACTGATGATCCCACCGGACTTGTTGGTCAGGTTGTTGACCGCCAGCAGATCCAGGCGATTACCGGCTTCGATCAGGCCGCTGTTGACGATGTCGTTACCTGCCGTCGCCGACAGATTATTGCTGGACCGCAACGTCCCCGCGTTGTTCAGGTCCTTGCCGGCGATCAGCGTGACATCCGCACCCTGGATCAACGCCCCGTTCGGCGCCAGGCGGTTGGTGGCCTGGGCCAGGTAGAGCACCGGCACCAGGACCTTTTCGCCATTCACTTCGTGCTCTTCGAGCCAGACGATATCGTGGGTCAGCGCCGCCACCTGCTCGGAGGTCAGGCTGACCCCCACCGACAGATCGAGCTGCTGCTTGCTCTTGACGGCGTTATCCATCAGGTACTTGTACAGCGCTTCGTCGGAAGTCTGGCCGTCGATAAAACGTTGACCGGTTCGCGCCACGACCGCCTGCTGGATCAGCTTCTGCTCATAGAAACCGTCGCCCAGGCGCTTGGCGCTTTCATCGGGGTTGTAGCCGAGGTTGGACAGCAAGTAGTCCGAACTCATGAACTGCCGGAGATCGGTCAGCACCGGGTTGGTTTCGATCAGGTACTTCTGCGGATTGGAACGGCCCGAGGTGTCCGGCAGGCCCTGCACACGATTGATGACTTGACCGCCGACCGGCGTGACCAAGCCACCTTGCCCCGCAAGCTGGAGGCTGCTGGCATCTCCTGGCGTTGCAACACTGATCACGCTGCCACTGATGCTGCTGTTCGTGCTCTGGCGTGCAAGCGGGTCAAGCTGGAGGTCGCTGGCCGCTACCCGAGCGGAATCGCTGAACGAGAGGTTACGCGCCGCAACATCGTCCCCAGCCGATTGCCGTTGACTGCCAGTGACCGTCGCACTGCCCATGCTCCACGCTTGTGGACCCTGATCGGTGCTCGCCATAGATCGGCCAGAGCCGGCCTGACCGCTGAGACGGAACAGGCCATTCTCCCCGTTTGGCAAGCTAAAGCCCGGCAGTGCTAGTGGGTTGACCTGCTGTTGCGCGACATCAGGTGCCAATTGAGCATTGAGCCTGATGTTGACGGGTGCACCAGCAGCGCTGACCTGGGTCGCCTGAACTTTGTTCGCCCCGGAAGTAACAGCGTGATCCTGGTGAATGACGCTATTTTCCAGGTTCTGGGTCGCCGTGATCGCAACCTTGCCAGCCGCCTGGATGACGGCACTACGACCGGTGCCGCTTCCGTCCCGTGAGACTTCGACATCACTGGTCAGCGAGTACTGCTGCAACTGCCCCGGCAAGGCGACCAGGTTATTGCGGTCATACTGGGAGGTTGGAATGCTCCTGTAGCCATAGCCGATCAGGGTGTTGGTGATTTCATCACCCGTGACCATGTTCACCAGGCCGAGGTAGGTCGACGAGCTATCACCATCGTTGCTGGTGATGAACTCGGGCCTCCCCAGGCTCAGCCCCCCGGCCGCATTGACGTAGTAGACGTTCGGAAAGTCAGGGTTATTGCGCTGGTTGTAGCCGACCACCCAAGGCATCGAGCGGTTCGCAGTACCGTCGGTAATCCTCCCCGTTCGATAGATACGGGTACGCTCGATGGTGCCCCCGACCGCACCGATATTTTTCAGGTTATCGGCCTGGATGGTGATATTGCCGCCTGCGCTGACAGTGCTTTTGCTGTTGAGGAAATTACTGCCCTTGAAGGCGAAATCCCCGCCGGCGATGAGCGAAGCGGCGGCGCTGGTGTCCGTGTCCTGTCCTTCGAAGACCTCCCGAGCAATATAGTTGAGGTCGTAGTGATCGCCCGAGCAGTCCAGGCACTGAACGGCAATGGCGCCCGAGACCAGCGTACGCCCTACACTGAAGCTTTCCGTGCGGTTCTCGAAGTTTGCCGCGTTGAGGGTGAATTTGCCGGTACTCTCCAACGCTCCGGAGATATTGAGTACCTGAGTAGCCTGGGCCGCACCGCCATAACCACCGATATTGACGGCGCCCAGCGAGTACACCTGGGCCGAATGGTTAGTGAAACTGTTGACTTGCAGTGTGCTATCGCCACCGCTGAAGATCAGGCCCTTTTCGTTCAGTAGGACAGGAGTGTTGACACTCAACGTACCGGTGCTGCCCAGGGTTCCATAATTATTCAAGCTGCCCGCTGTAACACTGAGCCCAGTTGCAGAGGTGAGGCGGCCGTAATTGTTCAGCACGCCATCGGCATTGATCGTGGTATCGCCCCCACCAGCAATGCTCGCGACACTGCTCAGGCTCACCTGTGCCGCACTCAGGCCCAGGGTGCCGACGCTGCTGTAGCGTCCATTGCCGCCGTAGGTGCCGGCGAGCGTCAGGTTGGCCGTGCCATCACTGGCGATCAGGCCATCGTTGTTCCAGTTGCCGCCGCTGCCGGTCAGGCTGTCGGAGGCCAGCAGTTGTCCACCCGCCGTCTGGTTGAGGGTGTTGACGTTCACCGTCAGGCGCCCGGCCTGGATCACGCTGCTGTTGGTCCAGCTGTCCGCCGTCAGGGTCAGGCCGCCACGGGTCAGCAGGCTGCCGCCGGCATTGGTGATATTGGCGGTGCTGATATCAAAGGTGCCGCTGCCCACATGCAGCAGGTTGCCGCCCAGGTTCTGGAAGCCGCCGGCATTGAGGGTCAGGTCGCTGTTGGCGGTTTCCAGCTTGCCATTGCGGTTGTCGAACAGGCCGCCGATCTGGAAATCGGTCTTGCCGCTGGTGCCCAGCGCACGGATCTGGCCGGTCTGGTTGTCGAGGCTGGCCGCGCGGACGCGTAGCGTGCTGTCGCTTTCAATCACGCCCAGGCGATTGTTCAGCGCGCCGTTGAGGCTGAGGTCGATGCGCTGGCCGGCGATCTGTCCGTCGTTATCACCGCTGTTGTCGAAGTTGTTGCCACTGACCTGCACCAGGCCCTTGGCGTAGAGACCGCCATTGCGGTTATCGAAGTCGGCGGTAGTGATCAGGGCATCGCCACTCTGCGCCGCGATCCGCCCGCCATAGTTGTCGATACCGCCCAGGGCGCCGAGGTTCAGGCGCTGGGCCTGGATGATGCCGCCCTGACGGTTGTTGCCCAGGTCATAGCCGTTTTTCAGCACGCCGACGATACGGGCTTCGAGGGCGCCCTTGACGCTGGCCAGGGTGCCGCCACGGTTGTCGAGGTTGGCCGCGCTGACGCTCAGGTCGCCATTCTGGGCAATCAGCCTGCCGTTCTGGTTGTCGATATCGCCGCTGACCGTCAGGTTCAGTGCGCCCTGCCCTTGCAGCGAGCCCTTGCCGTTGGCGAGACTCGCGGCACCGAGGCGGACGTCGCCGTTCTGGCTGTAGATCAGGCCGTCGCTGTTGTTCTGGACGGCGCCGCTGCTGCTGATGACGAGGTTGTCATTGGCCGCGACCGTACCGCGATTGCGGTTGTCCAGGCTGCCGGTGAGCAGGCTCAGCAAGCCCTGGCTGACCAGTTGGCCGCCCTGGTTGCTAATCTGGCTGCTGCGGCTGATCACCAGCGGGCCGGCGCTGGCGAGCTTGCCGTTGGTGTTGGTCAGGGCACCGAGCAGATCGAGGCTGACCCCGCCCTTGCCGGTCAGGGTGCCGTTGCTGTTATCCAGGGTGGTGCCGGTGAAACCGATGTTCTGCTGCGCGCTGAGGGTGCCGCTGTTGTTCAGGGCCATGGCTTGCAGGGTCAGGGCCGCACCACTGTCGATGGAGCCGCCCTGGGCGTTGTTCAACAGGCCGCTGATGGTCAACTGCTGGGCGCCGCCACTGGACAGGATACCGGCGCTGTTATCGAGGCTGGCGGCGTTGACGGTCAAGGCCTGCTGGCTGACCAGCGCACCGGCATTGCTGTTGAGCAATGCGCCGCTGACGTTGACACCCAGGTTGCCGTTGCGGCTGGACAGGGTACCGCTGTTGCGGTTGTCCAGGCTCGCACCGTTGACGGCCAGTCCCTGCCAGCCGGACATCAGGCCGCTCTGGTTGATCAGGCTGCTGCCGGTCACGCCCAACTGGTTGTTGCTGATCAGCTTGCCGCCGCTGTTGTCCAGCGTCCGTCCGGCGAGATTGAAACTCTGGCTGCTGGAGAGTTCGCCGCCCTGGTTGTTCAGGTCGCGCAGGCGATTGATGGCCAGGGGGCCCTTGGCGTTGAGCAGGCCGTTGCGGTTGTCGAGATCACCACCCGCCAGGTCGAGGCGGATGGCCTGGTCGCCGAGCAGGCGGCCACCGTTCTGGGCCAGGGCGCCGAGGGCCAGGTCGATATCGCCCTTGGCCGAGACTTCACCGCCATTGCCGGAGTCCAGGCTGCTGGCATTGATCGTCAGACCGCCCTGGCTGTTGATCAGGCCCTTGCCACTGTTGTTCAGGGCCATGGCGTTGAGGGTCACGGCGCCGGCACCGAGCAAGGTACCGCCCTGGTTGTCGAGGTCGGCGCTGCTGAGCTTCAAGGCTTGCGCGGCGTTGATCAGACCCTGGCTGCGATTGCTCAGTTGACCACGGATGGTCAGGTCGAGATCGCCACGGCTGGTGACGGTACCGCCACTGTTGTCGAGGCTGGCGGCGCGGATATCGAGCGCGGCGGCGGCGATCTGGCCCTTGAGGTTGGCCAGCGCCTGGTTGACCCGCAAGGTCACGGCCTGGTTGCTCAGCAACTTGCCGTTGCTGTTATCCAGGCTGTCGGCGGTCAGTGCGAAGGCCTGTGCACTGGAGATTTCACCCCCCTGGTTGTTTACGCCCTTGAGGTTGTCGAGCACCAGTGACGGTGCGTTGATCAGACCGTTCTGGTTGTTCAGCTGGCCATTGTTCAGGTCCAGGGTCAGTGCCGTGTTGCTGAAGAGCTTGCCGTCCTGCTGGTCCAGGCCGGTGACGCTGGCGACCAGGGCCTTGTCGCTGCCGATGCGGCCGTTCTGGTTGCTGACCTGCCCCGCCGTCAGGGTGAGGCTGTCGCTGCTGCTCAGGCTGCCGGTGCGATTGTCATAGGCGCCGGTACTGACAGTGACCGCACCTTTACCGCTGATCACTCCCGCCTGGGCGTTGTCGAGACGGCTGCTGGTCAGGTCGATGCTGCTGTCACTGACCAGGCGTCCGCCCTGGTTGCCCAATGCCCCGCTGGCCTTGACCTTGAGGGCCCCGGCACTCGACAGGCTGCCGGCAGTGTTGGTCAGCCCGACGCTGCTGACATCCAGCCGGCCTTCACTGCTGATCAGGCCAGCGCTGTTGTCGAGGTCAGCGCCGAGGGTGAGTCGTGCATCCTGGTCGCTGAGCAGTTGGCCGCCGGTATTGTCGAGGGTCTGGCCGTCCAGCGTGACGCCGGTCTTGCCCTTGAGCAGCCCCAGGTTGCGGTTGAGTACCTGAGCCATTTCGAGTGTCAGCGTCGTATCGGCGAGGAGCTTGCCGCTGTCGCTGTTGTCCAGGCGGTTGCCGGTCAGGCGGATATCGGCACTGCTGGAGAACTCGCCGCCGCGGTTGTCGATGACGCCGACATCGAGTTTCAGCGCTTTTGTCGCCCCTACCAGGCCGTTCTGACGGTTATCCAGGGAGGTCCCGCCCAGGACCAGCGTACCGCTGGCGATCAGCTTGCCGTTGCGGTTGTCCAGAGTGGCAATGTTCGCCGTGACATCGGCCTTGCCGGAGATGGCGCCATTGCTGTTATCCAGGCTGCTGGCCGTCAACAGGATCGCGCCATCGCCCACCAGGGTAGCGCCCTGGTTGATCAAGGCTCCGGTCACGCCCAGGTCGATGGCACCCCGGCTGCTGATCAGGCCCTGGCTGTTGTCCAGGCTGGTACTACGGCTGTCGAGCGACGCGGCGGCAATCAGGCCCTTGATGTTGCTCAGCGCCTGATCGATGCGCAGGGTCAGGCCCTGGCTGCCGAGCAGTTTGCCGCTGCTGTTGTCGAGGCTTTTCGCGACGATGGCGAAGGCTTGGGCGCTGGAGATCTCACCGCCCTGGTTGACCACCTCGTCGAGGTTCTTGAGCACCAGCAGCGGGCCGTTGATCAGGCCGTTGCTGTTGTCCAGACGGCCGTTGTGCAGGTCGAGGCTCAGCTGGGTCTTGCTGAACAGTTCGCCGCCCTGCTGGTCGAGGCCGGTGATGCTGGCAGTCAGGTCCCTGGCACTGGCGATACGGCCGGACGCGCCGTTGTTGACCCGGGTTGCCGTCAGGTCCAGGCGGTCGTCGCTGGTCAGCCGTCCTGCCTGACTGTTGTCGAGAGTGCCGGTGGTGACGCGGGTGGCGCCCTTGCCGCTGATCAGGCCCTTGCGGCTGTTGTCGAGGCTGCTGCTGACGAGTACCAGGCCCTGGTCCGTGAGGATCGAGCCGCCCTGGTTGAGCAACGCCCCCAGGCTCTCGATCGACAGGTCGGCGGCACTGCCGAACTTGCCGGCCGTGTTGTCCAGGCTACCGACCTTGAGGTCCAGGGCACCTTCGCTGCTGAGCAGGCCGGTGTTGTTGAGCAGCGCGCCATCAAGGCGGATATCCAGGCCCTGGAGGGCGGAGATGTTCCCGCCGCTGTTATCCAGGCTCGTGCCGCTCAGGTTGACGCTGCCCTTGGCGAACAGACGGCCCTTGTTCTGGTTGATCACTTGCGCCACGGTGACGCCAAGATCGGTCTCGGTCAGCAGCTTGCCGCCATCGCTGTTATCCAGGCGCTGTCCGCTGACACTGACGCTACCGCGGGTACTGGACAGCTCGCCGGCGCGGTTGTCGATCTGCTCGACATTGACGGTCAGGCCCTGGGTGCTGGCGAGCGTACCGCCATTGCGGTTGTCGAGGCTCTTGCCGGTCAGCAGCAAGGAGCCCTGGGCCACCAGCGCCCCACCCTGCTGGCTCAGGCTGTCAATGCTGGCGTCGAGGTCGCCCTGGCTGGCAATACGGCCCTGGGTGTTGGCAACCTCTTTGGCCTTGAGACTGACCGGGCCGACCGCGCTGAGCAGGCCGCCGCTGTTGTCCAGGCGGGTGCCTTCGAAGCCGATGGCCGCCTTGGCGACAAGATTGCCCTTGTCGCGGTTGTCCAACTGATCGACCAGCAGCTTGAGGTCCTTGTCGGCCTGGATCAGGCCGCCACGGTTGTCCGCCGAAGCGCTACGTACGGTCAGGTGATCCTTGCCCGCCAGGCTGCCGCCGCGGTTGTCCAGGCTGCCGGTATTCAGGTCAATGCTGCCCGTGGCGCGCAGCTTGCCCTGTTCACGGTTATCAAATGCGCCGCTGACGGTAGCGGTCAGATTGCCGTCCGCCGCCAGCACCGTGCCTGCCGCACGGTTGTCGAGGCTGGCAGCGGTCAGGCTCAAGGCCTTGCCGGAACCCAGGGTTCCCCCGTGGTTATCCAACGCGCCGCTGAGGTCGATGCTCAACCCCAGGTCGCCGGTGATCTGCCCCTGGGTATTGTCCAGACTCGCGCCCTTCAGGGTGACCAGGGTTGAACCTGACAAGGCGCCGCCACGGTTATTGGCAGCGCCACTGGCCATGAGATTCAGGCTCTTGTCGGACGCGATCAGGCCGGCGCTGTTGTCCAGGGTGGCGACGTTGAGGGTGACATCGGCCAGGCTGGAAATCTCCCCGCCGCGATTGCCTAGCGCGCCGACGTTGACCACCAGATCGCCGTTGCTGGAGATCAGGCCGTCCTTGCCGTTGATGGCCTTGTCGGCGGTCAGGTTCAGGCGGTCGGCACTGAGTACCCGGCCCTTGTTCTGGTTGTCGAGGGTGCCAGCGGTGACCGTGGTCTGGCGCTGGCCGCTCAGGGTGCCGCCCTGGTTGTTCAGGGTCTGGGCGGTGGTGACGTTCAGGTCGCGGCTGGCAATGATGTTCTTGCCGGCGTTGTTGAGGTTCTGCGCGCTGATGCTGATATCGGCGTCGGTGTTGCGGGTGTTATCAAGATTGACCCCGGCTTCGATGATGCCGTTGTTGGCCAGTTGGCCGCCGCTGGTAAGAGTGATGTGGTCCTTGGCGACCAGGTTGTTCTGGCTGCTCAGGTCGCCTTGGGTGTGCATGTCCAGGGTGGTGCCAGCGTAGACCGTGCCCTTGGCCTCCAGGCTCCGAGCCTTCACGTCGACCGCTCCGCTCGCCGCCGTGTCGACCATGCTCAGATGACCGTTGGCATCGAGTTGGATATCGCCACCGCTGGCGACCATCTTGCCGTCGAGCTTGACCCCGACACCGGCTTCGGTGCCCACCAGCTTGATCGCCCCGGCGTACATGCCGCCCAACGCTGAGGAGTCGATGGCCAGTTGTGGGGCATTGGCGGGATTGGCCGTGCGGGCGGTGGCCTTGAGGGTCTTGGCATCGACATCGTTGGCGCCGGCAATGATCGCCAGGTTCTTCGCCTGGATCTCGGCATTGAGCTTGGCCGAACGAGTGATGATTTCGAACTGGTCGATATTGTTGGCGTTAAGCCCGGCGCCTTCGATGGACACGCTGCCCTGGTCGACCTGGTAACCCGACACCTGGCCGTTGGTGATCACCGGTTTACCGGTGGTGAGCGTTGCCTGCGGCGTGTTGATGAAGCCGCAACCGCTGCAACTGATGCCGTAAGGGTTGGCGACGATCACATGGGCCGACTGCCCCGCCACTTCGGTGTAGCCACGCAACTGGCTGGGGCTGCCGCCGTTGACTTCGTTGAGGATGGTGGTGGCGGCACGGCCGTTGAGGTTGCTGTTGCCGAGGATGATCCCACCCAGTTGCGTGGACTGGGTCCGGTCGGTGGCATTGTTGAGGATGACGCCGTTGGCGCCGACGTTGTAGTCGTGGAACTGGTTGTGCGACAAGCCACTGCCGTTGGGCGCGGCGATATTGACGATGGGCACGCCATTGCCCGCCTGGCCCAGGGTAGTCCCCGGCGCGCTGACCACGATCCCATCCGCCTGGGCCCAGAGCGGTTGCCAGAACATGACGTTCGCCAACAGGAACGCCAGTCCGCGCTTGGGCAGTCCAAGGAAGTGCTCACGTTTTTTCAGGGCAGCAGAAGGCTGGCGCGCAAGAAGCGCGAACTGGCGGACGTCCATGTCAGGAATCTCGAATCAGATGAAACGCAGGATGAGAAGACGCTCAACTGCAAGGAGATCGTGTACGACGGGCTGCCACCTGGCCGGATACAGACGGCCAGTGGAACCCCGGCTCGATCCCTTGAAACAAGCGGTAACATCAAAATGACATCGCGATGCTAAAGAGACAAAACAATGGCGTCAATGAATGCACGGAAAATATTTCAGTCCTGATACATGCCGAAAAATCAGGGGTTTTGTGGCGAATGGGCTTGTCCTGATGCCGATCGGCCAAGGCAAACACGGACCTTGCAGGAGCCTGGCTTGCCAGCGATGAGGCCCTTGAGCCATGCGGCGCCTGTTCGGACGCCATCGCCGGCAAGCCGGCTCCTACAAGTTTCGATCGTTCCCACGCTCCAGCGTGGGAATGCCTCTCTGGGCGCTCGGCGTCCGCTTCAAAAGCGTCACGGGCTGCATGCCCACGCAGGAACGTGGGCATGCTCGGTAAAGGTCAGAACAGATCCACGGTATACGTCAGGTACACCCGGTTCTCGTCCAGGTCGCGCTGGCTGGCCACGGTGCTGCGCAGCATCGCGTTACGCCATTGCATGCCGAAGCCGCGCAACATCGGGCTCTGGAACGCATAGCTGACCATCAGGTCGCGCTCCCATTCGTGCTGGTCGCCCTGGTCGGACTTGATCTGCCCGCCGCGCTGGTAGGTCACCTGGGTGGTCAGCCCCTGCAGGCCCAAGCCCGCGAAGTTGTAGCCGTACTGCGCGACCCAGGTGTTCTCCCCGGCCCTCTGGAAACGCGCGCCGGTCTGGCGGTCGGTGATCAGGTAGGTCGCCGAGCCGTCGCCCTGGTTGAGAAACGGAAAGTCGCTGGAGCCGTTGAGGTGCTGGTAACCGAGACTTACCGCATGCCCGCCCAGGCTGTAGGTGAACAAGCCGGCCAGGGCACGGTTATCGACTTCGCCGTTGTTGTGGTAACCGCTGCTCAGATAGCCTTCCTGGCGTCCGGCACGGGTGCCGTTGAGGCCATCGGAAGAACTGTCGAAGAAGCGCAGGTCGGTCTTCAGGCTGCCCACCGGCAGTTGCTGGGTCTGCACCAACCCGAGGAAATGCTGCTGGTAGAAGTCCTCCAGGTTGCCGTAGTAGTACTGCAGCAACAGGCTCGGATCGACCTGGTAGTCGACACCGGCAAAGTTGAATTTGTTGCTGCGTTGCCCGGCCGGGCCGCCGGCGCCGGCAATCGCCAGGTTTTCATTGTTCGACGAGTTGCGGCTCTTGACCGCGCTGACCTGGCCGCCGGTCAGGGTGAAGTGGTCGAAGTCTTTGGAGGTCACCTGCACGCCCTGGAAGGTCTCCGGCAACAGGCGACCATCGTTGTAGACCAGGATCGGCATCTTCGGCAGCAAGGTCCCGGCCTTGAGCTCGGTCTTGGCGACGCGCACCTTGCCAGTCAGGCCCAGGGTGGCGAAGTCATCCACCGCCCGGCCGCTGCTGTCGGTAGGGAACACAAAGCCGCCCTGGGCAACGCTGTTCGGGTTGCCATGGGTGCCGCGTCCCGAGTCCAGGCGCACGCCGAGCATGCCCAGCGCATCCACGCCAAAGCCCACCGGCCCCTGGGTGTAGCCGGAAGTGAAGTTGAGGATAAAGCCCTGGCCCCATTCCTCCAGTTTCGACGGCGCCGCCGGACCGCTGCGGTTGTCCTGGTTGAAGTAGACGTTGCGCAGGTCGAGCTTGGCCTTGGCATCGTCGATAAAGCCTTCGGCGCGAATCGGCTGCGCGACAGCCAGCATCAGTAACGAAAAGCCGAACAGGGTTGGTTGGAAGGCACGCGAGATCTTGTTGTGTTGACGCATGGTAGTGACACCCTTGGTTTTTTATTGTTGGGAGTTCGAGGCCTGCCTGACTTTTCCCGCCGGAACACCGCCCCTGTAGGAGCCGGGCTTGCCCGCGAACGGCCCTTGAGGACGCCAAAAACTTCGCGGGCAAGCCCTGCTCCTGCGGGAACGAAGGTGTTCAGGGCCGTATTTCAGGCAAAGCGCGGCCCCTCCTGCCGCGAACGGCAGGAGTTGGTGATGTCGTGTCAGTGGGGAGGCGTCAGTGCCTCAGTGGCTCGTGGAGACCTGCGGGCCGCTCACGTCTTCTCGTACCGCGAAACGCTGCAACGAGAAGATCGCGATGGAGCCAAGCAAGGCCGGCACCGCCAGGGCGATAAAGAACAGCGTGGGCTGGCCCAGTTGGGCGATCAGCCAGGCGCCGAGCATTGAGCCGATGATCGAGCCGACCCGGCCGTTGGCCATGGCCCAGCTCACCCCGGTGGCCCGCGCCGTGGTCGGATAGATGCTCGCCGAGAGCAGGTTCAGGCCGTTCTGCGCCCCGGCCACGCCGAAGCCGACGAAGAACACTGCCACGGTCAGCCAGGTCGCCTGGCCGAGGACAAAGCCCACCAGGGCAATCACCAGCGCCGCGCCGAGGTAGGCCAGGCCGAGCACCTTGTACTGGCTGACCTTGTCCATCAGCAGCGCCATGAAAATCGCCCCGAGGGTTCCGCCCAGCGGCACCATGGCACCGATCCTCGCGGAGTTGGCGATGTCGTAGCCGGCGTCCTTGAGGATGCTCGGCAACCAGCTGGTCAGGAGATAGAAGACAAACAGCGAGCAGAAGAACGTGCCCCACAGCAGCACCGTGCGCAGCGCCCGGCCTTCGATGAACAACTGCGAAATCGGCGAACGTTCGGCTGCCGGCCGCTGGTCTTCGATGAAAGTCACCTCATCCCAGTCGCGGCGGCCGCTGATCTTCTCCACTACCTTGCGCAAGGCCACGGCATAACGCGGATGCGCGGCCATGTAGCGCACCGATTCCGGCAGGTACCAGGCCAGCAACGGTAGCAACAACAGCGGTGCGAGCCCGCCGATCAGCAGCACGCCGCGCCAGCCGAAAGCCGGGATGATCTGGCTCGCCACCGCCCCGCCCAGGGCCAGGCCGGTGGTGAAGCCGCTGTAGCTGAGGGTCACCATGATCATCCGCCGGCGCAACGGCGAATACTCGGCGCTCAGGGTGATACAGGTCGGCATCGCCCCGCCCAGGCCGATCCCGGTGAGGAAGCGCAAGGCCGTGAGGCTGTCGATGGAATGGGCCCAGGCAGAGGCCAGGGTGCCGAGGCTGAAGATCAGCACCGACACCAGCAGGACCTTCTTGCGCCCGTACTTGTCGGCGATGGGACCGAACAGAAAGGCCCCGCACATCAGGCCGAACAGGCCGGCACCGAAGGCCGGCGACAGTTGGCTCGGTTGCAGTCCCCATTCCTGGCGCAGGGACGGTGCGATATAGCCGATCACGGCCGTATCGAAACCGTCCACCAGTACCACCAGGAAACACAGCAGCAGGACAATGATCTGGTAACGGGATATCGCACAGGCATCGATGATTTCGCCAATGGAGGCGGTCTTGTGGTTCATGGTGTTTCCCCTGTTATTGGATTTGTCAGTGGGGTGAAACAGGTTTCAGCGCGTTCAGGTCGGGTAGATTTTCGACCTCTGCAGCAGGTCCAGGGCAACGTCGACGATCATGTCTTCCTGGCCGCCGACCATGCGCCGCTGGCCCAGCTCGACGAGGATGTCCACGGCCTTGAGCCCGTAGCGTCGCGCGGCGATCTCGGCATGACGCAGGAAGCTCGAATAGACCCCGGCGTACCCCAGGGCCAGGGTTTCACGGTCGACCCGCACCGGCCGGTCCTGCAAGGGGCGGACGATATCGTCGGCGGCGTCCATCAGGGTGTAGAGGTCGGTGCCGTGGTTCCAGCCGAGACGTTCGGCGGCGGCGATAAACACCTCCAGCGGCGCGTTGCCGGCCCCGGCGCCCATGCCGGCGAGGCTGGCGTCGATCCGGTCGCAGCCCTCCTCCACGGCGACGATCGAGTTGGCGACACCGAGCGACAGGTTGTGGTGGGCATGCATGCCGGTTTCGGTTTCGGCCTTGAGCACGGCCTTCACCGCACGGAAGCGCTCACGGATATCCTGCATGCTCATCGCGCCGCCGGAGTCCACCACATAGATACAGGTGGCGCCGTAGCTTTCCATCTTCTGCGCTTCCAGCGCCAGGTTCTGCGGGCTGGTCAGGTGGCTCATCATCAGGAAACCGACGGTGTCCATGCCCAGCTCGCGGGCGTATTCGATGTGCTGGCGCGAGACATCCGCCTCGGTACAGTGGGTCGCGACGCGCACCACCCGCGCCCCGGCGTTGTAGGCGGCCTTTAGGTCATGCACGGTACCGATGCCGGGCAGCAGCAGAGTGGCAACCTTGGCATGGCTGATCACATCGCTGACCGCTTCGATCCATTCCAGGTCGGTGTGGGCGCCAAAGCCGTAGTTGAAGCTGGAGCCTTGCAGGCCATCACCGTGGGCGACCTCGATACTGTCGACGCGGGCCTTGTCCAGGGCACGGGCGATGGCCTGCACATTGTCGATGGAATACTGGTGCCGTACCGCGTGGCTGCCGTCGCGCAGGGTCACGTCGGAGATATAGAGTTTCTTGCCGGGATTGAAGGTCATGGGAGTCTCCTCAGTGGGCCATGGACCAGGCCATGCGTTCGGCGGTCGCCAACGCGGCACTGGTCATGATGTCGAGGTTGCCGGCATAGGCCGGCAGGTAGTGGGCGGCGCCTTCGACTTCGAGAAACACCGTGGTCTTCAGGCCGCTGAACTGCCCCAGGCCGGGAATGTGCAACGGTGCCTCGGCGGGGATCACCTCGAACTGCACTTTCTGCTTGAGCCGATAGCCCGGTACATAGGCCTTCACCGCTTGGGCCATCGCCTCGATGGACGCTTCAACTTCAGCCTGATCGGCCGCCTGCGACAGCACATAGACCGTGTCGCGCATCATCAGCGGTGGCTCGGCCGGGTTGAGCACGATGATCGCCTTGCCCTTCCCCGCCCCGCCGACCGCCTCGATGGCATGGGCCGTGGTTTCGGTGAACTCGTCGATATTGGCCCGGGTGCCGGGACCGGCCGATTTGCTGCTGATGGAGGCGATGATCTCGGCATAGTGCACCTTCGCCACCCGCGACACCGCCGCCACCATGGGAATGGTCGCCTGGCCGCCGCAAGTGACCATATTGACGTTGGTCGCCTGCAGGTTGGCTTCCAGGTTCACCACCGGCACGCAATACGGACCGATGGCGGCCGGGGTCAGGTCGATCAGGCGGATGCCCGGCTTGTGCTGGCGCAGCAGTGCATCGTTGGCCACGTGGGCGCTGGCCGAGGTGGCATCGAAGACGAAATCGATATCGGCGAATTCAGCCATGCGCACCAGGCCCTCGACACCCTCATGGGTAGTCGCCACGCCCAGGCGCCGGGCCCGGGCCAGGCCGTCGGAGGCGGCGTCGATGCCGACCATCACGGCCATTTCCAGATGCCTGGCATTGCGCAGGATCTTGATCATCAGATCGGTGCCGATATTGCCGGAGCCAATGATGGCGACTTTTTTCTTGTGTTCGCTCATGTCGTGTTCCTCGCGGTCAGCGGCCCAGGGCCTTGGCGGTCTTGCCGGCAATGCCGAAGTCGGTCTTGGGTACCTCGGTGATCAGCACCCGGACCGACTCGCGGGGCGCCTGGATCGACTCCACCGCCGCCTCGGTCAAGGCCGCGATCAGGCGCGCCTTCTGTTCTTCGTCACGGCCTTCGATCAGGAAAACCTGCATGATGGGCATGGTCCGACTCCTCAGGATGATTGCGACTGGAAGCGCATCGAGACGCTGCCCAGGTGCTGGTAACGCACGGTGACCTGGTCGCCCGCGGCCACCGCGATGGCTTCGGTGACACCACCGGTCATGATGAAACAGCCGGCCGGCAATTCACGGCCCTGGGCCGCGAGCATGTTGGCGAGCATCGCCACGCTCTGTGCCGGATGCCCGAGCACCGCGGCGCCCGCCGCGGTGGCGACCACTTCGCCGTTCTTCTCCAGCACCACGCCCAGGCACTTGAGGTCGATGCCGTTGACGCTGCGCGACTGGCCGCCGGTGACAAAGCGTGCCGAGGAGGTGTTGTCGGCGATCACGCTCTTGAGGTCGAAGCGGAAGTTCTCGTAACGCGAGTCGATCACCTCCACCGCCGGCAGGATGAAATCGGTGGCCGCCAGCACGTCGCCGACATGGCAACCCGGCCCCTTGAGCGGGTGCTTGAGGACAAAGGCAATCTCCGCCTCGACCTTGGGATGGATCAGCGAATCGACATCGATCACCGCGCCGTCCATGCACGAACCGTAGTCGGTGAGAAAGCCGTGGATCGGATCGGTGACGCCCATCTGCTTCATCTTGGCAAAGGAGGTCAGGCCCATTTTCAGGCCGACGATACGCACGCCACGAGCCTCCTTGCGCTGGCGGATCGCATCCTGGATCGCATAGGCGTCTTCCCAGTCCATCTCCGGGTGGGTGTCGGTGATCTTGGCCACCGCCTCGCGGTTCAACTCGGCGTTTTCCAGGTGCTCGGCCAGGCCGGCAATGGTCTCTGCTGTCAGGTTCATCTGGTTTTCCTTATACGAAACGCACGGACGCCGAGCCGATACCGCCGAGGCTCATGCGCAATTGGTCGCCGGGCTTGACCGGCACCATGGCCGCCAGCGAACCGGAAAGAATCACCTCGCCACGCTTGAGGCCGATGCCCAGGCGCCCGAGGGTGTTGGCCAGCCAGACCACGGCATTGGCCGGGTGCCCGAGAGCAGCGGCGCCGGCACCGGTGGCGACGATCTCGCCGTTCTTTTCCAGGGTCATGCCGACACAGGCCAGGTCGACCTCATGGGGCGTGACACCCGCGTCACCGAGGACAAAGGCCCCGGCCGAAGCGTTGTCGGCGACGGTGTCCTGGATGCGGATCTTCCAGTCGCGAATCCGCGAATCGACGATCTCGAAACAGGGCATCACATAGGCCGTCGCCCGCAGCACATCGGCCAGGGTCACCCCGGGACCGACCAGGTCGTCCTTGAGCACGAAGGCGATTTCGCCCTCGGCCTTGGGCGCGATCAGGTCGGCGCAGGCGATGGATGCGCCATCGCCGTGGAGCATGCCACTGAGCAGATGGCCGAAGTCCGGCTGGTCCACCCCCAGCATGTCCATCACCACTTGGCTGGTGACCCCGATTTTCTTGCCGATGACCCGCTCGCCGGCGTCCAGACGGGGCTGGAGCATCGCCAACTGAATCTGGTAGGCCTCCTCGACAGTCAGCTCCGGATGGCGCTCGGTCAGCGGGGCGATGGCCTCGGACTGGCTCAAGGCACGGTGCAGCTCGGCACCGAGTTGCTGGATAGACAGGGAATTCATGGCCGGCCTCACAAGCGCACGCAGATGTTGCGAAGTTCGGTGTAGAACTCCAGGGAATGCACACCGCCCTCACGGCCGATGCCCGACTGCTTGGCGCCGCCGAAGGCGGTACGCAGGTCGCGCAGGAACCACGAGTTGATCCAGCAGATGCCGACATCCAGCGCCGCGCCCATGCGGTGGGCGACTTGCAGGTTGCTGGTCCAGACGCTGGCAGCGAGGCCGTACCGGGTGGCGTTGACCAACTGCACCACTTCATCCTCATCGTCGAACGGCGCGATATGGCAGCACGGACCGAAGATCTCTTCGCGGATCACCGCCGAAGTCTCGGCCAGACCGGTCCAGATGGTCGGCTGGATCCAGGCGCCCTCGGCCAGTTCCGCCGGCATCGGCGGGATGCCGCCACCGCTGATCACGGTGGCGCCGTCCTGCACGGCCTGGCGGTAGTAACCGAGGACCTTTTCCCGATGCCCGAGGGACACCAGCGGGCCCATGGTGGTGCCTTCGCCATGGGGGGCGCCGATACGCAGGGTCTCGACCTTGGCCTTGAGGGCCTGGACAAAACGCTCGAACAGCGGCCGCTGGACATACACCCGCTCGGTGCCGAGGCAGACCTGGCCACTGTTTTCAAAGGCCGAGCGGGCGATACCGGCCACCGCCTTGTCCAGGTCGGCATCGGCGAACACCACGCCGGCGTTCTTCCCGCCCAGTTCCAGGGATACCGGACGCAGGCCCTTGGCCGCGGCTTTCATGATGATCTCGCCGGTACCGGTTTCGCCGGTAAAGGTGATGCCATTGACCTCGGGATGCGCGGTCAGGAAGGCCCCGGCCGAGTTTTCGCCAAAGCCATGCACCACGTTGTAGACCCCAGCCGGCACGCCGGCATCGCGCATTACTTCACCGAGCAGGGTCGCGGTGGCCGGGGTTTCCTCTGAAGGTTTGACCACAACGGTATTGCCACAGGCCAGGGCCGGACCGACTTTCCAGGTCATCAGCAGCAACGGCAGGTTCCACGGGCACACCACGGCGATCACGCCCCTGGGCGCACGCACCGCGTAGTTGACCGCCTTGCCGCCATCCGGGGTGTCCATGGTGAAGCTTTCGGTGGGCACGTTCTTGATCAGGTCGGCAAACACCTTGAAATTCGCCGCACCACGGGGAATATCCAGGTGGCTGGCCAGCCCGTAAGGCTTGCCGGTGTCGGCGATTTCCGCGGCGATGAATTCTTCGGCCCGGCGCTCGATGCCTTCGGCGACCTTGTGCAGCAAGGCCACGCGCTGGGCCACGCTCAACTGGCCCCAGGGACCGCTCAAGGCCGCCCTGGCCGCCTTGACCGCGGCATCCACCTGGGCCTGGCCGGCCTCATGCACCGGGCCGATCAGGCTGTTATCGGCCGGGTTGCGGTTGTCGAAGGTGCGCACGCCCTCGACCCACTGGTTGCCGATGAAATTGTGAAACTCGCGCAGAGGCAGTTTGGACATGATCAGTTTCCTTCTTGTAAGCCATCTTGTAGGTACACGGCCGCCTCGGCATCGCCGGCGGTGAGGTAGTCCCACATGCGTTCGAAAATTCGTCCCGAGTTGGTGGCGCGGCGCTCGGTTTCGCCGGCACTCAGCACCGGTCCCGCGAGCCCTGCCGCCAGCAGTTGCAACTCGATGCGGGCGGCGTCCTCCAGGTACCAGTTGAGGGTCAGCGCCTCCACCAGCGAGCCGCCGACCACGATGGCGCCGTTGCCACGCATCACCAACGCGGGGTTACCGGCCAGTTGCTCGGCCAGGGCGGCGGCCTGGAGGTCGTCGCGCAGCAGTTGCGGGTCGTCCCACAACGGAATCGAGGAGTGGAAATAAGCGCCCATGCCGTGCCGCGACTGCGGGGTCAGGCGGGCACAGGACAAGGTCATCACCTGGGCCGGCATGCTGCGGATCACCGCGCCGACCTCGGCCCGGCGCCGATAGATCTGCTGATGGATACGCACTTCCCCGAGCACGCCGGCGGGCAGATCGGCGTCGATGGTCACCACCACGCCGTCCTCGCCCGGTGCGATCAGGCCCATGGGCCTGGCGGCGCAGACCAGGAAATGCCCGGCATCCAGGCGCAGACTGCAATGCCCGTAGGCATGGGCCAGGCCGGAACGGGACAAGGCCCGGGCGGCCATGCGCAGTTCGATCTGCTGGGCGCGGGTGGCGACAGGCGGCCGGCTCATGACTTGAACTCCGGGATATCCGGCTTCGAACCCCAGGCGCAGAACGAAGTCAGTGCCAGCGGGAACTGCCGCGGATGGTGCGTGGCTTCCTGCTCGGGGGCGATGTGGCTGACCCCGGTGGAATACTCGTAGGTCATGCCGTCCGGCCCCTCGAAGTAGAGGAACACCGCGCCGGAGGTCGGATGCCGGCCCGGTCCGAAGAGGATCTTGATACCGCGCTCGCGCAGGAAGTAATAGGCGCGCATCACATCGTCGATGCTCTCGACCTGATGGTTGATGTGCTGCACCCCCGGATGGGCCGAGGGAAACAGGGCGATCTTGTGGTGCACTTCATCGATGCGCAGCAGTGGCGCATCACCGATCCGGTCGCTGACCCGGGCATTCGCCAACTGGGTCCAGAACGCTTCGTCGCGCTTGGCGTTGGTGGTGCGCAGGCCGATATGGCTGAAACCGGTGATGCCGGCATCCCGCGACGGAAAGTAGCGTCCGCCATAGGCATGGGGGGCGAGCACCAGTTCGATCTGGTTGCCGCTGGGATCACGGAAGTGAATCAGTTCGGCGACCGCGCGCAACTCGGCTTCTTCGCGGCTGCCATGGCGTACGGCAAAACCGTTGTCTTCCAGCAGTTGCGCGGCGTGGTCGAGTTCGGCGCTGGAGTTGATTTCAAAGGCGGTGGTGGTTTCGGTGGGATCACCCTCGTAATAGCACAGGGTGTGGTCGCGACTGTCGGAGCGGAAGTACACCGCCCCATTGGCGCTGCGGGCGACCTGCAAACCCAGCACCTGTGTGGCGTACTGGCGAGCCTGGTCGATATCCGCCGTGCCCAGACGCACGTAGCGGATGTCATGCAGATTGATCATGAGGGATGCCTCGGTATTATTTTTGTCTGGACACAATCCTCGCGCCCCGGCTTAAATAATCGAAGCTAATTCTATTTATTCAGACTATTTGATTTGGTTATAGAGCATGCGCACCGACCTGAACCTGCTTCGCGTCCTGCTGGCGATCCACGAAGCCGGTAATGTCACCACGGCGGCCCAGCACCTGGGTATGAGCCAACCGGCGGTCAGCGCCGCCCTCTCGCGCCTGCGCCATTCCCTGGGGGATGCGCTGTTCGTTCGTTCCGGCAGCCGCATGGAAGCCACGCCACGGGCCCAGAGCATCATCGAGCGGACCCGCGAGGTGATCGATATCATCGACCGCGACATCCTCAGCAACCCGACCTTCGACCCATCCCGCAGTACCGACGAGTTCACCTTCTGCCTCAGCGAGGTTGGCGAAGTGGTGTTCCTGCCGACCTTGTTCGAGCACCTGCGCAAGGTCGCGCCCAAAGCGCGGATCCGCACCTTCGGCCTGTCGCCCAGGGACCTGGCCGAACACCTGCGCGAAGGCCGGGTGGACATGGTGCTGGGCTATTTCCCCGACCTCGATGCGCCGAACATCTACCAGCAGCGGTTGTTCTCCCACGACCTGGTGTGCCTGATCCGCCGCGACCATCCGATCCGGGACGAGCGTCTGTCGCTGGAGGACTTCTGCGCCCTCGAACACCTGCAGGTACGCGACGGCAGCCGTAGCCAGGAGATGTACGAAAGCCACCTGGCGGCGCTCGGGGTGGAGCGCAATATCGTCCTGCAGATGTCCCACTACATGAGCACCTCGGCGATCATCGAGCGCTCGGACCTGGTGGTGGTGCTGCCGCGCACGGTGGCCCGGCTGTATGCCGAGGATTCGGCGGTGCGGACCATCGAGCCGCCGGTCGACTTTCCCAGCTACGACCTCAAGCAGCACTGGCATGCGCGGTTCCAGAAGGACCCGCGGCATATGTGGTTGCGGCAGACGATTCGCGAGCTGTTCGTGCCTGAGGAATAGGGAGTTTTGTGGTCGGACCCAGTCCTGTGGCGAGTGATGATCGTTCCCACGCTCCGCGTGGTAACGCCTCACGGGACGCTCTGCGTCCGCTCTTTGTGACGCGGAGCGTCACGGGCTGCATTCCCACGCGGAGCGTGGGGACGATCAAACACTTCGCGCCCCAGCGCGGGCAAGCCCGCTCGCCACAGTTCAGGTCACGGCTGACGCAGAAACATTTGGTATTAATTTGCCGTGCGCATCAATCCATTCTAAAAATGCACTTATCAAATCTATGAGGCTGCTTCAGTATCCCCGCCAATAAAAATCTGCACTGCGATGCAGGCCATAAAAGCGCTGGAGACCTTCAAGATGCACGCCTCGACACCGACCGCCACTTCTGCCCGTGCCAAGGCGGGCGCGGTATTTCGCGTTACCTCGGGTAACTTCCTCGAACAATTCGACTTCTTCCTGTTCGGCTTCTACGCCACCTATATCGCCGCCGCCTTCTTCCCCGCCAACAGTGAGTTCGCCTCGCTGATGATGACCTTCGCCGTGTTCGGCGCCGGCTTCCTCATGCGTCCGCTGGGCGCGGTGATCCTCGGCGCCTATATCGACGACGTCGGTCGGCGCAAGGGCCTGATCGTCACCCTGTCGATCATGGCCAGCGGCACCATCCTCATCGTCCTGGTGCCCGGCTACGAAAGCATCGGCCTGCTGGCTCCGGCCCTGGTCCTGGTCGGCCGCCTGCTCCAGGGTTTCTCCGCCGGTGCCGAACTGGGCGGTGTCTCGGTCTATCTGTCGGAGATCGCCACGCCGGGCCGCAAGGGCTTCTTCACCGCCTGGCAGTCCTGCAGCCAGCAAGTGGCCGTGGTCATCGCCGCCGCCCTGGGCTACGGGCTGAACCAGTGGATGTCGGCCAGCACG
Organism: Pseudomonas gingeri; assembly: GCF_013385635.1. Lineage (GTDB taxonomy): Bacteria > Pseudomonadota > Gammaproteobacteria > Pseudomonadales > Pseudomonadaceae > Aquipseudomonas > Aquipseudomonas gingeri_A. Next base: position 31,623 of record NZ_JACAPR010000028.1, read on the forward strand.
GTCGCTGACTGGGGCTGGCGCATTCCGTTCCTGGTCGGCTGCATGATCGTGCCGTTTATCTTCCTGCTGCGCCGCAACCTGGCGGAAACCGAAGAGTTCGCCAAGCGCAAGCACCGTCCGGGCATGCGCGAGGTGTTCAACACCCTGGCGCAGAACTGGGTGATCGTGGTCGCCGGGATGCTGATGGTCGCGCTGACCACCACCGCCTTCTACCTGATCACCGTGTACGCGCCGACCTTCGGCAAGACCGTGCTGCACCTGAGCACCGCCGACAGCCTGCTGGTGACCTTGCTGGTGGGTGTCTCGAACTTCTGCTGGCTGCCCCTGGGTGGCGCCCTCTCCGACCGTATCGGCCGCCGTCCGGTACTGCTGACCATGTCCGGCCTGACCCTGGCCACGGCCTATCCGGCCTTGTCGCTGCTGGTCCAGGCGCCGACGTTCACCAGCATGCTGCTGGTGCTGCTGTGGTTCTCGTTCCTCTACGGCATGTACAACGGCGCAATGGTTGCCGCGCTGACCGAGATCATGCCGGCGGAAGTCCGCGTGGCCGGTTTCTCCCTGGCCTACAGCCTGGCCACGGCGGTATTCGGCGGCTTCACCCCGGCGATCTCCACCGCCCTGATCCAATACACCGGAGACAAGGCCGCACCGGGATACTGGATGAGCTTCGCCGCGCTCTGCGCGCTGTGCGCGACGCTGTTTCTCTATCGCAAGGCCAGGATGCAGCTCCAGCCAGCGGTGTAGCCCGGGTGTTTTTGGGGTGACTTCAAGGGCCTCTTCGCTGGCAAGCCCTGCTCCTGCAGGTTTCGGTTGAACATAAGACTCGTGTTCGACACCGATACTGTAGGAGCCTGGCTTGCCAGCGAAGACGACGGACCAGGCACCACAGGCTCAAGCTCATTTTCCAATATCAAGAACAAGAGAAATCCGATGAAAGCAGTGTTCCTGAAACTCGCCCTGATCGGCAGCCTGGCCCTGGGCAGTGTGGCCCAGGCCGAGGAAATCCGCGTGATGACTTCCGGCGGCTTTACCGCCGCCTACAAGCTGCTCGGTCCGAAATTCGCCGCCGACAGCGGCAATACCCTCGACACCATTCTCGGCCCGTCCATGGGCAAGGCCCCGGAGGCGATCCCCAACCGGCTGGAGCGCGGTGAAAAGGCCGATGTGCTGATAATGGTCGGCTATGCCCTCGACGAATTGATCAAGCAAGGCAAGGTCATGCCCGGTTCACGGGTGGAACTGGCGGATTCGCGGATCGGCCTGGTGGTGCGCGAAGGCAGCGCCAAGCCGGCCATCGGCACCGAGCAGGAGCTCAAGGAGACCCTGCTCAAGGCCAAATCCGTGGCCTACTCCGACAGTGCCAGCGGCGTGTATATCCAGGACCAGCTGTTCAAGCGCCTGGGTATCGAAACACAGCTCAAGCCCAAGGCGACCATGGTGCCGAAGATCCCGGTGGCCTCGGTGGTCGCGACCGGCGACTATCAACTGGGCTTCCAGCAGGTCAGCGAACTGCTGCCTGTGCCGGGAGTGACTTATGTCGGCAAGATCCCCGAGTCGGTACAATCGGTGACACGGTTTGCCGCCGGGATCCCGGTAGGCGCCGAGCACCCCGCACAGGCCAAGGCCTTGCTCGACTACCTCGCCGCGCCGGCAGCCCAGGCGACCGTGAAATCCACCGGGCTGGACTCCATTCCTCATTGACTTGTGGGTAGAAGCCTCCCGTAATCCGGCGCCCATACGGGCGCTATCGCTGGCCAGCCGGCTCCTACACAGGTTTGCAGGGTCATGATCGTACCCACGCTCCAGCGTGGGTACGATCAGACTCTGTGCTCGACACCATCCCCTGTAGGAGCCGGCTTGCCGGCGATGGCGGCTCAAGGAACGCCACCGCATCAAGCCAACTCCTACCCGTGCGAAACCTTCATCTCGACAATCAGCCGCTCCAGCTCCAGCGCCGCCGGGGTCAATACCCGTCCTCGACGCTTGAGCAACCCGACCTTGCGCATCACCTCCGGCTCGACCAGCGGCACACTGGTGAGAATCGGATGCTCGCCAGCCACCGGCATCGCCATGGTCGGCACCGCCGCTATGCCCAGGCCGGCCTCCACCAGACCGATCATGGTGGTGACATGCCGGGTTTCACAGACTCCCGGCCTTGCTGCCTCAATCCCCACCAGCGCCTGGTCGAGCAGGAAACGATTGCCCGAGGTCTTGTCCAGACTGATGTAGTCCTGCTGGTACAGCTCGGTCCAGGTCACGCTGGCGCGCCCGGCCAACGGATGATCGCGGCGGCAGGCAACGACATAGCGCTCCTCGACCAGCAGCTCGAACTCGATTTCCGGCTGCAGGTTGCCGGTGAAACTCAGGCCGAAATCCGCCTCGCCACTGAGCACTGCGGCGTGCACGTCATTGGCGCTGGAGTCGAGAACCTTGACCTTGATCTTCGGGTACTGCCGGTGATAGTGGGCAACCACCTTCGGCATGAAGTAATAGGCGGCCGACGGCACACAGGCCACGGTGACATGCCCGAGGCGGGTCGAGGCCACATCGGTGATGCCCAGCAGCGCCAAATCGAGGTCGTCCAGCAGCCGCTCCACCGTCGGTGCGAAGGCCCGGCCGACCTGGGTCAGGCTGACCCGGCGGGTAGTGCGCTCGAACAGTCGCACGCCAAGAGCCTCTTCGAGCTTATCCACGCGTCGGCTCAGGGCCGGCTGGGAAATATTGATGGCCTGGGCCGCCTTGCGAAAACTGCCCTGCTCGACCACGGCGCGAAAAGCCTGCAGGTCGTTCAAATCGAAGTTGATGGCCAAGGGGCTTACTCATCGGACACTGATTGATCAGTTTAACGCATGAGTTGCTCACATAGATGCAGACACCACTACTGATCGTTCCCACGCTCCGCGTGGGAACGCCTCTCAGGACGCTCTGCGTCCGCTCTTGTGACGCAGAGCGTCACGGGCTGCATGCCCACGCGGAGCGTGGGAACGATCATCAGGGCTTGAGCATCAGCCAGTCCCGTTGCACATCGTTGCCGCACTGGAAGGTCGTCTGGCCGACGATGCGAAATCCCTGGCGCTCGTAGAAGCGGATCGCCCGTGGGTTTTCTTCACTGACGCTCAAGCGCACCGGCCCCGCCAGGTACTTCAGGGATTCGCTCATGAGAAACCCGGCGGCGCCCGAACCATGCTGTTCCGGCACCACGTAGCAGCGGGTGAACTCCTGCGCCGCGTCAGCCGCCTCGACCCCCACAGGTCCGGGTTCGGGGGTCAGCAGGCTGTAGCCGATCAGTTGCTGGTCCAGCTCAAGCACCAGGAGGATTTTCCCCGGTTGTTGCAACAACTCGCGAAAATGCACCGGCTGCAATTGCGCTTCGATATGCCGGGCGATTTCCAGCGCCGGCGTGCTGGCCGGACAGGCCAGGGCAAAGGTCCGGCAGGCGATATGACTGAGCGGATCGCAGTCCGCCACAGTAGCAGGACGTATCTGCAAAGGCTTCATGGGCGGCGCGCCTCCCCCGTCGTCAGCAACGGTGGCATAGGGCAATCGAGGATATCCGCCACTGCCCGCATCAATTCGGCCTCGGCGGCCGTGACCTGACCATCATGGCCGATGCAGCGCGCCATGGCCTTGAGCAGTTGCGGTTTCTGCAGCGGCAGCAACTGGGTCAGGCGGCGCAAGGCCGCTTCCAGGGCCTTCAGGTCACTGGCGTCGTTGAACGCCGGCACGGCGAACGGTAGCCCGGCGCAGCCATGGGCAAAGGCCTCGCCCGCTTGCCGGGGATCGGCCTGCCCGGCCCGACTGAGAAACGACAGCAGCACCGCTACTTCGTCGACCAGCGACTCCAGGCGATACTTGCCGGTCACCGAACGCAGCCCTTCGACATTGCGCTCGACGATGCGCAGCAGCGTCCACTCCAGCAGCTCGACGCGGTCGTCGGCGCGGATCAGCAAGGCCATGTTCTGTTTCACCGCGGCGAACTCGCTCTTGCCCAGTTGCTTGAGCGCCGGTATCGCCAGGTCGATCAGCGCCAGACGCTGCCCCTGGGGCAACTCGCGCAAAGGACCGCGCAGGGACTCCAGGCGGCTCGCCAGCGGCGGGCTCAGGTGTTTGCGCAACAGATCGAGTTGCTGCTCTTGCAGGAACTCCACCGGGTCCAGCAACAGCCCATAGACCAGAGCCTGGGCCCCTTCGCTGCTGTGAGCCGCCTGCTTCAGCGGCTCGGGCAAGGCCTGCAGGGTATCCTGGGCCACCTGCAGATGCGCCAGGCCGGGATCGCCGATGGCCGCGATCGACTCGGTCACGGCACCACCGCTGAAGGCGGCGGCGACAGTCGAGCGGGACGCTTGCATCCACTGGGCGGTCGGGTCCGCTGCCATGCTGTCGGCCACGGACAACGCTGCCACCTCCGGATAGCGCCCGTCCCAGCCCGGCTCGACCCGACGAATGCGCTCCGCCAACGGTGGATGGGTGGCGAACAGGCCGTCCATGGCGGACTTGATTCCCGCGCCGAAATACAGGTGGCTGAATTCGGCGGCATTCGAAGCCTGCAACTGCGAGCCGGCCGCGTGGCCGCCGATCTTCTTCAGGGCGCCGCCGATACTGTCGGGGTTGCGGGTGAACTGTACCGCCGAGGCATCGGCGAGGAATTCCCGCTGGCGGCTGACCGCCGCCTTGATCAGGTTGCCGAAAAACGTCCCGGCGTAACCGAGCACCAGCAACGTCAGGCCGAGGACGAACTTGAGCATCACGCCCTTGTTGCTGTCCGAAGAGGAACTGCGCGAGCTCGAATCGCTGCGCAACACCCACTGACCGATCAGGCCGATCAGCAGAATGCCGTGGAGCAAGGCGATCAGGCGCATGTTCAGACGCATGTCGCCGTTGTAGATATGGCTGAACTCATGGGCGATCACCCCCTGCAACTCTTCGCGGCTCAGCAGGCCGATGGCGCCACGGGTCACGCCGATCACCGCGTCCTTGGGACTCAGGCCGGCGGCGAAGGCGTTGATGCCGGTATCGTCGAGGACATACACCGACGGCACCGGCGTGCCCGAGGCCAGGGCCATTTCCTCGACGACATTGAGCAGGCGGCGTTCCTCGAAGTTCTGCGGCGAGAGGTTGATCAGGCGCCCGCCCAGGCTTTCGGCAACCACCTTGCCGCCGCCATTCAATTGCACGCGCTTGTACAGGCTGCCGCCGAGGACCACGGCGATCACCACCAACGCCACGCTGCCGACCAGCGAGGTATCGAAGATCGGCGCACCACGGCGGCTCGAAGGCTCGCCATAGAAATGCCAGATCAGGGTCAGGGCGAGACTGGTCAGGGCGACCAGGCAGGTGACCGCCAGCGCCATCAGCAGGACCAGGCGCCCGGTCTGACGCCGGGCGCGGTCCTGGTGTTCAAAGAAATTCATCGGGCCGTCCGTGGGTAACGCTGATTAGAACGACACCTTGGGGGCGGCCTGGATCTCGGCGCTGTCGGCAAACTCCAGCAGGCTGGCGTCGGCCCCATGACCAAACTTCGCGGCGAAGAATACCGGCGGGAAGGTCTGCTTGTAGGTGTTGTATTCCATCACCGAGTCATTGAAGGCCTGGCGGGCGAAGGCCACCTTGTTCTCGGTGCTGCTCAGCTCTTCGCTGAGTTGTTGCATGTTCTCGGAAGCCTTGAGGTCCGGGTAGGCTTCGAGGGTCACGTTCAGGCGCCCCAGGGCGCTGTTGAGCAGGCCCTCGGCACTGCCCAGCCTGGCCATGCTGCCCGCCTCGCCCGGCTGGGCCGCGGCGGCCTTGAGACCGGTGACGGCCTGGTTGCGCGCGTTGATCACCGCTTCCAGGGTCTCGCGTTCATGGGCCATGTAGCCCTTGGCGGTTTCCACCAGGTTGGGGATCAGGTCATGGCGACGCTTGAGCTGCACTTCGATCTGCGCGAAAGCATTCTTGAAGCGGTTACGCAGGGTCACCAGCTTGTTGTAGATGCCGATGACGTAGAAGACCACGATGGCGATGATGGCCAGGAGGATCAGGGTGGAGACCATGGCGATGTCCTTATCTGCGTTGGAGGGTGGTGGGCGATGTTAGCGTAAAACGCTCGTTGGGTCGTGCCAACGGTGACTCAAGATCATAAACCGGAGCGGCGATACGGAAACGGAGTAACTTTCTGGAAACAGAACGCTGATGCTGATGGCCTCTTCGCGGGCAAGCCCCCACCATGTCAGTGGCGACCTGCAGATAGGTGCCACCACGCGACCCCGTGGGAGTGGGCTTGCCCACGAAGGCCAGCGGAAGAACAGCACCGAATCCGCCTATGCCCTCAACCACCGTTCAAACAAAAGACCCGGCATGATCACTCATGCCGGGTCTTGTGCACTGCCCGAATCAGGGAGTCAGGTCATTCAGACCTTGACGATCCAACCCGCCGGCGCTTCGACGTCACCGGTCTGCACGCCGGTCAGTTCCTTGTACAGGCGCTGGGTCACAGGCCCGACTTCGGTTTCACTGTGGAACACGTGCAGCTTGCCGTTGTACTCGATCCCGCCGATCGGCGTGATCACCGCGGCAGTGCCGCAGGCGCCGGCTTCGCTGAAGTCGGCGATCTTGTCGATCAGCACATCGCCTTCGACCACCTTCAGGCCCAGGCGCGATTGCGCCAGCTCGATCAACGACAGGCGGGTGATGCCTGGCAGCACCGAAGGCGACTTCGGTGTGACGAATTCGTTGTTGGCGGTGATGCCGAAGAAGTTGGCCGAGCCCACTTCCTCGATCTTCGAATGGGTCAGCGGGTCCAGGTAGATGCTGTCGGCAAAGCCGAGCTTCTTGGCTTCGGAGCCCGGCAGCAGGCTGGCCGCGTAGTTGCCGCCGACCTTGGCCGCGCCGGTACCCTGGGGCGCCGCACGGTCATAGCTGGAAATCACGAAGTTGTGCGGCTTCATGCCGCCCTTGAAGTAGGCACCCACCGGGATACAGAACACCGAGAAGATGAACTCCGGCGCGGTACGCACGCCGATATTGTCGCCCACGCCGATGACGAACGGACGCAGGTACAGGGCACCGCCGGTACCGTAGGGAGGAATGAAACGCTCGTTGGCCTTGACCACCTGCTTGCAGGCTTCGATAAAGGCTTCGGTCGACGGCGCCGGCATCAGCAGGCGGGCACAGCTGCGCTGCATGCGCGCAGCGTTCTGGTCAGGCCGGAACAGGTTGATCGAACCATCCTTGCAACGGTAGGCCTTCAGGCCTTCGAAACATTGCTGGCCGTAATGCAGCGCGGTCGAACCTTCGCTGATGTGCAGGACGTTGTCTTCGGTCAACGAACCGTTGTCCCACTCGCCGTTACGGAAGTACGACAGATAGCGCTTGTCGGTCTTGATGTAATCGAAACCCAGCTTGTCCCAGTTAATGCTTTCCTGACCCATGGCACCCTCAATCATCTGATAACCGCCCGGATACCCCGGGCTTATGACATTTTTTCCGCAGGCAACCACAATACTCTATTCGGACAGGAAATCGCAGCCTGGACGGCGTGCATGTCCTACATGCGTTTATGCACGGTGCGCACTGGCGGTGCCGAATCTCAGTCGATACGAGCCTTTGGCGACGCATGGCGACCGAGACGGTACTGGTTGTTGCCGCTGCGCTTGGCTTCGTACATCGCCAGGTCGGCGGTGTGGATCAGCGTGTCCATGCTCGGTGCATGGTCGGGGAATACCGCGACGCCCAGGCTGGAACCGATCTGGGCCTGCTGGTCGCCGAGACTGATCGGCACCGACAGTTCGACAAGGATCTTCTCGCACAAGCGATGGACCTCTTCCGACAGACCGATGCCCTGCTGGGCCAACCCCTCGAGAATCAGCACGAACTCGTCGCCGCCGATACGCGCCACCGTGTCCGAGGCGCGCATCAGGTTTTTCAGGCGGGTCGCCGTGGTGATCAGCATGCGATCGCCAGCCGCGTGCCCGTAGGCATCGTTGATCTCCTTGAAACCATTCAGGTCGAGGAACACCAGGATCACCCGGGTTGCCCCCGTACGGGCACGCTCCAGGGCCATGCAGAGGCGTTCCTCCAGTACCAGGCGATTGGGCAGGCCGGTCAGCGCGTCGTTGTGGGCCAGGATTTGCAACTGGCTGGCCCAGGCCTTTTCCTCGGTGATATCGCGGACCACGCCCATCATCTTGATCGCCGTGTCGTGAACGTTCTTCACCACGTTGCCGGTTTCGCGCAGCCAGTGGATGCTGCCGTCCGGCCAGACCACCCGGTATTCCTCGTCGTGGTTCTCGCCGGTCTCGATGCAGTGCAACTCCCCCGCGCGGACCCTCGCGCGGTCATCGGGATGCACGCTGGCACAGAACAACTCGTAGGACGGCACCACTTCGCCGACCTTGTAGCCGAACATGCCGTAGATGGCTTCCGACCAATAGAGTTTCTCGGTATCGACATCCCAGTCCCAGGTGCCGATCCGGGCAAAGTACTGGCTGCGCTTGAAGCGCTCGATATCGTCGCCCCGCCGCGCGCTTTCACTCAACGGGTACAGCAATGCCCGGCACTCGACCAGTTCGCGCCGGGCCTTGCGTTCACGACGCCAGAGTACGGCGATCAGAAGGATCGCCGACACGGCGAAAGCCGCCTCGATCCATAAGGTCATCCTTGAAAGCCAGTCAACTTGAACATGGTCGGGCAACGAATAAATGGCCAGTGGCTATATTAATCCACACTGACCGTGTGCCCATGTTTTTTTTAGTGTCCCGCGACCTCGCCCAGCAATGACTGGTGAGCACAGACCCCGGCCATGACCCCGGCCGCCGACGCCAGCGTTGCGTTGTGCATCGGGCTGGCGGCGTCCCCGGCGGCAAACACGCCCGGCACCGTGGTTTCCTTGCGTTCGTCCACCCGCAGATAGGGTCCGCTCGGCCCCTCGTCGAACTGGCAACCCAGTTGCTCGGCCAATGGACTGGCCATCCGGGTTTTCGGGCCGGTGAACAATGCCTGGACTTCGATCACCCGCCCGTCGCTCAAGCGCACCGCCTCCAGGGCCGGTGCCCGTCCCAGCAACTCGACCACCGGGGTCCGCTCGATCTGCACGCCGCGCGCCTGCAACAGGGCCAGTTGCCCGGCATCCGGTTCGTGGAAGCCCTGGGTGAAATATACCGTCGGTCCCCAGTCCGGAATCATGCTCGCCTGGTGCGCCGAAAGCGCCATGGTGGCCAGCACACCCAGGGCACGGTCACGTACTTCATAGCCATGGCAGTACGGGCAATGCAGCACCGTCTTGCCCCAACGCGCCTGCAAGCCGGGAATCGCCGGCAACTCATCGTGCAGGCCGGTGGCCAGGACCAGCCGCGCCGCCCGCTCTTCCCGGCCATCGGCCAGCACCACGGCAAATCCGCTATCGAGCGGACGGGCCGAGACCACCTCGCCCTCGACGAATTCGACGGTCGGATAACACAGCAACTGGCGCAGTGCCTCGTCTCGGATCGCCTGGGGCGACTGGCCATCCTGGCCGAGAAAACCGTGGGACGTCACCGCGAACCGGTTGCGCGGCCGCCCCGAATCGACCAGCAACACCCGCTGACGGGCCCGGGCCAGTTGCATGGCCGCCGACAACCCGGCAAAGCTGGCACCGACCACCACGATGAAATGAGACATGGGTAGAACTCCTCGTCGATTGAAATCACGAAACTTTATAAGTTACATAATAAACACTCGTCAACTCCTGTAACTCGTCTTGTTACAGACGGTCGATTTTGCTATACGTGCGCAGTGTTTTTTCACCAGCGAAACCCGCCCATGCGCAACGACAGTCGCCTCTCCCGCATGCTCCACGTGCTGATCCACATGGACCAGCACGACCAGCGCACCACCTCCGAAACCATCGCGCAAATGCTGCGCACCAACCCGGTGGTGGTGCGCCGGACCATGGCCGGCCTGCGCGATCACGGTTACGTGCACTCGGAAAAAGGCCACGGCGGCGGCTGGACCCCGGCCCGACCCCTGGGCGAGATCACCCTGCTCGACATCCATCGGGCCCTCGGCGCCCCCGAAGTGTTCGCCATGGGTCTGTCGAAGGAGGAACCGCAGTGCCTGGTGGAACAGGCGGTCAATGCGCGGCTGACCGATGTCGTGCAGGAAGCCGAGGCGCTGCTGGTCCAACGCCTCGGGCAAGTGACCGTGGCCGAGCTGGCGAGCGACTTCGAGCAGCGCCTGGCGCAGAAACGCCTGGAAAACCCCGACCTGGAAATCACTCATGGGCTGCCGACCCTGGAGAAGTCATGACAGACACTGAACTGCAGGTGACCGACCTGCTGGAAGGCGACGGCAAGGCCGTGGTCAAGGGCGCACTGATCACCACCCATTATCGCGGCACGCTTGCCGACGGCAGCGAGTTCGATTCGTCCCATGCCCGTGGCAAGCCGTTCCAGTGCGTGATCGGCACCGGGCGGGTAATCAAGGGCTGGGATATCGGCCTGATGGGCATGAAGGTCGGCGGCAAGCGCCAGCTGTTCGTACCGGCGCACCTGGCCTACGGTGAACGCGGCATGGGCTCGCGCGTCGCCCCGGGTGCCGACCTGAGCTTTGAAATCGAGTTGCTGGAAGTGCTGACCCGGGATGACTGAGCAAACCTAGGGTGCCAGCCGCCGTTCCATGACGATGGTGCGCTCTTCACCGTGCCAGGTATCGCCCACGGCCTCGAATCCCAAGCGTGCATAAAAGCCTTCGGCGGTCACGGTCGAAGGCACCTTCAACAGGCTCACGCCCGCCCCCAGGGCATACCGGACCACCTCGTCCATCAAGGCCTGGCCCACTCCGCAGCCCTGGGTATCCGGCGCCACGAACACCGTGCGTACCACCTCGCCGTCGAGGCTGGCGGTGCCGACGATCCGCTCCCCCGCCTGCGCTACCAGCACCGTGCGAATGCCCAGCAGGCTGCGCACGTCCTGCGGGCCGAAACTCTGCTCGACCCGGGCGATCACTTGCGCCGGATAGTCCGCGGCGTTGCTCTCGCGCAGCGCCTGGATAATCACCTGGCTGATGGCTTCGGCATCCTCGTCACGGGCAATGCGGATGCTGCATGGCATGGGGCTGGCCTCGAGTCCTTTCGTCAGGGTCCTATCCTACGTATCCCCGCTGCGGCTGCAAGGGTGCCGATCGAGAGCGACCTTGTCCCTGAAGAAACCCTGTGACTATCCTTGGCACTCAAATGTGCCGAAGCTCGAGATCGCTGTTGATGATCGACAGCGACTCAACCTTTCGCTACCGGAGATCTCCCATGCCCGACCCGCAGGTCAGCGCGGCCCTGGAAACGCTCTTGCCGCTGATGGCCGAACAACCATTGCTGGTGCTGACCGGCGCCGGTATCAGCACCTCTTCCGGCATTCCCGACTACCGCGACAGCGACGGCGTGCGCCGGGGCAAGGCACCGATGATGATCCAGGAATTCCTCGGCTCGCCCCAGGCCCGCCGCCGCTACTGGGCCAGGGCCATGCTCGGTTGGCCACGGGTGCGCCAGGCCCGGCCGAATGCCGCCCACCGGGCCCTGGCCAGTCTGCAGGCGCAGCGGCACCTCAGCGGCCTGATCACCCAGAATGTCGATACCCTGCATGACCAGGCCGGCAGCCACGATGTCATCGAACTGCATGGCAGCCTGCACAAGGTGCTCTGCCTGGATTGCGGCGCCCGCCTGGAGCGCGATGCCGTCCAGCTCGCGCTGGAGGCGCAGAACCCTTATCTGCTGGAGGTCAATGCGATCCAGGCGCCCGACGGCGATACCCTGCTGGACGACGCTTTCGAATCGCGCTTCCAGGTGCCCCGCTGCCCGCAGTGCGACGGCGAACGCCTGAAGCCCGATGTGGTGTTCTTCGGCGAAAACGTCGCCCCGCTCACCGCCGCCAAGGCCCTGGTCAGCGCCGAACAGGCCGCGGGTCTGCTGGTGATCGGATCGTCGCTGATGGCCTACTCGGCTTTCCGCCTGTGCAAGCTGATCACCGAGCGCGGCAAGCCGCTGATCGCCATCAACCTGGGCAAGACCCGCGCCGATGACCTGCTCGACTTCAAGTTCGAAGCTTCCTGCGAACAGTTGCTGCCGCTGCTGGTCGAGCGCCTGGGCTGATCAGAGAAGAATGGGCAGCGCCTCGATGATCGCCTGGGTCGAACGTACCCGGGCAATACGCGGCATGACCTTCTCCATGGAGAAGCGATGGGTGTCATCGCCCAGGCCGGCGCAGGCATCCTCGGCCACCAGTACCGCATAGTTGTGGTGCCAGGCGTCGCGGACGGTGGACTCGACACCGGAGTTGCTGGCGATCCCGCAGACAATCACCGTGGTAATCCCGCGACGGCGCAGTTGCAGGTCCAGTTCGGTGCCGTAGAAGGCGCTCCAGCTGTGCTTGGTGATCTGCACCGGGGCGTTCAGGGCGGCAATCGACGGTTCGAGGACAGCCCACTGCTCGGGCAGCCCCCCCGCCGGCACGGCCATCGGCATATCCACCGGCTGGTTGGGCTTATCGGCATAGTCACTGGCGAACGCCACGCGCACGGCAACCACCAGGCCACCCGCCCGGGTCAGGTGCTCGCCGAGCCGCGCGGCCCGTTCGGCAACGGCCTGCGGAGCGTGAGGCGCAACGGGCAAGGCCATGATGCCTTGTTGCAGGTCGATGATGACGAGGGCACAGGTACGGGGATCGAGATCAAGCGACATGAGTAGTTCCTGATGAGTTTCCTGATGCCCGGACGCCGGATCGCGGGCGACACCAGCGCGAAAGTCGGGGAGACAGGCGCAATGAGGCGGGTATCCCCCTCAGGATGCGAGAGCGCTCGCGCCGTTCGCAAGTAAAAAAATTTTCATTATTCGCCCGGCGCAATCAGCCGCAAGGCCCCGGCAGCAAGGCCGAAGCCCCCGTACGCCTCGGTCAGCCCGGAATGGTCAACCCTTTCACCACTACCGGGCGGCCGAGGAATTGCTCCAGCGCACGGGTGACATGGGGGAAATCCTGGATGCCCACCAGGTCGCCGGCCTCATAGAAGCCGATCAGGTTACGGATCCACGGGAAGGTGGCGATATCGGCGATGCCGTAGTCGTCACCCATGATCCAGCGCCGGCTTTCCAGACGCTGGTCGAGTACCGCCAGCAGGCGTTTGCTCTCGGCCACGTAGCGGTCGCGCGGGCGCTTGTCCTCGTAGTCCTTGCCGGCAAACTTGTTGAAGAAACCGAGCTGGCCGAACATCGGCCCGATCCCACCCATCTGGAACATCAGCCACTGGATGGTTTCATAGCGGGTGGCCGGGTCCCGGGACATGAACCTGCCGGTCTTTTCGGCCAGGTAGATCAGGATCGCGCCGGACTCGAACAACGCCAGCGGCTGGCCGCCGGGACCGTTCGGATCGAGGATCGCCGGGATCTTGTTGTTGGGGTTCAACGAGATGAATTGCGGGCTCAACTGATCATTGGTCGAGAAACTCACCAGGTGCGGTTCGTAGGGCAGGCCCAGCTCTTCGAGCAGGATCGACACCTTGACGCCGTTGGGCGTAGGCAACGAATACAGCTGGAGACGGTCTGGATGTTGAGCGGGCCATTTTTGCGTGATGGCAAACGACGAAAGATCGGTCATGGAAGGCTTCCAGCAAGCGGCAGGGAATGCGGCAACGGGTCGGGACAAGCCACCCGTCCAGGCCCTGATTATAGGCACAGCCAACGGGCACGCTCACCTCGTTTGACACGACACTTTTGCCACACGGACAATCAACGAATGTTTTCTGGAGACTGACATGAACCTGAAATTCCTCAGCCTGCCGCTACTGGCAGCAACCTTCCTGACCCTGGCAGGCTGTTCGACGCCCACCGTGGTGACCTTGCAGAACGGTACCCAGTACGTGACCAAGGACTTGCCGAAAACCCATTCCGCCGATGGCTTCTACGAGTTCGAGGATATTTCCGGCAAGGTGATCCGGATCAAGGCGTCCGATGTAGCGACGGTCAAGGCGCAGGACTGACTTGCTCGACCATCGAGCGTGGGAACGATCATCGCCAGGCTTCAGCGGAAGTCCCGGCTGCGCACGGTAATGTCCGCCAACATCGGACTCAGGTCGCTCAGGCGCCCGGCAATCACATGGCGCACTTCGCCTTCGGTTTCCAGGCGCCCGTCGACCTTCAACAACTGCGAACCCACCAGCACCTGCCGCTGGCGTTCGGCCAGGTCGCGCCAGACCACTACATTGACATTGCCGAACTCGTCTTCGAGGGTCACGAAGGTCACGCCACTGGCCGTGCCCGGTCGCTGGCGGCCGGTGACCAGGCCGACGATGCTCACCGGCCGACCGTGCTCGACCGCCTGCAACTCCCGTGAACTGCGACAGCGCAAGGCTTGCAATTGCCCACGCAACAGCGCCAGCGGATGCGGTCCCAGGGTAGTGCCAAGGCTGGCGTAATCCGCCTGCAGGTCCTCGCCGACACTCGGACACGGCAAGGCCACCGGCTTTTCCGTGTCCCTCGACAACCCCGCGAACAAGCCCAACTGCACCTCTACCCCGGCCACTTCCCAGCGTGCCCGATAACGGTTGCCCGCCAGGCCACGCAAGGCGCCGGCATCCGCCAGCAGTTCCTGGGCGCGGGTATCGAGCCGGGCCCGCTCGCCAAGGTCGGCGATGTCCGCGAAGGTCCTCAGCCCGCGAGCCGCTTCGATCCGCCGCGCATCCTCCTCGCGAAATCCGCGAATCATCCGCAGCCCCATACGTAGCGCCGGTTGCGCACCTTCAGTCGGTTCCAGGCTGCAGTCCCAGGTACTGGCGCGAACATCCACCGGACGGATCTGCAACTGGTGCCGGCGGGCATCCTGGAGAATCTGGTCCGGACTGTAGAACCCCATGGGCCAGCTGTTGATCAGCGCACAGGCGAAGGCCGCCGGCTCATGGCATTTCAACCAGCAACTGGCGTAGGTCAGCAAGGCAAAGCTGGCGGCGTGGGACTCGGGAAAACCGTAGCTGCCAAACCCCTTGATCTGCTCGAAGATCTGCGCGGCGAACTCCGGCGGATAGCCGTTGCTGGCCATGCCTTCGGCCAGCCGCTGGCGATGCGGTTCAAGGCCGCCATGGCGTTTCCAGGCGGCCATGGAGCGGCGCAACTGATCAGCCTCGCCCGGTGTGTAGTTCGCCGCCACCACCGCGATCTGCATCACCTGTTCCTGGAACAGCGGCACTCCCAGGGTACGCTGCAACACTTCTTCGAGCTCCGGCGACGGATAAGTCGTCGGTTCCTTCTTGTCCCGCCGACGCAGGTACGGATGCACCATGCCGCCCTGGATCGGCCCCGGCCGGACAATCGCCACTTCGATCACCAGGTCGTAGAAGTTCTTCGGCCTGAGGCGCGGCAGCATCGACATCTGCGCCCGCGACTCGATCTGGAACACGCCGATGGTGTCGGCCCGACCGATCATCGCGTAGGTCGGCTGGTCATCCGCCGGAATGCTCGCCAGGGTCCAGCGCGGTCCGCCACGGTACTGCTGCACCAGGTCGAAACAGCGGCGCAGCGCGCTGAGCATGCCCAGGGCGAGAACATCGACCTTGAGCAAGCCGACCTTGTCCAGGTCATCCTTGTCCCACTGGATAATCGTGCGCTCGGCCATGGCGGCGTTTTCCACTGGCACCAGGGTGTCCAGCGGCTGCTCGGAAATCACGAAACCACCCGGATGCTGGGACAGGTGCCGGGGAAAGCCGATCAGTTGCCGGGTCAGTCCCAGCACCCGGCGCAGTACCGGGCTGTCCGGATCGAAACCGCTTTCGCGCAGGCGCTCGGGAGCCGGCGGTTCATCGCTCCAGTGGCCACAGGCATCGGCCAGGGCATTGACCTGGTCCGGCGGCAGTCCCAGCGCCTTGGCCACATCGCGCACCGCCCCGGCGCCATGGTAGGTGCTGACCACCGCGGTCAACGCCGCCCGGCCGCGACCATAGCGGCGGAACACGTATTGCAGCACCTCTTCGCGGCGGTCGTGCTCGAAGTCGACGTCGATATCCGGCGGCTCGTTGCGCTCACGGGACAGGAAGCGCTCGAACAGCATATGGGTACGATCCGGGTTCAACTCGGTGACACCCAGGGCATAACACACCACCGAGTTCGCCGCCGATCCGCGGCCCTGGCAGAGAATGCCCTGCTTGCGGGCGAAGTCGACGATATCCTGCACCGTCAGGAAGTAACTGTCGTATTCCAGCTCGGCGATCAACTCCAGTTCTTTCTCGATCAGTGCCCGGGCCTGGTCGCCGATCCCCTCGGGCCAGCGGCGGCGGATGCCCTCTTCCGTCAGATGGCGCAGCCAGGTGGTCGGGGTCTGCCCCTGCGGCACCAGCTCACGGGGATACTGGTAGCGCAACTGGCCGAGATCGAAGCCGCAACGCTGGGCGATGACCTGGGTTTCGGCCAGCAGGGCCGGCGGATAGATCCCGCGCAGCACTTCCAGACTGCGCAGGTGACGCTCGCCATTGGGGTGCAACTGCTGCCCGGCTTCGGCGACCCGGGTATGCAGGCGAATGGCGGTCATGGTGTCTTGCAGGGCACGGCGGCTGCGCACATGCATATGCACGTCGCCGCTAGCAACAGCCGGAATCGCCAGCCCGGCGGCGACCTCCAGCAGCCGCGCCAGGTAGTGCTCATCGTCCTGGCCGCAATGCAGCTCCACGGCCAGCCACAGACGCTCGGGAAAGCGCTCGCGCAACCAGCGGCCATCGGCTTCGGCGACAGCCCGTCCGGGCAGCCACAACACCAGCAATCCCGGCAATTGCTGCGCGAAATCCTCCCGCAGCACGCGATAGCAGCCTTTTTCCGCGCGACGCCGGGCCAGGGTGATCAGCCGGCACAGGGCCTGGTAACCCGCCAGGTTTTCCACCAGCAGCAGCACCCGCGGGCCGTTGTCGATCTGCAGTTCGCTGCCGATGATCAACGGCAGATCGCACGCCTGCGCGGCCTGCCAGGCCCGGACAATCCCGGCCAGGGTGCATTCGTCGGTGATCGCCAGGGCTTGATAGCCCTGCTCTTTGGCCCGCTCGAACAACTCCCGGGCACTGGAAGCACCACGCTGGAAAGTGAAGTTCGACAGGCAATGCAGCTCGGCATACGTGCCACTCATGCGAACCAGCCCTGCAACAGCAACGGGCCGCTTTCCCCCACCGGGCGATAGGCCCAGGCCTGCCGGCCGGTACGGGTCTCGACCAGGTAATAGTCACGGCGCACATCCGCGCCATCCCACCAGCCCGACTCGATCCGTTCCGGCCCCAGCAATACCCTGGCTGCCTGTTCGGGCAATGCCAGCGGCTCCTTGAGCAACCAGCCGGGCCGCAGCGGACCGGCTGCGGCCAACGGACCGGACGTGGTCGCCGCCAGCGGCTGCCAGGCACATTCGGGACGATGATCGGCCTGCAAGCGCAGGCCCTGCACCGCGTCATCGCCCAAGCGGGCACGCAGGCGCTCGCGCAATTGCTCCCAGGGCAGGGACTGTTGCGCACGCTCGTCGAACAACTCGCGGTGTTGCGGGACAAAGGCCGGCAGGTCCTCGGCCTCCAGGCGCAAACCGCGTACCGGCGACTCGACCCGGACCTGCTCCAGGCGCCCGCGAGCCAGCTCGAACAGCATTGCCGGGTCGCGCTCGGCACTGAGCAGGCCGACCTTGATCCGCGTGTCCGCCACTCCGGCATGCTCCAGGATCAGTTCGAAACGCTGCACACCGCTGTCACGGCCACAGAGAAACGCCGCCAGGTCACCGGTCAACCGGCGCAGGGGAAACAGCAGCGCCTGATGCGAGGTCACGTCGAAATTCAGCTCGATGCGCGCCGCGAAGCGATCCGGCGGCAGGTAGAACGCCAGGGCCAGGGGCCGCTCGCCCAGCAGGGTGTCGAGGTGCTTGAGCAGCGTCGCATCGAAGCGTCGGGCCAGGCTGTGGCGGGGCAAGGCCAGGACCTGGTCCAGGGTCCTCAGCCCCATGCGCGACAGGGCCGTGGCCGCCTCCTGCGCCAACCCGACCCGGTCGACGGGCATCGGTCCCAGGGCCTGGCGCAAGGCGGCGTCATCCGCCAGGGCCAGGCCATCGTAGGCATTGGCCAGGACCCGGGCCGCCGCCGGATGGGGCGCGGCCACGATCCGATGGCGAAATCCCAGTTCGGTCAGTTCCTCGCGCAGGCGCGCTTCCAACTGCGGCCAGGGCCCGAACAGGCCCAGGCTGGACTCGATCTCGAACAGCACGGCACGGGGATAACCCAGGCTTACCTGGGAACTGAAACGATAGGCCCAGGCCGCGAGCAACTGTTGCCACTGCGCGATTTCCGCAGGGTCGTATTCAGCGCTGGCAAAAGCCTTGGTCAGGGCATGGGCGGCGGTCAGCGATTGTCCGGGACGCAGGCCCAGGGCCCGGGCCGAGGCGTTCACCGCCTGCACGATCCGCCGTTGCGGCGAGCCGCTCAGCAGCGCCAGCGGTGCATCGGGCTCGGCGGTGCGGCGCAGCACGCCGTCCAGGGCCAATTGCGGAAACACGATACAGACCCAACGCATGCCAACCTCAATGCCCGGTACTGAAGGCAATCGGCGCCGCATGGGCCAGACCGCCGCGACACTTGAGTACCCGCAACTGCGCGGGCCGGCCATCGACGGCAATCCGCAGGGCCGCCGGCGACGGGTTGAGCGCCGCCTCCAGCGAACGGTAGGCAAACGCCAGGGTCTGGCCGGTTTCCGCCGCCACCTGCAAGCGGCGCAGGGCGCGGTCATCGACCTGCTGCGGCCAGCACAGGACTGCCCCGCAACTGCCGGAGCGCAGGCACTGCTCAGTTGCCCACAAGGCATCCCGTGGTGTCGCCTGGATCACCGACAACTGCCGTAGGTCGACGCCCGCGCTCAACCACGCCTGGGGATAGGGCACATGGGGCGGCGCCACCAGGACGATCCGCTCGCCCCGCGCCGACAGCCGCGCCAGGGTCGGCCAGACCAGTTGCAACTCGCCCACGCCCTCGCCGGCGATGAGGATTTCCGTCAGTGCCGATTCCGGCCAACCGCCGCCGGGCAGCACCGCGTCCAGGGCGGCATGCCCGGTCGTTTGCAGGCTCGGCGCCTGTACCGCCGGCCGCCCCTTCCAGATCCGGCGCTCGTCCAGCAGCGCGTCCAGCGCAACCACGGCGCCCATCAACCTTGCCTCACCAGGCCGCAGAACACACCTTCGATGGCCAGTTCCTGGTGTTCGGGATCAACCACGATGGGTTCATAGGCCGGGTTGCGGGCCAGCAAGCGGATTCCGGCAGCCGTGCGCTCGAAACGCTTGATGGTGACTTCGCCGTCGAGCCGGGCCACGACGATCTGGCCGTTGCGTACTTCGACATTGCGCCGCACCGCCACCAGGTCGCCATCGAGAATACCGTCACCGATCATCGAGTCGCCCTGTACCCGCAGGAGGAAATCCGGAGTGCGGGAAAACAGCCCCGGATCGAGCCACAAGCGACTGTGGACCTCGGCATCGACATCGATCGGCACGCCGGCCGCCACTCGTCCCAGCAACGGGATTTCCAGCAAGGCCGGGCGCGCGGGCCGGTTCAGCAGGCGAATACCCCGCGCCTGATGGGCATTGACCTCGATAAAACCGGCCTCGGTCAGCGCCACCACATGCTTGCGCGCCACGCTGCGCGAGGCGAAACCAAAGGCCTCGGCGATCTCGGCGAGGCTCGGGGGCTGGCCGTTTTCCGCGATACGGTCGCGGATAAAGGTCAGGATGGCGGAACGGCGGGGGCTTAAAGTCGTCATGGAGTACATTTGTACTCCTATGGGCTTTTCCTGACAAGCGCCGCCAGTCGGTAGCCCGCCGCGCGGCTTGAATCGGGCGCCCTTCGTCCTGGCCCCCCCGGAGAAAAGCACCCGGCCTCGCCCCCTACGAATAAACACAAACAGCAATGATGGAACTTACCTACAGAACTATCCCGCACACTAAAACATGCAAGTAACTTCCCGGACTTAAAAACAAAAAACAACAGTGGAAAAACACTCGTGAATATTGAAAAGCAAAACCTGATCGTTATAGCGTGAGCGTTTCCATCAATAACAAAAATCCCCCACGAGATACCCTGCAACGCTGAACAGAGACCTGTAAATGGACTTCACCCCGAGAACGGAAACTTGCATAAAAAGGTCAAGTAACATGCACCCACTCCATACCGCCCAACTTGACGATCTGTTCGAGCGCAATACCTTCCTGCCCGACTCGACACCGGATCGTTTCTATCGCCTGCTGGACCAGATCAGCCAGGATCGCTACACCACCCTCGCCGCTCTGTACGCCGAAGCTTATCGACTGTTTCCGGGGACGAGCGGACTCGACGAGTTCTTTGCCAGTACCGCGAACCTGATCCTGTTACCGGTCGCCCAGCGGCGGGCGATCATCAATGAATCGGTGTTCCAGATCTGGGCACGCCGGGTCTGCAACCTTACCCGGGAAGTGCTCGATGGCTTGCGCCATGATCTTTCGCCCTTGCAAAGCAGCCTCCGGGAACTGCCGGATATCCTGCAACGAATATCCAACGCCGCAAGTGAGCATCCATATACCCATCGCCCGCCCATCCAGCGGTTCGATATCGATCCGCTGATCGCCGGGGTACTCGCGCCCTGCTACGACTTCCCGCAAGACGCAGCAACCCGCCAACGCCTCGAAGACAGCGGTTACTCCATTCATTTTTTCAGCGATGTGGTGAATGTCGCCCTGTCCCGGATCGCCATGACCTGGCCTGGCTGCCACGAGCAGTTCCGCCATCTGGTCAAGTTGATCTGCTACCTGCCGGACGGCACCTTCCGCCAGGGTTCGGCCCCGCGCTACGGCGGCACTATCCTGCTGTCGGCCAAGGACCATTCGCTGCTCGATGTCGAAGAGTCGCTGGTGCGTGAAAGCGCCCATCAACTGTTGTATTACATCGAGGAAATCAGCCCGCTGATCGACCCACGGATCAGCGCACAGCGCCTGTATTTCCTGCCCTGGTCAAACCGGCCCTGTGACCTGGCCGAGTATTTCCAGGGGTTCTTTGCCCAACTGATGCGGGCCAAGTACCTGGAACGCGTGCGCCAGCGCCCGGCCAGTGAAATGCAACGGGCCGAAGAGCACCTGGTGTTCAGCCTGCGTGGCCTTGGCCGGGCCCTGCCGGAGCTGGCCGGTAGTCGTGACTTCACGCCCCACGGCCGCATCCTGCTGGATAACCTGGCCGAGGATGTGCGGGCAATGGAGCGGCAGCACGCCAGCCTGTTGCTCCGCGCATCCAGGCCGCGTGACCTGAGCCTGGCGGGATAAGCCGGCCGACTCAGTTCGGATCGAGCAAGCCGCCGCTCCAGTTGCGCGATACCCGGCTGCCAGTGAACTTCGCCACCACCATGCCCTGGGACACCAGCCGGTCGCGGTAACGCGTGACCATCCGCCCGGCCTGCTCGGCGTACAGGATCACCTCCGACGACGGCTCACCCGGGCGCCCGAGGATCCGGGCGAACCGCTGGCCCTCCTCGACCCGCTCGCCCAGGTCTTTTTCAAAGATCAGTACACCGGGCTGGGGGGCCAGGATGGTTTCCATATGGCCCATCTCCATGGCCTCCACCGGCCAGTCGCCCGGCGTCAGGTCCTCGCTGATCACCCCCTGGCCACAGAGCCAGGTGTACAGGCCTTCGGCGTCCTGTTCGGCGAAGCGGTCGCTGACATCGCCCTGCCCGCGCAACTCCAGGGTCGCCGCCATATGCCGCGCCGTATCGCCATCACGCAGCCAGGGCGCAATGATGGTTTCCTCGAAGGAGCCGTCGCCGCCGTCATCCCAGATGATCGCCACGTCCATCTTCATCGCCGCCGCCAGCGCCCGACCACGGGGCCAGAAACCGCGGTGCACGTAGAGGTAAGGCAGCGACTCGTCATCGGTGTGCAGATCGAGCATCACATCCGCCGGCGCCGCCAGTTGCACCAGTTGCTTCTGCCATTCCTGGACATTGGTCGAGGGCCGGGCCAGCGCCGCCGACTGATCGAACGAGCGGTTGAAATTCTGCCCGGTGGCATCGTGAAAACGCCCGAGGATCCGTCCCTGGCGAAACTGTCCGATGCCCAGGGGATTGGCCTGGGGCACCACGGTCACGCTGCCCCTGAGCCGGCCCGCGGCCTCGGCGACGGCCAGCCGTTGCATCAGCAGGTGCAGCACCAGCATCCCGGCGATTTCATCGGCATGCACCCCGGCCTGCAAGTGCACCGTCAGCCCGCTGCCATCGCCGTCGAACCGCCAGGCGCCGACGCGTACCGCCTCACCATTGTTGTTGCGCACACTGAACGAAATATCCCGCGCCATCGTCTTGCCCTCCCGTCATGACCGTTAAAAATCGTTGCTGCCGACAGTGGAAATTGAACGTACGTTCAACTAACATCTGCGAACTTCTCTACCGCTCTTGCGGGCCTATTCGCGGGCAAGCCCGCTCCCACAGTGTCCGAGCCAGCCCCGGGCCTTGTGTACAGGCACCCCATGGCACTTTCAGACCGCCTCAAACAAGGACTCCCGTGAGCACCGACACCCGCAAATTTCGCCGCGCCGAACCCGACGAGCGCCGTGACCTGTTGATCGCCGCCGCCCTGCGCTGCCTGGCCCGGGATGGCCATGCCGGCATTTCCGTGCGCCGCATTGCCACCGAGGCCGGGGTCTCCGTCGGCCTGCTCAACCATCACTTCGGCACCATCGATGCGCTGATCGCCGACACCTACCACAAGCTCGCCAGCGAACTGACCAGCACCCTGCTCGAAGAAGTCCGCCAGGCCGGCAGCGCCGCGGAAAAGCTCGATGCCTTCCTGGTCGGGTCCTTCTCGCCACGGATCATGGACCCGCAACTGCTCGGAGTCTGGGTGGTGTTCTGGAGCCTGATCCGCCACTCCGGACACGTCAGCCAATCCCATGAAAAAAGCTATCGTGCCTACCTCGACCTGATCCGCCAGTTGCTCGACGACCTGGCCGCCGCCGAGGGCTTCACGATCCACGACAGTCGCCTGGCCGCCATCGGCCTATCGGCGATGCTCGACGGACTCTGGCTCGAGTGGTGTCTGAACCCCGAGACCTTCAGCCCCGCCAACGGCCTCCATATCAGCCGTTGCTGGATAAAGGGGCTGCGACACGGAGCATTCGGCGCCGACGACGTCCTGTGACGGGTGACGACCAAAGATCATCGCCAGGGTGCCGCTGACCGCGATCAGTCCGGCACCGATCATCAGCGACACATCCATCAGCGTGCCCCAGATCAGGTTCGACAGCAGGAACGCCCAGATCAGCCCGGTGTATTCGAACGGTGCCAGCAGGGTCGCCGTGGCCCGCTGGAAACTGGCGAACAGCAGGAACTGGCCGATCCCGCCTACCAGCCCAGCGCCCAGCATTCCCAGCAAGGCCGGGGTCGACGCCGGGGTATGGGTCCAGGGCAGCACCAATGCCATGCAGATGACAAACACCACGTTGGTGATCAGCATCTGCTCCAGCACCGAGGTCTGCTCGTCCACCTGGCGCAACTGGATATAGGTAAAGGCCCAGCACAGGGCCGCGAGCAGGGTCAGGACGATAGGCCAGGGGTCGGCCATATGGCTCGGCCGGCAAGCGATCACCACACCGACAAACCCGACGATCAGGGTGAACCACTGCCAACCGCTGGCATGCTCCTTGAGAATCACCGCCGCCAGCACCGTGACCATGATCGGCGCCGAGAAATACAGGGTGGTCATTTCCGCCAGGGTCAGGTCGCGCGCTGCCGTGTAGTACAGCAGCCAGGCGACAATCGACAGCAGGCCACGCACCACCAGCAGGCGCCGGCTCGGCGAACGCCAGGCCCGCCGGACCAGGCGCAGGCGACCCACCAGCAGGCAGGCGAGCACCACCACCAGACCGCGCCAGAACAGGATGGTGACCACCGAATAATCGGCCACCAGCCATTTGATCGCGGCATCCTGCAACGCCAGGAAGGCATAACCCAGGGTGCACAGACCAATACCCTGCAACGACCGGTCAACCCGAGGCGTACTCATTTCACACCGACCTGCGCAGCGGCGTTCCGCGCCGTTCGGCGAAGGCAAACAGTGCCTCGATCAGGAAAGTCAGGCAGACGTAGACCCCGGCCACCAGCAGCAGCGGCTGGTACACCTGCAGGGTCTGCGCCCGCACCACGTTGGCCGCGCCCAGCAGGTCGATCACGGCAATGGTCGAGGCCAGCGCGGTGGACTTGAGCAGCATCACCGTCTCCCCGGCCAGGGTCGGCAACAGCAGGCGCATGGCCCGTGGCAGACGTACCCGCAGCAGCGACTGGCGCGGGGTCATGCCAAAGGCCGAGGCGGCTTCCATCTCGCCCTTGGGCACCGCCAGCAGGCCGCCACGGATCACCTCGCCGACATAGGCGCCCACCGACAGCACCAGGGCGAAGACGATGTACCAGTAGCCGTCACGCAGGTAGGGCCAGAGGAAACTGCTGCGAATCAACGGGAACTGGGCGAACAGGCTGCCCAGGCCGTAGTAGAAGATATAGATCTGGATCAGCAGCGGCGTGCCGCGCAACACACTGGTATAGAACAGGCTGGCCTTGGCGACCAGGCGGTTTTTCGACAACCTGGCCAGGGCCACCAGCACCGCCAGCCCGAACCCCAGCACGCTGGAGACCAGCAGGAGGCTGATGGTCGTTTGCAATCCGCGGCCCAACAACGCCGCGTATTCGAGTATCCACGCTGGAATCATTTCATTCACTCAGCCAAAGGCATCCAGCGACGGATGCGTCGCTCAAGCCGTCCCGACAGGTAGTTGGACACCAGCGTCACCGCGTAATACAGCGCGGCAGCCGTGAGGTAGAACAACAGGTAGTGGCGCGTCGACCCCGCGCCCTGCTTGGCGGTGTACAACAGCTCGTTGGTCCCGACCACGCTGATCAGCGCACTGTCCTTGATCAGGTTGATCCACAGGTTGGCCATCCCGGCCATGGCATAAGGCGCCATGATCGGCAGCGTGACCCGGCGGAACAGGCCGAAACCGCTCAAGCCGAACGCCCTTGCCGCCTCGATCTGGCCATAGGGAATCGCCTGGATCGCCGCCCGGAAGATCTCCGAGGCATAGGCCCCCTGGACCAGTCCCAGCACCAGGATCGCCGCCAGCGGGCCGCTGACATTCACCGCGTCCTGGCCGAACCGGGCCATCAGCGAGTTGAGCAGCATGGAACCGACGTAGTACAGCAAGAGGATCAGCAACAACTCCGGAACCGCCCGGAACAACGTGGTGTAGCCGCGCATCAGCGCCGCGACCGGTTTCGGCGCACCGAGCTTGAGGCAGGCCACCACCAGCCCGATGAACAACCCGACCGCAAAGGCCCCGGCCGAAATCTGCAGGGTCATCCAGAGCCCTTTCAACAGCGCACTGCCCCATCCCTGTTCGCTGAAATCGATCAATTCGAACATTGCTGGCATTTCACTCTCCAGTCAGTGGCCTTGAAAGCACCACATCACCCTGTGGGAACCGGGCTTGCACTCATACCGGTCAATCAACCTTGCAATGCAAACCTTGTAGGAGCCGGCTTGCCGGCGATGAGGCCTTCAAGCCTTGCAGTGCTCATCCGGACGCCATCGCCGGCAAGCCAGCTCCTACACGGGTTCTGCGTTTGATCGCTCCCACGCCGGAGCGTGGGAACGATCGAGGCGCTAGAACGCAGGTTTCACACTGGTGCCGAAATAGTGCTGGGAAAGGTCGTCGTAGTCCTTGCTCGCCAGCAAGCTCTGGATCGCCTTGTCGAGGCGGGCCTTGAGCTCGGTGTCGTCCTTGCGCAAGCCGGCACCCACGCCCTTGCCGAAGATCGGGTCATAGGGCACCGCGCCGAGGTAGGCCAGGTCCTTGGCATCGGGAGTCTTGACGAAGGCGGTCATGGCCGTACCGTCCGCCATCATCAGGTCGATGCGCCCGGCAATCAGGTCGGCGTTGGCCGAGTCCTGGGTGTCGTAGTACTTCACATCGGCAATCTTTTCGTAGTAGGCCTTCAGGTAGCTGGCGCTCACGGTGGAGTTCTGCACGCCGATGATCTTGCCCTTGAGGTCGTCCGGATATTTCTTCACCGAGGCGCCCTTGGGCCCGACAATCGCGATCACCGAGTCGTAGTAGGCCTTGCTGAAAGCGATCTGTTTCTCACGTTCCTCGGTCACCGACATGGAGGAGAAGATCACGTCGATCTTCTTCGCCAGCAGCGACGGGATGATGCCGTCCCAGGCCACTTCCTTGATCTCGCAGTCGGCTTTCATTTCACTGCACAGCTTGTGGATCAGGTCGACTTCGAAGCCCTTCCATTCACCGTTGGCCTGCTTCTCGGTGTACGGTGGATAGGGCTCGGCCGCGACCGCGAACCGGATGGGTGCGGCCTGCGCCGCGCTCATGCCGGCCAGCAGGACACAGGCCACGCCCGTCAACCAATTTGCCAATCGTCGATTTCCCATGATGTTGCCCCGTCTTTTTATGATGCGTTAGCGAGTCTGATGAGCGTTGACGAATTGTCGGCAACGTTCGCTGCGTGGGTGTACGAACACTTCATCCGGCGAACCGGTTTCCTCGATCAGCCCTTGATGCAGAAAGGCCACCTTGGAAGAGACATCGCGTGCGAAGGCCATCTCGTGGGTCACCAGGATCATGGTCCGGCCTTCTTCGGCGAGGGAGCGGATCACCCGCAGCACTTCCCCGACCAGTTCCGGGTCGAGTGCCGAGGTGGGTTCATCGAACAGCATGACCTTGGGCCGCATGGCCAGGGCCCGGGCAATGGCTACCCGTTGTTGCTGTCCCCCGGAGAGAAACGCCGGGTACTCGTTGCGCTTGGCCGCGAGGCCCACGCGCTCAAGCAGTGCTTCGGCCCGTTCGATGGCCTCGGCACGACTCTCGCGCAGGACCTGGGTCGGCGCCTCGATCAGGTTTTCCAGCACCGTGCGATGGGGCCAGAGGTTGAAGTTCTGGAACACCATGCCCAGGCTGGAACGAATCCGTACCAACTGCCGGGCATCGGCCACCAGTGGCGCGCCGGGGCGGTCGTAATTCAGGTGAATGCTCTCGCCGTCCACCAGGATGCGGCCCTGGTCCGGGACTTCGAGCATGTTGATGCAGCGCAACAAGGTGCTCTTGCCCGAGCCGCTGGCGCCGATCAGCGAGATCACCTCACCCTCGCGGGCGGTCAGCGACACGCCCTTGAGCACCTCGATATTGCCAAAGCGCTTGTGCAGGCGCTCGACCTCGATCATGGTCTTGGCCGCAGCCGGCTCGGCCGTGCCTTGCACCGTCACGCGGCTGATCAGCGGTCGTGGCGGCTCGCCCCTGAGTACCGCGACAAACCCACGAATGCGCTGGCAGGCCTGCTCCAGGCGCTCTTCGCCCAGGGTGAAGGACAGCCGGACAAAACCTTGCGCCGGCTCGCCGAACGCCGCCGCGTCGAGCACCGAGACGCCGGCTTCGCGAAACAGCCGCCAGGCGAACTCCAGGGACGTAAGGCCGGTCTCGCGCACATCCACCAGCACAAACATGCCGGCGTCGGGCTTGAGCACGGCGATCCCCGGACAATCGGAAAGCCCGCGCACCACCAGGTCGCGACGCCGGCGATAGATCTCGCTCATGCCCCGGGTCACCTCGTCATGGGCCTGCACCGCCTTGAGCGCGGCCTCCATGACAAAGCCGGGCAAGCCGTAGAGCATGCTCAGCACCAGCGTCTCGGCATGGGCCACCAGGCTTTCATCGGCCACGATCCAGCCAATGCGCCAACCGGTCATGGCATGGGATTTCGACAGGCTGCCGATGGTCACGCAACGCTCGGCCATGCCCGGCAATGCCGCCAGGCTGACATGCTCGCGCTCGAACGCCAGGCTTTCATAGACCTCGTCCACCACCACCCACAGGTCATGGGCAATCGCCAGGTCGGCGACGGCTTGCAGTTCCTCGCGACTGAGCACCACACCGGTGGGGTTGTTCGGGTTGGAAAAGAAGATCGCCCGGGTGCGTGGGGTGATGGCCTTGGCCAGCAACCCCGCATCGAGGCGAAACCCCGAGTCCGCGGCGCAAGGCACCCGTACCAGGGTCGCGCCGGAAGCCTTGAGGGTGGCCTCGTAGGTCACATACATCGGGTCCAGGGCAATCACTTCGTCGCCGGCGTTGAGCAGGCACAGGGAGGTGATGAACAGCGCGTTCTGCGCTCCGGCCACGGTGATGACATTCGGCGCCTGCAGTTGACGGTCAAACAGCTGGCTGTAGCGAGCGGCAATGGCTTCGCGCAAGGCCAGGCGACCGGCGATCTCGGTGTAATGGGTGTCGCCTTCGCGCAGGGCTTCGATGGCCGCTTCGGTAATGAAATCAGGGGTGGGGAAATCCGGATCGCCGACACTGAGGATGATCACATCCTCACCACGGCGCTGGGCTTCGAAGGCCGCGTGGTGGATATCCCAGGCCGCGACGCCTTGGCCGCAGATCCGCTCAACAAAGGGTGAAAACCGCATGCCAGTGCCTCGTTCGAATTTGAAGAAACGCAAGCCCGCAACCAGCCGGGGGTGGTGGAGCCAACATAGTCGAAGCTGAACACTCGTTCAATAGGAAAAATCCGTCAGCTTCGCGTTCAGCGCAAACAGGTCGTTTTCACGACAGTCGTGCCGGTTCTCAGCACTGGATGGCCTTGGTTTCGACGAACTCCGCCAGCCCTTCCTCGCCCCATTCACGGCCGTTGCCCGACTGCTTGTAGCCACCGAACGGCGCCCGATAGTTGAAGGCCGCGCCGTTGACGAAGCACTGCCCGGCACGCAGTCCGCGCGCCAGCTCCAGGGCCCGCGCCGGGGTACCGGCCCAGACCGCGCTGGACAGGCCGAAGGGCGACTCGTTGGCCAGGCGCACGGCCTGCTCCTCGTCGTCGTAGGGCAACAGGCACAGCACCGGGCCGAAGATTTCTTCCTGGGCGATGCGCATGGCGTTATCGACCTCGGCGAACAGCGTCGGACGCACGTAGAAACCACGCTCCAGTCCACCCGGCAACGCCGCGCCACCGCTCAACAAGCGGGCGCCCTCCTGCTGCCCGAGGCAGATGTAGTCGAGCACGGTGCGGCGCTGGGACGCCGAGCACATCGGCCCGAGAAAGCTCTGTGGGTCCAGCGGATCGCCGACCTTGAGGCTTTCACTCTCGGCCCGCGCCAGCTCCAGGGCCTCGGCGTAGCGACTGCGGGGAATCAGCATGCGGGTCAAGGCAGTGCAGGTCTGCCCGGAGTTGATCATCACGTCCTGCACGCCATGGCGCACGGCGGCGCCGAGGTCGGCATCGGCGGTGATCAGGAACGGTGACTTGCCACCGAGTTCCAGGCACACCCGCTTGACCGTCGGTGCGGCGGCCATCGACACCCGCACGCCGGCGTCGGTGGAACCGGTGAACGACACCATGTCCACGTCCGGATGCCGGGCCAGGGCTTCGCCGACCTTGGCGCCGGGGCCGCTGACCAGGTTGAAGACGCCGGCTGGCAGGCCGATGGCGTCGATCATCTCGGCCAGCAGGAAGGCATGCAGCGGGGTTTCCTGGCTGGGCTTGACCACCACCGTACAGCCAGCCGCCAGGGCCGGCGCGAGCTTGCCGAGCAGTTGATGCAGTGGGTAATTCCACGGATTGATAAAGGCGCAGACGCCCACCGCCTCGCGGATCACCAGGGAGTTGCCGACTTCCCGTTGCTGCTCCATCAGCGTGGCGATTTCGGCGTAGCTGAGCAGGCCTTCCAGCGGACCGTCGACCTGGACCGACTGGCACCACTGCACCGGCATGCCCAGTTCGGCGGTGATCAGCGCGGCCATTTCCCCGGCGCGGGCCTTGAGTTGCTTGCCCAGCGCCAGGATGTAACCGGCGCGGACACTGGCCGGGGTTCGCGACCAACCGGCAAAGGCCCGGCGCGCGGCGGTGACCGCACGTTCGACATCGCGCTCATCGCCCAGGGGGACCTGGCCGGTCACGGCTTCGGTGGCCGGGTTGATCACTTCGGCGACACCGCTGCCATGGGGCACGACCCAGTCGCCGTTGATGTAAAGATGGGTGTAGGTAGTCATTGTTATTGTTCTCCATCATCGGGGGGATGCACGATGCGGATCGTTCCCACGCGCAGCAAAGGAATGCCTCGCTGGACGCTCCGCGTCCGCTCTTGTGACGCAGAGCGTCACGGGCTGCATACCCACGCAGAGCATGGGCACGATCATCATCGGAGCTCAGTGGGCGCAGGCGTGCTTCAGTTCGATCAAGGTCACGCCGGCATGCGCGAAGCCCGCCCGCAGGTCGCGCTCCAGTTCGTCCAGGCTCTGCGGCTCACGGACACTGCAACCGAACGCCCGGGCCAACAAGGCGAAATCAGGATTGCGCGGCAACACGCCCACCGGTTCGATATCCAGGCTGAGCATGTCGTCGCGGATCTGCCCGAGGGCGTCGTTGTTCCACAGCAGCACCACCAGCGGGCTGTCCAGTTCCTCAACGGCGGTGGCCAGTTCCTGGACCGTGTAGAGAAAACCGCCGTCGCCCACCAGTACCAGGCCCGGACGTTGCGGCGCGCCGAACTTGGCGCCGATGCCTGCGGGCAGGCCATAGCCGAGGGTGCCGTAGCCAGTGGGATGCAACCAGCTGCGCGGCGCCCGGCTGGCAAAGGCGTAGTTGCCGGTATAGGCCAGCTGGGTCATGTCGCTGCTGATAACGGTATCGGCTGGCATCGCCACCGCGATGCGATCGAGGATCTGCTGGTGGAGGGCCTGCAATGCGCCGTGACCGGCACGGACCGCGATCCTCAGGTTCGCCACCGCCTGGATCGCCTCCCGGGCATCCCGGGGCTGGGCCGGTAACTGCGTCAACAAGGCCGCCAGGCTCTGCCGGGCATCGCCGTGCAAGGCCACGGCACAGGGATAGAAGTCGTTGAACTTGCGTGAATCGATATCGATCCGTATCACCTCACCGGTCAGTGGCAGGCGTTCGCGCCAGTAATCGGTATCGGCCATTTCGGTGCCGACCGCGAGTACCACATCGGCCTGGGCGATCAATTCCCAGCCGGGCTCGACACACAGGCTGGAACCGGCATTCAACGGCGCATCCGGCGCCAGCAGGCCTTTACCGGCGACACTGGTGAACAGAGGTGCCGCCAGGCGTTCGCTCAAGGCCTGCAACTCGGCCGCGGCCGCCAATGCACCGCCGCCGGCAATGATCATCGGCCGTTTGGCCCGTTGCAGCCGGCGGGCCGCCTCTGCCACCGCCTCGGTGCCCGGCAGTCCGCGTCCTGGACGACGCACCACTTCAGCGCTCCAGTCCCGACTGATGGGCCCGGCCAGCACATCCAGCGGCACCGAAATATGCACCGGCCTTGGCCGCTCGCTGTCGAACACGGCAAAGGCGCGGGCGACCAGTTCCGGCAGGTCGTCGGTACTCAGGGCCACGGCGGAAAACGCGGTGATCGGCGCGGTGATCGCCCGCTGGTCCTGGGTTTCGTGCAGACAACCCCAGCCCTTGCCCAGGCTGGCGGTATGGTTGACGCTGGAAATCACCAGCAGCGGAATCGAATCGGCATAGGCCTGGCCGATGGCGGTGGCGGCGTTGGTCACGCCGGGGCCGGTAATGATGAAGCACACGCCCGGCTTGCCGCTGACCCGGGCATAACCGTCAGCCATGAAGCCGGCGCCCTGTTCGTGACGGGTCAGCACATGGCGGATACCGCTGCCGGGCAGGCCGCGATACAGCTCCAGGGTGTGCACGCCGGGAATACCGAACACCGTGTCGACACCGTAATGGGCCAGCAGGCGCACCAGGGCCTGGCCGCCGGTAAGCGTGGTGGAAGAAGCCTGCAGGGTCGATTGGGAGCTCATGCTAGCCCTCGTCTTGTTGTGGGGTGATGGGGGACCGCTCGACGATATTAAACACTTGTTCAATAGCATGGCAATCCTCCCCCGACGCCCACGAAAAATCCTAAATACGATCCAACCCATTGTTTTAAATAGCAATAAATCCACTGCCAAGTCCTCTGCGCGCGGACCTGTTACATCTTTGAACATCCTTGCCTACAGCATTAATTACCGCCTCGTGCCTTCGGCTTGCGCGTTGAATAACGGCCATCACGCCACGACAAGGACCTGCTACATGAGCCCCTCGATCACCGCGAGCGATCCCCCCGCCAGCGCCGCCACACCGGTGTCGCTGGAGCATGCCATCGAGCATTTTCTGAGTGACCTGCCCGCCGAGACCGCCCACCGCATTCGCCTGGCCAGCGGTATAGACACCCCAACCCTGCGCGCCGCCTACCGCGAATCCCGCCAGGTGCCGGCGCTATTGCTCGACACCCGCCAACGCTTCGAGCTGGAACAGGAGATACTGGATTTCATCGACGCGCTGGGCCAGGGCTCGCCCTCCGCCTCCGAGGCGACGACCCTGTCCTGGCAGTTGCAACTGCTCGGCCTGGAACTGCTCTGGCCAACGACAAGTGTGTTGCAGGTCTACGACCCTCCCGGGTATTCGGCGGCCGCCGAGTACGGCCCCGACCTATCCCCCAACCTGCCGAGGGTGCGTATCAACCGCGCCCGGGTGCTCGATGGCAGCCTGTGGCGCAGTGTCCTGCAATGGCTGAGTCCGGAACAAAGTGAGTCTCTTCTGGGCGGGCAGTATCCCACCCTCGACAGCCAGTTATCGGCGCTCCAGCAGAAGGCCGCGCTTGTGCTGTCCTCTCAGCGCAGGGGTTTGTTCGACAGCCTCCATGCCTTCCGGCAGCAATCCCGTGATCCGCTGGTGAATCTGCTGCGCAGCCGCATCCCAGGACTGTCCCGGGCAGCGGCCCAGGAGTTGCTCGCCAACTCGAACGCGCATGACCTGCAGTCGCTGGCACTGTCCGAAGGCGAACCGAGCGAGGGCCAGGCACTGGATGCCCGCTGGTATCTGCAGGAAGACCGCCTGAGCCGTGCCTATGAAGGCCTGTTCCTGGAGAGCCGGCAGCACAACGACGACACCCAACGGTTGCTGCGGCATAGCCTCGCCACCCTGCCGGACACCCAGCGCAACCACCTCGACCTGAACGATCACCAGGCCATCCAGCGCCTGCTACACCAGCACCCGCCGCTTTCACGCGCTCATCTGGGCGCCTTGCTAGGACTCTCTCCCGTGGAACCCACACAACGTCTTTCCGATGGCAACGGCTACCAACAGGACCCGACCGCCCGCTTCGCCACCCCCGATCCACTCGCCCAGCGCCAGCGGGACGCCTTCGATGCCCTGGCCGCCACCAATGAACGCACCCTGTTGCTGGCGCGCCAGCAGCCCAATTTCCACTGGTTCGCCGGTCTGTTGCTCAGCCGGCAACTGGCCCATGACTTCCCCCTGGCCGCCTCGAAAGATCCCGATGCGATCTTCCTCAACACTTTTGAGGAAAGCCTTTACTGGCCGCTGTCGGACAGCGGTGAACGCGGCGAGCAGGTGCGCTATCGCGGCGTCACGCAGTCCCGTACGCTGACGGAGATCTTTACCCAGCACCTGGCCGGTAATATCCAGGCGTTCGACCCGGCCACCAGCGGCTTCTACGCCAGTGCCACCGCCGCCTACGACGAACAGCAACTGGCCGGCCTGGACCTCGCGCGCTTCGG
Organism: Pseudomonas gingeri; assembly: GCF_013385635.1. Lineage (GTDB taxonomy): Bacteria > Pseudomonadota > Gammaproteobacteria > Pseudomonadales > Pseudomonadaceae > Aquipseudomonas > Aquipseudomonas gingeri_A. Next base: position 65,220 of record NZ_JACAPR010000028.1, read on the forward strand.
CAAGACCCTGGAAAATGCGACCCTTGGCTTCGACACGCGCTTTAGCGAACAGGTGGACGGTTTCTGGGCCAGCGCCGCGCCGCTGCTGCGGGAAAACCTGCGCACCCAGATTCGCCTGGAAGCGCAATTGCGTGAACTGGACCTGGGTCTGGATAAAAGCCTGCGCGCGGATCTGGAACGGATCCTGGAACACCCTACCCATGCCCAACGCCAGAAAAAATTCCCCGGGGAAGGACCGATCCACGTTTACCGGATCGCCCTGCAACCCTCCGAGTTGGTGCTAGAAGGTTGCCTGGTCATCACCCGCAGTCCCGATGAAGACACCTACAAACTACCGGCGTTGCTCTATCAGATCGGCCGTGGCCTGGAACCATTCGCGTCGTTGCAGGCACTGAAGAAGAGCCTGACCGAGCGCCTTGATGACGCGGTCGAACGCGAATCGCTGCTCGACCTGCTGCCTCAGCGACTGCGCACCTGGAGCCCCGAGAGCGCTCCCGAACGCACGTCACTGTTCAGCTACCGGCTCGAACAGGGCGATCCCTTCCAACAACTGGTGGACGGCTTGCTCGCCAAGCAGAAAGACGATTTCGCTGCCACCTGGCGCTTCGCCAAAGGTGCTCCGGGCCTGTACAACGACGTCGGCGAATTTGCCCGACAACTGGACGGTGCCGTCAGTCTGGTCAGGCTGCTGGATATTCTCCCCGTCCTCAGGCGACGCAATCAGGACCTGATGTTCAGCGACCTGTTGAATCGGATCAGAAGCATCACCCCGGACGAACAGACCCGACTCGCCGCCTTGTGGCGCCCCACCCTGAAAACCGATCCGGTCCCCGCTTCGCTCAGTGACCTGCCCGCCCTCAAGGCTTACGCGGCCGGTCTGCTCAAGACCCATCTGCAACAGCGCTATCCCCAGGTGACGATCGACCCTGACAGCGTCGAGGTGCATGTCACCCAGACCACTATCTTCCCGAGCCCGGCCTGGCAGAGCCAGCCGGCGGTCAACAAGGTCCGCCGGCGCAGCCTGTCGCTGACGGCCCTGGCGCTGGAGAACATCAAGGGCTTGCGCCTTGGTGAAACGGTCACGTTCAAGGCCGAGATCAGCACTCCGACAGGGACCACGCTGCACCTGTCGGACACCGACGTGCGGGCGATCATCAAGGACGTCGACGCACCGGGTCACTACAAGACGCTGCTTGAGAAAAAACTGCTGGGCCCGGACCAGGTGGCGCTGCGCACGGCCTGGGTCGAAGGCGAACGGGCGCGGATGAAGCTGCATGCCTATGTCGCGCGCCTGAGCGGGGACTTTCTCGATGCCAGGGACAGCTCCCTGGAAAAGGGCTACAGGCGCATCGAGCATCTGCTCAAGCACCCGTCGGCACAGGGCCGCCCGCCGCTGGACGGCTACAAGGTCCAGGTCCACTACCTGATGCTCGGCGGTACGGAGCAGGCCCGCAACGGCGTGAGTATCGACGAGGTGCTGGTCATCAGCAACGACGACCCGGCCGGTACCCTGCTGCTCTACACGCCACAAGGCCCCGATGGCAAAGCCTGGCGCGAGCTGGCGGACAAATCGGCCATCGAAGCCTTGCTGCTCGAACCGGACTGGAAGAACTACTGCATCACACGGGCCGCCCGCAACGAACAGTGGAACCCGGCACAACTGTTCGCCCGTCAATTTCCACTGGTGCGTTACTTCCCCATCGAAGACGACCTGTTCACCACATTGTACGAGGCCAGGGTCAGGCACCTGATCGCCAGCGTGGAATATTTCGGCGCCAGCAACCAACGGGTGGACCGTGACACCGTCTGGTACTGGATCAACGCGAGTTTGCGCTTCGCCATCGAGTTCATCCTCGGTGTCGCTGCCTTGCCGCTCAGTCTGCCGGTCTACCTGCTGCGTGGCCTGTACGGCCTGGCCAACGTCAACCAGGCACTGATCCAGGGCCGTCATGAGGAGGCCACGGATGCGCTGATACAGACACTTCTCGACGTCGCTGGTATCTTGCCATTTCAAGCGTTCAAACCGCTATTACGCCAGATCAGGCCGTTGCCCAGCGGCAAGGTCTTCCGCCTGGTCAGGACCTCCCGGCTCAGCCAGGACGGTAGCCGGCAACCGTTGCTGGCCGCCGAGCCTTCGTCGGCAACATCCCTCAGATCCCTGGCCGCGGACCTCAAGGACTATGAAATCAAGACACCGCCGGAACTGAACTACCTGAGCGACGGCCTGTTCGTCGATCGCACGCCGCGCATGGACCAGTACGTGAAACTGGAGGGCAAGTGGTACCGCACCGGCTCCCGGGCCGGCAAGCGCTACCTGCTCAGGGAGCACAGCTGGGCGGAAGATATCCAGCTGGTGCGCGCGGGCAACGTTTGGCAGCCCCTGCCTGTCGGTCGGCTGCGGGGTGGCGCGCCCGAGGCGCTCGGCACTACGCGCTACGAGATCGCGGCCACCCACCGGGGAGCGCTTGAAGAGCTGATTCGCACGATAACCAGAAGGCTTGATCGCGGCTGGGTGACCCCGAATGCTTCTGCACCGGAGCGCCAGGCAGCCGCTCACTTCCACCAGGTCTCGCGACGGCTGACCGAAGACGCCCAGGTGTTCTTCGCCGAACGCCCGGCGCCAATGCCCCGGACGCTGGCGACGGACCTGCTGGACGCCGGCTCTTCGACCCAACTGCTCGAACGTGGATTCCAGACCGGGAATGGCATCGTCCTCGGCGCGCCCTATCATGCAAGGGCGGGCCGCCAGCTCCTGATCGACAACATGCGCTCGCTGGCCATGGACCATCAGGTCAAGACCCTATACCTGGAAAATCTCCTGAGGGACTTCGATCAGGTTCACCTCAATGACTTCCATCGCACCGGTGTCATGTCGCAACGCCTGAGGGACACACTGAGGCGCCAGGATGCCGCCCAGGAGATCGACCCGAACGGTCCGCACAGCTTGTATGAAGTGGTTAGCAACGCACAGCGTCATGACATTCGCGTCCAGGCGCTCGACTGCGGCACCAGCTTTCGCGAGAGCCTGGGCAGCTACACGCCGAATCGGGCCAGGGCCCTGAAATACTATGGCCGGCAAGTGATCAACACGGACCAGTTGCAACAGGGTCCGCATCGCTGGATTGCCCTGGTCCAGGACTCCCACGCCAGCACTGTGCTCGGCGAACCGGGCCTGGCCGACCTGCTGGGGACGGTGAACCTGCGGGCCGTCGATGTCGGAGGGCAACCCTTGCCGCTGCGCGTCCTGGATGACCTGGGAGAGTTCACTCAAGGCCGATACGCCCAGGATATTCAGTTGGTACGCGCCGATGCGAAGCTGGAAGTGAACGTGGCGCCCCAGCCGTTGCCACGGACACCGGCTCCCCACAGGGGGCTGCTGATCCGACCGGAGGATTTCCTGATCGAACAAAAAGGTGATCGCTACAGTGTCGTCTGCCGCTCGGTCGATCCCCACAGCGCCCGTCTGCTGGTCCCGGCGGAGCACCCGGTGATCCGCAGCCGGCTTGTCGACAGTTCAGGAGATTCCCGTGAGGTTTTTCATGTCGAAGCCCCGAGATTCGGCGACATCCGTGGCGTCAAGTACAGAAGTATCGAGGACCTGATATGGGGGCTCCAGCAAGCCAGGTTGAGGCAGGTGGTTGAACTCAGCGATGTCACCTACCTGCGCCAACCCCGACTCGACACCCATCCGCAACTCAGTCGTGCCGGCATGTTCACCGTCGAAAAGGCTCCCCAAGGGCCCATCCTGATCAATCGTTCCAGGGATCGCTCCCTCGCCACGACGATCATTCGCACCGACCAGGCCACGGGCAAGTTCTACATCGTTCATCAGCGCTGGGGATTCAGCGAAGCGCAACTGTTCGCCAGCATCGACGACCTGAGCGAGGCGCTGGTCAGAAAGGTCAGGCTGGAGCGTGTGGCCGAAGCCACCGATCTCTGACTCGCCCCCCTGACTCAAGCCGCCCTTGAGGTCCTGGCGGTGAACAGATAGCCGGCGCCATGCACGGTAATGATCAACTCCGGCGCGGCCGGGCTGTCATGCAGCTTGCGCCGCAGGCGTCCTACCAGGACATCGATGGAGCGGTCGCTGGGCAACCATTCGCGGTTGCGCAACTGCTCCATCAACTGGTCGCGGCTCAAGGTGTGACCGCCGTTGCGGATAAACACGTTGAGCAACTGGAACTCACCGTGGCTGAGCAGGGTTTCACTGCCGTCGCAGGCCTTAAGACGGCGGCGGTCGGTGTCCAGGGTCCAGTCGGCGAAATGCTTGAGGTGCTCACTGGACTGCGCCGGTGCCGGCACGGTCGGTTGCAGATGGCATACCCGACGCGTGAGGTTGCGCGCACGGGAAACCAGCTCACGGGGATTCAGGGGTCTGATCAGGTAGTCGTCGGCACCGCATTCCAGGCCGTCGATCCGCTCGGCCTCGTCGTTGTGCTCGCCGACCAGGATGATGCCGACCTCCGAGCGCTCGCGCCATTGACGGGTCAGGCCAAGGCTGTCCGCCCCCGGTAACTGCCGGTCGAGCAACACCAGCGCCACCGGCAAACGGCTCATGCAGGCCTCGGCCTGCTCGGCGCAGTCGACACAGTGAACTTCATAGCCGTCCCGGGCCAGACACGCCTCCCACTGTTCACGGACCAGCCGATCATCCTCGACGATCAGCACGCGCGGCATCACCTTCATTACCTGGCTCCTGTTCGTGCCGCGAGCGGCCGATTCTTGGAATTATGCGAAGCGGTAGGAATTTCGATGCACTGTAGCGCTTGCTGAACAGTTGATCAACAAGCAGAAATGATCAGCGCAGGAACCGCCGATAGCCGCCCATTTGCAGGCCATCGACCCAGGCCTCGCAGATCTGCACGCCTTCGGCCGGGGTGAAGGTGGTCGGGTTGAGACCGCATTCGAGCCACAAGCCATCGAGCAGTGCACTCAGGCCGATGGCCGCCAGGCCGCTGTCGAAACCGGCCCAGCCCTCCTCCTCCGCCAGCAGGATCAGGGCATTGCCCATGATGGTGCGGTATTCACCATAGGAGTGATCGTGGGCGCGGTTGATCGCGTCGGCGGTTTTCACCGCGCCCCAGAACGCCAGCCAGGCTTCCAGCAACTCGGGGTCGAGCATGCCGGGGGAAAACGACGATTCGAAAAACGCCGACAGGTGCCGGCGGGCACCACTGCCCGCACCGGCCACCGACTCGCGCAGCAGACTCATGACCTGCCCGGTGATATGCAAGTAGGCATCTGCCACCAGTTCATCCTTGCCGGTGTAGTGGTGACTGATCAGCCCCACCGATACCCCGGCCTCGGCGCAGATCTTGCGGATCGAGGTGCCGACAAAGCCGTACTTCTTCAGGCAGCGCAGGGTCGCAGCCACCAGGTTGGCCTTGCGCAATTCAGGGTCCATACGCAGAAAACGCGTTTCCTCGGCCATAGTGCTCCTGTCCTCTTTACGTCAGTGGCTGACGGTCCCGTGTGGCGTCAGCGAATGGGATACAGCGCCTCGTCGAATTGCGCCAGGCGCGGAAAGACCAGGGGACTGTCCTGGTCGAGGTTTTCCAGGCGCTGATGGTAACCGACCAGGAATTGTTCGCGGGCCTCGGCACTGATATAGGGCACGTGCCAGGCCACGTAGGGCGGCAATACGTCGAGCCCGACATAGGCCAGGGTGCCGCGCAGCAGCGGCCGCAGCATGTCTTCCAGCGGCCCGTGGATCGCGTCTTCGCCAAACATGTGCTCGCGTCCGCCGAGGGTCACGGTGACCAGCGCCTTCTTGCCCGCCAAGCCTCCCTGGTCGTAGAAGCGCTTGCCGCCGTAGCAGACACCGGACACCAGTACACGGTCGATCCAGCCCTTGAGGATCGCCGGCACCGAGAACCAGTAGATCGGGAAGTTGAGGATCAGCAGATCGGCCCGCAGCAGTTTGTCCAGTTCCCCCTGGATATCCGCGGCCAGGCTTGCGGACTTGACGCCCAGGCGTTGTTCCAGGGCATAGACCAGATAGTCGGGATTGTCCCGGGCGGAGAAATCCTCGGCGCTGGCGACCGGGTTCCAGTGCATGGCGTAGAGGTCGGACACCTCGACGCTGTGGCCCTGGGCTTGCAGGGTCGTCACCGCCTGGTCACGCAGGGCGGCGGTGAAGGATTGCGGTTCGGGGTGGGCGTGGATGATCAGTACGTTCATGGGTGTTCCTGACGGTCGAAAAAGGGTCACTTATATTGAAAACGCCACAACCTTGTAGGAGCCGGCTTGCCGGCGATAGCGGTCGATCAGGCGCTGCCAGCCCCACGGCCCCCATCGCCGGCAAGCCGGCTCCTACAGGGGTTGTGTTTCAAACGGAGCGGCGATGGAGGCCCTCTGCCGCAGGAGCCGGTCCAGCCAATCCGGATCCATCTCCGGCTCCGAGGAAAACAGCAGGCCGGTGTAGTCACGATGCGGCGGCGTGAAGATCGCGTCCCGGGAACCGGCATCGACCACCTTGCCGCGCTGCATCACCACCACCTCATCGGCGATGGCCCGTACCGTCGCCACGTCGTGGGTGATAAACAGGTAGGACACGCCCAACTGCCGCTGCACCCGGTCGAGCAACTTGAGAATGCCCTCGGCCACCAGTTGATCGAGGGCCGAGGTCACTTCGTCGCAGATGATCAACTGCGGTTCGGCGGCCAGGGCCCGGGCAATGCAGATACGCTGCTTCTGCCCGCCGGACAGCTCCGACGGCAGGCGCTCCATGAACTTGTCCGGGTCCAGTTCGATCATCGCCAGCAACTCGGCTACCCGCTGGCGCAGGGCCTTGCCCTTGAGGCCGAGGTAGAACGCCAGCGGCCGGCCGATGATGTCGACGATACGCTGACGCGGATTGAGTGCCGTATCGGGGATCTGGTAGATCATCTGGATACTGCGCAGTTGCGCCTTGCTCCGGTGCCGGTAGTCCGCCGGCAGTACCTCGCCGTCGAACAGCACCTGTCCCGAGGTCGGTTGCAACAGGCCGGTGATCAACCGCGCGGTAGTGCTCTTGCCGCTGCCGGACTCGCCGATCACTGCCAGGGTCTGGCCCTTGTACAACTGCATCGAGACATCGTGCAGCACCGGTTGGCTGCTGTAGCTGGCGCTGGCATTGCGTACTTCGAGCAAGGGCGCGCCCTGCCCCGGCCGGGCCTTGGCCTCGGTACGGAAACAGCGCACCGCCCACAGCGACTGGGTGTAGGCCTGCTCCGGCGTGCTGAGCATCTGTCGGGTCGGTGCTTCCTCGACGCATTTGCCGTGGCGCAGCACCATGATCCGGTCGGCCATCTGCGACACCACCGCCAGGTCGTGGGTGATATAGATCGCAGCCATGCCCAGGCGCTTGACCGCATCGCGAATCGCCGCCAGTACTTCGATCTGGGTGGTGACATCCAGGGCCGTGGTCGGCTCGTCGAAGATGATCAGGTCCGGCTTGCAGGCCATGGCCATGGCGGTCATCGCCCGCTGCAACTGGCCACCGGAAACCTGGTGCGGGTAGCGTCGGCCAATGGTTTCCGGGTCAGGCAGGCGCAACAGACGATACAACTCGATGGCCTGGGCCTCGGCCTGCGCGCTACTCATGCCGGCATTGATCACCGCCGTTTCCACATGCTGGTCGATCAACCGATGCGCCGGGTTGAACGAGGCCGCCGCGCTCTGCGCCACATAGGCGATACGCTGGCCACGCAGCTTGCGCAGGCTTTCGCTGGAGCAGCGGCGCAGATCCTGCCCGTCGAACTCGATAGTGCCAGTGGTGATCCGGCAGCCGTCGCGGGTATAGCCCATGGCGGCCAGGCCCAGGGTCGACTTGCCCGCGCCGGACTCACCGATCAGGCCCAGCACCTCGCCCCGCGCCAGGCTCAGGTCGATGCCCTGCACCAACGGGTGCCAGGCCTCGTCATAGTGCCCTTCGATCTGCAGGTTGCGGATCTGCAGCAAGGGTCGCTTGGGTTCGCTCATGTTCAGCACTCCTTGAGCCCGCTGGATCGGTAGAGCATCCAGTCGACGACAAAATTGACGCCTACCGTGAGCAGGGCCACGGCCAGCGCAGGCAACAGCGGCGTGAGGTCGCCGAAGGTGATCAGCACGGCGTTGTCACGCACCATGCTGCCCCAGTCGGCGGTCGGCGGCTGGATGCCCAGGCCGAGGAACGACAACGCACTGATAAACAGGAAGACAAAGCAGAAGCGCAGGCCGAACTCGGCGATCAGCGGCGCGGCGGCGTTGGGCAGGATTTCCCGCCGTACCAGCCACCACCACCCTTCGCCCCGCAGTCGCGCGGCCTCGACGAAGTCCTGCACCACCACGTTCATCGCCACGGCCCGCGCCAGGCGAAACACCCGCGTCGAATCGAGCAGGGCGATCACCAGCACCAGCGACGTCGCCGTGGTACCGACCACGCTGAGGATCAGCAGGGCGAAGATCAGTTGTGGAATGGCCATCAGGATGTCCACGCAGCGCGACAGGCCCATGTCGACCCAACCGCCCTTGAGCGCCGCGACCAGACCCGCCAGACCGCCTAGCAGGAACGCCAGCACGGTGGTGACAAAGGCGATACCGACGGTATTGCGCGCGCCGTACAGCAGACGGCTGAGCATGTCGCGCCCGAGGTTGTCGGTTCCCAGCGGGAACTGCGCGCCCCAGGCCGCGAAGCCCTCACCCACCACTTCGGTTTCGCCATGGGGTGCCAGGTGCGGGGCGAACAGCGCCACCAGGACATACAGGACGATCACGCAGAAGCCGAATTTCGCACTCCAGGGCGCACGCATCAGCTCTTTGAACACAGGCTTCATGGACTACCCCTTCGGATGCATCAGGCGTGGGTTGCTGGCGATGGACAGCACGTCGGCCAGGGTATTGAGCACGATGTAGGTCGCGGCGAAGATCAGGCTGCAGGCCTGCACCACCGGAATATCGCGCTTGGCCACCGAGTCCACCAGCAACTGCCCCAGGCCCGGATAGACAAACACCACTTCGACCACCACCACGCCCACCACCAGGTATGCCAGGTTCAGCGCGATGACGTTGACGATCGGCGCCAGGGCGTTGGGCAAGGCATGGCGGAAGATGATCCGGCCCTGGCTGATGCCCTTGAGCCGGGCCATTTCGATATAGGGACTGGCCAGCAGGTTGATCAACGCGGCGCGGGTCATGCGCATCATCTGCGCGACCACCACCAGGCTCAGGGTCACCACCGGCAGCACCGAGCGCTCCAGCAGCAGACCGAAGGAGGCATCCGGCGGCAGGCTCGACAGGCTCGGCAACCAGCCCAGCTTCACCGAGAACAGCAGGATCAGCAGGTAGGCGACAAAGAACTCGGGGAACGACACGGCGCTCAGGGCTACCGTGTTGAGCAGCCGGTCGAACCAGGAGTTGCGATACAGCGCCGCGAGCATCCCCAGCAGCAAGGCCAGGGGCACCGAGAACAGCGCCGCCAGTCCGGCCAGGCAAAGGGTATTGCCCAGGCGTGTACCGACCAGTTCGACAATGGGTCGCTGGTTGGCCAGCGACGCCCCCAGGTCACCCTGGAGGATATGCCCGGCCCAGTGCAGGAACCGCCACAGCGGCGGCTGGTCAAGCCCCAGCTGGGTGCGAAAGGCCGCCAGGGTTTGCGGGGTCGCCGACTGGCCGAGCATGGCCTGGGCGATATCCCCCGGCAACAGGCCCACCGCCAGGAAGATGATCACCGACACCGCGAACAGCGAGAACAGCCCCAGCGCCAAGCGCTGGGACAGCAGCTTGAGAATGCTCTTCATGCCTTGCTCTCCCCACTCAGGCCTGCCACCAGCGCTCGATCAGCCGCAGGCCGTCGAGTTCGCCGTAGGGCGCGGTCAGTTCGCCATGGGCCACGCGGTTGGAGCGTGCGGCCACGGAGCTGGCGAACAGCGGGATGATCGCGCCGCAATCGTCGCGACAGATCGCCTGCATCTCGTTGTACATTTCGCGCCGCAGCGGCTCGTTGAGTTCCCCCCGGGCCTGGTTGAGCAATTCGTTGAAACGTCCGTTGTCCCAGTGCGACTCGTTCCACGCCGCGCCCTTGGCATAACCGATGCTGAACATGCGGTCGGCGGTCAGGCTGCTGTACCAGAACGACGTGGTGAATGGCTGCTTGTTCCAGACGTTGGAAAAGAAGCCATCCGCCGGCTCGCGGACCACATCGATATCGATGCCGGCCACCTTGGCCTGCTCCTTGAACAGCACCGAGGCATCCACCGCGCCGGAATAGGCCGCGTCGCTGGCCTGCAGGCGCACCTTGAGGGAATCCACGCCGGCCTTGCGCAGGTAGAACTTCGCCTGCTCCGGATCGTATTTGCGTTGCGGCAACTGGGTGTTGAGGAAGCGGCTGCCGGGCTGGATCGGATGGTCATTGCCCACCGCGCCGTAACCCTTGAGCACCGAGGCCAGCAGCGCCTCGCGGTCGATGCCGTGCTTCATCGCCATACGGATATCATTGTTCTTGAACGGGTCGCTGTCGCAGAGCATCGGGAAGGTGTATTGCTGGGCGCCCTTGGTTTCCTCGATGACCATGTTCGGATTGCGCTTGAGCAGGCCGACGGTCTTCAGGTCGACCTTGTTGATCACATCGACCTGACCGGTGATCAGCGCGTTGACCCGCGCGGCGCCATCGGAAATGCCGATCAGTTCGGCGCTGTCGAAGTGCGCACGACCGGCCTTCCAGTAGTCGCGGTTGCGCTCCAGGGCCATGCGCACGCCCGGCTCGAAGGATTTGATCCGATAGCCGCTGGTGCCGACTCCGGCCCGCCAGTCGGCCAGGCCATCCTTGGCGGGCATGATCACCAGGTGATAGTCGGCGACCACATAGGGGAAATCGGCGTTGCCCGAACGCAGTTCGAAGGCGACGCTGTCGCTGCCGGCGGCCTTTACCGAGACGACTTCGCCGAGCACGGTCTTGGCCGCCGAGGTGGACTTTTCGCCCAGGTGGTGCTCGATGGAAGCCACCACGTCCTCCACACCCAGTGTCTTGCCGTTGTGGAAGGTCACCCCGGAGCGCAGCTTGAAGGTCCAGATCCGTGCATCCGGCGAGGATTCCCAGCTTTGTGCCAGTTCGGGAATGGCCGAGCCGTCCACGGCGATTTCCACCAAGGTGTTGTAGACCGCGGAGAAGCCGACAAAGGTGAAGGTATCGCTCCACGAGCCCGGGTCATAGGAATCGGAGGTACTGCCACCGGCCAGCCCCAGGCGCAGGATGCCACCCGGCTTGGGCGTGGCTTCGGCGGCCCAGGCATTCATTGGCAAGCCCATCGACGCCGCCGCCCCGGCCAATCCGGCCATGGCGCCGAGCTTGAGGAAGTCGCGGCGTTCCAGTTGGAAGCCTTGGGAGAGTTGATGAATCTTGTTGTTATTATCGCTCATCGAGTTGCCCCTGTTGCGTCTCGGAAAAAGGGTTCGTTTGCTGACTGCGCTGTTGCGATGGATTCCCGCTCCATCGGATGACCACGGTCATTCGGCTGGACACCGTCGTTGTGGGAGCCTGGCTTGCCAGCGATGAGGCCCTTGAGAGCGCCAAAAGCTTCGCTGGCAAGCCAGGCTCCTACAGGAGGCGATGTCGCTCTTCAAATCAGGCGTATCAGGCCAGACGGATCAACGCATCCACCGCCATCGCTTCCTCGGCATTGACCAGCAGCGGATTCACATCCAGCTCCAGCAACTGTTCGGCGTTCTCGCAGGCATAATCCGCCACCGCGCGAATCGCCTTGACCAGCGCCGGCATAGCCACCGCCGGACCACCACGAAAACCGTTGAGCAATGGCGCGCAGCGCAAGCCCAGCAACGCCTCGCGAATCGCCTGGTCGGTAGTCGGCAGCAACAGGCTGCGACTGTCCTTGAGCAACTCCACCAGAATCCCTCCGGCACCGATCACCAGCGCCAGACCGAAACCGCTTTCGCGCTTGATGCCGACGATCAGTTCGGCCAGCGGCGGCGCAGCCATGCGTTCCAACAGCACCTGATCGAAGACCAGCCCCGGCGCATGCCGGGCCAGGTTGCCGCGCAGGGTATCCAGGGCAGCTTGCAACGCGGCCTCGTCCTTCAGGTTGAGAGCGACGCCACCGGCTTCGGTCTTGTGCGGCAAGTCCGCGCTGACCACCTTGAGCACCAGCGGATAACCCAGGCTGCGGGCCTCGACCAGGGCGTTATCGGGACGACACAAGCGACCTTCGGGCAAAGGCAGGCCGAAGGAGCGCAAGGCCTGCTTGGACTGCCACTCATCCAGCAGATGGCCCCCGCCGCTCTGCTCCGCCGGGCAGATCGGTACCAGGGCCGATTCGCCACCGGCCAGCAAGGCATCGCGGCGGGCGCGGTAATGGGCGACGCGGCCCCAGGCAGCCAGGCCGTCCTCGACGCCTTGCAGCGCTGCCACACCGTGGGCGTGCAAACGCTCGCGAGCTGCTGCCGGCAGCAGCTCGGGAAACGCCGAGGCGACGAAGCCGGTCTTGCCGTGGCGCTCCAGCAACTGGCAATACAGCTCCAGCAACAGGTCGCACTCCTTGCGCTCACCGGTGAATTCCGCCGGATAGTCGAGCACCAGCAGCGCCGCATCGGCCGGCGTGCGCAAGACGGTTTCGAGCATCTGTTCGAGGGCTTCGCGATTGCCCCAGATCGCCGTGGTGAAATCCAGCGGATTGACCAGGTTGGCGTAGCTGGGCAGTACCTGCGCCAGTTCGGCGCGCTGACCGTCATCGAGCCTGGGCAGGCTCAGGCCGTTGCGCTCGGCATAGTCGGCGATCAGTCCGGCGTCGCCGCCCGAACAAGCCAGCCCGGTCAGGCTCGGTCCCGCCGGCAGATTGCCGCAGGCCGCCGCCTTCAGGGTCTCCATAAAGCTTACCGGGCCGCTGACACGAATCACCCCGAGGCGTTCGAACAGGCTGTCATACAGCGCATCGGAGCCGGCCAGGGAACTGGTGTGACTCAATGCCAGCTCGGCACCGATCTGCGACACACCGGTTTTCAGGGCGATCACCGGAATGCCTTTCTCCAGGGCCTTGTGGGCGGCGCGGGCAAAACCGGGCACGTTCTTCAGGCCTTCCAGGTGCAGGCCGATGGCGGTGACCCGCGGCTCGTCGAGCAGCACGTCCATCAGTTCCGCGACACCCAGTTGCGCCTGGTTGCCTACCGACGCCATATAGGCCAGCGGCAGCGAACGGTCGCTCATGGACAGGTTGTAGGCGAAGTTGCCGCTCTGGGTCAGCACCGCCACGCCCTTCTCCACCGTCTTGCCGCCATGGGCCACCGGCCACAGGGCGACATTGTGCAGGTAGTCGAGCAGGCCGTAGCAATTGGGGCCGAGCAGCGCCATTTCGCCGGCTACCTGCAACAGCTGCGCCTGCAAGGCCTGGCCCTCGGCGCCGGTTTCGGCGAAACCGGAGGCGTAGCAGATCACCCCGCCCGTGCCCCTGGCCGCCAGCTCGGCGACGCAGGTCAGGGTCAGCTCGCGGTTGGTGGCGATAAATACCGCATCGGGTCCACACGGCAGGTCCGCCACCGAGGCCACGCAGGGAATCCCGTCGAGGCTGGCATGTTGTGGATTGACCAGCCACATCTGGCCCTGGAAACCGCCGTCGGCGCAGCGCTTGAGCGCCCGCGCCATGCTGCGCCCGCCGACAAACGCCAAATGACGCGGCGCCAGCAGGCGTTTGAGGTTGTCTCTGATAGACATGGTCCGCACTCCTGGTCCGATCAGCGCAGCAGTGGCCGCAACAGCTCGCGGGAAATGATATGGCGCTGGATCTCCGAAGTGCCTTCCCAGATCCGCTCGATCCGTGCGTTGCGCCAGATCCGCTCCACCGGCCCTTCATCCATCAGGCCCATGCCGCCGAAAATCTGCACCGCTTCGTCGGCGGCGCGGCCCAGCACTTCACTGGCAAACAGCTTGGCCATGCCGGCTTCGCCGTCGGTCATGGTGCCCTGGTCCATTTTCCAGGCGGTGTGCAGGGTCATCAGTTCGGCGGCGCGGATTTGCGTGGCCATGTCCGCCAGCTTGAAGGCGATCCCCTGGTAGGTGCCGATGGGCTGGCCGAACTGTTTGCGGTCAGCCGCCCATTGCAGCGCCGCGTCCAGCGCCCGCTGGGCCTGGCCGACACAGTTGGCGGCAACCATCACCCGCCCGGCGGTCAGCCAGGCATTGGCGACCTCCCAGCCCTTGCCGATTTCACCAAGGACCTTGGCAGCCGGCACCCGGCAATCGTCGAAGAAGATCTCGCTGGTGTGATAACCGCGGTTGCTCACGCATTTCGGACCACGGCGGATGGTCATGCCGGGGGTGTCGCGATCCACCAGGAACGAGGTCACGGCATTGCGCTTGCGGCCGTTGTGCTCGTAGGTATCGGTCACCGCGAAGACAATGGCGAAATCGGCGTGGCCGGCGTGGCTGATAAAGTGCTTGCTGCCGTTGATCACGAAGTCATCGCCGTCGCGTACCGCGCGGGTCTTGATCGCATTGGCATCGGAGCCGGCGCCGGGTTCGGTGAGGGCGAAACAGTCGACCTTTTCACCACGCACGCACGGCAGCAGGTAGTCCTCGATCTGCGCGCCAGTGCAGGCCATGAGGATCTTCGACGGCCGTGCGACAAACACATGCAGCGCCCAGGACACCTTGGACAACTCACGCTCGATCAAGGCCTGGGACAGGTAGTCCAGGCCACCGCCGCCGACCTCTTCCGGCATGTTGAAGGCATAGAAACCGGCGGCAATGGCCTTGGCGCGAATCTGCGCGGCCAGCTCCGGCGGCACCGAGTCGGCGCGGTCGACGGTTTCTTCGTGGGGCAGCAGCTCCTTTTCGACGAAACTGCGTACCGCGTCCACCAGCATGTCCTGCTCTTGGGTCAGTTGGAAATTCATGGGGTACCTGCTGTTCGGTTACTGGCCGATAAAATGGGCGGTGCGTTTTTCCACGGCGGCTTGCAGCGCTTCGACGCCATCGCGGCTGCGGCCGCAGAGCAGCCCGGCGGCCTGCTCGGCCTGGAGCTGCTCGGCCAGACTGCGCTGGGCACCCTCGCGGATCAGCACCTTGGTCTGGGCAAAGGCGAAGGTCGGGCCCGCCGCCAGCCGGGCGGCCAGTTCCGTGGCGCTGGCAAGCAGTTGCTCGTCGGCGCAGACTTCGCTCACCAGGCCGCTGGCCAGGGCACGGTCGGCGCCCCAGAGTTCATCGAGGAACAACAGGCGCTTGGCCTGCTCGCTACCGATCAGGCGTGGCAGGTGCCAGCTGGCACCGGCATCCGGCGAATAGGCCATGCTGGTGTAGCCGGCCTTGAAACGTGCCGACTGCGCGGCCAGGCGGAAATCGCAGCACAGGGTCAGGTCCATCCCGGCGCCCACCGCCGTACCGTTGATGGCGGCAATGGTCGGCTTGGCGAAACTGTGCAGGCGGTTCATCAGGACATGGGCGGTTTCGGTCCAGCCGTA
This sequence comes from Pseudomonas gingeri, assembly GCF_013385635.1. Taxonomy (GTDB): domain Bacteria; phylum Pseudomonadota; class Gammaproteobacteria; order Pseudomonadales; family Pseudomonadaceae; genus Aquipseudomonas; species Aquipseudomonas gingeri_A. The sequence goes on from NZ_JACAPR010000028.1 coordinate 80,643, forward strand.
AGTCTCGAGGATGCCGCGGCGTTCGGCATCGGCCCATTCGGCCAGGTCCGCGCCGGCACAGAAGCTGCGGCCGCTGCCGGTCAATACCAGCACCCGTACCGTCGGGTCGGCTTCGTGGCGATCGAGCAGTTCGATCAACGACTTGAGGGTGGGAATATCCAGTGCATTGCGTTGCTCGGGACGGTTGAGAGTAATCCGGGCAATACCGGCCTCGACCGTGTCGAGCAGTGTCGGATAGGAGGTCATGCAGGGCCCTCGTCTTATTGTTTTTGAGCGTGAGGTGAAGTGCTGGAGTCGATACTAAACAAGTGTTCAGTAACACTGCAAACGCCCGGAAAAGTCCGCAGGGCTGTGGATTTTCAGAGCAAGTCATTGATTGGAAATGGGATTTAAAAAATCGACAGCCATGCTGCAGGGCCAGTTGTTACATCTTCGAACAACTCCCCTGCTGGCGGCAGTGAATGTGACATCGCGATCGCCGGCAAGCCGGCTCCTACACAGGTCCGTGCTGCGCCGCTGGATAGGGTCAAGCCTTGTCCCCCGTGGGAGCCGGCTTGCCGGCGATGGCGACCGGACAATCGGCACAGAGGTAGCGAATAATCAACGTGGCTGATATCAACTATGCCTGTGACAGCCTTACACCGCCGCCGGGCAATCACTAGACTCGCCCACCTCACCTGCTCCAGAGCCTTGCAACCATGCCGACCCACTCCCATGCCGCGCCCGCTATGACCCGTGCCCTGGTGATGCTGTTCGCCTTCTGCTGCGGCGCCATCGTGGCCAATATCTACTACGCCCAGCCGATCATCGAGCTGATCGCCCCGGACCTCGGCATCTCAGCCCACAGCGCCAGCCTGATCGTCTCCCTGACCCAGATCGGCTATGCCCTGGGCCTGTTCTTCCTGGTGCCGCTGGGTGACCTGCTGGAAAACCGCAAATTGATGCTCTGCACTGCCCTGATCTCGGTGATCAGCCTGGTGGCGGCCGGCCTGGCCCAACAGCCAGGCGTATTCCTGGTGGTGTCGCTGCTGATCGGTTTCAGTTCGGTGTCGGTACAGATCCTGATTCCCCTGGCCGCGCACCTGGCTCCCGAGGAATCCCGTGGCCGCGTGGTCGGCGGGATCATGGGCGGCCTGTTGCTGGGCATCCTGTTGGCCCGGCCGCTGTCCAGCGTGATCGCCGATCACTTCGGCTGGCGCACGGTATTTATCGCCGCCGCCGTGCTGATGCTGTTCATCATGCTGGTGATCCTGGTCACCATGCCCAAGCGCCAGCCCAGCCACAGCGCGACCTACGGCCAGTTGCTGGCCTCGCTGGGGCATCTGTTCCGCCGGCAACCGGTGCTGCGCCAGCGGGCGCTGTACCAGGGCCTGATGTTCGCCACCTTCAGTCTGTTCTGGACCGCCGTACCGCTGGAACTGTCGCGGGTTCATGGCCTGTCGCAATCGGAGATCGCGCTGTTTGCCCTGGTCGGCGCAATGGGCGCCATCGCCGCCCCCATCGCCGGTCGCCTGGCGGATGCCGGACACACCCACCGGGCGTCCTGGCTGGCCATGCTGCTGGCGACCCTGAGCTTTGCCCCGGCACTGATCCATCCGGCCTACAGCGTGATCGGCCTGGCGGCAACCGGGGTGCTGCTGGACTTCGCGGTGCAGATGAACATGGTGCTCGGACAGCGCTCCGTCTATGCCCTTGACGCGGCCAGTCGCGGCCGACTCAACGCCTTGTACATGACCAGTATCTTTATCGGCGGCGCCATCGGCTCGGCCCTGGCCAGCACGCTGTATGAACAGGGCGGCTGGCTGGCGATCATGGCGGTGGGTAGTGCCCTGCCGCTGTTGGCGCTGTTGAGTTTCCTGATGGTTGCGAGCCGGAGCAAGCGTCGATTGTCGCTGGCCTAGAGGTGATTGCGGGCGGTAGCCCTTGTATGATCTGCGCTTTGCCCACCACAAGGCGTGGATCATGACCGCAACCAAAGACCGGGTTCGTATCGTCGACAGCACCGTCCTCTCGGACGACTGGTACCTGCTGAAGAAAACCACCTTCGACTTCCTGCGCAGCGACGGCACCTGGCAACGGCAGAGCCGCGAGACCTACGACCGGGGCAATGGCGCGACCATCCTGCTGTTCAACCGGGAAAAACAGACCGTGGTGCTGACCCGGCAGTTCCGTTTCCCGGTATTCGTCAACGGCCACGACGGCATGCTGGTGGAAGCCGCCGCCGGTCTGCTGGAAAACGCCTCGCCCGAGGACCGCATCCGCGCCGAAGCCGAGGAAGAAACCGGCTACCGAGTACAGAACGTACAGAAGATCTTCGAGGCCTTCATGAGCCCCGGCTCAGTGACCGAGAAGCTGCATTTCTTCCTCGGCGAATACGATGGCGCCAGCAAGGTCAGCCACGGTGGCGGCCTGGAGGCCGAAGGCGAGGACCTGGAGGTACTGGAACTGTCCCTGGACGACGCACTGCAAGCCGTGCGCAGGGGCGAGATCGTCGATGCCAAGACCATCATGCTGTTGCAGTACGTGGCCTTGAACAAGACTCTCGAATCGCCACGCTGAAGACCACACGCCTGAAGGACAACCGCCATGAGCAGGACCCGCTATCAATGGCTCGGCATGCTGTGGCTGATCACCGGCCCTGGCATCTCCAGCGTGCGGGCCGAACCACTGCAAGATGCGCACGACCCTGGCGTTTCGAGCTTTTATGAATGGACCGCAAAGGTGCCCGGCAAACCTGGCCAGTTACTGCGCACAGAGCCACTGACGCCACAGCAGAGCCTGGCCGAAGCCGGACGCAATATCCGCCTCTTGTATACCTCGACCGATGGCGTCGGCAACCCGCTGCCGAACGTCGTCTCCGGGGCGCTGTTCATCCCCGGGGGTACGCCGCCCAAGGGTGGCTGGCCGCTGATGGCCTGGGCCCACGGCACCGTCGGTAGCGCCGACGTCTGCGCACCGTCGCTGACCCGACGCAGCGAACGCGACAGCCGATATCTCAATCACTGGCTGGCGCAGGGCTACGCGATCGTCGCCACCGATTACCAGGGCCTCGGAACACCCGGCCCGCATCCCTACGGACTCACCCGCCCGCTGGCCTACAACACCCTCGACAGCATCCGCGCGGTCGTCCACGACAACTTCGCGCTGTCGACCCGGGTCGTCGTATTCGGCCAGTCCCAGGGTGGCCGTGCCGCCTTCGCCACGGCGGTCTATGCGAAAACCTACGCGCCGGAGCTCGACATCGTCGGCGTGGTGGCGACCGGCACACCCTATGCCGCCGTTCACCAGCGCGCCGCCAATCGGGAACGGAGCAATGCCCACGGCTCGGTGGTGCCAACCTTCGCCTACAACCTGCTGCGACTCGACACCGCAAGATTGCTCGATCCTTCGTTTGTGCCGACGGACTACCTGAACGAACAGGCGATCCCGACCTATGAACTGAGCCGACGCGGATGCCTGCACGAGATCGAGCAGCAAGTCGTCGCGAACAAGCTGACCTTCGACAACAGCTTCAAGCGTTCGCCAAAGGCGGCTTTCGCGGCCATTACCCAGGCAGCGGCCTATCCGACGCTGAAGTCGGATATCCCGATCTTCATCGGCACCGGCGGCAAGGACCGCGATGTCTTCGTGCCGGATCAGAAGGCCCTGGTCAGGGACACCTGCAAAGCGGGTAACCGCATCGAATGGCACCTCTATCCGCAACTCGATCATTCGGCAACCGTCAATGGCTCGCTGCCCGATTCGACCCGGTTCGTCGCCAGGGCCTTTGCCGGCGAGTGGATCGCCGGCAATTGCGCGACTAAGGCTCCCCTATCCGACTCAGACAGGTGAATACGGCAAGGCCCGCTTGTGCGCCGTCCGGGCGTAGGCCGTCTCGATGATCGCACGGGCCTGGTCCGACACCGGCTGTCCCAGCAGGTAGGCATCGATTTCGGCATAGGTGCAACCATAGGCGACCTCGTCCGGCTTGCCGGGTACCAGCTCTTCCAGGTCGGCCGTCGGCGCCTTGTACACCAGTTGCTCCGGCGCCCCCAGGGCCGACGCCAACCGCCGCACCTGGCCCTTGGTCAGACCGGACAAAGGTGCCAGGTCGCAGGCACCGTCACCGAACTTGGTGAAGAAGCCCATCAGCGCCTCCGCCGCGTGATCCGTGCCCACCACCAGCCCGTTGACGAAGTTGGCAAGCGCGTACTGGGTCATCATCCGCGCCCGGGCCTTGACGTTGCCCTTGACGAAATCCACCTGCACCGGCGTTACCTGCAGGCCCTCGACGTCAACGCTGTCCATCAAGCCCTCCACACAGGCCGAGATATTCGCGGTGCGGGTCTGGTCGGGCCGGATAAACGCCAGGGAGGCCTGGGCATCGCGCTCATCAGCCTGGCTCCGGTACGGCAGGCGCATGGCGATAAACCGCGCCGTGCCGCCCTCCTCCCGCAACTGCTCGACCGCCAACTGGCACAACCGACCGGCCGTCAACGAGTCGACACCACCACTGATGCCCAGCACCAGCGCCTGGCAACCGGAACGTTTCAGGGTGGCCTTGATAAAGTCGATGCGACGGTTCGTCTCTATCGCCTCATCGCCCTGGGCCAATTGCCGGTTCACTCCCAGCGCCATGGCAATACGATCCTGATTCGTGGTCCCCATCTCACACCTCCAGTCGCCGGTTGATTTCAGTCACGTTGAACACCTGCGCCGCATAGCGCAGGAACGACGGGTCTTCACAGACGTTCTTCACCGGGTCATCGGAAAACTTCACCACCGGCTCGCCGTGAACCCGCACCAGCTTCATCACGATGCTCAACGGTTCGACCCCATCGACATCGCAGGCCAGGCTGGTGCCCATGCCGAAACCGAAGCGCGCCTTGCCGCGGATGTGGCGCAGGATCGGCAGGCATTTCTCGAAATTCAGGCCATCGGAAAACATCAGGTCCTTGGTCATCGGATCGATCCCCAGTTGCGCATAACGCGCCAGCACCTTGTCGGCCCAGACGATCGGATCCCCCGAGTCCTGGCGCAGGCCGTCGTAGAGCTTGGCGAAATACAGGTCGAAATCCTTGAGGAAAAAATCGGTACTGATGCAGTCGGTCAAAGCGATGCCGAGACGCCCGCGGTATTCACGTATCCAGTTCTCCAGGGCGGCGTTCTGGCTTTCCCGCAGCCGCCCGAGTTGCTGGTGCACCATCAACCATTGGTGGGCCATGGTGCCGATCAATGGCAGATCGAACTCATAGGCCAGGTGCGCATTGCTGGTGCCGACGAATACACCGGGGAAGTCGCGCCGCATGATATCCACCACCTCGCGCTGGGCCCGGAAGGACAGGCGGCGACGGGTCGAGAAGTCCGATACCCGCAGGTCGGCCAACTCGTCCCGGCTGAGATATTTCTCCAGCCACTCGAACTTCTGGTAGAGCTTGCGGCTGACGTCTTCCAGCGTCACTTGCGGGTATCTGTCGCGGTTGCGCAATTCGCTGACCAGGGCCAGCACCGGCTGTTCGAACATGATGCAATGCAACATCGGGCCACGGACGCGGATACTCAACTGACCGTCGACCTCGCTGACCTGGATGTAGCGCAGGTTGAAGCGGAACAGGCCGAGGAACTGCTCGAAGTCCGGGGTCAGGTATTCGCGAAAACGCCGGTTGAAGAGGAAACGCAGCTCACCTTCGCGCATCTGCAGGCCGGCGAGTTTTTCCAGCTCGCTGCGCAGCTCGGGAATCAGGTGGCCGAGTTTTTCCCGGGAGCGCACGATGAACTGGTATTCCACCTCGACGTTGGGGTGCTGGTGCAACACTCCCTGCATCATGGTAAAGGTGTAGTAATCGGTGTCCAGCAGCCCCTGGATGATGCCGCCTTCACGATTGAACGCACTTTCCATGACTTACTCCTTGTGGCCGGCCACGCGGGCCAATTGTTCGCGACTGTTGACGACCTCGATACGCGCCTGTTGCAGGTCGTGGACCGCCTGCCGTGCTCCGTCGGCGCTGATGGCACGACAGGCCGGCAGGTAGACGATGACCTTGAACCCTGCTCCCGCCAGTTGCAGTGCGGTGGTCTTGACGCAGAAGTCCAGGGCCAGCCCGCCGACGATCACCTGGCGGACCCGTTGTGCGCCGAGGTACTCGATCACACCCGTGGAAAGCTTGTGCTGCAGGTCATGGAAACACGCGCCGTAGGGGTGCAACGCCGGCTCCACGCCCTTCCAGATGAAGTAGTCGTAGTCCTGGGGTTCGGGCAGTTCATCGAGCAAGGTGAAGCCCGCCGTGCCGGGAACGCAATGACTGACCCAGGTCAGGTCGGCGTGCTCCAGGCCGGTGGGCTTGAGCATCTGTGCGTGGGACTCGACCACCCAGGGCGCCTGGGGACTGTGGGCGTCCTTGCTGCCGACGCGGATCGCAGCCAGCGAAGCCATGAAGTTCAGCTCGGCACCGATCAGGTGACCGCCCACCACCGGCAGCTCATCCGGACAGAGCGGCGTGAAACCTTTCTGGGCATCGACATCAAAGGCGGCGGTCTTCATCACTTGAGCATTCATGGCAGTTCTCCCTTTGCGATGAAACAAAGGTACATGTCATGTACTTTCAAATCAAGCATGACAACAAAATTTGTTTCCAATCCTTATCGTAATTATTCATGCTGAAAACACACCACTTGCAACATAGGTACACGACAAGTACCTTAAGGCCAAAGGAGACTATCATGTACGAACTCGCGGTCTACGGCGGCGCCTTCAATCCTCCCCACGCCGGTCACGCCCAGGTGATGATCGAAGCGTCCCGCCATGCCCGTTCGGTATGGGTGGTGCCTTCCTTCAGGCATCCCCACGGCAAGCGCATGGCCGATTACGAGCGGCGCCTGGGCTGGCTGCAAGGAATCGTCGAGCAGGTCCGCCCGGACTGCTCGTCGGCGATTTCGGTATGCCGGATCGAGCAGCGACTGGCCCAGGGCGAAACGGTGCCCACCCAGTGGATGGCACCGGGGATGGATCCGGTAGACTATGGCCTCTATGCCGCACACAGGACTTGATATGCCGGACCGTACACCCAGCGCGCCGAAGAAAAGCGACTACCTGCACACCGTCGACCTGTGCGTGCTCTTCTACTGCCGTGACTCCCGGAGCCTGCAGATCCTCCTGCATAAACGCGAGGCCGAACCCTTCCAGGGCCACTGGGCGCTCCCTGGCCTGGTGGTCAACGGTGCGGTGCCCGACCGGACCCTGGACGACGCGGTGGAGCGCCTGCGCGCCAGCGACAAGGTCAACCTGCCGCTGGCCTGGATCGAACAGGTCGGTACCGTCGGCGATGCCTTTCGCGACCCGCGCTGCTGGTCATCCTCGACCTTCTACCTGGCCATCGTCGCCCAACCCCCGAGCCTCAACGAGCAACAGGCCTGGTTCGCCCTCGACAGCGTCGCCAACGGTTCGGTGCGCCTGCCCTTCGACCACAATGCCCTGGTGGCGGCGACCCAGGAACGGTTACTGTCCAAGTCGCTGTACAGCAGCCTGCCACTGATGTTTCTCGGCCCCGAGTTCAGTGCTCCAGAGGCCACCGCGATCTTTTCCCGGGTGCTGGCGCGACCGGTGCTCAAGACCAGTACCCGGCAACGCTTGCTGAAGATGAGCGAAGCGGGCCACCTGCGTGAGACCGGACGCAAGAAACAGGGAGACGGCGGCCGCCCGCAAGCCACCCTGGAGAATCTGCAACCCGACGCGATCTATCTGTTCGACCGCTGTTTTCTGGAGTAATGCCCCGCATGACGCCCGATACCGAATCCGAATGCCTGCTGCACACCCCCTATTTCGACGTGGTCAAGCAACGCGGTTATTTCATTGTCAAGGAGCCCCAGGCAGTCAATGGCGTAGTCGCGGCGCCTGTCCTGCCGGACGGACGCCTGATGCTCGCGGTCCTGCAACGCCGGGCCATCGGCGCGCAATCCATCGAGTTCCCCCGGGGTGCCATCGACCACGGCGAAACCGCCAGCGATGCCGCCGCCCGCGAACTGCTGGAAGAGACTGGCTGGCCGGCACTGAAGGTCACCGAACTGGGCCTGCTGCACAGCAACACCTCGCTGATTGCCAGCGCGGTTGCCGTGTGCCGTGTGGACATTGACGGCGCAGCCGTGGAAGGTACAGATGGCGAGGTCGACAAGGTGCTGTTCGTCACCCTGGCGGAGCTCAAGACGATGATTGCCGCCGGCCAGATCACCGACGGTCACACCTTGTCGGCGACCATGATGCTGATCGCCCATGCGGAGAACGAACCGCTGTAGGCCGTCACCCTTCCAGCCTCCTGTCACTCAAGCCCTCCCCCGATCCGCCCGGCATGCTCCTCATGCCGGCGCGTCCATCATTGCCGTCGATGGTCACCATCGACCCAATGAAGTTCTCTTAAAAATCCAGCGGCGTAACCTCTGCTCCATACCCAACGCATAACACCCGGAGCACACCACCATGAAACGCCAACTCTTTCTCGGTCTCGCCTTCTCGGTACTGGCAGTCAACGCTTTCGCCGCAACCTCGGCTCAACCCGTGGCCGCCCACACTCAACAAGCCGTCGCTGAAGGCGGCTCTGATCGCCTGCTCGAACGCCGTGTTGCCGAAGGTGGTTCCGATCGTCTGCTCGAACGCCGCGTTGCCGAAGGTGGTTCCGATCGCCTGATCCAGAATCGTGCATGAGTCGCCGTACCGCGGTATCCAGCCAAAAGCCCGGCCTTGTCAGCCGGGCTTTTTCTTTGTGCAGAACATCGGCTTTTCAACCCCCCGCCGCCCGGGCCATGCAGCGCTGGCGGCGTTCGTCGACGCGCTTGGCGAACCAGGCCGTGGTCAGGGTGCGGGTGATTTTCGGGCTTTCCAGGGTGATTCCAGGCAGGATCGCCCGCGGCAGTGGCTTACCGGTGCTCTTCTGCGCCAGGGCGAAGACCTTCGCGTAGACCTCGGTGCCTTCGAATGCCAGGCTGTCGCCCTGCTCCAGTTGGCTGCGAATGCTCGGGTTGCGCAGCCCCAATTGCTTGCCCAGCGAGCGTACCGCAAGCTCCGTGGCGCCGGGCAGCAATGCGCCGTAATTGATCAAGTCGCCATCGAGCGCCAGCTTCACCCCCGCGGCACGGCTGAGCGCACTCTGGAACGCGGCATTGCGACTGGCGTAGCGGCCGGCATTGAAATCGGCGAACCGGTAGATCGACCCGGGGTAGCTGACCGGGTAATCGAGCAGATGCACAATGCCGAAGTACAGGCCGCCACGTCGGCTGAACACCTCATGACGGATCGAATCCTCCACCGGATAGGGATAATCCCGCGCCTGCTTTTCGGCAAAGGCAATGCTGACCTGCATGGGGCCGGCGGTATGCACCGGGTTGAAACCGCCGAACAAGGTCCGTCCCAACGGGACCCGGCCGATAAAGTCATCGAAGATCAGGCTGAGGTCTTTTTCCGTGCGGGCACTGTTCAACCGCTCGCTGTAGCTCTTGCCCGTGGCAGAGCTCAACTGCAAGGCGGCGCTCACCAGCACGCCGGGCACATGGACCTTGGCCGCGCGGCGATCGATCTCCTGCCGGGCGATCCTGCCCATGCCCGGTACCGGCGGGTCGACCTGGAAGTTGGACTCCTGCTCGGTCACGGCCAGTACCGAACAGATGTTCTCGATGGTTGGCGCCAGGCCCCGGCGGGTAAAGGCCACCTGGATATCGCCGGCCCAACCGGCACGGTCCGTGACCTTGGCCGGCAACAGCCGAAGGATATCCGCGCGCACTTGCGCCGGGCTGCCGGACACGGGCTCCTGCGAAGACCGGGAACCACAACCGGCGAGCGACAGCAGGACGGCGAACAGGGAGAGTCGTATGATTGGCATGGTTTCCCGGGAGCTGGATGACGGACGACATGCTTGTGCGAATAGCTGTCCAGTATCGACCCGCGAAGTGGCCGGCTGTTCCACCGCCGCCCGAACACCTTGCCCCGACTACCCGCCTGGATGCAACGCTTGCCATCCCATTGACTACAGGCTGACCGAATGGACCGTTTTCATGCCATGCGCACCTTTGTGCGAGTGGTCGATAGCCAGGGCTTTTCCCGCGCGGCGCAGGCCTTGTCGCTGCCGCGCTCCTCGGTGACCAGCCTGGTCAAGCAACTTGAAGCGCACCTGGGTTTTGCCCTGCTGCAACGCACGACACGCAGCCTGAGCCTGACCGACCGGGGCGAACAGTACTATCGGCACTGCGTGCAGTGGCTCGCCGGGCTGGAGGCATTCGAGGAGCAGTTGCGCGACACCAGCATCGCGCCCCGCGGACGTGTGCGCGTCGATATGACCGGCGCCCTGGCCAAGGCCCTGGTATGGCCACGGCTCAAGGATTTCCAGCAACGCTTTCCGGATATCGAGCTGATCCTGAGCTTGAGCGACAAGCCCATCGACATGGTCGGTGAGGGTGTCGACTGCGTGATCCGCAGCGGACAACTGCCCGACTCGGGCCTGATCGCCAGGCCCCTCGGCGCCCTGCAATGGATTACCTGCGCCGCCGCCACCTACCTCAACCAGCATGGCACGCCACTGGTACCCGAAGACCTGTCGCAGCACCAGATCATCAACTACCAGGCGGCACTGACGGGACGACCGAGAGCCTGGCAGTTTCAACAGGAGCAACAGACCCGCTCGGTGGAGTTCGCCGGGCGGCTCTGCGTGAACGACACCGAAGCCTACCTGCATTGCGCACTGGAAGGCCTCGGCCTGGTGCAACTGAGCGAATTCCTGGTGCGCCCCTATCTGCAAAGCGGACGCTTACGCGAGGTGCTTGCTGCGTTCAGAACGCTACCGGTGCCGGTCTCCGTGCTCTTTGCCCAGGGCCGCAACCTGCCCCAGGCAACGCGAGTGTTTATCGACTGGCTGGAGGAACTGGTCGAGCGCAATCCCCTGTTCCTACAAACCTGAGGCCTTCAAACCTGAAGAGCGGCCAAACGTGGCAGCAACGACTGGCGGACAAAATCCTCATAACGCACCGTACCCGTGGTTCTGCCGCTACGCGGCTGTCGTGTGCGAATCAGCCCGCCATTGATGGCCTCGACCACTTCGCACATCAAGCCGATAACACTGTCCGAGGCCCCGGCGGCCGACAGCCCGTCGACGAATGCCTGCTCGCTGATCTGGCGAAACTCCAGGTCGGGACGCCCTATCAGTTGACCGATCCGCCGGGTGGCTTCGCCCAGGCCGAGATCCTCATGGCCTTGCAGTTCCAGGGCCTGCTGCCCGCTGAAGTCCAGGCGCAGCAGATGCTCAACGGCCGCTTCGACGATATCGTCAATGGCGATCAGCGGCATCCGCACCTCGGGATCGAACGGGCTGAGCACCGCCTGTTCGGCCAGGATCGAGTCGGCGAAGGACAGGGTGTTCTCCATGAAGTAACCCGCACGCAGGTTCAACACATTCAGGCTTGAATGGGCCGCCAGGCGCCGCTCCAGCGCGTGCAGCCCGGCAACCGGGCCATTACCCGCGGGCAGGTCGGCGCCCCAGCTGCTCAAGGCCACCGCATGGGTCACCGAGGATTGCAGCAGCGCTGCCGAGAGTGCGCCGGTGACGCTATCCTGGAAAGCCCGGAAGTCCGGACTGTCGATCACATAGTTCGGCTGCAGCATGATCCAGGCCGCCTTGGCGTCCCGGAAGGCCCGGGTCAGCGCCACGGCATCCGTGGGCTCGGCCACGACGGCTTCGGCGCCGAGCTCGACAAACACTTGCAGGCGTTCGGCGCTACGACCGATCACCCGCACCGGCTGGCCCGCTGCCAGGAGACGGCGGGCGATCTGATGACCTGTACGACTGGTTGCACCGGTGATGACATACATGGTTTGACCCTCTGAGTAATGAGGGCCGCAGCCTAACCCCGCCGGGCCTGTCGATTGTTCGCCTGCCGTGAACACACAAACCGGGCAACGGCGCTGCAACTTCGACGCGATTCAGATTCCGTCGCGGGCGATGTCCATGGCGAAGTAACTGAGGATGATGTCCGCGCCGGCACGCTTGATCGCCCCGAGGCTTTCGCGAACCACGCGATGTTCGTCGATGGCCCCGGCCTGGGCGCCGAACTTGATCATCGCGTATTCGCCGCTGACCTGGTACGCCGCCAGCGGCAGGCGCGAGGCTTCGCGGATATCGCGGATGATGTCGAGGTAGGCACCGGCCGGCTTGACCATCAGCGCATCGGCACCTTCCTGCTCGTCCAGCAGCGACTCGCGTACCGCTTCGCGGCGGTTCATCGGGTTCATCTGGTAGGCCTTGCGATCGCCCTTGAGGGCCGTGCCACCGGCTTCGCGGAACGGTCCGTAAAGCGCCGAGGCGAACTTGGTCGAGTACGCCATGATCGAGGTGTCGAGAAAGCCGGCGGCATCCAGGGCGCTACGAATCGCCCGGACCTGGCCGTCCATGGCCGCGGACGGCGAAATGAAGTCCGCCCCCGCCCGCGCCGCCACCACCGCCTGGCGCCCGAGGTTTTCCAGGGTCGCATCGTTGTCGACCGCGTCGCCGTGCAGCACGCCGCAATGACCGTGGGAGGTGTACTCGCAGAAGCAGGTGTCGGACATCACCACCATTTCCGGTGCCGCGTCCTTGCAGATCCGCACCATGCGCGCCACCAGGCCCTGCTCGTTCCAGGTATCGCTGCCGGTCGCGTCCAGGTGATGGGACACGCCAAACGTCATCACCGACTTGATCCCGGCACGGGCATAACGCTCGATCTCACTCGCCAGTTTCTTTTCCGGGATACGCATCACCCCGGGCATGCTGGTGATGGGCACGAAATCGTCGATGCCCTCCTCGACGAAGATCGGCAGCACCAGGTCGTTGAGGCTGAACTCGGTTTCCTGGAACAGCCCGCGCAGGCTTTCGTTTCGGCGCAGGCGGCGCAGACGCGTGGTCGGAAATAGCTGGGACATCGTGTTTCCTGAGGCAGACGGTTGCAGAAGCTGCCGAGCTTAGGACAGTACCCCGCCATTTTACATGGGCAGATCGAAAAAGCTCTGTTACGCCGGCTGTAACAGTGTGTCGACCCTGCAAACACAGAGCTATCCGCCCAAGCCCCGTAAAACTGAGACCAGCCGGTCATATTTCGTCCATTTGGCCCTTTTCCAATGTTGTCGGAAATTGCCGATTTGCAATATGTAGTGCTTTAAAATATTCACTACAAAATGATTGACGACAGCTTTGCGCACTTGCATGATGGACCCGTCTCCCCGATCGGGAGCGCTGCAAAAGCTGTTGTTACAACAGGCTCGACAAGCCGTCGAGCTGTTCCGGATCTGTACTGCCCACAAGGCAGATTGATGAAGCTGACCTGTCGTGATCGTCCCAACGGGCGAGAAGCACTGGCCTAACGTCCTCAAAATGCTTGTGGCTGACTTCGTTACTGTCGTCGGCGCCGTTCAAGGATTGCGCTGTTGCTTCTTATCGTTGGAATGTTGTGTGTAGCGGCGTTTCACCTGCGCTACACGTTCACGCCCAGGGCCGGCGCCACGTCCACGGACACCACTGTCCGCGCATGGCACCGCAGCAATTCGCCGTCTTGGCAACGATGCACACGTAAACCAGACAGATTAACGAGTGGTCAAAGGGGCTTTAACATGAATCTGAACAATCAACCGACTATCGATCAACTGGCTCGACTGTTCGCATCGCGCAAGGACAGCCACGACGACCATATCCTCTGGATCAACCAGGCCGGGGATGTCAGGCTCGACGCCCGCTCGCCCTACACCGACGAGCGCGCCTTCAGCCAGGCCCGTCCCGAGCTGTTCGCCTGCCTCAAGATGTACCGTCGCGGCCAGGGCTATGTTGGCAAGAAAGCGGCGGCGGACCAGGACTTCATGGGCCGTGTCCTGCAAGCGCTGAAAGCCGAATGGGCTTCCCACCAGGCCCTCGCGAAGAGCGCCTGACGGTTCGCTGCAACCGCGCAGCGTGCTGAATGAGTCACACAAGACCCGGCCATCGCCGGGTTTTGTGCTCCTGCAACCCCGTGTCGATCTCCCCTCATTCCTGACTGCCTTGGAAAGTCCAGGAGCCTGCTGGATTTGTCCAAGTTCCGGCGCCCCTGCTCCTCCAGACTTGAGCCATGGCCAATAACCCACGGCCGGATTTCCACGAGGAGAAAGACCATGAGCGATTTTGTATTCGCCCCCCACGCCATCCCATCCCTGGCCGTCGAAGGCGAGTCGGCACGTTTTCCGATCCGCCGGGTGTTCTGTGTCGGCCGCAACTACTCCGAACATACCCGGGAAATGGGCCATGATCCCGACCGTGAACCGCCGTTCTTTTTCATGAAACCCGCCGATGCGGTGGTGCCTGCCACCGGCGTGATCGCCTACCCGCCCCTGACCCGGGAACTGCACCACGAAATCGAACTGGTGGTGGCTATCGGCGAGGGAGGCACGGCGATCGACCCGGCCCACGCACTCGCCCATGTCTGGGGCTACGGCGTCGGCCTCGACCTGACCCGCCGGGACATCCAGACCGAGGCCAAGAAACTCGGCCGGCCCTGGGACTGGGGCAAGGGCTTCGACCAGTCGGCACCCTGCACCGCCTTGCGCCGGGCCACGGCACTGGGACATCCGGACAGCGGCGCCATCTGGTTGAAGGTTAATGATGTCGAACGCCAGCGCGGCGACCTGGCGGACCAGATCTGGTCGGTCCGCGACGTGATCAGCCATGTGTCGCATTCGGTCGAGCTGCAGGCCGGCGACCTGATCTTCACCGGCACGCCGGCGGGCATCGGCGCACTGGTGGCGGGCGACCGGGTCAGCGCGGGGATCGAGGGTATCGCCAGCTTCGAGTTGATCATCGGCCAGCGCTGATCGGTGACCGGGATGTCGTCATTACCCTAGAATGGCGATATCCCGTTTCAGTCATCAAGGACCGTGTCGATGCCGAGCCCTTCCCGTGTGCGCACCTATGGCATGCAGCAACGCAGCGACCGCCCGGACTTCTATATCCGCGACAAGCAGGCCCGCCCGGCCATCGTCACCCCGCACCGGCATGACTACTTCCAGATCCAGATCAACCTCGGCGGCGATACCGTGCAGCACATCGGTGGTGCCATCCGGCCTTATCCGCACCAGGCCCTGGCTTTCATCCTGCCCCATCGCCTGCACCTGATCCCGCACCCGGAAGACGGCAACTTTGTCCTGATCAATTTTTCCCAGGCGTTTTTCCTGCCTCACCTGGACTGCGATCCGCTGGACCTGGAAGACCTTTCAATCCACGACCTGCCGGAGCTGTCGCCGTTCCAGCATCAGGAACATCTGGACTTCATCCTCGCCGATCATGACTTCGCCGAAGTCCTCGACCTGCTGGAAAAAATGCGCGAACTGGACAAGGGGCGCGACCTCGGCACCCGCCAGGCCCTCAAAGGCTGCCTGCTGCAACTGACCGGCAAGGTCTGCAGCCTGTATGCCGACGAGTTGCTGGCCCTGTCGGCGAACAAGGCCGCCCGACGTGGCCGGCGCGATGCACTGGCGCGGGTCTCCAGCTACCTGCGCGAGCATATCGCCGACCCGACGCTGAACCTCAAGGACACCGCCGAAGCGGCCTTTCTGTCGCCCAACTACCTGACGCACCTGCTGCGCAAGGAGACCGGCAACACCTTTTCCGAACTGGTCCTGGAGCGCCGCATGCACCTGGCGCGTACTCACCTGCTCAACAGCGACAGGCCGGTGAGCCAGATTGCGCAATTGTGCGGGTTTGCCGACGAGGCTTACTTCTCACGGCGTTTCAAGGCCACCCAGGGCCTGCCGCCGAGCCAGTTCCGCCGACGCCGGCAAGCACCCTGAGTCAGGCTCGACACTCAACCTGCAACACACCGTCCGCCGCCGTCGTGCAGGCAATCCTGAGAGGCAGAAAGGCCTCGATCACCCGGATATTGCTGTACAGATGCTCGGTCATGCCCGGCGTGGTAAAGCTCCCGCCGCCGGCCAACGCCATGGGCAGCAGCAGTTGATCGGCCAGATGCTCACCCACCGCGGCGCTGCTGTTCAACCAGAGCCTGGCAGCATTGACCGCCGTATCGGCGACGGCCTCCGCCCGCAGGTTTACTTGCCCGAATGCACTGAACACCTCGGTCACCTGTTCACAGCGGTACTCCAGCAACAGCACGTTGCCAGGGCTCTCAGCCGAATCGACGCGCACCGTCGAACAGGATTCGCGGGCAATATCCAGACGATTGCCGACCCTGGTCAGCTCGCGCTCGGCCACCGACTGGTCGATGCCACCGATCAACACACGGGCTTCGCTTGCAAGCACGACACCGCGCTCGTTCAGCGCCATCACCGCCATCACCGCCATCACCGCCATCACCGCCATCACCGCCAGCGTCGACGGCTGGATAAAAACCTCCAGCGCTCCGCCTCCGGCTGGCACGAAACCATGACGCAAGAGCTGCAACTCGACCTTCGCCCCCATTTTTCGCAACAACGGCAACCAGGCGAGGTTCAGCGGGTGTCGTTCTGCATGCTCCACTTTCATACCCTTTCCTACCCCTTTACACACACCACCTGCCGCAAGGTGTGCAGCACTTCCACCAGCTCGCGCTGGGCGTGCATGACCTGATCGATGTCCTTGTAGGCCATCGGAATTTCGTCGATCACCGCTTCGTCCTTGCGGCACTCCACATGGGCCGTCGCGCGGATCTGGTCCTCGACGGTGAACATTTGCTTGGCCCGGGTACGGCTCATGGTCCGGCCGGCGCCATGACTGCAGGAGCAGAACGACTCTTCATTGCCCAGCCCACGGACGATGAAACTCTTGGCCCCCATGGAACCGGGAATGATCCCCAGCTCACCCTTCTTCGCCGAGACCGCGCCCTTGCGGGTCACCAGGACTTCCTCACCGAAGTGCCGCTCTTTCTGCACGTAGTTGTGATGACAGTTCACCGCTTCCAGCGCCACCTCGAACGGCTTGCGAATCACCTGACGTGTCGCCGCGATCACCGCCTGCATCATCACCTCGCGGTTCTGCCGGGCGAAATCCTGGGCCCAGCCGACCGCTTCGACGTAATCGGCGAAATGCTGGCTGCCTTCTTCGAAGTACGCCAGATCCCGATCCGGCAGGTTGGCGATGTGCTCGCGCATATCGGCCCGGGCCAGCTCGATGAACAGGTTGCCGATGGCGTTGCCGACACCCCGCGAACCGCTGTGCAACATGAACCAGACGCGGTTGGCTTCATCCAGGCAAACCTCGATGAAGTGGTTGCCCGAACCCAGGGTTCCCAGGTGGTTGCGGTGGTTGGTCTTTTCCAGTTTCGGGTACTTGTCGGTGATCGCCTTGAATCGCGATTCCAGCGCCGACCACGCCAGATCGGCCGGGGTCGGCACGTTGTCCCAGGCGCCCTTGTCCCGCCCGCCGCGAGTGCTGCTGCGACCATGGGGCACTGCCCGTTCGATGGCCGTGCGCAAGCCATGCAGGTTGTCCGGCAGATCACTGGCGGTCAGCGAGGTGCAGGCGGCGATCATGCCGCAACCGATATCCACCCCGACCGCCGCCGGGATGATGGCGCCCACCGTGGGAATCACGCTGCCGATGGTCGAGCCCTTGCCCAGGTGCACGTCCGGCATCACCGCCATGTGCTTGAAGATGAACGGCATCTTCGCCGTATTCATCAACTGCTGGCGGGCTTCGGGCTCCACCGGCACGCCCTGGGTCCAGAGCTTGATCGGCTTGCCGTTGGCGACTTCGAGCAGGGTGTAGGTCTGGTCTTGCATATTCTTCATTTCCTGATGGCCGAGATCACGGCCTTGTCCTGTTGAGCTGTGACAAGTATCTGGCTGGTTGTGCCTTGCCGTCTTGCCCGCTGACAGGTTATGGCAGGCAGGGTGCCAAGTTTAAAAAGATCACAAAAAAAAACAATCAAGCCATTGTTTTATAACGATTTTATATTCTATCAACAACTCAAAATCACTTTATCCGTGACGAAAACATCTGGTTTTTCTATCATCTGATATCAATCTTTAGCCCAAGATATAAAATTCTTGCCAAGCGCTGCGTCACCATCGGCTTTATCGGCTCCAACCTCGACCGAGTCGGCAAGGGCGCCAACCGCTGGAGCCACTGGCGGCCGAGCGTGGGCCTGTGTCAGCAACCGGATCTGCTGGTGCATCGCCTGGAGCTGATCCACGGTACCGATGCCCGGGACGTGAGCCTGGCCGAACGGGTACGTGCCGATATCCACCAGGTATCACCGGAAACCGAAGTGCGCCTGCATCCCATGACCTTGCGCAACCCGTGGGATTTCGAGGAGGTGTACGCCGCGCTGCATGATTTCACCACCGACTACCGCTTCGACATCGAGCACGAGGATTACCTCGTGCATATCACCACCGGCACTCATGTCGCGCAGATCTGCTGGTTCCTGCTCACCGAAGCACGCTACCTGCCCGCACGATTGATCCAGACCGCCCCGGCCCGGCGCCTGGACACAGAAGCACAAGCCATCGGCACCCATGCCCTGATCGACCTGGACCTGTCGCGCTACGACCGGATCGCCACGCGCTTCAGCCACAAACGCCTCGAAGGTCTGGCTTTCCTCAAATCCGGGATCGCCACCCGCAACGCCGCCTTCAACCGCACCATCGAGCAGATCGAGCGCGTGGCCGTGCGCTCCCGCGCACCGATGCTGCTGATCGGTCCGACCGGAGCCGGCAAGTCCTTTCTCGCCCGGCGCATTTATGAGCTCAAGCGCAACCGGCACCAGGCCCAAGGACGCTTTGTCGAAGTCAACTGCGCCACCTTGCGCGGCGACGGTGCCATGTCTGCGTTGTTCGGCCATATCAAGGGTGCGTTCACCGGTGCGCAGAACAGTCGCGAAGGCCTGTTGCGCGCAGCCGACGGCGGCCTGTTGTTTCTCGACGAGATCGGCGAACTGGGCCTGGACGAACAGGCGATGTTGCTCAAGGCGGTCGAGGAGAAACGTTTCTTTCCCCTCGGCTCCGACAAGGAAGTCGACAGCGACTTCCTGATCATCGCAGGAACCCACCGCGACCTGCGCAGCCGGGTTGCCGAAGGCCTGTTCCGTGAAGACCTGTACGCCCGTATCAACCTCTGGACCTTCGATCTGCCGGGTCTTGCCGACCGGCGCGAAGATATCGAACCGAACCTGGATTTCGAACTGGAGCGCCACGCCAGGGAACAGGGTCATCTCGCCCGCTTCAATGTGGAAGCCCGCCGTCGCTACCTGACATTCGCCTGCTCCGGTGAAGCCCGCTGGCTCGGCAACTTTCGCGAGCTGTCGGCCTCGATCACCCGGATGGCGACGCTGGCCGATAGCGGTCGTATCGACGAAACCCAGGTCACGGAAGAAATCGAGCGCCTGCGCCGCGCCTGGGGCCTGGCCGAACCCCAGGACGCCCTGGATCGACTGCTCGGGGAAGGCGCAGTGGAAGTCGACCTGTTCGACCGCTTGCAGCTCAATGCCGTCATCGAAGTCTGCCGCCACGCCAGCAACCTGTCGGATGCCGGGCGCCAGTTATTCAATGCCTCTCGTCAGGCCAAGGCCAACCCGAACGATGCCGATCGCCTGCGCAAATACCTGGCGCGATTCGGCCTGGACTGGAAACAACTGAACAACGCCGACTGAGTTTATTTCAACAGCCCTGTAACAAAATATGACCTCGCGCCTCCACAGGCAAAACCCCGTGCAATCACGGGGGCCGGCGCCCTAAGTGCCGGTTCAAAAAAGCTGGGTGAGGTGGCGAGTTGATCAATACACGATTTTCCTGTGTGGGCTGCGGCAAATGCTGCAACGACCATTACGTTCCATTGACCCTCGACGAATCCCGCCAATGGGCGGTGGATGGCGGTACGGTGATCGTGCTGCTGGAGGCATTCCTGGAAAACGGTCATGGCGTCGCCGCAGAGCAGTTCGAGCACGCCCACCGTCGCTCCGTGCTGGTCACCAGCGGGACCACCCGGGCATGGCTGGCGGTCACGTTCGCGGCCTACAACAACGGACCGTGCCGCAACCTCGACGCCGACAACCGCTGCGGTATCTACGAACGACGGCCGCTGGTCTGCCGTATCTATCCGGCGGAGATCAACCCGCATATCCGCTTGCGTACCGACCGCAAGGACTGTCCGCCGGAATCCTGGGAGCAAGGCACCGAGCTGATTGTCGGCGGGAAACTGGTCGACCGGGAACTGGCCGAGCTGATCGACCGCTCGCGCCAGGCCGACCGCGAGGATATCGCCGCCAAAGCGGAGATCTGTGCCCACCTCGGCATCACGACCACCGCCCTCAAGGGCAACGGCTTCGCCACTTACCTGCCCGATATGCAGGCGTTCCTGGCCGCTATCGAGCGGGTCGCGGCGGATCGACCTGACCGCTACACGCGACAGCCATGGGCCTTTCAGCTGGCGGATGAGGACAGCAGCCGGACATTGCTCGCCCAGGGTGCCGCGGTCACCTCATCGGGTGCGGGCTACTACCGCTTTATCCCCTTGCAGGCTGTCGATTAAGGGACTTGGCTCAGTGTTGATCCGGTGAAAAGCGGCCGTCCCTGCCAAAAGATCGGGCAATGACGTTTTTTCAGCTTCTACAGGCCGCTTTCTGCATCGTCCTCTCGGGATCCGTCTACGATTCTGTAAGAACGGTCGCGATGGAGTGTGGCCGTGTCAAAAGAACCGCACGAGAACCGTACGAGAGAGCCATCCATGAAAACCGTCGCAGAACTGTTGAAACTCAAGGGTAGCCAGCGCCAGGAGGTCTACACGATCCGCCACGACCATACGGTGTTCGAGGCGCTGATCAAGATGGCCGAGAAAAATATCGGTGCCTTGCCAGTGGTCAACGAGAACGGCAAGGTGGTCGGTATCATCAGCGAACGCGACTATGCGCGCAAAGTGATCCTGCGCGGACTCAGCTCGACCAGCACCACGGTCAACCAGATCATGAACTCGCCGGTCATCACCGTGGACTCCCATCAGAATGTCGAGACCTGCATGGGCATCATGACCGACAGGCATCTGCGCCACCTGCCCGTGGTCGAGGATGGCCAGTTGATCGGGCTGCTGTCCATTGGCGACCTGGTCAAGGAAGCAATCACCGAACAGGCCGACCTGATTCGTCAACTTGAGCAATATATCCGCGGCGAATAGCCTTTCGTTCGGTTGGTAAACAGCGCCAATCCCCGAGCAAAGTGTTTCCAGATACTGCAAGACGCAGCGGAAATATTGGGGATTGACGGACTTCCAAATTTTTCACAACGCTTTCACTTCGCTCCCACCTGCGCCTCCGTAAATTGCCACTATCGTCATCAACGTCCACTTGAGTTGCGTGATGGCGATTGTCATTTTCCGGGCGAATCTGCAAATACGCCCCCCTTGAATTGCCAGATCAGCCAATGGGTGAATTTGTGGTTATCCCTAATGCCATGCAGCCGGTGTTGCCGCGCACCATCAGACCCCGCTTCAAGTCCATGTTTCTGGGGATCGGTGTAGCGGTCATGGCCCTGGTCATGACCGGCTTTGTCCTGTGGCCGAAATCGCCCCTGGACCTGGCGGTCAAGAACCATATGAACAGTGCCGGTGTTTATGCCCACTGGAAGGCCGGCGACGTTATCGTGCTGGTCCGCCATGCCGAGCGTTGCGACCGTTCGAGCAATCCGTGCCTGGGTCCCGAGGATGGTATCACCCGACTGGGCAGCCACTCCGCAGCCGGCGTGGGTCAAGCCTTCCAGACCGTCGGCATGGGCAATACCGACGTGCTGAGCAGTCCGACCACCCGGACCACCCAGACCGCGCAAGCGATGTTCGGCAAAACCGCGATCACCGCTGACTGGTTGCTGAGTTGTGGGCCGGCCCTGGGCGAGGAGGCGCTCGCCCACAAGGCGGCACATCGCAACCTGGTACTGGTGACTCATAGCGGCTGTATGGATGACCTCGAAAAAGAGTTGGGCTATCGCCATGCGGTGAAAAGCGAATACACCAGTTCGGTGCTTGTTTCCGTGGATGCCGACGGCCAATTGAAAATGCTCGGGATCATGAATGCCGAGGATTGGCAAACCGTTCTCGGCAAGAAGATATGAGCGGCATGTAATAAGCGCTTTGCAATTTTAAACATCCGAACAATGGAGTGGGCGGTTAGTTGAATGCATCCTATTTTGACAACTTCGCTGGAAGTACATCTCACCGCAGGAAGCTGATCCGCCGCCTTCGCCATGGCCACCGCCTCCAGTTCGACAACGGACTTGAGCGGCGGCAGGCTGGCGTTCGGCGGGGATCAGCAGGATTTCATTATTGAGCAACTTGCTTGTTGAGCAACTTGATCATTGAACATCAAGACTCGCGGATATTCATCTTTGGTTAAACCCTTGTGGCGGTATATACCGCTAAGGCCGACTCATGAACACGCACTTCTTTCCCCTCTCTCCCGCAACACTCAAGCGCTGGTCGCTGCCAGTACTGGTACTGGCCTTCGGCTTGTTCTACTTGATGCCGATGATGTTCCATGGCCTGTGGATTCCCGATGAAACCCGCTATGCCCAGATCAGCCAGGAAATGCTCCTGAGCGGCAACTGGACCGCCCCGCACTTCATGGGCCTGCGTTACTTTGAAAAACCCATTGCCGGCTACTGGATGATTGCCATCGGCCAGGCGGTTTTCGGTGACAACCTGTTCGGCGTCCGGGTCGCCTCGGCGGTCAGTACCGGGCTGAGTGTGCTGCTGACGTACCTGATCGCCCGCCGCCTGTGGAATGATCCACGCAAGAGTTTCGCTTCGGCGTTGTTGTTCATGAGTTTCGGCCTGATCGCCGGACAGGCCGGTTATGCCAACCTCGACCCGCAGTTCACGCTGTGGTCGAACCTGAGCCTGGTCGCCTTCTGGTTCGCACTCGACAGCCAGGAGCGCCGTCATCGGCTCTGGGCCTGGGCTGCATTGGGCCTGGCCTGTGGCATGGGTTTGCTGACCAAGGGTTTTCTCGCCCTGCTGCTGCCGGTGCTGATCGCCCTGCCCTACATGATCTGGCAACGCCGCCTGGGCGAACTGCTGCGTTGCGGGCCGATTGCCGTGGGTGTGGCGGTTGTCGTCGCACTGCCCTGGGCACTGGCCATCCACACCCAGGAGCCGGACTACTGGCACTTTTTCTTCTGGCACGAGCATATCCAGCGCTTTGCCGGGAACAACGCGCAACATGCCCAGCCCTGGTGGTTCTACCTGCCGTTGCTGGTGGTCTCGTGCCTGCCGTGGTCGGTGATGCTGGTGCCGACGTTCAAACAGGCCTGGCAGGAGAAACGCCAGGCCGGTACCGGCTTCCTCTGGCTGGCGTTCCTGCTGCCGCTGGCGTTCTTCAGCCTCAGCAAAGGCAAGCTGCCGACCTACATCATGCCGTGCCTGCTGCCGCTGGCGCTGATGATGGGCAATACCCTGATCGACCGTGTGGTCCGTGCCGAGGGCCGGGCATTGCGCTTGAACGGCATACTCAATCTGGTCCTGGGCCTCGCGGCACTGATCGGCCTGATCGTGCTGCAGGCGACTCGATACATCTACGAGAACAGCCACGCCGAGATCTTCAACCTGTCGCTGGTGTTCATCCTGCTGATGGTGTGGATCATCGCCAACGCCTTGCAGGCATTGCGACCGCTCACGCTGTGGGCCATGCCGGCGCTGGGCATCGCCTTGCTGGTGGCCTTGTTGCCGGCCGGCATGCCGGCGAGTGTCATCAGCCACAAGATGCCCGACCAGTTCATCGCCGAGCATATCGACGAGTTGCGCCAGACCAACCGCCTGCTGAGCAATGAACTCGGTGCAGCCGCCGCGCTTTCCTGGCGCCTGCAACGCCCGCAGGTGGACTTGTTCAACACCGCTGGCGAACTGAAATACGGCATGGATTACCCAGATGCCAAGAATCGTCTCGTCACCTTCGACAACATCGGCCAATGGATGAGCGACGCACGCAAGCAGGGCTCGGTCGGGGTGGTCATGCGGGTCAGGAGCGTTGATGAAATGCAGGAAGTCGCGCTACTTCCAGTGGATGGAAAACGCTACAAGAACGGTGATATCGAGATCATCATCTTCCCGCAAACCCGACCATGAACCTGAACGATTGGAAAACCGACAAAGGTGCCCTGGTACTGCTGTTGGCAGTTTCGGCCGCGCTCCTGTTGCTGGGCCTGGGCTCGCGAGAACTGTGGGGCCCGGAAACCCGCTGGGCGAACATCGCCCTGCAGATGCTGCAGTCAGGCAACTATTTCGACCCGTACCTCAAGGGCCAGCCCTATTACGACAAACCCCTGCCCTCTTACTGGCTGATCACCGCCAGTGCCGGGTTGATGGGCGGGCTAGGCCCCTGGTCGCTGCGCCTGTCGTCGGTGATTGCCGCCTGGCTGAGTATCTGGCTGGTCTACCTGATCGGTGAGCGCCTGTGGCGCAAGGGCACCGGGCTGATCGCCGGCTGGATGCTGGCGACCACCTTCTACTTCGTGTTCTGGGCCCGGGTGGCGACCGCCGATATCCTCACGGTGTTCGGCGTGCTCGCCGCCATCTGGTGGTACTGGCGTGGCCCCGATGACACGCGACTGGGTCGCTACACCGTGTTCTTCCTGATACTGGCGCTGACCTCACTGCTCAAGGGACTGATCGGTTTTGTCCTGCCCGGACTGGTGCTGTTGCCGCACCTGCTCGCGCAAGGACGCTGGAAACGCCATATCAATCCACGGGTATTCATCGCGATGCTGGCCGCCGCCACGGTCTATGCGGTGCCGTTCGTGCTGTCGCACTTCTATGGCTCGCCGACCTATGGCGAAAGTGGCCTGGCGCTGGTGTTCAAGGAGAACGTCGTACGTTTTTTCGATCCCTTCGACCATATGGAGCCGATCTACACCTACCTGATCTATCTGCCGGCCTACACCCTGCCCTGGGCACCCTGCTGGGTCCTCGGTTTATGGCTGGCGTTGCGCCAATGGAAGCAGATCGAACCCAATACCCGCTGGCTCGTCTGGGGTTTGGGCCTGCTGTTTGTGTTCTTCACCGCCAGCGGCAGCCGGCGCAGCTACTACGTGCTTCCACTGGTGCCGTTCGCCCAGTTGCTGGCCGCCTGGTGGGTGACCCGGCGCATGGCCGAGAAACGCACCGCCGGCAAGATCAGCGGGCCGGGCTGGGCCAAGGGCTTCGGCGTGAGCGCGGGGTTCCTGCTGCTGGTCATCGGCATTATCTACCCATGGGCCAATGGCGGTGGCGGCGCGATCCGGTTTGCCGAGGATGTACGGGCCAAGGCCGGCCAGAGGGCTCCGTGGGATGAATGGCGGATGGTGATGATCGAGGTCGACAACAAGCTGCCGATGTACCTGGACAATCAGGGCGCCTCCTTTTACTACGTACAGGAAACCCAGGACTATCCGCGCAGCGGCGACACTGACGCCTTTATCGACTGGCTGGAAAAGACCAGCGGCCATTCCTGGGACCCAACACGCACGTTGATCGTCAGCAGCTTTCGTGGGGGTGACGCACCGCCCTTGAACGACCTTGCGGCTGACCATGATGTCGTACTCAGCCAACCCACCAACGGCGCGCGGCTAGCCCATAACCGCGAGGATGGCAGCGTGGCGTATATTCCGAAAATGCCCGGGCTTGAGCCCTGAAGAGTAGATTGCGCGAAGCAGGTACGCATTGCGCGCACCTGCTTCGTCACATGCCAGGGGTCAATAGCCCAGCGACAGCCCGGTATTGCGGCGCGGGTCATTCGCCCCGTAGAAGCGGTTGTTGCCCACCGGCTTGCCATCGAGGGAAGGCGCACCGACCAGGATCGCCGCCAGGTGATTCAGAGGCTGGGGACCGGCAAACTTGTGCCCCCAGCTTTCAAGAATCTTCTGCGTGTCCGGGCTCACCGCGAACGCCTCGATATTGGTTTCCTCCGGCAGCCACTGCTGGTGGAAACGCGGCGCATCCACCGCCTCCTGGATGTTCATCTTGTAGTCGATGACATTGAGGATGGTCAGCAAGGTCGCGGTGATGATCCGGCTGCCGCCCGGCGTGCCGACCACCATGACGGTCTTGCCGTCCTTGGTGACGATGGTCGGGCTCATCGACGACAGCGGCGTCTTGCCCGGAGCAATGGCGTTTGCCTCGCCCTGGACCAGACCGTACATGTTCGGCACGCCGACCTTGGAGGTGAAGTCGTCCATCTCGTCATTGAGGATGACCCCGGTCTTGCTCGCCATGACACCGGCCCCGAACCAGTCGTTGAGGGTGTAGGTCACCGACACCGCGTTGCCCCATTTGTCGACGATCGAGTAATGGGTGGTGTTGTTGCCTTCATGGGGTGCCGTGCCCGGATTGATGTCCTTGGAAATCCCGGCTTTCTGCGGATCGATGGCCGCCCGCAGCTTCTCGGCGTACCCCTTGTCCAGCAGGCGGGCTACCGGATTCTTGACGAAATCGGGGTCGCCCAGGTAACTGTTGCGATCGACATAGGCGTGACGCATGGCCTCGATCTGGTAGTGCAGGCCCTGGGCGGAGTGATAGCCCAGCTTGTCCATCGGATAGCCTTCGAGGATGTTCATGATCTCGCAGATCACCACGCCGCCCGAGCTGGGTGGCGGTGCCGAGACGATATGGTAACCACGGTAATCGCACTCGATGGGCGCCAGTTCCCGGGTCTTGTACTTGTCGAGGTCGGCCTGGGTGATGATGCCCTTGCCGGCCTGGCTGGAATCGACAATGGCCTTGGCGACCCAGCCCTTGTAGAACCCGTCGGTCCCCTTGGCGGAGATCTCCCGCAGGGTCCTGGCCAGGTCTTTCTGCACCAGCTTCTGGCCGACCTGCATCGGTTCGCCCTTGTTCAGGAAGATCGAACCGGAATCGTGGATGTCCTTCTTGAACTCGGCGGTGGCCGTGTGCAGCAGGTCGATATCGCCCTGCTCCAGCACGAAGCCCTGGTCGGCGAGCTTGATCGCCGGGGCAATGACTTCAGCACGTTTTTTCGTGCCATATTTTTCCAGCGCCAATTCCATGCCCGACACGGTTCCCGGCACGCCGACCGCCAGGTGCCCTTTCGAGCTCAGGTCGGGAATGACATTGCCGTCCTTGTCCAGATACATGTTGGCCGTGGCGGCCAGGGGCGCTTTTTCACGGAAATCGAGGAAGGTCTTGCGGCCATCGGCCAGTTGCACGGTCATGAAACCGCCGCCACCGAGGTTGCCCGCCGCCGGGTAGACCACCGCCAGCGCATAACCCACCGCGACGGCGGCATCGACCGCGTTGCCGCCAGCCTTGAGGACGTCGACACCGACATGAGTCGCCAGGTGCTGCGCCGTGACCACCATGCCGTTTTCCCCGGCGACCGGTGCCTGGGAAGCTGCGTGGACGGGGGAAACAGCCAGAATCAGCGCTGTCGCCAGGAGCGAGCGCGCAAGGGGTTCAAACTTCATAAGCCGACTCTCTTGTTTTTATTTGCTGAAAACGCAGACTCCTGTCTGCGCGGGCCTTTACAAGGTAGCCGCTGCAGGACAATTCACCTAGTACCAATCCCCGACTTTTTCGCCGTACCAGATTGCCCGACGGAGCAATGTCGCGACACGAACCCGACGAAGGCCTCCAGTTTGGGCACCGGTGTCCGCGAGCGGGGATAGACCATGTGCACCGGCTTGGGTGCCGGGATACAGGAGTCCAGCAGACGAACCAGACGCCCCTCGGCCAGCGCCTGGGCCACGAGGAAATCCGGCTGCATCAGGATGCCGTTGCCGGCCAGCGCCGCCTGTAGCAACACCTGGCCGTCATTGCTCTTGAGCACGGCCTTTTCCGGCCACGGCACCTCCTCCGTACCATCGGTCAATGGCCAGGCAAAGCGGTTGTGCCAGGAGGTATGGGTGAGGATGCGATGACGGGACAGATCGGCGGGCTCAAGCGGAGTCCCCTGTCGCGCCAGATAGTCGGGCGATGCGCAGATCAGCATCTGGTAAGGCGCCAGGGCAACGGACATGAGACTGACGTCCACCGACTCCGAAACCCGGAACGCCAGGTCAAACGCGCGCTCCTGCAGGTCGATGATCTCATTGCCGAGGATCAGCTCGACCTGGACATCCTCGAAGGCTTGCATGAACGCCGCCACCAGCGGCGCCACCAGCGCCACCCCGAGTGTCATCGGCGCAGTGATCCGCAGCAAGCCGCCAGGCCTGTCGCTGGAGGACTCAAGGCGGGCAAAGGCGGCATCGACCTGTTCGAGGGCCAGCCGCGCTTCCTCATAGAACAGCCGGCCTTCGGCGGTCACTGTCTGGCGACGAGTCGTGCGCTGGATCAGGCGGACCTTGAGGGCCTGTTCCAGATGCTGGATATGCCGGCCCACCATGACGGCCGACATCCCCAGCAACGGCGCCGCATCGGCGAAACTACCTGCTTCCACCACCGCCACGAACACTTCCATTTGCCTGAGTTTGCTCATTATTCCCCCCCTTGGCCGGGCCACGACACGGTCGCCATCATGCATGGCCATAATCGCAAGTCAATCAACGGCTCGCCATCGACGCAGCCGCCCGATTGCTAACCCAGGGTTATCAATCAATTAACGTGCCGTGCCTTTATCCGCGATCGATCGGCGCCTACCCTGAACGGCAAATCCACGAGAGACCGACAATGACCAGCACGCTTGCCAACACCCTCGAGCATTTTCCCCGCGCCCCTTTACTGGACGGCCCGACCCCGATCCAGCGGGCGCATCGCCTTGAACAGTCACTGGGGGCGAAGGCCAGCGGTATCAGCCTGTATCTCAAGCGCGATGATTTCATGGCCCTCGGTGGCGGTGGCAACAAGCTGCGCAAACTCGAATTCCATTTCGGCGAGGCCTTGCGCCAGCAGATCGACACGGTGATCACCGTCGGCGGCCTGCAGTCCAACCATGCCCGACTCACGGCCGCCGCCGCGGCACGCCTGGGACTCGCCTGCGAACTGGTTTTGACGCAGTCGGCGGTGGTTTCCGGCCTCGATTACGAACACAACGGCAATCGGCTGCTCGATGAGTTGTTCGGTGCCCGCCTGCACCTGTTGCCCGCCGGCTCCGACTCACTGGCGATGGCCAATGAGCGGGCCGCGCAACTGCGCGAGAGCGGACGCAAGGTGCTGGTGATCCCGATCGGCGGCTCCACTGCCCTGGGGAGCCTGGGTTATGCCCGTTGCGCCGAGGAGATCGTCCGGCAGGAAGCCGACCTGGGGCTGCACTTCCAGCGGGTGTTCGTGCCCAACGGCAGTGCCGGGACCCACGCCGGGCTGGCTGCCGGCTTCGAGGCCATGGGCCGTGGCGCGGCCCTGGTGAAGTCCTGGTCGGTGCTCGCCGATGAGGCGGCTTCGGTCGGGCGTACCTGGCAGCTGACCCGCGACACCCTCGACCTGCTGGGGCATCAGCCAACATTGGAGCGCGCGGCGATACATATCGACGGCAGCCAGTTGGGCAGCGCCTATGGCGCGCCGACCGAAGCCATGCTCGAGGCCGTGCGCCTGCTGGCGGGTACCGAAGGGCTGCTGGTGGATCCGGTGTATTCCGGCAAGGCACTCGCCGGCTTGCTGGCCGACCTGCGCGAAGGCCGTTACCAGCCGGGCGACAACCTGCTGTTCGTGATGACCGGCGGCTCGCCGGGCCTCTATGCCTATCGCCAGACATTTCAGCCAGCGTGACGGTTTAGCGGGCGGGCGCAGTCACTCCGCCCGCCCGGCGACCTCCAGCGCCAGTTCGGCGAAATTGCGCGCCGCCACGCTGGGTTGGACCGGCAAGGCCACGCACACTGTGCAGGGCGGCATATCGCGGATCACCGGGAACGACAGCCCCGGGCGGGAATAGAAACGCGCCGTGGATGCCGCGGTGATACTGATCCCGCGCTCCGAGGCGACCGCCTGCAGTTCACTCTCGACCGTCGAGGCCTCGTGGATGACCGGGGCACTGCGGCCCTGGCGATACTGGTCCGCCGTCCAGTAACTGCGCCAGGTATTGCTCCCCGGTGCCGCCACGATGGGGTCGTCGAGTATGTCGAAAATGCTCACCGAAGCCTGCGCCGCCAGTCGGTGGGTACTCGGCAGGCAGGCGACGCAATCCTCTTCCACCAGGGTGATCAACTCGACCTCCGGCAACTCCAGGGGCGGGCGCAGGATCGACACGTCCATGCCCTCGGCAATGCCGGCATGGGGCTCGGAAAAATCGAACTCCTTGACCAGCACCTTGACCTGGGGAAAGCGCCGGGCGAATGAACTGAGGATGCGCGGCATCAGGTCGACACCCGCACCGATCAGAAAACCGACCTTGAGCGAACCGCGCAACCCCACGGCATGATCGCTGGCGGTCTGCGCCATCCGCGCCAGTTTCTCGAGGATCTCCACCGCCTGCGGCAGCAGCGCCTCGCCGGCTTCGGTCAGGGCCACCTTGCGGGTATTGCGCTCGAACAGCGGCACATCCAGTTGCCCCTCGAACTGGCGGATGGTCTGCGACAGCGCCGGCTGGGACACATGCAGGCGTGCCGCCGCCTTCACGAAACTCAGTTCTTCACCCACCATGGCAAACGCCCGCAACTGGCGAATATCAACCCCGTTGATCAGCATCTCTTCCCCTCCCCGACAGCCCTCGACAGCTCGGCCGATCATGGCACGACTTATAAGCGGTGCCAATTAATCAGCCGCTAATCGGTCTTTCTAAAGCCCCGCGCCCCGGCGCTAGTATCGATCCAGCTCGATGCAGGCGAGCGTCCAGAACAAGACACTGCAAAACCACGAACACTGCCCCGAACAAAAGAGATAAGCAGATGAATGACGTGACCCAATCCCCGACAAACCTTGCCCCGACAGCCGCCGCCCATCCGGCCGACAAGATCAACCTGGTCAAGGCCCGTGGCTCGCTGGTCTGGGATGACCAGGGCAAGGAATACATCGACTGCACCGCCCAGGCGTGGTCCAACAACCTCGGCGCCAACGATCCGCGCGTGGTGGAAGCGGCGATTGCCCAGTTGCGGGACATGACCCATATCCGCCCCAACTTCGGCTCCGCCGCCCATACCCGGCTGGTGTCCAGGTTGCGCGAAGTTTCCCCTGCCTCGCTGAACCAGATGGGCTTTGCCCTGCATGGCAGCCTGGCCGGCGAGATGGCGATGAAGCTGGCCTTCAAGAACCGCCCCGGCGCGCAGAATCTCATCGTCCTGCAGGACGGCTACCACGGCCGCTCCCTGGCCACCCTCGGCGCCAGTTGGCCGCACCCGAACAATCCGTTCCTGCCGATCCAGCCGCGCTTTACCCGCGTGCCGCATCCCAACCCCTACCGCACACGCCTGGGCCTGGACCCGGAACTCGAATCGCAGCTCTGTCTCGGTCTGCTGGAAGAGACTATTGTCAAAGGCGTCGATGGCGGCGTGGCGGCGGTGATGCTGGAGCCGATCCAGGGCAACGGCGGGCACATCGAGTTTCCGCGCTCCTACTACAAGGGCGTGCGCGAGCTCTGCGACCGCCTCGGCGTGCTATTGATCTTCGATGAAGTACAGACCGGATTCGGGCGCATGGGCACCATGTGGGCAGCGGACTACTACGATGTGGTGCCGGATATCATCGTCTTCGGCAAAGGCGTGGGGGGTGGCTTCCCGCTGGCGGGCATTCTCGCCGACGATCGCCTGCGCTGGTTCGACGAGGGTGAAGAGGCGCTGACATTCGGGCACTTCCCGGTTTCGCTGGCGGCAGCTCATGCAGCGGTCGAGGCGATTGTCGCCGACGGTTTGTGCGAGAAGGCCAGAGAGGCCGGGGAATACACCACCGAGCGCCTGCTGGAGATGCAGACACGCCATCCGCTGATCGGCGATGTACGCTGCCCGGGGCTGATGGCCTCCATCGAGCTGGTCAAGGACCGCCATACCAAGGAGCCGGCCTGTCGCGAGTCCCATGAGGTGTATCGCCTGGGCGTCGAACGCGGCGTGCTGTTCGGTGAGAGTCGCTATGCCGGGCTGGGCAACCTGATCAAGATCAAGCCGCCCCTGGATATCGAGCGTCCGTTGCTGGCCAGGGCCCTCGACGTACTGGATGAAGTGCTGGGCATCATCGAGGAACAACGGTCATGAGCACAGTCCTTGAAAGCAATCGCCCGCTGGCCGGCGCCGAACCGCCCGCCAGCGGCATGACCCAGGACGATGCGGACCTCGCCAGCCTCGGCTACGAGCAGAAGATGCACCGCACCATGAGTGCCTTCACGTCTTTCGCCCTGGCCTTCTCGATGGTCTCGATCAATACCGGGGTGGTGACCTTGTTCGCCGATCCGTTCAACCGGGTCGGTGGCATCGGCATCCTCTTGTGGCTGCTGGTGATCCCGCTGGTGTGCTGCATCGTCATGGTCTACTGCCACCTGGCCGGACGCATTCCACTGACCGGCTATGCCTACCAGTGGTCCAGCCGCCTGGCGGGCAATCACTTCGGCTGGTTTACCGGCTGGGTGGCCTTTATCTCCTTTGTCGCGGGAACGGCGGCAACGTCCGCCGCCATCGGCACGGTGTTCGCACCGGAGATCTGGGCCAATCCCACGCAGGGGCAGATCCAGGGCTTGAGCATCGGCGCGACGCTGGTGGTCGGGCTGTTGAATATCTGCGGCATCCGCCTGGCGACACGGATCAACGACATCGGTGCGATCATCGAGATCATCGGTACGGTACTGCTGGCGATTGCCTTGTTCCTCGGGGTATTTTTCTTCTTCGAACATACCCAGGGCGTGGCGATCCTCACGTCGGCGGCGCCGGTCAGCGGTGGCGAGATCAGCTTCACCACCCTGGCCCTGGCAACGCTGTTGCCGGTCTCGGTGCTGCTGGGCTGGGAAGGCGCGGCGGATCTGTCCGAGGAAACCAAGGACCCGCGCCGGGCCGCTCCCCGGGCGATGATCCGCGCGGTGGTGGTGTCGAGCGTGCTCGGTTTCGTGGTGTTCGCCCTGTTGAGCATCGCGATTCCCGGTTCGGTTGGCGACCTGCTCAAGCAGTCGGAAAACCCGGTGATCAATATCGTCCGACTGCAACTGGGAAATGCCGCCGGCACGGTGATGATCGTGATCGCCTTTGCCTCGATCCTGGCCTGCCTGATCGCCAACATGGCGGTAGCGACACGCATGACCTTCGCCCTGTCGCGGGACAATATGCTGCCCGGCTCCAGGGTGTTGGCGCGGATCAACCCGCATTTCGGTACGCCGGTAGCGGCGATCGTGCTGATCACCGCGATCGCGGTGCTGCTCAACCTGGCCAGTGGCGGGTTCGTCACAGCGATCTATTCAATGGTCGGGCTGACCTATTACTGCACCTACCTGCTGACCCTGATTGCCGCCTACCTGGCCTACAGGAACGGACGCATGCCGCAAGCACCCGAAGGCGTCTTCAGCCTGGGTCGCTGGTTACTGCCGATGATCCTGCTGGGGGCACTCTGGGCACTGGCGGTGATCCTCACCCTGAGCGTGCCGGAAGAAAGCCACACCGGCGCACTGACCACCGGGATCACCCTCGGCGTCGGCGCCTTGTGGTGGGTGGTGTCGCTGAGAAAGCGCCTCAATGAAGGGACCGCGGGGCCGAGCACCCAGCGGCTGGGGTAATGCGAAAACGATAAATGACAAGGCCCCGTGAGGGGCTTTGTCATTGACGCGATACGCCAACAGGCTGGCCGCATCGTCGGTATTTCCGTACCATTCCTGCATTTTCGCCCTGCCCTCGCTTGCCCCCGCTGGCCCCCACTTCAGGTAAACCATGAAACCCGCCCGTCTACGCGCCGATGTCCTGGCCGGACTCACCACCTCCTTCGCCCTGGTACCCGAGTGCATCGCCTTTGCCCTGGTCGCCCACCTCAACCCGCTGATGGGCCTGTATGGAGCCTTTATCATCTGTACCCTGACCGCGCTGTTCGGCGGACGCCCGGGGATGATTTCCGGAGCTGCCGGATCCATGGCCGTGGTGATCGTCGCGCTGGTGGTACAGCACGGTGTGCAGTACCTGCTGGCCACGGTGCTGCTGGGCGGGTTGATCATGGTTGCGTTCGGCCTGCTGCGCCTGGGCAAGCTGGTGCGCATGGTGCCGCACTCGGTGATGCTCGGCTTCGTCAACGGCCTGGCGATCATCATCGCCCTGGCCCAGTTGGAGCAGTTCAAGGTCGGTGATGGCTGGCTGAGCGGCGAGCCGCTGGCACTGATGCTCGGGCTGGTGGCGCTGACCATGGCGATCGTCTACCTGTTGCCACGCCTGAGTCGTGCGGTGCCGCCGGCGCTGGTGGCGATCCTCGGGGTCGGCCTGCTGGTCTACCTCTGTGGCCTGCCGACCCGTACACTCGGGGACATGGCCCATATCGCCGGCGGCCTGCCCGCGCCGACGCTGCCGCAGATTCCGTGGAACCTGGAAACCCTGCATATCGTCGCACCCTATGCGCTGCTGATGGCACTGGTGGGCCTGCTGGAAACCCTGCTGACCCTCAATCTCACCGACGAAATCACCGAGACCCGCAGCTACCCGGACCGCGAATGCGTGGCACTGGGCGCGGCCAACATGGTCTCCGGCCTGTTCGGTGGC
The DNA here is from genome assembly GCF_013385635.1 of Pseudomonas gingeri. Taxonomy (GTDB): domain Bacteria; phylum Pseudomonadota; class Gammaproteobacteria; order Pseudomonadales; family Pseudomonadaceae; genus Aquipseudomonas; species Aquipseudomonas gingeri_A. The sequence continues at coordinate 115,135 of NZ_JACAPR010000028.1, forward strand.
ATGGGTGGCTGTGCCATGATCGGCCAGACCGTGATCAACCTCAGCTCCGGCGGCCGAGGACGGTTGTCCGGGGTGGTAGCCGGGGTGATGATCCTGCTGTTCGTGCTGTTTCTCTCGCCATTGATCGAGCGCATCCCGCTGGCCGCGCTGGTGGGGGTGATGTTCGTGGTGTCCCAGCAGACCTTCGCCTGGGCTTCGTTGCGGGTGCTGAACAAGGTGCCGCTGAACGATGTGCTGGTGATCATTGCCGTGACGGTGATCACCGTGTTCACCGACCTGGCGACGGCGGTGCTGTGCGGGATCCTCATCGCCGCGCTCAACTTCGCCTGGCAGCACGCCCGCGAGTTGTATGCCGATACCCATGAAGAGGCCGACGGCAGCAAGCTGTATCGCCTGCACGGCACGCTGTTCTTTGCCTCGACGACGCCGTTCCAGAACCTGTTCGATCCCGCCAACGATCCGCAGAAAGTGGTGCTCGATTGCCGCCACCTGAGCTTTGTCGACTACTCGGCGATTGCCGCGCTGAAGAGCCTGCGGGAGCGGTATGCCAAAGCCGGCAAGCATTTGCGGGTGGAGCACCTGTCCGAGCGTTGCAAGCAACTGCTGAAACGGGCCGGGGTACAGCATGGGTGAAGCGCCGGCCCCTCTTGTCCGGTTCAAGCCATCTCGGTCAGATCGGGATGGCGTGCATTGGCAAACAGGCCTCGACCGATTTCCCGCACGCTGTCCAGATGTACCCGCGGGTCGTTGCTCTCCGAGTTGAGCAGCAACGAGGAAGTCACCACCGTCGCTCCGCAGTAATCGAAGATGCCATGATCGATCTGGGTCCTCATGGCATTGGCATAACCATGGCGCTCGAAGGTCTGCGGATCGGCGCCACCGACCCCGATCAGATGCACCTGCAAGTGCCCGAGTTTCTTCACGAAGGGTCCATCCAGGCTGTAGTCGAAAGCCCAGCCATTGGCGAATACCCGATCGATCCAGCCCTTGAGCAACCCCGGCATCGACCACCAGTACACCGGGAATACCAGCACCAGTGCATCGGCGCGCTCAAGGCGCACGTGTTCGGCGGCCACATCGGCGGGGAATGCCGCGTGATGGCGATGCACGGCCAGATCGCCCGCGGTGTACCTGGGATCAAAACCTTGCGCCGCAAGATCGGCGATTTCAAACGAATGACCGGCATCCGTCGACACCAGGCCCTCCCCCAACTGTGCAGCCAGGCCGTGGCTCAGGGAATGGGGTTCAGGATGGGCTACAACGATAAGGGCATGCATGGCGATACTCCGGCAGGTTGATTGCGGCTCAAAGGCAAACCTTGATATGCTCGAGGCAAGTTACTATTAGTAAGTTACTTTTGGTATATAAGCATGTCAAGCAGCAAAAAACCGCTTTCCGAATCCCTGCCCCGGCGACGCCTGACCCGAGAGGACCGCCATCGCCAGTTGCTGGATGTGGCGTGGCAACTGGTGCGCGAGGAAGGGACCGATGCCCTGACCCTGGGACGGCTCGCCGAGCAGGCCGGTGTAACCAAGCCAGTGGTCTACGATCATTTCACCACCCGCCCCGGCCTTCTTGGAGCGCTTTACCAGGACTATGACCTGCGCCAGACCGCCCTGATGGACGCGGCACTTCAAGCCAGTGAGCAAACCCTGGCCGGCTTTGCGGGGGTGATTGCCAGCGCTTATGTGCGATGCGTATTGCAGCAGGGCCGGGAGATTCCGGGCGTGATCGCCGCCCTGGCCAGTTCGCCGGAACTGGAGCAGATCAAGCGCGACTATGAGGTGATCTTCCTGGAGAAATGCCGAAGTGTTCTCGCGCCTTTCAGCCGTGCAGGCGTGATTGGTACAGCCGGCTTGCGGGCGATGCTCGGTGCGGCAGAAGCCCTGTCCCACGCCGCCGCATTGGGCGAGATTTCCCCTGGGCAGGCGCAGGACGAGCTCTTTGAGACCATAGTTGCGATGGTGGAAAGAAGCGCTCGTCACTGATACACAGGACGTTTGCGCACTTTACTGAGCCTGATTGCCTGGATACCGTTTATGCAATCAGGTCCGACATACGATACCGCTGACGACATTCAGGATAACAACCACTGAATATCGCGATCCGACTTACAACGATCGAAACACCAGTCCTGCACAATCTCCAGTACAAAACACCCTACCCACCTGCCAGTTTCAGTCAGTAACCACTGATGGAAAGCTTGATGAAACAAGGAATGTCAGGATGAAAGCCCTTCTATTGATAATCGCCGGCCTGCCCCTGGTTGCCTGTGGCAGCGATGCCACCCCCACCGCCAATGCCGTACTCGATGCCCTGAAAGCCAACGGCGTCCCTTTCAACGCCGTGAGTTACCCCAAGCGTAAGCCCCTGAGCCTGCTGCCGAACACCTACAAGGAACGGGTGGAAGTGGCGTTCCCGAGCATCGCGCCCAAGGGCGGGCAGTTCTTTGTCTGTGAAACCCGTGAGTACTGCGATCATTTGCAGGAGCATTTTCAAACCTTGAGGGCCTTGGCCGGCCCCCATGTCTATCGCTCGAAAAGCGGCCGGGTCCTGGCGCAGCTCTACAGCACGCTGGAACAGCCGGTCGCCAATCAGATCCGCGCGGCCATCGAGGAGCTGTAGATCCGTTCAGCGCAAAGGCTCTTGCGAGCGCCTGCGCCAGACCAGTGCCGGAATGACGCGGATATAGATCAACTCTCCGACCAGTTCGACCAATGTCTGGGTGATCACGGCGGCGGCGGCCAGGCCACGGATATCCTCGGGCAGCGCCAGGGCCAGTGGCAGCACTACCAGGGAGTTGCGCGTCGACGCACTGAAGGTGACCGCCCGCGCACTGCTCGCCGGCAACTTGCAGAGTCGCGCAGCCAGGGCTCCCATAAGCGGCGCCAGCAACAGGAAGCCGAGATACACCGGGATCACCGGGGCAAGCCGGTCGATATCGCGCACCACCGAGGCAATCTGCGAACCGACCACAACTATCAGCACTGCGGCCATGGCCGGTACGGGCAACCAGGCCCAGGCGTCGTTCCAGGCGTTGACGAGCCGCGAGCGCCGGCACAGCCCGGAAGTCATCACCGCCAACAGCAAAGGCGCGACGATCAGCACGAGAAAGGCGTCGACAAACGGCCCGATGGAGATCACCACCCCGGACTCGCTGCCCAGCATGAAAGCCAGGTACGCCGGCAGCAAAACCAGTTGAAGCAGCAAGAGGATGGGAGTGGCCGCCAGAACCTTGCGCGAGTCCCCCTTGCCGATATGGGTAAACACCACCACATAGTCGATGCAGGGTGTCAGCAGCACCAGCAGTGCTCCCGCCAGAATCGCCGGATGTCCCACCAGGCCGCGGCTCAGTCCCCATACCAGCAGAGGAATCAACACGAAGTTGGCGAGCAGCAAGGCCGCCATGAAGCCTTTGTCGCCCAGGCCACGACGCAGGTCGAGGAACGGGATCTGCAGGAACATCGCATACATCAGCACCGCGATGGCCGGAGTCACCAGGGCATTCAGGCCTTCGGCGATAACGGGTGCCGCCAGACCGATCAGCGCGGCGACAATCACCGCGACGAAATAGACCGGTATCTGCTTCTGCTCAAGTGTGTCCCGATTCAAGACGCGTCCCTCTGCGGCAAAAAAGCCGTCAGCCTATGCACCAGCGGGACATTCGTCGAGGGACAACTACTGAACCGCCACGCGGATGCCAAAGCCGATCAGGAACATGCCGGCGACTTTTTCCAGCACAGTGGTCAGCCTGCGGCTCGCCCGGACTCGCTCGGCAAAGAAGTGCGTCAACAGCACCACGATCAGGCCATAGAGGAAGGTCAAGGAGGAGACGGTCACCGCCATGAAGGCAAAGGTCACCATGCCCGGATGCTGGGTCGGATCGATGAACAGCGGGAAAAACGCCATGTAGAACAGGATCGCCTTGGGGTTGAACAAGGTGATCACCATGGTCTGGCGCAGGTACTGGTGGGGCTTCATTTCAAAAGGCATCGCGCCGCCGGTCTTGGCGAACAGCAACCGACTGCCCAGGTAGAACAGGTAGGCACCGCCCAGCCACTGCACGATATGAAACGCCGCCGGATAGGCCTTGAGCAGGGAGGCCACGCCTGCCACCGCGAGCCACATCAGCACCTGGTCGCCGAGAATCACCCCCACTGTCGCCGCCAGGCCGGCACGCACGCCACCTTTGCCGGTCGAGGTGATCAGGGCGAAATTGCCCGGTCCCGGAATCAACAGCAGAATCACGAACGCGAGCACAAAGGCTCCGTAGTTACTGACACCCAACATCACCTGTACTCCTCATCCGTTGCCGCGAACAGCCAGAATGCGCATCCCCGGCTCAATAATCAATAACACCCGGGACCCGATGTTTATTCCCGCCACTCGGTCCACTACCGTCCGGGCACTTGCGCCGGGCGAGGAGCGACCATGTCGCACAACAGCGCTTCACTCGCGTCGGCAAAACGCTCGACCAGGTAATCCAGCAGCACCCGCACGCGCGGCATCATGTACCGGCTGCGATGGAAAACCGCATGAACCCCCGCCTCGCCGATACTCAAGCCGGGAAGTACGACTCGCAGTCTGCCGGCGCGGATATCGGCGGCCACGTCCCAGATGGTCTTGCGTGCAATCCCCCGCCCTGCGAGCGCCCAGATCCGGGCCTGGGCACCATCGTTGGTTTCCCAGGCCCGGTCCAGGGGTACGGTGTAGGTCCGGTGCTGCTCGTGATCGAGAAAGTGGAACACATTCAACGGACCGGCCGTGGTCACCAGCACGACGTAGTGATGATCCGCCAGGTCCGCAACTGTTCGTGGCTCGCCGTGACGCTCCAGGTAACCGGGCGAAGCACAGAGCACCCGCCAGTTGGATGCCAGATGCCGCGCTACCAGTGAGTCGTCCTGGGGTAGCCCGAAGCGAATCGCGATGTCGATGTCGTCCTGCAGCAGGTCCGACACGGAGTCGGACAAGGTCAGTGAAATCTTCAGTTCCGGGTAGAGATCGCAGAATGCATCAAGCCACTGGTTGATCAGGGTGCGACCCAGGTCAGCCGGCACCGAAAGCCGCACTTTGCCCCGCACGCCACCGCGCACAGCCTGCAAGGCTTGCTCGCCCTCCTCGATGGCGCGCAAGGCCGCCTGGCAGTGTTGCAAGTAGATGCGCCCTTCCTCGGTCAGGCGCAAGCGGCGGGTCGTCCGGTCGAAAAGCCTGGCCTGCAATGCTGCTTCCAGCTTGATAAGACGGGCACTGGCGGCGGCCGGCGACAGACCGGACAACCGACCGCCCGCCGAGAGACTGCCCTGCGCGGCGGCCTCGACGAACAGCCGCATATCCCCAAGCCTGTCAGTCGCCATTCTCTATCCAGATTTGAAAGTCATTCAAATAATAAACCAATTATCAAATACAAGACGATCCCGCAACCTTTCAGGCCTGAAATCCACCCTGGAAGATCATCCGGACCATGAAAGAACCGACAGTCACGACGCTTGCGTCGCTCAACCAATCCGACACCGCCGCCGGACTTCCGCTCCTTCGCTTGCTGGCCCTGACACTGAGCAGCTTTATCGCCACTGCCAATGAAACCGTGCCCGCCGGATTGCTGCCGCAGGTTGCCGATAGTTTCCAGGTGTCCGAGGCTCTGGCTGGCCAGTGGGTGACGCTTTGCGCCCTGGGATCGGGGCTGGGAGCGATTCCCCTGACGTTGGCCACCCGCAATCACGGACGCCGTTCACTCCTGCTGCTGAGCATCGCCCTGTTCTTTATCTGCAATGCAGTAACGGCCCTGTCGAGCTCATACGGTCTGATACTCCTGGCCCGCTTCATTGTCGGCCTGGCGACCGGGCTGGCCTGGAGCCTGATGGCCGGCTGCGCGCGCAGGATGGTCGGCGCTTCGTTGCAAGGCCGCGCCCTGGCCCTGGCCATGCTGGGTATTCCATTGGCCCTGTCCCTGGGGGTGCCCTTGAGTGCCTGGCTGGCAAAGCTGGTTGAATGGCGCGTGATCTTCGGCCTGTTGTCGACGCTGAGTCTGCTGCTGATGCTCTGGATACGACTGAGCGTCCCCGAGGCCCCCGCCGAACAGCAGGTGCCACGCCAGTCGCTGCGCAAGGTATTGACCACACCGGGCGTGCGCCCCGTGCTGTTTGTGGTCTGGATGTGGATCATGGCCCACTACACGTTGTACACCTACATCGCCCCCTTCCTGGAAAGCGTCAGTCCCGGGATCGCCCTCGAACAGGTACTGCTGGTGTTCGGCCTGTCAGCCATGCTGGGCGTCTGGCTGGTCGGCCTGTTGGTTGATCGCTGGTTGCGCGCGCTGGTACTACTGAGCCTGGGGACTTTTGCACTGGTCGCCCTGGGCCTGGGCTTGTGGGGTCGATCACCCATAGTGCTGTATATCGGCGTCGCACTCTGGGGCCTGAGTTTCAGTGGCGCACCGACGTTACTGCAGACCGCCCTGGCAGATGCTGCCGGCGATGGTGCAGAACAAGCCCAGTCGATGCTCGTCACCGTGTTCAACCTGGCCTATGCCGGCAGTGGCATCGTCGGCGCCGTGGCCCTGGAAACACAGGGCGCCGCGTTCCTTCCCTGGACGCTGGTGGCCTGGCTGCTGGCAGGCCTGCTGGTTGCCTGGCAAGCCAGGCGCCATGCCTTTCTCCCTGGCCGACGCACCGTTTGAACGAGGGTTGCCCAGGGTCAGATCAGGCGCTCGATGCGCTTGTGTCGCCATACCAGCCGATAGTAGGCGCTCTGCAACACCAGCATGCCGATGTAGGCCGCCGGAAACGCCATCCACACACCTTCGAGACCCAGGTGGGCATCGAGCAGGTAGGCCACCGGCAACTCGATCCCGACGATGCAGAAGATGATGATCAGCACCGGCACCATCACCGTGCCGCTGGCGCGCATGATGCCGCCGATCACGGCCTGGAAGCCGAACACCAGCAGGCTCCAGAGCATGATATGCAGCAGGTGCTCGGCGGTCGCCCGGGTGGCCGGGTCGGTGATGAACAGGCCCAGCAGCCAATGGGAGAGCCCGTAGCCGAGGACAATCAGGCCGCCGGTGAGGCAGGTATTGATCAGCAGACCGGTACGCAGGATCGGGCCGATCCGTTCCTGGCGCCCGGCACCAATGGCCTGTGCGCCGAGAATCGAGGCGGTGATGGCGATCGACAGCGCCGGGAACTGCACATAGTTGACGATCTGCGTGACCGCGCCATAGGCCGCCGTGGCCTGGGAACCGTGCTGGTTGACCAGGGACAGGATCACCAGCTCGGACAACGACAGCACGATCATCTGCAAGCCGGTCGGCAGGCCGATACGCAGGACCTTGCCGAGGATCGCCCGGTCCAGGCGCATTGCCGCCAGCAGGGCGCGGTCCGGCGCCATGACGCTGTTCTTGTGGCGCAGGCGCAGGGCCAGGAACAGCATGGCGCAGGCCGTCCCCGCCAGGCCGGCCAATGCGGCGCTCTGGATGCCCATCTGCGGCAGCCCCAGCCAGCCGCGAATCAAGGCCGGGGTCAGCAACAGACCGACACCGGTGGACACCAGCAACGCCAGCAGCGGCGATACCGTGTCACTGATTCCACGCAGCAACTGCGTGAACAGCACGAAGAGCAGCAGCAGCGGCATGATCAGCATCATCACCTGCGCATAACGGACGGCATCGTCCAGCACGTCGGCGGGTGTGCCCAGCCCCTGCAAGGCAGGCCGGGCGAAGATGCTCCCGAGCACCGCCGCTACCAGCCCGATCAACGCGCCGAGGGCCAGGGTCGTGCCGACCACGGCCTTGACGGCCTCCGGCTCGCGCGCCCCCCAGGCCTGCCCGATCAGCACCGAGGCGCCTGCCCCCAGGCCGATGATCAGGGCGATGAAAAAGAACACCACCGGGAACATGCCGGACACCGCCGCCAGGGCCTGGGTGCCGAGCATCTGCCCGATATAGATACTGTTGAGCGTGCCGGAGAACGATTGCAGGAAGTTGGACAGCACCATGGGTGCGAGAAAAACCAGGTAGACCTGCCAGAGGGGGCGTTGCGGGCGTGGCTGCATGAAAGACTCGAATCCCTGATGATGTGCATCGACGTAGGCGCCGACTCTACCTTAATAGAAGCCTTCGGGATGAGTTTGCGTCACATGTTCAGGGGCCGGAGATCTCTCGGGATACCGGCTCCCTGGCGGTGATCGCCAGGTTACCCTCGATCTGCCCCGACAGATAATAAACGCCCGCCATGACTCCTGTTCCAGGACTGTTCATCGATTTCAGCCAGGCCTGGTCGAAGGCCTCTCCCAGGCTCTTGCGAATCTGCGCATCGGTATTGGGCCGGTCGCTCTCGTGACTCATGGCACGAATCCCGACCATGCCAACGGAAATCATCGCCCCGGCCACCCGCCCTACCGCCGCCGCGACGGCACCGGCCACGCCCCGGCCGGCGAACTGGGCTTCAAGGTCTTCGCGGGTCTGCCTGGCTACCGCGGATATACCGGCGCCCGGCTCGTCCGATATGGCTCCTCCGGCTGTCCGAGCCCTTTCGGCCAGGGCCGCATAGGCCGGCAAGGTGTTCAGGGGGTGCGCCTGCAATAGCTGATACAACGAAGCATTGCGTGCCGAAGGCGGCCCCAGCGTGATCGCGGGAATGGCCTGCAGGTGTCGGTCCAGTTGCGCCGACGGCACGCCATGACGTTGCGCAATAGCCTGGGCCTGGCGGCCCATGAGTTCCACATAGAATTGCGTCGACTGCTCGAGAATCGCCTCCGGATCGATCTCCACCGCGACCGGCACCAGCACCCGCCGTTGATACTGATCCTGCAGGTACACCGCCAGGCGCCTGGCCGACGGATCCGCTTCGCCGCGTTCGTTGAGCTTGTACCAGCCGACCTTGACCGACAGCCATTCCTGGGTCCAGTAGCTGTTGTACCAGGGCAGGAATTTTTCGTCGGTCTGCTGGTAGACCCGCGTTCGCCAATGGTCCATGGCGCCGCGGGCATACTCTTCGGCCTGGCGCGTGGCCTCCTGTGAGGCGAGCACCAGATCGACGTCGACTTGCTGCCACGTCTGCGGGCTGACGTTGACCGCTACCGGCACCTGTTGCGCGCGCTCATGGCCGGCGCATCCGACCAGCACCGCGATCAAGGCGACGATCCACCCACGCCGACTCACGCTTGCCACTCCCTGAAACAGGCGCGGCCACGGCCGGCCGCACGCCTTCGAATGCCTTGAGTATAGGTCGCCCGGGGTCTAGCGCGTGGCAGTGTTCCTGATCGATTCCAGCCACTGCGGCTGCAGCCGTGTCTGCTCGGTATCGAGTCCCGACGCGTCCATGGCCGCCTTGTGCCGGTCGATCTCATGGAGCATCTGGCTGAGGCTACTGGAATTGCCGTCCAATTGGTGCATCTGGATCACCCCCAGGTGATAGAAGCGCAGCAGCTTCATCGCCACCGGATCGTTGACCTGTACCTGCGCGGTCACCTGGTGCATGACGTTGGTGATCCGCATCAGGCTGCGCTTGAGCTGCCAACCGTAAACCGCCGCGGCCATCCACGGCTGCGACCAGAATACCTGGCGCATCAGCGCCGCCATCAGCAACACGGCCGCGAACACGCCACCGGCATTGAAGCGGAAGTTGTCGCCACCGGGCGTACCGAACAACATCACCGCCAGCCCGGACAGCAGCATCGCCAGCACGACGAAAACCACGGCGATGATCAGGGTGCTGCGCCGGGTCTGCTGCCGATAGGTCTCGGGATTGAACGGCTTGATTTCGAACATGGGGGTGAGACGCCTGGAGTGAGGGAAGCCCGGCATTATCGGGCCTGATGAGCGGCACGGGGGCATTCAAGTCAATGAAAAGTGTTTCCAGACTATCGACTTGATACTCGCCTGGAGCGTTCCTGGCAGCTACTCGTCGACCGGCACCTGCAGGCCGGCCTTGACGCAGCTCATGGAAACCAGCGTCTTGAAACGCTTGACGTTGTTGTTCTCGAAAAACAGCCGCCGGGTCAGTTCGGTGTAGTGCTCCATGCTCCTGACCGCCAGGATCAGGACGAAATCCCACTCTCCGGCGGTGTAGTAGCACTGCTGGACCTGGGGGCAGTCGGCAAAGCTGCGCTTCATTGCATCCAGCAGGTCCAGGCGCTCACTTTCCACCTCGACCTCGGCAATGATCGTCAGCGGATAACCGAGCACGGCGGGATCGACCAGGGTGACGGTCTTGCGGATGGCACCGATCTGGCCCAGACGCTTGAGCCGGCGATTGACGGCTGCCGGCGACAGGTTGACCCGTTCGCCCAGCTCACTCTGGGACAGTCCCGCATCTTCCTGGACCGCAGCGATCAACTGGCGGTCGAACTCGTCCAGGCCCATGGCGCACCTCGCAATAAAATTGATAAGACCTGCTCGATGATGCAAGAAAACATCACCAAAATCCTTAATTTCAAGGAAACAGTCAGTAGTAGGCGAGATATTATTTCACTCACGCCCAGAACTTCCAGACCAGAGAGTTGCCGATGCCCCTTTCCGTACCCGCTACCGCCCCACGCTTGAACAGCGCCGAACTCCTGCGACAGATTCAGGTGCTTGGCGAGATCGGACGCGACCATGAGGCGGGAGGACGTACACGCATCGCTTTTTCCGACGCGGAAAAGGCGGGACGTGATCAGTTGGTCCAGTGGATGAACGAGTTGCAACTCAAGGTGCAGATCGATCGCATAGGCAATATCTTCGGCACCCTGCAGCCACGGCATGAGACTCCGCAGGCCCCACTGATGATCGGTTCCCATATCGACACCGTGACCAATGCCGGCGCGCTGGATGGCTGCTACGGCGTGCTCGCCGGGCTGGCAGTGGCCCGCGCCTTTCGCGAAGTCGGCGAATACCCCGCCCGACCGCTGGTGATTGCCGCGTTCAGCAACGAAGAAGGCGTACGCTACCAGCCGGACATGATGGGTTCGCTGGTGCATGCCGGTGGCCTGACGCTCGAAGCGGCGCTATCAATCCTGGGCACCGACGGCACGCGCCTGGGCGATGAGCTGGCGCGTATCGGCTACGCTGGCGAATTACCGCCAGGCAGTATCGTGCCCCATGAATACCTGGAGTTGCACATCGAACAGGGACCGATCCTGGAAGCGGAAAACACCCTGATCGGCGTGGTCGAGAACCTGCAAGGCATCTCCTGGCAGCTGGTCACGGTACAGGGCAACGCCAATCATGCCGGCACCACCCCGATCAACCTGCGCCACGATGCCGGCTGGGCCGCCAGCACCCTGGTCAGTCAATTGCGCGAGATCGCCCTGGCTTCGGCCGGCACCACCCTGGCGACTGTCGGCTGCATGCGTTTCGAACCGGATGTGATCAACGTGATCCCGCGCAAGGCGACATTCACCGTCGACCTGCGCGATCCGGACGAGACTCGCCTGCAGGCGGCCGAGCAACGCCTGGCCACCATCATCGGGCAAATCGCCGAGCAGGAAGGTGTACGTATCCAGTGCGAACAATTGGTGCGCTTCCAACCGGTGGTCTTCGATGCCGGGCTGGCGGATGAAATCGAGGCCTCGGCCCGGCGCCTGGGATTCTCGTCACGGCGCATGACTTCCGGGGCCGGACATGACGCCCAGATGATCGCCCGTATCGCCCCGGCGGCGATGATCTTCGTGCCAAGCCAAGGCGGCATCAGCCACAACCCTCGGGAACACACCGACGACGAGCAACTGCTCAAGGGCGCCGAGGTGTTGCTCGACGTTGTGACCCGCCGCCTCGCCACTTGCCGCTGATCGCCCGCGAGTCCCACGCCCGCTTCCCGTCCCTTGGAGTGTTCCATGCTGATCACCAATGAAAATGCCTGCCGCCAGGACTACCCCGATGAACTGAAGGCCATTCTCAACATTGAGCAAGCCAACCAGAGCCGTGCCTGGCTGGCCGGCTGGAACCGGCTGAACCCGGGCCCGACGCCGCTGTTCGAACTACCGGACCTGGCAGCCAGCCTGGGCATCGACCAACTGTGCGTGAAGGATGAATCGGCACGCTCCGAACTCGGCAGTTTCAAGGCCCTGGGTGCCCCGGTCGCCCTGTTGCACCTGCTGCTTCGGCAGTTTGCGCAACGGCACTTCGACGTGGCGCGCCTGCTCAACGGCGACTATCGCGACACACTGGCCGACTTCACGGTCATCAGCGCCACCGATGGCAATCACGGGCGTGCGCTGGCGGCGGCGGCGCAAAGCATCGGCTGCCGTTGCGTTATCGTCCTGCATGCGAATGTCAGCCACGAACGGGAAGCCGCCATCGCCGCCTATGGCGCGCGGATCGTACGCATCAGCGGCCACTATGACGCCTCCGTCGAAGAGGCTGCGCGACTGGCAACCGCCAATGGCTGGTGGGTGGTTTCCGACACCTCCTATGAGGGGTACGAGGATATCCCCCGCGACGTGATGCAAGGCTACGGCACCATTGCCGCCGAAGTGCTCGAACAGCACCGTGGACAACCTGCCTTTACTCATCTGCTGTTGCAAGGCGGCGTCGGCGGCCTGGCCGCCGGGATCGCCAGCTACTTCTGGGAACACCACGGGCAGGCCCGGCCACGGATGATCGTGGTAGAACCGCGGCAGGCCGACTGCCTCTTACAGAGTGCCATCAGTGGTCGTGCCAGCCGGACCCAGGGCTCGGTGGACTCGGTAATGGCCGGGCTGGCCTGTGGCGAAACCTCTCCCCTGGCATGGAAATTCCTGCGTCCGGGCATCGATCACTTCCTGGCGATCGAAGACGATGAAGCGGTCGACGCAATGCGCCTCCTGGCCGGTGGCAGTCGACGCGACACGCCGCTGATCGCGGGTGAATCGGCGGTCGCCGGGCTGGCCGGACTGGTCCACCTGCTCAAATCCCCGGAACTCAAGGCCGAGGTCGGCCTGGATGAGCGCTCGCGGGTATTGCTGATCAGCACCGAGGGCGCCACCGCTCCCTCCGTCTACCAGGCGCTGGTGGGAGAGACGGCCCAGTCGGTTGCCCGACGCCAACGAGAATGGACACTTCGCCAGGCCACATAGAAACGATCAACGGCGCGCAAAAGGCTAAGGACTTACCTACAAAATCTGAAGAAAAGCCTGACTATCAGACCCTGCAAGTTTGAGTCGATTATTCCACCAGAATCGCTATCGTCTATTGCAGGAGCAACGATGAGACTATCCCTGAGCCTATACGATGCGCTGGTCGCCACCAGCGCTCCGACCGACAAAGCCAAGGCTGTGGTAGATGCCTGGGAGGCCGACATGCAGGATTTTGCGTCAAAGTCCGACCTGCAACAGACCGAAGAGCGTCTACAGACGTCAATCAAGGAACAAGGTAACAAGCTACGCAGCTTGATCAACGAACAGGGCAATGAGCTACGCAACTCGATCGGGGAACAAGGCAGCGAGCTGCGCCTATCGATGCAGGAACAGGGAGCGGAGCTGCGATTGTCGATGTCGGGCATGCAGTCACAGATCAATGTGATGCGATGGCAGATTGGCCTGGTCATCGTCTGCGTCGCCATTCCGCTGTTCAAGCTGGCGTTCGAATTGCTGACACCCTGATTCAACATGACACAACGGTTGAATCATCATTTCGATTGATCATTCAAATCGCAAAACAGAATTTTTTATTTACGACAGTCCGCTACAGGATAGGCCACCTCTTATCCTGCCGGACGCTCACTCATGAATCTGAATTTGGCCATCGCTTGTGCAATCGTGGTGTCTTTCGCCATTGCCCTGATTCATTCCTGAAATCTCAAAGCTGCTCGACCAGCCAACTGCGAAAGGCAGCCATTGCCGACGTCTCCGAACGGGACTGCAGCCTTGTCAGCCAATAACTACCTGTGACGATGCCGATATCGAAGGGTTGGCGGATATCACCGGCGTCCAGTTGCCGGGAGAACATCATCGTCGGTGCCAGGGCCACTCCCCCGCCCTGGAGCGCGGCTTCCATCATTGCCAACGAAGAATCGAAGACAATACTGTTGGTGACCAGACTGTTACCCGGTAATCCGGCAGCCTGAAACCATTCCGGCCACTCGTCCGCACGGTAGGAGCGCAGCAGCGTCTGCTTCAGGACATCTGCCGGTGATTGGAGCTGCCGGGCGATCTCCGGAATGCACAACACCGACAACGGCGCCTCCAACAGACGCATGGCATCGACTCCATGCCACGCTCCCGCGCCAAAACGAATGGCGAAGTCGAGCCCTTCGGCCGCCACGTCCACCCGGTTGTTGTTGGTCGACAGACGCAGGTCGATAAACGGATGACTGGCCTGAAAATCCCCCAGCCGCGGTAATAACCATCCCACCGCGAAGGTCCCGACCGCTCCCACTGTCAGCACCTCGCGATAATGCCCGCCCTCGAATCGACCCAGGGTCTGCGCGATACGATCAAAGGAGTCGCGCAGCACCGGCAACAGGCTTTCGCCTTCGGCGGTCAGCATCAGACCGCGAGGCAGGCGCTTGAACAACGTGACCTTCAACTGACTTTCCAGACTCTTGACCTGATGGCTGACCGCTGCCTGGGTCACGCACAACTCCACCGCCGCCCGGGTAAAACTCAGATGACGCGCCGACGCCTCGAATGCACGCAGCGCATTCAGGGGCAGATGAGGTCGAACCACGCAAAGCTCCTAATTTTTCTAATGGCTAATCCGAATATTCGTCGTTTGCCGTGACCAGAATCATCACATAGATTAAGCCTCGCATTGCGGTCAGGATCGCCTGCGACCTCATAGTCCGTGACCGCTATCGGAGCTCGGCGTTTCGACCATCAGCCCACCGGATACTCGTACACGGGCGTGTACCCCCCTGGGGCCTATTCGGCGAAATGTAACCAAATAAAACGAAATCCATGGAAAGTAACCAGATCATGCCAAAAAAAACCCCGCTCAAAAGCACACTGCTCGCTGCCACCCTGTGCCTGCTCGGTTCCGGGAACTGCCTTGCCGCTGCGGCGACACCTGACGAACTCAAGGCTGTCGTGGACGCGGCGGTTCGTCCCCTCATGCAGGATCAGGGTATTCCTGGCATGGCGGTGGCGATACTCGTCAACGGCAAGGCACATTACTTTAACTACGGTATAACGTCGAAAACCGACAAGCAGGCCGTGACGGAAAACACCCTGTTCGAGATCGGTTCGGTGAGCAAGACCTTTACCGCCACCCTCGCCGCCTACGCGGTGGCGCAGGGCAAGCTGTCGCTCGCGGAAAACGCCAGCCACTACGTGCCAGAGCTACGCGGCAGTGCCTTCGACAAGATCAGCGTGCTGCAGCTGGGCACCTACACCCCGGGCGGCCTACCGCTGCAATTCCCGGACGAGTCGGACAGCGCCGATAAAATGATCAGTTACTTCAAGAACTGGAAACCGGTCTACCCTGCCGGAGAGCGGCGGCAGTACTCGAACCCGAGCCTTGGCCTGTTCGGCTATGTGGCGGCCAAAAGCCTTGGCCAGCCATTTGATGATCTGATGGAAAAGACCCTGCTGCCCAAACTGGGACTCCATGACAGCTACGTCAGGGTGCCCAAGGACCAGATGAGCCGTTATGCCCAGGGCTACAAGAAAAACGATTCCCCTTCCAGGGTCGGCCCGGGAGCGATGGATTCCGAAGCCTATGGCATCAAGACCACTTCCAGCGACCTGCTGCACTACGTCCTGGTGAACATGCAACCGCAACAGCTGGAGGCACCGTTGCAGCAGGCAATCGCCCTGACGCACAGCGGCTACTACCAGTTCGGCAACACCACACAAGGCCTGGGCTGGGAGCTCTACCCCTACCCGGCCAAGCTCGATACCCTGCTCGCGGGTAACTCGAACACGATGCTCGATCCGCAGAAAACCAGTTGGTTCAAGGCACCGCAGCCACCCAGCGCCGATACATGGGTCAACAAGACCGGCTCCACCAGCGGCTTTGGCGCCTACGTCGCCTACGTGCCGGCAAAGAAAATCGGCATCGTGATGCTGGCCAACAAGAACTACCCGAATCCGGCCCGGGTCAAGGCCGCCCATGAAGTACTGAGCGCACTGCAAAGCCGATGAGCAAAAGCCATCCCGGTTAGCTATGATCGGAGTTCATGAACCCCATGCCTCCGATCCGCCAACCCTGTCCACCCGGCGCCTGCATCTGCGAGCGGGAGCGACTGCTGGACACGCCCGGCACCGACCTGCGAATCCTGCGCCTGACTCGCCAGGAGGAAAAGGTGCTGCTCGATCGACTGGTGGATCTCAAGAGCCTGGCGGACCTCGAACGCCTGCAACAGCGAATGTATGAGCAGTTGGGAATTCGCGTGACCATCGCCCCGGGCCCCAACGAAGTACGGACCATGCGCGGTATCGGCATTCATATCGACGAACTGCCCGGCATGTGTCGCAAGACCCGCCAGTCGATCCCCGCGGCGATTCGCCGTGGCCTGGAAAAACATCCGGAAATCGCCTACGAACTGCTCAACGCCCATGACTTGCTGGGCGGTCTCTGATCCCCGCCTAGCGGATCAGTTGCCGACGCTTCAGGGTCTCGCTCGGCAACTCCTTGAACAGTGCCCGATAGCTGCTGGAAAACCGCCCCAGGTGCCAGAACGACCAATGCATCGCCACCTCCGCCACCGTCGTCTCCAGGTTGCGGCTGCGCAGCAGCTCGTTGCGCGCGCTGTTCAGGCGACGCAACCGCAGCCAGTGGGTCGGGGTCATCCCGGTGAACGCCTTGAAGGCATGCTGCAACTGGCGCAATGAAACCCCGGCGACCTGGGAAAGCTCCAGCAGGTTGAGAGTCTCCTCGGGAGCATCGGCCGCCCATTCGCCGATACGCTTCATGATCCCGCGCTCCTCCGCCCGACGCTGCAACGAGCCATGGTCCAGGCGCACACAGGCGTTATCGAGGATATACAGGCAGTCCTCCAGCAGTTGCCCGGTCAGGACTTCCCGGCTCGGCGGATCGAAGGTCTGTGCCAGGCGCGTCAAAGTCCCGCTCAGCCAGCGACAGAACAGCGCGTTCTGCTGCGAGTTGAGCGGCGCCAGGAACAGCCCCTCCAGCCGCGCGACATCCAGTCCATGATGCTGGACGAATTCCGGCCCGAACACCACCGCCACTTCCTGGTAGTTCTCCGGGGTGATCCAGATATTGCGACTCTCGCCATTGAGCACATAGAGGGCGTTGTCACTGCGATCGAAACAGAACGCCAGCGAGCCCGCCGGCGCGCTGAAATTCTGCTCGACGCGAGTGTTCATGCACTCCTCATAGATCTCCACGCCGTGCAGGTCCAGATAGCGGATCTGCCCGGCGAAATGCCCGGGCGACATCTGCTGGTAATGCTGGACCCAACCCGGTGTCGCACGGATCTGCTCGGCCACGTCGGCGGTATTGAACGCTTGGACCCGCAAGGGAATTGACTCTGTCATGGGCTGACCGTCGCGCACTTTTTTGGTGCGTCTTAGAGCTCAAAAAGTGGATAGATGGAACCACAAAGCTCGCCCAAGATAGTCGTCAATGCGCTGCAGGGGAAGCCTCCCGCCGTTTTCAGGCAAACCGGAGGCCCAACCTGGCGTTGATAAAACCAACGACGAGGTCCTTATGAATGCCCCTTTCGATCAGCTGTCTTCCTGGCTGAAAGAACACAAGATTACCGAAGTAGAGTGTGTGGTCAGCGACCTGACCGGTATCGCTCGCGGCAAGATAGCGCCCACCAACAAGTTCCTGCATGAACGAGGCATGCGCCTGCCGGAAAGTGTGCTGCTGCAAACGGTAACCGGGGACTTCGTCGACGACGATGTCTACTACGACCTGCTCGACCCCGCCGATATCGACATGATCTGTCGACCCGACGCCTCGGCGATCTACGTGGTGCCATGGGCTATCGAGCCGACCGCCATCGTTATCCACGACACCTTCGACAAGCAGGGCAACCCGGTCGAGCTGTCGCCACGCAATGTCCTGAAGAAAGTCCTGCAGCTCTACACCGACAAGGGCTGGCAACCCATCGTCGCCCCCGAGATGGAGTTCTACCTGACCCAGCGCTGCGAAGACCCGGACCTGCCGCTCAAGCCGCCATTGGGTCGTTCGGGGCGTGCCGAGAGCGGTCGGCAGTCGTTCTCCATCGATGCCGCCAACGAATTCGATCCGCTGTTCGAAGACGTCTACGACTGGTGCGAACTGCAAGGCCTGGACCTCGACACGCTGATCCACGAAGACGGTCCGGCGCAGATGGAAATCAACTTCCGCCATGGCGACGCCCTCGACCTGGCCGACCAGATCACCGTATTCAAGCGCACCCTGCGTGAAGCGGCGCTCAAGCACAACGTCACCGCGACCTTCATGGCCAAGCCCATCGCCGACGAACCCGGCAGTGCCATGCACCTGCACCAGAGCGTGGTCGACATCGCCACCGGCAAGCCGATCTTCGTCAATGAAGACGGTTCCAAGAGCGAACTGTTCCTGCATCACATCGGCGGCCTGCAGAAGTACATCCCCAAGGTCCTGCCGATGTTCGCCCCCAACGTCAACTCGTTCCGTCGCTTCCTGCCGGATACCTCGGCACCGGTCAACGTCGAATGGGGCGAGGAAAACCGCACCGTCGGCCTGCGTGTACCGACCTCCAGCCCCGATGCCATGCGCGTGGAAAACCGCCTGCCGGGTGCCGATGCCAATCCGTACCTGGCCATTGCCGCCAGCCTGTTGTGCGGTTATCTGGGCATGATCGAAGGCATCGAGCCCAACGCCCCCGTGGAAGGTCGCGCCTATGAACGCCGTAACCTGCGGCTGCCGATCACCATCGAGGACGCCCTGGCCCATATGGAAGATTGCCCGACCATCGACCGCTACCTGGGCACCCAGTTCGTGCGCGGCTACGTCGCGGTCAAGCGCGCCGAACACGAGAACTTCAAGCGCGTGATCAGTTCCTGGGAACGTGAGTTCCTGTTGCTGAGCGTCTGATCCAGAACCCTTTACCCACGTTAAAAACCATTCAACGAGGTGTCGATATGCGTCTATTGAAATCCGCGATTCCGCTCGCCCTGACGCTGCTGTTCAGCGCCACGGCTCACGCTGAACCGACGGTCAGTGTTTACAACTGGACCGACTACATCGGTGAAACCACCCTCGCCGACTTCCAGGCGCAGAGTGGAGTCAAGGTGATCTACGACGTGTTCGACTCCAACGAAACCCTGGAAGGCAAGTTGCTGGCCGGACGCACCGGCTACGACGTGGTGGTGCCTTCCAACCATTTCCTCGCCCGCCAGGTAAAGGCCGGGGCCTTCCTCAAGCTCGACCGCTCGCAACTGCCGAACTGGAAGAACCTCGATCCGAAACTGCTCAAGCTGCTGGAGAAAAACGATCCGGGCAACGAGCACTCGGTGCCTTACCTGTGGGGCACCAATGGCATCGGCTACAACGTCGAGAAGGTCAAGCAGGTCCTGGGCATCGACCATATCGACTCCTGGGCGGTGCTGTTCGAACCGGAGAACCTGAAGAAGCTGACCCAGTGCGGTGTCTCGTTCATGGACTCGCCGGATGAAGTGTTCCCGGCAATCCTCAACTACATGGGCATGGACCCGCGCAGTTCCAATCCCGAGGACTACAAGAAAGCCGAGGCCAAGCTGCTGACCCTGCGTCCCTACATCACCTACTTCCATTCCTCCAAGTACATCTCGGACCTGGCCAACGGTGATATCTGCGTTGCCTTCGGTTACTCCGGCGACGTGTTCCAGGCCGCCAACCGGGCCAAGGAAGCGAAGAACGGCATCAATATCGCCTACTCGATTCCCAAGGAAGGCAGCAACCTGTGGTTCGACCTGCTGGCGATCCCGGCCGACGCCGCCAACGTGAAAGAAGCCCACGCCTTCATCAACTACCTGCTGGATCCGCAGGTGATCGCCAAGGTCAGCGCCACGGTCGGCTATGCCAACCCCAACCCGGCCGCCCAGCAATACATGGATGCCGACCTGGTGAGTAACCCCGAGGTCTATCCACCGCAGGAAGTGCTCGACAAGCTGTATATCTCGACCACCCCGAAACCGGAAATCATGCGCCTGATGACCCGCTCCTGGAGCAAAGTGAAGACCAACAAATGATCCATGACAGCACGATGGAACATGCCCGTTCCTATTACGCTGCGTCCGTCCACTCGATGCCGGAGCGCCCCCGGCTCGAGTCGCAACTGACGGCCGACGTCTGCGTGATCGGCGGCGGCTTTACCGGCGTCAACACCGCCATCGAACTGGCCCAGCGCGGACTTTCGGTGATCCTGCTCGAAGGCCGGCGCATCGGCTGGGGCGCCAGCGGGCGCAACGGCGGTCAGTTGATCCGGGGCATCGGCCATGATGTCAGCGGTTTTGCCAAGTACGTCGGCGAGGACGGTGTGCGTTACCTGGAACGTGCCGGTATCGAGTCGGTGGCGGTGGTCGGTGAACGGATCCGCCAGCACGCCATTGACTGCGACCTGCGCTGGGGTTTCTGCGAACTGGCCAATACCCCGGCGCAGTTCGCGGCGTTCCGCGCCGAGCAGGAGCATCTGGCGGAACTGGGCTACAGCCATGAAACGCGCATTGTCGAACCGCGGGACATGCGCCAGGTGGTGGCATCCAGCGTCTATGCCGGTGGTCTGATCGACATGGGCTCCGGCCACCTGCACCCGCTCAACCTGGTGCTCGGCGAAGCCCGGGTGGCGGAGTCGCTGGGGGTACGGATCTTCGAGCAGAGTCCGGTACTCGAACTGGTTCACGGCGATACCGTGCAGGTCCGCTGCGCCGCCGGCTCGGTACGTGCCGGCAGCCTGGTGCTGGCCTGCAACGCGCATCTGGAAGACCTTGAGCCACGGCTGAACGGCAAGGTCCTGCCAGCCGGTAGCTACATCATCGCCACTGAACAGCTGACGCCGGCAATGGCCGCCGAACTGATCCCGCAGAACCTGGCGCTGTGCGACCAGAAGGTCGGCCTGGATTACTACCGCCTTTGCGCCGACCGCCGCCTGTTGTTCGGCGGCGCCTGCCACTACTCCGGACGGGACCCGGCGGATATCGGTGCCTATATGCGACCGAAGATGCTCAAGGTATTCCCGCAACTGGCCGATGTGCGTCTCGACTACCAATGGGGCGGCAAGATCGGCATCACCGCCAACCGCTTCCCCCAGGTCGGACGTTTGCAGCAGCACCCGAATGTGTTCTATGCCCAGGGGTATTCGGGTCACGGCGTCAACGTGACCCACTGGACCGCCCGCCTGCTGGCCGAAGCCATCCATGCCGGCCAGAGCCAGGGCATGGATATCTTCAGTGCAGTACCGCACATGACCTTCCCCGGCGGCAAGGCCCTGCGCTCGCCGCTGTTGGCGCTGGGAATGTTATGGCATCGATTGCGGGAGGTGGTGGGCTGAAAAGGTGACTTCATTCTATCGAAGCAGAAACGCAGGAGCATCAAGAAAACGCCGTTATCCCTTTGTGGAATGACGGCATTTTCTTTCTATCAGCCCTATGTTCAAGAAAACCACATAGAACGATCAAAGCTTTCAAGACCAAGTTAATTCTAGGCAATCGTCACGATAAAGACATCGTGACCAAGAGAGATATCCTCTTCCGTACTGACCTTGGCTTTTTCGTTATTCCTTATACTCTCCAACTCACCCACCGGATTGGTTAACCCATCGAAAATTGCATCCAGCCTGGCTTCAAATTTTCCTGTGCTTTTGTGCCAAATAAAACCCTCCACTCTGGAAACAGCCAGCCCTTTCTGGCTGGCGAGTTCAAAAACCTTAAAAGCGGCGGAGCCAGAAAGCTTCATGACACCACTTCCATCTTGAAGAAAAAACTCTTCACCACTCTCAAAAACTTTAGACCTGTCAACGTTATTCATTTTCTATCACCCAACTAATACGGCTATCCACGACCCAACTCGAATCATTTTTGTCTGAGATCTGAGTCACTTCATCTGTACGATCATTAACCACAACATAATTATTGGGAGGGACTCCGTAAACGGTTGCCGTATCATCTCGCGAAAGCCCATCTATTGTCTTTGTTGCACGTCGTTTATCTACGGTCTTTCCTGCCTCGCCTTTACTGACGACGTCCTTGATTTCTTGCTCTGTCCAGCCACGCGAAAGCATCTGGCTTCTGATTTTATCATCTATAACCAATTTGCTTACGTTATGGCTGAACACCACATAAATCGGCGCCAATCCCGAGCCAACAGGAAAAATATAGATCCCATCGCGGATATCCCACTGATCCACCGCTGGCAGAGTTTCGGCCTTCACCTCGATCGGCGTCAGCGTGATGCCCGTGTAGATCGGAATCTCTACCGGCTGTACCGGCGTTGTCGTTGAACTGCCACCAGGGACCGCAATCGGAAAAACCAGAGTGATTGCCGGTGTGTCCGCGGTCACAAAGGCGTAGGCATTGGCCACCGGGTCCAATGCCAGAACCCTGACGGGCACCTTTGGAGAAACCCCGCCATTGCCTTGCGTGGCAATCACCGAGTACTTCGAACGGTCGCCATAAATCCGATAAGGCAGATCCACCGTGCCTACAGATTCGGCGATCTCCGAGAGGTTATCCGGCAAGTCCGGAATCAAATCCCTGATCGGCACGCTCAGGCTGGTTGGCGGATACAGGTCACTGTTGCCAAGCGACGGTGAATACAGCAGCAAACCAATACCAACGCCTGTTGCACGATCAAGTACGGCGCTGCCAAGGGTTTTCAGGGTCCGGATCGCCACCTGGATGGCAGCTTCCAGTGTCAGCCCGGAGCCCGCCGTGAGTGCAATCGCACCTGCCGCGGCACTGAGCTGAGTGGAGCCTGTCGGCGCAAACTGGAAGGTATGTGCCCTGGCTTGTGCTTCCCTTGCCCTGCGGTGCGCTTCAGCTTCTTCAGCCAGGCGGGCTTGCTCGCCAGCAACGTCTCGCGCACGTTCCACCAAGGCCCCAAAGGCATTCGAGGTGAGACTCAGGTGCCTTGCCGACTCGGACTTCAACAAGGCATCGTGGTAGCTCGCCCATTTCGCGCCAACCTGACCGCTCGCCTGCAAGTGCACCAGGTTGGCCAAGGCCTCCAGCTCCGGCTTGCTCAATGGAGAAACAATCTTGGGGTTTGTGGGTGCAAAGGTGATGGTCACCCCACCACTCTGCCAGGGGGCGGGTGGCTGGATGGGCTGGATCGCGGCAATCTTGCCGGCAATCATATTGTCCAATACTGCTTTGTAGTGGGTCAGTGCCTGGGCCGGGGCCAACCCCGTCACGGAGCCTGCCGCTGCCAGGAATTCAGTTTGAAGAAACTCCGGCAGGAGCTGGACATGAATATCCCGCTCCATACCAATGATGCCAAGATACTGCTCCAGCAGACTCAGCCGAGCAGCACTGTCCGCGGAAACAACCGATTCGGCCTGACGCCTTTTGGCGTCCAGCTCCGCGAGTTTTCCGGCCAGAACATCCATGGATAACGAAAGCAGCTTGAGTTCCAGTGCAGCCCTGTAGACCGCATCAAAAAGAACGTGCAGGTTGCCTATCGACTCTGGAGTAGCCGCACCGGAACTCCAGAGTTCACGCATCTTCTGCCGGGGTAGAACCTCCATCATGAAAAACGGATTATGACCATAGAGGCCATAGATAGCCGGTGCCGTAGAAACATACTTCAGCTTTCTGGACTCTATGAGTTCCAGCACGGCCGCTTGATCGCGTCTTGCCGTTTCCTCCGGAGATAAAGAGCTATCAGCTCTTATGGCCTGTTTTTTTTGCTCAAGCTCATATTCTGTATCAGTCGACACTGTTCTGAGACGCGAGTCATATTCATCGGCGACAGACTGAAAATCCGTTTCGCCGCCCATCAAGTCGGACAGGAGATTCGGTGTGGCCTCACGGATCCTGCCCGGACCTCCCTCCCCTCGTCGTGGCCCCTCCTGAAGCCCCCAGCCGTTGCCGTCTCCTGCGTAGCTTCCACCCACGCCAGTGCCGAAGGTCTGTGGCCTTCCCGCCACGATGTGCAAGGGTCTGATTTCAAACACCTGCCCTGGTACATATCTCTCGTCCGCCATCATCAAGTCTCCACCTACATGATTACCTCCATTCAGAACGTTCACTTTCGTATACTTCGAACGGAGCTGTTGTAAGCAATAAACTTGGCGTCGGAGAGGATTGACCCTTTATTACGTGGGACTGCGGCTACGCATATATTTAACTGCATTACGGAAGGATCCTTCCGTAATGCAAGAGCAATACAAACCAGCGGGTCATTCAGTAGCCCGACAACCTGCGCTGATCTGCGGTTGAAATACCCTCAGACGAGGATGCGCTTGAAAACCACGCTCATGAACTGCCGTAAGGAACGCTCGTCCTTTTCCACCTTGGTACGCAGGACCGCGCCCTGCCAGGCATTCAGGACGAACGACGCCAGTTCCGCGGCAGCCACATCGCGGCCGACCAGATCCAGGTCCTGCGCCTCGCGGATACAGATCTCCAGGCTGCGGGCCCAGCCGGCATACATCTCGGACAGGCGGTCGCGCACCAGCCGGCTCTGCTCGGAGAGTTCGGAAGAGAAGTTGCCGATCAGGCAACCGGAGAGGAACTTGTCATCGACCCGGGCGGCCGCCAGCGCCTCGAAATAATGCCGCAGGCGCACCAGCGGATCGCCCAGGGACTCGTCACTCAGGATCACCCGGTACCGGCCCTTCTGCCAATAACGCTCCAACACTTCGACGGCAAACGCATCCTTGCTGTCGAAGTAGTTGTAGAACGAACCTTTCGGGACGCCCGCCAGGTCGGCGATCTCCTGGACCCCGGTGCCATTGAAGCCCTGGGCGGCGATGATGCTCAGCCCCGCATCGATGAGCTTTTCCCGTACCTGTGATACTGCCATGTCCATTGCACCGTTCGTTGACACGAATAATATGACCGGCCGGTTTTCAGGCCGGCCGATATACGTCTGCCAACAGTTTACCGCAGCTTGCTTCTTCAGCAGCGGTTCGACTCCCCGGTGCGGTCATGGATCACGAGATCAGCTCTGCCCTGGCCGCAATCACCATGATCTCCACCAGCACCTCGGGATGTGCCAGGTTGGCTTCGACCGTGGCCCGGGCCGGTGAGCCGCCTTCCGGCAGCCAGGCATCCCAGACCGCATTCATCGCTGTGAAGTCGCGGCCGATATGCTTGAGCCAGATCTGTGCACTGAGCAGGTGACTCTTGTCGCTGCCCGCCTCGGCCAGCAGTCCGTCGATCTTGGCCAGCACCTGGCGGGTCTGGGAGGTGATATCGCCTTGCAGGTCGCCGGGAACCTGGCCGGCCAGATAAAGCACGCCGCCATGGCTGACTACACCGGACATCCGCGCATTGCTCTGGAAACGTTGAATCGTCATCGGTCGTTCTCCTTGGATAAAATTCAGTGGGTCGTGTGTTCGACCAACCGTACCAGCCGCTGCGCACTGCCAAAGGCCAGGGTCATGCCCAGTGCGCCATGACCGGTATTGAGGTACAGGTTACTGCCTGCGGGGCATTCAAGCACAGGCCTGCCGGTGGGTGTTGCCGGCCGCCAGCCGGTCCAGGGCTGGCAGTCCCCGATGTCCCAGCCTCCACCGAACAGCGCCTCCGTCGAGGCCTGCAACTGCTCGATCCGCGCCGGCGGAATCGACGCATCCATTCCACACAACTCCACCATCCCCGCGACTCGCAGGCGATCGCCGATACGGGCGAACACGGTCTTGCGGCGCATATCGGTGATGCTCACCGTCGGTGCTCGGGTGTGCTCGGTAATCGGCAGGGTAATGCTGTAGCCCTTGAGCGGATACACCGGCAGGCGGCTGCCCAGTTGCGCCAGCAAGCCGGTGCTGTGGGCTCCCGCCGCCAGCACCACCGCCTCGCTGTGCAGCACTTCGGTCCCATCGCGGACATGCCGCAGGTTCAACGCGGTGATCCGCTGACCCTGGCGCCGGAAGCCCTCGACCTGGCGCTCGAACAACAAACGCACGCCCTCCCCGGCCATGATCCGGGCCATTTCGCGACACAGCTTGAGTCCGTCCACCGCGCACTCGCTGTCGGTATGGATCGCGCCATGGAACGCCGACCGATAGCCAGCCAGCGCCGGTTCTATCGCCACCGCCTCGCTGGCGCTGACCGTCTGCTGCCGCGATCCCAGGCCAGCCTGGAAGCGCAGTTGCTGCTGTGCCTTGCCCAGGCTTTCGGCATCGGGGTACAGCACCAGTTTGCCGGTGCGGGTGAAATCGCAATCCAACTCTTGCTCCTGCATGAAGCCATCCAGTGCCTGGCGACTCTCGGTGGCCAGCGCCAGCAACTCCACGGTGGTCTGGCGGGAGACCGAGGTCCGGCAGGCGGCCAGGAACTCCATGCACCAGCGCCATTGCTCCGGGCTCCATTGCGGGGTGAAGCGCAGGGGACCGCTGCGGTCGAGCAGCAGCTTCGGGATACCCGGCAACAGCGACGGATCGGCCAGTGGCTGCACGTAGCTGTAGCTCAACTGCGCGCCGTTGCCGGCCACCGCGCCCATGCCGGGACCGGACGCCTGGTCGACCACCGTGACCCGATGCCCGGCCCGGTGCAGGAACCAGGCGCTGCTCAATCCGACGATACCGGCGCCCACCACACAAATCTCCATTACACCGCCTCCTTGTCCAGCACCCAGCCGCTCGGATTGATCCGGTGCCAGTCGGTCCGCTGCTGATAGGCATGGCCGATGCGCAGGATCAGCGGCTCGGCGAACGCCCGGCCGACCACCTGCATCGACACCGGCATGCCCTGCCCGTCAAACCCCACCGGCAGTGCCACCGAACACAGGTCGAGCAAGTTGGCGAAACGTCCCAGCAAGGCCAGCGGCGTACCGTACTCGTCAACCTGATCCAGCGGTACGCTGCCGACAGCATTGGTCGGGAACACACAGGCATCGACATTCAGCATCGCTTCCTGCATGGCCTTGCGCGCCGCACGACGCTGGTGGTGCAGCTCGATATAGGCCGCCGCGTCGATGGCCTTGCCGCTCAGCACGCGCCGTTGCACATGGGGATCGAAACGCAGATCGGGCTGTTCGAACAGCGTGCCGAGGCTGGCATATCCTTCGGCGCTCATCAGTCCGCCGGCCACCCGCATGCACGACTCCAGCGAGCGTGGCAGTGGCTGCTCCACCAGGTGCATGCCCAGGGCGGCCAGTTGTTCCAGGCCATGATCGTAGGCCGCCAGGATATCCGGCGCAATGGCGGCACGTTCGGCCTGCGGCAAGACCCAGACCCGCAGGCCGGCCACCGGCTGGTCGAGTCCCGCCGCGGCACTGAACACCGGCGCCCGGGCCGAGACCGGGTCCAGCGGGTCCGGGCCGAGCAAGGCGTCGAGCATCCACGCCGCGTCTTCGACGGTGTGGGTGATCGGTCCCACCGAATCCAGCGACGGACACAGCTCGATCAACCCATGGCGACTGATCAGCCCGCGCGTGGTCTTCAAGCCCACCAGGCCGCACATGCCGGCGGGAATCCGTACCGAACCGCCGGTATCGGTACCCAGGGCAGCGCTGGCCAGGCCGCTGGCTACCGCGACCGCCGAACCGCTGCTGGAGCCACCCGGAGCCCGATGGACCTGGCGGTCCCAGGGATTCCAGGGCGTGCCCATCACCGCATTGGTGCCCCAGCCGCCAAACGCGAACTCCACCGTATGAGTCTTGCCCAGGATGATCGCGCCGGCCCGTTCCAGGCGCTGCACGGCCGTTGCCGTGAGCGTGGAGATACGCGGACGTCGCGCCAGCGAACCACCCGTGATGGCCTGTCCGGCGATTTCAAACAGATCCTTGATCGCCACCGGGATGCCGTGCAACGGTCCCAGGTCAACGCCGGCGGCACGCTGGCGATCAGCGGCGATGGCCGCACCCAGGGCACGCTGGCTGTAGGCTTCGACATAGGCATTGAGCTGGTCGTTGAAACGCTCGATACGGGCCAGTTGGGCGAGCACCAGCGCCTCGCTGGTCAGCCGGCCACCGCGCAGCGCCTGCTGCAACTGACCGATACTGTGGAAAGTGCTGTGGTCCAGGGAATTCATGCAGTCAACCTCTCAGGCTTTTGCGGCCACGGGAAAAGCGCTTCTCGAGCACACGCGACAGCAGGGAAAGCGGGAACGCGATCACGAAATAGAACAGGCCGACCAACAGGAAGATATGCATCGGCAGAAAACTCTCCGAGGCAATCGCCCGGGCGGCCAGCATCAGTTCATCAGTGGCGATCAGCGCACACAGCGAGCTGTCCTTGAGGATCGACACATAAGCGTTGAGCAGCGGCGGCAGCATCCCGCGAATCGCCTGGGGCAGGATCACCGCGGTAAACGCCTGGAACGGTGTCAGGCCGACGGCGATCGCCGACTCGCGCTGGCCGCGGTGCAAGGCATCCAGGCCACCGCGCAGGATCTCGGCGATATAGGCGCTGCCCTGCAACCCCAGCCCGAGGACCCCGGCCGCGAAGCCGGACAGAGTCAGGCCCAGGTTCGGCAACGAGAAATACAGCGCCAGCAGCAAGGCCAGTAGCGGCAGCGCACGCATGCCCTGGATGAAGTACACCGCCGAGCGCCGCAGCCAGGCAAACGGGCTGCGCAAGGCCCAGGTCAGCAGGCTGCCCAGCAGCGCCGCCAGGGCAAAGCCCGCCAGCGACAATTTCGCGGTAACCACACCACCTTGCAGCAGGCGTGTCGTCCAGTCGCTCCAGTACTCGGGGTATTGCGCGAAGAAAGCGATCATCGTGCGCTCCCCCAATGCCGTTCAAGGCGGATAAAACCCAGGCCGATGGGCAGGATCATCGCCGCGTAGATACACATCACCGCGAAGTAGATCAGCGAGGTCTGGAAGGTCGAGGTCACCAGGTTGCGCGCCAGGAACATGATCTCGGGTACGGCGATGGCCGAGGCAATGGAGGTGTCCTTGATCAGTTGCGTGACATAGTTGGCGAACGCCGGCAACGAGCGACGCAGCGACTGCGGCAGGAGGATGCTCGCCAGGATCTGCGCACGGGTCAGGCCGATCGCCAGGCCAGCTTCGTACTGCCCGACATGCAACGACTGCAGGCCGCTGCGAAAAATGTCGCAGAGCACCGCACTGCCCACCAGACTCAGGCCGACAATGGCCGCCAGCCAGGCGGGCAGGTTGATGCCCAGGTACGACAGGCCGAAATAGATCAGGAACAGATGCGCCAGGGCCGGCACATTGCGCATCCACTCGATGAAACAGGCGATGCCTGCCCGCACCAGCCGCGAACGGCTGAAGGTCAGCCATACCGCCAGCACCAGGCCGCCGACACTCGCCAGCACCAGGGTGCACAGGGCGATTTCCAGTGCCGCCAGGGCACCGCTCAACAACAGGGGCAACAACCCGAAAAAACTCTGGAGGCTGCTCATCAAGCATTCTCCATGGCCATGCGGCCGAGGAAACTGCGGGTGCGCTCGTGACTGGGATGATCGATCACCTGGGCCGAAGGCCCCTGTTCGACAATATGACCGCCGTCCATGAAGATCACCCGGTCGGCCACGTCCCGGGCAAAGCGCACTTCGTGAGTGACCATGATCATGGTCCGGCCTTCCTCGGCCAGCTCGCGGATCACCGCCAGGACTTCGCCCACCAGTTCCGGGTCGAGGGCCGAGGTCGGCTCGTCGAACAGGATCACCTTGGGTTGCTGCGCCAGCGCCCGGGCAATTGCCACCCGTTGCTGCTGGCCGCCGGACAACTGCTCGGGATAGGCATCGGCCTTGTGCCGCAAATGGACCTTCTCCAGCATCGCCTCGGCCAGTTCATAGGCCTGCTTGCGCGGCATGCCACGGGCCTTGATCGAACCCAGCGCGACATTGTCGCGTACGTTCAAGTGCGGCCACAGGTAGAACAGTTGAAAGACCATGGCGATCTCCAGGCGTTGCGGGGCCATCTCCCGGTCGCTCAGCAAGCGCAGGCGCGAGCCGTCCCGGGCTTGCCCGATCAGTTCATCGCCGAGCCAGATTTCGCCCTGGCTGGGTTTCTCCAGGTAATTGATGCAGCGCAGGCAGGTCGACTTGCCGGAACCGCTGGGGCCGATCAGTGACAGGGTCTCGCCGGCCTTGAGCTCCAGACTGATGCCCTTGAGCACCGCCAGGTCGCCATAGTTCTTGTACAGATCACACACGCGCAGCAGCGCAGGTTCCATCAGGTTGGACATGTTGCTCACCCGCTTTTTCTCGGTCTGGCGCAGGGTCGACAAGACGCCCCTGCGCACCACGCTTTGTTATTGGCAGCCGGGCAGTTTCCAGTCCGCCGGACGGTCGACGCTCAGGCGCAGATCCTTGCCCTGGGGCATGAACCAGACATCCTGGGTCAGGCCGTAGCGAGCCCCGATCTTGCGCATCTCACAGGTTTTCCAGAGCACCTGGATCTGTTCGTTGACCGCCGCCAGCAACTGCGGATTGTCCTTGTTGAAACCGAACACCACCTGCCCCAGGCCGGTCAGCAGCGGGAAGTCCGGGTCGTTGTCGGTGAAGGCATTGAAGTGCAGGTGCCATTGGGCATTGCGCGAAATGGCGTACTGCATGACCGGTGGATCACCGATCACCGCGTCGATACGCCCGGCGAGCAGGTCGCGCACGGCGGCGTCCGAAGTGTCGTAGAGCGTCACCTGCAACCCGGGAATCTTGCGCATTTCAGGAATGAAGGAGAAACCGGTGATGGTGCCGACCTTCTTGCCCTGCAAGTCCTTGAGGGTCTTCCAGTCGGTCTTGTCGGTCTGGGTGATGCCGTTCTTGAAATAATGGATCGGGTCGCTCAGGGCCATGATCTTCGAACGCTGCTCGGTCCAGCCCATGGTCCCGGCCATCACATCCACACGGCGGGCCTGTACCGACGCGATGGTCCCCGACCACTCCATCAGCGCCGGCTTGACCTTCAGTCCCAGTTTCCCGGAAATTTGTTGAAGGATTTCACCGTCATAGCCGACCATCTTGCTATCTTGATAACCGGTCCCCGGCATATCGCCGCTGAACGCAATGGTCAGGCTGCCCGGCTCCACGGTATCCAGCGCGAACGCCGGGGCCGCGGCCAGCAGGGACAGCATCAATCCGGCCCAAAGGCCGGTAAAACGTTGAATGCCAGACTTGTTCATCGTATGCACCTCGTTGGTTTTCTTATTGAACGACAGGACGTTGGGCAGGCCTCCATCCTAGGGCCGAGGGCGGTTTAACCAGTTGGATGCTTTGCACGAATGATTGAATATTTGCGACATTCATATGAAAGCGCGGTCAAGGCCGACGAACAGAGCCTGGTGGCGCGACTTGACCAGCAGTCGCCCTCCTCGCCACACAAGCGTCGCGGCACCGCCGAACTGTCGGTGGGTATCGTGTTGTGGCCGCGTTTCCCCTTGCTGTCGTTGTCCGGGCTGACCGATGCCCTGCGTCATGCCGCCGATACCGGCGACCAGAGCCGGCCGATCCGTTGCGAATGGAAGGTGCTGGGCACGCCGGGGCAGCGGGTCGTGTCCAGCGGCGGGCTGGATGTGCCCATCGACAGCGAGATGGGCGATCCGCAGCGCTTCGACTACATCGTGGTCATCGGTGGCCTGCTGGATTCGCTGGCCGATGTGCCCAAGAGCTACCCGGCGTTCCTGCACCAGGCCGCGGCGGCGGGCGTGCCCCTGATCGGCCTGTGCACCGGCAGTTTCGTGCTGGCCCGCCACGGGCTGATGGAAGGTCGTACCGCCTGCGTGCACGCCTACCATGCCAATGACTGGAAGCGCCTGTTCCCGACGTTGCGCTTCATCACCCACAGCGACTTCCTGATCGACAAAGACCGCATCACCTGTGCCGGCGGCGTCTCGGTAATCGAACTGGCGGTGCATCTGATCGGCATGCACTGCGGCCCGGACCGCGCCGGCAAGGTGGTGCACCAGATGACCGTGGCCAAGAGCGGCAGCGGTAGTTTCCTCGACCGGCGCAAGGCCCTGGGCTACGCCAGTTCGTCCAACCGACGCCTGCACGAAGCGGTGATGCTGATGGAAAAGCATATGGCCGAACCCCTGGAAATCGAGGCGATCGCCCACTGGGTCGGTACCAGCAAACGCCAGCTGGAAAGGTTGTTCATGGCCGAAACCGATACCAGTCCGGCGCAGTTCTACCGCCAGGTACGGCTACGCTACGGACGCTGGTTGCTGGTCAGTTCGGATCGCCAGATCGGCGAAATCGCCTTCGAATGCGGCTTCGCCGACGCGCCGCATTTCATCCGGCACTTCCAGAGCCTGTTCGGCCTGTCGCCCGGCAAATTACGCAAGGAATTGTTGAAACACGCGGGAGAATGAACGTCGAAGAGGCGGATTCACTCAACACCTTTGCATGTTCGAGGTAATCTATTCACTTTCAGGTGCGAGATATCCGGGAGCCCTATGCTGCGTATCGGTTTTATCGTCTTTCCCGGTTTCGGCGTGATGAGTTTCTCCGCGCTCTCGGTATTCGAAACGGCCAACGGCGTGCTCGGCAAGCCGCACTATGACGTGCGCCTGCTATCGGAGGGCGGTGGTGCCGTGCGCAGCTCCGTGGGGGTCGTGGTACAGACGGAGCCTTTCACGGCTGACGGGTACGATACGGTGATCATCGGCGGCGGCAACCAGCGTCCCTTCACTCCCGCCCTGCTCGCCTACCTGCGCCAGGCCGCACAAACCAGCCGACGTTTGGCCGCCACCTGCTCCGGGACCTTTTTCCTCGCCGAAGCCGGATTGCTCGACGGTTGCCGGGCAACCACCCACTGGTTCTTCGCCCCGCAATTCCGTGCCCGTTACCCCCGGGTCAAACTGGACGAGGAGCGCCTGTTCGTCGTCGACGGTTCGCTGTGGACCTCGGCCGGGATGACCGCGGGTATCGACCAGGCACTGACCATGGTCGAGAAGGACCTCGGTGCCGACGTGGCGCGAGCCGTGTCGAAAACCTTTGTCCTGCAAAGCCGACGGGCCGGTGGTCAGCCACAGTCGTCGGTGCTGCTGGAAGAACCACGCGGCGACCGCATCCAGATTGCCCTGGCCTATGCACAGAACCACCTGAACACCGAGTTGAGCCTGGATCGACTGGCCCAGGCCGCGCACCTGAGCACCCGCCAGTTCAGCCGGGCCTTTCGCGAACAGACCGGCACTTCCCCGGCCAAGGCCATTGAAAAACTGCGCATCGATGCGGCGCTGGTCCTGATCCAGGAAGGCCGCCACCCGATAGAAGCCATCGCCCGCCAGACCGGCTTTGGCGACAGCGAGCGGATGCGCCGCGCCTTTGTCCGCGAGTTCGGCGAACCGCCACGGGCGATGCGCCGCAATGCCCGTAGCCAGGCGGACAAGCCCCGACAAGACGCAACCATGGCCTGAAACGAGGGTTAAACGACACTTTCAGCGGACTTCGGGCGATTACGCTGGTTCATACTTCCAACCAAGCGCAGAACGTCTGCCAGGAGACACCATGAAGCTGCTGTCCACGACCCGTATCGCGACCTGCTCGCTGTTGCTGGGTGCACTGATCACCCTCTCGACCCACAGTGCCTTCGCCGCCTCGAACGAAGACGAAGTGCGCGGTTTCTTCAGCGATTTCGTCAAGGCGCAGAACGCCCACGACCTCAAGCGGATCCGCGCGATGCTCTGGGATTCGCCGCAGATGCTCTGGTATGCCCGTGGCGGTGCGAACTGGGGCCCGGACGCGGTGGTCGAGCGCCTGAAGGACTACTACCAGGGCGTCTGGCAACTGGACCCGGACATGAGCAGGTTCCGCACGACCCAACTCAATGACAGCGTGGCGCAGATCCTCGTGCCCGTGACCTTCACCCGCAGCCACGCCGGTGAAGCCCCGCAGAAAAATACCTTCCTGATCAGCCAGACGCTCCTGCGTGGTCCCGATGGCTGGCGTGTCGCGACGATCATGCCGGTGGCCGATACCAACTTCAAATAGACCGCGACACGGACCTGCCCGGCCGGAATTGCATCCGGTCCTTTCGAGGCGGCCGGCGCTATGAATGAAAAGGTTTCTCATTTATATTTGCGCCTGCACTGCCTCGTCCCAGGTCCATCATGCCGCTCGACCCTGCCAAGCCATCCCTGCTCAGCACCCTGGTGCGTCACTACGACGAACTGGTCGATCACGTGCGCCGACGCTTCGGCGATCGCGGTTTTGCCCGCGAGGTGGTGCACGATGTCTGCGTGCAACTGCTGGAGAAACGCCAGTTGGAGGAAGTGCGCACGCCCCTGGCGCTGCTGCGCAAGATCTCCCATGACCAGGCCGTCGACCGCTACCGCAGCGAACGGCGGCGCCAGGCCTGGATCGTCGAGTTGCCCGAGGATTTCGAAGCCACCAGCGACGCGCCTTCGCCACCGCGCCAGTATGAAGCCGAACGCGAGCTGGAACGCCTGGCCCAGGCCATCGAAGCATTGCCGCCGCGCTGCCGGATGGTCTTCGTGATGCATAAGGTCCACCAGTTGCCGCAGGCGGAAGTCGCGACGCAGTTGGGGATTTCCCTGAAGACCGTGGAAAAGCACTTGAAGCTCGGCCTGGCTGCCTGCCGCGCCCGGCTCGACCTGTCGGAACCCGTCTCATGACCAGCCTGCCCCCGCCGTCCCGCGAAGAAGAAGCCCTGGCGCGACATCGCGAAGAACTGCGCAAACGCTTTCCCCTGCCCGAGCCCAGGCCACGCAAACCGCGCAAGGCCGTGGCGGGAGCCCTGCTGGTGATGCTGCTGGCCGCCGGACTGGGCTGGCTGGACCCGGCCTATCAACACGTATCCTACGCCAGCGCCGTCGGCGAGCGGCGCATGCTGGAATTGGCCGATGGCAGCCGCATGACCCTGGACAGCAACAGCCGGGCCTCTGTCGAATGGCACCTGCGTTCGCGGCGGATCGAGCTGCAGGCCGGCCAGGCGCTGTTCGACGTCTCGAAGACCGTTTTCAGGCCCTTCCAGGTTGAAGCGGGCACGACCCGGGTACGGGTGTTGGGCACGCTGTTCAGTGTCGACCGTCTTGACCAGGGCGCGCGCGTGACCCTGGTGCGCGGCAAGGTCGACGTCGAGACCGAGGACGGCCGTCATGTGCAGTTGGCCCCCGGCCAACAGGTCGAGACCCGCCCGGGGCAACGCCTGCAACCGCTCGGGGTGGACACCGAAGCAGCGCTCGCCTGGAAGGACAACCGCCTGATCTTCGACCGCACACCGCTGGCCGACGCCCTGGCGCGGATCCAGCGCTATCGCACAGCGCCGATTCGCCTCGACGACCCGAGCCTGGCCGGCCTGCCCATCACCGGAGTATTCGACAGCAGCAAGGTCGAGGACCTGCTCGCCCTGCTGCCGAGCATCCTGCCGCTGAGCCTGGACAGCGGGAGCGACGGGACCCTGCACGTGCGGCGCAAGGGCGGAAAAAAATAATCGATGCGACAGGTAGGGTTTTCCCGGACGAGAAACGGCAGGTAGTCAAAGCCCCCTACTTTCCAAGGAACACCGTCCATGAAGCCACGCCCGCGCAGCGCTCGCCTGCCACTGCCCTTGTCATTGCTGACCGGCAGCCTGCTGTTCGTCCTCTCGGCCCATGCCCAGGACAAGGTCCTGCTCGACCTGCCGAGTTCGCGCCTGGACCAGGCGCTCAATGCCCTGGCACGCCAGTCGTCGGTGCAGATCCTGTTTGCCAGCGACATCGCGCAGGAGCGGACCACACCCGCCCTCAAGGGCAGTTTCACCCCGCAGGAAGCGCTGGCGCGACTGCTCGACAACAGCGGCCTGCAAACCCGGGTCAAGGACGAGAGGACCTTCGTCATCGTCCCGGCCGGTGCTGCACCGGCCCCGGCGGCCAAACCGGCCGAGGTGTCCTATATCGCGCCCATGGTGATCAAGGGTGACGTGCTGGGCAGCGCCAGCGATCCGCAAGTACTGACCTACGCCGGCAGCCGCACGGTGATCGGCACGGACAACCTGGACAAGGCCAGTGTGCGCGGGATCGACGATGCCCTGCAAAGAGTGCCCGGGGTCAAGATCTTCGACGAAACCGGCACCGGCGCCCTGCCGCAGATCGCCGTGCGTGGTTTGTACGAAAGCCGCAGCGGGCGGATCCAGGCGCTGTCCGACGGTATCCCGCTGGCACTGGCGCCCTACGGGCAGACCGGTCTGTCTTTGTTTCCGGTGACCATGGCCACGGTCGACCGCATCGATATCGTCCGTGGCGGGGCCGCCGTGCAGTACGGGCCGAACAACGTCGGCGGGGTCATCAACTTTATCAGCAAGCCGATTCCCCGCGAGTGGGAAAACACCCTGCAGGAACGTACTACCTTCAATGCCGGCGGACGCCAGTTGTGGGACACCTACTTCGGCACCGGCGGTTACCTGACCGACAACTTTGGCCTGCAACTGGACCTCAATACACTCTCGGGCGAAGCCGGACGGGAACACTCCGACACCGACATCCAGAACTATCGCCTGCGCGGCCAGTGGAATATCGACGATGACCGCGAGCTGAGCTTCGGCGTGCAGCACTACGAGGCCGACATGGACCTGGCGGGCGCCCTGAGCGTCAAGGACTACCGCGACGATCCACGTCAGTCGACCCGCCCCCTGGATCATTTCGACGGCAATACCGACCGCGTCTGGGGTACCTACACCCAGCGCCTGGGCGCCATCGGCCCGTTCGATTCGGTGGAGTTCAGCTGGACCCACTTCGCCCACGACAGCTATCGCAACTTTATCGTCGGCCTGCCCTTCACCCCGGACGGCACCGCCACCAGCCGCCAGGACGGTCCGCGTGACTTCAAGGTCTGGGGCAGCGAACCGCGCCTGAGCATGAGCATCGACGGCGACAACCTCAGCCAGACCTGGCTGGTGGGCGCCCGCTACGTCGCGGAGGACATCGACTACAAGGTCGATCGCCAGAGCGTGGCCACGGGCAAGACCACGCCGTTCCGCGACTGGCAGTTCAACGACGAGGCCAAGGCGTTCTACCTGAGCAACGCCATCGGCCTGTTCAACAACCGCCTGACCATCACCCCGGGTGTCCGTTATGAAAATGCGCAGATGGACTACAAGGACGGAATCACAGGCTTCCAGCACGACAACAAGTCCGAAGAATGGCTGCCCGGCCTGACCGTCGGCTACCAGGCCACGAACGACTGGTACGTGTATGCCAACGCGCAGAAATCACTGCGTCCGCCGCAGGTGACGCAGATCGTCAAGGAGGGCGATGTCGGCGCCGAACTGGCCTGGAACTACGAGACCGGTGTGCGCTACACACCGTGGAAAGGCCTGCGTGTCGACCTCGGTGTGTACCGCATCGATTTCGACGACCAGATCGTCTACGACGCGACCACCGACCGCTACGTCAACCTCGGCAGCACCCGTCACCAGGGCATCGAGAGCGAGATATTCTGGACTCCGGGCGCCCTGCCCGACCTCGACCTGCACGCCAGCTACGCCTACCTCGACGCCAAGCAGCGCAATGGCACCTTCAAGGGTAATGAAGTGCCGTTCTCCTCGCGCAACCAGTTCAGCGTCGACGGCCGCTATCACTTCGCCGAACGCTGGACCTACAGCCTCGACGGTCTGTACGTCAGCAGCGCCTATACCGACGCCGCCAACTCCGGGGCCGAGGATGCCAGCGCCTCCGTGGGCCGGCTGCCGGCCTACTGGGTCTGGAACACCGCCATCGAACGCCAGTTCCCGCTGCAGGACAAGACCGTGCTGACGGCCTCGGCGGGCATCAGCAACCTGTTCAACCGCGAGTACTACTTCCGCGGGATCGATACCAGCCCGTGGGGCCGCCAACCGGCACCTGCGCGTTCGCTGACCCTGGGGCTCAACTATCGTTTCTGAGACAGCGTTTCTGCAGCCTACAACCACCAGCGCAAGAGGAAAAAGAACGCCATGCTCAGCAACATGCTGAGCAAGGTGTTGCGGGTGTAGATCACCAGCCCGATGGCGAC
Organism: Pseudomonas gingeri; assembly: GCF_013385635.1. Taxonomy (GTDB): domain Bacteria; phylum Pseudomonadota; class Gammaproteobacteria; order Pseudomonadales; family Pseudomonadaceae; genus Aquipseudomonas; species Aquipseudomonas gingeri_A. The sequence continues at coordinate 153,013 of NZ_JACAPR010000028.1, forward strand.
CAGCGAACTGATCAGGTACGGGTTGTCGAGTTGCAGGTTCAGTTGCCGGTCCGGCATGAACACGATCGGTCCGCAGATCGCCGTGAGCATGCCCGGTACGGCAAAGCCGAGGAACTGCCGGGCGTTGCTGCTCAGGCGCAACGGCAGGCGGGGTTCGAGAAACACGTAGCGGTTGAGGAACACCAGCAGCCCCATCCCGATGATTACCGCCCAGACCATCATTCGCCCCCCCGATACAGCTTGTTGCAGACAAATCCCGCCGTCATTCCCGCCAGTCCCGACAGCACCAGCGCCGAACCCCACTGCCAATAACTGAACAACACAGAGCAGAACAGCGACACGGCCACGCAGACCACGGTCGGCACACTGCGCACCACCGGAGTGATCAGGGCGATGAAGGTCGCGGCAATCGAGAAGTCCAGACCCAGATGCTCAAGCCCGGGAATACTGCGCCCCAGCACGATCCCCGCCAGGGTGAACAGGTTCCAGGCGATATAGAACGTCAGCCCCACTCCCAGCGCGTACCAGCGGTCGAACTGTTGCTTGTCGTGCTGGCTGGTCAGGGCGAACAGTTCATCGGTCAGCAGGAAGCCCAGGCCGACGCGCCAGCGACCGGGCAACGGGGCGATCACCGAACGCATGCTCATGCCATACAACAGGTGTTGCGAGGTCAACAGCGCGGTGGTCAGCAGGATCGAGAAAATCCCCGCCCCGCCCTTGAGCATGCCGATCGCCACCAGTTGCGCGGCGCCGGCAAACACGATGCTCGACAGGCCCTGGCCCTGCAGGGGCGTCAGGTTGGCCTCGATGGCCATGGAGCCGGCCAGCAGCCCCCAGGGTGCCGTCGCCAGGGACAGCGGCATGATGGCCACGGCACCGCGCAGGAAGGCGGTGCGAGGCAGAAGATGATCGGACATAAAACTCGCGCTTCAGGAAAAGACGCGTGACTTTGGCAGGGCCTCCGCGGCTTGTCTTGAACAATCTTGCAAAAGTATCGCCAGATAAAAACCGTCAGGGCAGTCACTCCCGCACGCGAGCGACTGCCCCACAAAAGACCCACTCACGTGAGTCTTGTGCCCTGCTCAACGAATCGGTGGCAGTCGTACCTTGCCTGCCCGGCACTGGCTCTTCACGCCCTTGCCACAGGACGCATATTCCAGGTCCCGACCCAGGCAGACCCTCACCTCCGACAACTGCGGGCCGCTGCAACTGACCGCCACGCCGTCACCCGGCATGCCCGGGTTGCTCTGCTGGAACAACAGCGCGATTTCCTCGGCGGAGAACTCGCGCACCGCCGTGGAGGGTTGCAGCGCTTCGGGAATCCGCACCTTGCCCAATGCCCGATCGGTGGTATCCAGGTAAGCACTGGCTCCCAGGCCGCTGCAGGTGCCGTGTTTCTTCCACTCATGCTTGAGCAGCTTGGCCGTCGGGAACAACGTCAGGCCCTGTTGGCGCTGCTCGGCCGACAACGGCGTCAACGGCGCACAGGATTGCGGCCAGCCACCTCGCGCGTATTGTGGCCAGAGGCCGTGAAGCACAAAACCATAACCCTTGCCGGTGCATTGCTCATTGCCTGCATGGGTCAGGCAGAACGTCGGTGACCAGGACAACGCCAGCAGGTAGTAATCGAACTCACCGGCTTCACCGCGCTGCTTGTCGCGCCCCTGGCCCGCCTGCACCACTCCCGCTGGCACCATGAAAAGGGCCAGCACTAACAAAAACAACTTCATTCCTTTCTCCCGCGTCTTGTTGAGGACAGAGACTCCCTGCCCGATTCCATGAGTGATGCTCAAATACCAGAAACAACCGGCGCACAGTCTACCCAGGGACTGCAGTCACCAGTAAAGGCCCCGGGCGACCAGGTTCCGCACCGGTCAAGGCTGACAACGTGATGCATGAATCAATGTCCGTGGCGTTAAATAAATTATGAAGATTCGTTACAAAACAGTAACATTTGCTACACCTCTCGCCTTCCTGACTTCTTATCATGGAGGGCTGTATTTCATCCATTTGGGCCAACCGACTCAGGTGCCATGCCGACCTCGTCGGTTGCGCACTTCTGAAGCGGTTTTCTCAGGATTTCGCCGAACTTTGTCGGCTTTATCCTGATCTGCGGGATTCTGCTTCTAAAGGAGCAAGCGCTTCATGAGTACTCGATCCATCCGCAAGAAAGTCGTCTCGGTCCTCTGGACACTGGGCGTGCTCTTGATCATCTATTGCTTCCCGAAAACCGTCTTCGGTTTCCTCGCGCTGGTCGTGGTCTGCGGTATATACGACTTCCTGCGCAATGGCATCTACACCGCCGAACTGGCCAAGAAGTACTTTATCGGCAGTGGCCGCAACACCTGGGTGCTGGCGCCGTTCAATACCCTGTTCGACCTGGTGAGCCGACGCAACCGTGGCGTCTATCGGATGCAGGACCTGCCCGAAGACTGCCAGCGCGACCTGCAGCAGGTCATCGACAAGGCCATGAGCCACAAGGACGAGATCATCGACTACCTCGACGGACGCATGGCGCAGAACAAGCGCGGCATGCTGTTCTTCCAATGGTACGGGCGCAAGATCGACACCGAACTGGACATCAAGGAACTGCAACAGAAGTTCCCTTATGTGAAAACCGTCGGCGTCTCGGTGTTCAATGCCAACCAGTCGACCTCGTTCCACTTCGGCCCGCTGCGCATGATGTTCCGGGTGCTCTACAACATGGCCCCGGCCCCGCACCATGACGGCGTGTACATCCAGTGCCGCAAGGAAAAACACTTCTGGCACGACGACCCGTTGTTCATCTTCGATGACACACTGCTCCACGCCTCGTTCAACAAGAACGATATCAAGCGTTACTGCCTGTTCATCGATATCGTGCGCCCGTCCCGCACACCGTTCATCCTCAAGGGTGTGATCGCCGGTTTCGCCGGGGTGGTCTTTGCCCTGCGCCGGGTGTTCTACAAGAACTGGAAATTGATCCAGTAATACCCCACCGCCTGCCTCTGCCCTGGAATCGGACCCCGCGTTCATCCAGGGCATCTCGCCCCACGACCACTTGTCCAAAACCGACTACCTACCCATTCGGAGTATGTTCCCGGCTTCGCCCTGCCTGAATAGTGGACTCACCCGCTCTTCCCGAGCCGAATCCAGTCCGAAGGTGAGATGGCCATGCACAAGGCGTTGGTGGTAACCCTGAGTCTCCTGCTTGCCCCTGTTTTTTCCGCGTCGCACGCCGAAGAAGTGGATACGTCGAAAACCCTGCGGCTGTACAACTGGGCCGACTACATCGGCGAAAACACCCTCGCCGGCTTTGAGAAAGCCACCGGCATCAAGGTCATCTACGACACCTTCGACTCCTACGAAACCGTGCAGGCCAAGCTGCTCACCGGTCACTCCGGTTATGACCTGGTGACCCTCAACGCCTCGCTGGTGCCGCCACTGATCAAGGCTGGAGTGTTCCAGCCCCTGGACAAGCAACAACTGCCCGACTGGAAAAACCTCGACCCGCAGACCTTGCAGCACCTGCAGGGCTACGACCCCGGCGTGGTCTACTCGGCGCCCTATACCTGGGGCAGCAACGGCGTGACCTACAACGTCGAGAAGATCCGCGAACGCATGCCGGACGCGCCCATCGGCTCCCTGGCGATGCTCTTCGACCCGAAGATCGTCGCGCGCTTCGCCGATTGCGGCGTGACCCTGCTCGACGCGCCGACCGAAGTCATTCCCCTGGCCCTCACCTACCTCGGCCGCGATCCCCGTAGCGCCAGACCCGATGATCTCGAGGCAGCGCAGAAGCTGCTGATGACGATCCGTCCGTACCTGAAGAAATTCGACTCGGTGAACTACCTGAGCAGCCTGCCCAACGGCGATATCTGCATGGCCATGACCTGGTCCGGTGACGCCGCCACCGCCCAGGCCCGCGCCGAGGAGGCCGGGCTGAAAATCAAGCTGGCGTACTTCATTCCCAAGGAAGGCTCGCTGATCTGGTTCGACAACCTGTACATCCCCAGCGATGCCAGCCACGTCGCCAATGCACACAAATTCCTCGAATACCTGCTGCAGCCCCAGGTCATGGCAGACGTGACCAACTTCATCCACTACGCCAACAGCAACACCGCGTCGACCCCGCGGGTGAATGCCGATGTGCGCGCCAACCCGGCGATCTACCCGGACGATGCCACCCGCCAGCGCCTGTTTGCGCAGAAAACCCAGGACGCCAAGGACATGCGGGCCATCACCCGCGTCTGGAATACGGTAAAGACCGGCCTGTAAGACCCGCATGACTCAAAGATCCACACCTTCGAAAAAGGGCACGCTCATGGCTATTCCAACACAAGCATTCCTCGCCGGATTCGACCAACAGAGCCTGGTCGAAGCGGACAAGGCGCACTACATGCACGGTTACCACATGTTCGACGAGCACCGTGAGCAAGGTGCCCTGAATATCGTCGCCGGTGACGGCGCCTACATCTACGACACCGAGGGCAATCGCTTCCTTGATGCCGTGGGCGGCATGTGGTGTACCAATATCGGCCTGGGCCGCGAGGAAATGGCCGAGGCGATTGCCGATCAGGTTCGCCAACTGGCCTACTCCAACCCGTTCTGCGACATGTCCAACGCGGTAGCCATCCGCCTCTGCGAAAAACTCGCCAGCCTGGCCCCCGGCGACCTCGACCACGTGTTCCTCACCACCGGCGGCTCGACCGCCGTGGATACCGCCTATCGCCTGGTGCAGTTCTACCAGAACAGCCGTGGCAAGCCGCAGAAGAAACACATCATCGCCCGCTACAATGCCTACCATGGCTCCACCACCGTGGCCATGTCGATCGGCAACAAGGCCGCTGACCGGGTACCCGAGTTCGACTACGCCCACGAGCGCATCCACCACGTCTCCAATCCCAACCCATATCGCGCCCCCGACGGCATGGACGAGGAGCAGTTCCTCGAATACCTCGTGGCGGAGTTCGAGGACAAGATCCTCAGCATCGGCGAAGACAAGGTCGCGGCGTTCTTCGCCGAACCGATCATGGGCTCCGGCGGCGTCATCATTCCGCCCAAGGGTTACCTGCGGCGCATGTGGGAAGTCTGTCAGCAGTACGACATACTGTTTGTCGCCGATGAAGTGGTGACCTCCTTCGGTCGGCTGGGCAAGTTCTTCTCCTCCTGGGACGTCTTTGGCGTACAGCCGGACATCATCACCACCGCCAAGGGCCTGACCTCGGCGTATCTGCCACTGGGCGCCTGCATCTTCTCGGCGCGCATCTGGAACGTGATCGGCGAGCCGGGCAAGGGCCGCTGCTTCACCCACGGTTTTACCTACAGCGGGCATCCGGTGTGCTGCACCGCTGCATTGAAGAATATCGAGATCATCGAGCGGGAGAACCTGCTCAAGCATGTCGATGAGGTCGGCGGCTACCTGGAGGAACGCCTGGGCAGCCTGCGCGACCTGCCGCTGGTGGGCGATGTGCGCTGCATGAAGCTGATGGCCTGTGTCGAATTCGTCGCCGACAAGCAAACCCGCGAGCTGTTTCCCGACAAGCTGAACATCGGCGAGAAAATCCACCTGCGGGCCCAGGCCAGGGGCCTGCTGGTACGGCCGATCATGCACCTGAACGTGATGTCGCCGCCGTTGATCATCAGTCGGGCCCAGGTCGACGAGATCGTCGAGACCTTGCGCGAGTGCATCCTCGAAGTGGCCGACGAACTGCAGAAAAGCGGCCAATACAGCGGACGATGAGCGCCCGGCCGACGGCTTTGCACCCGGAGGAGCGGGTCGTTAGACTGCGGGGCATGAGCCCCGTACCCGACGACACCGCCACCCGCCTGTCCTTCCAGGCCCTGTATCGCTGGCATGCCGGGCTGGCGGGGGCCTTTGCCCATCTCGACGAGCCCGATTGCCTGCGCCACCTGGCCCGGGCTTTCGGTCAACTGGTGCCGGTCGAGTCGGTGATGATCAGCCTCGAACGCAAGGACCGACCGCCGCAACTGCTGTACTTGCAAGGTATTCCGGAAGAGTTTCGCGATGCGATCATCGAACGTTATTTTGCCGGCGGCTACTTGCTCGACCCGTTCTGCCTGGCCGTGGAGAACGGCCTGGCCGAAGGTTTTTATCCGCTGGAGGAAATCGCCCCGGACGATTTCTTCGACAGCGAATACTACAAGACCTACTACCTCAAGCTCGGTTGCGCCGAAGACAGCTACTACATCGTCAACCTCGATGAACACAGCAAGATCTCCGTCAGCCTGTTCCAGGGCCTGGGTGCCGCCAGCCTGAGCAGCGCGCAGCTGGATCTGCTGCGGGCGGTCGAGCCGATGGTGCGCACCCTGGTGACCCAGTTCGCCGCCCGCGGACTGCAACGCACTCCCCTGCTGTTCGGGCCGCCGGCCGACGAACAGGCACAGGACGCCGAGGTCAATCTGCGGATCCAGACGGCCTTCAGCCGGTTCGGTTGCGAGGTGCTGACGGAGCGTGAGCGCGAAGCCGCGCAGATGGTGCTGCGCGGTCACTCGGTGAAGTCAACGGCCAGGGAAATGAATATCTCCCCGGAAACCGTGCGCATGCACCGCAAGAACCTCTACCTGAAACTGGGCATCAGTTCCCAGTCGGAACTGTTCGCGCGGTTCATCGACTGGTTACGCCAGAGCTGATTGTTGACGATCGCGGCAGGAGCAACGCTTCAGGCCGACAGCGAATAGATCAGCGCCGAAATCGCCACCAGGCCCACCAGCGTCACGAACACGTTGGACATCTGCCCGGCGTACTGGCGCATGGCGGGTACGCGACGGATCGCATACATCGGCATCAGGAACAGCAGCGCCGCGATGATCGGGCCGCCGAGGGTCTCGATCATGCCGAGAATGCTCGGATTGAGGGTCGCCACCAACCAGCAAATTACCAGCATGAACGCCGCTGTCATACGGTCCAGGGCCTTGGTGCCCGGCTTGCGACCGCTCTTGACCACCAGGCCCTTGAGACCTTCGCTGGCGCCGATGTAATGCCCCAGGAACGACTTGGCAATCGCCACGAAGGCAATCAGCGGCGCGGCAAAGGCGATGGTCGGGTTGCTGAAGTGGTTGGCCAGGTACGACAGGATCGACAGGTTCTGCGCCTTGGCTTCCGCCAGTTGTGCCGGCGACAGGGTCAGCACGCAGCTGAACACGAAGAACAGCACCATCACCACCATCAGGCCGTGGGCTCGCGAGAGGATCTGGCTGCTGCGCGCTTCGGCATGCACACCGTAACGACGCTTCTGGTCCACCGCAAAGGCGGAAATGATCGGCGAGTGGTTGAACGAGAACACCATCACCGGGATCGCCAGCCACAGCGTATGCAACAACGCCGAAGGCTGCGGCAGGCTGCCGGCCGTGGCGAGGATGCCGCCGTTCCAGTGAGGGATCAGGAACACCGCGAGGAACAGCAAGGCGACGATGAAGGGGTAGACCATCATGCTCATGGCCTTGACGATCACCTGCTCGCCGCAACGTACCACCGCCAGCAGGCCGAGGATCAGCACCAGGGACAGGACTGCCCGCGGTGGCGGCGCGATGTGCAACTGATGCTCGAGGAAACTGCCCACGGTGTTGGTCAGGGCCACGCTGTAGATCAGCAGGATCGGGAAGATCGCGAAGAAGTACAGCAAGGTGATCAGCGCCCCGGCCTTGAGGCCGAAATGCTCTTCCACCACTTCAGTGATGTCCGCACCGTCGCGCCCGGAGAGCACGAAGCGGGTCAGGCCACGGTGGGCGTAGAAGGTCATGGGGAATGCCAGCAGCGCCAGGATCAGCAGCGGCCAGAAGCCGCCCAACCCCGCGTTGATCGGCAGGAACAGGGTGCCGGCACCGATCGCCGTGCCAAACAGGCCCAGCATCCAGGTGGTGTCTTGGCGGCTCCAACTGCTCAGTGCAGCGGGTGCCGATTCATAGCGTTCGTCGACGCTGTTGGCCTGGTCATTCATCCGGTCGAATCTCCGTTAGCCGGTCATTACCACGCGACCGGGGCGGAAAAAACGTGTCACTGGCAGCGCCCCGGCCATAAGAGGGGCGCGATTGTCCGGGATTAAGCTTAAGAAGCAAAGGGTTAGCTGAGCAACGGTCGACTGTGCCGGTGTTTCAGGGGACCTCTGTACGGTCCTCCGGCGCCTGGTATCCCTCGTGCAACAGCTCGACCAACTGCCGCAAAAAGTAGTGCTTTTCCAGGACTTCCCGGCGAAAACACACCCGATGGTGACGCAAAGCCCAGCGCTCGCGCAGCTCGATGATCGCCAGGCGGCGGTCATCATCGGCGGCCAGGGTCGACAGCGGCACGATACTGATTCCGGCGCCCGATGCCACCAATTGGACAATCGAACCGAACCCCGAGACCTGCACACAGACATCCAGCGAGCCGCCGGCCAGGGCCGCCTGACTCATCAGGTAGGTGTGCAGCGCCGCGCCGCTTTGCAGGCTGATGAAGGGTGTCCCCAGGCACGCGGTAAAGCGCACCGACACCTCGCGAGCCAGCGCGCTGTGCGGCGGCGCGATGATCACGAAGCGGTCTTCGCGGTACGGCACGAATTGCAGGTCCGGGTGGTCGGAATCCACCGCGACGATGCCGATATCCGCCCTGCCCGCCGCCACCGCCGCAACGATTTCCGAGCCCAGGCGCTCCTCCAGGTTGATCCGCACGGCGGGATAGGCGGCGAAGAACCGGCTCAGGTCGGCGGGCAGGAAGGAACTGATGGCGTTGTTATTGGCAAAGAAGGTGATATGGCTGGTCAGGCCCTGGACGTACGGCATCAGGTCGGCATGCATCTGCTCCAGTTGGGCCAGGCAGCGCCGGGTGTGTTCGAGCATCACCACGCCGGCCTGGGTCAGCCTAACGCCCCGGGCCTGGCGCACCAGCAACTCGGTGCCGATGGCCTCTTCCAGGCCCTTGAGGCGCAGGCTGACCGATGACGGCGCCAGGTGACAGCGCGCCGCGCCGCGGGTCAGGTTGCCTTCCTCGGCTACCGCGAGGAATACCTTGAGGTCCACCAGATCGTAATGCATGAGGATCGAGCCACGTTGAAAGGGCTCGGTCATCACACCTTACCCTGGGTCACTTGGCAATGGCCTCTGCCTCGACCGGCTCAGGCTGGGGCTCGGGCAGGCGGTTGAGCACGCGGTGCATGCGTTCGCGATCCAGCTCCTTCTCCCAGGCCGAGACCGCCACCGTCGCCACGCCGTTGCCGATCACATTGGTCAGGGCCACCACTTCACTGAGGAAACGGTTGATCCCGAGGATCAGCACCAATCCGGACACCGGCACCGTCGGCATCACCGCCAACGTCGCCGCCAGGGTGATAAAGGCCGCGCCGGTCACGCCACTGGCGCCCTTGGACGTTACCATGGCCACGGCGAGCAAGGTCAGTTGCTGGGTCCAGGTGATCTCGATATTCATCGCCTGGGCGATAAACAGCACACACATGGTCATGTAGATATTGGTGCCGTCGAGGTTGAACGAGTAGCCGGTGGGAATCACCAGCCCGACCACCGAGCGCGAGCAACCGAGACGCTCCAGCTTGGTCATCATCAGCGGCAGTACCGGCTCGCCGGAACTGGTGCCGAGGACGATCAGCAACTCTTCCTTGATATAGACCAGGAAGCGGAACAGGTTGAAACCGACAAACCGGGCAATCGCCCCCAGCACCACGATCACGAAGAACAAGGCGGTGATATAGAAGGTGCCGATCAGCTTCAGCATCGGCAGCAACGAACCAACGCCATAGGTTCCGATGGTGAAGGCGATGGCCCCGAAGGCGCCGATGGGCGCCAGCCGGGTGATGATCCCGACAATCCCGAACAGCACCTGGGACAGGCCGTCGATCAACTGGTTGACGCTCTTCGCCTTCTCCCCCAGCCCGGCCAGCACCGCGCCGAACAGCAGCGCCACCAGCAGGATCTGCAGGATCGCGCCCTGGGCGAAGGCCGACACCAGGGTGTCCGGGATAATGTTCATCAGGAAGCCGCTGGTGCTCAGTTCGTGGGCCTTGTCCGCATAGGCGGCCACCGCGCTGGCATTGAGCCTGGCCGGATCGACGTTGAAACCGGCGCCGGGCGTCAGCCAGTGGGTCGCCACCAGGCCGATCAGCAAGGCCAGGGTCGAGACCACTTCGAAGTAGAGCAAGGCCTTGCCACCGACCCGGCCGATCTTCTTCATGCTGTCCATGCCGGCGATACCGGTGACCACGGTGCAGAAGATGATCGGCCCGATCACCATCTTGATCAGCCTGATGAAGGCATCACCCAGCGGCTTCATATCGGCGGCCAGGCTTGGCCAGTAGTGGCCGACGGCGATGCCCAGGAGCATGGCGGCGAGGACCTGGATGTACAGCACTTTGTAGAAGGGTCTTTTCATTATTGGTCTCCACAAAAGGTATCGGGCGATGTTCTCGCCCGAGAAAAATCGCAAGGCATCGCTCGCGTCAGAGACGCTGATGCAGCCACCTTGCAGCGGCCAGGACCCGCGCGTCACTGCCGCGCGGACCGATCACCGATAGCCCCAGCGGAGCGCCGTCAAGGCTGATCCAGGGCAGGCTGACCTGCGGCAGACCGGCCAGGCCGGCGATGCTCAGCAACTGCTGGGAACGCAGGCGCTGTTGCTCCATGGCTTCGCTGCTGGCATCCAGGCGCGGGGCAACGGCCGGCACCGTGGGCAACAGCAGGAAGCTCGAATCATTGGTAAAAAGCGTCGCCAGTTGCTGTGCGGCGGCCTGGCGTACCCGTTGCTCGGCGGCGACCTGCCGGGCGGTGACCCGCGAGCCGGCGAGAAAACGCTGGCGAACATCTTCCGCGAGCTGGTCGAGATGGACACTGATCCAGGCACCGTGCTGCTGCCAGATCTCACCGCCCTGCAAGGCCCGATGGGCCTGGGCGTAATCCGCCAGCGGCAGGCTACCCGCTGGCAGCACCGCGTGTTGCAGGTCACTGCCGAGCCGTTCGACCAGGGCGCCGAACGCCACCTGCACGTCCTTGTCGCACACCGCCAGGGTGTCCTCGCTCAAGTGGAACACAGGGGCTTGCAACGAGCGTTCGTCCAGAGCCTCGTTGGCCAGGACCGCGAACACCGCTGCGAGATGCTCACCACTGGCGGCGAACCAGCCGACGGTATCGAAGCTGTGGGCCAGGGCGAAGCAACCACGCGTGGCAATGCGGCCCTGGGTCGGACGCATGCCCCATACCCCGCAGTAGCTGGCCGGCAAACGGCAGGACCCGCCGCAATCGGTACCCAGGCCGATATCCGCGAGTCCTGCGGCCACCGCCACCGCCGAGCCGGACGACGACCCTCCGGGAATCCGCAACGGGTCGGCCGGATTGCACGGTGTACCGTAGTGCAGGTTGATCCCTGCCAGGCTGAACGCCAGTTCGTCGGTGACCGTCTTGCCGGTCCATTCGGCACCGGCTTCCAGTAGCAGGCGCACCGCCAGGGCCGTCGCCGTTGCCGGGGCCTGCTGGGCCAGCCAGCGCGGATTGCCAGCACCGGTACGTTGCCCCTCGATATCGAAGACATCCTTGGCCGCCAGGCGCAGGCCTGACAAAGCCCCGTAATGAGGCGTGATAAAAGGTGTCCGGGAGAAGCCTTCACGAACAAAGGCCCCGTACAGGCCCGGCTGCAACAGGGCAACCGGTTGCGGATCGTCATGGGGGCATTCGGCAGCAGGCCGGCGGTCGAGAGGGTGCATGATCGGCGTGTTCCTCGGTGCGTTCTTGTGACGTGAGTATCGAGGGGGCCAACCGGAGAAAACAGCGAGGGTTGGCAAAGCCAGCCTTTGTCGGAAACGAACGCTCAGGAACGCGCCCCCGAAACGACCCAAGGCAAAAACACAGAAGAATCGGCAAACCGGCCTGATCTATTGATACACTGTAACAATCAATCCCAGCCTTTCTTGTCAGTGCCCTCCCATGACCTCTGTGCAACGCCGTGCCTGTTTCACCGCCCTCTTCCTGCTGCTGGGCGGCTCGTCAGCCCTGGCCGACGATCTGATGATCACCTGGCCCGGCGATTGGGAAGTACAGACCCTGCCGCCGGCGCAGAATGCTGCGGGCGAAGTCATCAGCGGATTGCGTCAACGTGCGGTGAAGAACGACCCCAACGGCGATCCGATGATGGTCATGGAACTGACCCAGTCGGCCCTCAACCCCGGCCATGAGGTCAACCTCCCCGGCGTGTTGCTGGAGATGCGCAAGGCGGTGCAGAAGAACTTCGTCGAGCGCGGCTTCATGAGCGTGTGCAACCGCATTCACGACAGCACCCTGGGCGGTTTGGCGGCGGTGGAAACCACCTGCACCATCACCCAGAACGGCGGTCACGTGATGACCCAGACCCTGGTGGCAGCGGCCAATGACGGCAAGGCGTACTCGCTGCTGTACGCCGGCTCGGCGGACGGCTACAAGACTGTGGAGCCGGTGGTCAACGGCATCCGCGCCAGCCTGCGCCTGCAGCCCTGACCCGTTCCTTGTGGGAGCCGGCTTGCCGGCGATGACGGCCGAACAGCCCCCGCAGAACTACACCCCTACCCCGCCAGGAATCCCCGGGCCATGCCGCTGGCGGCAATCACGATCAGCATGATCAACAGCGCTTCAATATGGCTGATCCGCGCGAACAGGCGAGCCCGGCCGGTATCGATGGCCGCGCCCTTCTTCTGCGCGATACGCCACTTGATCAGGCTGATCATCGGCGCCAGTTCCAGCAGCAGGACAATCACGAACAGGGTCAGCTTGAGGTGGAACAGCGGCTGATGCAGGTAGTAATCGCTGCCCTTCTCGAAGCCGGCGAAAGCCCGCAGACCACCGGTGACCAGCAGGACGCCGGCGCTGATGCCCCACAGATTGTCCCAGATGAACACCTGGCGCAGTTCCGCCGGGCCGCTGCCGGTGAGGCGGCGCAAGGCTCCGCCACGACCGAACACCGCCGCCAGGGCGATACCGAAGGCCAGAAGGTGCAGCGCTGCCAGGGACCAGTGAGCAAGCATCGGATCGTCTCCTTGAATGAGCAAGACAGTTGTAGCTCAAACCACCCCTTGTCGCGAGCGGCTTCATTCAGTTAAGGACATGCGCCCCTGAATACGCCACATAATCCGTAGGAGCGTGGCTTGTCCGCGAAGCTTTTAGCGGCCTCACGGGCCTCATCGCTGCGATGCGGCGTCCCGACAAGCCAGGCTCCCAACAGAGTCCGTATTTGCCTTATGGCAGCAGAATCACCTTGTCACTGCTGCCCTGATTGACCTCGGCATACCGCGCCGGGCCTTCGGCCAGCGGAGATTCCAGCAGGCCCGATGGCAGCTCCAGCAAGCCTTCGTCGAAGAACCGTCCGAACTGCTCGAGCATCCGCGCGCAGGCCTCGGTGCCATAGAGCAACGAGTTGATGCCGACCACCGAACCACCCTTGCGATACAACGCCAGGGCCGGCAGTTGCACATGACCGTCGACCGGCGCGGCGATGATCGCGATCCGCCCGAAAGGTGCCAGCGCGCCGACCGCCGCCGGTAACCAGAAGCCGGTGGTGTCGAAGATTACCTCGGCGCCGCCGGGAAACACGCCGTTGACCGCCGCCGCCAAGGTTTCCGGCTGGTCCAGTTGAATGGCCTCGAAACCCTTGTCCTGCAGTGCCTTGACCTGCTCCGGACGCCGCACCGCACCGAGCACCTGGGCACCACGGATCTTCGCCAGGGCCATCGCCGCGCTGCCGACCGCGCCACTCGCGCCGATGACCAGCAACCGCGTACCGGCCTTCACCAGGCTGCGCTCCAGGGCATCCCAGGCGGTGGTGTACGGCACGCCGAGGCTGGCGGCCTGGACAAAACTCAAGTGGCTCGGCTTGAGCGCCACGCCCCTGGCCGGCAGGGTCAGGTATTGCGCGTGGGAACCGTCGCCGGTAAAGCCCAGCTCCTTGCCGGTGCCCCAGACTTCCTGGCCGAGCAGTGCCTGCGGCCCCTCGACGACCACGCCGGCGAAATCCCGTCCGGGGACCCGTGGCAAGGTGGTGTAGGCGAAGCGACCGAGGACGTTTTTCACATCGCTGGGGTTCAGGCCGGCCGCCTTGATCTGCACCAGGACTTCTCCGGCAGCGGGCACGGGCATCGGCAGGTCGACCAGTTGCAAGGCCGAGAGATCGCCGGTCTTCGAAAATTGCAGGGCTTTCATAAAGTACGCATCCAGACAGGGAACAAGGGATTCTTCAGGACAACCAGCCAGCCACCAGTTGCTTGCCGAGGGGCCAGGCCTTCTCGCCCAGTTGCATGCCCAGCAAACCGACCAGGGCCACGGCGGGTGGCGCCGGGGAACGGAAATCGAGCCCGCCGTAAAGCAGCCCGACAACAATGCCGATGGCGAGGGAAATCAGGTAGCTCATGACGAACTCCGGGCTCGATAAGGGAATGCCCGCAGTCTATGGCCGACAAAGCATGGCTGTCGGTCAAGGGCTTCTGGATATCGGCCAAAATCGAGGGTACGGCGTCAGCCCACCGGGTAATGCGACGGCGCGATGCCCAGGGCACGGCGGAACATATCGCTGAAACTGCTGGGCGAGTAACCCAGCGAGCGGGCGATGCGACTGACCGGCACGCCCTGGATCAACTCCGCCACCGCCGTCGCCAGTTGCACCTGGCGCCGCCACTCGGCAAAGCCCATGCCCAGCTCCGCCTGGAACAGGCGGGCCAAGGTGCGCACGCTGGCGCCGGCCTGTTCGGCATGCTGATCGAAGGAAATCGCCAGGGACGGCGCGCCCATCACCGCCTGACAGAGGCTCATCAGGCGCCGGTCGGTCTCGCAAGGCATCGGGATTTTCAGCAGCGAACGCCGCGCTTGCTTGAGCTCCAGCAACGCCAGGTTGACCAGCGCCTCGTAGTATTCGCCCTGCGGGTCGTCGGTCTGCTCGACCAACCGGACGATCAGCTCGCGCAACAGGCCGCCGACCTCGATCACCTGGACCGTGCTTTCCAGGGTCTCGGCCAGGGCCGGACGCAGGTAGATATTGCGCATCTGCAGGTCCGACACCACCCGGATGCCATGGGCGACACCGGGCGGCAACCAGACCGCCCGTTGCGGCGGGACCACCAGGGCTTCATGAGGCGTCTCGACCCACATGACCCCGGACATCGCATACAGCAATTGCCCCCAGACATGCTCGTGGGGCTCGATGTACAAGCCCCGCGGGTAAGTCCGTGCCAGGGGCTGCACGGGCCGGCCGGTGTCGGTGAGATCGGGCGGCGCGGCCAGGGCCATGATCAGCGGGCGACAGGCGTACGCATGGTGACGAACTCTTCGGCCGCCGTCGGATGCACACCGATGGTTTCGTCGAAGTGCTGCTTGGTGGCGCCGGCCTTCAGGGCGATAGCCAGGCCCTGGATGATTTCACCGGCGTCGGGGCCGACCATATGGCAACCCAGGACCTTGTCGGTGCGGGCATCCACCACCAGCTTCATCAGGGTACGTTCCTGGTCTTCGGTCAGGGTCAGCTTCATAGGCCGGAACCGGCTTTCGAAGATCTGCACCTCATGGCCCTGCTCCCGCGCCTGCTCCTCGCTCAGGCCGACCGTGCCGATATTCGGCTGGCTGAACACGGCGGTGGGAATCAGGTTGTAGTCGACCGGACGATACTGTTCGGGCTTGAACAGGCGCCGGGCCACCGCCATGCCTTCGGCCAGGGCCACCGGCGTCAGTTGCACGCGGCCGATCACATCGCCCAGGGCGAGGATCGACGGTTCGCTGGTCTGGTACAGTTCGTCGACCTCGATAAAGCCGTGCTTGTCCAGCTTCACCCCGGTGTTTTCCAGGCCCAGGTTGTCCAGCATCGGACGTCGGCCGGTGGCGTAGAAGATGCAATCGGTCTCCAGCTCGCGACCATCCTTGAGAGTGGCTTTCAGGCTGCCGTCGGCCAGCTTGTCGATACGCTCGATATCGGCATTGAACTGCAGGCCCAGGCCGCGCTTGCCAAGCTCTTCGGCCAGGTGCTTGCGCACCGCGCCGTCGAAGCCACGCAGGAACAGGTCGCCGCGATATAGCAGTTGGGTATCGGCGCCGAGGCCATTGAAAATGCCGGCGAACTCGACGGCGATATAACCGCCACCGACCACCAGGATGCGTTTGGGCAGTTCCTTGAGGAAGAACGCCTCATTGGAGCCGATGGCATGTTCATGCCCCGGAATCTCCGGGATCTGCGGCCAGCCACCGGTGGCGATCAGGATATGCCTGGCGCTGTAGCGCTGGCCGTTGACCTCGACCTGATGCGGATCCACCAGCTTGCCATGGCCTTCCAGCAAGGTAACGCCGCTGTTGGCCAGCAGGTTGCGGTAGATGTCGTTGAGGCGATTGATTTCCTTGTCCTTGTTGGCGATCAGGGTCGCCCAGTCGAAGTTCGCCTCGCCCAGCGACCAGCCGAAGCCTTGCGCGTGTTCGAAGTCTTCGGCGAAGTGCGAGCCGTACACCAGCAGCTTCTTCGGCACGCAGCCGACGTTGACGCAGGTGCCACCCAGGTAGCGGCTCTCGACCACTGCCACTTTGGCCCCGAAACCGGCGGCAAACCGCGCCGCACGTACACCGCCGGAACCGGCGCCAATTACAAACAGATCAAAATCGTAGGCCATTTCTATCTCCTCGGCAGGCACACAGCATAACCGCTGTGGCCTTTTGGGTCAGCGCTGGACACTACATAAGGGCGCCCAAATGAAAAAGCCACCCGTGGGTGGCTTTTCTTTCTACCGGTCTTTCTACCAGAGAAGCGGCGCTGGCTTAGTAAGCCTTGCCGGTCTTGTAGAAGTGTTCGAAGCAGAAGTTGGTGGCCTCGATGTAGCCTTCGGCGCCACCGCAGTCGAAACGCTTGCCCTTGAACTTGTAGGCAATCACGCAACCGTCCTGGGCCTGTTTCATCAGGGCGTCGGTGATCTGGATCTCGCCGCCTTTGCCCGGTTCGGTCTGTTCGATCAGGTTGAAGATGTCCGGGGTCATGATGTAGCGACCGATGATCGCCAGGTTCGACGGGGCATCTTCCGGTTTTGGCTTCTCGACCATGTTGCGTACGCGGTACAGGTCGTCACCGATCAGGTCGCCGGCGATCACGCCGTACTTGCTGGTTTCCTGTGGATCGACTTCCATGATCGCGACGATGGTGCAGCGGTACTGTTTGTACAGCTTGACCATCTGCTTGAGCACGCCGTCACCTTCGAGGTTGACGCACAGGTCGTCCGCCAGGACCACGGCGAACGGCTCGTCGCCGATCAGTGGGCGGCCGGTCAGGATCGCATGGCCCAGCCCCTTCATTTCGGTCTGGCGGGTGTAGGAGAACGAGCACTCGTCCAACAGGCGACGGATACCGACCAGGTATTTTTCCTTGTCGGTGCCCTTGATCTGGTTTTCCAACTCGTAGCTGATGTCGAAGTGGTCTTCCAGCGCGCGCTTGCCGCGGCCGGTGACGATCGAGATCTCGTTCAGTCCGGCGTCCAGCGCTTCCTCGACGCCGTACTGGATCAGTGGCTTGTTCACCACCGGCAGCATTTCTTTAGGCATGGCTTTAGTCGCTGGCAGGAAGCGAGTACCGTAACCGGCTGCTGGGAACAAGCATTTCTTGATCATATAAGTCCTTAAAAAGGGCGGTGTGTACGAGTTTCGGCGCAGTCTAATCAGGCGGCGGTCACCTTACAATGCCCCGCTGATAGCATACTGACGCCAACATAGAGAAAAACTGGCGCGGATAGTTCCGCGAGGCTTGCAAATAGTGCGACGCCCGGTACCCGCGGCGACCACGGAACACTTTCACGCGCACGCCAAGGCAGCAATTCTAGCTGCTGATACCGGTTTTCGCCTTGATCTGCGCTATGATTCCCGCCTTCCATGATCCCCAGTGAGACAGATCGATGTCGGCAGCAAAAAGCGTGAACGGTTACCTGATCAACCAGGCGAAAGACGGCCAGTGGTGGGTCGCCGGTGTCGATGGCGAGAACATTGCAGGGCCGTTCCCCACCGAGGCACTGGCTATTGAAGTGGCATCGGTTTTCCAGGACACCCCAGCCCCCGCCGCCAAGCGTCGTGGCAACTGAAGGCTGAACGACATGAAGCGACTTCTGGCACTGATTGCGGTAGTGGCCCTGGGCGGCTGCGCCACGGCGTCCAAGACCTATCTGGACAACGGCCGGCAAGGCCTGGCGATCGACTGCTCGGGCGAGGCGATGTCTTGGGCCAAGTGCTATGAGAAAGCCGATGCCTCCTGTGCCGGGACCGGCTACACCATCGTCGGCACGGATGGCACCCCGCAGCCCGCCGAAAGCGACAAGACACTCGGCGTGGATGTCGGCAACTTCAAGAGCCGCACCGTGGTGGTGGTCTGCAAGTGACGCAAACCAGCCGGAGGTTGGTGGGCACCGACCTCAGGGCTGACCGGAAATGCAGCGGGTAGCCGCATCGAGCACCGCGCTGGAGCGCAGCGGGTTGTTCGACATGCTCTCGTAGAGCTTGATGCTGCTGCCGTTGGAACGCTCTTCGATGTCCAGCAGCGCCGCCGGCGAGGTGGACAGGCGATCACGCACGACCATCTTGATCCCGCTCTTGTGCGGCGTCAGCAACGAAGGGCCACGGCTCTTGGTCAGGATCGTGTCCACGCACTGGGCATACTCATTGGGCTTCTTGCCCGAAATCACATTCAGCGTCGGCGGTGTCTGCTGGATGTCCTTTACACTCGCACAACCACTCAACGCCAAGACAGCGACCCAAACGCCCCACTTCATGAAAAAACCTCCGATAAAGACGCTCCGACAGCATCCATGGGATTTTTCTCCCTGGGACGTGAATTAAAAGCACCTGAATTAAAAGCACCAGGCCTGGATGCGCCTGAATTAAATCCAACTTCATATGGCGACAAGGCCCTGTAATCCGTCAAACTTGTCGACCTGCCCGGAGAATAGCGCCATCGTAGCCGCAAACCCCGCTACGCCACATGCTATCTTTTTGATTTTGTAGAAAAAGCCTTCTGGAGGCGCCCATGAAATTCATCCACCAGCGCGAGCACCTCAACGAAGACGACATTGTCGTGATCGACTGCTCCCAGACCTGCAACATCCGCCTGATGAACGACGCCAACTTCCGCAGTTTCAAGAACGGCGGCCGTCACACCTACCACGGCGGGGCCTTCGACACGTTTCCGGCGAAGATCACCGTGCCGAGCACCGGGTTCTGGAACATCACCCTGGACACGGTCGTTACCAAGCGCGCCATCAGCGTCACCCGCAAGCCGAACCTGACGCATTCGATCCGCATTATCCGCCGTTCCAGCTCGAAACTGCGTTAATTCGGCGCACACGCCCACCTTCTCTCGTTACTGGAATGACCGTGACCACCAAATACGTCATCAAATACAAGCTCGACGGTGAACGCCGTTTCGACTTCGCTCAACTGGAAAACGGTACCGAAGCCGAAGCCCGCGCCGCACTGGAAGCCATTCATGGCAAAGTCGACGATAGCATCACCGATGTGAAAGTCAGCAAGGCCCTGTAAGCACGCAACGGGCCTGACAGGACAGCCCATGACCCTTGATCTGTTTGCCGCCGACGACCTGCAGCAACCCGAGCGCAACGAGCGGATCGGCGAGCAGTCGTGGGTGCTGCGCGGTTTCGCCCTGCCTTGGGTCGAGCGTCTGCTCCCGGCCCTGCAACAGGTATTGCTCGACGCGCCGTTCCGGCAGATGGTCACCCCGGGCGGCTTCACCATGTCCGCGAGCCTGAGCAGTTGCGGCGCCTGGGGCTGGACCACCGATCGCAGCGGCTACCGCTACAGCGCCGTCGATCCGCAAAGCGGCCGCCCCTGGCCGGCAATGCCCAAGGCATTCCGCCAACTGGCGGCCGATGCCGCACAGGCCGCGGGCTTTGCCCACTTCAGCCCTGATGCCTGCCTGATCAACCGCTATGTGCCGGGAGCGAAGATGTCCCTGCACCAGGATCGCAACGAGCAGGACTTCAGCGCGCCAGTAGTTTCCGTGTCACTGGGCCTGCCGGCGATGTTCCTGTTCGGCGGCCACGAGCGCAGCGACAAGAGTTTGCGCATTCCGCTGTTCCACGGCGACGTGGTGGTCTGGGGCGGCGTCGACCGACTGCGTTATCACGGTGTGCTGCCGATCAAGGACGGCCACCATCCGCAATTGGGCGCCGAACGGATCAATTTCACCTTGCGTACGGCCGGCTAGCCCCCAGGTCTGACGAAAACTCGCCGAGCGGCGATCAGGCAGTTTTCGTAGATCCTAGCGGTTGACGTCGACGACTACTCGCCCCCGCACCTGCCCGGCCAGCAATCGCGGGGCCACCTCCAGCGCTTCGCCCAGGCTGATTTCCTCGCTGATCAGCGCCAATTGCTCGCGATCAAGATCCCTCGCCAGGCGATCCCAGGCAATAATCCGCTGCGCCTTGGGCTGGGTCACGCTGTTGATCCCGGCCAGGGTCACACCACGCAGGATGAACGGTGCCACCGAAGCCGGGAAATCCATGCCCTGGGCCAGGCCGCAGGCAGCCACCGTGCCATTGGCCCGGGTAGCGGCGCAGACATTGGCCAGGGTGTGACTGCCCACGGAGTCGATGGCCGCGACCCAGCGCTCTTTCGCCAGCGGCTTGCCCGGTTGTGACAGCGTCTCGCGGTCGATGATCTCGGCAGCCCCCAGTTGTTTCAGATAAACATGCTCGCTGGTACGTCCGGTGGACGCGAGCACCCGATACCCCAGGCGCGCCAGCAAGGCCACGGCAAAACTGCCGACGCCGCCATTGGCCCCCGTCACCAGCACGTCACCCTGGTCCGGCGTCAGGCCGTTGCGCTCCAGGGCCAGGATGCTGAGCATCGCGGTAAAGCCTGCCGTGCCGATGGCCATGGTTTGTGCCGCCGTGAACCCCTGGGGCAACGGAATCAGCCAGTCACCGTTGAGCCGGGCTTTCTGCGCCAGTCCACCCCAATGCCCCTCGCCGACACCCCAGCCATTGAGCAACACCGCGTCGCCGGCCTGATAATCGGTATGGCTGCTGTGCTCTACCGTGCCCACCAGGTCGATGCCCGGCACCATCGGGAAGCGCCGCACCACCGGGCTTGCGCCGGTGATCGCCAGGCCGTCCTTGAAGTTCAGGGTGCTGTAGGCAACCCGCACCGTCACATCCCCCTCTGGCAATTGTTCATCGCTGAGGGAGGCCAGGCTGGCCCGATAACCGTCTTCGTCCTTTTCGATCAAGATGCCACTGAACATGCTTGCCTCCAATTTAGACCGATCGTCTAGAAATAGCCGAAAAAAAGCCCCGGAAAATCAATGCGCCAGACAGCGTGCAAAGCCCTGCATAAAGGTTTCCAAGGGTGCCTCGCTGCGCACCAGCCGGGCGCGCAATACCGCGCCCTCCCAACCGATCCAGAAAAAATTCGCCAGGGCCGCGCAGTCAGCGTCGCGGGCCAGTTCACCCGCGTCCTGCGCCGCCTGCAGGCAGTGCGACAGGCGCAGCTCCCAACTGCGCAGCACCGCGTCCAGTTGCTCGCGATAGCTGTCCGGCAGCAGCGTCACTTCCTGGCCCAGGTTGCCCACCAGGCAACCGCGCCGAAACCCGTGCCGCGCCATGCCGGCCTTGGCTTCGTCGACAAAGCCGCGCAGGCGTTGCAAGGGTGACAGTGATGTATCCAGCAGCCAGCGGTCGAGCTTGCGGGCAAAGTACTCGGCGTAGTTGGCGAGCACCGCCTGGCCGAACGCTTCCTTGCTGTCGAAGTAGTGGTAGAACGAGCCCTTGGGCACCCCTACCCGCTTGAGCACGACGTCGATACCGGTGGCCATGAAACCCTGTTCGGTGAGGATTTCAGTACCGCAACGCACCAGCATCTCGCGGGTCTGCAATTGCTCCCGGGGGATTTTCGGCGGACGGCCAGGCTTTCGCGGTGCGGCAGTTATCGAGGTCATGGGCACAATATAGACCGATCGACTAGAAAATACATGCGACTAAAGGCGCAGGTCGGCTCACTCGACGATCCCGATATACACCGCAACGCTGTCCGGCCCAGTATAAACCTCGAAATCCGTAGCGAAGCGACGTTGTCCGGGATGCTGCTCGAAGTAGGACCAGATCCGCCCCCAGGTGTCGATGACCGTCTGCGGCATGGCGCCCCGGCCTTCGAAAACCAGATAGGGGCCGGCCTGCACCTCAAGGGTCGGATACCCCGGGGCGGGCGTCGTCACCGCGACCGCGACGGTCACATCGAAATAGCCGCTGGCATCCGACTCGTAGCCGGAGTAGACGCCATACACCCGTGAATCCGGCTGGCGGTTGGCGATACGCTCGGCCAGCCCTTCGGCGAAGAAGCCGCCCCACAACCCACCGATCCTTGCCGTCTCAGCGCACCGCTCGTCCTCGTTGCGGGTCCGGACCTGCGGGCCGGATACCTGGAAAGCAGCCACTTCCACACGTTTCACATCCATCTGCATCATGCTCCTGGGCGGTTTTCGAACGGCGATTTCTGAACGACGACAACTTTAGGTGGATTTTGCCGCGAGCGTCATCGCAAATCACTCTTTTTGCCCGCCCGGACAGATGATGACTGGCCTTGCGCGCATCATTCCTGATACAAACCAGCCCTGTTCTCGCCGTTATCCTTTTATCTGCCCCGGAGAAAAGCATCATGAGCACCTGGCCTGACACCCGCATTCTAGACCTGTTCGGCATCCAGATACCGATCATCCAGGGTCCGTTGGCCGGCGCCACCACGGCCGCGTTGATGCTCGGTGTCGCCCGGGCCGGCGGCCTCGCCTCACTGCCTTGCGCAATGCTGACCCCGGACCAGATTCGCCAGGAAGTGCAGGCATTTCGTGCCGCGATCCAGGCGCCGTTGAACGTCAACTTCTTCTGCCACCAGCCGCCTGCCGCCGACCCGGAACGGGAAAAACGCTGGAAGGAGCGCCTGGCGCCCTACTACCGCGAACTGGGCCTGGACTTCAATGCGCCGACGCCGGTTTCCAGCCGTGCGCCCTTCGATGAAACCAGCTGCCAACTGGTGGAAGAACTGCGTCCGGAGATCGTCAGCTTCCACTTCGGCCTCCCGCCCGAAGCCCTGCTCGATCGGGTGAAGGCCACCGGGGCGACGATTGTCGGTTGCGCCACCACCGTGGATGAAGCGCGCTGGCTGGAAGAGCGCGGCTGCCACGCGATCATCGCCATGGGCAACGAAGCCGGCGGCCATCGCGGTATCTTCCTCAGCAACGACCTCAATACCCAGGTCGGCACCATTGCCCTGGTGCCGCAGATCGTCGATGCGGTGAAGGTGCCGGTGATTGCCGCCGGCGGTATCGGCGACAGTCGTGGCGTTGCCGCGGCCTTCATGCTCGGGGCTTCGGCGGCACAACTGGGGACGGCCTACCTGTTCACCCCGCAAGCCAAGGTCTCGGCCTCCCATCACCAGGCCCTGCGCACGGCGAAGGACAGCGAGACGGCGCTGACCAACCTGTTCACCGGCCGGCCGGCGCGCGGGATCATGAACCGGGTGATGCGTGAACTCGGGCCGATCAGCGACATGGCCCCGGCATTCCCCCTGGCCGGCGGTGCACTGCTGCCGTTGCGAGCCAAGGGCGAAGCGGATTTCAGCAATCTGTGGTCCGGCCAGGCCCTGCGGCTGGGCGTGGAATTGCCGGCGGAGACACTGACCCGGCAATTGGCGGAACAGGCACTGGCGAAGCTGAGCGGACGCTGAACACCCTGTAGGAGCCGGCTTGCCGGCGATGAGGCCCGTGAGCCTTGCATCGCCTGACCGACCGTCTTCGCCGGCAAGCCGGCTCCTGCAAGGGACGTGGCGTTTTTAAGAAAGCATGCACCCTCGCCATGGCCAGCAAATCGCTATATATTTGTTTATATAGCGATTCACCCCTCTCAGCGCCGCACACTTCCTATAACAAGCGGCGCCTGTGCCTGTCCCCAACGTTTGAACGGAGCCGCTTCATGATCACTCGTGCCTCACGTTTCGCCCCGACTTGCCTGGCCGCCCTGCTCGGCCTCTTTACCTTCGCCTCGGCCGAGGCCGCAGAAGTCCAGGTGGCCGTCGCCGCCAACTTCACCGCGCCGATCCAGGCGATTGCCGCCGACTTCGAGAAAGACACCGGCCACAAGCTGGTCGCCGCCTATGGCGCCACCGGCCAGTTCTACACCCAGATCAAGAACGGCGCGCCGTTCGAAGTGTTCCTCGCTGCCGACGACACCACCCCGGCCAAGCTGGAAAAAGAAGGCGACATCGTCGCCGGCTCGCGCTTCACCTATGCCGTCGGCACCCTGGCCCTGTGGTCGGCCAAGGACGGTTACGTCGATGCCAAAGGCCAGGTGCTCAAGGACAACCAGTACCAGCACCTGTCCATCGCCGATCCGAAAGCCGCGCCTTACGGCCTGGCCGCGACCCAGGTCCTGGCCAAGCTGGGCCTGACCGACAAGGTCAAGGACAAGCTGGTTACCGGCCAGAACATCACCCAGGCCTATCAGTTCATCTCCACCGGCAATGCCGAGCTGGGTTTTGTCGCCCTGTCGCAGATCTACAAGGACGGCAAGGTCACCAGCGGTTCGGCGTGGATCGTCCCGGCCGACATGCATGAAGCCATCAAGCAGGACGCGGTGATCCTGACCAAGGGCAAGGACAATGCCGCCGCCAAAGCGCTGGTCGACTACCTGAAAGGTCCGAAAGCCGCGGCCATCATCAAGTCCTACGGTTACCAGCTCTAAATGCCGCTCACCAGTGACGATTTCGCCGCGATCTGGCTGACCCTGCAACTGGCGGCCCTGACCACGGCGATCCTGCTGGTGATCGGCACGCCGATCGCGTTATGGCTGGCCCGCACCCGCTCCTGGCTGCGCGGGCCGATCGGTGCGGTGGTGGCCCTGCCGCTGGTGCTGCCACCGACGGTGATCGGCTTCTATCTGCTGCTGGCCTTCGGGCCCCACGGTTTTATCGGCCAGTTCACCCAGGCCATCGGCCTGGGTACCCTGACCTTCAGTTTCACCGGGCTGGTGATCGGCTCGGTGATCTACTCGATGCCCTTTGTGGTGCAACCCCTGCAAAACGCCTTCAGTGCCATCGGCACCCGCCCGCTGGAAGTGGCCGCGACCTTGCGTGCCAATCCCTGGGACACTTTCTTCAGCGTGGTCCTGCCCCTGGCACGACCGGGCTTTATCACCGCCGCGATCCTCGGCTTCGCCCATACCGTCGGCGAGTTCGGCGTGGTGTTGATGATCGGCGGCAACATTGCGCAGAAGACACGCGTGGTCTCGGTGCAGATCTACGACCACGTCGAGGCCATGGAATACCTCCAGGCCCACTGGCTGGCCGGCGCCATGCTGGTGTTTTCCTTTATCGTGTTGCTGGCGCTGTATTCGAGCCGCAAGACCAAGATGGGCTGGAGCTGAGCCATGACCGCTTCGATACAGGTCAGTTTGCAACTGAGCTACCCGGACTTCGCCCTCGACCTCGACCTGAACCTGCCCGGCCGCGGCGTGACCGCGTTGTACGGACATTCCGGCTCCGGCAAGACTACCTGCCTGCGCTGCATCGCCGGCCTGGAAAAAGCCTCCAGGGCGTTTATCCGGGTCAACGACGAAGTCTGGCAGGACAGCAGCCGCCAACATTTCGTCCCTCCGCACAAGCGCGCCCTCGGCTATGTGTTCCAGGAGGCCAGCCTGTTCCCGCACCTTTCGGTGCGGGCCAACCTGGAGTTCGGCCTGCGACGCATTCCCCGTGCCCAACGTCGGGTGGACATGGCCCATGCCAGCGAACTGCTGGGTATCAGCCACTTGCTCGAGCGCCACCCACAGCACCTGTCCGGCGGCGAACGCCAGCGTGTCGGCATCGCCCGGGCGCTGCTCACCAGCCCGCAACTGCTGCTGATGGACGAGCCCCTCGCGGCCCTCGACAGCAAGCGCAAGGGCGAGATCCTGCCGTACCTCGAACGCCTGCATGACGAACTGGATATCCCGGTGCTCTATGTCAGTCACTCCCAGGACGAAGTGGCGCGCCTGGCCGACCATATCGTCCTGCTCGGCGACGGCAAGGCACTGGCCAGCGGCCCCATCGGCGAAACCCTGGCGCGGCTCGACCTGCCCCTGGCCCTTGGCGATGATGCCGGCGTGGTGATCGAAGGCCAGGTCAGCGCCTATGACGCGCATTACCAACTGGTCACCCTGCAACTGCCCGGCAGCCTGCTGAACATGCGGGTCGCCCACACGCCCCTGGCCGTCGGCAAGCACTTGCGCTTCAAGGTCCAGGCACGGGATGTCAGCCTCAGCCGACAGGCGGAAGAACACAGCAGTATTCTCAATCGACTGCCGGTCACCGTGACCGGCGAAATTCCCGCGGACAACAGCGCCCACGTACTGGTCAGGCTGGAGGCTGGCGGTACTCCGTTGCTGGCGCGGATCACCCGGTTTTCGCGGGACCAGTTGCAGTTGCAGGTCGGACAACAACTGTGGGCGCAGATCAAGGCCGTGGCGGTACTGGCCTGAACTGAATGCACCTTCGGGCCAGGCGGAGGTCAACCGGTCATAGCAGCCTGACTTTGTGCCAAGGACTCCCTGCCATGACCGATGTACCGACACCCGTCGACCTGCCGCCCGATCTGCATTACGTCGACGACACCCTTCCGGGTATTCGCCGCAAGCCCTGGCGGGGTCGGTTCGCCTACTTCAGCGCCGATGGCGAACGCATTCGCGACACCGACGAAATCAAGCGCCTCAATGCCCTGGCCGTACCGCCGGCCTACACCGACGTATGGATCTGCGCCGACCCACAAGGTCATCTACAAGCCACCGGACGTGATGCCAGGGGCCGCAAGCAGTACCGCTATCACCCGCGCTGGCGAGAGATCCGCGACCAGGACAAGTACGCACGACTGCAGGCGTTCGGCAACGCCCTGCCCAAGCTGCGCCGGCAATTGCAAGCCACCCTCGCGATGCCGGGGTTCGACCGGGACAAAGTCATGGCCACGGTGATCGGCCTGCTCGACGCCACGCTGATCCGGGTCGGCAACACCCGTTACACCCGGGACAACCGCTCCTACGGCCTGACCACCCTGCGTAGCCGGCATGTGGAAATCAACGGCAGCGCCATGCTTTTCCAGTTTCGCGGCAAGAGCGGTGTCGAGCACCAGGTGACACTCAAGGACCGGCGCCTGGCCAATGTGCTCAAGCGCTGCCTGGAGCTGCCCGGGCAAAACCTGTTCCAGTACCTGGATGAACAGGGCGAACGCCACACGGTCAGCTCATCGGACGTGAACGCCTACCTGCATGAATTGACCGGTGCCGAGTTCACCGCCAAGGACTTCCGCACCTGGGCCGGCAGCGCCCTGGCGCTGGCGGTCTTGCGCGAGCGTTACTGGGAGCCGGAAGCCGAGGCGAAAAAGCAGATCGTCGAGATGGTGAAAAACGTCGCCAGGCAATTGGGCAACACCCCCGCCGTCTGTCGCAAGTGCTATATCCATCCTGCGGTCCTCGAGGCGTTCGTCCTCGGCGAGCTGGAAAAACTGCCACGCCCCCGGATCCGCAAGGGCCTGAATATCGAGGAAGCGGGTCTGGCGATGTTCCTGCAACGCCAATCGTAAAACAGTGATGGACGGTGTGCCGGGGAAGCCGGCAGAGATTGAGTCAAACGCCCTGCAAGGATTAGCATTTTCCTATGCACCTTCGGCCAGAATGGACTATTTACAATGACCAGCTTCGGTTTTCGATTAAAGGAAGAGCGCCAGCGCCTCGCGTTGCGCCAAGCGGTTTTTGCGCAAAAAGCCAGCGTCAGCGTCTCCACCCAACGCCTGTACGAACACGACCGGCGTACGCCCAGGGCAATCTACCTGGCGAATATCACACGCATCGGTGTCGATGTCCTGTATGTGCTGACCGGCAGGAAAACCCTGTTGGTCGATATGAATCCACTACAAGCGCGGCGCCTGATCGACGGAAAAATCCTCAACAGCGAAGTACTCGACGAACAGGCTGATGAAGAGGTGTATTTCAAACTGGTCAAGCGTGACCGGGACTCACATCAGTATTGATCCTTGTTTGCCGAACGACGGAAGATCCGATGACGGCCAAACCTGCAGCGACGCTTCTCGACACGATTGAAGGCCAGCGTCTGGCGGGCGAAAATGCCGCCGACTGGCGCGAATGGGGGCCGTACCTGAGTGAACGGCAATGGGGTACGGTCCGCGAGGACTACAGCGCCGATGGCGACGCCTGGGCCTATTTCCCCCACGATCACGCCCGCAGCCGCGCCTATCGCTGGGGTGAGGATGGCCTCGCCGGATTCTCCGACAAGTCCCAGCACTGGTGCCTCGGCCTCGCGCTCTGGAACGAGCGCGACCCGATTCTCAAGGAACGCCTGTTCGGCCTGAACAATGCCGAAGGCAACCACGGCGAAGACGTCAAGGAACTCTACTTCTATCTCGATGGCGTACCCAGCCATGCGTACATGCGCATGCTCTACAAATACCCGCAGGCGGCCTTTCCCTATGACGACCTGGTCAAGGAGAACGCCCGTCGCGGCCTGGCCGATGCCGAGTATGAAATCCTCGATACCGGGGTGTTCGAGGACAACCGCTATTTCGATGTCACAGTCGAGTATGCCAAGCAGGGGCCAAACGATATCGTCATGCGGGTCAGCGTGCAGAACCGCTTTCACCAGCCCGCCCGCCTGCGCGTGCTGCCGCAACTCTGGGCGCGCAATGACTGGAGCTGGAGTCTCCACGCCCGACGGCCGAGCCTGACTCTATTGGATGACAAGGTCACGGCCCTGCATGCCGGTTGCGACCCCATGCAGGCCACTGCCTGGGGCGATACCGCTTGCGAATGGCTGTTCTGCGAGAACGAGACCAACACCCGTCGCCTGAACGGCTCGCAGGCCGACGGACCGTTCAAGGATGGTATCAACGACCATGTGGTTGGCGGTGCCGAGAGTATTCGTCACGACAGCGGCACGCGGGTGGCGGCGCACTTCGCCCTGGAACTGCAAGGCGGTGAAACCCGTACGGTGTACCTGCGCTTCGCTCCTCCCGGCGCGGAAAAGCTCAATGTCCGCCACCTGTTGGAGCAGCGCCGCCAGGAAGCCGATGATTTCTATGCCGCCCTGCAGCAAGGCCTCGACGATGCCGATGCGCGCAATGTCCAGCGCCAGGCCCTGGCCGGCCTGCTGTGGTCCAAGCAACTCTACTATTTCGACGTCAACCAGTGGCTCGACGGCGACCCGGCCCAACCACCACCGCCGGCTGGACGCCCGTCTATCCGCAACAGCCATTGGCGACACCTGTCGAACTTCGACATCGTCTCCATGCCGGATAAATGGGAGTATCCCTGGTACGCCTCATGGGACCTGGGCTTCCAGGCGGTGGCCTTCGCCCTGATCGATCCGGGCTTCGCCAAGCACCAGTTACTGCTTCTGGTCAAGGATCGCTTCATGCACCCCAACGGCCAACTGCCGGCCTACGAGTGGCGCTTCGACGATGCCAATCCGCCGGTGCATGCCTGGGCGTCGTGGCGGGTCTACCAGCGGGAAAAGCAGTTGACCGGCAGCGGCGACATGGACTTTCTCGAACGCATCTTCCACAAGCTGTTGCTGAACTTCTCCTGGTGGGTCAACCGCAAGGACGCCGAGGGCCGCAATCTGTTCCAGGGCGGTTTTCTCGGGCTGGATAATATCGCCCTGTTCAACCGCTCCGACGACATCCCGCCAGGCTACACCCTCGATCAGGCCGACGGGACCGCGTGGGTCGCCGCCTATGCCCTGGACATGATGCGCATTGCCCTGGAACTGGCCAGGCGCAACCCGGTGTATGTCGATATCGGCGTGAAGTTCTTCGAGCACTTTCTTTATATCGCCGGGGCGATCAACCGGGTCGACGACAGCGCCGAGGGCCTCTGGGACAACCAGGACGAGTTTTTCTACGACGTGCTGCAACACCCCGACGGCCGCAGTGAACCGGTGCGCCTGCGCTCCATCGTCGGGCTGATGCCGCTGTTCGCCGTGCTGGTGCTGGAGCAGCGTGAACACCAGGATCTGCCTGGCCTGCGCGAGCGGCTGTTGGGTTTCATGCACCATCGACCGGACCTGGCGGCATTGGTCTCGCGCTGGAACGAACCCGGCGACGGCAATCGCCTGCTGCTGGCCCTGCTGCGTGGCGAACGCACCAAGAACCTGCTCAAGCGCATGCTCGATGAAGCCGAGTTTCTCTCCGACTTCGGCATCCGCTCGCTGTCCAGGGCGTTTGCCGAGCAGCCGCTGGCGATGCAACTCGACGGCAAGAGCTTGAACGCCCGCTACCAACCGGCGGAATCCGACTCGCGCCTGTACGGCGGCAACTCCAACTGGCGCGGGCCGTTGTGGATGCCGATCAACTATCTGCTGATCGAATCGCTGCGCGAGTTCCACCGTTACTACGACGACCATTTTTCAGTGGAATATCCCAGCGGTTCCGGCTATTTATCATCGCTGGATGAAGTCGCCGACGGCCTCGGCCGACGCCTGACCTCGCTGTTCCTGCGGGACGCGGACGGGCAGCGCCCGGCGATGGCGGCCTACCCGCAGTTGCAGGCAGATCCGGCGAGCCGTGATCTGCTGCTGTTCCACGAATATTTCCACGGCGACACCGGGCGTGGCCTGGGCGCCTCTCATCAGACCGGCTGGAGTGCGCTGGTAGCCTTGCTGCTGCAACCGCGCCACTGACGGTTCATCCGGAGCCTTACCGAATGCTTTCACATGTTTACCTGGGCATCACCGATTTCGACCGCGCCTTCGGCTTCTATCAACCGCTGATGGAGACACTGGGGTTGAAGCTGCGCTTCAGCGATGCGGACAAGCCCTGGGCCGGCTGGGTCAGCCCCGACGCGCCACGCCCGTTGCTGATTATCGGCACGCCCTTCGATGGCGAAGCCGCCAGCCCCGGCAACGGCCAGATGCTTGGCCTGCTGGCGCCGAGTCGCGAAGCGGTGGAACGCTGCCATCAACTGGCCCTGGAACATGGCGGCAGCTGTGAAGGCGCGCCCGGCTTGCGTCCGCACTATCACCCCAACTACTACGGCGCCTACTTTCGTGACCCGGACGGCAACAAGCTGTGCGTCTGCTGTCACGATCCATTGCCGGGCATTACGGATTAACCACGGGCCTTCCAGTCTCGCAGCCATTGCAGTCCGGCGCAGGTGTTGCCGCGAGGCCGGTACTCGCAACCGATCCAGCCGCTGTAGCCCAACTGGTCGAGCAGCTCGAACAGCCACGGGTAGTTCACTTCGCCCTGGTCCGGCTCATGGCGATCCGGGACACCGGCAATCTGGATATGGCCGATATGCGCCAGGTCGCGGCGCAAGGTAGTGGCCAGGTCGCCTTCGACGATCTGGCAATGGTAGCAATCGAACTGGACCTGCAGGTTGGCGGCGCCGATGGTCTCGCGGACGGCATGGGCCTGGTCCTGGCGATTGAGGAAAAAGCCCGGCATATCGCGGGTGTTGATCGGCTCCAGCAGCACGGTGACACCGGCCTTGGCCGCTTCGGCGGCGGCATGGGCAAGGTTTTCCAGGTAGGCGACGTGGTGTCGTTCGCGGCTGGCCCCGGCGGGCAGCAGGCCGGCCATCACGTGGATATGTCTGTTGCCGAGGATCGCGGCGTATTCCAGGGCCTTGGCAAAACCTTCGCGAAACTCCTGCTCTCGACCGGGCAAGGACGCGGTACCGCGCTCCCCGGCCGACCAGTCACCGGGTGGGGTGTTGAACAGGACCTGGATCAGGCCGTTGTCGTCTAGACGCTGTTTCAGCGCCTGCGGGCTGTAGTCGTAGGGGGACATGTATTCCACTGCGGTGAAACCATCAGCCGCGGCGGCCGGGAAACGGTCGAGGAAATCGTGCTCCGGATAGAGCATGCTCAGGTTGGCGGCGAAACGGGGCATGGGCAGGTCTCGGTCTTGACTGGGAATGGAAGCAGGAATACACAAAGCTGACGGATCGGGCAACGGTTACCGAAAGCGACCTGAAAATGCGTCGTTGATGCCGATGGACTCCGCGCAACCATCATTCAAGTTAAATACTACCCGTGGATATGTACTGAAGAGTCCAGGTTATATTCTGAAAACAACCAATTCAAAGTTCAATATCCCGCTCACTTCAGCGTTCATTCAGTTTAATACAACAAAACCGCACATTTGAGGTTGACTTAATGTACCTCGCTGAGTAAATTCCCCCTGCCTGCTGCTCAGGCCTTTTTTCAACTCATAAAAGAACCCAATGGACACAGTATCTAGACGCTGTCCGGTTACCGCGAACGCGGCTCACCGGGCGCTTAACCCAAAAAATGACGGGACTCGACGCACAGTCGGGTGAGCTGCGCCAGGGCCTAGTGCTCCCACGTAACTCGCCTCTGCCGGCGCCAGTCCGGTCGCGAGGTGTGTTATGACTTTCAAATCCTCTGTAATGCCAGGCGTGCGCGCCTTTGCTTCCAGCATGCGCGTCAAGCTGTCCCGCGAGCCCACCCGCGCGCCGCGGGCCAGCGCCCTGTTCGCCATCCCCTCTTCCAGCACCCAGGTTGCGCCGCGCGCGGCCATCGGCTGGCGTATCTGCCCGGCCACCGGCCAGTTGCAACAGCGCTGGAGCTTCGACGACAGCCAGGACCCTCAGAGTATGGGGCTCGCGCAGCTGCTACAGCGCGCCGGCCGAACCCTGAACCTGTATGTCGAGGCCCGTGCCGCCTGATTGACCGGCACTGACATGGACAACTTCCGAGCATGTACTTCACAACTTTGAAGTGCACGGAACTGCTATTGCCCGGCAATTAATACATATAGAGAAAGTTGTTATGGACGAAGCCAGTAGTCGGTTCGCTGCCTGTTGTTTTTCCGTGGGCGGGCAGCGAACGTTAAATATCCGGACAGAACTCAATTCGAATCGATCGCACCCTCGCGACTCGGCAGGTATTCGCTCGCCCTTGATCCGGTGAGCCGTCCCCATGCCTGGTCGCGGACAAGTGACAGGGGCATAACCATGAACAGCGTAAAAACTCCACCACGGCACAGCCAGAACAACAGCAGGGATGACGCCCGGCTGTCGATGCGCGCCGCTCGCGAATCCCAGCATGGCCTGGCCACCACCCTGAGCAACGTCAAGGCCACCCGTGACGGCCTCACCGAACTGGACGCCTCGGGTCGCCTGCAACGCGAAGGCTACAACGAGGTCGCCCACGACAAGCCGCCACACGCTCTGGTCCAGTTCCTCCAGGCCCTGAACAACCCCTTTATCTACGTCCTGCTGATCCTCGCCGGCATCAGCTTCTTCACCGACTTCTGGCTGGCCGAACGCGCCGGCGAAGATGGCGACCTGACCAAGGTCATCATCATCATGACCATGGTCACCCTCAGCAGCACCCTGCGCTTCTGGCAGGAACACCGTTCGGCCAAATCCGCCGAAGCCCTCAAGGCCATGGTCCGCACCACCGCCAGCGTGCTGCGCCGTGACCAGATGGGCAGCAAGCCAGTGCTACGCGAAGTGCCGATGCGCGAACTGGTGGCCGGCGATATCGTCCACCTGTCGGCCGGCGACATGATCCCGGCGGATATCCGCCTGATCGAGTCCCGCGACCTGTTCATCAGCCAGGCGGTGCTCACCGGCGAAGCCCTGCCCGTGGAAAAGTACGACACCCTCGGCGATGTCGCGCAAAAGTCCGTCGGCGCCAATCCCACCGACCAGAGCAACCTGCTGGACCTGCAGAACATCTGCTTCATGGGTACCAACGTGGTCAGCGGCACGGCCAAGGCCGTGGTGGTCGCCACCGGTCCGCGCACCTACTTCGGTTCGCTGGCCAAGGCCATCGTCGGTTCGCGGGTGCAGACCGCCTTTGACCGCGGCGTGAACAGTGTCAGCTGGCTGCTGATCCGCTTCATGCTGGTGATGGTGCCGATCGTGTTCCTGCTCAACGGCTTTTCCAAGGGCGACTGGGGCGATGCTCTGCTCTTTGCTCTGGCTGTGGCTGTCGGCCTGACCCCGGAAATGCTGCCGATGATCGTCAGCGCCAACCTCGCCAAGGGCGCCATGGCCATGGCCCGGCGCAAGGTGGTGGTCAAGCGCCTTAACGCGATCCAGAACTTCGGCTCGATGGATGTGCTGTGCACCGACAAGACCGGCACCCTGACCCAGGACAAGATCATCCTGGAGCACCATGTCGGCACCGACGGGCAACGCAACGATGCGGTCCTCGGCCTGGCCTGGCTGAACAGCCACCACCAGAGCGGCATGAAGAACCTGATGGACCAGGCGGTGCTGCGCTTCTCCGAGCAGGACCCGAAGTTCCAGGTGCCGTTCGCCTACAGCAAGGTCGATGAGCTGCCGTTCGACTTCGTCCGCCGGCGCCTGTCGATCATCGTCAAGGACAGCCGTGGCGACCACCTGCTGATCTGCAAGGGCGCGGTCGAGGAAATGCTCGCCATCTCCAGCCATGTGATGGAAGGCGACAACGTGGTGACCCTTGACGAGCAGCGCCGCAAGAAGCTGCTGGCCCTGGCCAACGACTACAACAAGGACGGTTTCCGCGTCCTGCTGGTCGCCACCCGCGATATTCTCAAGCCCCAGAGCAAGGACCAGTACAAGACCGCCGATGAGCGTGAACTGGTGATACGCGGTTTCCTGACCTTCCTCGACCCACCGAAGGAAACCGCCGGCCCGGCGATTGCCGCCCTGCGCGAGATCGGCGTCACCGTCAAGGTCCTGACCGGCGACAACGCGGTCGTCACCTGCAAGATCTGCCGCGAGGTCGGACTGGAGCCGGGCGTGCCGTTGCTGGGCCAGGACATCGAGCACATGGACGACGAGATCCTGAAACTGCGGGTCGAAGAACGCACCGTGTTCGCCAAACTGACTCCGCTGCAGAAATCCCGGGTGCTCAAGGCCCTGCAGTCCAACGGGCACACCGTCGGGTTCCTCGGCGACGGCATCAACGACGCCCCGGCCCTGCGCGATGCCGACGTCGGTATCTCGGTGGACAGCGGCACCGACATCGCCAAGGAATCGGCCGACATCATCCTCCTGGAAAAGAGCCTGATGGTGCTGGAAGAAGGCGTGCTCAAGGGCCGCGAAACCTTCGGCAATATCATGAAGTACCTGAACATGACCGCCAGTTCCAACTTCGGCAACGTGTTCTCGGTGCTGGTGGCCAGTGCGTTCATTCCGTTCCTGCCGATGCTGTCGATCCACCTGCTGCTGCAGAACCTGATCTACGACATCTCCCAGCTGGCCCTGCCCTGGGACAAGATGGACAAGGAGTTCCTGCGCAAGCCGCGCAAATGGGATGCGAAGAATATCGGCCGCTTCATGCTGTGGATCGGGCCGACCTCGTCGATCTTCGACATCACCACCTTTGCCCTGATGTGGTACGTGTTCGCCGCCAACAGCGTGGAAATGCAGGCACTGTTCCAGTCCGGCTGGTTTATCGAGGGCCTGCTGTCGCAGACGCTGGTGGTGCATATGCTGCGAACCCAGAAGATCCCGTTCTTCCAGAGCACCGCGGCGCTGCCGATCATCGTCATGACCTGCCTGGCGGTCTCCATCGGGATCTACCTGCCGTTCTCGCAACTGGGCACCCTGGTCGGCCTGGTGCCGTTGCCGATGGCCTACTTCCCATGGCTGGTGGGCACCCTGCTGACCTACTGTGTTGTGGCCCAGACCATGAAGACCTTCTATATCCGTCGCTTCAAGCAGTGGTTCTGACGAGGTTCCAGGAGCACCGCCCAACCCTGTAGGAGCCGGCTTGCCGGCGATAGCGGCAGAACAGTCGATGCAAGGCTTGCCGGCCTCATCGCCGGCAAGCCGGCTCCTACAAGGTCCGTTGCGCTCACAACATCAGAACCGACCAACCGGCCATCACCGGGAGCCCACCATGGAACCCATCAAACAGCTGTTCGCCCTCCTCGACTACAGCTACCGGGCGCTGTCGGTGCTGTGCCTGACCAAGGCCGCCAAGGTCGTCAGGCGGGTCACCGTAAAGCTCTACGTGCGCGGGACGCTGACCAGTATCGAGATGCGCTATCTGCTGGAATTCTCCAGCGCCATCAGTCGTGCCTCGGTGAGGTTGTTGCGCCCACCCAGAAAGTAAAAAACCAGCACTGGGAGAATCCTCATGTCTGGAACCACTCTGTTGATCAATCTCGCCGGCGCCATCGCCTTGTTGCTGTGGGGCACCCACATGATCTCCACCGCCCTGTTGCGCGGCTTCGGCACGCAACTGCGCAATGGCCTGGGACGCAATCTGGACAAGCGCTGGAAAGCCCTGCTCTCGGGCATCGGCATTACCGCCATCCTGCAAAGCAGCACCGCTGTGAGCCTGATGGCCACCTCGTTTACCGCCGCCGGCACCCTGAGCCTGGCCCCGGCGCTGGCGGTCATGCTCGGCGCCAATATCGGCTCGACCCTCGTCGTGCAGTTGCTGAGCTTCAATACCTCGATGGCGATCCCCATCGTCCTGCTCAGCGGTTTCGTGGTCTTCCGCCTGCGGGACGACTCGCGCTACGAAAGCATCGGCTGCGCGCTGATCGGCCTGGGCTTGATGCTGCTGGCCCTGAGCCTGCTGGGCGCCGTCCTCGGGCAGATGGAAAGCACACCGGTGTTCCACGCGGTGATGCAAGGCCTGCAGGGCGATATCCTGATCGCGCTGCTGGTCGCCGCCCTGTTGACCTGGATCTGCCATTCCAGCGTCGCGGTGATCCTGTTGATCGCCTCGCTGGCCGGCACCGGCCTGATGTCGCCGGTGACCACCCTGGCCCTGGTGCTCGGCGTCAACATCGGCGGCGCATTGCCGCCGGTGCTGAGCGCCAGTACCCAGGTCGCCCGCCGCCTGCCCCTGGGCAATCTGGCCGTGCGGCTGTTCGGCGCGCTGCTGGTGCTGCCGTTCGCCTCGTTGCTGGGCAATGCCCTGACGGCCTCAAGCATTTCGCCCGGCCATCAGGTGGTGTACCTGCACATCGCTTTCAACGGGCTGCTGGCCCTGGGCTTTATCGGTCTGGTGGAGCGCATGGCAACGGTACTGACCCGGCTCCTGCCCGCTCCCGAGCAGCCCGCCGATCCGGGCATGCCGCACTACCTTGATGAAGCCGGCCTGGAAGTCGCCAATATCGGCCTGTCGAACGCCGTGCGCGAAGCCTTGCGCCTCGCCGACATGCTCTCGGTGATGCTCGAACGCGTGCTGAAACTGTTCGAGGCGCCCATGGAGGTCTCGGCCGAGCAGATTCGCCAACTGGACCAGTCACTGGACCTGCTGAGCGCCGCCATCCGCGCCTACCTGGCGGATATCGGCCAGGACGGCCTGAGCGACGAGGACGCCGACCGCGCCCAGGAAATCCTCATGTTCGTGATCAACCTGGAACACGCCGGCGACATTCTCTCCAGCAACCTGGCGCAACTGGCGGCCCGTCGACGGCGGCGTGGCGAAGCCTTCTCGAAGTTCGAACTGGGGCATATCTACCCGTTGCACGACGAACTGCAGGAAAGCCTGAACCTGGCCATTACCGTGTTCCTGCGCGAGGACACCGCCACCGCGCACCAACTGGTCGCGCGCAAGGCCTCGATCCGTCGGCTGGAAGCCAATGCCAGCCGCGAGCACTTCCGCAAACTCAGCGCCGACAAAAGCGCCTGGGCCGAATCCGGGGATATTTTCCAGCGGGTACTGCGCGACTACCGGCGTGTCCACCATCACATCGCCGCCCTGGCCTATCCGGTGCTGGAGCGCGCGGGCGAACACATTCCGGGCTTGCACGAGCTGGCGGAAAACCCTGCCCCGGTACTGCTGCGCAACGACGAACAACCGCCACGCGACAAGGATGACTACCCATGCGCGTCCTGATCTGCGCCGGGCGTTACTACATGAACGCCAGCATGTGCCGCAAGGTCCTCGAGGCCTACCAGCAGGTGCGCCGGATCGAGGTGCTGATCCACGGCGGCAACCAGTACCTGGGCAGCACCCTCGAGGACTGGGCCCGGGAAACCGGTACTCATATCGTGCGCTACCCCTCCAACTGGCAACTCTATGGCAAGCAGGCCGAGCGCCGCCGCAACCAATTCATGCTGCTCGACAGCGAGCCGGACCTGGTGCTCGCCTTCCCCGGCGGCAACGACACCGAAGAGCTGGTAGCCCAGGCCAGGGCCATCGGCATTGAAACCCTGCCCATCGACGATTGAAGGAGCCTCTCATGCAAAAGAACAACGTTCGCCGCAGCACACCGACCGCCAGCCCGACCCGCAGCGGCCCCTGCACCTCCCTCTACCAGGCCCTGCCCCGCGCCCGGCAACGTTCCCTGCGCCGCACCCTGTTGTTTGTCGGCGCAACCCTCGGCACCTTCGCCCTGCTGTCGATCTACTCCAAGGCCCAGGCCGCGGGCGGTTCCTATGTCGTCGACGACGGCGGCATCAACGCCCCCGGCGAATGCAATATCGACACCTGGTACAAGAGCGGCCGACACAATGCATCGAGCGGGGAAACCGTGCTGTCCCGGGACTGCACGCCCGAAAGCCTGCCCTCGCTGCAACTGGGCGCCGATATCAACCGCAGTCGTGATGACGGGGAACATCAGACGATGCTCAGCCCACACCTCAAGGCGTCGCTGCTCAGCCGCGCAGACCTTGGCCTGGAAGCCGCGCTGTCGGCGGCACTGCACTTCGCCACGGCCCGCCGGCATTCCTTCGACGGTGTCGACCTGAGCGTGCCACTGACCTATCAGCCGATCGAGCCGTTGCGCCTGACCGTCAGCGGTGGCTGGACCCAGGCCTACGACGACGGCGAGCAGAATCACGCCCTGAC
Source organism: Pseudomonas gingeri (assembly GCF_013385635.1). Lineage (GTDB taxonomy): Bacteria > Pseudomonadota > Gammaproteobacteria > Pseudomonadales > Pseudomonadaceae > Aquipseudomonas > Aquipseudomonas gingeri_A. Next base: position 191,782 of record NZ_JACAPR010000028.1, read on the forward strand.
CTGGGGCACCGGCGTGGAATATGACGTGATACCGTCGCTGACACTGGTGGCCGAACGCTTTGGCCAACAGCACGGCGACCAGGGCTGGCAGGCCGGGCCGCGCCTGCATATCAGCGAGAAGCTCGATATCGACCTGGTGGTCGGGCGTCACCTGAACGGTGATCGCGACCCATGGTTCACCACCGGCGCGACCCTGCGCTTCTGAGCACAATCCCCAGGTGTCGGCCAGGACGCCTTCGCGGGCAAGCCCGCTCCCACAAGGTACGTGCCAAACGCGATCACT
>NZ_JACAPR010000028.1:192249-288502 GCF_013385635.1 Pseudomonas gingeri
GCCAAACGCGATCACTGTGGAGTCCACTCACAAGCTACGTGCCAAACGCGATCACTGTGGAGTCCACTCACAAGCTACGCGCCAAACGCGATCACTGTGGAGTCCACTCACAAGCTACGTGCCAAACGCGATCACTGTGGGAGCTGGCTTGCCAGCGAAGAGGCCATCAAGGGCACTGAAAGCCCCCTGCCCTGACACAGCTCGAATTACTGCCCGGGGACCTCATCCAGCAGCAGGACTTGCCGGCTCAGTACCAGGTCGGCCACTGCAGCACCCAGCGCCTTGTAGTGCTTGGTATCGCGGTGGTGTTTGATCGCGGCCATATCGATCCAGCGCTCGACGAAAACGAAACGCTCGGCATTGTCCTGGTCGACATGCAGGGTGTATTCACGGCAACCGGGTTCGGCGCGCGAGGGCACCACGACGGCCTTCAGCGCGGCTTCCAACTCGGCGGCTTTGCCCGGCTGGGCTTGAAGAATGGCAACGACACGAATTTCATGATTCATCGGTTTTCTACCTGAAAGTGGCCTTGAACGGCGAAGGCTATCGGGACCGCGATCATGATCCCTCTGCCGTCGGTCAGCAAGGGCGAAAGGCTCTGGATCGCTACTGCGCACGGATCAGGTCGGGGCAGGCAGCCCCCCGGAAAAGCGCTGCCCATCGCATGGATGGGCAGCGGCAGGCCCCGGCGAATTCAGGGTTTCAGCGGTGTTTCCCGGTCGCGCTCCGGCATCTCCTTGCCATCGTCGGGATGCTTCCAGGTTTGCGGCGGGGGTTCATCGGGAGTGTCGTCCTCGGTGAGTTCGTCCTCCTGCGGCACGGGCACTTCGCGCCAGGGCATGGCACTGAAGGGCCGCCGCGAAAACGGCTCGACCAGGGAAGCAGGCTGGGTATCCATACGCACCTCGCATCAGGATGCCCGGACCGTCCGGGCGTTGAATACTCAGTGTAGGCAAAACACCAACAACCTGCCGCCAGAGCGAAGGGCGGGAAAATGGATTGAACGATCGGCAGTGGCCGGACGTCCACCGTTTACAGGGGCGCCTGATAGCCTCTAGGAGAATATCCATGATTACCCACTTCAAGACCGAGGGACATCTGGCCTGCGGTCGCCACGGCGACAATCTGCTTTCCAGTACCGAACTGGCCCGCGTCAAATGCCGCAGCTGCCGCAATACCGAAGCCTTCAAGGCCACCCGCAAGGATCAGCGCAATGCCACGCGCCGGGCCGCACGCAAGGCCAAGGCCCTTCACACCGCCAATGACTGGCGGGCGACCTGGGTCCAACGGCTGACCGCACTGCCCGGTCGTCAGCGCCTGCCTCGCGGGTTTACCGGACAGGCTTTCGTCTAGCCCGCCCGGCAACCCCGACGACTTACTTGGCGTCCAGGGCGTGCTTGGCCGCCTGCTCGATCAGTGCAGCCACTTCTTTCGGGTGCGACTCGTAGACCGCATGGCTGGCACCGGCGATTTCGATGGTGTGGCTATTGGCGCGCTTGGCGTACATGCGCTCCAGGTCCGGGTTGATCATCCGGTCCGACTTGGCTACCGCATACCAGCTTGGCTTGGTTTTCCAGGCAGCCGAAGTGGCGGCGGTGGTGAACACCGAGGCCGAGGTCAGGGCCTGGGCATTGGCTTCGAATTCGGCCTGGGCCTTGGGCAGGTCAGCCGCGAAGTCGGCCGGGTAGAACGCCGGATCAAGGTAGAGGAAACCGTCCGCGGTCTTCTTCACGGCCTTGGTGGCATTCGGGTAGAGCTTGCCGTTGGCAGCCTCGGTCTCACCGATATCCAGGGCATGGGCGGCGATATAGACCAGGCCCGCCACATGCTCATCGGTACCGGCATCGGAAATCACCGCGCCGCCATAACTGTGGCCGACCAGGATGGTCGGGCCGTCCTGCATCGCCAGGATCCGCTTGACCGCGGTCACGTCCTCATTGAAACCGGTCAGCGGATGCTGGGCTATCGACACGTGGTAGCCGTCCTTGACCAGGATGTCGTAGACCGGTTTCCAGCCGGCGCCGGTGACAAAGGCCCCATGCACCAGCACGATATTGTGGATCGGCGCGGCCGGAGCGGCGCTGGCGGTACCGGCCGCCAGGAAAGCCAGGGAAGCGGCAGCAAACAGGGAACGGGCTTTGGAAAGTTTCATCGGGCTCATCTCGCAAGGGGATCGGGTTTCAGGGCGCCGGATCGACGTTCCTGCTGTGTCAAAGTGGTTTGCCCGAGTCCGACGAACGAGCGCCGGGTTTATTCCAATGGCCCCCGAAAAATAATCCGGATTCAGCCTGCCGGGTTCTCATCGGTCCGCAGCAAAGCACTGAAACCCTGGATCTGCGTCCAGTCCACCGCCTTCAGGTAATCGATCAGCGCCCGCAGCTTGCGCGTACCCTGGCGGCGGTCCGGGTAGTACAGGGTGTAGCTGGGCAAGTCCGGACTCCAGTCCGCCAGCAGCCGGACCAGGCGGCCGTCGGCAAGAAACGGCTCGATATAACCGTTGACCATGTAGGCGATGCCCTGGCCGTCCAGAGCCGACTGCACCAGCACGCCGGAGTCATTGACGATCAGTCGGCCGTTGACCGCGATCTGCAGATTTTCGCCGTCCTTGCCGAAGGCCCAGCGCTCGACCACACCACTGCTGGACGGGCGAAAACCGAAACACTGGTGCCCGACCAGCTCCTGCGGGTGCAGGGGAACACCGTACCGCTCCAGATAGACCGGCGAAGCCACCACATGCACGGCCAGCGGCGGGCCGATCCTGACCGCCACCATGTCCTGCTCGACATGCCCGCCGAAACGGATACCGCAGTCATAACCCTGGCGCACGATATCCACCAGGGAGTTTTCCAGGCTGATCTCCAGGTCGATCTCCGGATAGGCATCGAGAAAGCCTTTGAGGATTGGCTGCAATACCGTCAGGTAGGCCGCTCGTGGCACGTTCAGGCGCAGCAGGCCCGACGGCTGGCCGCTGCTGTCACCCAGCTCCTCGGCGGCAGCACTGAGTTCCCTGACCGCCGGCATGACCCGCTCCAGGAAGCGCACGCCCGCCTCGCTCAGCGCCACGCTGCGGGTGGTGCGATTGAACAGGGCGATCCCCAGTCGTTGTTCCAGGTTGCGAATCACCTGGCTGACCGCTGACGGACTGACGCCCAGTCGCGTCGCCGCTGCCGTGAAACTGGAGAGTTCGGCCACATGGACAAAGGTCACCAGTCCATCGAGTTGATCCTGACGCATGGCACCTTCCTCACTGAATAGTCGACATCGGCGCTTATTATGAACCCCGACTTAATAGCCTTGCCAGCATTGAGTGGATTGTCTGAAAAGTTCGAATGCGTTGAACTGAAGGCCTGTCCCCTGGAGGATTCACCATGACTCAATTCACGCAAAAAACCTGGTTCATCACGGGCGTCAGCTCGGGTTTCGGCAAGGCCCTGGCCGAAGCGCTGCTCACCGCCGGTCACCGGGTGGTAGGCACCCTGCGCAACGAAGCGGCACGCCAGGCCTTTGAAAACAGCCAGCCGGGCCTGTCGTTCGGGTGCTTGCTGGACGTTACCGACAATGCCGCCGTGCCGGCGGTGGTGACGGACATCGAAGCAAGGATCGGTGCGATCGACGTGCTGGTGAACAATGCCGGTTATGGCCATGAAGGCCCGATCGAGGAGTCACCGCTGGAAGACCTGCGCCAGCAATTCGAAGTCAACGTATTCGGCGCGGTGGCAGTGATCAAGGCGGTATTGCCGTTCATGCGCGAGCGGCGCCGTGGGCACATCCTCAACGTCACCTCCATGGGCGGCATCACTACCTTCCCCGGCCTGGGCTACTACCACGGCAGCAAGTTCGCCCTGGAAGGTATCTCCGAAGCACTGGGCAAGGAAGTCAGGCCGTTCGGCGTGTTTGTCACCGCCATCGAGCCCGGGGCTTTCCGCACCGACTGGGCCGGTCGCTCGATGGTTCGTGCCGAGCGCAGCATCGCCGACTACGATGCCTCCTTCGATGCCCAGCGCGAAACCCGCCAGCAACGCAGCGGTAACCAGGTCGGCGACCCGGCCAAGGCGGCGCTGGCGATGATGGCGGTGGTCGAGGCCGACGAGCCGCCGGTGCATCTGCTGCTCGGGCATGACGCGGTGCAGTTCGTCAGTGCCAAACTGGAAGGTCATCTGGCGGAAATCAAGCAGTGGGAAGCGCTCTCGCTGAGCACCAACTTCGACTGATATCCATCCGTGATCGTTTCCACGTCCTGCGTGGGAATGCAGCCCGTGACGCTCCGCGTGACAACAGCGGACGCAGAGCGTCCGGAGAGACATTCCCACGGGGACCGTGGGAACGATCATCCGTCTCCCGTGCTAGCATGGCCTCTTTACCCGGAGGGGACACGGCATGTTTGAAGGTCAGCGCTTCTCGGCGTTTCTGTTCGATATGGACGGGACATTGCTCAACTCGATCGCCGCCGCCGAGCGTGTCTGGAGCCACTGGGCACGGCGTCATGGCCTGGATGTCGAAGCCTTTCTGAAGACCATCCATGGCGTGCGCAGCATCGACACCGTGCGCCGCCAGAATCTGCCCGGCGTCGACGCCGAGCGCGAAGCCGCCGCCATCTCCCAGGCCGAGATCGACGATGTCGAAGGTGTGGTCGCCATCGACGGCGCCCTGGCCTTTCTCAACGCCCTGCCCCCGCAGCGCTGGGCCGTGGTGACCTCGGCGCCGCGCGCCCTGGCCGAGAGTCGCATGGCTGCCGCCGGCATCGCCCTGCCCGACCTGGTGATCAGTGCCGAAGACGTGACCCGTGGCAAACCGGCGCCGGACGGCTACCTGCTGGCCGCGCAACGACTGGGCGTGGCGCCCGCGCAATGCCTGATTTTCGAAGATGCGCCGGCCGGTATCGGCGCCGCGGAAGCCGCCGGGATTCCGGTAGTGGTCATCAGTGCCACCCACGGTCACCCGCTGCAAACCCCGCATCCGACGCTGGAGGATTATCGCCGGGTGACGGTGGACAGCAACGACCAGGGCCTGGCGCTGCGCCAGGCCTGATCAGCCGCCTGCGTTACGAAGCGTACTGTACACCCAGCGACGCCAGGGCCTTCCAGTAATCCGGATAGGTCTTGGCGACGCAGTCCGGGTCCTGGATACGGATACCGGCGACCTTCAGGCCCGCCAGGGCAAAGCACATGGCGATGCGATGATCGGAGTGGGTATCGATCAGCGCGTTGCAAGCCGTGCCCGCCAGCGCCGGATCGGAAGCCACCAGCAAATCGTCGCCTTCCACCGCCGCCAGCCCGGAACGGATTTCGTTCAGGCCGTCGAACAGCGCCTGGACCCGATCGCATTCCTTGACCCGCAGGTTCGCCAGTTCGACAAAACGGACCGGCGTACGGTTGAACGCCGCCAGCACCGCCAGGGTCGGAATCGCGTCCTGCATCTGCGAACCGTTGATCACCGCCGGCATGTTCGGGAACTGCTGGATCACTTCCAGGGCCTTGGCGTCCGGCTGGGTGAAGTCCTCGCCCGCCACGCCCAGGTCGATACGCCCTTGCGTCAACGCCTCGGCCGCCCACAGGTAAGTGGCCGCCGAAGCGTCCGGCTCGACCTGATAATCACAGGCCGTGTAGCCGGTGGCCGCGACACGCCACAGGGTCTCGTCGAGGACTTCCACCTGGGCCCCGAAGGCGCGCATGCAGGCGATGGTCAGGTCGACATAGCCGCGAGCGCCGATGTCCTTGCCGGTCAGTGCGACTTCCACCGGCTCCTGGCCACAGGCCGCCAGCATCAGCAATGCCGAGACATACTGGCTCGACAGACCACCGTCGATCTCGAACCGGCGCGCCTGGACCCGGCCGCTGCCGCGCACGGTCACCGGCGGGCAACCGGTGGCGCTCTCGACATCCAGGCCGCCGCGACGCAGGGCATCGAGCAACGGGCCGATCGGGCGCTTCTGCATATAATGGTCGCCATCCAGCACCACCGTGCCGTTGACCGTGCTTACCGCGGCGGTCAGGAAGCGCACCGCGGTGCCGGCGTTGCCGAGGAACAGGGGCTGCTCCGGCACTTGCAACTGGCCGCTGCCGGTGACCACGAAAGTCGTATCGTCCGGCTCGCTGATGGTCACACCCATCTGCCGCAGGGCATTGGACATGTGTCGCGTGTCATCGCTTTTCAGCGCACCGGACAGGCGGCTGGTGCCCTTGGCCAGGGCCGCCAGCAGCAGAGCCCGGTTGGTGATCGACTTGGAGCCGGGCGGCGTCACCTTTCCGTTCAGGGATGCGTTCGGCGGGATCACGGTGACGGTTTGCTGCACAGCCATTAATCAACTCTCCAGACTCGAAAGATAAGCGCACAGGCTCGTGCGCCTCGACAGTCCACCATGATGCCATCAATGCACACCGTGGATCATCCGTTTCCGTCGTGTAACCCGTCATATAGCCCTGTCATATAGCCCTGTCATACAGCCCCGTCACGCGGCCCCGTGCCAGGCAATGCCATGGCCATGGCTCAATTGCCCAAGCAGGCCTTGCGATTCGCCAATAAGGGGAGACAATGGACGGGATCTATTCTTCGACATCGACCCTGCCATGACCGAACACGTCCCACGAAGCATCCTGCCCCTGCTCATGCTGACCCTCGTTTTTTCGATGATCTCCGGCTGCTCCGGCAAGCGCCCACAAACCCCGATCGCCGGGGATCCGTGCTATGCCAAGGCCGTACCGACGAGCGGCGTCGGCGGACTCGCCTGGGGGCCGAGCATAGGGACGGCCAGCGTAAAAGCCCTGAGCAACTGCCGACGCTACGCGGCTGAATCAGGCGGCGCATCGGCCACCTGCAAAGTGACAGCGGCCAGTTGCCGATAAACCGCCTGCAAGCCCCTATGGCGCCTGGTCGTTGCCGGCAAATCTTCAGGCCGCCCGGTTCGTCGCCTGGATGAAGTCGATAAAGGCCCGCAGCTTGCCCGGCATCCGAGGACTCCAGCTATATATCCGACCATGCGCTGCTGGCCGATGGGGGCTACTCGGTAGCCTGATTGGCCGGGCTTGTCAGCAAGATTCTCAGTGAATTCGCGGCCCTCTTCGCGGGCAAGCCCGCTCCTACAGTAATTGCGCAAGGCACAAAACCTGTGGGAGTGGGCTTGCCCGCGAAAGGGCCAGCAGCGGCGACGCAAAACGTTGTCAGCGAGTACCCGGAGCCATGAACTCGGGACCTACCGGGTCCTTGATGGTGTTGAGCAGGATCTGGTCGATCTGCTTCAGGTCATCGGCCGACAGGCTCCAGCCGAACGCCTCTTCAAAGCCCTGCAACTGCTCCGGCTTGCGGGCCCCCCACAAGGCGATGATCGGCCCCTGGTCGAGTACCCAGCGCAAGGCCAGGGCCAGCACCGATTTGTCGTGCCGCTCACGCGCGAACAGGTCCAGCGCCGCCACGGCGGCCAGGTACTGTTCGAAGCGCGGCGCACGGAATTTCGGATCGGCGCCACGGATATCGTCACTGCCAAACGCCGTCGATGGACTCATCGAGCCCGTCAACAGCCCCCGGCACAGCGAACCATAGGCCAGCACCACCATTTCATGCTGCCTGGCATACGGCAGGATATCGCTGTCGATCGCCCGCTCGAACAGGTTATAGGGCGGTTGCACCGTCGCCAATGCGCTGTACTCACGGAACTCGTCCATCTGCGCCGGCGAATAGTTGCTCACGCCCACCGCCAGGATCTTGCCTTCCTGGCGGAGTTTCTCCAACTCCAACGCCGTCTCCTGCTGTTCTACCAGCGGATCGGGCCAGTGGATCTGGTACAGGTCGATATAGTCGGTTTCCAGGCGACGCAGGGAGTCTTCGACTTCATGGCGAATCCGCTGGGCCGTGGCGTTGCGCCGTACCGATCCGTCGTCCCACTGCAAGCCGGCCTTGGTAGCGATCACGGCCTGGTGCCGCACACCCGCCAGCGCCTTGCCGATCAGCACCTCGGAATGCCCCTTGCCATAGACCGGCGCGGTGTCGATCAGGTTGATGCCACTGTCGAGGGCATGGCGAATGGTCTGGATGGACACGGCGTCGTCGGCGCCACCCCACATCCAGCCGCCCATGGACCAGGTGCCCAGGGCGATGCGCGAAACCGGCTTGTCGATGCCGGCAATGCTGATGTGTTCGATACTCATGAAGAACCTCTGTCAGAGTCGAGGGGAAGAAAGGTCAGTTACTCTAGATCATCCATGGTTGAATGGGGCTCAACACCCCGTTAACCCGACCGACTCTGGAAACCCTCGATATGGCCGGATTCAACCGCTCCGAACTGGCGGACCTGAACGTTTTCATGGCGATCATCCGTCGCCGCAGTTTTCGCCAGGCTGCCCATGAGCTGGGAGTCACCACCTCGGCGCTGAGCCACACCATGCGCAATCTGGAAACCCGCCTGGGGGTCAAGCTGCTCAACCGCAACAGTCGCTCGGTGGAACCGACCGACGCCGGTGGCCTGCTGGCACAGAAGCTCGCGCAGGGCTTCGAGACCATCCAGGGCGCTCTCGACGAACTGGACCTGTATCGCCATGCTCCGATCGGCCGCCTGCGCCTCAACGTCCCGCGCGATGCGGCCAAGCTGCTGATCAGCCCGGTGCTCGCGCCGTTCATGGCGGCCTACCCGCAGTTGCACCTGGACCTGATGGTCGAGGACCGCCTGGTGGATATCGTCGCCGAAGGTTATGACGCCGGTATCCGCTACGGGGCGACGGTGCCACAGGACATGATCGCAGTGCCGCTGACCGGCGAACTGCGCTGGGTGATGGTCGCCTCCCCCGCCTACCTGGCCCGCTGCCCGCCCCCCGAGACGCCGGAAGAGCTGCTGCGGCATTCGTGCATCAAGATGCGCCTGGGCAACAACACCGCCTATAAATGGGAACTGGGCAACGGCGAGCGCCAGATCCGCCTCGAAGTGCCCGGCATGCTCAGCGCGTCCGACACCCAGGCGTCGATCGATGCCGCCCTCGCCGGTATCGGCATCGCCTACTGCCTGGAACGACGGGTCAGCGAGGAACTGCACGATGGCCGCTTGCGCGAAGTGATGCCGGACTGGTCGTGCATTGGTGTGCCGCTGTACATGTACTACTCCAGCCAGCGCCAGTCGCAGCCGGGGCTGCGCCAGTTGATGGACATGATTCGCCTGCAGCACCTGGGCTCACAGTTGATCGAGCCGGCACTTTCAAGAGCTATCGAATAATCCCCGTGCTAGCGTGTTATCTCTCGGTAGGCGCGGATATTCCACCGTGCGGCCCTGGAGACTCGAATGAAGCGCTTGTTATCTGTGATCGCCCTGACAGCGGCCTGCCTGAGCACGGCCACCGTGGTGTTGGCCGACGACTGGAAACTGGCCCATGAGGAAGACGGCATCCAGGTCTTCCTCAGCAAAGTGCCCGGCTCGCACTACCAGAGCTTTCGTGGCGAAGTCGATATCAAGGCCGATGTCTCCACCCTCAGCGATCTGCAGGAAAACCTCCGGGTCGCCTGCAAGTGGCTGTATGCCTGCGCCGATATGCGCCTGCTGAAAAATGACGGCGACGATACCTGGGTCTACCTGACCACCGACCTGCCCTGGCCGGCCAGCCCCCGGGACATGGTCCTGCATGTACACACCGAGCGAAACGACGACGGCAGCCTGGTCCGCCACCTCGACGCGGCGCCCGACTATACCCCCGTGGTACCGGGGCTGATCCGCGTGCGCCAGTTGAGCGGTGTGTGGAAGATGCAGCCCAGGAGCGACAGCGAGACCCGTGTGATCTATCAATTGCAGGCAGAGCCGGCGGGGGACATTCCGTCCTGGCTGGCCAACCAGTTTGTCGTCGATGCACCGATGGTCAGCCTCAAGACCTTGCGGGCGGTGGCTGAACGACAAGGGATCCGCCCGGCACCGACGGATGCCGCAACCACCGCGCCCTGACCGTCGGTGAACGAGTGGATCAACTACCCAGGCGCTGCTTGAAACCCTCGATCCACGCCCGGACCATGGCCGAGTAAGGCGCGTCGGGCCGCGCCATGGCCTTCATCTCGCTGAGTATCTGGTCCTGCAGGAAACGCAGGCGCTTGGCGATGCGCTCATCGCGATCCCGGCGGGCCTGGTCCTGCGGATCGATGACCGGCACATCCGGATCAGGATGGAGTTCCTGGGCCATCAGGCCCATTTCCAGCGCCAGCATCTCCAGGAACTCCAGTTGCCGCAACAAGCGCGTACGCTCCTGCACCAGGCCGAGCCGATTCAGGCCATAGACATGGATCGACACCGTGCCCTTGAGACTCAATCCCGTATCCCGCGCTTCGCGAACCAGGCCGTCGATGGCTGTGCCGGTGAGCGGCGGCAAGTCGCGGCCCGGGTGCTGCCGGGGCAAGACCAGGCCGATCAGGTTCTCCCGGTCGATATGAAACCTGAGGTGCTCGTCCGGGTTGTCCCGACAAGGATCAAGCAGCAGCGGGTACTCGGCGACCAGATCGGCGCCTTCGACCATCGCCCTCTGGCCGAGGATCGGAAAGCTGTCCTTCTTGCCCGTCAGCACCACACTCGCGTCGCTGAAGCCCTGGCGGTCATCCAGCAGGGTCTGCAGCCTGGCCGACAGTTTGGGCGTGACCTGCTTGCGCTTGCGGTTGCAGTCGATGCAACTGGGCAGCAAGTTGTCCCAGTCCATGGCCAGCCACCAATAACCCGGATGACCGCTCTCCTCGGACACCGCGCCCTTGGGCCGGTAATGCTCGATATCCACCGGCGCCGTGGAGGCATAGAAGCTTTCGCAGTAGGCGCACTTGCCATGGAACAGCTCATCGAGCTGCTTTTTCACACTGTCGGACTTGTACACCGCAAACGCCGGCGGACTGCCCGTCGGGGCGCGGAAGTAGGCTTGCAACTTGCCCAGTTCTTTGGCAGCAGCCGACTCGTTTCCGGACAGGGCATCGGGTAGCTTGGCGGTCTTGCGGATAACGGCACGCATGATTCAGAGCGACTCCAGAATATCCAGGATACGTTGCCTGGAGGCGCTGCGCAGTTCACCCAGTTTGGCGCTGGACGCCTGTCGGCGGTTCTTCAGGTACTCCACCACCGCCTCCTGCACCAGCCGCTGCACTTCGGTCGACCCCACCGGCAAGGCATCGCTGATATCCCGCTCGAAGCGTTCCCAGGCCTTGAGCTGCGTCTCGGTCAGCGGTTCATTCCGGTCACGCGCGGCGAGGATATCGGCAAACCGCGCCAGTTCGCGCTCGGTGCCCGGCTGGTCGGTGGAGGTCAGGCTGAAGAAGTCCGAGGTCAGCAACTGCTCAATAGTCAGTTGGCTGACATCGGGCAGTTCGACCAGTTGTTCGACCATCACCGGCAACTGGGTTTGCGGATCGCAATCGCGGGCGACCCGGTGCATGACGATCACCTCATGGGCCTGCATGCCGCGCAGGCACAGCGGGTCATGGGTGGTGGCGATAAAGGTGACCTTGGGCAGCGCGCTGCGCAGTGCGCGCATGATCTGGATCTTCCAGCGCGGATGCAGATGCGCCTCGACCTCATCGATCAGCACGATGGCCTGGGCCGTGGCCAGGGTGTCGAAGAACGGATTGACCTGCCGGTTCATCAGGCCCTGCATGATGTCGCAGACCATCGCCAGGATCGAACGATAACCCGAGGACGCCAGGCTCAGCGGTGTTTCGTGGCGCACCTGGCAGCCCGCGGTCGTGGTCACGATCAGGCAGCGCTTGCGTGCCTGGTCGCGCACCATCACGTCGAACTCACCCTCGATCGACAGCACGTCCCGCAAGGCCCGTACCACCATCTGGAAATCAGGTTCCTTGAGGCTCAGCAACCACTTCTCGGGGTTGGACAGCAACACGTCCGACTGGAACAGGTTGATGATCGACTTGGCCGCGCTGAAGCGCCGCACGCCTTTCTGGTATTGGCGAAAGGCGCCGTAGGCGAAGACGGGAGGAAGTCGGTTCGGACGTTCGGCGGAATAAGCGCCATCGGCAATGGTCAGCGTCCTGCGCACCCCCTGCTCGAAAGTGAGGGTCACGCTGGCCGAGGCCGCTTGCGGCAACGACGTGGCCCCCATCAGTTCAGGATTCAGCGGCAGCGCACTGATATCCAGTTGCAACTCCGCCCTGGCTTTGTCCGTACACAACGCCAAGGCGGTGGCTTCCAGCAGCGAACTTTTCCCGGCAGCGTTCTCGCCGAGAATCAGCAATGCCGGCTGCAAAGGTTGTGCACTACCGGAGAGGCCCTGTGAATGCTCGGAAACCGGCAGGTTCAAGCTGAGCTGCTCAATGCCCTTGAAATGATTGAGCTGGATCGAAAGCAGCGAGGGGAAGCGCTCCGAGGTACCCGTAAAGAACTCGAGATCGGACCTGACACTATTGAGGCTTGCATCGGTATACCAGGCACGCAGCCGGGTAAGACGTTGATTGAAATGCTTGTCACGGGCCAGAACCATGAAGCTTTCGGCGATCTTGAGCCGCGTCACAGGGAGACGCTTTTCCCCCGAAAACGTCAGGACCGAAACGAGTCGGCAGCACAGCAAGTACCAGATGCCGCCAAACTCCAATCCGGAAAAGTCGAAAATATCCAGATACCCGGGATGAGCCAGCGAATCATCCTTCATGAGTTGCTCAAAGGTGCTGTCGATCAGCGTTCTCATGTAGCGATGAAGTTGCGTCCCTCTTGGCGCACACAGCTCTTCCCGATTGAGTTTGAAGTGCTGAAGGGTAAATTGCCCGCGATCACTGCTTCCGACCAGCGCGCCTGTGGCAAGGTCGACATCGAAGTGTTTGGCGAAATTATTGTCGACACAGGGGTCGAGCAGCAGGTTATGTTCCTTGGGCGGATAGTCGCGCCAAAGTCCAAGGCTCTCCTTTTCGTAGCGACGCAACTGCTGCTCGTTGGGCAACGACGCACGCCTGCCCTTGACCGGGAAAAAATCCGGGCGCTCAGGCATACAACTCGCGCAAATCGGATAGATGTTCTCCCAGGCATGACGCAGCCAGGCGTAATACAGGTGAGCAGAAACCTGGTTCTGGCTGGGCGTGGCGTTGGACGGCGGACGAAATTGATACGGTTCGGTCCGCCCTGCAGTCTCGCAAAACGCACATTTACCGTGAAACAGCCGTTGCAGGCCAAGCAGGATCGAGGTTTCGTTGAAGTTGTCGAAACTGTCGGGCAGTCGGGTCTGCGCGCGCCTTTCAGGGTTGGAGAGAAAAAACTCCCTGAGCTGACGCCGCGCCGGGGCAAAATCCGGGCCTTGAAAAATTTCCGGCACCGGTACAAAGCTGCGGTCAAATCGCTGCACGACTCATCTCCCTGACGATCCGGGAACGCCGCACGACCTCCCCGAAAAAGCACGGACTTTATAGGGCCCGCCGCAAAAAGTGGAGCCGTTTTTCGTCGCTGATTCCTTCGCGCTCGAATCAGCCACACTATCGCTGATCGGCCAATACTGCTCACCCAAGGAGTTTGAAGAAAGGCACGATCTTGTGGCGAGCGGGCTTGTCGGGACGCCGCATCGCCGCGCTGGGATGCGAAGCGGCCCTGAAAACGATAATCGCAATATGCCAGGTAGAATGCGGTGATCGTTTTTACGACTGCTTCGCAGCCGAGCGCGGGCAAGCCCGCTCGCCACAAGTACTACCGGGTTTGAAATCACCGCATTGCCTCCGACCTGCTGCGCTATGTCACACTGGGCGCCGGAGCGCAGATGTTATATTCCTGGCCCTCCCCAGCGGCTTGAGCGCGCCTTCAGGCCGCTGATCGATCTCCTGTTTATCCAGATGACGGTGACGTATTCAATGAGCAGTTCCCTTCCCCTCGCCCGCGATATCGATGGCAAGGCCATTGCCGCCCGGGTGCTCGAAGAAGTCCGTGCGGATGTCGCGGCCCTGGCGCTGCAGGCCGTGGTTCCGGCCCTGGCGGTACTGCTGGTCGGTGACGATCCGGCCAGTCATGTCTATGTGCGCAACAAGCTGCTGCGGGCCGAAGAAGCCGGGATCCGTTCGCTCGAATACCGTCTGCCGGCGACCACCACGCAGGCCGAAGTACTGACACTGATCGGCGAACTGAATGCCGATCCGCTGGTGAACGGCATCCTGGTGCAACTGCCGCTGCCGGCGCATATCGAGGAACAGGCGGTGATTCACGCCATCGACCCGGTCAAGGACGTCGACGGCTTTCACCGTGAAAACGTGGGTGGGCTGGTACAGGGCGCCGAGGTGCTGACACCCTGCACGCCCAGCGGCTGCATGCGCCTGTTGCAGGAAACCTGCGGCGACCTGGGTGGCCTGCATGCGGTGGTCATCGGTCGTTCGAATATCGTCGGCAAACCGATGGCGACCTTGTTGCTGCAAGCCCACTGCTCGGTCAGCGTGGTCCACTCGCGCAGCATCGATGCCCCGGCACTCTGCCGCCTGGCGGATATCGTGGTCGCCGCCGTCGGTCGCCCACACCTGATCGATGCCAGTTGGCTCAAGCCCGGCGCGGTGGTGATCGATGTCGGCATCAACCGCATTGAAACCGCATCCGGCCCGCGCCTGGTGGGCGATGTCGACTATGCCAGCGCACGTACCGTGGCCAGCGCGATTACCCCGGTACCCGGCGGTGTCGGACCGATGACCATTGCCTATCTGCTGAAGAACACCGTGATTGCCACGCAACTGCAACGTGCCCGGCGACTTCTCGGCGTGACGCCGGCGCAGCCATGAACTACAGCTACCTGCTCATGCCCTCGCCCGTCGGCCAGTTGAAGCTGGTCGCCAGGGACGAACGGCTCGCCGCGATCCTCTGGGAAAACGACAAGCCGAATCGGGTGCGCCTGGGAGACATGACCCTCGATCCGGAAAAACCGGTGCTGATGCGCACCGCCCGGCAACTGGCCGAGTACTTCGCCGGAACCCGCCACCACTTCGAGTTGGAACTGGACTTCAACGGCACCGAGTTCCAGAGAAAAGTCTGGCAGGCACTGTTGACCATTCCCTTCGGCGAAACCCGGACCTACAGCGAAATCGCCCTGCAGATCGGCAGCACGCTCAAGGCCGTGCGGGCAGTCGGTGCGGCCAATGGCAAGAACCCGATCTCGATTATCGCGCCCTGTCACCGGGTGATCGGCGCGTCGGGCGAACTGACCGGCTTTGCCGGCGGGCTGGAAGCCAAGGCGCTGTTGCTGGAACTGGAAGGTTGTCAGTGGGCGAACGCCCGGAAGCATCCACCGGGCACGGCGGGAAAACACCGTGACAAGGCGCCGAATCCAAATCTGGAATTACCGTTCTGACGCTATCGACGCCAGTTGTGTCTAGATGACACTACCAGCAAAGGCCCTGCGTCCGGCCTTCATCTCGGTGCGCAGCTCACCGATAAAATTGGCCACCGAGCGGACACTGGTGAAACTGCTGGTGGAGACACCATTGAGCTGCAGGTCCACGCGCCCGGAAACCGGGTCGAAGATCTTGATCATCAAGGCTCCGCCACCGTTGACCGTGCACGTGCAGGACAACGGCAGAAAACCCGACTCAATGGCCTGGCACAGTTTGTCTACTGGAAACATCGCAGTCGTCCTTGGGATCGAGCCCGGGGCAGCTCTTGCCGACTCAGGATAGACCAGCCGCGGCAACCTGCATGGCACTGAAGGCTTTTGGCAGGGGCCTGCCTGCACCAACTTGACGGAATGTGAACCCTGTCACAACGTCAGGCCGGATTCACTGTTTCGCCGGCAGCGCCACCACGGCGAACGCCTTGCGCAGGCGCAGCATCTCGTCGTCGTTGCCGACGGTGATGCGCAACCAGTTCGGCCAATCGTCCCAGATTCGCCCGACCCGCACACCTCGTTGGGCCAGCCCCTGGGCGACGACATCGGCGGGGCGACGCAGGTTGACCATGAAGAAATTGCCCTGGGCCGCCGTGCAGGCGAAGCCCCGCTCCCGGAACCAGGCCATGCTTGCATCACGAATACGCGCATTGGCGCGCTTGCGTTCCGGCAACAACGTACGATCTTCCAGGCTGGCGATGGCCCCCATCAACGATGACGCCGCCGCCACGTTCTGCTCACCGAGCACATTCAGCTTTTCCAGCAGTGCCGACTGGCCGACGGCAAACCCCAGGCGTGCGCCCGCCATGCCGTAGATCTTGGAGAACGTGCGCAGTACCAGCAGGTCCGGATGTTCCTTGACCAGTGCGACACAACTGGGCGCATCGCAGTAATGTATATACGCCTCGTCAACCACCACCAGGGCGTCCGTCGGCTTGTCCCTCAAGACGCGTTCGATCTTCGCCATGGGAGTGAGCGTCCCCGTCGGATTGTTCGGATTGCAGATATAGATCGTCCCCGACCGCGGGTCCACCGAGAGCATCCGGTCAATATCGTGGGCATGCCCGGCGTCGAGTGGAACCTCATGCACGACTGCCCCATGAGCCTCGGCGGCCAGACGCGGCGCCTCGTAGGATGGCGTCGCCATCACCAGGCTGCGTGGGCCGGTAAAGGCCAGCACCGCCTGCTGCAAGGCAACCTTGGAACCGGCATAAATGCCGATGTTTTCCTCCGCAACGCCCAGTTGCCGCGCCAGCAGCGCCACCAACTGATACTGAAACGGGTAGGGATAACGTCCGGACAGGGCAATGCCCTGCTCCATCGCCCGACGTGCCGTCTCCGAAGGGCCCCAGGGACTCTCGTTGAAATTGAGACAGACCTCACTGGAAGCCTTCGGGCGGGCGGATGACGTCTCTGAAAATGCCTGGCCTGCCCCACCCAGCAATGGCAATGCAGCCATCCACCCCACCATCGAACGACGTGTGATATCAACCATGAAAAAGCGCTCCCTTGATCAGTTGGACTCGATGGCCTTCAAGCCATTCATGAAAAACTGTTATCAAGGGGAACGAAGCGAAAAAAGTACGATTTAGCAACAATCGTGTACCAGAAAACCTACAGAACACCGAGCAACAAGCGCACCGGCGATCAGGTCTTCGGGAACAGCACTCGTCAGGACGCCGTGCCACGTCGATAAAACGCCAATACCCCGCCAAGGGTCATCAGCAGACCACCGGTCACCCGGTTGAACACCCGCAGGTGCCCGCCCTGCAAGCGGCTCAGCAGCCGCGCACCGCACAGCGCGTAGAACAGCATGATGCTGACATTGAGCAAGGTCAGCACCGCGGTCAGCGTCGCATATTGCGGCAGTTGCGGCTGGCTGCTGTCGATGAACTGCGGCAGGAACGCCGACATGAACAGCAACGCCTTGGGATTGGTCAGCGCCACCACGAAACAGCGCACGAACAACCCGACGGAACGCGTTGAGCCTTGCGCTGCCGGCAACTCTTCCAGGGACCCGGTCGAGCGCAGCATTTTCCAGCCGAGCCAGACCAGGTAAGCCGCGCCCAGCCACTTCACTGCCTGGAACAGCGTCTCGCTGGCCTGCAGCAGGATTCCCAGGCCGCAGGCCACGGCCGTCACCAGCAGCGCATCGGCGAGCACCGCCCCGCCCATGCCCCAGGCCGCGGCCCGGATACCGTGGTTGGAACCGTTGTGCAAGGCCAGCAAGACCGTGGGGCCGGGCATGGCAATGATCGCCGCCGAACTGATCAGGAACAGCAGCAGGGTTGCCAGCGTCATGGAGAGTGCCTTGAAAATGAAAAAACAGCCGCCATTCTGCGGCCTGTCCCGACGCGCATCAACCGCTGGTGCGGTGCTCCGTCGTTTGCACTGGACGGGGCTAAGCTGTTTCGTGATAAAACAAAGACAAGCACTGAAGCGTTTCAGCGTCTTTCCCACCAGACAGGGTGATAGCCTCATGACCGACCAGAAGCTGCTCGACTCACTGTTTCCCGCCGCCGCGGACATTCCGGAAAAGTACCGATTCGAAGGCCAGCTGGAGCAACGCGAATACCTGGTCAACGGTACCTTGCGCACCTGGGACGGTCCGCTGGCACAGGTCCGCAGCCCGGTGTACCTGACCACCGACAAGGGTGATGAACAGGTGATCCTCGGCAGCACACCGCTGCTGGACGCCGACACCGCCCTCACCGCCCTCGATGCGGCGGTCCGCGCCTATGATCGTGGCCAGGGCGAATGGCCGACGATGCGCGTGGCCGAACGGATCCAGCATGTCGAGGCCTTCCTGCGGCGTATGCGCGAACAACGCGAGGCCGTGGTCAAGCTGTTGATGTGGGAAATCGGCAAGAACCTCAAGGATTCGGAAAAGGAATTCGACCGCACCTGCGACTACATCGTCGACACCATCAATGCCCTCAAGGAACTCGACCGACGGTCCAGCCGCTTCGAGCTGGAACAGGACACCCTCGGCCAGATCCGCCGGGTACCCATGGGCGTGGCGCTGTGCATGGGCCCCTACAACTACCCGCTGAACGAAACCTTCACCACCCTGATCCCGGCGCTGATCATGGGCAACACCGTGGTATTCAAGCCGGCCAAGCTCGGTGTGCTGCTGATCCGTCCGCTGCTGGAAGCCTTCCGCGACAGCTTCCCGGCCGGGGTGATCAACGTGATCTATGGCAGCGGCCGGGAAACCGTCAGCGCCCTGATGGCCAGTGGCAAGATCGATATCTTCGCCTTTATCGGCACCAACAAGGCCGCCAGCGACCTGAAGAAACTGCATCCCAAGCCCCACCGCCTGCGCGCCGCCCTCGGCCTGGACGCGAAGAACCCCGGGATCGTGCTGCCGGAAGTGGACCTGGACAACGCGGTCAACGAATGTGTGACCGGTGCGCTGTCGTTCAACGGCCAGCGCTGCACCGCACTGAAGATCCTCTTCGTGCATGAGGCGGTGGTCGACCGTTTTATCGAGAAATTCAACCGCAAGGTACAGAGCCTGGTGCCCGGCATGCCCTGGGAAAATGGCGTGTCACTGACGCCGTTGCCGGAAGCGAGCAAGGTCGATTACCTCAATGGCCTGGTCGCCGATGCCCTGGGCAAGGGCGCCAAGGTGGTCAACCCCGGTGGTGGCCAGACCCGCGCCTCGTTCTTCTATCCGGCGGTGCTGTATCCGGTGAATGCGCGGATGCGCGTGTACCAGGAGGAGCAGTTCGGACCGGTGGTACCGATCGTGCCCTACCGCGATCTGGAAACCGTCATCGACTACGTGCTGGAATCGGATTTCGGCCAGCAGTTGAGCCTCTTCGGCACTGACTCGACCGAGGTCGGCCGGCTGGTGGACACCTTCGCCAACCAGGTCGGCCGGATCAATATCAATGCCCAGTGCCAGCGCGGCCCGGACACCTATCCGTTCAACGGGCGCAAGAACTCCGCCGAAGGTACCCTGTCGGTGCATGACGCCTTGCGGGTGTTCTCGATCCGGACCCTGGTGGCGACCAGGTTCCAGGAGAACAACAAGGCACTGATCAGCGACATCATCCGCAATCGCGAGTCGAGCTTCCTGACCACCGATTACATTTTCTAGATGCTCGTGTGACCAGGGCTGGCGTCAGATACACAGGTACACCGCCAGCAACACCAGCGACAGGACCAGGATGGCTTCCCCGAACAGTTCGAGGGAGCCTTCGCGCTCCGGGCCATAGTTCCAGCTGACACTCGGCTGGCGCATGGCCCAGCGCCTGTTCGGCTGCTTGTCGAAATGTCCCAGTGCCCAGATGGCGATCCCTATGGCACCGAACTCCAGGGCGATGATCAGGAAAAGTGTCATACCGCTGTCCTTTCTAGGCCAGTTATCAGGACATTAGGGCGCGATTCGGGAAAAACGTTCGTAATGAAATCGGTTTTTTTGCCGATGAAGGTAATCACCCTCATAGTCCCGCCTTGCACTGATCTATCATTGCGACCTGGGTCATTCGGCCGCCGCACTCGCCTATCGTCATTAAGAAACTCATGCCACGTATCGACCTACGCCGATTGATCCTGTTGTTGTCGCTTTCCGTCGTCACCCTGACCGCCGGCAACCTGTTCTTTGCCAGCTACCAGACCCAGCGTAACTTCCTCATGGCCCAGACCCTGGAGGCCAATCGGATCTATGCTCTGAAACTGGCCAGTTCCACCGACAATTTCCTCAAGTCGACCCAACAGCAACTGGCCTTCAGCGCGGGCCTGATCCCGGATATCTGGAACCAGCCGGAGCAGTTGTGGCAGGAAGTCCATCGACTGCGCCGCCAGACCAACAGTTTCAACTCGGTGATCGTCATCCGCGCCGACGGCAAGATCATCGCTTCATCGCCGCTGTCGATGAACCTCACCGGAGCCTTTTCCAGCAGTGAAGGTTTTCGCCAGGCCAGCGCCCTGCGCCAGCCCTATATTTCCAGCCCCTATATCGGCGCCAACAATCACCTGATGATCCAGATCTCCTATCCGATCTTCGACGGCGACGGCAACTACCTGGGCTACCTGGGTGCCGGGATCTACCTCAACGAACCGAATATCCTGCATTCGCTGCTGGGCGAACATTACTACCGTGACGGCTCCTATCTCTATGTGGTCGATACCCAGGGCCGGCTGATCTATCACCAGGATCCGGCGCGGGTCGGCGAAGTGATCAAGGGCAACCCGGCGATCGACGCGGTGATCGCCGGCCAGACCGGCAGCCTGCGCCTGACCAACTCCCAGGGCATCGACATGCTGACCGGTTATGCGCCAGTGCCGCGGATCGGCTGGGGCGTGATCAGCCAGCGTCCCACCGACATCACCCTGGAGGGCCTGAAACGGCTGATGCTGGAAGTCGCCGGCTATGCGGTACCGCTGTTGCTGCTGTCCCTGCTGGGGATCTGGTGGATCTCGACGCTGATCACCAAGCCGCTCTGGCAATTGGCCAACTCCACCCAGTACTGGGGTTCTTCGACAGCCGCGCAATCGGTGAGCAAGGTCAAGGCCTGGTACTACGAGGCGGCCCAATTGAAAAACGCCATGCAGAAGGCCCTGATGTCGCTGCACCAGCAACTCGGCCGGCTGAACCAGGAAAACGTCACCGACCCGCTGACCGGCCTGACCAACCGGCGCGGCCTGCAATTGATCCTCGACGATTGGGAAAGCCGTCGCCAGCCGTTCGCGGTACTGGCCCTGGATATCGATCACTTCAAGCAAGTCAACGACAGCTACGGACACGGCGCCGGCGACCTGGTCCTGCAACACCTGGCCCAGCAGATGCGCCGCCACTCCCGGGAAAGCGATGTGCTCTGCCGCCAGGGCGGTGAAGAGTTCATGATGCTGCTGCCCGGCACGCCACTGGCCCAGGCCATCCAGGTGGCCGAGCGACTGCGGGCGGCCATGGCCTATACCGAAAGCCCGAACGGCATTCCGGTCACCGTGTCTCTGGGCGTGACCGACTGGCCACGGGATCGCCAGAGCGTGGCCCTGGCCCTCAAGGAAGCCGACCGGGCCCTCTACCGGGCCAAGGGCAACGGGCGCAATCGGGTGGAATCGGTCGCGCCGGGAATGCCACTGGACGACACGAACGGATAGACTGGGCGCCCCGGACGACGCCCAACCGGCCCTAACACCTTTCCAGACCCTGAACCCCCGACGACTTCGGGGACTTCTTTCGAGATGTGCAACCAGCATGACCTTCAATTTCGACACGCTACTCGACCGCCGCAATACCGGCAGCACCAAGTGGAGCCGTTACCCGGCCGATGTCCTGCCCATGTGGGTGGCGGACATGGACCTGCCGGTCGCGAACGAAATCACCCAGGCCTTGCACAAGCGTCTTGAACACCCGCAACTGGGTTACAGCGTGGCCCAGGATGCCCTGCGCCAGGCCATCGTCGCCGACCTCTGGGCCAAGTACGCCTGGCGCGTGCAGCCCCAGGAACTGATTTTCCTGCCCGGCGTCGAGCCGGGTTTCAACATGGCCCTGCGCGCCTTTGTGCAGCCGGGCCAGAATGTCGTGGTGCAGACCCCCAACTACCGCCCGCTGCGCCTGGCGCCGGGCCATTGGAACCTGCCGAAGGTCGAGCTGCCGTTCGAGCGCGATGCCCACGGTGACTACATCACCCCGTTCACCGCCCTGCGCGACGCCCTGCAAGGTGGCGGCGCGCTGCTGCTGAGCAACCCGCACAACCCGCTGGGCAAGGTCTTCCCACGAGAAGAGCTGCAGCAAGTAGCCGATATCTGCCTGGAACAGGGTGCACTGATCATCTCCGACGAAATCCATGGTGATCTCTGCTTCGACGGCCGCCGGCATATCCCGATCGCCTCGCTGAGCCCGGAGATCGCCCGGCACACCATTACCCTGATGTCGGCGAGCAAGGCCTACAACATCGCCGGGTTGAAAACCGCCTATGCGATCGTCCAGGACGCCAAGGTGCGCGAGCGCTTCAACGCTGCTCGCGGGGGCATGGTCGACAGCGTCAACGCCCTCGGCCTGGAAGCCACCCAGACCGCCTACACCGAGTGCGGTCCGTGGCTCAAGGGCCTGGTCGAGTACCTGCAGGCCAACCGTGACTACCTGCAACACGCCGTGCAGACCCGCCTGCCGGGGGTGGTCATGCAACCGGTCCAGGGCACCTACCTGGCGTGGCTGGATTGCACGGCATTGGGCCTGGAGGATCCGTACACCTTCTTCCTGGAACAGGCCAAGGTCGGCCTGAGCGCGGGTATCGAGTTCGCCGACGATACCCGGCAGTTCGTCCGCCTGAACTTCGGTTGCCAGCGGGCACTGCTGGAAGAAGGCATCCGCCGCATGGAAAACAGTCTGCGCCAGCGCTGAGCCGAGCCGAGCAGATCGTTCCCATGCGCAGCAAAGGCATGCAGCCCGTGACGCTCGGCGTCACAAAGAGCAGACGCAGAGCGTCCAGTGAGGCGTTCCCACGCGGAGCGTGGGAACGATCATCATGATCATCAGGCTAGTAGCGGAACTGCCCTCCATGAATCGCCTGCAACACCTCGTCGGTGACCGGTACATAAGTCTCGGAACCGGGTAACCAGGCGTAGACCGGATCTTCCCCGACCTGCCCCGGATCGAAGGCCTCGTTCTTCAGCCGCGTCTTCTGGTACTTGAAGGTGCCGGTGGTTTCCATGCAGGACTTGACCCGCAGGAACAGCGGCACCGCATAGAACGGCATCTGGCTGCGGGCGAACTGCAGCAGGTCGTCCAGATCCAGCTGTTCCTGGGGCACCGCCGGGGTGATGGCGACCATGCCGGCACGACCATTGGTGTTCCTGATCTCCACGCCGTAGGCCACGGCCTCGCTGATATGCGGGTGCAATACGAGGATATTCTCGACCTCGGTGGTGGAGACGTTTTCCCCCTTCCAGCGATAGGTATCCCCCAGGCGATCGACAAACTGGGCATGGCCGAAACCGATATCACGGATCAGGTCGCCGGTATTGAAATAACGGTCACCCACCTCGAATACGTCATGCAGCACCACCTTCTTGTTCTTCTCCGGGTCGGTGTAGCCGTCAAACGGCGCCTTGTCGTCGATCTTGGCCAACAGCAGGCCCTGCCCGCCCTTGCCGACTTTCTGCATGAAGCCGTCCCGACCGCGACGCGGCTCGCCGGTATCCGGCTCGTACTCCACCAGCGACCACTCGTTGAGGGCAAAGCCGATGGTGTTGTCGAAATTGAGGATATTGGAAAAGCCGATATTGCCGTCACTGGCGGCATACAACTCGCAGACCCGGTCGATGGCGAAACGTGTCTTGAACTCGGTCCAGACCCCCGGGCGCAAGCCATTGCCGATCATCTTCACCACCGGGTTGTCGGCATCGTCAGCGGCCATCGGACGATCGATGAGGTAGCGACACAGTTCGCCGACATAACAAAGGGTGGTGGCCTTGAACCGCCGAGCATCTTCCCAGAAATGACTGGCGCTGAACTTGCGGCGGATGGCGAAACCCGAGGCCCCGGCCAGGGCCGAGCCCCAGCTCACGCACAGGCCGGTGGCGTGATAGAGCGGCAAGGTGCAGTAGATGATGTCGTCGGGCTGCATATCCAGGGCGATCAGGCCGAAGCTGCCGTAGACCCGCATCCAGCGCCCGTGCTTGAACACCCCGGCCTTGGGCAGTCCGGTGGTGCCCGAGGTGTAGATATAGAAGCAGGCGTCGTCGGCGTAGATCTGCTGACTGGTGATCGGGTTGAGCGTCGGATGCTCCTCGCTGACCCGCGCCAGATTGACATAACCCGCCGGCGCCTGGCCCGGATCGCGGGTGGTATCGGCGTCGGCGAGGAAGTAACAGCTCGATGCTTCGATGGCAACATGTTCGCGCACCGCATCGTAGGCCTCGACCAGCTCTTCGCCGACAATGATCGCCGTCGGCTTGACCAGGTTCAGGCTATGGATCAGCACGTTGTTGGTTTGCGCCGTATTGAGCATGGCGCAGATACCGCCGGCCTTGCTCACCGCCAGTACGCTGACCAGCAGTTCCGGACGATTCTCGATGAAAATGCCGACCACATCGCCTTTTTTCAGGCCACGCGCCAGCAGGTAGTGGGCAATGCGATTGGCCCACTGGTTGACCTGCCGATAGCTGAACCGGCTGTCCTTGTAGAGCAGGGCCACGCCATCGGGATTGCGCTGCACCGCCTGCTCGAACGACCAGCCCAGGCCGCAGGGTTGATCGGCCTTGGGCTTGGACAGCTTGACGCCCTTCACCAGCCGGGGAATGGCCCGGGTGATGGTGGGAATCTTGCGCATCATCATGCCCCAGGTAATCATGTCGCTGTTGCTGTTGCCGTTCATGGCACCTCCTAATGGGTTGGCCCACTGGCTAGCGGGCCAACCGATCCTTTCCTTTGCCTGTCGCCATGGACAACGCCTTCGCGCACCCGAGCGCGGGAAGGCGCTGCGCCGTACGATCAGAACTCGTCGGCGACCGACTCGAGAATCTTGCCCATCAGGTACACGGTGGTCCGCGCCACCTGCTTCACCGACTCCTTCTCTTCATCGGTGACCACCCAACGGTCGATGGCCGCGTTGACCTCCTCGGAGTGCTTGGCATCGATGATCGCGTGGGCGACAAAGAAGGTCATTTGCTTGTCGGTGAGCTTGAGGCTGTTCTTGCAGATATCCATCATCGGCTCGAGGTGCTCGTAGGAGTCCTCCGCCCAGAAGCTGTAGCCCAGGCGTGGAATGATCCCGCGGCAGACGGAGACATAATCCAGGTAGCCGTAGAAGGCCTCGGTGGCCGGCAGCATCGGTTTTTCGAATTCGGCCGGGTCCACGCCGATGGCGATCAGGTCGTTGTAGGCCATGTTTTCATGGCCCAGTTCTTCCAGCGCGTGCTTCATGGCGAAACGCAGCAGGCCGACCTTCTTGTGGTCCTGGTTCCAGCAGGCCACGGCCTGGTTGATCGCGTTGTTCTTGGTGTAGTGATACACCTGGACAATCGACTTGATATACAACTCGCGTTGCAACTCGGGGCGCTTCATCATCTGAAAGAAGCGGCCAGCCTTGATCTTGGCCCATTCGGCATCACAGACAGCCTTCAACTCATCTCTGAACTCAGTCATTTCACTCTTTCCCTGGTGGTGTTATAGATCGTTTATGACATTTCTTATGTACCGGCGCGGACGCGGGTTTACAGACGCAACACGGACTTGATGATGTACATGAACTTGGAGAAGAAGCCGACGCCCTCGATAGTGTCCCAGTGTTCCATCAGCACACCGTTTTCCACACGATAGATATCGATCACCTTGTACTTCACGGTAAAGAATCTATGTTTGGCCCAATGGGTCGCATAGAGGAAGACATAATCGCCTTCGGCACACACTTGCTTGATACTGGTCCCGGACTCCGGAAAGGTCTTGAAGAACTGCGCGAAGTAGCTCTTGAATCCTTCACGACGCGGCGGGATGAACACGTTGTTGTGTTGCACATAGTCTTCGGCAATCAGCGTATCGGCGACCGCGAGTTCACGCTGGCCGAACATGCGCTCGTAAAATTCGATCACCACGGCCTTGTTCTGGGCTTCCATCTGACATCAACCTCGTTATTGTCGATTTATTATGTTTTTCAGACCGCCAGGGCCTGGCGTCCCGCGCGGGCAGCGAGGGTATGGCGGATCAGTCCGTCGATGTCCTTAAGGTCCGCCGGGCATTGTTCCAGGCCGAAGAAGGGCGTCACCGACGGCAGCAGATCGCCCTTGTACAAGGCGTAGTAGTGATCGCCACGGGCCTTGATCTGGAACAGGATGCCGTCCTGGTCAAACACCGAGCTGTCGAACTTCGGCGCCAGCCGGGGTTTCACGTAAGTGATGAAAGTCTTGTAGCCGCCCAGCAGGGCCACCAGCGACGCACCGGTCATCGCCAGGGCGCTGACCACGTTCCTGACCGGGGCATGTTTATCGACAATCAACCGCGACAGCTCCACGCATTCGTTCTCGTAACCGGGCCCGGAGAATGCCAGCAAACGCTGGTGATCGATAAACTCCCCGGACTCATGGGGAAACGGTGTAATACGCTGGGTGCCGATAATCTCGCCATCGTAATAACAGGCAAATACATAAGAGCGGGCATCGTACTCATCGAGGCAGACGGTTTCATCGACCGAATCGCCGAACAGCGTCCGATAATAAACCTTGCGCTGCCCGTACAATCGATAACGCGCCCGTGACAACTCGGAAAACTGTTGAGGCGTTACAATCTGACGAATACTGACTTTGTCGGACTGACAGTGTTCGTGCAGGACCGAATCATAGAAACTGTAGATAGCTGCACCGGCGGCATCATCTTTCACCAGCTGCATACTTGCCAATGGCAACTCGGTCTTGTTACTCCCGTATGACGACATAAGACGCTCCTTGTTATTATGATCTGTATTATTTGGCTCGACCAGGCACACGACATAACACCCATGACTCAATTCATGAGTTCACCTCCTTGAACGTGCAAAGTTGATCACTGATCGTTCCCATGCTCTGCGTGGGAATGCCTCACCGGACGCTCCGCGTCCGTGCTGGCTGTGACGCGGAGCGTCACGGGCTGCGTTCCCACGCAGAGCGTGGGAACGATCATCAACTGAAGCCGGCTGTCGTCAGAGTTGTTCCAGCGCCGAACGGATCTTGCCGGCGCGCTCGACCAGCAACTGCGGGCTGGCCAGTGGAATATCGGCGTGGGCGAGATTGAAGCCATCTCCGACAAAGCGCGCGAGGACATGCAAATGGGCGTGACCGACGGTCTGGCCGGCAACGGCCCCGTCGCACAACAGCAGGTTGATGCCTTCGCAGGAGCGCTCGTTCAGCAGTATCCCGCTGTTGCGCAACGCGCTAGCCATACGCTGCCCGACCACCATCATGTGGCCTGCGGTTTGCGGGGGGATATCGGCCAGGCCGGTGGCGTGAGCCTTGGGAATGACCAGCACATGACCGGGGGTGATCGGCTGGATGGAAAGCAGCGCCAGGCACTGTTCGTCTTCATAGACGATGCTGGCAGGTGCTTCTTGTCTGGCGATTGCACAGAAAATGCAGTTCACGGGTTAGCTCCCTCTATTGTTATATGCGCAAGACCGGCTTGGTATCCGGGCTTGCGACAGGCTGAATTCCCTTACAGACCTATCATCGCTGACCGCACAATGTGAGGCGAAAATACGTCCGACCCGGAATGCCTGTACACGGGAGTTTTGAAATTTTTTGTATCCGCAACGCCTCCATGAAACACAGCCCATTGATTTTATTGGGTTTTATTCATGGAAATTTCTTACATAAAAAATCGCAAATCACTGACACGCAACGTCCTACCCGGCTTATCCGAGCCCCGTACGGCAGGCATAAAAAATCCGGCGTGCCGAATGGACGCCGGATGCTGAGGTAGCCCGAAGGTGAGCCCACCCTGCCCCGGGCAGGATGGCTCGTCGCCTACGCCTGTTTCTTCAGGCGCGGCCTGGCCTTGGGAAAATAAGGGGACTTCACCAGGCCTGTCGGCACCGGTGTCCGGACCCGGCTCGAAGGCTCTTCGGCCGGTGCCGCGCCACCAAACTCGGCCACGTAGGGGGTCTGCCCGCAGCGCACCAGATTGTTGATCGGGAACTCATCGCCATTATCTTCCATGTATGCCTTTTTCATTCGAACACTCCTTGCAAAGATTCATCACCACCAGCCCATGGCTGACGCCTGAAAAACCTTGAGCGTAGCCGACTGACAGCGATTCGCAGGCTCTGGCACAAGGATCCGACGAATGACCACCCGGTCACGGACTTCCGAAGTCGTCACACGCCCTTCACACCCTTTTCACCTCCATACACCTAGATTCGACTCACTCCTTTTGAATCCCATTCAGCCCGCCCACACTGCGGGCTTTTTTTTGCACGTCACTCCCCCAGGCGCTGGCTCAACGCCCGGAATGCCGCCAGCACCTCTTCCGGTTTCTCCAGCATAAGCTGATGCCCACAGGCGTGCAGCACCTGGAAGCGTGCGTCCGGCAGCTGTTCGGCCAGCGCCTCGCCACCGCTGGCCGGGGTCAGGCCGTCGCTGTCACCGGCTACCACCTCGACCGGCAACCTGAGGTTCGCCAGGTGCCCGGCATCCGGCCATTGCACGCCCTCCAGCAGTCCCTTGAATACATACAGGCGGTTGCGCTCGGTGAGCTTTTCCTCATAGGCCACCAGCCCCGCATCGGCGGACCCGTGCCAGGCACGCTGGCGAAAGCCCCTGGCCAACACTGGCCGGATCAGTTCCAGCACCCAGGCCGGCAACGCCATCAACCCACCGCGACTCAACGGCCGATGCAACTGTGTGCCGAGCAACAAGGCGCCGCTGACCGACTGCACCTGCAACAGGGTGCTCAGGGACAGCCCGGTGCCGAACGAGTGGGCCACGATCAGGTTGCGCCGGCCGCCGAAGCGACGCAGCAGTTCCAGGTAATCGGCGACTAGTTCGGCCCAGGCGTACGCCGCGGGCCGCCGTGGCTTGTCGCTCTCGCCATGGCCGAGCAGGTCCCACGCCACCAGGCTGTAGCCCTCCTCGCCCAGCGCCTGCCACTGGTGACGCCACTGGTCCTTGTTGCCCCCTGCGCCATGGCAGAAGAACACCACGCTATCGGCCCGCTCCCGGCCGGGCTGATGGGCCACGCTCAGGCGCCGCCCCGGGCGGATCTCCAGCAGCTCGCCGCGCACCCGCGGTAAATCAACAGAGGAATAGGGTTCAGCCATGCCAAGAGTGTCCTGTCAGAAAAATAGAGAATAGATCGCCGCTCACCAGGCACCCTCGCGGCTCGGTTCGGCATTCGCCGCCGGCGCCACAACCGGCGAGGCGCCCAGCAGGGTCCGGGTATAGGGGTGTTGCGGCTCGGCGAACAGCCGGGTGGTCTCGCCCTGTTCGACGATCCGCCCGCCCTGCATCACCGCGATGCGATCGCACAGGCGCGCCGCCACCCGCAGGTCATGGGTGATAAACACCATGCTCAGGCGCAGGCGCCGTTGCAGGTCCTCCAGCAGTTCGAGGATCTGCACCTGGATCAGCGCATCCAGTGCCGAGACGCATTCATCGGCGATGAGGATCTTCGGGCGTACCGCCAGCGCCCGGGCGATGCCGATCCGCTGTCGTTGCCCGCCGGAAAACTCATGGGGATACCGTTCGAAGGCCATCGCCGGCAGCCCTGCCAGTTCCAGCATTTCACGGGCCCGCCGGGCCGACTCGGCCACCGAGACGCCTTGCGCCAGCGGCCCGGTCATGATGATCCGGCCTATGGTCTGGCGCGGATTGAGCGAGGCGAACGGGTCCTGGAAGATCATCTGGATATCCCCGCGCAACGGGCGCAGGTGCCGCTGGGACAGATCGGCCACGTCCTTTCCCTGCCATTGCAGGTGCCCGCCATCGGGCTGCAGCAGGCGCACCAGGCAGCGTCCGAGGGTCGACTTGCCGGAACCGGACTCGCCGACAATCCCCAGGGTCTCGCCTTCGCGCAGATGCAGATCGAGCCCGGCCAGTGCCTGTTGGGTGCGACGGCGCCACCAGCCATGGCGACCGCTGAAGGACTTCTCCAGTTGTCGCGCCGCCAGCACCAGCGGCGCATCGACGATGGCCGGGCGCGGTGCCAGCGGACTGGCCGATGCCGCTGCCAGCAGGCGCCGGGTATAGTCCTGGCGCGGCGCCTGCAGGACCTGCCGGGCGGTGCCCTGCTCCACCAGATGACCTTTTTCCAGCACCAGCACCCGGTCGGCGATGGCCTGTACCACGGCAAAGTCGTGGGTGATAAACAGTACCGCCATGCCCTTGTCGCGCTGGATCCTGCGCAGCAGTTCAAGGATCTGCGCTTGCGTGGTGACATCCAGGGCCGAGGTCGGTTCGTCGGCGATCAACAAGGCCGGATCAAAGGCCAGTGCCATGGCGATCACCACCCGCTGGCGCTGACCGCCGGACAGTTCGAAGGGATAGGCGTGGCGCAGGCGTTCCGGGTCCGGCAGGCCGACATAACCCAGCAACTCGATCACCCGCTGACGGCGTGTCGCGGCCGCGGCGACGCCATGGGCCTGCAGGGTTTCGTCGATCTGCCGGCCCACGCTCAGCAACGGGTTCAGGGCACTCATGGGTTCCTGGAAGACCATGCTGATCTCCCGGCCACGCAACTCGCGCATGGCCTCTTCGCCACGCCCGGCAAGGTCCTCGCCGCGCCAGCGGATATGCCCCGCTTCAACCCGCAGGGACGCCGGCAGCAGGCGCAGCAACGCCTTGGCCAGCATCGACTTGCCGGACCCCGACTCGCCCACCACACAGAGCAGTTCGCCGCGTTCGAGTTGCAACGACAGGTCATACAGCGCATGACTGCGATCCGCGCCGCGAGGCAGGGCAATGCGCAGGTGCTCGACGCTCAGCAAGGGATGGATGTCTTGGCTCATGCCGCCGCTCCCTGTTGCCGGGCCGGCTCGAACGCCACCCGCAGGCCTTCGCCGACACGGTTGACCGCGAGCACGCAGAACAGGATCGCCAGGCCGGGCCACAGGCTCATCCACCAGGCATCGCGTAACAGTCCGCGGGAGGCGTTGATCATGTAGCCCCAGCTCATCGCCTCGGGATCGCTGAGGCCGAGAAACGCCAGGGCTGCTTCGGTGAGGATCGCGCTGGCCATGACAAAGGTCAGGGTCACCAGCAACGGCGCCAGGGCATTGGGCAGGATCTGCTGGAAGATGATCGCCGTCGACGACTGCCCGAGGACCCGCGCCGCCTGTACGAACTCGCGCTGGCGCAGACTGAGGAACTCACTGCGTACCAGTCGCGCCACCGCCGGCCAGGCGACCAGCGCAATGGCCAGGACGATGGAGCCCAGGGACGGTTCGAGAATCGCCACCAGGATCACCGCCAGTACCAGTTGCGGAACGATCTGGAAAAACTCGGCGATGCGCATCAGCAGGCCGTCGAGCCAGCCGCCGAAGTAACCGGCCACGGCACCGACCAGGGCGCCTACCAGCAACGTCGCCAGGCTGGCCAGCGCGGCCACCGCCAGCGATACCCGCGCGCCGTACAACAGGCCACTGCCCAGGTCGCGCCCGAGCATATCGCTGCCCAGCCAGTGCGCGTGGTCCTGGAACGGCGCCAGCATCGGCGCGCTGTTCATGTCCCAGGGCGAGCTGTCGGTCAGCCACGGTGCGGCCAGCGCCAGCACGCCGAGGACCAGCAGGAACAGCACGCCGGCCACCGCCGAAGGCTGCGCCAGGAAGCGTCGCAGGAAAGGATATCGATTCATCAGTGCTGCCCTCCGGCGCCGATGCGCGGATCGAGCCAGCGGCACGCGAGGTCGGTCAGCAGGTTGAAACTCACCACCATGATCGAAATCACCAGGAAACCACCCATCAATACTCCGTAATCCCGTTGCGCCAGCGCCTCGTACATCAGGCGGCCGATACCCGGCCAGGAGTAGACCACCTCCACCAACAGGATGCCGCTGGCCAACTGACCCAGTTGCAGGCCGGCAAAGGTCACCACCGGCAGCAGTGCATTGCGCAGCACATGCGCCCAGAGAATTCGTCGCGGGCGCAAACCCTTGGCCCGGGCGGTGCGCACGTATTCCTGGCCCTGCACCTCCAGCGTCGCGGCACGGGTCAGGTGGATATACAGCGCCAGGAACAGAAAGCTCAGGGACAGGCACGGCAATACCAGGTGCCGCGCCCGGTCAGCCCACCAGGCAGTACCGTGGAAGTCCGCGGCGACGGTTTCCATGCCGAAGGCCGGCAGCCAGTCGAGGCTGACCGAGAACAGCAGGATCAGCAGCATCGCCAGCCAGAACGACGGGATCGCGAACAGCAATAGCGCGCCCTGGGAGATCAGTTGGTCGAGCCAGCGCCGCCGCTCGCGACTGCGCGCCGCCAGCACACCGAGGGCGATGCCCAGCAGCGACGACAGCAGGAACGCCGAGCCCATCAGCGCCAGGGTCGCCGGCAGGCGCTCGGCGATCAGCGACCAGACCGAGGTCTGGTTGCGGTAGGAATACCCCAGGTCCAGCCGCAGCACCTGCCCGAGATAGATCAGCAGTTGCTGAGCCACGGGTTTATCCAGGCCCATCTGCTGGCGCAGTTGCCCGATGTACTGCCCATCGTCGACCCCGGCTTCCCCGGCCATCAGCAACGCCGGATCTCCCGGCGCCAGGCGTACCAACAGGAAACTCAGGACCAGTACCCCGAGCACCATGGACAGTGCCCGCAGCAGCCGGCCACCGAGGAAGATCAGCCCGCTCATGGCGTCGGCACGTCGAGGTAGACGCTTTCATCGTCTTCGTTGAGGCTGGTAGCCGTCTGCAGCAGGTTCCTGACCTGACTGTGGTAGAGCGTCGGGTAGCGCATCTCGAAGATCGGCGCGATGGGCAGGTCGCTGTTCAGGCGGTTTTCCAGCTGGCTGTAGACCTGGCGGCGTTGCTCGCCTTCCGGGGTGTCGGCCACCTTGCTCCACAGGGCGTCCGCTTCCGGGCTGCTGTAGCCGCTGACATTGGCGAACGGCGAGGTCTTGAGGATGTAGTCCGAGCGGTAGAGATAGGCGGTGGTCAGGTAAGGATCGCCGATCTGGAAAATGAAGTTGTAGGTCAGGTCGAAGTCCCAGTCGCTGACCCGCTGGAACCAGGTCGCGGCGTCCGAGGTCACCACCTGTACCTTGAAGCCCAGGGGTTGCAGGGACTGCTTGGTGTATTCGGCCAGGCGCTCCCAGGCGCCACCCTTCTCGCCGTTGAGCAGGCGGATCCGCACCGCGCCGACATCGACACCGGACTCGGCGATCAGCGCCTTGGCCTTCTTCACGTCATAGGCGTACTGCGGCAGTTGCGGATCGTGATACGGCGAACCGGAGACGAACGGCCCCTGGGCGACCTTGCCCGAGCCAAAGAAGATGTTGTCGACTACAAACTGCCGGTTCAGCGCATAGAGGATCGCCTGGCGGACCTTGGGGTTGTTCAGCGGTGGCTTGCGCGTATTGATCTGCAGGAAGGCCAGGCCCGAGTACAGCTCCCAGCCCTGCTCCGAGGATTGCACGCCGGGCAGGCTGCCCAGGCGCTTGAGATCGGAATAATCGGCATCGCCGCTGCGCAGCACCTGTACATCGCCGCGCTCGAAAGCCGCCGCCCGCGAGGACGCATCGGGAATCACATGGAAGACAATGCCATCGAGGTGCGGCAGGCCCTTTTTCCAGTAGTCGGGGTTCTTGCCCAGCTTGATATAGGCGCCGCGCTTCCACTCCTGGAAGACAAAGGGGCCCGTGCCCACGGGTTTGAGGTTATAGGGGTTGTTGCGAAAGTCGGTGCCCTCGTACAGGTGCTTCGGTACCACCGGACGCAGGCCGCTGCCCAGGGAGGACAACAACGGCGCGAAAGGTTTCTTCAGGTGGAAGGTCACCTGCAACGGACCGCTGGCGTCGATGGACGACACATATTCGGTAAAGACCCCGCCAAGGCGCTTGTCCACTTCCGGGTAGAAGGTCTGGAAGCTGAACACCACGTCGGCCGAGGTGAACGGCTGGCCGTCGTGCCAATGCACGCCTTCCTGCAGGTCGAAGGTATAGGTCAGGCCGTCGGGAGAAATGGTCCAGCTCCTGGCCAGTACCGGCTTGGCTTTGAGCTGGGTGTCGTAGGTCAGCAGGCCCTGGAGGATCTTGCCGCTGACATACTGGGTCGAGACATGGGAGACCACGCCGTGCATCAGCGATGGCGGCTCCGGCTGGGCCACCAGGTTCAGCACCCCGCCGTCCCGTGGTTGCGCCTGCACACTGCCGGCCAGGATCAGCGCGACGGCGGCGAGGCCGAGCAACACCCGACGCAGGGGCCGGGCGTGGGACGAAGGGGTCGGGGTCAGATCAGGCATGGCGAGCTCCGCAAAAAAGGTTCGGCAGGTGCACGACCTGCCCTTTGAAGCGGTTTAGCAAGGCCTGTGCCAGTGCTTTTGCGGCCCGGTCCGGCGGTGCCGACGTACTATCGGGCGAATGCCGGCCTGATGAAAAAACCACAACCCGCGTTTGCCAGTGTGGAAAAAGCAGCAGCTTGCGGCGAGCGGCTTAAACATTCGATCGTTCCCACGCGCAGCAAAAGCATGCAGCCCGTGACGCTGCGCGTCACAAGAGCGGAGGCGGAGCGTCCAGGGAGGCGTTACTTTACTGCGCGTGGGAACGATCACTGATGTGCGCTGGCACAACCCTTGCGATACCCGCTGTCTTCGAACTACCGAGCCAAACCCTATGTCACTGGACTACCTGGGCAACCCCATCGACAGCAACCACCCCTCGACCCAGCACGGTATCGACGCGTTCATCTCCGGCTTCCTCGCCTATCACCCCCGCGCCGAGGGCATTCTCGCCGCCGCCGATGCCGACCCGGACTCGCGGCTGGTGAATGCCCTGGCGGGCATCCTGCTGATGTTCAGCGAATCCCCCGAGGGCCCGCTGCTCGCCGAGCGTTATCGCCAGCGGGCCGACGCAGTGGGCTCCGGCCACCTGCGGGCGAACCTCTACCTGGCGATCCTCAATGCCTGGATCGCCGATGACCTGGGTCGGGTCCTGGGCCTGAGCGAACAGTTGCTCGACCGCTTCCCCCGCGACCTGTTCGCCGCCAAGCTCAACCAGTATGTGGAGTTCAACCGCGGCAACTGGCCGGCGTTGCTGCGCATCGCCCTCAAGGCCCGCGACGCCGCGCCGGAGATCGCCCACAGCCACGGCCTGCTGGCCTTCGCCTATGAGCAATGCCATCTGCTGGACCCGGCTGAAGCCGCTGCACGCCAGGCGCTGCACCTGCAAGCCGACGAGCCCTGGGCCCAGCACGCCCTCGCCCATGTCCTGCTGACCCGTGGTCGGATCGAGGAAGGCATCGATTTCCTCGAAAGCGTGAAAGGCCACTGGGAAGGTCTCAACTCCTTCATGTACACCCACAATTGGTGGCACCTGGCGCTGTTCTACCTGGCACGCGGCCAGGAACAGCGCGTATTGGAAATCTATGACCGGCATGTCTGGGGCGTCCTGCCGGAGTACTCCCAGGACCAGGTCGGCGCGGTGTCGCTGCTGGCGCGTCTGGAGCTGGCGGGCATCGATGTCGGGCAACGCTGGCAGGCGCTGGTGCCCTACCTGCAAACGCGAACCGGCGACACGGTGCAGCCGTTCCTCAGCGTCCAGTACCTGTATGGCCTGGCACGGGCCGGGCAACCGCAGGCGGAGCTATTGCTGGCGGCGTTGCGCGAGCGCAGCCTGACCGCCCCGGCCTTCAGCCGGAGCACCTGGGCCCAGGTCACCCTGCCCCTGGCCGAAGGCCTGCTGGCCCATGCCCGTGGCGACTGGGAAACGGCAGTGCAGCGCTTGAGCGGCGTATTGCCAAGGCTCAACGATATCGGCGGCAGCCACGCCCAGCGCGACCTGTTCGCCCAGATCGAACTGGATGCGCGGCTGCGCTCGAAGGATTGGCTGGTGGCGCAGCAGACCCTGGAACTGCGCCGTGGCTACGATGCCTTGGATGTGCCGGTCAATCGGCATCTGGAGCGGGTATATAGCGCGCTCGGCCTGCCTTCGGAGGCCGAGCGCGCCAGGGCGCGGATCGACCAGGTCCTGAACAACTGACACGCACTACCCTGTGGTGAGGGGTGCCTGTGTGGGAGGGGGCTTGCCCCCGAAGCTTTTGGCGCGACCACTGGCCTCTTCGCGGGCAAGCCCGCTCCCACAGGATCTGGAAAGGTAGGCACACCGTATCAACGCCCGGCTTCGAACACCCCCCGCGCAATCGCCCGCGCCACACAGTCGGCCGCCGCCGCACCGATGCAGCCGATCTGCACCTGGCGCCGCGGCCCGTCCA
Source organism: Pseudomonas gingeri (assembly GCF_013385635.1). Classification (GTDB taxonomy): domain Bacteria; phylum Pseudomonadota; class Gammaproteobacteria; order Pseudomonadales; family Pseudomonadaceae; genus Aquipseudomonas; species Aquipseudomonas gingeri_A. Next base: position 228,370 of record NZ_JACAPR010000028.1, read on the forward strand.
GCAATGGTAGTGCACCGGAGGCCAGGGCGAACACCGTGTCACCGTCGAACGGCAGGTGCGCCGGACGCACCGCGCGGGCAATGCCGTCCTGGGCCATGATCGCCACACGCTTGCATTCGGCCGTGGTCAGCCGCGCATTGCAGGCCACCGCCACCAACGTGGTATTGGCCCCGGCCTGCAGCCGGCCCATGCTGTCCAGGCGCGACAATTCGGGCATCGGGTCACTGGCGTCCATCACCGTCGTCGGGCGCACGCCACCGAACTCGCCGGCGATTTCCCAGGGCCAGGACCAGAAGGTCTGGCCATCCGGCATATACACCGAACCGATGGGATTGGCGACCACCAGCGCCGCCACCACCAGACCGTCGTCGAGTGCCAGCGAGGCTGAGCCCAACCCGCCTTTCAACACCCCCGCCATGGCTCCACGACCGGCGCCTACCGAGCCCAGGGCAAAGTCTGCGGCGGCATTCTCCAGCGCCTCGAAACCCAGCCGGCGATAAGGCGGTTCGAGCCCCCAGTGCTTGTCACCGCCATTGCCCAGGTCATGCAGTACCGCGGCGGGAACGATTGGAATCGCCGGCGCACCGGCCTTCAGGTGCAAGCCCACTTCCTGCCGGGACAGAGCCGCCGCCACCGCATCCGCCGCCCCCAGGCCGAACACCGAACCTCCGGCAAAGACCAGGGCATGCAACTGCCCGACCATGTTTTCCGGCTCCAGCGCCGCCGACTCCCGACCGCCCGGACCGCCGCCGCGGATGTCGATACTGGCGGTCCAGGCGCCATCGGTACGGATCACCGTCACACCGGTATCGACACGCAGATCGGTAGCGTGCCCGACGAGGACACCAGGTACATCGGTCAACAAATTGCGGGGCCCCGGTAACGGCATAAGAACATCCTGGAAAAAGAGAGTGGCAACCCCTTCAGCAAGTGATGTGCCAGCCCGTTTATCCCCCGTTTGCTCGGTGCCGCCCGCCACGGGTTGTTGCTTAAGCAACACTCGCCTTCCGACTGCTGACAAACCAACACCCGTACCAGCCAATCCCCCAGCACCGGAGGCACTGTAGAAAAACCAACAGCCTGGAGCGCCGCTGTTAGAAAAACACCAGATTTCGCCAGCCAAAACGAGCAAGCCATTGTTTATAAACACTTTTTACAAATGGCACAGGCCTTGCTCTACCGCCTGCAGCAGAGCTTGAGACCGCGGCCACCGCGCCGGTCCGGCAACAAGCCGTCACTGACCACGCTTGCGACGACCCGCCACGACACCGTCGCCTTACCCGACAAGGTTGACCCCAACCGGGGACAGACCGGGGAATCCCATTGGAGCGATTCACATCATGAGTTCGACACGCGCCGCCGGCCGCCAGGCCCGCACCACCTTCACCCACAGCCTGCTGTTCCTCGCGGTCTGCGAGGCCCTTAGCTACAGCAGCCTGGCCCTCGCCGCCGACACCGCCGGCAGCGACAACCCACTGGACACCGTGGTCGTCATCGGCAACCGCGGCCAGGCCCGGACCCTGGCCGAAAGCACCGCCCCGGTGGATGTCATCTCCTCCAAGCAACTGCTCGCCACCGGCCAGGGCGACCTGACCCGGGCCCTGAGCAAAGTGCTGCCGTCGCTGAACCTGCCGGCGTCCTCCGGCTATGGTTCGACCTCGGTGGTGCGCCCCATCAGCCTGCGCGGCCTCAACGGCGACCAGGTACTGGTGCTGGTCAACGGCAAGCGTCGCCATAACAGCGCCCTGCTGAACAACGGCACCTTCCTCAACTCCGGCTCGCAACCGGTGGACCTGGACATGATCCCGACCGCCCTGGTCGACCATATCGAAGTGCTGCGCGACGGCGCCTCGGCGCAATACGGTTCCGACGCCATCGGCGGCGTGGTGAACATCGTGCTCAAGCAGTCCGACCACGGCGGCAGCCTATCCACCACCTACGGCCAGAACTTCGAGAACGGCGACGGCGAGACCGCCCGGCAGACCGGCAACCTCGGCCTGTCGCTGCCCAACGACGGCTTTATCAACCTGGCCCTGGACGTGAAGAAACAGAACGTCTCCGACCGCTCCGACGACGCGCCCTATACCGACAGCGCCGGCAACACCAGCCAGCGCCACACCTACTACGGCACCGGCCTGCCGGAGTCGCGCAACTTCAGTTTCGGCTACAACGCCGAGCTGCCGGTGGATGACGCCCTGACCCTGTACTCGTTCTCCACCTACACCCGGCGCAACTCGGAAAAACCCCTGGCGTTCCACCAGCCGGCCAGTTTCGACGGCATCGCCACGCCGTTCCCGGAAGGCATCGAGGACTCCCTGCGCTTTATCGAAAACGACTTCCAGGTGGCGTTCGGCGGCAAGGGCAAGGTCGCCGGCTGGGACTACGACCTGTCCAGCACCTACGGCCAGGACCACGCCCAGGCGACCCTGCGCGACACCTACAACCTGAGCTACGGGGCGAACTCGCCGACCTCGGTCGACACCGGGGTCAAGACCTTCAGCCAGTGGACCAACAACCTCGACCTGACCCGCGCCTTCGACTTCGGCCTGGCCAAGCCGACGCAGATTTCCTGGGGCCTGGAACAACGCTACGAGAACTACAAGATCGGCAAGGGTGACTACGAGTCCTATGCCCTCGGCAACTTCGCCACCGGGGCCAGCGGCAACCCGATCGCCCCGGGGACCATCTCCGGCGCCGGCACCACCCCGGCCGACGCCGCCGAGAAAGGCCGGACCAGCGTCGCCACCTACGCCGAGATCGGCCAGGACCTGACCGACAAATGGCATGTCGACCTGGCCGGGCGCTACGAGCACTACAACGACGGCTCCGGCACCACCACCAACGGCAAGTTCGCCACCCGCTACCAGTTGACGCCGATCCTCGCCGTGCGCGGCAGCTTCAGCACCGGCTTCCGCGCACCGTCGCTGGCCCAGCAGATCTACAGCTCGACTTCCCAGAGCAGCGTCAACGGCAATCTGATCGACTATCGCAACGTCGCCGTGGACTCGGACGTGGCCAAGGCCCTTGGCGCCTCCACCCTAAAACCGGAGAAGTCGACCAACTTCGGCCTGGGCCTGACTCTCCAGCCGATCGATAACGCCAGCATCACCCTCGATGCCTACCAGATCAAGATCAAGGACCGCATCGCCCAGACCGGCTACCTCGGCGGTACTGCGCAGATCAACGCGATTCTCGCCGCGGCCGGGCTCAACACCAACCAGGCGGTGACCTATTTCACCAACGCCCTCGACACCACCACCCGCGGCCTCGACCTGGTCGGCGACTACCGCCAGGACCTCGGCGCCTACGGCAGCCTGCGCTACAGCCTGGGCTTCAACTGGAACACCACCGAGATCGACTCGATCCACGCCTCGGACGTCGCCCAGCAGGCCCTCGGCCCGGACGGCGGCTACGACCGCCAGCGCCAGGGCAACCTGAAGTACGGCACGCCTGAGTCCAAGCTGCTGCTGGGCGGCACCTGGAGCATCGACAAGTTCGACGTCGGCCTGAACCTGACCCGCTACGGCGAATACACCCAGTACGGCACCGCCGCGATCTACGACCGCACCTTCTCGCCGACCTGGATCACCGACCTCAATATCGACTACCACCTGAACAAGGCCATCACCCTCACCGCCGGGGCCAACAACCTGTTCAACATCTACCCGGAACGCACCAAGCTGCCGAGCAGTTCGGGGGCCTTCCCCTACGGCAACTTCTCGCCCTACGGCACCACCGGCGGCTACTGGTACACCGGCGTGACCTACAACTTCTGACCCTCCTGGCGGCGCCATCGACCCAGCCGGTCGCCGGCGCCGCCCCGCTCACCGGGAGCCTGCCCATGACCCGCCGTACCGATCAACTCAAGCTGGGGGCCTTCCTCGCCAACAGCGGTCATCATGTCGCCGCCTGGCGTCATCCCCTGGCCCAGGCCGATGCCAGCCTGGACTTCGGCCACTTCAAGGCGATTGCCCAAACCGCCGAACGCGGCAGGTTCGACGCCCTGTTCGTCGCCGACGTGGTCGCGCTATGGGGTCATCATCACGATGCCCTGAGCCGCACCGCCCGCGCCGAACACTTCGAGCCGCTGACCCTGATGTCCGCCCTCGCGGCGGTCACCACCCATATCGGCCTGATCGCCACGGCCACCACCAGCTACAACGAGCCGTACCATATCGCCCGCAAGTTCGCTTCCCTCGATCACCTGTCCGGTGGCCGCGCGGCGTGGAACCTGGTGACCTCGGTGGTCTCCGACGAGGCCTGGAACTTCGGCCGGGAAAACCATATCGACCACGGCGACCGCTACCAGCGCGCCGAGGAATTCCACGACGTGGTCAAGGGCCTGTGGGACAGCTGGGACGACGATGCCTTTGTCCGCGACAAGCGCAGCGGCCAGTACTTCGACCCGGACAAGCTGCACACGCTCAACCATCGGGGCGAACACTTCCGCGTACGCGGCCCGTTGAACGTCGCCCGACCGCCCCAGGGCCATCCGGTGCTGGTCCAGGCCGGCGCCTCGGAAGCCGGCAAGACCCTGGCCGCGCGCGTTGCCGAACTGATCTTCGCGTCCCATCACGACCTGTCCGCCGCCCAGGCGTTCTACCAGGACATCAAGGCCCGGGCCGCCGATTTCGGCCGCGATCCGGACCATATCAAGATCCTCCCCGGCGTCACGCCCTTTATCGGCGAGACCCGCGAACAGGCCCAGGCGCTGTTCGAAGAGTTCCAGGCGCTGATCGACCCGGTACTCGGCCTGCGCCTGCTGGCCGACACCCTCGGCGACGATATCGACCTGAGCGGTCATGACCTCGACGGCCCGCTGCCGGATACCCCGGTGGGCCAGCGCGGCAGTCGCCGGGACAAGGTGCTGGAACTGGCCCGCAGGGAAAACCTCAGCATCCGCCAGCTGTACCTGCACCTGGCCGGCGGCAATCCGGTGATCGGCACGCCCGCCGATATCGCCGACAGCTTCGAGGCCTGGTTCCAGGCCCGGGCCTGCGACGGTTTCAACGTGTTCTTTCCGTACTACCCGGGCGCCATCGAGGTGTTTGTCGACCAGGTGATTCCACTCTTGCAGGAACGCGGGCTGTTCCGTCGCGAGTACGCCGGCCGTACCCTGCGGGAAAACCTCGGGCTGCCGCGCCCGGCCAACCGGTTCAGCCGATCATGAGCGGCGGTTTCTCACTGGGCTTTCTCAGCCGGGTCTATCGCCCGACCTTCGACCCGCAGGTCTACCGCGACACCCTGGAGTTGTTCCGGGTCGCCGAGGAACTGGGTTTCGACAGTGGCTGGGTGGCCCAGCATCATTTCGCCAGTGAACAGGGGCGCCTGCCCTCGCCCCTGGTCCTGCTGGCCGCCATCGCCCAGCGAACCCGCCGCATTGCCCTGGGCACCGGGATTATCGTCCTGCCGCAGGAAGAACCGCTGCGCCTGGCCGAGGACGCCGCGGTACTCGACCTGCTGAGCAACGGGCGCCTGGAACTGGGCCTTGGTGCCGGCTTCGACCCGCAGACCTACGACGCCTTCGGCCTCGCCCACGCTGAACGGCACCGCGACTATGAAACACGCCTGCAGCGCCTGCGCTCGGCCCTCGGCAACACCCCCTTGAACGACGACGGCCTGCGCCTGCTGCCCCGCGCCGAAGGACTCGGACGACGACTGTGGGAAGCGACTTCGCGGGTCGAACTGGTCGCCGCCCGCGGCAACGGGCTGATCATGGCGCCCAATCCGCACCTGCCGGCCGAGGCCGGCGTGGAACTGGTCGAACGTTATCGAAACGCCTGGACCGGCGACAACGGCACCCCGGCCAGGGTCGCCCGGGTGCAGGCGGTATTCCCCGGCGCGGACGCCGCGGCCGAGGGCTCGGCGCTGCACAGCGATATCCTCGGCTATGTGCGGCGCCAGCAGAGCATCGGCGTCTACCGGGCCGGGCTCGATGACGACTTCAACAGCGTGCTCGGTCGCCTCGGCGTGCTCCATGGCTCGCCGCAGCAAATTATCGAAGGCCTCGCCCAGGGGCCGCGACTGAGCGCCAACGACCAGTTGATCGTCCAGGTCCAAACCGCCAATACCCCGCTGCGCGAGGCCATCCGTTCGCTGGAAATCATCCGAGAACAGATCGCCCCCGCCCTGGGTTGGCGCCCCCACAGCGAGCGCCCAGCGCCTCTGGAGAACCACCGCCCATGAGCAGTGCCAAACCCTTCAAGCTGGGTTTTCTCAGCCACGCCTTCGGCGACGATCCACGGCAGGTCTACCGCGACCTGATCGAGCAGTTCGAGGTCGCCGAAGCCCTTGGCTTCGACGGTGGCTGGATTGCCCAGCACCACCTGAGCAACGGTTTCGGCCGCCTGCCTTCGCCGCTGGTGCTGCTGGCGGCGGTGGCCGAGCGTACCCGGCGGATCGAGCTGGGCACGGGGGTCATCGTCCTGCCCTTCGAAGACCCGGTACGCCTGGCCGAAGATGCCAGCGTACTCGACAGCCTCAGCGGCGCACGCCTGCAACTGGGCCTGGGCAGCGGCGGCGCCAACCTCGACAACTTCGCCGCCTTCCGCCGCGAAGCCGGACAGCGGCAACAGGACTTCGCCCACCATCAGCAACGGTTGCAGCAACTGCTCGAAGGCGGCCCGGTGGATGCCAGCAGCGACCTGACCCTGCAGCCGCCGGCCGCTGCCCTGGCAGGCCGACTCTGGCATTCCCATGGCAGCCTCGAAGGCGCGGCCTACACCGCGCGCCAGGGCAACGGCCTGCTGCTGGGCACGGCGACCCATGATCCGCTGACCGTGCAGAGGCCCCTGGCCGAAGCCTATCTGCAAGCCTGGGCGCATGACGACAAGCCATCGCGCATCGGCGTGGTGCGGGCGATCTTCCCCGCCGCCGACCGCGCCAGTGCCCGGGCCGAACTGGCGGTCGATATCGAGCGGCATATCCCGCGGCTCAAGCGTGAAGGGCTGATCGACGAAGCCGTCGACCTGGAAGAACACCTGCGGTTGATGAACGTGCACCACGGTCATCCGGACGAAGTGATCGCCAGCCTGCGCCAGGACCCGTCGCTGCTGCCCTATGCCGACTACGTAATCGCCGTGGTCCAGGCGGAAAGCTCGACCCAGGCGCAGATTCTCCGCCGCCTGGAGATCCTAGCCCGCGAGATCGCCCCGGCACTCGGCTGGCAACCCACATGAACGCCACGCCCCCTGTAGGAGCCGGCTTGCCGGCGATAGCGCCCGCACCGGCACCGCAGGGCTCAAGGCCCCCATCGCTGGCAAGCCAGCTCCTACAAATCCTGCAGCCATCCCCTAACCCCCGATCCAACACCTCCCCTGTAGGAGCCGGCTTGCCGGCGATCGGCAACAACGCGCAGTATCTGACACACCACCGCCACCCACCCCGAACCTCTCCGGAGGCCCCCCATGGCACTTGAATTCAGCTGGCAGTTGCCGCTTTGCGGTCCCGGCCAGACCCCGGGGTGGGCCCAGCGCCCCGGCGAATGGATGCAACTGGCCCAGGCCGCGGAATACGCCGGGCTCGATGGCCTGTGGATTCCCGGCGGCGCCCATTGCGCCGACAGCCTGGGCGTGGCGGCGGCGCTCTGCGCCCATACCCGGCGGGTGCAACTGACGGTCAGCGTGCCACCGGAAGTCATGCTTCCGGCCGCCCTCGCCGCCACCTTGCAGAGCCTGCAATCGATCAGCGCCCACCGCGTGCGCCTGCACCTGCCCGACAGCGAGCAAGGCAGCCTGCGCAGCGCCTTCGGCGAGTGGCTCAACCGCGACCAGCGCAACGAGCGGATCGGCGAATACCTGGATATCCTCGGCCCGCTGCTGCAGCCCGACAGCGCCGAGTTCAACTATGACGGACGCTACTTCCAGCTGGAAAACGCCGGGGTCGCCCGCCGCCCGCTACCGGCCCCGCCGATTGTCCTGGATGACTCCCAGGACGCCGCACTGATCGCTCGCCATGCCAGCTTCTGCCTGCTGCGCTCCGGCTCGCCGGACTGGCTGCAACAGGCCATCGAGCGGCTGCGCGGCAACGCCGGCCACCCAGGTTTTGCCAGCAGCTTCGGGCTGATCGTGCGCGACACCGAGGACGAGGCCTGGGACGCCGCCGAGGCCTCCCTGGAACAGGTGCCGCTCCAGGCCCATGAAACCTCCGCCCGGGTCCTGCCGCTCAAGCGTCATCGGCATCCGGCCCGGCGCTTTGAAATCCACCCCAACCTGTGGCAGCCCCATAGCGATCAACCGCTGTTTATCGTCGGCACCCCGCACCAGGTCGCCACCCGCCTGCAACAGTTGCATGGCCTGGGCCTGGAACAGGTGATCGTCCACGGCCAGCCGGCGGTCCGCGAGGTGCTGCGTTTCGGTGAACAGATCCTGCCGTTGCTGACGGCCCAAGGCTTGCGCAAGGAGCGCACCGTGCATGACCAATGACCCTCGTACCCCGCTCGAAATCGACTGGTTCCTGCCGACCAATGGCGACGGCCGCCACCTGACCAGCAGCGGCCTGCCCAAGAGCGGGTTGCTGCAGGCCGGCGAACGGGCCCCGACCCTGGACTATCTGCGCCAGATCGTCCGCGCCGCCGAACTGGCCGGCTTCGATTCGATCATGGTGCCCACCGCCAGCGGTTTCGAAGACCCCTGGCTGATCACCGCGGTGCTGGCCCAGGAGGTGCGTCGGCTGAAGTTCCTGCTGACCTTGCGCCCCGGCCTCGAACTGCCCGCCTATACCGCGCACCGTGCCGCGACCCTGCAACTGCTCAGCGAAAACCGCCTGGCCTTGCATGTGGTCAGCGGTTCCAGTCGTTTCGAACAGCGCTCGCTGGGGGACTTTCTAGAGCATGACGAACGCTACGCCCGCACCGCCGAATTCCTCCAGGTGTTCCAGGCGGTCTGGGCCGGCAAGGGCCTGCCGTTCCACGGTCGTTACTACCGCAGCAGCAGCGCGACGCCGATCACCCCCCATGCCTCGGCGCCGGCAATCTACTTCGGCGGGGCCTCGACCGCGGCCGAACAGGTCGGTGCGGCCCATGCGCAGACCTACCTGATGTGGTGCGAACCGCCGTCGATGATCGCCGAGCGCATCCAACGCATGCGCGAACTGGCGGCCCTGCAGGGCCGCAGCCTGCGCTTCGGCCTGCGCCTGCACATCTTTGCCGCGGCCACTGACGATGCAGCCTGGGCCCATGTCGAAAAGCTGCTGGAGGAAATCCCCAAGGAAGCCATCGAGCGCGCCCAGGTACAGATGGCGGCCTACGAGTCGGTCGGCCAGACCCGCCAGACGCAACTGGTCCAGGGGCGCGGGCGGCGGGCTCGGGAACTGGAAGTCTCGGCCAATCTCTGGGCCGGTGTCGGTCTGGTCAGGGGCGGTGCGGGAACCGCCCTGGTGGGCAGCTACGAACAGGTGGCCGAGCGGATCGAGGAATATCACCAACTGGGGGTCGACAGTTTTATCCTGTCGGGCTTTCCGCACCTGGAGGAAGCGATTCACCTGGGCAGCGAACTGCTGCCGCAACTGCGGCGGATCAGCACCACACAGCCCAAAACCCAACACCGCCCCCTGTAGCCGGCGATCCGCCAAAGGCGGCCATCCCCCTCTATCCCCCAACCAAACAACCTCAGGACTTAACCCGCCCCTTGAGCATCCCATGGTTGACCAGCAAGGTGCGCATGGCATTGCGGGTGATCCCCAGCAACTCGGCCGTGCGCAACTGGTTGAAGCCGCAGAAGGCAAAGGCCTCGCGCACGATCAGGTCCTCGATATCGTGCAGCAGGGTTTCCCCCGGCACCTCGAACAGACGCAGCAACTGCTCGCGCATCACGTCCTGGGGAACCCGCGCCACGCTGCTACTGGAGCTTGCCCGCGAAGCGCTGAGCCCGGCGGAGAACTTCAGATGTTCCGGACGGATCGGCTTGTCGCCCGCCACCAGCAGGGCCAGGTGCACGACGTTTTCCAGCTCGCGGATATTGCCCGGCCAGGGGTAGTCGAGCAGCGCCTGGGTGGCCGCTTCGGAAAGCATCGGTTCGCTGATTTTCAGGCGCAGGCTGTAGAGTTTGCGAAAGTGTTCCACCAGCGGCAGGATGTCCAGCGGACGCTCGCGCAACGGCAGCACCTGGACCTGGGCGACATTGATCCGGTAGAACAGGTCCAGGCGGAAATTCCCCGCCTCCACCGCCTGCTCCAGGTCGATGTTGGTCGCCGTCACCAGGCGGATATTGATCTTGATCGGCTTGCGCGAACCGACCCGGACGATTTCCTGCTCCTGCAGGGCCCGCAGCAGCTTGACCTGCAACGGTAGCGGCAGGTCGCCGATCTCATCGAGAAACAGCGTGCCGCCGTCGGCTTCCTCGAACCAGCCGGCACGCCGCCCGACCGCCCCGGAAAAGGCCCCGGCCTCATGCCCGAAGAACTCGCTCTCGGCGAGGGTTTCGCTGATCGCCCCGCAGTTCACCGGCACGAAGGCGCCGCTGCGACCGCTGGAGGAATGGATATAACGCGCCACCAGCTCCTTGCCGGTACCGGTCTCGCCATTGATCAGCACCGGCGCTTCGCTGGGACCGACCCGCTGCAGGTAATCGAGCAATTGCCGGGAGCGCGGGTCGGCAAACACCAGGGCCTTGGCGCGAATCGACAGCGGATCTTTTTCGCCCTGCGGCAGGGTCAGGATCGGACTGGGATGTCCGGGGCTCGTACTCATAGTTTGGCGATGGAGACTTCTGTGGATTTGACGAAGGCGATCACCTCGCTGCCGACCGCCAGTTCGAGGTCGCGGACCGAGCGTGTGGTGATGACGGAAGTGACGATACCCGAAGCGGTTTGCACATCGATCTCGGAGACCACGTCACCGATGAGGATTTCCTTGATGACGCCACGGAACTGGTTACGGACGTTGATCGCTTTGATGGTCATGGGGCAGCTTCCTGTCTGGTGAAGGGGCACGTACATCGTGCAGTGCTGGAGCTAAAGTGCACCTTTATCGGATTTTTCAAAAGGAATTAATAATCATCATTTTATTCCTTAAAAGAATAAGAGATCCATTCCTCCCCGGCCTGCGTCCACCCTGGCTAGAATCAACTCCCAAAGGCCTGCGCGACGGAACCTCGGGCGTCGGTTGCTGCCACACGGATAACACTGATTGCCAGGCCCGTTTCTCCCGGCCCGATTTCCAAGGAGGCTTCAATGCGAACACTCGATCTGGCCGGCATGGCCGTTCCCGTCATCGGCCAGGGCACCTGGCGCATGGGCGAGGACCGGCAACAGCGCACCCACGAAGTGCGAGCCCTGCAAACCGGTATCGAGTTGGGCATGAGCCTGATCGATACCGCCGAAATGTATGCCGAGGGTGGTGCCGAGGAAGTCGTCGGCCAGGCCATCGCCGGGCAACGCGACAAGGTGTTCCTGGTCAGCAAGGTCTATCCGCACAACGCCAGCCGCAAGGGCATTCCCCTGGCCTGCGAACGCAGCCTGCGACGCCTGGGCACCGACCATATCGACCTGTACCTGCTGCACTGGCGCGGCCAGTACCCGCTGGAAGAAACCGTCGAGGTCTTCGAGCAACTGCGCGAACAGGGCAAGATTGGCCGCTGGGGCGTATCCAACTTCGACGTCGAGGACCTGCAGGAACTGGCCTCGCCGTTCTGCGCCACCAACCAGGTGCTTTACAACCTGGAAGAGCGCGGCATCGAGTTCGACCTGCTGCCGTGGTGGCAGCAACACAACCTGCCGCTGATGGCCTACTGCCCGGTCGGCCAGGGTGGTGCCCTGCTCGACAGTTCGACCCTCCAGCATATCGCCGAACGGCACAACGCCACGCCGGCGCAAGTGGCCCTGGCCTGGGTGCTGCGCCAGGACGGCGTGCTGGCGATCCCCAAGGCGGTCAACCTGGAGCATGTGCGGCTCAATGCGGCGGCGGCCGAACTGAAGCTGGACGAACACGACCTCGACGCCATCGACCGGGTGTTCGTACCGCCCAAGCGCAAGCATCGGTTGGCGATGGTCTGAGGGCGCCGGGAAAGCCCGCGGCGCTCGAACAGATCATCTCTCCATCGACGCAGAGCTGCGGCTCGCTCATTTCTCATCGTTGCGTCTGATACCGAACTGATCCTGAACTGATACCACCGTGGCCTGTCGCCGTGAGCGCCGCCGCCTCATATTGGCTCGCCCCGATAAGGTCAAGACCCAACTCGATAACGCAGTTATCCATCAACCCATTACCAGGCAGGAGCAAACCATGAGCGACGAAATGGACATGACCAACGTCATCAAGGCCGCGGATTACAAGAAGCTCAACGGCGATCTCGGCTATGGTCGAAACCGCCTCAGCGCAGCCCGGGCACCGGACGAGCGCGTATTTGACCCTGCATCCGGCGCCGGCATCCAGCGGCACACGGATACGCGTCGCGAAGATTACTCGTCGTTCTTCAGATCGATTCTGGATTATCGCCGCGACACAAAGATCAAGTTCAATACGACGGCCAGCTATGGTGAATTCTCCGCCGAATTTCACCTCAACTTTGAAAAGAAATACACCTCCCATCAAGACAACACCGCCGCTGTACGGACTCTGCGCCTGGTCTTCGGCGGCGCCAAGCTCGATGCCGTCTCGGCCGCGACGCTCTCGCCCAAATTCACCACGGAAGTCGCCCGCCTGCCTACGGTGTTCAGCCATGAGGAGGCGCATAAGTTCTATAGGTTCTTCGACATGTTCGGGACCGACGTGGTGACCTCGATCACGCTGGGCGGCACGCTGTACTTCCAGGCCCTGGTGAAGAAATCGAAAGTGACGGAACTCGAAAAGATCAAGATCGAGCTGGAGGCCGAGTACGGCATCTTCTTCACGGCGGATGGTTCGATCGATGACACGGTCGAGCGCAAGCAGTACATGGAGAGCCGCGACGCCTCGGTCACCACTGAGGGCGGTGACAACGACATCTTCTCCGACGCCATCTTCACGAAGCCGAAGAAGTATGACAACAAGACGAACCAATGGGTCGCTTCCGTCGGGAAAAAACCGGTGGTTGTCGGGCGGGAATTCAAGCCTGTCCACGCCTTCATTGCCGACGACAAGCGGCGCATTGCGGCACAGACGGCCTTGGATCACTATATGGGGCGCTATCTGAGCGTCCATTCGACCTGGAGCTACAGCAGCCTCACCGTCGGCAACATGAAACGGCGAGAGCTGGCGTCCGATGCCGTCGGCAGCCCCGCCATCAAGGTGCGCGTGATCGACCGCAAGACGTTGGAGGGACGGGAACAGCATTTCGCGGCCCCCGCCATCGGTAGCGCCGTGTCCGACATCAACCAGTTCTGGAATGCGTTCAAGTCCGATGTCGAGTCCATGGGACTTGAGCACGTCATCGTCCTGCTGGCGACGGAATTCTGGCCGCGGGAAAGCCGCTACTGCCCGCCGGATCACATCATCGCTTTCCTGAAGAATAAATGCGGCGGCTCGGAGGCGACCCTGCATCGCTGGCGCGATGATTCCCTGCGCTGCGTGCCGTGCCCCTATGCCGGCATAAGCTACGGGCTGATCGGCTACGGCAACGGCACCTCCCATGACAAGGGCGGGGATGCCTATGTGATCGGCTTCGGCGATCCGCAGCGCACGCTACGGCCGGAACTTGAGATTTTCGCTGACCTCCATACCACTGAAGACGGTACGGCGAAGTTCGCCTGCAATGATATCTTCCAGGGGGAAGCCATCGCTTTCCTGAAGTTGCGCAGCCAGCATTGGAACACCCGCCAGATTGCCGTCGATCCCCATGTCCCGGAGCGCGTCATCCTGGAAGACGATAGCGCGGGCGATGCCAGCAAGGCACTGTGGTACGCGCAGCCGGCGGGTCCGAAACACGACATGCACCCCGTCTATCTGATCAACGCCCAGACCTGCGGCGTCCTGCAATGGGACAGCGGCGGCGCGGCCCTGGAGAAGGAAGCCGTGCTACGACCCTTCGCCCCCAACCTCGACATCAACCTGTGGGATCTGCGCTACCCCCATATTCTGTGCCTGTCTTACCAACCGCACTGGGACCTGCGTGCCTTTGACGATCGGCGCGTGAAAGTGGCGTCGTACAGGAGCGAGGACACAGAACTGCGCTGGTCGCCAAGTGACGTCAGTCGTGTGCTCTGACCCCTGTTTGTCTATTTGAAAAGGAGTATTGAAATGCCTAAGGGATACCAGTCGTTTCTGCAGAAATCGACCCGCATTACCTACTGCAGCAAAGAGAAATATGCCAATCACGACCTCTGCGCAATATGGGTTGCCGATGCATTGAAGCACTTCAAGATCGAGGCCTCGGATACCAAGGACTACAAATACCCTCTCGACAGCCAACCGGCCCGAGCCACGATCTGGCCGGGCTGACAGCAAGCGTTCCAGGTGCCATGAAGGAAGGGCTAATGCCAGTCAGCCAAACTGACTGGCATTGGTCGTTGAGGCTGCTTTTTTATGTCCGCGTTATGGCGGCCGGGTCATGCATGATTTGTTGGCGCAGATCCAATCAAAGCCTCTGCATATCGTGGAGTGGGGCTTTTCTGTCGATGAAGAGGATGGCGGGGGCTATTTGCGATTTTGGAGTAATGACTGCTCCAAAAAATTCTAATCACCTGTCATTTCTGACAGTATCCAGTTGGGCATGACGCCCCTATGTTTCTTTTGTCATCGTTTCAATAACTCACCGGATCCAACGAGGAGGTATCGTCATGCAGAAGGAACATATCGATTCTGTCAAAGGGACCGCCGCGCAGGCTCCTCAGGTAAATTGGACATGCGTTGATAAGACTGTATTCGATATTGCCGATAACCCACTTGGTCCCTACACGCTCACTCAAGGGCTTGCCTACGACCCTGAAACCAATCGGGGTTTTTTCTCTGGGTGCATTACGCTGCCTGTGCTCTCTCAAGCCGGATTTTCAAGAGGGGACATTGGCTATGTCGAAGACTTTGCCAGGAAATTTCTCTTTCCTGCAGATCTCACCCGGTATGGAATTAACCATGTGGGGTGCATTGATATCCTCGATGGAGAAATACTGGCGCCTCTCGAAGATAAACGATATGCGGGAGAAAACTATTTGAACCCCATGTTGGCTACATTCGATCCGGAGACGTTCGCTTACACCGGGAAGCAGACGTTATTGCCTCGCGACGAGGATCAGGATAACGGCGTGCCTTGGGTCGCCGCTGACGAAGCACACGGCGTTGTTTACACATCAAAATATAGTCCAGAGAAACTAAACATATTTTCGATCGCTTCGTTGTGGTCTGGTGCGCCTGTCCGTGAACAATTGCAGCTGTCTCGACGTATCCGTGACGTACAGGCTGGGAAGGTATATGACGGCTATCTTTATGTTATTTCAGAAGAAGAAATGAAGGTCATAGATTTGATGGACGGTACGGTGTCTGATGTTCATTTGGGGGACTATTTGCCCACCCCGGATAATCCAGATTATTTTTATGAGTGGGAGCATGAAGGGGTAGCGTTCTTTCACGGCGAAAAAGGTTCTTTTCTTCATTTGACAGCTATTAGAAGCCTGGGTGGTCCAGATATCATTTATCCAGTTCCGACCAGCGTGGTTGTTTTTGATTTTAAAATAAGTTCTTAGTCGCTCAGTCTCTGACTGTAGTGGTGGCTCTGCCAGATGGGGTGACAGAACCATCGCTCAACTGAGAAGAGTGATCGGCAGCCGTAATATCATGGCTGCCGATTGCTGGTGTCCGGTCTCTGCCAGGCTAGCGGCCTGAATCCCTGTCACTGGTACCTTGGCCCGAACAGCATGTCGCGTTTTCAAGTAACGAAGTGAATTACTCCGAGCACACTGCCGACAAATGATTTTTGACGCGCTGGAAGAAGGTGTCAGTACGTTGCTCAGCTAGCTGACCTTGACGCTGAATAGCGATTCACTCAACCAGAAGCTTGCGCCCCTCTCACGCTTTGCCGGGCAGCTGTAACATCCAGCAACGGGTCGAAATGGCTTTCCGAAAATACACCGGTTTCCTACACATCATGGGCATGGGAGAATATTGTGTGCGTCTGCTGTGGTGGCTAGAGTCCGGAGATCGCTGCAAATTCAGCGATACGGGTTTCGCAGCCCGGCGATGAATAGGCGCATAGTGCCGCGAAAGCGGCTTTTTTGTATCCGCGTTATGGCGGGCTGTGCGCAGGAGGCTTATGCCTGCCGGTTTTCCTATTCACCGGTCTGCGAACCTGCGTGCAGTTCGCCACCCTTGTCTCGCAGCAAGTGTGGACGAACCCTATGAACGTAATAGGAGATTCGCCATGGTCAAGAAAATCACTCCAGACCCACCACCTTGCAGCACTGCCAGTGTCGCGGAAAAAGCGACCTGTCCGAGCCGGATAACGCGCGATTCGCGGGGACAGATCCCATCAAAGCCGCCGCATGATCAAACGTCGATACTTCTCGAAAAACTGCCCGCCACGGCATTCAAAGCCGTCGAATCCAACACCTCGTCCACTCCCGCGCTGTTCTCCGTCCAACCTGGCATCACCGCCAGGGTCGCGCTGACCCAGGTATCTCAATTGCTCAAATCCGCCGAACTGAACGCCGATGAAATCTGCCCGCGCCTGAGTGGTTTCGAACGGGATCTGCTGATGGGGTTGATCCATTGCGTGACCTTGTCACGAACCGTGGTGGATGCACTGCTGGATGGGGCATCCCCACAGACTCACACCTGACGCTTGTGATCGGCACGCCGTGATGTTTGCGGCGACCGATGACTGATGCCACCCCATGGTCCGAACGGCGTGTCCCACTCTCAGGTAACGAAGTGAATTACTCCCACCTTCGCCGTGAACGAGCGTTTCAGCGATCATTTGCCCAGAAACGAAAAAAGCCCATCTTTCGATGAGCTTTTTCGTGTTTCTCCAGGGGGAGGTAATCACCAACAAATCCCGGAGCAAGTGGAACAATGTTATTGCCCAAGCCAGACCAAGTCAAGGAGTTGCCCAGTGCCCGTCTGCGCCGCCGATGCTCAAGCTGTCGAATCAGCGCTCTCCAAAGAACGGTTGAGCACCTATGTTCGTACGCTGAAGACGTCCAACACCCGGCATGCGTTGTCGTTGTACGCATGGAACGCGAAGATTTCCGGTGCGTTCATGCTCCCTCAACAAATATGCGAAGTGGCGGTCCGCAACGCGGCATCCGAAGTCCTGGGTCAGGTTTATGGGCCCCAGTGGCCCTGGTCGATCAGTTTTGAGCGGAGCCTGCCGGATCCCCATTCTGGATTCAGTATGCGCAAGGAAATGGAGTCAGCACGGAGCAAGGCGCGTTCACGCAACGCAGGTGCAGTCATCCCGGAATTGAAATTCGCATTCTGGGGCAAACTTTTCACACACAGGTTTGATGATCGCTTGTGGTTGCCTCACCTACTGACGTCATTCCCTGGCATGCCTGCCGACAGGAGCCCCGCACACTGCCGACAAATGATTTTTGACGCATTGGAAGGCGTTAGAAAAATCCGAAATCGGATTGCCCACCACGAGCCCATTTTTGCCAGGAGCCTGGTTGCCGACCTGGAGCGGATGATGAATCTCGTTTCGTGGAGATGCCCTAGAACCGCTGCATGGCTGAGCAAAATCGAAGGCGTCAGTGCCTTGCTCAGCCAGCGTCCTTAACGAGTGACCTATGACGCACAGTTGGCCGTCACGGCCTTCATGTTCTTCTCAAGGTTTTTCAGGCTGTACTCTTCAAGCTGAAAATTGAACCCGTTCTTGTTGTTCAGGCGCTCCGGACGCAGCATCGCGGGGTTGCCGTCAATATCGAACAGCCTGGCGAGATGTTGCACGTCCGCTTTTCGCTCGGTCATGTTATCGAAATGTCGGACAACTTCGCCCAACGGTATGGGTCGTTCGGCCTGACGGCTCATCCAGTCCTCAAGACGCAGGGGACGGGTGGCCCCATCGCCCAGATCGGACTGATAGAGAAAGGCATCGCGCTGGGGTTTGTTGCTCGCCGGCAGATCGATGACATAGGCGTGCCCCATGGCCTCGTCGTTGACCCGGAGAATGAAGTTCCTGTCTGCTGGCAATGACGCCAGTTGCTGCTTCAACTGCGACAAGGATAGGGGTTGACCGTGTTCGAAGCTGTAGCTGCGCTGGCTGCTGTCCAGAAACAGCTTCATCACGTTATTCGCGGTCACTCCGCAAACAGGCGCATTGAAGCGCTTGCTGCTGCCCAACATGGCTTCCACGTCCTGCTTCGAGCAGCCCCAATCCTTCGCCGTCTGCTCGATATTACGGTCGATCGCCGCGAGAATTTCCCCAGGATTCTTGTAATGAATCGGCACCTCGTTGTTATCGCTATTGAGCAAGGCGTTGGCCTTGATATTTTGCGCGGTCATCTTGGCGAAATGCTGCAGGTGCCTTGTCGACGGGTTGTTGACCGGCTGGGCCGCGGTCGAGGTTGATGCCCTGGCAACCGCGTTGCTGTTGTTCGTCCGTGATTGCAGGCGTGGATCTGGCTGACTCGGGCGCAATGAGTTGAGGTAATTTCTCATGGTGGGTGTCCTGGCTGATAGTCCGGACACAGTGAGTGAACGGACAGGCCATTCCGGTTCCACGGGAAAAGTGTCCGGTCAGCGCGTCAATCCCAACCGCTCATGCCACTCGGCGATGGATTCCTCGGGATAACCCTCGAACTGCTGGTCGCCTGCTCGCACGTCGACCTCGACCCAGGGTGCCTTCGAATCCAGCAGCAGGTGCGTGTGCTCGGGCGGCACCGGCAGCGGTGTGTCGATGGCCGAGGCAAAGGGGTGGATCAGTTCCGGCCATTCGGGGCTGAACAACCACAGCGCGCTGCCGCACTCCTTGCAGAAATGCCGCTCGGCGCTGCTGCGATGGCTGCGGGACTCGCCCTCGCCTTTCATCTTCGCGTGGTAGATAGCGATGTGCGGGCGCCCCCTGACCTTCAGCGTCGTCGCGTCGCCACCGAGGTTGATCGCGTAACCGCCACCGCCCTGGGTCTTGCGACAGATCGAGCAATAGCAGCGCTGGTAGGGATAAGGGTGCGCGCTGGTAAGACTGAACGTTACCGCGCCGCAATGGCAGGATCCTTCGAGCAGCATGGTCTTCCCTCCTGTATTGGCCTGATGATTCGAGCCCGGCGACGCCGGAAAGTGCAATGATTTTGCAGGTCATCGCGCCAGCCCGCGCCGCACGGCAGCTTTCCTATACTCAATCTTCAAGGGTTCACCTCGAAGAGAGATGATATGAAGCATGCTGAAGTTCTGATCGTGGGCGCCGGTCCCACCGGTCTGGTCCTGGCGCTCTGGCTGAGCAGACAGGGAATTGCCGTGCGGATCATCGACAAGACCGCCGAACCGGGCACCACCTCCCGCGCCCTGGCCGTGCAGGCCCGCACCCTTGAGCTGTATCGCCAACTGGATCTCAGCGATGCCGTGGTCGGACACGGCCACAAGGTGCCGGCCGTGAATTTCTGGGTCAAGGGCGAACAGGCCGCCCGCCTGTCGCTGGCCGACATCGGCCAGGGCCTGACACCCTACGCGTTCATGGAAATTTTTCCCCAGGACCAGCACGAACAACTGTTGGTCGAAAGGCTCCAAGCCCTCGGCGTAACGGTCGAGCGCAGCACCGAACTGCTGGGTTTCGCCGATATCGGTAATGGCGTCAGCGCCCAGTTGCACCGTGCCGATGGCAGCGAGGAAAGTCTGCAAGTGGCCTACCTGGCCGGTTGCGACGGTGCCCGCTCGACCGTGCGCAAGGCCCTCGATATCGGCTACCCCGGCGGGACCTACCAGCAGATTTTCTATGTCGCCGATGTCCAGGCCTCGGGCCCGGCGATCAATGGCGAACTGCATGTGGACCTGGATGACGCGGACTTCCTCGCGGTCTTTCCCCTCGCCGGGACGGGTCGGGCCCGGCTGATCGGGACGGTGCGCGACGAACGGGCCGAGGCGTCCCATACCCTGCAATTCGAAGATGTCAGCTCGCGGGCCATCGAGCATATGCGCCTTGAGGTCGAACAGGTGAACTGGTTCTCCAGCTATCGGGTGCATCACCGGGTGGCCGACAGCTTCCGTTCCGGGCGGGTGTTCCTCCTTGGCGATGCCGCCCATGTACACAGCCCGGCCGGCGGCCAGGGCATGAATACCGGGATCGGCGATGCGATCAACCTGGCCTGGAAACTCGCGGCGGTCTTGCGCAACAAGGCCGAGGCAAGCCTGCTCGGCACCTACGAGGCCGAGCGCATCGGCTTTGCCCGACGCCTGGTCGCCACCACCGACCGCGCCTTCAGCTTTGCCACCGCCGATGGCTGGATCGCCAATCTGGTGCGCACGCGCCTGGCGCCCCTGGTGGTGTCGCGGGTGGCGTCGCTGGAGATGGCCCGCGAATTCCTCTTTCGCACGGTGTCGCAGATCACCTTGAACTACCGTGGCATGCCCTTGAGCATGGGCATCGCCGGCGAGATCCAGGGTGGCGACCGCCTGCCCTGGGCAGCGGATGCCGAGGACGACAACTTTGCTTCCCTGGTGTATATCGGCTGGCAGGTGCATGTGTACGGCAGCGCCGGCAGTGCGCTGACCCGCTGGTGCGAAGAACGACTGATGCCCCTGCACGTCTTCGAATGGCGGCCCGTCCATGAAGGCGCCGGGCTGGTGCGCAACGCCGTCTATCTGCTACGGCCGGACAGCTATATCGCCCTCGCCGAGCCACTGGGCAGCCCGGGCGGGATCGAGCGCTACTTCGAGGAACGCGGGATCCGCTACCCCTGATCAGGTGCCCTTGGCCACCAGCCTGGCGAGCAATTCCGCGCGGCGAGAACGATCGGCGCTTTCCTTCGCCAGCAGTTGCGGCAGCAGCTCCCGGGCTTGCCGCGCCGAGAGGATGAACACGCCGTCATCGTCGCCGATGGCGATGTCCCCGGGATGCACCAGGACCTCGCCCACCCGGATCGGTTGATTGAGTTCTCCGCCCTGCCCCAGGCTGCGGGTGGTCAGCGCGCTGATACCGCGACTGAAGATCGGCAGGCCGTGCTCGCGCAACGCCGCGACATCCGTCACGGAACCTGCCACCACCACCCCGGCCAGCCCCTTGATCAGCCCCGCCAGGGTGCGCAGCTCGCCCCAGCAGGCACAGTCGGCATCGCCGACGCACTCGATCACCAGCACATCGTCCGGCTCGCTGCACAGCAAGGCATCGCGCAGGATGCTGCCATCGGGGGTGAATACCTTGACCGTCAGCACATTGCCGACCATCCGGATGCCTTCGAACAACGGCCTGACACCGCGCAGGTAGCCGGCTTCGACCAGGTGCCCGGCGGTGGAGGACGCAATGCCCCGGAGTTGTTCGAGCAGCGCGGCGTCGGCCTGTTGTCGGCGCGGAGCGATCCGTGGGTTCAGCGACATTTTTTCGGCCTCAACAAGGGACAGGTGGAGCAGTATTCGACCGGGTTGCTGGCCTCATAGTAGAAACAGCAGGTGCGGCGGAAACGGATGCTTTTGCCCTCGGTGTTTTTCCCCTCGGGAGCAAGCACCGTGGGCGACCGGCGAAAATGCCGCAGCGGGTTGTAGTCCAGGCCGAACAGCGCCGGCTCGGCGTCGTTCAGCAGCCAGTGGAAATCTGCTTCATGGCGCTGGCGAACCCGTGGATCGTCGATCTTGACCATACGTTTTTCATACAGCGAATACACGCGTACGGCGGTGTTTTCCCAGAGGATCCGCCGGGAAATGCCGCTGACCTGGTAGAAGGTCCGCCACAACGGCTGGAGCAAGCCGGCGAACAGGCTGCCGACAATCGACTCGCGCCAGGCCTCGCGCGCTCCCGGCGCATAAGTGACGAGCGAGAGATCGTTCAGCGGCATCGACGAAGTCCAGAGCCCATCATCGTGCCCGTATTCGACCAGGCAATTGTCCGGCGACAGCGACAGGCCCTTGTCATAGACCGACAGGGCGTACAGGCAGGCGCCGGTACTGAGGAAGGAGAACCGCTTGGCCAGCAGCGAAGCGGTGATTGCCAGCGTCGGTGAGCCGATCACCGGCCCCAGTGCCCGCAACAGACGCTCGCAGGTCTCGGGATCGAGCAATGCCCGCGCCGTCAGCGAACGTGGATCGCGCTGTTCCGCCGACCTGAGCCGCAACGCCCCGGACAGCAGCGCCCACTCTTCCTCGGTGAAGACCGCCGGCCCTGTCATTGCGGCAGTTCCCGGCCAAAGGGAATGCACAACGGCGTGCCGAAAAACGGATCGCTGATGATCCGGCAGTTGAGATTGAACACCTGCTTGACCAGCGCCTCGCTGAGAATGTCCTCGGGACGGCCCTGGGCAAACGCCGTGCGCTCGTGCACCGCGACCATATGATCGGCGTAGCGACAGGCCAGGTTGAGGTCGTGCAGCACCATGACAATGGTCTTGCCTTCCTGGCGGTTGAGGTCGCGCAACAGGTCCAGTACCTCGATCTGGTGCGCCAGGTCGAGAAAGGTCGTCGGCTCGTCCAGCAGCACGATGTCGGTGTCCTGGGCCAGGGTCATGGCGATCCACGCCCGCTGGCGCTGGCCGCCGGACAAGGCGTCCACCGGCCGTTCGGCCAGCGCCTGCATGCCGGTCTGCTGCAGGGCGCGCTCGACCATCGCTTCATCCTGCACAGACCACTGCTGCATCCAGTTCTGGTAAGGGTAACGCCCCAGCGCCACCAGTTGCCGCACGCTGATGCCCTCGGGCGCGCTGGGCATCTGCGGCAGGATCGCCAGCTCGCGCGCCACCGCCGCCGTGGACTTCTGGTGGATGTCCATGCCGTTGAGGATCACCTGGCCCTGCTGCGGTTTGAGCAGCCGGGCGAAGGACTTGAGCAGGGTACTCTTGCCACAGCCGTTGCTGCCGATCAGTACCGACACCTGGCCTTGGGGCAGTTGCAGGTCGAGGCCGTCGATAATCACCTGACGCTGGTAGCTCAGGGTCAGGCCCTGGGCCGTAATGGATGCCATCTGCAATTCCTCAGTGCCGCTGATTGATCAAAAGATACAGAAAAAACGGTGTGCCCAGCACCGCGACAAATATCCCTGCGGGCAAGTCCAGGGGCAGGAACAGCGTGCGACCGACCAGATCGGCTAGCATCACCAGGTTGGCGCCGACCAGGGCGGCCATCACTGCCTGCCCGGCAAATCCGGGCGCCACCAGGCGCTTGGCGATATGCGGCGCAATCAGCCCGACAAAGGCAATCGCCCCACCCCAGGCCACGGCCGCGCCGGCCAGCGCGACGCTGACCAGCAACAGCCCGGCACGCAACCCTTGCACGCGCACACCGATCCCCTGGGCCAGGTCGTCATCCAGTTGCTGCACCCGCACCTGCCGCGCCAGCCACACCAGCAGCGGCAGGATCGCCAACAGCCACAACGCCAGCGCCCGGGGCTCCGGCCAACTGGCGCCGTAGACACTGCCCGTCAGCCAGACATAGGCCGACAAGGTCGTGGTCAACGGGCTGAATACCAGCAGGAAGGTGGTCACCGCCGCCAGCAGCGCGGAAATGCCGACGCCGATCAGCACCAGGCGCAACGGCGAAGTGCCCTGCTTCCAGGCCAACAGGTAGATCGCCAAGGCCGCGAGCCCGGCACCGGCCATGGCGGCCAACGGCAGGAACCGTGGGCCGAGGGCCATGGAGAAAAACGACAGATAGAACACCGCCGCCGCGCTGGCGCCGCTGGTGATGCCCAACAGGTCCGGCGAGGCCAGCGGGTTGCGGATGATGCTCTGCAGGATCAAGCCGGACACCGCCAGCGCCGACCCCACCAGCGCCGCCAGGACCAGGCGCGGCATGCGCAGTTGCTCGACGATAAAGGTCAGGCTGCTGTCCCCCGATCCGGCCAGCACACGCAACACCGTCTGCGGCGACAGGTTGATCTTGCCCACCGCCAACGCCCCCAGCATGACCAACAGGGTCAACAGCAGCGCCAGGGCCAGGCGTCCCAGAGTGGCAAAGTTGAATTGCCGGGAAAAAGCGCCGCGACGCAACGCCAGGTACTTATCCATAACGTGCACCTCTACGGGCCAGGGCAATGAAGAATGGCGCGCCGAAAAAAGCAGTCATCACCCCTACCGGCACCTCCTGCGGCAGAATCACCACCCGGGCCAGGGTATCGGCCAGCAACAACAGCGTGGCCCCGAGCACCGCGCAGCCCGGCAGCAACCAGCGATGATCGATGGACAGGCCCTTGCGCACCATGTGCGGCACCAGCAGGCCGATAAAACCGATGCTGCCGGCCAGTGCCACCGCACTGCCCGCCAGGCCGATGATCAGCACGCTCATCAGCCAGCGTATCAAGCCGGTACGCTGTCCCAGTCCAGTGGCGATGGCTTCGCCGGCGTTGAGTACATTGACCTGCCCGGCCAACAACCACGAACCGAGCAAGGCGAACGACACACCGATCAACAGCGGCGCGGCCATCGCCAGGTCGCGCTCGGAAAGCGAACCCGCCAGCCAGAACAGCACGGTGTCCAGTCCCTCCTCATTGACCACCAGCAAGGCCTGGCTGAAGGCGGAAAACAACGCCGTGATCGCCGCGCCCGCCAACACGATGCGCAGCGGGTTGAGACTGCCCTGGCCGCGATTGCCGATCAGCCAGACCAGCGCTCCCGCCAGGGCCGCGCCGATAAAGGCACACCACAGCCATTGATTCATCGACGACAGGGCAAACAGCGACGAACCCAGGATAATCGCAAAGGTTGCCCCGGCATTCACACCGAACAACCCTGGCGACGCCAGCGGGTTGCGCGTCAGTGCCTGCATCAGCGCACCGGCCACCGCCAGGCTCGCGCCCACGGCGATGGCCATGAGGGTACGCGTCAGCCGGGTCGTGACGATCAGTTGCTGGCCCGCGCTCAAGGTATCCGGCTGCGTCAGCCCTGCGAACAGTTGCGATGGTTCGATCCAGGTGGCGCCCGCCGCCAGGCTCAGAACGCAGGACAACAGCATGACCAGCAACGCCAGCATCAGTTTCGACAGACGACTCATGAAGACGCCACCACGCGCTCGATGTCGTCGAGCATCAGGTTGGCCCCCAGGATGCCTCCCGAGAAGCTCCAGGCGATGGCATCGACCCGCCAGACCTGCTCCTGCCGGGCCGCACGCATCTGCTGCCAGAACGGGTAATGCACCAGGCGCTCATAGTTGCGCTGCACAGAGGGGCTGTCGGCGCGCTGGAAAACGAAAAACAGGTCGGCATCGACCACGGGCAAGCTCTCTTTGCTGGTGAGTTTGATATAGGTGCCATGGGCCTGGCGGGCGACCGGGTTCCAGGCGAAGCCCAGTTCGGTGAGCACGGAGCCGGCGAAACTGCCCGGCAGGTAGCTGCGCACATGATCTTCGCGCACATCCAGCACCGAGACCGTGAGCGGCCAGCGCCCGGCGAACTTCGCCTGCAGTTGCTCGCGCAGGCGCAGCACCCGCTGCTGCCATTGGCCCAGCAGGCTCGTGGCCTGTTGCTGGCGATGCAACGCGGCGCCCATCATTGCCAGGGTCCGCTTGAATTCGAAGACTTCTTCGAGCATCACCAGCGTGCCGATCCGCTCCAGCAGTGGCGCGATACGCTGGTGGCGAAAGCGCGACGCGACGATCACGTCCGGCTTGAGCAGGACGATGTCCTCCAGGCTCGGCTGGGTTTCCAGACCGACATGGGACACCGTCGCCAACGCCGGACGCAAGTAGCGGAAGGTCGGTTTCTCGGTTGGCGAATCCACCACGCCAACGGGCGTCAGCCCCAGGGCCACGGCGCTGTCGGTCGCGCCCTGGAACAGGGTGATCACCCGCACGCCGTCGGCGCGGGCCAGCGCAGGCAGGGCCAGCAGACCCAGGGACAGGCGCAGCACCGTGCGCCTGGAAGGTGACAGGAAAGGCTCAGGCTTCACGGCGCAACCTGTGGAACGGGTTGACCACTTCGCCCTTGCCGAACGGCATGCTGCCCGGCCCGCCGGCCCGCTCGATCATCGGCGTCAGCAACAGTTTCTGCGGCCAGCGCGGCACGTCGAACAGGCGGTGCCTGATCATCGCCCGCGCCTCGTCGTCGAAGTCGATGGTGGTGATCAGCTCCTCGAGAACATCGCGCAACACCGTCCACAACGCCGTCACCGGCACCGCGTAGACCTGCGCCAGGGTGTCCATGATCGCCCGCACGTTGACCTGGATGCCCAGGGTCTGCAGCCAGAACAGCAGGTCTTCGGGACGCTCGTGATACAGCGTGTTGGCATGGCCCTTCTTGATCCGGTAGACCGGGTCGGCCATGCCGTTGCGCTCCAGCCAGGGCACGTAGATGCGCAGCGAATCATGGTCGCGCAGCAACAGGCCCCGGGCCTGGCCGGCCTTCCACACCAGTACCGCGTTCTGCCCGTGCACCTCGCCGAGCATGCCGATGCGGAACATGCGCAGGTTGATATCGAAGAAGCTGTGGCTCAGCTCGCGGAACAGGCTCAGTACCGAAGCCTGGTTGCGCGGCAACTGGCGATAGTCCATCCACTCGTCGAAGAAATGCCGGTTGCTGCCGGGCAACGGTGTGCCCAGCGCGGCCATCGGCAGCAGGCGGCAATCGGGGTCGTCGAGCAAGGCCGCCGGGTAGCCGCGCAGCATCGCCGAGAGGTGCCGTGGCGCTTCGTCGAACAAGGTCGCGTCGGGTGGCATGAAGGCCCACCACTTGCTCTCGTCGCACAGGTACAGCGAGCGCGCCAGGCTGGCGTCCTTGTCCAGGGCCTGGCGCAACAGCCGCTCGCTCAGGCCACCGTTGATCATCTTCACCGCCGGCAGGTAGCGGGACGCACCGAGGGAATGGATCGCCATGGGCAGCTTGAGGTAGTCGGCACTCGGGAAGCATGGCGTCATCGAGCGCAGGGACGAGGTGGCGAACACCGTCGCTGCCTGGAACGCCAGGCGGCGGCAGTCACCCCTGGCGAATGCAGCGCCCAGTTGCTTTTCCAGCACATGCTCGAACTGCCAGGGATGGACCGGCAGCGCGACGTGGCTGCCGTCGATCCCCAGCGCCTGCAACTCCTGCTCCAGTTGCGCCTGCAATGGCGCTGGCAACAGATAACGCGATGGCCGGGACTGATCGATATCTCCCACCCCTTCACCGCATTGCAGCAAGGCCTTGGCCACCGCTACCCAGTTCAGTACCACGGGTTGGGCGAACTCGGCCTGATAACGTCGGTACTCGGCCTCGTCGAGGCCCTGCTTGGCCTTGGCCAGGGGGTGATACGGGCGGTCGCGCAACGATGCCCACTGCTCCATGGTCCTGAAGAAGGTCGCTCCGTCCTGTGCCATGAGGCCCTGGTCGTCGACCTGGTGGTCCAGCGACAGCGCGGTCTGCCAGACGCTGGTGTGCAACACGTCGAGGAACAGCGCCAGGCCCTTTTCGTTGTCCTGGAAACGTGGCGCCATGCCGGCGAACACACGCTTCATGAAATCCTCGGGCGACAGGCGGGTCCAGGATTCGCCCTGTCGGGCCAGCACCGGCGTGCCCGGGACCTTCTCCCATTGCTGGGTGATGCCGGGCCGTAGGGCAATACTGATGAAGCGCTGTTCCGGCGCATCGCAGCACCACTCCCAGATGCGCTGCCCGGGGCTGGCGGTATCGAGCAGCGGCGCCTGCGGATGGGCCAGTTGCCAATGGGCGGTGTCCACCAGGTTCAGCGGCTGATCACCAAAGAAGTCTTCCGCCAGCAGGCAATCGATCAGGTCCTGCATCACGATATCGGCGGCGAGTGCGGTGAAGTTCATCGGGTTATTTTCCTTCTGAAGAAACAGTGGTCAGGCGAGACTGCAAGGCGCGAAAGGCAATGCCGCGTTCGTCGCCCAGGACAAAGGCGTTGACCCCGCGTGCGCGCCAGCGGGCCGCGTCGCCGGGTTGCCGTGGAATGGTGCAATACGCCACCCCGGCGGCCTTGGCCGCCTGCCAGGTGTCGAGCAGGGCCTGCTGCACCGCGGGCTGGTCGATCTGCCAGGGCATGCCCAGGGATTGCGACAGGTCGGCCGCGCCCTCGAGGAGCATGTCCAGCCCTGGTACCGCGGCGATCTCGGCGGCACGCCGCACGCCCTCGGCGCTTTCGATCATCGCCACCAGCAGGATCTGTTGGTTGGCCGCTTCGACGTACCGCGCCAGGCTGTGCTTGCCGAACGAACCGGGACGCCCGGCATTGAGGCTGCGCCGCCCCAGCGGGTGGTACTTGCACGCGGCGATGGCCGCGGCCAGTTGCACCGGGCATTCGACCATCGGCAGGACGATACCCTGGGCACCGCCATCGAGCAGGCGCAACAGGGTCTTCGGATCGAGGTCGGCGACCCGCACCAACGGTGTCAGGTCATAGGCTTCCGCCGTGCGAATCATGTGCTCGACGGTTTCCGGATTGATCAGCACGTGTTCCATGTCGATGATCACGAAGTCGAAACCGGCCTCGGCGATCAGTTCGATGGCCGCCGGTGACGGAATCGAACTGATCAGTCCATGTACCACCTGGCCCGTGGCGAGCTTTTGCTTGAGCCGGTTGGTTCTCAGCATGGCTGCGGCCTGTGGGCATGCAGCGGGTTGGGCACCGAGCGGAAACGCCGCTCGCCATCACCCAGCAGGCGGCGCTTGGTCAGTTCCTCGACCTCATAGCTCGGGGCGAACACATCGAACAGGGCGAAGCGTTCCCGGTGCTGGGGATGGGCGGCCTGGTAGGCCAGGATCACCTCGGCGGTCATCTGCCAGAACAACCCTTCGTCCAGCTGATACTGCTGGCGCAGGAAGATCGCCATCTCCGTCAGGCAGATAAAGAAGAAACAGTCGCAGGAGAAATCGCGGACCGCATTGACATCGTCGGTGACGATGAACGAGTTGCGATTGAGCTTGGCGTGGCTGGCCGGCAGCGGCACCAGGGTCGGGCACAGCTCGGGCCGCCCCAGGTGTGCCGGCGAGTAACGCACGCCGTCGTGGAAATCCTTCAGGGCAATGCGCTGCGGCCAGCCCTGCTTGACGATCAGCACGATGTTCTGGCCATGGGACTCCATGCCGATGCCTTCGGCGTAGAGCATATGGATGATCGGCGGCACCGTGACTTCCAGCAACCGCCGCGTCCAGGCCTGCAGGCCGTACTGGCTGGTCCAGGCGTCGATAAAGGGTGACTGCAGGCCTTCGCCATAGCGGTTTTCCACATGGCTCAGGCCGTTGAACGGCACCGCCTGTTCGTCGGCCTTGAGGTAGTGATGCAGGCTCTCGCGCCAGATCGCGCCGAGGGTGCCGTAGGTCTGCGGGCCACGGGACTCGGGCAGGTGGTCATAGTCGAAGCTGATACCGGCGACTTCGCCAAGGATGACGAAATCCAGCGCGCGGGCGGTGCTGTCACTGGCAATCAGTTGCTGCAGCCAGTCGGTGATGATAGGCCCGTTCATCACCGTGTGCCGGGCCAGGATCCGCGTGCTGGAGGTGTTGGTCATGCTCATCGCGAGCTTGACGTAAGGCCGCTCCCTGGCGCTGGCATTGGCCAGGGTGCGGATCGACTGCTGGGCCTTGTAGAGATCGTCCGAGGTGCCCAGGTAGATCAGTTCGCCACTGAGCAGCTCCGGGTAGAACGCCGAGACGATGGTGTTATCCCACTGCCAGGGGTGCACCGGCATCAATTGGTAGTCGTCGATGGAGCGGCCCTGGCTGGCGAGGGTGCGGGTTGCCAGGTCCCAGCGCGAGGTGCCAAGTTCCCGCCGGATAAAGACCTGGAAATCCAGGGCGCGGGAATGATTGACCGCTGCCCGGGAGCGGGCGACCGCCAGCCACACCACCGCGATGGGCATGGCGAACTCCGGCCCGTACTGGACGTTGTCCGCCAGGGAGAAGCCGATGCGCGACTTGTAGCACGGGTGGTAGCTGTGGGCGTCCATGAAATGCTGTTCCAGGGCATCCACGTCCAACTCATGGGCCGGCCGGTCGGCCTGGTAGCCCTGGCTGCGGGCCTGCAGGTCCTTGAGCTGGGTCTGCTCCAGTTCATGGATGAAACGCGCCAGGTGCGGGCTGTCGCGAAATTCGCCAAGCCATTCCGCCAGCGCCTGGTGCAAGCTCGGCGTGCTGCTCCGACCCTCGCTGTCCAGGCGCTCCAGGCTGGCATGATCGAGGCGGATCACTTCGAAACTGGCACTGAGCAGGCCGTCGCAACGGTACTCGACCGCCGCCCCGCCGGCATCCCGGCCGGTCACGCTGAAACGATGGCGGCCAGCGCCCAGGGAATCCTGTCGATAAGGCAGCACCGCTTCATACAAGAGAGTCTGCAGCAGCTGCCCCACCACCCGCCGCTGCACGCGTTCCGCGCAGCGGGCATCGACCGTGGCCAGCCAGGCACCGGTGGCCGGGGTGCGCATACGCGGTGTTGCCGATTCGAAAGTCGTCATGTCCATACCTTGTCGAAAGAGAAACTATCGGTGTTCGACGGTGGCGGGCGAAGCCTCGACCGTCTCGTCGTGAAGGGGGAAGCGCCAGGCACAGGGCAATGCCAGCAGGATCAGTACGCCGGTGGCGGCAAACACTTCGCTGATGGCCGAAGCCGTGGCCGCCTGCCCTCCCGCGCCCAGGCGCCACTCCAGCCAGAGCGAGGCGATGACAATCGCCAGGGACGCCACCAGGCGCCGGGAGATGTTGTTCATCGCCGCGCCCTGGGTGACCATCGGTTCGGGCAGGGCATTGAGCCCGGCGGTGGTCACCGGCATGTACGACAGCCCCAGGCCGGCCCCGCGCACCATCATCAGCGCGAACACCACGGCGATGCTCGCATCGGCCTTGAGCATGCCCAGGGCCAGGGTCGAGATACCGGTCAGCAGCAACCCGAGCGCCACCACCGTGCGCGGACCATGACGGTCCAGGGCCTTGCCGCCCCACTGGCCGAACAGGCTGGCGAACGCCGCCGTGCACAGCAGTGCCAGGCCGGTCCAGATGGCGCTGTAGCCCAGCACGATCTGCACCAGCAGCGGCAGCAGCACCAGGCACTCGAACATGCCGACCGACTGCACCACGGCAATGATCACGCTCAGGCGATAGCCACGCAGGGCGAAGATCCGCAGGTTGAGCAAGGGCGCCCTGCGGCTCAATTCCACCCGGACAAAGGCCACCAGGCACAGCACACCCACCAGCAACAGCCCGAGGTTGAGCGGATCGAAGAGTGTCGCGGCATGGCGCAGGCGGCTGATGGAGACCATCAACAGGCCAATGCCCGAGGCGATCAGCAGATAGCCGGCGAGGTCGAACGGCTGACGCTCGCCAGGTTCCGAATCCGGCAGCACGGCGATGCCCAGGACCAGCGCCAGCAGGCCGACCGGCACATTCATCAGGAACAGCGAACGCCAGCTGAACCACTCCAGCAGCAGGCTGCCGCACAGGGGCCCGAGCGCCGGGGCGAGCATCACCGCCGCGCTCCACAGCCCGGTGACCCGCCCGCGCTCCGGCTTGGCATAGACCGCGAAGATGATCGCCAGCGACAAGGGGATCATCAGCCCGCTGGCAATGCCCTGCACCACCCGCGCGGCGATCACCAGGGCAATCGAGTTGGCCAGCGTACCGAGCAGCGAAGCTCCGACAAACAGCGCCACGCCCCACAGGTACAGGCGCTTGCGTCCCAGCCGCTGGCTGAGAAAGCTGGTCAGCGGCATGGTCATGCCCATGCTGGTCATGAACCCGGCGACGATCCAGGTCGCCAGCAACGGGCCGATGCCGAAGACACTCATGAACGCCGGCAGCGCCGGGTTGAGCGAGCTGTTGCTGAGGCTCACCGTGAGTGTCCCCAGCAACACATTGATCACCACCCAGCGCCGTGGCACCTCGCGCCTCACACCCACTGGCCGGCGCCTCGCAGCAGCTCGCCGTTGTCCACGAAGTGCTGTGGCGGCCTGGGGTGGCAGAGGAAATCGACGTGGGAGATGTTGTAGCCATAGGCGCCGGCCAGCGGCAGCACCAGCAGGTCGCCGACGGCGACGCCCCTGAACGGCTGGCGCCGGCTGAGAATATCCTTGGGCGTGCACAGCTGGCCGACCACGGTGCACAACTGCTCCGTCGCCGCGGCAGCATGCGGGGTGTTCGGCAGGTGGATCACCGGGTGATCGTGACTCTGCGCGGCGGGCAGGCGGAACTGGTGCGTGCCGCCACGACAGACCAGGAAGTGCTCGCCATGGCTGGACTTGATATCCAGGACCTCAATCACGTAATAACCGCAGAAGGCACTGATAAAACGTCCCGGCTCGAAACGCAGCACCGGCGCATCGGCCTGTGCGGCCAGGCGCCGTTCCAGGTAACGACAGAACCGTTGCCAGTCGAAACGCTGCCCGGTGAGGTAGTCGACGCCGATCCCGCCACCCACGTTGAAATGGGTCAGTTGCTCGGGATAGGCCGCCAGCGCCTTCCACCGCTGCCAGCATTGCAGATAGAAATCCAGCAACTGCTCATGACGTTCCACCGACAACTGATGGGACATGGCATGTACATGGAAGCCCTTGAGGCTCAGGTGGCTGGCGTTGTCGACCTGCCGCACCGCACGAGCCAGTTCCGACTCGTCGATACCGAACGGCGTGGCGGTGCCGGCCATGGCCAGCTTGCTCGACAGGGTCGACGGCAACTGCGGGTTGATCCGGATAAACACTGGCTGGACCCGCCCCGCCTCGTTGGCCAGATGTTGCAGGCGCCCGATTTCGCCGAGGCTTTCCACATGAATGGCTTCGACCTGATGCTCCAGCGCCGCGCGCAGGTCGGAGTCGAGCTTGCCGGGGCCGGAGAACACATAGGGCTTGCGGGTCGGACAGGTCATGACCCGCTCGATCTCGCCCCCCGAGGAGATCTCGAAGCCGTGCACCAGAGGTGCCAGTGCCGCCAGCAACGGCGCCTCGCTGTTGGCCTTGATCGCGTAGTACAGCTCGACCCCGGCGGGCAATGCCGCCATGATCTCGCCGACATGCTCGCGTAACGCATCCAGGTCGTGGACGAAGGCCGCCAGTGGATCGCTGCTCAAGGCGCGAGCCTCGCCGATCGCCGCAAGTACGGTAGCGGGCAGATCAACCATGACGAACCTCCGCGGCCCAGGGCGATTGCAGGGTGACGTAGCCGGCCTGGCGATCCGCCTTGGCCGCCAGCCGCACCTTGAGATTGGTCTTGCAGGCAATCGGCTGGCCGGCGATCAGTGCATCGAGTTCCGGCGCTGGACGCACCAGTTCCTGGCGAATGCTGCGCAATTGCCCCTCGACCCGCTGCCACATCGCCGGCGCCAGGTGTGGACGCTCCCAGCTCAGGGCCAGCACGGCTTCGGACAAGTGGTTGATCAGCAGGCAGTAGGTGATCCGGTTCCAGCCCTGCTCGCGGGTATAGAGCAACGATTGGCGAACCCGAGGATGCAGGCCGATATCGATACCGTTCATGCCCAGTTCGTCGGTCAGCTTGACCCCTTCGAAGTCGCGCAACAGCAATTGTCGCGGGCGACCCTGATCATGGATCAGTACCGCATTCTGCAGGTGCGGCTCCATCACCACGCCATGGTTGAAAAACAGCGCCATGACCGGGCGCAGCAACAACGCCTGGTAGGTGTCGAACCAGTCCAGCAAGTGCGCGTCATCGAGCGCTTCGCCGTGGAAAGCCCCGAGGAACTCGTGCACCAGGGGGCGCGAATAGATATCACGGGCAAACAGGGTACCGGCCATGACACTGCATTCGGCACCGGCCCGGCGACAGAAGTTCTCCCGCAGGATCGCCCCGGTCTGCTCGCGGAACCAGTGAGCGTCGGTTTCCTCCGCCTGCGGCGGCGCCCAGCTCAGCGAACCCGGCTCGGCCACGGCCGACAGGCCGCCAAGGGTTTGCGGGTGGCTCTGTTGCAGACGCTGGAACAGCCGGTCGATGATCAGCGTGCTTTCCAGTTCGTACCAGGCGTTTTTCCTGACGCAGTTGGTGATGCGCACATTGAGCGAACCCTTGATGAAATAGTCATGGCCCTCTACGTACCAGGTCCGCATCGACGCGGTCGGGCTGGCCAGCGGGCCGCTGGTACCGTGATCGACGATCTCGCCCAGCTCCAGCAGCCGCTGCACGCGACGGTCCTGGCTGAACAGTTGCGCCTGCACCGGGTGCAGGCAGAGCAGCGCGTGCCCAGGCCGCGCCCGCGTCTGGTCGGCGAAACCGGCCAGCACCTGCTCTTCGCTCAAGCCATTGGCGGCGATCCGCAGTCCTGTCCGCGGCACTTCGAACAGATGCAACGCGGTCTGCGCCTGGAACTCCGGCGCATACGTCTCCTGGGCCAGGTGCGCGGGCCACAGGCGCGCCTTGGGCGCCGGATGGTTGGGGTGGCCGAACCACAGGCCCTGCTCGCTGGCGAGGTAGCCGCTCAGGGGCGCCGGCAGCCCCGGCTGCATGTTGTGCGCAACGATGGCGGCTGTCAGTTGCTGGCTTTGCAGGACCTGGTCAAGCAGTTCGTCGTTGCGGGCACCGGCCATATGCTCGCAGGCCGCCAGCAGTTGCTCGACGAACCCGGCAAAGTCCGCGCAGCGCCAGTTGTCGTCACCTTTCCGTGCATAGACATCGGACAGGTAACGCTGGCTGCCGAGGGGGTCCTGCCGATCGACCACGACAAAGAACTGTTGCTGGTTGGGCAGGCTGATGGTCAGGGGAATGCCCTTCCAGTCCAGTCCGTCCAGGTAGCTGCCGGGGGCAATCCCCTGCATATGGGCCGGCCATTCATAACGCAGGCAGTTTTCAGGGAGCGCGAACTCCTTGATCAGGCAATTGAGCAAGGCGCGGGTACTCGCCAACTCGCTGACCATTTTCGCTAGAACAGTGCGATCAGGGTTTTTCATAATTGCTCCACAGTAACGGCAAGGCCACGGACGAAGTGATTTCGCGTTCAATATCAAGTTGCCGTTCGTCATGAATAACGACCAGAAAAATCCGCAGGATCATTACTCGCCATCCAACAACCCGATAAACGCCAGGCAAACCTGAAGTTCGTCCGCATAAACACTTGAGGCTGACGGTCAATCCACTTATTCAAAAATAACTGCCAGGCCGCTCTTGAACTTGTTCAAGCCGGACTCATGACGCTCACCCGGGTTTCAGGCACGCAGTTGCAACAAAGCCGCGGACAACGCTGCTGCAAAACGTTCGATCACCAGGCGACAGTGTTCTTCATCAATGATCAGCGGCGGCAACAGGCGAATCACATTGCCATTTCGGCCGCCACGTTCCAGCAGCAGGCCTTGCCGGAAACAATGCTGCTGGATGGCCACGGCCAGGTCCGGAGCCATGGGAAAACTGCCCAGGCGATCGGCCGGCAGGCGCTCGTCGACCATCTCGATACCCAGCATCAGGCCGCGTCCGCGTACCTGGCCGATGGCCGGATAACGCTGCTGCAACAGCTGCAGTTGATCCTTGAGCCACTGTCCGCGAATCTCCGCCTGGGCCGCGAGATCCTGCTGCTGCAACACCCGCAGCGTAGCGAGGCCGGTGGCCATGGCCATCTGATTGCCACGGAAGGTCCCGGCGTGATTGCCCGGTGCCCAGGCATCGAACTGGCGCTTGATGCCCAGTACCGCCAGGGGCAGGCCGCCACCGACCGCCTTGGACATGACGATGATATCGGGCTCGATCCCGGCGTGTTCGAAGGCGAACATCTTGCCGGTGCGGGCAAAGCCGGCCTGCACTTCGTCGAGGATCAGCAGGATGCCGTGCTGGCGGGTCACCTCGCGCAACGTACGCAACCAACTGGCGGGAGCACTGTTGACCCCGCCCTCGCCCTGCACCGCCTCGACAATCACCGCCGCCGGCAGGGACACGCCGCTTTCGACGTCCTCGATGAACTGACGCAAGTAATAACTCAGCGCCTCGGTCCCCGCCTCGCCACCAATGCCCAGCGGGCAACGGTATTCGTGGGGATACGGGAGGAACTGCACGCCCGGCATCAGCGCGGCGACGGCATTTTTCGGCGCGGTATTGCCGGTCAGTGCCAGGGCACCGTGGGTCATGCCGTGGTAGGCACCGGAGAAACTGATGATGTTGCTGCGCCCGGTGAAGGTCTTGGCCAGTTTCAGCGCCGCCTCCACCGCATCCGCCCCGGACGGCCCGCAGAATTGCAGACAGTAGTCGCGCCCCTGCCCCGGCAGCAGGCCCAGCAGGGTTTCGCTGAAGGCATCCTTGAGCGGTGTGGTCAGGTCGAGGGTGTGCATCGGCAGCCCCGAGGACAGGAAGCTGTCGAGCGCCCCCATGATCGCCTCGTGGTTGTGGCCCAGGGCCAGGGTCCCGGCTCCCGCCAGGCAATCGAGGTAGGTATTGCCTTCGACATCCGTGACCCACACGCCATGGGCCTTGGCAATCGCCAGCGGCAACTTGCGCGGATAACTGCGGACATTGGATTCAAACTTGCTTTGTCGAGCCAGATAGTCGGTATTGGTTTTCTGCACAGGATTAGAATGCAATATGCCATCATTGAACATCTGTTAACCCTCCGTAAGTTCGGAATGCAAATTATTATCATTGCCAGGAAAGTGCAAGTCGTTACTTAAAGTTATTTCGAAAATTGTTGAATTTTTTTTGGAACTTAATAAAACAGGCAGACACAGAAAAACCCAAGTTTTCAAACTCGAGAAACTGTCGTATAGATGCCATGGATATGCCATGCATCCGCAACATGAAAGCAACTTATAAAGTTATGCCATCAAATTATTAGTCAACCTGAAAGTTGTAAAACACACACCATTTAATAACTCATCGCTATTCTTCCCCAGTCGCCTCCAGGCGATCACTGATCGGGAGTCTCCGGGCGCCGATCCCTGGCGCGGGGTTGCTGGATCAGAAGCCGACGGTCGCCGACAGCAGGTAGGTCCGGGGAGTCGCCAGGGTCAAGCCGGGCTCGCTGTCATCCGAGGCTCCGGCCGAACTCCAGTAGCGCTTGTCCATCACGTTCTCGACGCTGGCGCGCAGGGTGATGGCCTTGTCGTCGAGCTTGAAGGCGTAGCGGGCGCCGACGTCAAAACGCTCCCAGCTGTCGATTTCCTTGCTGTTGGCCTGGTCCAGGTATTGCGAACTGGAATAGATGCCACGCCCGGTCAGGGTCAGCCCCTGGACATGCGGCACATCCCACTCGGCGCCCAAGTTGACGTTGTACTCCGGTGTGGCCGGAGCCCGATTGCCGTCAAAGGTGCCGTTGGTGGTATTGGTCAGCTTGCTGTCGATGTACATGACCCCACCGAGCACGCGGAAGCCCTTGAGCGGTTCGCCGAATACGCTCAATTCCACGCCACGGTTCTGGCGCTTGCCGTTCGGGCCGAAGACCAGGGTCTTGGCATTGGTCTCGTAGGCCGGCTGCTTGATCTGGAATACGGCGGCGGTCAGGGCGAAGGCACCCAGGTCATATTTGGCCCCGACCTCGACCTGGCGGCTGATGAACGGCGGGAAGATCTGGTCCTCGTTGACCGAGGTCGACGGGGCGATCTTGCCCTGGCTCAGGCCTTCCATATAGTTGGCATACAGCGACAACTCGTCGGTGGCCTTGAACAGGATGCCGCCCGACGGCGAGATCTTTTCTTCATCGTAGGAGGTGTCGCCCTTGATGCCATTGGTCCAGTCGTCCACTTTCACCCGCTGCCAGCGGGCACCGAGGGTCAGCAGCAGGCGGTCATCGAAGAAGCCCAGGGTATCGGACAGCGCCACGCCGCTGAAGCGGTTCTCGGTATAGACCTTGTCGTCGTACCGCGTGGGCGTGCCGGGCTCCGGGGTCTGCACCGGGTTGAACAGGTTGCTGTTGCCCAAGGCGTAGCGCGCGCCGCCGTTGGTGAAGTCCATGTAGAAGTCGCTGGCGGCCAGGTTGACTTCATGGCTCACAGGCCCTGTATGGAACCAGCTGCGCACGCCGGCCGTGGCGGTGCGGACGTTTTCGTCACGGGTGAAGTCCCGCGGCTGGACGCTGAAGTTACCGGCGTTGTTGATGACCGAGACGGCATGGCGAAGGAAGTCGTGGTTGCTTTGCCGTACACCCACTCCACCGTAGAGCATGACCGAATCGCTGAGATCGTATTCACCATTCAGCGTGCCGAAAGTGTCCTTGGTATGGGCCCAGCTCCAGGCCTGCGCATAGTTGCGACGCACATCGTTGGGGTTCGGTACCTGGGCATTGGGGCCGATCTGTACGCGCTCCTGCGGGGCATCGGTATCGCGCTCGGTGTGGCCGATATCCGTCGACAGGCGTAGGCGCTCGCCGCGAAAATCCAGGCCCAGTACGGCCATCTCGCGGTCGACATCCTGGTGGTCCCAGGTGGTGTCGCCGGACTGCTTGACGCCGTTGAAACGGATGCCGAACTTGTTCTCGTCACCAAACCGGCGACCGATGTCCACCGCACCGCCGGTCTGGCTGTCGGAAGCGTAGCTGCCGGTGAACTCGGTGATCGGCTTGTCGGTCGCGCGCTTGGGCACCACGTTGATGCCACCGCCGACGCTGCCCCGTGGCGAGATACCGTTGATCAGTTGGCTCGGCCCCTTGAGGATGTCCACGCGCTCGGCCATTTCCATGTCGATCGTATAGGTCGGCAGCACACCGTAGAGGCCGTTATAGGAAACATCGCTGTTGAACAGGCTGAAGCCGCGGATGGTGAACTGCTCGTAGCGTCCGCCGGCCGGATTGGTGGCACGTACCGACGGGTCGCTGGCGACCAGGTCGCCGAGGGTGCGCGCCTGCAGGTTCTTGACCGCCTCGCTGGTGTAGGTGGTCATGCTGAACGGCGTTTCCATGAAGTCCCGCGAACCGAGCAGGCCCTGCGAGCCACGTCGCGCGACCTGTCCGCCGGCGTAGGCAGAGCTGCCGGTGGCGTCGCCGGTACCGAGGATCGAAGTGGTTGGCAACTGCACGCTGCCCCCTTCCGGCGCGGGTACCAGCGTATAGGCCTGCTCCCCCACCGGTTGCAGTTGCAGGCCGGAGCCCTGCAGCAACCGTGCGAAGCCCTCTTGCACATCGTAGTCGCCAAACAGACCGCCACTCTGGCGACCGCTCACCAGCGCCGGGTCCACCGACAGGTTGACCCCGGCCAGCCCGGCGAAACGGGTCAAGGCCGCGCCGAGGCTGCCGGCCGGGACCTGGTAGCTACGGCGCGTGCCGCTGTCCGCCCAGGCGGGCGAGATCAGCAGCGGACTGGTACTGAGGGTCAACACAAGGCCAAAACGCAACAGCGGGCGCAACCGGAAAGGCGATACTGCAGACATGGGAAGAAGCTCTCGTATTTTGTTCACTTACCTGGAATGACCGGCGAGGTGAAAAAAAGGGACAGGCTTCACGCAATCTTTTTTTCCGCGGCGTTTTTTCGCGGAATCAGGGTGACCCAGTAACGGGTGCGCATCTGCACGTCCACCGGCAGGCTGGCCACCAGCAGGGCAAGAATGCGATCGGTGTTGTCCAGGCGAAAGCTGCCGGTGACCCGCAGCGCCTCAAGGGCCGGTTCCCAACGCAGCAGGCCGGGTCGATAGCGGCCCAACTCGCGCAGGAAATCCCCCAGCGGCTGGTTCTGCGCCATCAGCACACCGTCACGCCAACCGGGCAACTGGCCGTCGAACGTGCCGACCGGTCCGGCGCCCGAGGCGCGCAGGCTGATTTCATGGCCCTCGCCCAGCAGCAGCGACGGCCCTT
The DNA here is from genome assembly GCF_013385635.1 of Pseudomonas gingeri. GTDB lineage: Bacteria > Pseudomonadota > Gammaproteobacteria > Pseudomonadales > Pseudomonadaceae > Aquipseudomonas > Aquipseudomonas gingeri_A. Next base: position 267,964 of record NZ_JACAPR010000028.1, read on the forward strand.
GCAGCGGCTGCAACTGCACCGAGCCGCTGACCACCGACACCCGGCAATCGTCGGCATTGAGCCGGACACAGACCTCACTGCGGCTGACGATGATGCGCCCATAGGGGGCCTGGATGGTCAGGGCGGTACTGCCCGGGACCTTCAGCGACATTTCACCGCGAACCAGGGTCAGCAGCCTGGCGCGCAGATCGACATTGACGGCGCTGGCGGTATTGAGTTGCAGCGTACTGCCGTCGGCCAGCGGCACGCGCTTGCGCTCGCCCGTGGCGGTCTGCAGGTCGGCGCGCCAGACATCCAGCGGCAACTGGCGCCCCAGCAACCAGGCGGCGGGCACCAGCGTGGCCACCCCCAGGGCGCGTTTCAGCACCGCACGGCGGCCCGGATCCGGACGGTCCAGGGTGGCCATGGCCAGCGCCGCGGGCAGGCCGGAAAAGCGCTGGCGCAGAGTTTGCGCCTTCTGCCAGGCGGATTCGTGGGCACTGCTGCTGTCGCGCCAGTGTTGCAGCTTGCGTTGATCCTCGTCATTGGCCGCGCCCGACTCCAGCAGCGCCAGCCATTGCGCCGCGGCCCGGGCCACTTCACGGGTTTCGGGCGAGATACCGGAACGAATCAAAGCTCCACCAGCAGGCAATGCTCATAGGCCTGGGCAATATAGCGCTTGACCGTGCGCTCGGACACCTGCAGGCGTTCGGCGATATCGCGATAGCCCAAGCCTTCGAGCTGACTCCAGAGAAAGGCCCGGCGCACCACGGCGGGCATACCGTCGAGCAATTCATCCAGGGCCTGCAGGGTTTCCAGCAGCAACCAACGCTGCTCGGGCGACGGCACGCACTCTTCGGGCAACTGTGCCAGCGCCTCCAGATAGGCCTGTTCGAGGCTGCGTCGGGTGTAGAAATTGCTCAGCAGGCGCTTGCCGACGGTCAGCAGGTACGCTCGTGGCTCACGCAGGTCCGCCAGTTGCTGGGAACTGGAGAGCACCCGCAGGAAGGTGTCCTGACTCAGGTCGGCCGCATCCCAGGCATTGCCCATGCGCCGCCTCAGCCAGCTTTCCAGCCAGCCGCTGTGGTCGCGGTACAGGGCATGTAACGTGTGCTCCGTTGGCGTCGCTGCTTCAATCATGGGCCGAGGACCTGCGCGAAGGGTATCTTAAATGAGACTGATTCTAATTAGTGTTCTATTCATAAAGCAAGGCTGTGCCGGGCGAACAGCAGGCAATCTGATGGCCCCCGGACTGTCTTGAAACAGCCAGAATCACTTTATTTTCAGGCAGTTAGGTTGGGTTTAAATGCGCACTGTATGGGCCACGTTGATTTCGTTTTCCCTGGCGGGTGTTGCTCTTTGCGCCGATGGCAAAGAGCTGAAGTCCAATGACCGCTTCATGTGCAGCTGGGGCGCCGGCACGGCGGCCAGGGCCCAGGAGCTGAAGTTGTCGGGGGTTTCACTGTATGCCGCGCGGCAGAAGATCCAGTCCTACAAGTTCAACAGGAACTGGATGCGCATGATGGCCCTGGGTATCACCGAACAGACCTACGACAGTCAGTCGCGATTGAAACCCGAAGCCATCCGACGCGGCTTTTACGAGGACTGCGTCAAGTACAAGCTGGCGCGCCGATAGGAGACAGTCAGTTGGTCGCTACCTGGTCGGCATCACCCGAGGTCACCAGCGCCTTCAGCGAAGCATCGAACTGCTTCAGGGCATCGACCTGCAGTTCGCGCTGCTGGTCGATCTGCGCGGCGATTTCCGGTGCGGCCTTGCCACGCACCCAGACCGAGGGCAGTTCCTTGCCGGTGGAGCCTTCGGCCTTGCCGATATATTGCAGGTTCGAGTCATAGAACTTGGCGACAAAACGCGCTTCGAACTGGTTGTTGCGTTTGGTCACCAGGCGGCTGTAGGTGTCGAGCATCACCACCACGTCGGGCCGGGCCTGGACCACCGCATCGAGGTTGTCGTAGACGGTCACCGAAGTGAATTGTTTCTGCAACGAAGCCTTGAGCCAGTCGATCGCCAGTTTCGGGTCGGAACTGTTGATGAAGGCCGTGCTAATGCGCGAATCGAGGGCATCGTTCTTCGCGCCGTTCAACGCCACGCTGTGGTAGCGCTCGAGGTACTGGAGTGTGTTGACGGTGTTTTCGCTGTAGAGCACACCCACGGAGCGGGCCTGTTTCAAGCTGGCGCTGCTGTCGGCCACGGGCAGGAAATGGCAGGCCTGGTCATCGGTTGCCGCGCTGGCGGCAGAGACAGGGAAAGTAGCGGTCATACCGGTGCCGAGGATGGCGACAAAAGCCAGCAGGGTCGAAATTTTCATCGCTCGGGTTCCTTCAGAAGCAGGTTCAGTATGACGCTATCTTCCTCTTTCGTCCGAAAAACAGAACTTGCGTTTTTCGATGGTCACTATCAACCGAACGAATGGTGGAAGGCAGCGAGCTGCAATGTCGACGTCACTCAGGCTGATGTCCTGAAACGTCCCTCCCTGGCGCTGAGCGGCGGCTTTACTCACGCAATGACTCCAGGAAGAGCCTAGCAGAGACAAAACGCGCCACGGGCATTTTCTGACCTTTCGGACAGGCTGCATTCAACCTTCGAAGGCAGCGCAACCCTGGCTATAACCCGGCGGACTATTCAGCCTGGAACACATAACTTAGGCGTCTGAACACGGGCAAAAGTCACCTCGGCCGACAGATAATGTTCAATCGCCGAAAAGCCCCTCGGACAGCCCTTCGGCACAAACCCGCGCCCGGGCCACCAGCGCCTCGATCCAGGGCACCTCCGCCGGATTGACCACGGCATAGCGGTCCGGCGCAAAGAACGTCCAGTGATGGGCCGCCGCGGTCAGCCGCGCCAGCTCGTCGGGGTTCAGCCAATACTCGGTGCGGGTGACCAGCAGCGGCGCCGCGGAAAACCGCATTCCCAGGGACAGGTTGGTGCGCGGCGCAAAGACAATCGCCAGCTCATGACTCAACTGCCAGTGCCGGTCCGCCGTGGGGCGTACCTGCGTGCCGTAACCACGGAAAGTCCCGGCGATGCGCTGGCGCAGTACCAGCCAGCGCCCTTCGACCGTCCGCGCCAGCACCCACTCCGAGATTCCGCTGTCGGGCATTTCCCTGATCTGGCCATCGATCCACTGGGGAATCTGGTGCCGGTCGGGATCGAAGTCGTTCGACCACAGGCTGATCGCGGATACCAGGCGGTGCTGCTCCAGTTCGACTTCTCCGGCCTCGGGCATGGCCTGCCAATAACGCAGCCGCGGATCCTGCGCGGCACAGCGTCGATTCCAGGCCACCCAACCGCCGACCAGCAGCAGCGTGCTGGTCACCAGCCCCGCGACGATCACCGGCCAATGCCGGGCAGGATCGAAATCAGGCGCCAGCAGCCATTGATAGAGCGACAGGACAATCCACAGGAGCAGCGCCGGCAACCAGGTCCCGATCACCAGCGGCAGGATCAGCCACTCCAGCCAGCCGCTGGTGTGAACGCGAGCCTGATAACGCGCCCAGGCCTGCTCCTGCGGCAGCATCGGCGACGGATCGCGGGCGATGATCCGGGCGTCAGGCGTGTGGAAGCGCAGGTAAAACTCATGTTCGTTGGCGGGCATAGCGAATGGCGGTCCTTGCCCGGGCTCGCATCACGCAAGCCGTCACGGGGTGGGCGGCAACGGTAGCACAGGCGCCCGGCCGGTTTTCTTGCACAGCCTAGGAACAGGCCTCGACCACCCACCTCACCTTTTCCAGCGCACCGCGCAACGCACCCAGTTCCACCGACCCCAGGGCCAGACGCAGGGCATGGGGCACATGGGCGGAAATGGCAAAGGGCTCGGCGGTCGAGACCGAAACGTTCCGGTCCAGCAACTCGCGGGTGATATGGTCCGCCCGCGCCTCCTCGGACAACGGCAGCCAGAGGAAATAGGACGAGGGATGAGTGATACAGGGCAACCCCGCCAGCACCTGTGCCGCCAGCGCCTGTCGGGCCCGGGCGTCCTCGCGCTTTTCGGCCTCCAGGCGCATGACCGTGCCATCGTCGAGCCAGGCACAGGCCAGGGCCGTCATCACGCCCGGGGTATTCCAGGTGGTTGCCCGGATCGTTCGCTGCAAGGTCGCCACCCTGTCCAGCGGCGCCACGACAAAACCCACCCGCAAGCCGGTGGCGATATTCTTCGAAAAACCGGAGACATAGACCGTCCGTTCGGGGGCCAACTCGATCAACGGCGCCGGAGGTTCCTCAGCCAGGAAGGCATAGGCGGCATCCTCGATCACCAGCAGGTCGTGCCGGCGGGCAATCGCCACCAAGTGCTCGCGCTGCCCCATGTCCAGCACCCAGCCCAGCGGATTGTGCAACGTCGGCATGGTGTACAGCGCCCGCACGCGTCGCCCCTGGCAGAGGCGATCCAGGGCCTCCAGGTCGGGGCCATGATCGAGCACCGGAATCGGCAGGATCTCCAGGTGCAGGGCCTCGGCCAGCACCTTGAAGCCGGAATAGGTCAGCGCATCGGCGGCAATCACATCGCCGGGCTGCAGCAGCGCCATCATCGTCACCGCCAGGCCATGCTGGGCACCGCTGACCAGCAGCACCTGCTCGGCCGTCACCGCCAGCCCGCGCACCTGCAGGTGGCGGGCCACCGAGGCACGTTCATGCTGGCGCCCGGCATGGGGCTGATAGCGCAACAGGGACTCCAGGTCGCCCGACAGCGCGAGTTGCCGCAACGCATTGCGCAGCAGTTCCGACTGGCCCGGCAGCGCCGGGTAGTTGAAGTTGAGGTCCGCCACGCCCACGGCGATTTCCGGCTGGTCGATGCCCTGCCCCGGTGGCAGCGACGTTTCCCTGACAAAGGTGCCGCGCCCCGTCTCGCCACTGACCAGACCCATGGCTTCCAGCTCGCCATAGACCCGGCTGGCCGTCACCAGCGCCAGCCCGTGGCTCGCGGCCAGCTGGCGATGAGGTGGCAGGCGCGTACCCGGTGACAGACGCCCGGAGCGGATATCCGCCGCCAGGCTGTCCACCAGCGATTTGTAGCGTGAGCGTGGCATAGCGAATGTATCCATGACAATTTTTTGATTGTCATGATATTCAACCCTAGGATGCCTTTTGTGCAACCCCTGATGCGGTGGCGCAACCCCTCCCAGGCCAACCGTACGGAGCAAGCCCTGAATGGAACAGACATCGAACCTGCAAAACCCGCCGACCAGCAAACCCGCCAGCGGGTGGCTCAACGGCTTTATCGGCGTGCTGATCTTCAGTGGCTCGCTGCCCACCACACGACTGGCGGTGCTGGAGTTCAGTCCGGTATTCCTCACGGTGGCCCGGGCCAGCATCGCCGGGCTGGTGGCCCTGGGCATGCTGTGGCTGTTCCGGGAGCGGCGCCCTGCCCGCGGTCAATGGCTGTCGCTGGGGATCGTCGCCCTGGGGGTGGTCCTCGGATTCCCGCTGTTGACCGCCCTGGCCTTGCAGTATGTGACCTCGGCCCACTCCATTGTCTTCGTCGGCCTGCTGCCCCTGGCTACCGCCGCCTTTGGCGTGTTGCGCGGAGGCGAGCGGCCACGCCCGGTGTTCTGGTTGTTCTCGGTCCTGGGCAGCCTGCTGGTGGTGGGTTATGCCCTGTCCCAGGGGCTCAGCGCGGCGCCGGCCGGTGATCTGCTGATGTTGCTGGCGATTCTGGTCTGCGGCCTGGGTTATGCCGAAGGTGCCAAGCTCTCGCGGACCCTCGGCGGCTGGCAGGTGATCTGCTGGGCGCTGGTGCTGTCACTGCCGGTAATGCTGCCACTGACATGGCTGATCGCCCCGCCGTCGTTCTCGGGCATCACCCCGGCGGCGTGGGCCAGCCTGGCCTACGTCTCGCTGTTCAGCATGCTGATCGGCTTCGTGTTCTGGTATCGCGGCCTGGCCCAGGGCGGCATTGCCGCGGTCGGCCAGTTGCAACTGCTGCAACCCTTCTTCGGCCTGGCACTGGCCGCCACCCTGCTGCATGAGCAGGTCAGCCTGGGCATGCTGGCGGTGACCGTGGCGGTGATCCTGTGCGTGGCAGGGGCGAAGAAGTTTTCCAGGTAGGGAATCAGGGTCCGGCGCCAGTCGCCGGATCTCGCTGTCGGTACAATGGAACATCCCGTCTCGTCCAGCTCACCTATCCATGTAGGCCGATAACTACAGAGATATCCCACACTTATTCAAGCAGCAAGCCAGGATGATTTTCATTATTTCCAAATAACAAAAAACCTATCCGTTCGGCCAGTTATTAGCCTCTGCAAAATCATATTAAATATCTACTTACAAAAGTAGCGACCCAGCTTATCCATATAAACATCGCTTCTTTTGTACCCCCACACAGATGAACTCACCCGGCGTGCCCCGCACCGCCGCACTGTCAGGAGTAGATATGAACATCATCAATACCAATGGCGCCTTGCCTTTATCCGGGTACAACCCTTATACCCATACAGCAAAAACCTCCCGGTCGGCCCAGCAGGATACGTTTTCAATCGGCGCACTCACGGATACGCAAAACAAGACGGACAAGGTCAGTCTCAGCACTGCCGGTATCCAGGCATCAGATGACGCCGTGGATCCGCCGATTCCCGAGGGCGGAGTACCCAGTTGGCTGACCGCTCATTACATCAGGGCTCCAGACATTATCGGTGCGCCAGCAAACTGGACATATCCCGAGAATCTGAAGTTTTCAAACCTGTCATCGGGAGAATGCACTGAATATTTCTCGTTGTTGGATGCCCACATTCATAGCCTGTATGAACGTCACGGCCTCACTGATGAAAAAAGTATCAATGCAGCATTGAACTCAAAATCAGCAAACGAAAAACTGCACCAAGCGTTCCTTGAAGGAATAAAGGCCGATCCCCGGATGCTCGAATTTGTGACAAAACTAGGCATTCGTCCTTCCTGAAAACACCGCTCCCTTGGTGAGCATCAAAAACATGGAGCTCGATATGAAATACCATTACATGGCGCTTGCCCTATTTTTCTTGCCAAGTTTAAGCATGGCGAAAACTCCGATTCTTCAATCACTCGAAGCACAAGGCATTCGAGCTACAGCCTTGAGCGACCAAAGCCTGAGTGAAATCAAGGGTAGCGGATTGATCATGGATCAGCCTTACCCGAGCGTAACGCAAGGCATGAAAATATATAACATAAGACTGAAGCGCTTTGGCAATGAACGCGACTATAGGTCTTATTATTCGGTGGGTAGCGAATGGGAGCCTCATAAAGAATTTCTACATTACGAAAATGGCGTAGAGCATAAAATCGCCGGTGACCGCTGGCTCGCAGACAAGTCTGACGCGCCCGGCGGAAACTGGAGCGCCAGTAATGCAACCGTGGTCGACTATCACTACCAAGCCCTGAACGATAACGGTACACCCAAAAACTTCGGTTTCAGGGAGTCCAGCTGGAACCGTCCTGTCTCCACCTTTTCCTGGTAACACCCGATCAGTAAAAGCCACAGGCATCTTGCCCGTGGCTTTCCGGAAACAGTCACAAAGGCAAGGGGTTAACCGATGAATCACTTCAGCCTATTGGCTGCGGCAGGCAGCTTGTTCTATCTCTGGGAAACTCCACTGGCGCTGGCGGAAAGTATCGGGCTCAAGAACGGCGACAGATTCTCTGGAAAACTTATCTCACTCACTAATGGGCTATGTATCTTCGAAACCCATTACGGTTCCGCTGTCAGCGTTCCATTATCCGATATCCAGTCAATCAGCACCGATACCCGATACAACATCACCTTTGCAAATGGCGACAAGGCCATGGGGCAGTTGAAATCCACCTCTGAAAACCAGACGATTCTACAATCGGCCACTTTTGGCGAAACCGTCATAGAGGCCTCAGGAATAACCAGTCTCACCCGCTTCTTCCCGGACGCCTCACAGGAGGAAACGCCCGTGAGCAGCGAAGCGAGTCGCTACGGATCGGAAGCAGAAACCCAACCCCCTCTCGACTTCCTGACGGGCTCCACCGTTCTCCTGTCCCCGAGCGAATATGAACTGGATCTGGGCCTCGCCTATAAACAGAGTCGAATACAATACGGTCTGCCCACGGCGGGCTACTTCCAGAAATCCTCCTACACCGCCAGGCAACTAGAACTGCGATCCGCCCTCCGAGCCGGGCTATTTGCCAGTGTCGAGGGTTATCTGAGTGTCCCTGTCACCTACAGCCATATCCAGGACGTTTCCAGCAATGAATACGTGCGCAGTACCAACGAGTTGCGCATGGCCGATATCGCCTTTGGTGCCCAGTATCAGATCCTCCATGAAAGCACCAAGGCCCCGGCAATTTCTTTCACCCTCGATGTCACTGCACCGACGGGAAAACAACGCTACAACGACATCGAAAACCGTTGGAAAGACCCTCTGAACAACGGCTCCGGACACTGGAGCATCGCACCCGGCCTGACGTTCGTCCGCACCACCGACCCCGCCATTCTGTTCGGTGGGGTCAGCTATCAGTATCACTTCCCGAACACCATCGACGGCTACCACCTGCAGCCCGGCTGGGTACTCAGGAGCTATATAGGGGCAGGCTTTGCCTTGAACGAACGACTGTCGCTGGGTAGCCGCTTATCCCATGCCTACCGTGCCAACCTCCGAGCCGACCACGAAACCATCCAGGGATCCCATGCCGATCCGCTGGACCTCTCCCTGATCGCGTCTTATAGAGTGTCCGATGACTGGGTGATCTCACCCGAAATCACCTTCGGTCTGAATGACGATAGCGGCCCTGCGGCAATCTCGGTCAACCTCAAGAGACGCTTGAATTGAATCGGCACCGGTTGCCTGGAACCGCGGCACTAGGGGTGCTGCTCCTATCGCTGTTCAGCGACCAGGCCGTCGCCACCGGCCCGACGCTCAGATCGATGAGCCAACTGAAGGTGCAAGGCATCCAGCGCCAGACCCTCGACTACTCCTGCGGCGCGGCCGCTCTCTCGCTGTTGCTGAATCGTTATCTGGATGATCCGGTCACCGAGGCGCAGATCCTCGCGGATATCGTCCTGCGCCTCCCGGAAAGCGAAAGGCTGGAGCGGGTCACCGATGGATTTTCGATGCTGGACCTCAAGTCGGTCGCCGAAAACCTGGGCTACACCGCTGACGGGGTACTGCTACCACCACAAGCCGTGCATGCCCTGAAGGGCCCGGTGATCATTCTGCTGCGCAGGAAGCAGCTCAATCATTTTGTCGTGCTCAAGGGGGTCGGCCAGGGACGGGCCTTCCTTGCCGATCCTGCTCGCGGCCACCTGAGAATGCCGTTGCACCAACTGCTCCGGGAATGGCAGGGCGAAACCCTGATGGTCAGCCGCGAGGGCTTCGGCTTACCCGACCAACATCCCCTGGGCATTCCCGCCAGACACTACCTTTCGCCGGAAACCGATACCGTCAGGATCCTGCAAGGGCTATCCCGACCCTGACCGGGACAGCGCTCGATCATGCCAGCGCCGGGCGATCCAGATTCACCCACTCCTGCACCGCAGGCCGCTGCCATTGGCGTTGCGCATAGGCCGACAGGGCCGGCGGCAGCGGATCGCCATTGAGCAACAGGCGGTTGAGCATCAGCGCCAGATCGACGTCGACAATCGACCATTGACCGAACAGATACTCACGACCATCGCCCAGCAGGGCCTGTGCGGCGTCGATCAGCTTGTCCGCGGCGCCCTCGCCGGCGGCCGACAACGGGCCATAACTCTGGCCGTAGAACACCACCAGGGTCGAGCGCTCCTGACGCAGCGCCAGCAGGTCGCTGCGCAGCCAGGCCTGGATCTGCCGGGCCCGCGCGCGTTGCCGGGGCTCCCGTGGATAAAGCGGGGCCTGGGGGAAAACGTCCTCCAGGTACTCGGTGATCGCCGAAGACTCGGACAGGGCAAAGTCGTCCAGCACCAGCGTCGGCACGCGCCGGGTCAGGGACAGCCGGGCATAACCCGCGGCCTGCTGCTCCGAGGAATCCAGGTCCAGCGGATGCAGATCGAAGTCGATAGCCTTTTCGCGCAGGGCCACAAATACCGAGAGGGCATAGGGACTGGTGAATTGAGTATCAACGTAAAGGCACGCACGGGCATCGTTCATGGCAAACTCTCCTCTGGATGTGGGTATCACGCTACGAGATCCGCCCAGATAAGGAAAATCATGGATTTTCATGGGTGTATTCCCGAGCGGAATACCTGCCGGTCGGCTAAGGTTAAAAGCCGCTGCTCCAGGCTCGTTCTCCTGAAGAGCGAATGTTCCAGAATCTGAAACTCATGGATGAAATGATGAACGCACAACTGCTGTTCCCCCATATTGGCAAGGTCATTGCCAGCACAGGCAGTCGCAGTTTCCCACGGATGTTGCACGACCTGATCCTCACCCAGTTGTCCGTGGATGCCACGCATATCCGCAAGGTGCAGGCGGACTCGGAGTTCCCCGCCTCGTCGAGAAACGCCGATAACGAGGTGATCGGGCGTACCGACCTGCTCACCGCCGCCTCCAGTGGCAAGGAGTCGGCCTTGCACCTGACCCGGCGCAAGGACGACTACAGCTACATGATTTCCGTGTATCGCTCGAACCAGTCACAGCGCTTTTCCGCCCGGGAACGCAGCATCCTGCAGGACTTCTCTCCCGTGCTGCTGCCCATGGTGGAAAAGCACATCAGCGCCCTGCAACCCCTGGTCGCCGCGCCAGACGAGCAACCCGGGCTGCAGGAAAACCTGGAAAGCCAGGGGTTACAGACCTTGCGCCTGCGTTTCGCCGATCGCCTGTCACAATCGGGGCTGACCCTTTCGAATCGCGAAATGGAAGTCTGTGTCGGCCTGCTCGCCGGGCGCACTGCCCCCGAGCTGGCCGAACGGTTCCAGTTGAAGGTCAATACCGTCGAGAGCTACCTCAAGCGCGCGGCGATCAAGATGGGCATCAGCGGGCGGCATTCACTGATGCGCTGGATGTATGCCTCGGAAGAAATGTCCGCCACGGCGGGACCGTTCAACGTCGTCTAGCGCCACCGCCCTTGTAGGAGCCGGCAAGCCGGCTCCTACAACAAGCCTTGGGGCCGTCCACAGATCGATCGAGACGGATTCGCTCAGTCCCGCGCCAACGCTTCGATCGGGTCCAGCCGGGAAGCGTTGCGCGCCGGGACAAAGCCGAAGACGATACCGATCAGGGTCGAACAGATAAACGCGGTAATGATCGCGCCTATCGAGAACACCATCTGCCACTCCTTGATAAACAGCGAAAACAGGTAACCGATACCGAAGGACAGGGAAATGCCGATCGCCCCGCCAAGCAGGCAGACCATCACCGCTTCCACCAGGAACTGCTGGCGGATATCCGACTGGCGCGCCCCCACCGCCATGCGAATACCGATCTCGCGGGTCCGTTCGGTCACCGAGACCAACATGATATTCATCACGCCGATGCCACCGACCACCAGCGAGATCACCGCGATCAACGACAGCAGCAACGCCAGCGAACGGCTGGTCTTCTGCACCGTCTGCATGATGCTGTCGAGGTTGTTGGTGAAAAAGTCCTTGGTGCCGTGACGCTGCAACATCAGCTTGACCACATTGTCTTCCACCACCTTGCTCGGCTGCCCGTCCTTGATCCGCACCGTGATGCTGTCCAGGTGACGTTGCCCGAGCAGGCGCCCCGCCGCCGTTTCATACGGGACCCAGACGTTCAGCAGCTTGCTGGCGGCAAAGAGGTTCTTGCTGTCGGCCGTCACGCCGATCACCGTGCACGGCAGGTTGCCCACCAGGATCACCTGGCCCAGGGGGTCGACCGTGGGCCCGAACAGGCGTAGCCGGGTGTTGTGGTCGATCACCACCACCTGGGCCTGGCGCCGGGCATCGTGCTCGCTGAAGGGTATGCCCGCCTCCATCCTGATGCCGCGTACCTGGAAATAACGGTCGCTGACACCATTGACCTGCGCGTTGACGTCGACGTTGCCATGGCGCAGCAACAGATTGCGCCCGACCACCGGGGTCGCGCTGTCGACGTAGTACAGCTGGCTCAGGGCCTGGACATCGGCCGGCACCAGGGTCTCGATGCTGTTGGCCCGACTGTCGCCGAAACTGCTGCCCGGATAGATGTCGATGGTGTTGCTGCCGATGGCCTGGATGTCCTTGAGCACATAACGCTTGGCGCCCTCGCCGATGGCCGAGATCGACACCACCGAGGTGATTCCTATGACGATGCCGAGCATGGTCAACAGGGTGCGCATGCGGTGGGAGATCAGCGCCACCCAGGCCATGTTGAAGGCCTCCTTGAACAAGCCCAGGCTGGCCACCAGCCGGCGCGCACCACGGGACGCCAGGCTGGCCGGCTCGACCTGCGACGGCGCGCCCACCGCCCGTTCGTTGGCGCGATCACTGACGATCTCGCCATCGCGCACTTCGATGATCCGCTCGGCATTGGCGGCCACCTTGGCATCGTGGGTGACGATGATCACCGTGTGACCGGCGGCATGCAGCTCCAGCAGGATCTGCATCACCTCCTTGCCGCTGTGGGTATCGAGGGCCCCGGTGGGTTCGTCGGCGAGGATCACCTCGCCGCCGTTCATCAGCGCCCGGGCAATGCTCACCCGCTGCTGCTGGCCGCCGGAAAGCTGGTTCGGCCGATGGCTCAGGTGTCCGGCCAGGCCGAGGCGATCAAGCAGCTCGCGGGCCCGCCCATGGCGCTTCGATTCGCCAGTGCCGGCATAGATCGCCGGCATCTCGACGTTGTGCAGCGCGCTCAGGTGCGGCAGCAGGTGGTAGCGCTGGAAGATGAAGCCGAAGTAGTCCCGCCGCAGTTCGGCCAACTCTTCGTTGCCCAGGTCGCGGGTTTCGCGGCCATTGATCCGATAGCTGCCGGCAGTGGCGTAGTCGAGGCAACCGAGGATATTCATCAGCGTCGATTTGCCCGAGCCCGAGGCGCCGGTGATCGCCACCATTTCCCCGGCCTCGATACTCAGGTCGATGTTCCCGAGCGCAGTGAATTCGCGCTCCCCGGCCGTGAAGCGACGGGTGATGCCCTTGAGTTCCAGCAGTGGCTGCGTCATCGTCAGGCCCCCGCCACGGCAGGCGTCGCTTCGCCGATCACCACCCGATCACCCTCCTGCAGGCCATCCTTGATCTGTACCTTGACGTTGTTGTTGATTCCCGTGTGCACGTTGCGCACCAGAGCCATGCCCCTGGCGTCGAGCACCCGCACCGGGAAACTGCCGTCGGGGTTGCGTGCCCCGAGGGCGGCCACCGGTACGCTCAGGGCGTCCCTGGCGGTATCGAGGACGATGCGCACCTGGGCGGTCATGGCGATGCGCAGGCGGTGGTCGGGGTTGGGCACATCGAACAGCGCGTTGTAGAACACCGCCGTGTTCTGTTTCGGGGCGCCGGCGGTCTGGGTTTCCAGGAAGTTCTGCGGCGCCGGCTCAGTGCCGCGCAGCTTGGCGTAGTAGCGTTTGTCCGCTTCGCCGAGAATGGTGAAATACACCTCCTGGCCGGGGCTGATATGAATCACGTCGGCCTCCGAGACCTGGGCCTTGACGGTCATGGTGTCCAGGTCCGCCAGCTTGAGCAGGATCGGCGCCAGCTGGTTGGCGATCACGGTCTGGCCCTCCTGGGTGACGACGCCCACCACGTCGCCGTCGATCGGCGCGACGATGCGGGTATAGGCCAGGTTGACCTTGGCCGTGTCGATCTGGATATGCGCGCTCTTGATCTGCGCATCGAGGGACAACAGGTTGGCGCGCTGCACCTCGTAGTTGGACTCGGCCGTCTCGAAATCCTGCTGGGAGATCGCCGCATCCGTCTGCAAGCCCAGGTAACGCTCGTAGACCGCCTTGGTCTGCTTGAGCTGGGCCTGGGTCGAGCGGCGTTGCGCCTGCAGGTTTTCCTCGTCGACCTGGGCCTTGCGCAGGGTGTTCTGCAGCACCAACGGATCGATTTCCGCCAGCCACTGGCCTTTCCTGACCTTGTCGCCGACCTTGACCTTGAGCGACTTCAACTGCCCGGAGACCTGGGCGCCGACATCCACCTGCCTGATGCCCTCCAGCAGGCCGGTGGCCAGGACGGCGTTCTCGATATCACCGCGCTCGACCGTGGCGGTCAGGTACTGCGGCGGTTCGGCGGGCGCCTTCACCGCGTAGACAATCAACCCGGCGACCGCCACCAGCAACACACCCAGACCCATCTTGCGAAACTTCGACTTTTCCATAAGTAACCATCAATGCGTTGAGGGTGAGCCCGGCCGCTGGCCGGGCCCCACTGTAAAAAGAGCCCTTGAAAACACCCGGAACCCGCAGGACCCCGGCCAGTCCCTCATGAAACCCCTTCCCCCAGCGCCACCCCCTCCAGCCACCAGGCCGCCAGGTGGGAGACATCCGGCGCCTTGAGCAGGCTGAAATGGTTGCCCGGCCCATACCAGGTCCGTAGCTCGCCGACATGCTGGCTCCAGCCGCGGATCATCGCCTCCTGCTCACGCTGGTTGCCGGCGCTGTCGAGGGTCGGGTCCTGCGCCAGCACCAGGCGGGCCACTCCCCGGTAGCGCTGCTGCGGTCGATAGAGGGTGCGCAAGGCGGTGGAGAAGGTGCGGGCCGGGCCGTGCATCGCCTCCTTCGCCGAGCGTGCCGACAGCAGGCCGACCCGCACCATGCCCGCCTGCAACTGCTCGAGCTGAACCGTATCGTCCAGCGCGGCAAAGGCCACGGGGTCGATGCCCAGCGACTTGCCCGAGGCCAGTTGCATGGCCTCGATCAGCCGCTGCAGGGCTGCGGTGGTGGTGTAGGGTCGGCCGACCACGCCGGTACCGCCAGGCGGCTCGCTGTCGATCAGCGTCAGTGACGCCACCTCGCGCCCGGCGGCCTGCAGGCAGACCGCCATTTCAAAGGCGACCCAGCCTCCAAAGGAGTGGCCAATCAGGTGCAACGGCCCGTGCGGATGGCTCTGCTCGATGGCCTGCAGGTAATGCCGCGCCGCGCTTTCGACCCGGCTGTGAGGTGCCCCGGCACCGTCCAGTCCCCGAGGCTGCAGGCCGATCAGCGGCCAGTCCGCGCCCAGCGCGTCGGTCAGGCCGATAAACCCGGTGACACTGTCCCCGGCCCCCGGCACGCAGAAGATCGGCGTCCGTCCCGCCCGCCCGGTCTGGATCGTCAACAACGGCTGGTGTGGCGCCGCGCGGGTCGCGGTGCCGGCAGCCATGGCCATGGCCATGGCCATGGCCGCAGCAATGGTGCGGCCCAGCTCACGGACATGCGGCGCCTGCATCATGCTCATATGGTCCCCCGACACCTCGATGCGCCGCAGGCGTTCGGCGGGCAGCACCTCGGCCCAGCCATGGGATTCGCTGCGCCGGGACAGTTCGGTCGGACGCTCGCGGGCGCTGAACAAGTGCACCGGCAGGTCGATCGGATGCAAGCGGTAATGGGCCAGAGCGTGACCGTGGGCCACTTCCCGATCCAGCACCGGCCACAGCTCCGCCACGCTGGCATCGGCCAGCGCCTGCGGCAGCAACTGCTGCTGCCGGCAATGTTCGAGCAGGTCGTCGAAGTCGATTGCCTCGCAGCCCTGCTCCAGTACCGCCAGTTGTTCCAGTACCTGCCGGTTGCCCCCGACCGTCGCCAGGGCCGTGCATTGCAGCAGCAGATGGCGTTTATGGGCATGCTCATCGGACCAGCGCGCCTTGCCCTGGTCGGTCAGGCGCGGCACATAGGTATCGATCAGGCCGAGGAACGCCACGACCTGGTCCTGCCCCAGCAACTGCTGGGCGATCTCGTAGGCCAGCACCCCACCGAACGACCAGCCGGCCAGGCGATACGGGCCCTCGGGCTGCACCGTCCGGATCACCTCCAGCAGGCGCGACGCCAGGCACTCCAGGGTGTCCAGGCGCGGTTGCCCCGGTGCCACGCCGGGCAGGCCGTAGATCGGGAAATCACCCTCCAGGTGCTGGCCCAGCGCCGGGAAGTACAGATCCGCGCCGCTGAATTCATGCACCAGGAACAAGGGTGGCTGGCTCCCCGTGCTGCGCACCACGACCCACGGTTCCACGCGCTCGGGCAGTGGCGAGCGCTGCTCGAGCAAGGTGGCCAGCGATTCGACACTGGCATGCTGGAACAGCTCGGCCAGGGTCACCGGCAGGCCGGCCTGCTCCAGCAGGTTGACCAGCCGTACGGCCAGCAGCGAGTGCCCGCCCAGCTCGAAGAAGCTGTCGTGACGGCCCACCCGTTCCAGCTTCAGCACCTCGGCCCACAACCCGGCCAGGGTGCTTTCCAGGGCATTGGCGGGGGCCTCGTAGACCCGACCGACCCAGGCCTGCGGCGTCGGCACCGGCAAGGCCTTGCGGTCCCGCTTGCCGTTGGCGGTCAGCGGCAGCGCGGCCAGTTGCACATAGGCCGAGGGCACCATGTACTCCGGCAGATGGCCCTGCAGATGGGCGCGCAGCTCGCCGATCGTCGGTGCCGGCGAAGGCTCCTGCGCGGTGTAGTAGGCCACCAGGCACTTGTCGCCCGGCGCGTCCTCGCGCAGCAGCACCCAGGTGTCCCGGACCCCGGGACACGTCGCCAGGCAGGTCTCGATTTCGCCCAGTTCGATACGGAAGCCGCGCAGTTTCACCTGGTCGTCGTTGCGCCCGATACACTCCAGTTGCCCTTGTGCCGACCAGCGTCCGAGGTCGCCGGTGCGGTACATCAGGCGGTCCGGTTGTGGGTTGAACGGGTCGGCAAGGAACTTCTCGGCCGTCAGTCCCGGACGGTTCAGATACCCCTTGGCCACCCCCTCGCCACCGATATAGATCTCCCCCGTCACGCCCACCGGCACCGGTTGCTGGCGGGCATCGAGCACATAGACGCGGGTGTTGGAGATCGGCCCGCCGATGGACACGCTCTGGGCATCCGCAGCCAGCGCCTTGACCTCCAGCGTGGTGGCGTAGGTGGTGGTTTCGGTCGGCCCGTAGCAATGCACCAGGCGCAACGCCGGGGCCTGGGCCAGCAGGCGACGGAAGACCGCCGGATCGGCCCGCTCGCCACCACAGAGGAGCATCCGCAGCCCGGCCAGGGCCTCGGGAATCATCTGCACATACTGGTTGAACAGCGCCGTGGTGACGAACAGGATGCTCGCCCCACCGGCACTCAGGGCCTGGCCGAAAGCGCTCGGATCGAGCAGGGTCTGGTGATCGATCACCAGCACCTGCCCGCCATTGAGCCACGCGCCCCAGACATCCATGGTGCTGGCATCGAACGCCGGGTTCGAGGCGAAGACCACGCGGTCGTGCTCGTTGAAGTCGGCATAACCGTTGTTGATCACCAGCCGGCTGATCGCCCGATGGGGTACCCGCACGCCCTTGGGGGTGCCGGTGGAACCGGAGGTGTACATGATATAGGCCACCGCCTCGGACGATTGCGCGATGTCCGGGTTGTCCTCGGACATGCCTTCCAGCACCAGGGTATCGAGCTCGATCCGCGCCGACGGATGCGCCAGCGTACACCCGCCATGGGTCAGCAGCGCCACCGCACGGCTGTCCTCGAGCATGAACAGCTGGCGCTCGGCCGGCGCCTGGATATCCAGCGGCACATAGGTCGCCGCGCACTTGCTGATGGCCAGCTGGCTGACCAGCAGGTCCAGCGAACGCGCCAGCAGGATCGCCACCGTGTCACCCGGTTGCACACCCTGGGCGATCAGATAATGCGCCAGGCGGTTGGCCCGGGCATTCAGTTCGCCATAGACGACGACCTGTGCCCCGTGCACCGCTGCCACCGCGTCGGGACGGGCAGCCACCCGGGCTTCGAACAACGCATGCACGGTGCGCTCGCGGGGGTACTCGCGTTCAGTGGCATTGAACGTCTCCAGCAACTGCCGTCGCTCGCTGTCCGCCAGCACCGCCAGGCTGCCGATGGCCAGTTCGGGCGGCTGTTCCAGGGCGACCAGCAACTGCTCCAGCAGCACATGCATGGCCTCGCACACGCGATGCGCGCCGATACCCGGTGGCGCCATGGCCGACAGCAGGAAGTCCTCGCCCAGGTCATCGACACTCAGGCTCAGCCGGTAGTTGCTGCGCTCACGGGCCTTGAGCAGGCGGATGCCCTGCCAGGCCGTGGCTTTCTGCGCGGATGACGGGGTGGCTGCGGCACCGTGGCGATAGTTGAACAAGGCACTGAACAGCGGCGTATTCGACGCCACGCCGCTGCAGCGCTGGACCAGGGCCAGCGGCGCGTGCTCATGGGCGAGCAACTGGGCCAGGCGCGCATGGGTGGCGAGCAACGCATCGCGCACGCTCTCATCGCCCAGGTCGACCCGCAGCGGCAGGGTATTGATAAACACCCCCAGGGCCCGCTCGGCGCCCTCACCACCTTGCAAGCGACCGAGCAGCACTGTACCGAAGACCACCTGGTCGCGGCCGGAAAAGGCCCCGAGCACACGGGCAAACGCCAAGTGCATGAGGCTCGCCGCGCTGACGCCCAACTGCCGCGCCTGAACCCGCAGGCGTCGACTCAGGTCACGCTCGACCGGACGCTGGCCTTCGTCGACCTCGCCGGCGTTCTCCTGCGTTTCACGCAGATCGAACGGCAAGGTCGGCTCGTCGATATCGCCCAGCATTTCGCGAAAGAATGCCTCGTGTTCCTGCTCATCGCTGCCCAGGCTCGCCTGGGCCACATAGTTGCGATAGGGCACTGCCGGCCCCAGCCGGTCGCCCCGACCCAGCAGGCAGGCCTGCAACTCGTGCTGCAGCACATCCAGGGCCACGTGGTCCATGACCAGGTGATGGAACAGCAACAGGGCGATGATCTCGCCACGGGCCGGGTCCCAGCAGTGCACCAGGCGCATCAGTGGCGCCCGGGTGATATCCAGGCGGTAGTGACGCGGGTCGAAACGCTCCTGCAGGTAGTCCAGGACATCGCCGCACGCGGCATCGGGCAGCAGCGCCTCGATGTCCAGCGGCGCTTCGCGCAACACCACCTGCACCGGCACTTCGAGACCGTCCCAGAGCATCGCGCTGCGCAGGATATCGTTGCGTTGGATCACACGTTGCAGGGCCTCGGCGAACGCTTGCAGGCGAGCCTCGTCGGCAAAGGCGAACTGCGCCTGCAGCACGTACGGATCGCCCTGGGTAGCCGCCAGGTGATGGTAGAGAATACCGGCCTGCAACGGCGCCAGCCCGTAGATGTCCTGCACATTGGCGACGCCACCGGGAATGCGGGCGACGATGCGATCGATGGTATCCTGGTCCAGATCCACCAGCGGCAGGTCCTGCGGGGTGATCCGCAGGCTGGACGAGGCGATGCGGTTGGCCGGCACCTCAATCTCGCGACCGCCGCCAACAGCCGCCGCGAAGGTCGCCAGCGTCGGTTGCCCGAACAGTACCCGGATATCGGCCGACAAGCCCAGCCGGCGCATGCGCCCGACCAGGTTGACCGCCAGCAGCGAGTGCCCACCCAGTTCGAAGAAGTTGTCATGGCGCCCTACCCGCTCGACCTTGAGCAGTTCGCTCCACAGCCCGGCCATCAGAATTTCGGTGTCGCCCAGCGGCGCCTCGTATTCGCGGCTGGACAAGGCCGACGAGTCCGGGGCTGGCAGGGCCTTGCGATCGAGCTTGCCGTTGGGGCTCAGCGGCAAGGCAGCGAGATGCACGAACACCGCTGGGACCATATAGTCCGGCAGGTTTTCCAGCAGGTGAACGCGCAGGACCTCGACAGCCAGCGCTTCGCCGGTGTAGTACGCCACCAGGCGCTTGTCCCCTGGCACATCCTCGCGGGCCACGATCACGGCTTCGTCGATGGCCGGGTGCCCGACCAGGCGCGCCTGGATTTCGCCCAGCTCGATACGCAGGCCGCGAATTTTCACCTGATCGTCATTGCGCCCCAGGTACTCGATGGTGCCGTCCGGTAGGTAGCGCCCGACATCGCCGGTGCGGTACATCCGCGCGTTGTCGAACGGGCTGAACGGGTCCTTGAGGAAACGTTCGGCCGTCAGTTCCGGGCGATGCAGGTAACCCCGTGCCACCTGCACCCCGCCGATATACAGCTCGCCTACCACGCCCATGGGCACCGGTTGCCCTTGCCCATCGAGCAGGTACATCCGCGTATTGGCAATCGGCTTGCCAATCGGTGTGTTGTCCGGGGTCTGGGCCACGGAGCCCGAGCAATCCCAGGCGGTGACATCCACGGCCGCTTCGGTCGGACCGTAGAGGTTATGCAGTCCGGCCTTGGGCAACTGCGTCTTGAAGCGACGTACCACGCTGCCCGGCAACGCCTCGCCGCTGCAGATCACCCGCTTCACCTCGGCGCACCGGCCCGTGTCGCCATGGGCCAGGAAGACATCGAGCATCGACGGCACGAAGTGCAAGGTGGTGATGTTCTGTGCCTCGATCACCTCACCCAGGTAGAGCGGGTCCTTGTGCCCCTCGGGACGAGCCATCACCAGGCGTGCGCCAGTGAACAGCGACCAGAAGAACTCCCACACCGACACGTCGAAGCTGAACGGGGTTTTCTGCAACACCGCATCCTGCGCCGTCAGGCCATATTCGTCCTGCATCCACAGCAGGCGGTTGACCACCGCGCCGTGTTCGTTCATCACGCCCTTGGGTTGGCCGGTGGAGCCCGAGGTGTAGA
>NZ_JACAPR010000029.1 GCF_013385635.1 Pseudomonas gingeri
CTTTCATGGGGCTCGTTCAGTTAGCGTCAAACGGCAACAGCCCCTAGGATTGAGTCGCCCTAGTTGCGTAGACGCTTCCGGGCCTCATAGTGAGGCTATATGAGCGAGCTCCCTTGTCTGAGCAGGGCTTCCGCCAGCGGCTGCTTCTGGCCGATCACTGCCACTCACAAAGAGTAGCAACCGACCGGTAGCTTAGCTGTACCTCTTGCGCCTAGAGCGTGAAACATCACGATACGGTTTGAGTACCAAAATGTCGGCGACTGAAGACGCCTGAGCCAAGAGAGTGGACCTGGGCAGGCCCACCCTTCCCGGCAAATAGATCAATGCCAGTTCGCAGCAATCACCGTATTCAGTTGCTCACGCTGGCTTTGCGTGAGGTTGATTTCACCTCCTGCCGGCGCGCCGAACGTGGCCATTGCGTTGACCAGGTTGTCCACGGCGTTCGCGTACAGCGATGCCCCTCCCGCCTGGATGACGTCGATCTTCTGAGCTGAACCCAGGTACCAGTCCTTGACCGTTACCCGATCATCGGAGCCCGTCACATCGATGACCAGGTTATTGCCGTCGCGAGAGAGCCAGAGGTTGGTGGCCGAGATACCTTCAATGCTCAGGACGTCGGTGTCATCCGGTGTCGCTGAGAAGTTGTTGATGGTGTCCTGCCCGTCGCCCGCGGCGAAAACGTAAATATCAGCACCGTCCCCACCCTGGAGCAGGTCATTGCCTTTGCCCCCTTGCAGCCGGTCGTTGGTACTGGAGCCTGTAAGGGTGTCATTGCCCGCCGTACTGGCCCTGGCCGTCATCTGGTCGCTGGTGAGCAGCGAGCCGTCAGCGAACTCGAATCGCTCGATCCGGTAGCGACCGCCGGTGGTGTAGAACCAGTTGTTGAGGGTCACCTGATCCTGGCCGTTGCGATGGTTCAAGACCAGGCTGTTGCCGACCCGGGAGACGGAGAAGTCGGAGGTCAGAATCCCCTCGCCGAATTTCAGGATGTCGGTTTCCGAGCCATAGACGTTGTCGTCGTTGATGGTGTCTCGGCCATCGCCCAGCTTGAAGAGGTAAGTGTCGCCACCGGCACCACCGTTCAGCACGTCGTTACCCGTCCCTCCTTCCAGGACGTCCGCGCCGGCGCCACCGGTCAGGGTGTCGTTCCCCGCGCCGCCCACCAGTGACTGGTTGAAGGCCGCACTGACACCGGTCAGCACATCGTCCCCGTCGCCTCCGACCAATTTCAAGAGCGGAGCGGCGACCGTTGCGCTGGTCCAGACAGTACCGTCCGCAAACTCGAACCGGTCGACCTGGTAACGACCGCTGTTGGCATAGAACCAGTTGTTGAGGGTCACCTGATCCTGGCCGTTGCGATGGCTCAGCACCAGGTTGACGCCAACACGCGTTACCGTGATATCAGAGGCCAGAATGCCTTCACCAAATTTCAGGATATCGGTTTCAGAGCCGTAGACGTTGTCTTCGTTGATGGTGTCCCGGCCGTCGCCCAGCTTGAAGAGGTAGGTGTCACCACCGGCACCGCCGTTGAGGACATCGTTGCCGGCGCCCCCCTCCAGCACGTCGAATCCAGTGCCGCCGTTCAGGGTGTCGTTTCCGGCACCTCCGGACAAGGACTGGTTAAACGCGGCACTGACGCCCGTCAGGACGTCATCGCCCTCGCCTCCCACTTGCGTGAGCAGCGAGGTGGCCAACGCGGCACTGGTCCAGACAGTACCGTCCGCGAATTCGAACCGGTCGACCTGGTAGCGGCCGCTGTTGACCGAAAACCAGCTGTTGAGGGTCACCTGATCCTGGCCGTTGCGATGGCTCAGTACCAGGTTGACGCCGACGCGCGTGGCCGTGATATCGGAGGCTAGAATGCCTTCCCCGAACCTGAGGATATCGGTTTCAGAACCGTAGACGTTGTCTTCGTTGATGGTGTCGCGACCGTCGCCCAGCTTGAAGAGGTAGATATCGCCGCCAGCACCGCCGTTGAGCACATCGTTACCGGTACCGCCTTCCAACACATCGGTACCGGAACCACCATTGAGGGTGTCGTTCCCGGCGCCGCCGGACAGTGACTGGTTGAACGCTGCACTGACGCCCGTCAGGACGTCATCGCCGTCACCACCCACCTGCTTGAGCAGCGAGGCGGCCAACGCGGCACTGGTCCAGACAGTACCGTCCGCGAATTCGAACCGGTCGACCTGGTAGCGGCCGCTGTTGACGGAGAACCAGCTGTTGAGGGTCACCTGGTCCTGGCCATTGCGATGGCTCAGCACCAGGTTGACGCCGACGCGCGTGGCCGTGATATCAGAGGCCAGGATACCTTCCCCGAACTTCAGCACATCGGTTTCCGAGCCGTAGACGTTGTCTTCGTTGATGGTGTCGCGACCATCGCCCAACTTGAAGAGGTAGATATCGCCGCCAGCACCGCCATTAAGCACATCGTTGTCCGTACCGCCGTCCAACACATCGGTACCGGAACCGCCATTGAGGGTATCGTTCCCGGCGCCGCCGGACAGGGACTGGTTGAACGCGGCGCTGACACCTGTCAAAACGTCGTCACCGTCACCGCCCACCTGCTTGAGTAACGTGGTGGCCAAGGCCGCACTGGTCCAGACTGTGCCGTCGGCGAATTCGAACCGGTCAACCTGATAGCGACCGCTGTTCACAGAAAACCAACTGTTGAGGGTGACTTGATCCAGGCCGTTGCGATGGCTGAGCACCAGGTTGACGCCCACGCGCGTGGCGATGATGTCGGACGCCAGAATGCCTTCCCCGAACTTCAGCACATCGGTTTCCGAGCCGTAGACGTTGTCTTCGTTGATGGTGTCGCGGCCATCGCCCAGATTGAACAGGTAGGTGTCGCCGCCCGCGCCGCCGTTGAGTACGTCATTGCCGGTGCCACCCTCCAGTAGATCGGCACCCGCGCCCGCGGTGATGATGTCATTGCCCGCACCGCCACGAATGACTTGCGACTGCGCACTGCTGACGCCCGTCAGCACGTCATCGCCGTCTCCGCCCACCAGCTCCAGCAGTTGCTTGGACACCTCGGCGCTGGTCCAAACAGTGCCGTTACTGAACTCAAACCGCTCGATCTGGTAGCGCCCGCTGTTGGTTGCAAACCAGTTGCTGAGGGTGATCTGGTCCTGGCCATTGCGGTGGCTCAGCACCAGGCTGGTGCCCACCCGAGTGGCCGTGATGTCGGAGGCCAGAATGCCCGCGCCGAACCTCAGGATGTCGGTTTCAGAACCGTAGACATTGTCTTCGTTGATGGTGTCGCGGCCATCGCCCAATTTGAAGAGGTAGGTGTCCCCGCCGGCGCCGCCGTTCAGGATATCGTTGCCGGTACCGCCCTCCAGGACATCGGCTCCCGAACCGCCGTTGAGGGTGTCGTTACCGGCGCCTCCCGACAACGACTGGTTGAATGCAGCACTGACGCCGGTCAGCACATCATCACCGGCCCCACCGACTTGCGTCAGCGTGAGGGTCGTCAAGGCAGCACTGGTCCACACGGTCCCGTCGATGAACTCAAAGCGCTCCACCTGGTAGCGACCGCCGGTGGTGGCAAACCAATTGTTGAGGGTCACCTGGTCCTGGCCATTGCGGTGACTCAATACCAGGTTGATGCCCACTCGCGTGGCCGTGATATCGGAGGCCAGAATACCTTCCCCGAACTTCACAACATCGGTTTCGGAGCCGTAGCCGTTGTCCTCGTTGATGATGTCCCGGCCATCGCCCAGCTTGAAGAAATAGATGTCCCCGCCAGCGCCGCCGTTGAGCACATCGTTGCCCGTGCCGCCGTCCAGCACATCGCTACCGGAACCACCATTGAGGGTATCGTTCCCGGCGCCTCCAGACAGGGACTGGTTGAACGCAGCACTGACCCCCGTCAGGACATCGTCGCCCTCTGTGCCCACCTGTGTCAGTAGCGAGGCAGCCAGTGCCGCGCTGGTCCAGACTGTGCCGTCGGCGAACTCGAACCGATCGACCTGATAGCGGCCGCTGTTGGCCGCGAACCAGTTGTTGAGGGTGATCTGGTCCTGACCGTTGCGATGGCTCAGTACCAGGTTGATGCCCACGCGGCTGGCGATGAGATCCGATGCCTGAATACCTTCGCCAAACCTCAGGACATCGATTTCGGAGCCATAACCATTGTCTTCGTTGATAACGTCTTGCCCGTCGCCCAGATCAAACAAGTAGAGGTCAGCGCCCGCACCGCCATTCAAGACATCGTTGCCGGTGCCGCCCTCCAGCAAATCGGCCCCTGCCCCTGCGGTAATGACATCGTTGCCTGCCCCTCCTCGAATGACTTGCGACTGTGCACTGCTGACACCGGTCAGCACGTCGTCACCGTCTCCCCCCTGCAGGTCGAGCAAGCGCGTGGAGAGTGCTGAGCTGGTCCAGACCGTGCCGTCGGCGAACTCAAACCGCTCGATCTGGTAGCGCCCGCTGTTGGTTGCAAACCAGTTGCTGAGGGTGATCTGGTCCTGGCCATTGCGGTGGCTCAGCACCAGGCTGGTGCCCACCCGAGTGGCCGTGATGTCGGAGGCCAGAATGCCCGCGCCGAACCTCAGGATGTCGGTTTCAGAACCGTAGCCGTTGTCTTCGTTGATGGTGTCGCGGCCGTCGCCCAGCTTGAACAGGTAAATGTCCCCGCCAGCGCCACCGTTCAGGATATCGTTGCCGGTACCACCCTCCAGGACATCAGCTCCCGAGCCGCCGTTGAGGGTGTCGTTACCGGCACCTCCCGACAGCGACTGGTTGAACGCGGCACTGACGCCGGTCAGCACATCGTCCCCGTCACCACCCACTTGCGTCAGTATCAGGGTACTCAAGGCGGCGCTGGTCCATACGGTGCCGTCCGCAAACTCGAACCGCTCGACCTGATAACGACCGCCGTTGGCATAAAACCAGTTGCTGATCGTGATCTGATCCTGGCCATTGCGATGACTCAGCACCAGGCTGGTGCCCACCCGGGTGGCCGTGATGTCGGAGGCCTGAATGCCTTCGCCGAACTTCACCACATCGGTTTCGGAACCGTAGCCGTTATCTTCGTTGAGGGTGTCGCGGCCATCGCCCAGCTTGAACAAGTAGATGTCCCCACCGGCACCACCGTTGAGCACATCGTTGCCGGTTCCGCCTTCCAGGGTATCGGCGCCAGCGCCGCCCATCAGCGTGTCGTTCCCTGCACCGCCAGACAGCGACTGGTTGAAGGCCGCGGTCAGCCCCGTCAGAACATCATCCCCCTCGCCGCCGACCTGAACCAGAAAGGGCGCGGTGACGGCAGCACTGGTCCAGACTGTACCGTCCGCAAACTCGAACCGCTCGACCTGATAGCGACCGCCGTTGGCATAGAACCAGTTGTTGAGGGTCACCTGATCCTGGCCATTGCGGTGGCTCAACACCAGGTGGACACCGACGCGGGTAGCGGTGATGTCCGAAGCCAGAATGCCTTCACCGAACTTCAGGACATCGGTTTCCGAACCGTAGCCGTTGTCTTCGTTGAGGGCGTCGCGGCCATCGCCCAACTTGAACAGGTAAATGTCCCCGCCGGCGCCACCGTTGAGCACATCGTTGCCCGTACCGCCCTCCAGCACATCAGTCCCCGAGCCACCGTTGAGGGTGTCATTGCCGGCACCTCCCGACAGCGACTGGTTGAACGCGGCACTGACGCCGCTCAGCACATCGTCCCCGTCACCGCCCACTTGCGTCAGTATCAGGGTACTCAAGGCGGCGCTGGTCCATACGGTGCCGTCTGCGAACTCAAAGCGCTCAACCTGATAGCGGCCGCCGGTGGCGTAGAACCAGTTGCTGAGGGTGATCTGATCCTGGCCATTGCGGTGGCTCAGCACCAGGCTGGTGCCCACCCGGGTGGCCGTGATGTCGGAGGCCAGGATGCCCGCGCCGAACTTGACGATATCGGTTTCCGAACCGTAGCCGTTGTCTTCGTTGATCGTGTCGCGGCCATCGCCCAGCTTGAACAAGTAGATGTCCCCGCCGGCACCACCGTTGAGCACATCGTTGCCGGTTCCGCCTTCCAGGGTATCGGCACCAGCACCGCCCATCAGCGTGTCGTTCCCTGCACCGCCAGACAGCGACTGGTTGAAGGCCGCGGTCAGCCCCGTCAGAACATCATCCCCCTCGCCGCCGACCTGAACCAGAAAGGGCGCGGTGACGGCAGCACTGGTCCAGACTGTACCGTCCGCAAACTCGAACCGCTCCACCTGATAACGACCGCTGTTGGCATAAAACCAGTTGCTAAGGGTGATCTGATCCTGGCCATTGCGGTGGCTCAGCACCAGATTGACACCGACGCGAGTGGCCGTGATATCGGACGCCAGAATGCCCTCACCAAACTTCACGACGTCGGTTTCAGAGCCGTAGCTATTGTCTTCGTTGATCGTGTCGCGACCATCGCCCAGCTTGAACAGGTAGGTGTCGGCGCCTGTGCCACCGTTGAGGATATCGTTGCCAGTCCCGCCATCGAGTAGGTCGTTCCCGGCCCCGCCGCTCAGGGTGTCGTTGCCGGAGCCACCTTCGAGCCGATCATGCAGGTTGCCGCCCAGGAGTTCATCATTGCCGGCGCCGGCAATCAGCACGTAGCTCTTGTCGTTCAGGGCTGTCAATCGCTCATCACCGGATGATCCGACGATCAGATTCGGTACGCGGGTGAACAGATCCGAACGCTCAGCGCTCGACAGGCGGCTGACCAGGTCAGCCAGCAAATCAGAGGAGGCGAACCTGTCCTTCACATCCTGAATATCCCTGAAGTGAAACAAGTCGATCACAACCAGTTCCCGAGAGGTGCCCTGTGCCTGCTCAAACGCGAGACTGAAGGCTGTCGTGACCGCCGCGAAGTCGAATGAAAACCCAGACGGTGTCAGCGTCAAATTCATCGCCTGAAAATAGGGCTTCAGGCGGATCTCAAACACGAACGACTCCACGATGTGGCTTCTGAGTTTTTCATAAGCCTGCATCAAGACTTCAGCAGAGTTGGGCCCCGGGTTAGGCAACCCTTCATTGGTCCCACTGCCCTGGATAAAGGACTTCGCGAGAAAGGCTTCGAGCGCATAGAGTTTTCGGCCATCGGCGAGGTACTCCCCCCGACTGTTGGCGGCGTAGGCATCGGCCCCCGTCCATTTGAAAATCAACTGATCGATCAGGTCACCGCTTTGCGCTGAATAGACGTCCTGCTTCAAGGCCTGGACCAGGCTGACTAAGGCACCCGAGCCGTCTTTGGCCATGGCCTGATGCAGGCTTTTCACGTTACCCAGGCCCGCAAAGTTCGGCAGGCTGGCAATCTCCCCGGACACCGCCACGGGCGCCGCGTCGACGGTATTGAGACGATCGGCGTTGAACCAGATGTCATTCATGCTGCGAATGACCCCGTTCGCATCCGTGTACTGCCCGACCTGAAGCGCCTTGTTCCCCTGCGGGTCGATGGCTGAGCCATTGCTGTAGGCGGTGTTCAAACTCGCGATATTCGCCGCGCTCAGGCTAAGCAGTTCACCGGCGTCGACCTTCGCATCACTGTTGAGGTCTCGCCAGATCTGCAGGGTGGAAAAGGCGCTGTCGTTAGCGTCGATTTTCCCATCATGATTGCTGTCCAGCTCAGCCAGCGCTGCAAAACCGTTAGTGGCCCGCTGCCCGTTCGACAGGATGGAATTATTGCCAAAGAGTTCACTGCCATTGTCTATCTGCCCGTTACCATTTCGGTCCCAGACCAGCAGGCCATCATCCTTCCCAACCCAGCCTGTGGTTTCTGAAGTGCCGTTACCATCATGATCAAAATGGATGCCGGCGTTCACACTGATGGTTTCAACGCCATCGCCATCCAGGTCCAGTATCAGGGGCGACACGGTGCCTTCGGCCTGGCCAAACAGTGCCGATAACAGCGAGGCCAGGCCCGCCCCAATACTCGCGCCGCTAAAATCATCACCCCGTTTAACGCCCAGGGACTCAGCTCCACCGTTGTCCCACAGCCAGCCCCAGAACTTGCTGGCTGCGAACCCGGCCACGATTGAGGCCGCAGTCGCAAGCAATACGGGAGCCCCTACGGCGGCCATGGCGCCGGCGGCAAGCGAACCAATGGCCATGCCGGCCAATACGGTGACTGCCGTCTTGCCTACCTCATACGCGTCCCCGGTGCTCATCGCCGTGCCCAGTTGGGCAATGTTGATGGCGGGCCCCAGCACGGACGCCAGGCGACTGAGATTGGTTGCCAACGCACTACCGGCATTGGCATTGCTCATGATCTGATTCGCTTCGCCCATGGCACTTTTTGCAATCGACTCATAGGCCTTGGCCGTTGCCGTCGCATTTTTATACAACGGGGAGTCAGGCAGGTCGGCATACTGCAACGCTTCCTTGGCAGCCGCAGCCGAAGCCTTCATGGCGTTCTGTGCCAGATGGTGCTGATAAGCGGCGTCTGCGAGCGCTTTTTTGTTCGCCTCAGAGAGCGTTCCGCCATAGGCTTCTTGAATCGCTTTTTCAATCCCACCTTTCACTGCTTCGGCAGAAACGCCAACGCCGTCCCACCAGTCAGGTTCAAACGTGGAATAATTGATTTGCGAATCGGCCATGGCACACCTCTCTTATTTTTTAGAAATGAATCTTTGAGAAATTCCTGATCCACCAGTACAGCGAGGCCAAGCCAAAGCCCAGCCAAAAAGACAATAAGAATGCGTAGATAAGTTGCAAAAGCCTTGATGCGTGAATGCACAAGTTCAAGCACTTCTCTTCAGCGGGAAGGGCCACACTGAATAGCAATAATGGCGGCAAGAGATACAGCGCAACGATCAGGGGCTTGAGATGCCGTTTAGGGGAGTTGCGCGACCCTATAAAGGCCAGCTTGTATTTGTCCCAGCCAGCAACAAGCACGGCATAGTAGATCGACGCATAGGCGAAAAAAGAAAACAGCACCCTTGTATTTTCAGGAAACGAGGACCTGCTGGCCCAAACGTCTATTGATGGAAAAACAAGCACGGGCAGCCACGTGAACAACTTCAATGCACCACTTAAAGACACATACTCATCAGGACTTAAATAAACCAGAAGAGCCGCTATAACCAGTGGTAGCCAAAAGGCCCAACGCCGCACAAACCCATCTTCGGCGACAGCTTGTATAACTTTTGGGTCAGAGGGTATGTACATAATTCATCCTGATTGCCTTGCATTGTTAAGGGGTGAGACAACAGCAAAGCCTGGCGAGAAGCCTCCAGCTCCAGGGGGAAACCAGTG
This sequence comes from Pseudomonas gingeri, assembly GCF_013385635.1. Taxonomy (GTDB): domain Bacteria; phylum Pseudomonadota; class Gammaproteobacteria; order Pseudomonadales; family Pseudomonadaceae; genus Aquipseudomonas; species Aquipseudomonas gingeri_A. The sequence continues at coordinate 9,229 of NZ_JACAPR010000029.1, forward strand.
TTTGAGAGGATTAGATCGCGAACGATCGCAGGTGCCGCCTGCGCACACGAAGGCTCGCCAGCGGGCAAAAATCGGGGTGAATACATTCGGCAGGAACGCCCGCGTGAACGGAGCACACTGATTGACCGTAGCATCCATGCGACTGCAGCTCCGTACCATCACCAACATGGGAATTGTGCTGCGAGCATAGTCAACGGAAAATCGACTTGCCTGTGGCGACTTAGAACAAAAAGCTATAGCCAAAGCATCCGGCAGAGAGATCGAAAACTACATTCCCGAAGACACCCTGACCGGTGCCTTGAGCGCGGCCTACAAACACTTCGCAAAACGGCTGGAGACGGGGCCGTTCGACCCTGTCCTGCCCTTCGAGACGAAAGCACAGAAAGTCTTCAAGGACGTCGACAAAGTCAAAGTAGCGAAGCTCATCAGCCAAAGCCCCACCCGTGAATCCCCTCTCGACCTGGAGGAGCGGATTCAGGCGTTCATCCAGATGATCAGGAAGGCCAATCGATAAGGACCAGACGCCTCCACATATCAGCATTCGTACTGTTCGTACCTTTCATCGACACAGGCACTGCGTACCGGAAAAAATCTGTAGCAGTTGGGCTTTTGACAGCTCCACTCGGTGTTATTCATTGTGTCGGGGCATACCGCTGGCATTGCCAGCCCCCTGCCGACGTAGCACGGATCTGGAAGCTACGATGCGCCATTGCGCATGATCCTCCCAAGTCGCAGCGCTTCCGGTAGTGCGACTGATCGACTGCTATTGCAGTCGATGGAAGCACCGCTGTCGCTTCACCGTTCCCCCCTACGGGCCTCGCCCGTAGAGGGCAGGCCCTCCCCGAAAATCTGGAGGTCTGATGAAAACGGAAATGACGATGTACAAGGTGTTGCTCGATACCGGCGTCTCAGAAGAAATCGCTACTGCGATCCTGGGCGAGTTGAGCATTGAAAAGCATAGGGTTCTGCCCTTCGAACCCGGCCGCGTGCTGGCCACTCAAGGCGTCAAAAAGCTTGAAAAACAAGGGGTCAACACCCTTCCCTTCCTGATGCTCCATCTGGTCAGTGATGTGAGCAAATTAAGTGAGCAAGACCAACAGGCTCATGCCCACGCACTGCAAAGTGGCGGTCGGATCATCTCAATCTTCAATGATATCGAAGCCGAGAATGAGACCACGCTGTACATCTACACCGCAGGGGACAGAAGCTACACGCTCCTGCTTCTGTCCCAGGACCGTTGGATCATGGACTCAGTCTGACTGAGGCCCATCAACCGCCGACTCACCTTCACAGGTGAGTCGGCGGTTTTCGTTCTGAGGAAGGTAGTACCGAGCAGCTTGGCTCGATGCGCTACCGGCCAGCAGCAGGCCTCTCTGAGGCCCAATAAAACAAGGGGAGCAACGCTCCCCCTCCTGATCCTCGTCGTATCAGCAACGCCTCACACCAGCCCCTCGGCGATCCAGCTCTGGACAAGGCTCCAGACCATCGCTAGGTTCAGCCTCGGTACGCACTCGGTCATCTGCATCGCGACCTTCAGTACGGAGCGTGAATCCTTCAGGTCCGTGTCCAGCTCCTGTGTCAGGCGCACCCAGTGCTCCCAGAGGCTGATCTCCTCCTGGGAGCCCACCAGGGGCCAGCGGCCCTTGCGATGGGGGATGCCCAACATCGTGCGGCGGATGGCGACTTCCTTGGCCGACAGGCCGAAAAGCTCCAGAATCATCGGAGAACTGGCGCCCAGGGTGATCGCGCGGCTGATCAGATACTCCTCCTCGCTGTCCTTGACGTGGCTCAGCAGCCGGTGGACGACCGGACCATTGACCACCACCTTGAACCAGGGCACCGGCGAGTTCACCAGGGCCCCCATGCAATGGGGATCGATCAGGGTCTGCAGGTCTTTCTCTTCAATGCCCATGGCCAGGCAATTGCGCAACTGGCCGTTCTTGATGTTGTTCATGATCTGAAAGGCGACTGCCAGATTCAACGGGTGCATATAAACCTCCACCACTGCGTGATTTGATAAGGGCCGCCGTCAGCGACCGATGGCTTTCCAATCCCAGCACTCCACGCAGTCAGCGTCCTCTGTGCAATGCCGTCCTCGTTGTACCCTCAGTATCTCGACGCCCGCCCAATCATCCAGGCGACAGGCCAGCTCATACAGAAATCCGCGGTTCTTCAGTTGCTCGGTACTGAGCCTGAGCAGAACCGTGCAGGTGTCTTCGCCCGTGACATCGAAACTCAAATCCATTTGTGGTTCTCCCTGTGGTGGCTATCGCTTCCGGCGCCAGTGCCGGTGATAACTGAACGGCTAGCGTGAACATTCCTGGGCAGGCTGATGAAACCACTCCTGTGTTTCACCGCCCTCTCCTGCTGCACCGCCGCTGAATTCCGTGATGCCTATACATATGTAGTGCTTCAGCCTGGAGATAGCCGTCAGAAAAAGCGCTTCACCAGCAGGAAAAATCAGGCACTGACTGTGAGACGCAGGATTGCGCCGGGCATTAGGGGGTTTCGATCAGCCTGCCAGCAGATGCCCCATCCAAAGCAATCGCCGTACCTTACGCAGGGCGCCAGCGCCGAGAAGCGCAGGCCATGAATACGGCACCCAGGACATGGGCTAGTACAGAGTAAGGGACCAAAACCACACCATGCCGGCACAACTTCGTACACGCTTTTCGGAGGGGTCTGGTTGGCCCATCCGCCTCATGCCTACGTAGATCAGGGAACCGATGCGGTCGTCATCTTCGCGGTTTCAGACAAACGCAGCAGGCTGGCAAAAGCTTGTTGCAGATGGAGTTTTGACAGGCGTCGGCGGCGGTATTCATTGTGCAGGGGCATACCGCTGGCATTGTCAGCACCCTGCTTACGCAGCCTGGATCTGAGAGCTGCGATGCGCCATTGCGCATGATCCACGACCCAAGTCGCAGCGCTTCCGGTAGTGCGACTGATCGACTGCCATTGCAGCCGATGGAAGCACTGCTGTCGCTTCACTGTTTCCCCCCTACGGGCCTCGCCCGTAGGGCCAGGCCCTCCCAAAAATCTGGAGGTCTGATGAAATTGGAAACGGCTTTGTACAAGGCGTTGGTCTCGGCCAACGTTTCGGAAGACAACGCTACCGCCGTCTTAAATGCGCTGGAGGAAGAGATGAGTACAACCCTCGCAACCAAAAATGATATGGCTTTGCTTCGTACGGAAATCGTCGCTCTGGAGCTCAAGCTCACCATACGCATGGGTCTCATGCTGTCTGCCTTTGCAGGCATCGTGTTGGGTGGCATGAAGTACCTCATCTAAAAATGCGTTGGAGGAAGAGATGAGTACAACCCTCGCAACCAAAAATGATGTGGCCTTACTTCGTACGGAGATGAAGGCAGTGCGCGCCGAAATGGTCGCGGCTTGCTCTCAACTGGAGGTCAAGCTCACCGTGCGCATGGGCATCATGCTGTCTGCCTTTGCAGGCATCGTGTTGGGTGGCATGAAGTACCTGATCTAAACCGTCATCGCTGTACCTACCCACGCGGGGAACTCATCCCCGCCGGGCGAAGTGTTCTCCGCGTTCCGCTTTGTGAACCAGGAGAATCGCCATGGAAAAAATACTGGGCCTTTTGCGTCAATTTCCCTTTGTCCGCAACCCCTACTCGCCTCATTCGTTTGTGCGTCTGGATGCGTTCCAAAAGCAGTTCACCATCGTCTGTTCGGGCGTGATGAATGTGCCGAATAAAGCGCCAGGTATCGGATACCGCCAGACCACGAGTGAATACATCGTGGGCTACTGTAGCCTGATCGAGGATGCCATCCGGCTCTGCACGTCACGGTTCTACGACCTGTATGCCTACTCACAGATCGAGACAGCGGCTTCCTTTGAACCGCGCATGATTGAGATCTACTACACCGGCGCCCACGCCTACCCGCTGGGTGCACCGCCCTCAACCATCAGTGCTGAACGCGTACTGAAGGGCTTTATCGGCGAGCACGAAGTTGTCTGGTATCGCCCCTCTGCCGTGGTAGATGAAATTTCTGCACTCGCAGAATGGATGGAGAACTTTCACAACCAGGTGTGCGAGCAGATGACCTCGGGCGATGTGGATGTCGCCCGGGATGCTCGTAGAGAAGCGCGAGAGCTGAACGACTTTTTCATTTCGCTGAAATGGAGGCCATTCGTGCTCAAGGCGCTCAATCAAACCGGTGCCACCTGCTCGGCAGGCCCGCGCCCCGCCTTCGGTGGTGATTGAATAATCGCTGCCGCAAAGAAACTCGTTCGGGCCACATACCTGACCTACTGCAACACCTCACCTCAGCCCGACTCTGTCGGGCTTTTTCTTGGGCTCTCTCTTCCTGCCCCCCTCATCGCATCGATGATCCCACTCCATGGAGGCTGCGCTTCACTCGCCTCGGGATCCAGGAACACACCCCACGCAGCCATCGCGAGCCGTAGGGACTCACGGTGTGACATGGTGAGTAATTGCATGGACTTGACCAGTCGTTTGCATCGGGCGTGCCCCGTGCACTCGATCTCCATGGTTTGCTGGACTCGACCCAAAGCAAACGGTGGCGAGACGACGCTCAACCGGCCGCAGTCGCCATACCATGTGGAAGCATTTATAGAGTTCTTATTGAAGGTTACCCGGACAGCGCCAACGTCCAAACGGCGTTGGCTACTTTTGATCATCCAAAGCTCTGAGCGAAGAAAGGGGGCGTGCCCAAAGTAAGAAGAGTATCTGCTAGTGGTAGGGGTTTCCGGGCGACGACAGGGGATACGTGGGCTATACGTCGAGCTAACGAAAGCGAGCGTGCGCCTAGGGCCGCTCACGCAACTGCATCCAGTCGAAGAAATCCTCACTAGCGAAGCCAATCCCACAGTTGGCGTCAAACCGCTCGTCTATTCTTACCAGAATCATCTTGCTGGCCTGCTCTGGGGACACCGGAACGAAAGCCCCTCCTGGCTCAGCGTGCATAAAGTAATCTCCCAGCTTCGCCCCACAATGCTCACAGTGATTCATGAAGTACCGGTGACCAGCAGCTTTACTGTATGCCAGCTTGAAGTTGCCTGTGAAGCGGCAGATCTGTTTTGAGACAGCTGGGGACATGCTATGGACACTGCCCACCGTGCCGCGATATTCGTTGCATCGCCACTCACCCAGGTTGCTTGTCAGTTCAAACTCTACTTCCTCATCGTACACGTACTCAAATTCCTCGTGCGCCTCTGGAAGCATGAATGCGAATACACGAGTTATATTGGAACATCCCCAGCATCCCGAGGTCGACTCAACCACGTAGTAGTAGGGCGATCTGACTTCAAATTCAGGTTTGTGCTCCAGATCGGACTTGTCTGGTTTCGGCAGCCAACGGACGAGAGCACCCACTGCCACGCCCTCTGGAACGTACCAGGTCTTCAAGCTCGGGTCCCATTTAGCGCCTAGGGATTTCGCTTCGTCTTTCTCTGAAAAGGGTACAACCAAATCAATCCTTGCCATTCTTCTTCCATTTTCTTTAATCACTCTGCCTGCTAAGCAAGCATTATCTGCAATATCCGACTAAATAGTCTCCAGGGAGCGCTTAAGCAGGATCGCGCTTATCAATAAAAATATTAGGCAGCACACGCGAGTCAGGACACCAAGCCTGGACTTAGCCGATTTAGAGGACGTTGAAAGCTTTTTGCGAGACTCCTCGATTTTCTCCTGAATCTCTTCGACACCTACAACGATATGATCGTACTTTTTGGTGGAGCGTTCGAACTCTTCTGTTAGCAGGTTGATATGGCTGACGACATTGTTGTTCAAAGAAACAATCATCCAGGTCGAGATGAACAGACCTACCAGTATGACCAGGTAATCCCACGCAGTCGTAGCTGGTCTTAAAATGGCCCCAGCTGCCACGATACCACCTGGCACGGCAAACGCTTTTGTTTGCTGTGCCATGATAGCTTCTTGCACTTTTCCTAAAAAATTAACGCAATCGCTTTCGATTTCAGTCAAGATTTTATTAACTGAAAACTTGCTGACGTAAACCTTGTAGCGCTCGTTGTACTTTTTGTAAAATTTAGAGACGGACTCCATTATCAAGCGGATGTTGCAGTCCTTCTCATCCTTCAAGAAATCCGTCAGCGTCTCACGCATGACGTGACGACGCTCTTCGCAATGAACATCTTCATCGGCCATCACCGCCGAACGCATTGTTTGAGCGTCTTTTAAATTTTTCTCGCTCACATCGATAGCCAACAACTCATCACTGGTCATCAGGTAAGAAATTTCAAGCTTTGTAAGGAGTGATTCTTTCGAGCTGAAGAAAATATACTTGTGGACTTGCCGGTCATCACCTTCGCTATGGCAGAGCGTTCTGAGGGTTTCTCTAAGCAAAAAATACAGGTCTAGCGACCGGGAAACAGATGCCTGCTGATCGTCATCCATGCCGATAATATAGACATGTTCAGGCCTTTTGCTGCGCGTCCGTATTGCGTGCCACATGGCCTCGGAGCTAGCAAAGAAAGGCACGTAGCCATCATCCCAAAGTGAGGATTCCCAGAGATAAAGATCGGTGCCAATCAGCTCCAAATTTTCGGGGGTATGGCAGCCGTAGGCTTTGAGGAACGCATGCACCTCTTCCATATCGAGCGACTGCGCGTTTAGGATGAGCTCGTCATCATCCAGCGATATGCGATCAAACATCTTCGGAGGCCGAGGACGGATTGTCAGCGTTGATACTTCTCAACTGGTTCGATACCTCAATTGGAAGCTTGACCTTCAGATATACGAAATCCTTGTCGACGCTTAGGTCTGCGTCACTCTTGTCGACGGCCACGGCATCCAGCTTGAAACGCCCCGAAAACTCCCCTGATGGGAGCTTGAGATCGACATAAGCGATGCTTTTGGCGGTGACACCGGAGGGCTGGAACTCTTCGCTCACTTTGAAACGATCAGAGTTTTCTGAGATGAATTTGATGAGGCCGCCATGGTGAGACGAGTCTTCTTTCAGGCACTTGTTGATGACGTGCTGAACTTCTGACAGGTGTATGCGTTCGCCTGCTTTATTTTCAATGTAATCAACGACGCGCTTATGGATTGTGCGTCGTTCTGATGCCGTCAGGGAGTTCGCCTCTTCTTGGAAATACGCAACTAGGGCATTTTTTAAGTTGTCGACACACACCTTTCCGGGAATGGAGTCTGAGCAACCCAAAGCAGCGGTGAAGAACTCGCTCTTTGAATTCCCTTTAATAAAATAAAGGTAGGAATCACCCGTATTCTGCGGGAAGCCTTTTCTGAACTCTGTCAAATCCATGCACGCAGCTTGGCGGAAGTCCTGAAGGTTCAGGCTTTCTGTGTCCTTCGGGTTGAGGTTGCTGTCATTGTCGAAGTCATAACCAGCTTTTTTACCCAACATAACAATTAAGAGATGGTCCACCTGACGGTGGTCTTGGTAGTGTGAAAATACTACATAACCTTCACTTAGTGAGCGACGGGCCGGGTCGTTTGCCTCGTCGCACAGTTGCGTCATGATACCATTAACGAAAGCATCGAATTTCAAATCGCTGGCATATTTTGAAAAGTTAGCAGCAGCCGAGAGCATATTCGGGTCCACGTATCCGTAGATCCTCCCGCTCTTGGAAAATTTCTTACCGATAAAATTGACGAAATCAACGCACACGGGGGATTTCAGGTCCCAGTTGCTTCCCTTATTGCTATCGTAGAACGTCAGGCCGCCAAGCGTTTTCTTGAAAAACTTCGCGGCACACGCGTTCAGCACAACGAGCGGTTTCACCTCAGGTTTCGGGGCCTCTGCTTCAGGGGGCGTTTGAGGTAAAGTTGATACGCGATCGTCCATGATAGTTTCGTCCGTAGTGACTAGAAATACTGACCGCTTTGACGTCAGCTGCAAACCTTGGATGATAGCATAATGAAGGCACTCCAAGTAAGTAACCCTACCTCTCAAGACTAGCAGGTCAGAGCGCCCACTTTTGGGCACTCCAGAAAGTCCATACTCAACCCTTATCGCATACGGCCGCTTCGCTTTCGAACGAACTCGACTCGTTGTTCTAGGCCTGCAATCGCGTATTTTCTGATCTCTATTTCAGTACTACCTGATAAACGAACCTGTACGAATCCTACGCTAAACATGGGACTGGATTAGTAGTCGCACTCCAGGTTTCAGACAGATGCGGCAGGTCAGCAAAAGCTTGTTGCAGATGGGGCTTTGACAGGCGCCGGCGACGTTATTCATTGTGCAGGGGCATACCGCTGGCATTGTCAGCACCCTGCCATGCAGCCTGGATCTGAGAGCTGCGATGCGCCATTGCGCATGATCCACAACCTCAGGTCGCAGCGCTTCCGGTAGTGCGACTGATCGACTGCCATTGCAGCCGATGGAAGCACTGCTGTTGCACCACCTTTTCCCCCTACGGGCCTTGCCCGTAGGGCCAGGCCCTCCACAAAACTCGGAGGTCTGATGAAATTGGAAATGGCTTTATACAAGGCGTTGGTCGCGGCCAACGTCAAAGAAGAACACGCGACTGCAGTCATTGACGCACTGGAGAAAGAAATGAGTTCAGTTCTTGCTACCAAAGCTGATGTCCTGGCACTGCGCACCGAATTGAAAGCCGATGTCTCCGAGCTTCGTATCGAGCTGAAGGCCGAGATCAAAACGCTTCACACTGAAATGGGTGCCATGGGTCACAAGCTTCAGCTACGGCTCTTCCAAGCGGTCGGTGCCATGGGGACGGCAATCGTCGGAATGATGTTTGCCGGATTTAGGTACCTCACCTAATACCCTCTGCTGTACCTACCCACGCGGGGAACTCCCCCGCCGGGCGAAGTGTTCTCCGCGTTCCGCTTCATGAACCAGGAGAGTCACCATGCCCCATCCTTGTTGCATAGAGCCTCACCGGCTCCTTCTTCACGCCGTCAGTGCTCATGCTGAACTGCTGACTCGAACGCCTGCATCCTGTGATGCTCGCTGTTCATCAGCCCTCATTCCCAGGTCGAGGTTTTCCTCTGCCAACACCCTGCCGCGGCTTGTGCAGCACGACTGTGCTGAGCGTCGTCCAGCGGTGTCATTGACGCTCTTGGGTGCCCTGCGCGTCGCCTGAACCCCGTTTCAACCTGACATCCATCCCTAGGGATTCCTTGCCCTACGGGTGAGGTTTATCCCGCCCCAAGGAGTGCTTCATGGGAAAACCTGCGAATGTTTTGCTTCTACCGTTTCCGTTCATTCGGAACCCCTACATCCCGAACTCGTATCTGCGCCTGGACGCGTATGAGCGTCAGTTCACGATTGTTTGCACAGGCGTGTTGAGCTTGCCGGAAGAGGCGCCACACGTGGGTTACTACCAGCTTGCGAGCGAGTACGTGATCGGCCACGGAGGGCTGATCGAGGACGCGATTGTGCTGTGTGCCTCACGCTTCTACGAGCTGCACATGTTTCCAAGGCTGGGGCCGGTGGGTTCGTTCGATCCGCGCACCGTCGAGATTTATTACACCGGGGCTAGGGCCTACAAACGAGGCTCTGCAACGCACGACAGGGCAAATGCCGAGCGAGTGCTCTCCGGGGTTGTTGAGACCTCTGAGATCGTCTGGCGGCGTCCCTGTCGCACGGCTGAAGAAGTGTCGGCTGTTGAACATCGGATAGCGGCACTGCTTGAGCAGGCCAACGAGGACATACGTGGGGAAGCCTACGATTCGGCAAGGATTGCCAGGCGAGAAGCCAGGGAATTGAAAGGTTTCTTGATATCACCTAGATGGCGAGCGTTTGCCTTGCAGGCGCTCATCAATACCGGCGTCACCTGCTGCACCGCTTAACACGTAGACGCATCAATAACCGCAACCGGGAAATCACCTCCCGGTCGGGACAGGTGATTTCTCTACACAGGAGAAGTCAAATGTTCCACCCCAAGCAAAAACAAACGGTCGACCTACTGCCGTACGCCATGACAGTCACGCCGCAGGCATGGGAGCAAGCGGTGTCGTGCCACAAGCACCGTCGGCGCTCGACCTTCGAAAGCCGGCTGTATGAGCTGTTGAGTGCGGCAGCCAAGGCGTACAAGCAACACCGTGAAGCCCCGCAGGTGCATTTCAGCCTGTACCCGTTTCTTAGGAAGAAACAGCCACGGCTGGAGCTGACATTGAGCCTTATGGCCCCCATCCAGGGAAAGCCGTATCTGCTCCTCTCGCTCAGGGATGAGCTGGTGGAGTCATGATCTGACGGTACCCATTGCAATACCCACTCAAGCCCGACTCTGTCGGGCTTTTTTCTGCAGTTGCTCGAGGAGTATTTCGCGATGTCGAGCGTTTTTACGAGACTTGATATGTATATGGAGTCTCTATTCCGCGGGACACATGCCAAGAATTCACTTCGGTATAGATTTTTGATCTAGCGAACTCTGCATCGCTTAACGATTGCCTCAATAGGGGTTCGATTGCATTAGCACCTACTGAACGACCATCACCGAAAATCGACTTTAGCCCCCCGCACAGAATATCAATTGCATCATGTCCACGCACATAGTACCAATCATTAACATCTGGAAGCCTCTGCATTTCACTGCGTAAAAAATCGACTGATTCACCTACCCCGAGCTGAACAGCTCGTGCTAAAGCGGACTCCTGATCGTAACTCCAGTCCGCCCCAAAAAAACTTATAGGTTTAAATTTTTTTAAGCAGACTCGTTTATGAATATTATTAACCGCCCTAATTTTTCCAAAAAACAGAGCGCGCTGTACAACCGCATCAACTATTGATGTGCCATTTGCCTCAAATCGCTCAACCAGTGCAGGCTGTGCGTACTCTGCCAATACACATGCAATACTATTAGCCCTTAGCATCAGCCCCTCAAGGTCTCGCGGTTCGGTTGAGATAACATTTTTTGGAAGCTGATATTTAGTTAGCCAATCATAGTCATTATCCACAATTCCGAGCATGTTCAGATCAGAGAACCGCGGATCCGAATTAAACACATCCATGGCACGGATAAGCTTATATTTCCCAGTCGAATCAATAAGGCAGAGCCCTGGCTTAACTCTAGGCCTAAAGAATTTTAGATCTGTTACGCCCTCAAGCAACCAGAAAACGGCCTCAGGGTCTACTGATATAGTCATCAACACTTCAGCAACTATGTCCCCAGGCTCTCTATCAGTAATCATCCTGTTCACCAATTTCGTCCAGAGATTCCATCAACTCGTAGAAGTCACCAACGATAAACGGTGAGTGAGTTGCAATCAACGCATCAAAACCAACTAAATCTCGGATCCGCTTTAGATCCTGAATGAAGCTTTTTTGCCACTTAACATGAAGCGAAATTTCAGGCTCATCTATGAGCAAAAGTGAATTAGAAGGAGTTTTAAATAATAGCTCATACATCAAAACGATTTCGTGCTGCTCACCTGAAGACAAGGACGAAAGTGGAATATCGCCCCCTGCCTCACCTACAACTGAAAGCCCACGCTCTTTATTTATTATAATTCGCTTGTGAGCCAGCTTTACTCTTAGAAGATCCGAAAGTACAAAACACTTCTCTGCCAAATTACCAAAAACACTCAACTTCGACTCGCTATCCTGAACAAACAAACTCATTGTTTCTATTTTTCCAGGCGACAGAGACTTTACGTCAGAGGGGAAGGATGGGCCTTCAATCGTTGCTAGCAAACCCATTGCACTCAACCAAGTCTGATACGCCTCAAGGTTTTTCAATCGTTCGCTTACCAAGTCCGGACTTAGGAACTCATGATCTCCTGCAATCAGTCTATGCGGGAAAGATTGATCAAGGGTTTGGGATCTCTGGGCATATTCAGCACTAACAGCTTCGATTTGCCCAATCATATCCGCAGCACAAAGATCAACGGTCGGCCTTGAATTTTCCCCGCCACGAACTGCCAATCGATAGGTATCAATCAGCTTTACGTTTAGTTCTCGGCGTATTTTCTCAAAAAAAGCTGATCTGGTTTTTCGTTTACGATTTTTGCCATGAATAAATTTATGAGCAAGATCCCACACATCTACTGGCTCGCCGGTATTCTCATCGAACCATAAACCTTGCCTAACCTCTTTAAGCCACGGCCTAGATTCTGCCATCGCCTTAGCAATAGAAAGTAATTCAGGATCCATCGATGAGATAGTCTCTATATGAGAGCTACCAGATTTAAAAAATGAAATCTCTAGCGGACCACTGAGATAGGAACGATCATTTTTCTCTAGAGGCTTACCACTTGGCTCTCGAGAAATAGATATTTTAACTTCATCAGTAAGCCCGACATGTATAGTCCTAAAAGGAATGCTACCTAACGCATCAATATTCCATTCAAAGAGGTACTTCAGGCACTTAAGAACTGCGGTCTTACCAACTCCGTTAGCCCCATGGATGATAGTAACGCCACCATCCCTGAGTGAAACTTTGTGATTGTAAATACCATAAAGCTTAGAAATGAAAATCTCTTCGATCTTGACAAATTTACTCATGACTACTCCCTTAGTAATGCAGCAATCATGACACAACCAATGGCCATGAGCCATCGTCCTCACCGACTCTTCGTCGACTCTTTCCACCAGCCGAGCCATCGCCTTTTCTTCGACGATAGCATTCCTTGATGATAGGTCGCGTTCAGCCAAGAGCGGACACTAACCAAGATCCGCTTCAGCTTATGGAGTTTGAGCTAGGCGACCTGCAAGCTCTCGATGGGCTGATGCTATTCCATTGATACATCGGGTGACCTCGACGGCAGCAAAGGTGGCGTAACAACCAAAGCAGGCATCGGTACTGCTGCGTTCGATTTCCGCCTGATTGTTCTTGGCGTGTTCGTAGGCGGTGTAGGTGTCACTCATTCAAGAATATCCCTGGGCCAAACAGCGAGCGGTTTCAGTCCTGGAGGTTTTCAGCCAGGAAGGCCACCAGTTCCATGGGGCTGCGACTGTTGATCACGTTGTAGATCAGGTCGCGCTTGCCCCGCGGCAGTTTCTTCACGCAGCTTTTGGCGGAGGCCCGCACGGCTTCGTCCGTACCATGTATACGGGCGGCCAGTAGCAGGATGAGAACAGCGTCGGAGAGGGTCATAAATCAGTGGCTCGGTCGATCTGGACGAGAGGCTATCGGCGCCTTCAGGGTTTTCTCCAGAGGCCGGGCGGGTCGCCGCTCGGCCGGCAGGCTGGGTCAACGCAGAAGCTAAACCAACTCTTGGGCAATCACCATAAGCAAAGGCTCCACGTGCGGACCAGTTTTCCGGCTGTGATCCTGCGCCGTCTTGAGGAGGATTCAAGGCTTCTCTCTCAGGAGCCTCACCATGCCTCATCTTCACCACACGCCATCTGCGATCTCAACGGTTGCCGCAATGAAGAAAACACGCCTGCTGGCAGCCGCTGTCAGGTCTCTCTATGCCCTCCTCCTGCGTGCCGCCTCAGCCCTACCCAACAGCGTAGGGCAACGCCGTGGGCAACTGCTGGCCGTTGAGTATTGTCACGTCTCTGCACGGCGTACGCAGGCAGTGAAGCCATGAACATGAGCACGCACAAATCCCTCAAGCTCCTGGGCCTCGTTGTCGTCGTGCCGTTGGCTTTGGCTCTACTGAGCCTGCTCATCGTGAGCTTCGTGACAATCGGTGGCCTTTCCCTCATGCGCCTCGCAACCTGGCAAGAGTGGCAGATTCATAACTACTGGTACTTCCTGATCGCCCGGCTCACCTTATTCAGCCTCGCCGCATGGGGATGGGTATGGTTCCGCCGAAGGACGCTCCGAGCTCAGCCGGTCTTTCTCAAAAGCCTGAAAAGGGCCGAAGTCACCGCTGTCCTCGGCATCCTGCTGATCGAACTGGTGCGGGCCTTGGCATTGTGGGGGGAGTTGGTATGACGCTTTATACCAACGATTACCTGGAGTACTACCTGACGTTGGTAGGTTGGCTGGTCAGCAATGGAGTTTGGAACGTGCTGATGGACTCCGGTTTTTTCGCGCTGCCCTTTCTGGTCATCATACTTCAGGAGTGGTTCAACGCTCGGGAAGACGGGGGTGGCAGCGATCTGGCGTTCGCCGCCAGCGCCAGAATTGAACACCGTCTGTGGTTGGCCGCTGCGGTCATCCTGTTCGCCGGAGTGCCCTTCATCACCCTGAATCTGACTACCCTGGAGTTCGACAAGAGCCGCTCGCAACAGTGTCAGTACCTGCAGCCCGATCCTCAGGACACCGGGTGGGGAAAGTCCTTTACCGCCCTGAACGACCAAAGCGCCAAGGTCCCGCTCTGGTGGTTCTTCGTGCATTCGATATCGAAGGCCGTGAGTGGTGCCGCAGTGGCTGCCATTCCCTGTGGAACCGATCTGCGGCAGATGCGCATGGAGGTGAACAATAGTCGGCTGAAGAACCCGCTGCTGGGTCAGGAGGTCGCCGACTTCACCAACGATTGCTACGGCTACTCCCGGGCCAAGCTGTTCATGAGCCGCCCGCCCCTCACCGAGGAGCAAACCAACGACATCAATTGGATTGGTTCCAGGTACTTTCTGGAGAAACCGGGTTACTACGACACCTATCACTCCAAGACCCCACGAACCGAATGGCCCTACGATCCGGACCGGGATGCGGGCCTAGCACAAGTGAGTGGCGGGGGTGGCTACCCGACATGTAATCAGTGGTGGAATGATGAAGAAAAGGGATTGAGAGACCGAGTACTTAGCGAGGTAGACAGCACCCTGCTGGAGCGCTTCGAAAAGTGGGCTAGTTTTGCCAGCAAAGATGAGGTGAACGACGCGCTCATTCGGCAGGTGGTGTCACCCCGGAATCAGAAAATGACCCAAGGCCAAGTCTATACGGACTATGGTGGGCGGATCGGCACCTCGATACCTGACTTTGCTGCTCGGGTGACGGGGGCCGTCGGGACGACCATGGGGACCTTGACGAACCTGCCGGCGATGGACGTGGTGCGCCAGGCGCTACCGATGGTAATGGCCTTCCTGAAGATGGCACTGGTGATCTGCATTCCACTGGTGCTTGTGCTCGGTAGCTACGACCTGAAAGCAGTGATCACCGTGTCGGTGGTGCAGTTCGCGATGATCTTCGTCGACTTCTGGTTCCAACTTGCACGCTGGATCGACAGCACCATCTTCGATGCCCTCTACGGGCTCGGTTCGCCCCATGCAAACTTAAACCCGCTGATGGGATTGAACAATGAGCAGGCTGACTTTCTGTTGGGCTTAGTGATGGGAGCTATGTTCATCATTATGCCATCGTTTTGGATGTCGGCACTGACATGGGTGGGGATCCGATCAGGTCAAATTTTAAGAGGATTGACAGATGGAACTAGCAGCGCCCATCAATTCGGAGGAGCGGGCAAAAGCATCCTAGAGAACACCATAAAAAAATCGCTTAATAGGATCAAGAAAAGTTGACTCTAATCAAACTTATGAAATGCTGGATCATTAATATTTTCTGGGGAGTAAGGATCGGGAAATAGCTGTTCTCCATCCATCCATACAGCATCCTCTTCCTCTTCCTCTTTTCCTATTTCTGAACTACTAAGCAAGATCTCCTTGCACACAATAACTCCGATAACCGCGACCACAACCCAGAACACGGCAAACAGGAATACACCAATCAGCGATAACCTGATCAGCGCACCCAGCAAGCTCGCCAACGTGGCGGGCATACCCTTCTTCATCGCCCAGCGAATCACCGGCGCTTCGAGCCTACGGTAGCGGGCCGAGAACCACCCAAATACGAAGCCAATGCGGTAGGTAAATCCTTTTTTCTTCGTTTCAGCAGCCATACTTCTGACCTCGCGATTGAGATTTCTCTCGCCGTACAACTTATCGGTACGACGCACAATTCAGCTTGGCAGAGGACACAAATAAGAGCCCGTAAGAATTTTCTCAAATGACGGTAGATTTGACGGAAAACGTGAAAAATTAGGGGCATTCAATCCAGCGGCAAGACAACTCTCTTTCCCTTGAGTGAAATTTCCTAGAAAATCCCGACCGCTTGCGTCTGCCAATTCCAGTGCACTAGTCTCCCCTCGTCACCGCATATTCGGTGACTCGGTTTTGACAGACTGAAACTCACAGGCGCAAACAGCCCCCGACCACTATTGCAGGCATTTTTTTGATGCTTGTCGTTGAGTGTTATGGCGGCTGTGCGCAGGGCACCCTCGGGTGCGCCGGGTATCCTGTGTCCGGTCTGTCAACCTACGTACAGCTGCCACCCTTACTGTTTGACAGCAGTGGGTGGTAGTCCTTCATCACAGGAGCCACGCCATGTTCAAACCTACCCCCAATCCGCCTGCATCACCCAACGCCGTAAACATCGACTCGCGTATTGCCGACCGGGCCTTGTCTCACTATGACCTTGGGCCCAAGGCAGGTTCGAAGCCCCTCCCTGTCTCCGTGCTGCTGGAGAACTTGCCTCTGTCCAGGGATCGGGAAACCATCCTGCTCGACGTCTACTCGATTCTGCAATCCGCGGCGGCCACTGCCTATGAAAACGCCGACAACCAGACCGGCACGAATCGCAAGGTCGCGATGGGTGTGGTGCACCTGATCGAGTTGGCGCAGCAGAAGATAGATTCAGTGCTGGATATGCAGGAAGCCCGCGTCAGAGGTTGATGCGCCAGAAGCACAAACGGGAAGCCTCGCTTCCCGTTTTGCTTTCACCGCTCACGCCTTTCGCTGCACGATGACTTTTGAGGTCAGCGCCAAGCCTTCCTCCGTTGGATCCGGGCGACTCCAACTGACCACTGCGGCCCCCTTAAGCCTGGGTCCAGAGGTTATCCGGCCCTAAGCTGAATGTCAGGTCATAGTGTAGTGGTCAACTAATCCCGGACACGACGTTAAGTTTTTTCTCGGCCTGAGTAACCCAGCGACGCCACACGGACTCGACCACCCCAAGCGAGCGGCTGGCTTCGATATGGCTATAGCCTTGATCGAGCACGAGGCCTGCGGCCTCGCGTTTGAATTCAGCGGAAAAGGAACGAGGTTGCTTGGTCATCAGACACCTCTATCTGGCGAGTATTCTCGCCTAAATGGGTGTCCGGTATCATTAGACCACTACACTTCACCGTGGACGCGGATCCGAGGCAAATCCCATTGAAAGCTATGAGGCGCGCGTTGAGTGAGGTCTCTTCTCGACGAATCTCCTCAATGGCCTGATCGATCGACTCGCTTGTGTTACGGATAGGCGACTCAGAAGCAGTGATCTGATTCAGAAGAGTATTCGCTTGTAATCCTCGCACCTCATTGTCACCACCTGACGTGATACGCTGAACGTATTGCAATCTCTCGCTAACCTCCTTGTTGGCTCGAGAAAAGTAAGACATGAAGCTTGGTGTCTTGTCGATTTGTTGTTCCGCCCTCGCCACATAAGCATTCAGTGACCGTTCCAACGCCAGCGCCGAGCGATTCAACGCCTCAACCTGATCGACTCGGGCACTCTCCGATTTGATCGACTGGCCGGCCTGCGTCAATCGACCTACAGCAGCATTGAACTCCTCGATGTTGCTGCGAGCAAAACGCGCCTGGAGTGCAGCACCGGAGTTATCAACCATGTTGAGTTCCAGGCCTGAGTCCGTCACTGCGCCGCTGAAATTCTGGGTAATGGGGATGCCCACCCTAGCCATCGTCAACGTCAGACTCTCACCGTCAACGGCTCCTATGACGTTGAGCTGAAGCTTTTCCAATGCACCTTGAGTATTGAGGGCTACACGCTGAAGGCTGCCAACGAGCTTTCCATCAGACGTCTGTGTGAGTTGCATCAATTCGGCGCCAGACTCCCGCTTGGCTACATAAGTGCCTGATACAGAACGCTCAAAACACCCCACCAGCATCAGCACTATTGGCACCAACAGCATCATGCGTGTTTGGCTTTCCATGCCATCCCCTCCTCCAAGACACTCCCAGTATAGAACGTCCTTAACTCTCTATCGCCAAACCAATGCAACGAGTGAAATTTTGGAGCCTGATCTGATGCTCGTTTGGAGTAGTTAACTAATCCCGGCCTGCGTACTCATCGCAGATGATCGTTATTACTCGAAGTTAACCACTTGCGCCCCCGTAAACTCTTTAGGAAGCAGTACGAGCAGAGAAGCTAGTAGCGCCTCAGCCTTTGAAAAAACTTTAAAGGTCAGAGGCCCCTTCTTGCCTTCCTTGCTCTTCACTCGGGCATCAGGGAGAAACCAACCTATCTGGATCTGTGCGGCATCAATAGCGAAGCTCAAGAGCAACTGACCATCAGCGTTCTTGATAGCCCATTTTTCAATATTTTCCATTTAAAGTAATCTCGTCTTTTTAATACTGGGTGCAGTCCTGAAAATAGCCCCCTCACACCTAAGATAGAGAGTAATACTTGCGAATAGCAAGTATCACAGACCGGCTTCCACATCTTGGCGCGTAACTGCACGCCCCATTGAGACTGTTGGTACCATGCCTTGACACCAATAGATAAGACATCAGCTCAATCGTTTCATTGCTCGCGCAAGCACATCGTCAGCAATTTCCGCATCATGCTGTGCAAGCGTTAAAGCGGCTTCGCTGGCTCGCAACTTGTTACGCGACTTTTGAGCCTCGAGCACACGCGTCAGAGATCCAAGGGTGTCTTGATAGCCCTGCTCGATCCAAGAGGGTATTTTCTCTGGATGAAAACCCAGTAAATCCCGGGGACCTGAGAACCATCCCTTTGTTCGTTCAAGACTACGGCTGGGACGTATCTCCAGCACTGTGGCGTCCGGGAATCGTTGCCGGCTCCATGCCGACCCTTCACTGAGATGAGTAACAATGACCAGGTTGCAACCAGCCTCGAGCAATGGTGCAATCGGAGTATTACCCTGTACCGTCTGCCAACCGCCCTGCCCACCATCGGAGTAACGCTTCCCGTCATGTAAACGAGAGGCAAACAGCAACGGAATAGCCGCCGAGGCAAGCAACGCCTGCTTGCGTTCGCCCTCAGCGAGCGACTGGATGAGAACAACTTCTGAGTCGGGCGTGTCGGCGAGCCCTAACTCAGCAGCGGCCACACGCAGCAAATCGTTGATTCCACCTTGCGACTGATACAGCGACACATAAAGTGGTAACCCCTTGTCAAGGCCTTCACTCTCTAGAAAAACATCCATCAGTTGCTTGAGCGGGGCATCATCCAGCAAACCATCATTCAGGCTCGCGAGTGATTCCGGCCAAGGCAAATCGAAATAATCGGCAGCCTTGCGGCCCATATCCAATGCCGCCAGTAGCGCTGCTCCACCCTGGGCACGCAAGCCTGCTGCTGCCAGCAAGGTCAGGTATATCGGTATATTGGCCGCCAATGGTGACTCCATGGCAAGCCGGTCCCACAACAACGTCAATCGCTCTATACCCACTCGCAGAGAGGGGGCCCCGGCTAGAACGCCCCCGTTCAGCGCGCCGATGCTAGCACCCGAGATCATATCAATACGTGCCCCTGCTTCATGCAGTGCCTTCAGCACGCCGACTTGATAAGCCCCCTTGGCACCACCACCAGACAACACCAGGCCAGTTTTGAAGGTTTCGCTCATTGCCCGTGCCCCATAAACACCTCACCAATCATGCCCTCTGCCACACGCTGAGCAGACCCCAGACGCGGCAAATGCAACGGTAGCGTCTCAGACTGACCTGAAATCGCGTAGACAAAGGGACTCAACAGGGGATCAGCCCAATCTCCTAGGTAACGAATCGCGTCACCAGTATCGCCTGCAATACCAACGCCGGCTGGAGTTGACTGAAGCATCCAGTAACGCACCGTAGACCGGCGCTCGGTACGAGCAACTTGTGCATCCCGCGCCAGCTGAATAATGGCGCGATCAGCCAGCATCTCAAGCAATTGCTGACGCTCACTCCCATCCTGCACGGCGCAGCAGCTTCCAAACGGCCCCCAACGCAGCTCCTCCAGCGCCGCATAGCAGCGCCCTGACAAACTCAGTGCGTCAAGTCGACCAGCCCCCCACTTTCCGAATACCTGATCAAGATGCAGATGGGCTTGCTGTAGACGGTCGATGCGTTCCACCTGGCTTTCAAGTGCATGGCAGCGATCACTCAACTCTTCGCTGAGAGTATCAAGTGCGAGCCGGGTCTGAACTGAATAGTCAGCCAAACGGGCTGTATTGCGTTTCAGATCACTCACCCTTTTCTGCAGCTGAGCAATCGTATGATTACTTAATGTCAACGAAGTGCTGAGATCTGTGAGCCAATGTAGAGCCCCTTCAATACCATCAAACAGGCTGGCATTAATCTCAGCCTGTCGCTTGGAGCCTTGCCCGGTAAAACCATCATAGAGTCTTAAGAAAAAATCAGTGCGCTTGGTGCTAACACGCAAGTGTTCACGACCAACATCAATGCCGTTGGCAAAGTCCACCACAAATTTCTCGGGCAGGCTGGTCAGCAATTGACATAACTCGGAAGACTGCGGCAGTGGCTCTGCACGGTTCATCAAGCTACCTCCTGAACTTGCACACAGGTATCCATCGCCAGTGCCTCACAATCGCCACGCAAGCTCGGCACATGGTGCTTGAAACGTACCAGTATTTGGGCCAAAGCCAACTGCTGCTCCTGACTACTTTGTTTGTCACGAATGCTTTGCGAGAGATCGCTGGAAAGCTGATTAATAAGATCGTGTAGTTGCTCAAAAAACACATCGACCGCTGCTTCCAAGGGGCGCTCGACCAGCTTGACAACTGCGTCTTTCAGCTCGCTGAAACTTTTATTCACAACGTGATTGATCGAATTGGCAACCAGGTTGATATCAATCTGGTAGTAACCCTCGGTTGTCGTGTAGCTCTCCCATCCCCAGTCCTCGCTGTCAAACCAACCACATATCGTTCCCCATACCCCACTGCTGCGCCGACGATACGGGACATTGCGTTGCTTCTTTTCTATTGCGTCGGCAAGTAACTCCTGACTGGAGAGCGGCAACGACAATGAGGGTAGTGTCGGCAATTGGATATCAATGGAGAAACCTTGCCGGCCGAAGCGTTCACTTAGTGCATTGATTAGCTGGACGGCCTGCCGGGAGACACTCCGATCAAACTCACGCTTAAATCGCTCCAGTTCCTTATTCACGTACTTATGCAAACTTCTCTCGTTGTGTTTGATAATATCTCGAACTCCATCCTCAATACCCTGGATCACCTCTTTTGCATCACGCTCAGTATCTAGCTGGATAATAGGGTTTTGGGGATCAAATTCGCGTCCAAACTTGAATTTTTTTTTACGCCGTCGTTCAGCTCTCGTATCAGTATTGCCGAAAATTTTTTTGGCCAAACCAAGAAAGGTAAAACCGACGATGCTGGTATGCTCTGCTACAACTTGCTTCTGCTCCGTATGTTTGGCTGCACTAAAACCCTTTTTTACCTCCTGCCCAATCGCTTCTCGGACCGTCAGAAAAGTCTGATCGATTGAAGTCTTGATCTCCTGGAACACCTCGTTAGAACGCTCACGAGAATCAGAGCGCAGGGTAATGACCTGATGGATATCGCTCTCAAGTGCCTTGATTTCATCGGTCAACTCATCGACGCTCTTTCCCAGCGCCACCTCACGAACATTCAGGAAATTGTTTAGGCTCTTGGCGATATCCTTGACTTTTGAAGCCGAGGAACTGATTGCAAATATCGCAGCTTGAGCATGAGCCCTGAGTAAAACCTTTTCCAGCGGCTCGGAAAACCGCGAATTTCGCCAGAGCTTGCCTGCACGCTTGCGCACATCATCATGATCTTGCAGATCTTCCGCTTCCCAGGATGCCCCGAATGCCAAGTTTGCAAAGTCCATGACCCAGTCATCCTCTGCACCGGTAGGCAGCGGCAATGCTCCACTCTCGTCCAGTGCACGTAGGGCACGGTTGGATAGATCACCCAGCTTGGAGGCTACCGGGAAAACATTGGACCGTTCGAATGGCTTGAGCATCGCTGCCACCTGATTGCAGGTCTCATCAAGACTGTCACTGTTTCTGTTTTTCTCATCAATCTTGTTGACCAGAGCATACATCCGCCCCTGAGCCACCTCGTTCAACTCAGCCAATTCGTATCTGATCTGGTCACTCGCATCCGAGCCCAACTGGGTGTAATCAAGCACGGCCATCACGGCAGACGCGCGCCTAAGTTGATCGCGCAGCATATGTCGCAAATGCTGTTGACCTGCTTCATTGGGCCCTGGAGTATCGAGCAGGGTGAAACTTCCAGCACCAGGTGGCAAGTCCGCAAAATGTGCGAACTCGATCTCGATCAAAGGAATGTTGTCGATATCCCTGTAGGCGTCAAAGGGGAATTTGACGTCAAGCGCAAAACACATCCGCACCAGATCGTTGAGATCACGTAAAAACTCATAGATCTGCTCGGGCCCCTCGTAACGTTGCTGGACCGTCTGACTTGCCTGGACCTTAGCAATCAGCTCCGACATATCCTTACCGAAGGGCATCTCTTCAATAAACTCACGACCCTGTGGGGTGGTAAGAGCAGACTTGAGTTCAGCCATCACCTGGTTGAGGAGCTTCGCCTTGTCCACTGTCAATGTGGGACTCTGCTGACCTGGAAGATGACGGATCCGCGTAGGTAAAGCTGTCATCGGCCGGTTACGATTAGGAAGAACCTCAGCCCCGACAATTGCATTGATGGTGGTGGACTTACCAGCCTTCATGGTCCCAACCACGGCTAGAACCATCTCCAGGCGCTGCAGTTTGCTTTGCTCGTCAGCCAGCATACGCAACTGCTCTTCAAGGCTTTTGGGGGTAAAAGTGGGATGTTCATTATCCACTTCATCAACCACCACGCCCGGAGCGTCTTTCATGCGCTGCAACATATCTATTACAACATCCAGCAAGCGCAGAGCTTCCTCACGTAGCAGTTCGATATGCTCCTGATCCATCCCTTCTCCTTGACGAGGCCTTTGCCTCAAACATCTTCATTGAGCGCTTGCGGCGTGCAAACACTTTCCAAAAGAGGGTCCATGCCTATCAGAACACTCAATCCTCACCAAATAATGGCACAAGGACACCACTCACATCAAACACGACACAAACTCCAGCCTATCTCGGTAGAGAGGTAACTCCTCCCTAATCCAACGTCTAGCTGCCCCAACGCCGGCCCAGTACCCACTCGATTCTCATACTCACCATTCTTCTTGGTAGTGGGGGTTGTTGAAATAGATATTCAATCGCAGCAACCGACACGGCGCATTGTTGCCGCTGGGAAACTCCTTGAACTCAGGCTTCGTACCGATATTCCCCTCTCCCCAAAAATGGGTGGACATGATCAGTTCCTCACCGGATGGCTGTTGGCGTGTTGGAGCATCCGTCGCTGATAAGCCCGCTCGGCCAGATCCACTTTGCCCGCACAAAGAAAAGCTTGCCGACTGATACTGTGCGTCAGGCTGATCTGCATATTGATGATGATCCGCTGTATCTCCAACGCATAAAGATCAGAAATGAGGCTGAACGGCGTGCGTTCGTCACTCATCAACTCCGCCCACAGATCCACCCCCATCTTGCTGCGATCCATTCGGCTCCAACGCAAAAACACCGTCCCTGCCCCCGTGGATTGTCGAACCAAACGAATGGGCAACAACGTGAACGGATACCGCTCAGCCTGAGCCAGCACATTCTGCATCGCCAACTCTACGAGGCCTTCCGTCAACGCGCAGCACCAATCCCCCATTTCAATCAGCTCCCCCTTACCCTTAAAAGGCTTTAAAAGCCCTTTAAGGAAGGCACCGTGTTCCAGCGCAGAGAAGGCACTCTGTTGCAAGGGCTGGAAGGCAACCTGTTTGGGACCATCCTCCGCATTTCTCGGATCGGCACCGCTGTCATTCCCTTGTGAATTGACCATCGAATCAATCCTCCTGGCTCTCAGACACCCTCGGCACTGCCCCAGCAGAGACCGGCGCAGAAGAGGCCCCCACCCCCTCGCCAATGCCCTCCCTGCCTTGCACCTGACTCCGCATGATCGCCGGCGCAAACTCCGAACGTCGCGTCCCCTCCAGCACATCCAACGGTAAGGTTCCAAACCTCTCCTGAGCCTGCCGAGCCACGTCATTGCCAGCAGCGAAATCAGCACGCGTCGCACCCGAAAACTTGTACTGCTGAGCGAACCCGAACAGGCTGCGCAGCACACGGCCACCGGAGTTTATCCAGTGCTCCATGTCCCGCCGACTCATCAATGCAACGTAATGACACTGCTGCGCCTGACGAACAAAGTTGTCGTAGGCAACGATCAGGTACAGCGCCAAAAAACCGAAGGGTGAGTTGATGAATACCGGTACTTTGACAGGCTCGGTATTCAACGTCTTACTCACGCTAAGCGCCTCGGGAATCAAGCTCATGAGCTGATCCAGGTTTCGCCGGACCATGGTCAAATCAGCCTTTGAGCTTTCCAGTTTCTCCTGCATCCGGATCATCCAAAAGTCCGAATAAGGATCATCCTGTGCCGCCCCGAGCTTCATTCTGTTCATCAAACGGACGAATCCGGCAAACCCAATAATCGCGGGTTTATTTTCGTCAGCAGGTCTGCCCTGCCAGACACGCACAGCGTGATGGGTATGAAGTGTCAGCTTGATTGAACTGCGCAGGGGACCTAGGCTTTTTAAAAGATGCTCAGACATCGATTGCTCCTGGTGGTGGGCGGTCAAGGCAGCAGTGTTATCAGGAACAAAACGATCATCAGCCGAAAAACAGAATCGAGCGTGCCGAGTTTTAAAACACCCCGATAGCGGCGCCCAACTTATTTGCTGCCCACCACAGCCACCCTCACAACACCCACCAAATCTGAAGCCACCCATTCCAGTTTTCTTGCAGCCCTCTTCTCCCATATTTGCAACCGTGTCCGCCCCACTGATGAGGACACAGCCATGCCCCAATCCCCCTTTCGCCTTATTGCTTCAACCCGTACTTTCAACACCGAGCAAAGACCATGACCCAGTCCCATACCATCGAAGCACTGCTACGTCCCGCCGTGGAGTTGTATACCGTGGCGGTGTGCATCATCGGGGCAGGCCTGAGTCTGTTCGCGCCCTGGTCACTCGCCCTCACCCCTTTGTTCGGCGCAGTGACGGCGCTGGTCTTTCTGGTGTTCGGGGGCATTCGTCTTCGCCAGGCGCTTATGGTCTTGCGGTACAGGCGAAACATCCGCCGGCTACCGCGCTACGTGATCACCAGCAAACACGTCCCCGTGAGTAACCAACGGCTGTTTATCGGCATCGGCTTCAAGTGGGAGCAGCGACACACCCAGCGCCTGATGCAAACCTACCGCCCCGAGTTTCGCCGCTATGTGGAACAGACACCGCTGTTTCAGCAGGCCCGCCGGCTTGAACAACGCCTGGAAAAGGCGTCCTTTCCGTTGAGCGTGATTCCTGCAATCACCAGTTGGGACAACCCGCTCAACCCCGTACGCCCGCTCCCACCCGTAGGCGGCTCTCCCCGCCTCCACGGCGTTGAACCCAACGAAGTCGAAGTGTCACTGCCCCTCGGCGAACGCGTCGGTCACAGCCTGGTTCTGGGCACCACCCGAGTAGGCAAAACCCGGCTGGCCGAACTGTTCATCACCCAGGACATTCGCCGGGTCAAACACCTCAACGGGAAAGCCCTCTTCGAACCGGTGATCGTGTTCGACCCCAAAGGCGATGCCGACCTGCTCAAACGCATGTACGTCGAAACCCAACGCGCCGGACGCGAAGACGAGTTCTATGTCTTTCACCTGGGCTGGCCGGACTTCTCGGCCCGCTACAACGCCGTAGGCCGTTTCGGGCGGATCTCCGAAGTCGCCAGCCGGATCTCCGGGCAACTCTCGGGCGAAGGCAACAGCGCGGCCTTTCGTGAGTTCGCCTGGCGCTTCGTCAACATCATTGCCCGCGCATTGGTGGAACTGGGCAACCGTCCGGATTACCTGAAGATCCAGCAACACGTGATCAACATCGATGCCCTGTTCATCGAGTACAGCGGCCATTACTTCACCCAGCACGACCCAGGCGCCTGGGACATCATCGTCTCCATCGAAGGTGCCCTGACCGAGAAGAACACCCCCCACAACATGCGAGGCCGCCAACCCCGCGTCACGGCAATCGATCAGTACCTGTCCCAAACTCGAGTCGCCGATCCGGTCATGGACGGCCTGCGCTCCGCCGTACGCTACGACAAAACCTACTTCGACAAGATCGTGGCCTCCCTCCTGCCCCTGCTGGAGAAACTCACCACAGGGCGCATGGCAGAGCTGATCTCACCCGACTACACCGACATGGATGACCCTCGGCCGATTTTCGACTGGATGCAGGTCATTCGGAAGCGCGCGGTCGTGTATGTCGGCCTCGACGCCCTGTCCGACCCGGAGGTGGCCGCCGCGGTGGGCAACTCGATGTTCGCCGACCTGGTGTCTGTGGCCGGCCATATCTACAAACTCGGCATCGATGACGGACTGCCCGATACCGCCCAGGACCAGAAGATTCCGATCAATCTCCATGCTGACGAATTCAACGAACTGATGGGCGACGAGTTCATTCCGATGATCAACAAGGGCGGCGGCGCAGGCATCCAGGTCACCGCCTACACCCAGACCATCAGCGACATCGAGGCGAAGATCGGCAACCGCGCCAAGGCAGGCCAGGTGGTGGGCAACTTCAACAACCTCTTCATGCTGCGGGTACGCGAAACCGCCACCGCCGAATTGCTGACCAAACAACTGCCCAAGGTCGACGTCTACTCCACCACCTTGGTCAGCGGCGCCACTGACAGCTCGGATCCTTCAGGCGGCACCGACTTCACCAGCAACACCCAGGACCGGGTCAGTTCCACCAGCGTGCCACTGATCGAACCCGCCCACGTGGTCAGCCTCCCCAAAGGCCAGGCCTTCGCCCTGATCGAAGGCGCCAACCTCTGGAAAATCCGCATGCCTCTACCCGCCCCAGACCCCGACGAATGCATGCCCAAAGACCTGCAAACCCTGGCCGACAGCATGCGCAGACGCTACATCGATGGAGGCGGCGAATGGTGGACCGGTAGCGGAACATCAGCGCTCGATGACCTCGCACCCTGAGCGGTTTCAGAACCCGCTGAGCACAATGACGGGTGGTTTCTCTGGTAGTGTGAGCGCACACAGCACTCCACTGATAAAACCAAGACACGGCTCATGGGCGCTCCAATCATCATCGGCAACAGCTATGACCTTTGGGTCAGCAACAGCATGAAAGATACGTTCTGCGAGGTCCTCACAGCTGTTGCGGCCCTGGAAGGCCATGACATCACGGCCATATACGAGGAAGCGCCCGGTGTGGCCGGCACGTACGGTGTCTCAGGCATCGGCATCCACCTCGACGAATTTCATCACTACCTCGGCGGACGGGCCGGCGTTCGACACCACCTCGATCTGTGCCGTACCCGGCTGGACGAAGTCGCCGAATCCTGCGGTCTGTCACCAGCAGGCTCAGAGCGCATGGCACACCTGCTTGCCTGGGCAGCCCATCAAATGGACGGTCACCCGATCCCTGAAGGCTGCAACCTCTACGAGGACTGGCCGCCCGGCTCGACCGATATGCGATAACTACATTCAGGAGCTCTTGAAGAATGTTCTTCTGACTGTTTTCTATCGGTCGTGACCGGCAGCAACCGGCCAAAAGCGGGCATCGCACTTCATTAGCACTTGTATCCGATCTCCATTGGCTATGGGCTTAGAAAAATAGGGTCAATAATAGGGGCTACGAAAATTGCCGATATGGCAGCAACAACAACCCATAGGAACGAGTCCCAATACTTTACGAGAGCCACCAGCCCAGCACCGACCGCAGGCAATAGCGCCAGTACCTGCAATAGATGAAAGGTACGCCGCAAAGTACGCCCCTGTTTTTCGACTTGCTCAATTGTAATCCTGAGCAGGCCCTGAAGCTTGGGGGGATAGGTTTTTATTTTGTCTTTGAAGTCGTCGAAAACAACATTGAAGCTGTGTAACAAGCGGTCCGTCTGAAGCATTTGATTGTGCAATATCGCGAGTAAGACCAGCGAAACAACGATCAAACCAAGTACCAGAACGAATCCTTCAAATGAAGAAGTACTGTTGTTCAGAACAACCCATCCAGCAAAAGAGACCGGGAGCGCCAGCATTTTTCCAGCAATGTCACCCAGCACGCCGCTGAGCTTGGTCCCGTAGTCGATTTCCGCCTGTGCCAATTCGCGCCGAGCCTTCTCGAATGAAAAGCTATAGACGTAAGTTTGTAAATTTGCGCGATAGGTAGCGAGGACCTCCTTCCATTCGCGAACCACTACGAGGAAGTGATTTGGCTCACTTTCAAACTTCTCAATTACACTGGCGATCGCCATCCGAATCATCAGCTTGCGTTCTGAAAGATGAGCTTTATTCTCGTTTTTGCGGTTAAGAATCTCCTCAAGCAAACTCATATGCCTGAGTTCATGGCCAAGAACATGTTCATCAACCTGAGTCGGCAGCAAAAACGTCCTAGGCGGTTTTGCGCCGTCGGGAGGCAAAGCGAAGAACAAGTTATAGGTATCTGGACTGCTGTCCTTGTCAACCCCGATTGCCAGCAATGCCAGAAGCTCGATTAGCCTACAAACTCGTCTAAGCTCTTTAATTTGTGTTGGTTCACTAGCGTCAAAATCTGCCCACCCCAAGTCAACGACGTACACGTTCTGCGGAAACTGCCCTTTGCCCAGTGACCCGTTACGGGCCAAGTCGCTAACGTTCGCGTAAAACCGACCAGATTCATTCGTAGGTAGGCGGAGCTCGATCTCCACCGCACCACCGTCAACAAATTCATGATGTTGGATTTTGCCAAATTCGGGCTGCAGATCCTTGCATGCCTGCAGCGCGGCAGTGATGTCGGTAGTGGGCAGTCCGTCATAGGAGACCACACCTCCTTCAATGGCTGGCGCTCCCATTGCCCGGTACAGGGCTACAACATCGGAAAACATGGCTTACCCAACCCTGGCCTGCAGCTCTTTCTCTATCAAATCGACCAGTTCCTGGGTCATGTTTGACAAGGTCAGCTTCTTGCGACCCTCATCGTAATAAACATCGGACGTTGCCTCCTTACCCAAGGCACCACGTTCAAATTGAAGCGACCAGCTCGCAGCTTCGCCTTTGATCCTGGTCTTCTCCTTCAGCGATTTGGCATTGACAGTAAAGTCCTCAGGGACTCGATGTTTTTCGTCGTTGAGATAGTCTTTCAGTCCTGCAATTTCATCGACTAGGTCAGGCGGAACGTGCTGAATTGCCGCATGGCAGATCGCATCTAACCGAGCGGATTTGCCATCCGCCAGTCGGTCCTGCAAGTACCGGACAACCGCCTCTTTCGCCTTGTAAGCAAAAGGCTTGAGCTCTTTATTGTTACGGAAGAAACGGCCAACGTAATCGATGGCATTTTTAGTTGCACGGCCGGACGCCACGCCTTTGGCGCATCCCAAAGCGGAGATGAAATAGTCAGAAGCCTGGCTGTCCCGACCGCGGCTGATAAAGCACAGATAGGTCGAATCAACCTCGTCTGCGTCCTCAGCATCTACAACTGTATTCCCCGCAGCAGCAGATACGGCGGCGGCAGTAACCGACGCGAACTTCAAAAAGTTGATCCTGGCCGCCTGCTGAACCGTCTTCAGGTCCACTTCCTGAATGGCTTTGGGTACGTAGTTCTCATCGAGCTGAATGCCGCCACGCTGTTTGATGCTGGCGACCAGAAAGAAGTCAGACGCACCCGAGGTGTATTGCGCGCAGAGAATATGGCCGCCAGTGGCCAAGGTTTGGTCCCTCGCCTGCTCGACAAGCTGATCCATGGCTAAGTGGGTTAACGCAATAAATTCAGCCTCATCACCACAGACATCCACGTAAGCGCTAAACCGATCAGGAAACGGACCTTGCCGACCGTCGTCAGCAAATTGTCCGTAGACAACACTGTTTCCTTCTTTACCAATCAGACCGTTGATGCCTTCGACCAGAGACTCTAAAGCTGGGTTTTGGGTATCCAGGACAACGTCCTTTTTCACCACGTCAGAAACAAGACCCGTATGAGCAATCTTTTTGAAACTGTGGATGATGGCGGTTTTCAGCGTGATCACAAGTCGACTTCCATTTCAGTAATATCAATGTGAGATTACGAGAGTCAGAGTTAACCTGCAAATGGCCATTGGTCTACTGCCCGTATTCTCTAGCGGTCCACAGAGCCAAATGTAGGTAATTGGCATCACAACTGTATATCCAACCAGCACCCATGTCGAGCTCTCTATGCCTGCATGATATTGACTGCTAAGGGCAAATCTCGGCCCCTGTCGACAGACTGCTATTGGCCGATTCTGTTGAAAAAGTCGGTTTTGGTTTTCACGACAGAAAAGTACGCGTCTGAGATTGAAATCCGCTTTTTGAGCAGAGGGTTCAGGTCCCAGATTTCACGCAGCAGTGTGCAAAAATGACGTTCTCACCGCTCAATGCACGGACCGCCAGTCCGGGTCGACTTTTTCAACAGAATCGGCCGAAAGCGGGCGCTTGAGAACGCCCATTCCTGCTCCCCAATTCGCGAAACCGCAAGACAACTCCCTTTCTATTGCCTGAAATTTCCTAGAAAATCCCGACCGCTTGTTTGTGTTTGATCACACCGCGAGGCTTCGACTCGTCACTGCACATCAGTGGCAGGGTTTGGTAGCCCTCGGTGTAACTAGGCGCAAAGCGCCACCTTGAGCAAGGCGCTTTTTTTCGGCCTCGGCCTTATGGTGGCCGTGCGCAGGGCGTCCTCGGACGCGCCGGGCTCCTAGTGCACCGGTCTACCAACCTGCGTACGGCCGCCACCCCTGAATCGTTTGGTAGCGATGGTGACGGCTCCTTAACTTGCACTATGGAGTATCGAAACCATGTTCAAACTCACTCCCAACCCGCCTAATGGCGATGGGTGTGGGCATCTGATCGAGATGGCACATGTGTGGATCGACGCCGTGCTGGATAAGCCGCCCGCCAGCATCGGCAGCTGACAGCGCTCAGGGATGAATGGGAAGCAAGGCTTCCCGTTTCTTTTGCCGACATGTGTGATGTGGAGCAGAGCGTCACGGGCTGCGTTCCCACGCGGAGCGTGGGAACGATCAGCGCAGCAAGCCAGGACTCAGTTGCTGGGCCGTTGCTTGGTCGCATCCAGCTCGGCCTTTTTGGCCGTGCTGAGTTCGGTGATCTTCGCCGACTTGGCGATTGCCATGTCGAAGGTGTCCTGCATTTTGGCAATGGCGTCGGTCGCCGTGCCTTTCAGCCCACCGTTGGCGGCCCAGTCGAAGTTCCAGACGCCGGACAGGTTGTCGGCACCCGCCACATCATGGGTTTCGATGGCGGTGAAGACATCGGGGTGGCGCTCCATGTACTTGGCCG
Organism: Pseudomonas gingeri; assembly: GCF_013385635.1. Classification (GTDB taxonomy): domain Bacteria; phylum Pseudomonadota; class Gammaproteobacteria; order Pseudomonadales; family Pseudomonadaceae; genus Aquipseudomonas; species Aquipseudomonas gingeri_A. The sequence continues at coordinate 40,497 of NZ_JACAPR010000029.1, forward strand.
CCTCGGAGACGCTGGCGGGAACCTTGCCCGAGGTGTCGTTGGCCAGTTGAGAAAGCTCCTGCTTGGTGATCGCCGACTTGCCCGTTTTGCGCATGTAATCGGCAATGACCTGGCTGGACTTGGCCGTGTCCAGCGTGCTGTCAAACGCAGAACTCTTCGCTTTTGAACTGCTCGGCCCGCTACCAGCGGGTGATACGGTAGTAGACATCGGCGCTGCTCCCTCGATGGAATGACTGACATCGTCGCACTGACGATAACGAGTCACGGACGGTAGCATGGGCCAATGGCCACTCTTCTGTACCTTCACAACAATTCACAACGTTTCTCATCCGCAGCCCCTGGCTCGTCGCCAGACACAAAAAAAGCACCCGCAGGTGCTTTTTTGTCAGCGCTATCAGCTCACCAAACCCGCCGCCCGGGCCCGCGCCGTGTGCAGTTTCTTGTAGCTGTCGATCAACCGCAGGTGCCGGTCGAGCCCTTCCAGTTTCATACTGGTCGGCGTCAGGCCATGGAAGCGCACACTGCCGTTCACCGAGCCGATCACCGCGTCCATCCGCTCGTTGCCGAACATGCGACGGAAGTTGGCTTCGTAGTCTTCCAACTGCAGATCCTCGTCCAGGTGCATTTCCAGCACCGCGTTCACGGCCTGGTAAAACAGCCCGCGCTCGACGGTGTTGTCGTTGTACTGCAGGAAGGTTTCCACCAGTTCCTTTGCCTCGTCGTAATGCTGCAAGGCGAGACGGATCAGCAGCTTCAACTCCAGGATGGTCAATTGGCCCCAGGCGGTGTTGTCGTCGAACTCGATGCCGATCAGGGTGGTGATGTCGGTGTAATCGTCCAGCTCGCTCTCGTCCAGCAGACCGACCAACGCTTGCAGACCGGCATCGTCGAGGCTGTGCAGGTTGAGGATATCTTCGCGGAAGAACAGGGCCTTGTTGGTGTTGTCCCAGATCAGGTCGTCGACCGGATAGATCTCCGAATAGTCCGGTACCAGGATGCGGCAGGCCGTTGCGCCGAGGTCGTCGTACACCGCCATGTACGCTTCCTTGCCCATCGCTTCGAGGATACCGAACAGCGTTGCGGCCTCCTCGGCATTGGAGTCTTCACCCTGGCCGGAGAAGTCCCATTCGACAAATTCGTAATCGGACCTGGCACTGAAGAAGCGCCACGACACCACGCCACTGGAGTCGATAAAGTGCTCGACGAAGTTGTTCGGCTCGGTCACCGCGTGGCCTTCGAAGGTCGGCTGCGGCAGATCGTTCAGGCCTTCGAAACTGCGGCCCTGGAGCAGTTCCGTCAGGCTGCGCTCCAGCGCCACCTCAAAGCTCGGGTGCGCGCCGAACGAGGCAAATACACCGCCGGTACGCGGGTTCATCAAGGTCACGCACATCACCGGGAACTCGCCGCCCAGCGACGCATCCTTGACCAGTACCGGGAAACCCTGCTCTTCCAGGCCCTGGATGCCGGCCAGGATGCCGGGGTACTTCGCCAGCACGTCCTGCGGCACATCCGGCAGGGCCATTTCGCCTTCGAGGATTTCGCGCTTCACCGCGCGCTCGAAGATTTCCGACAGACACTGCACCTGCGCTTCGGCCAGGGTATTGCCGGCACTCATGCCATTGCTGAGAAACAGGTTCTCGATCAGGTTGGACGGGAAGTACACCACTTCGCCGTCCGACTGGCGCACATACGGCAGCGAGCAGATGCCGCGTTCGGTATTGCCGGAGTTGGTGTCGTACAGGTGCGAGCCGCGCAGTTCGCCATCGGGGTTGTAGATCTTCAGGCAGTACTCGTCGAGGATCTCGGTCGGCAGCGCGTCTTTACGACCCGGCTTGAACCAGCGCTCGTTCGGGTAATGCACAAACGCCGCGTTGGCGATGTCTTCGCCCCAGAACTGATCGTTGTAGAAGAAGTTGCAGTTGAGCCGCTCGATAAACTCGCCCAGCGCCGACGCCAGCGCGCCTTCCTTGGTCGAGCCCTTGCCATTGGTGAAGCACATCGGCGAGTGGGCATCGCGAATATGCAGCGACCAGACGTTGGGCACGATATTGCGCCACGAAGCGATCTCGATCTTCATACCCAGGTCCGCCAGGATGCCGGACATGTTGGCGATGGTCTGTTCCAGCGGCAGATCCTTGCCGGCGATAAAGGTCAGCGCTTCGGAATCGGAGTTGAGCATCAGCAACGCCTGGGCATCGGCGTCGAGGTTGTCCACTTCCTCGATCACGAACTCGGGACCGGTCTGCACCACCTTTTTCACCGTGCAGCGGTCGATGGAACGCAGGATGCCCTGGCGATCCTTGGCCGAGATATCCGCCGGCAACTCGACCTGGATCTTGAAGATCTGGTTGTAGCGGTTTTCCGGATCGACGATGTTGTTCTGCGAGAGGCGGATGTTCTCGGTGGGAATATTGCGCGTCTGGCAGTACAGCTTGACGAAATAGGCGGCGCACAACGCCGAAGAAGCCAGGAAATAATCGAACGGACCCGGGGCCGAGCCGTCGCCCTTATAGCGGATAGGTTGATCGGCCACCACCGTGAAGTCATCGAACTTGGCTTCAAGTCGAAGGTTGTCGAGAAAATTAACCTTGATTTCCATGCGGGAATTACCACTATAACGAGCAAAATAATGGCCGGCATTATCCGGTTTTTCCGCCAGAAGAGCACGCGGTCACGGTATCTCGCACGCGTTTGCCGGCCATGGCCGCTGTTTGCCCCTCAATACCCGGTCATTTCCAGATAACCCACGCCCTTCTGGCTGCCGGTAAAACTGATCGGTCCTTCCCAGTAGGGAAACGCGGTGCCCATCCAGGCATCGTCCCGCAACGGACGGGTGTCGATGCGCAGCTGTTTGCTCGGGATCTGCAGTTGCCACTCCACCGGCAAACGCCGTCCGGCGACATCGGCCTGTCGTCCCGGTGTCAGCACGATCTCATCGCCCCTGAGCGCTTGGACCTCGCCATCGGCGCTGATCCAGGTGCCGGCGCGATAGCGCTGGCCGTCCGTCTGCCGGACCTGGAACAGCATGACTTTGGCGCCATCGGCCAGGTGCAGGGAGAACCAGTCCCAGCCCGACTGGTCGGCGGCCAGCGGTTGGCTGCTCCACTCGCGGTCGAGCCACGCCTGCCCCGTTACCCGGACCTCACGACCGTCGACCTGCAGGCTGCCGCTCACTTGGAAATACGGCTGGCTGTAGTACCACGACGCCTGTCCCTTGCCGGACTTCAGGCTGTAGCCGTGGTCGCCCTGTAACACCAGCGGGCGCTCGCTGCGCAGGTTCAGCCGGTAGGCGAAGTCACTGCCGTGGGCCGCCAGTTGCATATCGCCCAGGCCCTGGTTGAGCGATGACCGGGCGTGAAACTGCCAGTCGTCGATCCAGGCCTTCAAGGGCTCGGCCTCCACCCCGGCTGTGCCTACCCCGCCGCGAGCGAGGGCCTGGGCGTAGTGATGGCCGTGCTCGCTGGTCAAAGCCGCATGGCCCATCCATAAGGTCGGCTCGCTCCAGCCGGTCAACTTGCCGGGCACCTGCAAGGCATTGCGGAACAGGGTCCATTGCACGCCGTAGGAATGGCCCTCGGCATCCTTGAGGTTGGCGGTGACATACCACCACTCGATGCGGTAGTCGCCGTGCGCACCGTGATCACGAGGAAACACCAGGGGTTGGCCGGGCAACACCTGGGCGTACCCGGCGGCGTTCGAACCGAGCCCGGCAAAACCTTCGGGCTCGGCCTGCTGTTGATCGCAACCAAGCAACAGCAGGCCGAGCCACACCAGCAACAGCCTCCTAGCGTTCATTGGCAAAGGTCCTCAACAGTTCCACCGGCCGCACCCGCAGCAGTTTCCACAACGGCCAGGCGGCAGCGACCAGGGTCACCACCAGCGCCAGCACCGACAGTTGCAGCAACTGCCAGGGAAAGACCTGCATCGGCAGGCGCCAGCCGAAGGCCTGGACATTCACCACCGCCACCAGGCACCAGGCCAGCGCCAACCCCAGGGGAATCGCCAGCAGCAAGGTGATCGAGGCCAGCAGCAGGGTCTGCCCCAGGCTCAGCAACAATAGTTGCCGGCGGGCGACACCCAACGCCCACAGCGGCGCCAGTTGCCCCAGGCGACTTTCGCTCAAGCTCAGCAGGCTGATGAACAACGCCACGCCGGCCACGCCCAGGGTCAGGCTGTTGAGGGCCGCGGTCGCCGCGAAGGTGCGTTCGAAGACCTTGCCGGCGGCGTCCTTGAGTTCGCTCTGGTCGATCAGATGGGCCTCGTCGAAGTGGAAGGCCTGCTGCAACTCGCGCTTGAGCGGCGCCACGGCCTCGGGCTCTGCCAGCAAGCTGTAGCGACTCGGCCGCAGGCCCGGCCAATGGGCTTGCAGGGCCAGGCCTTCGAGCAACAGATGGCCCTTGGGATTGCCATAGTCGGCGTACACCGCCAGCACCGGCAGCGACCAGTCGCCGCTGGGTGTCGGCAACACCAGGCGCTGGCCGAGGGCAAGCTTGAGGTGGTGTGCCAGTTGCTCACTGATCATTACGCCCTCACCCGCCGCCCAACGCGGCCAGGCATCGTCACGTGCTTCCAGCAACGGCCAGTGCTGGCGATAGGTGGGCACATCGGGTATCCCGCGCACCTGGATCGGCCAGCCTTGCAGGCTGATCTCGGCGTCCCAGCCGGGCAGTACCGCCTGTATATCGGTACGCTCGGCCAGCCAGTGCTCCAACTGCGCGTCCTGCTCGGGGCCTTGCGGTGTGATGTACAGCTGGGCAGCCAAGCGCTGGTCAAGCCAGTTGGTAAAGGTCTGGCGAAAACCCGAAGTCATACTGCCCACGCCGATATTCGCGGCCAAGGCCAGCAGCAGCGCCATCAGCGCCAGGCTCAAGGCCGGCAGTTGCTGGCGGCTGTCGGCGATAAACCATTGGCTCAAGGGCCGGCGACAGGCCGGCAACACGCCGCTGAGGATGGCGTTCAGGCACACCGGCAGCAGCAAGGCCGCGGCCATCAACAGCGCGGCCATCAGGGCAAAACCACTGGTCAGGCTGTCGCCCCAGAAAATACAGGTCAGCACCACCAGGGCCAGCAATCCGGCCAGCCGGGCCTGCTGGCGCAAGCGCCGGGCCTGTGCCGAACGCCAGGCTTCAGCCTGGGCCAGCGCCAGCAACGGCAGGCGCGCGGCCCGCCAGACACTGCCGGCCCCCGCGAGCAAGGCACCGCCCAGGGACAGGCCGAGACCCGCCAGCCAGTCGCCCGGTGGCAGGTTCAGGCTGCCGGCCACTTCGGCGCCATACAGACCGCGCAGGCTGGCCGCCACATCCGGCAGCAGCAGGCTCGCCAGGCCATAGCCGCTGACCACGCCGAGCACGCCGCCCACCAGGGCAAACCCCAGCAGTTCCACGGTCAAGGCACTGAGCAGGCAACGGGCGCTGACGCCGCAGGAACGCAGGGTCCGCAGCAGGCCACGACGCTGTTCCAGGGCCAGGCCGATAGCGCCGTGGACGATAAACAGCCCGACGATAAACGCCAGGAATCCCAGCGCGCTGAGATTGAGGTGAAAGCTCTCGGTCAGGCGCGCCAGGTCACTTTCATCACCCGGAGCCTGCAAGCGCAAACGGCTCACCAGGTCCGCCGGCAAACTCGGGTTGCCGCGAGCAAAGTCCGTCGCCAGCAACAACTGCGAAAGCTGTCCCGGCCTATTCAGTACCCGTTGCGCGGCCCCGATATCCATCAGCAGCAGGCCCGGCGGCAGTTGCGCACGCAGGGCCAGTGGCGGCAATAACTCCCCTTCAGGGCCCCGGGGACGATCGCCGACCTTCAAGCCCAAACGTTGCAAGGTGTCGAGTGCCACCCAGGTCTGTCCCGGTACGCCGATAAACGCCAGTAACTGCGCGCTGTCCACGGCCTCACCGGCCAGACTGCTGCCCTGGGGCAGGCTGACCGGGTCGATGCCCAGTACCTGCAAGCGCTGCACATGTCCCGGATGCCGGGGATCGTCCAGCTCCAGCCGGCCTTGCAACAGCGGTGAAACCGGCCAGCCCGCCAAGCGCAACTGGACAAACAGTTGCTGCTCGAAGCGCTCGCCGTCGCGGCTGACCAGTCGATAAGGCGCCGCCCCGCCGATCAACTGGCTGGCCCGCGCGTAACTCTCCCGCGCCTGACTGTTGAGGGCCTGCACGCCGGTCAACAAGGCAGTCGCCAACCACAGGCCGGCCAGCACGCTGCACAACTGCACGCGATGACGCCACCAGTGGCTGAGCAGCGCGCGCAAGGCCCAGTAGAAAGTCCTCATGCCCCCGACAGCTCGCTCAGACGGCCATTGTGCAAGCGCACCCGACGTTGCAATTGGGCAGCCATGCGCTCGCTGTGGGTGACCATCAGCAGGCTGGTGCCGTGGTCGACCAGCAGGTCCAGCAGCAACCCCAGCACTTCGTCGCTGGTGCTCTCGTCGAGGCTGCCGGTGGGTTCGTCGGCGAGCAGCAACGGCGGTTTTGCGGCCAGGGCCCGGCCCAGGGCCACACGCTGCTGCTGGCCGCCGGACAGTTGCTCGGGATAGCGCGACAGTGTCTGCGTCAGGCCGAGGCGCTCCACCAGTTCATCCTGCCAGCGCGGGTCATGCCGACCGGCCAGGCGGGCCTGGAAGGCCAGGTTGTCGGCCACGGTCAGGCTGGGAATCAGGTTGAACTGCTGGAAGATCAGGCCGATATCGTGGCGCCGCCAGCTCGCCAATTGGGCTTCGTTCAATTGGCACAGATCACGCCCGGCGATTTCTATCGCCCCGGCATCGGCCCGATCCAGCCCGGCCACCAGATGCAGCAAGGTGCTCTTGCCACTGCCGGATTCGCCCATCAGCGCCAGGCTCGCCCCCTGCTCCAGTTCCAGGTCGACGCCCTGCAACACCGCCAGCGGCCCCTGGGCGGTGGCGTAGGCTTTGCTCAGCCCGCGAATACGCAACATCGATAACCTCACTCAAGACAAAGCCCGACCGACGAATCGCCGGGGCGGGCTTCACGATGACTGCTGTTATAGGCTAGCGCGGGTGTTTTTGCACCGTCGATCAATCGGGGAAGTTGGCTTTCAGTGCCGCCAGGCCACCGCTGTAGATGCCGTGGAACAGCGCCACCACTTCCTCTTCGCTGACGCCAACCGGGGTGAAAATCCCGGCCCATTCGACAATCGCCGTCTGCGGAGTGCTGCCCTCGCGTACCTGCAGGGTCGCCAGGTAGTCGGTAGCGGGAAACGGTGCCTGCTCGATGGAATAGCTATAACGCCGGGCGCGGTTATCGAAGGCCTCCAGGCGCTCGACCACGGTGCCGCCATCGGCGGTGTGCAGCGTACGCACCCGCCCGCCTTCGCTCAGGCTGCTCCGGGGAATGAACGGCAGCCAGTCGGGCAGCGAATCGAAGCCGCCCATCAATTGCCAGACCTGCTCGGGTGTCGCGGGGATTTCAATCGTAACGGATGTTGCAGCCATGAAAACTCTCCGGAAAATGCCTAGATAGCCAGGCTATCGACAACACCGCCATCGACCCGCAGGGCGGCACCGGTGGTGGCGGAAGACAGCGGTGAAGCGAGGTACACCGCCAGGTTGGCCACCTCCTCCACATCCGCTGCCCGCTGGATGATCGAGGTCGGCCGCGCGGCCTTGACGAACACATCGGCCTCGTCCCGGGCACTGCGTCCCGAGGCGGCGGTGGCGTCCTTGAGCATCTCTTCCAGGCCGTCGGTAAAGGTCGGCCCGGGGAGGATCGCGTTGACCGTCACGCCACTGCCCGCCAGGCGCTTGGCCAGGCCATGGGAGACGGCCAGGTTGGCGCTTTTGGTGACACCGTAGTTGATCATATCGGCGGGAGTGGCGATACCCGATTCGGAGGAGACGAACAGCACCCGTCCCCAGCCGCGCTTGACCATCGCCGGGGTATAGTGCCGCGACAGGCGCACGCCCGAGATCACATTGACCTCGTAGAAACGCGTCCATTCTTCATCCGGAGTGTCGAAGAAATCGACATCGTTGAAGATCCCCAGGTTGTTGACCAGGATATCGGCGTCCGGCTCGGCCTTGAACAGCGCCTCGGCACCCGCGGCCGTGCCGAGGTCGGCAGCCAGGCCGCGGACCTCGGCCTCGGGATGGGCGGCGAGAATGACCGCGATGGCCTCGTCGACCTTGGCCTGCTGGCGGCCGACGATCACCACTGTTGCGCCGGCGCCCGCCAGGCCCTTGCCGATCCCCAGGCCGATACCGGCGGTGGAGCCACTGACAATGGCGACCTTGTTGGAAAGATTGATCTGCATATGAACCTCGATTGAATGAATAAAGCGATATCAAGCCGAACACCGACCCTGTAGGAGCCCGGCTTGCCGGCGAAGAGGCCCGTGAAGCCGCTGGAAGCTTCACAGGTTACCGATCGTTCCCACGCTCCGCGTGGGCATGCCTCTAGGGACGCTCCGCGTCCGTTCTTGTGACGCAGAGCGTCACGGGCTGCATTCCCACGCGGAGCGTGGGAACGATCATCGGGGCTTTCCCGTTCTGTCAGCTCAGCGGCAACGGCGCGTTACCCGCCACCAGTCCGGCGCTGCGCAAGGCCTGCCAGAATTCGGCCGGGATCTTGGCCTGCAACGCCGCCACATCCTCGGCAATCCGCCCTGGCCGGCTCGACCCCGGAATCACCGCTGCCACTGCCGGGTTGGCCAGGGAGAACTGCAACGCCGCAGCCTTGATGTCCACGCCGAAGTCCCGGGCAATCGCCTTGATCCGTTCAACTTTAGCCAGAATCTGCGGCGACGCCGGCTGGTATTCGAAATTCGTGCCTCCGGCCAGCACACCGGAGCTGTAGGGACCGCCGACGACGATATCGACGTTCTGCGCCGCCGCCTCCGGCATCAGCCGCTGCAAGGCACGCTCATGGTCCAGCAGGGTGTAGCGGCCAGCCAGGAGGAAACCGTCCGGCTGTGCCTCGGTCAGTTGCAGGGTCAGTTCGCACGGCTCGACCTTGTTCACCCCCAGGCCCCAGGCCTTGATCACGCCTTCTTCACGCAGGCGGGTCAGCACCCGGAACGCCCCCTTGCGGGCCACATTGAAGTACTCCAGCCACTCGTCGCCATAGAAGTCCTGGGCGATATCGTGGACCCAGACGATATCCAGCCGGTCGGTGCCCAGGCGCTTGAGGCTGTCCTCGATGGAGCGCAGCGTGGCATCGGCGGAGTAGTCGTTGACGATCTTGTTCGGCCGACCATGGGCGAACACCCCGGCCTTCTCGCCCAGGTCACGGGCGGCGACGTCTTCGACTTCGTCGAGGATCACCCGACCGACCTTGCTGCTCAGTACGTACTGGTCCCGTGGATATCTGGCCAGCGCTTCGCCGAGGCGGATCTCCGACAGCCCGGAGCCGTAGAACGGCGCGGTGTCGAAGTAACGCACGCCCTGGGCCCAGACCGCATCGACGGTGGCCTGCGCTTCGTCTTCGGGGATCGCGCGGAACATGTTGCCCAGGGGGGCGGTGCCAAAACCGAGGACGCCCGGCAGCAGATTTTTCAGACTCATGATGGATTCCTTCGAATTCAGGTGGGTGGATCGCGGCGGCCTGCCAGCAGCGACGTCGATCGCGGTGTCGGGGCAAATACTAGGTTGCGGAGTTTTGACCGTCCAAGACATAATTTGTGCAACTTGAGTCCTCTGAGGTCTGACATGATCGATCTACGCCAGCTCCGCTACTTCGTCGTGGTTGCCGAGGAAGAGCACGTCGGCCGTGCGGCCGAACGCCTGCACATATCGCAATCGCCCCTCAGCCGGCAGATCGCCCAGTTGGAAGAGCGCCTCGGGTTGACGCTGTTCGAGCGCAGCCAGCAGCGCATTCGCCTGACCGTCGACGGCCAGACCTTCCTCGCCGAGACCCGCGCCTTCCTGACCCACGCCAATCGCCTGGAGTCCCTGGGGCGGCGTCTGGGCCGGGGAGAAGAAGGCGGCCTGTGCATCGGCTATATCGAGAACGCCATGCACTCGGGAGTTCTGCCGGATGCCTTGCGGACCCTGCGCACGGCCCGGCCGGGGGTGCATATCGCGCTGTACAGCCTGAACTCGGCGGAACAATTGGAGGGTCTGCGCCAGCGCAGCCTGGATATTGCCCTGGTCAGCGAACCGCCGGTGGCGGACGACCCCGACCTGGACAGCGCCCGGGTGCTGGACGACCCGATGCTGCTGGCCCTGCCCGAACAGCATCCATTGGCCGTGCTCGACGAGCTGCGCCCGGAGCATTTCCCCGGCCAGGAATGGATTGCCGTGCAACATCGGCAAAATGCAGGCAAGCAGGATGACTTCGTCTCGGCCTGCATCAAGGCCGGCTTCAACCCGGATATCCGCCTGGAAGCCAGCGAACCGCTGACCGCCCTCGGCCTGGTGGCGGCGGGCCTGGGCCTGACGATGATCCAGCGCAGCCTGCGGCACAACGCCCCGCAAGGCGTGGTGCTGCGGGAACTGCCGTGGTTGTTCTACACCACTCCGCTGTGGGCCGCCTGGCATCGGATCAACCTGCGACCGCTGGTGGCGACCTTTCGCGAAGTCCTGGTCAACGACACCTACAGCGTCATGCCATCCCTGGCGACCAGCACCGAGGCCGGCAACGTCCCGGCGTGATCCAGCAACCAGGCATCCAGCGTGTGGCCGACATGGGTCAGCACCGCCTGCAGCGGGTTCAACGCGGCAATCGTCGCCAGCGCCAGGTTCAGGTCGTTGTGATTGCGCGGAGCCTGGGGCTGCGGCGGCATGGAGCAATCCAGCACCAGCAGATCCAGCGGCTGCCGTAGCAGGAAGGCCTCGGTCTCGGCGGGCAGGCCAACGGTATCGGTGAGATAGGCAACGCGGCGACCCGCGCCTTCCAGCAGATAACCCAGGGTCGGTTTGGAATGCACCAGTGGCAGGGCCGTGACGCTCAAAGCCCCCCACTGACGGGTTTCAAAGGCCGCGAACGGCTGGCTGAAATCGAGAATCCCCGGATGCTTGTAGAGGTCCGACAGCCCTTCCGGATCGGCCGGCCCGTGCACCGGGATCACCAGGCCCTGGCCCCAGCGCAGATGCAGCAAACCCTGGGCGTGATCGGCGTGGTAATGGGTCTGCAGGATGCCGCTGAAACTGCGCGGCGGAAAACGTTCGGTGAGGTCCGGCAGGCCGCTGTCGATCAGCCAGCGCTGGTCGCCGCACTCCACCAGGGCACTGCACGGCAGGCGCCGCAGCGCCGGCTGCCGGCGGGCCGCGGTGCAGGCTCGGCAGTCGCAGCCATACACCGGCACCTGGCGTGCATCGCCGGTGCCGAGCAAGGTCAGGCGCATGTTCACTCCTTGCCGATCAGGGCAAACAACCGGGTCACGGTCTGGCGGATCGGCCCGGAGTTATCGAGCAGCACCAGCGACGGATCATCCGCCGCCAGCACGCCGGCCCCCAGGGTGAAATCGGCGTTGCGCGCCAGTCGCGCCTCGATCTCCGGCAACGACTCGCGGCCCCGGGCCAGCAAGCGCTCGCGCAATACCACCTGGTCCACGGTCAGCAAGACCACCAACAGGTCGGGATAACGCTCGCGGGCCTGGGGCAGATAGCCACGCGAGCCGTTGACCAACACATCCTGCCCTTCCTCCAGCCACTGGTCGATCTCCCGGGGAATCCCGTAGAACAGCCCGTTGGCCTTCCAGCTCAAGGCAAAGGCGCCCTGCACCTGCATCGCCGCGAACTGCTCGGCGCTGACGCCATGGGCGGCCTCGCCGACCGCCTCGGCGGAACGGGTGATGACCCGCCGCACGATACGGCAGCCCCGTTGCGCCAGAGGTTCACGGGCGGCATCGAGCAGGCTGTCCTTGCCGGAGCCCGAAGGCCCGATGAGATAGATCAACCTGCCCGCCATCAGAACACCCTCTTCGCTTGTCGCCATACTTGCTGGATCACCGGCAGGCCGCCCTGGTTGCGTGCGTGGATCAGGTCGGCACGCAGGCCGACACGGATTTCCCCACGGTCGTCGAGCCCCGCCGCCCGGGCCGGGGCCCGGCTGACCATGGCAACCGTACGTGGTAAATCGCAGTCGTTGTCCTGGGCGGCCAGCAGAAAGGCCGCCTGCAACAGGCTGGCCGGATAATAATCGCTGGACAGGATATCCAATAACCCGTCTTTTGCCAGTGCCGCCGCTGCCACGTTGCCCGAATGCGAGCCGCCACGCACCACGTTCGGTGCGCCCATCAGCACCGCCATGCCCAACCGGTGGCAGGCATTGGCCGCTTCCATGGTAGTGGGGAACTCGGCGATGCTCATGCCGAAGGCCGCCGATTCCTCGACGTGGGCCAGGGTCGCGTCGTCATGACTGGCCACCGACAGCCCGCGAGCCAGGCAATCCTCGACAATCGCCCCGCGATAGCGGTTGCTGTACTGCGCCGAGTTGGCGATCTGCAGCACGATGAATTCATCCATCTGCTCGTCGCTCAGGTGGTACTTGCCCATGTAGTACTCGCGGTACTTGGACTCCAGGGCGAACTGGCGCTGGCCCGGTGAATGGTCCATGACCGAGACCAGTTGCACCAGCGGGTTTTCCACCAGGTCGCGAAACACATTCAGGGTCTGCGGGTGGCAGACCTCGCAGCGCAGGTGCAGGCGGTGCTCGGCGCGGGTCAGGCCGGCGGCGCTGGCGGTGGCGATGGCATCGAGCATGCCCGGCAGTTGCTGCATGCGCTTGCCCTTGGGATTGACGTCGCCGATGGACAAGGCGTCGAACACCGTGGTGATCCCCGCCGCGATGATCTGCGCGTCATGGCTGAGCACCGCCGACACCGAGGGCCAGTCCACGCCGGGACGCGGGGTCATGTGCTTTTCCAGGTTGTCGGTGTGCAGCTCGATCAACCCCGGCAGCAGGTAGTCGCCTTGCAGGTCCTGGGCCTGGGGCAACTGGCTGCAACCCTCGCCGATCTCGGCGATCAGACCGTCGCGCAGGACCAGGGTGCCGGTGAATTCCTGGTCGGCGAGGACCAGTCGGGCGTTGCTGAGAATCTGTTCGTTCAGCATGGCGTGGTTTCCTTGGGCATCGAGGCAGTCGGGGTCATGTCGAGATGGCGATCGGCGACCGCTTCACGGGCGGCGCGGTCATGGAAAATGCCGATCAAGGCGGTGCCGGCGGCTTTCGCTTCGCCGATCAGTTCCAGCACCACCTGGCGGTTGGCGTCGTCGAGGGACGCCGTGGGTTCGTCGAGCAGCATCAGCGGCCAGTCCACCATGAAGCCACGGGCGATGTTCACCCGCTGTTGCTCGCCGCCGGAGAAAGTCCCCGGCGCCAGTTGCCAGAGCCGTTGCGGGATATTCAGGCGGCTCAGCAAGGCTTCGGCGCGGGCCTGGGCGACGCTGCGTTCCCAGCCGCGAGCCAGGGCCGGCTCCATGACCACGTCCAGGCAGGCGACCCGCGGGATCACCCGCAGGAACTGGCTGACATAGCCCAGGGTACGCTGGCGCACGTCCAGCAGCTCCCGCGGTTCGGCACCGACCAGTTCCAGCCAGTCGCCGCCGTGGCGGACGCGGATGCTGCCGCCGGCCGGCAGGTAGTTGCCATACAGGGTGCGCAGCAAGGTACTTTTGCCGGCACCGGACTGACCGTGGAGCACCAGGCATTCACCGGCATCGACGCTGAACGCCAGGCCGTCCAGCACATTGAGCACCACACCGTGTTGCTGGTGCAGGGTGAAGGTTTTCGAGAGGTCGCGGACCTCGAGCAGCGTTGTCATGGGAGACACCTCAAGCGGAACGCGAATCAGGGTTGCAGGACGGAAGACACCAGCAGTTGCGAGTAGGCATCCTGGGGGTCGTCGAGGATCTGGTCGGTGAGCCCCGACTCCACCACGCGCGAGCGGCGCATGACCATCAGCCGGTCCGCCAGCAGGCGCGCTACCGCCAGGTCGTGGGTGACGATCACCACCGCCAGGTCCAGCTCGCGCACCAGGCCGCGCAGCAGGTCGAGCAGACGTGCCTGCACCGACACGTCGAGGCCGCCGGTGGGCTCGTCCATGAACACCAGGCGCGGCCCGGAAACCAGGTTGCGGGCGATCTGCAGGCGCTGTTGCATGCCGCCGGAAAAGGTCCGTGGCAGGTCGTCGATACGCAGCGGATCGATCTCTACCTGGCTCAGCCAGTCAAGCCCGGCGGCACGCAGTTGCCCATAGTTGCGGATGCCCTGGGCCATCAGCCGTTCGCCGATATTGGCGCCGGCGGAGACCCCCATGCGCAGTCCGTCACGCGGGTTCTGTTCGACAAACCCCCATTCGGTGCGCAACAGCGTGCGCCGCTCGGCTTCGCTGGCGCTGTAGAGATCAATCCAGTTGTCGGACTTGTCGCGGTAGACAATCGCCCCGCTGTCCGGCGGGCAACGGCCGCTGAGCAGCGACAGCAGGGTCGACTTGCCCGAGCCGGACTCGCCGACGATGCCCAGCACTTCACCAGGATAGAGGTCGAAGCTGACGTCCTGGCAACCCTTCTCCGGGCCATACAACTTGCCCAGGCCACGCACCTCCAGCAAGGGCTTGGCGCGTTCGTTGCGGCGCGCCTGGACGGCCGGGTTCAGTAAGGCGGCATTCATTGGCCTTGCTCCTGTTCGCTGACGCGCTGGGCGCAGTAATCGGTGTCCGAGCAGACAAACTGCTGGGTGCCGGCGTCGTCGACGATCAACTCGTCGAGGAACGAATCGTGGCTGCCGCAGATCGCGCAGCTCTGTTCCCAACGCTGGATCTCGAAAGGGTGGTCCTCGAAGTCGAGGCTGGTGACCCGGGTATAGGGCGGCACCGCATACAGGCGTTTCTCACGCCCGGCGCCGAACAGCATCAGGGCCGGGCTCATGTCGAGCTTCGGGTTGTCGAACTTGGGAATCGGCGACGGATCCATCACGTAGCGGTCGTCGACCGTCACCGGATAGGCGTAGCTGGTTTCGATATGCCCGTAGGTGGCAATGTCCTCGTACAACTTGACGTGCATTACCCCGTAGTCGTTGAGGGCGTGCATGGTCCGGGTCTCGGTTTCCGACGGTTCGATAAACCGCAGCGGCTCGGGATTGGGCACCTGGTAGACCATGATCTGGCCTTCGCGCAGCGCTATTTCCGGAATCCGGTGGCGGGTCTGGATCAATGTCGCCTCGGGCGTACGCTCGGTGGTGGCGACACCGGCGGTACGGGCGAAGAAACGGCGGATCGACACCGCGTTGGTGGTGTCGTCGGCGCCCTGGTCGATGACCTTGAGCACATCATCGGCACCGAGGATCGCCGCCGTCAGTTGCATGCCGCCGGTGCCCCAGCCATAGGGCAGCGGCATCTCGCGGCCACCGAACGGCACCTGGTAACCGGGAATCGCCACGGCCTTGAGCAGGCCACGGCGGATCATGCGTTTGGTCTGTTCGTCGAGGTAGGCGAAGTTGTAGGCCTCGTCGCGAATCGGGGTCTGGCCGTTCATCAACGGTTCTCCTCGGGGTTGCGCAGTTTGCGAATCAGTTCCAGTTCGGACTGGAAGTCGACGTAGTGCGGCAGCTTGAGGTGCGAGACGAAGCCGGCGGCCTCGACGTTGTCACAGTGGGCCAGCACGAACTCTTCCTGCTGGGCCGGTGACACCACCTCTTCATTGAATTCCTCGGCCCGCAGCGAGCGATCTATCAGGGCCATGCCCATGGCCTTGCGCTCGGCATGCCCGAAGGCCAGGCCGTAGCCGCGGGTGAACTGCGCCGGCTCGGTTTTCGAACCGACGAACTGGTTGACCATCTCGCACTCGGTGACTTCGATGCTGCCGATGGCGATGGGGAAACCCAGCTCCGCCGGCTCGATCCAGACTTCCACCGCACCGATGCGGATCTCCCCGGCGAAGGGGTGATTGCGCCCGTAGCCGCGCTGGGTCGAATACCCCAGGGCCAGCAGGAAACCTTCATCGCCACGGGCCAGTGCCTGTAGGCGCTCGGCACGCGTGGCCGGGTACTCCAGGGGTTTGCGGGTAATATCGTCGACGGCCGCGCCCTGGTCGCTTTCGGTCTTGATCAGTCCTTCCCTGGCCAGTAACTCCAGGACTCGCGGACACGGCGCCAGGCCGGCGCCCTCTTCTGCCTGCGGTCCCGGATGCTCGCCCTCGGCCAGCAGCGCGAAGTCCAGCAGGCGGTGGGTGTAGTCGAAAGTCGGACCGAGCAACTGACCGCCCGGCACGTCCTTGAAGGTCGCCGACAGACGCCGATCGAGCTGCATGTCCGAGGTATCGATGGGCAGGCTGTCATTGAAACGCGGCAGCGTCGTTCGATAAGCCCGCAGCAGGAAGATCGCTTCCACCAGATCACCGGCCGCCTGTTTGATCGCCAGCGCGGCCAGTTGTTCGTCGTACAGCGAGCCCTCGGTCATCACCCGGGCCACCGCCAGCGGCAACTGCTGGCGGACCTGCTCGACCTCGAGTTCGGCGATGGCGGTGTCGCCACGGCGTTTTTTCGCCAGCAGGCGGTGGGCATTGTCGATGGCTCTCTCGCCACCCTTGACGGCTACATACATCAGGCAAGCTCCTCGGACAGGTGGCTGACACGGGTACTGCGCGGCAAGCCGAGCACGTCGCCGGCTGCCAGGAAAAACACATCCAGCCCACGGGGAAACGCGCTGTGGCGCTCGCGCTGGTGCCAGAACTCCGCGGCCAGCGGCAGGCTGACCCGCTGTTCATCGCGGATACCCGGACCAAACCAGGCCAGGGAACGCCCGCTCTCCAGTTGCGGCAGCTGGACCAGCAAGGTGCAGGACTGGTCCGGGTAACGTTCGTTGCCCAGGTCGAAGCCGGCGAGATCGTTCAGGTCCTCGGCCGCGAGCAGGGCAAAGCGCGCTTCTTCGCGTTGACCGGTCAATGGGCAGCCACAGTGAAACGCCAGGTTGGCGCGGATCGCCGGGGTGCCGAAGGACGGCGCCAACCACAGCGGGGTGTCGCCATCGAGCAGCGCCAGGCACAGCGCGTAAGTCGCCGGCGCCAGGCCGTCGAGGCTCGACAGCAGCGGCAAGGCCTGGGTCACGCCCGGATTGGCCAAGGCGTTGAGGGCCGCGCGGAAACTGCGCTGGGCATCCAGCACCGGGTCGGCGAAAGCGCCTTGCAGAAGACGTGCACTCATCAGTTTTCTCCTCGCACCAGGGTGAAGAACTCGACCTTGGTCGCGGCGGTGTCGGCCTCTTTCGCGGCCCGACGCTGGGCCTCGGCATGGGCCAGGGGTTCGATCAGTTCGCCGAGCCAGCGCGCTTGCTGGCTGCCTTGCAGATGCGCATCGGCCAGGGCGGCCAGCTCGGCATGCTGCTTGTCGCGTCCGGCCAGATAGCTGTAGCCGACCCGGCCATCGGCCAGGCGCACCACGCAGCGGGTGACGGTCATTTCGCCGATATTGAAGGGGGCACCGGTGCCGCCCATGCGGCCGCGCACCAGGGTCATGCCGACCTCTGGGGCACGGATCAGTTGATAGTCGGTGTCGCGCAGGGCCGCTTCATGGGCGTGCAGCTCGACGCCCTGGGCACGGGCCAGGACGCCGATCCAGCGTTGCCGTGCAGCGTGTGTTTCGGGAGCGGTCATCTCGAGGTTCTCCATCAGGTCATGACCTGGTACTGAAAGCGGTCCGAACGACTGGTGGACAGCGCCAGCTCCACCGGCCGTCCGGCGGGGTCACGGGAAACGGTGAGCACCGTCAGCACCGGCATGTGCCGGGGCATCAGCAAAAGGCCGGCCTCGTCGCGGCTGGGCAGGCGCGCGCCGATCAGGCTGAAGGTGCGGGTCAGGGGCAGCTTGCGGTCGGCGAAGAACTGCCGCAGCGAACCGCCGTTGTAGGGGTCCAGCCAGCGCGCACGGCTGGCGCAGTAGCGATGGCGGATCAGGCTCACCGGCTGTTCGTCGAGCAGGCGCAGAGTCTGCAGCTCGATCAGCGGCGCCTGTTCCTGCAGTTCCAGGTGGCGGGCGTCCTCGCGGCTCGCCGGGCAGTGCCGGCGGCGCAACAGCAGCGCCTGGACACCGACGCCCTGGGCCGACAGCGACTGGCTGTAGGCGCTGTCCGCCGCCATCGGATAGATCAGCGGGCGTTCCAGCACCTGGGTACCCTTGCCCTGCAGGCGCAACAGGCAACCCTCGGCCACCAGCTCGTCGATGGCGCGGCGGATGGTGTGGCGATTCACCGAGAAGCGCGAGGCCAGCTGGACTTCCGGCGGCAGGTAGTCCCCCGCACGATAACCGGACAGCTCGCGGCGCAGGGTGTCAGCCAGCTCGCGGTAGATCGGCTCTACTTGTCTAGACAATGTCATGGCTAAAAAAAGCGCCCTCAAGGCACCCTCTCCGATCAGATGAATTGTTTGCGCAGGCGTTGCGACAGGATGTCGATCACGCTCACCACGAAGATGATCACCAGCAGCACCGCGCAAGTCTGGACGAACTGGAAGGCGCGGATGTTTTCCCAGAGGATCACACCGATACCGCCGGCACCGACCATGCCCACCACCGTGGCCGAGCGCACGTTGGACTCGAAGCGGTACAACGCGTAGGAGATCCACAACGGCATGACTTGTGGGATCACCCCGTAGATCACTTCCTGCAAGGCACTGGCACCCGTGGCGCGCACGCCTTCCACCGGACCCGGGTCAATCGCCTCGACCGCCTCGGCGAACAGCTTGGCCAGCACGCCGGTGGTGCTGATCCACAGCGCCAGGACGCCGGCGAACGGGCCCAGGCCGACCGCCACCACGAACAACATGGCGAACACCATTTCGTTGATCGAACGGAACGAGTCCATGACCCGGCGCAGCGGCTGGTGAATCCACCAGGGGGTGATGTTGTCGGCGCAGAGAATGCCCAGCGGCACCGAGCAGACAATCGCCAGCAGCGTGCCCCAGAGGGCGATATGCACGGTGACGATCATTTCCTTGAGGTAGGAGCGCCATTCGTGGAAGTCCGGCGGGAAGAAATCGGCGGCGAAGGTCGCCATGTTTCCCGAATCGCGGTACAGCTGCAGCGGGTTCATTTCCGCGCCGTGCCAGGCCCAGGCAAGCATCGCCAGGAACAGGCCCCAGCCGATGTAGCGGGTCCAGGAGCGTTTGCCGACAATATCGGCGTGTGCAGCGTGAGTATTCATGAGCGGCTCTCGTCGACGGAGGATGACGCGCTGCCTGGCGGGTACGGCCCAGGCAGCACGGCCCGGTGCCTCAACCCGCCTTGGCGGCGGTCTGCTTGTCCAGTTCGCTGATGCGGTCCTGCAACTTCGCCAGGCCGGCGTCGATGTCTTTCAGGCGAGTGGTTTTTTCCTCGGCGCTCAGGGTGGTGCTGGCGCTCACTTCGGTGCGCTGCTTGAACAGTTCGAGCTGGCGGATAGTCAGCAGTTGGTCATCGCTGGACTTGAGAAACTTGCCCAACTGCATGTTGGTCAGCACGGCCTTCTCTTCCGGCGTGTCGCCATAGGTGGCGAAGAACTCGCGGATCTTGGCCTTGTTGGCATCCGACAGATTCTTGTTCCAGACCATCGGGTCGGCCGGGATCAGCGGCGAGCGCCAGATTTCCTTGAGCAGCGCGGCATTTTCCGGCTGGGTCACTTGCAGGCGGTCCCAGCTTTCGGTGTTGAAGGTGGCAACGTCGATCTGGCCCTTGGCGACGCTCAAGGCGTTCACTTCATGGCTGGAGTTGAGGGTGCGCTTGAACGCGGTGGCGGCATCGACATGGTTCTTGGCGAACACGTAGTAGCCGGGTACCAGATAGCCGGAGGTGGAGTTCGGGTCGCCGTTGCCGAAGGTCAGGCTCTTGGCGTTCTTGAGCATGTCGGCAACGGAGTTGATCGGGCTGTCCTTGCGCACGATCAGCACGCTCCAGTAACCCGGATTGCCATTGGCGGCAGCGGTCTGGGCGAAGATCTCACCGTTGGAGCGGTCCACGGCTTCCATCGCGCCCTTGTTGCCGAGCCACGCCACGTCCACCTTGTTGAAGCGCATCCCCTGGATCAGGCCCGCGTAGTCGGAAGCGAAGGTGGCCTTGACGGTAAGGCCGGTTTTCTTCGACATGTCGTCGAGGAACGGCTGCCAGACGCTCTTGAGGTTCTGCGACGACTCGGTGGACATGAGACCGAAGTTGATGACTTGTTCCTGTGCCTGGGCGGTGCCCAGGACGCAGCTTGCCAGCAGAGCGGCAGACGCGAAGACGCGACCGATACGGTTCAACATGGAATGGATTCCTGCAGGTGCGTTAAAGGTTCGAGAGGTTGTCTGGGTTCAGGCCAGGACCAGCCGGGGCGCGTTGTCCATGCGCCGGGCCTGATCGGAAAACATCAGGCTGGTGTCCAGGTCGGCGCCGTACAGGCCGTTGAGCAACGGCCCGGTCAGCTCTGCGGCGGCGCCGTCGTAGTGGATCCGGCCGCCCTTGAGCGCCACGGCGCGGGGGCAATAACGAACGGCGTAATCCACTTGATGCAGGGTCACCACCACGGTCTTGCCGTCGCGGCGGTTGATGTCGGCGAGGATCTCCATGACCTTGCGCGCCGATTCCGGATCGAGGGAGGCGATCGGTTCGTCGGCGAGGATCACGTCCGCGCGCTGGGTCAGGGTGCGGGCAATGGCGACGCGTTGCTGCTGGCCGCCGGACAGGGTCGAGGCACGCTGGCCGGCCAGGTCGAGCAGACCGACGCGCTCCAGGGATTCATGGGCGCGATGTCGTTCCTCGGCGTTGAACAGACCGAAATTGCCGCGAAAGCGCGGCATGCGGCCTAGACAACCGAGAAGTACGTTGTCTAGAACACTCAGTCGGTTGACAAGGTTGAACTGCTGGAAGATATAACCGATGTCGGCCCGCAGACGGCGCACGTTGCCGCTGAGCCGGCCGCTGGACTGCACGTCGCGACCCAGTACCCGGACCCGACCGCCGTTGTCGCGGTCGCACACGGCAAGACCGGCGAGGTGGCGCAACAGGGTCGACTTGCCGGACCCGGAAGCGCCGATCAGCGCGACCATCTCGCCGGTCTGGATGGACAATTCGAGATCGACCAGGGCGGTCTTGCGCGAAAAGGTCTTGTTCAAACGATCGACATGGATGGCTACGGTCATGGGAGCTCTCTGTCTGGTTATAGAGGCCGTCCATGGCCGCATTGGGATGACCAGACGTTAGAGCGCGCGTGTTGCGGTCCTGCGAACAGGACATGACCGTAAAGTCACGGTTTGATGACGTTTGTGTTGATGTTTTTCCAGGAGCCACGGAATAGAAGGGTCACCCTCCGGCGCCGGGTGATCGCTGTCAGACGGTTGGCTTGCGCAATCCCCCCCCTGCACGCATGACCTTGCCATCACTGCTATACAGAAGTCACCCCCGCTTCCACATCGTGGATGCCGACATTACTGGACGTTAGGCTGTATCTTTTGCGCTGCACTCCGCCAGCAAGATGAGCCCTTCAAGTTGATAACCCTTTACTCTGATTGATGAGCACAACGCCCCGTCAGACAGCTACCTTCCAAGTTTTTTGGGGAAAATTGCTCTGGTGCATTTCCGTTAAGTTTTGCATCACAAGAAGGAACGGTCTGTCGCCCACCAGACACAGGTTTATACTGAACATATCTCACAGCACCATCCGCTGCTTGCTCAATACAAAAAGTTGCTGCATACCAGGTCCTTGAACGATAAGCATGATCCAACATAAAGTTATACGTTCTATTTACTTTAAGTTCTAGAGACCTTCTTTTTTCCTCATGCATCGGAAGTTCGTATCCTTCAGGAATGACCCCATAAACAACACAGTCTCCGGGCATCAGCACCAAGGGCTTTGCATTTTCCTTAAGGTCGACACCCCAGGACTTAGGTCCACTAACATAGCTTTCACCTACTGTAATAAACCCAACCGGCATAGATTCTACCGCATCTTTTGGAATGCATATGGCAGGCTTATGATCAATTGAGACAATATCCCCCAAGCCGATCCGGGCAAACGAAGTTGCAAAAGCCGAAGACCCAAAAAAACAAAGAAATATCATTAAATAAATCCGACGACTCATAACAACCCCTCCTTAGTTCACCTTGGAAGATTTCTCTTGTCGCCTGGGCTACTCAGAAAATCACAAACAGTGGACTCTAGCAGTGCAGGACTTTTATTAAAATTCCCACTATTCCATGTGTACCTCGCATCTCCAACAATGCATATTATATAATAATCAGAAACAATCTCACCTTGCTGCTCCATATTATAATCAGAGAGAGTGCTGTTTTTGCTCAAGGTATAAGAGTAGGCGTCGCCCCCTCGAATAGTTACTGTCAGTCCATCCCATTTCATCGAGTAACCCAACCCATGCTGCCAGACATGGGTCATTTCATGTATGAACAAGGCCTTGTCTCTGTGCGTGTCGGTGCTGGAAAAATCATCTCGATAGAGTCCCGTGCTCTCCGGATAGTACATATGCCCATTCGGCGTCACCGCCGTGTTCTGGAAGCCCATAAACAGCCACCAGCCACTGTGGTGCACCCTGACCTTGTGGTAATTGACCGCATCCTTGAACACGGTACGGGCCATTTCAATCTCACCCGCTGTCAGTCGCCGCTTCTTGCCCTTGGGCAATGGGACTACTTGTACAGAGGTCCCCATATCCGTTTCGTGGGTGCTGATATTGCTTGAGCGCAGGTCCATCTCCAAAGGTGCCTGGGTGTTGGCCTGGGCGTTTTGCGCCGCACAACAGAAGGCCTCCACGGCTTCGGGAGGGAAAAGCGTCAAGTGGGTGATCTGGGCTGGCCTCTCGGTCACTAGACGTTGCGTGTAACCCTGCTCGTCGGTCACGCCTTCATGTCTGCTGCCATCGGCCAGAAGCAGTACATACTTCAGGTTGCTCGCCCGTTCGCCATCGGGACCTACCAGGTGAAGTTGCTCGTCATAGACCGCCGCATCTGGAAACTCGAGACTTACGTTCCCCGGCAACAAAGTATGAATATTCAGGGTGCGGCCGTCCTTGTCGGTCACGCCCTTGAACACCTCGCCTTGTTGCGTGGTGGCCCGGTAGCGGGTAAACGGCATGGGTGCCTGGGTGTCATTTTTCAGGATGTACCTGCCGGAGTAACCCGCTGGTCGTGGTGTTTTCGGCGTGTCGAGACGGGTCCGGCCAAGTTTTTGTACATGGGCGCATTTG
>NZ_JACAPR010000003.1 GCF_013385635.1 Pseudomonas gingeri
GAGTCCATACATAGGAGCCGGTCAGGCTCAGACGGTCTTGGCGATCCGGCTGGCCAGCAATGCCCAGCCGAACAACAGGCCGCAGAGGATGATCAGCGGCCACGAGCGCCATTGCAGGTAAGGCGTCAGGTCATGCATCGGCACCACTTCACCGTAGAGGATGCCCCGCTGGAACTGGGGAATCTGCACGGTGATCTGGCCGAACGGGTTGATCAGCCCGGTCACGCCGTTGTTGGTGGCGCGAATCATCCAGCGTCCGGCCTCCAGGGCGCGCATCTGCGCCATCTGCAGGTGCTGCAGCGGGCCGATGGACGTACCGAACCAGGTGTCGTTGCTGATGGTCAGCAGCAGGTCGCTGCGGGCCGACAGGCTGGCGGCAAACTCCGGATAGACCACTTCATAGCAGATGAACGGCGCGATCTGGTAACCCTTGGCCTGCAACAGCGCCTGGTCGGCCGGGCCGCGGGCAAAGTCGGACATCGGCAGGTTGAAGAAGTCGATCAGTCCGCGCAGCAGGTCCTGCAAGGGCACGTACTCGCCAAACGGCACCAGTTTCTGCTTGAGGTAGATACCGTCGCCTTCGCCGACCACGGTAATGCCGTTGAAATAGCGTTTTTCGTTGTGCACGGTCTGGCGGATCGGTACCCCGGTGATCAGCGCCGTATGACGATCGGCAGCGAAGTTGCCCATCATCGACAGGTAGCCTTCGGCGGACTCCTTCAACACCGGGACCGCGGTTTCCGGCCAGACCAGCAGGTCGACCCGCTTGGCGCTGAAGCTCATGTCACGGTATAGCGCCAGCTGCGCATTGAGCTGTTCCGGGTCCCACTTCATGCTTTGTTCGATATTGCCCTGGATCGCCGCCACGCTCAGCGGCTCACCCGCCGGACTGGTCCAGGCGTGATGCTTGAGGGCCAGGCCGATGGCCCAGGGGCCGATCAGCAGGACCACGCCCAGCGCGACAAAGGCCTTGCGACCGCCCTTGAGCAGGCGCGGCGCGTTGTACAGCAGCGCGGCGGTCAGGGCCAGGGCGAAGGAAATCAGCCAGATCCCACCCAGCGGGGCGAGCCCGGACAACGGGCCATCCAACTGGCTGTAGCCGGAATAGAGCCACGGGAAGCCGGTCAGGAACCAGCCCCGGAAGGCTTCCTGTCCGACCCACAGTGCGGCGAAGGCCAGGGCATCGGCCAGCGGTGCCTCATTGCGGCGTATCCAGCGTGCCCAAAGCCAGGCGGGCAGGGCGAAGAACCAGGCGATGGCGGCCACGAACAGCAGCATCAGGAATCCCGCCAGCAGGATCGAGGCACCGCCGTAGGTATGGATGCTCACGTAGATCCAGCTGGTGCCGGCGCCGAACAGGCCGAAACCGAAATACCAGCCGCGCCACAGCGCCTGGCGCGGCGACATCTCGCGCAGGCCGGCATAGAACAGGCCGACCGCGAGCAGTGCCAGCGGCCAGATGTCGAACGGCGCCAGGGCCAGGGTGGTCAGTGCGCCAGCCACCACGGCCAGCAGATTACCGGGCCAGCCGGGACGGGTTAAGCGCAGCATGTGGATCCTTAGCGGCTGATGGGAGTCAGGCGAATCAAATGAATCCGACGGCTGTCGGCATTCAGGATGCGGAAACGATACGCGCCGATTTCGGTGATTTCATTACGCTTGGGCAGATGCCCGAACGCACTCATCACCAGCCCGCCGACCGTGTCGAACTCGTCATCGGAGAATTCGCTGTCGAAAAACTCGTTGAAGTTCTCGATCGGCGTCAGCGCCTTGATCAGGAAGTCGCCGCTGGGCAATGGCTTGATGTAGCTGTCTTCCTCGACATCGTGCTCGTCCTCGATATCGCCGACGATCTGTTCCAGTACGTCCTCGATGGTCACCAGGCCCGCCACGCCGCCGTATTCGTCGATGACGATGGCCATGTGGTTGTGGTTGGCGCGGAACTCGCGCAGCAGGACGTTCAGGCGCTTGGACTCGGGGACGAAGGTCGCCGGACGCAGCAGGTCCTTGATGTTGAAGCCGTCACCGTTCTCCTGAAGGATCAGTGGCAGCAGGTCCTTGGCCAGCAGGACGCCCATGACGTCGTCGTGGCTTTCACCGATCACCGGGTAGCGCGAGTGCGCCGCGTCGATGACCGCGGGGAGGAATTCGCGGGGTGTCTGGGTCGCCTTGATGCTGATCATCTGCGAGCGCGGGACCATGATGTCCCGTACCTGCAGGTCGGCAACCTGGATGGCGCCTTCGACGATGGCCAGCGCTTCGCTGTCCAGCAATTTGTTCTGGTGGGCTTCGCGCAGCAGCTCCAGCAGCTCCTGGCGGTTTTTCGGCTCATGGGCAAAAGCCTGGGTCAGTTTACCCAGCCAGGACTTCTGCCCGTTGCTCGATCGGTCTTCGCTCATAGCGATTTACTCGTTTCCCTTGGTTGTTGAGTGATCAGTTTTCGTCATCGATGTACGGGTCGGGATGACCCAGTTCAGCAAGCAACTCTCGTTCCAGTGCTTCCATTTCCTCGGCTTCCTCGTCATCGATATGGTCGTAACCCAATAGATGCAGGCAGCCGTGAATGACCAGATGGGCCCAGTGGGCGTTCAGTGCCTTGCCTTGCTCGGCCGCCTCGCGGGCGACCACCGGTACGCAGATCACCAGGTCCCCCAGCAAGGGGATATCCAGCAATTCGTCCGGCACATCGGCGGGGAAGGACAGCACGTTGGTTGCGTAGTCCTTCTGTCGCCAGGTATGGTTGAGTTCGCGGCCTTCGGCTTCGTCCACCAGGCGGATGGTCAATTCCGAGTCGGCGCTGCGCTGGCGCAGGGCCAACTCGCACCAGGTACGGAAGTCGGCTTCGCTCGGAGCGGGTGCCTCACTGGCCAGTTGCAGGTCGAGTTCAAGCATCGCGACGGATGTCCTTCACGGATGACGTTTCGACCGGGCGATTCTCGAAGCGCTCGTAGGCTTCGACGATGCGTTGCACCAGCGGATGGCGGACCACGTCCTTGGGCTGGAAGTGGGTGAAGCTGATACCCGGCACGCCTTTGAGCACTTCGATGACATGGGCCAGGCCGGACTTGGTGCCCTTGGGCAGGTCGACCTGGGTGATGTCACCCGTGATGACGGCGGTGGAGCCGAAGCCGATCCGGGTCAGGAACATCTTCATCTGCTCGACGGTGGTGTTCTGGCTTTCGTCGAGAATGATGAAGCTGTTGTTCAGCGTACGTCCGCGCATATAGGCGAGCGGGGCGATCTCGATCACCTGACGCTCGATCAGCTTGGCCACGTACTCGAAGCCGAGCATCTCGTACAGCGCATCGTAGAGCGGGCGCAGGTACGGGTCGATTTTCTGGGCCAGGTCGCCGGGCAGGAAGCCGAGTTTCTCACCGGCTTCGACCGCAGGGCGCACCAGCAGGATGCGTCGCACCTGCTCGCGTTCCAGGGCGTCCACGGCGCAGGCCACGGCCAGGTAGGTCTTGCCGGTGCCCGCCGGGCCGATACCGAAGTTGATATCGTTGGCCAGGACTTCCTTCACGTAGCGCTGCTGGTTGATGCCGCGCGGGCGGATCATGCCTTTCTTGGTGCGCAGGGCCACGGCGGCTTCGGCGACCGGGTTGCTGTTCAAGTCTTCGACGGCCGACTCCTGCAGGAACAGGTGCACCATGTCCGGAGACAGTTCGGTGCCCTTGGTTTCCCGGTACAGGCGGCGCAGCAGGTTTTCTGCGGAAGTGGTGAGCTTGGGTTCGCCGATCAGTTCGAACTGATTGCCGCGGTTGCGGATCTCGATCGTCAGGCGCTGTTCGATCAAGCGCAAATGCTCGTCGAATTGCCCGCACAGATTGGCGAAGCGGCGAGCCTCGAAGGGCTCGAGAATGAAACGATGGGGTTCTATGGGTGCGTTCAAGGTTGTTTTTAGCCGCCCGACGGCAATGGATATGGATTCAAGGATAACGCTAGCAGCCTGGGGGTGAAAGCGCTCATTGCAGCATCGAGCCCCGTAGCGAATGTGGCTGGGCTGCGTCGATATGTACCTCGACGAACTGGCCGATCAGTTGCGGATTGTCGCAGCGGAAGTTGACGATACGGTTATTCTCGGTCCGACCTTGCAGTTCGCCGGGGTCCTTTTTCGAGTAGTCGGTCACCAGGATGCGCTGGGTCGAGCCGACCATCTGTCGGCTGATCTCGAAACCCTGCTGGTTCAGACGGTGCTGCAGGGCATTGAGGCGCTCTTTTTTCAGTGCCTCCGGCGTGTCGTCCGGCAGGTCCGCGGCGGGTGTGCCCGGGCGCTGGCTGTAGACGAACGAATAGGAGAAGTCGAAACCGACGTCTTCGATCAGCTTCATGGTCTGCTGGAAGTCCTTCTCGGTTTCCCCCGGGAAGCCGACGATAAAGTCCGAACTGATGCAGATCCCCGGCACGGCGGCCCGCAGCTTGCGCAGCTTGGACTTGTATTCCAGGGCGGTGTGGTTGCGTTTCATCGCCGCGAGAATCCGATCCGAGCCCGATTGCACCGGCAGGTGCAGATGCTTGACCAGTTCCGGCACCTCGGCATGGGCCTGGATCAGGCTGTCGGAGAACTCCAGCGGGTGCGAGGTGGTGTAGCGGATACGCTCGATGCCATCGACGGCGGCGACCACGCGGATCAGTTCCGCCAGGTCGGCCAGGCGGCCGTCGTGGGTGGTGCCGCGATAGCCGTTGACGTTCTGCCCCAGCAGGGTCACTTCGCGCACGCCGTTCTCGGCCAGGTGGATGATTTCGGCGATCACGTCGTCGAATGGTCGGCTGACTTCTTCGCCACGGGTATAGGGCACCACGCAGAAGGTGCAGTACTTGCTGCAGCCTTCCATCACCGAGACATAGGCACTGGGGCCGTCGATGCGCGGCTCGGGCAGGTGGTCGAATTTTTCGATTTCCGGGAACGAGACATCCACTTGCGGCAGTTTGGTCTGACGCGCGGCATCGATCATTTCCGGCAGGCGGTGCAGGGTCTGCGGGCCGAAGACCACGTCGACATAGGGCGCGCGGTCGCGGATGGCCGCGCCTTCCTGGCTGGCGACGCAGCCGCCGACGGCGATCACCATCTCCGGGTTCGCCAGTTTCAGTTCGCGCCAGCGGCCCAGCTGGGAGTAGACCCGGTCCTGGGCACGTTCACGGATCGAGCAGGTATTGAGCAGGATCACATCCGCGTCTTCAGCGCGGGCGGTGACTTCCAGGGCCTGATGTTCGCCCAGCAGATCGACCATGCGCGAGCTGTCGTACTCGTTCATCTGGCAACCGTGGGTTTCGATATAAAGCTTCTTGGCCATGGGGTTTCATCAAGTGATTCAAAGAACCGCGCATTATAAGGGTCATCGCGGTCGCTTCCTAGCATTGCGCGTCTGGCGGCTATGCTATAGTTCGCGCCCTCTTTTATATCCCCGATGTGTTGCCCGCCCACCATGACCAAACGTGAAGCCCCGATCTACAAGGTGATTTTCCTCAACCAGGGCCAGGTGTTCGAAATGTACGCCAAGCAGATCTATCAGAGCGATCTGTGGGGCTTCCTGGAAGTCGAAGAGTTCGTCTTTGGCGAGCGTACGCAACTGGTGGTCGACCCGGGCGAGGAAAAACTCAAGGCCCAGTTCGAAGGCGTGGTGCGCAGTTTCGTGCCGATGCATTCGATCGTGCGGATCGACGAGGTCGAGCGCCTGGGCACGCCGAAGATCAGCGAGGCCCGGGGCATGAGCAATGTCATGCCGTTTCCGATGCCGATGCCCGAGAAATAACCCTGTCCGACTGATCCTGATCGTTCCCGCGCGTAGCAAAGGCATGCAGCCCGTGACGCTGTGGGAGCGGGCTTGCCCGCGAAGCTTTTGAAGCGGACGCAGAGCGTCCAGTGAGGCATTCCCACGCGGGGCGTGGGAACGATCAATAAAAAAGGGGATTCAGGGTAATGGTGAAAACGGTGTACGTCCGTCAACCGTCTGCAACTCCAGCAGGTACTTGCGGAAAATCTGTCCGAGTACCTGGGTCGCCATTTCCAGTTCGTCCCGCGGCATCTGCGCGGCGACTTCATCCGCGGTGTCCAGCGCGTCTTCGGCGCCATTGACCGCCGCCATCTTCAGCACGATATAGGCCTGGACATTGTTGGCCGGCACGCCTTCGCCCTTGTAGAACATGATACCAAGCTGGAATTGCGCCTGGGCATGGCCTTGCAGCGAAGCCTGTTCGAAGAGGTTCAGGGCCTTGTTGAGATCGCGCGGCGCATTCTTGCCGTCGTAATAGAACTCGCCCAACTCGTATTGCGCCTCAGCATCACCACCCTTGGCCGCCTGTTCACAGGCTGTCAGGGCCTCGGCGAGATCCTGGGGCTGGGTATTGAGGGTGCAGCGACCCATCGCCGGGATCAACAACGAGTTACCGCCTGCATGTGCCAGCAGCGGCTGAAGGAGCAACAGGCAGCCCAGTGAAAGGGCGCGGCCGGTGCGGTTCATGGGAATCGACGTACCTCTGAAGGGCGGGCGTACCCGGCCAGGGGATGTGTATGGCGCGCATTATGAAATAAGCGGGGGCCACCTTACAAAGTCTTTACTCGTTTTTCTGCTGCGCGGGCGTTATATCGCCTTGTTTTGCAAGTAATGGGTTAGATGACGGGAAGAAACGAGGGAAGTTTAGGTGGGAAAACCGACGCCGGCTGAAACCGGCGTCGGACCGAGCGCTTACTTCAGTGCGGCGAAGGCGCGTTCGGCGGCATCCAGCGTCAGTTTCAGCTCGGTTTCGCCGTGGGCGATGGAGGTGAAACCGGCTTCGAAGGCACTCGGCGCCAAGTACACACCGCCGTCGAGCATCAGGTGGAAGAAGCGCTTGAAGCGTTCCGCATCGCTGGCCATCACGTCGTCGAAGGTGACGATATCGTCGGCACCGCTGAAATACAGGCCGAACATGCCACCGGCCTGGGTGGTGACGAACGGGATACCGGCCGCATCGGCGCGCTGTTGCAGGCCGTCGAGCAGGCGCGTGGTGTAGTCGGTCAGCTCGGCATGGAAGCCCGGACGGCTGATCAGGCGCAGGGTGGTCAGGCCGGCGGCCATGGCCAGCGGGTTGCCGGACAGGGTGCCGGCCTGGTAGACCGGGCCCAGCGGGGCGATGCAGGACATGATCTCGCGCTTGCCGCCGAAGCAGCCGACCGGCATGCCGCCACCGATGATCTTGCCGAAAGTGCTCAGGTCCGGCTTGACGCCGTAATGGGCCTGGGCGCCGCCGAGGGCGACGCGGAAACCGGTCATCACTTCGTCGAAGATCAGCACCACGCCGTGCTGGTCGCACAGGCTGCGCAGGCCTTCGAGGAAGCCCGGGGCCGGTGGCACGCAGTTCATGTTGCCGGCTACCGGCTCGACGATGATGCAGGCCACTTCCTGGCCGACTTCGCCGAGCATCTTCGCCACGGCGTCGATGTCGTTGAACGGCAGGGTCAGGGTGTGTTTGGCGAAAGCCGCCGGCACGCCGGCCGAGCTTGGTACGCCCTGGGTCAGGGCGCCGGAGCCGGCCTTGACCAGCAGGCTGTCGGAGTGGCCGTGGTAGCAGCCTTCGAACTTGATGATGCTGTCGCGGCCGGTAAAACCACGGGCCAGGCGGATCGCGCTCATGGTCGCCTCGGTGCCGGAGCTGACCATGCGGACCATTTCCATCGACGGCACGATCGAGCAGACCAGGTCGGCCATCTCGGTTTCCATGGCGGTCGGCGCGCCGTAGGACAACCCATGCTCAAGCTGCCGGCGCACCGCATCCAGTACGTCCGGATGGCTGTGGCCGAGAATCATCGGGCCCCACGAACCGACGTAGTCGACATAACGCTTGTCGTCCTCGTCAGTGACGTAGGCGCCTTCGGCATGCTTGAAGAACAGCGGGGTGCCGCCGACGCTCTTGAACGCGCGAACGGGCGAGTTCACGCCGCCGGGGATATGTTTCTGGGCATTGGCAAACAGCGTTTCGGAACGAGACATGGTCGGGCTCTCAAAAATCATGAAGTGAAGAGGGCATTGAAGGCGCGGGCGCGGCGCGTCACTTCCTGGGCGTTTTCTGCGCCGAACAGGCCGTGGATCACCGCCAGCAGGTCGGCGCCGTGGGCGACCAGCGGCGCGGCGTTGTCCAGCGTGATGCCGCCGATCACGCAGATCGGCAGGTGCAGCGCCGGGCGGGCGCGTTCGAGCAGGGCGATATCCGCCGCCGGGGCGCCGGGCTTGGTGTTGGAATTGAAAAAGCGCCCGAAGGCGACGTAGCTGGCGCCTTCCCTGGCAGCCTGCTCGGCCAGTTCCAACTGCGCGTGGCAGGTGGAGCCGATGATGGCCTTGCTGCCGAGCAGGGCGCGGGCGGGTGTCAGCGGTCCGTCGGTCTGGCCCAGGTGGACACCGACCCCGAGGCGTGCGGCGAGCTCGGCGTCATCGTTGATGATCAGCCGGGTCTTGTAGCGCTCGCAGAGTTTCAGCAATGTCTCGGCCTCACGCAGACGGCGGGCCTCGTCGGCGCTCTTGTCGCGATACTGCAGCAGTGTCACGCCGCCTTCCAGCGCGGCTTCCACATAGGACAGGAACTTGCCGGCCAGCAACTGGCTATCGGTGATGGCATACAGGCCACGTAGTTTCATCGGTTCGGCCTCGAAGCGTTACGAACACAGGGTTTCCAGCGCACGTCTCCCTGCCCTCAAGTTATGAGCAGTTACGAGCAGAAATCCAGTGGCAGACGACGCGGTACAAATTGTCCCTGGCCCAACTGCTCGGCGTCACGCAGGGTGCGCCATGTGTAATTCAACGCCGATTGCACCGCGCTGACCAGGTTTTCACCGAGGGCCAGACGGCCGGCGAGGGCGCTCGCCAGGGTGCAGCCGGAGCCATGATAATTGCCGGGCAGGCGCTGGCACTTGAAGGTCTGGCGGGTGCCGTCGCGGCTGTACAGGCGATTGTGGATTTCTTCTTCATCGCCATGGCCGCCGGTGATCAGCAGGTGTTGGCAGAACGGCAGGAGTTTTTCCGCGCACTCGTCGGCGCTGCCTTCAGGCAGTTCAGCCAGGATGCGGGCTTCGGGAAGGTTGGGGGTGGCGATCGTCGCCAGTGGCAGCAATTGTTCGCGCATGGCGTAGCCGACCTCGTCCTTGCCCAGGCGGCCACCGCCGCCGGCGCGCAGGACCGGATCGCAGACCAGTGGCAGGTGCGGATGCGCCTTGAGCAGTTCGACCACGGTGTCGACCATTTCCAGGGAACCGAGCATGCCCAGCTTGACCGCCGCGACCGTCGAATCTTCGAACACGGCATTGGCCTGGGCCAGTACCCATTCGCGATCGAGGACGCGGAAATCGCGGACATTGACCGTATTCTGCACGGTCAGCGCGGTGACAGCGGGAGCTGCATGGCAGCCCTGGGCGAGCAGGGCTTCGATATCTGCCTGGAGGCCGGCGCCACCACTGGGATCATGGCCGGAGAGACAGAGGACAACGGGACGAGAGCTGTAGATATTCATGGTGCGCGAGCTTACCACCAAACGCCTTT
Source organism: Pseudomonas gingeri (assembly GCF_013385635.1). Lineage (GTDB taxonomy): Bacteria > Pseudomonadota > Gammaproteobacteria > Pseudomonadales > Pseudomonadaceae > Aquipseudomonas > Aquipseudomonas gingeri_A. Next base: position 9,510 of record NZ_JACAPR010000003.1, read on the forward strand.
TTCGGAATCTTCCGCACAACGGGGTATTCGATTCCTGAAGCTTTGTCCGTTGCGGCCGATAGCTGCTACTCACGAATTCGATTCGGCCGCTGAAACGCCCGCTCTAGAGCCTTTGGATAAAATGTTTCAATGGTGTGATTTAGCCATTAGTGGCTATGCTAGAGTGGATCCAAACGAATAACAGGTCATGTGGTTTCACGTCGTCTCAAAGGGAAGGGGGGCTCCTGACGCGACCAGACTGGCCATGCTGGGGCTGTATGCGCTATTTGCTGATGATGTTGTTGAGCTGTCTGCCGCTGATGGCGAGCGCAGTCGAGTTTGATGAGTCCACTCTGAGCCTGCCCCTGGGCCGGATCATGCAAGTGTTCGAGGACGTGAGCGGCCAGGCCGATATCGCGGACATCAGCGCGCCTGCCAAAGCCGGTCAGTTCCGTCGCCATGACAAGGACGCGCTCAATGCGGGCTATTCGCGTTCGGCGTTCTGGCTCAAGGTCGACCTGAGCTACAAGCCGAAACATCCCGACGCACGGCGTACCTGGCTGCTGGAAATGGCCTATCCGCCGATGGACCACATCGACCTCTATCTGCCGGACGCCGCCGGCGAGTATCGCCTGGCCCAGCGTACCGGCGATGAATTGCCCTTCGCCAGCCGGCCGATCAAGCAGAACAACTACCTGTTCGAGCTCGACTTCGCCCCCGGTGAAAGCAAGACCGTCTACCTGCGCCTGCAAACCGAAGGCTCGGTCCAGGCGCCGCTGAGCTTGTGGTCGAGCCAGGCCTACCTGGAAGAGCAGCCGGTGCGCCTGTACGTGCTCGGGCTGATCTATGGCGTGCTGTTGGGGATGCTGGTCTACAACCTGTTCATCTACCTCAGCGTGCGTGACACCAGCTACCTGTACTACATCTTCTATATCGCCTCGTTCGGCTTCTACCAGCTGTCGGTCAACGGTGCGGCGGTGCAGTACTTCTGGCCGAACAATCCCTGGTGGGCCAATGCCGCGACACCGTTCCTGATCGGTTCGGCGGGGTTCTTCGGCTGCCAGTTCGCCCGCAGCTTCCTGCACACGGCGGCCCACAGCCGCTGGCTGGACCGCCTGCTGTTGCTGCTGATGGGATTCGGTGCGCTGGTCATGGCCCTGTCGCTGATGACCAGTTATGCCCTGGCATTGCGCCTGGCCACGGCCCTGGCCCTGGCGTTCACCGTGACCATTTTCTACGCCGGGATCAGTGCCTGGTATTGCGGCCAGCGGGTGGCGCGCTACTTCATCATTGCCTGGTCGGCGTTCCTGCTGGGTGGGCTGGTCAACACCCTGATGGTGCTCGGCTACCTGCCGAACATGTTCCTGACCATGTATGCCAGCCAGATCGGTTCGGCCCTGGAGGTCGGCCTGTTGTCCCTGGCCCTGGCCGACCGGATCAATGCCATGCGCGAGCAGCAGGCGCAGACGTTGCTGGAGTCCGGGCAGAAGCTGGAAGTGCTGAACCAGGAGCTGGCCAACAGCAATCGCCTGAAGGACGAGTTCCTGGCCACTGTCACCCACGAACTGCGCACGCCGATGAACGGCGTTATCGGTTCGCTGGAGCTGATGCAGACCGTGGAGCTGGACCCGGAACTGGAGCAGTACCAGCAGACCGCCGCCGGCTCGGCGCGGGACATGATGCGCATGGTCAACGGCATTCTGACCCTGACCGAACTGCAGGCCGGGCGTCTCAAGGTCTATCCGCAGACCTTCAGCCTGCGCGGACTGCTGGACGGGCTGCAGGAGCAGTTCGCCGGCAATGTACTGAACAAAGGCCTGCACTTCGCCGTCGAGGTGGCCGACGAGTTGCCCGACAGCCTCCATGGCGATGCGACGAAAATCGCCCAATGCCTGGACTGCCTGGTGGACAACGCCATCAAGTTCACCCGTGAAGGCGGGCTGGTGTTGCGGGTGATCGGTCATGCGCCGCAGCCCGGGCAATTGACCCTGTCCTTTGCCGTGATCGACAGCGGCATCGGCTTTACCGACCTGGACGAAGCCACCCTGTATCAGCGCTTCTTCCAGCTCGATGGCTCGATGACCCGCGAATACGGCGGCCTGGGCATCGGCCTGGCGATCTGCCGGCAATTGATCGAATTGCTCGGTGGGCGCCTGACCCATCAATCGGAATCGGGAATGGGCAGCCGTTTCCAGATCGAGGTCGATGTCGAGGTGCTGAGCCCACGCGTCAACCGTGCCGCCGCCTCGACACCGCGCAGTCCGCGTGACTGCACCGTGTTGCTGGTGGACGGCAACGATATCAGCCAGTTGGTGGTGCGCGGGATGCTGCTCAAGCTCGGTTACCGGGTGCTGACGGCCAACAATCCACGGGCGGCGATCGACATCCTGCGGGTCGAGGCGGTGGATGCCTTGTTGCTCGATTGCTCCGCCGACCAGTCCGGCGAGACCATTCTGTGCGGCCAGTTGCGCAGCCTGCCGGGCTGCGCGGAGCTGCCGATCCTGGCCCTGACCAGCCTGCTCAATGGCGTGGAGCGCGAGCGCTGCCTGGCCGCCGGAATTACCGACTATCTGCATAAACCGGTGCGTTTCGAAGAGTTGCAGAGTTTGCTGGTGCGTCGCTTGCTGAATCAGACAGAGGGTGAAAGCGCCGATATTTAGGCGGATATGTCACTTTTTTCCGAAGGGTGTGCGTGATTCACTGGGCTTCCTGGCAACTTCCCATAGGAGCCCGACACCATGAACCTCCATCAATACGCCGAAACCCACGAAGTCACCAATCAGCCGCCGTCGCTGGATGGCACCAATCTCTACCGCATCGACCTGCCTCTGCAAGAGTGGTCGCAACGGTTTGGCGCCGGCTGGGCGCAGGCGCGCATCGACCGCTACGGGGCGCTGGCCGGCGGGCCGCTGATGGAAGCGGGGTTCCTGGCCAACCAGAACAAACCGGTGTTTGTCAGCCACGACCGCTATGGTCATCGCCAGGACCTGGTAGAGTTTCACCCGGCCTACCACGAGTTGATGCGTACGGCGGTCGAGCATGGCTTGCCGTCATTGCCCTGGACCGATCCCCAGGACGGTGCCCACGTCGCCCGCGCCGCCATGACTTACCTGCACAGCCAGGCCGAGGCCGGTACCGGTTGCCCGCTGACCATGACCTTCGCCTGCGTGCCGGCGCTGCAACTGCAGCCGGACATCGCCGGACAGTGGCTGCCGGGCATCCTCAGCACCGAGTACGATCCGCGTAATATCGGCATCGCCCACAAGCGCGGCGCCACCATCGGCATGGCGATGACCGAGAAACAAGGCGGCACCGACGTCCGCGCCAACACCACCCGGGCTTATCCGGTGGGCGCCGGTGGCCCCGGCCAGGCCTATGAACTGGTGGGCCACAAATGGTTCTGCTCGGCACCGATGTGTGATGCCTTCCTGACCCTGGCCCAGACCGACAAGGGCCTGACCTGCTTCCTGCTGCCCCGGCACCGCCCGGATGACAGCCGCAATCAATTCTATATCCAGCGCCTGAAAAACAAACTGGGCAACTGCTCCAATGCTTCGAGCGAAGTGGAGTTTCGCGGTGCCCTGGCCTGGATGATCGGCGAAGAAGGACGCGGCGTGCCGACCATTATCGAGATGGTGGCGATGACCCGTTTCGATTGCATGGTCGGTTCCAGTGCCTTGATGCGCCAGGCGCTGACTCAGGCCAGCCATCATTGCGCCCATCGCCTGGTTGGTGGGCGGGTGCTCAGCGAACAACCGCTGATGCAGAACGTCCTGGCGGACCTGGCGCTGGAGAGCGAGGCGGCCCTGGCCTTGAGCCTGCGCATGGGCCGGGCGCTGGATCGGCTGGGAGACGAGCATGAAGCCAGGTTCGCCCGGCTGGTCACGGCCGTGGGCAAATACTGGATCTGCAAGCGCGCGCCGGCGATGATCAACGAAGCGGCCGAATGCATGGGCGGCGCCGGTTATGTCGAGGACAGCATCCTGCCGCGCCTGTACCGCGAAGCGCCGGTCAACTCGACCTGGGAAGGTTCGGGCAATGTGCAGTGCCTGGATGTGTTGCGTTCGCTGTCGAAAGAGCCGGGCGTGCTGGAAGTGCTGTTCAGCGAGCTGGGCGACGGCCATGGTGACAAGCAACTGGCCCGGCATATCGAGCACCTGAAGCTGGCGTTTACCGATACCCACGACATCCAGTACCGCGCCCGCCAGTTGACCGAGGACATTGCCCTGGCGCTGCAGGCCAAGCTGCTGCTGGAGGCGGGGAACGCGGCGGTCAGCGATGGCTTTATCGCCAGCCGTCTGGGCACTGGCGGCCGGGTCTACGGCACCTTGCCGAGGGGCGTGAATGTCGAGGCCATCGTTGCCCGCTCGACGCCACAGGGTTTCTGAGAGACTCGACCAAGCCCGGACAATGCCCCTGTGGGAGCGGGCTTGCCCGCGAAGAACGATAACGCGGTGTATCTGAAACACCGCGTCGCGCCATTCGCGGGCAAGCCCGCTCCCACACAAGCCCGCCCTACAGGGGGGATGGCCGTGAACGCAAAGCCACTGTTTCCGTCCGACGATGTTGCAGGCAAGATGAAGGTCTGCAACATCAGAAGACAGGATGCTCTCCGTGACCGAAGCTTTTATTGTCGTGCAATCTCCCGAACAGGCCGTAGACCGCCTGGCTGAACTCCATGAGCGCGCTACCACGGCCCTGAGCCAGGCGCTCAAGCGTTATCTCAAGGACCGCGTCGAGCCCGATGCCGAACAGCGCGCGCAGTTCCGCTACCCCGAACTGCGCCTGACCTACACCTACCAGGGCGAAGTCCCGGCGACCACCCGCGCCTACGCCAAGGTCCAGCTACCGGGCACCTACAGTGTCACCGTCACCCACCCGGCGGCGTTTCGCAAATACCTGCTGGAACAACTGGTGCCGCTGATGCGCGATTTCACCGTGACGGTGGAGGTCGGCGTCAGCGAACAGAACATTCCTTACCCTTACGTCGTCGAGCAAGGCGATGAGCTGGCCGGCTCCGGCGTGACCGCCGCCGCCCTGGCGCGGGTGTTCCCGAGCACCGACCTGTCCGCCGCCACCGATGGCATCGCCGATGGCCTGCACGACTGGGAAAACACCTCGCCGCTGCCCTTGGCCCTGTTCGATGCCGCCCGTGTCGATTTCTCGCTGCGTCGCCTGGTGCATTACACCGGCAGCGACTGGCGCCATGTGCAGCCGTGGATCCTGCTGACCAACTATCACCGCTATGTCGACCAGTTCATTCTCCATGGCCTGGAGCAGCTGCGCGACGACCCGCGTTTCGTGCGCATGGTCCTGCCGGGCAACGTGATCATCGACAAGAGCATGGACTACGCCGAGGCCCAGGCGGTCGCGGCGGCGGTGGTCTGGCACCGCTACCAGATGCCGGCCTACCACCTGCAGGCCAACGATGGCCATGGCGTGACCCTGGTGAACATCGGCGTCGGCCCGTCCAATGCGAAGAACATCACCGACCACTTGGCGGTGCTGCGTCCCCATTGCTGGCTGATGATCGGCCACTGCGGCGGCCTGCGCCAATCCCAGACCATCGGCGACTATGTGCTGGCCCACGCCTATATGCGTCGCGACGGCATCCTCGACCGGGTGGTGCCGCCGAATATCCCGATTCCGGCCCTGGCCGAAGTGCAGATGGCCTTGCAACAGGCCGCCGCCAATGTCACCGGGGAAAAGGGTGACGACCTGAAGAAGCGTCTGCGCACCGGCACCGTGTTGACCTACGACGACCGCAACTGGGAGCTGCGCTGGGCCCAGGAGCGTCCGCTGATCAACCTGTCCCGCGCCGTGGCCGTGGACATGGAAAGCGGCACCATCGCCGCGCAGGGTTATCGCCTGCGCGTACCGTATGGCACCTTGCTCTGTGTTTCGGACAAGCCGCTGCACAGTGAAATCAAGCTGCCGGGTTCGGCGAACGCGTTCTACGAACGTGCCGTCAGCCAGCACTTGAAGATCGGCATCGCCGCGGTGGACCTGCTGCGTACCGAACTGCATTCGCTGCATTCACGCAAACTGCGCAGCTTTGACGAGCCACCGTTCCGTTAAACAAGCCATGATCGTTCCCACATCCGGAAGTTGATCGTTCCCACGCTCCGCGTGGGAATGTCTCGTTGGACGCTCCGCGTCCGCTCTGGATCTGTGACGCGGAGCGTCACGGGCTGCATTACCACGCGGAGCGTGGGAACGATCGATGGGGTGACATCCGCTTACTGTAGGAGCCGGCTCCTACCGTTGCAGTGTCGTGTCGGATGATGGATATCTGGAAATAATGCCTGGCACGCCCTAGCATGACGGCTTCCGATCTTCAGATACCCTCTTTGCCATGTCCCGACCACCTCGTCCCGTCGTCCGCCGTTCGGCCGCGAAAAGTCCCGTTGCGCCGCGTCGGGTCGCCAAGGCGCCGCCTGTCGAGCCCAAGCTCATCCTGTTCAACAAGCCCTTCGATGTGCTGACCCAGTTCAGCGACGGTGAGGGGCGCGCGACCCTCAAGGACTTCATCGACGTCGCCGGCGTGTACCCGGCCGGGCGCCTGGATCGCGACAGTGAGGGTCTGCTGTTGCTGACCAATGACGGCCAGCTCCAGGCGCGGATTGCCGATCCCAAGCACAAGCTGGCGAAAACCTATTGGGTACAGGTCGAAGGCGTGCCGACGGCGGAACAGATCGAGCGTTTATGCAAGGGCGTCGAGTTGAACGATGGCATGACCCTGCCGGCCCAGGCCCGGGCCCTGGAAACACCGGAGCTGTGGCCGCGCAACCCGCCCGTGCGCTTTCGCCAGAGCATTCCCACCCGTTGGCTGGAACTGATCATTCGTGAGGGCCGCAACCGTCAGGTGCGAAGGATGACGGCGGCGGTCGGTTTGCCGACCCTGCGTCTGGTGCGGGTGCGTATTGGTGACTGGACGCTCGAAGGACTCGACCAGGGCCAGTGGAAGGAAGTTCCGGCGAACTTATAAGGAGCCGGACTCGATCAGGCCGATCACCACGCTCTTGATCACGAAGGCGGCGATACCCAGGCCCAGCACGAAGAACAGGATAAAGGTGCCGAAGCGCCCGGCCTTGGATTTTTTTGCCAGGTCCCAGACGATGAAGCCCATGAAAATGATCAGGATGCTGACCAGGCCAGTCATCATCCACTCTTCGAAAACGGCAGGATCCATCGAATCTCTCCAGCGCGAGCGGGGTAAAAAGCCGGCCGATTATACGCCAGGGGGCGACCGCGAGCATTGACCTGCGTCGGTTTGACTCAGGTCGACCGACGATCCCGATCCTTGTAGGAGTCGGCTTGCCGGCGATGGCGTCCGCACAGGCGCCGCATGATTCATGGGCCTCATCGCCGGCAAGCCGGCTCCTACAGGAAATCTTGGCTTCGGCTATCAACCGCGCAAATGGGTCAACGGCAGCTCGGTGCTGTTGAGCACCTGGTTCAGCACAAAGCTGGAGCGCACGCTGGTGACGCCTTCGATACGGGTCAGGTGTCCCAGCAGCAGTTTCTGGTAGTGGTCCATGTCCGGCACCACGACTTTCAACTGGTAGTCGGCGTCCATCCCCGTCACCAGGCTGCATTCCAGGACCTGGGGCAAGGTGCGGATCGCCGCCTCGAAGTTCTCGAAGCGTTCCGGTGTATGCCGGTCCATGCCGATCAGCACATAGGCGGTCAGGCTCAGGCCGAGCATCTTGCGGTCGAGCAGGGCGACCTGGCGCGAGATGTAACCGTCGTCTTCCAGTTGCTTGACCCGCCGCGAGCACGGCGACGGCGACAGACCGATGCGCTCGGCCAGCTCCTGGTTGGAGATACGGGCATCGCGCTGCAATTCCGCCAGGATGCTCAGGTCGTAGCGGTCGAGTTTGCTCATCATTCGGGCCTTTATCAGAACTATTGCGCTGAATTATCTATCTGAAGCGAATTATTGCGCAAGTCATGTTTATCTGAGCAATGTTCGCAATCCTCTGCCGTCGCGTCAGGCCTATTCTTATCACCAGAATCACTGCAACAGAATCACTGCCCGGACACAGAGTCCACAGCGGCCCGCCGAATCAGGCGCGCCGCGGCCGACAACCCCACAGGGTTGCCCCGGCCCCCGGGCTGCACACCGTCCAGAAGACGGCGTGAGGTGAGCCGGCGTCAAAAGCGCCGAGCACGGACGAAATTCTCCAAAGGGAGGCCGACGGGCCTCCCTTTTTTATTGCGCGAAATAAGTTGCGCGACTGATAAAGTGTTGCAGAACCGGAATCCGCTTTCCCAGTCTTATGGGTATGCCCTGAACCGCAGTGAGGAACCGCATGAAATCGCGCATCTGGCGTTTGGCAGGTGTTGGCTTGCTCTGTATGAGTGTCGGTGCGCAAGCGCTGGCTGAAGACCGGGGTGACGATAATCAGCAACATCCACATCCCAACGGTGGCCAGCGGGGTCCCGAAGGACGACCTGGCGGTAACGAGGGACATCCGGCCAACAATCAGCCGCGTCCGGAAAACAATCAACCCCGTCCACAGGCTCCGCAACCGCGGCCACAAGCGCCGGAAGTTCGCCCGCAACCACAAGTGCGGCCAGAGGTGAATCAGGTTCGCCCGGAAAACAACCAGCGTTTCGAGCGCCACGAGCAGAACCCCGGCGGCCAGTGGCAGGCCCGCCCACCACAGAACGACCCGAACCAGCAGGCGCGCCCGGCACCGCCGCCACAGCCACAGAACAACCTGCCGATCCAGAGCCGGCCCGACACCGTGCGCCAGACTCAGGAGCCGCTGCGCGGCAACTACTCGGACATTCCCCGGCGCAATGGCTACAACCCCAATCCGGGGTGGCAGCCGGGCAACAACAACGGCCGTCCTGGCGGCAGCTTCGATCACCCCAACGACCATCGCTGGGCCGGGCGTCCGTCCGGTCATGGCAATGGCTGGGGCCCTGGGCCGCAGTACCGTCCGGGTTATGTGATCGACCGTTTCCCCGACCGCAACTGGCGTGTGCCGTACCGGGGCCAGGACTACTTCTTCTCCGGCGGCTACTGGTACCGCCCGCAGGGGCCGCGCTATGTGGTGGTCGCGCCGCCACGGGGGATTCGCGTCAGCTACCTGCCCGATTACGCGCGGGAAGTCTGGGTCGGCAGTTCGCTGTTTTTCCTCGCGGCGGGTGCCTATTACCTCTATCAGGAAGACACTCAGGACTACGTGGTCGTCGACCCACCCACCGCTGCGCCGCAGGTGGCACCCGCACCGTCGGGCAATGGTTATGACGTGGTGGCGTATCCGGCCAACGGCCAGAGCCCGCAACAGGTGCAGCAGGACGGCGAGGACTGTTATCGCTGGGCCGTGCAGCAAAGCGGCTTCGACCCGGCCAACGTCACCTATGCACCGGATCCGGCGGTGGTGCAGACCTACCGCCAGGCCCAGGGCAACTGCCTGAGCAGTCGCGGGTATCAGGTCAACTACTGATCAGTCGCGGCGTTTCACCACCTCCCTCTTTACCACCTCCCTGGGGTCGGCGTGCACCAGCACCTCGGCCTTCGGGTAGGCGGCATGTATCGCGTCGGCGGCCTGGTCGCTGAGGCCGTGGGCCACCGACAGGGTCAATTCTCCCGGCAACTCCAGGTGCAACTGCACGAACCAGTGGTTGCCGGAGACCCGCGTGCGCAAGTCATGGGCGCCGAGCACTCCAGGCACGCCCTTGGCGAGTGCGAGCATGTGCTGGCTGATCTCGGGTGACAGTTCCTCATCCATCAATACGGCAAAGCTTTCGCGGCCGATCTGGATCGCGCTCCACAGGATGTAGGCCGAGATCCCCAGGCCGAACCAGGCGTCGACCTGGGCAAAGCCGAAGCTGGCCAGGACCAGGGCCAGCAGGATGCTGCCGTTGAGCATCAGGTCCGAGCGGTAATGCAGCGAGTCGGCGCGCACGGCGGTGGAGCCGGTTTCGCGAACGACCCGGTGCTGCAGCACCAGCAGGGCGGCGGTGAGGGCCAGCGACAGGATGATCACGCCGATACTGATCCACGGCGCGCCCACCGGTTCCGGGTGCTTGATCCGCTCGATCGCCTGCACCGCGATCAACACCGCACTGCCGGCAATGAACAGCGCCTGGGCCATGCCCGACAGCGACTCGGCCTTGCCGTGGCCATAACGGTGGTCGTCATCCGCCGGGCGCAGGGCGTAGTGCACCGCCAGCAGGTTGAGGAATGACGTCACGCCATCGAGCAGCGAGTCGGTCAAGCCGGCGAGCATGCTCACCGAACCACTCAGCCACCAGGCGATGGCCTTGGTCACGATCAGGATGCAGGCGACCGACACCGAGGCCCGGGTGGCCAGGCGTAACAGGCGTGCGTGTTCCGGGCTGCTGCTCATGCGGGTAGCGGTCCTTTTTCTCGGGTATCGGTTCGGTCAGGGATCAGGCGGACGGACGCAGGCCGTACATCGCCAGCTGTTGCAGGCTGCCTTTGTGCTGGATCAGGCGCGGATCGTTCAGCGGCAGGGTCTGGCCCAGCTCGGCCTGGATGATGGCCTGCAGCTTGGTGTTGTCGACCTGGCCGTCGGCGCCGATGGCTTCATGGAGTTTCTGCGGGGCGATCTGCGCGGTGGTGCCGCCGGGCAGGTAGATGGCGCCGGTGGCGAAGTCGATGCCGAAGGCGATCAGGCCGGGCAGCACATAGAAGAGGATACCGATGGCGTCGAGCCCGGCCACCAGCGGGTCGATCTTGCCTTCGATCTGGCCGCGACGATCCGGGAAGAAAATCGAGCCGCAGGCGGTCAACTGGGTCAGCAAGGTGGCGACCAGCACACCACCGATAACGCGTGAAGGAATACGCATGCAAAGATCTCCTGGAGGAAAGCCGAAACTATACAAGGGTCAACGCTTGAGACCCTGATTAATGCCGTGCAGTTCGCCGTTATACTCGGCAGTCAGTTTTGGAGCCACCATGATTTCCTTGCCGATTGATGAAGTTTTGCCTGCATTGCGCCTGGCCCTGGGCGAACGCCACGAAACCGTACTCGAAGCCCCACCCGGCGCGGGCAAGACCACCCGGGTGCCGCTGGCCCTGTTGCACGAGCCGTGGCTGGCCGGGCAGACCATCCTGATGCTTGAACCACGGCGCCTGGCGGCCCGCGCGGCGGCCGAGCGGCTGGCCAGCGAGCTGGGGGAAAAGGTCGGTGAAACGGTCGGCTACCGCATCCGCCTGGAGAGCAAGGTCGGCCCGAAGACGCGGATAGAGGTGGTCACCGAAGGCATTCTCACGCGCAGGCTGCAGGACGACCCAGCCCTGGAAGGCGTCGGGCTGCTGATCTTCGATGAATTTCATGAGCGCAGCCTGGACGCCGACCTGGCGTTGGCCCTGAGCCTCAATGGTCGCGAAATGTTTCGCGATGAGCTGCCGCTGAAGATCCTGCTGATGTCCGCGACCCTGGAGGGCGAGCGCCTGGCCAGTCTGCTGGGCGATGCGCCGGTGGTGCGCAGCGAAGGTCGCATGTTCCCGGTGACGACCCGTTGGGGACGGGCCTTCCAACCCGGCGAATTTATCGAGCCACGAGTGGTGCAGACAGTGCTCGAAGCCGTCAGCGATGAAAGCGGCAGCCTGCTGGTGTTTCTGCCGGGGCAGGCGGAGATTCGCCGGGTCCACCAGCAGTTGGAAGAATCCCTCGGCGCGCGCACGGATATCCTCTTGTGCCCGTTGCATGGCGAGCTGGACCTGGCGGCCCAGCGCGCTGCCATCGAGCCGGCGCCGGCTGGTAAACGCAAGGTGGTGCTGGCGACCAATATCGCCGAGACCAGCCTGACCATCGATGGCGTGCGGGTGGTGATCGATGCCGGTCTGGCGCGGGTGCCGCGTTTCGATCCGGGCAGCGGCATGACCCGCCTCGACACCCAGAGGATTTCCCGCGCCAGCGCGACCCAGCGCGCCGGCCGGGCGGGGCGCCTGGAGCCCGGCGTGTGCTACCGGCTGTGGTCCGAAGCCCAGCACGAGCAACTGGCGGCCTACGGCAGCGCCGAGATTCTCCAGGCCGACCTCGCCGGGTTGGCCTTGCAACTGGCGCGCTGGGGTGTGGCCCCGAGCCAGCTGGTCTGGCTGGACGTACCACCGGCCGCCGCTTACGCCCAGGCCCGGGACTTGCTCAAGCGCCTCGGTGCGCTGGCGGCAAAGCCGGGCGAAGACTGTAGCCTCACCCGGCACGGCCAGGCCATGGCCGAACTGCCGGCGCACCCGCGTATCGCCCATTTGCTGTTACGCGGACAAGCGTTGGGCCTGGCGAACATGGCCTGCGATGTTGCGGCGCTACTGGGTGAACGGGATATCCAGCGCGGTGGTGGTGCCGACCTGCACACCCGCCTGGCCTTGCTGGCCGGAGGGGAGCGGGCAGCGCGCGGCGGCCAGGGCGGTGTGCAACGGGCCCGGCAGCTGGCGCGGCAATATCGCGGCTATCTGCGTGGCAAGGCCAGCGAGCCGGTGGCCGATCCCGAGCATTCACGCTGGCTGGGCGCACTGCTGGCGCTGGCCTATCCGGACCGGGTCGCCCAGCAACGCCGGGCGGGCGGGGCGGAATATCGCCTGGCCAACGGTCGCGCGGCCCTGTTCAGCGAAACCGACAGTCTGATGAAACAGCCCTGGCTGGTGATTGCCGATCTGGGCAGTCGCCAGGGCCAGCGCGAAGAGCGGATCTACCTGGCCGCGGAATTCGATCCGGCCCTGTTCGACACGGTGTTGGCCGAACAGGTGAGCAATGTCGATCAACTGGACTGGGATGAGCGTGAAGGCATGCTGCGCGCCGAGCGCCAGCGCAAGGTCGGCGAACTGGTCCTCAGTCGCGAACCGCTGACCGGCCTGGATGAAGCGGCGCGCAGTCAGGCGCTGGTCAATCTGGTCCGGCGCAAAGGCCTTGAGCTGCTGCCCTGGACGCCGGAATTGCGTCAATGGCAGGCGCGGGTGAGCTTGCTGCGTCAGCTGGACCTGGCGGACAAGGGCCAGAGCGAGTGGCCGGACGTCAGCGACAAGGCCCTGCTGGCAAGCCTGGAGCACTGGTTGCTGCCGTACCTGGGGCGGGTCTCGCGGCTCAGTCATTTCGCCAACCTGGAGCTGGCCAATATCATCCATAACCTGCTGCCCTGGCCGCTGCCCCAGCGCCTGGACGAACTGGCGCCGCATCATCTGAGCGTGCCCTCGGGGTCGTCGATCCGCCTGGATTACAGCGAGCAGCCGCCGATCCTGGCAGTACGCCTGCAGGAATTGTTCGGGTTGGCCGAGACTCCCAGGGTGGCCGGCGGCCGCCAGGTGGTGAAGCTGCACCTGCTGTCACCGGCACGGCGCCCGGTCCAGGTAACCCAGGACCTGGCGAACTTCTGGCGCAGCACCTACGCCGAAGTGAAGAAGGACCTCAAGGGCCGTTACCCCAAGCACTATTGGCCGGACGACCCGCTGGTGGCCGAAGCGACGGCGCGGATCAAGCCGCGCAAGTAAACCAGGGCCTTTGTGGGAGCGGGCTTGTCGGGACGCCGCACCGTCGCGAAGAGGCCAGTGAGCGCGCCAAAAGCTTCGGGGGCAAGCCCCTCCCGCAGAAATCCAGGAGTATTCAGCGGGCCGGCGGCAACAGAAACCGCGCAATCACTGGCAAGTGGTCGGAGATCTTCAGGGTATCGTCCTGTCGCACCTGCGCCTCGACCCGCCGCATCTTGGCACTGTAGAAAAAGTAATCCAGGGTGCGGTCCGGGCCACTGACGCCGGGATCGTTAGGATAATGGGTCAGCCATTGCTCGCGGTCGATACCGCTGGCCTCGTTGTTGCTCGGGATCATCGGGTACTTGTCCCACAGCACGTGCAGTTCGCTGTCAGCCGAATAGCCGCCGCGCAACCGCGGCGGCAGGCGCACGTACTGGCCCAAAGGCAGCAGATTGAAATCGCCGCCGATCAGCCATGGCGTGCCCTGGCCTTCGAGTTTATCCAGCAGGCGGGTGGTCGCCTGCACCTGGCGCAACTGGGTGTCGTTCTGGGCAAAGGGCGCCAGTTGGGTATTGATCACCGCCAGTTGCCCGCCATCGTTCAGCGGCAGGTAGTTGAGTAGCAGCGCCTGGCGCGGCTGGAACTGGCGCTGGATCAGGTTGCTCGGGGCCAGGGGCAGTTGCAGGCGCTCGGCATGCTCGATCTGATAGCGGCTCAGGGTCGCCAGCGTGCGGCCGACGCTGCCGAAGATATGCCAGTCGGGGACGAAGTCGGCCTTCCAGTCGAAGGCTTGCGCGCTGCACGGATACAGGTCGGCGACACGCTCCTGAAGCAGCTTGAACTGGTCCTGGTAGGCGCTGGCCTTGGCGTTCTCATCGAGCTCCTGCAACAGCACGATATCCGGCTGCTCGTCGCGAATGACCCGCGACACTTCATCAAGGCTGAAGGCCATGTCTTCCGGGGTCGGGCGTTCATCCTGGCCGCTGCCGTCGGCCATGTCGTACCAGAACACATAGCGTTTGCCCGCCAGGTACTGGACATTCCAGGTCATCACCTTGAGCGCCTGGCCGGCAACCAGCACCGGGGCCTGGGCGGTACAACTGACCGGCAGTTCTTCCCTGGCGGCGGGATGCCAGCTCAGGGTGTAGATGAACAGGCCCGGCAGGCCGGCGACAAGGGCCACGCTCAAGAGTGTGTAACGTAATAAACGGGTCATGGGCTCGGCTTATGACGTTGCAATATGGGGGGGAGCATACCCGAGCGTCTGGTCACCACCCAACCTTCTATTGTGAAGGATTGTCCGCTCAATCCCTGTCGGATTTTTCGCTGATGAGCATGTACAGCCGGAAGAGTACGACGCTGGTAAACAGTTGCAGGAAGCTGTGGGCGCTATCGATGACCAGTGTCAGCAGCGGATTCTGCGGCTCGGGATAGGCACTGGCACTCAAGCCCTTGAGCAGCCACAGCGGCCCCATGACGCAGAGGATGCAGGTGAAGGTCCGCCAGAAATGCCCGCGGCTGAGGCTGAAACTCTCCTTCATCGCCCGCAGCGGTTCCCGGCCACGCAGCACCAACTGGTATTCGGCAAACGCCAGCACCACGGTCAGCCAGATACCGGGAATGAAATACAGCGACAACCCTAGCACGATGGCCACGGTATTGATCGCCGCCAGCAGCGCCATGCGCGGCCACAGGCGCAGTGACATGGCCAGCAGGTCGCGATTGAGCGGGGTTTCGCCGCGGGTCCGGGCATCGAGAAACAGGATCAGCGCCGCGGTGTACAGCGGATACACCAGCAGTCCGGCCAGCAGGTCGTAGGCGGGCGAAGCGTCGGGGCCGATGGCGTTGTCCAGCAGTTGCTGGAGCACGGCCTCGAAGATCACCAGCGGCAGGCAGAGGCGGGCGATCTGGCCTAGGTTGCGCCGGAAGAAATACAGGGAGTCGCGCAATATGGTGAGCGGGTTCATGGGCTCGCTATCGAAGGTCAAAGCAAAGCGACACTTTAACCGATGAGGCGGGCCGACACTCAAATGTAAACGTTACGTAAGGATCATTGAAACTTCCTGTAACAGCCCCATAACTGATGTACGCCCGGGCCGCATCGGCCAGGGCGACCGATTTTTACCCGGCAATCTGATGAGGTCGCCATGAACAGCGAAGAGCAAACCCTGATCGATGGACTGTTTTCACGGTTGCAACAAGCCGAAAAGGATTCAGCCCCGCGTGACGCCCTGGCCGAGGCGCGGATCAAGGAGCATCTGGCGCGCCAACCGGCTGCGGCGTACTACATGACTCAGTCGATCCTGGTGCAAGAGCACGCGATCAAGAGTCTCGACGAGCAGAACAAGCAACTCCAGGCCCAATTGCAGCAGGCCCAGGCCGACCTGCAACAGGCGCGCGCCCAGAGCGCCGCGCCGGCGCCGAGCAGCGGTGGTTTCCTGTCGAGCATCTTTGGTGGCGGCAGTCGCGATCCGGCACCGGCTCCGGCCCCCGGCAACTCCGGTGGCGGCTGGCGTGAGCCGGCGCGCCCGGCGTTCAATGCGCCGCCGCAGCAGAACTACAACCCGCCACCCAGCTATAACCAGCAACCCAACTACGCCCCGCAGCAGGCGGCTCCGGCTGCCCCTATCGGCAGCGGCTTCCTCGGCGGTGCGCTGAAAACCGCAGCCGGCGTGGCCGGTGGTGTCATGTTGGCCGAAGGCATCAGCAGCCTGTTCCATCACAACCAGCAGCAGCCGCAGATCATCGAGGAAATCATCGAGCCGAGCCCGATGAGCAACAACAACGGCGGCGGTTGGGGTGATGACCAGCGCATGGCCAACAACGATTCCTGGGGCAACAACGACCAGGGCGGTTTCCTCGACAGCGACTATAGCGACGACAGTTCCTCCTTTTCTGGCGACGACGATTCCTACGTCTGATCGATGACAGGTGTTGTGGGAGCGGTGCTTGTGTGGGAACGGACTTGCTCGCGAAGCTTTTAGTGGCCTCACAGGCCTCTTCGCGGCGGTGCGGCGTCCCGACAAGCGCGCTCCCACATAATCTCCACTCCCTCAGGGGTTGGGGCGCCTGACGCTGTTCCTCCAACTCCCGCACCGCTGATTGTTCGCTGAATATTGCCTCGGGCTGGCATACTGGGCGTCTACTCGCTTTCGAGTGTCCGTCACACCCGCCAGTGCGCGCCTGCGCCATGAGGATTCACGGTGAAGAAAATCGCAGTGTTCGCCGACGTTCAGAACCTCTACTACACCGTCCGCCAGGCTTACGGTTGCCACTTCAACTACGCCGCCCTGTGGGCTGATATCAGCCAGCGCGGGCAGATCGTCGAGGCCTATGCTTATGCGATCGATCGTGGCGACAGCAAGCAGCAGCAGTTCCAGCAGATCCTGCGCAACCTGGGCTTCACGGTGAAACTCAAGCCGTACATCCAGCGCAGCGACGGTTCGGCCAAGGGCGACTGGGACGTGGGCATCACCATCGATATCATGGATGCCGCGCCGAACGTCGACGAAGTGGTGCTGGCGTCCGGTGACGGCGATTTCGACCTGCTGCTCGAACGTATCATCGGCAAGCATGGCGTCGAAGCTGTAGCCTATGGCGTGCCGGGTCTGACGGCCAATTCGCTGATCCGCGCGGCAAGCCGCTACGTGCCCATCGAAGGCGCACTGTTGTTGAAATGATTGAGCTGATGATCGTTCCCACGCTCCGCGTGGTAACGCAGTCCTGGACGCTCCGCGTCCATTTCTGAAGCAACGCGTATTCCCTGTCGCGCCGGGGGAACGATCAACGGACTATTTGAAAGGGTTGGATTTTGGAACGTATTGCGGTTATCGACTTTGAAACCACCGGGATCTCGCCGAGCAGCGCCTGCCGGGCGACGGAAATCGCCGTGGTCATCCTGGAAGAGGGGCGCATCGTCGACCGTTACCAGAGCCTGATGAACGCCGGGGTGCGGGTACCGGCGTTTATCGAACAATTGACCGGTATCAGCAACGCCATGTTGCGCACCGCGCCAGCGGCGGAGCGGGTGATGAACGAGGTCAACGAATTCGTTGGCATCACGCCGCTGCTGGCCCATAACGCCGCGTTCGACCAGAAGTTCTGGGATTTCGAGATGGGCCGCATCAAGCGCACGCGGCTGCAGAATTTCGCCTGCTCGCTGTTGCTGGCACGGCGCCTGATGCCGGCGGCGCCGAACCACAAGCTGGGCACCCTGACCGCCTACGCGCGGCTGCCGCACACCGGCCAGGCGCACCGGGCCATGGCCGACGCCGAGATGGCCGCGAACCTGCTGGCGCACCTGGCCGGCGAGCTGCGCGAAAAGCACGGGCTGCGCGAGCTGTCTCACGACCTGCTGTGCAAATTGCAGAAAGTACCGGCGGCGAAGGTGGGGGAGCATTTGAAGCGCTATCGGGGAGCCTGACTCCCGATCCGATCGTTCCCATGCTCCGCGTGGGAATGCCTCACCGGACGCTCCGCGTCCGCTCTTGTGACGCGGAGCGTCACGGGCTGCATGCCCACGTGGAGCGTGGGAACGATCAATTTTTAGGAAATGTCGTACTTCCTGTGGCGATCTGTGCCGTCTTTTCGGGGGGGGCTAGCAACGCTAGCCTTTTGCGGTCATCGCCAAATCGGTGACAGGGCGTAGGAACCCTTGCTGAGCTGAACTAGGCGCTTTGCGTCCATCTGCTGATTGCGGTGTTTTTTGTATGCCGAGATAATCAGTCATGGTGGCCGTGCGCGGGCACGCTTCTGCGTGGCCGGGTAGCCTAGGATCCGGTTCCTACTCCGCGTACGGCTGCCACCCAAGCTCGTAGGAAGGCTTTTCTGGCAGCTCTCTATAGATATCTAGGAGTTACGCCAGATGGAAAAATCCATTCCCGAAATACAGGTTGATATCAGCCTCACGCCTCAAGTCTTCACTCGCCACAATCTCAAACTCCGCGCCTTGCTCCTGCATGACGAAGCCTGGTTCTGCGCCCGTGATATCGGGCACCTGATGGGCATCGAGTGGCATGAGCGCAAAGCGATCAAGCTTGATTCGGATCAGCGTCGCCTGCTGAGCTTGCAGGGGAATGGCGGAGCAGAAGAACACCTGATGCTCAGCGAGTCGGGTGTCTACGCCATGCTGGTCTATCACTACCTGCCGGAGAACCGGCATCTGCGCCAGTGGCTGACGCATCAGGTGTTGCCGATGCTACGCGATCAGCCGCAACTGGCGCTGACCCAGGCGCCGAGCCTGGGCTTGCTGGAATGGAACGGTGGCGCGCTGAGCCTGTTGCATTGGCGCAAGGAACCCTGGATCCGCCTGCGCGATATGCCGCAGGTAGTGCCCGTCAGCGGTTGTGGCAGTGTCTGGTAAGTGATTGGCTGATCGTTCCCATGCAGAGCGTGGGAGCGATCTTCGGTGACCTGTTCAGAATGTTTCTTCAGGCGACCGACGGCCAAGTTGTTGCGTTGCTTGGTAGTGAAGATAAGACCAAAATAAAGACCTATTCAGGAGTCTTTATTATGCAAAGTGTTTTGAGCAACAGGGTCGTGAGCGTCTCCGAGCTCAAGAAAAACCCCTCTGCCGTATTGAGGGAAGCAGGAGGCGAACCCGTGGCGGTACTGAACCATAATCGCGTAATGGGCTATATGGTGCCCGCTGACGTATTCGAGATGATGATGGAGCGTCTGGACGATCTGGAACTCGCGCAGTTGGCCAGAGAACGCATCGAAGCCAATGAACCCCCTGTACGTGTTTCTCTGGACGACTTGATTGCCGAAGCCCAGGCCGATATCGAACATGGGCGCTGAATACAGTATTGAATGGGACCCAATGGCCCTGAAGGAACTGCGCAATCTCGACGCGGTTCTTCGAGTGCAATTGCTACGCAAGCTTGAAGAGCGTCGACATGCGCCGCGTGTTTCAGGTGATGCGCTTCACGATCTCAAGGATTGCTACAAGATCAAGCTGCGCGGGGCAGGATATCGGCTCGTCTATCGTGTCGAGGACGAGCGAATTGTTGTTGTCGTGCTGGCGATAGGCAAGCGAGAGCGTAGCGCCGCGTATGAACAGGCCAGGAAGCGTACCTGACTTTTACGATATTGCTTCATCTGCGCGTCTTGTGACGCAGAGCGTCACGGGCTGCATGCCCACGCAGAGCGTGGGAACGATGAATTTGTGTTTGCCCCCGGCTTGTGCACGACGCGGTCCTGTAGGAGCAAGCTTGCTCGCGATGGGGTGCGAAGCGCTCCCAAAACCGGCAAACACGAACGTTCAGACGCAATGCAGGCTCTTCACCTTGCCATTCATTTCCAGATGCCCCAACGGCACCCGCGGTTCGATAGCGCTCGACAGCACGATCGAGGTCTTGCTGAAACCGAACTGGGCAATCCGGTTGATCAATTCTTCCAGCTCTCCCATCGAGCCCACCGCCGCCTGCATGATCACGCAGGGGTCGCCGGTCACCCGATGGCATTCGGTGATCTGCGGGATCTGCGCCAGGTCGTCATAGACCTGTTGCCTGCCGTGCTGGTTGAGCCGCAACTCGATCACGCACTGGATCGGCAGGCCGATCTTGGCCATGTCCACCTTGGCCTGGTAGCCGGTGATCACGCCGCTGCTCTCCAGCTTCGCTACTCGTTCAGCCACCGCCGGGGCGGAAAGGTTGACCTTGCGCGCCAGTTCGGCGAAGGAGGCGCGGCCGTTTTCCAGCAGGGCGCCCAGGATCAAACGGTCGTACTTGTCCATCTAAAAGACCTCTGGCTCGCCGACTTTCGAAAGCACGGTTTATACCCTTGATACCCATGTTTTAGAAAGTGTACTGGCGTGATAACGCGGTTTTGTAACTTATTATTTGTCGATGGCCTTTCTAGAATAACGCTCCCTTGTCCTGCCTAGAGCCTTCCATGCCTGCCCCACGCCGTTTTCCGTTGCCGCTGATCGGTGCCTTCTTTGCGTTGTATTTCATCTGGGGCTCGACCTATTTGGGGATTCGTATCGGCGTGGAATCCTGGCCGCCACTGATGATGGGCGGTATCCGTTTCGTGATCGCCGGCAGCCTGCTGTATGCCTACCAGCGCTGGCGCGGCGTGCCGGCACCGACCTGGCGGCAATGGAAGGCGGCGGGCATCATTGGCGTACTGTTGCTCAGTTTCGGCAATGGCGCGGTGACCCTGGCCGAGCACACAGGCGTGGCTTCCGGTGTCGCCGCGCTGACGGTGGCCACGGTGCCGCTGTTCACCCTGCTTTGCGGCTATTTCTGGGGGGCGCGCAATACCGGCCTGGAATGGGCGGGGATCGTGCTGGGCCTGATCGGCATCGCCCTGCTGAACATGGGCTCCAACCTGCAAAGCAGTCCGTTTGGCGCTGTCCTGTTGCTGCTGGCCGCGGCGACCTGGGCCTTCGGTTCGGTATGGAGCAAGCATCTGCCGCTGCCCCCCGGCGGCATGGCCAGTGCGGCGGAAATGCTGGTGGGTGGCGTGGTCCTGCTGCTGGCCAGCTTGATCAGGGGCGAGCGCATGACCCAGATGCCCTCGACCGAAGGCTGGCTCGCGCTGCTCTACCTGATCGTCTTCGGCTCCATCATCGCCTTCAACGCCTACATGTACCTGTTGAAGCATGTGCGCCCGGCGGCGGCCACCAGCTATGCCTACGTCAACCCGGCCGTGGCGGTGTTGCTGGGCATCCTGTTCGCCGACGAACACATCGGCTGGCACGAGTGCATCGCCATGGGTGTGATCATCAGCGCCGTGGTGTTGATCGGTTTGCCGCAGTGGCGCAAGCCGAAAGAGGCCTGACAGGGTAAACTGCCGCGCATTGCTTCACGGCGCTGACACTTTCCTTATGGTACCTGCATGACATTCGCTACTCTCGGCCTGATCGAACCCCTGACCCGGGCCCTGGACACCCTCGGCTACAAGACGCCGACACCGGTCCAGGCCCAGGCCATTCCCGCCGTGCTGGCCGGCCGCGACCTGATGGCCGCGGCCCAGACCGGCACCGGCAAGACCGCCGGTTTCGCCCTGCCGCTGTTGCAGTTGCTGACCCTGGAAGGACCGAAGGTCGCCGCCAACTCGGTCCGTTCGCTGATCCTGGTCCCGACCCGCGAGCTGGCCGAGCAGGTGCATGAAAGCGTGCGCCAGTACGCCGAGCACCTGCCGTTGAGCACTTATGCGGTGTATGGCGGCGTCAGCATCAACCCGCAGATGATGAAGCTGCGCAAAGGTGTCGACCTGTTGGTGGCCACGCCGGGACGCCTGCTCGACCTGTTCCGCCAGAACGCGCTCAAGTTCAACCAGTTGCAGACCCTGGTACTCGACGAAGCCGACCGCATGCTCGACCTGGGCTTCCAGGAAGAGCTGGGCAATATCTACAAGGCCTTGCCGAAAAAGCGCCAGACCCTGTTGTTCTCGGCGACCTTCTCCGATGCGATACGCCTGCTGGCCGGGCAGATGCTCAACGATCCGCTGAGCATCGAAGTCAGCCCGCGCAACGTGGCGGCCAACACCGTCAAGCAGTGGGTGGTGACGGTCGACAAGAAGCGCAAGCCGGAGCTCTTCGTGCACCTGCTGCGTAAGCACAAGTGGAAGCAGGTGCTGGTGTTCGCCAAGACCCGTAATGGCGTCGACCAGTTGGTGGAAAAACTCCAGGGCCTGAGCGTGAACGCCGACGGTATCCACGGCGACAAGCCGCAGGCGACCCGCCAACGGGCGCTGGATCGCTTCAAGGCCAGCGAGATCCAGATCCTCGTGGCCACCGATGTCGCGGCCCGTGGCCTGGATATCGAAGACCTGCCGCTGGTGGTCAACTTCGACCTGCCGATTGTCGCCGAGGACTACATTCACCGTATCGGTCGTACCGGTCGGGCCGGTGCCACCGGCGAGGCGATTTCCCTGGTGTGTGCCGATGAAGTGAACCTGCTGTCGGCCATCGAGACGCTGACGCGTCAGACGCTGAGCCGCCGTGAAGAACAGGATTTCGAGCCCGAGCACCGTGTGCCGGAAACCGATGCGTCCGGGCAGGTGATCAAGAAGCCGAAGAAACCGAAAAAGCCGAAGGCTGCCGGTGGTGGCGGCAAGCGCAACCTGGGCAAATGGGTGGACAGCGGCGAGAAGCCGGAAGACGTGGCGCCACCGGTCAAACCGGTGCGCAAGGTGCCGGTGTTCAACACCGGGCCGCGTAAACGCAAGCCCTGAGACGGGCGCCATTGTGGGAGCCGGCTTGCCGGCAATTGCGATTGATCGTTCCCACGCGGAGCGTGGGAACGATCGGTGAGTGCTCGCTGCTTCAGGCCTGCCGCCGCAACCACTCCAGCATCCCTTTCCCCGCCACCCGTCCGCTGGCAAAGCAGGCGGTCAGCAGGTAGCCGCCGGTCGGCGCTTCCCAATCCAGCATCTCGCCGGCACAGAACACGCCCGGCAACGCCTTGAGCATCAACTGTTCGTCCATGGCTTCGAAAGGAACGCCGCCGGCGCTGCTGATGGCTTCGTCCAGCGGGCGGGGGGCGAGCAGTTTCAGCGGCAGGGCCTTGATCGCGCTCGCCAACTGCGCGGTATCGCTGAAGCAGGCGGCATCCGTCAGTTCGCGCAGCAACGCCGCCTTGACCCCGTCGATACCGACCTGGCTGTGCAGGTGCTTGGCCATGGAGCGCGAACCGCGCGGCTTGGCGAGCACGGCCTGGATCTGCTGGCGGGTCTTGCCCGGCAGCAGGTCGATCTCGATGATTGCCGAACCGCTCTGGTTGATCTGCTCGCGGATCGGCGCGGACAAGGCATAGATCAGGCTGCCTTCGATGCCGCTGGCGGTGATCACGCATTCACCCAGGCGTGGCACTGTCTGTTGCAGGCCGATGGCGATGTTTTTCAGCGGGGCTCCGGCAAACTTGCCGCGCAGCAGTTCGCTCCAGGCCTCGACTTCAAATCCGCAATTGCTCGGTTGCAACGGGGTGATGGGCACGCCGCGTTGTTCCAGCAACGGCAGCCAGGCGCCATCGGAGCCCAGGCGCGCCCAACTGCCGCCGCCCAGCGCGAGCAGCGTGGCGTCGGCCTGGAGCCGTTTTTCGCCGTCCGGGCTGTGGATAACCAGTTCGCCATCCTCCCAACCCATCCAGCGATGGCGGGTGTGGATAACTACCCCGGCATCGCGCAGGCGCTTGAGCCAGGCGCGCAGCAGCGGTGCGGCCTTCATATCGCTGGGAAAGACCCGGCCGGAACTGCCGACAAACGTAGTTATCCCCAGGCCGTGGATCCATGCGCACAGTTCATCGGCGCCGAAGGTGCGCAGCATCGGGGCGATCTGCGGAGCGCGCTCGGCATAGCGCGAGAGAAACGCCGGGTAGGGCTCGGAATGGGTGATGTTCATACCACCGACGCCGGCCAGCAGGAACTTGCGTCCGACCGAAGGCATGCCGTCGTAGAGGTCGACCCGGATACCCGCCTGGCTCAGGACTTCGGCGGCCATCAGGCCGGCAGGGCCGCCACCGATAATGGCGACGTGGGGAGAGGAATCGGGGGCTGTGCGGGTCATGGCAGGCTGCGAAGTGGCGTGGTAGGCGGGCATTCTACGTTTTCTTGTGGGAGTGGGCTTGCCCACGAAGAACGAAAACGCGGTATGTCGATAAAACCGCGGTGGGACTTTCGTGGGCAAGCCCACTCCCACAGGGGAACTGCCGGGCTCATCAGGAGCGCTGTACGAAAAACATACAGCTATCCGTAGCCCTTGTTCCGTAAGCGCTGTAGCGCGTTTCACGCAGGTTATCCACAGGCCGTTCCACAGACATTGTGGGTAAGCAGCATGCTTCAGTGACAACCTGATGACGTCCAGACCCGCTGCGCGCTGTGGTGCAGGATGCCGTGGCGTCGCGCCAGCGCCTGGCGGTCCTTGCTGTAGCCGCCGCCGATCACCCCGACCACCGGGATATCGCGGCCCAGGCAATGGCGCAGGACCCGTTCGTCACGGGCCGCCACGCCTTCGTCGGTCAGTTTCAGGTAGCCCAGGGCGTCGTCCTTGTGCACGTCCACACCGGCGTCGTACAGCACCAGGTCCGGCTGGTAGAGCGGCAGCAGGTAATTCAGGGCGTCATCCACCACCTTCAGGTAGTCGGCATCGCCCATGCCCATGGGCAGGGGAATGTCCCAGTCGCTGCGGGCCTTGCGCGCCGGGAAGTTTTTCTCGCAATGCAGGGAAACCGTGATGGCTTCGGGAGTGTCTTCAAGGATACGGGCAGTGCCGTCGCCCTGGTGCACGTCGCAGTCGAAGATCAGCACCCGGTCGACACGCCCGCTGGCCAGCAGGTAGTGGCTGATCACTGCCAGGTCGTTGAAGATGCAGAAGCCCGCCGGGTGATCGTAGTGGGCGTGGTGGGTGCCGCCGGCCAGGTGGCAGGCCAGGCCATGTTCCAGGGCCTGTTCGGCGGCCAGCAGCGAACCGCCGACCGCGCGCACGGTACGCCGGGCCAGGGCTTCGTTCCAGGGCAGGCCGAGGCGGCGCTGGTCTTCGCGGGACAATTCGCCGGCCATGTAGCGTTCGATATAGCCACGGTCATGGGCCAGGGCGAGGATATCCACGGGACAGATCTGCGGGCGCAGCAGGTCCGGGTCGCGGGTCAGGCCGCTGTCCACTAGGTGATCGCGCAGCAGGCGGAACTTGTCCATGGGAAAACGATGCTCCGGCGCAAACGCGGGACTGTAGTCATCGTGGTAGATCAAAGGCAACGGCATGGCGAATTCATGTAGGAATGAGTGAAGGATCTTATCAGCGCGATACACTTGCGAGCAGGGAAACAGCTTTACAAGGAATCCTGAGGGGGATTGATGGAGCCGATACTGGAACTCGAGAGCGCGCGCCTGTTGCTGCGTCAGTGGCGCGATGACGACCTGCCGGAATTTGCCCGGATGTGCGCCGATCCCCAAGTGATGCGGTATTTCCCGGTCGCGCTGAGTCGCCTGGAGAGTGCGGCGCTGATCGGCCGGATCCGCGGGCATTTCGCCGAGCATGGTTTTGGCCTGTGGGCCCTGGAGCGCAAGGACAACGGCGCCTTTATCGGCCTGACCGGACTGGCCCACGTGAATTTCGACGCAGCCTTCACCCCGGCGGTGGAAATGGGCTGGCGCCTGGCCCGCGAACACTGGGGCCTGGGTTATGCCAGCGAGGCCGCATGGACGTCCTTGCGCTGTGGCTTCGATCGCCTGGCGCTGGAGGAAGTAGTGGCCTTTACCACCGAGACCAACACCCCTTCGCAGAAGGTCATGCAGGCCATCGGCATGCACTACGACCCCTTGGGCGACTTCGAACACCCCAGGCTGGCCGGTAATCACCCGTTGCGCAAGCATGTGCTGTACCGCATCAGCCGCGACCAGTGGCTGGAAACCCTGCACGGATAGCGGCTGTTGTGGCCGATCCGTCCCAACGCCTGGCGCGACAAAGGCTGTATCATTCAATCCGGTGGCTCCTGCAAAGCTCTGCTCCAGGAAAGGAATGTGGTGTTCTTGAGGTTCCGCCACCACAAGCACGGATGGCTTGAGATCGTCTTTAAGTGAACTGTATTGCCCTGTGTGAGGAGCGTTTGAATGAGCCAAGTGCTGGAAGACCTGGTCGACTTGCTGACCCTGGAACCCATCGAGGAAAACCTCTTTCGCGGGCGCAGCCAGGACCTGGGGTTTCGCCAGCTGTTTGGCGGCCAGGTGCTGGGTCAGTCGCTGTCGGCGGCGAGCCAGACCGTCGAGGAAGCCCGTCATGTGCATTCGCTGCACGGTTATTTCCTGCGTCCCGGGGATGCCGGCCTGCCAGTGGTGTATTCGGTTGACCGCGTGCGCGATGGCGGCAGCTTCAGCACCCGGCGGGTGACGGCGATCCAGAAGGGGCATCCGATCTTTACCTGCAGCGCTTCGTTCCAGTACGACGAAGAGGGCTTCGAGCACCAGAGCAGCATGCCGAAGGTGGTGGGGCCGGAGAACCTGCCCTCGGAGCTGGAAATCACCCAGCAACGCGCCCACCTGATCCCCGAGCACATGCGTGACAAGTTGCTGTGCCCCAAGCCGATCGAAGTGCGCCCGGTGACTGAGAAGGATCCCTACAATCCGCAGCCGTCGGACCCGGTCAAGTACGTCTGGTTCCGTGCCGACGGTGCCCTGGCCGACTCACCGGCGCTGCACAAGTACCTGTTGGCCTATGCATCGGATTTCGGCCTGCTGACCACCTCGCTGCTGCCCCATGGCAAGTCGGTGTGGCAGAAGGATATGCAGGTCGCCAGCCTCGACCATGCCCTGTGGTTCCACGCCGACCTGCGCGCCGATGACTGGCTGCTGTATGCGATGGACAGTCCCTGGGCCGGCAATTCCCGTGGTTTCTCCCGGGGCAGTGTGTACAACCGCGCCGGCGTACTGGTGGCGTCGGTCACCCAGGAAGGCCTGATCCGTCATCGCAAGGATTGGTCATGAGTCTGTCCGAGGTGCGTCACTGGGTATTCGACATGGATGGCACCCTGACTGTTGCCGTGCATGATTTCGCCGCCATTCGCGTGGCCCTGTCGATTCCGCCGGAAGACGACATCCTTACGCACCTGGCAGCGTTGCCGGCCGATGAAGCAGCGGCCAAGCATGCCTGGTTGCTGGAGCATGAGCGCGACCTGGCCATGGGCTCGCAAGCGGCGGTGGGGGCGGTGGAGTTGGTGCGCGAGCTGGCCGGTCGGGGTTATCGCCTGGGGATCCTGACGCGCAATGCCCGTGAGCTGGCCCATGTGACGCTGGAGGCCATCGGCCTGGCCGACTGTTTCGCCGAGGCGGATGTGCTGGGGCGCGATGACGCACCGCCCAAGCCGCATCCGGGTGGATTGCTGAAACTGGCCGAAGCCTGGGACATCGCGCCGGCCGAGATGGTGATGGTCGGTGATTACCGTTTCGACCTCGATTGCGGACGGGCGGCGGGGGCACGGACAGTGTTGGTCAACCTGCCGGATAACCCGTGGCCGGAGCTGACGGATTGGCATGCCGAGGATTGTGTGGCGTTGCGGCAGATGCTGTCGGCTTGAGGCCCTGTTCGCTGGCAAGCCCTGCTCCTACAGTGGATCGCGCAAGATGCCACAATACGATCCCATGTGAGAGCTGGCTTGCCAGCGAAGAGGCCACTGCAGGCAGCCTCGATCTCACTGCCCGCACCGCAAACCCTTAACGCTGGAACAACGCTTTCTGTCCCTGTGGCGAGGTGAACATCCCGTCGCCGTTATGCCCGACCCCGGGCACTTCAACCAGGGTCTGCGCCAGCCCTTGCGGGTGACGTTGCTGCAGGTAGGCGAAGTAGTTATGTCCGCGAATCAGCCGATACGGGCCCTGGGCCTCCGCCTCGCAGCTCTTGTCCAGGGCCGGGTGGTTCGGGTCGGTGTCCTGCTGGCCCAGCAGGTAGGTGATATCGCGCTGCACATAAGCCTTTTCCAACTGCGCCGGCGACTGTCCCATGGCATAGGACGGCAGGTTCTGCAGGCCGTACTTCCAGTCGTTGAATCCCGGGCAGGATGACGGATTGAACCCCGCCACCGGTCGCTGCGCATTGAAATAGGCATAGGACGACGGGTTGGCGATCACATAACGCAACTTGATACCGCTGCCGGCCAGTTGCGTGTCGCCATGTCCCACCAGCGCATAACGTTGCACCACCTGGCCGCCGCCGGAGTGCCCGGCAATCACCACTTCACGCAGTGCCGGGAATTTTTTCCGATTGCCCAGACGCTGCAGGACTTCGTCCAGTGCGGCATAGGAGCTCATGGCCGAAGGGCCTGTGGAGGCCTCTCCGGCCATCCAGTCATTGCCTTGCCAGCGCAGCAGGTTGTCCGGCAGGTGATTGCGTCGTACATCGCTTTCGTTGAGGAACTG
Organism: Pseudomonas gingeri; assembly: GCF_013385635.1. Lineage (GTDB taxonomy): Bacteria > Pseudomonadota > Gammaproteobacteria > Pseudomonadales > Pseudomonadaceae > Aquipseudomonas > Aquipseudomonas gingeri_A. The sequence goes on from NZ_JACAPR010000003.1 coordinate 37,792, forward strand.
CGGCGCGATGATCAGCGTGTTGCTGTCCTGGCCGGCCTGGGCCGCGGCGGTCTCGGCGCTGTTGAGGTAGGTCATGGCGTTGCGCAACCGCCCGTGGACGATGATCAGTACCCGCTGCACATCCGGCATCGGCCCCAGCCAGTCGCGGTTGAGGCCGACGCTCAACTCGCCGGCCGACAGTTTCAGATGATTGGGGCTGACTTCCTTGACCCCGTGTTCAGCGGCCTGCACCTGGCCCCCGATGACGCACATACCCAACAACAATGATCCAAACAGTGTTTTGTTCATTCACAGACTCTTGGCGGCGAAGGTATCGCATTGGTTGAGTTGCCCTTGAGCGAAGCCGGTCTTGAACCAGCGCACCCGTTGAGCAGAGGTGCCGTGAGTGAAGGAGTCCGGCACCACGCGTCCCTGACCCTGCTGCTGGAGGCGATCATCACCGATTGCATTGGCGGCATTCAAGGCTTCTTCGATATCGCCGGGTTCGAGCCAGTTCAGGCGTTTCTGCGCGTGCCAGGCCCAGACCCCGGCCAGGCAGTCGGCCTGCAGCTCCTGGCGTACCAGCAGGCCGCCGTCGCCTTCCATCTTGCGCCCTTGCTGGCGGGCGGCCTGCATCTTGGCGGAGACCCCGAGCAGGGTCTGCACGTGATGGCCGACTTCATGGGCGATCACGTAGGCCTGGGCAAAGTCCCCGGCGGCCTTGAAGCGTTGGGACATCTCGCGGAAGAAGTCCAGGTCGAGGTAGACCCGCTGGTCCGCCGGGCAATAGAACGGCCCGGTGGCCGAGGACGCCAGGCCGCAGGCGGAGCTGACCTGGCCGCGGAACAGCACCAGCGTCGGTTCCTTGTATTGGCGTCCGGCCTGCTGGAAGATCTGGCCCCAGGTATCTTCGGTGTCGCCGAGAATGGCCCGGACGAAATCCGCCTGCTCGTCGTTGGCCGGCGCTGACTGCCGGGTTTGCGGGCTGACGGGGGCGGATTGCTGCTGGGTCAGTTGCCCGCTGAGTTGTCCGAGAATCTGCATCGGGTCCTGGCCCGTGAGCAAGCCGATGCCGACAATCAGCACCACGGCTGTCAGGCTCAAGCCCTTGCCGCCGCCGAAACGCAGTCCGCCACCTCCAGCATTGTTGTCATCACGAGCATCCACCACGTTGTCGCTGCGCCTTCCTTTTTTCCAAAGCATGTGGGAATCCTCTGTTTGTTGTGCAGATGAGTGTTGCTGCTGGGTGGGATAGCCGCCAGTCCGGTCGTCAGGCCATGCAGATAGAGGTCGGCCAGGGGATTTGGTTCAGAAGCCGCCGCTGACGGCTAATATCGGACACAATTGCACCTGTCCTGACCCGCAGCGGAGCCGCTCACCTCGTGAATATCGACACCCGGATCAAATTCCGTCACCTCGTGTGTTTTCTCGAAATGGCCCGCCAGGGCAGCCTGGCGCGGGCGGCGGATGTCCTGGCGGTGAGCCAGCCGGCGATGTCGAAGACCCTCAAGGAGCTGGAAGCGCTGCTGGAGACCCGTCTGTTCGTGCGCAGCAAAAACGGTATCAGCCTGACCGAGGCCGGGGTGGCTTTCCTGCGTTATGCCGGGCCTTCGGTGCAGACCTTGCGTGAAGGCGTGCAGGCCCTGCGTGAGGGTGAATACGCCGCGGGCGTGGTGCGGCTCGGGGTGTTGTCGACGGTGGAAAGCCTGTTGATGCCGGAGGTGGTGCGGCGCCTGCACGAGCGGCACCCGGCGCTGGTGGTGAGTGTGGTGACCGGGCCGAGCGCCTATCTGCTCTCGCAGTTGCGGGTCGGCGATGTCGATCTGGTGGTCGGGCGCATGACTGACAGCCCGGAGATCCAGGGGCTGACCTTCGAGCACCTGTACAGCGAATCCATGACCCTGGTGGCGCGGCCCGATCATCCACTCTTGAACGGGGCTCTGGATCGCCGCAGCGTGGAAAACTTCCCCCTGGTCCTGCCGTTGGCGGGCACCACCATCCGCAAGTTTGCCGACAGCTTGTTCGTGCAGTGCGGCATCCGTCAGTCGCGGCAGCGTCTGGAAACCCTGTCGGTGGCCTTGAGTCGACGCTATGTGTTGTCCAGTGAGGCGCTATGGATCGCGCCGCTGGATGCCGTGCGCCTGGATCTGGCGCGTGGCGAGTTATACGAGATTGACTTGGGCCAGCGCGAGCCGGGTGGCTCGGTGGGCATTTCGAGCAATGCCAGCCTGCCGTTGTCGCTGGCCGCGCAATGGTCGGTGGAGATGTTGCGGGAAGTGGGGCAGGCGTATCGCGAGGGCCGTTATCCATAACCATCTGGTTATGAGTGTGACGCGGCTTTTCAATATTCAGCGGTTCGCTGTTGGGGCACGCTGCAAGCGCATGATTCATACCGTGTAGCTTGCCGCTGCTTTTCCCCATAAAAACAACAGGAGATCGACATGTCTGAAGCAGACAGCCGTCGTTTTGTCATTCGTGACCGTAATTGGCACCCGAAAGCCCTGACCCCTGATTACAAGACGTCCATCGCCCGTTCTCCGCGCCAGGCGTTGGTGAGCATCCCGCAATCGGTCAGTGAAAGCACCGGTCCGGACTTTTCCCATCTGAAATTCGGTCGTTTCGATAACGACTTGCTGCTCAATTTCAACAATGGCGGCTTGCCGGTGGGCGAGCGCATCATTCTTGCCGGCCGGGTCTGCGACCAGTACGGCCAGCCGATTCCCCATACCCTGGTGGAAATCTGGCAGGCCAATGCCGGCGGACGTTATCGGCACAAGAACGATCGCTACCTGGCGCCCCTGGACCCGAACTTCGGCGGCGTCGGTCGGGCGCTGACCGACCGGGACGGCTACTACAGCTTCCGCACCGTCAAGCCCGGGCCCTATCCATGGCGCAATGGTCCGAACGACTGGCGCCCGGCGCATATCCACGTGTCCATCAGCGGACCGTCGATTGCCACGCGCTTGATCACCCAGCTGTACTTCGAAGGCGATCCGTTGATCCCGATGTGCCCCATCGTCAAGTCGATCGCTAGCGCCGAAGCGGTGCAGAGCCTGATTGCGCGCCTGGACATGGGCAACGCCAATCCGATGGATTGCCTGGCGTATCGCTTTGACATCGTGTTGCGCGGTCAGCGCAAGACCCACTTCGAAAACTGCTGAGGAGACCGACCATGCCTGTTCAATTGCTTGCCGAAACCCCGTCGCAGACCGCCGGTCCCTATGTGCATATCGGCCTGGCGCTGGCGGCGGCCGGCAACCCGCCCCGTCCGGAGGAAATCTGGAATGAAATGGCCAGGCCCGGAGCGCCCGGCGAACATATCCTGTTGCTGGGCAATGTCTATGACGGCAACGGCCACCTGGTGCGCGATTCCTTCCTGGAGTTCTGGCAAGCCAACCACGAAGGCGTCTACGACAAGGCCTTCGATTCCGAGAAGGCCTTCAACAGCTTCGGCCGCACGGCGACCACCTTCGATGCCGGGGAGTGGACGCTGGCGACCATCAAGCCGGGCGTGGTGAACAACGCGGCCGGTGTGCCGATGGCGCCGCATATCAACGTCTCGCTGTTTGCCCGGGGGATCAATATCCACCTGCAGACCCGCCTGTACTTCTCCGACGAGGCCGAGGCCAACGCGAAATGCCCGGTGATCAACCTGATCGAGCAACCGCAGCGCCGGGAAACCCTGATAGCCCAGCGCTGTGAAGTGAACGGCAAGACGGCCTACCGTTTCGATATTCGTATCCAGGGTGAAGGCGAGACGGTGTTTTTCGATTTCTGACGTCGATGATCGTTCCCACGCTCTGCGTGGGAATGCCTCTCTGGACGCTCCGCGTCCGTTGTTGTGACGCAGAGCGTCACGGGCTGCATTCCCACGCGGAGCGTGGGAACGATCAGGGACGGGCTTGCCCGCGAACAGGCCAGCAAGCCTGGCCCAACCTTCGACCATGTCGAGATCAATCGACCAGTTTCGGAATCTTGCGCGGAGCCATGAAGTACAGCCAGGTCAGTGCCAGGAAGTACATTGCCGGAATCAGCGTGAACAGCACCGCGTAGTTGTTGTTCGTGGTGGTCAGGATATAGCCCACCAGCTGGGTCATGAACATGCCGCCGATGGCCGCGCACATGCCGCCGAAGCCGAACACCGTGCTCATCATGTGCTTGGGGGTGTAGTCCATCACCAGGCTCCAGATGTTCGCCGTCCAGGCCTGGTGCGCGCCGATGGCCAGGGAGATAGCGCCCACGGCGACCCACAGGTGGCTGGAGCCGGCTGCCATCACCACGCCGATGATGCAGCAGGCGAACAGCAGCATCGACAGCAGGCGGGCACGGATCGGGTTGATCCCGCGGCCGATCAGGAACGACGAGAGAATGCCGCCGCCGACGCTGCCGAAGTCGGCGGTCAGGTAGATGATGATCAGCGGGATGCCCATCTGCGTCACGCTGATGCCCAGGTTGTACTGCTGGTTGAGGAACGGCGGCAGCCAGTACAGGTAGAACCAGAACACCGGCGCGGTGAGCGAGTAGGCCAGGGCGAAGGCCCAGGTGCCGCGCATGCGCAGGATCCGCGAGAAGGGCACGGCGGGTTGCGTCGGTTCGACTTCCTTCTGGATATACGCCAGTTCCGCCGGTTTCACCGACGGATGATCTTCCGGGTTGAAGTACTTCAGGCCCCAGAACAGCAGCCAGATCCCGCCCAGCGCCGCCATGCACAGGAACGCCGCCTGCCAGCCCCAGACCTGCAGGACCAGGGGCAACAGCATTGGCGTGAACATCGCACCGACATTGGTCCCGGCATTGAAGATACCGGTGGCCACCGCCCGTTCGCCGGCGGGGAACCACAGGCGGGTGGTTTTCACGCAGGCCGGATAGTTGGCGGCTTCGGTCAGGCCGAGGATGAAGCGGCAGATCATGAAGCCCGCCGCCGAGGTCGCCAGGCCGTGGGCGCCGGTTGCCAGGCTCCACAGCAGCACGGCGAAGAAGAACACCCGCTTCACGCCGACCTTGTCGATCAACCGCCCTTGCAGGACGAAACCGACGGCGTAGCCGACCTGGAACCAGAAGTTGATGTTGGCATAGTCCATCGCCGTCCAGCTCATTTCCTTGGCGAGGATGGGCTGCATGACGCCCAGGGCGGCGCGGTCGATGTAGTTCAGGGTGGTGGCGAAGAACACCAGGGCCAGCATGCCCCAGCGGGTCGTGCCGACGGCCATGGCGCCGCGGATCTTGTCGGCGATACCGCCGCGGGCGCTGCCCTGGGTGGCAGGGGAGCTTTGTGAAGTCGAGAGCATGAGCGATTACCCGTTTCTTGGAATTGTCTGGGTGGGTTTCTGCAGTATTTGAAGCTTTGCCTTGGCCTGGACGATGGTGCGCAGTGAGCAAAAAACCGTCAATTCGCCGTGGGCCTTTGTGGTCGATAATCGCACACAAAACTAACCAGTTCGTACACTTTGATTGCTGTCCGGCTTCCTCTGCCTCAATAATCAATCCGGTTGCCTGAGGGCGATGGGATTCCCCTGTGGGAGCGGGCTTGCCCGCGAAGCTTCTAGCGATCCCAGGGTCCCCTTCGCGGGCAAGCCCGCTCCCACAACTGCCCCGGCTTCTGTTGTTGTGGCTGGAACGTTACTCAACAAAAACACCACCGCCAGGAGTCCACTTATGCAGCGTTCCATTGCCACCGTTTCCCTGAGCGGCACCTTGCCGGAAAAACTCGAAGCCATTGCCGCCGCCGGGTTTGATGGCGTGGAAATCTTTGAAAACGACCTGCTGTACTACGACGGCAGCCCCCGGGAAATCCGCCAGATGTGCGCGGACCTGGGCATCGCCATTACCCTGTTCCAGCCTTTTCGCGATTTCGAAGGCTGCCGCCGCGATCGCCTGGCGCGCAACCTGGAGCGGGCCGAGCGCAAGTTCGACCTGATGCAGGAACTGGGCACCGACCTGGTCCTGGTATGCAGCAATGCCGCGGCCGACAGCCTGGGCAACCGGCAGATCCTGGTCGACGATCTGCATCTGCTGGCCGAACGCGCCGGTGCCCGAGGCCTGCGGATCGGCTACGAGGCCCTGGCCTGGGGACGACACGTCAACACCTACCAGCAGGTCTGGGACATTGTCCGCGAGGCCGATCATCCAAGCCTCGGAGTGTTGCTCGACAGCTTCCATACGCTCTCGCTCAAGGGTGATCCGAGCGCCATCGCGCAGATCCCAGGCGACAAGATTTTCTTCGTGCAGATGGCCGACGCGCCGATCCTGGCGATGGATGTCCTGGAGTGGAGCCGGCATTTCCGCTGCTTTCCGGGGCAGGGCGAATTCGACCTGCCGGGTTTTCTCGCGCCGATCATCAAGAGTGGCTATACCGGGCCGCTGTCCCTGGAAATCTTCAACGATGGTTTCCGCGCCGCGCCGCCCCGGGCCAATGCCGCCGATGGCTTGCGTTCCCTGCTCTATCTGGAGGAGAAAACCCGCGAGCGCCTGCTCCAGCGGAATGAGCCGGTCGCTCATCTCGACAGCCTGTTCGCGCCGCCGCCGGTCAGTGAAAACGAGGGTATCGAGTTCCTCGAGTTCGCCGTGGACGAAACCCTCGGCGCCAGGCTGACCCAGTGGCTGGAGCGCCTGGGTTTTGCCCGGGCCGGGCAGCACCGCTCGAAAAACGTCAGCCTGTTGCGCCAGGGCGATATCAACCTGATCCTCAATGGCGAACCGTATTCCTTCGCCCACAATTTCTTCGAGGCCCATGGCCCGTCCCTGTGCGCCACGGCGATCCGGGTCAACGACAGCGCCAGTGCGCTATCCCGGGCGATAGCCTACAAGGGCCAGCCTTATCGCGGCCTGGTCGGTCCCAACGAGCTGGAACTGGCGGCGGTGCGTGCGCCGGATGGCAGCCTGATCTATCTGGTGGACAAGGAGGCTGCCGGGCAGAAACTCTACGCCACCGATTTCAACCTGTTACCCCTCGCGCCGACGCGGGCCGGTCTCAAGCGCATCGACCACATGGCCATGGCGCTGCCGGCCGACAGCCTCGACAGTTGGGTGCTGTTCTACAAGAGCCTGCTGGATTTCGAGGCCGACGATGAAGTGGTACTGCCCGATCCCTATGGTCTGGTGAAGAGCCGGGCGCTGCGCAGTCGCTGCAGTTCGATCCGCCTGCCGCTGAATATTTCCGAGAACCGCAACACAGCGATTTCCCATGCGCTGTCGAGCTACCGTGGTTCCGGCGTGCACCATATCGCCTTTGACTGCGACGATATTTTCGCCGAGGTCAGCCGGGCGAAAGAGGCGGGCGTGGCGCTGCTGGATATCCCCCTCAACTACTACGACGACCTGGCGGCGCGCTTCGATTTCGATGACGAGTTCCTCAGCGAACTGGCCTACTACAACGTGCTGTATGACCGCGATGCCCAGGGGGGTGAGCTGTTCCACGTCTATACCGAGCCGTTCGAAGGGCGGTTCTTCTTCGAGATATTGCAACGCAAGGGCGGTTATGCCGGCTATGGCGCGGCGAATGTCGCGGTGCGCCTGGCGGCGATGGCCAAGTCCCGCAGCGGGGCCGTGCGTCAGGCCCGGCTTTAGCTCCGTGGGGTGCGGGAGATGGGTATTGGCCTGTCTGCCCGCTTCCTTCGCCGTGGGACGCAGCCCATAATCGCCAGCATCTGCTGAAAAGGCCGTGAACCCGGAATGACCATGACTTCAGAACTTCCCGCCGCGCCTGACGTGTCCTTGACCGTACCCGCCGCCGCGCCGCGCAAGAGTCGCAAGAACAATCCAGAGAAGACCCGCGAGAACATCCTCCAGGAAGCGATTGTCGAGTTCGTCCAGCAGGGGCTTTCCGGTGCGCGGGTCGACGCGATCGCCGAGCGGACCCACACCTCGAAACGGATGATCTATTACTACTTCGGCAGCAAGGAGCAGCTCTACGTCGAGGTGCTGGAGAAACTCTACGGCGAGATTCGCAGCACCGAGAGTCGCCTGCACCTGACGGAACTGGAACCGCGCGAGGCGATTCGGCGGATGGTCGAGTTCACCTTCGACCACCACGACCGCAATGTCGATTTCGTGCGGATCGTCAGCATCGAAAACATCCACAAGGGCGAGTACGTCAAGCAGTCCCGGGCGATCCGCTCGATGAACGTGACCATCCTCGGCGCGCTGGGCGAGATCCTGCAACGGGGCGCGCAGCAGGGACTGTTCCGCAGCGGCCTGGACCCGCTGGACGTGCATCTGCTGGTGAGTTCGTTCTGTTTCTACCGGGTCTCGAACCGCCATACCATCGGTGAGATCTTCCAGATCGACTTGCCGGACGAGCAGATCAAGGCGCGGCATCGGGAGATGATCTGCGAGTCGGTGTTGAGGTATCTGCAGGCGTGATCGATTGTCCGGGGACGGGCGCTGCCATGCCTGTTGTCCGATTTTACCGCAGTAGAATCAACGGAGTGCTATTATTCTGGCAGTTATCTTCAGGAAGTGAAGGAATAATAGCATCATGGCCAAGAAGACTGCGCCGCTGCTACCGGCCACCAGCCAATTGCTCGCTGATCTTGGGGAGCGGCTCAAGCTTGCCCGTCTACGTCGCAAGCTGACCGCCAAGCAGGTTGCCGAGCGCGCCGGAATGTCCCTGATGACCTTGCGCTCCCTGGAGTCGGGCGGCGCGGGAGTGACGATAGGGGCTTACCTCTCGGTGATGCAGGTACTTGGGCTGGAAAAGGATCTGGTCAAGGTTGCCGCCGCCGATGAAGTCGGCCGCCATCTGCAGGATGCCCAGCTTGTCCGGCCAGCCCGCTCGGGAAGCAGGAGCGGACGTGCCCCGTCCTCCCTGGTAGCCCCGGGGCAGCCGGTCGACCCGATGGGGGGGGCCGTCCAGGAGTCCGCCCCCGATTACCCGATAGATCCCCCGGTTGAATTCTCCAGCAATACACAAGCGCTATCCCAATTGGTGTCGCAGAAGCTATCCAGCATGTTGGCGAAGAGACCAAAGCGCAAACCTGCGACAGGTGACGAATGACTGAGATTGCGGTGTATGCCGATTGGGAAGGGCTGGGGGGACCCCGACGCCTGGGCATGTTGCACGTCAGGAGAGCTCGGGCTGCCGATGTGTTCGAGTTTGAGTATGACTCCGGGGCACTGAAGGATCCCGGATTGAGTAGCACCCCACTGGATCCTCGTATCGGGCTCTTCGAGGGTGCTCAGTACCCTGGACAGCATCAGAGCCGGTTTGGCGTATTTGCCGACTCGAGTCCTGATCGTTGGGGGCAACTGCTGATGAAGCGCCGCCTGGAACGGGATATCCGCGAAGGGCTGGTTCCCAGGGGGAGCAAGCTTCACGAGTCGGATTTTCTGCTGGGCGTCCACGATCTTTATCGCGTGGGAGCCATTCGCTACAGGCTCAATGACGAAGGTGGGTTTCTGGATGATCGCGATGGCGTCGCCGCTCCGCCTTTCGTGGAGTTGCGGGCCCTGGAGCGGGCCAGCCGTGCGCTGGAAAGCGATCCGGACAACACCTCGCCCGACGGGCGCGACTGGTTGAGAATGTTGATTGCGCCAGGAGGCTCCCTGGGCGGCGCCAGGCCGAAAGCGAGTGTCGTCGATGATAGCGGGCATCTGTGGATCGCCAAGTTTCCGAGCGTGCGTGACGATTATGACGTCGGTGGCTGGGAGATGGTGGTCAACGCCCTCGGCAACAGTTGTGGGCTGCGGGTGGCAAGCGGCATGGCCCATCGTTTCGCCAGCGATCATCACTGTTTCATGGTCAAGCGTTTTGACCGGACGGAGGCGGGAGGGCGGCTGCATTTTGCTTCGGCCATGACCCTGACCGATCGGATTGATGGCGATGACGCATCCGTGGGCGCGAGCTATCTGGAGTTGGCAGAGGTGTTGATACGGCAAGGGGCGCAAACGAACGCGGATCTGCGGGAACTGTGGTCGCGTATTGTCTTCAACCTCCTGGTGTCCAACACGGACGATCACTTGCTTAACCATGGCTTCATCCTTGAGCCGGGTCGAGGTTGGCGGTTGTCCGCGGCCTACGACCTGAACCCGGTTGCGCATGCCGATGGCTTGAAACTCAATATCACCGATGCGGACAATGCCCTGGACCTTGAACTTGCTCGGGAAGTCGCCGGATATTTCCGGGTACGGCGCGCGGAGGCCGACGAAATCATCGCGGACTTTCAGGAAGTGGTCAGGCAGTGGCCGACGGTGGCGGACGCGCTGGGACTGTCGAGACGCGAGCAAGAGAGCATGGCACCAGCGTTCCGGTTATCGGCGGGCCCGGGATCCGGTGCCTGAGCTTCCCTGGCTTGCAGCGTCGGGCTGGCCTGTGTTGGACTTTCTGACCCATAAGGCTCACCGGGGTGAGTNNACTCACCCCGGTGAGCCTTATAGGCGCTGAAAGTGCTCCACCATCCGCTGCGTATCCGGTATCACGCCACTGAACAGTTCGAACGCCTTCACCGCCTGGAACACGGCCATGGTGCCGCCATCGAGCGTGCGGCAACCCAGGGCGCGGGCGTTGCGCAGCAGTTCGGTTTCCAGGGGGAAGTAGACGATCTCCGCCACCCACAGTGCGGCCCGCAGCAGTTCCAGCGGCACCGGCATGCCCGGCAGCTTGACCATGCCCATGGGGGTGGTATTCACCAGGCCATCGGCACGGGCCATGGCGGCGGCCAGGTCGCTTCCGGCCCTGGCCCGGCCGCCATCGAAATGCCGGTTGAGGTTGTCCGCCAGGCTGCGCGCACGGTCGCTGTCGACATCGAATATCGTCAGTTGCCGCACACCTTCGGCGAGCAGCGCATGAGCCACCGCCGCCCCCGCGCCGCCGGCCCCCATCTGCACCACGTGCTCCACCGCGACGCCCTCGAGCCCGCGCCGAAAGCCTTCGGCGAAGCCCAGGCAGTCGGTGTTGTGGCCCACCCTCTTGCCGTCCTTGAGCACCACGGTATTCACCGCGCCAATCCCCCGTGCCTCGGGGGACAATTCGTCGAGCAACGGAATGATCGCCTGCTTGCAGGGAAAGGTGATGTTCAGGCCGGTGAATGCCATGCGCTCGGCGGCCAGCAGCAGGTCGGGCAGGGCATCGATGCCCAGTTGCAGCTGATCCAGGTCGATCAGCCGATACAGGTAACGCAAGCCCTGGGCATCGCCTTCGTGCTCATGCAGGGCGGGCGTGCGCGAACCCTGGATACCGGCGCCGATCAGTCCGGCCAGTACGCTGGTGCTATTGCTCCGGGACATTGCGCTCACCCCTTCAATGTCTGGCTGAAATAGTCCAGCGCCAGGCGATAACCGTGGCTGCCGAAGCCGCACATCACCGCCTTGGCGATGGATGAGACGAACGAGTGATGGCGGAACGGTTCGCGGGCATGGACGTTGGACAGGTGCACTTCGATCACCGGCAACTCGCTGGTCACCAGTGCATCGCGGATCGCCACCGAGGTGTGGGTCCAGGCGGCCGGGTTGATGATGATTCCGGCGCAACGCCCGCGCGCCGCGTGGATCCAGTCCAGCAGTTCGCCTTCATGGTTGGTCTGGCGAAATTCCACGGTCAGGCCCAACTCGGTGGCGGTACGACCGCACAAGGCGGAAATGTCCGCCAGGGTTTCATGGCCGTAGGTGGCCGGCTCGCGGGTTCCGAGCAGGTTCAGGTTGGGGCCGTTGAGCACCAGCACGATAGGCGGCATCAGGGGAGTCTCCGTTGTTGTTCTTGGCGTCGACCGCAAGGCATTCGGGTCTGTTTGGATAAAATGTACTAACTGGTTAATCCAAGTCAAATGCCAGCAATCAACCCGGCGCAAACCGCGCGCTTTAGTGTTCGATCAGCGAACAGTGTCGGATTGGGGGAGGGCAAAGACATGCGGCGTTGACGACCAGTGATCGGTCTGCGACTTGACGCTGTCTCGTTCAAGGAGAATACTCGGGAAAAATTCATATAGATGACTGGATAACTACAAAAATGAACACACTTTCCAGCGACGAACGTCTTCCGCTCTATCAACGCCTGCGCGACGAGCTGGCCCGGCAGATTGCCAACAACCGCTGGCGTCCGGGCGAAGCGATTCCCACCGAAGCCGTACTGGCCGGCGAGTACCAGCTGTCCATCGGCACCGTGCGCAAGGCCATCGACAAGCTGGTGGAGGAAGGCATCCTCGAACGCCAGCAGGGCCGCGGCACCTTTATCCGCCGCCCGCAGTTCCAGTCTTCGCTGTTCCGCTTTTTCCGCTTCCAGAGCCTGGCCGGTGAACGGCAGATGCCGGAAAGCCGGATCCTCACCGTCGATTCCCTGCCCGCACCTTCCGCCGTCAGCCAGGCACTGGGGCTGCCGCCCGAGGCCGAAGTGATCCGCCTGGTCCGCCTGCGGTTGCTGGAAGGCACACCGCTGCTGGCCGAGGAAATCTGGCTGCCGCAAGCGCCGTTCCAGGCCCTGCTGACGGTCGACCTGGATCGCCAGGGGCCGCTGCTTTATCCGATCTACGAAGCGCTGTGCGGCCAGGTGGTCGCCTGTGCCGAGGAAACCCTCACCGCCGAAGCCGTGGGCGAAGTGCATGCACGACTGTTGCAGATCGAGCCCGACAGCCCGGTGGTGGTGATCGAGCGACTGGCCCGCGACTACGCCGGTCGGCCGCTGGAATGGCGGCGCTCCCGTGGCCATGCCAGACACTTCCGCTACAGCGTCGAGATCCGCTGAGTCCTGATCGACCCCCTGTTCACCTATAAGGATAAGAAATCATGTTCAGCTGGTATCGCGACATCACTTCGCGCGAGCGCAAGACATTCTGGGCCTGCTTCGGCGGCTGGTCCCTGGATGCACTGGAAGTGCAAATGTTCGGCCTGGCGATTCCGGCGCTGATCGCCGCCTTCGCCTTGAGCAAGGGCGATGCCGGGCTGGTCAGCGGCGTGACTCTGATCACCTCGGCCATCGGCGGCTGGCTCGGCGGTACGCTGTCCGACCGCTACGGTCGGGTGCGCACCCTGCAATGGATGATCCTCTGGTTCTCGCTGTTCACCTTCCTCTCGGCGTTTGTCACCGGTTTCAACCAGTTGCTGGTGGTCAAGGCGTTGCAGGGCTTCGGCATCGGCGGCGAGTGGGCGGCGGGCGCGGTGCTGATGGCCGAGACCATCCAGGCCCGCTACCGCGGCAAGGTCATGGGCGCGGTGCAGAGTGCCTGGGCGATCGGCTGGGGCGCGGCGGTCGGGGTCTTCACCCTGATCTACACCTTCGTCCCCGAGGCCATGGCCTGGCGCGTGATGTTCCTGGTGGGACTGTTGCCGGCACTGCTGGTGATCTATGTCCGCCGCAGCGTGGTCGAGCCGGACGGCACGCAACGCCAGGCCAAGGCCGCAGGTCGCGGCCTGCTGGCCTCGATGGCGGGGATCTTCCGTCCCGAGCTGCTGCGGGTCACGCTGCTGGGCGGCATCCTCGGCCTGGGCGCCCACGGCGGTTACCACGCGGTGATGACCTGGTTGCCGACCTTCCTCAAGACCGAACGTAACCTCTCGGTACTCAGCTCCGGCGGCTACCTGGCGGTGATCATCGTCGCGTTCTGGTTCGGCTGTATCGTCAGTGGCCTGTTGCTGGATCGTATCGGCCGGCGCAAGAACATCATCCTCTTTGCCTTCTGCTGCGTGGTCACGGTGCAGTGCTACCTGTTCCTGCCGCTGAGCAATACCCAGATGCTGTTCCTCGGCTTCCCCCTGGGCTTCTTCGCCGCGGGTATCCCGGCCAGCCTCGGTTCCTTCTTCAACGAGCTGTACCCGGCGGACGTGCGCGGCGCCGGCGTGGGCTTCTGCTACAACTTCGGCCGGGTGCTGTCGGCGGTATTTCCGTTCATGGTCGGGCATATGAGCGAGTCGATGTCCCTCGGTTCGGCCATCGGTATCGATGCCGGGATCGCCTATGGCGTGGCGGTGCTGGCCGCATTGGCCTTGCCGGAAACCAGAGGCCGCAACCTGCAGGGCGTGGCGATGGACACTGCACCGGCCAGACGCGCGGATGCCAGCCAGCTGTCCTGAAAGCACCACAACCCCCTGTAGGAGCCGGCTTGCCGGCGATAGGGCCTGTGAGCCTTGCATCGCCTGATCGGCCGCCATCGCCGGCAAGCCGGCTCCTACACGTACCGTATCCACCTTTGCATAGATGAGTTCCATGTCCGAGATTTGCCCATTGCCGATTAGCGGCATCGATGCCCATGCCCATGTATTCGAGCGCGGCCTGGGGCTGGCGACCGGGCGCCGTTATGCGCCGGACTACGATGCCACCCTGGCCGATTACCTGGCGTGTTTGCAGGAAAACGGCCTGAGCCACGGCGTGCTGGTGCAGCCAAGTTTTCTCGGTACCGACAACAGCTACCTGCTGGCGGCGCTGCAGCAGGCGGCCGGGCGGTTGCGGGGTGTGGTGGTGGTCGAGCGCGACATCGCCTTAGAGGAACTGCAACGGATGGCCGGGCTCGGGGTGGCGGGCGTACGCCTGAACCTGATGGGACAGCCGCTGCCGGACTTTGCCCTGGCGTCGTGGCAGGTGTTCTTCCAGCATCTGCGCCGCCTGGACTGGCATGTCGAAGTGCATCGTCAACTGGAGGATCTGCCGGCGTTGATCCAGCCCTTGCTGGAGCAGGGCTGCAGGGTGGTGGTCGATCACTTTGGCCGTCCCGACGCGCGACTCGGGGTCGAGCAGCCCGCCTTTGCCCGCTTGCTGGCACTGGGGGAAAGCGGACGGCTGTGGATCAAGGTCTCGGCTATCTATCGGCTCGGTGGTACGCCGATGGAAAATCTGCATTTCGCCGAGAAGTCCCTGTCGCTGATGCTGCAGACCGTGGGACCGGACCGGTTGCTGTGGGGCAGCGACTGGCCCCATACCCAGCATGAGCAAGAGGTGGATTTCGCCTCCGAATTCGATCGCCTGCGCCACCTGGCCTGCGCCGCGCCGTTGCGCCAGCATCTGCTGTGCAACACGGCGGCGGAGCTGTTCGGGTTTGTGCGCGACTGAACGCGACGGTGTTTTATGTTGTAGGAGCTGGCTTGCCAGCGATGAGGCCAGTAAGCCTTGCATCGCCTGTGTGGACGCCATCGCCGGCAAGCCGGCTCCTACAAGTTTGCGCCTCGGCACACAATATCGTTGCTGCCACGGCCCGTGTAGGAGCTGGCTTGCCAGCGATGAGGCCAGCAAGCCTTGCCTCGCCTGTGCGGACGCCATCGCCGGTAAGCCGGCTCCTGCAGGGTTATGTGGTAGTGCCGATTCAGCGGCGAGTCAGCAAGACCCCGGATTCCATATGATGGGTCCAGGGGAACTGATCGAACAGCGCGCAGCGTTCGATGCGGTGGGTATCGTGCAGTTGCGCGATATTCGCCGCCAGAGTCTCTGGGTTGCAGGAGATGTACAGGATATTGTCGAAACGCCGGGTCAGCTCGCAGGTGTCCGGGTCCATGCCGGCGCGCGGCGGGTCGACGAACACGCTGCCGAATTCGTAGCTTTTCAGGTCGATGCCGTGCAGGCGGCGGAACGGCCGGACGTCGTTCAGCGCCTCGGTCAGTTCCTCGGCGGACAGGCGCACCAGGGTGACGCTGTCCACGGCGTTCTCGTCGAGGTTGCTCAGGGCGGCATTGACCGAGGTCTTGCTGATCTCGGTGGCCAGCACCTTGCGCACCCGGGTCGCCAGCGGCAGGGTGAAATTGCCGTTGCCGCAGTACAGCTCCAGCAGGTCGTCGGAGCGCTCGCCCAGTGCCTCATAGGCCCAGTTGAGCATCTTCTGGTTCACCGTGCCGTTGGGCTGGGTGAAGGCACCTTCCGGTTGCCGGTAGCTGAAGGTACGACCGGCAATCTCGAACTTCTCCACTACGTAGTCATGACCGATCACCACGCGCTTGCCCTTGGAGCGACCGATGATGCTCACGCCCAGGTCGGCGGCGAGTTGTTCGGCAGCGGTTTGCCAGTGCTCGTCCAGCGGGCGGTGATAGCACAGGGTGATCATCGCATCGCCGGCCAGGGTGGTCAGGAACTCCACCTGGAACAGCTTGTGGCTCAGGGGCGCGCTGGCTTGCCAGGCCGCCTTGAGCCGGGGCATCAGTTCATTGATGCGCAGGCTGGCGATGGGAAATTCTTCGATCAGGATCGGCGTGCGCTTGTCGTCCTGGGAAAACATCGCGTAGTGGCGTTCGCCGGCTTCGCGCCACAGGCGGAATTCGGCGCGCAGGCGGAAATGCTGCAGCGGCGAGTCGAACACTTGCGGTTCGGGTGCAGCGAACGGCGCCAGCAGGTCGCGCAGGCGCGCGACCTTGTCGTTGAGCTGGACGGCGTAGGTCGAGGAATCAAAAGTCATGCGTTGAACCAACCCAACTTGATCACAAACAGAATCGACAGAATCACCAGCGCCGGGTTCAGCTCGCGTGCGCGGCCAGACAGCAGCTTGATCGCGGTCCAGGCAATGAAGCCGAACGCGATGCCGTTGGCGATGGAATAGGTGAACGGCATGGCCAGGGCGGTGATGACCACCGGCGCCGCCTCGGTGACGTCATCCCAGTTGATCTCGGCCAGCCCCGAAGCCATCAGCACGGCCACGAACAGCAGCGCCGGGGCGGTGGCGAAAGCCGGGACACTGCCGGCCAGCGGGGCGAAGAACAGTGCCAGGAGGAACAGCACGGCGACCACGATGGCGGTCAGGCCGGTGCGGCCACCGGCGCTGACGCCCGCGGCCGACTCGATGTAGCTGGTGGTGGTCGAGGTGCCCAGCAGCGAACCGGCCATGGCGGCGGTGCTGTCGGCGATCAGGGCGCGGCCCATTTTCGGCATGTGGCCGTCCTTGCCCATCAACCCGGCGCGCTTGGCGACGCCGATCAGGGTACCGGAGTTGTCGAACAGGTCGACGAACAGGAAGGCGAAGATCACGCTGACCAGGCCGATGTCCAGGGCGCCCTTTATGTCCAGCTGCATGAAGGTCGGCGCCAGCGACGGCGGTGCCGAGATAATGCCGCCGAACGGGCTGAAGCCCATCAGGATCGAGACGATGGTCACGCCGAGGATACCGATCAGCACCGCGCCGCGGACTTTCAGGGCGTCCAGGGCGACGATGGCGGCAAAGCCCAGGGTGGCGAGGATCGGCGCCGGCTGCTTGAGGTCGCCGAGGCCGACCATGGTCGCGGGGTTGCTGACCACGATACCGGCGTTGTGCAGGGCGATCAGCGCCAGGAACAGGCCGATACCGGCGGCAATCGCCGAGCGCAGCGGCAGCGGGATGCTGTTGATGATCCATTCGCGGATACGGAAGATCGACAGCAGGAAGAAGCACACCGCCGAGATGAACACCGCGCCCAGGGCCACTTGCCAGGTGTGACCCATGTGCAGGACCACGGTGTAGGTGAAGAAGGCGTTCAGGCCCATGCCCGGTGCGAGGGCGATCGGATAGTTGGCGATCAGGCCCATCACGGTCGAGCCGATGGCGGCTGCCAGGCAGGTCGCGACGAACACCGCGCCCTTGTCCATGCCGGTTTCGCCGAGAATGCTCGGGTTGACGAACAGGATGTAGGCCATGGCCAGGAAGGTCGTGACGCCCGCGAGAATCTCGGTGCGCACATTGGTATTGTGTGCCTTGAGTTGAAACAGCCTTTCCAGCATCTCTGCTCCCCAATGGCGCGTTCGGCGCCTTGAATGAATCGGTCCCAACAGCAAAGCACAGACTCTGGCGGCCTGATGAAATTCGTCTGCGGGAAAAAGCCGCGCATCATACCAGCCGGTGGCGGGAATGGGGCGCGGTGGTGCGGTCATCGCGTGACCGCCTGGCACGAACTACTGCGAAATCCGTGCCTGAGGCATACTCTGCGGCAGACGAGGGGATTCCTTAGGGAACAAATGATGAAACAAGTACTCAATCGCCTGGCCCTGTGTGCCGGTGCACTGCTGCTATCGGCCGGCGGCCAGGCCCATGCGGCACCGGCGGCACCGCTGAAAGGGGTGGCAATCTATACGGTGGCGTCCGCGGGGGTGGTCGAGGATGTTTCCGACGGTCGCAAACGCACGCAAATCGCTCATCGCGGGCCTAATATCACGGTTACGGTCGTCGAGCTGGGCTATGGACGTGCACCGGGTGCGACGTTCAACGGCACCCCGCTCAATTACAGCCAACGCAATTCCCTGTGTGAATTCAACAAGCCGTTCGTGCCCTGCAACGGTGGTGCGGTGGTCGGCTACAGCTATATATACGATCTGCAGGAGCAGCAGCAGGGCACCTTCAGCTTCAGTGACCGCTCCCTGACGATGCCGGTGCAGACGATGACGGCGACCATCGAGATCAACTGACAGGATCGATCAGGGCGGCATCAACCGCCCGCCGCGGCGGTCTCGCGCTTTTCGACGTGCATGCGGTCACGGTTGGCCAGGGTCGGGAACAGTTTCATCCAGGTCCCGGTGACCACCAGGGTGCCGACCCCGCCGAGGACCACCGCCGGCACGGTGCCGAACCAGTGGGCGGTCAGCCCGGATTCGAACTCGCCCAACTGGTTGGACGCGCCGATGAACAGGCCGTTCACCGCGCTGACCCGACCGCGCATCTCATCGGGGGTTTCCAGTTGCACGAACGATGAGCGGATCACCATGCTGATCATGTCCGCCGCGCCGAGTATCACCAATACCGCCAGGGAAAACCAGAATGAGGTCGACAGGCCGAAGGCGATGGTCGCCACGCCGAATACCCCGACGGCGGTGAACATGACCCGGCCGACCTTGCGCTCCATCGGAAACCGCGCCAGCCACAGTGACATCAGCAGCGCTCCGACCGCCGGTGCCGAACGCAGCAGGCCCAGGCCCCAGGCGCCGGTCAGCAGGATGTCCTTGGCGAACACCGGCAGCAGGGCGGTCGCGCCACCCAGCAGCACCGCGAACAGGTCCAGGGAGATGGCCCCGAGAATGTCCGGGCGGCTGCGAATGAAACGAATCCCTGCCAGCAGTGAGTCGAGGGTCGCCTTGCCCTTGTTCAGTGGCGTCTGGCGTGCCGGCAGATTGAGCATCAGCAGGCAGGCGATCACATACAGGGCGACGGTCGGACCGTAGACCCAGACACTGCCAAAGGCGTACAGCAGGCCACCGAGGGCCGGGGCGACAATGGTCGCCAGTTGCTGCGCCGACTGTGCGGCCGCCACCGCGCGGGGGAACAGCGCCGGCGGCACGATGGAAGGCAACAGCGCCTGGGTGGTGGGCATCTCGAAGGAGCGGGCGGCACCGAGCAGGAAGGCCAGGATAAAGATCATCTCCCGGGTCACGTGATTCGTCGCGCCGCCGATGGCCAGGCTCAGGGCGATCAGGGCCTGCAGGGTCTGGCACAGCGCCGCGACCTTGCGCCGGTCATAACGATCGGCGACATGCCCGGTGTGCAGCATGAACAGTACGCGTGGGGCGAACTCCACCAGCCCCACCAGGCCCAGGTCGAGCACGTTGCCGGTCAATTGATAGAGGTTCCAGCCAATGGCCACGGTGAGCATCTGGAAGCTGCTGGCGGTAAAGATCCGGGCCAGCCAGAAAGCGAGGAAAGGGCGGTGATGGCGCAGCAACAACGGCGTCTCGGTGGGCATCGGGGACTCGCCTGGGCAGGGGGTAGGGCAGATTATCATCCCCATGTAACAAAAAGTTGCTGAGCTGTCGGTGTTTTTCCCTTCGCCCGTTTTTTGCGGATCAGATGAAATCTGCACCTGAGGCAACCTGTCACGCGGCAAAAGACCACATAACCCGGTCGTCGGAATGGGACTACTCTTTTATCGTTGATTGATCCAGGTCACTTCCCTTTGCGGCGCTGATCTGGATCCGACTCCCTGCGTCGCGATGGTTTAAAAGAACGAATTCGAATTCGCCACACTCCATATCCGTGGGGGCAGTGGGTGCAGGCCTCCAGGTCGGCAGCCGGTATTACCTGACAGAGGAAGACTTATGTTCGGTTTGGAGGCACTTGATCTCGCCCGAATCCAGTTCGCGTTCACCATTTCATTCCATATCCTGTTCCCGGCCATCACCATTGGCCTGGCGAGCTACCTGGCGGTGCTCGAAGGGTTGTGGCTGAAGACGCGCAACGATACGTACCGCGATCTGTATCATTTCTGGTCGAAGATCTTTGCCGTCAACTTCGGCATGGGGGTGGTTTCCGGCCTGGTCATGGCGTACCAGTTCGGCACCAACTGGAGTCGTTTCTCGGACTTCGCCGGCGCGGTCACCGGGCCGTTGCTGACCTACGAGGTACTGACGGCGTTCTTCCTCGAAGCCGGTTTCCTCGGCGTCATGCTGTTCGGCTGGAACAAGGTCGGCCGCGGACTGCACTTCTTCTCCACGGTGATGGTGGCAATCGGCACCTTGATTTCGACCTTTTGGATCCTGTCGTCCAACAGCTGGATGCAGACGCCCCAGGGCTACGAAATCATCGATGGCCGGGTGATCCCGGTGGACTGGCTGGCGGTGGTGTTCAACCCGTCCTTCCCTTACCGCCTGATGCACATGGCCACGGCCGCGTTTGTCGCGACGGCGTTCTTCGTCGGTTCCTCGGCGGCCTGGCACCTGTTGCGTGGCCGGGATAACCCGGCGATCCGCACCATGCTGTCGATGGCCATGTGGATGGCGCTGATCGTGGCGCCGATCCAGGCGGTGATCGGTGATTTCCATGGCCTCAATACCCTCAAGCACCAACCGGCGAAAATCGCCGCCATCGAAGGTCACTGGGAGAACGTCGGCAACGAGCCGACCCCGCTGATTCTCTTCGGTTGGCCGGACATGAAGGCGGAGAAGACCAAATTCGCCGTGGAAATTCCCTACCTGGGCAGCCTGATCCTGACCCACTCGCTGGACAAGCAGGTGCCGGCGCTCAAGGAGTTCCCGCCAGAGGACCGGCCGAATTCGACCATTGTGTTCTGGTCGTTCCGCGTGATGGTCGGCCTCGGCTTCCTGATGATCTTCACCGGCCTGTGGAGCCTGTGGCTGCGCAAGCGCGACCGCCTTTACGAGAACCGCCTGTTCCTGCGCCTGGCCCTGTGGATGGGCCCGTCCGGCCTGATCGCGATCCTGGCGGGCTGGTTCACTACGGAAATCGGCCGCCAACCCTGGGTGGTCTACGGCCTGATGCGCACGGCGGATGCGTCCTCCGGGCATAGCCTGGTGCAGATGAGCATCACGCTGACACTATTTGTCGTGGTGTATTTCTCGCTGTTCGGCGTGGGCCTGGGCTACATGATGCGCCTGGTGCGCAAAGGGCCGAAGATCAACGAAGGCGCCGAGCCGAACCACGGTGGTCCCGGTCAGCAACGTACACCGGCCCGTCCGCTTTCCGCTGCCGATGACGGCGGTGAAAACGGCCACGGCGACAGCCTGAACAAGGGGAACTGAATCATGGGTATTGATCTTCCGCTGATCTGGGCCGTGATCATCATCTTCGGCATCATGATGTATGTGGTCATGGATGGCTTCGACCTGGGGATCGGCATTCTCTTTCCCTTTATCAAGGGCGACCGCGACCGCGACGTGATGATGAACACCGTGGCCCCGGTCTGGGACGGTAACGAAACCTGGCTGGTGCTCGGCGGCGCGGCGCTGTTCGGCGCCTTCCCGCTGGCCTATTCGGTGGTGCTGTCGGCGTTGTACCTGCCGCTGATCTTCATGCTGATCGGGCTGATCTTCCGCGGCGTGGCCTTCGAGTTCCGCTTCAAGGCCAAGGACCACAAGCGCCATATCTGGGACAAGGCTTTCATTGGCGGTTCACTGGCGGCGACCTTCTTCCAGGGCGTGGCCCTGGGCGCCTTCATCGACGGCATCCCGGTGGTCAACCGGCAGTTCGCCGGCGGCTCGCTGGACTGGCTGACGCCGTTCACCCTGTTCTGTGGCGTGGCGCTGGTGGTGGCCTATGCCTTGCTCGGCTGTACCTGGCTGATCATGAAGACCGAGGGCAAGTTACAGGAGCAGATGCATGACCTGGCGCGGCCGTTGGCGTTCGTCCTGCTGGCGGTGATCGGCATCGTCAGCATCTGGACGCCCCTGGCCCATGCCGAGATCGCCGCGCGCTGGTTTACCCTGCCGAACCTGTTCTGGTTCCTGCCGGTGCCGATCCTGGTACTTGTCACGCTGTACGGCCTGATCCGGGCGGTGGCGCGCAATGCCCATTACACGCCGTTCCTGCTGACCCTGGTGCTGATTTTCCTCGGCTACAGTGGCCTCGGTATCAGCCTGTGGCCGAATATCGTGCCGCCGTCGATCTCGATCTGGGACGCCGCCGCGCCGCCACAGAGCCAAGGCTTCATGCTGGTGGGCACGCTGTTCATCATTCCGTTCATCCTCGGCTACACCTTCTGGAGCTACTACGTGTTCCGCGGCAAGGTGACCCATGAGGACGGCTACCACTAGGTGATGGCTGATAGCTCGCGATGGCGCTCTTCGGGGCGTCATCCTTCCGACGACGAGGACTCCGACATGACAGGCAAACATTCGTTGCACGAGATCGAACAGGCCGAGAGGAAACCGCTCTGGCAGCGCCTGGGCTGGCTGGCGATGATCTGGACGGGCAGTGTGCTGGCGTTGTTCGTGGTCGCCAGCCTGATGCGCCTGTTCATGAGCGCTGCGGGGCTGACGACTCACTGATCACCCGGCAGGCACCTTATCGCGCCTACTTGCGGGCCTTGAGAATGACGAACTTGGGTGTCGCCGCCACTTGCTCGACGCCCCGGAACAGGCGAGCCAGCTTGCTGTGATAGCCCAGGTGGCGGTTGCCGACGATGTACAGCGCGCCACCGACCACCAGTGCTTCCCGGGCCTGCTGGAACATCCGCCAGGCGAGGAAGTCGCCGACGACCTGCTGCTGGTGGAAGGGCGGGTTGCACAGCACCACATCCAGTGATTGCGCCGCCTGGCCGGCGAGGCCGTCATCGGCGCGCACGGTCACTTCCCGGTCACCGAGTATCGCCTGCCAGTTTTCCCGCGCCGATTGCACGGCCATGAACGACTCGTCCACCAGCGTGTAGTGGGCCTGCGGGTTTTGCAGCGCGCTGGCGATGGCCAGCACGCCGTTGCCGCAGCCGAGGTCGGCGACCCGGACATTGCCCAGGTTGCCGGGCAGGTGGGGAAGGAAGGCCCGGGTACCGATATCCAGGCCTTCGCGACAGAAGACGTTGGCATGGTTGAGCAGCTCGATCGCCGGTTGATCGAGGGTGTAGCGCGTCGGGTAGGGTGAGCCGATAGCGGCTCTGGCTTCGGGTGTCGCGATCAGCAGGCGAGCTTTCTTCACCGCCAATGAGGCCTGTACCGGGCCGACGTAACGCTCCAGCAGATCTCCCGCGGCCCTGGGCAAATGCTTGACCATGGCCGCGGCGACCACCTGCGCGCCCGGCGCCAGTTGACCCTGCAGGCGGATCAGTTGTTCTTCCAGCAGCGCCAGAGTCTTGGGTACGCGGATCAGTACCCGGTCGAACGGGCCGTCCAGGGCCTCGCTGGCCGGCACATGGCGCACGGCATCGAAGGCCTTGCCATTGCGTACCAGGTTTTTTTCCAGGCCCAGGGCCGCCAGGAACGAGTCGCCGCTGCTGGTCAGTTGTACATGGCCTTCCAGGCTGGCGGCCAGGGCGCCGAAACTGTCGTTGAGCACCAGTACCCGGGTGTCGCGCGGGACCGCCTGTGCGGCCAGGTGGTCGAGCAGGTATTGATCGGCTGCGTCGAACGCCTGCAGCGGTTCGTTCTGCTGTTCAGGCTGGCGGATCAGATCGAGTTGGGCGAACGGGCTTTCTAGCAGGGGCATGGGGTACAGGCTCTGGAGGACGGTTTGCGGCTGTCTTGAATCGGCGCTTGGAACAAGCGTGGTCTGCAACGGTAGGCAAGAGCGGGGATTTTACGTGGGTTTCGAGGATATTGCCTGTGGCATGTGTTGAGGGCAGGTCCTTCTGCCGGGTGATGGGGATGTCGAATCAGTACCGAATCAGTACAGCAGGCCGGACTTGGCGGCGCGCAGTACTGCCGAGGCCTTGTTGCTGACCCCCAGTTTTCTCATGATCGTGCTCATGTGAAAGCCTACGGTGCGTGCCGTCAGGTTGAGGATGTTGGCGATTTCCGCAGCGGTCTTGCCTTCAGCCGTCCACTTCAGGATCTCGGTTTCCCGAGGCGAGAGCGGATGGTAGTTTTGCGGCTGACAGGAGTTGACCAGCTTTTCCGCCATGTACGAATGCAGCCAATTGCATAGCCACAGGATATGGCCCGTCTTCGAATAGAACTCGCTGGACGTGATGGGCTCGTAGGTCCTGGCCAGGCTCAGAGTGCTGACGATACCGCGAATGTCGTGCACCGACTGCGACCAACCGTGGTTCAGGCCATGAGCCTGCATGTCGCGCCAGAGTGTCGGCGTACTTCTGAATGTTTCCGGTACCCAGAGTATGGGAAACACCGAGCTGTGACAGTGAGCGATCAGTGGATCAATTGTAATGTAGTTGTTGCGCTGGTAACACGACTTCCATTCGTTTGGGTAGTTGTCAAAAGACGAGCTGTTGGGTTGGATGCCTCCTAACAAGGTGCTGACTCTGAACGATACATAGGTAAAACGGATTTGCCCTGCCAGATTGAAAACTGCGTCGAAGACTGCCTGTTCTTCTTTTTCACTCATGAGCTGGTGCAGTTGAGTATCCTGCCAGTTCTCCATTGAGGTTCCCTTCCTTGATGCTTGGTGCGGTTCTCTTGGACCGAAGGTGCCTGAAGTAGTGTAGGAAAATTCCTGGTTTCGGTGTTGGTTTTTTATATGCTGATGATATTTTTATTGTCTTTAAATGCTATGTGTTATCGCGTCAAGTGTCGTTTTTTGCGTTAAATGGTAGATGTCATTCTGATATGAATTTTGTTTGGTGTGGTGTGATTTTTTTTGTGAAAAAAATGTGAATTGCGATGTTCTGATTATAAGTTTTTGTTTTTTAAGGTTGCTGTACTTTGTTTATAAAGTTGTACATGTTTTATGGCGAAATTTATACCACCACAAACCATCAGTGTTTCTCGAGCCGGCTTTGCGCGACACTGGGGCTTCAGCCCCGATGGAGCGGACCATGACCGCCAGCGCAGAAAAATTTACCCGACAGACCCTGCTCGATGTCCGTCCCCTGACCTCCAGCCTGTTTACCCTGCGTACCACGCGGGATGTCGGGTTTCGTTTTCGTGCCGGGCAATTTGCCCGTCTGGGCGTGACCAAGGCGGATGGCAGTGTGGTGTGGCGGGCCTACTCGATGGTGTCCTCGCCTCATGACGAGTTTCTCGAGTTCTTTTCCATCGTCGTGCCTGGTGGCGAGTTCACCAGTGAGCTGAGTTGTCTGGAAGTGGGCGATTCGTTGCTGGTCGAGCGCCAGGCCGTGGGTTATCTGACCCTGGATCGATTCGTCGACGGGCGCGATCTCTGGCTGCTGGCCACGGGTACCGGGGTGGCGCCGTTCCTGTCGATCCTGCAGGACTTCGAGGTATGGGAGCGATTCGAGCGGATCCTGCTGGTCTACAGTGCTCGCCATGAGCGCGAACTGGCGTACCGGGAACTGATCGCCGGCCTGGCCGAGCGTGACTACCTGGCCGAGCATGCCCACAAGTTGCACTTCATTCCTACTGTCACCCGCGAGCAGGTGCCGGGGGTATTGCAGGGGCGGATTCCCCAACTGATCGACAGTGGCGAACTGGAGCGCGCGGCCGGGGTGGCGCTGAGCGCCGAGCACTCGAGGGTGATGATATGCGGCAACCCACAGATGATCGACGATACCCGCCAGGTGCTGAAGCAGCGCGATATGCAACTGAGCCTGAGCCGGCGTCCCGGCCAGGTCGCGGTGGAGAACTACTGGTAGTGGTCCGGGCTTGCACAAGCGGTCGGAAAATTGGCAATACGCTTTGTGAATACCTGAAACCTGTAGGAGCCCGGCTTGCCGGCGATGGCGTCCGAACGGGCACCGTAAGGCTCAAGGGCCTAATCGCCGGCAAGCCGGGCTCCTACAAGGGATCGCGTTGGGGCTGTCAGGGCCTGTTGTTCTGGGCCTTGAGCAGGTCGCGGATCTCTCCCAGCAACTCTTCTTCCCTGGTTGGCACTGGCGGCAGGCTCGGCGCCACGGCTTCCTCGCGTTTCAGGCGGTTGATCGCCTTGACGCCCATGAAGATGGCGAAGGCCACGATGATGAAGTCGATGCAGGTCTGGATGAACTTGCCATAGGCCAGGACCACCGCAGGCACATTGCCGTCGGCGGCCTTCAAGGTGACCGCCAGGGCACTGAAATCCACCCCACCAATAAGCAAGCCGATCGGTGGCATCACCACGTCGCCGACGAACGACGATACGATCTTGCCGAAGGCCGCGCCGATAATGATACCGACGGCCATGTCGACCACATTGCCTTTGACCGCGAAGGCCTTGAACTCACTTAGCACGCCCATAGGTTATTCCTTGTTACAGATGAGTTGAGTGACCGCAGTGTAATTCAGCCGCGAGCATCTTGCTCGATGCCCGGTTTGCCCGCGCCCGCCTTAATCGACCTGCTGTTCGGCGATAAGTTTGCAAAGTGCCACCAATCGCGCGAAATACTCGTCCCAGACGGTCCCGGCTTGTGGATTTTCTCAATCGGTGTCTTTGGGCATTTCTATTTAGAGAACGAGATAACGATCACTAGCCTCTGGTGAGCGCATCGGGATGCGCACTAAAAAAACCTAGAGGAATCCACCATGAACATCACCCCTGTGCCGGGGAGTTTCCCCGCGCGACGCGTGCTGGGCATCTTGACCGCCAGCCTGTTATCCCTTTCCGTTCACGCCGCCACTCTGACTCGCGACAACGGTGCTGCCGTGGGCGATAACCAGAACTCACAGACCGCCGGCAGTACCGGACCGGTCTTGCTCCAGGATGTGCAGTTGATCCAGAAGCTCCAGCGTTTCGACCGCGAACGTATTCCGGAACGTGTGGTTCACGCCCGTGGGACTGGTGCCCATGGCACCTTCACGGTCACCAATGACTTGAGCGACCTGAGCAAGGCCAAGGTTTTCGCCGCGGGTGAAAGCACGCCGGTCTTCGTACGCTTCTCGGCGGTGGTGCATGGCAACCACTCTCCGGAAACATTGCGTGATCCGCGGGGGTTCGCCACCAAGTTCTACACCGCCGAAGGCAACTGGGATCTGGTGGGTAACAACTTCCCGACCTTCTTCATTCGCGATGCCATCAAGTTTCCGGACATGGTGCACGCGTTCAAGCCCGACCCCCGCACCAACCTGGATGACGATTCGCGCCGCTTCGACTTCTTCTCCCATGTTCCCGAGTCCACGCGGACCCTGACCGAGTTGTATTCGGACTCCGGTACCCCGGCCAGTTATCGGGAGATGGACGGTAACGGTGTACATGCCTACAAGTTGATCAACGCCAAGGGTGAAGTGCACTACGTCAAGTTCCACTGGAAGAGTCTGCAGGGGATTCGCAATCTGGATCCAAAAGGCGTCGTCGAAGTGCAGGGCCGCGACTACAGCCATATGACCAATGATCTGGTGCGTCATATCAACAAGGGCGACTTTCCCAAGTGGGACCTGTATGTCCAGGTACTTACCCCGCAGGACTTGAGCAAGTTCGATTTCGATCCGCTGGATGCCACCAAGATCTGGCCCGGCGTTCCCGAGCGCAAGGTCGGGCAGATGGTCCTTGACCGTAATCCGGCCAACGTCTTCCAGGAAACCGAGCAGGTGGCCATGGCCCCGGCGAACCTGGTGCCCGGGATCGAACCGTCGGAGGACCGCCTGTTGCAGGGGCGCGTGTTCTCCTACGCCGACACGCAGATGTACCGCCTGGGTCCCAATGCGCTGCAATTGCCGATCAACGCGCCGCGGGTCGCCGTCAACAACGGCAACCAGGATGGCGCGATGAACAGCGGGCACAGCAGCACCGGCGTGAATTACCAGCCGAGTCGCCTGCTGCCCCGTGACGAGCCACCCGCCGCCCGCTACAGCCAGTCGGCCCTGTCGGGCACGACCCAGCAGGCGAAGATCCAGCGCGAGCAGAACTTCAAGCAGGCGGGGGATTTGTATCGCTCCTACAGCAAGAAGGAAAAGCAGGACCTGATCGAGAACTTCGGTGGCTCGCTGGCGACGACCGATGACGAGAGCAAGCACATCATCCTGTCGTTCCTTTACAAAGCCGATCCTGAGTACGGCACCGGGGTAACCCAGGTCGCCAAGGGTGACCTGGCGCGGGTCAAGGCGCTGGCGGCGAAGCTATCGGATTGATCCGATCCTGAAAACGCCACAGAACCTGTAGGAGCCGGGCTTGCCCGTGAAGAGGTCCTTGAACCTTGCGGCGCCCATCCAGACGCCATCGCTGGCAAGCCAGGCTCCTGCAAGTCCGTGTGCCACCGTACCGTGATGGGATCATTGGGACCACCATTGCGGCAGCGCCATTGCTGTAGGAGTACCCGCCATGCGTATTTATGCTTTCCTGCTTCTGCTGACCTGTGCCTTCGCCGTTTCGGCCCAGGAGCCGCCTGTTCCGGCGGATCCGGCCGCGCTCCAGGCGCAGCTCAAGGATTACTACTTCGATGCCGCCCGCCGTGGCGACGTCGAGATGCTCGACACCTTTATCGACGCCGGCTACAGCCTCGATACCCGGGACGAGCAGGGCTACACCGCGCTGATCCTGGCGGCCTACCACGGCCAGGGGCCGGCGGTGGAGCGACTGCTGGCCGCCGGTGCCAATGCCTGTGCCCAGGACAAGCGCGGCAATACCGCGCTGATGGGGGCGATCTTCAAGGGCGAAGTGAAGATCGCCCAGCGCCTGCTGAATGCCGACTGCAACCCCGACCAGCGTAACGCCGCCGGACAGACCGCCGCCATGTATGCCGGCCTGTTCAAACGCACCGGCCTGCTGGACGCCCTGGCGGCCAAAGGCGCCAACCTGGATGCCGAGGATCCCCTGGGCAACAGTGCGGCCCGTCTGGCGGATGGAGAAATCCGTACACCGGCGACGCGCTGATCGCTTCCGGCTGAGCTATCATCGCGGTTTTTCCATGGGGGTTGAGATGGCCAAGGCCAAGCGCATGTACGGCTGCACCGAGTGCGGCGCGACCTTTCCCAAATGGGCCGGCCAGTGCGGCGAATGTGGTGCCTGGAATACCCTGACCGAGACCCTGGTGGAAAGCGGCGGCGCGGCGGCGCCCAGCGGCCGTACCGGTTGGGCCGGACAGCAGGCGCAGATCAAGACCCTGGCGGAAGTCAGCGTCGAGGAAATTCCCCGTTTCTCCACCGCCTCCGGTGAGCTGGACCGCGTGCTCGGCGGCGGCCTGGTGGATGGCTCGGTGGTGTTGATCGGCGGCGACCCCGGCATCGGCAAGTCGACCATTCTCCTGCAGACCCTGTGCAACCTCGCCACGCGCATGCCGGCGCTGTACGTCACCGGTGAAGAATCGCAACAACAGGTGGCGATGCGCGCGCGTCGGCTGGGGCTGCCCCAGGACCAACTGCGGGTGATGACCGAAACCTGCATCGAGACCATCATCGCCACCGCCCGGGTGGAAAAGCCCAAGGTCATGGTGATCGACTCGATCCAGACGATTTTCACCGAACAACTGCAATCGGCGCCGGGGGGCGTCTCCCAGGTGCGCGAAAGTGCGGCCTTGCTGGTGCGTTACGCCAAGCAGAGCGGCACGGCGATCTTCCTGGTCGGCCATGTGACCAAGGAGGGCGCGCTGGCCGGTCCGCGGGTCCTCGAACATATGGTCGACACGGTGCTGTACTTCGAGGGTGAGTCCGACGGTCGCCTGCGCCTGTTGCGGGCGGTGAAGAACCGTTTCGGCGCGGTGAACGAGCTGGGGGTGTTCGGCATGACCGACCGGGGACTGAAGGAAGTCTCCAATCCGTCGGCGATTTTTCTCACCCGGGCCCAGGAAGAGGTGCCGGGCAGCGTGGTCATGGCCACCTGGGAAGGGACCCGTCCGATGCTGGTGGAGGTCCAGGCTCTGGTCGATGACAGCCATATGGCCAACCCCCGGCGGGTGACTCTCGGGCTGGATCAGAATCGCCTGGCGATGCTGTTGGCGGTCCTGCACCGTCATGGCGGTATTCCTACCCATGATCAGGATGTATTCCTCAACGTCGTGGGGGGGGTCAAGGTATTGGAGACCGCGTCCGACCTGGCGCTGATGGCGGCGGTCATGTCCAGCCTGCGCAATCGGCCGCTGCCCCATGATCTGCTGGTGTTTGGCGAGGTCGGCTTGTCCGGCGAGGTGCGTCCGGTGCCCAGCGGCCAGGAGCGCCTGAAGGAAGCCGCCAAGCACGGTTTCAAACGCGCCATCGTGCCCAAGGGCAATGCGCCGAAAGAGGCGCCGCCGGGGCTGAAAATCATTGCCGTCACGCGCCTGGAGCAGGCGTTGGATGCGTTGTTCGAATAACGGGATGGAAGGAGTCGGCGGGATGCGTTTTATCGGTGCGGCGATGTGTTTGGCGGGATGGATGGTGTGGGCCGGTGCTGCCGGGGCGGCCACGGCCGAGGTGCCGGAGGGGTACCGGTTGGCCCAGGAAATGCCGACGGGAGATGGCGGTGCCCTGGAACTGCTGGAGGATGCGCGGATCACTTCCGACCTGCATCAGTCCCTCTGGGGCAACGGCAGTACGTTCGACGAGGACGCTTTCGATGACGATGCTCTGGCCAAGGACGTCGCGCGCACGCCCATCGTCGAGGCGCGGGTCCGGCTGATCTCGGCGGCCGGCGAGGAAGTGGAGAGTGTCGGCCTGGCCTATCCGCTGGCGACCCTGGAAAAAGCCCCGATGGAGGGGATGCCGGCCCCGACGTTTTTCCTGACGGTCGACCAGACCGCCCCCATGGGCAGCACCAGCGGCCCCGCGACCCAGGTGCTGATGCCGGCCCAGCGCAAGCTGCAGCCGATGCAGTACCAGACGGCGGACGGCAAGCTCAAGCCGCTGTTCCTCGCCCAGACCGGCAAGGCGGCCTGGCAGGCCGGGGACTCGGCGCCGGAGATCCTGCAGGTATCCTCGACGGCGGCGGACGAGGACGGCGAGGCATTCGTCACTACGTACCAGACCTATCGCCTGAAAGACGGCGTCTGGCAGCTGACGTCGCGGGACGTGGACGGCTATTGGGATTCGGAAAGCGATTTTCCCCAGCGCTCGGCCTTTCCCTGACCGAGTGAAAGCGGGCGCCGCCATGGCTGGCGGCGCTGTGCGGGTTGATCGTCGGGCCGTTCAATCGTCGAAGAGAGCGTCCAGTTCCCGCTCCAGCTCCGCTTCGTCACCCAGGTTCAACTCGATCAGACGCCGCAGGTGCTGGATCGACTCCAGGCCGATATGCAGGCATTTGAAGCCCAACTGGCCGTGATCGTCATGGACCAGTTCGGCGTCCATTTCCACATGGGCTTCTTTGCCCAGGCGAATGTCGATCAGGAAGGTACCGTGCGTGCCGTCATGCCAGTTGCCGGGTCGCTGGACCAGCAGGCCCTTGAGTGACAGGTCCACCAGTTGTGCCGACCAGACCGTGGCCCCCTGGCTGAGGGTGGTGACGGCATCGAAGGCGATGCGCTTGAAACGGCGGCGATTGATCGGGTGGTCGCTCATGTTCAGGTCTCTGTGCAGATTCGCTGACTATAGACCGCATGCCGGGCCAGGCAAGCGCCCGGGCGGGTCGACAAGTGGTTCTGCCATGGCCGCGATGACGGGGTGATGTATCCGACGACAATAAAAGACCGCTCTATACCAATGTCGGGTATAGCCATTGGTCGCTTTGGCGCTAAACTCAAGGTGGCTGTCTTTCTGTCCATCTGGCTGGAATATAAAAATGAAAAATAATAATAGCCCGCTGCGCCATCTGCCCTGGCTGGTGCTGGCAATCGTGG
Organism: Pseudomonas gingeri; assembly: GCF_013385635.1. Classification (GTDB taxonomy): domain Bacteria; phylum Pseudomonadota; class Gammaproteobacteria; order Pseudomonadales; family Pseudomonadaceae; genus Aquipseudomonas; species Aquipseudomonas gingeri_A. Next base: position 69,583 of record NZ_JACAPR010000003.1, read on the forward strand.
GAGCGTGCGCCCTGGGCGTAGTGGCCTTGCGCCGCGGCGAGGCGATCAACGCCTTGTGGATCGTGGTCGCCGCAGTGGCGATCTATCTGGTTGCCTATCGTTATTACAGTCTGTTCATCGCCAACAATGTCATGCAGCTCGATGGCAATCGGGCGACACCGGCGGTGCTGAACAACGATGGTCTGGACTATGTGCCGACCAACAAACACATTCTTTTCGGTCACCATTTCGCGGCGATTGCCGGTGCGGGCCCGCTGGTCGGCCCGGTGCTGGCGGCGCAGATGGGCTACCTGCCCGGCACGCTCTGGCTGATTGCCGGCGTGGTGCTGGCCGGTGCGGTCCAGGACTTCATGGTGCTGTTCCTGTCCACCCGCCGCAACGGTCGCTCCCTGGGCGACATGGTGCGCGAGGAAATGGGTCGCATTCCCGGGACCATCGCCCTGTTCGGCTGCTTCCTGATCATGATCATCATCCTCGCGGTGCTGGCGCTGATCGTGGTCAAGGCCCTGGCCGAGAGCCCGTGGGGCATCTTCACGGTGATGGCGACGATCCCGATCGCGATGTTCATGGGCATCTACATGCGCTACATCCGCCCGGGCCGTATCGGTGAAATCTCGATTGTCGGTGTGCTCCTGCTGCTCGGCTCGATCTGGCTGGGAGGCCAGATCGCTGCGGATCCGGTCTGGGCCAAGGCCTTCACCTTTACCGGCGTACAGATCACCTGGATGCTCATCGGCTATGGTTTTGTCGCCGCGGTACTGCCGGTGTGGCTGATCCTGGCACCGCGGGACTACCTGTCGACGTTCCTCAAGATCGGCACCATCATCGCCCTGGCGATCGGCATCCTGATCACCATGCCCGAGCTGAAAATGCCCGCGCTGACCCAGTTCACCGACGGCACCGGTCCGGTGTGGAAAGGCGGCCTGTTCCCGTTCCTGTTCATCACCATCGCCTGTGGCGCGGTGTCCGGCTTCCATGCGCTGATCTCTTCCGGGACCACGCCGAAGCTGCTGGATAACGAAACCAATGCCCGTTACATCGGTTACGGCGGCATGCTGATGGAGTCCTTCGTGGCAATCATGGCGATGGTCGCCGCTTCGGTGATCGAGCCGGGCGTGTACTTCGCCATGAACAGCCCGGCGGCAATCGTCGGCGGGGATGTGGTGGCCGTGGCGCAGACTGTCAGCAGCTGGGGCTTTGCAATCACTCCGGACGCGCTCCAGGCGGTGGCCAAGGATATCGGTGAAACCACCATCCTCGCCCGTGCCGGCGGTGCGCCGACCCTGGCGGTCGGTATCGCGCAGATCCTCCACCATGTCCTGCCGGGTGAAAACACCATGGCGTTCTGGTACCACTTCGCGATCCTGTTCGAAGCGCTGTTTATCCTGACGGCGGTGGATGCGGGCACCCGTGCCGGTCGCTTCATGCTGCAGGACCTGCTGGGTTCCTTCGTGCCTTCGCTCAAACGCACCGAATCCTGGCCGGCCAACCTGATCGCCACCGCCGGTTGTGTTGCCCTCTGGGGTTACCTGCTGTACCAGGGTGTGATCGATCCGCTGGGGGGCATCAACACCCTGTGGCCGCTGTTCGGCATCTCCAACCAGATGCTCGCCGGTATCGCCCTGATGCTCGGTACCGTGGTACTGATCAAGATGAAGCGCCAGCGCTACATCTGGGTGACCTTGCTGCCGGCGGTATGGTTGCTGGTTTGCACCACCACCGCGGGCTTCATCAAGCTGTTCGACGCCAACCCGGCCATCGGTTTCCTCGCCCTGGCGAAGAAATACAGTGTCGCGCTGGACGCCGGACAAGTGCTGGCCCCGGCCAAGGACATCGCGCAGATGCAGCACGTGATCTTCAACGCCTACACCAACGCGACGCTGACGGCGTTGTTCCTGTTCGTGGTCTTCAGCATCCTGTTCTACGCCCTCAAGGTCGGTGTCGCGGCCTGGGGCAACAAGGAGCGCACGGACAAGGAAACACCGTTCCAGGCCGTGCCTGAAGCCTGACAGGGGAATACTGCAATGTTCAATGACCTCAGTCGCCTCGGTAAATACCTCGGTCAGGCCGCGCGCCTGATGGTCGGCATGCCCGACTACGACACCTATGTGGAACATATGCAGAACAAGCATCCGGACAAGCCGGTGATGACGTACGAGGCGTTCTTCCGGGAGCGCCAGGAAGCCCGTTACGGCGGCAAGGGCGGGCCGAAGTGCTGTTGATCTGAGGCCGTTCTGTCTTAATCACGGTTGAACACCGTACTGTAGGAGCCCGGCTTGCCGGCGAAAGCGATCTTGACGACGCCATCGCCGGCAAACCGGGCTCCTACGGTTTTTTAGCGTATGGGAGATCCTGGTTTGTCAGTTCCTATTCCTGTTACCGTCCTGAGCGGCTTTCTCGGTGCCGGCAAGACCACCTTGCTGCGCCATCTGCTCAAGGCGGAGCACGGCCTGAAAATCGCCGTGATCGAGAACGAATTCAGCGACGCCGGTATCGACACCCAGTTGCTGGGAACCGAGCCGGTGCAAGTGATGACGCTGTCCAACGGCTGCGTCTGCTGCACTATCCACACCGACCTGACCAAGGCCCTGTACTTGTTGCTCGAGCGCCTGGACAGCGGCGAAATCGCCTTTGACCGGCTGGTGATCGAGTGCACCGGGCTGGCCGATCCGGCACCCGTGGCCCAGACCTTTTTCATCGACGAGGAGTTGCGCGAGCGCTATATCCTCGACGGCATCATTACCCTGGTGGACGCGGCCCATGCCGAGCACCACCTGACCCAGACCATCGCCCAGGCGCAGATCGGTTTTGCCGACCGCCTGCTGGTGAGCAAGCGCGATCTGGTGGACGACGCAACCTTCAACGCCTTGAGCGAACGTCTGACGCGGATCAACCGGCGTGCCCCGATCCGCATCGTCGAGCATGGCGCTATCGATCTGGCGGAACTGCTGGACGTGCGTGGTTTCAACCTGAATGCCGACCTGGGCGGCGGCTTGAGTCTGCGCCCGGTCAGCAAGGCGCCCTCCATCGATCGTATTTCCAGCCTGGTGTTGCGCACCGACCAGCCGCTGGATCTCGACCGCCTCAGCGAGTTCATGAACGCGCTGCTGGAAGATCACGGCAAGCAACTGCTGCGCTACAAGGGGGTGCTGAATATTGCCGGGGAACCGCGGCGCATGGTGTTCCAGGGCGTGCTCAAGCTCTACGGCTTCGACTGGGACACCGAGTGGGAAGAGGGTGTGACCCGGGAAAGCGTGATTGTGTTCATTGCCGACGACTTGCCGGAAGACAAGATCCGCGAGGGCTTTGCCAGGATGACGGCTGCCTGATGTCGTTGCAGGAGCTGGCTTGCCGGCGATGAAGCCCTTGAGCCATGTGTCGCCTGAACGGACGCCATCGCCGGCAAGCCGGCTCCTACAGTTAGGTGGTGCAACACCGATGCTTGTTGTGGCCCCGACCCCTGTAGGAGCTGGCTTGCCGGCGATGGCGCCTTCAAGAACGATGCAAGACTTGCCGGCCTCATCGCCGGCAAGCCGGCTCCTACAGGATTACGGCAATACGGCAAGTCGATCCAGGTAATCCGCCATCGACTCGATGGCACCCCAGGCGTTGCCGTTCTCCAGCGCATGGAGGATGGTTTCCCGCCCTTGCCACCCCTCGACTGGTACCGCAGACCGGGCCAGCGCCAACCCGGTCAGCGGTACCAGTCCGCCAAGAAAATGTGCCAGGGGCGCGTTACCGGCCATCCTCGCCAACTCCAGATGAAACTCGCCGCCCAACCTGATCGCCGCGCTTTGCCGGTGGTCTTCAACGCTTCGACGTTCACTGGCGACCAGTGTCTGCAAGGCCTCGAAGCGCAGTCCGGCAGCCTTGGCGCAGAGCAGCTGGATCACGCTGGCTTCGGCCAGTCGCCGGGCCTGCAAGGTCTGTCGCAGTTGCTCCGCACCCGGTTCGGCGACCCGCGCGCGCTGGTTGGGGCGGGTGAGAATGACCTGCTGCCGCGCCAGCTGGCTGAGCACCCGCCGCACCTGGCTACGGCCCGCGTCGTAGGCCTGCATCACGGCTTCCTCGCTCAGGCCGTTGGCAAAGCGGCGGTCGAGAATATCCTCGAACACCCGCGCATACAGCGTTTCGGCGCAACAGGCTGGCCCTCGTGGCTGCACGAAAGCGCGTGTGGCGATGAAGGGCAGGGGTGTCGCAACGCTGTTCATGTCCGGTCTCCCTTGGCGGGTGGGTTATTGCTCGGTACTGCCCAGATGATCGTCCGGGATGGTCAGTTCGATGCCCATGCGCAGGCCTTCCTGAAGGATATGCCGGCGCATTTGCGCGCTGGCCAGGGCACTGTTCTTGTTGCGAATGGCGCGCACCACGGCTTCGTTTTCCTGCAGGCGCTCGGCCAGGTGTTCCGGTGAATTGCGCAGGACCTCGGCGCTCTGCTTGAGGGCATTGCCGGTCTGCTGCACCACGTTCTGGAAAATCGGATTGGAGGTCAGGGCGAACAGCTCTTCATGAAATGCGATATAGGCATTCATCCCGGCCTCGCTGTTGTTGGCCTCCAGGGCTTCGCGCATATCCATCAGGGTCAGGCGCAACTGGCCGACTTCCTTGCTGCTGATGGACTGCGCCACCAGCCCGACGATAAACGGCTCCAGGGTGTAGCGCAGTTGCAGGATGTCTTCGAGGCTGGCATCGGCCACGCCACTGTGGGCGGCCGAGGTGTCGCCGGGGGCGGTATCGAGCACCACCACTCCCTTGCCCGGCATCGAGCGCACCAGGCCGAGGGTTTCCAGGACGGTCACCGCTTCACGCAGGCTCGGGCGGCTGATGCCCAATTGTTCGGCCAGTTCACGCTGGCCCGGCAGCATCTCGCCGGAGCGCCACTGACCACGGGCCAGGGCGGCGCGCAGTTTGGCAACCACTGAATTGACGACGGTTGATGAACTGATCACGGTTTACTCTCCACTGAAACGGTCAGGCCACGACCCGTGGCCGGCGCATGTGTCGCCGGCCACGGAGGCGGGACAAGCGCCCGTCCCTGGACGCATCCCATCAGAACTCCTGCTGATGGGCCGGCGATGCCGGCTTTCTTGGTTGAAATGCATAGCCTTGCTGGCCATCGAGGACCTTGTGGGCCCGCTGCACATCGATGTCTTTTTCCCAGCGCGCGATGGCCACGGTCGCCACGCAGTTGCCGATCAGATTGGTCATGGCCCGGCCGATGCCCATGAACCAGTCGACCGCCAGCACCAGTACCAGCCCGACCACCGGGATCGCCGGAATGGCCGTCAGGGTGGCCGCGAGGATCACCAGTGCCGAGCCGGGAATGCCGTGGGCACCCTTGGAAGTGATCAACGACACCAGCAGGATGGTCAGAAGGTCGGTCAGCGCCAGCGGTGTACCGGTGGCATTGGCGATAAACACGATGGCCAGGGTCAGGTAGATCGAGAAACCGTCCAGGTTGAACGAGTAGCCCGTCGGGATGACCAGGCCGACCGTCGAACTGCCGATTCCAAGATGTTCAAGCTTGCGCATCACCTGTGGCAGGACCGCATCCGAAGAGGCTGTACCCATCACGATCAGCAACTCTTCGCGCAGGTATTTCAGGAGGGGCAGGATCTTCAGGCCGGACACGCGCATCACCAGGCCGAGGATCAGCAGCACGAAGGCCAGGCAGGTGACATAGAACAGTGCCACCAGGCTGCCCAGTTGCCGTAGCGATTCCAGTCCATAGGTGCTGGTGGTGAAAGCGATGGCGCCGAACACGCCGATCGGCGCCAGGCGCACGATCATGCCCATGATGCGGAAGATCACGTGGCTGAGTTCGTTGATCAGGCGGGAGATGCCCGACGCGGACTCGCCTACCAGGTTCAGGGCGCTACCGAACAGCACGGAGAACAGCAGCACCTGGAGAATGTTGTTGTCGGCAAAGGCGCCGAGTACCGAGTTGGGAATCAGATCCATCAGGAACTGGGTGGTCCCGCGCATGTGCTGGCCGCGGTCGGCGAGGTCGCCCATAGCCGCCTTGGACAGCTGCTCCAGATGAATATTGGCACCACTGCCGATGCCGGTGGAGAAGGCCAGGATCAGCCCGATCAGCAGGGCGATGGTGGTCAGGACTTCAAAATAGATCACTGACTTGAGGCCGATGCGCCCGACTTTCTTCAGGTCGCCGGCACCGGAGATACCGCTGACCACCACGCAGAAGACGATCAGTCCGATCAGCATCTTGATCAGCTTGATAAAACCGTCGCCGAGGGGTTTGAGCTGGGTGGAAAATTCGGGAAGGGCGAGTCCGCAGATGATGCCGAGCATCAGACCAAGGACAACCTGGAGGAAAATCGAACGCGAGCACCATCTGAGCATGAGGAGGATCCTGGTCGGCGTTCCGTTATCCGGGTCTGGGCCGCAGCTTCGGAACTTAATTGTTGTGGTCTTACCGGTATGTCCAGTGCGGGGCCAGTCTACGCTCGGCTTTTCCGAGGGCACAAGCGGTTTTTAGCGAAATTGGTAGGACCGGTCTGACCAGTAATGCTGGTCCTGTAGGAGCTGGCTTGCCAGCGATGAGGCCCGCGAGTGCGATGCAAGCCTCAAGACCGACATCGCCAGCAAGCCGGCTCCCACAAGAGGGTATTCCGCCGCAAAGGCGCTGCTCTGCTACGAAGGGGCGACGGACGGCGAGTTTTCTCCATGTCTAGTCCTGAAGATAGGTCAGAAGGCGTAAACCTTATTCAGGGCGGGACACCAGGCGAAAAAAAGCCCGGTCATCGCTGACCGGGCTTTTTCAATGTTGCGTCAAGCGGGGTTTATCAAGCGCCGTAGACCGGCAGCTTCTTGCAGATGGCCTTGACCTTCTCGCGTACGGCGTCGATCACCGCTTCGTTGTTCAGGTCAGCCAGGATGTCGCAGATCCAGCCGGCCAGCTCGCGGCATTCGGTTTCCTTGAAGCCACGGGTGGTGACTGCCGGGGTGCCGAAACGCAGGCCGGAGGTAACGAACGGGGAGCGTGGGTCGTTCGGTACCGAGTTCTTGTTCACGGTGATGAACGCCTTGCCCAGGGCGGCGTCGGCGTCTTTGCCGGAGATGTCCTGCTTGATCAGCGACAGCAGGAACAGGTGGTTCTTGGTCCCGCCGGAAACCACGTCGAAACCGCGCTCGATGAACACTTCGGCCATGGCCTGGGCGTTCTTCACCACTTGCTCCTGGTAGGCCTTGAACTCAGGCTGCAGGGCTTCCTTGAAGCAGATCGCCTTGGCGGCGATAACGTGTTCCAGCGGGCCGCCCTGGGCGCCCGGGAAGACCGCGGAGTTCAGTTTCTTCTCGATGTCGGCGTTGGCGCGAGCGAGGATCAGACCGCCACGTGGGCCGCGCAGGGTCTTGTGGGTAGTGGTGGTGACGACGTCGGCGAATGGCACCGGGTTCGGGTAGACGCCAGCGGCGACCAGGCCGGCCACGTGAGCCATGTCGACAAACAGGTAGGCGCCGACTTTGTCAGCGATCTCGCGGAAGCGTGGGAAGTCGAGAATCTGCGAGTAGGCGGAGAAACCGGCCACGATCATTTTCGGCTTGTGCTCGACCGCCAGGCGCTCGACTTCGTCGTAGTCGATCAGACCGTTGCCGTCGATACCGTACTGCACGGCGTTGTACAGCTTGCCGGAGGAGGAAACGCTGGCGCCGTGGGTCAGGTGACCGCCGTGGGCCAGGCTCATGCCCAGGATGGTGTCGCCGCCTTGCAGCAGGGCCAGGTAGACGGCAGCGTTGGCCTGGGAGCCGGCGTGCGGCTGGACGTTGGCATAATCGGCGCCGAACAGCTCCTTGGCGCGGTCGATTGCAAGCTGCTCAACCACGTCGACGTATTCGCAGCCGCCGTAGTAACGCTTGCCCGGATAGCCTTCGGCGTACTTGTTGGTCAGGACCGAGCCCTGGGCTTCCATCACCGCTGGGCTGGTGTAGTTTTCCGAGGCGATCAGCTCGATGTGCTCTTCCTGGCGCTGAGCTTCTTGCTCCATGGCGGCAAAGAGATCGGCGTCGTACTTGGCAATAGTCAAATCACGGCTGAACATGGCGGTCCTCAAGGATCGGGGGCAGAAAAGGAAGGCATTCTAACCCAATGGGTTTTATCTGGCATATGAAAGGGCATCATGTCGCGGATAAGCGGTGTTCACCTTGGGGCGGTGGTGTCTGTACCGGCCTCATCGCCGGCAAGCCGGCTCCCACAAGTTGCGTGTCGTGTCAGCCAATGATGGCTTGATGCTAGTTCCTGGTCCCTGTGGGAGCCGGCTTGCCGGCGATAGCGTCAGGCCAGGCGCTACAGGACTTCAATCGAACATGAACAACGCATCATTGCTGAACTGCGCCTCGAAGCGATTGGCGGCCATCGGCCGGCCGAACAGGTAGCCCTGCACTTCGTCGCAGCCGTGCTCGCGCAGGAAGTCCAGTTGCTCGTGGGTTTCCACGCCTTCGGCGATCACCGCCAGGTTCAGGCTGTGGGCCATGGCGATGATCGCCCGGGCGATCTGCGCATCCTGCTCGCCCGACGGCAGGCCGTCGACGAAGGTGCGGTCGATCTTCAGCACGTCGATGGGGAACTGCTTGAGGTAGTTGAGCGACGAGTAGCCGGTGCCGAAGTCGTCCACCGCGATGCTCAGGCCGAGGTTCTTCAGGCCGGCGAGGATCAGCATCGCTTCGCTGACTTCGCGCATCAGGATACTTTCGGTCAGTTCCAGTTCCAGGCACGCTGGCGGCAGGCCGGTGTCCCGCAGGATGGTGGCGATCCGCGTGCCCAACTGGCCGTCGGAGAACTGCCGCGCGGAAATGTTCACCGACACCTTCGGCACCCGGACCTTGTTCTGGTGCCAGGTCTTGAGCTGGCGACAGGCCTCGGACAGCACCCAGTCGCCGACATCCACCACCAGCCCGAGTTCTTCGAGCACCGGGATGAAGTCGCCCGGCGGCACCAGCCCGCGCCGCGGATGGCGCCAGCGCAGCAGGGCTTCGGCCCCGGTCAGGCGCTTGCCGTCGCCGCTGAACTGCGGCTGGTAGTAGAGCACGAATTCGTTCTGTTCCAGGGCATGGCGCAGGTCGCTTTCCAGTTCCAGGCGCTCCAGGGCGCTGGCGTTCATGTCGGCCTGGTAGAACTGGAAGTTGTTCTTGCCGCGCTCCTTGGCGTGGTACATCGCGGTGTCGGCGTTTTTCATCAACTGGCTGAGTTCGCTGCCGTCCTGCGGGCTCAGGGCGATACCGATACTGGCGGTGACGAAAAACTCCCGGCCTTCGAGCACGAAAGGCGTCACCAGGCTCGAAAGGATCTGCTCGGCGACGTGGATCGCCCGGTTCAAGGCCATTTCGCGGGTGACCCGTGGCTGCAGCAGCAAGGTGAACTCATCGCCGCCCATGCGCGCGACGGTGTCATCTTCGGCGACACAGGCCAGCAGGCGCGTGGCCATTTCCTTGAGCATACGGTCGCCGGCCGCGTGGCCGAGGGAGTCGTTGATCGGCTTGAAGCGGTCGAGGTCGAGGAACATCAGCACCACCCACGACTTCTGCCGCTCGGCCTGTTGCAGCGCGGTGTGCAGGCGATCCTGGAACAGCGTGCGGTTCGGCAGGTGGGTCAGGGCGTCGTAGTAGGCGAGGCGATGGATACGCTGCTCGCTGGCCTTGCGCTCGCTGATATCGCTGAAGAAGCATACGTAGCTGGCGAGGTCGCCTTCGTCGTCGAGCACGGCGGTGATACCGACCCAGGCCGGATAGTGCTCGCCGCTGCGGCGCTTGAGCCAGACTTCGCCTTCCCAGGTGTTGTGCTGTTGCAACTGCTTGAGCACATAACGCAGGTGGGCTTCCTGCTGGTCGTCGACCGTCAGCATGTTGGGCAACTGGTCGAGGACGTCGGAGACGGCGTAACCGCTGACGCGGCTGAAGGCTTCGTTGGCCTGGACGATATAGCCGGCCGGATCGGTGATCAGGATCGCCGAGGTCGAGTGCTCGAATACCGTGGCGGCCATGCGCAGGTCTTTTTCCGCGCGGCGCTGCTGGCTGATATCACGACCGACACCGAGAATGCCTTCGAAGGCGCCGTGTTCGTCCCAGACCAGTACCAGGCGCAGTTCGATCGGGATCTTGCGGCCATCGGCCCGCAGGCAGTCGAACAGGAACAGTTGGGTCTGCACCTGGCTACGCAGCTCGGCCAGTTGTTCGGGCTTGTCCAGGGCCTTGCTGACCCGCTCCATCAACTGATAGATGCCGGTCAGTTGCGCCGGGTTGGCGATGGTCGAGTGCCAGCCGTTCTTGAACACCCAGTCGACTTCATAACCGAGCACCGCGTGCACCGACGGACTGACGTAGTTCAGGTGCAGCTTGCTGTCGGTGGAGAAAATCACATCGCTGATGCTTTCGGCGAGCATCCGGTAGCGTTGTTCGCTGTCGCGCAGGGATTCGCTGGCCTCGATCTGGTCGGTGATGTCCTTGGCGACGCCGATGATCCGCGTGACCTGGTCGTATTTGTCGCGGGCCAGGGCCTGTTCGCGGATCTCGAAGCGCCGCCATTGGTTGTCGCGATGACGGAAGCGCAACTGGCACTGCAGCAACTGGCTGTAACCGGCGTGGCGCTGCTGGTGGCGCAGGCGATGGTAGTGTTCGGCATCTTCGGGGTGCAGCAGGATTTCCCAGAAGTACTCGCCCATCTGATGCAGTTCGCTCTTGTTGTAGCCGAGCGTCTGGCCCAGATGGTGGTTGCTGAAGATCATCCGCTGGCTGATCACGTCCTGCACGTAGAGGTGATCCGGCACGGTACGCACGACATCCGACCAGAACCCTTCGCGCTCCAGCAGCGACAGTTCGATCAGCTTGCGGCTGGTGATATCGGTAATACTGAGGATGACCGCCGGATAGTCGCCGGGGTCTTCCGGCAGGCGCAGCACCAGCCACAGGTGCTGGTCCTGGCCGTGGGCATCGGTGATCTTGATCTCCAGTTCCAGCTGGCTCTGGTGGTTGATCAGCGCCTCCACCAGCGGGTAGCCGATGCCGGTGATATGGGTGGGGCAACCGTCTATCAGGCAGCTCCAGGCGGTCTCGCAGGAGTCGACATTGAGCAGGCGCAGCGCGACCAGGTTGACCTCGGTGATGCGCAACTCTTCCAGCAGCAGGCGGCGGTGTTCGGGATCATGGGCGATCCAGCGCTTGAGGCTTTCGCTGTCGGCCAGGCGGTTGTCTTCGAGAAAGGCCGGCAACCCTGACAGGTCGAGGACGCAGAGCGCCACGCCGGTGCCCTCGAAGATATCCTGGTAGCGGCGCCTCCCTTCATGCACCTGGCGCTGGCGCCGGCGCATATTGATCAATGCCAGCACCGGCAGCATCGACAGCCCCAGTCCCAGCAGGCACTTGCCGATCAGCGCCGGCAGCAGTTCTTCGAGGACCTTGCGCTGGTCGAACAGGCCACGCAACTGCCAGTCGCTGTTGGACAGCGGGACGATCAGCACGCTGTTGGCTTCGTCATCCGGCTGCAGCACCGAGGGCCGTGGGGTGATGTCGTTGTCGCGGCTGATGACGCGATGGTTCAGGCGATTCTCGATGACCCAGGTCGGCTGGAATTTCTGTTCGGTCTGGCGGGTCAGGCTCTGGAACAGCGTCGGTGCGATGCGCAACGCCCAGTAGCCGTTGGTCTCGCCGCTGGCTTGGCGCAGCAGCAGATGCACTATCGAGCCGTCGTCGTCATTGGTGAAGTAATAGGCCTGGGTGCGACTGCTGCGCCGCACCAGTTCGGCGAGGTAGTCGGCATCGTGGCTGTCGACGGCGCTGTCGCTGATGATGTTGCCCTTGGCGTCGAGCAGGGCAATGCTCTGGATATCCGGCAGGGACAGACGCAGCTTGCCGAGCAATTGCTGTTGCTGCTCGCGGTTCTCGGGTTTTTCGAAGATCGGCAGCAGGTTGGCCGCGATCTGCGCATTGAGCTTCATGTTCAGGCTGACGTGATCGGCCAGTTCGGCACTGTAGTCGATACTGTACTGGCGCTGGATCTTGCGGGTTTGCTGGAACTGATCGATCAGTTGCCAGAGCAGCAGGGCGAGCAGGAACAACACCAATATCGCCAGCACACCCTTGATTGTGCCGCGCAGGGGCGTACCGGACACATGACGGGATGCGCGCGCGGGCGATGGCGGGTTGGCGTTGGTCAAACTGTGATCCTGCGGTTGGGCTGGATTGGCGCGACGTGCACTATAAGCCGGACGCCCGAAGGGCGGCTAGCATGCCTTGACTTGTGGCAAAGTGCCAGCCCCGTTCGACCGAGCGGTTTGCCCTGTTTCACGCATTCAGGTAGCTTTGCCGGTTACGCGGGAGTTTTGCGCTCCTCACTGAGGCCGGGATCGGCATTGCGTTTGACAAGCATGATGCATGCCGCACTATCCCGCCTTGTCCGAGCTCCGCTCGCGCCTTTATTCATCAGTCACTGACGCTAGGTTCTCCATGGCTCAATACGTCTTCACCATGCATCGGCTGAGCAAAGTTGTGCCGCCGAAGCGGGAAATCCTGAAAAACATCTCCCTGTCGTTTTTCCCGGGCGCCAAGATCGGCGTTCTTGGCTTGAACGGTTCGGGTAAGTCCACCCTGTTGAAAATCATGGCCGGCGTCGACACCGAGTTCGACGGTGAGGCACGGCCGATGCCGGAGCTGAATGTCGGCTACTTGCCGCAGGAACCGCAACTGGATCCGACCAAGACCGTGCGTGAAGTGGTCGAGGAAGCGGTCAGCGTGATCAAGGACGCCCAGGCGCGCCTGGATGAGGTCTATGCCGCCTACGCCGATCCGGATGCCGACTTCGACAAGCTGGCCGCCGAACAGGCCAAGCTCGAGGCGATCCTGCAGGCCAGCGACGGTCACAACCTGGAGCGCCAGCTGGAAGTCGCCGCCGATGCGCTGCGCCTACCGGCCTGGGATGCCAAGGTCGAACACCTGTCCGGTGGCGAGAAGCGCCGCGTGGCCCTGTGCCGCCTGCTGCTGTCGGCGCCCGACATGCTGCTGCTCGACGAACCGACCAACCACCTGGACGCCGATTCCGTCGCCTGGCTGGAGCACTTCCTGCACGACTTCCCGGGCACCGTGGTCGCGATCACGCACGACCGTTACTTCCTCGACAACGTCGCCGGCTGGATCCTCGAACTCGACCGCGGCGCGGGCATTCCGTACGAGGGTAACTACTCGGGTTGGCTGGAAGCCAAGTCCGATCGTCTGGCCCAGGAATCCAAGCAGCAGTCGGCCCATGAAAAGGCCATGAAGGAAGAGCTGGAATGGGTGCGCAAAGGCGCCAAGGCCCGCCAGTCGAAATCCAAGGCCCGTCTGCAGCGCTTCGAAGAAATGCAATCGCAGGAATTCCAGAAGCGCAGCGAGACTAACGAGATCTACATCCCGGCCGGTCCGCGCCTGGGCGACAAGGTCATCGAATTCAAGAACGTCAGCAAGGGCTATGGCGACCGCGTGTTGATCGACAACCTGTCGTTCAGCATGCCCAAGGGCGCGATTGTCGGCGTGATCGGTGGTAACGGTGCCGGTAAGTCGACCCTGTTCCGCATGCTGATGGGCAAGGAAACCCCGGACTCGGGCAGCATCGAGATCGGCGAGACCGTGCAACTGGCCTGCGTGGACCAGAGCCGCGACGACCTCGACGGCAGCAAGACGGTGTTCCAGCAGATCTCCGACGGTTCCGACCAGATCCGCATCGGCAACTACGAGATCCCGTCGCGTACCTACGTCGGTCGTTTCAACTTCAAGGGCGGCGACCAGCAGAAGTTCGTCAAGGACCTGTCCGGTGGTGAACGTGGCCGCCTGCACCTGGCCCTGACCCTGAAAGAGGGCGGCAACGTCCTGCTGCTCGACGAACCGTCCAACGACCTCGACGTCGAAACCCTGCGTTCCCTGGAAGAAGCCCTGCTGGACTTCCCGGGCGCGGCCATCGTGATCTCCCACGATCGGTGGTTCCTGGACCGTGTGGCGACGCACATCCTGGCTTACGAAGACGACTCGCAAGCGGTGTTCTTCGAAGGCAACTACACCGAATACGAAGCGGATCGCAAGAAACGCCTCGGCGACGCCGCGGCCCAGCCGCATCGCGTACGGCACAAGAAACTGGCCTGATTGGGCCGGTGGTGGAAAGAACGGAGCCTTCGGGCTCCGTTTTTTTGCGTGTCATTCCTGGGTAGCTGTTCGCGTGGTTCAGGCCGGGTCGATGCGCAGGATCTCGATCAACTGGTCCCCGGCCGGTCGTTTCCACAGCACTTCATCGCCGGGGTGGGCTCCGAGCAGTGCCCGTCCCAGCGGTGAGCCCCAGTTGATCAGGCCGCGAGTGTAGTCGGCCTGGTCTTCACCGACGAGCTGGACCTGTTGTTCCTCCCCCTGTTCGTTGGCGAAGGTGACGCGACTGCCGATCTGCACAACGTCGGTGGAGATCGCCCGGACGGCGAGCACGGCGCTGGACAGGCGCTGGTTGAAATAACGCAGGTCCCGTTCGATATCGGCCTGGCGCTGTTTGTCGGCCTGTTCGCCCAGGGCGCTTTGCCGGCTGTACTCGGCCTGCAATCCGGCGACCCGCTCCTGCAACTGGGCCAGGCCCGTCGCGGTGACGTAGTTGGGTTGTGTGCTGACCTGGCGCTCCACCGGTTGGCTGGCCTGGGCGGCGGCGCTGTCTTCGTTGACGAAGGCACGACTCATGGCGTTCTCCCGTGCATGACATATGGACCATGCTCGCAGGATTCGGTGCCCGGGGATTGTCCGAAAGCGACCTGTCGCGAATGATTGGCCCGGAAAAACGCTGCGATAAGTGCTCTGTGAGGCCGATCGGTAAATTTTTCTGCCGCAAGTCGTTATCCTTTGGTATCGGTCAACAGCGCATCAAGCGCTCTGTACCGGGTGTTTCAGCCCCGCGCCAGCGCGCCGGGGGCAATTGCCGTCCAAAGAAAGAGAGTTGTGTATGAGTTGCTTCAAACCCCATGGCGTGGGTGTCGGCCTGACCTTGTCCGCCTGTGTCGCCGTGGGTGAACCCTTGCCCGAGAGTTCCTTGTTGAGCCGTTATGGCGTGACGCCGGAGCAGTTGCCTGTGATGACTCAGGTGGAGACGTTCGGTGTCTCCGAGGACACGTCGTCCAGGCTGTTTCAACTGAAGCCCGAGGCACCTCTGGTGGATGTCCGTATCGGCGAGCGGGCGCCGCCGGAGGAGGTGGGCAATATCACGATCGACAATATGGCCAGGCGCGACTACGAGCGTTGCCTGCGTTTGCAGGGCCAATTGCTGGAGCGCGAGTCCAGGCGACCGAACCCGCGCTGTGAATAGCGGGCCGTCCGGCCCTTTTCAATAGTGATACCACTTCAGTTCCAGCATGAGCTCGTTTTCCGCCGAGGCCAGTTTGCTGAACTCGCGCCGGGCGCTCAGGCGCAGGCCCAGGTTGCGCGTCAATTCCCATTGCTGGTTGAGGCTCAGGCTGCGGCGTACTTCACCATTGGTGAAGTAGTCGCCCTTGGCCTCCAGGCTCAGGTTGCCCAGCGGGTTTTTCCACAGCAGGCCAGTATTTAAGCCGCTGGCCGGCGACACGAACGCGGCGAAATCGGCGTTGTGTTCCAGGCGCACGGTGCCAAGCGCAAAACCGAGCAGATCATCACTCAGTTGCCAGGTGCCGCCAGCGCCGCCGTTGACGTGGCTGACCAGGGTCTCGTCGTCGTGTTTGCCGGGTACCCGCTCCAGACCGCCGGTGACTTGCCAGGACCAGGGCTGCAGCAGCGCGTTACGGGGTGTCAGCGAGCGGATGGTGGCCAGGTCCAGTTGCTGCAATTGCCAGTGGTTGCCTTCGTACTGGCGCAGCTTCATCTGCAGGATTTCGATCTGGGCACCGAGCGGGAAGCCCTCGGCGTTGTCGTTCAGGTCGTGGTAGGCCATGCGCAGGCCATACTCGCCGAAGGCCTTGCCGCCCCGGGTGCCGATGCCAGCCTGCCAGGTGCGCGATTCATGGCCGTTTTCCGGCAGTCCGGGGGGCGTGATCTGCAGTTCCGGCGCGGGATTCTGGTTGATCGCCCGGAGCAGTTCGAAGCTGCGTTGCGAGCGCACCGGGTCGCGTTCCAGGCCGTTGGCCCGGTAGCGTTCGAGGCGATAGGCAGCATCGACGATCAGCGCCTGGCGGGCCCTTGGCCGGGCCTTGAAGGCCGGGTCCTGGAGGACTTTCTGGTCTGCGCTGACTTTCAGTACCCACTTTTGTTCATCAGGGGTCAGGGGCTTGGCCCGCTCCAGCAGTTCGCGTTCGCGGGAGGGACGATAGTCGATCCTTTCCACCAGGCCGGCCTCCTTGACCGCCTTTACCGTGTCGGTAGGGATGGCGGTCAGCGGGAATTGTTCGGTCAGGCGCAGGCTCGGTCGGGCGACCTGCAGCAGTTCCAGCAGGCGATAGGAGCAGTTTTCGTCGAAGAAGAAGTAGTCGAACTGGATCTGCTTCAGCTCCCAGACGTGCTCGACCATGCGCTGGGTTTCTTCCGGCGTGAGGTTCAGCCGGTATTCCCACAGGTCGCGGTTTTCCAGGCTGCGGTATTCGGAGAGTTTTTCCTGGTAGGGCACCAGGGCGAACAAGCCGGGGTAGCCGCCCATCAGGCCTTTCCAGGCATACAGGATGCTGTTGTCCGAGCCTTCGATATAGGCGCCGAAGTTGATCGCGTAACTGAGCAGGGCAGTCTGGTCGCGCTGGACATCTTCCTGGTCGATGCGCAGCAGGGTATGACCGAACATCGACGACGGGCTGTTCAGATAGGCCGCCGGAAAGATCATCACCGTACTGTGGGGCGAGACGTCTTTGAACCACTGGTTGAAATCGGAGCAGTCCGGGGCCGGCAGGTCGGTCAGTTGCAGTTGCGCCTTGAGCCAGCGGCTGCGGGCCGGGTAGACGCATTGGGCGTGCTGGTTGCCGGCGCTGGCCGGGGCGTACAGCGCGGCGACGGTGGCTTTCAGTTCCGCGTCCGGGTGATGGGCGCCGTCGGCGGCGAGGAAGAACTTCTTGTCGCTCACATAGCTGCGCCAGCCACCCAGCTTGGCGCTTTCGTAATGGCCCAGGGAGATCCAGAAGGGATCGTCGGCCAGTTGTTGCAAACGTTGATCATCGATGTGCGAAGCGGCTTGGAGCGGGGCGCAGACACAGAGCGCCAGGTAGGCAAGGCGTTTGAGCATGATGGGCAACTGTTGTCAGGCGAAAGAGGGTCGGGCAGGGAATGCCCGCTCCAGGAGGAGCGGGCGGGTCAGGCTCAAGCCTGGGTTGCGTACTTGGCCAGGCGTGGATCGCTCTTGAGTACGGCCAGGGTGTTGGTATGCACGTCGTCGGCGGTCACGTCAGCCTTGCTGAAGATCTGCTGGAAGTGCTCATGGGTCACAGCGGCGAAATGGGCACGGTCTTCCGGTGCCACCCCCAGGACCACGGCATAGGTGGTCAGTGCTTCGCCCTGACCCTTGGCCATGTCTTCCGACAGCTCGTTCATCATGCCATTCATGGCAATCCAGGACTTGCCGCCGTAGGTCAGTGCATCTTTGGTGGTGCAGCCGTTGGTGCCGGACGTCATCCCGAAGGTGGCGTTGCCGGAGGTACCGTTGGTGGTGGAGGCCAGGAAGTGTGCCGGGGTGCCACGTTGACCTTTGAACAGCATGTTGCCCCAACCGCAATCCGGGCCGCCTGGCGCCTGTGCCATGGCCTGGAAGGAGACAACGGTGAAGAGAGTACCGAGAAGAATCCGTTTCATAGCTTTGTTCTCTTTATGTGCATACCAATGGACAAGGGTGTCCGGCCTGTGGGAGCACCGGTGGGCCGGTTATCAGTCCAGCCGCGCATGTTGGAGTTTAGGCACGATCCAAGGGTTCCGTGGTTTTTTCCCTTTGTGAATAAGATAGTCACCTTCTTGTAGTCCTGTTCCCGAGGCTTTTGTCCCGCGGCAAGGATTCACCTGCCACTTGCCTTGCCAGCCGGGTACGGCCAGCGCCAGAATGCCTCTATCTGCCCCGCCTGATGTAAGGAAGCCCGATGCCTGATTCTGTTGCTGCCAGCTTGCGTCTAGCGCCCGAAGCGCTGACCCGCCCTTTCTCCGCTGAACAGTTCAGCTTCTCTACCACCAATGATCTGGAGCCCTTTCGCGGTGTGCTTGGCCAGGAACGCGCGGTCGAAGCGTTGCAGTTCGGTGTGGCGATGCCACGCCCCGGTTACAACGTGTTTGTCATGGGAGAGCCCGGTACCGGGCGCTTTTCCTTCGTCAAACGCTATCTGAAGGCAGAAGGCAAGCGCCTGCAGACTCCGTCGGACTGGGTCTACGTCAACAATTTCGATGAGCCGCGCGAACCTCGGGCGCTGGAGTTGCCCGCGGGCGAGGCCGGCGCGTTCATCAGCGATATCAACGGTCTGATCGACAACCTGCTGGCGACGTTTCCGGCGGTGTTCGAGCATCCGTCCTACCAGCAGAAGAAAAGTGCCATCGACCGTGCGTTCAACCAGCGCTACGACCGTGCCCTGGATGTGATCGAGCGCCTGGCGCTGGAGAAGGAGGTCGCGCTGTATCGCGACAGCACCAATATCGCCTTTACCCCGATGAGCGACGGCAAGGCCCTGGACGAGGCGGAGTTCGCCCAGTTGCCGGAGGCCGAGCGCGAGCGTTTCCATACCGATATCGCCGATCTCGAGGAGCGCCTCAACGAGGAACTCGCCAGCCTGCCGCAATGGAAGCGCGAGTCGAGCAACCAGTTGCGCCAGCTGAACGAAGAAACCATTACCCTGGCCTTGCAGCCTTTGCTCGCGCCGCTGTCGGAGAAATACGCCGAGAATGCGGCGGTCTGCGGTTACCTGCAAGCGATGCAGGTCTACCTGCTCAAGACCGTGGTCGAGCAACTGGTGGACGACAGCAAGACCGACGCGGTTGCCCGCAAGTTGCTGGAAGAACAGTACGCGCCGAGCCTGGTGGTCGGGCATCCGGCCAGTGGTGGGGCGCCGGTGGTGTTCGAGCCGCATCCGACCTACGACAACCTGTTCGGCCGTATCGAATACAGCACCGACCAGGGTGCGCTGTACACCACCTACCGGCAATTGCGCCCGGGGGCGCTGCATCGCGCCAACGGCGGTTTCCTGATCCTCGAAGCGGAGAAGATGCTCAGCGAACCGTTTGTCTGGGATGCGCTCAAGCGCGCCCTGCAGTCGCGCAAGCTGAAGATGGAGTCGCCCCTGGGCGAGCTGGGTCGCCTGGCGACCGTGACCCTGACGCCGCAGATGATCCCGTTGCAGGTCAAGGTCATCATCATCGGCGCGCGCCAGTTGTACTACACCCTGCAGGATCTCGATCCGGACTTCCAGGAGATGTTCCGGGTGCTGGTGGACTTCGACGAAGACATCCCGATGGTCGACGAAAGCCTGGAGCAGTTCGCCCAGTTGCTCAAGACCCGCACCTCGGAAGAGGGCATGGCGCCGCTGACCGCCGATGCGGTGGCCCGCCTGGCTACCTACAGCGCGCGCTTGGCCGAGCACCAGGGGCGTCTGTCGGCACGGATCGGCGATCTGTTCCAACTGGTCAGCGAAGCGGATTTCATCCGTCACCTGGCCGGCGACGAACGCACCGATGCCGGTCATATCGAACGGGCGCTCAAGGCCAAGGCCACGCGTACCGGCCGGGTTTCCGCGCGGATCCTCGACGATATGCTGGCAGGGATCATCCTGATCGATACCGCTGGCGCCGCGGTCGGCAAGTGCAACGGCCTGACGGTACTGGAGGTCGGCGATTCGGCATTTGGCGTACCGGCGCGGATTTCCGCCACGGTGTATCCGGGCGGCAGCGGCATCGTCGACATCGAGCGCGAAGTCAATCTCGGGCAGCCGATTCACTCCAAGGGCGTGATGATTCTCACCGGCTACCTGGGCAGCCGTTATGCCCAGGAGTTCCCGCTGGCCATCTCCGCGAGTATTGCCCTGGAGCAGTCCTATGGGTATGTCGATGGCGACAGCGCTTCCCTTGGCGAGGCCTGCACGCTGATTTCGGCGTTGTCGAAAACCCCGCTCAAGCAGTGCTTCGCCATTACCGGTTCGATCAATCAGTTCGGTGAAGTACAGGCGGTTGGTGGGGTCAACGAGAAGATCGAGGGCTTCTTCCGGCTCTGTGAGGCCCGCGGCCTGACCGGCGAGCAGGGCGCGATCATCCCGCAGGCCAACGTCGCCACGCTGATGCTCGATGAAAAGGTCCTGCAAGCCGTGCGCGCCGGACAGTTCCATGTGTATGCGGTGCGTCAGGCTGACGAGGCGCTCAGTCTACTGGTGGGCGAACCCGCCGGCGAACCGGATGCCGACGGCCAGTTCCCGGAAGGCAGTGTCAACGCCAGGGTGGTGGAGCGTCTGCGGGTGATCGCCGAAATGATCAGCGACGATGACCTCAAGGAGGCCGAGAGGGAAGCGGCCGAGCAGGCGCTGGCGGAGGTCAAGCCGTCCTGACGGCGCGCATGGACTGTGGGAGTGGGCTTGTTGTGTGCGGGCTTGCCCGCGAAGCTCCTGGTGCTCTCAAGGGCCTCTTCGCTGGCAAGCCAGCTCCCACATTGGATCGACGCCTCGGCACAGGTATCGCGGCGACCGCATGGACTGTGGGAGTGGGCTTGTTGTGTGCGGGCTTGCCCGCGAAGCTTCTGGTGCTCTCAAGGGCCTCTTCGCTGGCAAGCCAGCTCCCACATTGGATCGACGCCTCGGCACAGGTATCGCGGCAACCGCATGGACTGTGGGAGTGGGCTTGTTGTGTGCGGGCTTGCCCGCGAAGCTCCTGGTGTTCTCAAGGGCCTCTTCGCTGGCAAGCCAGCTCCCACATTGGATCGACGCCTCGGCACAGGTATCGCGGCAACCGCATGGACTGTGGGAGTGGGCTTGTTGTGGGAGCGGGCTTGCCAGCGAAGCTTCTGGTGCTCTCAAGGGCCTCTTCGCTGGCAAGCCAGTTCCCACAAGTTCCGCAAGTGCAGGGCCAAGGGCGGGGGTCAAGGCTTTGGCGCCCGTTCCCCTGGCGCCCGTTGGTCCTCCAGGTCCTTGCGCCCGGTAGATTTATTCTATTCTCTGGGCAAGGACATCCACTGTAGTCACTGGAACGATGCAGCTTCCCGTCGGAAGCTGAAGACAGGACCTACCGAGGGTCGCCGCCATGTCGCGCAGCCTTTGTCTTACCCGTCAATGCCTGGGCCTGGTCACCCGTATCGAATGCGTCATTCGTCCGCTCGCCGGCGATAACGGGATGTGGACCCTCTTGTTCGCTGCCGGAATGGCCGGTGAGCAACCCTCCGCGATCAAATCCCAGGGCCCTTTCCATGGCCCCTTCGTCGCTGAATCCATACTCGATTCGATTGTCGAAAGCCTGACTCTGCACGGCTACGAACTGGCCGAAGAACCGCAGATCTGGCGCCTGCACCTGCAGGCCCAGCTACGGCAGATCAACGGCGAGCGCGGTCGGCATCCGGGTGGCTACGAACTGCACTGAGGCATTACTCGGCGGGTTCGTTGCTCTGGACCTTGTCGAGCTTGACCTCGAAACCGTACTCGACGGTCTGCAGGTTGGTGCGCTGGTAGCTTTCCAGCTGCGTCGGCTGGCCGTAGAAGTAGTGCACGTCATAGAGCGGCGGTGAGTCCGCTTTCTCGTTATGGCGGGTGGCGAGGATTTCCTTCAGGTAGTTGCCGCTGTCGTCCCTGGCGTAGAAGCGCCAGGACTCGGCCGGGAACAGTTTCTGGTCGACCACCAGGGCATTGCCCTTGAGTTCCAGGCCCTTGGGAAGCTGGCGGGTATCCAGGGTGTTTTTCTGGATATCGGCGAGAAACAGCGGTATCGAGCCGATGGCATAGGCCGGCGTTTCCGGGAACAGGTTGAGGTCGTAGGTGATGGTGCCTTCCAGCGGGTTGACCTCGAACGCTTCCTTGGGCAGCTCCAGCGGTTCGCCGCGTTTTCCCTGTTCGTCTTCGGCAAAGAAGGTGACCGGGCTGTCGCCGGGGCTGAAGGATGAGCCGAGCAGTTCGTCGTTGAAGGTCTTCGGATGGTCGAACTCGATGCGCGCGGCGCTGGCGTCGTCCACGGACTGGCTGATGCTGACACTCTTTTTCAGCTGTTCGGCGTCGAGATCGGCATCCTTGAGGTAGTGGGTCGCCTGGTCGTCATAGACCACCGCCGGCATCGGCAACGGCTGGATTTCCTTGCTGGTGGTGTCATCGAACTGGCGTATCGGCAGGTCCAGTTCCTTGCGGTTGACGGTGGCGCCGGAGAAATCCAGCACGCTGATTTCCAGCTTGTCGACCATGCCGTTGAAGTACACGCGGGTGTAATGGCTGCTCTGCCTGGCTTCGAAGGCTTTCTGTTCGTCATCGAGTTTCTTCTCGAAGGCGTCGCTCCAACTCTTCTGCTTGAGCATTTCATCCAGCTGTTGCTGGTAGAAGGCGATCTGTGCGGCGTTTTCATTGATCGACCCCGAGCGCGAGAGGAACTGCCCGGTACTGTCCTTGGCCTGGGCGATCAGCGGGTTCAGTGGGGTGTCACCGACCTGGGCGGCCTGGGGGGCGCTGTTGCTCAGTTCGATCTCGGCATTGTTCTTGTCGAGGGAAACCAGGGTCAGGCTGATGTTTTCGTTGGTCTGCCGCTTGCCGATGTCCTTGCGGGTCAGGTCGAAGGTAAAGACCTTGCGCGGGGCGATCACCTCGACCTTGCCGTGCAGGGTCAGCGGTTGGGGCTGGTTGCGATTCTCGACCTCCACCCCGTCGACATACGGGTAGGTCACCGTCAGGTCGTCGGGGTTGGTCATGTTGGCGCTGGATGGGCTCAACTGGATGCCGGGATCGGTTTCCGACCATTCGGGCTGGAAAGGCACGACCTGTTTGTTGCTCAGGGTCACCGACTGCCATTCCAGGGCGTGGGGGAAGGGAAACTCGGTCGGGTAGTTGAAACTGAACGGGAAGATCGGCTGCAGGTCGGTCAGGTAGTCGGAGCTGGAGGCCTTGCGCAGCACGAACAGCCCGTTGATGTAGGTGTCGGCCAGGGCCTGCGGGGTCGGGTAGTGCTTGAGCAGCGCCAGGGCATCGTCGCTGTACTCGGTCTCGATCGGCTTGTCCCGCAGCCGCAGGCGAGCACGTTCGAGCAGCAGCAACGAGCCGCCGAGGTCCGCGACGGCGTCCTTGAGCTTGGGGTCCTGGATCGTGTCGAGGGTCTTTTCGAATTGCGCGGTTCTTTCCTCGAGACTGGTCTGTTGCTGCTTGTCGTCGGGGGAACAGCCGCTCATCAGCAGAGCGACCGAGAGTCCGAGGCAACCCAGGGGGCGTCGCAAATCCATTGTTCGGTTTTCCTGTCCACAGTGCATGCGCGATGTCGTTGATGCCGACACTAGCAGAAAATCGCTTTTGCAGAGCTGTCACTCTGTTGAACGAGGCGCCTGCCGCGAGCTTTTTCCCTCGGGTTTCACCGCTGGTATACTCGCCGCCATTTCAGGCGATATGTGAGATTCATGGAACGTTTTATCGAAAATGCAATGTATGCCTCGCGCTGGCTCCTGGCGCCGATCTACTTCGGACTGTCCCTGGGGTTGCTGGCATTGGCGCTGAAGTTCTTCCAGGAAGTGTTTCACGTCATCCCCAACGTGTTTGCCATGGCCGAGGCCGACCTGATCCTGGTGCTGCTGTCGCTGATCGACATGGCGCTGGTGGGCGGGCTGCTGGTGATGGTGATGATTTCCGGCTACGAGAACTTCGTTTCCCAGCTGGACATCGATGAAGACAAGGAAAAGCTCAGCTGGCTGGGCAAGATGGACTCCACCTCATTGAAGATGAAGGTGGCGGCCTCCATCGTGGCGATCTCGTCGATTCACCTGTTGCGGGTGTTCATGGATGCCAAGAACGTCGATCCGGTGCACTTGCAGTGGTACGTGATCATCCACATGACCTTTGTGATCTCGGCCTTTGCCATGGGTTACCTGGACAAGCTGACCAAGCACTGATCGGCACGTACCTGGCCTTGTCCGCGCCGCCCGTCCGTTGTGAAACGGACGGGCGGCGTCGTTTTCGCCTTGTGCTTTTGCCGGACGAGGCATATGCCTGTCTGTAGCCCAGTCCGAAAAGTCGAGGTGCGCCCATGAACCTGCAAGAGCTGAACAGTTTCGCCCTCGCCGGGCGGATCGACGAGTTGAACCTGATCTCCCTCGAAGGTGGCATCTATCTGCTGGAAGCGCGGATGCACGGAGCGGCCTACCCGCTCAACGACGATCACGGGCAGACCCTGCACCTGCGTTCGGTGGAGCATGCGAGGGAGGTGCTGGAAAGAATGCCGAAGCTGCCGTTCCACCTGATCCATACCTCGGTGCACGACGAAATGTGCGGGATGCCGGCCAGTGCCGAGGACAGCCTGAAGGTGCCCATCGCCTTCCATTCTGGCTGGTGAGGCTGCTGACAGCGGACGCTTCTGTGCTAGTCTGCTCGCCCTTTTTGGTTCCGGGCGCGAGGGGAAATGCCGTATTCCAGGGTGTTTTCCAGAGCAGACCCATAGCGGAGCAGTGTTATGTCCGAAGTAAATCTGTCCACCGACGAAACCCGCGTCAGCTACGGCATCGGCCGTCAGCTGGGCGACCAACTGCGTGACAACCCGCCACCGGGCGTGAGCCTGGACGCGATCCTGGCCGGTCTGACCGACGCGTTTGGCGGCAAGCCAAGCCGTGTGGGCCAGGACGAACTGTCCGCCAGCTTCAAGGTCATCCGCGAAATCATGCAGGCCGAAGCGGCCGCCAAGGCTGAAGCCGCGGCAGGTGCCGGCCTGGCATTCCTGGCTGAAAACGCCAAGCGTGACGGCATCACCACCCTGGCATCGGGCCTGCAGTTCGAAGTGCTGACTCAAGGTGAGGGCGCCAAGCCATCCCGTGAGGACACCGTTCGCACTCACTACCACGGTACCCTGATCGACGGCACCGTGTTCGACAGCTCCTACGAGCGTGGCCAGCCAGCCGAATTCCCGGTAGGCGGCGTGATCGCCGGTTGGACCGAAGCCTTGCAACTGATGAATGCCGGCAGCAAATGGCGCCTGTACGTGCCGAGCGAACTGGCCTACGGCGCTCAAGGCGTTGGCAGTATCCCGCCGCACAGCGTTCTGGTGTTCGACGTCGAGTTGCTCGACGTTCTGTAACCCGCCGCACCCGCCTCTCTACGGGGGCGGTCCTTGTGTGGGAGGTCGGACCGCCGCGAAGGCGGTCTTACTGCCACAAGCAATGTGGCGGATGTACTGGCCTCTTCGCGGGCAAGCCCGCTCCCACAGACACCGTTGTCATACCTGCAGCTTGCTGTTCAGTTCTCCCGTCGGGCGCAATGCCCGGGCATAGCAGAACAGAAACAGGTTGCGCACCAGTTCCTTGAGCACCAACGGCTCGCTGGAACTCAGGCCGCTGACATCCAGGTCACCCTGGTCCTGCAGTTCATTCAGGGCTTCTTCTTCCAGCACCGCACAGACTTCACCCGTTTCCCGATGCAGGATGCGCAGGTAAGGGTGTGGGCGGTCCAGCCAGGCATCGATCAAATAAGTCATGGTCTCATCTCCTTGAAGGATTTCAATGAGAATAATTCTTATTCAAAGAATAGCAAGTGCCTATTGGCGGATTCCTGGTTTTTCTGTGGGGGAATTGTCTGGCGTCAAGCGGGGGAGAAGGCGATTACATTGATCGTTCCCACGCCCTGCGTGGGAATGCAGCCCATGACGCTCTGCGTCACTTGCAGAGCGGACGCGGAGCGTCCAGCGAGTATTCCCACGCCGGGGCGTGGGAACGATCATGTATGGGGTACTCAGACCTTTCTGACGAACTCGGATTTGAGCTTCATCGGGCCGATGCCATCGATCTTGCAATCGATATCGTGATCGCCGTCGCACAGGCGGATGTTTTTGACCTTGGTGCCGACCTTGACCACCAGGGAGGTGCCCTTGACCTTGAGGTCCTTGATCACGGTGATGGTGTCGCCATCCTGCAGGACGTTGCCCACGGAATCCTTTTTCACGCTGTCGTCGGACGCGGTCTCGGCTTCGCCGGCGGCTGACCACTCATGGGCGCACTCCGGGCAGACCAGTTGGGTACCGTCTTCGTAGGTGAATTCGGAATTGCATTTCGGGCAGGGTGGCAACGTGCTCACTAAGGCTCCTCAGGTTAGGGAAGGCTAAAAGCGCACATTATATAGGGTTTTAACGGAGGAGGGGGCACGGCAACAGAGGGCAGGTTGACGCAGAACCTTGTAGGCGTCCGGCTTGCCGGCGATGGCATCCGCAAGGGCGGCGCATGGCCCAGGGGCCTCATCGCCGGCAAGCCGGCTCCTACAGTAGAACGTGGTTTGCCTTAGTGGGTACGGGCAACCGCGAACTCGCTCAGTTCCACCAGCGCATCGCGATACTCGCTGGCCGGCAAGGCTTCCAGGCAGGCGATTGCACGGGCGACGTAGTCACGGGCCAGTTGTGCGGTGTATTCCAGCGAGCCCGAGGCTTCGACGGCGGCGCGGATGCTTTCCAGGTCCTCGATTCCGCCTTTCTGGATCGCCTGGCGCACCAGGGCAGCCTGCTCCGGAGTGCCTTCGCGCATGGTGTAGATCAGCGGCAGGGTCGGCTTGCCTTCGGCCAGGTCGTCACCGACGTTCTTGCCCAGGGTCTCGGCATCACCCTTGTAGTCCAGCAAGTCGTCGACCAGTTGGAAGGCCACACCCAGGTGGTCGCCGAAGGTACGCAGGGCTTCGGACTGTTCCGGCGTGGCCTGGCACAGGGCTGCGGCGCTGTGGGTGGAGGCTTCGAAGAGCATCGCGGTCTTGCCGCGGATGACTTCCATGTAGGTTTCCTCGGTGGTGCTGGCGTCACGCACCTTGGACAGCTGCAGCACTTCGCCTTCGGCGATGATGCGCGTGGCCTGGGAGAGAATCTTCATGACCGGCATCGAGCCCAGCTCAACCATCATCTCGAACGAGCGCGAGTACAGGAAGTCGCCGACCAGCACGCTGGGGGCGTTGCCCCACATGGCATTGGCGGTGGAGCGGCCGCGGCGCATGCCGGACATGTCGACCACGTCGTCATGCAGCAGGGTGGCGGTGTGCAGGAACTCGATGGTCGCCGCCAGCAGGCGCAGGTCATCGCCTTCGCGCCCCAGGGCCTTGCCGCACAGCAGCACCAATAAAGGACGCAGGCGCTTGCCCCCGGCCGAGGTGATGTAGTCGCCGATTTTCGAGACCAGCGGCACCCGGGAAGTCAGCTGCTTCTTGATGATGCCGTCGACGGCGCTAAAATCGTCCGCCACCGCGCGGTAGAATGCTTGGGGTTGCATCAGCGAGAGTCGCTCCAGAAGGGTTGCGCGGCATGCTAGGGCGGGGGTCCGGGCCTGTCAAGGCACCATACCTGGCCACTTGCAAGGATCAGGCGGCTTGCGTACAATCGCGCACCCTGAACTTCCTGGGCAGCACCTGCCTTACGCAATTGCACTTGGGCCGTTCCAGCCCCATGCAGCCATGCCAGCCAATACCTTTACCTATAAAGCGCTGGGTGAGCAGGATTATCGGAGAAATACCATGTCTTACGCAGTAATCGTTACCGGCGGCAAGCAGTATAAAGTCGCTCCAGGTGAATACCTGAAGATCGAAAAACTGGAAATCGCCACCGGCGAATCCGTTACTTTTGATCGCGTTCTGTTGGTCGCCAATGGCGATGACGTGAATATCGGTGCTCCAGTTGTTGCTGGCGCTACCGTTGTGGCTGAAGTGATTTCCCAAGGTCGTCACGATAAAGTCCGCATCATCAAGTTCCGTCGTCGTAAGCACCACATGAAGCGTATGGGCCACCGCCAGTGGTACACCGAGATCAAAATCACCGGTATTCAGGCTTAATTTCAGCCTAATTCCTCACTAGGAGAATTGACTCATGGCACACAAAAAAGCTGGTGGTAGTACCCGTAACGGTCGCGACTCAGAAGCCAAACGCCTTGGCGTGAAGATGTATGGCGGCCAGAAAATCATTCCGGGCAACATCATCGTGCGTCAGCGCGGCACCCAATTCCACGCCGGTTACGGTGTTGGCATGGGCAAGGATCATACCCTCTTCGCTAAAATCGAAGGCGTGATCAAGTTTGAAGTAAAAGGCGCTTTCAACCGCCGTTACGTGAGCGTTGTCGCGGCTTAATCGCGAGAATGCTGGAGAAGCCCCGTCTTGCGACGGGGCTTTTTCGTTTGTGGGGTGAGTCTCTTGCAAAGCTGTTTGTATGGGCTGCCGGCGCTGGATTTTTCGGTCGTTGAGTGGGTTTGTTCGAAAGCTCGCCGAGCGGCGATCAGGCAAGGCAAAAACAGGCGAGGAAGCGCAGTTTAGTCCGCTAAATGAGCATCCGAGGCTGTTTTTAACGCAGTATGATCGACGCGCAGGCAGGTTTCGGGCAAGGCCTGAGTCGCCGCGCTCATCTTTGCAA
Organism: Pseudomonas gingeri; assembly: GCF_013385635.1. Taxonomy (GTDB): domain Bacteria; phylum Pseudomonadota; class Gammaproteobacteria; order Pseudomonadales; family Pseudomonadaceae; genus Aquipseudomonas; species Aquipseudomonas gingeri_A. Next base: position 98,024 of record NZ_JACAPR010000003.1, read on the forward strand.
GGGTCTTATACTTGTATTTGTGATTTTTCGGCTCGTCCCGGTGGCGAGAGGCGTGTGTTATGAAGTTCGTTGATGAAGTATCGATTCGCGTAAAGGCCGGTGACGGCGGCAACGGTTGCATGAGCTTCCGTCGGGAAAAGTTCATCGAAAATGGTGGTCCCAACGGTGGCGACGGTGGTGATGGCGGTTCGATCTACATGGTTGCCGATGAAAACCTAAACACCCTGGTGGACTACCGCTACACCCGGCACTTCGATGCCGAGCGCGGTTCCAATGGTGGCAGTACCGACTGTACTGGCAAGAAGGGTGAGGATCTGGAGCTGCGCGTGCCGGTCGGTACCACGGTGATCGACTCCGCTACCCAGGAAATCATTGGTGACCTGGTCAAGGCCGGCCAGCGCCTGCTGGTGGTTCATGGCGGCTGGCACGGCCTGGGCAACACCCGTTTCAAGTCCAGTACCAACCGGGCTCCGCGCCAGACCACGCCGGGCAAGCCGGGTGAGCAGCGCGACCTCAAGCTGGAGATGAAGGTGCTGGCTGACGTCGGCCTGCTGGGCTTGCCGAATGCCGGCAAAAGTACCTTTATCCGCTCGGTCTCGGCCGCCAAGCCGAAGGTGGCGGACTATCCGTTCACCACGCTGGTGCCGAACCTGGGCGTGGTCAGTGTCGATCGCTGGAAAAGCTTCGTCATCGCCGACATTCCGGGTCTGATCGAAGGTGCTTCGGAAGGTGCTGGCCTGGGTATTCGCTTCCTCAAGCACCTGGCGCGCACGCGTCTGTTGCTGCACCTCGTCGACATGGCGCCGCTGGATGACAGCAGTGCGCCGGATGCCGCCGAAGTGATCGTCAACGAGCTGGCTCGCTTCAGTCCGTCCCTGGCGGAGCGTGATCGTTGGCTGGTGCTGAACAAGTGCGACCAGATCCTCGAGGAAGAGCATGAGGAGCGGGTCAAGGAAGTGGTCGAGCGCCTGCAGTGGACCGGTCCGGTCTATGTGATCTCGGCGATTGCCAAGGAAGGGACCGAGCGTCTGACTCGCGACATCATGCGTTACCTGGAAGATCGCCTCGATCGCCTGGCCAATGACCCGGCCTACGCCGACGAGTTGCGTGACCTCGATCAGCGTATCGAAGATGAGGCGCGTGCCCAGCTGCAGGCCCTGGATGACCAGCGAGCCCTGCGCCGCAGCGGCGTCAAGAGCGTCCATGATATCGGTGACGATGACTGGGATGAAGAAGATGTCGATGATGAAGATGGTCCGGAAATCATTTACGTCCGCGACTGATTCATTGGTTAAACTACTACGCCGCTCACTGAAGCGGCGTTTTAGTCTCTGTAAAACGTAAATCACATAATCGCGTGGATGGTGCTCGGTCGTGCCATTCGCTGGCTAAGGTTGGAAGATCATGCGGAGCAAGGTGACAGGTGCGCAGCGTTGGGTCGTGAAGATCGGCAGTGCACTGCTGACGGCGGACGGCAAGGGTCTGGATCGCGCGGCAATGGGTGTCTGGGTTGAGCAGATGGTGGCCTTGCACGAGGCTGGCGTGGAGCTGGTGCTGGTGTCATCCGGCGCGGTGGCGGCGGGCATGAGCCGGCTGGGCTGGACGGTGCGACCGAGTGCCATGCACGAGTTGCAGGCGGCGGCGGCCATTGGCCAGATGGGCCTGGTGCAGGCCTGGGAGTCGAGCTTTGCCGAGCATGGTCGTCATACCGCGCAGATCCTGCTGACCCATGATGACTTGTCCGACCGCAAGCGTTACCTCAATGCGCGCAGCACCCTGCGGGCCCTGGTGGAGCTCAAGGTGATCCCGGTGATCAACGAGAACGACACCGTGGTCACCGATGAAATCCGTTTCGGCGACAACGATACCCTGGCGGCGCTGGTCGCCAACCTGGTGGAAGCGGACCTGCTGGTGATCCTGACGGATCGCGATGGCATGTTCGACGCCGATCCGCGCAACAACCCCGATGCCCAGCTGATCTACGAAGCCCGTGCCGACGATCCGGCGCTGGATGCGGTGGCGGGCGGTACCGGCGGCGCCCTGGGGCGCGGCGGCATGCAGACCAAGCTGCGTGCGGCGCGGCTGGCGGCACGCTCCGGTGCGCATACCATCATCGTCGGCGGTCGCCTGGAGCGGGTGCTGGATCGCCTCAAGGCGGGCGAGCGCATCGGTACCTTGCTGTCGCCCGAGCGCGGCATGTTGGCGGCGCGCAAGCAGTGGCTGGCCGGGCATCTGCAGACCCGTGGCACGCTGGTGCTGGATGATGGGGCGGTCAATGCCCTGGCGCGTGATCACAAGAGCCTGCTGCCGGTGGGGGTGAAGCTGGTGCAGGGTAGCTTCCGTCGTGGCGAAATGGTCGTGTGCGTGGCTGCGGATGGTCGTGAGATTGCCCGTGGGCTCGCCAACTACAGTGCTCTTGAGGCGCAGAAGATCATTGGCCAGTCGTCTGAAGCGATTGTCGGGTTGCTGGGGTATATGGCGGAACCGGAACTGGTTCATCGCGATAACCTTATTCTGGTGTGATGGGTTCGAGGGAGAAGGGCATGGGGTTGGCAAAAGGATTGTTGGGGTTGTTCCTGGCGATGCCGTTGTGGGTGTCGGCCGAGGAAATCGGCCAGGTGTCCACGGTGTTCAAGTTCGTCGGGCCGAATGACCGGATCGTGGTCGAGGCGTTCGATGATCCGAAGGTCGAGGGTGTGACCTGCTATCTGTCCCGTGCCAAGACGGGTGGCCTGAAGGGTGGCCTGGGGTTGGCGGAAGATCGGGCCGAGGCCTCGATTGCCTGTCGCCAGGTCGGGCCGATTCGCTTCAGTGGTGAGCTGAAGGATGGTGATGAGGTGTTCAAGGAGCGCACGTCGCTGGTATTCAAGACCATGCAGGTGGTGCGTTTCCTCGACAAGAAGCGCAATACGCTGGTGTACCTGGTCTATAGCGATCGCCTGATCGAGGGCAGCCCGCAGAATGCGGTGACGGCTATTCCGATTCTGCCTTGGCCGAATCAGTGAGAATCAAGGGTTACCCGCTGCTATTGGTTGTCGCGAACCTGTAGGAGGCAGGTCTTGCTCTTGCGGAGTTTGATAGATCGTTCCCACGCTCCGCGTGGGAATGCCACCCGTGACGCTCCGCGTCACAAGTCGCAGGCAATAAAAAACCGACCCTGGGGTCGGTTTTTTAACAAGCGTGTCGCTTAGGCTGCAGCAGCAAGGTTCAGAGCCTTGATGTGGCCATTCAGACGACCTTTATGGCGAGCAGCCTTGTTCTTGTGGATGATACCTTTATCGGCCATGCGGTCGATAACAGGAACAGCCAGAACATAGGCAGCTTGCGCTTTAGCAGCGTCTTTTGCGTCGATGGCTTTAACTACGTTCTTGATGTAGGTACGAACCATGGAACGCAGGCTGGCGTTGTGGCTGCGACGCTTCTCAGCCTGTTTTGCACGTTTTTTGGCGGAAGGTGAGTTGGCCACCGTCGAGCTCCTCGAAAGACTTTTTAGGAAATAGCAAACAAAATAGGCCGCGAATCATGCCGATGAGTTGAAGTCTTGTCAAGGGCGGGCGATGCGTTCCGCTGAGTGGTCGATGCAGTCCTCGTGAAAACTACTGCGCTCGACAATACTGCGTTAAAAACAGGCTCGGAATGCTCATGTAGGTCCCTACACTCCGCGCCCTCGCCTGTTTTTGCCTTGTCTTGCCTTCGCTCGCTACGTTTTCACGGGGACTGATGACGGATATTTCTTTCCGGCGCACGACCTGTAAACTCGCGAGCTTTGGCTCTGTGCTGTTGCGGCGCGGAGTATCGCATAGCTGGGCGCTTTATTCGCCTGTTCTTTACCCAAAGGCACATAAACCTTCAATGAATCTGCTCAAGTCGTTGGCCGCCGTCAGCTCTATCACGATGATTTCCCGGGTCCTGGGGTTTGTTCGCGACACCATCATCGCGCGCGCCTTCGGCGCCGGAATGGCCACCGATGCCTTCTTTATCGCCTTCAAATTGCCCAACCTGCTGCGCCGGATCTTTGCCGAAGGGGCCTTTTCCCAGGCGTTCGTGCCGATCCTGGCAGAGTACAAGAGCCAGCAGGGCGAGGAGGCGACCCGCACCTTCATTGCCTATGTGAGCGGCATGCTGACCCTGGTCCTGGCCCTCGTCACGGTGCTCGGAATGGTGGCCGCGCCCTGGGTGATCTGGGCCACCGCGCCCGGCTTCACCGATACGCCGGAGAAGTTCAAGCTGACCGCCGACCTGTTGCGGGTGACCTTTCCTTATATATTGCTGATCTCGCTGTCGTCCCTGGCCGGGGCGATCCTTAATACATGGAACCGTTTCTCGGTCCCGGCATTCGTGCCGACCTTGCTGAATGTCAGCATGATCATCTTTGCGCTGTTCCTGACGCCGTATTTCGATCCGCCGGTGATGGCGCTGGGTTGGGCGGTTCTGGCGGGCGGCCTGGCGCAGTTGCTCTACCAACTGCCGCACCTGAAGAAGATCGGCATGCTGGTACTGCCGCGCCTGAATCTGCGTGACAGCGGCGTCTGGCGGGTCATGAAGCAGATGCTGCCGGCGATTCTCGGGGTGTCGGTCAGTCAGATTTCGTTGATCATCAACACGATCTTCGCCTCGTTCCTGGTGGCGGGCTCGGTGTCCTGGATGTATTACGCCGATCGCCTGATGGAGCTGCCGTCCGGCGTACTGGGCGTGGCCCTGGGGACTATCCTGCTGCCGATCCTGTCCAAAACCTACGCCAGCAAGGACCGCCACGAGTACTCGCGCATCCTCGACTGGGGGCTGCGCCTGTGCTTCCTGCTGGTGTTGCCGTGCTCTCTGGCCTTGGCGATCCTCTCCGAGCCCCTGACCGTTTCCCTGTTCCAGTATGGCCAGTTCAGTGCTTTCGACGCCTCCATGACCCAGCGGGCGCTGATCGCCTACTCGGTGGGCCTGCTCGGGATCATCATGATCAAGGTGCTGGCGCCGGGCTTTTATGCGCAGCAGAACATCCGCACGCCGGTGAAAATCGCGCTTTTCACCCTGGTGGTCACCCAATTGCTCAACCTGATCTTTATCGGGCCGCTGGCCCATGCCGGGCTGGCCCTGGCCATCAGTGGCGGTGCCTGCATCAATGCCGGCCTGCTGTTCTGGCAGTTGCGCAAGCAGAAACTGTTCATGCCGCAACCGGGCTGGCTGGTGTATCTGCTGAAGCTGCTGGTCGCTGTCGGCGTGATGTCGGCGGTGTTGCTGGGCTTGATGCAGTTGATGCCGGCCTGGGACCAGGGGCATATGCTCGAACGTTTCCTGCGCCTGGGCGCACTCGTGGTGGCTGGGGTGGTGGCCTACTTCGGGATGTTGCTGTTGATGGGTTTGCGCCTGCGGCATTTCAATCGCAAGTCGTTGATGTGAAGTGCGCTTTTGAGCGCGCTACGTTCCTGTTCAGCCTGGCTTGCCAGCGATGAGGCCCTTGAAGCTTTACGCCGCACGGGCGGACGCCATCGCCGGCAAGCCGGCTCCTACAGGGTTGCGTATCACCACGCAGCACCGGGTGGCCCGGATCCTCTGTAGGAGTCTGGCTTGCCAGCGATGAGGCCCTTAGGCCTTGCAGCGCCCATCCAAACGCCATCGCCGGCAAGCCGGCGCCTACGGATAGGGGATGCCCGCGGAGCTTTTAGCGCTCTCGGTGTCCTGTTCGCCGGCAAGCCAGGCTCCCGTAGGGGCATGTGTCGACGCTTGACAGGTATTAAGCCGGGCCCGGTATGGTTATAATCGGCCACTTTATGAGCAAGAAGCGCGTTATGCAGCTGGTTCGAGGCCTCCACAACCTGCGTCCCCGGCATCGGGGCTGTGTCGCCACTATTGGCAACTTTGACGGTGTTCACCGTGGTCACCAGGCTATCCTGGCCCGACTGCGCGAGCGTGCGCTGGAGTTGGGCGTGCCCAGCTGCGTGGTGATTTTCGAGCCGCAGCCCCGTGAATTCTTCGCTCCGGAGACCGCTCCGGCCCGTCTGGCACGCTTGCGCGACAAGCTGCAACTGCTGGCAGCCGAAGGCGTGGACCGGGTGTTGTGCCTGGCGTTCAACCAGCGCCTGAGCAAGCTCAGTGCCGCCGAGTTCGTCGATACCATCCTGGTGGACGGCTTGGGTGTGCAGCATCTGGAGGTCGGTGACGACTTCCGTTTCGGCTGCGACCGCGCCGGCGATTTCGATTTTCTGCTGCAGGCGGGTAACGTCCGCGGCTTTACTGTCGAGGCGGCGCAGACCGTCGAGCTCGATGGTTTGCGAGTCAGCAGCACTCAGGTGCGTAACGCCCTGGCGGCGGCTGACTTTGCCTTGGCCGAGCGTCTGCTCGGCCGCCCGTTCCGGATTGCCGGACGGGTGCTGCACGGACAGAAGCTGGCACGCCAATTGGGCACGCCCACGGCCAACGTGCAGCTCAAGCGCCGTCGCGTGCCGCTGACCGGGGTTTACCTGGTCAGTGTCGAGATCGACGGCCAACCGTGGCCGGGCGTCGCCAATATCGGCGTGCGACCCACGGTTTCAGGTGATGGCAGCGCTCACCTGGAAGTGCACCTGCTGGATTTTACCGGTGATCTGTATGACCGGCGTTTGACCGTGGTTTTCCACCACAAGCTGCGCGATGAGCAGCGATTCGCCTCCCTGGAGGCGCTCAAGACGGCGATCAATGCGGACGTCGCCGCCGCCCGTGCCCATTGGCAGGGTTCACCGCTTAAAAAGAGCCTGAAATGACCGACTACAAAGCCACGCTTAACCTCCCGGACACCGCCTTCCCGATGAAGGCCGGCCTGCCACAGCGCGAACCGCAGATCCTGCAGCGCTGGGACAGCATTGGCCTGTACGGGAAGTTGCGCGAGATTGGCAAGGATCGTCCGAAGTTCGTTCTTCACGACGGTCCTCCGTATGCCAACGGCACGATTCACATCGGTCATGCGCTGAACAAGATTCTCAAGGACATGATCATCCGTTCCAAGACCCTGGCCGGCTTCGATGCGCCGTACGTGCCGGGTTGGGACTGCCATGGCCTGCCGATCGAACACAAGGTCGAAGTGACCCACGGCAAGAACCTGGGCGCGGACAAGACCCGCGAACTGTGCCGTGCCTACGCCACCGAGCAGATCGAAGGGCAGAAGTCCGAGTTCATCCGCCTGGGTGTGCTGGGTGATTTCGCCAACCCCTACAAGACCATGGACTTCAAGAACGAAGCCGGTGAAATCCGCGCCCTGGCCGAAATCGTCAAGGGCGGTTTCGTGTTCAAGGGCCTCAAGCCGGTGAACTGGTGCTTTGACTGCGGCTCGGCCCTGGCTGAAGCGGAAGTCGAGTACGAAGACAAGAAATCCTCGACCATCGACGTGGCCTTCCCGATCGCCGACGACGCCAAACTGGCCCAGGCATTCGGCCTGGCAAGCCTGGCCAAGCCGGCTGCCATCGTGATCTGGACCACCACACCGTGGACCATCCCCGCCAACCAGGCACTGAACGTGCACCCGGAGTTCACCTACGCCCTGGTGGATGTGGGTGACCGCCTGCTGGTGCTGGCCGAGGAAATGGTCGCGACCTGCCTGGCCCGCTACGAACTGCAAGGTTCGGTGATCGCCACCACCACCGGCTCCGCGCTGGAACTGATCAACTTCCGTCACCCGTTCTATGACCGTCTGTCGCCGGTGTACCTGGCCGACTACGTAGAGCTGGGCTCCGGCACCGGCGTGGTTCACTGCTCGCCTGCCTATGGTGTTGACGACTTCGTGATCTGCAAGAAGTACGGCCTGGTCAACGACGACATCATCAATCCGGTACAAAGCAATGGTGTCTACGCGCCGTCGCTGGAGTTCTTCGGCGGCCAGTTCATCTTCAAGGCCGACCAGGCGATCATCGACAAGCTGCGCGAAGTCGGTGCGCTGATGCAAACCGACACCATCAAGCACAGCTACATGCACTGCTGGCGCCACAAGTCCCCGCTGATCTACCGCGCCACCGCGCAATGGTTCATCGGCATGGACAAAGAGCCGAAAAGCGGCGACACCCTGCGTAACCGCGCGATCAAAGCCATCGAAGACACCCAGTTCGTCCCGGCCTGGGGCCAGGCACGCCTGCACTCGATGATCGCCAACCGCCCGGACTGGTGCATTTCCCGCCAGCGCAACTGGGGCGTGCCGATCCCGTTCTTCCTCAACAAGGAAAGCGGCGAGCTGCACCCGCGCACCGTCGAACTGATGGAAGAAGTGGCCCAGCGTGTCGAACAGGAAGGCATCGAAGCCTGGTTCAAGCTGGACGCCGCCGAGCTGCTGGGCGACGAAGCGCCGCTGTACGACAAAATCAGCGACACCCTCGATGTCTGGTTCGACTCGGGCACCACCCACTGGCACGTGCTGCGCGGTTCGCACCCGATGGGTCATGAAACCGGCCCGCGCGCCGACCTGTACCTGGAAGGCTCGGACCAGCACCGTGGCTGGTTCCACTCGTCGCTGCTGACCGGTTGCGCCATCGACAACCACGCGCCGTACCGTGAACTGCTGACCCACGGTTTTACCGTCGACGAAGCCGGTCGCAAGATGTCCAAGTCCCTGGGCAACGTGATCGCGCCGCAGAAAGTCAACGACACCCTGGGCGCGGACATCATGCGCCTTTGGGTCGCCTCGACCGACTACTCGGGTGAAATGGCGGTGTCCGACCAGATCCTGGCCCGCAGCGCCGACGCCTACCGGCGTATCCGCAACACCGCGCGTTTCCTGCTCTCCAACCTGAGCGGTTTCAACCCGGCCACCGATATCCTGCCGGCGGACGAAATGCTCGCCCTGGATCGCTGGGCGGTGGACCGTACGTTGCTGCTGCAACGCGAGCTGGAAGTGCACTACGGCGAATACCGTTTCTGGAACGTCTACTCGAAGATCCACAACTTCTGCGTGCAGGAACTGGGCGGTTTCTACCTCGACATCATCAAGGATCGCCAGTACACCACCGGCGCCAACAGCAAGGCCCGGCGTTCCTGCCAGACCGCGCTGTTCCATATCTCCGAAGCACTGGTGCGCTGGATCGCGCCGATCCTGGCCTTCACTGCCGACGAGCTGTGGGAATACCTGCCGGGCGAGCGCAACGAATCGGTGATGCTCAACACCTGGTACGAAGGCCTCAGCGAACTGCCGGATGGCTTCGAGCTGGATCGCGCCTACTGGGAGCGGATCATGGCGGTCAAGGTCGCGGTCAACAAGGAAATGGAGAACCTGCGGGCAGCCAAAGCCATCGGCGGCAACCTGCAGGCGGAAGTCACCCTGTTCGCCGAAGAGGCACTGGTCAGCGACCTGAACAAACTGAGCAACGAACTGCGCTTCGTGCTGATCACCTCCACCGCGACCGTGGCGCCTTTGGCGCTGGCGCCGGCGGATGCCGTGGTCACCGAGGTGCCGGGCCTGAAGCTCAAGGTGGTCAAGTCCGGCCACGCCAAGTGTGCCCGTTGCTGGCACTGCCGCGAGGATGTCGGGGTGAACCCGGAGCATCCGGAAATCTGCGGTCGCTGCGTCGACAACATCAGCGGCGAAGGCGAGGTGCGTCACTATGCCTAATGCCGGTGCGGGCCGTTTCGGCCGCCTGGGCTGGTTGTGGTTGAGCGTGCTGGTCCTGGTCATCGACCAGGTCAGCAAGCTCCACTTCGAAAGCTCGCTGACCATGTACCAGCAGATCGTGATCATTCCCGACTACTTCAGCTGGACCCTGGCCTATAACACCGGCGCGGCCTTCAGCTTCCTGGCTGACAGCTCCGGCTGGCAGCGCTGGCTGTTCGCCCTGATCGCGGTGGTGGTCAGTGCAGTGCTGGTGGTCTGGCTCAAGCGCCTGGGGCGCAACGAAACCTGGCTGGCCATCGCCCTGGCCCTGGTGCTGGGCGGGGCGCTGGGCAATCTGTACGACCGGATCGCCCTGGGCCATGTGATCGACTTTATCCTGGTGCACTGGCAGAACCGCTGGTACTTCCCGGCGTTCAACTTTGCCGACAGCGCCATTACGGTGGGCGCGGTGATGCTGGCGCTGGACATGTTCAAAAGCAAAAAGTCCGGAGAAACCGTTCATGACTGAACACGCAGTGGCTGAACAACGGATCGGTCAGAACACCCAGGTCACCCTGCACTTCGCCTTGCGCCTGGAGAATGGCGACACGGTCGACAGTACCTTCGACAAGACCCCGGCGACCTTCAAGGTTGGCGACGGCAGCTTGCTGCCGGGCTTCGAAGCGGCCTTGTTCGGCTTCAAGGCCGGTGACAAGCGCAGCCTGACCATCCCGGCGGAAAATGCCTTTGGCCAGCCCAACCCGCAGAATGTGCAGATCATCCCGCGTTCGCAGTTCCAGGGCATGGAACTGTCGGAAGGCTTGCTGGTGATCTTCAACGACGCGGCCAATACCGAGCTGCCTGGTGTGGTCAAGGCCTTCGATGACGTCGAAGTGACCGTCGACTTCAACCATCCTCTGGCCGGCAAGACCCTGACCTTCGATGTGGAAATATTCGAGGTCAAGGCGCTGTAGGAGCCGGCTGGCTGGCGATAGACCGCGCAAGCGGTCAAACTGATCTGAAACCCGCGCGCAAGACACGAGGCACAGCATGCAAATCAAACTCGCCAACCCCCGTGGCTTCTGCGCCGGCGTGGACCGGGCGATTGAAATCGTCAACCGGGCCCTGGAAGTCTTCGGACCGCCGATCTACGTGCGTCACGAAGTGGTGCACAACAAATTTGTCGTCGAAGACCTGCGCGCCCGCGGCGCCATCTTCGTCGAGGAGCTGGACCAGGTGCCGGACGACGTCATCGTCATCTTCAGTGCCCACGGCGTTTCCCAGGCCGTGCGCAGCGAGGCGGCCGGTCGCGGGCTGAAGGTGTTCGATGCCACCTGTCCGCTGGTCACCAAGGTGCATATCGAAGTCGCGCGCTACAGTCGCGATGGTCGTGAATGCATCCTGATCGGCCACGCCGGGCACCCGGAAGTAGAAGGCACCATGGGGCAATACGACGGCAGCAACGGTGGCGCCATCTACCTGGTGGAGGACGAGAAAGACGTCGCCGCCTTGCAGGTGCGCAATCCCGACAGGCTGGCCTTCGTGACCCAGACCACCTTGTCGATGGACGACACCAGCCGTGTCATCGACGCCCTGCGATCTCGGTTCCCGGCCATTGGCGGACCCCGCAAGGATGACATCTGCTACGCCACGCAAAACCGCCAGGACGCGGTCAAGCAACTGGCGGACGAATGCGATGTGGTGCTGGTGGTCGGCAGCCCGAACAGCTCCAACTCCAACCGCCTGCGTGAGCTGGCCGAGCGCATGGCGACCCCGGCCTACCTGATCGACGGAGCCGAAGACATGCAACGCAGCTGGTTCGACGGCGTCGAGCGCATCGGCATCACCGCCGGCGCCTCGGCACCGGAAGTACTGGTGCGCGGGGTGATCCAGCAGCTCCAGGCCTGGGGCGCCACCGGTGCCGATGAACTGGCCGGTCGCGAGGAGAACATCACGTTCTCCATGCCCAAGGAACTACGCGTTCGCTCGTTGCTCTGAGCCTGCAGTCTGACAGAGCGCCTCCGGGCGCTCTCGTGTATCGATCCGCGCTCTGCCGGTCGAGGCCAGTACCACCCGCAGGTGGCTGATGGCTTGCTCCCTCGCGCAGACATGCAGCGTGCCTCCCCTCGATGAGCCGTTCTCGTAGCGCAGTTCGCCCAGGCTGGTGAAGCGGATAAAGCTGCGCATGGTGGTATTGCCCCTGATGGGGGTTCTGCCATCTCCGCGTCGCTCACTCAGGACCGGGTTGTCCGGGTCCTCATGGCCATTTCCGTTCTGGTCGATCACGATCCTCCAGCCACGGCTCCAGTCGCCTTCCAGCGGGTGAATGATCACGCTTCGCTGGCGCAGGATCGCTTCGGTGCGGGCCGTGCGCAGGCCGGTGGCGAGTTCATCGGCCGAGACTCTTCGGTGCTGGGAGTCCATGAGGTCCCTGAACGACGGAAAGGCCAGGTGGGCCAGTAGGGCGATCAGGGCCAGCCCGACCAGCAGTTCGATCAGTGTGAAGCCTCGCGGTGACATATCGGCCGACTCCCTGTTTATTTTGATGACAGTGCTTCCGTGCACTGGTCCATCCAAAACAACCGTATATCCTGTCGTCGGTTGTCTGGAGGACAGGGCTAGTTATAGTCCAGAGCAGGCGGGGTGGGGAGTACGCATATGTTTCAACGTACCAGAGGTTTCACGCTGGTCGAGCTGATGGTCGCGGTGGCGGTGCTGGCGATTCTGGTCACGGTCGCGGCACCGGTGTTCACCAGCAGCATCCAGAAGACCCGAGCCGATTCCGAGGCCAGCGACCTGATGCGCGCGTTGAATTATACCCGTCTCGAGGCGATCAACCGGGGGGTGAATGTGCGCATTGCGCCCACGGCGGTCGGAGGCTCCTGGACCCAGGAACTGACCACTCGGCTGAGCCCGGCGGGGAACGTGCTGCGGGTGACTCCGGCCATGTCGACGGCGGCGACGGTGGCGAGCAATAACGTGGCGTTCATCGAGTTCAACAACCTCGGTGGGCTGGCCAGCCCGGCGGCCAATACCACCCTGACCTTTGTCGAGGGGGCCTATACCAATGCGGTCACCGTGTGCCTGACAGGGCGGATCGTCCTCAATGGAGTGTGCCAATGATGCGTAGCGATCAACGGGGCACAACCCTGGTGGAAGTGCTGGTGGCCATGCTGGTCATGGCGATCGGTCTGCTCGGCGCGGCGGCCTTGCAACTCAATGCCCTGAAAAGTACCGACAGCTCGACCATCGGCACCCAGGTCAGTTTCATCACCTACGACATACTGGATCGCATTCGAGCCAACCCTTGTTCGAATTCCACGCTCAATCCCTGCGTCAATCCCGGGGCTGACTATCAGTTGGGAAGCCTTACGGCTCCCAGCAGCATTTCGACGATACGGGACCAGGATCTGTCCGACTTCGTCACCAACCTGAACAATATCGCCGGTGCGGCGAACGTTACCGGCACCATCTCGGTCGCGTCCGGTGTCGTCACTATCACGATCAACTGGAATGACGCACGCGCCGCGAACGCTGCCGCCACTTCGACCTTCTCCCTGGTCAGCCAGGTTTCAACCGTGTGGAACGGCCTATGAAAAAGCTTTCCGGGGGATTCGGCCTGGTCGAGATCATGGTTGCGCTGGTGCTGGGCCTGGTGGTGGTCCTGGGCGTTACACAGATATTCGTCGCGGCCAAGAATACCTACACGAGCCAGACCGCCGCTGCCGGGATTCAGGAGGATGCTCGCTTCGTGCTGAGCAAGATCCAGCAGGAAGTCCGCATGGTGGGGATGTTCGGGTGTGTCGGCACCGTGGCGGACTCCAGTGACAACAGCGCCTTCACCGCGGCCTACAATGCGCCGATTACCTGGGACAACGCCAATCAGGCGCTGACTCTGGTCACCGCGGACGTCGGCAATAACGGTACGGTGCCGGCCTGGACGATTCTCTCCGATTGCCTGGTGCAATCCACGGCCTATACCGGCGCCCGGGCGGCGGGCAGTGGGCAGATCGCCTTGCCGGTCAGGCAACTGGTCTACTCCTTCGCCAACAACCAACTCTATATCGGCCCGCTGAACAATCGCCAGCCACTGATCAGCAATGTGCAGGCTTTTTCGGTGTCGTTCGGGATGGCCCGGACGGTGCTCGACAGCACGGCGTTCAGTTACTCCGCCAACCCCTCCAACGCAGCCCTGATTCGCAGTGTGCGCCTGACCCTGACGCTGAGGGACCCGACCAACAAGGTCAGCAATCGCACATTCAACGTCGTGGCGTCCGTGCGTAACCGGCTCAGATAAGGAGGGCATGCATGTGAAGACTTTTGCCCGTGGGGCTCATCGATTCAATCCGCGATCCCAGCGCGGCATGGCATTGCTGGTCAGCCTGGTGTTTTTGCTGTTGCTGACGCTGATCGGTATTTCGTCGATGCAGAACGCCAACCTGCAGGAAAAGATGTCCGGCAGCGTCAAGGTGCGCAACGAGTCGTTCCAGTTTGCCGAGAGCGCGCTACGTGTGGGGGAAAGCATTGTGCAGGCGTCGACATACGATTTGGCGGTTTGCTCAAGCACCACGCGCTGTGCACCGCCCGCCGAGGCGACCAACAATGCCGTGGCGCTGACCGCGGGCGCCAATGCCACTTCGGGAGTCACCTGGGTGGCGGTCACCAATGGTTTCTATGGCATCCAGAAGCTGGGCACCACCAAGGACCCGGTCAATGTGAACCAGGCGGGCATGGAAGACAGTCTTTCCTGGACCACCTACAGGATTACCGGCGTGGGTAATCAGGGTGCGTCGCGCACCGTGCTGGAGAGCATCTATGTCAAGAAGTAAGCGGTCGGGCAGCGGGCTTTCGCGACTCGCCAAACTGATAGGCGGGGGGCTTCTCGGGCTCTACCTCAGTGCTCCGGCCTATGCCTTCACGCCCTCTGACTCGCCCTTGTTGAGCGCCGGTTCGGTGACACCGAACGTGATGCTGCTGGTGGATAACTCGGGGAGTATGAACAACCTGATTCGTACGGCGGACTTCAATCAGGCGACGACGACTCCCCAGGTCTACAACTGCGCTTCGAATACCAGTTGCAGTACCAACATCAATGGCCTGGTCACGCTCGATATGACCAATGAGAATCAGTTCATCAGTGATTTCAACCAGGGTGGCTGCAGCAGTGGCTACGATGGTTTCAGAATCGCTACCAGTGTCAGTAACAATGCGCCTACCAATGTTCTTTACTGCATCAAGTTCCCCGATCCCGTCGGTGGTGGCAATACCCGGATTTCCAACCGGTATGTGGCTTATCTCATCGCCAGGATGATCACCGCCGGGCTGGTCAAAAAGGACTACTCCACCGACAGTACGATCCCCAATGACTATCGGATCAACGTCGCACGTAACGTGTCCTCGTCACTGGTCACCAGCAACCGCAACCTGCGTATCGGGTTGGCGACCTTCAATTCGCCTCGCAGCGGTGATAATGGTCCGGGCGGTAATATCGCCCGGGGGATCAGCGATCTATCGCCGGTGAGCGGGTCGACCACCCAAGCCCAGGCGGACACCAACTACAACGCGCTGATTTCCTCTATCGGTGGTCTGTCGGCGGTTGCCAACACGCCATTGGCTGAAACGTATTACGAGATCACTCGCTATTTCCGTGGGATGGCGCCGTACTACAACTCGACACCGAGTACCTATACCAGCCCGATCCAGTACCGCTGTCAGAAGAACTACGGGGTGGTGATCACGGATGGCCTGCCGACCTATGACCGCACGTTCCCGAGCAACGACCCTCTGGGCGGCAGCAATCTGCCGAACTGGGACGGGATCAATAATGACGGCGACAACCTGAGTGGCGACGGCGAAGGCGACACGCTCTATCTGGACGATATCGCCAAGTTCGCCTATGACATCGACATGCGCTCCGCGGGTAACGATGCTGCCGGCAAGAGTTGGGACGCTGCGGACTTCCCGAAACAGAATATGTTTACCTACTCCGTGGGGTTTACGGCTGACAACCAGATGTTGGCCGATACCGCGCGGTATGGACACGGTAACTACTACCAGGCGACCGACAGTGCGGGGTTGAACGCGGCGCTGTCGGCGGCACTCAATGACATCACCTCCAAGGCGGGATCCGGCGGTGGTGGCGCAGCGAGTTCATCGAGCCTGCGCGCCAATACCTTGTTCTATACCTCGCAGTACGACCCCACCGATTGGCGCGGCACCATCCGGGCCTTTGCGTTCAATACCGACGGATCGCTCAGTTCCACGGCCAACTGGACGAGCGACACGACCATCTCTCCCAGCGGTACGGCCACTCCAAGTTTTCAGTCGTGGAATACCCTGACCAGCGCGGCTATCACTCTCGCCTATGGCAACTTCGCCCCGCTTCAGCAGGTCGCCCTGGGATTGAGCCTGCCCCTGGGTGTTACCGGCAACGATCTGGTGGAGTGGAGCAAGGGCACCAACAGGACCGGTCTGAAAACCCGCAGCGTGTACCTGGGGGATGTCGTCAACTCGCGACTGGTTTATGCGTCGCCGACCGATCGCACGGCATCGGACAGTCTTGGCGACACCACTTACACCACCTACCTGGACGGCAAGAGTACCGGGATGACGGCTCGCCTGGTGGTCAACGCCAACGATGGATTCTTCAACGTCATCGACCCGGTGGTTGGCAACCGCCTTTATGCCTACATGCCGTCGAGTGTGATCAACAACCTGCACTATGTCGCCGATCCGAACTACATCAATGGCACCAGCCACAAGTTCCTCAACGATGGCCAGATCACCGTGGCCGATGCCAAGCTCAACAGCACCTGGAACACTGTCGCGGTAGGCGGTGTCGGTGCCGGTGGCAAGGCGTTCTTCGCGATCCGGCTCTACGGGGCGTCGACCGCCAACGCCATCAGCGCCCTGTGGGAAATCAAGGCGCCGGATGTCGCCAATACGCTCAACGTCTTCAATGACCTGGGTTATGCCTATGCCAAGCCGGAAGTCGCACGCCTGGCCGATGGTCGCTGGGCGGCGTTCATCGGCAACGGCTACGGCAGTACCTCCGGTGTGGCGGCGTTGTATGTGGTGGACATGCGCGACGGGTCGCTGATCACCAAGATCACCGCCGACAACACCGGGAACAACGGCCTCAGTTCGGTGAAACTGCGAGTCAATGCTCAAAGTGTCGTGCAGTATGCGTACGGCGGCGATCTGAAAGGGCAGATGTGGAAGTTCAACCTGACCGACTCCACACCTTCGAACTGGGGGGTGGCATTTGGTGGCGCACCGCTGTTCACCGCTTCGGGTGGTTCGGCCCAGCCGATTACCGCGCAACCGGTCGTCGGCAACCTGCCCGGGCAAGGCAAGCTGGTTTATTTCGGTACCGGCAAACTCAGTGAAACGGCGGACAAGACCACCACGGCACGCCAGGCGTTCTACGCCGTCCTGGATAATGACGGGACCAGCGCCAGCTATACCGAGAGCAATCTGGTGGCCCAGACGATCAATGCTCCCGCGACGGGAACGTCGTTTTTCACCTCCAGTCAGAATTCGGTCGATTACACGACCAAGAAAGGGTTCTACTTCTCCCTGGTTCTCAACAACACCCTGACCGGGGAGCGGGTCATTTACCCGGCGCTCCTGACCTTTGGTCGATTGATCTTCACGACGGCCATCGTTGACACCAGCGACCCGTGTTCGAGCTCGGGATCGGGCCGACTGATGGATGTCGATGCGGTGACCGGGGCCATGCTGACGTACCCGGTGCTGGACTCCAACAACGATCGGCGAGTCAATGCCAGCGACCAGATATTCAGTGGTATCAACTACAGTGGTGGCGTGCCGAACATCGGTGGCCTGGTCAGCAATCCTGATGGGTCCCAGATCATTACAGGGCCGCAAGGCTCGCCGATCGAACTGGGTGGCGTGAACAACCGACGCATCATGTGGCGACAATTACAGTGAGTGAGGGAATCAATGCGTAGAGCCAGTAAAGGTTTCACCCTGATCGAGTTGATGATTGCCGTGGCGGTTGTCGGGATTCTTGCCGCTATCGCCTATCCAAATTACACCGCCTACGTGCAGCGCACTCATCGCTACGAAATTGCCGAATTGCTCTACGAGCAGGCGCAGGCGCTGGAGCGTTTCTACTCGCGCAGCGCCACCGCGGCCAACCCGGTGGCTACCTACGCCGGGGCGACGGTGAGTGGCGGTAACACGTACTACACGATTGCCTCGAACCTTGCCGCGACGGGGTTCACCTTGACGGCAACCCCGATACCGGGTTCGATGATGGCCAATGATGCCTGTGGTACCTATACATTGAGCAACACCAACGCTCGAACCAACTCCGGAGCGGGCATGAGCCTCAAGGATTGCTGGGGTCGCTGAATCTGTCAGGGATGTTGTGTCGGTTTCTTTTCTGTCTGGATCAATAAATGAGTACCCAGCAACACGTAGTCATTGTCGGCGGCGGTGTGATTGGTCTTTTGACCGCATTCAACCTGGCCGGGCAGGTCGCCCGGGTAACCCTGCTTGATCGTTCCGGCCTGGGCCAGGAGTCCTCCTGGGCCGGCGGCGGGATCGTCTCGCCGTTGTACCCATGGCGCTACAGTTCGGCCGTCACGGCCCTGGCCCACTGGTCCCAGGATTTTTATCCACAACTGGGCGAGCGACTTTTCGCCAGCACCGGTGTGGATCCCGAGGTGCACACCACCGGGCTCTACTGGCTCGACCTGGATGACGAGGCCGAGGCCCTGGCCTGGGCCGAGCGCGAGCAGCGCCCGTTGAGTCCTGTGGATATCTCGGCGGTCCATGACGCGGTGCCCGTCATGGGCGGGGGCTACTCCCGGGCGATCTACATGGCCAATGTCGCCAATGTGCGCAATCCGCGCCTGGTGAAATCACTCAAGGCGGCCTTGCAGGCATTGCCCAATGTCACCCTTCACGAACAGTGCGAAGTCAGCGACTTTATCCGCGAGGGCGGGACGGTGGCCGGCGTGCAGACTGCCACAGGTGGCATTCGGGCCGACCAGGTGGTGCTGGCTGCCGGTGCCTGGAGTGGTGAACTGTTGAAGAGGCTGGGCCTGGAGCTGCCGGTCGAGCCGGTCAAGGGCCAGATGATTCTGTACAAGTGCGCGGCGGACTTTCTGCCCAGCATGATCCTCGCCAAAGGGCGTTATGCTATCCCGCGACGCGACGGCCATATCCTGATCGGCAGCACCCTGGAGCACGAGGGGTTCGACAAGACGCCGACCCTGTCTGCCCTGGAAAGCCTCAAGGCATCGGCGGTGGAGCTGATCCCGGCGCTGGCGGGTGTCGAGCCCGTTGCCCACTGGGCGGGATTGCGCCCCGGCTCGCCGGCGGGCATCCCGTTCATTGGTCGGGTCCCCGGTTTTGACGGGCTTTGGCTCAACTGCGGGCACTACCGCAACGGCCTGGTGCTGGCGCCAGCGTCCTGCCAGCTGTTTGCCGATCTGTTGCTGGGACACGAACCGATCATCGACCCGGCACCTTATGCGCCCGAGGGCCGGCTCTGAAGCTTCCCCGGTGATCCTGGAAACCCAACCCTGTAGGAGCCTGGCTTGCCAGCGATGAGGCCGGTGGGAGCTGCATCGATCTTGCGACCGCCATCGCCGGCAAGCCGGCTCCCGCAGGGGCTGTGTCAATCAATGAGCGTTTAATCCAGCCCCAGTTTCTTGAGGCGATATCGCATCGAGCGGAATGACAGATTCAGTCGCTGGGCCGCCGCGGTGCGGTTCCAGCGGGTTTCCTCCAGGGCCTGGAGGATCAGCTTGCGCTCGATGCTTTCCAGGTAGTCTTCCAGGTTATCGATCTGCGCCAGGCTCGGCTCCCCGGGCTCGGCGTTATTGCCCTCGGCTTGCGCCAGTCGCAGGTCGCTGGCTTCGATCTGCTCGTTTTCGCACAGGGTGTAGGCTCGTTCGAGCATATTCTCCAGTTCGCGCACGTTACCGGGAAAGCGATAACCCTTGAGGGTATCCAGGGCATGGGGATGCAGCCTGGCGGCAGGTTGCCCGCTGCCCGAGGCCAGGCGCTTGAGCACATTGGTCGCCAGTGGCTCGATATCGTCGCGGCGTTCGCGCAGCGAGGGCACCCGCAGCTCGATGACGTTCAGCCGGTAATACAGGTCCTGGCGAAAGCGTCCGGCGCTGACTTCGCCGTTCAGGTCCTTGTGGGTGGCGCACAGGATCCGCACATCCACCACTTCCTCCTGCTGACCGCCGACACTGCGCACGGCCTTCTCCTGGATCGCCCGCAGCAGCTTGACCTGCATGGCCAGGGGCAGGTCGGCGACCTCATCGAGAAACAGGGTGCCGCCGTTGGCGGCCTGGAACAATCCGGGCTTGTCTTCGACGGCACCGCTGAAGCTGCCTTTGCGATGGCCGAAAAACTCGCTTTCCATCAGCTCCGAAGGAATCGCCCCGCAATTGACCGGCACGAACGGGCGCTCGGCGCGGGGCCCTTGCTCGTGGATCAGGCGTGCCACCAGTTCCTTGCCACTGCCTGATTCGCCACTGATATACACCGGCGCCTGACTGCGGGCCAGCTTGTCGATCTGCTTGCGCAGGGCGCGCATCGGCAGCGAATCGCCCAGCAGGCGGTTATCGATGGACGGCGGTTTTTCACCGGCCAGCGGCAGGCGCAAGGCACTGGCGACCAGCTCCCGCAGGCGGGCAAGGTCCACCGGCTTGGTCAGGAAGTCGAAGGCGCCGGACTTGAGTGCGTTGATCGCGGTGTCCAGGCTGCCGTAGGCGGTGATCATCGCCACGGGCACCTGGGGGTGGCGCTGCTGGATGTGCTGGACCAGTTCCAGCCCCGTACCGTCCGGCAGGCGCATGTCGGTCAGGCACAGGTCGAAGCTGTCCCGGGCCAGCTTTTCCCGGGCTTCGCCGACGTTGCGGGCGCTCTGGGTATCGAGTTTCATCCGGCCCAGAGTGATTTCCAGGAGTTCGCGGATATCCGGCTCATCATCGACGATCAGGATCTTTTGCCGTGGGCTCATGTTCAACTCTGTTTGCGTGCGTGAGCGAAGGTGATGCGAAAGCAACTGCCGCCTTGGCGCCTGGAGTAGTCCAGGCGGGCCTGGTTGCTTTCGCATAACTCGCGGGACAGGTACAGGCCCAGGCCCGTGCCCTGGCTTTCGGTGGTGAAGAACGGCTCGAACAGGTGCTGCAGCTGTTCGGGGGCGACGCCGGGGCCATTATCCAGTACTTCCAGGGTCGGCAGTTCATTCTTCTGTTCCAGCGACAGCTTCAGCCAGACCTCGGCCTGATCATGCAACTGGGCACTGTAGCGCAGGCCGTTTTCCAGCAGGTTGTTCAATACCTGTGTCAACTGTAGCGGGTCGGCGCGGGTTTGCAGCCAGGCACTGCCGATCTCCAGGTGGAGTTGCTGGTTCGGTCGGGCCCGTTCGCGCCATTCGCTGACAAAGGTCTCCAGCCAGGTGCCCAGGTCGAGCAACTGCGGTTCGGCGGGTCGCCGGCGGGACAGCTGGAGTACATTCTCGATCACCAGATTCATGCGTTTGGACTGATCCTGGATTATTTGCGTGAGACGCCGGTCAGGACCTTGCAGTTCCTCCGACTCCTGCAGCAACTGGGCGGCGTGGCTGACGGCACCCAGGGGGTTGCGGATTTCGTGGGCGATACCGGCGGTCAGGCGGCCCAGGGCGGCGAGCTTGAGTTGCTGGGCCTGTTGGGCGATCTGCGACAGGTCCTCGAGGAAAACCAGCGTTTGCTGTTGCTCACCACGCTGCAGTGCGATGAACGCGGGCTGCAGCACGGCGCTGCCACCGGCGATTTTCAGGCTTTGCGGGCGCAACGTGGGATTGCTTTGCCACAGGCGCAGGCGGGCGATCAGCTCTGGCGAGCAGCTTTCGATCGATTGCCCGATGACATCGGTCTGGCCCAGCAGTGCGAGGACGCTGGGGTTGGCCAGTTGCGCGCGGTACTCGGCATCGAGTACCAGGATGCCGGTGCGCATGCGTTGCAGGATCAGTGCATTGAGCGCTTCGAGGTTGGTCACGTCACTGGCGCGCTGTTCGGCCAGGGTATCGCTCACGATCAGCAGGCGGGTCAGGCCCTGGACGAGCAGCGCCGCGGCAAAGCACAGGGCGCCGAGCAGCCCGGCCTGTACGTAGTAGTTGGCGGCTGCCGGGCGGCTGAAGCTCAGGTAGAAGGTCAGGTAGATAATGCCGATGGCCGATACGGCGGCAATCAACAGGCCGATACGACCACGCAGCAGCACGTTGCTGATCGCCACCGAGGCGATCAGCAGGTTGCCGATCCCGCTGGGTGTGCCGCCGGCGGCATAGAACAGGCCGGAGAGCATGATGGCGTCGGCCAGCGCCAGGCTGAAGACCTGGGCCTGGCGCTTGGGGTTTTCCAGCAGCACCACTACCAGGATATTCAGGATCAGGTAGATCCAGCTGCCGGTGCGAAACAGCTCGCCGTCGGCCAGCTCCAGCAACTTGTCGTCCATCTTGCTGGAAATCAGCAGGACCAGGGCCACGCCGATGCTCAGGCGATACAGGTGATAGAGCCGCAGCAGGCGTTGTGCCTGGGAGCCTTCGAGACTGAGGGTCTCAGCGGTCACGAGCGCCCGGGCCTTGCTCGAGATGGGCCTGGCTGCAATACCACTGCTGTTGCTGGCTCAGGGCGCGGTCGCGAGGCAGGTGCACGCCGCAGTGCGCGCAACGCACCATGGGCGGGGCATTCAGCTCGTCGGAGGGGCGGGCGGCGGTTTCGGCCCGTTTGAATTTGCGCCAGAACCATACGGCGGCAGCGATCAGAGCAATCCAGAACAGTAAACGAACCATGGCGACCAGCTATTCGGCGAGTGATCCGGCAGTTTAGCCAAGCTCATGACGGGCGCACAGAGCAATTACCGCGGGCCGGGCCAAAGATAAAAAAAAGAGCCTCGAAAGGCTAGTGCTGGTCAGTTAAGCCAATGAGGTTCTGAAAACGCCACGTAACCTGTAGGAGCCCGGCTTGCCGGCGATGGCGTCCGAACAGACGCTGCATGGCCCGAAGGCCTCATCGCCGGCAAGCCAGCTCCTACATTTAGCGGGTGTGGACTTAGTCGAACACACCGAAGGTCATGTAGCTGAACCACGAACGGTTGCTGTTGCTGCCCTCGGCTTCATGCTGTTCTTCTTCAACGGCATCGCCTTCGGTCGGCTTCAGGTCTGACGGGATCGCATCCTTGGCATCCTGGAACTGTTTCAGCACGTCCTGGTTGGCGCGGGTTTCTCCCGGTGGCAGCGGCGGACGGGATTCGATCAGGCCCAGGGTGGCCTTGCTCAGCCAGGAGCGGTTGTCCGCCTCGGCGACGCGTGGCACGAACTGGCCGTCGACCAGGCTCGGGTGATTCGGGTAGTTGGCCTTCAGGACTTCCAGGCTGCTGGCAGCCAGTTCATCCAGGTGCAGGCGCTGGTAGGACTCGACCATCACCGCCAGGCCGTCACCGACCGAAGGGGTTTCCTGGAAGTTCTCCACCACGTAGCGACCGCGGTTTGCCGCGGCGACGTAGGCCTGGCGAGTCAGGTAGTAGTCGGCCACGTGGATCTCGTAGGACGCCAGCAGGTTGCGCAGGTAGATCATGCGCTGCTTGGCGTCCGGCGCGTAGCGGCTGTTCGGGTAGCGGCTGGTGAGCTGGGCGAACTCGTTGTAGGAGTCGCGGGCGGCACCCGGGTCACGCTTGGTCATGTCCAGCGGCAGGAAGCGCGCCAGCAGGCCCACGTCCTGGTCGAAAGAGGTCAGGCCCTTGAGGTAGTAGGCATAATCCACGTTCGGGTGCTGGGGGTGCAGACGGATAAAACGTTCTGCCGCGGACTTGGCCGCTTCCGGCTCGGCGTTCTTGTAGTTGGCGTAGATCAGTTCGAGCTGTGCCTGGTCGGCGTAGCGACCGAACGGATAACGCGACTCCAGGGCCTTGAGCTTGGCGGTGGCGCTGGTGTAGCTGTGGTTGTCCAGGTCGGCCTGCGCCTGCTGGTACAGCTCCACTTCGCTCAGGTTTTCGTCAACGACTTCCTTCGACGAGCAAGCAGCGGTCAGTGCGAGGATGGCGATCAGCAGCAGGTGTTTCACTTGCATGGCGGCTTGCGTCCCTATGACGGCCGCTGTCTTGGGCGGGGCCGTCCTGTTATGATGAGTGCCCCGTTGAAAGCCTCGGGGCAAAAGACGCCGTATTTAACCACAAGCGCGCAGCCGAAACCAAAGGCTGTGCCGACGCCTAGTCCGAGCATGTCCGATAAAATTGAACTTCGCGCAGAGGTGCCGTCCGAACTGGGCGGCCAACGCCTCGATCAAGTCGCCGCACAACTATTCGCCGAGCACTCGCGCTCGCGCCTTTCCGCCTGGATCAAAGACGGCCGCCTGACTGTGGATGGAGCGGTCATCCGCCCGCGAGACATCGTCCATGGCGGCGCCATCCTCGAGCTGACCGCCGAGCAGGAGGCCCAGGGAGAATGGATCGCCCAGGACATCGAGCTCGATATCGTCTATGAAGACGACGATATCCTGGTCATCAACAAGCCCGCGGGCCTGGTGGTGCACCCGGCTGCCGGGCATGCCGATGGCACCTTGCTCAACGCCTTGCTGCACCACGTACCGGACATTATCAATGTGCCGCGTGCGGGTATCGTGCACCGCCTGGACAAGGACACCACCGGACTGATGGTCGTGGCCAAGACCATCCAGGCGCAGACGCAGCTTGTCACGCAACTGCAGAGCCGCAGCGTCAGCCGTATCTATGAGTGCATCGTGATCGGCGTGGTGACGGCGGGTGGCAAGATCAACGCGCCGATCGGCCGGCACGGCCAGCAGCGCCAGCGCATGGCGGTGATGGAGGGCGGCAAGCAGGCGGTGAGTCACTACCGCGTGCTTGAGCGTTTCCGCTCCCACACCCACGTCCGGGTGAAGCTGGAAACCGGTCGTACCCACCAGATCCGTGTGCACATGGCCCACATCAACTTTCCGTTGGTCGGTGATCCGGCCTACGGTGGACGTTTCCGGATTCCGCCTGCTGCCAGCGTGACCATGGTCGAATCGCTGAAAAACTTCCCGCGCCAGGCCCTGCATGCGCGCTTCCTGGAGCTGGATCATCCGACGACCGGTCAACGCATGAGCTGGGAATCACCGCTGCCGGACGATTTCGTCTGGTTGCTGTCGCTGCTCAAGCAGGATCGCGAGGCGTTCATCGGGTGAGTGACTTCCTGATTCCTGACTGGCCTGCGCCGGCGAGGGTCAGGTCTTGTGTCACGACCCGGGCGGGCGGTGTCAGCCTGGCACCGTTCGACAGCCTGAACCTCGGTGATCATGTCGACGACGACCCGCTTGCGGTCGCGGAAAACCGTCGACGCCTCAATAGCGTTTTTGATATCCAGCCGGCCTGGTTGCGCCAGGTGCATGGGGTGGTGGTGGTCGAGGCCGATCCGGCGATAACCGCCGAGGCCGATGGCAGTTGGACCGCGACGCCGGGTATTGCCTGTACGGCGATGACCGCCGATTGCCTGCCGGCGTTGTTCTGTGACCGTGCCGGCACCCGTGTGGCGGCGGCCCATGCCGGTTGGCGCGGCCTGGCGGCGGGAGTGTTGGAAGCGACCGCCGATAGCCTCGATGTGCCCGCCTCGGAGATTCTGGTCTGGCTCGGCCCGGCCATCGGCCCACAGGCCTTCGAAGTGGGGGCCGAGGTCCGCGAAGCCTTTGTCTCGAGCCATCCCCAAACCAGCGATGCCTTTGTTCCCAGCCGCAACGCCGGGCGCTTCATGGCGGACATCTATGCCCTGGCCCGCCTGCGTCTGGCGGCACGGGGGATCACGGCGGTCCATGGCGGCGGCTTCTGCACGGTTTCCGATCCGCGCTTCTATTCCTATCGGCGCAGTCCGCGCACCGGTCGTTTTGCTTCCCTGATCTGGCTCGAAGGCTAGACTCTCCTGATCTGCGTCAATTGTCCGACGCTTGAAACTCCCAGAATCGACCGCATCTATAGGGACATCTGGCAGGTTTCTTCATTCAGGTGTGTCCATCGCTCCGGCCTGCTCAAAAGGAAGGTGAAAAATGCGTATAGACCGATTGACCAGCAAATTGCAGTTGGCATTGTCCGATGCCCAGTCCCTGGCCGTAGGCCTCGATCATCCGGCCATCGAGCCCGCTCACTTGATGCAGGCGTTGCTGGAGCAGCAGGGTGGTTCGATCAAACCCCTGCTGATGCAGGTAGGCTTCGAGGTCAACAGCCTGCGCAAGGAGTTGAGCAAGGAGCTCGACCAGTTGCCGAAAATCCAGAATCCCACCGGCGACGTGAACATGTCGCAGGATCTCGCGCGCCTGTTGAACCAGGCTGACCGGCTGGCCCAGCAGAAGGGCGATCAATTTATCTCCAGCGAACTGGTGCTGCTCGCCGCCATGGACGAGAACAGCAAGCTTGGCAAGTTGCTGCTGGGCCAGGGCGTGAGCAAGAAGGCCCTGGAGAACGCGATCACCAACCTGCGCGGCGGCGCGGCGGTCAATGACGCCAACGTCGAGGAGTCGCGCCAGGCCCTGGACAAGTACACCGTCGACCTGACCAAGCGCGCCGAAGAGGGCAAGCTCGATCCGGTGATCGGTCGTGACGACGAAATCCGTCGCACGATCCAGGTGCTGCAACGGCGGACCAAGAACAACCCGGTGTTGATCGGTGAGCCCGGCGTGGGCAAGACCGCGATTGCCGAGGGCCTGGCCCAGCGCATCATCAATGGCGAGGTGCCCGATGGCCTGAGGGGCAAGCGCCTGCTGTCGCTGGACATGGGCGCACTGATTGCCGGGGCGAAATACCGCGGCGAGTTCGAAGAGCGCCTGAAGTCGCTGCTCAATGAGCTGTCGAAGCAGGAAGGGCAGATCATTCTGTTTATAGACGAATTGCACACCATGGTCGGCGCCGGCAAGGGCGAAGGTTCGATGGATGCTGGCAACATGCTCAAGCCGGCTCTGGCCCGTGGCGAGCTGCACTGCGTCGGGGCGACCACGCTCAACGAGTATCGCCAGTATATAGAGAAGGACGCGGCTCTCGAACGGCGTTTCCAGAAGGTGCTGGTGGATGAGCCGAGCGAGGAGGACACCATTGCCATCCTGCGGGGCCTGAAGGAGCGTTATGAGGTCCACCACAAGGTGGCGATCACCGACGGCGCAATCATTGCCGCGGCCAAGCTCAGCCATCGCTATATCACCGACCGCCAGTTGCCGGACAAGGCCATCGACCTGATCGATGAAGCCGCCAGCCGTATCCGCATGGAAATCGATTCCAAGCCGGAAGTGCTGGATCGCCTGGAACGTCGCCTGATCCAGCTCAAGGTCGAATCCCAGGCGCTGAAGAAAGAGGACGATGAGGCGGCGATCAAGCGCCTGGAAAAACTCCAGGAAGAAATTGTCCGTCTGGAGCGCGAGTACGCCGACCTGGAAGAAATCTGGACCTCGGAAAAAGCCGAAGTGCAGGGTTCTGCGCAGATCCAGCAGAAAATCGAGCAGTCGCGCCAGGAGTTGGAAGCCGCCCGCCGCAAGGGTGACCTCAATCGCATGGCCGAACTTCAGTACGGGGTGATCCCGGACCTCGAGCGCAGCCTGCAGATGGTCGACCAGCATGGCCAGAGCGAAAACCAGTTGCTGCGCAGCAAGGTGACCGAGGAAGAAATTGCCGAGGTCGTTTCCAAGTGGACCGGTATTCCGGTGTCGAAGATGCTCGAAGGCGAGCGCGACAAGCTGCTGAAGATGGAAAGCCTGCTGCACCAGCGCGTTATCGGTCAGGAGGAAGCGGTGGTGGCTGTCGCCAATGCGGTACGGCGTTCCCGTGCCGGGTTGTCCGACCCGAACCGGCCGAGCGGCTCGTTCATGTTCCTCGGCCCGACCGGCGTGGGCAAGACCGAGCTGTGCAAGGCCCTGGCCGAATTCCTGTTCGACACCGAAGAGGCGATGGTGCGGATCGATATGTCCGAGTTCATGGAGAAACACTCCGTGGCTCGCCTGATCGGTGCGCCACCGGGCTATGTGGGCTATGAAGAGGGCGGTTACCTGACCGAGGCGGTACGTCGCAAGCCTTACTCCGTGATCCTGTTGGACGAGGTCGAGAAGGCCCATCCCGATGTGTTCAACATCCTGCTGCAGGTGTTGGAGGATGGTCGCCTGACGGACAGCCATGGCCGTACCGTGGACTTCCGCAATACGGTCATCGTGATGACCTCCAACCTGGGTTCGGTGCAGATCCAGGAGCTGGTGGGTGATCGTGAGGCCCAGCGGGCGGCGGTGATGGATGCCCTGGGCAGCCATTTCCGGCCGGAGTTCATCAACCGGGTCGACGAAGTGGTGATCTTCGAGCCATTGGCCCGGGATCAGATCGCCGGGATCACCGAGATCCAGTTGGGCCGCCTGCGTGGGCGCCTGGCCGAGCGCGAGCTGAAGCTGGAGTTGAGCGCCGAGGCCATGGACAAGCTGATCGCCGTCGGTTACGACCCGGTCTATGGTGCGCGGCCGCTCAAGCGTGCCATCCAGCGCTGGATCGAGAACCCGTTGGCGCAGTTGATCCTGTCGGGGCGCTTTGTCCCCGGGGCGAGCGTTACGGGCACGGTGGAAAACGATGAGATCGTCTTTGCCTGAGGCCTGCGCTTACCTGTAGGAGCCGGCTTGCCGGCGATGGCGTCCGGAAGGTCGATGCAAGGCTTATTGGCCCCATAGCCGGCAAGCCGGCTCCTACAGGGGAAGCATTTCGATTTCGGCGTGCTTTTTTTCGGTAGGGCGTTGAACTCAAAGAAAAAGGCTTGTAAAGTGCGCCCCGCAGTACGGTCACCCCGGATTTCCCTCCCCAGGGGAATTCCTGAAAAAAGATTGCAAATCATTGTCTTGAAAGCAATTTAGGGGGTTGACAGGGTGGTTTAAGGTTGTAGAATAGCGCGCCTCAGACACACGAACGCAGCGATGCGAACGAGTCGAAGAGTAAGCTTCCAGCGATGGGAGTGAGCGTTGGATGTAAGAGTTGTAACTTGAAATATGTAGTTCCGTGATAGCTCAGTCGGTAGAGCAAATGACTGTTAATCATTGGGTCCCAGGTTCGAGTCCTGGTCACGGAGCCAATTTCAAACCGGGGTATAGCGCAGTCCGGTAGCGCGCCTGCTTTGGGAGCAGGATGTCAGGAGTTCGAATCCCCTTACCCCGACCATTTTTGGGTCGTTAGCTCAGTTGGTAGAGCAGTTGGCTTTTAACCAATTGGTCGTAGGTTCGAATCCCACACGACCCACCATTTTTGAAACCAGTTAGCGCTGGAATCGAATCTTAAGATCAGAGGCCAAAAGCGCTGATCGAAGAAGGCGCCTTTTAATTTCAAAACTAAAAGGTGCCTTTTTTTTACCGGGGTATAGCGCAGTCCGGTAGCGCGCCTGCTTTGGGAGCAGGATGTCAGGAGTTCGAATCCCCTTACCCCGACCATACATAAAAAAGGCGTCCAATAGGACGCCTTTTTTATATGTGTTTTCAAGAGTCTGCGCTGGATCAAGGATTGTTCAATGCATCGAGGTCATGCTAAAACCTTCCTGTCTGCCAATCCTTCTGTAGCGCTCGTGTAATATGGGTCATTGCCGCGCCCATCAGATCGATTGTGCGGTTTTCATAGGCATTGCTAGGTAAGGTTTTCCATGAAGGCGGTAATTCTGGCGGGCGGGCTGGGCACGCGCATTTCCGAAGAGTCTCATCTGCGTCCCAAACCGATGATCGAAATCGGTGGCAAACCGATTCTCTGGCATATCATGAAAATCTACTCTTATTACGGAATCAACGATTTCGTGATTTGCTGTGGGTATAAGGGGTATGTCATCAAGGAGTACTTCGCTAATTACTTCATGCATATGTCCGATGTAACGTTCGATATGTCCAATAACACCATGGAAGTCCATCAGCGTTACGTTGAGCCTTGGCGCGTGACCTTGGTCAATACCGGTGAAGACACCATGACGGGTGGGCGTCTCAAGTGCATTCGCGAGCATTTGGGTGATGAACCATTCTGTTTTACTTATGGTGATGGTGTAGCGGATGTGAATATTCGCGAACTGATCGAGTTCCACCACAATCACGGCAAGCTTGCGACTGTCACGGCTATCCAGCCGCCAGGACGGTACGGTGCCTTGAACATAGAGGGTGCCCAGGTCAGTAGCTTTCAGGAAAAGCCAGCGGGTGATGGCGCGTGGATCAATGGCGGTTACTTTGTGCTCGATCCGTCGGTGATTGATTACATTGTCGATGATCAAACCAGCTGGGAGGCCGAGCCGCTGATGCGATTGGCTAATGAGGGTAACCTTATGGCCTATCAGCATCGTGGCTTTTGGCAGGCTATGGATACCTTGCGAGACAAAAATCATCTCGAGGATTTGTGGAGCAAGGGTAATCCCCCCTGGAAACACTGGGCATGAGGCAGTTTGGTGATCTCTATCGAGACCGCAAGGTTCTGCTTACCGGGCATACCGGCTTCAAGGGTAGTTGGTTGGCGACCTGGCTCTGTGAGCTGGGAGCGCAGGTAACCGGTCTCGGGCTGGCCCCTGAGAGCACTCTGTCTCATTGGGATCTGTTGAGCGTTCCTGCGACGGATGTGCGTGGAGATATTCGCGATCCGGTAACGGTTCTGGCGGCATTCGAACGGGCTCAACCCGAAATCGTCTTTCACCTCGCCGCCCAGGCGCTAGTGCGCCGCTCCTATCGCGATCCGCTGGAAAGCTGGTCGACCAACGTGATGGGAACCGCCAATGTGCTAGAGGCCTGTCGACTTACTCCCAGTGTGCGAGCTGTAGTCGTCATTACCACAGACAAGGTCTACGCCAATAATGAGTGGCCTTGGGGCTATCGCGAAAATGATCGCCTCGGTGGTCATGATCCCTATAGTGCCTCCAAGGCCGCCAGCGAGTTGGTTGTGGATAGCTACCGCAAGGCATTTTGGGGTAATGAGGGGGCGCCTCTTGTCGTTACTGCGCGTGCCGGTAATGTCATTGGGGGAGGGGACTGGTCCGAAGATCGCCTCATCCCCGATCTGGTCAAAGCTGTAGGGCGCGGCGAATCCCTGGAAATTCGCTCACCTCAATCCACTCGCCCCTGGCAGCATGTCCTTGAATGTTTGTCAGGTTATCTTTTGCTTGGGCAGCGGCTTCTGGCGCTCGACAAAGAGGTCGTGGGAGGATGGAACTTCGGGCCCGAATCGCGGGATAACCGTACGGTGTCAGAGGTGTTGGCGGGGCTTCAGAAATACTGGCCGCAGCTTGCCTGGCACACTACATCCGAGCCTCAGCCACATGAAGCCAATCTGCTCTATCTCGATTGTGCACAGGCAAAAGCCCGTCTTGGATGGCGGTCGGTGTGGAGTCTGGAGCAAGGCCTGGAAATGACTTCGAACTGGTATCGCCAACAGGCCTCCACCGGCGAGGCAATAACCCGTGAGCAACTGAGGGACTATATCGACGCGGCCGCCAAGGCAGGCTGTGTCTGGATTGATTCATGAATATTCGAACTACCGCTATAAGCGGAGCGCTGGTGGTTGAAACCCAGCCATATCAGGACCACCGTGGGGCCTTCAGTCGCCTGTTCTGTGAGAGAAACCTGGCTCAGGCTTTGGGCGGACACCACGTCGCGCAGATCAATCATTCTCGTACCAATGTCATAGGTGCTGTGCGTGGGCTGCATTTTCAATACGCTCCCCATGCGGAGATGAAAATGGTCCGTTGCCTGAAAGGGCGTGTATGGGATGTGGTTGTAGACCTGCGTGCGGGTTCCCCGACGTTTTTGCAGTGGCATGCTGAAGAGCTGAGCCCGCAGACTGGTTGCATGTTGGTTATCCCTCAAGGCTGTGCTCATGGTTTTCAGGTCTTGGAAGCTGAAAGCGAATTGCTCTACCTGCACACGGCTTTCTACGAGCCGGCGGCTGAAGGTGCTGTGCGCTATGACGATCCACGACTGGGCGTCACTTGGCCGCTGGCTGTTACTGATCTCTCCGAGCGCGACAAGAATCACGCTTTGCTATCTAACGAGTTCGCTGGACTTCATGTATGAAATGTCGCCACTGTTGTGAACTGCTGCAGCATACTTTTCTGGACCTGGGTTTTGCGCCACCGTCCAACTCGTACCTCAGCGAGTCTGAGTTGAGCGCACCAGAAATCTACTTTCCGCTCAAGTTGAAAGTATGCGAACACTGCTGGTTGGTGCAGACCGAGGATTACGCTCAGGCAGACTTGTTTTTCTCCAAGGACTACGCCTACTTCTCGTCCACGTCGAGCAGCTGGCTAGAGCATGCCGCTGCTTATTCCAAGACTGTGATCGAGCGCTTTGGACTCGGAGCTCATAGCTTTGTCATCGAAGTGGCTTCAAACGACGGTTATCTGCTGAAGAATTTTCTGGCTGCCGATATCCCATGCCTTGGGATCGAACCCACCGCCAGCACGGCCGCAGCGGCGGAAAAAATAGGTATTCCGGTACTGCGTGAGTTTTTCGGTGAGGAGCTGGGCGAGCGCCTGGCGACGGAGGGGCGTCAGGCTGATCTGATTGCAGGCAACAACGTTTTTGCTCATGTGCCAGATATCAATGACTTCACGCGTGGGCTGAAAGCGGCCCTGAAGCCTGGGGGGATTATTACGCTTGAGTTCCCGCATCTTATGCGTCTTATCCAATACACCCAGTTCGATACGGTTTACCACGAACACTTTTCCTATCTGTCTCTCTACACGGTAAATCGAATCTTTGCGCAGGCTGGTTTGCGGATTATGGATGTTGAAGAGCTACCGACCCATGGAGGTAGCCTTCGTGTGTATGGTTGTCATGCTGAGGATGGTCGGCGCGTCAGTCCAGATGTCGCTCGTGTGCTGGACGCTGAGTTGCAGTTCGGCTTGCAGAGCCTTGAGGTTTACCAGGGTTTCCAACGGCGGGCCGATGAAGTCAAGAATGGTTTGTTGAGCTTTCTGATTGAGCAGAAGCATGCTGGCAAGCAGGTGGTGGCCTATGGTGCGGCGGCCAAAGGGAATACCTTGCTGAACTATGCGGGCATCAAGCCGGATCTCCTGGCTTATGTATGCGATGCGGCCCCCTCCAAACAGGGTAAATACCTGCCGGGTAGTCATGTGCCCGTGTACTCCCCGCGGAAGCTGCAAGAGACCCTGCCTGACTTCGTCCTGATTCTCCCTTGGAATATTGCTGAAGAGGTTCGAGAGCAGCAATCCAAGGTACTGAGCAACGGGGTGGGTCGATTCGTTGTGGCGGTACCTTCGGTGCGAATTTTCCCATGAGGGTGCTTGTTACTGGGGCAACCGGGTTCGTTGGTCGGCATGTCGTTTCCAGTCTGATCGCAAGCGGTCATAGTGTGATTGCCGTTGCTCGGGATATTAAGCGGGCGAGAGAGATGCGCTGGCCTTCTGCTGTGCATTTCGTTGCCTGTGATATTCACTGTACGGACTTGGATGTCGTCGCTCTGTTTGGTCCGGTGGACGCGCTCATCCACCTGGCTTGGCCTGGTTTGCCTGATTATCGATCCCTGTCCCATTTTGAAAATACCCTTGGGGCTGATTATCGGTTCCTCAAGTCGCTGGTCCTCTCCGGATGTCGGCACGTATTGGTTGCGGGGACGTGTCTGGAATACGGGCTGCAGGAGGGATGTCTGAACGAGGACATGGCCGCGCAACCAACGACGCCTTATGGGATCGCCAAGGATTGTCTGCGCCGTTTTCTCGAGGTGTTTAGAAAAGAGGTGCCTTTTACCCTGCAGTGGGCTCGGCTGTTTTACATGTATGGTCCGGGTCAGAATAGCAAAAGCTTACTGAGCCAACTCGAACTGGCACTCTTGTCGGGTGATGATAAATTCCCTATGTCCTGGGGCGAGCAACTGAGAGATTATTTACCGGTTGAGCATGTCGCTGCTGATTTGGTGAACCTACTGGGGCATGTGGAGCTCGATGGCGTTGTCAACATCTGTAGCGGAAAGCCTATTTCGGTAAGACGCCTTGTCGAAGAGTTCATTATCAGCAAGGGCGCAAAAATAGAGTTAGAGCTCGGGCATTATCGTTACCCCGATTACGAGCCTATGGCGTTTTGGGGGGATCGTTCAAAGTATCAAAAGGTAGACTTTAATGAGTAATTATGAGCCAATTCTGAAAATTGAAGGCCTGCCGATCCAGCAGAATAGGGTTTATCTTTCACGTCAGGAAGCCATTGATTGTGTAACGGGCGATATTGTTCTTGTTCAAGACCCTGTCACTGGCGTTGTGCATAACGCCGCCTTCGATCCTGCTGTCATGGTGTATGACGAAAACTATCAGAACGAGCAGGGCTTTTCCGAGAAGTTCAAGGGCCATCTCGACCATGTTGCTTCGATTATTGAAAGTCATGCGGCGGGTGGGGCTATCGTCGAGGTGGGGTGTGGCAAGGGGCGGTTCCTAGAGCTCTTGCGTTCTCGGGGAGGAGATGTTGTAGGGGTCGATCCCGCCTATGAAGGTTCCCAACCCTATGTGATCAAGGCACCGTTCTCACCTTCTCTGGGACTGGCCGGAGAGGTGGTGGTTATGCGGCATGTGCTTGAGCATATTCCTGATCCCTGGTCCTTTCTGGATGCTATTTGCGAGGCCAATGGCCGCTCGGGTTTGATTTATATCGAGGTGCCCTGCCTGGATTGGATAAAAGACAATCGAGCTTGGTTCGACATCTTTTATGAGCATGTCAATTATTTCAGGCTGACAGACTTTGATCGTTTTTTTGAAAAAATCATCGAAGGTGGAAAAATATTCGGAAATCAGTACTTGTACGTCGTCGCCGATATGGCGACCTTGATAAAACCTGCTCGATACAAAGGGGAGGTTTTTGATTTTTGTGATGGTTTTATGCAAGAGACAGATCGGGTACTGGCACAATTGCATCTGAAGGCGTCCACGAAAGTCGCTATCTGGGGGGGGGCATCGAAAGGTGTTATTTTTGCTCAGAACCTGATGCGCGACGGCCGGTTTGTTATTGATTTCGCCATTGATATAAACCCTGCCAAACAGGGTGGTTTTTTTCCGGTGTCAGGTCTTCCAGTATTCTCCGCGGAAGAGGGGCTGAAGAAACTCTCCAAGGGCGATGTGATTCTTGTAATGAATTCCAATTATATGGAAGAAATTCAATTGGCTGGAGGTGGCGATTTTAACTACCTTTCAGTGGATAGCCTTGATTGACTTATTGAATTGTGAGGTTGGTTTGAGTCAGGTAAAGAAGTTTTTTGATGAGCGTGATGCGCGTGTTTCCGGCTATGCAGGTAGCACAATGGCAGAGAAGGCATCTGCCTTTCTAGAGGCCAGTATAGGTGAGATGTACTCTTATAACTATACTTGGCTCGGGCGGCCGATTATCCAGTACCCACAAGATATGGTGGCGATGCAGGAGCTTATCTGGGATATCAAACCCGACCTTATTATTGAGGCGGGTATCGCCCATGGCGGCAGTTTGATTATGCATGCTTCGATGTTGGCACTGATCGACTATGCCGAAGCTGTGGAGTCTGGGGCGGTTTTGGATCCAAAGGCAACAACTCGCCGCGTCTTGGGCCTGGATATTGATATACGTCCTCATAATCGCGAGCAGATCGAAAAGCACCCGATGTCTCATCGTATTGACATGATCGAAGGGTCCTCTATCGATCCTGAAATCGTTGCGCGTGTGCATGATATTGCGAAGAGCTATAAACGTATATTGGTAGTGCTTGATTCGAATCATACTCATGACCATGTATTAGCGGAGCTTGAGGCTTATGCGCCACTGACCTCCAAAGGTAGTTATTGTGTTGTTTTTGACACGGTTGTCGAAGATCTTCCGAGTGAAATGTACCCCGATCGGCCTTGGGGAAAAGGTGATAATCCGAAAACTGCGGTGTGGGAGTACATGCGGCGGCTTGGTGCTGACAAACGCCAGGCAGTGGATGGGTTGGAGTTGAAATTTGAGATTGATAAAGCTATTGAGGATAAAGTTCTGGTCACTGTTGCACCTGATGGTTATTTAAAAAGGGTATGATTTTCGAGTGTTTGCTTTGATGTGATAAGTTGAAATAGCGCGCAGGAAATTTTTCATGTGCGCTTCACTAATGATGGTGTCTGTTACGATGGGTTTGATACGGCGAAATATGCTGGCCAATTTTGCTGGGCAAGGGTGGATCGCCTTAATGGGCTTTGCATTCGTGCCATTTTATCTAAAATTCATAGGCGCCGAAGGCTATGGTCTCATAGGCTTTTTTGTTGTGCTGTCGTCCAGTCTGGCCATTTTGGATGCGGGGCTGAGTGCCACGGCTATCCGAGAGATTGCGGGGTTCAATGACGCCTCTGCGGAAGAGCGGCGTGGCATCGTGTCACTCTTGACGACCATTGAAGTTTTTTTTTGGGGAATAGCCATTTTAGTCGGGGTCGGCTTGGTCTGTGCTGCTCCACTGATTGCAGAATACTGGCTGACGGTTGAGCCTGATAAGCTTCAGGCTACTGTAAAGGGGTTAAGACTCATGGGGGGAGCGTTGGCGATTCAGTTCCCCATGGTTTTTTATACGGGTTGTCTGGTCGGCCTTCAAAGGCAGTTAATAGTTAATGTTGTTGGAGCCCTGAGCGCTACTTTCAGAGGGCTGGGAGCAGTGGCTGTTTTATACTGGATTGCCCCCACAGTTGAGATGTTCTTTGCTTGGCAGTGCATTGTAGGGGGGGGCACACTCCTATGCTTACGGCTCTCTCTTCGTCGCGAATTTAGTAGTGGCGGTGGTGTTAAAAAATTCAGCGTTTCTTCAATCGTTAAGGTCAGGAAATTTGCCGTTGGCGTGGGAAGTGTCAATGTGCTAGCGTTTCTTTTGACCCAGATAGATAAGATAGTGTTATCAAAAATTCTGCCGATAAAAGAGTTTGGCTATTATATGTTGGCTTGGACGCTCGGAACTATTTGCCTGCGATTGGTCGGTCCGGTGTTTAATGCTTACTATCCTAGAGTTACTCAGTTGGTTGGGCTTGATGATGAGCGAGAATTGAAGTTAACTTATTTGAAGGCCAGCCGGATAATGGGGGTTCTTGTCGCCCCTTTATCTATGTGGTTGATTTTTTATAGTCAGCCACTGCTGCTACTCTGGACGCATGATCCCGTCCTTGCGAATTCAACGGCCGTCGCGCTTATGCTGATCGCCGCAGGTACAATGTTAAATGCCTTTATGCACATGCCTTATGCATTGCAGTTGGCGAACGGCTGGACGAAATTGGCGTTTTGGCAAAATTTCCTGGCGGTTCTATTTGTGTTGCCTTCGACCTATTTTTTTGCAAAACGCTACGGGTTGATGGGGGCAGCCTTGCCATGGGTTATACTGAATTTTTGTTATGTTGCTATCTCGGCGCCGATTATGTATAGGCGTTTTATTGGCTCTGTCCAACGTGCTTGGTATTGGCATGGTATTGTTTTTCCAGTTGTTTTTTCATTGGTGGTTATTTGTTTTTTCTACTATGTTTTTTTTGATATAAAAGGTCTGATGTTCTCAATTGTTTCGATGATTTCCTGTTTGTTGGCTTCCGTGTTTGGGTGTTTTTACTTTTTTATTTGGCGAGCTAGGTTTCGGTGACTATATGAGCGCACGGGTTACCATTGGGATGCCTGTTTATAATGGTGCTGCGACACTGAGTGCTGTATTGGAGGCGTTGCTCTCTCAGACTTTTAAGGAGTTTGTCCTGCTTATTTCTGATAATGCGTCTACGGATGCTACAGAAGAAATATGCCAGCGCTTTATGGAGAGGGATAAGCGGATTTCGTATGTGCGGCAGCCAGAGAATATTGGAGCAGAGAGAAATTTTGACTATGTTCTTCAACATGCCAATACGGAGTATTTCATGTGGGCAGCGGCGGACGATCTTCGCTCTGAAAACTTTCTGGAAGCTAATCTGAGGTTTCTTGAGGAAAATAAAGGCTATCTTGGATCCACCTCGCCGACTCGTTTTGAGGACGGTGTATTTGATCCTATTGGGATGGGAGATCAGACTCGTGACGAAGATGATCCCATGCAACGAATAGATAATTTTTTTGGTGTCTGGCATTCCAATGGCCGCTACTATTCTCTTTTTCGGCGCGACGCGATCAAGGACTGGCGTGCTGCTGACATGTGTTTTCTGGCATCCGATTGGTTTTTTGTAATGAGCTTACTGCGTAAGGGAAAGCTGAAACGACTGGACGAAGGTTTTGTATTGTTGGGGCGGGAAGGTATCAGTAATGGCCTTGGTATATTTTCTCGCTATCGAAAATACCTTATTCATTGGGCTTTCCCATTTTATGAGCTTTTTGTCAGAACGTTTGCTTTGCTGAGGGGGAGTGGCTTGGGTGTTAAGTTTCGGGTGTTATGGTTTTTGTTTAAAATAAATTTTGTGGCTGTCAGGTTACAGATAAAGTTTGAGCTGAAAAAAAGAGCAGGATTATGAAAATTGCCTTTGATCACCAAATATTTTGTCTGCAAAATTATGGTGGTATCTCTCGTTATTTTTCTCGTATCGCAGAACAGATGCTGTTGGAAAATAATGAGGTAGGTATTTTCTCGCCACTTCATCGCAATCTGTATTTGAAAGACCTTCCCCTTGGAACTGTACACGGTCGTCAGGCTGAAAAGTACTGGCCTCGGACAACAAGGCTGGCACTTATTGGTAATCATTTAGTTGGTCAACAGGCTATGCGCCGTTGGCGGCCCCAGATTGTGCATGAAACTTATTATTCGCGTTTTGGTCCGGCTCCGGAAGGCTGCCCAGTCGTTCTGACCGTTTACGATATGATCCATGAGTTATTTCCGGAAAGCTTTTCGCCTAAGGACAAGACAACGCTCTTGAAACGTCGGGCTGTGGAACGGGCTGACCACGTCATCTGTATTTCAGAAAGTACGCGGCAAGATCTCATGAGATTATTTGCTGTTCCGGAGAGTAAATTGTCGGTTGTCCATCTGGGCTTCGAGCAGTTCAAACCTGTACTGGGGAGTCCAGGGGCTCGATCGTCGAGACCTTATCTGCTCTACGTCGGCAGTAGGTCGGGGTACAAGAACTTTTTCGGCCTGCTTCAGGCGGTAGCTACGTCGAACTGCTTGAAATCCGACTTCGATATCGTTGCGTTCGGTGGCGGTGGTTTTTCACGAAGTGAGCAAGAACTGATCGAAAAGCTTGGCTTTTCCCCTGAGCAGGTAAGCCAGACAGGGGGGGACGATGCCGTACTGGCGGATCTTTATGACGGTGCCAGAGCCTTTGTTTACCCGTCTCTTTACGAAGGTTTTGGTCTTCCCCCGCTGGAAGCGATGGCGCACTCTTGCCCCGTCGTTAGCAGTGATGCTAGCTCCATGCCTGAAGTCATCGGCGAGGCGGGGGTATTTTTCAATCCGGCCCGTCACGATGAAATGGCCGCTGCGATAGAAAGGGTGGTTTACTCTGACAGCGAGGTATCGAGGTTGATCAAGCGAGGCCATGAGCGATTGGCTCATTTTTCCTGGCAACGCTGTGCTCAGGACACGCTCTCCATCTACCAGTCATTGCAAAGGTAAGGCTTTGGAACATTCAAAAAAAACAGCCCTGATTTGCGGCGTGAGTGGCCAGGATGGGTCTTATCTTGCGAAGTTCTTGCTCGAAAAGGGTTATAGCGTATGGGGGACGTCGCGTGATGCGCAGGGCTCTTCATTTGGTAATCTGAAACGCCTTGATATCTTGCCGCGGCTCAAATTGCTCTCGATGGTTCCTGAGGACTTCCGTAGCGTTTTCATGGCGCTGAAATCAAGTCAGCCTGACGAGGTGTATTTTCTCGCGGGACAGTCTTCCGTGGGACTCTCGTTCGAACAGCCAGCCGAAACCATTCAGAGTATCACCCTGGGAACACTGAACATGCTCGAGGCTTGCCGGATGAGCGAGCGCCCGATCCGCTTTTACCAAGCGGGATCCAGTGAATGTTTTGGTGATACCAATGGTGAACCGGCCTCTGAGAAGACTTCCTTTCATCCGCGCAGTCCCTACGCGGTAGCGAAATCCTCGGCTTTCTGGCTGGTCGATAATTATCGCGAGGCTTATAATCTCTTCGCCTGCACCGGTATCTTGTTCAATCACGAATCTGCATTGCGTCCCTCCCGATTTGTTACACAAAAAATTGTGACGACGGCCAAACGTATCGCTGCCGGTTCGGATGAGCGTCTGACTCTCGGACGTCTGGATATTGCGCGCGATTGGGGGGCGGCTGCGGAGTACGTCGACGCCATGTGGAGAATGCTCCAGTGCGATGAGCCTGGCGATTTTGTTATCGCCACAGGTGAAACCCACACGCTGGAGGCATTCGTCGCAGAAACCTTCACTCAGTTGGGGCTGGATTGGAGAGCGCATGTCGATCAGTCGAAGGAGTTCTTCAGGCCTACCGATTTGTTGGTCAGTCGCGCAGACCCCTCCAAGGCTGAACGCGTTCTGGGATGGAAAGCCCATTCGACCATGTCTGACGTTATTAGCAGCATGTTAAGTACGATTTAACTACATATTCAAAGAATTCTAGGACGTAGAAATGACCCTGAAAAAAGCGCTGATTACCGGGATCACCGGCCAGGACGGCTCGTATTTGGCTGAGCTGTTGCTGGAAAAAGGGTACGAGGTCCACGGGATCAAGCGACGCGCATCGTCCTTCAACACGCAACGTGTCGACCATATCTATCAGGATCCGCATGTTGATAATCAGCGCTTCATTTTGCACTACGGTGACCTGTCCGACTCTTCGAACCTGACACGCATCATTCAGGAGGTGCAGCCTGACGAGGTCTACAATCTGGGCGCACAGTCGCACGTCGCTGTGAGCTTCGAGTCGCCGGAGTATACGGCCGATGTGGACGCCATGGGGACCTTGCGCATTCTCGAAGCCATCCGTCTGCTTGGCCTTGAGAAAAAGACACGTTTTTACCAGGCTTCCACATCCGAGCTCTATGGCCTTGTCCAGGAGACTCCACAGAAAGAAACCACGCCTTTCTACCCGCGTTCGCCCTATGCGGTGGCCAAGCTGTATGCCTACTGGATCGTTGTGAATTACCGTGAGGCCTACGGTATGCACGCTTGCAACGGGATCCTCTTCAACCATGAATCACCGCGTCGCGGCGAGACGTTCGTGACACGCAAGATCACCCGGGGCCTGGCAAACATTGCACAGGGGCTTGAGCAGTGCCTGTACATGGGCAACATGGATGCGCTACGTGATTGGGGGCATGCCAAGGACTACGTTCGCATGCAGTGGATGATGCTCCAGCAAGACGAACCTGAAGATTTCGTCATTGCGACGGGGGTGCAATATTCCGTTCGTGACTTCATTCGCTGGTCTGCTGTGGAACTGGGTCTGGCCTTGCGTTTTGAAGGGGCGGGAGTGGAGGAGCGGGGCATCATCGAGTCGATTACCGGTGACAAGGCTCCCGCACTCAAGGTCGGGGATACCTTGGTTCGTGTCGATCCACGCTATTTCCGTCCGGCGGAGGTTGAAACATTGCTCGGCGATCCAACCAAGGCAAAAACGAAGCTGGGTTGGGTACCAGAGATTACGGCTCAAGAGATGTGTGCCGAAATGGTTCGCGAAGACCTGAAGGTCGCTCAGCGCCATGCATTGCTGAAGAACCATGGCTACGATTTGCCGGTGTCGTTGGAGAACTAGGAATGTCGCGTCAATTGAGCGAACGTATTTTTGTCGCTGGCCACAAGGGAATGGTTGGCTCGGCCATCGTCCGTCGCCTGCAGGCGTTGGGCTACACGAATATTGTGACTCGCGACAGGGCTCAATTGAATCTGTTGGATCAGCATTCAGTAGCCACTTTTTTTGCCGAGAACAAAATTGACCAGGTGTATATGGCCGCTGCCAAGGTCGGGGGTATTCATGCCAATAACACCTACCCGGCAGAGTTCATCTACGAAAATCTGATGATGCAGGCGAACATCATCCACGCCGCGCATCAGCATGATGTACAGAAAATGCTCTTTCTGGGGTCGTCTTGCATCTACCCAGTGAAGGTCCAGCAGCCTATGGCTGAAGAGGCCTTGCTGACGGGTGTCCTTGAGCCTACCAATGAGCCTTACGCAATCGCCAAGATTGCCGGAATCAAGTTGTGCGAGAGTTACAATCGGCAGTATGGACGGGACTACAGAAGTGCCATGCCCACCAACCTGTATGGACCTCATGATAACTTCCACCCGGAAAACTCCCATGTAATCCCGGCTCTCTTGCGTCGCTTCCATGATGCAGTTGAACAGGGTATCGAGGAGGTGGTTATCTGGGGTAGCGGTTCGCCGATGCGCGAGTTCCTGCATGTCGATGATATGGCCAGTGCCTCGGTTCATATCATGGAACTGGATCAGGCTGTGTACGCTGCACATACACAATCGATGCTTTCGCACATCAATGTCGGCACTGGTGAGGATTGCACCATCCGCGAGTTGGCTCAAACGATCGCAAAGGTAACCGGATTCAACGGTCGTCTGAGCTTTGATGCGAGCAAACCGGATGGGTCGCCAAGAAAGCTGATGGATGTTTCCCGTCTTGAGCAGTTGGGGTGGCGAGCGGCGATCAGCCTTGAAGATGGGTTGCGTGACGCTTACGCTTGGTTCTCCGAGAATACTTCTTACGCTCGTTCACGATAGCTTGAAAACGCATGGCATGGTTTGGCACAAGACCTTGGCCATGCGGTTTCTTTTGCTTGGTGCATATCGCGATAGTCTTTCTCTTCTGCCAGCAAACAACCTCGTTCCTTCGGGGTATTCCTCGTTGAGATTTAGTCGGTACTTATGATCAGGCACCTAATCAATATCATTCTCTCTCTCTTCCCACCGTCCCGACTTTTCGCCTTCAGAGCGGTTCTCTTGCGCTTCGCCAGCGTTGAGATACAAGCGAACGTAAAGTTTTGTGGTCGCGGATGGATTTATGGACGAGGCCGTCTGACTGTCGGCGAGGGAACCTGGATCAGCCCGGGTGGAATCTTCCATACGCATCAAAATGCTGATATTCGAATCGGCTCCCACTGCGATTTGGGCCCCGGGGTTGAGTTCATCTTGGGCAGTCACGAAATCGGCTCGCGAGAGCGGCGTGCGGGTAAAGGTACGGCGCGTTCCATCGTTGTGGGGAACGGCTGCTGGATTGGCGCAAAAAGTGTCATTCTGGGGGGGGTTACCATCGGTGATGGCGCTATAGTCGCGGCGGGAGCCATAGTGACCAGAGACGTTCCTGGCCATGTGCTTGTCGCTGGTGTTCCTGCTGTCGTAAAAAGGCAATTGCCATGAAACGCCCCCTGGTCCTGGTGGTCTGTAACGCGTTGGATGACAAGACCCGCGTTGAAAGAGGAATTGTCAGCGACAGCCCGGCGGCTTCTCGCAAAGTCGTCATGCTCTGTCAGGCTTTGCGCGAAGCGGGGGCACGGCCTTGCATCCTTAGTCTTGGTCGGGGGCGCGCCAATGGTTCCTTCACCTATTTTCCCCGTAGCGTCAAGAGAGTGGCAGGCGTGCCGGTTGTGTATGCTCCTTTTTCTCATGTCCGGTTCCTTTCCCAGTTTCTCTCGTTGTTCTTTCTGATCGGTACTTTGCTGCGACTATCGTCTAGCCAGCGTAAAGCAGTGATTTTCTACAATCGGATGAGTGCTTATTTACCATTGCTGCTGGCTGCGTCCGTCACTGGCTACAGACGGTTTCTTGATCTTGAGGATGGGGAAGTCGCAGGTCAGGGAAGTGGGTCGTTGAAAGCGCTTCTAGGCCGTTCGATTACCTGGCTCTATGACCGTTTGTGTTCGGATGGGGCCCTATTGGCTTGTAGCGCCCTGGCACAGATGACTGGCATACGCCCGGTTCATTGTTACTACGGTTCAACCTCGACGAAGAAATTTGAAGTAAAACCGGGCACTAATCCTAGAGCGGTGCTAATGGCCGGCACCCTCAACACTGATACCGGTGCCGATCTATTGATAGAGACGGTGCGTTTACTTCGCCAGGAGAAGGACGAGTGGGCGCGAAATCTCCAGTTCGAGGTGACCGGTAAGGGCGAGGCGCTCCAAGCGCTGCAGGGCCTGGCGAATGAGTCCGGGACTCCAAAAGTGACCCTGCATGGCCGGACTACTGACGCTCAATACGCCGAGGTGCTCGAGCGTTGCAGTGTCGGATTGGCATTGAAGCCGGTAGGTGGACCATTGGCTGACACGACCTTTCCTTCAAAGGTCATTGAGTTTGCCGAAGCGGGTCTTCTGGTTCTTAGTACGGATATCAGTGACGTGCGGGCAGTGCTGGGCTCGGGTGCTATCTATCTGACTCGTAATGACTCTGCTGAGTTGGCTGCATTGTTCCGAAAAATTGTCGAGGACCCCGAAGAAAGTTTGACCTGCGCTCGGCGCGGTCAGCAGGCTGCCATTGCTCGTTGTGCGCCGCAACTGGCCGGCCGGGCAGTGTACGACTTCATGTTTGGCGGCCGGTCATGATGGAAAAGCCATTGTTCATTACCTGGCAGCCGGTGCTGACGGATCACCAAGCGTTTACTTATGAAGGGTTGTCTCGACAGGCGGAAACTCCGGTCCTTGCTTACGTGCTGACAATGGAGGATGCCACACGTCGTGCCCAGGGATGGCGGGACACTCAGGTTGAGTCGATTGAGCGGCGGCTTATACCGGAGCGTGGCACGTTCTTGTATTGTTATCAGAAAATGCGTGAGCACCGGCATGATATACATTTGTTTGGTAGCGCATTTCAAAGCTCAAAGATGCTTTATTGCCTATTGTTGGCAGTGGCTTTGCGCGTTGAGTTTTATATTGTCTCGGAGCCTTATTCACCTATCAGTCAGGGTTATTTCAGCGATGGTGCCTTGACGCTTGAAAAACTCAAGGCAAAGTTGCGACCATTTCTTTATAAAATATATATGGCGCTGCTTAAACAAAGCATGTCTGGAGTTTTTTCGATTTCCTCGAAAGCGCTCTCGCAGTATTCGGATGCAGGAGTGAAAAAAGATAAACTATTTC
Source organism: Pseudomonas gingeri (assembly GCF_013385635.1). Taxonomy (GTDB): domain Bacteria; phylum Pseudomonadota; class Gammaproteobacteria; order Pseudomonadales; family Pseudomonadaceae; genus Aquipseudomonas; species Aquipseudomonas gingeri_A. The sequence goes on from NZ_JACAPR010000003.1 coordinate 142,554, forward strand.
CCTTTGGTTACTTTGTTCCAATCATTGAAAACCGATTTTTGGCACCACAAGAAAAGCCTGAAAGCTCGGACTGTCTGAGAGTTATTTTTGTCGGGGCATTGATTGCTCGTAAAGGTGTTGATCTGCTTATAGAAGCTATCGCCAACTCGGGGGCTTCTGTGGTTCTTGATGTCTATGGTCCTGGTGATCCCTCTTCATTCGCGTTTGATGGCGAAAAGATCCGTTACTGCGGAATCATTCCCTTCGGCAGCACGCAAGCAATCGTGTCCAGTTATGATCTTCTTGTCCTGCCCAGCCGCTATGACGGCTGGGGTGTTGTGGTGAATGAGGCTCTGTGTGCGGGAGTGCCGGTACTATGCAGCGACCAGGTGGGGGCTCGAGTGCTGGTCGAGAAATTTGGGGCAGGAGCCGTCTTCGACTCCAACGATCACGGTGCGCTTGAGCGTATGATCGGTATGCTGTGTTCCGAGCCAGAACATCTGGTCGCTATGCGTGCTGCCACGCACCATGCAGCAGCAGCTATCCAGCCTGTTGTCGCGGCGGATTACATGTTGGCAGTTCTTCGCGCCAAACCAGAGTGCAAGGCTGCCGTAGTTTCTCCCTGGTATCCGAAAGAGTCTTTGCAATGAGTCAAGATACTGTTCGCCTGCATCTGACCAACATTGCCGGCCAGGGGGCTGTACAGTTGCTCAAATCATTGTTGCCGGCTCTGGAGCAGAACACGGGGGTGCGTGTTGTCGAAGCCTATCTACCTGGCAAAGGGGACTTATCATCCTATAAGGGCGCGGGGGGGGCAATAAAAGTAACGAGCTATCGGCGTTACTTGCCTAATGCTTTCTCACGTTTGATGGAGTGTCTTTTTCTTGGTCGGCGTTTTAGCGGGGCCGTCCCCTTATTGGTGATGGGTGACTTACCCATTCGTTGCATCACCCGGCAAACGGTTTTCGTTCAGAACTCTCATCTTTTGCGGCCTGCAACGACCTCTTGGAGTGTTGCAGGGCTGAAGTTGTCAATGTTCAGATGGGTTTTTCGCCGGAACCTTCGATATGCCCAGGCGTTTATCGTGCAGACGGCGCTGATGCGTGAGGCTCTGATTGACTCGTATCCCTCATTAGAGTCGCGAGTGTACGTTGTGCCACAACCAGTCCCTGTCTGGCTATTGAAGTCCGGGCTTCGGCGGACGGGGCGTGTTGGTGCGGCAGGCGAGCCCTTGCGTTTGATCTATCCGGCGGCAGGGTATCCTCACAAGAATCACAAGCTGCTGGCCGCTATCGATACTAGCGATATGACACAATGGCCCGTCGCGAGTGTTGATCTCACCCTCGCGCAAAGCAGTAATCCAGCCCCCGATGCGCCGTGGCTGCACTGCCTGGGCGTCTTCTCGTCGCAACAGATGCTTGATGCCTACCGGCGAGTGGATGCTCTGTTGTTTCTCTCGACGGACGAGAGCTATGGATTTCCGCTTGTGGAGGCCATGTTTTCAGGCTTGCCAATCATTTGCCCTGACCTGCCTTATGCCCGGGTTTTGTGCGGTGACGAAGCAATATACTTTCGAGTGAACGATCCGGTGTCTTTGAAAGGCGCTGTGAATGAGTTGTACAGAAAGCTTTCTGCAGGTTACTGGCCTGATTGGGGCGAGCAATTGAAAGCAATACCCAGGGATTGGGAGATTGTCGCAAGGAGCATGCTGGACATCGCCGCTCAGCCATTGACCGGTGCGAACAACGAATTGAATGCAAGGGATGATTAAATGTTGATTCCGGTAATTATGGCCGGTGGTTCTGGCTCCCGCCTCTGGCCGCTGTCGCGTCAGCTCAATCCCAAGCAGTTTCTTTGCCTGGCGGACGCCGAATTGTCCATGTTGCAAGCCACGATCAAGCGTCTGGACGGCCTTGATGTCGCTTTGCCTCGTTTGATCTGTAATGAGGAACACAGGTTTCTCGCCGCGGAGCAGCTCAGACGCCTGGGCATGGAAAACATCAATATTCTACTTGAGCCTATAGGGCGTAATACCGCTCCCGCGGTTGCCCTGGCCGCGTTGCAGGCAGCCGCTGAAGAGCAGGAACCGGTGCTGTTGGTTCTGGCGGCGGATCATCTGATCCAGGATATTGAAACGTTCCAGGCCAGCATACGACAGGCTTTGCCTCTGGCGCTTGATGGCAAACTCGTTACCTTCGGGATTGTCCCGACCCAACCGGAAACGGGTTATGGCTATATCGAAAAGGGTGAGAGCCTCGATGCCAATGGCTTCGAGGTGGCGCGTTTTGTAGAAAAGCCGGATGAAAAAACGGCCCGCGCCTATCTGGATAGCGGGAATTACCTATGGAACAGTGGCATGTTCATGTTTCGTGCTAGCCGCTACCTGGAAGAGCTGGAAAAATTCCGTCCGGATATCCTGGCATCTTGTCGTAGTGCGCTTGCCGTGGGGGCGCAGGACATGCACTTCACTCGTGTAGGTGTCGAGGCTTTCACAGCCTGTCCTTCTGAGTCGATCGACTATGCGGTGATGGAAAAAACTGCTGATGCGGTTGTGGTTCCGCTCGACGCCGGCTGGAGCGATATCGGGTCCTGGGCGGCGTTGTGGGAAGTTGGAAGCAAGGACGCCCAGGGCAACGTATGTCACGGTGATGTTCTGGTCGAGCAGACAAGTAATACATTCGTGCATTCGCAAAGCCGCTTGGTCAGTACTGTTGGCGTTGATGATCTTGTGATTGTGGAAACCAAGGACGCGGTCCTGGTGGCCCATAAAAGCCAAGTGCAAAATGTAAAGAAAATCGTTGATAGGTTGAAGAGCGAAGGACGCTGTGAATCGCTTGATCACCGTGAGGTCTATCGTCCCTGGGGTGTCTATGATTCGATTGATAAAGGTAGTCGCTATCAAGTGAAGCGCATTACCGTCAATCCTGGAGCGAAACTCTCATTGCAAATGCACCACCATCGCGCTGAGCATTGGATTGTCGTAAGCGGTACTGCGAAGGTCACCAACGGTGAAAAAACCTATCTGGTAACTGAAAACCAATCCACCTATATCCCTATCGGCCAGGTACATACGCTGGAAAATCCCGGGGTTATTCCTTTAGAACTGATTGAAGTGCAATCCGGTTCCTATTTGGGTGAAGACGATATTGTACGTTTTGAAGATCTGTACGGCCGTGCATGAGAGGTGGTTTTGAAGTTATCAATTGTTACGGTTTGCTATAACAGCGCGAACACCATTCGAGACACGATAGAGTCGGTTCTATCGCAGGATTATCCTGAGATTGAATACATAGTGGTGGATGGCGGCTCGAAAGACGGCACCCAGGCGATTATCGAGTCTTATGGTGATCGTATCAGCAAGTTTGTCAGCGAACCGGACAAAGGAATTTACGACGCGATGAACAAAGGGGTGGCGCTGGCGAGCGGAGAGGTAGTCGGTATCCTGAACTCCGACGATTTTTACGAAAGCTCCACCAGTGTTTCTTCTGTGGTAGAGGCGTTCGGGCGCTTCCCAGAAAGTGATGTGGTCTTCGGTGATGTCGTGTTTGTTAATGCTGTCGACCTGCAGAAAGTAACTCGCTTTTACCGTGGTAATCGATTCGCTCCCTGGAAGCTGCGTTTTGGATGGATGCCACCTCACCCTGCGAGCTTTATACGCAAGACCGCGTACGAGGCAGTCGGTCCGTACTCTCTGAAGTACAAAATATCCGCGGATTATGAGTTTTTTGTTCGGTTTTTCATGGTCCGGCGTCTCAAGTACTCCTATCTTGAGCGGGTCGTGGTCCGCATGCGTGCCGGTGGTGCCAGTACCTCAGGGCTGAGGAGTAGCTTGAAATTGAATTTGGAAATCGTGGATGCCTGTCGTACCAACGGTGTCTACACCAACATACTGATGCTCCTGCTCAAGTTACCTTTCAAGCTTTATGAGTTGCGCAAGCGCCCCAAGAGTATGTCCTGATGCCGAGTATTTTTTTGACTGGCGGGACTGGGTTTGTGGGGGGCGCAGTCCTGCGACGCCTGAGTAGCGATACTCGCTCCAGTTATCGGCTTATGGTTGGTGTCAGGCGTCCGGGCGCCCAATTTCCAGAGGGCGTGGTTCCGGTGGTCGGGGGGCGGGACGATATTTTTTCTGCAGGCTCCTACCTGTCTGAGATTGATGTCGTCATTCATGCCGCTGCACGCGTTCATGTGATGAATGAGACTGCTGGTGACGTGCTGGAAGCGTTTCGTCAGGTCAATACCGAGGCAACTCTGGCGCTTGCACGGAAAGCGGCTCAAGCAGGCGTAAAACGCTTTGTGTTCATCAGTTCGATAAAGGTCAATGGTGAAGGTACCCTCCCAGGAAGACCCTATCGTGCTGATGACCTTCCTTCCCCCACTGATCCTTACGGTATTTCCAAGCTTGAGGCAGAGCGTGGATTACAAGCCTTGTCGGCAGAAACCGGCATGGAGGTCGTGATCATAAGACCTGTGCTGGTTTACGGTCCGGGCGTGAAGGCTAATTTTCGCGGCATGATGAATTGGTTGCGGCGAGGTGTACCGTTACCGTTCGGAGCCATTAACAATCAGCGTAGTCTGGTTGCTCTGGACAACCTGGTGGATCTGATAGTGGCTTGCATTGATCATCCGGCAGCGGCCAATCAAGTGTTTCTGGTCAGTGATGGCGAGGATCTTTCCACCACCCAACTGTTGATCCGGATGGGCCACGCATTGGGTAGACCGGCGAGGTTGTTACCGGCACCAATGTGCTTTTTAAGCATCCTCTTTAGGCTGTTGGGAAAAAAAGCTACAGCGCAACGCTTGCTGGGATCGTTGCAAGTGGATATCGACAAGACCAGGACATTGCTCAACTGGGTGCCCCCCGTCAATGTTGAAGACGCATTATCGGCAACGGCGAAAGACTATCTGGAGTCTTGTGTCGGATAGGTATCATCTGGAGCCGCATATTTTTATCTTTTGCTCTGAACGATGAGAGGGTCGCACCCACGTGGTATGGGGGCGACCTGCAACTCAGTGCAGCTTCAACCGCGGATCCGTCCCGCGTCCGATCCGGCTGCCGAGCATCAGCATCAAGGTGCGGAACGTGCCGTACAGTGCCATCTGGTGCATGCGGTACAGCGACACGTAGAACATCCGCGCCAACCACCCCTCCAGCATCACGCTGCCGGTCAGGTTACCCATCAGGTTGCCGACGGCGGAGAATTTCGACAGAGAAATCAACGAGCCGTAGTCGGTGTAGCGATACTCAGGCAAGGTCTTGCCTTCGATCCGCAGCTTCAGCGATTTGGCCAGCAACGACGCCTGTTGGTGAGCGGCTTGGGCTCGCGGCGGCACATTGCGGTCGCTACCGGGCTGCGGGCAGGCCGCGCAGTCGCCAAAGGCGAAGATGTTCTCGTCGCGTGTGGTCTGCAGGGTCGGCAACACCTGGAGCTGGTTGATCCGGTTGGTCTCCAGGCCGTCGATGTCCTTGAGGAAACCCGGTGCACGGATCCCGGCCGCCCAGACCTTGAGGCTCGCCGGAATGACCTGGCCATCAGCGGTGACCAGGCTTTCGGCGGTCACTTCGCTGACCGAGGCGTTGGTCATGACCCGGACGCCGAGCTTCTCCAGGGTTTTATGCACAGGGCCACCGATCCGCTCGGGCAAGGCGGGTAGCACCCGTGGCCCGGCTTCGATCAGGGTGATATGCATGTTTTCCGGCTTGATCCGGTCCAGGCCATAGGCCGCCAGCTCATGGGCCGCATTGTGCAGTTCGGCGGCCAGCTCGACGCCGGTGGCGCCGGCACCAACGATGGCCACGCTGATCATCTGCTCGGGCGCATCGACGTTCCCGGCGTGGGCACGCAGGTAGTGATTGAGCAACTGCTGGTGGAAGCGCTCGGCCTGCTTGCGGGTGTCGAGGAACAGGCAGTGCTGGGCGGCGCCCTGGGTGCCGAAGTCGTTGGTGGTACTGCCGACAGAGATCACCAGCGAGTCATAACCCAGCTCGCGGGCTGGTAGCAGTTCCACGCCGTGTTCATCATAGGTCGCGGCCAGCTGGATCTTTTTCCCGGCGCGATCGAGCCCGCTCATGCGTCCGAGCTGGAACTCGAAATGGTTCCATTTCGCCTGGGCGACATAATTGAGTTCGTCTTCCGAAGAGTTCAGGGAGCCGGCGGCCACTTCGTGCAGCAGCGGTTTCCAGATGTGCGTCAGGTTGGCGTCGACCAGCACGATGCTGGCCGTGCCGCGCTTACCCAGGGTCTTGCCCAGGCGGGTCGCCAACTCCAGGCCGCCGGCGCCGCCGCCGACGATCACGATACGATGGTTCATGGGAATATCTCGCAAGGCTAAAGGAAATCTGTGCTTGCGTTATCCGGGCGAGCGCGAGGCAGCTCATAGCGCCAGATAACTCAGGAGGCGGCTCAACAGGCCCAAACCGATCACCACGACCAGCACCACGACCAGGAGCATCCACGGCCGGAAGGGCCGGCGCTCGACTTGATGCTGGGAAAGTTGCAGGTATTGTTCGACATGCTTCTGGTCGTCCGGGTTCAGGCGGCTGCTCATAAAAAGGCCTCGTCAGGTAGACGTAACGGAATGGTTGAACGCTACATCGGGGGAGCCGGCGGGGCCCCAGCAGAGAGTGCGTGTTCCAGAACTGAGCATAGCCGTTGGCTTGTCGTGCACGCTGTCGAGGATTCGGACGAGTGATTACGCTTTGTATCACTGGTGCGGTGATTGCGCCATGGTTTACAGGCTGATGCCGACATCGAAGACAATGCTGCGCCCCAGGTTGCCGCGCAGGAAGTCCGGGGCATCGGGGTGGGCGAACAGGACCCGGGCGAAGGTCGGGCCCACCAGCGACAGCGAGCGCCAACCCTGGCGCAGGTATTCGGTGGGGGGCGGGAAGTGGCTGTTGAGGTCCAGTACTTCGCGCTTCAGGCTGGCGAAGGCGATGATATCCAGCTCGCCGAGGTCCAGGCCGCGTTCCTTGTAGTTGTGGGCTTTCTTGCGCAGGGTCGGCGCCAGGCGCTGCAGCAGTTCCGAGGCGGGAATGCGCTTGGGCTTGGCCTCGCGGCGTACCAGTTGGCTCAGGGAAAACGCGCTGCGTCGGCGCTGCAGTTCTTCACGCCATTCATCGTTGAGGCGCCGGCCTTCGTCGAGGACGAAAAACACTTCGAAGCACGCATCGCGAAACAGCACGTCCGGCGGTTCCTGTCCGGCGGGGTGGAAGTCCTCGTTGCGGTATGGCACGTTCAACCCTTGCAGGAGGCGCTGGCAGACCCAACGCTCACGCTCCCATTTGCGGGCATTGGAGAGAAACGTGTTGGCTTGCTCGGCCTGGATGGTCAGCAAGCGTAAGAAGTCTGAGTCGTCCATGGCCCAAGCTTAGCGTCGAAACCATGACCGCTGGAAGTGGCGTGCGGATTTTGTCGCGACGGGCTGTCGCGAGGCTCGATGTAGACTGTAGGACCCGTGTGGACAGGGAGTGCCGGGTGTGACGAAGAGGTCCTTATGATCGGCGCGCAATTGCTGTCGCCCGAAAGCCTGATCATCGGCTGGCTGGTTTATCTGCCGGTATTGCTGTGGGCGATCCGGCGTTCGCCCTGGGTCGAGTTGTTTACCGACAGCCGACGCCAGCACCTGCTGTTCGGTACGGTCTTCGCGTTGTTTCTGCTCTGGCTGGTGCGACGGGATTTCGATACGGGGGTGTCCTATCACTTTATCGGCCTGACGGCGGTTACCCTTCTACTGGATTGGCCGTTGGCGATTGTCGGCGGATTGGTGGCGCAACTCGGTCTGGTGCTGCTCGGACGGCAGGACCTTGCCGCGTTGGGTGTCAACGGCACACTGCTGATCCTGCTGCCGGTGCTGGTGACCGAGGTGTGCGCGATAGTTGTAGAGCGCGCGCAGCCGCGAAATCCCTTTGTGTATATCTTCTGCTCCGGATTTTTCGCCGCCGCCCTGGCGGCGCTGCTCTGTTTGCTGGCGAGTCTGGCGCTGTTGTGGTTCGACGGACGTTTCGCGATGCCGGAGTGGCTGGAGGACTTTATCGGCTATCTTTGGCTGATCATTTTTCCCGAGGCCTTTATCAACGGCATGGTGATCAGTGCATTGGTGGTGTTCTGCCCGGAATGGCTGGAGACCTTCAACCGTACGCGGTATCTGTCGGCGCCCTGGAAGGACAACGAACCGCCCGGAAACTCCCGTTGATCTGCATCAAACAGTCCGGCCTGGTACGCGCTCATGCTGGGAAAAACAACCGGGAGGGTGGGGCGATGAGTGTGTACGAATGGGCGCGTCAGGAAGTGCAGGCCAGCCTGGAGGCCGCGCACACGGCAGGTTTTGAGCCAGGGCTGGGATTGCGCGCCTTGCTCAGCGCGGTGGTGCAGCAGAGCAAGGCGGTACGCAGTGCCGAGGATCTGGCCGACGAGTTGCAGTTTCTGGCCGAGAACCTCGATGACGGGCAGGACTACGGCTTTATGCGGCCTTGATCAGCTCAGTGGGCACGCGGTGGCAGATCGTCGGAGAACAGGTCGTCCTCGGCATCCGGGCTGACGGGAATCTTGTGTTCCTCCGAGGCCCAGGCACCGAGGTCGATCAGCTTGCAGCGATCGGAGCAAAAGGGCCGGTTGGTATTGGTCGCGCTCCATTCCACGGGCGCGCCGCAGGTCGGGCATTCGACGGTCAGGGATTGGCTCATGATTGGCCTCCACGCAAAGTAAGGTAAAAGGTGTGCAGGCGTTCGACTTCGCTGTGCAGCCAGGCGAGGTCGCGGTCATTGACCAGCACATCGTCGGCCTGTCTCAGGCGTTCTTCGCGACTGGCCTGGGCCTTGAGGATCGCCTGCACCTGTTCTTCACTGGTTCGGTCGCGCAGCAGGGTCCGCTGGACTTGCAATGCCTGTGGCGCGTCGATCACCAGCACGCGCTGGGTCGTGGCGTACTGCCCTGACTCGATCAGCAACGGTGACACCAGGATCGCGTAGGGCGATTGCGCGCGGGCCAGGTGGCTGGCGATCTCCTCGGCTATCAGCGGATGCAACAGGGCTTCCAGCCAGCGCCGTTGTCCGGCGTCTGCGAAAATCAGCTTGCGCAGGGCGCCACGGTCCAGTTGGCCGTCGGCCTGCAGCACGCCGGGGCCGAAGTGTTCGGCGATCTTCAGCAACGCCGGGCGACCGGGCTCCACCACCCAGCGCGCGGCGTGATCGGCATCCACGGCATGGATGCCGAGGTCGATAAAGTGCTGTGCCGCCGCGCTCTTGCCGCTACCGATACCACCGGTAAGGCCGAGGATCCAGGGTTTTGAAGCAGCTCTGGTCATTTGAAACCGGCAAATTGCAGATAAGAAGTGGTTATTTGACCACCCCAGAGCAATGCAATCCACCCGGCAATCGCCAGATAGGGACCAAAGGGGATTGGCGTCGAGGTCTGGGCATTGCGCAGGCGCAGCAGAATCAGCCCCAGGATCGCACCCACCAGGGATGACAGCAGGATGGTCAGCGGCAGGATTTGCCAGCCGCCCCAGGCGCCGAGCATCGCCAGCAGCTTGAAGTCGCCGTGGCCCATGCCTTCCTTACCGGTCAGCAGCTTGAACACCCAGTACACCGACCACAGGCTCAGGTAGCCGGCGACAGCGCCCCAGAGGGCGTCGCCCAGGGAGGTGAAGATCGCGAAGTGGTTGGCGATCAGGCCCAGCCACAACAGCGGCAGGACCAGGGCGTCAGGCAGCAGTTGGTGGTCGGCGTCGATCAGGCTCATCGCCTGCAGGCCCCAGGTCAGCACCAGCATCAGGCCGGCGGGCCAGCCGAAACCGAAATGCCAGGCGATAAAGGCAGAGAGTAGGCCGCAGGCCAGTTCGGTCAGCGGGTAGCGCTTGCTGATGGGCGCTTTACAGTTTGAACATTTGCCACGCAGCAGGGCATAGCTGATCAGTGGCAGGTTTTCCCAGGCACGGATCTGGTGATTGCAGTGCGGGCAATGGGAGTGGGGCAGGAGCAGGTTGTAGGTCGCAGCGGGCTCGGGTTGTGGCAGGCCCAGGACTTCGTGGGCCTGGGTACGCCAATCGCGCTCAAGCATCTTCGGCAGCCGCCAGACGATGACGTTGAGGAAACTGCCGACGATCAGGCCGAGGACGAGGGTGAACAAAACAAAGGCCAGCGGGTTGCTGGCCAGGAAGTCGGGTAGGGGCATGTTCAGATGACTGAGCCGAGTTTGAAAATAGGCAGGTACATGGCGATGACCAGGCCACCGACAATCACTCCGAGTACAGCCATGATGAGGGGCTCCATCAAGCTGGTCAGGCTGTCGACCATATTGTCGACTTCACTTTCGTAGTAGGTTGCGACCTTGTCCAGCATATCGTCCAAGGCACCAGACTCTTCACCAATGGCCGTCATCTGGAGTGCCATGCTGGGGAATACGCCGGTAGTACGCATGGAGAAGTTCAGTTGCATCCCGGTGGAGACGTCCTGTTTGACACGGTTGACGGCATTCTTGAAGACGATATTGCCGGTCGCACCTGCTACGGAGTCCAGTGCCTCCACCAGAGGCACGCCGGCGGCGAAAGTTGTCGACAGAGTGCGTGCGAACCGAGCGACGGCGGATTTGTAGAGCAATGGACCGATGATGGGCATCTTCAACAGCATTCGGTCCAGCCAGTTACGAAAGCGCTCTGAACTCTTGTGGGCACGCTTGAGTGCATAAGCTCCGCCGACCAGGGCCAGGATCACAATCCACCACCAGTCTTGCAGTATTTGTGAAAGGCCGATAACCATCAGGGTGAAAGCCGGAAGCTCGGCACCGAAACCGGTAAAGATTGCCTGGAACTGCGGCACCACCTTGATCAGCAGGATCCCGGACACAATGATTGCGACGAGTATGACCGCAATCGGGTAGTTCATGGCCTTTTTGATCTTGGCTTTGAGCGCTTCGGTTTTTTCCTTATAGGTGGCTACCCGATCCAGCAGGCTTTCGAGAGCACCTGCTTGTTCGCCTGCATCCACCAGATTGCAATAAAGCTCATCGAAATACTCAGGCTTCTTGCGTAGGGACGTCGCGAAACTGTTGCCCGCCGCGACCTCCTGCTTGATGTCATCCACCAGCTTGCGCATATTCGGATTATCGAAGCCTTCGGCGATGATGTCGAAGGACTGCAGCAGTGGTACGCCGGCCTTCATCATGGTCGCCATCTGCCGGGTAAACAGCGCGATATCCATGGGCTTGATGCGTTTGCCCTTGCTGAAGATCGACGCGCTTTTCTTGCGTACCCTGCCTGGATTGATGCCTTGTTTACGCAACTGCGCCTTGACCAGAGCCGGGTTGTGCCCCGTAAGCTCTCCCGTCATCTTGGTACCTTTCTTGTCGGTACCTTCCCAGGCATAAACGCTGATTTTTACCGCTTTTGTCGCCATGGTTTAGTCCTTGGTGACCCGGTTGACTTCTTCCAGGCTGGTCAGGCCCTGCATAGCTTTGCGCAGCCCGGAGGTTCGAAGGTCGTTGAAACCGTCCTTGCGCATCTGCTTGGCGATCTCGATCGAGTTGCCTTCGGCCATGATCAGTCGCTGCAGATCGGGCGTGTTCTTGACCACTTCATAGATCCCGACACGGCCCTTGTAGCCAGCGTTGCATTGATCGCAGCCAACGGGTTCGTAGATCTTGAATTTACCGATCTGGTCTGCCGGGAAACCTTCCTTGAGCAAGGCTTCTTCAGGAACATCGATTTCCCTTTTGCAGTGCGTGCACAGTTTGCGCGCCAGACGCTGGGCGATGATCAGGTTGACCGAGGTGGCGATGTTGAAGCCGGGGATGCCCATGTTATGTAGACGGGTCAGGGTTTCCGCGGCGCTGTTGGTGTGCAGGGTCGAAAGCACCATATGGCCGGTCTGGGCGGCCTTGATCGCGATTTCGGCGGTCTCCAGGTCACGGATCTCGCCGACCATGATCACATCCGGGTCCTGGCGCAGGAATGAACGCAATGCCTGGGCAAAATCCAACCCTTGTTTCGGGTTGACGTTGACTTGGTTGATGCCTTCCATATTGATCTCCACCGGGTCTTCGGCGGTGGAGATATTGATATCCACGGTATTGAGGATATTCAGGCCGGTGTACAGCGAAACGGTTTTACCCGAGCCGGTGGGACCCGTGACCAGGATCATGCCCTGCGGCTGTTTCAGCGCCGCCATGTAGAGGTCTTTCTGATCCGGCTCATAGCCCAACGCATCGATACCCATCTGGGCGCTGGACGGATCGAGGATCCGCATCACGATCTTTTCTCCCCACAGCGTCGGCAGGGTGTTGACCCGAAAATCGATGGCTCTGGTCTTCGAAATGCGCATCTTGATCCGACCGTCCTGTGGCTTGCGCCGCTCGGAAATATCCAGACTGGCCATGACCTTCAGGCGGGCAGCGATCCGGCCGGCAAGGTGGATCGGCGGCCTGGCGACTTCTCTCAGGATGCCATCGGTGCGCAGGCGCACGCGGTAGACCTTTTCATAGGGTTCAAAGTGCAAGTCCGAGGCCCCCCCCTTGATTGCGTCCAGCAGCATCTTATTGACGAAGCGCACTACAGGCGCATCGTCGGCATCCTGGCCGGCGATCTGCTCATGTTTCTTGTCGTCGGCCGACTCGATATCAAGACCTTCGAGGTCGACGTCCGCCATGTCCTCTAGGCCGCTGGCATTGCTATCGAAGAATTTGTCGATGGCGTCGGCAAGCTTGTCGTCCTCTACCAGTATCGCCTCGGTGGTGAGACCGGTGCTGAACTGGATATCGGTGATCGCCTGGTGGTTGCTAGGGTCGGAGATCCCCACGAACAATTTGTTTCCGCGTCGCCATAAAGGCAGCACATGGTGTTGGCGGATCAGCTTTTCACTGACCAGTCCCTTGGGCTGGCTTTCCTTGTCCAGGGTGCCCAGGTCCAGTAATGCAACGCCGAAATGTTCAGAGGCAATTTCCGCAACCTGACGGCTTTTTACCAGCTTGTTCTGGACCAGGTAGCTAACCAGGGAGATGCGGTTGCGTTGGGCTTGCTGATACGCCTGCTGAGCGTTTTTGTCGGTAATCAGCTCGGCCGCCACCAATTGCTTGGCCAGACCGGAAAGGGCGATATCGTTCATTTGGGCACCAAACACAAACAGTCGGAGACTTATAGCGTAGTCGGGCGATGGTGCCAAATCGGGCATGTTGAGGTGACAAAAAATGTCAGGTTGTGTTGTTCTGAAGCAGTATTTCGATTGCGAAAATGGCTTTGTAATGAAGGCCGGTGCTTCTGTGGAGGAATGGCACGGGGTGTGCTTTAACGTGTGGGAGTCATAAGGCCTTTGCCCACGTTTGGAGACGAAATATGAATGCTCAGAAAGGTTTCACCTTGATCGAACTGATGATCGTTGTGGCGATCATTGGTATTTTGGCGGCGATTGCTTTGCCTGCTTACAACACTTACACCCAAAAAGCGCGCTTTTCTGAAGTGAATACCTTGGCTGATGCTTACAAGACAGCTGTGGCCGTTTGTATCAATGACCTCGCATCTACCACCAACTGTACGGCGGGTACCAATGGAGTGCCTGCGCTACCTACCACGACGGCTAACTTTAATGCTACTGGCTCCAGCGTGAGTGGCGGGACGATTATCTTGGTTGGTACCACTGCGGCGGGTGGCTTTACAGTTAACCTCGTGCCTACTGCCAACGGTGGTCTGGTTAACTGGACCCAGTCGGGTAGCTGTCTGGCTGCTGGCTACTGCAAGTGATTTTAGTGTAATGGCTTGAGGTTATGAAACCTTAGGTCATCAATGAGATCGGCACCCTTTCTTAGGGTGTCGATTTTTATAAGAGCGGGTTTTTGAAGTGACGAATAGAGAGCTCTATGATTTCGCGTCGATTGGTTTTTTTGCTGTTCGCCGTGTTGTCTGCGGGGCTATTGTTGCTACTGTGTTCCCCCTTCCTGAACAATCCTCTGGTTTTTGACGATGAGCCATTTTTCAGAGAGGGAGGTCCTGCAACAATTCTATCCACGGGGTTTCAACTGATCCCGAGGTTATGGGTGCACCAGTCCATGGCCGCGAGCTTCGTCTATATAAGTGACAAGATCGTCTGGCTGAGAGTTGAGAATCTATTTCTCCATGCCTGTACTGCTTTGGCGCTGTTTGGCTTTATCCGTCAACTCCTTGTCAGCTTGGATCGCCGTGTTTCTTTTTTTCTGAATGCAGATAGCGCAGCTTTAATTGTTGCATTTTTATTCGCCATACACCCCTTGGCCATACAAACCCAGGGTTACCTCATTCAGCGTACGATTGTATGTGCTACTCTTTTCGGCCTACTTGGGCTCTGGTCTTTCTGGCAAGGGCTCTGTGGTAAGCGTTGGGCGCTTTGGGTCTCCTGTCTCTGTATTCTGCTGTCCTTGTATGCCAAAGAGCACGCAGTGATGCTGCCAGCCCTGTGTTTTCTGTTATGGGTATTGCATCGTCGTAGTCGATTGCCGCTGTCGATCAATACCTGGGAAGTCTTTTCGGTATTGGCTGTTCAGTCAGTCGTTGCGCTGTCCGTCGTGCTGTGGGCCAAAGGTATGATCGGCAGTACTTATGAACTCAAGAGTGAGGAGGTGCTCAGCGATGAGGTATTTCAGCCGGATGGATCGCTTTATGTGCTGAGCGTATTTAACCAGATGGGGTTGTTCTTCAAATACATCTGGGTCTTGATCTTGCCGCAAGGTAATACTTTGGGCCTCGATCTTCGAGTACCATTTCCATTGAGCTATCGTGTCTGGTGGGTCTGGGCTGGGTTATTGGCGTTTCTTGCCTATGGTGCCACTGCCTTGACATTGCTGATGCGGGGCGCGAGCAAAGGGCTGCTGGGATTTGCTCTCTTGTTCCCCTGGGTGCTGTTTGCTACGGAGCTGGCGGCTGTCAGATTGCAGGAGCCCTTCGTGCTTTACCGCAGTTATATCTGGATACCGGGATTGTTCATCGCATTGGCATTAGGTATTCGCAGGCTCAAGAAATTTTATCTTGTCTCTCTCGTTCCTGTCTTTGCACTTTATCTTTTTGGACTTTCCTATGACCGTTTGATGTCATTGTCCGCCCCTCTTTTTGTATGGAAGGAATCTGCTCAATATCTGGAGGCTCAAGGAGATAGTCCAGGTGTTTTTGGTGGTTACCGGATTTACTATAATCTGGGTGTTACTTATATGGAGGCGGGCTTCATCGACCAGGCAATGGGTAACCTCGACAAATCGATAGCACTGAAACCTAAGTATGAATACGCTTATTATCAGCGTGGAAAAGTTTTCCTTCTTCTTGATAAGGCGCAGGAAGCCAAGCAGGAGTTCGAGCACTCAATCAGTCTGAGGCCCAGTTATGCAAGGCCTTATGTCGGGATGGCTGATGCGTTGCGACGTCTTGGTGAGTCTGATGAAGCCAGGCGCTATCTGGAGCTTGGCTGCAGCAAAGGCAGTCCGCTTGCCTGTAGCAGGCTAAACCCCAAGGCACCATTGGTCCTGGCTCCGAAGGATTGATGTCCTGAGGTACGGCTTGAAACCTGGTATTCAGAGGTTGTCATGAGTGTTGTCCGGAGAGCGCGAGTAAAGATCTGGTTGATATTTACGTTACTCATCACTGCCTCGACGGTCAGTGGCTATGGCTTGGGTGGCCATACCGATCAGCGCTTGGGGCAGTTCTTCATCGGTATCGCAGCCGTCGGTTTCCTGTTCATTTATCGGACGCAATTTCGTTCTGTCCTGATTGATCGATTGACACTCCTGTGGGGTGGCGCAGTCCTGCTGGTAGGGTGTGTTTCCTCCCTGTTCGCCCATTTGCCTGTTTGGGCGTTCTCCGAGATTGCGCTGCTTGTGATGTGTTGCAACTGCGTGTTGGCATTCGCACGTACACGCCAGTTCAGTTCTCTTCCCTTGGATCGACTTCTTATTTTTTTCGTTGTCTTTATCTGTGCTCTCAAAGGAATTGATTTTCTATTGCTGATGTTCCGTTCTTTCAGTAATGGCTCGGGCGTGGTGGACACAGACCTGCTGCTGCGTGGCTTTTCCAACAAGCGCTTCTACGGTCAGTTCCAGACATTCACCTTGCCACTGTTGGCCGTCCCGCTTCTGCTCCTCACGACTGGGCGCTTTGCCCAAGTATTAGTCTTCTTGCTCCTGAGCCTCTGGTGGCTGATAGCAATAACTGGCGGTACCCGTGGTACCTGGCTCGCAATGGGAACTGCCAGTGTTGTACTGTTATTCTCCGGGCCCTATGGCCGGCGCTGGTTAGTCTGGCAGTTGTCGGCTGCTGCGGTTGCCTTGCTGCTTTTCTGGTTACTGTTCACCGTGCTGGCCGAATACATTGGTATTGAGGTGCAGAATTTCGCTGGCGGTCGTCTCACCACTGCACTCTCGGCTCGCGATGTCCTCTGGCAACAAGCCTGGGACATGATCCGCGAACGCCCTCTGCTCGGCTTCGGCCCGATGCACTTCGCCGATATCCACAACCCCATCGCCGCCCACCCGCACCAGGCCATCCTGCAATGGGCCAGCGAATGGGGGGTGCCTTCCACCTTGCTGGTGATGTGGTTGGTGGGGCGCGGGCTCTGGGCCACCTTCCGGCTGATCCGCGAGCGCGCCTACTCCAGCGATCCGGTCGACCTGTTGCGTGTCTGTCTGTTCGCCAGCCTGATCGGCGCCCTGACCCAATCCATGGTCGATGGCGTGATCGTCATGCCGTACTCGCAGCTCTGGCTGTCCCTGGTGGTCGGCTGGTTGATGGGTATTCATGTCTGGAAAGGTGAGCCGTCGAAACCCAATGCCCTTGTCCATTGGTCATGGATGGGCGTCAGCACCGCCGCGGTGCTGTTCTTGGTCTATATCGTGATCCGCGACGTTCCCCACTTGGACGAGTGCGACAGGCTCTATCAGGAGCAATACGGCGGTCACCTCCAGCCGCGTTTCTGGACCCAGGGCGTGATTGCGATCAAGCCGCAGTAGCTTGCCCCGGCTGTCGCCCGATGCTAGCGTTAGCGCCACGCCGGTGTAGCTCAGTCGGTAGAGCAGCGCACTCGTAACGCGAAGGTCGTAGGTTCGATTCCTATCTCCGGCAAAAAGATTTTCTCGGTTTTTTTCAAGGCAGATGTTTGTTGGCGGGTGTGCGGACAGACGCCGCAGGGCTCGAAGGCCTCTTCGCTGGCGAGCCAGCTCCTACATGGGCCGTGACAACAACGATATTTGGCGGTGACGCACCAGCTTGTGGGAGCCGGCTTGCCGGCGATGACGTCTGGACAGGTGGTGCAAGGCTCAAGGGCGCCATCGCTGGCGAGCCAGCTCCTACATGGGCCGTGACAACAACGATATTTGGCGGTGACGCACCAACTTGTGGGAGCCGGCTTGCCGGCGATGACGTCTGGACAGGCGGTGCAAGGCTCAAGGGCGCCATCGCTGGCGAGCCAGCTCCTACATGGGCCGTGACAACAACGATATTTGGCGGTGACGCACCAGCTTGTGGGAGCCGGCTTGAACTGGTCAAGTAAT
>NZ_JACAPR010000030.1 GCF_013385635.1 Pseudomonas gingeri
ACCGCCAACAGCTTCGCGGGCTCCCACAACAGCCTGCTCCCAGACCCGCCCCTCCGACACAGACAGCGCCAACGGGGATTGGCATAAAACCCGCAAAAATCCCCTTCCCGGGGGAACATCAGACTGTCATCCGGGTCGGTTAAATAAGTGACTGATCCGAGTTACGCGACGAGCGCGTGCAAAAACGCGACATTTTTAGTTGATCTCAAGCCCCTCAAGTCCTAAAGTTCGCGCCGAACGTCCATGCTGGAAACGATCCATCCGGCTCAAGTCCTGACGACGAGACAGCAAGGCCAAGGGACGCGGTTGATCCCATGGCCTTTTTGCTTTCGGCGACATGCCTTGGGAAGTAGGCGAACCAAAGTGGGGATACGGAGGACGTTCATTTGCACCCATTGATAACTCAAGTTTGCCACTAGGAGTCCCCCCGCATGTCGATCCAGGTCGAAGACTATTTCGCGCGCGATACCTTTCAGAAAATGAAGGCGTTCGCCGACAAGCAAGAAACCCCTTTCGTGGTCATCGATACCCAGATGATCTCCCAGGCCTACGATGACCTGCGTGCAGGTTTCGAATTCGCCAAGGTGTACTACGCCGTCAAGGCCAACCCGGCCGTTGAAATCATCGACCTGCTGAACAAGAAAGGCTCGAGCTTCGACATCGCCTCGATCTACGAGCTGGACAAGGTGCTGAACCAGGGCGTCAGCGCGGACCGCATCAGCTACGGCAACACCATCAAGAAGTCCAAGGACATCCGTTACTTCTACGAGAAGGGCGTGCGCCTCTATTCCACCGACTCCGAAGCCGATCTGCGCAATATCGCCAAGGCCGCACCGGGCTCGAAAGTCTACGTACGCATCCTCACCGAAGGCTCGACCACGGCCGACTGGCCACTGTCGCGCAAGTTCGGCTGCCAGACCGACATGGCCATGGACCTGCTGATCCTCGCCCGCGACCTGGGCCTGGTGCCTTACGGCGTGTCCTTCCACGTCGGTTCGCAACAGCGCGACATCAGCGTCTGGGACGCGGCCATCGCCAAGGTCAAGGTGATCTTCGAGCGCCTGAAGGAAGAAGACAACATCCACCTCAAGCTGATCAACATGGGTGGCGGCTTCCCGGCCAACTACATCACCCGCACCAACAGCCTGGAAACCTACGCCGAGGAAATCATCCGCTTCCTCAAGGAAGACTTCGGCGACGACCTGCCGGAAATCATCCTCGAGCCTGGCCGTTCGCTGATCGCCAACGCCGGGATCCTGGTCAGCGAAGTGGTGCTGGTGGCGCGTAAATCGCGGACCGCCGTCGAGCGCTGGGTATACACCGACGTGGGCAAGTTCTCCGGCCTGATCGAAACCATGGACGAAGCCATCAAGTTCCCGATCTGGACCGAGAAGAAAGGCGAGATGGAAGAAGTGGTCATCGCCGGGCCCACCTGCGACAGCGCCGACATCATGTACGAAAACTACAAGTATGGCCTGCCCCTGAACCTGGCCATCGGCGACCGCCTCTACTGGCTGTCCACCGGCGCCTACACCACCAGCTACAGCGCGGTTGAATTCAATGGCTTCCCGCCGCTGAAGTCGTTCTACGTGTAAGCCTCCACACCTGCGCTGCAGCCGAAAGGCCCGTGATTGCTCACGGGCCTTTTTTATTGTCACTTTGCCGGGCTATCCGCTGGCACCCATCGATGCCCGGGTCTACAGAAGGTACTCCAGGGCGCTTGAAGGCTCAGCCCAACAACCTGTGCAGCGCCGCGCGGTCCTGCTCGTCGCCCAGGGCGGCCGCCTGCTGGTGGTAGGCCAGCGCCATGGCACGGATTCGCGGATCCCTGGCCGCCAGCAGGGTCTGGCGACTGATCCGCAGGAATTTCAGATTGCCGCCAGCCAGCGCCTTGCGCAGCCACTCCAGCGCCTGGTCGACCCGGCCCAGGTCGGCCAGCACCGTCGCGTAACTGAACTGCCCGCGAAAATCCCCTGCCTCGGCGGACAGGCGATACCACTCGCAGGCGGCAACAAGGTCAGCGGGACAGAAACGCCCATCTTCCAGGTAGCGCCCCAGCAGGTTCATCGATCTGGCATGGCCCATCCCGGCGGCACGCCGGTAGTGCGCCAACGCCAGGGCCTGATCCTCCCGCACCCCGCGTCCGGTCGCCAGCAGGTTGGCGTAGTTGTACAACCCCCAGTCCAGCCCGCCCTGCGCCGCCAGGCGGTAATGCCGCGCCGCCAGCCGCTCATCAGGCGCGCAACCCCAGCCGTGCTCATGGCAACGCCCGAGCATGTTGCGCGCCATCAGGTGACCGTCATTCGCGGCGATTTCAAACCAGCGCAGTGCCAGGGCCTGGTCGCGTTCGATGCCCTGCCCGTCCAGCAGGATCTGCCCCAGCAACGCCTGGGCCTCGACGACCCCTTCCGCCGCCGCCAGCAGGATCGCCTGGGCTGCGCGGGCCGGGTTCTCTTCCAGCATGACCTTGAGCGAGTCGCCGTCCAGCACCTCTTCGCGCCTGTACAACAGCATGACGCCGACACCTTAAAGAGAAATAATCGCAATAGTATCTGATTCCCATTGATACGGTAAGATACGCGCCGATAAGCGCCTTACATCTGCGTTTCCGACCGCCCTGGCGTCTGTAGCGTTATGTAGCGGTCTGTTTGTAAAAAGCTAACAAATATGAATTCGTCGCATTCGCACACACGGCATAATGCGCGCCGTGAAGCATGACTTTGATTGAGCAAGGCGGTCGCCGTGTTGAAGAAAACACTGTTCCAGTTGCATTGGCTGTTCGGCATCAGTGCCGGGCTGGTGCTGGCGTTCATGGGCATCACCGGGGCCACGGTGTCCTTCCAGGACGAACTGCTGCGTCTGCTCAATCCTTCGGTACTGCAAGTCGAAGCACCCAACCATGAAGCCCTGCCGCCCGCCGAACTGGTACGCAAGCTCGAAGCGCAGGAAGGCCAGACCGTCGCGATGCTGTGGGTGGAACCCCACGGCGACAGCGCCGGCCGGGTATTTTTCACCGCGCCGCCGGGCGAGCGGCGTGGGCAACTACGCTATTTCGATCCCTATACCGGTGACTACCAGGGCGATGTCGTCGGCCAGGACTTCTTCAACCTGATGCTGCAACTGCACCGGTTCCTGGCGATGGGTGACACCGGTCGCCAGATCACCGGCGCCTGCACCCTGATGCTGGTGTTCTTCTGTCTCTCCGGCCTGTATCTGCGCTGGCCGCGCAAGGCCCTCGACTGGCGCGCCTGGCTGACCCTCGACTGGGCGAAAAAAGGCCGGGCCTTCAACTGGGACCTGCACTCGGTAGCCGGCACCTGGTGCCTGGTGTTCTACCTGTTGTCGGCCCTGACCGGGCTATCCTGGTCCTACGAGTGGTACAGCAACGGCCTGAACAAGCTGCTCGCCGACTCCGTGGCCCAGCAGCGCAAGGTCGGACGAGCCCCACCCCCTGCCGGCCCGGCGCCCACCGCCGACTACGACGCTATCTGGGCCAGTATCAAGGGTGCCGCCGGCCCCGAACTCAGTGCCTATAACATCCGCATGCCACCGGTGGCCGGCCAGCCGGCAACCGTGTATTACCTGCTCAACGACTCACCCCATGATCGCGCCCTCAACCAGATCATGCTGGATCCCGCCACCGGCGCCATCCGCGAGCACTTCCGCTATGCCGACAAAAGCCTCAAGGGCCAATTGCTGACCAGCCTTTATGCGCTGCATGTCGGCAGTTACTTCGGCATCACCGGACGCATCCTGCTGACGATTTCCAGCCTGACCATGCCGCTGTTCTTCATCACCGGATGGTTGCTGTACCTGGATCGCCGTCGCAAGAAGCGCGCGGTGAAAAAAGCCCGCGGTGGACTCGGCCAGAACAGCAGCAATGCGCCTGCCTGGCTGGTGGGTTTCGCCAGCCAGAGCGGTTTCGCCGAACAACTGGCCTGGCAGACCGCCGGTCAATTGCAGGCCGCCGGCCTGCCGGTGCGGGTCCAGCCCCTGGCCGAGGTCGGCGAACGGGACCTGCGCGAATCGCAGCATGCGCTGTTTGTCGTCAGCACCTTTGGTGACGGCGAAGCACCCGACAGCGCCCGTGGCTTCGAGCGCAAAGTGCTGGGTCAGGCATTGGCCCTCGATGGCCTGAACTATTCGGTGCTGGCCCTCGGTGATCGCCAGTACCCGCATTTCTGCGGCTTTGCCCGACGCCTGCACCACTGGCTCGAAGCCCGCGGCGGCAACGTCCTGTTCGCACCGATTGAAGTCGACAGCGGTGACCCCTACGCCCTGCGCTACTGGCAACAGCAGCTCAGCCAGATAACCGGCGGCGCGCCCCTGGCGGCGTGGCAAGCGCCACGGTTCGACAACTGGACCCTCGCTCGGCGCGAGTTGCTCAACCCGGGCAGCAGCGGTTCCGGCGTCTACCTGATCGGCCTGGATGCTCCGACGCCAACCTCATGGCAAGCAGGTGACCTGGTGGAAATCATGCCGCGTCACCCCAGCGCGGCAGTCGAACACTTCCTGAACGGGCTCGGCCTGGAGTCAAGCACCCCGGTGCAGCTCGACGGCCTGCAGGAAACCCTGGCCCAGGCCTTGGCCGGTCGTCAGTTGCCGGATAATCGCGGCCATCTGGTAGGCCTGCACGCCCAGGCGCTGGTCGATGCGCTGGTGCCCCTCGCCCAGCGTGAATACTCCATTGCTTCCATCGCCAGTGACGGCCAGCTGGAACTGCTGGTCCGTCAGGAACGGCACGCGGACGGCAGCCTCGGACTCGGCTCAGGCTGGCTGAGCGAATACGCGCCCGTGGGGTCGGCCATCAGCCTGCGCCTGCGACGTAACAGCGGTTTCCATCTGCCCGCCGAGCCGCGTCCACTGATCCTGCTGGGCAACGGCACCGGCCTGGCCGGATTGCGCAGCCTGCTCAAGGCACGTATCGCCGATGGCCAGGCACGCAACTGGTTGCTGTTCGGCGAACGTAATATTACCCACGACTTCTACTGCCGTGAGGAGTTGCAAGGCTGGTTGGCGACGGGCGATCTCGCCCGGCTGGACCTGGCATTCTCCAGGGACCAGCAGGACAAGATCTATGTACAGGACCGCTTGCGGGAAACGGCGGATGAACTGCACCGCTGGCTCGCCGAGGGTGCCGCGATCTACATCTGCGGCAGCCTGCAGGGCATGGCAGCGGGCGTCGACCAGGTCCTGGCGGAACTGCTCGGTGCCGAGGCGGTTGAACGCCTGATCGAGCAAGGGCGCTATCGGCGGGATGTCTACTGACCTGCCCCCACCGCTCACTCACCGATCGTTCCCACGCTCCGCGTGGGAATGCAGCCCGTGACGCTCCGCGTCACAAAGCGGACGCAGAGCGTCCAGAGAGGCATTCCCACGCGGGAGCATGGGAACGATCATCAACGATCATTACGCCTGGGCCGGCTCCACGGTCAACTCGACTGCTTCCGGTCGCTTGAGCACGGCATAGGTCACCGCCGTCAGCAGGCTGCCGGCGATGATCGCCAGCAGATACGGCAGCGTGTGGTTGATCGCATTCGGAATCAGCATCACGAACAGCCCGCCATGGGGCGCCATCAGCTTGCAGCCGAAGTACATCGACAGGGCACCGGTCAGCGCGCCACCGGCGATGCTCGCCGGAATCACCCGCAACGGGTCCTTGGCGGCAAAGGGAATCGCCCCTTCCGAGATAAAGCACAGGCCCAGCACGAAGGCAGCCTTACCCGCCTCCCGCTCGCTCCGGGCAAACTTGTGTCGGGCAATCAGCGTGGCGATGCCCAGGCCGATTGGCGGCACCATGCCGGCGGCCATGGTCGCGGCCATCGGCGCATAACTCTGCGACGCCAGCAGCCCGACCGAGAAGGCATACGCCGCCTTGTTGATCGGCCCGCCAAGGTCGACGCACATCATCCCGCCGAGCAGGACACCCAACAGGATCGCGTTGGTGGTACCCATGCTGTCGAGGAAATGCGTCAGCCCCTCCAGCATCCCCGCCACCGGCTTGCCGACCACATAGATCATCACCAGGCCGGTGAACAGGCTCGCCAGCAACGGAATGATCAGGATCGGCTTGAGGGCTTCCAGGCTGGCCGGCAACCGCGCATGACGATTGATCGCCCTGGCACTGTAGCCGGCGAGAAAACCGGCGACGATCCCGCCGATAAACCCGGCACCGAGGGTGCTCGCCAACAGCCCGCCGATCATCCCCGGCGCCAGTCCGGGACGGTCGGCGATCGAGTAGGCGATATAGCCGGCCAACAGCGGCACCATCAGCTTGAAGGCGCTTTCCCCGCCGATCTGCATCAACGCAGCGGCCAGCGTGCCGGGCTCCTTGAACGCGGTAATGCCAAACACGAATGACAGCGCGATCAGCAGGCCGCCCGCCACCACCATCGGCAACATGAACGAAACACCGGTCAGCAGGTGCTTGTAGACCCCGGTCTTTTCCTGCCTGGCCGGGGCCGCGCCAGTGTCCGTCGCGGCACTCTCCGGCTTGCCTTCGGCCAGTGCCTTGTTCAGGGTCGCGTCCGGTTGCTTCAAGGCCACGCCGGTGCCGCAACGGTAGATGTTCTTGCCGGCGAAACGCTCGGTGGCGACTTCGATATCGGCCGCCAGCAAGACCACGTCGGCTTCGGCAATCGCTGCCGCACTCAACGGGTTGCGTGCACCGACCGAGCCCTGGGTTTCCACCTGCAGCTCGTAGCCCAGGCGCCTGGCCGACTGTTGCAAGGCTTCGGCGGCCATGAAGGTATGAGCGACGCCGGTCGGACAGGCCGTCACCGCCACCAGGCGCGGTGCGCGCTGGGCCACCACCGGCGCCGCAACCGCGGCCTCGGGGGCGATGTAGACACTCGCTTCTTCGGCACCGCGTCGCAGTATCGCTTCGACGTCCTGCAACGCCTGGGCCGGGGTGGTCTGGAACACCCGCTTGCCGACAAAGCGCAACATATCCACAGGCGCGCTGCCGACCACCAGCACCCATTCCGCCGCCGAGAGGGTTGCCGCCGACAGCTGGCGCTCCGGGTGCCGGCTGTCGTGTACTTCGACACTGGTGCTCCAGCCCTGGCGCTGGGCCGCCGCTTCCAGCAGGCGAGCGCACAACACGCTGGTGACCATGCCGTTCGGGCAGGCGGTAACAATGGCTAACTTCATCACAATCCCTCTTATTGTTCTGTCAGGGCGTGCACGCTGACGCCGCGTTCAAGCTGCGCCAGTCGTTCCCTGTCACCGATGCCGAAACCGATCTGGGTCACGGCCAGGGCGGCAATCGCCGTGGCCGTGCGCAGGGTCTGCTCCGCGCCGTGCCCGCTGAGCAGGCCATGAAGCATGCCGGCCAGCAACGCGTCGCCGGCACCGACGGTGCTCGCCACGCTGACGGTCGGCGGCAGCCCGTGCAATGCCGGTGCGGCGCAGAACCAGTTGACCCCTTCGGCACCGTGGGAAACCACCACGTGCTCGATGCCCTGGGCACGCAACCGGGCCGCCGCCTCGGATTGCGCGAGCGGCGACGTCACGGGGCTATCCAGCGCCTCGGACAACTCCTCGGTATTCGGCTTGATCAGCCACGGCCCCGCCGCTAGTCCGGCCTGCAAGGCTGCGCCACTGGTGTCCAGGGCGACTTTCAGGCCCAGCTGTTTCAACCGCCGCAACAGGGCTTGCAGCCATTGCGGACTGACGCCCCGGGGCAGACTGCCCGCGACCACCACGGCATCATGACCGGGGGCGATCTGTTCCAGCCGGTCCAGCAAGGCTTGCTGGGCCTCGGCACTGACCAGCGGACCGGGACCGTTGAGGTCGGTGATCCGGCCGTCGTGCTCGGCCAGCTTGATATTGCTGCGGGTCTCCCCCGGCACGCGGACAAAGGCATCGACAAATCCACGGCGGGCAAACAGGCTCTCGAAGGCTTGTTGATTGTCCTCGCCGAGAAAACCACTCACGGTCAGTTGATGCCCGAGATCCGCCAGCACCTGGGCGACATTCACGCCCTTGCCGGCCGCGTGGGTCTGCATGGCCTCGCTGCGATTGACCTGGCCCGGCTCCAGCCGTGCCAGTTGCACGGTCAGGTCCAGCGCCGGGTTCAGGGTCAGGGTCAGAATCCGCGCCATTACACCGCCTCCACGAGGGCGCGCACTTCATCGGCGCTACCCACGGCCAGGGCCGCACGGGCCAGGGCCTGTGCGGCCGGCAGGGTCAGTTCGCGCACCCGCGCCTTGACCTCGGGAATACTGCGGGCCGAAACACTCAGTTCGTCCACCCCCAGCCCCACCAGCACCGGCACCGCCAGCGGGTCGCCCGCCAGTTCGCCGCAGACGCCCACCCATTTGCCATGGGCATGGGCCGCGCGCACGGTGATGTCGATCAGTTGCAGCACCGCCGGGTGCAGGCCATCGGCCTGGGCCGAAAGTGTCGGATGACCACGGTCAATGGCCAGGGTGTATTGCGTCAGGTCGTTGGTGCCGACACTGAAGAAATCCACTTCCCGCGCCAGCACCGGCGCCAGCAAGGCCGCCGAGGGTACCTCGATCATGATCCCCAGTTGCAGGTCGGCCACCGGGATCTCCAGACGCAGGCGCTCGGTCATGTCCCGGGCCTGGCGCCACTCCGCCACACTGCCGACCATCGGGAACATGATCCGCAGCGGACGGTTGTCAGCGGCCCGCAACAGAGCCCGCAACTGACTTTCCATGATCTGCGGCCGTTGCAGGGTCAGGCGGATACCGCGCACGCCAAGGAACGGGTTCTCTTCCTTGGCGATGGGCCAATAAGGCAATGGCTTGTCGCCACCGACATCCAGGGTCCGCACCACCAGCGGTCGCCCGCCCAGGCCGTCGAGCACACGCCGGTATTCGGCTTCCTGGGTGGCTTCGTCCGGCGCTTGCGGATGCGCCATGAAGATCAGTTCGGTGCGCAACAGACCGATGCCTTCGGCGCCCTGTTCCACCGCGCCGGCGACTCCGGCGCTTTCACCGATATTGGCAAAGACTTCCACCGCATGCCCGTCACGGGTCAGCGCCGCCTGGTGACGTTGTTCGGCGGCCTGGCGCAGGCGCTGTTCGCGGCTGTCGCGCTCCTCGGTGGCACGCTGCAAGGCGACGGCATCCGGCGAGACATGCAACCGGCCACGCTGGCCATCGAGCAACAGTGTCGTGCCCGGCGCCAGCAACAGCACCGCCGCGCCCGCCCCGACCAGTGCCGGGATACCCAGGGCACGGGCGACGATCGCACTGTGCGCCGTGGCTCCGCCGCGGGCGGTGAGAATCCCCGCCACCCGCGCCGGATCCAGGCGCGCCACATCGGACGGGCCGACTTCGTCCATCACCAGTACATAGGGCTGCTCGGGCTCGGCCAGGGTTTCGACACCACACAACTGCGCCAGCACGCGCCGGCCGATATCCCGCAGGTCCGCCGCTCGCTCGGCCAGCAGTGCATCCTGCAAGGACTCCTGCTGCCGGGCGGCCGCCTCGATCACCGCCATCCAGCCGGCTTCGGCGCTTTCACCCTGCTTGAGACGGGTATCCACCTCGTCACTCAGTTCAGGGTCGTCGAGCATTTCCTGGTGGGTGATGAAAATCTCGCGAATGGCCTTGGCCTTGCTGCGCTGGATCAGGCCATCGATACCCTGGCGCACCTCACTCAGTGCGCTGTGCAGGCGCTGGCGCTCGAGCGCGGCCGACTGGCCACGCAACGGGTAGTCGAACGTCTGCGGGACCTGGATATGCGCGGGGCCGATGGCGATCCCCGGCGCGGCGGCAATCGCCTGGACCTGGCTGCCGGCAACCGGTGCCGTCAAGGCTACGACCACCTCGTCCACGACCACACTGGCGACGCTCACCGCCGGCAAGGGTTCGACTTCCTCGCCGAGGCCTTCTGCCACCGCCGCCAGCAAGGCCGGCAAGGCATCGGCGGCGATCCCCGGCTCGGCAATGAACTCCAGCACCTGGGCCCGGCGCGCGCCGAGGCTGAGCAGCTTGCTCAGGCTTTTCACCGACACCGCGCTGCCCTGGGCATCGACGATGCGCACACGGATATCGCCGTCAAAACTTTTCGCCAGTTGTGCAAGGACCTTCGCCGGCCGGGCGTGCAGGCCATGGGCATTGGCCAGGGCAATGCGCGCGCTCGGCCAGTCGGCCGGCAGCTCGCCGCCCAGCACCTCCAGCACCGCCCGGCTGCTGGTGGCACGACCCAGCTCATGGCCACGCCCTTCGATCAGCAGCGCGCAAAGACGTTCGAGCAGGGCCTGGTGGGCCTCGCCGAGACTGGCGAGGCAGAACAGTCCACTCAAGGGTTGGCCGAGATAACGCAACGGCTTTTCCGGCGTGACAAACGCCAGCCCTGGCCGCTTGACCGTCTGCTCGCTGTGTAGCCACCACAAACCGTCGCCCAGCGGCAGCGCCTCGACCTGCTGCAGGACCGCGGCAAAACCGTTGCTCACACAATCGGCCTGGCGCAGCAGGCGGGCGCCGCGCCAGACCAGTTCTTCGAAATCATCGGCCGCCACGCCGAGACCGATCATCTGTGCATCCAGCGCCAGTTCCTGGGGCGCGCCTTGTAGCAGTTTCAGCAAGGCTTCGGCAGAGCTTGCACGGCGCAGGGCCTGGCCCAGGTCGGTCTCGCCGAGGGCACGGGTGAGCAGTTGCAGCAGGCGCAGGTGTTCGTCGGATTTCGCCGCGATGCCGATGGCCAGGTAAACGATCTGGCCATCGCCCCAATCCACGCCTTCGGGAAACTGCAGCAGGCGCACACCCGTGGCGAATACCTGGTCGCGGGTCTGCGGGGTGCCATGGGGAATCGCGATACCCTGGCCGAGAAAGGTCGAGCCTTGCGCCTCACGGTCCTGCAAGCCGGCCAGGTAGCCCTCGGCCACCAGGCCGTCGGTCACCAGCTTGTCCGCAAGCAATTGCAGGGCAGCAGACTTGTCCACGGCCGACTGGCCCATGGAAATCTGCTCTACGGTGAGCTCGAGCATGCCTTTCTCCTATTCAGCGCCCACAATGGGACGCTAGGTATTGTTTTGAATGAATCAGCCTGGGTTTGCATGCCAAACAGGGCGAAACGGTCTTTCGGCAGGACCATGGCACCGGACGCAATCCCAGGAAAATACGCTTGCTGAAACGTTTAATCTAGTCTGTAGGACACGTTACTCGATTATTGTTCCGGGTTGAAGCCCTGCTGGTCGACAACTGGCTGTCGGCGAATCTGCTGGAAAAGCCGTGCATATTTCAGTGATCTGGCGGGCCTGTTCGCGGGCAAGCCCGCTCCCACACGAGCCCGCTTCCCCACAAGTTGGCTCCCCTACCCACCCGGTGCCCACACCCGCCCGCTTCCACAGTCGACTGCCGGAATAGGATACGATCAGAGAAAATGCAGCCGTGAGCTACAGCAAACAAGGAATCATCCGCTTGAAACTCAGTGATATTGCCCAACTGGCCGGTGTGTCCGTCACCACCGCCAGCTACGTCATCAACGGCAAGGCCGAGCAACAGCGTATCAGCAGCAGCACCGTGGAGCGGGTCCGGGCCGTGGTCGAGCAGCATGGCTTCACGCCCAACCCCCAGGCCGCCGGCCTGCGCAGTCGCAAGACGCGCACCCTCGGCTTTATCCTCCCAGACCTGGAAAACCCCAGTTACGCACGCATCGCCAAGCTGCTGGAACAAGGCGCCCGCGCCCGTGGTTATCAGTTGCTGATCGCCAGCTCCGACGATAATCCGGAAAGCGAACGCCAGTTGCTGCAACTGTTCCGTGCCCGTCGCTGCGACGCCTTGTTTGTCGCCAGTTGCCTGCCGGCCGAGGACGACAGCTATCGCCAGTTGCAGGACCTGGGAATGCCGGTCATCGCCATCGACCGGGAAATGGAGCCCACGCATTTCTGCTCGGTGGTCAGTGACGACCACCAGGCCAGCCTGCAACTGACCCGCAGCCTGTTGCAACCGATGCCGCGCCATATCGCCCTGATCGGCGCTCGCGCCGAGTTGAGCATCAGCCGGCAGCGGGCCGGCGGCTTCAAGGACGCGCTGGACGGTTTCAAGGGCGAGGTCCTGATCGAACACGGCGAAGCCTTCAGTCGTGAGTGTGGCCGGCAACTGATGGATGCGCTGGTCAAGCGCCTCGGCCATCTGCCCGATGCCCTGGTCACCACCTCTTATGTGCTGCTGCAAGGTGTGTTCGATGCCTTGCACGACCATCCGCTCAAGCCACAGCCGTTGCGCCTGGGCACTTTCGGCGACACCCAGTTGCTGGATTTCCTGCCCCTGCCCGTCAACGCCATGGCCCAGCAACACCTGTTGATCGCCGACAAGGCTCTGCAACTGGCCCTCGCCGCCATCGAGGAGAAGGACTACCGGCCCGGCGTCCAGGCGATTGCCCGGACCTTCAAGCAGCGTCTCCGCGAGTCCTGAGCATGGAGCTGATCGACACCCACACCCATCTCGACTTTCCAGACTTCGATGAAGACCGCGACGCACTGCTCGGGCGCAGTCGTGCCCTGGGTGTCGGGCGGATGGTGGTGCTGGGGGTCTATCGGCAGAACTGGCAGCGGGTCTGGGACCTGGTGCTGAGCGATCCGCAACTGCATGCGGCATTCGGCCTGCACCCGGTGTACCTGGAAGATCATCGCCCCGCCGACCTGGACGAACTGGCTGACTGGCTCAGTCGCCTGGCCCGGCATCCGCAGCTGTGCGCGGTGGGTGAATTCGGCCTGGATTACTTTCTGCCGCAGCTCGATCGCGAACGCCAGCAGGTACTGTTCGAGGCGCAGTTGCAGCTCGCCGTGGACTTCAATCTGCCGGCCCTGCTCCATGTACGTCGCAGCCATGCGGCAACCATTGCCACACTCAAGCGTTTTCGCCCGGCTCGTGGCGGGATCATCCACGCCTTTGCCGGCAGTCGCGAAGAAGCCCGGGAATACCTCAAGCTCGGTTTCAAGCTCGGCCTGGGTGGCGCCGGGACCTGGCCACAGGCGTTGCGCCTGAGCAAAGTGATTGCCGATCTGCCCCTGGATGCCGTGGTGCTGGAAACCGATTCGCCGGACATGGCGCCGGTCATGTATGCCGGCATGCGCAACAGCCCGGAACACCTGCCGGCCATCTGCACCGCCCTGGCCGGACTCATGGCCGTCAGCCCGCAGGCATTGGCCGCCGCCAGCAGCGCCAACGCGTGTGCGCTGTTCAACTGGCCAGCGAATCCGGCCTGACCGCGACCTGCAGGACCAGCGTCATCTGCTGCCGGTGGCGGGCGTAACGCAAGGTCGCGAAATACAGCAGCAGCGCCAGCAGGGAAAAATTGAGTTGCTCGACCACGCTGATCAGGCCGACCCACTCGCAGACCAGGGCGACCAGCAACGAAGTACTGATCAACAGCACCATACTGGCCTTGAGTGGCGACAATGCGTCCAGCGACCTGAAGCGTTTCAGTTGCTTCGGGCAATTGAGCTGTACCGCCTTGTTGCAGCAGCGGCAGGCAAAACTTTCATTGATGGCAATCGCGTTCAAATGCCAGGCGCTGAGGGGAAATGTGCCACTGCAGTGCGCACAGGTCCCCTTGACGCCCATGAGCGTATCCTTCAAACCTGTTCCTCCCGGGCGGTAACGGCTTACCGATGGGTCTGGTATAGATGGCTTTTCACCCATCGTAAGCAGAAAGACCGGCCCATAAAGAAAACAGGATTTGACCTACGCACCAAGCATTTAAGTACTACAGACTGTTCCAAGACCCACGACGCCCGTCATACCCGGAAGGCGCCAATCAACTGCTTCAACTCAACCACCTGGGCCGATAGTTGCCGGCTGGCACTTTCGGTCTGGTGTGCACCGTCCGCGGTGCGTTCTCCGGCCCGATTGATCTCGACGATATTCCGGTCGATATCGTGGGCGACAGCGGTCTGCTGTTCGACAGCCGCCGCGATCTGCTGGTTCTGGTCGACAATCATGCCGACCGCGCCAAGAATATTTTCCAGGGCCTGCTGGACCTTCTCCGACTGGCTCACGGTACCGTCCGCCATCTGATGGCTGACCCCCATGGCCTTGACCGCCGCCCCGACACCGCCGTGCAGCTTGCTGATCATCTGTTCGATCTCTTCGGTCGATTGCTGGGTGCGCTTGGCCAGGGTACGGACCTCATCGGCCACCACCGCGAAGCCACGCCCCTGCTCGCCGGCACGCGCCGCTTCGATGGCAGCGTTCAAGGCCAGCAGGTTGGTCTGTTCGGCGATGCTCTTGATCACCTCCAGTACCCGGCTGATGGACTGGCTGTCGATGGCCAACTGGTTGATCACCTGTACCGACTGGTCGATCTCCCCGGCCAACTGGGCAATGCTGCCCTGCTGCGACTCCACCAGGGCACGCCCGCTCAAGGTTTCATCATTGACACTGTGGGCACTGCTGACCGCCGCCGCCGCACTGCGCGCCACTTCCTGGGCGGTGGCCGACATCTGGTTCATCGCCGTGGCAACCTGCTCGATCTGACTGCGCTGGCCGGCCACCGCCTGGTTACTCTGGGCCGATACCGACTCCACCTGCCCGGCCTGGCGCTCGACTTCACCGACCGTCTGCCCGACCCGCTCGATCAGGTCATGGATCTTGGCCACCGTGCCGTTGAACACCGCGCCCAGTTCCCCCAGTTCATCGCGACTGTGAGCAACGAAACTGACGGTCATGTCGCCTGCCGCGACTTTGTCCATCATTTCGCCCAGGCGGCGCAAGGTGGTGCGGGTCGACGCGTAGAAGCCGCCATAGAGGTAGACGATGGAGAGAAACACCACCGCCAGCGCCACGACCAGCAACAGCATATGCAGGCGGTTCTGCGCCAGGCGCTGTTGCAGTTCCTGATCGATATAGGCCAGGGTCGCGTCATTGAGCTTGTAGGTCTGGGCCATCAGGCCACTGACCTGGTCGTAGAATGCCGGCCAGGGCGCTTCGAGGGTTTCGGCCATCACCACCTGTTCCTCGAACACCTCGCTGGCTTTTTTCAGCGAGGCCTGGCTGGCCGCGGTCAACGAGTCCAGCGCCCCATGGGCGTTGCGGCTGCTGCCCAGGGCGTCCTGCAACTTGAGGGCATATTCGGCCTGCAGCTTCTCGATCTGCTGCAGCAGTTCGTCAAAGCGGGTGCTGGACGAGGAATTGAGAAATCCCTGGCCCAGGGAATAGGCGCCCATGGAGCGTCCTTCGCCGAGGGTCTGGGTGACTTGCGGGGTGACGCTGGTGATCAACTCGCTCAACTGGCGCAGATCGCTCTGGCCATCACGGCTGAGCCCGGACTGGCTGGCGATGATCTTGCTGAAGATCTGCGCCTTGCCCAGCAGCTTTTCGATCAGGGCGCTTTTGCTCAACAGGGAACTTTCGGCTTGCTGGACCTTGAACGCGCTGACCATTTCATCGCGTTTGGCCGTGAAGACCGCCATCTGCTCCGGCTCGCTGGTCACCGCCGTCAGGCCCTGGAGTCGCTCCAGGACGCTTTGCTCAAGCTGGCTGATCCGGCTCTCCAGGTCACCGGCCTTGCCGGATTGCCCCAGCACCGCGTTGATCTGCACCTGATTGTTCAGGGTCTCCAGATCACGTCGCAGGATCAGGCTGCTGCCGAGCAGGTCCAGGCTTTGCAGCTCGACCTGGGTGGCGGAGAACTCACGGTAGGAGTCACGGACCAGATAAAAGTTGGTCACCAACATCGGCACGAAGAACAGCACACTGATCAGGCTGAACTTCATCCCGAAGCTCAGGCGATTCATCAGGGCGACGGCGGGATATAGCAAGCTCTTCACTAGAACGCTCCCTTTCCTATTATTTTTATAGTGGCAGGCACGACGAGGCACAAAGCCAGCATCCGCAGCTACTGCTTGTATAACGTAATTCGGAAAGGAGTTTTGTAACTTAAGGTTAACCGGCCCCCATGAAATCCGCGGGAGCCGGCTTGCCGGCGATCATGATCGTTCCCACGCTCCAGCGTGGGAATGCAGCCCGTGACGCTCTGCGTCACAGAAGCGGACGCAGAGCGTCCATGGCGGCGTTACCACGCGGAGCGTGGGAACGATCGGATGGGGTCTGCCTGTGGGAGGGTGGCTTGCCCCCGAAGCCTTCAGCAGCCCTGAAAGATCAGATCAGCACGGTCCACAAGGCAAAACCGGCATACCAGAGCACCGCAGCCCGCAGCAGCAGTTCCCAGAGACTGTCCAGGCTGGTGACGCCATCGGCACCCACGACCGCAGCCGGCACTTCTCCGGCCACCCGTCCGACTTTCTCCACCAACTGCTCGGCGGTGATGTCCCAGTTGAGCAGCTCGTGCAACATCACCCGGCTGACCGCGACGAAATTGCCGACCAGCGCCAGGCTCGCCGCCAGCAGGCGCACCGGCAGCCAATCGAAGGCATGGCGCAACAGGATGGCGCGCTCGGCCAGGGCAGGGTTGCGGCTGTGCTCCGTGGCCAGGGCCAGCAGGCGATAGCTCAAGGCGGCCACCGGGCCCAGCAGGAAATACCAGAAGATCACCGCGAAGAAACTCTGATAGGCCTGCCACAGCAGGTAGCCCTGGACCTTCTCCAGCAGCTCCTCGCCATTCTCGGCGCACTTCACGTTCATGTCGCGCCGGGCGACATGCACCCCGGCCTGCACGTCACCGCGCCGCCAGGCATCGCGAAAAGGTCCCAGTGCCGCCAACAGATCGCCGCGCCCCAGGCTGTAGATCACCACCAACAGATGCACCGGCAACGCCAGCAGGCCATAGGCGACCGGCTGCAGCACCATCAGCAGCAAACCGAGCAAGGCGACCGGCAGCAACACCAGCAGCACCAGTACCAGCCACGGCTGTTTCGCCCAACGCGGGCTGGACTCAAGCTTCGCCAGTTCGCCCAACCAGGCGCCATCACGCTGCACACGCTGGCGCAGGGCCGAGAACTTCTCGATCCAGACCGCCAGCAGCAGCACCAGAAAACTCATTGTGACTCTCCTTTTTCCAGCAGGGCGACGCGAAAGCGCCCCCAGTCAAAGCCCGCTCCCGGATCGGTCTTGCGGCCCGGGGCAATGTCGCTGTGGCCGCAGATCCGTTGCGGGGTCAGTGCCGGGTAAGCGTCCAGCAACTGCCGGGTCAAGGTAATCAGCGACGCATACTGCGCTTCGGTAAAAGGCAGATCGTCGGTGCCCTCCAGCTCGATGCCCAGGGAGAAATCGTTACAGGTCTCGCGCCCCTCGAAACTCGACACGCCGGCATGCCATGCCCGCTCCAGACAGGAGACAAACTGCGTGACCTTGCCGTCACGTTCAATCAGAAAATGCGCAGACACCCGTAGGTGGGCAATGCCGTCAAAGTAGGGATGTTCCGTGACATCCAGGCGATTCTGGAAAAACTCCTGGACCTTCCCGGTGGCGAATTGCCCCGGCGGCAGACTGATGTTGTGGATCACCAGCAGGGAAACTTCCCCTTCGGGGCGCTCATTGAAGTTGGGTGACGGACAGTGACACACGTCCTGGCACCAACCCGTGGCGGGATCCAGCTGCATACAGGTTCCTTCGAGGATAAAAGCGACAGGCCCAGTATGCCGCGAGAGAGGCCAGGATGGGCAGCACTCTCTGCGCAAAAACCTCAGCGGGCCTTCAACCGCCGCAGGTTGCCGATGACCGACTCCAGGGCGCGGTCGAACAGCAGCGCGTCGTCCAACAGCCGCACAGCACCGCGCCGGAACTCGACGGCCAGGCCCTGGGCCGTGCGTTCCAGCACCTTCATGCCGGTACGGTTGACGAAGATGTACTTGCCGGTCGACTCGATGATCGCCGTCAGTTTGCAACGCAGGCTGTTTTCCTCGTCTTCACGGATCTCGACCCAGTTGCCGACCCGCAACTGCCGGACCCACAACAGCCCGGCGTCGTCTGCAGGCAATTCCACCTGGCGCTCCTCGGTGAACGTGTCATCCGGTGAGCCGAGGACGATTTCCTCCAGCACTGCGACCATCGCCGGTTGCATCTCGTCGATGGCGGCCGGCTCGGCCTGCTGCTTTGCCAGGCGCTGGAAGACCTGGACATGCAGGTTTTCCAGCTGGCTGAAAAACTCGCTGGTGGCAAACGGATCGAAGGCGGCACTGGTCAGGCCGTCGCGCAACGCCTTGAGCAAACCGGGCACCAGTTCCAGCAGACGCAGGCGGGCATCGGCCTGGCCCCGGGGCTCCACGCTCCAGATCAGGTCGTCCATGGTTTGCAGGCCAGCCTGCCACTCGGCGGACGCTTCGCCGTGCTTGAGGCAGGTGAGCAACAGCACCTTGCTCCAGGCCTCCTGCAGCAGACGCACCACGACTTCTGGCAAGGTCTTGCCCAGCAGTCGCTCGTTCAGCACTTCCTGGACCTGCTGACGAGCCTGTTCGGCCTTGGCCCGGCCTTCTTCGGCATCGCGGGTACGCTGCTCGAGCAACTCGCTGCGGCGGCGTTCGTCACTGGTAAAGGCGAGGAAATCCACCAGCAACTCGGAGAAGATCGCCGGATCGTCGACAAAGTCATTCAACAAACGCTGCACGATCTGCTCGATGCGCACGTACAACGCATCGCGCTGATAGTCGTCGCGCGCTCCCCAGCCCATGGCCGCGGCGGCGATTTCGTTGAGCAGACGTCGGGCCGGATGACTGCCACGACTGAAAAAGCTCTTGTCCAGCACCGCCACTTTCAGCATCGGAATCTGCAGGCGTCCGATCAATGCCTTCAGGGAGTCCGGCAGGTTACGGTCATCGAGGATAAATTCGAAGAGCATGGCGATCAGGTTGATCACGTCCTCGTCCATGACCCCGACCACACGTGACTTGCCGCTCTTGACGCTGACCCGGGTCAACAACTGTTCCAGTTGGTTGCGCAGGTCGAAATCGTCCGGAGCAGTCTGCGTCGGCACGTACTGCTGCAAATGCGAAAGCAGCCGCAACAGGTCGCCGGTGGAAATCGGCTGGACCTCGGACCCCACATCCAGCCTGGGCGCCACGCTGCCGCGGACATGCAGCAACAGCTCCTGCAAGGCCGAGAAAACTTCCTGGACACTGGCATCGAGGGATGACGAGCCCGACTTGGCCGCTCCCGCCTCACCCTGGCTCGCCCGCGTACTGGCGGCCGGACGATCGGAAGCACGCCGCGCCGGCACGGCCTTGAGTTCCGGCAGCACGCCGGTGGCGATCAGCAATTGGTTGGCTTCGGCATACAACTGGTCGGCGTCGCTGAGGACATACTTCTCGAACAACTTGAGAATGATCAGCTTGACCTTGATCTCCACCCCCAAGTCACGCCCGGCCTCCAGGAAATACTCACAGAGCATCGCCGGCCCCATGGGGTTGTCCTGGTCCTCGAGGCGTCGGGTGATCAAGGCATTCAAGCGGGTGGTCAATTGCCCGAGGGCAAAACCGTCACGGCTGAGAACCTTGGCGACCATGGCGTCCAGGGCGACGGTCTTTTCCAGTTCGTCGTTCGGTACCAGCGCCAGCTTGTCGTAGGACATCGGCGTCGGCAGCGTCACCTCGTTGATATCGTACTGACCGAGGCCGACAAAGGCCTCGAAAAAACGCTCGAGAAAGCCGCGCTCGATACTTTTGCGCTTGAGACGCAGGTCGCGCATGGCTTCGAAGAAGGTGTTCTGGTCGACATTGTTCAGGGCCTTGTCGGCCATTTCGAACAGAGTGTCGTCGGCATTGTCGAACAGCCCCTGCAAGCCTTGCTTGAGCTGCTGCGCGGCCTTGTCGCGAACCTGGAGCAGAACCACGGGCAAACGGGCGAGCGGCGACGGCGTCGCTCGTTCATCGGTGGCCTTGTGCAAAGGCACTACCTTCCCGTCATTGTGCATCCAAGCCTCCTGCTGCTGCGGTTCTTCGGTTCTGTGTGAACAATCGGTGTGCGCGGGCCGTGGCAAATCGCTCACAAGCCCTTCGCGGCGGGTGCCCGGGCACCCGTCGGGGTATCGATAATCAGGGAATCACAGAGACGTCAAAGCTATGACGTCAATTACAAGGCATATTATCTTGCAAAAGATGTCACTTTTGCTAGCGAACTCTGCAATTCCTTTTCATGCATGGCGTTCAATAGACCGTCGGAGACGCAAAAACGCTCAGCCGAAGCGACCAAATGCAGGTTTGCGGGGCATCGTATTGGCCGGCGCGCCTTGGGTTAGCTCGCGCCAAGGCCCTATAATCGGGCGACTTTGTTTGTGGAGCCCGTTATGCCGAATCTACGTCTCGCCGACCTGACCGCCGAAATCGAAGCCAACGTGCGCCGTGCGTTGCTCGAAGACATCGGCAGCGGCGACATCACCGCGCAACTGATCCCCGCCGAACGGCTGGCCAAGGCCACCATCATCACCCGTGACGAAGCGACGATTGCCGGCACGGCCTGGGTCGACGCGGTCTTTCGCCAGCTCGATCCACGGGTTGCGGTGCATTGGCAGGTGCGCGACGGCGAGCGGGTCAACCCGAACCAGGTGCTGTTCCACCTCGAAGGTCCGGCGCGCTCGCTGCTCAGCGGCGAACGTTGCGCCTTGAACTTCCTGCAGATGCTCTCCGGCATTGCCAGCCACGCGCGCTACTACGCCGACCAGGTGGCCGATACCGCGGTCAAGCTGCTGGATACCCGCAAGACCCTGCCGGGTCTGCGCCTGGCGCAGAAGTACGCGGTGACCTGCGGCGGCTGCCATAACCACCGCATCGGCCTCTATGACGCCTTCCTGATCAAGGAAAACCATATCGCTGCCTGCGGCGGGATTGCCCAGGCCATCAGCGCCGCCCACAAGATCGCACCGGGCAAGCCGGTGGAAATCGAAGTGGAAAGCCTGGAAGAATTGAAGGAAGCGCTGGCGGCGGGCGCCGATATCATCATGCTCGACGAACTGAGCCTGGACGACATGCGCGAAGCCGTGCGCCTGAACGCCGGCAAGGCCAAGCTCGAAGCCAGTGGCGGCATCAATGAAAGCACCTTGCGGCCGATTGCCGGGACCGGCGTCGACTACATCTCGATTGGCGCGATGACCAAGGATGTAAAGGCGGTGGACCTGTCGATGCGCCTGAGTCTCTGACACGGGCTTGCTGTAGGAGCCGGCTTGCCGGCGATGAGGCCCTTGAGCCATGCCTCGCCTGAACGGACGCCATCGCCGGCAAGCCGGCTCCTACAAGTTGGTGCGTCACCGCCAAATATCGTTATTGTCACGGCC
The DNA here is from genome assembly GCF_013385635.1 of Pseudomonas gingeri. Classification (GTDB taxonomy): domain Bacteria; phylum Pseudomonadota; class Gammaproteobacteria; order Pseudomonadales; family Pseudomonadaceae; genus Aquipseudomonas; species Aquipseudomonas gingeri_A. The sequence goes on from NZ_JACAPR010000030.1 coordinate 21,145, forward strand.
CATGTAGGAGCTGGCTTGCCAGCGATGGCGCCCTTGAGCCATGCCTCGCCTGAACGGACGCCATCGCCGGCAAGCCGGCTCCCACAGGTTATTAGGGCAAGCCCGCTCACCACACAGCCCGCTCACAGAATATCTTGAATTCAGCGGAGCTGAAAATGCCGCGACTCATGCTCCAGCAGCCACTGCTTGGCCGCCAGCCCGCCACCAAAGCCGGTCAGCGTGCCATTGCTGCCTATCACCCGGTGGCAAGGCACGATCACCGGCACCGGGTTGCGGCCATTGGCGGCGCCCACCGCCCGTGACGCCTTGGGCCGCTGGATCTGCTGGCAGATCTGCCCATAGCTGGTGATCACGCCGTAGGGAATCGTCGCCAGTGCATCCCATACTTCCTTCTGGAAGTCCGTGCCCTGCATATTGAGCTTGAGATCGAATTCCAGGCGCTCACCGGCGAAGTACTCTTCCAGTTGCCTGCGCACCGGCGCCAGCTTTTCCGGGGCATGCAACCAACCGTCCAGCGGTGTCTGCGGCCGATAATCCAGCTCGAAACGCAGTTCGCGCAGTCCGTCATCGTCGGCCACCAGCATCATCGGGCCGATGGGCGAAGGCATCACATCGTAATAGATCACGCTTGCAGTCATTTCTGGCTCCTGCGTATCGATTCGGATTCCACCGCCCGGCGCCACAGGTACATGACCGCATAGGCGCGCCACGGCCTCCAGTCCTCGGCCAGTCCCTCAAGGGCTCTGCTGGTCAAGGGCGGACCGTCCTCAACGACTTCCCGGCGCAGGATCAGGTCCGCTGCGGGGAACGCATCCGGATGATTGAGCACGCGCATGGCGATGTAATGGGCCGTCCATTCGCCGATACCCGGCAGCACCACCCAGCTTTTGACGAAGTCATCCAACCGCTGCTCGGCGCGAAAGTTCACCCGGCCGTCGAGCAAGGCCCGGGCAATACCCTGGATAGTGGCCATGCGGGTGCGGATCACACCGATGGAGCCCAGGTCGGCGTCGAGCAGTTGTTCAGGCGCGGGAAACAGCCGGTCCAGGCCCGGTGCCAGTGGAGCTTCAAGTACGGTTCCGAAACGGCTCAGCAGGCGCGCGGCAAGCGTGCGTGCCGCGGCGACACTGACCTGCTGGCCCAATACCGCCCGTACCGAAACCTCGAAACCGTCCCAACCGCCCGGCAGGCGCTGGCCGGGATAACGCTCGACCAAGGGCGCCAGCACCGGGCTGGCGCCGAGCGTGGCGGCGATGGCCTGCGGGTCGGCATCCAGATCGAACATCCGGCGAATCCGCGTCACTACCGGCAACATCTGCGCGGGCGCGACATTGAACAGTTCCAGCTTCAAGGCATGACCTTCAGCGGACCACTGACTGACCCGCAGCCAACTGGGCGATTCGGCATCGCCGAAGACCCGTCGATAGCTGTCCGCCTCGACCACCTCTATCCCCGGCAAGGCACGGCTGGCAAGAAACGCTAACAGTGCCTTGAAATCGTAGGGTGGTCGATAAGCGAGCCGCAGGACCAAAACATTACTGCTACTGGCCTTGGGCTTGCGCCGCAACTCCCGAGGCGCGACGCGGTTGGCTTCGGCAAAAGCCGAATTGAACCGGCGCAGGCTCTGGAAGCCCGAAGCCAATGCCACCTCGGTAATCGGCAGCGCTGTTTCGGTCAGCAACTGCTTGGCGAACAGCAGGCGCTGGGTCGAATGCACCGCGATGGGCGGCGCGCCGAGGTGCTGGACAAACAGACGACGCAATTGTCGTCCACCGACGTCCAGGCGAGCCGCCAGTTCGTCGAGCGAGTGCTCGGCGAGAAAACCTTCGTGAATCAGCTTGAGGGCTCGTGCCACCCGATGTTCACCGTGCAACCAGACGCTATTGCCCGGCGCCAGTTCCGGCCGACAGCGCAGGCAGGGCCGGAAACCCAGCGCTTCGGCGGCGGCGGCGCTGGGGTAGTACTGCACATTCTCGACCTTGGGTGGCCGCGCCGGACAGACCGGCCGACAGTAGATCCGAGTACTGAGTACGGCGGTGAAAAACACCCCGTCGAACCGCGCATCACGACTCAGGCGCGCCTTTTCGCAGATATCGGCAGTGGGAAATATCGCAACGGTTGTCGTGTTCATGGGCGCAGGTTAGCACCGGCAGTGTGACCGATCTCGCCATTTTCGGACGTGAATGTTGCCGCAAGCGCAAACACTTTTTCGAACACGAACTCATATAAGAGCGATGGCGCCCTTGAGCCTTGCACCGCCTGTCCAGACGTCATCGCCGGTAAGCTGAACTGGCCTAATGAT
>NZ_JACAPR010000031.1 GCF_013385635.1 Pseudomonas gingeri
GAGGGCACGAATGGCGTTGGCCAGAGTACGCTGGCTCGGTTTCAGAATCGGTTGCGGGTTGGACATTTCTTGGGCTCTTGTTGATTTTTATTTCAGTCCCTGGTGCTTATCCGACCAGACTTCATGCAGGCGCGACGGTCCCGCCCTCAAAGGCTGGTCAATGCCCTATTCGCCGCCTCGACCGCGGTGATCCGCTCGACCTTCGGGCCGGAGCGCTCGGCTTCGAAGTCGGACTCAAGGAAGATTTTCACAATGCTCTTGGCCAACTCGGGACCGATCACCCGTGCACCAATGGACAGGATCTGCGCATCGTTGCTTTTGCGCGCACGCTCGGCCGAATAGGTGTCGTGGGCCTGGGCCGCACGTACGCCCTTGATCTTGTTCGCGGAAATGGCCATGCCGATGCCGGTACCGCAAATCAGGATGCCCAGGCGATGCTCCCCGGCACTCACGGCAGTCGCGACCGTGGCCGCGATATCCGGGTAAAGCACCGGACTGGAGGAGTAGCAGCCGAAATCCTGGAGCCTGTAGCCCAAACCTTCGATATGGAGCTTGAGCAGCTCCTTGAGCTCGTAGCCGGCCTCGTCGCTGCCGACGGCTACCGAAAACAGTGTGTTTGCATCCATAAGTTTTCCTCCGCCGCCTGACAGAAACCCAGGCAGCGATCAAATGATCACGCAATGAAATTTTGCACAAGTATTAGCCCGCCAGAAACAGAGGAGTGTCAAGCGGTTTTTTGAATGATTTATCGCCATAATGACCAACAAGCGGCGGAAACCGCCAAAGAATAGAAAGCCTCGTTGACACATACTAGGGATTTGCTTTAAACATATGATCACTCGCCGATCATTTGATCGACTTGACCTAACAAGAAAATCAGCAAGAGGACACCCCGATGGCTACGCCATTACTGCTCCAGGCTGAACATGTCGCCAAAGCCTATGCAGGGATCCCGGCCCTGCGCGACGGGCGCCTCTCTCTCCGTGCAGGTAGCGTGCACGCCTTGTGCGGCGGCAACGGTGCAGGCAAATCGACCTTTCTCAGCATCCTCATGGGCATCACCCAGCGTGACGCCGGCAGCATCCTGCTCAATGGCCAAGCGGTGCATTTCCAGCGCCCCGGCGAGGCGCTCGCCGCCGGCGTGGCGATGATCACCCAGGAGCTGGAACCGATCCCCTATATGACCGTCGCCGAAAACATCTGGCTGGGCCGCGAACCCCGCCGTGCCGGCTGTATCGTCGACAGCCGGGAGCTGAACCGCCGCACCCGCGAATTGCTGCACAGCCTGGAGTTCGAGGTGGACGCCACCAGCCCCATGCATCGCCTGAGCGTGGCGCAGATCCAGTTGGTGGAAATCGCCAAGGCCTTCAGCCATGACTGCCAGGTGATGATCATGGACGAGCCGACCTCGGCCATCGGCGAGCGCGAGACTGAAACTTTGTTCAAGGCCATCCGCCGCCTGACCGCCCGCGGCGCGGGGATCATCTATGTATCGCATCGCTTGAGCGAACTGGCGCAGATTGCCGACGACTACAGCATCTTCCGCGATGGCGCCTTCGTCGAAAGCGGACGCATGGCCGATATCGACCGCGCCCATCTGGTTCGCGGCATCGTCGGCCAGGAACTGCAACGCATCGATCACAAGATCGGTCGCGAATGCACCACGCAGAACTGCCTGGATGTCGAAGGACTGAGCCGCGACGGCGAGTTCCAAGACATCAGCCTGCAACTGCGCCAGGGCGAAATCCTCGGCATCTATGGCCTCATGGGCTCGGGCCGCAGCGAGTTCCTCAACTGCCTCTACGGCCTCACCGCACCCGACTCGGGGACGGCCACCCTGCAAGGCCGGCCCCTGCCGATCGGCGTGCCGGCGGCAACCATCCGCGCCGGCATGTCGCTGGTCACCGAGGATCGCAAGGACAGCGGCCTGGTCCTCAGCGGCAGCATCATGGCCAACATCGCCCTCTCGGCCTACAAGCAGCTATCGAGCTGGTCGGTGATCAGCGCACGCAAGGAAAACGAACTGGCCCGCAGCATGGTCAAGCGCCTGCAGATCAAGATCTCCTCCCTCGATCTGCCGGTGGCCTCCATGAGCGGCGGCAACCAGCAGAAAGTGGTGCTCGCCAAATGCCTGTCGACCCAGCCGATCTGCCTGCTCTGCGACGAGCCGACCCGGGGCATCGACGAAGGCGCCAAACAGGAGATCTACCACCTGCTCGACGAGTTTGTCCGCGCCGGCGGCGCGGCCATCGTGGTCTCGTCCGAAGCCCCGGAACTGCTCCATCTGAGTGATCGCATCGCGGTATTCAAAGGCGGCCGACTGGTCACCGTCAGCACCGATACCGCTCTTTCCCAGGAAGCCCTGTTGAGTCTCGCCTCATGAACAGTAAAATCCTTGCCGCCCCCGCCCCCCTCCCCGTATCCACGACCAGCCGCCCGCGCGCGCGCCTGCGCCTGGCCCTGGACCGCTTCGGCCTGCCGCTGGTGTTTATCCTGCTGTGCATCGCCATGGCCTTTGCCAGCGAGTACTTCATGACCTGGCGCAACTGGATGGACATCCTGCGCCAGACCTCCATCAACGGTATTCTCGCCGTGGGCATGACCTATGTGATCCTGACCAAGGGCATCGACCTCTCGGTCGGCTCGATTCTGGCCTTCGCCGGCCTGTGCAGCGCCCTGGTGGCGACCCAGGGTCATGGCCTGCTGGCGTCGGTCAGCGCCGGGATGTTCGCCGGAGCCATGCTTGGCGTGGTCAACGGTTTCATGGTTGCCAACCTGTCGATCCCGCCGTTTGTCGCGACCCTGGGCATGCTCAGCGTCGCCCGCGGCATGACCTTCATCCTCAATGACGGCAGCCCGGTCACCGACCTGCCCGACAGCTACCTGGCCCTGGGCATCGGCAAGATCGGCCCGATCGGCGTGCCGATCATCATCTTCGCGGTGGTCGCGCTGATCTTCTGGATGGTCCTGCGCTACACCACCTACGGCCGCTATATCTACGCCGTGGGCGGCAACGAAAAGAGCGCCCGCACCTCAGGGATCGGCGTGCGCAAGGTGATGTTCTCGGTCTATGTGGTCTCGGGGCTGCTGGCCGGACTGGCCGGCGTCGTGCTCTCGGCACGAACCACCTCCGCCCTGCCCCAGGCCGGCACGTCCTATGAGCTGGACGCCATCGCCGCCGTGGTGATCGGTGGCACCAGCCTCTCCGGTGGCACCGGGAGCATTGTCGGCACCCTGTTCGGCGCCCTGCTGATCGGCGTGATCAACAACGGCCTGAACCTGCTCGGGGTGTCCTCGTATTACCAACAAGTCGCCAAGGGGCTGATCATCGTGTTCGCGGTGCTGATCGATGTCTGGCGCAAGAAAAAACGCTGAGCCAGGCGTTTGCCTTCGCCCCCTGTCAAACGAACGACAACAATAAAGGTGTTCCCCATGAAGTCAGGTAAAACGGTATTCGCCCTGCTGGCCATGTCCCTGCTGGCCAGCAGCGTCAGCTTCGCCCAGGGCAAGACCTACAAGATCGGTGCCGCCGTCTATGGCCTCAAGGGCCAGTACATGCAGAACTGGGTCCGCGAGTTGAAGGAGCATCCGGCGGTCAAGGACGGCACGGTGCAGCTCACGGTATTCGACGGCAACTACGACGCCCTGACCCAGAACAACCAGATCGAGACCATGGTCACCCAACACTACGATGCGATCATCTTCGTGCCGATCGACACCAAGGCCGGGGTCGGTGCCGTGCTCCGCGCCCAGGAAAGCGACGTGCCGGTGATCGCCTCCAACACCAGGGTCGCCAGCGCCAACGTGCCCTTCATCGGCAACGACGATGTCGAGGGCGGGCGCCTCCAGGCCCAGGCCATGGTCGACAAGCTCAAGGGCAAGGGCACCGTGGCCATCATCCAGGGCCCGATCGGCCAGTCGGCGCAGATCGATCGGCAAAAGGGTGAAATCGAAGTGCTGCTGAAGAACCCGGGCATCAAGGTCATCGAGATGAAGACCGCCAACTGGTCGCGCTCCGAGGCCCTGACCCTGACCGAAGACTGGCTCAACGCCCACCCCAACGGCGGCATCTCCGGCATCATTGCGCAGAACGACGACATGGCCCTGGGCGCCCTGCAAGCGGTGAAATCCCGAGGCCTGTCGCCAAATGACGTCCCCATCACCGCGATCGACGGCATGCCCGACGCCATCCAGGCGGCGAAGAAAGACGAAGTCACCACCTTCCTGCAGGACGCCCAGGCGCAGTCCCAGGGCGCCCTCGACATGGCCCTGCGCACCCTGGCCGGCAAGGACTACAAGCCGCAATCGACGATCTGGGAGCGTTATGCCAAGGAAGTGAAATGGGGCGACGGCACCGACAAGGCGTACATTCTGCCGTGGGTGCCGGTGACCGGTAACAACGCCGATGCCCTGTACACGCAGGTCACCGGCACCAAGTAAGCGTCTGCCCAATCGAAAACCCGGGCCGGGTCCGGCCCGTATGGAGTGTATGCAATGTCCAATTTCTGGAACCAGGCGTTCGACCTCGACGGCCGCTGCGCCGTGATCACCGGTGGCGCCGCCGGTATCGGTCTGGCCTGTGCCAGCCTGCTGGTGGAGCGCGGTGCCAGGGTCGCCCTGCTGGACCGCGATCCGGCGGTGGTCGACGTGGCGGCCAGCCTCGGCGCCGGGCACATCGGCCTGGCCGTCGATCTTCGCCAGCTCGACCAGGTGCAGACCGCCGTCGACCAGGCCGCCACGCACCTCGGCCAACTGGACTATCTGGTCAACAGCGCGGGGGTCGCCCTGCTGGACAAGGCCATGGACGTCAACGAAAACGCCTGGGACACCACCCTGGACATCAACCTCAAGGCCAGTTTCTTCGTGGCCCAGGCCTGCGCCCGGCACATGATCGGGCAAGGTAACGGCCGCATCGTCAACCTCGCGTCCCAGGCCGCCGTGATTGGCCTGGACCGGCATGTGGCCTACTGTGCAAGCAAGGCCGCGGTGGTCGGCATGACCAAGGTACTGGCCATGGAGTGGGCAGCCCATGGCATCAATGTCAACGCGGTATCCCCGACCATCGTTGAAACGGCCCTGGGCAAGAAGGCCTGGGCCGGCGAACTCGGTGAACGGGCAAAATTGCAGATCCCGGTCGGACGCTTCGCCCAGCCGGAAGAAATCGCCGGGCTGGTGCTTTATCTGCTCAGCGATGCGGCCAGGATGATCACCGGCGAGAACGTGGTGATCGACGGCGGCTACAGCATCCAGTAATCGGCTCAGACCTTACAAGAACAAGGAAACACGCCATGAATCGAGTCATCAACGATCCGGACCAGGTAGTCGAGGACATGCTCAAGGGCATCCTCGTGGCCCATCCGGAACTGGCCCAGTACGAAGCCAATCCACGGGTCATCGGCAAGCGCACGCCCTCACCGGCGGGTCGGGTGGGGATTGTCACCGGTGGCGGCTCCGGCCATGAACCGGCCTTCCTGGGTTATGTCGGCCCCGGCCTGGTCGATGCCGTGGCCGTCGGCGAAATATTTTCCTCGCCCACCGCCAAGAGCTTCTTCGACGCCTTCCGCGCCGCTGACCAGGGCGCAGGCGTCGCCTGCCTGTACGGCAACTACGCCGGCGACAACATGAACGTCAAGCTGGCGATGAAAATGGCCGCCAGCAAGGACATGAACATTCGCACCGTGGTCGCCAACGATGACGTGGCCTCCGCCCCGCCGGCCGATATCGCCAAGCGCCGTGGTGTCGCCGGGGAGATCTTCATGTGGAAGGTCGGTGGCGCCGCCGCCGCCCAGGGCTACGACCTGGACGGCGTGATCCGTGTCGCCCGCAAGGCCGTCGACCACTGCCGCTCCATTGGCGTGGGCCTGACCCCGTGCATCATCCCGGCGGTGGGCAAGCCGAACTTCCAGATCGCCGACGGCATGATGGAACTGGGGATCGGCCATCACGGCGAACCGGGAATCGAAGTCATCCCTGTCGAGTCCGCCGCTGCCATGGCCGAGCGCATGCTCGCGCCGATTCTCGCCGACCGCGACTTCAGCCGGGACGACAGCGTGGTGGTGCTGGTCTCCGGCCTGGGCGCGACCCCGGTGATGGAGCTGTATATTTTCTACGCCGAAGTCGAACGCCTGCTCAAGACCAAGGGCCTGCGGGTTCATCGCTGCTATATCGGCAATTACTTCACGTCACTGGAAATGATGGGCGTCACCCTGACCCTGCTCGGACTCGACGCCGAACTGACCACCCTGATCGATCAACCCTGCCGCTCCATCGGCCTGTCGCAGTCGGAGTAAACCATGAGCCAGCATTTTTCCAGCAGCACCGGTAGCGCCATCGTTGCCAGCCTGGTCTCGGTGATCGTCGCCAACCGCGAATACCTCAGCGAAGTGGACGGTGCCATCGGCGACGGCGACCACGGTATCAACATGGCCAAGGGTTTCTCCCGCTGCGGCAAGAGCCTTGAAGGTCGCCAATTGTCCCTGGCCGAGGCGCTTGACGAGCTGACCCTGGCCCTGATGGAAGGCATTGGCGGCTCGATGGGGCCACTCTACGGCAGCCTGTTCATCGGCATGGCCGACGAAGTACGGGGCCGCGACGAAATCGACGCGGCCAGTTTCGCCCGGCTGCTGCGCGGCGGCCTCACGTCGTTGCAGGACATTACCGATGCGGGTGTCGGCGACAAGTGCCTGATGGACACGCTGATCCCCTCCGTGGAAGCCTTCGAACAGGCCCAGGCCAACGGCGCTTCGTTCCATGACGCCTTGAACCGGATGAAAAGCGCGGCCTCACAGGGCCGGGACTCCACCCGCGACCTGGTGGCGAAAATCGGTCGGGCCAGCCGCCTGGGCGAGCGCTCCCTGGGCGTGCTGGATGCCGGCGCGGTGTCCTGCTGCCTGATCCTCACCAACCTCGCCGAATCGGTGCAAGCGCAACTGCTCGACTGAGCGTCCACCGCCCCTGATCGGACGCTCGTCGAGGCGCGCCGATCAGGGTACTCCCGAGCCCTTCAGACGAGTTTGCGCGTCGCATCGTCAAGCGCGAGGATGGTGTAGGCATTGGACACCGTCGTCGCCAGGGTATTGATCACCCCGGAGCGCAATGCGCCGAGCGTCGCCGCCGCCTTGGTATTCTCGCTGGCAATCGCCACCACGTCGGGAATCCGCGCCAGTTCCTGAACCGACAGCCCGATCACCCGCCCCTGCATGGTGTTGACCGCCGGCTGGCCATGGATGTCGATGAAGTCGTACCCCATCATGTCGCCCACCGTACCGGACAGTCGCGCCTGGGCGATCTCCTGGGGCGAGAACCAGCCCATGCGCACCATGTTGCTGTTCTCGCTCATGTCGCCGATGCCGATCAGCGCGATATCGGCGCGACGGGCCCGATCCAGGGTCGAACGTACCGTATCGTTGTTGATCAGGGCGCTGCGCAACTCATGGTTGGCCACCAGCGCCGGTGCGTAGAGGGTTTCGCTTTCCGCACCGAAGCGCAGGGCAAGCCGACGGCAGATGTGGTCGGGGTTCATGTATTCGCCAGCCTTGAGCGAACCGCCGATGGCGCAGACGAACGTGCAATTGCGCGTCACCGGCAGGAACACGTTTTCAGCCACGGCACCGACATTGCGGCCCATGCCGACGGCGACGATCATGCCGTCATCCAGGGTCTTGTTCAGGTAGTGGGCCACCAGGCTGGCCACCGCCGAACGCTGGGCGTCCGGGTCACCGTGATCGACGGCGATCAACGCCCGGTCCAGCTTGAAGCGCTCGACCAGCGTCTGCTCCAGCTCGCTGTTCATCGCAGGGTGTTGCAGTACCCGCACTTCGACAATCCCTTCGTCGCGCGCGCGCTTGAGCAGCCGGCTGACTTTTGCCCGGGACAACTCGAAGCGCTTGGCAATAGCCTCCTGCGTGATGTTCTCAAGGTAATAAAGCATGGCAACGTCCGTCATCAGATCGATGTCACTGGGGCCGCGCTGTGCACTGTCACTCATGAGAGCTTCCATTTCCGCATCAAAAACCCATTGTCCCCATTCGATACGGGTCAAGTCCAGTGGCGGGAGGGCGAAAAACGGCCGTGGCCCGCCACCCGTCCCCGCGAGACAGGCGCCCGGCTGGCCGGCCTGCCCCACGGGATCGTTGCTGCGGCCCTCTACACCCAGCGTTTGAACAGCACGCTGGCATTGACCCCGCCAAAACCGAAGCCATTGGACAGTGCATAGTCCATGGCCACCGGCCGGGCCTGGCGGCGAATCAGGTCAAGGCCTTCGGCGGCCTCGTCGGGGTTGTCCAGGTTCAGCGTGGCCGGCGCGATCTGGTCGCGCAAGGCCAGGACCGTGAAGATCGCCTCGATCCCGCCGGCCGCGCCCAGCAGGTGCCCGGTGGCGGATTTGGTCGAACTGATGGCCGGGCCATCCAGCGTTCCGAACAGCGCCTTGATCGCCGCCATCTCGCCCTTGTCGCCCACCGGCGTCGAGGTGGCGTGGGCATTCAGATGGCGAACCTGCGAGGGCTCGACACCGGCCTGGCGCAACGCCTGCTGCATGGAGCGGCGCGCGCCGTCGCCGTCTTCGGGGCCCGCCGTCATGTGGTAGGCATCGGAACTGGTGCCGTACCCCACCAGTTCGGCGAGAGGCTTGGCGCCACGGGCCAGGGCATGTTCCAGTTCCTCGATCACCAGCAGGCCGGCGCCCTCGCCCATGACAAAACCATCGCGGGCCTGGTCGAAAGGCCGGGAGGCGCGCTGCGGCGTGTCGTTGAAGTCACTGGACAGTGCCCTTGCCGCGGCGAAGCCGGCCAGGCTGACGCGGTGGATACAGGCTTCGGCGCCCCCGCAGATCGCTACATCGACCTCTCCCGCACGGATCATCCGCGCGGCATCGCCGATCGCCTGGACACCGGCGGCGCAGGCGGTCACCGGCGTGCCCAGCGGCCCCTTGAAACCGTAGCGGATCGAGACATGCCCGGCCGCCATGTTGCCGAGAAACGACGGAATGGTGAACGGCGACAGGCGTCGCGGGCCCTTGCTGTCGGTGGTGCGCACCGCTTCGGCAATGGCCGGAAAGCCGCCGACGCCGGTGGCAATGATGGTCGCCGTGCGCTCCCGCGCTTCGGCGGTCTCGGGCATCCAACCGGCCTGGGCCAGGGCTTCATCGGCCGCCGCCAGGGCGAACAGGATGAAGCGGTCCATCTTGCGCTGCTCCTTGGCGGCCAGCAACTGGTCGGGATCGAAGCCGGCCTGCGGGTCCTGGAGGCGGTCCGGAACCTGGCCACCGATGCTGATCGACAGGTCGCCGATCAGCTCCGGCGGCAAGGGCCGGATCCCGGACTGTCCGGCCAGCAGACGCTGCCAGGTCTGCTCGACGCCACAGCCCAGCGGGGTCAATGCGCCCATACCCGTGACAACGATGCGTTTGTTCATGACAATCCAACTCCTTCAGGTGATTGAGCGAGGTATTGGCTTATGGACGCTACTATCATCATGAAAGTAACATACTCACCGGACAAAAGTTCGCTCGCCCGACAGGAGCCACCATGCAACGCAAGACCCTGATCCATGCCGAATGCCCCATCGCCCGCAGCCTTGAACGGGTTGGCGAGTGGTGGAGCATCCTGATCATGCGCGACGCCTTGCAGGGCCTGAAACGCTTCGACGAATTCTCCCGCAGCCTGGAGATCGCCCCGAACATGCTGACCCGGCGTTTGAATGCCCTGGTGGAAGACGGCCTGCTGGAGCGCGAGGCCTACAGCCAGCGCCCGCTGCGCTACCAGTATGTGCCGACCGCCAAGGGCAGGGATTTTCGCGTGGTGATCCTGGCCCTGGTGGAATGGGGCAATCGCCATTACGCGCCGGAAGGCGAAAGCGTGCAGATCGTCGAACGCGAGAGCGGTCGGCCATTGCACTTGATGATGGCCGATAGCGCCGATGGCCGTCCGGTGCCGCTGGAGCGCAGCACCGTGCAGGCCGGGCCGGCGGCCAGTGAGGGAATGCGTCAGCGCCTGGCTGGCGGCGAGTAGGCAAAGATCAGCTCGATCCCGATGCCGTTCGGGTCTTCGACGAACACCTGGTGTTCCGCCAGGTCGGGCACCACCCGCTCGTCAAAGGGCAGGCCGAGGTCGAGCAGGCGTTGGCGCATCCCCGGCAGGTCGCTGCAGCGAAAGGCGATGTGATCGAGCGCCCCCGTTCCCCCGCCTGCGGCACGGGCGCCCAGATAGGCCTCCAGTTCGGGATTGCTACGGTCCAGATCGGCGATATGCAGCAGTGCCCGCTCTCCCGAATAGAGCCACTGGCCAGGGAACGGGAACGCCGGACGCCAGCCCACTTCAAGGCCGATGGCATCGCGAAAGAACGCTACCGTCTCGTCGACCCGGGAAGTGCGCAGGGTGAAATGATCGAGATGCTGGACCGTCATAGTGCCCCCAGTTGTTTCATCAAGGTCAGGTTGTCTTCAAGGTGCCAGTCGGCGGCGATCCTGCCGTTTTCGATCTGGTAGATATCGAAGGCGATAAAGTCCACCACCTGGCCGCTGCCCTTGCGTTCGCCAAAGGTCCCGGTGAAATGCCCGCGAAAATGCAGCTGCGCGCTGACCCGGTCTCCGGCGACGATCATCTGCACGACTTCGCACGTCAGGTCGGGAACCGCTGCACGAAACGCCCGGGAAGCCTGCAACGGTCCCTGCGGCCCCTGCTGGCGCCCGGCAGGCAGCGTGTGGTCGATGAAGTGGTCCGCCAGCGCGGCACGGGCCAGGGCTTCGTCACCGGTGTGCCAGAAGGTGTCGTAACGCAGGGCGGCGGTTTGCGCGAGTTTCAGTTGCTCGGGGGACAGGCTCTTGTCGACGGCCAGCACGCCCGGCTTCACCAGTTCGGGTGTGGCGGCGGATGCCAGGCCCGAAAGCACCAGGGTGAAGAGTACACCCGCGAGGCGGGCGGTGAAGTTGCGCGATAGGGGTGTGAGTTGCATGGTCCAGGGCTCCGTTGAAGGGACTGATCGGTAAAACCGGATGCGACTGCAGCCAGGTTGGCCGACCCTCATCCGATCACTGGACACCACGTTAATCATTCGGCCCTGCTTTGATAATCGACCCGAAATCGAAAATGACTTTCGGACTTTTCGAATAATCCCTTCCTGAATGAACCTCGTCGTTTTTACGCGTTGCGACCTCGTCGGAAAAAGGCATTGTGCTATCTCGAAAGCCGATGTTATGTTTATAACAAGATCAAAACAAATGACATAAACATAACAATCTCACGCCGGCGCGCCGCTATGTCCACGGAAAAGAACAGCTTTCTCCAGGTGCTGGAACAACAGTTCTCCAGCCTGACCCCCACCGGCAAGCGCATCGCCAGCTACCTGCTGGGTAATCCGGAGCAGTTGCCGTTCGAGTCGGCCGACAGCATCGCGCAGCAGGCTTCCACCACGGGGATTTCCGTGGGGCGTTTCCTGCGCTCCCTGGGTTACCAGAACATCGATGAGGTCAAGAAGAGCCTGCGCGGCGAAGCGCCGACTTCGTGGCTGATCACCGACCGCATTGCCGCCTTCCGTGCCGAAGCCAACCAGGAGGACGCCCTCGACAGATCCATGGGCCGCGAACTCGAGGCCATCCAGCATGCCTATGGCCTGGCACGCAGCGAAGCCTTCACCCGGATCGTGCAGCGCATCCATGAAGCCGATGCCGTGTTCATTCTCGGGATTCAATCCACCCGGGGGATTCTCACGGCGTTCCATAGCCACCTCGAATACATTCGCCCCAAGGTCTACTACGTCGATGGCCTGTCAGGGATCTACGCCGAAACGCTGAACTCCGGCTTCGCCAATCCCTACGCCATCATTGCCGACTTCCGCGCCTATTCCAGCGTGACCCAGGCCTTCTGCAACGCGGCGATCGACAACGACCTGCCCACGGCCCTGATCACCGATCTGCAATGCCCCTGGGCGCGAGACTACCCGCTGGATCTGCTGCAACTGAAAACCGATGTCGGGCAGTTCTGGGACTCCCCTGCTCCGCTGGCCTGCCTGTTGAACCTGGTGGTTTCGGCCGTCGCGGAGAAATACGGCGAACGCCTCGATGAGCGCCTGGCCAGGAACCGTCAATTGCAAAAAGCCTTCGGCCAGTTCGAAGGCTGACCCACCGCCTCGCCGAATCCCCACTGGAGTGTTTGCGTGAACAACAGCCCCCTTGTAGAGATTGATGCCCAGCGCTATCAGGTGCAAATCGACCTGATCTACGCCAGTGCAGACAACCTGGCTGGAAAAGTGATCTACCCGACGGCCCGTTGCCTGCTGCATCGCCGCGCCGCCGAGTGCCTGGACAAGGCCAGCCAAAGGGCGCGCCTGGCCGGACTGACCCTGCGCCTCTATGACGCCTACCGCCCGCCCTACGCCCAGTACCTGTTGTGGGAAGCGTTGCCGAACAACGACTACGTGCGCGATCCGCACCTGGGCTCCCACCACAGCCGTGGCGTGGCCGTGGACCTGACCCTGGTGGGCGGCGATGGCGAACCACTGGACATGGGCACCGCGTTCGACGCCATGGAAGAACGCTCCCATCAGTTCTACCCCGACCTGCCCGCCGAGGTGCAACGCAATCGCCTGCTGTTGCTGGGGATCATGCTCGGCGCCGGGTTCCAGGCAATCGATACCGAATGGTGGCATTACGAATTACCGAATGCCGACGACTACCCCTTGCTGGAGGAGGAGTAAGCCGGCGCCCTGAAAAATCCGATCCACCCGCAACGCCAGACCTGACGAAACCACAGAGTTTCGCAAGCGACACAGCACGGCCCACCCCGGTGTGGCTGAAAACAACAATAACCCGCATGACTTACGTTTCACCTGCAACTGCCCGGTTATAGCTTTTATAAAAAACCTGACGAACTTCCATACATCGAATGATCAAGGAAACCGGCATGAACCCAACGAACACCGTGACCCGCAACGCCTTTTCCGGCACTGGCAAACTGCTGCTGAGCGTCCTGTGCAGCGCCTTGAGCCTGGGGGCCTGGCAGGCCGCCACCGCGGCTGTGCCCCAGGACACGCTGGTCATCGGCAAACCCGCCGATCCGCAGACCCTGGACCCGGCCGTGACCTTCGACAACAACGACTGGACCATCACCTATCCGTCGTACCAGCGCCTGGTCGGCTACAAGGTCGAGGGTGACAAGAGCAGCACCGAAGTCCAGGGCGACCTGGCCGAGAGCTGGACCGTGTCCCCGGACAACCTGGTCTGGGAATTCAAGATCAGGCCCGGCAACAAGTTCGATGACGGCGCCCCGGTGGATGCGGCCGCGGTGAAGTTTTCCTTCGACCGCCTGATGACCCTCAAGCAGGGGCCGTCTGGCGCCTTCCCGGAAGACATGGTGGTGACGGTGGTCGATCCGCAGACCATCCGTTTCACCCTGAAGACGCCTTTCGCGCCGTTCCTGTTCACCCTGGCGCACAACGGTGCCTCGATCATCAACCCGGCGGTGATGAGCAAGGGTGCCGACGTCAATGCCTGGCTGTCCAGCCACACCGCCGGCTCCGGCCCCTTCCGCCTGAGCAACTGGCAGAAAGGCCAGTCGTTGACCCTTGAACCGAACAGCTATTTCGCCGGCCCCAAGCCGGCACTGAAAAGCGTGGTGATCAAGATCATCGGCGAGCCCTCCGTGCGTCGCCTGCAACTCGAACACGGTGACCTGGACATCATCGAAGACATGCCCGAAGACCAGCTCGGCGCGCTCGGCAAAAAGTCCGGCGTGGTGGTCCGGGAATTCCCGTCGCTGCGGGTGACCTACCTGTACCTGAACAACAAGAAAGGCCCGCTGGCCAACGTCGATGCCCGCCGGGCGATCACCGAGGCGGTGGACTACAACGGCATTGTCAAAGGCATCCTCAAGGACAAGGCCAAGCTGATGAACGGGCCGATCCCGGATGGCATGTGGGCCTACGACAGCTCGCTGCCACCGATGAAACAGGACCTCGCCGGTGCCAGGGACAGCCTCGCCAAGGTGCCGCAGAAGATCACCACCCTGAGCTACATGTACTCGGACAAGGACCCCAACTGGGAACCGATCGGCCTGACACTGCAAGCCGCGCTGGCGCCCCTGGGCATCAACCTCAAGCTGGAAAAACTTGCCAACGCGACCTTGCGCGAACGCGTCGGCCAGGCCGACTTCGACATCGCCTCGGGGGCCTGGAGCCCGGACTTTGCCGACCCGTACATGTTCATGAACTTCTGGTTCGACTCGAAGATGCAGGGCCTGCAGGGCAACCGCTCGTTCTACAGCAATCCCGAAGTCGACCAACTGATCCGCGAAGCGGCTTCCACCAGCGACACCGCCAAGCGCGTCGAGCTGTACCAGACGGCCCAGAAAAAGGTGCTCAAGGACAGCGTCTACGCCTACCTCTATCAGAAGAGCTACACCTTGCCGATGCGTGATTCGGTCAAGGGCTACGTGTTCAACCCGATGCTCGAACAGGTCTTCAACCTGGGCAGCATGAGCAAGTAAACCTGCTCGCGCGCGCCGGCCCGGCAAGGCGGCGCGCGTCTGATTCTCGTCGTTCGTGTGACTGAGGTGCCCGATGGCCTTCCTGACTCTGTTGCGCAAGCGCCTGCTCGGCCTGGTGTTGGTCGTGTTCGGCGTTTCGCTGATTACCTTTGCAATTTCGCACCTGATTCCCGGGGACCCCGCCCGGCTGATCGCCGGCGACCGTGCCAGCGATGCACTGGTGGCCGGTATCCGTCACCAGCTGGGCCTGGACCTGCCGCTGTATCAACAATACGGCCGCTACCTGATGGACTTGCTGCACGGCGACCTCGGCACCTCGATCCGGACCAACCGTCCGGTCCTGGAGGACCTGCAGGCATTCTTCCCGGCCACCCTGGAGCTGGCACTGGTGGCGCTGGTGCTGGCGATCCTGGTCGGCGTACCGCTGGGCGTGCTGTCGGCGGTCTATCACAACCGCGCCATCGACCAGATCGCCCGCACCCTGGCGGTCACCGGTATTTCCACCCCGGCCTTCTGGCTCGGTCTGGGCGCGATTGTGCTGTTCTACGGCCACCTGGGTTGGTTACCAGGTGGCGGGCGCTTGTCCGAAGGACTTGTGCCGCCGCCGACCTTTACCGGTTTCTACCTGATCGATTCGCTGCTCGCCGGTAACGCAGAACTGTTTCTCGATACGCTGCAACACCTGGTTCTACCGGCCGCGACCCTGGGTTTCGTCACCCTCGGCGTGGTTGCCCGACAGATTCGCTCGGCCATGCTCGACCAATTGGGCGAAGACTATATCCGCACCGCCCGCGCCTATGGCCTGTCGCGCTGGACGGTGATCCTGCGCCATGCCCTGCCCAACGCGCTGATCCCCTCGGTGACCGTGCTCGGCCTGACCCTGGGTGACCTGCTGTATGGCGCCGTGCTGACCGAAACCGTGTTTGCCTGGCCAGGCATGGGCGCCTATGTGGTCAAGTCGATCCAGTCGCTGGACTTCCCGGCGGTGATGGGCTTCGCGATCCTGGTGTCATTCATCTATGTGCTGTTGAACATGGCCATCGATCTTCTGTACCGCGTGATCGACCCACGCATCGGCGAGGTGAATTGAAATGTCCATCCCCCTGACCGCAGCGCGCGGCCCGCGCTGGAGCGAGAAATTCGCCTACCTGGGTTACCAGATCCGCCGCAGCCCGCTGACCATGGCCGGCCTGGCGATCACCATGATCGTGCTGCTGTGCATGATCTTCGCGCCCTGGCTCGCCAGCCATGACCCCAATGCGCTGGACCTCACCGCGCGCCTGATGCCGCCGTCGGCCGAACACTGGTTCGGCACCGATGAAGTCGGCCGGGACCTGTTCAGCCGCGTCCTGTTCGGCAGCCAGCAATCGGTGGGCGTAGGCCTGTTCGTGGCCTTTGCCTCCTGCCTGATCGGCGGCCTGCTGGGCTGCTTTTCCGGAATCATCGGCGGGCGTTTCGACGCGCTGATCATGCGCCTGATGGACATCATGCTGTCGGTGCCCTCCCTGGTGCTGATCATGGCCCTGGCCGCGGCCCTGGGCGCCAGCCTGTTCAATGCCATGCTGGCGATCACCCTGGTACGGATTCCGTCCTATGTGCGACTGGCCCGCGGCCAGGCTCTGAGCATCCGCCAGATGGGCTACGTCAAGGCGGCCCAGACCTTCGGTGCCGGGCGCTGGCACATGGTGCACTGGCACGTGGCCCGCAATGCCATGCCACCGTTGCTGGTGCAATTGAGCCTGGATATCGGCAGCGCCATTCTCATGGCCTCGGCCCTGGGCTTTATCGGCCTGGGAGCACAACAGCCCACCGCCGAATGGGGCGCCATGGTCGCCACCGGGCGCAACTACATCCTCGACAACTGGTGGTATTCGACCTTTCCCGGCCTGGCGATCCTGATCACCGCCACCGGTTTCAACCTGCTGGGCGATGGCGTGCGCGATCTGCTCGATCCACGGCAACAGGGGAAATGACCATGCATACCGCCACTCCCGTATTGGCCATCGACAACCTGAGCCTGGAATTCCCGGCGTACAAGAACAATGTCAAGGCCCTCAACGGCGTCTCGCTGCACGTCAATCCCGGCGAGATCGTCGGCGTGGTCGGCGAGTCCGGATCGGGTAAGTCGGTCACCGCGATGCTCAGCATGCGCCTGCTGCCCGAGCGCAGTTATCGCATCACCGCCGGCAGCCTGAGCATGCTCGACCGCGACATGCTCGCCGCCTCGGAAAAGGAACTGCTGCAGATACGCGGCCGCGACGCGGCGATGATCTTCCAGGAACCGATGACGGCCCTGAACCCGACACGGCGCATAGGCCGGCAAATGCTCGACGTGATCATTCATCACCAGAAGATCAGCGCAGCGCAAGCGCGTCTCAAGGCCATTGCGCTGCTGCGCGACATGCATATCGCCAGCCCCGAGCAGGTGCTGGAAAGCTATCCGTTCGAATTGTCCGGCGGCATGCGCCAACGGGTGATGATCGCCCTGGCGTTCTCCTGCGAACCCCAACTGCTGATTGCCGACGAACCGACCACCGCCCTCGATGTGACCGTGCAACGCCAGGTGCTGTTGCTGCTCCGGGAAAAGGCCCGGCAGCAAGGCACCGCCATCCTCCTGATCACCCACGACATGGCCCTGGTCTCGCAGTTCTGCGACCGGGTCTACGTCATGTACACCGGTGCCGTGGTCGAACAGGGCCGCACCGAAGAGGTGATGGGCAATCCGCGGCATCCCTATACCCGGGGCCTGCTCAGCGGCCTGCCGGAAATGGTCGAGCCGGGGCAGCCCCTGATGACCATTCCCGGCCAGGTGCCGAACCTGGCCTCCCTGCCGGTGGGCTGCACCTTCGAGGAACGCTGCCCGTACAGCATGCCGATCTGCGCCCAACGCCCGCGCCTCAACCCCATCAACGGCAATGAGCAACGCCGCAGCGCGTGCTGGCTGCCGGTCAAGGAGCTTTCATGATGAACAGTGCCGTCATCCCGACCACGGCCCAAACGGCACCCGACATTCTCCGCCTGGATGATGTTCGCGTGCGTTTTCCGGTGAGCAACGACTGGCTGGGCCGGCCCCGGGGTTACGCCCATGCGCTGAACGGCATCGACCTGCAGGTCAGGGCCGGCGAGACCCTGGGCATCGTCGGCGAATCGGGCTGCGGCAAAAGTACCCTGGCCCAGTTGCTGATGGGCCTGCTGGCCCCGAGCAGCGGCGAACTGAACTGGCCCCCGCGCCCCGACGGCAAGGCCAGGAGCAACGTGCAGATCGTCTTCCAGGATCCGCAATCCTCGCTCGATCCACGGCTGCCGATCTGGCGGATCATCACCGAGCCGTTGTACGCCCGCGGTCATGCACCTCGCCAGCAGATGCGCGACATCGCCGCCCGGGTCGCGTCCCAGGTCGGCATCCGCCCGGAATACCTGGACCGCTTCGCGCACCAGTTTTCCGGCGGCCAGCGCCAGCGGATCGCGATTGCCCGCGCCCTCTCATCGGACCCGGACATCATTGTCCTGGACGAGCCGACCTCCGCCCTGGACATCTCGGTCCAGGCGCAGATCCTCAACCTGCTGGCGGAACTGCAACGGGCGCGCAACCTGACCTATATCCTGATATCCCACAACGTCTCGGTCGTGCGGCACATGGCCGACCGGGTCGCGGTGATGTACCTGGGGCAGATCGTCGAACTGGGCAGCGCTACCCAGGTGCTGGAGCAACCGCGTCATCCCTACACCCGCCTGCTGCTCGAAGCGGTGCCGCGCCTGGGCGTGCCCCTGCAGGCGGAACAGGTGGCGGCGCCGACCGAGTTGCCGGGCAACCGTGTCCTGCCGCAAGGTTGCTTCTTCCGTGAACGGTGCAGTTTGTGTACCCGCGGTTGTGAGCAGCCGCAGGCATTGCGTGGAGAGCCGCAACAGGTCAGGTGTCATGTGCAAGGTTGAGTCTCAGCCAATACGCACGATAGCGCACCAATAGTATGATAAACTTTGCCTACCGACAGTATTCCTCTGAGGCCCAATCATGGGAACCGTGCGTAAAACCATTACCGTGACCGACCAGCAAGATGGCTGGATCAAAGCGCAAATCGAAGCCGGCCACTATACCAACGACAGCGAATATATCCGTGACCTGATCAGGCGCGAGCAGGAGCGCAGCGCCGAACTTGAGGCAATCCGCACCGCACTGATGGAAGGTGAAGCCAGCGGGGAACCACGCCCATTCGACGCCGAGGAGTTCAAGCGCAGAATGATGACCGCGCATGGCTGAGTATCGCCTTACACCTGCTGCCGAACGTGATCTTGAAGCGATCTGGATTTATACCGTTCGACAATGGGGCATGGATCAGGCCACTCGCTATATCGATGTCATGACTGCCACTTTTGCGGAATTGGCGCAGACACCCAAGACCGCCCAGGCATGCGATCACATTCGACCCGGCTATCGCCGAAGCAGCGCCGGGCGGCACATGATCTACCTGCGTATCACCGCTTACGGGATCGTGATCGTTCGTATCTTGCATGATCGAATGGATGCACCACGCTACCTACTGTAACCCATGAGGCCTCCGGCCTGCGGCAGATTGCCGCCGGCCTTTGCCGCCTGCGCGCGACGTGGCAAGATCACAGCCCTCTTCCTGCCCTTGCCCGGAAACCCACGTGCGCCGCACTCGAACTCAGCAGCGATTCGCTACCTGGCTGGCCATGCTGGCCCTGGGTCTGCTGCTGTTCGTGCCGACGATTTCGCGGACCGTCCAGGCCCTGGAACACCAGCCGCCGAGCGGCGCCTGGTGTCCCGAGCACGTCATGGCCGGTGCCCAGCACCAGCACCCGGCTGGCGATTCCGGTCATGGCGGCGTTCACGAGGCGCTCGACGCCTGCGGCTACTGTTCGCTGTTTCACGACAGCCCGGCCCTGCTCTGGGCCGTGGCGGTGCTGCCGCCACGGGTGCCCGCCGCGCCCAATGCCGTGCCCTGCAAGACGCCCATCCCACCGTATCAATGGCCGCTGGACCTGTGTCCGCGCGGACCGCCCCTGGCCTGATCCAGGCGTTTCCGAAAAAACAAACCCTCCGCTGAACACCGCGAGCGCCCCGGCGCCCGTGGTTTTTCCGCGTGTTTTGTCGCCCTGAATCACGGATCTGCATCGATGCCTATCACACGCCCACAACGCGCCCTCGCCGCGTTGACGCTGGCGGTCGCCCCTGCGCCGACCGCACGCTTGTCGAGCCTGAACACGGCCCTGCTCTCGGCCCTGGCCAGCAGCCTGGTACTGCTGCCGAGCGTACTGCCGGTACACGCCGACACCCTCGCCTCGCCCCCCCACAACGCCGACCGGACAGCCGATGCCACCCCCATCGTCCTCGGTAATGTCACGGTCACCGCCGACGACTCGGTACAACCGCTGCCCCACGCCGTCGCCAGTGCCCCGGCAGTGGTGGAAAGCCGCAGCGCCGAGCAGATCAACGACAGCGTCAACCTGATGACCTCGGCGCAGGCCCTGAAATACCTGCCGAGCATCGAAGTGCGCGAACGCTATATCGGCGACCGCAACGGCATCGTCTCCACCCGCACCACCGGGACCGTGTCCAGCGCCCAGTCGCTGGTCTATGCCGATGACCTGCTGCTCTCCAACCTGCTGGGCAACAGCTACAGCTTCCCGCCGCGCTGGGGCCTGGTGTCGCCCAGCGAGATTTCCCGCGTCGACGTCATGTATGGCCCGTTCAGCGCGCTCTATCCGGGCAATTCCCTGGGCGGCGTGGTCACCCTGGAAACGCGCATGCCGACCCGCCCGGAGTTCCATGCGGCGATCACCGGCGCGCAGCAGGACTTCAAGCTCTACGGCACCCACGAAAACTACAACAGCGGCAATGTCAGCCTGGCCGGCGGCAATCGCGTCGGGCCGTTTTCAGTCTGGGTCTCCTACGACCATCTCGACGCCCAGGGCCAGCCAATGAGTTTCGCCACCGCCAACCTCTCGGGCCGCTCGGCCGCCGCCTCGGCCACCCCAGTCAGCGGCGCCCACCAGGACACCGACCAGAACGGCAACCCGCGCCTGGTGTTCGGCGGCTATGCCATCGACCACAGTGTCCAGGACCAGGGCAAACTCAAGCTCGGCTGGGACATCAACCCGGACGTCACCGCCCTCTATACCCTGGGCCTGTGGGCCGACGAGTCGCATACCACGGTCGACAGCTACCTGAAGAACAGTGCCGGCCAGACCTTCTACAACGGTCCGGTGAATATCGACGGCAAGGCCTACACGGTGTCCGGTCTCAACCCCGGCAGCACCGACGAGCTGCATATCCTCAACGCCCTGTCGCTGGGCAGCGATACCCAGGGACCGTTCGACTGGCACGCGGCCTACAGCAACTACCACTACCTCAATGAAGAATCGCGCTCGGCCTCCAACTACGGCCAGACCCTGGCCGGCACCCGCCAGGTGCAGGACGGCACCGGCTGGCAGACCGGCGAACTGCGCGGTATCTGGCGCCCGCAGCCACTGTTCGACCAGAGCCATGAGGTCACCTTCGGCTATCACGTCGATGACTACCTGCTCAAGCAGGAGACCTACAAGGTCGCCGACTGGAAGAGCGGCGACGATGGCCCGAAAAGCGCCGCCTCCGGTGGCGAGACCCGCACCCAGGCGCTGTACCTGCAAGACACCTGGAAGCTGGCCCCGCGCTGGACCCTGACCCTGGGCGGGCGCGAGGAGTACTGGCAAGCCTTCGACGGCTTCAACCTCAACACCGCGACCACCCCGGCGCAGGTCAGCTACCCCGACCAGCGCCGCCATGACTTCTCGCCCAAGGCGGCGCTGGCGTTCGACATCACCCCGGCGCTGCAAACCCGCCTGTCCTTCGGCCGCGCGGTACGCTACCCGACGGTGACCGAGCTGTTCCAGCAGGTCACCAGCGGTAACCAGCTGGTGCAGAACAACCCCGATCTCAAGCCCGAGGACGTGCGCTCCTACGACTGGACTACGCAATACAGCTGGAACCAGTACCAGTTGCGCGTCTCGTTGTTCCAGGAGAATCGCCGCAATGCGCTGTTCTCGCAAACCGACACCACGGTCAGCCCCAACCTGACGCAGATCGAGAACATCGACCGCGCGCGTATCCATGGCGTGGAAACCGCCCTCGATGCCCAGGACGTCATCCTGTCGGGCCTGGAGCTGTCGGGCAGCATCACCTACGCCGAATCCGAAGTGCAACAGGACACCCAGGCGCCAGCCGCCGAAGGCAAGGAGTTCCCGCGTATCCCGCGCTGGCGCAGCCGCGTCTCGGCGATCTACCACCCGAACGCGCAACTGACCTACGCCCTCGGCTACCGCTATTCCAGTGGTGCCTACAGCACCCTGCTGAACACCGACAGCGACCACGACACCTATGGCGGCATCAGCCATTACAGCGTGTTCGACGTCAAGGCCAGCTACAAGATCGACGCGCACCTCACCGCCTCGGCCGGCATCGACAACCTGGGCAACGAAAAATACTTCGTCAGCCCCCATCCCTATCAGCAGCGCACCGCCTTCCTGGGGCTCAACTATGACTACTGACCCATCCGTCCACACCACCATTCACCGCAACGGGAGCCTCGCCCCATGAGCACTTCCAGCGTTTCCCCGAGCGCCCGGACCCGCCATCGCGCCGGGCTCTACCGACTGATCTGGCGCTGGCATTTCTATGCCGGGCTGTTCTGCATTCCCTTTGTCCTCGCCCTGTCGCTGAGCGGTTCGATCTACCTGTTCCATCCGCAGATCGACGCATTGCTCGACAGCCCCTACAACCGGGTCCAGGCCGATGCGCCACGACAGCCGATCAGCGCACAGGTGCGGACGGCCCTGGCGTTGGTGCCGGGCGGTGTGCTCAACGCCTACCAGTTGCCCGAAGGCCCGAACGACGCGGCGCAGATACTGGTGGGCAAAGGCGATACATTGCTGCGGGTCTATGTCGACCCGGTGACGACCAGGGTCGTGCACCAGGTGGCCGATGACGAGCGTTTCACCCGCCTGTTGTTCCACCTGCACGGCGAATTGCTCATGGGCGGCCTGGGCTCGGCCCTGGTGGAGCTGGCCGCCGGCTGGACCCTGGTCATGCTGCTCTCGGGACTCTATCTCTGGTGGCCGCAAGACGGCCGCGTGGCCGGGGTGCTCTATCCACGGCTGCACCAGCGTGGCCGGCTGTTCTGGCGTGACCTGCATGCGGTGGTCGGTTTCTGGATTTCGTTGTTCGCCATCCTGTTGATCCTCAGCGGCCTGCCCTGGGCGACCGTCTGGGGCGGTGCGCTCAAGGAGTTGCGGCAGTGGGTCGCCAGCCATGCCGTGGAACAGGACTGGACCACTGGCCGCGCCTCGGAACTGGCCCAGCGACGGGCGATGAACATGCCCATGAACGACGAACACGCGAACATGCCCGGCATGCACCACGACATGCCCATGCCGATGAAGGCATCCGTCGCCGCGGACTACAGCCCGCTGGAACGCCTGGTACCGCAGGTCCAGGCCCTGGACCTGCCGCCGCCGGTGCTGATCTCGCCGCCCTCGGCCCGGGCGCCGGACTGGACCGCCCGCTCCGATACGGCAAACCGTCCACAACGGCTGAACCTGACACTCGATCCGGTCAGCGCCACAGTGCTCAAGCGGGTCGACTTCAGCCAGCGACCGCTGCTCGACCGCGTTATCGGCTATGGCGTGGCGGTGCATGAAGGCCAATTGTTCGGCCTGGCCAACCAGTTGCTCGGCCTGTTCACCACCTGCGGCCTGATGACCCTGTCCCTCAGCGCCCTGGTGCTCTGGTGGCGTCGCCGTCCGCAGGGTGCGCTCGGCGCGCCGCCCGCCCTGGCCGAGAGCCGTTACCCGGCCGTCATGCTCGGTGTACTGGTGCTGCTGGGTCTGTACCTGCCGCTCCTGGGAGCATCCATGCTGGCGCTGTGGTTGCTGGAACGCTGTGTGTTGTCACGTATCGCGCCATTGCGCGACTTCCTCGGCCTGGCCGCGGTGTAGGAGACATCGCACGCAAAAAACAACCGACAAGAGCGGGTTTTGACAGGGCGAGTGACCCGTCTTGTGGTGCTCGGTAACACCCGGCCCTGTTGCGGTGCGTCTTTTCCAGCAGGGGCCGGCACGCACCGCGCCCCTGCAAGGCCGCAACGGCCATGGCGTAATTCGTGCATCTGGATGCGCTCCCACTTCGCTTGAAGCCGCCATGCGCCCCAAGGAACTGAAACTCTGGACCACCGGTGTTGCCCACCTGCTCGACCTGCCTGCCGGACAGGCGCGGCTGATGGGCCTGAGCCACTGGTTGCGGCAGGTGTGCCCGGTCGATCATTTCGTGTTGTTCGTCTACGAAGGTAATCACCGGCCGCTGGCGCTGTTCGACACCTTCGCCGCCGACAAGCGCGCGGTGTATGTCGATGACTATCAATGCGGGCCCTATCTGCTGGACCCGTTCTACCTGGCTTGTACCCGCGGACAGGCACCAGGACTGTGGCGTTTGCGCCAATTCGCTCCCGACCACTTTTACCTCGGTGAGTACTACCTGACCTATTACCAGCTCACCGGCCTGGCCGAAGAAGTGGCGTTTTTCGTCGACCTCGGCGACGGCGCCATGGCCGTCCTGTCGCTGATGCGCTCCACCGCCAGTTGCGCCTTCGGCCGTGACGAGATGCAGTTGATCGAGTGCGCACAGGCGGTGGTCGAACAGGTCGTCAACGAAGCCTGGCGTCTGCGCCAGGCCCAGCAACCGCGCCCGACGCAGGACCTGGACTTCAAGATCCGCGAGGCCTTCGACCAGTTCGGCGCGCATATCCTCACCCATCGCGAACAGCAGATCGTGCAGTTGCTGCTGCGCGGCCACTCCAGTGCATCGGTGGCCGAACAACTGAGCATCAGCCCGGGAACGGTGAAGATTCACCGCAAGAACATCTACGCCAAGCTCGGCATCGGCAGCCAGGCCGAATTGCTCGGGCTGTTCATCCGCGACCTCACCGGCCACCAGCAGATCGCCGAAGCCTGATGGCGGAAAACGACTCTATCCCCCAAGGGATATATACAGCGTAAAACCCTCGTTGCTAGTTTGGCCCCCGACGCACTGATCCATCACTGCAAGGGAGCCCGCCTCGTGAACAACAGCATGAACGATAGCCCGCCAAGCGATATCGAGTTCTGCAATGTGGTCAAACGCTACGGCCAGGTGCTGGCCGTCAACGGCCTGAACTTCGTCGTGCGCCGAGGCGCGTTTCATTCCTTTCTTGGCGGCTCGGGCTGCGGCAAGACCACCACCCTGCGCATGATCGCCGGCTTCGAACAACCCACCAGCGGTGAAGTGCGCCTGGCCGGTAAAAGCGTGGCCGGTGTACCGGCATTCGAACGACCGGTGAACATGGTGTTCCAGCACTACGCCCTCTTCCCGCACCTGACCGTCGCGCAGAACATCGCCTACGGCCTGCGTTATCGCACTCCGCGCCCCGACAAGAAAAGCCAGTTGCGCATGGCCGACGAAGCCCTGGAGATGGTCCGTCTCAGCGGCTTCGGCCAGCGCAAGCCGAGTGAATTGTCCGGCGGCCAGCAACAGCGCGTGGCCCTGGCCCGGGCGCTGGTCAACAAGCCCACGGTGTTGCTGCTCGACGAGCCGCTGGCCGCACTGGACCGCAAGCTGCGCAAGGAGATGCAATCGGAACTGCTGCGCCTGCAGCGCGAGGTCGGTATCACCTTCGTGCTGGTCACCCACGACCAGGAAGAAGCCTTGTCGATGAGCGACAGCATCAGCGTGATGCACAACGGCTCGATCATCCAGACCGCCACGCCGGAACAACTCTATGAAGCACCGGCCAGTCGCTACGTGGCCGACTTTATCGGCGAATCCAATCTGTTCAACGGCACGGTTCGCCACCTGCACGGCAACTGCGTGGTGCTGCGCACCGAGCAGGGCCTGGAGCTGACCAGCCCGCTGACACCCACCGGCCAGGCCTTGAGCGCGGATGCCGCCGGTTGCATCGCCGTGCGCCCGGAACTGATCAGCATCGCCGGCGCCCAGGCCGAACTGGCCCGTGAAGTGAAACTCCAGGGCTGCGTCGAGGACCGTATCTACCTCGGCACCTGCACCGAATACCGCGTGCGTACCCAGGCCTTCGGCGTGGTCTGCGTGCGCGTGCCGCGCCAGCAGGATCACGGCGCCCATGCATTCGAACACGGCGCGGCAGTGAGCGTCGGCTGGGATCACGCCAATGGCCTGGCCATGGCGTTGTAAATCATCGATTCGTTTCATCAACCGATTGGGGAGCGTGCCATGGACCAGAAGACCTTTATCAAGACCCTGCGCAGCTGGCAGAACGGCTCGATCAGCCGCCGCGATTTCCTTGGCCGTACCGGCCTGGGTATCGCAGCGGCGGTGGTCGCCAGCAATATGCCCGGCTTGCTGACCGCCAGCGCCGAAGCCGCCGAGGCGGGCAAACTGGGTGATCGCCTGTCACTGGCGACCTGGCCGAATTACCACAGCCAGGAAAACCTCGACAACTTCGCCAAGACCACCGGCGCCCGCGTCTCCATGAGCGTGTTCGGCTCCAACGAAGAAATGCTCGCCAAGTTGCAGGCCGGCGGCAGCGGCTGGGATGTACTGGTGCCGACCAATTACACCATCAGCACCTACGTCGGCCTGGGCCTGATCGAACCACTGGACCTGTCGCGCATTCCCAACTTCCAGGCCTCGGCCTTCCAGCAGAAATTCATGGCCCAGGGTACGGTGGACGGCAAGGTCTACGCGGTGCCGAAGAACTGGGGCACCACCGGCATGCTCTACGACACCGGCAAACTGAAGAACGGCCCCACCAGCTGGAAAGAATTCTGGGCCGCCGCCCAGGGCCCCGCCAGCGGCCGGACGATGGTGCACGACTATCAGCTGACCGCTATCGGCAACGCCCTGAAGAGCTTCGGCTACAGCTTCAACTCCCTCGACCCGAAAGAACTGGCCGATGCCGAAAAACTGCTGATCGCGGTCAAGCCGCACCTGTTCGCCATCAACTCCGATATCCAGCCGTCGATGCGCAGCGGCGATGCCTGGCTGGCGATGTCCTGGACCGGCGACGCCTCGCAACTGCACCGCGACAACGAACAGATGCACTTCACCCTCGGCAAGGAAGGTGGCGAACTCTGGAGCGACTTCTTCGCCATCCCGAAAAGCTCGGAACACAAGGACGCCGCCTACGCCTTTATCAACTACCTGCTCGATCCCCAGCACAACAAGCTCGAAGTGCTCAGCCACGGCTACCCGAGTGGCGACAAGCGTGTCGACGCCTTGCTGCCCGTGGCCATGCTCGACGACCCGATCATGTACCCGGCCGCCGAAGCGCTCAGCCCGTTGGAGTTCGGTGCCGCGGCGACGCTGACCAGTCCGGCCCGCGCCGAACTGATGGCCCGCTTCAAGTCCGCCTGATCGCCCCGCCATGGCCAATGAGGAGTCCCCCATGAACGCCGCCGCCCATCCGCAAACGGTGCCGCTGGGCAATGCCCCGTCGGCCGGGGTTCGCCAACGGCGCAATCTCGGCCGGCGGATCAGCCTGCTGATGCTGCTGCCTTCGACCTTGTGGTTCCTGCTGCTGTTGCTGATGCCGCTGGTGATCATCCTGGTGTTCAGCTTCGGCGAACGCAGCACCGTGGGCGGTTACGCCGGCGGCTTCACATTGGCCAACTACCTGAACCTCGGTTCCCGCGCGGCGGCGTTCGGCAATACACTGATGCTGGCGCCGCTGGGCACCCTGGTGTGCCTGGTAGCAGCCTATCCGCTGGCGTATTTCCTGGCGGTCAAGGTGCGCAAGAACCGCTCGCTGCTGCTGACACTGGTGATCGTGCCGTTCTGGACCAGCTTCCTGATCCGCACCTATGCGTGGATCTTCATCCTCAGCGGCAAGGGCATCCCGGCATTACTCGCCAGCCTCGGCCTGGAAGACGTGCGACTGATCAACACGCCCTGGGCGGTGCTGATCGGCATCGTCTACGGCTACTTGCCGCTGATGGTTTTCCCGATCTACGTCAGCCTGGAGAAACTCGACAAGCGCCTGCTCGAAGCCTCGGCGGACCTGGGAGCCAGCGCCTTCGAAAGCTTTCGGCGGATCACCCTGCCGCTGTCGGCGCCGGGCATCATCACCGGGGTGATGCTGGTGTTCATCCTGTTAATGGGCGAGTTCCTGATCCCGGCGATCCTCGGCGGCGGCAAGGTGTTCTTTGTCGGCAACGCGCTGGTCGACCTGTTCCTGCAATCGCGCAACTGGCCGTTCGGCAGTGCACTGGCCATGAGCCTGGTGGCAATGATGCTGCTGATTATCGGGTTGTATCTGAAACTGGTGGCGCGCTACGGCGGCCGACCTGCCGATGGAGGCATATGACATGTGGCTGCGCAGCTATTCGACCTCGCTGTATCTGTTTCTCTATGCGCCCATCGCCCTGATCGTGCTGTTCAGCTTCAACGCCGGGCGCAGCGGCCTGGCCTTCGAGTGCTGCTCGACCCAATGGTTCGGCCGCGCCTTCGGTAACCCGTTCATCATGGAGGCGCTGGGCCATAGCGCGTTCATCGCCTTCACTTCGGCGCTGATCGCCACGCTGTTCGGCACCCTGGCGGTGTTCGGCCTGCAGCGTTGCGGGCCGAAAATTCGCCTGCTGTTCGATGCGCTGACCTACTGCGCTATCATCGTGCCCGGCATCGTCATCGGCATCTCGACGCTGATTGCCTTCATCAGCCTGTTCGACCTGATCAACCCGCTGCTGGCGCGCTGGATACCGGACGTCCCGCGCCTGAACATGGGCTTCTTCACGGTGATCGCCGCCCACTCACTGTTCACCATGGCCCTGGTCATGGTCATCGTGCGCAGCCGCGTCGACGCCCTGGACAAGGCGTTGCTGGAAGCCTCTGCCGATCTCTACGCCCCGCCGATGCAGACGTTCTGGCGGGTCACCCTGCCGCAGATCAGCCCGGCGATCATGGCCGGGTTCCTGCTCGCGTTCACCTTCAGCTTCGACGACTTCATCATCGCGTTCTTCGTCGCCGGTTCCGAAACGACCTTGCCGATCTATATCTTTTCCTCCATCCGCCGGGGGGTGACACCGGAGATCAATGCGGTCTCGACGGTGATCATCTGCGCGTCGCTGGCCCTGCTGTTTACTTCCCGCCACCTGCAAAACCGCCGCACCGGCGCCCAGGAGTCTCACCATGCGTGACCAGCATTACATCAACGGCGAATGGGTCAGCCCGGACCTGGGCGGTTATCTGCCGGTCATCGATCCGGCCACCGGGCAGGCATTCCAGAAAATCGCCGCGGGCACCGAAGAGGATGTCGATCATGCCGTGCGCGCGGCCCGGCGTGCGTTCGACGGTGGCTGGAGCCAGACCACCGGGGCTGAACGCGCACAGTGGCTGGAGGCGCTGGCCGATGATCTGGAAGGCAGCCAGCAGGCGCTGGCCGAACTGGAAGTGCGCGACAACGGCAAACCCTTGCCCGAAGCGCTATGGGACGTGGGCGATACCATCGGCTGCTTTCGTTACTACGCAGGGCTCGCCCGCGAACTCGATCAGCGCCAGGACCAACCGCTGGCCCTGGCCGACGCGCGTTTTCGTTGCCGCATCCGTCACGAACCGATTGGCGTCGCCGGACAGATCATTCCCTGGAACTACCCGCTGCTGATGGCCGCCTGGAAGGTCGCGCCGGCCTTGGCCGCGGGGGCCACTTCGGTGCTCAAGCCCTCCGAACTGACGTCGCTGACGGCGCTGGAACTGGCCGCCGCCGCCGACCGTATCGGTCTGCCGGCGGGTGTCCTGAACGTGGTCACGGGCCTGGGCGCCGATGCCGGCAGCCCGCTCACGGAACATCCGGGCGTGGACAAGCTGGCCTTTACCGGCAGCGTGCCGACCGGGGCACGGATCATGTCGGCAGCCGCCCGCGACATCAAGAACATCAGCCTGGAGCTGGGCGGAAAGTCCGCGTTCATCGTGTTCGACGATGCCGATATCGAGGCCGCGGTGGAGTGGATCCTGTTCGGGATCTTCTGGAACCAGGGCCAGGTGTGCAGCGCCACGTCGCGTCTGCTGGTGCAGGAGCAGATTGCCCCGCGGCTGATCGAACGGCTGGTGGAGGCAACCCGCAAGATCCCCATCGGGCCGGGCCTGGAACCGGGCGTCCTGCTGGGTCCGCTGGTCAGCCAGGGCCAGCATGAGAAGGTCCTGGGGTTCATTGACCAGGGCCAGGCCAGTGGCGCCCGTTTGCTCACCGGCGGGCGGCGCCCGGCCGCTCTGGAACACGGTTATTTCATCGAGCCGGCGATCTTCGACGAACCCGACCACAACAGCATTGTCTGGCGCGAGGAAATCTTCGGCCCGGTGCTGTGCATCAAGCGTTTCAAGACCGAGGAGCAAGCGCTGCACATGGCCAACGCCAGCCGCTTCGGCCTGGCCGCCGCGGTGATGAGCGCCGACCTGCAACGCGCCGCCCGCGTCGCCAATCAGTTGCGGGCCGGGATCATCTGGGTCAACTGCTCGCAACCGACCTTCGTCGAGGCGCCGTGGGGCGGCATGAAACACAGCGGCATTGGCCGTGAACTCGGTCAATGGGGGCTGAACAATTACCTGGAGGTCAAGCAGGTGACCGAGTACGTCAGTGATCAACCCTGGGGCTGGTACCTGAAGTAGTCCTCCAGCAACGCCAGGTCGTCGCTGCCGACAATGGCAGCAATGTAGCCATCCGGGCGCACCAGTACCCAGTCGCCGTCAGCGGGAGTGTAGGCGTCACGAAAGTGCCCGCCCTCATCGGCCAGGTCGCCGCCCGGACCGAACACATGAATATGCAGGCCCGGGCGTGGCGACACTGAACCGCGCTCGGCCTGATAACCCAGCAACGTCCAGTGGCTGCCGCGGAACAGTTCGAACAACCGGATCGACTGGCCGGCCGCCCCACGCACCGGTGCGTCGGGAGCACGGTCGCCAGCCACGACACCATCGAGGCGCGTGGTGTTGCGCCGGGCAAGGGAGGCGTCGGGGTAACCGATGTCGAGCTGGTGCACTTCGCGTCCGCGTCGCATGTTGCCACGTACCTGGGCATCGAGCAGCCGCGTCGACAGGCCGAGCATGGCCGCGGCGACCGGTCGGCGTTCTTCCTCGTAGGTGTCGAGCAGCGTAGCGGCCGCGCCCCGGGCTACCGCCGCCAGTTTCCAGCCAAGGTTGTAGGCGTCCTGCACGCTGGTATTGAGGCCCTGGCCACCGGTCGGTGGATGGGTATGCGCGGCATCCCCGACGAGAAACACACGGCCGCTGCGGTAGTGGTCGGCCAGTCGCGCATTCATGGTATAGGCCGAGGCCCAGGAGACCGACTGGATCACGATATCGTCGCGTCCGGTGCGCTGCGCCACCAGGGCGGTCAGGCCAGCCACGCCAAGGTCGACGTCGCTGTCCATGGGGATCGGCCCCTGGATCTGGAACATCTCGGTGCCGGCGAGCGGACACAGGGCCATCTGGCGCAACCTGTCGCCTTCGTTGAAGCAGTGCCAGGCATCGCGTCCCAGGCCTGTCAGCCGCACATCGGCGACCACCGCGCGCACGCCGAGGGTCTTGCCCGGAAAGCCGACACCCAGAGCCGTGCGCACGAAGCTGCGACCGCCATCGGCGCCCACCAGCCAGCGCGCGCGCAGGGTTTGTTCGCCACCCTCGCCGACCAGTCGTGCCGTGACACCATGATTATCCTGCTCGAACCCCACCAGCTCACAGCCGAATTGCGGTTGCCGACCCAGTTCGAGCAGGCGCTCGCGCAGAATGCCTTCGGTGAGGAACTGCGGCAGCATCAGCGGCAGTTGATAAGGCTCGCCCGGCGTCGGCTCGTTGCGCTCCATGACATCCGCGTCGGTGTAACCACCCTCGTCGCGGTACTGGCGCTGGAGGGGGTATGGCCCACCCGCCGCAACGATGCGATCAAGGATGCCGAGGTCCTCGAAAATCTCCTGGGTCCGGGGTTGGATGCCCTTGCCACGCGAACCGCCGAACGGGCCGTCCCTCTTCTCTATCAGGTGGAAAGCAATGCCCCGGCGCGCCAGGTCGATGGCCAGCGTCAGGCCGGCAGCCCCCGCACCGCAAATCAGTACCTCAACTTCACCTTGCGCTTTCATCTCGACCTCGATATGTGTAATTTGCACATATAAGTGTCAAGCCGGAGCAGAAACAGTGTCAACAAAAAATGTGCAAAATACACATATCAATGCACAGATCCGTGAACTGCATGGGGCATTGGTGGAGATTGTCGGGGTCATGAACCGCCCGCAACGCGACGAGGCCATGGTTCGCGAGGCCGGTATTGCCCTCGACCGCGCGCTGTTCCCGCTGCTGGTGCTGGTTGAGCGACTGGGCCCGATTGGCGTGGTCGAGCTGGCCGATCGCGTGGGACGCGACTACACCACGGTCAGCCGCCAGGTGGCGAAACTGGACAGCCTCGGCCTGGTCGAGCGCCAGGAAAACGCCAATGACCGGCGTGTGCGCGAAGCCGTTATCACGGCGAAAGGCAAGGCAATGACCGATCGGATCGATGCGGCACGGGAAAGGATGGGACAGGGTATTTTCGCGACATGGGAGCACCAGGATGTGGCTGACCTGGTGCGTCTCATCCGTCGGTTTGCCGACGATCTCAAAGGTGATGACTAGGCGGTTCCCCTGACCAGGTCGCCTCAGGGCCGGGTGACAGTCCAGTCGTCGGGAATCACCGCGATCACATCGATCTCCATCAACCACTGCGGCTGGCCCAGGCCCGAGATCACCAGCCCGGTGGAAATCGGGAACACGCCCTTGAGCCACTTGCCGACCACCTGGTACACCGGCTCGCGGTAGCGCGGGTCGATGATGTAGGTGGTGGTCTTGACGATATGAGACAGGTCCGAGCCGGCCTCTTCGAGCAGCTGTTTGACGTTTTTCATGGCCTGTTCGGCCTGCGCCGCGGGGTCGCCCAGGCCCACCAGGTTACCGTCGAAATCGGTACCGATCTGGCCGCGGACATAGACCGTGTTGCCCGCCCGCACGGCCTGGCACAGGTCATTGTCCAGTGCCTGGTTCGGGTAGGTGTCCTTGGTGTTGAACATGCGGATGCGGGTATGGGTTGGCTTGGACATCTGCGACTCCTCAAGAGAAAGACTGCGCCGCACTCGGCTGTGCGGCGCCGGGTCGGTGCGACGATCGACGGTCAGGCACTGACGGCGGATCGGCTGGCAATCGGTTCGGCCACGTCCGCCTCGCGCTGCGCGGCATCGCGGTAGGTCAGGTACTGGCGCTGGATGGCAATCTGGTCGGCGATGTACTTGGCATCGTGCCAGACGCCCCAGATAAACGAGGACCCCCGGCGTGACTGCCACGGCAGGCCCAGGAAGTAGATGCCCGCCTCCGTGGAAATCCCCCGCTGGTGGCGCGGCTTGCCACTGGCCTCGAAAGCATCGACCTTCAGCCAGCTGTAGTCGGTGGCAAAACCGGTGGCCCAGATGATCGTGGTGATGCCCGCCGACGCCAGGTCGAGCTGGAGAATCGGTCGGGTCACGCACTCGGGGTCGGGAAAGGTCCGGCGGGCCCCGGGGTCCGGCGGCAGATCGAGGCCGTTGCGCTCGATGTAGGCATCGGCGGCATCGAGCAGCGCCAGGTAGTTCTCGTCACCGCGGTTGAGGTTGTCGGCCAGGTCCGCCTGGAAGCTGACCACGCCGTTGTCGAACGCGCGGGTCAGGCCCACCAGGTTCAGGCCGCGTTGGGCCAGTTCACGGAAGTCCACCGTGCGCCCGCCCTCGGCGCCACTGACGGCAATGGTCACGTGCTCGCGGCCCGGCTTCATGGCCGCGGCGTCCCATTCGCCGAGCACCCCCAGCCACCAGCAGAAATCGCGGTTGCGGTAGGCGCGCGGCGGCCGGTCGTGCTGGCCGACCGAGAGGTAAACCGTCCTGCCGCTGCGTTGCAGTTCATCGGCGATCTGCGTCCCTGAAGAACCGGCCCCCACCACCAGCACCGCGCCCGCGGGCAGTTGCCGGGGGTTGCGGTAATCCGCGGAATGGATCTGGTTGAGGCCGCCGATCTGCGGGGCGATGGCCGGAATCACCGGGCGCTGGAACGGTCCGGTGGCGACCACCACGCGGTTGGCCTGGATCACTCCCTCGGAGGTTTCCACGGTGAAGCCGGGACGACCGTTGTTGCGCTCGACCTTGCGCACTTCCACGCCCGTGCGGATCGGTGCATTGAATTTCTTCGCATAGGCTTCGAAGTAAGCCGCCACCCGCTCCTTCGGCGCAAAGTCATCGGGGCTGAGATCGTCGAACGCCAGGCCTGGAAAACGATCGTGCCAGGCTGGCCCGTTGGCCACCAGCGAATCCCAGCGACCGGTGCGCCAGGCTTCGGCGATGCGATTGCGCTCGAGCACCAGGTGCGGCACGCCCAGCCTGCTCAGATGCTCGCTCATGGCCACGCCAGCCTGGCCGGCGCCCACCACCAGGGTATCGATTTCAATCATTGCAGCTGTCATGCCTGTGTCCTTCTCGAAGACGGGTGTGCAGGCATTCTGTGCAGATACAGGGAATAGCGAAATTATGTTTTTTGTCGTCGCAAGACAGGAAAAAGCTAGGCCTTGAAACCAGACAGTGAAAATCAGGCCTTGAAAATCAGGAGCCGGCTGCGTCCTGGCCGGCCAGCATGCCATGGCACATCAGCGCCAGGACACTGCGCATATGCCGGGCATGGGCACCACGGTCGGGGCTCGGCTCGGTGGCCAGGCGGATAAAGGCGACGTTGGCGTACTGGTTGAACAGGGTCGCGGCCACTTCGATGTCCACGTCCTGGCGCACCTTGCCCAGGCGCTGGAAGTGCCGAAGCAATGCCTGCGCCTCCTCGATCACCGCACCATTCCACGGCTGCAGGGCCTGGGACAACTCTCCGGTGAACAGCGACGGCGCCAGTTCCCGCCACAGCGAGGCCGGCATGGCCCGTAGCTGGTACTCGGTCATCAGCCCTTCCAGCTCGCACAGGGCCTCCAGCGGATCGCCGCGGTCGTCGAGATGGGCCCGGGCCTCGCGGATCGCCAGTTCGTCGGGCGCCTTGAGCAAGGCGACGAGAATCTCCTGCTTGCCGCCGAAATAATTCACCACCGTCGGCGCCGAGACACCGGCCCGGTTGGCGATCTGCTCCAGGGTGGTGGCGACGAAACCGTGGGTCTTGAACAGCGCCAGCGCGGCATCGGCGATCACCTGCCGACGCTGCTCCTTTTGCCGCTCCCTGAGTCCGGTCATGAGGGGTCCTGATGGGGTTGGACGATAGGCCCCAGCCTACGTAAATTCCTTTTCATCAACAAATATTTTCTTTACAAAAATATTTTATAGTGACAAATATTATCCAGACACCCCCACCCTGGAGACCCGCCATGTCCGTCCCACTCGACGCCAACCGCACCACCCGTGACTACCAGGCCGCCGACGCCGCCCACCACATCCACGCCTTCGTCGACCAGAAGGCGCTCAATGCGGAAGGCCCGCGGGTAATGGTCGGCGGCGACCGCCTGACGCTCTGGGACAACGATGGCAAGCGCTATCTGGACGGCATGTCGGGCCTGTGGTGCACCCACCTCGGTTACGGCCGCAAGGACCTTGCCGCCGCCGCCCACGCGCAGCTGGAACAACTGCCCTATTACAATATGTTCTTCCACACCACCCACCCGACGGTGATCGAGCTGTCGGAGCTGTTGTTCAGCCTGTTGCCGGCGCACTACAGCCACGCGATCTATACCAACTCCGGCTCCGAGGCCAACGAGGTGCTGATCCGCACGGTGCGCAAGTTCTGGCAGGTGATGGGCAAGCCCGAGAAGAAAATCATGATCGGCCGCTGGAACGGCTATCACGGCTCGACCCTGGCGGCCACGGCCCTGGGCGGGATGAAGTTCATGCACGAAATGGGCGGTACCATCCCGGATGTGGCGCACATCGACGAGCCGTACTGGTTTGCCCACGAAGGCGACCTGACACCCGAGGAATTCGGCCTGCGCGCGGCTCGCCAATTGGAAGAGAAGATCCTCGAACTGGGCGCCGACAAGGTCGCCGCCTTTGTCGCCGAACCCTTCCAGGGCGCCGGCGGGATGATCATTGCACCCGCCACCTACTGGCCGGAAATCCAGCGCATCTGCCGCCAGTACGATGTGCTGCTGTGTGCCGACGAAGTCATCGGCGGCTTTGGCCGCACCGGCGAATGGTTCGCCCACCAGGCCTTCGGCTTCGAACCCGACACACTGTCCATCGCCAAGGGCCTGACCTCGGGCTACATCCCCATGGGCGGCCTGATCCTGTCGCGACGCATGGCCGAGGCTCTGGTGGAAAAAGGCGGAGTGTTCGCCCACGGGTTGACCTACTCCGGCCACCCGGTGGCGGCAGCCGTGGCGATTGCCAACCTCAAGGCCTTGCGCGACGAAGGCGTGGTACAACAGGTGAAAAGCGATACCGGGCCGTACCTGCAGAGCTGCCTGCGGGAAGTGTTCGGCCAACATCCGCTGGTGGGTGAAGTCCAGGGTATCGGCCTGGTCGCCGCACTGCAATTCGCCGAGGACAAGGCCACCCGCAAGCGTTTTGCCAACGAGAACGATATCGCCTGGCGCTGCCGTACTCTCGGCTTCGAGGAGGGCCTGATCATCCGCTCGACCCTTGGCCGCATGATCATGGCGCCGGCGCTGATCGCCACGCGGGCCGAGCTGGACGAACTGGTGGACAAGACCCGCATTGCCGTCGACCGCACCGCGCGCGAGTACGGACGCCTGTAAGGCATGCATGGCGCGTGGCAAGTTTTTACCTAAGCCAGCACCATAAAAAACCTCGTTTCGCCCGCTGCCACTCATGGACAGAATGCCGTCATACCCACTCCGCGCCCGTGCGCCTTGAACAGGTTGCCGGGATGCGGAGGGCGAGTCTGGCCGGAAACAGGATACCCCCACCATGACGTTTTCCATCGTCGCCCGTTGTGCCGAAACCGGCCAGTTGGGCATTGCCATCAGTTCTTCGAGCATTGCCGTGGGTGCCCGCTGCCCCTGGCTGCGTCCCAGCGTGGGCGCGGTCGCCACCCAGAACATCACCCTCCCCGCCTTGGGCCCGCATGTCCTCGACCAGCTCGAACAAGGGCTGTCGCCGGCACTGGCGCTGGACAAGGCGCTGACCAGCAACGGCTACAGTCAGTTCCGCCAACTGACCGCCATCGATCACCTGGGCAACACCGCGCATTTCAGCGGCGGCGAAACCCTCGGTTGCCACAACGCACTGTCGGGCGAACAGTGCGTGGCTGCCGGTAACCTGCTGGCGAACCCGGCGGTGATCGAGGCCATGGTGCACACCTTCGAAACCAGTGGCGGTCAACTCGCCGATCGCCTGGTCGCGGCGATGCAGGCCGCGGTGGCAGCCGGTGGCGAGGCCGGCCCGGTGCATTCGGCGGCCATGGTGGTGGTCGGCGAACTGATCTGGCCGATCATCGACTTGCGAGTCGACTGGGCGGACGAAGACCCGGTCGGCCAACTGGCACAACTGTGGACCGATTACCGCCCGCAGATGCAGGACTACATCGTCCGCGCCCTCGACCCGACCAAGGCGCCGAGTTACGGCGTGCCCGGGGACGAATGAATGAGCAGCAGCCGCGAGGTACTGGCCACTCTGATCGCCTTCGACACCACCAGCCGTGAGTCCAACCTGCAACTGATCGAGTTCGTCCGCGACTACCTGGCGCGCCTGGGCGTGCCTTGCGAACTGATCTTCAATGACGAGCGCAGCAAGGCCAACCTGTTCGCCACCCTGGGCCCGGCTGATCGCCCGGGCATCGTGCTGTCCGGTCATACCGATGTGGTGCCGGTGGACGGTCAGCCCTGGACAGTGGCACCGTTCGAACTCACCGAGCAGGACGGCCGGCTTTACGGGCGCGGCACCGCCGACATGAAGGGCTATATCGCCTGCGTGCTGGCGGCCGTGCCACAGTTGCTGGCCGCACCGTTGCGCATGCCGGTGCACATCGCCCTGTCCTATGACGAGGAAGTCGGGTGCCTGGGCGTGCGCTCGCTGCTCGCCGAACTCGAACCTCGGCCGCACAAGCCGCTGCTGTGCATCATCGGCGAACCCACCGAGCTCAAGCCGGTGCTGGGCCACAAGGGCAAGCTGGCGATGCGTTGCGATGTCCACGGCGCGGCCTGCCATTCAGCGTATGCACCGCAGGGCGTCAACGCCATCGAATATGCCGCCGAACTGATCGGCGAACTCGGTCGCATCGGCTCGCATCTGCGCGCGGCGCATTTGCATGACCCGCGCTTCGATCCGCCCTTCACCACGGTGCAGACCGGCGTAGTCAGCGGCGGCAAGGCGCTCAATATCGTCCCCGCCGACTGCCGTTTCGACTTCGAGGTGCGCGCCCTGCCCAGCCAGGATCCCCGTGAAGTCGCGCAGCAACTGGAGCAGTACGCCGAGCAGCAGGTATTGCCGAAAATGCAGGCGGTGGACGCCGGCAGCAGCATTCGTTTTTCCCAGTTGTCGGCCTACCCCGGACTGGCCACCGACCCGCAGAGCCAGGCGGCGCAGTTGATCGCACAGTTCTGCGGATCGAGCGAATTCAGCACCGTCGCCTTTGGCACCGAAGGCGGCCTGTTCGACGCCATCGGCATCCCCACCGTGGTCTGCGGTCCCGGCAGCATGGACCAGGGCCACAAGCCCGATGAGTTCGTCAGCCTCGAACAACTGCACGGCTGTGATGCGATGCTCGCGCGCCTGGTCCAGGCGCTGCGAACCTGATCCGGTTCAGGCGCCCGGCTTGGGCGCCAGCACCTCGCGGCAGTGATCGACAAACAACTGCGCCGGCTTGGTCAACTGCGAGCGACGCAGCCACGCGGCGGACAGCCCGGAACCGGTGACCGTTTCGGCCAACGGTACGCGCACCACCTTCTGACCGTCGTAGGTGTAGTCCGAATGCGGTCGGGTGACCAGGATCGAAAAA
Organism: Pseudomonas gingeri; assembly: GCF_013385635.1. Lineage (GTDB taxonomy): Bacteria > Pseudomonadota > Gammaproteobacteria > Pseudomonadales > Pseudomonadaceae > Aquipseudomonas > Aquipseudomonas gingeri_A. The sequence continues at coordinate 38,458 of NZ_JACAPR010000031.1, forward strand.
CCGAATCCACGCCCGACCATGCCCCGGACCATTTCGATGGAGGGCGAGCTGAACAGTATATTCGGGGTCAGGCCACGCTCTTCGAAGATGCTCACGAAGTAGGTGCGGCTGGGCTGCACATCCAGCAGCACCATCGGCTCCAGCACCAGGTCGTTCAGCGAGACCTTGGCCTGGTGGGCGAAGCGGTGCCCTTCCGGCAACAGCGCATAAGGCTGCTGCGGCGCCATCAGCGGCACGGTGTCGATGGTGCTGTCCAGGTCGTGCTCGTAAAGAATCGCCAGGTCGATACTGCCGGAGGTCAGCGCCTGCACCAACTCCTGTTGCTCGCCATCGCGGATACGGATCTCCACCCCGGGCCAGCGCTCGCGAAAGCCGGCGATCAGGCGCGGTAGATAGAGCGGCGCGACGGTTTCGAAACAGCCGATATCGATCTGCCCGGCCACCACATCGTTATCCGCCAGGGCGTTCTGCTCGAACTCGTGGGCCACCCGCAGCAGCTCCTGGGCCTTGCGGTAGAAGCGTGCGCCACTGGGGGTCAGCGACACGCCCTGGGCGTGATGGCGAATGAACAACTGCACGGCAAAGCTTTCTTCCAGGTGCTTGATCGCGGTCGAGACCGAGGGCTGGGCGATATAGAGCTTGCGCGAGGCCTCGGCGACGCTGCCGCACTCGACAGTGGTCACGAAATATTTGAGTTGTCGCAAGTTGTAAGCGGCCATGGCTACCTCGGAAGTGGCTTTGTTGGATTTTGCGGTGTTCGCCGCGCGCGATAAACCAGTAATTTCCTCGGGACTGAACTTAAAAAACCTGTCCAGGCGTGCGCCATCACGGTGCATCGCTGGTGAGTTTTTTTATCGGTAGCGAAGACATTTTTACTCATTTCCCGAGCCGCGCGCTTACCCCACTATCGAGGCCACCGATCATCAACATAGCTCGTCGCGGGCTATCAGGGAGAATCCAGTGACCGACTTGAACACCTGGCAGCGCCTGGCCGGGCAGCAACGCCTGCTCGATCTCGCCTGCATCGACGGACGCGCCCACGCCGCCCGGGACGGCCGTACCTTCGTCGTCATCAACCCCGCCACCAACGCTGTGCTCGCGCATGTCGCCGCCTGCTCCGACAGCGATATCGACCTGGCCGTGAGCGTGGCCCGCAACAGCTTCGAAAATGGCCCCTGGGCCCGCATGCAACCACGGGAGCGCAAAGCGATCCTGCTGCGCCTCAGTGAGCTGATCCTGGCCCATCGCGAGGAACTGGCGCTACTCGACTCGTTGAGCATGGGCAAGCCGGTGATGGATGCCTACGCCATTGACGTCCCTGGCGCGGCCCAGGTGTTTGCCTGGTATGCCGAAAGCCTCGACAAGCTCTATGACCAGGTGGCGCCCACCGGTCCGGGCACCCTGGCGACCATCACCCGCGTGCCCCTGGGGGTGATCGCCGCCGTGGTGCCATGGAATTTCCCGCTGGACATGGCCGCGTGGAAAATCGCACCGGCCCTCGCCGTCGGCAACAGCGTGATCCTCAAGCCCGCCGAGCAATCGCCCTTCTCCGCCCTGCGCCTGGCCGAGCTGGCACTGGAGGCAGGAGTACCACCGGGCGTGCTGAATGTGGTCACCGGCCTGGGCGAACAGGCCGGTCGCGCCCTGGGCCTGCACCCGGATATCGATGCGCTGGCCTTCACCGGCTCGACCCAGGTCGGCAAATATTTCATGCAGTACGCCGCGCAATCGAACCTCAAGCAGGTCTGGCTGGAGTGCGGCGGCAAAAGCCCGAACCTGGTGTTCGCCGATTGTCAGGACCTCGATCTGGCGGCGGAAAAGGCCGCCTTCGGCATCTTCTTCAACCAGGGCGAAGTCTGCTCGGCCAACTCACGCCTGCTGGTGGAGCGCTCCATCCATGACGAGTTCGTCGAGCGCCTGCAGGAACAAGCCCGGCACTGGCAACCGGGCGATCCCCTCGACCCGGCCAGCAAGATGGGCGCCCTGGTGGATGCCCGGCAGGCCGCGCGGGTGATGGCTTATATCGACCAGGCCGACGCCGAGGGCGCCCGCCGGGTGGCCGGTGGCGAGCGGGTGACGATCAATGGCTCGGACAATTTCATCCAGCCGACGCTGTTTACCCAGGTCACCCCCGACATGCGTCTGTCCCGCGAGGAAGTGTTCGGCCCGGTGCTGGCGATCACCGCCTTCGACGATGAAGACCACGCCGTCCGAATGGCCAACGACCACATCTATGGCCTCGCGGCGTCGGTGTGGAGCGACGACCTCAACCGCGCCCACCGCGTCGCCTCGCGCCTGAACGCCGGCACCGTCTCGGTCAATTCCGTGGATGCGCTGGATGTCAGCGTGCCCTTTGGCGGCGGCAAGCAGTCGGGCTTTGGCCGCGACCTGTCGCTGCACTCGTTCGACAAGTACACCCAGTTGAAGACCACCTGGTTTCAACTGCGCTGACCCTGAACGGCCCATGACCTCGCGGGCCAGCATCACGGCCCGCCTCCATCCATTACCTTAGCGGGGACACGCGCATGAAGACCCATTTCGACTATGTCATTGTCGGCGCCGGCTCATCGGGCTGTGTACTGGCGAACCGGCTGAGTGCCGACCCGGCCATCAGCGTCTGCCTGATCGAAGCCGGTAGCCATGACCACAGCCCGCGCATCCAGACACCGGCGGGCACCATCACCCTGTACAAGAGCAAGAAGTACAGCTGGAACTTCTTTTCCGCGCCGCAGCGGCACCTGGGCGGCCGTAGCCTGCACACACCGCGCGGCAAGGCCCTCGGCGGTTCCAGTTCGATGAACAGCATGATCTACATTCGCGGCCACGCCAGCGACTACGATCGCTGGGCGCAGGCCGGTTGTCCGGGCTGGGACTGGGCCGGCGTGCTGCCCTATTTCAAGCAATCCGAGAACAACCGGCTTGGCCAGGACCCGCGCCTGCACGGCAGCGCCGGCGAGCTGAATGTCGAGGCCGCCCGCGATCCCAACCCGGTGTCGAGCCTGTTCGTGCAGGCCGCCGAACGCCTTGGCCTGCGCCGCAACGATGACTTCAACGGCGAGCAACTCGAAGGTTGCGGGATCTACAACCTGACCCAGAAGAATGCCCGCCGGCTATCCAGCTACCGGGCCTTCGTCGCGCCGGTGATCGATCGACCCAACCTCACCGTGCTGACCGACTGTGCCGTGCAGTCGTTGATCGTCGAATTGAGGACAGCCAAGGGCGTCAGGGTCGAGGTGGACGGCAATCGGCATACCCTGCACGCCTACCGCGAGGTCATCCTCTGCGCCGGCGCCCTGGGCAGCCCGCAACTGCTGTTGGCCTCCGGTATCGGCCCGGCGCAGGAATTGCAAGCGGCCGGTATCCCGGTCACCCATGACCTGCCCGGCGTCGGCAAGAACCTGCAGGACCATCTCGACGGCCTGGTCACTGTCCGCTCCAGAAGCCCGCTGACGCTGGGGTTCTCCCTGAGATCCCTGCCAAGCGTGCTCGCCGCGCCGCTGCGCTATCTGCTGGAAAAGAAAGGTTGGCTGACCACCAACTACGTCGAGGCCGGTGGCTTTGCCCGAACGCCCCTGGCCGAGGCCCTGCCGGACGTACAGTTCCACTTCGTGCCGGGTTATCGCAGCCATCGCGGGCGATTGTTCGAATGGGGCCATGGCTATGCCCTGCATACCTGCGTGCTGCGCCCGAAAAGCATCGGCTCGCTGCATCTGGACCGTGACGGCAAGCTGGTCATCGATTTCAACTTTCTCGCCGATCCCGCCGATGCCAGGGTGCTGGTCGAAGGCCTGAAGCTGGCCCGGGGTATTCTCGCCGCGCCGCAGTTCGACGGGATTCGCGGTGAAGAAATGTTGCCCGGCAAGGCCGTGCAGAGCGATGAACAGCTGATGGACTATGTGCGTGACCATGCCTCGACGGTGTTCCACCCGGTGGGCACTTGCAAGATGGGCGTCGACCCCATGAGCGTGGTCGGACCCGACCTCAAGGTTCACGGTCTCAAGGGGCTGCGGGTGGTCGATGCGTCGATCATGCCGAGCCTGGTCAGCGGCAACACCAATGCGCCGTGCATCATGATCGGCGAGAAGGCGGCGGACCTGATCCTGCGACAAGCGCCCCTGGCCGCCTCAGGGGCAAGACAGCTTTTTCCTCACTAGCGACGACATATTTACTAATTTTCCTGGCCCGCGACATCAGCCAACATCAACCTCGCCCCAAAGAGGCACAAGGTCCGTCAGAGACCGCCAGGTCTGCTCAGTTTTTGGCGTCTAGCCCCACTGCCCCGAAATATACGAACTAAAAAACCATCATTCCGGGAGTGCACAATGATCAAGTCTTTCGTCTCGCGCTGCATCCGTCCGCTGGCCCTGACCGCTATCGCCGCCGGCGTTGCCAGCGGTGCCCAGGCCGGTACCCTGTCGATCGGTCATACCACCTGGGTCGGCTACGGCACCCTCTACCTGGCCAAGGACCTTGGCTACTTCAAGGAAAAGGGCCTGACCGTGGAGTTGCCGACCATCGAAGAAGCCTCCATGTACATGGCCGCCCAGGCCTCGGGCAAATTGTCCGGCTCGGCCTCGACCCTGGACGAGATCCTCAAGTACCGCCCGCAGTTCTGCTTCAAGGCCGTGGCCGCCCTGGACGAGAGCCATGGTGGCGATGGTGTGCTGGTGGGCAAGGACGTCAACAGCCTGCAAGACCTCAAGGGCAAGGCCGTGGCGGTCAACGAAGGTTCCGTCTCGCAGTTCTGGCTCAACTACCTGCTGAAGAACGCCGGCATGAAGATGAGCGACCTGACCATCCAGAACATGACCGCCGACGACGCGGCGACCGCCTTTATCGCCGGCCGCGTCCCCGCCGCCGTGACCTGGGAACCGCACCTGTCCACCGTGCGCGCCAAGCAGACCGGCAAGGTGCTGGTGGACAGCAGCAGCACGCCGGGCGTGATCGTCGACGTGGTGGCCCTGAGCTGCGATGTGGTCGACAAGCAGCCGGACGATATCAAGGCCCTGGTCGCCGGCCTGTACAAGGCGGTGCAGTACACCCAGGAGCACCCGCAGGAAGCCTACGCGATCATGGCCAAGGGCGTCGGCGGCTACCTGGCGGACCCGAAGGAACTGGCCTCGGCGGCCAAGGGCGTGCGCTTCTATGACCAGGCCATGAGTGAAGCCCTGCTGGGCAGCAATGGCAGCAAGGGCACGGCTGAAAACGTCATCAAGCTGGCCAACGAGACCGCCAGCGAGTTGCAGGGCAAGCCTTACAACGTCAGCTACAGCGACCTGATCGACAACCGTTTCATCACCCCGAAATAGGAGGCGGCATGTCCAAGCGCAATTCGTGGTTCAACCGCTGCCTGACGCCCAAGACCAGTTTGCCGATCCAGGTGATCTGGAGCGCCAGTGCACTGGCCTGGGCCCTGCTGATCGGCCTGTGGGCCGTGCTGTCCTACGGCGGCGTGGTACCGGCGATGTTCCTGCCCACCCCGGGCGCCGTGCTGGACGCGGCCCTGCGCCTGGCCCAGGACGGCACCCTGGGGCCGCATGTCTGGGCCAGCGTGGAAGTGGTCATGGTCGGCTTCGTGATCTCTTCGGTGGTGGCAGTGCCCATCGGCTTGCTGATGGGCAGTTTCCGGGTGGTGCAGGCGTTCCTGGAGCCTCTGGTCAACTTCATCCGCTACCTGCCGGTGACCTCGTTCGTACCGCTGTTTATCCTGTGGATCGGCATCGGCCTGGAACAACGGGTCTCGGTGATTATCTTCGGGGTGTTCTTCCAGCAACTGGTGATGATCGCCGACGTGTCCAAGGGTATCTCCAAGGACCTGATCAACGCCTCCTACACCCTGGGTTCCACCCGCAAGGATGCGGTCCTGCACGTCATCGCCCCGGCCTCGCTGCCGGGGGTACTGGACACCTTGCGCGTGACCATGGGCTGGGCCTGGACCTACCTGGTGGTGGCCGAGCTGGTGGCGGCTTCCAGCGGTCTGGGCTACCTCAGCCTCAAGGCCATGCGTGGCTTTCAGGTCGACGTGATTTTCCTGGCGATCGCTGTCATCGGCCTGTTGGGGCTGGTCACCGATCAACTGTTCCGACTTCTTCGCTTGAAGGTGGCCGCATGGGCTCAGTAACCGCGACAATGCCAAGGCTCGTCACGCCGACGAACATCGCCCCCGACGCCGCTGCGCGCCTGCGGGTCGACAATGTCAGCCTGCAGTACAAGACGCCTTCGGGCGACACCTTCACCGCGCTGGAAAATGTCTCGTTCGAAGTCCCCGACCAGCAGTTCGCGGTCCTCGTCGGGCCTTCGGGCTGCGGCAAGTCGAGCCTGCTCTACCTGACGGCGGGCCTGGCCGAGCCCACCTCGGGCGAAATCCATGTCGGCGGCCAGCAGGTTGACGGCCCCGGCGCCGACCGCGGCATGGTGTTCCAGAGCTACACCCTGTTTCCCTGGCTGACGGTGCGCAAGAACATCGAGTTCGGCCTCAAGCGCCGCGGCATCCCCGCCGCCGAGCGCCGCGAGACGGTGGATTACTACCTGAACGAAGTCGGCCTGTTGCACTTTGCCGACAACTACTCCAAGCAACTGTCGGGGGGGATGATGCAACGGGTGGCGATTGCCCGCGCCCTGGCCAACGACCCACAGATATTGCTGATGGACGAACCCTTCGGCGCGCTGGACAGCCAGACGCGGTTGCAGATGCAGCAACTGCTGCTGAAGGTCTGGGAGAACACCAAGAAGACCGTGCTGTTCGTGACCCATGATATCGATGAAGCCATCCTGCTGGGGGATCGCATCTTCGTCATGGGCGCCCGGCCCGGGCGGATCAAGCAGGTACTGGATGTGCCGATTGGCCGCCCGAGAAACCTGGACATGGTCATGGAGCCCTCGTTTATCCGGATGAAGCGGGAGATCTTTCACCTGCTGCATGATGGGCCGGAGGAGCAGCACTAGGCCGGGCTTATCTTCGGGGACTGGAAGGCCCAATCGGCGAGGATTGGGCCAGGTTTCTTCTCGTGGTTTCGGTACTTTAAGCGTCACATTTGAGCTTGTGCTGATCCCAACGCTTCGCCAGCAATTCAAGCTCTTGATTTTCGTTGTGGGCAATGGACTGGCGAGAAAGACGTCCATTGATGATGATCGTGAGAACGGCGGCTCCGGCACCTAACAGGATTACCGCCGTCTGAACCCAAAATCCGATGGTTTCACCAAGAATCCTGAGTGGCTGCTCTATGGCAACTGAATCCATTCAATAATCTTCCCATCCATCCTTTATGCAGGCTGTCATCACATTGTCCTCCTGATTGGTGCTTTCCATGGCTTCACAACATCTCGACGGATGCTACACCACCGAGGAGCCTCAAGTACCTGCCATGAAACGTTTTGAGAAAAAAGCAAACAGTGTCGCGACAAAGGGTAAAAGGTGGCGAACCGTACACAGGTTTGCAGACCGGCAACAAAGGAACCGGCAGGCCAAAGCCTCCTGCGCACAGCTCGCCATAACGTGGACACCAAACGCTGATTTCACGGCGCTGTGCGCCTTCTCCCTATGACTGCGAAGCTCGCGCCTCCGAATTTGCGGCGACCTCTCGAACCAACGGTATCCACCGCGTTTGGTGCACGCAATGCTCTTCCATGCCTGAAATACGTGGGAAATATTAGATTTTTCAGCAAGCTACTTCTTCATAAAAAGCAATGGCAAGTAGCCATATCCCTTGCGCTGGTTATTTAGTAGCATCTTGGGCTTAACCACTTTTCTACAAGGAATGTTATGAAGCGGGTAGTCACTTTTCTTCTCTTGGCAACCCTTTTGGGTTGCTCAAAAAAAGATGCTGAGTCTGCAATTTCCGATATCACCGTCTACGCCATCGCTTATGCCATCCACTACAAGGACACTCACAACCCTGCGCTCGCCGCCCAATGTGCCAGAAGTGTTAGCGAGAAATATGCAAATTTGACTGACATAGAACAAATCGCCGCGTTTGCGCCCAAGGCTTTCAAGGGGTTGAGGGCGACTTACCAATGCGCAGCGTCACAGATGGCTTATGCCAATGACTTGCTCAACGCCAGGGAAATCAGCTCCGTCCCGATTCCGCTGATCTGCTTCGAAAAAGAGAATATGGCGGCCATGCAGGCACTGGAGCCTGCCACTCGGGAATTCATCGTTCCCGTCTGTAGCACCAAGGGCTAATGAAGGACTCCATGGACCTGAGCGTTCACACTGCCCTCAGTCCAAAATGTTGCCTGAGAAGAAACCATGTTTGATTTTATCCTCGGGATTCTGCAAGGAGTGGACCTTCTGGATTCCGAGGCCCAGAAAGACAACTCGCCCACATGGCTTCGACGACATCGAAAGTTGATCCGGGTGTTGTTTATCATCTGCATGTACCCCTTCTACGCAGGACTGCTGATTCTCCTGATCATATGGTTGATCAACCTGGGGCCAGTGGCGCAGAAGGTGGCTATGGGGGTAGTCGCGATCCAGGTGCTGGGCCTCCTCGCATTACTGGATCGCCGGCGTCGAACTCCCCGAGCTGCGGGCCGCCGCTCAAGCGGGACTTGAGCTCATCCCTGCCCATCGATGGTGAGGCTCAGGCCCCCGCTGCTGCCCGATTCGCGCGATAAACCGACCAGCCATAAAACGCCAGTGCCACGCCCGCCAGCACGCCACCCACCACACCGATATAGGCGAATCCGAGCTGCCGGCCGACCCAACTGCCCACCAGCGCCCCGCCACCGATGCCGATGTTGTAGATCCCCGAGAACAGTGCCATCGCCACGTCGGTTGCGTCCGGTGCCAGCACCAGTACCTTGCGCTGCAGCGACAGGCCGAAGCCCATGATCGCCATGCCCCAGAACACGCTGAGCACGCCCAGGGTCGAAACGTCCCCGCTCAACGGCAACAGCAAGGCCAGGCACACCACCAGCAACGAGGTGGCCGCAATCAGGAAGGCCTGGGGGTGCTGGCGGTTGAAGCGACTGAACAGCAGCGAGCCGAAAATCCCCGCGCCACCGAACAGCAGCAGGATAAAGGTCACCACCTCGCCGCTCATGCCCGCCACCGTCTTGATGAAAGGCTCGATATAGCTGTAAGCGGTGAATTGCGCCGTGATCACTGTCGCCGTCAGCACATAGACGGCCACCAGCGCAGGCCGTTTGAACAGAATCGGCAGGCTTCTCAGGGAGCCCGAGTTCTGGCTCGGCAATAGCGGCAAGGTCCTCGCCAACCAGAGCACCAGCGCGCCCGCCATCAAGGCGATCACCAGGAAAGTGGTGCGCCAGCCCATGGCCTCACCCAGCAATCGGCCCAGCGGAATGCCCAGCACCATCGCCATGGACGTGCCGGTCGCCAGCAGCCCCAGCGCCTGCACCTGCTTGCCCGCCGGCGCCACCCGCACCGCGAGGGAGGCGGTGATGGACCAGAACAGCGCATGGGACAAGGCAATGCCGATGCGGCTCACCATCAGGACGCCAAAGCTGGTGGCCAGGCTGGAGAGCACATGGCTGACAATAAACAGCCCGAACAGCACCATCAGCAATTTGCGCCGCTCGACGTTACGGGTGAGCAGCATGATCGGCAGCGAGGTCAGGGACACGACCCAGGCGTAGATGGTCAGCATCAGCCCGACCTGGGCGGTCGTCATGTCGAAGCTTTCACCGATGGCGCTCAACAGGCCGACCGGGACGAACTCGGTGGTGTTGAAGACAAAGGCGGCCAGGGCCAGCGCGATGACCTGGTGCCAGTTGCCGGTGTGTTCAGGTGCAGGGGTGTTCATTGGAAATCCGTCATACGCTATCAAGGATCAAGCGGCCGGTGTTTATTCGCCGGGCGCTTGAAAGAAAAGCAGATCGAGGTGACATGGAGGAGTCATGGGGTGCAAGTATCGCTCCTTGGAGGGAATTCGTTATGGGAAAGTTGCGATCCGCATCATGAAAACTCGACGCACTCTCCCCATCAGACCTTGAAGCGCCCGACCGTTGCATGCAGGGCTCCGGCCATCTGCGCCAGATCCTGACCAGCCTGATCGGTCTGTTGTGCCCCCAGCATGACCTGTTCGGACAGCGTACGAATCCCCACCAGATTACGATCCACCTCCCGCGCCACCTGCGCCTGCTGCTCGGTGGCCGCCGCGATCAACTGATTGCGCTCGTTGATCTGCGCAATCGAGCCGGTGATCTCATCCAGTGCCTCGCCGGAGCGTTGTGCGATAGCCAGCGTGGCGCCAACCAGATCGCGGCTGTTCTGCATGGCCGTGACCGCCTGCCCGGTGTCCTGGCGGATATTGCCGATCATCTGCTCGATTTCCTGGGTCGATACCTGGGTGCGATGGGCCAGTGCCCGCACTTCATCGGCCACCACCGCGAAACCACGCCCGGCGTCTCCCGCGCGGGCTGCTTCAATGGCCGCGTTGAGGGCCAACAGGTTGGTCTGCTCGGCAATGCTGCGGATCACATCCAGCACCGCGCTGATATCCTGCACACGCCCGGCCAGTTGCTGGATGCGCCCGGAAGTGTCGGTCACACCGTTGGCCAGGGCGCCGATGGAGGTCACGGTTTCCTGCACTTGCTCACGTCCGCGCTGCGCCGTCTGCTCCGACAGGCGTGACGCCTCGCTGGTGCTGATGGCATTGCGCGCCACCTCCTCCACCGCCGCCATCATCTGGTTGACCGCCGTGGCCGCCTGCTCGATCTCCAGCCCCTGGGACTTGAGACTGGCGCTGGTCTGGCCGCTGACCCGGCTCAACGCCTGCGAAGAGCTGCTCACCCGATCCACCGAGGCGGCGATCTGCGTGACCATGGCGTTCAGGTTCCGTTGCATCGCCTGCATTTGGGTCATCACACTGACGCCGCTGTTCGGGCGAGCCGGCACTTCAATGGTCAAGTCGCCCTCGGCGATCAGGCTCAACACTCGCGCGGCATCGGCAGGCTCGCCCCCCAGGGGACGGGTGACACTGCGCGTCACGACGACCGCCGCCACACCGACCGTGAGCAGGCACAACACAAACAGCCCGAGCATATTCAGGCGGGCATCGTCATAGAGGGTTTGCGCGGCGACCTGGCGCTCGGCGAACAATCGCCCCTGGAGGGCCATCAGGGCATCCAGGCTCTTGTAGACCTCACGTTCGGCGGGGATCACCTGCTCCTTGAGCTGCACCGACGCCTCGTCGATCCTGCCCTCGCGAATCAGTGCCTGCACCTTCACAAAAGCCGCGACATAAGCTTCGCGATGGCTTTTCAGCGTAGCAAAAGCGGCCTTGCCCTCAGCGGTTGGCAACAACGGCTCCAGCACCGTGAACGCCTGGCTGATCGCTTGCCGGGTCGCATCGATGGATTGCTGCACTTGCTGGTTGTCCTTGTTGATCAACAGGTCGCGGGTGTTACGGCCGTTGTCCCGCACCCCGGTGGCGATCACCATGATCGGCTCGATCTTCGGCCAATCCTGCTTGACGATCACCACCGCCTGTTCCTTGAGTATCTCCATGTCGTGCGAGGCATACAGCCCCATGGCGATCAGCGCCAACGGCGCCACGGCGAACCCTATGACAATACGTGTGGCCGTACTGAGTCTGGACATATCAACTGCATTCCCGATCGATGGTTGCCCGAACAAAAAAAAGCCTGAAGCCTTCCGGCTCCAGGCTTCGTTGCCTGTTCGAATTCAATGTGCAAGGTGGCCAGGCGGATAACGCCCATGTGCATCGATCCTCGTTGACCGATACGGCGAAGCTCGCCTGGTTCTGGAGACCGGCAAGCATTGGGGAATGGCTTGCAGCGTTTGTGCCATCAATATGGCCAGTACTGCAGGACGTCCCTGTGGCCAGAAACGCGAGAGGCCTGGGCCTCGGAAATCGCTTCAAATGGGCGCAGGAACTGATCGGATGCACCGCCATGGTGAAGGTCGGGTGCTGGGCAGGCAGTCCGTTGACGCGAGTCGCCGATCGGCGGTCGAACGGGAAGCTCGACTTTCGGTTCTGTCGCTATAATGCTCGGCGGCAGGTGATTATCGGCTTGCCATGAACCAATCTGCCCCCAACAGTCGAAGGTCTAAAAATGCCAAAGACACAACCCGCAGGCACTTCAACAGGCACCTCGACAGCCACCGCGGCAGACATCGAAAGATCCATCCAGGCCCTGAACAAAATGGCTGAACGGCTTTGGGGAGATGGCCGCGAGACCGAGGCGAAAGCCCTGCTCGATGCCCTGGACGCGTTGAACCGGGCGCTGGACAGGATCCGCATCGGCGAGAGTCGCAGGGTAGTGACGCTTCATTGAGAAGTCATAGGCGTCGGACGTAGCAAGAGGCACAGACCGGTGTCCTATGCTTGTACCCAACCTTCCGCTCGGGACATTGACATGCCCTCCTCCGAATCCCCACTCCTGCAAAGCTGGCAACATAACGCCCACGCCTGGATCGACGCCGTTCGCAGCGGCGCTATCGAAAGCCGCCGCCAGGTCACTGACCAGGCCATCCTGCTGGCGATAGCGGGCCGCCAGCCCGAGCGGGTGCTCGACCTGGGTTGCGGCGAAGGCTGGCTGTTGCGGGCGCTGGCGAAACGGGCCATCCATGCGGTCGGGGTGGATGGCGATGCGACGCTGGTCGAAGCGGCGCGGGCGGCGGGTTCTTCGCCGGTGCATCTGGCGAGCTACGAGGAACTGGTGGAGGCGACGGTAGACATCGGCCGCGACTACGACCTGATCTGCGCCAACTTCGCCCTGCTGCACCAGGACATCATCCCTCTGCTCGCCGCCATGAACGCCCTGCTCGCTCCGGACGGTGCACTGGTGATCCAGACGCTGCATCCCTGGACGGCGGCGGCAGGCGATTATCAGGATGCCTGGCGGACCGAAACCTTCAACGGGTTCAAGGGGCAGTGGCAGCCCATGCCCTGGTATTTCCGGACCTTGTCCAGCTGGCTCAACGCACTGGATATGGCGGGTTTGCGACTGGCCAGCCTGCAGGAGCCGCAGCACCCGCAAAGTCCTGTGCCGCAGTCGTTGCTGTTAGTGGCCGAGCAACGGGAGTGAGCGCTCGACCAGAGGCTCAAACGCAACACACCCAGGGCGCGCCACATGGCTATCGCGCAATCGCTCACTCTGGCCTGTAAGCCCGCGCCACCGCTTCAGCCGCCGCAAAATCCGGGGTCATGGCCCGATCCGTGGCCATGAAGGCCACGCGCTTGCGCAGTGCCTCATACAAGCCCGCGGTCTTCGGCGCCAGTACAAAGCCCTTGGCGCCCTGCTTTCTCAGGTCGATCGCCTGGGCGTCATGTACCAGCACGATGCCCAGCAGCTCGTAGCTGTTGTCGATCTGCTGTTGCAGGCGCTCCACCACCATCGGCGCGTTGGTGGCGATGTCCTCGATGTCGCCGGCCACCGGAAAGTAATCCAGGGACACCGGCATCGCCAGGTTCTTGTTCTGCATCGCCAGCATCGCCGCCGGTTTCTCCATGGCGCCGAATGCGTGGACTGTCTTGTCGGTGCCGAGGAAACGCGTGAGGCCAGTGATACCCGGATTGTTGAGCTTGATGATCTGCTGCACGTTGGCCAGGGAGTTGTGGGCCAGGGCCAGGCTCAGTTGTTCGAAGGCCAGGACCCAGGGCAGCGGCTCGAAATTGGCGCTGGGCAGTACCGCGCCCTTGACGCCGCTGCTGTCGACATAGCCGAACGCCTCCTGGGCGCGGTCTGACGGCGCGCTGACGTCCAGGGCAATGCCTGGATTGTCGTCGGAGCTGTTGAGCTGGATGGTCAATTGCTCGTTGGCCAGGCGGTAGCTGCGCTGCAGTTCGGCGAGCAGGTACACGCCGGAACGGAAGCTCAGCGGGTCCTGCAACGGTCGCTGGTCGTCGTGCTGCCACAGGCTGGCGCCTTGCAGCAAATCCCGCAGTTGCGCGCCCATGGCCTGCACTTCCGGGTACGGTCGCAGGGCCAGGGTGTTCTCCAGGAACGGCGAGACGTTGCCGTTCAGGCCTTGCAAGCTCAGGGTGAAGGTCAACGTGTTGAGCGGCAGCAAATGGGCCAGGTCATTCAACGCCAGGGCGGCATTGGCGGCGGACCAGGCATTGGAGCTGAGGATCGACAGCGCATCCTTGGCATACGGCACGATGGCCTTGCTGCCCGTGCGTTGCAACGCCTGCTTCGCCGGGACCCTGGCCCCCTGGTAGAACACCTCGCCTTCACCCAGCATCGCCAGGCCGACATGGCTCAGCACGGTGATATCGCCCTCGCCCACGGAGCCATGCACCGGCACATACGGCGTGATGCCCTTGTTCAGGAAGGCCACATAGGCATCGACGATCTCTGGCGCCACCCCACCGCTGCCGGTGAGCAGGGTATTCAAGCGCGTCACCATGGCCGCGCGTACGGCGCGCACCGTGGCCGGTTGCCCCGCACCACCGGCATGCGCATGCAGCAGGCCGATATTGAACTGGCGCGAAGCCTCGATCACCTCCTGGCTCAATTGACCATGGATGTCGACCATTTTGCGGTCTTTGTTAAGCCCCACACCAACGGTCAGGCCGTAGATTTTCTGGCCATGACGGGCCGCCTCGAGCAGCACCTGATGACCTTGCGCGACGCGCTGGGTGGCCGACGCCGCCACCGTGACCGGTTCACCACCCGCCACCTGGGCGACGATCGCTGGCGTAATGGATCGGCCATCGAGTTGCACCGCGAAAAGGAACGGGCTGAATCCTGCGCACACCGTGGAAACCAACAGCAAAGCGAGCCTGTTTAGCATGATGAACCTTTGAGGTTATGCAAATTGAAGGAGACCGCATGACCTGCTGGGGCCGGCTTGCCGGCTCCTGCAGGGGTTATCGGGTGGTCGAGGTATTGCGGGCGATGGAACACAAGGTCAGCAAGGCGATGACACTGGCGATCATCACGTACCAGGCCGGGGCAAAGCGCGTCGCGGTGTTGTCCGCCAGCCACGTCAGGATCGCCGGGGCAAAGCCGCCAAACACCGTGACCGCCAGGTTGTAGGAAACGGACATGCCACTGGCGCGCACCTCGGTAGGAAACAGGTCGGCCAAGGCCTTGGGGGCCACGCCGACAAACAGTGAGATCAGCGTGCAGAACAGCGTTTGCACCAGGATCAACATGCCCGTGGTGTGGACCTGATCGAGCAGCACCAGCAACGGATACGGCGCGACCAGCAACAACCCGGCCCCCGTGGCGAGGATGCGGTAGGTACCCACCCGATCCGACCAGGTGCCCGCCATCACACAGGCCACGACCATCGCGCAGTTGCCGATCAGCGCGGCGAGAAACGCCTGGTGGCTTTCGAAATGCAGCACCCGTTGCATGTAGATCGGCATGTAGATCACCAGCGAATACACGCTGATGGCCCACAACACCGACAAGCCGGTGCCCTGGATCAGTGAACGCTGCTGGCTTTTGAACAGGTGCACCAAGGGTGCCAGCGGGGCCGCGCCGGGCTGATGTTCGCGACGCGCCTGCTCGGCCTCGAACACCGGGGTTTCATGCAGGGTACGGCGCATCCACAGGCCAATCGGGGCGATGGACAAACCGAGGATGAAAGGGATGCGCCAGCCCCAATCGCCGACCTGTTCATGGCTCAGGGTGAGGGTGACCGCCGTGGCCACCAGCGCGCCCAGCACGTTGGAGATGCCCATGCTCGCCTGCAACCAGGACGCATACTGGCCTTTTTTATCGGCCGGCGCATGCTCGATCAGGAACGCCGCCGCCCCGCCCACTTCACCGCCCGCGGAAAAGCCCTGGAGCACCCGCCCACACAGGATCAGCAGCGGCGCGCCGATGCCGATGGCACTGTAGGGCGGCGCGAACGCGATGATTGCCGTGCCCGCCGCCATGGTCAGGATCGTCAGCATCAGCGCAGCCTTGCGCCCAACCCGATCGCCGTAGGCGCCGATCACCAATGCCCCGAGAGGACGGATCACGAAGCCGATGCCAAACGCCAGGAACGCCTCGAACAACTGAGCCCCCGCGTCCTGCTGCGCAAAGAAGTTCTGCGCGATATACACCGCAAAAAACGCGTACACCGAAAAGTCATACCACTCCAGGGCATTGCCGATGGACGCGGCGGCAATCGCCTTGCGCCCACTGTGGTGCTCGGCCGGGGTCGCCGTCCTGGTTGGGGCTGCATGGGTCATCACGGGCGCAATCGTATTTTTATTAGTCATGCTCGTCGCCTGGGGTCAGTAAGCTGCCAACGGGATATAGGGCAAAGCCTTGCGGGACACTTCGTCGAGCGACTCCGGGTAACCGGCATCGGCATAGCGCATCACGCCAACGCTGGTGTCATTGGTCATCACCAATTGCAAGCGCTGTGCCGCCGCCTCGCTGCCGTCGGCCACGGTGGTCACGCCAGAGCTGGTCATGTAGCCGCTGTAGCCGCCACCGCCGGAGTGGATCACCACCAGGTCGGCCATCGAGCAGCAGTTCATCAGCGCGTTGAGCAACGGCCAGTCGGCGATGGCGTCGGAGCCGTCGCGCATGTTCTCGGTCATGATGTTGGGGTGGGCCATGGCGCCGGCGTCCAGGTGATCGCGGCTGAAGGCGATCGGGCCCTTGAGGCGACCGTCGGCCACCATGCGGTTGACCTCCAGCGCCAACTCGGTGCGCTCACCGTGGCCCAGCCAGGCGATCCGCGCCGGTAAACCCTCAAACGGCACGTACTGGCGTGCCAGGTGAATCCAGTTGCTGACGATCCGGTTGTCGGCGAACCGCTGCAACAGGTAATCGTCGATCACACGGATATCGTCGCTGTCATTGGACAGGGCCATCCAGCGAAACGGCCCGATGGCCCGGCAAAACAGCGGCCGCAGATACGCTTCGGTAAAGATCGGAATCTCGAAGGCCCGGGACACGCCGCCCTGATGGGCATGGGTGCGGATCAGGTTGCCGTTGTCGAACACCACCGCGCCACGATCCTTGAAGCCGAGCATGGCTTCCACGTGGGCGACGATGGACTGGCGACTGGCGTTCATCAGGCCATTGATATCGGTTTCCCGCTGCTGCCTGACCTGCTCCAGACTGTAGCCAGCCGGCACGTAGCCATAGACCAGGTCGTGGGCGGCGGTCTGGTCGGTAACGATATCGGGAATGATGCCCCGCGCCAGGATCTGCGGATAGATCTCGGCCGCGTTGCCCAGCAGGCCGACGGAGATCGGCACACGTTTCTCCCGGGCCTCGGCGATCATCGCCAGGGCGCTGTCGAGGTCCGCCGCCTGGTGTTGCAGGAAGCCGATCTTCATGCGCTTGTCGAGGCTCTTCTGGTTGACCTCGACAGTGAGGATCGCCGCATTGCACATGGTGCCGGCCAGGGGTTGCGCGCCGCCCATGCCGCCGAGACCGGCGGTGAGGATAAAGCGTCCGGTGAGGTCACCGTTGAAGTGCTTCTCGGCGATACGCGAGAAAATCTCGTAGGTGCCCTGGATCACACCTTGTGAGCCGATGTACTGCCAGGCACCGGCCGTCAGGCCTCCCCAACAGATCAGATTGTCTTTTTCCCACTGGTAGAAGTTTTCCGCCTTGGCCCACTGACCGACCATATTGCAATTGGCCATGATCACCAGCGGTGCATTCGCGTGGGTCTGCAACAAGCCGATGGGCTTGCCGGACTGGATCATCAGCGTCTGGTCTTCACGCATGGTCTTCAGTGCGTGGACGATAGCGTCGTGGGACGGCCAATCCCGCGCCGCACGGCCCAGGGCGGCATAGACCACCAGTTCCTCAGGGTTTTCGCCTACAGCCAGGACATTTTCCAACAGGCGCAACAGGGCTTCCTGGCGCCAGCCCCGGCAACGTAGTTCGTTGCCGCCGGTCACGGTGAAGGACTTGCTCATGGGCGTGCTCCCTGGTCCAGGTAGCTGAACAATTCAATCCCCAGGGTCTTCTCCACCGACGGGTACACCGCCGGGTCGACAACCGACGACGACAGCGCAATCTGCCGATGGTGAATATGGAAAATCACCACTTCCATACCCGGCTTGAGCTGACCGGCGCTGATGGGGTTGCCCTGCATATCCAGGGTGGTGATCACATCCGGGTAGGTCGCCAGCCGCTGGCCATGGGCATCGTCCACCGCCATGTGTTCATTCATCACGTGCACCCGGCACATCCCGCTGCCCTGGCCGATATCCACCACACCCACATCGAACGCTTCGTCGGTGTAGCGCAAGGTGTTCGCCGTGACCTTGCCACTGCCGAGAATGTGCCCGCCGGTGTAGCTGCAGATGGCGTCGATCACCGCGCTGCCGCCCTTGCCGCCGGCGGCGATGATCGCCTCGCCCAGGCCGAGGGCCTGGCTGATACCGCCGAGTGCGGCGTGCTGACGAACGTAGGAAGCGGGAATCGGGTTGCGGCAACTGGCGATAAAGCCACCCGACATGTCGGACGCCTTACGCAGGATAGGTGAGACTTTGGCGGTGGCGCCTTTTACCACCAGTTCGATATAGGCGTTGTTCTGGCGGTTGCCGCCCACGGCGGCCTGGATCATCGGCTCAGTGCTGGACGCCAGCCCGAGGGAACCCATATCCCCGGTGGGATGCGCCCGCAGGTCGCCGACGGCATCGATGACCTTGGTGCCGAGAATCGCCGACGGCAACCAGCCATTGAGGGTGCTGGACATACCGTTCTGGCCGACGATCAGGCCATGGATCGGCGCGCCCAGTTCCTGCTGGACCAATTGCACGGCCTTGACGTAATCGACACCGAGCATCTGCCAGTCGGTGAGACCACCTGGCGCACCGATGGCGGCCGCTGTGGCGATCCAGGCGTCATTCGGCACTTCATCCAGGCTGACCAGTTCCGGCCGGCCGATGGTCACGGCCAGGCGGCCCAGTTCCAGGCCATGCTCGACCCACCCACCGCCACCACAGGCGAAGACGGAACCGCCTTTCACCGCGGCGTCTACATCCTTCAGCGTCAACACGCGCCCCATGTCTATTTCCTCTTTCGGCCTGTCTGATTATTCGTCGCGCACCTCATCCAAAAGCCCTGGCCAATGGGAGGTTGCACTGCATGGAGCCGATACTAGGGGGCGTTCAATCGTGTTGTCGTATTACTTTTTATTGCTTACGCATAACAGAATGTTAAGGATTTTTCTGAGACGCTCGTAGGTCGATCACCCCTGAACCTTCACCGTTTCCAGGGTCTCGATAAAGCGCTGGGCCAGGCGCGACAAGGGTTCGTACATGCCGTGGACGATGCTGATCGGCGTGTTCGCCGTGGGCTCCACCGGACGGAACACCACGTTGGTCCACACCGGTCCCAAGGCGGTGATTTCATCCAGCAAGGCGATGCCCGCCCCGGCCTGCACCAGCGCACAGGCCACGTGAATCTGCTGCACCTCGACCGCCGAGCGCAGGACGATATTGCGCTCGGCCAGCAGTTTCCTCACCAGGCGACCGACGGGAATATCGGTGCCATAGCCAATGAACGGCTGATCCACCAGGTCCTCCAGCTGGATCACCGCTTTGGCCGTCAGCGGATGATCCACCGGCAGCGCGGCCACCAGGCGGTTTTCGTACAACTCGCGGGATTCCACATTGGGATGGCCTTCGTGCAGGAAGGCGATACCCAGCTCCACTTGCTGGGTGATCACCGCCTGTAGCAGCACGTCGGGAATCATCGTGTGCAGGATCACCCGCGCCTCGGGCAACTCGCGGTGAAAGCGGGCGATGGCCGTCGGGATCAGGCTCAGCCCCAGGCTGGGGCTGCAGGCAATACGCAGGTGACCCATGCGGTTCTGGATCAGGTCTTCGGCCACCTCATTGACCCGCTGCACGCCCTGGTACACCGAGTTGACCTCGGCAAACAGAATGCGCGCCTCGGGCGTGGGGTACAGCCGTCCCTTGATGCGCTCGAACAGCACCAGGCCCAGGCGCTGTTCGGTATAGGACAACAACCGCGACACCGCCGGCTGTGACACGTGCAGCAGCTTGGTGGCGCCGCTGATGGAGCCGGTCAGCATGATGGCGCGGAACACTTCGATCTGCTTCAGGTTCACTTCGGTCGCTCCCGCAAAAGGCATAACAGCATGTTATGCATGAGCAATAAACAAGCATAAGACATGATGAAAACGCGCAACTTACACTGGCCCCCTCATCGGTACAAGACGACAAGAAAGGCCTGTCGCTTCTGGCTTTTCCAGGCGCAAACAGGCAACTGAACAAGGGGTCGAAGCACATGGGCGAGTACGATTTACTGGTAGTGGGCAACCTGGTGGACGCAGAGCGAGTCACCGAAAACGGCTGGCTGGCGGTGCGCGACGGCAAGATCGCCGCCACCGGCGACGGTCAACCGCCACAGGCACGGGAAGTGCTAGATGCGCGCGGCAAATGGGTGTTGCCGGGGGTCATCGACGGCCAGGTCCACTCCGGCAGCCAGGCCAACCAGGAGGGCCTGGGCTGGGCCTCGCGGGCGGCCGCCGCCGGGGGCATCACGGTGATGGTGGACATGCCCTACGACGACCCGGAGCCCATGGCTTGCCGCGAGCTGCTGGAGGGCAAGATCGCCGAGGTGGAGCGCGATTGCCATGTGGACGTGGCGCTGTTCGGCACCTTGAACAAGACCTACGGTTTCGCCGCCGCCGCCGGGCTGATCGAGGCCGGTGTGTGTGCCTTCAAGTTCTCCACTTTCGAGGCCAGCCCCGGCCGTTTCCCCCGCGTGGAAGAGGACGATCTGCAGACCGCCTTCGAACTGATCGCCCCCAGCGGCCTGGCCTGCGCGGTGCACAACCAGATGCAGGAACTGACCCGCAAGAATATCCAGGCCCTGCAGGCGGCCAACGACACGGGCTGGGACGCGTTTCTGCGTGCCCATACGCCGTTGATCGAAGACCTGGCCACGGTGCAGATCTATGAGATCGGCGCCCAGACCGGGGCCCGCGCCCACGCGGTGCATGTCTCCACTTCCCGCGGCTTCGAGCTGTACCAGATGTACAAGGACTTCGGGCACGACGTCAGTATCGAGACCTGCGTGCAGTACCTGATGCTCAACCACGAAGAACACACCCGTCGCTTCGGTGCCAGGACCAAGCACTACCCGCCGATTCGCGCCAAGGCCGAGTCGGAAAAGCTCTGGGGGCATATCGCCGAAGGGCGTTGCACCTTTGTCTCGTCCGACCATGTGAGCTGGGGCCTGGAGCGCAAGGGCAATCCGGATGTGTTCAAGAATGCCTCCGGTGGCCCGGGCCTGGAAACCCTGTTGCCCGCCTTGTGGACCGGTTGCGAGCAGCACGGCCTGCCGCCCACCACCGTCGCGCAACTGCTGTGCCGCAATCCCGCCCGGCACTTTCTGCTGGATGACCGCAAGGGCTCGTTCGATGTAGGCAAGGACGCCGACTTCGTGATCCTCAATCCGCAAAAGTACCGCTTCGATCCGAGCACCAGCCTGTCCGCCGTCACCTGGAGCGCTTTCGAAGGCATGGAGTTCAGCGTGCGCGTCGAGGCCACCTATTGCCGGGGCCAGGCCGTGTTCAAGAACCACACGATCATCAACCAGGCCGGCTATGGACGCTTCCTGCGCCCCCGCGCCAACACCTCGGAAGCCAGCCAATGAACGTCGACGACCTGATCAACTCCGAACGCCTGTGGGCACGCACTGTGCGCCTGTCCGAATTCACCCGCGACGACATGCCCTGGACCCGCCGGGCCTTCAGCCCGTTGTTCATGCAAGCGCGCGAATGGCTGACCGCCCAGATGGAAGAAGCCGGCCTCAGCGTGCACCTCGATGCCGGCGGCAACCTGATTGGCCGCCGCGAAGGCCGGAAAAACCTGCCCGCCCTGGTCACCGGTTCCCACTGCGACACCGTGGTCAGCGGCGGGCGTTATGACGGCATTATCGGCGTGCTGGCCGGTATCGAAATCGCCCAACGCTTCAAGGAGCACGGTATCGAACTGGATCATCCATTGGAGGTGATCGACTTTCTTTCGGAGGAACCCAGCGACTATGGCATCTCCTGCGTGGGCAGCCGTGCCTTTTCCGGAGAGCTGGATGCTGGCCAGTTGGCGGCCAGAAACCAGGCCGGCGAAACCCTGGCCGAAGGCATGCGCCGCATCGGCGCGCAACCGGAGGCACTGCATCGCCCCCTGCGCCAGCCGGGAGAAACCGCGGCGTTTGTCGAGCTGCACATTGAACAGGGACCGGTGCTGGAGCGGGCCGGACTGCCGATTGGTGTCGTGACCCATATCGTCGGCATCCGCCGCGCGCTGATCACCGTGATCGGCCAGCCCGACCACGCCGGCACCACGCCGATGGATATCCGTCGCGATGCCCTGGTGGGCGCGGCCCATGTGATTGACCGGGTGCAGCGCATGGCGGCGGCACAAAGTGGCAACCCGCATTACGTGGTCGCCACCGTCGGCCGCATCGCCATGACGCCGAACGTGCCCAACGCAGTACCGGGCTGGGTCGAGATCATGCTGGAAGTGCGCAGCGACAGCCAGCAGGTGCTGGATACCTTTCCTGAAGCCATCATGGCCGAGTGCGAGGAGCGCCTCAAGGCGTTGCTCCTGGAGGCCAGGATGGAACATGTCAGCCGCGCACGACCCACCCAGTGCTCGGAAACCGTGATGCAGGCCATCACCGAAGCCGCCGATGGCCTGGACCTGGCCAACCGCCGCCTGCCCAGCGGTGCCGGGCATGACGCGGTCTATGTGGCGCCGACCGGTCCCGTGGGCATGGTGTTTATCCCGTGCCTGAATGGCCGCAGCCATTGCCCGGAAGAGTCGATTACCGAAGAACAACTGGCCCGTGGCGCGGCGGTATTGGCCCAGAGCCTGATCAATCTGGACAAGCGCCTGGGGTAAGGCGGAACACCTCCACAGAAACGGCACCCACGGTGCCGTTTTTTTTCAGATACCGTATTGGCATTCTGCGCAACATTGGCCGATGCTTTTGCCTGGCGGCGGGCCACACGGCAAAACACGTTGCTGACAAGGGAATTGACGACGCAATGACTGACCGCGAACAACTCCATCGAGACGGCTATGCGTTGCTTCGTCGGGCCATCCCGGCCGAGTGGCTGGCCGACCTGCGTGCCGTGTTCGAGGCGGGCGTGAAACCACCGGACCAATGGCCGGTGCCACGTGGCATGGACTGGCGCCATTCGCTGCTGGACATTGACTCGAAGGTTCAGGCGGTGTGTCGCCTGCCGCAGGTGATCGCGGTGGTGGGCGAGTTGATCGCCGAGCGCTTCTTTCTCTCCCAGGTGGAAGGCCGCGAGCCCCTGGCCGGTGGCGGTCATCAGCGATTGCATCGCGACCTGTCGGCCCAGCGGCCAGGCGACATCGTGATCGCCCTGGCTTACTTCGACGATTATGGCTGCGAAAACGGCGCGACCCGTATCGTCCCCGGCAGCCATCGCCCCGGG
Organism: Pseudomonas gingeri; assembly: GCF_013385635.1. Classification (GTDB taxonomy): domain Bacteria; phylum Pseudomonadota; class Gammaproteobacteria; order Pseudomonadales; family Pseudomonadaceae; genus Aquipseudomonas; species Aquipseudomonas gingeri_A. The sequence continues at coordinate 61,808 of NZ_JACAPR010000031.1, forward strand.
CAGGGAGAACCACCATTGGATTTCAATGACGAGTCCCGGTCCGTGCAGCTTTCAGGCTCCGCCGGTGACATCCTGGTGTTTGACGCCGACCTTGTGCATGCGGGCAGCCTGAACGCCAGCGGCGCCCATCGTCGCTCCCTGCTGATCAGCTATTTTGCGCAGTCTTTGTACGCATCGCACTTGGAAACGGTGAAGCTGCGAAGTATTCGGATGGATACCACCGATCGGTTCGATCCCGTGGATTTAACGGCTGCTCTTCTTTAGATTGATTCAATTTCAGCCACCGCCGAGAGGCCGCTTTCAATCAATCCCCGACTGACCACTCCCTGCTCCAGGGCGCGACAGATAAAGCCCTGTACATACGCTGCCAGGAGCACACGATGCTTGGGCACGGCCATGGCCTGGCGTATCTCGGTAAAGTTGTCCTGCAACACCCTCACCCCCGGGTTGGATGCGGCAAACCGCTCCAGCGGCTGCCGAACCCCGGCCGCAGCGTCCAGGCCGGACTCAAGGAAGGCATCCACGGCCCCCGAGGACGTGGGTGAACGATGCAGTTCGGCATGTTGCAAAGTCCGAGAGAGAAACAGGTCATAGGCCGCCCCCTTCCCCACGGCTATCCGGCATCCGCGGGTATCGAGTTCCGATGCTCGCTGGTAAGGGCTTTCGTTTCTGACCAGATAGGTTCCATCGATACTCACGTAGGGTATCGAGAACGCGATTTTCTCCGCGCGGACAGGCTCTATCGCCAGAAACGCCAAGTCCCATTCGTCATTATCGAGAGCGGCGAACACCTTTCCGGCAGCATCGTAGGGCATCAGTTTGACAAACACGCCAATCTCCCCGGCCAATGCTTTAGCCAGAACCACGGAAACGCCGGTCAGTTCTCCGGTGAGTTCATGACGTTGGGCAAGAACGGGATTGCCCAGATTGATGGCCACTCTCAACTCGGCGGCGGGGACCAACTCATTGCGTACAGCATTGAACGGTTCGATCAAGGTAAACACTCCAAGCCTGAACAGGTCGGTCAATCAGGTGGTTTTGAAGATCATGCAGACCGGACTGCCGGTCTTGATCACCTGGCCATTTGCCATGAGCGCGCCGGTACTCTTGTCGACATCGAAGGCGACAATGGTATCGGTCTCCTCGTTGGCGACGTAGAGACGAGCGCCGTCCGGCGTCAGGTTCATGAAGCGCGGCTTACGCCCCTGAGATGGCGTGTTCACCTTCATCAGGAACGCGCCGGTTTGCGCAAGCTCGAACGTGGTCACGCTGTCGTGCCCGCGATTGGAGACATACAGGTATTTCCCGGAGGGTGCCATGACGATGGCGGCAGCTCGGTTGTTGCCGGTGAAACGTGACGGCACGGTAGACAGGATTTCCTGTGCGACCAATACCCCCGTCTGCGCATCATAGGCGTAACCAGTCACACTGCTGTCCAGCTCATTGACCACGTAGGCGTGCTCACCGTCTGGAGCAAAAACCACATGGCGCGGCCCAGCCCCCTCCCTTGCCTTGACCTTGCCGACCAGGGTCGCACCGAGCCTCGCATGGTTGTCCTGCACCCGGTACACAAAGAGGCTGTCGAGCCCTTTGTCGGGTATCACCAGAAAGCGTCCGGACGGGTCGAAAGGAATCATGTGGGGGTGTGAGCTACCCTGCTCGATCTTGTGGGGGCCGGCCTCACCGGATAACGCCTCCAGGTGCGCGACTTCGCCCAGGCTTCCGTCTTCCCGGATTGGAAACAGGGCAAAACTACCGGTGGCGTAGTACGCCACCGCCAGAAATCCGTTGGTGGGGTCGACACTCAGGTGAACAGGATTCTTGCCCTGGGCAGCGACCGTGTTGAGTATGCTCAACTCGCCTGACTTCGGATCGATTGCGAAGGCACTGACTTCGCTTTGATCACCATGCACACAATACAGACGCGTCTGATCGGCGTTGAAAGCCAGGAAGGATGGGTTGACCAGGTTTTCAAGCGTCTGAACCAGCCTGCAGGCACCGGTCTCGGCAACATAGGCGTAGACCGTGATACCTACGCCACGGGCCTCTCTCTCTTTGGTTGTCCTCGATCCGACATACGCAAAACGGGGAGTCGGGGGCGGTCTTCGTGTTGGCCATTTTGTGTTCATCACTCAGAGAAGCTGCGTCTGCAGAAATGTTGAGGCCCGTTGTCACGATCCCGCCTACCGCGAGGGCTGACAGTTGTACAAATCGACGGCGAGGCATGAGGTGACGTGGGCATTCGGATGAGCTCATGATGGCCTGCTCCTGGTGTTTTTATCATTCAACTCGGATTTGCCCATGCGACTCGGGTGCCGCACGGGCATGGAGGCATCAGAGCGCTTCGGGAATACGCACCCAGCCTTCCATCAGTCGGCGAGCGCTGCGACTCATCACGGCTTTTTCAACCACCCAGGCGCCGTCTTGAAAAACGGTCCTGGCGCCCACCGCAACGCTACCTGCGGTGTGCCCCATCCGTACCTGGCGGCCGCCAATGTCACCCACGATGCGGTTGACCAGCGTGCCATCGAGCGCTGCCGCGACGGCCACCGCCACCGCGCCGGTTCCAGTAATCGCATGGTGCAGTTTGCCCATCGACAGGATCCGCGCGATCACATCGATATCGACGGGTTGAACCTGCTTCCCACCCGCAGCCTGGTAGGCCTGAGGCTGAGCCACAAAACAGAGCTTGGGGGTGTGAGGGCGCAACCGTGTCGCCTCTTCGGCGCTGTCCGCCAGCCCCATGGCAACCGTGCAGTGAGCTCGTATGGTTTCAAGTCGGCTCAGCAACGCGGCATCACCGTTGACCTGATCCTGAGTCTCGGTCCCATTGAGGCCCACGGTCCGGGCATCGATGAAAATCGTCGGATTACCGGCATTCAGCAGCGTGACGGCTAGCGTGCCAATACCTGGGACATTGACCTGATCCACTGCGTTGCCAGTGGGCAGGATGCTCCCATCGGAACCACCGGGCTCAAGAAACTCCAGGACAACTTCCGCAGCCGGGAAGGCAACGCCATCGAGGACAAAGCCACCCTCCTCCTGGACCTCGCCATTGCGCATCGGCACATGAGCAATAATGCGTTTCTGAATATTGGCCTGCCAGATACGGACAATCGCGGTACCGTCCCGAGGCGCATCGAGCAAACCTTCCGAGATGGCGTACGGGCCAACGGCAGAACTTAGATTGCCACAGTTGCCTGACCAATCGATCACAGCCGTTTCAATCGCCGGCGCACCGAACAGGTAATCGACGTCGCAGTCATCACGGCTGGACTTGCCAATCACCACGACTTTGCTGGTACTGGACGTCGCGCCGCCCATCCCGTCGATCTGTTTGCCGTACACATCAGGGCTGCCGATCACACGCAGCAGAATCGCATCACGCTCCGCGCCCGCCGGTGGCAGGCTCTCGTCCAGAAAGAACACCCCTTTGCTCGAACCGCCACGCATGTAAACGGCAGGAATACGTCTTTGAGTCATTTTGTATTTTCTCCAACGGATCAGCGTTGCATCAGTTAACGGATGCGCTCTTCATGCTTTCGATCAGCAGCTGTGGCAGCAGACCACCGCTGCGGAAGTAGCGGACGTCTTCGAAGGTATCCAGGCGACTCACGACCGTGACACGCTCTTTCTCGCCCTGTTCACGCTCGATCACCAGCGTGATTTTTGCGCCTGGCTGGAAGTCCTCGGTGATGCCTTCGACACTGAAGGTTTCGCGCCCGGTCAGGCCCAGACTCTGGCGAGAAACACCGTCTTCGAACTGCAGCGGAAGAATGCCCAGCCCGGCCAGGTTGGTGCGGTGAATGCGCTCGAAGCTTTCCGCGACGACCACACGAACACCCAGCAGACGAGGGCCTTTTGCAGCCCAGTCTCGCGAAGAACCACTCCCGTACTCCTTGCCGGCAACCACAATCAGCGACTGCTTGCGTTGCGCGTAGATCTCGGCCGCCTGGAAGATCGTGGTGACCTTTTTCTCCGGCAGAAGCAACGTCCACGGACCTTCCCGGCCATCTTCGAGCAGCTCGTTTTTCAGGCGCGGGCTGGCGAAGGTCGCGCGCTGCGCCGCTTCATGGTTGCCACGACGCGTGCCATAGGAATTGAAGTCCGCAACCGCGATGCCATGGGATTGCAGGTATTGGCCCGCATCGCTCTCTGGAAGAATCGCGCCAGACGGCGAAATATGATCGGTGGTGATGTTGTCCGAGAGCATGGCCAACACGCGCATGTTACTCAGGTCTTTGCCGGTATCTGTTGCAGCCACCGCATCGCTCCAATAAGGCGGCCTGCGGATGTAGGTACTGCTTGCCTGCCAGGCATACTGGTCGCTGACGCCGGCACGCAGATCGCTGGCAATCAGGCCGGCTTCACGCGGGACATCCTCGTAGGCCTTGTCGAACAAATCGGCGGTCAGATTTTCGGCTTCGATCTGAGTCAGTTCCTCATCACTCGGCCACAATTCGTGCAGGTAGACCGGTACGCCCTTCTCATCGAGACCCAATGCGTCTTTTTCCGGGTCGATCAGGTAGGTACCGGCAATCGCATAGGCCACAATCAAAGGTGGTGACATGATGAACACTTCACGCGCCAGTGGGTGCACCCGGCCCTCAAAGTTACGGTTACCCGAGGTCGCCGCCACGGTTTCCAGCTTGCGCGCACGGATTTCGTCTTCGATTTCAGGACTCAGCAGCGGGCCCGACATACCGTTGCACGTGGTGCAGCCATAGCCCACCAGATTGAAACCCAAAGCGTCCAGATCTTCGTTCAGACCTGACCGTTCAAGGTAATCGGAGACCACCCTGGAGCCAGGGGCAAAGGACGTTTTCACCCAAGGCGCCCGCTGCAGTCCGCGCTTGCGCGCATTACGTGCTACCAGGCCCGCGGCAATGACCCCACGGGGATTGGAAGTGTTGGTGCAACTGGTGATTGCAGCCAGAACCACCGAACCATTGTCCAGGCCGGCAGGAAGGTGGGCAGCAGGTGCCTTTTGCCCCAGCACGATGCGCTGATGCGGCTGCTTGGGCCCTGCAATCGAACGTGCGACAGCGCTCAGGTTGAGCGTGACCACACGGTTGTACTCGGCCTCGGCAAGGCTGTCATGCCAAAGGCCCTGGGCACGTGCATAGGCTTCCGTGAGAGCGGAAATCCGGCCACCGCGCCCGGTCATACGCAGGTAATGCAGCGTACGGTCATCAATGGCAAACATCGCCGCCGTCGCACCGAACTCCGGCGCCATGTTCGACAAGGTTCCACGGTCAGCCAGGGACAGCTGAGATACACCGAGGCCGAAAAACTCCAGGAAAGAACCGATGACACCCGCCTTGCGAAGCTGCTCGGTCAATGCCAGGGCAATATCGGTCGCCAGGTAGCCCTGAGGCAACGTGCCTTCCAGGCGCACACCGACGATTTCCGGTAATCGCAGCATCAGTGATTTACCCAGCATCGCGGCTTCCGCCTCAATGCCGCCCACTCCCCAACCCAGCACCCCAATGGCATTGATCATGGTGGTATGACTGTCGGTGCCCACCAGCGTATCAGGGAAGGCCCACAGCTCATCACCGCGCCGCTGTGTCCCCACAACGGTGGTCAATCGCTCAAGGTTGATCTGGTGAAGGATGCCTTTGCCGGATGGAATGATCGAGAGATTGCTGAAGGCCTTGTTGCACCAATCCAGGAACTGAAAGCGCTCCGCGTTGCGTTCACGCTCGATCGCTTCGTTATCGGCCAATGCGCTTGCATCGCCCCAACGCTCGACGTTGAGCGAATGATCCACAACCAGGTGGGTCGGCGTCACAGGATTCACCAGGCGAGGGTTACCGCCTTTTTCAGCGACGGCATCTCTCAAGCCGGCGAGGTCAACCAGTGCCGGGGTACCGAGCAAATCCTGCAGCACCACTCGCGCCGGCCGGAAGGGAATATCGAACGCCTTGGAGCGGGCGCAGATGACTTTCAGGGCCGCTTCCGGATCCGCTTCGCCTCGCAAGACGTTTTCGGCAAGGACTCGCAGGCTGTAAGGCAGCCTGGCGTAGTTCCCTCCCAGGTCGGTAACAACCTCACGAATAGCGCTGACACGGTACTCGATACCGTTGGCGGAAACGGTTCGACCCTTTGATTTGGGCATGGGCTAATCCTCACAGGCTGTATGGGCAAGGTTTTTGTATAAATCATATTGAACTTTATCATGATATAGGTCAATGTTGATTCATCCGATCCTTCTCAGCCCTGAGGTCGGACGTACCCAACCCACGATTTCTACTGTGCACGGTCGCTCCCCCGACGTAGCGCTCAGTCAGGTACGGTAGAAAAAATAAGCATAAGAAAATCGAGGCCCACCATGATCGAGCTCACATACCCCAACCACGCCCCCACTCCCATTCGCATCGAGCCCGTCTCGACTTGAGAACCATGGCACTCTCTCAGCCACGGGGCTGACGAGGGCTACCTACGTCCAGAAAAATGGGAGTTCGACCGTGCTGACAGTCCTTGGCTTTTCAATGGTCATTTGTTTCATGTACCTGATCATGACAAAGCGCCTATCGGCGCTGATCGCATTGATCCTGATACCCATCCTCTTCGCCTTGATCGGCGGGCACTACGCCGGCCTCGGCAGCATGATGCTCGACGGTGTCAAAACCCTCGCGCCCACAGGGGTGATGCTGACATTTTCGATTCTCTACTTCGGCATCATGATTGACGCAGGGCTCTTTGACGGGCTCGTGCGCTTCATTTTGAAGGTGGTGAAAGGCGACCCTCTCAAGGTGTCGGTAGGGACCGCCGTTCTGACGATGCTGGTCTCCCTGGACGGCGACAGTTCGACGACCTACATGATTGCCTGCGCCGCGTTTCTGCCGCTCTACCAGCGACTGGGCATGAGCGTGCTGGGCATGACCTGCCTGGTGAACATCGCCAGCGGCATCATGAACATCTCGCCATGGGGCGGCCCTACCGCCCGTGCAGCCGCCGCCCTGCATGTGGACGCAATGGCGATATTCCTGCCCATGATCCCTGGCATGCTGATGGGGGCCGGCTGCCTGATCCTCACTGCCGTCGTCATTGGGCGCAAGGAACGCACTCGCCTTGGCATCCTCCACCTGGATGGCGTCGATAACGGAGCGATGGCGCTGGGGAACGGGTCGGCGCAAGAGTGCGATGAAAACCGTCGCCCCGGGATGTTCTGGCCAAACCTGATCCTGACGCTGGGACTGATTGCCTGTCTGATCGTGGGCGCCATGCCGATCCAGATACTGTTCATGGTCGGCTTCGCTATCGCCATCATGCTCAACTATCCGAAAATCGAAGAGCAGAAAGCGCGAATTGCGGCGCATGCCACCAACGTGCTGGCGGTGACCGCGGTGATTTTTGCCGCAGGGATTTTCACCGGCATCCTTTCAGGCACGGGCATGGTGGATGCCATGGCCAAGAGTCTGTTGCAGGTGATCCCGCCGGCCCTCGGCCCGTTCCTGGCGGTTTTCACCGCCCTGGTCAGCCTGCCGTTTACCTTCTTCATGTCCAACGACGCGTTCTACTTCGGTATCCTGCCGGTGATTGCACAAACGGCGGCCCAGTACGGAATAACACCGTTGGAAATTGCACGCGCATCGGTGGTGGGCCAGCCAGTCCACTTGCTCAGCCCACTGGTTCCCTCGCTTTATCTGCTCGTGGCACTGGCGAAAGTGGATCTGGGAGACCATCAACGCTTTGCGCTCAAATGGGCCATTCTGGCAAGCCTTGGCCTTCTGGCCGGCGGCCTTCTTTTCGGAGCATTCCCCTTTTATCAAGTCCGCTAACACCCGTTGCAAGCACAACAGGTATCTCGACAGAGGCCTTGACGGGTCTCTGCCGTTAAGCTGACCGACACGCTAGAATGGCGATCCCATGGTCAGCTCTATCTGGTTCTCGATCCGATGCCTCTAAGTCCTCTGCAAGCGCGCATTGCGCGTGACATCGTTTCTCACGTGCGCCGTGAGCGTTTTGATATAGGACACCACCTGGTCGAGTCACAACTGGCCACGACGCTCAACGTTTCCCGCACGCCGGTCAAATTCGCCCTGGCGCATCTGGTCGAAAAAGGCATGCTCACCTACGACCGAAACCGGGGCTTTTTTCTCGCCCGCGCCAGTGACGACCTGACCGACCTCGCCTCAGAAGTCATGGAAAGCAGTGACGACCCGCTCTACCTCAAGTTTGCGCAGCTGCGCCTCGGCAGGCAGTTGCCCGAGCTGTTTACGGAAATCGAGTTCATGCGCCAGTTTGACGTATCCCGGGCAGCGCTGAGGGGGGTCCTCTCACGCATTCAGCAGGAAGGATGGATAGAGCAGCGTGCCGGCCAGGGGTGGAAACTTCTGCCGATGATCGACTCGGTCGAGGCGTATGAAGAGAGCTATTCATTCCGAGCGACTATCGAGCCTTCGGGCCTGCTGTCTCCCACGTTTCATATTGACCGCGAAACGCTGAATACCTGTCGCAGACAACAAGAATTCATCGCCAACGGCGGTTACCTCACCATGACGCCTCAAGAGTTGTTCGAGGCAAACTCACAGTTCCACGAAACACTCGCAGCGTGTTCAGGCAATCGGTTTTTGCAACAGACCGTTCGCCGCCTCAATCAACTGCGCAGGCTGGTCGAATACCGCCAGGCCGGCACACGAGCGCCCCGCAAAGGCCAGGCAGAAGAGCATCTGGCGATCCTTGAGTTTCTCGAACGCGGCGATCGACTGGCCGCTGCCGACCAGATGCGCAAGCATCTGGAGCAGGCTCGTCGTAAAAAAGTAGACCCCGCGCTGTTCGAATAACCCTCACCGCTTTTCTCGCGCCGATAGCAAGCGCGATCCCATGGGATCGTGCTCGCTTTGCCGTGTCCGGATGTCATGACCCGACGATCAGGCCGATCGTCGGGTCATGATCGTTTCACACATTCAAGATTAACTTATATCGATATAAAGTTCATTTTTGACGAAAGCATAGCGTCGCCGGTTGATGTGTCCGCCTGAACACTTTCGTTAACCAGCACTGCGACTAAGCGCCCACCACAATCAGAACAATGGTGAAAACATGTCGTACCGTAGAGGCTGGATAGCCGTCTTTCTCTTTTCGCTGGCCATGATCAACTACATGGATCGGATCGCCCTATCCATCGCGGCCAAACCTATCGCCGAGGAGTTTCACCTCACGTCCGTGGGCATGGGTTATCTGTTCTCGTCCTTCATCTGGAGCTACGCGCTGTTCCTGATTCCAGTCGGCCTGTTGATCGACAGGTATGGCGTCAAGCGTGTCGGCGGCATCGGTATTTTCATCTGGTCACTGGCGACCGCCCTCACGGGTGCCGCCTCAAGTTTTGCCAGCCTTTTGACCGCTCGGTTGGTCATGGGCGCAGGCGAGTCGGTCAGCAATCCTGTCGGGGCCAAAGTCATTCGTGAGTGGATACCCAGTACAGAGCGCGGAACGATCACCGCGATTTTCAATAGCGGCTCCTACGCCGGACCAGCCATCTGTTCGCTGGTGCTCGCCGCCCTCGTCGCGGCGTTCGGTTGGCGCCTGTCATTCGTCATTGCCGGTGGCATCGGCTTCGCCTGGCTGCTGGTCTGGTTCTTCTTTTACGGTAAGCCGGAACAGGTGTCCTGGTTGAGCGAACAAGAACGCAGTTTGATCATCGAGCGTCGTGCCGCCAACGGCGGCCGCGACACCGACGCTCAAACCTACGGTCTCAAGCAACTGCTCAAAACACCCACCCTGTGGGGCCTGGCGCTGGCACAGGGATGCAATGTCTACACCCAATACCTGTTCCTGACCTGGCTACCGAGCTACCTGCAAGACGCCCGGCACCTGACGATTGCCAAGAGCGGCCTGTTTACCGCCATCCCCTACTCCGTCGCAGTCATTTTGTGCATCGGTATCGGCAAACTCAGCGATCACTATCTGAAAAAAGGAAGCGGTGCGGCATCGGGCAAACGTCGAAACGTTATCGCGCTCACCATGCTCATCTCCAGTTGCCTGCTGCTGATCCCTGTGGCGCAGGACATCACCCAGCTCGTGGTGATTTTCTCACTCACCCTGGCCGGGATTGCCGCGACGACGTCATTGAACTTCACCCTGCTGAACGATCTGCTCCCAAGCTCCGGCGACGTCGGCAGGGCCATGGCCTTCGTGGTGGTAGGGGGGAACATCTTCGGGATGTTGGCGCCGGTGGTGACCGGCTATGTGATCAGCGCTACAGGCAGCTACAACTGGGCGTTCGGGATTGCGGGAGGACTGCTGCTGACCGGGGCACTGGTGATCCTGTCGATGACCCGAAAACCGATGATTGCAAAAGAACGCCTGTCGCCCCTGCCTTCATCAGCCCTGGCCACACAATCTCCGTAACCACAAGAGCATCGTCGCCGGCGGTCGTTACCCTGCCGCTCTGACGCAATCCGCTTGAATACTTGCCTGATCCTCCGAGCATGCCGGGCAATGGGTGGGAAACTTTGCGCACGCGGGCTAGAGTCAAGTCATGAAGGAATTAGCCGACATGACCCATTCAAGCTTGCACCAGACAGGGCCTCTGGCATCGAGCATCGACCCGCACACCCGCCAGCCGGGAGATTTCCCGACGGCCATTGCCGGCATGTCCGTCTTTCGTCGCGACCAGCCGGCACCACCGGCGGTGTGCATGATCGAGCCCAGCCTGGTGCTGGTCGCCCGCGGTGAAAAACAACTCTGGGTCGGTGGCGAAGGCTACGTGTATGACGCCTCCCGGTTTCTGATCAACTCGCTGGATCTGCCCGCCAACTCGCAGGTGCTCGTCGCCAGTGCACAGCAACCCTGCGTCGGGCTGGTGATGAAACTGGACCTGGCCATGCTCGCCGAGCTGATCGCCAAGGGCGGCCTGCCGTCGACACGCGACCGTGCCCAGGGCAAAGGCGTGGGGATCGGCAACATGACCCCTGCGCTGGAGGAAGCGCTCAGCCGCCTGCTGGGGTTGCTGGATGAGCCCGAGGCAATCCCGGTGCTTGGCCCGCTGATCATGCGCGAGATCCACTATCGCCTGCTGAACAGCGACCAGGGCGCGCGTCTTCGGCAGATGACAGCCGTGGACGGCCAGGGCTACCGCATCGCCAAGGCCATCGACTGGCTCAAGCGGAACTACGCCGAAGCGCTGCGCATCGAAGAACTGGCAGCGCGGGTACAAATGAGCCCGCAGACCTTTCATCACCACTTTCGCCAACTCACGGCCATGAGCCCGCTGCAGTACCAGAAATGGCTGCGCCTGACCGAGGCCAGGCGACTGATGCTCAGTGAGCGCCTGGACGTATCGCGAGCCGCGTTTGCCGTGGGCTACGAAAGCCCGTCGCAGTTCAGCCGTGAATACGCGCGACTGTTCGGGGACACCCCCAGGCGCGATATCGCCCTGTTGCGCGGTCAGGCGGCCGATGGGGATACAACGACTTCGAGCACGGCATGACGCTTGTGCAATAGCGATGCGCCTCGCTGCTCATCGCTACTTATAACAACGAGATATCAACCGACGATCAGCGGGTGAGCCATGGAACTACGAATCAACCAGAAGAGTTATCAGGTCGATGCCGATGCCGATACGCCACTGCTGTGGGTGATCCGCGATGATCTGGGATTGACCGGCACCAAATACGGCTGCGGCCTGGCGCAGTGCGGGGCCTGTTCGGTGCTGGTGGACGGCAACGTGGTACGCGCCTGTGTCACGCCCGTGGCCGGCGTGGTCGGCCGCGAGGTCACCACGATCGAAGCCATCGAGGCGGATGAGGTGGGCAAGCGCGTGGTGGCGGCCTGGGTCGAGCATCAGGTTGCCCAGTGCGGTTACTGCCAGTCCGGTCAGGTCATGGCGGCCACGGCGCTGCTCAAGCACACCCCGCGCCCCAGCGACGAGCAGATCGCGGCGGCGATGGTCAACCTGTGCCGTTGCGGCACCTATAACGCCATTCATGCCGCCGTGCACGACCTTGCGGCACAACCCGCCCCGAAAGGAGCAGCATGATGAACGCACGCATCGATTCCCTTGAAAATGTCCTGGGCGAGCCGATCAATCTCTCTCGCCGCCGTTTCCTCGCGGGTACGGCCGTAGGCGCCCTGGTGCTCGGCTTCGGCCTGCCACTGGGCTCGGCCAGGGTGCAGGCGGCCGTCGCCGCCGCCGAGCGCGGAACACAGGTGCCGGCGTTCCTGGAAATCCGACCGGACAACACCGTGCGCCTGCTGTGCTCGTTCATGGAAGGCGGACAAGGCACCTACACCGCCATGGCGCAGATCGTCGGCGAAGAACTGGACGCCGACCCCGCCACCTTTGTGGTCGACAGCGCACCGCCCGGCGACGTCTACGTGGTGATGGACAACGGTCTGCGCATCACCGGCGGCAGCATGTCGGTGCGCACCAGCTACCCGACCATGCGCCGCCTCGGGGCCCTGGCCCGGGCCATGTTGCTGCAGGCTGGCGCACAGAAACTCGGGGTGTCGGTGAGCGAACTGTCCACCGAGCCGGGCAAGGTGATCCATGCCGCGTCCGGACGTTCGGTCGCCTATGGCGAGCTGGCCGAGCACGCCATGGATCTGCCGGTACCGGATCCCGCCAGTGTAAAACTGCGCGACCCGAGCCAGTTCCGCTGGATCGGCAAACCGGTCAAACGCGTCGACGCCTACGACAAATCCACCGGCAAGGCGCTCTACAGCATCGACTTGAAGGTCGACGGCATGCTCCATGCCGCCGTCCAGCACGCCCCTCGCCTGGGCATGACGGTCGCTGGCCTGCGCAACGAAGAACAGGTCAAGACCATGAAAGGCGTGCACTCGGTGCACCAGTTACCCGGCGCGGTGGCCGTGGTGGCCGAACGCTGGTGGCACGCCAAGCGCGCGGTGGAAGCGATCCAGGTCGATTGGCAGGAGCCTGCGGCCGACGCCCAGGTACGGACAATGCCCGCGGACTTTTCCAGCGATGCTTTTTTACAGCGTCTGGCCGCCGAGCAGGGGCCTGGCCGCGACGCGGAGAACGAAGGCGACGTCGCGGCCACCCTGGCCAACGCCAAGACCCGCGTCGAGGCGACCTACCACAACCAGTACCTCAACCACGGCCAACTGGAGCCGCCTTCCGCCCTGGCGCGCTTCAATCCCGACGGTTCGCTTGAGGTCTGGCTGCCCAACCAGGCGCCGGACATGTTCCGCAACGACATTGCTAAACGCACGGGCCTCGATCCTTCGCGGATCACCTTGCACTCCCCGCTGCTGGGCGGCTTTTTCGGGCGCCATTTCCTCTACGACTCGGCCAACCCCTATCCACAGGCCATTGCCTTGGCCAAGGCCGTGGGTCGTCCGGTCAAGCTCATCTGGAGCCGCGAGGAAGAGTTCCTGCGCGATGCGCTGCGGCCCGTCGCCGCGGTCAGGTTCCGCGCGGCACTGGACAGTGACGGTCTGCCCGTCGCCATCGAGGCGATCAGCGCCACCGAAGGTCCCAGCGAAGCCCTGGCGGGCAAACAGGGCGAAAAGCTCGACCCCACCGCCCTCGAAGGGTTGGCGGGCAAGTCCTACGCCATTGCCAACAAACGCATCGCCCAGGTCTACGTCAAGGGGCCGGTCATGCTCGGCTACTGGCGCTCGGTGGGCAATTCGCTCAACGATTTTTTCTACGAGGCCTTCCTCGATGAACTGGCCGACAAAGGCGGCAAGGACCCGTTCGAATTGCGCCTGCACCTGCTGCGCGACAACCCGCGCCTGACTCATTTGCTGCAGGCCGTCGGCGAGCTGTCGGGGGGCTGGAAACGCGGCCCGTTCACGGCCGAGGACGGCACCCGGCGTGCTCGCGGCGTGGCCATGGCCTCGCCGTTCGGCACCCAGACCGCGGTGATCGCCGAGGTGTCGATCGACAAGGGCCAGGTCAGGGTGCACGACATCTGGCAAGCCATCGACCCTGGCAGCATCGTCAACCCCGCCATCGTCGAAGCCCAGGTCAACGGTGCCGTGGCCCTGGGCCTGTCCCAGGTGCTGGTGGAAGAAGCGGTGTATGTCGACGGCAAGCCCCGCGCGCGCAATTACGACCTGTACCCGATCCTGCCACCGTCACGCATGGCGCGGGTGCACGTGCGTATCGTCGAGAGCGGAGAAAAGATGGGGGGCGTCGGTGAACCGCCGCTGCCGGCGGTGGCACCCGCCGTGGCCAACGCGGTGGCGCGGCTGACCGGCCAGCGCATCCGCAGCATGCCCTTGAGCCGATACACCTTCGCCTGACGGGCGCCGGAGATTTCATGAAAAACAGCCGATTCGCAAGAACCGCTGGCTGGCTGGCCCTGCCGTGCCTGGTCGCGGCTGGCCTGCTGGCCTGGTACGTCACACGTGAACCCAGCTCGCCCCTGGAGAGCGACCAGGCCGCCGAAGCCCGCTTCGACCCGGCCCTGGTCGCTCGCGGCGAGTACGTCGCCCGCCTCAGCGACTGCGTGGCCTGCCACAGCGTGCCGGGCGGTGCGCCCTTCGCCGGAGGCCTGGAGATGGCCACGCCGCTGGGTGCGATTCACGCCACCAACGTCACCCCGGACCGCGACACCGGTATCGGCCGCTACAGCCTGACGGACTTCGACCGCGCCGTGCGCAGCGGCGTTGCCCCGGGTGGACGGCGCCTCTATCCGGCCATGCCCTACCCGTCCTACGGCAAACTCAGCGACGATGACGTGCGCGCGCTGTACGCGTTTTTCATGCAAGGCGTCGCCCCGGTCAAACAGGCCAATATCCCCAGCCAGATCCCCTGGCCGCTGAACATGCGCTGGCCCATCGCCCTGTGGAATGGCGTCTTTGCCGATACGACGCCCTACGCGGCCAAGCCTACCAACGATGCGCTCTGGAACCGTGGCGCCTACCTCGTCCAGGGTCCCGGTCACTGCGGCAGTTGCCACACACCACGAGGTTTGGCCTTCAACGAGAAGGCACTGGACGACTCCGGTACACCGTTCCTGGCCGGCGCCCTGCTCGACGGCTGGTACGCACCGAGCCTGCGCGACGATCACAACACCGGCCTGGGGCGCTGGAGCGAGCCGCAGATCGTCCAGTTCCTCAAGACCGGACGCACTCAGCACGCGGTGGTCTATGGCTCGATGACCGAGGCGTTCAACAACTCCACCCAGTTCATGAGCGACGATGACTTGCGGGCAATCGCCCGCTATCTCAAATCACTTCCCGGCGACCCCGGGCGTGACGGCCCACCCTGGCAATACCAGGCGGTGTCCGCCGCGACGCTGCAGAACATGCCCGGCGCCCACACCTATGTAACCCGCTGCGCCGCCTGCCATGGCCTGGCGGGCGAGGGCCAGCCAGAATCGATGCCGCCGCTGGCCGGAGCTACCTCCGCACTGGCCGCGCATGCCGACTCGGCGATCAACATCACCCTCAACGGCTCGCAGCGCGTGGTGGCGGCCGGCCTGCCGGATGCCTACCGCATGCCGGCATTCCGTGAACAGCTGTCGGATCAGGAAATCGCCGAGGTGCTGACGTTCGTGCGCAGCACCTGGGGCAATCAGGGCGGTGCCGTTGATGCACACGCGGTTGGCACGCTGCGCGGGCACACCGGCCCCGCCAGCAGCAGCCCCATTATCCTGCATATGCGCTGAGCCCGGACGTCATGGAGAGCATTGATCTGCTGGTCTTGCGCACCGCCCGCGACTGGCTTGGCGCCGGGGAACGCGTACTGCTGGCAACCGTGGCGCGTACCTGGGGCTCGTCGCCGCGTCCCGTCGGCTCGATGATGGCCTTGCGTAACGACGGCCGTGTGGTCGGCAGCGTCTCAGGTGGCTGTATCGAGGATGACCTGATCCACCGATACACCACCGCCCATGGCGGCACGGGCCTGACAGACGGGCTGCCCGAAGTCGTGCGCTACGGTATCAGCGCGGATGAGGCCCATCGCTTTGGCCTGCCCTGCGGCGGCACGCTTGAACTGGTCCTCGAATTCAGCCCGTCGCGACAGCAGCTCGATGAAGTCCTGAACCGGCTCGATGCCGGCAGTCTCATTCGTCGCCGGCTGGCGGTAGACACCAACGAAGTGGTCCTGGAACCGACCGCGATCCCTGAGCAGTTCAGTTTCGATGGGCAGTACATGACCAACACCCTGGGCCCCGGCTATCGCATGCTACTGATCGGCGCCGGCGCGCTGGCCGAATACCTGGCGACCATGGCGCTGTTCAACGGCTTCAAGGTGGCGGTCTGCGATCCTCGACCCGAGTACATGGAGTCCTGGGCGGTCGATGACGTGGAGTGCATCGTCGGCATGCCGGACGATGTCGTCCGCGCCTTTTCCGTCGACCTGCGCACCTGCATCGTCGCGCTCAGCCATGACCCCAAGCTCGACGACCTGGCGCTGCTGGAAGCCTTGCAGGGCCCCGCCTTCTACATCGGCGCCATCGGCTCGCGTCGCAACAGCCAGTTGCGCCGCGAGCGACTGATCGAGCACTTCGCCCAGACCGAAGCCTCGCTCAAGCGCCTGCGGGGGCCGATCGGCATCTACATCGGCAGCAAGACCCCGTCCGAGATCGCGGTGAGCGTCATGGCCGAAATACTGGCGGCCAAGAACGGTATCGCCCTGTCGAGCGAGGTCACGATAGCCGTGGGCAAATGTGTTCATGAAGCGTGAGCCAGAACGCAGCCCCTTGTCACACCATGGGCCAGAGCAGTGATACCCCGCCAGCAAACCGGCGGGGTTGTTTGCTCAAAAAGCCCCGCCCACTCATCGAGCCGGACACTTCTGCCCCGACGGGGCCGTGGGCTTGAGCATGCTCGGAAGCACCAACCCCCGCGTGCCCAGACTCACCAGCTCATACGCCGCAAAAGGGCATTTCACCTGAGTCGTGCCGTCTTTGGCGGTGACGCTATTGATGCCCATGAACACCTCATAGTTTTTACCCTTTTCAAAGGTAAAAACAGCGGCCTGCTCCGAACATTGCATATAGCTACTGCCATAGGTGCCCGCCTGCAGCGTCTGGAGCGCCAGCACAAATGGCTTGCCCGCCGGCACCCGGTATTCGGCCACGATTTCCGAATAGTTGCCTTCAGCCATTCTTATCGCGCCCAGGTAGTCACTCAGTTTCGGCGCAAAACGGGCGGGCATATCCAGCCGCGGCGGCACCACGGGTGACTGCGGGTAGTTGATTGATGGCAGGTGATCGCCATAGAAGCGCCCTGCCCTGGCCAAGCCCTGCTCATTCCCCACACAGCCGTCGTACACGCCGCCCCGTACCTCACCATTGGTGATCACGCGAAGCTGGGCGGTGTCGGTACCTGGAGCCGGCTCGACATAGGGGACCCACGGCCGCATGCCACAGGCAGTGAGCAGGATCAGGCCGGCATACAGAGGAATATGCTTCAGGAACATGAGACCAGCCCCTCGCAAACGACAGAGACGGTATGGAGATGCGCCAGACGGGTAATGTGCATAGATCCCTCTACAGGTGTTTCAGGTGGGCGGGCTTCAAAAGTGACGCACATGAAAAAGCCCAACCTTTCTTCGGGCTGATGTTTTGATTTTATTTTGATTCTGTTTTGATTGTGATGCCGCAAAAGAAAACGGCTCAATCACCGTAAGTGCTTGAGCCGTCTACTAAATTATTGGTCGGGACGGAGTGATTCGAACACTCGACCCCTTGCACCCCATGCAAGTGCGCTACCGGGCTGCGCTACGCCCCGACACTGAGTAGCTGTGCTTTCAAACTGCTGAAAGCGATTAGGAATCTAACCTAACCTTTTGAATTTTGAAAGTATTATTTCCAAAAAATTTACTTCTTCAGCACCACCAGCACATCCTCCAGCTCGGAAATCATCTGGCGGATCAGCTGTTTGTACTGGGTGCTGTCGTCCTTGGCCTCGTCACCGGAGAGGCGCAGACGCGCCCCGCCGATGGTGAATCCCTGGTCGTACAGCAAGGCGCGAATCTGCCGGATCATCAGCACGTCGTGGCGCTGGTAATACCGACGATTGCCACCACGCTTGGCGGGGTTGAGTTGAGGAAACTCTTGTTCCCAGTAACGCAGCACATGCGGTTTTACCGCACACAGCTCGCTGACTTCACCAATGGTGAAGTAGCGTTTGCCTGGGATCGGCGGGAGCTCGTCGTTATGACTTGGTTCCAGCATAGGCCTCAACTCGGGCTTTCAACTTCTGCCCTGGACGAAAGGTGACCACACGGCGAGCCGTGATCGGGATTTCTTCTCCCGTTTTTGGATTGCGGCCAGGCCGCTGGCGTTTGTCCCGCAGATCAAAGTTGCCGAATCCCGACAGTTTGACCTGCTCGTTGTCTTCGAGAGCGTGTCTGATTTCTTCAAAAAACAGTTCGACCAATTCCTTGGCCTCCCGCTTGTTCAGACCCAGCTCTTCGTAGAGACGTTCCGCCATTTCAGCTTTCGTCAGAGCCCCCATACGTCACTTCCTTAACGTGGCGTTCAACCTGGTTTCGAGCGAGGTGAGGATGTTTTGCGTCGTGGAGTTCACCTCATCGTCATTAAGAGTGCGCGATGGATGCTGCCAGGTCAAGCCAACTGCAAGGCTTTTTCTATGCGGATCAATGCCTTTACCCTCATAGACGTCAAAGAGCCTGAGCTCTGTGAGCCATTCGCCTGCATTTTCACGAATTACGTCCAGTACGGCACTGGCCGCCACGCCCTTGTCCGCCAACAGCGCAAGGTCACGACGAACTTCAGGGAAGCGCGACAACTCGCTGAATTTCGGCATTTTGCCCAGGGCCACTTCAGCCAGAACCAACTCGAACACGAAGACCGGACGGTCGAGACCGAGGGTTTTCGACAATTCGGGGTGGATTGCGCCGATGAAACCGACCAGGCGCCCTTCCCGCTCGATGCGCGCGGTCTGACCCGGATGCAACGCTGGGTGCTTGCCCGGCACGAAGGTGAAAGAATCCAGCGCACCGGCAAAGCCCAGCAGCGCTTCCACGTCAGCCTTGACGTCGAAGAAGTCGACGGTGTCGCGACCTTGTGCCCAACCTTCCGGCAGGCGGCTGCCGCAGACCACGCCGGCCAGCATCGGCTCTTGCTTCAGGCCTTCCAACTGACCGACAAAACGCAGACCGCTTTCGAACAGGCGGACACGATCCTGCTGACGGTTCAGGTTGTGCTGCAGCGCCTTGACCAGGCCTGGCCACAGGGACGAGCGCATGGCCGCCATGTCGTTGGAGATCGGGTTGGCCAGCAACAACGGCTCGACGCCCGGGCTGAACAGTTCGAACTGCTTCGGATCGATGAAGCTGTAGGTGATCGCTTCCTGGTAACCACGGGCCACCAGTAGACGACGCAGCTCAGGCAGGTCGCTACGGGCTTCAGCCTTGGCTTTTGGTGCCAGGCGGGCTTGCGGGTAACGAACCGGCAGGCGGTTGTAGCCGTACAAGCGCGCCAGTTCTTCGATCAGGTCGACTTCCAGGCTGATATCGAAGCGATGGCTAGGTACGTCGACCTGCCACTGCCCCGCCCCACTGGCGACAATACCCAGGCCCAGGCCGGAGAGCAGACGCTCGATCTGCGGGGCGTCCATTTCCATGCCCAGCATCTGGGTGATGCGCTCGGCACGCAGGGTCACCGGGGCAATGGCAGGCAGGTGCGCTTCGCTGACGGTTTCGATGATCGGGCCAGCTTCACCACCAGTGATTTCCAGCAGCAGGCCGGTGGCGCGCTCCATGGCTTCACGGGCCAGTTGCCAGTCCACGCCACGCTCGTAGCGGTGCGAAGCGTCGGTGTGCAGGCCATAGGAGCGGGCCTTGCCAGCCACGGCGATCTGGTCGAAGAACGCGCTTTCCAGGAAAATGTCACGGGTGGTCGCGGTGTTGACGCCGCTGTGCTCACCGCCCATCACGCCGGCAATCGCCAGGGCGCGGGTGTGGTCGGCAATCACCAGGGTATCGCTACGCAGGCTGACTTCCTGACCGTCGAGCAGTACCAGCTTCTCGCCCTCTTCCGCCATCCGCACGCGGATGCCGCCGTTGATTTCGGCGAGGTCGAACGCGTGCAGCGGCTGGCCAAGTTCGATCATCACGTAGTTGGTGATGTCGACGGCGGCATCGATGCTGCGCACGTCGGAACGACGCAGGCGCTCGACCATCCACAGCGGGGTCGGCTTCGACAGGTCGACATTGCGGATCACGCGGCCCAGGTAACGCGGGCACGCTGCCGGCGCCAGGACTTCGATCGAACGCACTTCGTCATGCACGGCGGGCACCGCCGCCACGACTGGACGAGTGACCGGAGCGGCATACAGCGCGCCGACTTCACGGGCCAGACCGGCCAGGGACAGGCAGTCGCCACGGTTCGGGGTCAGGTCGACCTCAATGCTGGCGTCGTCCAGGTTCAGGTAGACACGAATGTCTTCGCCCACCGGCGCATCGGCCGCCAGTTCCATCAGGCCGTCATTGCCTTCGCCGATCTGCAGCTCGGCTTGCGAGCACAGCATGCCGTTCGACTCGACGCCGCGCAGCTTGGCTTTCTTGATCTTGAAGTCGCCGGGCAGTTCGGCACCGATCATCGCGAACGGGATTTTCAGGCCCGGGCGCACATTGGGCGCGCCACAGACGACCTGGAAGGTCTCCGAACCGTTGCTGACCTGGCAGACGCGCAACTTGTCGGCGTCCGGGTGCTGTTCGGTGCTGAGTACTTCGCCGACGATCACGCCGCTGAAGGCACCGGCGGCCGGGGTCACGCTATCGACCTCAAGACCGGCCATAGACAGACGAGCAACCAGCTCGTCGCGGCTCACCTGCGGGCTTACCCAGCCGCGCAGCCATTGTTCACTAAATTTCATCCTGTTCTCCCAATAGATTCGTTACGACTAGCGAAATTGCGCGAGGAACCGCAAGTCGTTGTCGAAGAACAGACGCAAGTCGTTCACGCCGTAACGCAGCATGGCCAGACGCTCGACGCCCATGCCGAAGGCAAAGCCCTGGAACTCTTCCGGATCGATACCGGACATGCGCAGCACGTTCGGGTGCACCATGCCGCAGCCCATGACTTCCAGCCAGCCGGTCTGTTTGCAGACGCGGCAGCCCTTACCGCTGCACATCACACATTCCATGTCGACTTCAGCGGACGGCTCGGTGAACGGGAAGTACGAAGGGCGGAAACGTACCGCCAGCTCTTTCTCGAAGAACACCCGCAGGAACTCTTCGATGGTGCCCTTGAGGTCAGCGAAATTGATGTCGCGATCGACCAGCAGGCCTTCGACCTGGTGGAACATCGGCGAGTGGGTGATATCGGAGTCGCTACGGTACACACGGCCTGGGCAGACGATGCGGATCGGCGGCTTCTGCGATTCCATGGTGCGGACCTGTACCGGCGAGGTATGGGTGCGCAACAGCATGTTCGCGTTGAAATAGAAGGTGTCATGCATCGACCGGGCCGGGTGGTGGCCTGGGATGTTGAGCGCCTCGAAGTTGTGGTAATCGTCTTCCACCTCGGGACCTTCGGCGATGCCATAGCCGATGCGGGTGAAGAATTGTTCGACGCGTTCCAGAGTCCGGGTAACCGGATGCAGACCGCCCGAGGTCTGGCCGCGGCCAGGCAGGGTCACGTCAATGGACTCGGCGGCGAGTTTGGCAGCCAGATCCGCCTCCTCGAACGACGCCTTGCGCGCATTGAGAACCTCTGTGACACGCTCCTTGGCAACGTTGATCAGGGCGCCGACTTGCGGACGCTCTTCTGCCGGCAGACTCCCCAGGGTCTTCATCACCTGAGTCAGCTCGCCCTTCTTGCCAAGGTAGTGAACCCGGATTTGCTCCAGGGCATTGATGTCTTCAGCGCTTTGCACAGCCTCAAGTGCTTGAGAGACCAGTGCGTCCAGGTTTTCCATGTACAGACTCCAGATACGAAATAGGGGAAGAGCTGTAAGGCTCTTCCCCTATTTACTGACGTTTAACACCCGAGCCCGCAAAGGCGAACCCAGGTGATTGTCGGGGGGTACTTAAGCCAAGGTGGCTTTAGCTTTCTCGACAATCGCAGCAAACGCCGCTTTTTCGTTCACTGCCAGATCAGCCAGAACCTTACGGTCGATCTCGATGGACGCTTTTTTCAGGCCGGCGATGAAACGGCTGTAGGACAGACCGTTGATACGAGCACCAGCGTTGATACGAGCGATCCACAGAGCGCGGAACTGACGTTTTTTCTGACGACGGTCACGGTAGGCGTATTGGCCTGCCTTGATTACCGCTTGCTTGGCAACACGGAATACGCGCGAGCGAGCGCCGTAGTAGCCTTTAGCAAGTTTCAGAATTTTTTTGTGACGTTTACGGGCAATGACGCCACGCTTTACACGAGCCATGAGTTACTTCCTCTATTCTTGATCCAAAAATTAACGAAGGCGCAGCATGCGCTCGACTTTTGCCACGTCAGACGGATGCAGCAAGCTGCTACCGCGCAGTTGACGCTTACGCTTGGTCGACATTTTGGTCAGGATGTGGCTCTTGAAAGCGTGCTTGTGCTTGATACCGTTAGCAGTTTTCAGAAACCGCTTAGCAGCACCACTTTTAGTTTTCATCTTTGGCATGTTCGGATACTCCGCATTCAGTTGATAAACATAACCGCAAGGCCTGCCGTGCCCTGGTGGTTACTTCTTCTTTTTCGGGGCGATGACCATAATAAGCTGGCGTCCTTCCATCTTAGGATGCTGTTCGACCGAACCGTACTCGAGCAGGTCACCTTCAACCCGCTTGAGGAGTTCCATCCCCAGCTCCTGGTGGGCCATCTCACGACCGCGGAATCTCAAGGAAACCTTGGCCCTGTCCCCATCACTCAGGAAACGTACCAGGTTGCGCAGTTTTACCTGGTAATCCCCTTCCTCCGTCCCTGGACGAAACTTGATTTCTTTAACCTGCACTTGCTTCTGGTTTTTCTTCGCAGCAGCAATTTGCTTTTTCTTTTCGAAAATCGACTTGCCGTAGTCCATCACCCGGCAGACGGGTGGCACTGCATCGGCGGAAATCTCCACCAGATCCAGCTTGGCTTCTTCAGCAATCCGAAGCGCTTCATCAATCGAGACGATGCCAATCTGCTCGCCATCAGCGCCAATTAACCGAACCTCGCGTGCCGAGATATTCTCGTTGATCGGGGCCTTCGGTGCAGCTCGTTTATCTTGTCTCATTTCACGCTTAATAATAATTACTCCGAATCTGGGCGACCACGCCGGGAAACCGCTTGCGCGAGGAACTCGGCGAACTGGGCGACGGGCATCGAGCCCAGGTCAGCACCTTCACGAGTACGCACAGCGACAGTCTGCATCTCGACTTCCCGATCTCCGATAACCAAAAGATAGGGAACCTTGAGCAAAGTATGCTCGCGGATTTTAAAGCCGATCTTTTCATTTCTCAAGTCGGACTTGGCACGAAATCCGCTTTCGGCCAGAGTTTTTTCCACTTCGAGGGCAAAATCAGCCTGCTTGTCCGTGATATTCATGATCACGGCCTGGGTAGGCGCCAGCCACGCCGGGAACGCGCCCTCGTAGTGCTCGATCAGAATTCCGACGAAACGCTCGAACGATCCGAGGATCGCCCGGTGCAACATCACCGGATGCTTGCGGCTGTTGTCTTCGGACACGTATTCGGCGCCGAGACGGATAGGCAGGTTGAAATCGAGCTGCAGGGTACCACACTGCCAGACGCGACCGAGACAGTCCTTGAGCGAAAACTCGATCTTCGGACCGTAGAAGGCACCCTCGCCCGGCTGCAGGTCGTACGGCAGGCCCGCGCTGTCCAGTGCGGCAGCCAGCGCGCTTTCGGCGCGATCCCACAGTTCGTCGGAGCCCACACGCTTTTCCGGACGGGTGGACAACTTCATTTCGATGTCTTTGAAGCCGAAGTCGGCGTAGACCGCCATGGTCAGCTTGATGAACGCGGCGGACTCGGCCTGCATCTGCTCTTCGGTGCAGAAGATATGGGCATCGTCCTGGGTGAAAGCACGCACGCGCATGATGCCGTGCAGCGCGCCCGACGGCTCGTTGCGATGGCAGGCACCGAACTCGGCCAGGCGCATCGGCAGCTCGCGGTAGCTCTTCAGGCCCTGGTTGAACACCTGCACATGGCACGGGCAGTTCATCGGCTTGATGGCGTAGTCGCGGCTTTCCGACTCGGTGGTGAACATGTTCTCGGCGTAGTTGGCCCAGTGCCCGGACTTCTCCCACAGGGAGCGATCGACCACTTGCGGGGTCTTGATCTCCAGGTAGCCGTTGTCACGCTGCACCTTGCGCATGTACTGCTCGAGCACCTGGTACAGGGTCCAGCCATTCGGGTGCCAGAACACCATGCCCGGCGCTTCTTCCTGGGTATGGAACAGGCCCAGGCGCTTGCCGATCTTGCGGTGGTCGCGTTTTTCCGCTTCTTCGATGCGCTGGATGTAGGCGGCCAGCTGCTTCTTGTCCGCCCAGGCCGTGCCATAGACGCGCTGCAACTGTTCGTTCTTCGCGTCGCCGCGCCAGTAGGCACCGGACAGCTTGGTCAGCTTGAACGACTTCAGGAAGCGCGTGTTCGGCACATGCGGGCCACGGCACATATCGACATATTCTTCGTGGTAGTACAGGCCCATGGCCTGTTCGTTCGGCATGTCCTCGACCAGGCGCAGCTTGTAGTCTTCGCCACGCTGGGTGAACACGTCGATCACTTCGGCACGCGGCGTGACTTTCTTGATCACGTCGTAATCTTTTTCGATCAGCAACTGCATGCGCTGCTCGATCGCCGCCAGGTCGTCCGGGGTGAAGGGACGCTCGTAGGCGATGTCGTAGTAGAAACCTTCGTCGATGACCGGACCGATCACCATCTTGGCCGTCGGGTACAGCTGCTTGACCGCATGGCCGACCAGGTGGGCGCAAGAGTGACGAATGATCTCCAGCCCCTCTTCATCCTTGGGCGTGATGATCTGCAGGGTGGCGTCGGCGTCGATCAGGTCGCAGGCATCGACCAGCTTGCCATTGACCTTGCCGGCCACGGTGGCCTTGGCCAGGCCGGCACCGATGGATGCGGCGACATCGGCTACGGAAACCGGATGATCGAACGAACGTTGACTGCCGTCGGGAAGAGTAATAGTGGGCATGGCGCCTCCTCTCCTAGTGGTGACCCCTACCAAAGGTCACGTGGGTTGGGATGAGCAGCCAGTACATGATCCGTCCAGCCGTTCAGTGAAGAACGCCTGCCGCACAGTGGCAGGAGCCGCAAGGCCAACCGGAAAACGAACCACCGTGACTGGAGTTCAAGAAAAAGGGTTGATGGCATGGCATCAGTCGGTTGCAACCCGCACCGATGCCGGAAATAGCCAGGTCGGGGATGCTAGCACAGATGAACGGTCATCGCCTCGCCTGACGCACAAACTGCTAAAGTCCGCAGGTTTTGCAGCCCGGGTGAACTTGAATTGCACCCGTGCCCTCAAATACAGGGTAAGCGCTACTCAGCCCGTCGTTTTTATCCAGAGGAGTATTCGAACATGCGCCTGACTCATCTTTTTGCCTTTGCCGCCCCCGCCCTCCTGCTGCTACCCCTGAGCGCCCAGGCTGACTGGCCGTCAAAGGAAACACGCGCCGCCTACATGAAGGACTGCACTGCCGCCGCCAGCCAGAGCGTCCCGGTCAATGTCGCACAGCAACACTGCGCTTGTGGCGCCGACAAGCTGCGGGACAACTTCAGCAAGGATGAAATCTCCGCGCTGATGAACGCGAAAAAAGAGCCCAGCCCCGAACTCAAGACCAAGGCGCTGAACGCCATTGCCGCGTGCCGGGTCGTCAAATAACCCCTGAAACAGGGACACTTGTGAGGCCTTCAGGGCAGAAAACGGCTTGAAAACCAGCCTTTTCACACATTTTATGCAGCTTTTACGGCTTTTTTTATCACCGCCTTTTTTCCCTGAAAGCCTTTTAAACCGGGGCTCTCAGACAATCACCGTGGTAAAGAAAGCGCGACTGATTGGCAATCCGCCGCTGCAGGGGGCTCCCAAGTCGAACATTTCGACTATGATAGGCCAGTGTGCCCAGTTGGCCTGAGCAGCACAGTACTACTGAAAATATATGTTTCTTGGAGATACACCATGTCTAATCGCCAAACCGGCACCGTAAAATGGTTCAACGATGAAAAAGGCTTCGGCTTCATCACTCCTCAAGGTGGCGGTGACGACCTGTTCGTACACTTCAAAGCTATCGAAAGCGACGGTTTCAAAAGCCTGAAAGAAGGCCAGACCGTTTCCTTCGTGGCTGAGAAAGGCCAAAAGGGTATGCAAGCTGCACAGGTTCGTCCGGAGTAAGTTTCCGCGAACTGAAAAAACCCCGTCCATGTGGCGGGGTTTTTTATGGGCGCTATACAACCGACCGGCCGATCAGCCGCAGTTGACCCGCTCGATCTTGCCGGCGCTGTCGGCATTGAGGTTCAGACGGTCCGAACGGTATTCCAGTGTGACCATGTCATCCGGCCCGAGGATCCGTGCGCTCTGTGCGCCGCTGCGGCTACGCGCCTGCTCCAGCAGCTCGGCAGAGGCCTGCTTGCCGATCGCGAACTCGGCGCCTTTGGCTTCGCAACGGCTATTGCCATTGCCGCTTTCGCTGGCAGGCGCACTGGCCGCCGGCGCGGAACCACTGTTCGCGCAACCCGCCAGGACCGACATGGCGAACAACGCCCCCAAAGATGCAAGCTTCCAAGGCATGAAGCCTCCTTTCAAAAAATAAGTAGAGTGCGTGCGACCGCCGTTTACGTCATTGGTTGCATATCGAACGGTCGCTGGCCTGATTCTTACAGCAAGGCAGGACAAGTCTGCCTGAGCCGCCGACTCGCCTGCGCAATGAATCGTGACTGAATATGAACGAATGGTGGAGTCAGTAGATGTCGATGTAGTCGTACGGCGGGTTGGGCCAGTTCTCTTTCAACGCATTGAAGATCTGCATGACCCAAACCTCGTCGCTGGCCGCGACATTGCCGACATAACCGGAGCCGGCCGCCCAGGTTTCGAGGCGGAACGACAGGCCGTCGATCTCCTGCCCGCCGACCACGCCGGAAGACAGGTAGGCGATGCCGGAACGGGTCACCCGTAACTGGGTGTGCACGTCGTCACTGGCCGAAGCGAGCAGCTGGCGCACCGCGTCGAGGGTCAGGTTGGCGGGGTTGTTCAGGTCGATCTGCACGGGCGGGTTCCAGGAAAAACAAAACCCGATTCTGACATGCGGCCAGGTCCTGTGCCCAGCCACCGCGAGCGGTTGTGACGCGGAGTGTCCAATCGCTTCGATCGTTCCCACGCTCTGCGTGGGAATGCCTCTCTGGACGCTCTGCGTCCGCTCTTGTGACGCGGAGCGTCACGGGCTGCATGCCCACGCGGAGCGTGGGAACGATCAACGATCAGTCGGTACCGAAGTTACTTCAGGCGGGCCAGGCGCGCCGTCAGCAGGTCGAAGAAGCCCTGGGCGTCGCCGTTCTCGACCCAGAACACGTTCTTGTTCTGTTTCAGGCCATCGTACCAGTCGACAATGGTCTGGCCGAAGGTCGGGCCTTCACGGCTGTCGACCACCATATTGACCTGACGCCCGCTGAACAGCTCGGGCTTGAGCAGGTAGGCGATCACCGTGGCGTCGTGCACCGGGCCACCGGGAATACCGTAATGCTCCATGTCACCCTTGACGTACTCGTTGAGAATATCGCCGACCACCTTGCTGGCGTTGTTGTTCAACGCCGCGATCTTCTTCAGGCGCTCCTCGCTGGTGAGGATCTTGTGGGTCACGTCCAGCGGCAGGTAGGTCAGCTTGACCCCGCTCTTGAGCACCACCTCGGCGGCTTGCGGGTCGGCGAACAGGTTGAACTCGGCCACTGGCGTAATATTGCCGCCGTTGAAGTGTGCACCGCCCATGACCACCACTTCCTTGATGCCCTGGGTGATCTCGGGATCCTGAATCAAGGCCAGGGCCAGGTTGGTCTGCGGCCCCAGCATGGCAATGGTGATGCTGTGGGGCTTGGCCGCACGCAGGGTCTCGATCAGGTAGTTGACGGCATTGCCCTTGGCCAGGGGCGCCTTGGGTTCATGCACGGTGACGCCGGAGATGCCTTCCTTGCCGTGGATATTCTCGGCGTAGATCGGCGTGCGCAACAGCGGCCTGGGCGCACCGGCATACACCGGCACCTCTTCGCGCCCTGCCCACTCACGGGCCAGGCGCGCGTTGCGCGAGGTCTTGTCCAGGCGCACGTTGCCGGCCACGGTGGTCAGGGCGCGGATATGCAGCTCCTCCGGCGAGGCCAGGGCGAACAGCAGTGCGACCACATCGTCGGCACCCGGATCGGTGTCGATGATCAGGTCGATTTTTTCCGCCCCCTGGACGCCTGTAGCAGTAAGCAAGGACAAAATCAGCAGACTCCGGAACCAGCGTTGCAAGATCTGAGCATAACGGTGCATGGTGCACTCCTTGTGCATGGGTTGAAATCTAAAACGTGACGCCGGAGACCAGGACGATGTTGCAGTACGGCTGGCATTCGCCGGTGCGCACCACCGCCTTGGCCTGGCGACTGAGCAGCTTGAATTCTTCGTGACTGAGCAGCCGGCGCTGTCCCAGATCGCCCTGGATATTCAAGGCCTCCAGGTGCTCCAGTGCCGGCGGACGCTTGAGCAGGATCTCCTCGGCCAGCACATGGCTTTCCACCTGCATCTCGCTGAGCACGATGCGCAGGGTGCTGACGAAGTCCGGAATGCCCTGGGTCAGGGCCAGGTCGATCAGTTCGACGCCCGGCGGCACCGGCAGACCGGCATCGCCGATCACCAGCATCTCACCATGTCCCAGGGAGGCGATCAGTCGTGACAGCGCGATATTGAGCAGCGGTGCTTTTTTCATGGCTGTTGGAAACCCTGTACGTCGGACAAATGGGGAATGGACGGCTGCGCGCCGGCACGGGTGACCGACAGGGCCGCAGCGACCTGGCCAAAACGAATGGCCTCGGCTTCGCTCTTGCCGGAGGCCAGCGCCGCGGCAAAGCCCCCGACAAAGGTATCGCCGGCGGCCGTGGTGTCGAGCGCCTTGACCTTGGGCGCCGGAAAATGCGCGAAGGACTGGCCATCGGCAAACAGCGAGCCCTGGGCACCGAGGGTGACAATCACCTTCCCTGCCCCGGCCGCCATCAGGCGGGTCGCGGCGGCCTCGGCAGTCGCCAGCGAATCCACCGGCAAGCCGCTCAGGGCCGAGGCCTCGCTTTCATTGGGAATCAGATAATCGATGGACGCATACCAGTCAGCCGGCAGCGGCGCACTGGCCGGCGCCGGATTGAGGATCACCGTCTTGCCCAGTTCACGCCCGCGCTTGAGCGCATAGCCGACGGTTTCCATCGGCACTTCGAGCTGGCAGATGATCACATCCGCCGCCTGCAGCACCGCGTCGAACCCCTTGAGGACATCGGTCGTCAGGCAGCCGTTGCCGCCGGCGACAATGACAATCGCGTTCTGGCTGCTGGCATCGACCACGATCAGCGCAACGCCGCTGGACACGCCATCAATCGCGGTGACCGCCTGGCAATCGATACCCTCCACCAGCAAGGCATCGCGCAGTTGCTGGCCGTAGGCGTCATCGCCGACACAGCCGACCATCGACACCCGGCCCCCCAGGCGCGCCGCCGCGACCGCCTGGTTCGCGCCCTTGCCGCCGGGAACCGTGGCGAAGGACTGGCCGATCAGGGTCTCACCCGCGCGTGGCAGCCGCTCGGCCCGGGTGACCAGATCCATGTTGAGACTGCCTATGACCACTACTTTTGCTTGCATGCATCATTACTCTTGAATTCAATTCGGTCAGGTTCAGCGCCGCGGCCCCAAGGGCTCATACGAGCCCATCCGGGACCGGCGCCGTCGACTCGCGCAGGACGATACTCGGGATCACGATCCTCTGGTCGATCGGCACCTGCGGCGTCGCAATACGTCGCAGCAGCAGTTCGGCCGCCGTCTCCCCCAGTTGCAGGATCGACTGGCCGACCGTGGTCAGCGCCGGGTAGACATAGCGACTCATCTGGATATCGTCGAAGCCGATGACCGACAACTCGCCGGGCACACGGATATTACGTTCCGCCGCTGCCCGCAGGACACCGATGCCGAGCAGGTCGTTGCCGGCGAAAATCGCGCTGGGCCGGTCGCCGTCCAGCAACACCGCGGCGGCCTGATAACCACCGGTACTGGTGAAGTCGCTGGCCAGCACCCACTTGGCCGGCACCTTGACCTTCGCTCGCTGCAGCGCCCGGCGATAACCGGCCAGGCGCAGTTGCGCCACGCTGGTATTGTCCGGCCCGCCGATAAAGGCGATTGCCCGATGCCCCAGCTCCAGCAGGTGTCGGGTTGCCAGGTACGCGCCTTCCTCGTGGTCGATACGCACCATGTCGGTTTCCAGACCGATGACGCCCCGGTCGACGATCACCATCGGCGTGCGCACCGCGGACAGACCGGCCGCGAAACTTTCGTCGCCACCGGTGGAGGCCACGATCAGGCCGTCGACGCGCTTCTCCAGCAATACACGCAGGTAGCTGCGCTGCTTGTCCGGATCATCGTCGGAATTACAGAGGATCACGCAGTAGTTGTTGCGCTCGCAGTAATCCTCGATGCCCCGCGCCAGTTCGGCGAAGTACGGGTTCAGGCTGTTGGGCACCAGCAGGCCGATGGTCGCGGTGGTCTTGGCCTTCAGTGACCGCGCCACGGCACTGGGCACATAGTCGAGGGTGGCAATCGCCGCCTCGACCTTGAGCCGCACTTCCTCGCTGACCGGCCGGGTCTTGTTCAGCACATGGGACACCGTGGTGTAGGAGATCCCGGCCAGCGCAGCAACGTCCTTGATGGTCGCCATGGTTCAAGCCCGCCGACGGGCGCGTTGGCTGCGATAGGTATCCAGCACCACCGCGATGACGATCACGGCACCGGTGATGATCCGCTTGGTCGGTTCGGTCGCTCCGATCTGCGCCAGGCCGGCCGCCAGCACCGAGATGATCAGGACACCGAAGAAGGTGCTGATCACCGAGCCGCGCCCACCCATCAGGCTGGTGCCACCGATCACCACGGCGGCGATCACCTGCAGCTCCAGACCAGAACCGGCGTTCGGGTCGGCCGCCTCCAGGCGTGAGATCTGGAACAGCGCCGCAACCCCGGCCAGCAGACCCATCAGGCTGAACACCAGGATTTTGTAGGGCTTGGGGTTGATCCCCGCCAGCCGCACCGCTTCCTCGTTGGTACCGATACCGATCAGGTAGCGACCGAACACCGTGCGGGTCAGGACCAACTGGGCCGCGATGATGATCGCCAGTGCAATGATGAACGAGGGCGAGATACCGAAGGCGATCGGGTTCGACAGCCAGGCGAACGAGTCGCCGATATAGGCGGTGCGCGAGCCGGTCATCTGGTAGGCGACCCCACGGGCCATTTCCAGCACACCGAGGGACACGATAAACGACGGAATCCGCCAGGCAACGGTGATCGAACCGGTGATGGTCCCGGCCAGGGCCGCACAGCCCATGCCCAGCACCGCCGCCGGCAGCACACCCCAGCCCCAGCCGAGAATCGCCACGCTGACCGCGGACGCCGCCAGCGCCAGCACCGACCCCACCGACAGGTCGATGCCGCCGATGATCAGCACGAAGGTCATGCCCACCGCCAGCACCATCAGGTCGGGAATCTGGTTGGCCAGGGTGCTGAAGGTGTCATAGGAGAGGAAATGACTGCTCAGGCTGGAGAACAGGATGATCATCGCCAGCAGCGCGCCGGCCAGCCCCAGGTAAGTGCCGAGGCCGTAGAAGTTGCGACTGGCTTTACCGGCCGAGGGTGCAGTTTTCATAGGGTATCCCTAGGCGCCGCATCGTTGAGCAGCGCGTCACGTTTTTGGTAGCCGGCAAAGGCGGCAGCAAGCAAATCGTCCTGGGTCCAGGTGTCGCGCTCGAAGGTCTCGATCAGACGCCCGGCGGACAACACGCCGATCCGGTCGCAGATCAGCATCAGTTCGCGCAGGTCGCTGGACACCACCACCAGCGCCTTGCCCTGGCGGGTCAGTTCGCCGAGCAAGGCATAGATATCGAACTTGGCACCGACGTCGATCCCGCGCGTCGGCTCATCGAACAGCAATACCGAACAATCGCGCTCCAGCCAGCGGCCGATCACCACCTTTTGCTGGTTGCCGCCGGACAGCTCGGAGACCAACTGATCCGGGCTCGAACTGCGGATGCGCATGGCCCCGATCTGTCGCCGCGCCAGGGCCGTTTCGTCACGTCCGTTGACCACGCCGCCACTGGAAATCGCCGGCATGTTGCCCAGGGCGATATTGGCGCTGATCGATTGCGTCAGCAGCAATCCCTCGCCCTTGCGATCCTCGGTGATCAGCGCGATGCCATGGCGCACCGCATCCACCGGCGAGCGGATGTCCGCGACCTGCGCCGGCGAACCGAGGGACACCGTGCCGCTATCGGCGATATCCGCGCCGTAGATCAGGCGCAGCAACTCCGTACGCCCCGCGCCGATCAGGCCGGAAATGCCGTAGATCTCCCCGGCGCGTACTTCGAAGGAAACGTCGAGCACCTTGTCCGAACGGCTCAGGCCCTTGACCGTCAGGGCCGGCGCGCCAATCTTGCGCACGCCCATGTCCATGTGTTCGCCCAATTCGCGGCCCACCATCAGGGTGACCAACTGCTCGCTGTTGTAATTGGCCATCGGTTCGACACAGACCAGGTTGCCGTCGCGCAGTACCGCGATGCGCTGGGCGACCCGGGCCAGCTCTTCGAGCCGGTGGGAGATATAGATGATCGCCACACCCCGGGCCTGCAGGCGGGTGATCTGCTCGAAGAGCATTTCGACCTCGCGGGCGGTGAGCATCGCGGTCGGCTCGTCGAGAATCAGCACATGGCAATCGCCGATCAGGTTGCGGGCGATTTCCACCATCTGCTGGTGGCCGATGCCAAGATCGCCGACCAGGGTATCCGGGTCGATCGCGTCCAGGCCGACCTGGGCCATCACCTCGATG
This sequence comes from Pseudomonas gingeri, assembly GCF_013385635.1. Lineage (GTDB taxonomy): Bacteria > Pseudomonadota > Gammaproteobacteria > Pseudomonadales > Pseudomonadaceae > Aquipseudomonas > Aquipseudomonas gingeri_A. The sequence goes on from NZ_JACAPR010000031.1 coordinate 94,751, forward strand.
GCGGCCTTGCGCAGTTGCTTGCGGCTGATCCAGCCACCGTGACTGGGCAGGTTGTCAAGAAACAGGTTCTCCGCCACCGACAGGGTCGGCAACAGATTGAGTTCCTGCATGACCATGCGGATCCCCTGCTCTTCAGCCTGGGTCCGACTGCCGGGGGCATAGGCCCGGCCATTGAACTGCATCTGGCCGGTGGTCGGTGTGACCAGTCCGCCGATGATCTTCGACAGCGTGCTTTTCCCCGCGCCGTTTTCACCGGTCAGCGCCAATACTTCCCCACGCATCAGCGTCAGGTCGATGTTGCTCAGGACAGGTTGCGCGTAGGTCTTGCCGATACCGCTGACCGACAGGACAGCGTTCGGTGCGGAAGATGACATAGGAAAGTCTCCAGGCGCCCGCTCAGGACGAGCGGGCGCTGTTGGGTGCAGCCAAGTACAGGGATTACTTCTTGAGGACCAGCTCGACCGGGGTTTCGATCACGCCGTTGACGCTGTCGACTTTCTCGCCCTTGACCAGCTTGAGCGCGTTCTGGATACCGAAGACGGCTTGCTGGGCAGCAGCCTGGTCAGCAGTGGCCAGCACGCGGCCATCCTGGAGCATCGGCTTGATGGCTTCGATGTTGTCATAGCCGACCACTTGCACCTTGCCGGCCTTGCCCGCGGCACGCACCGCGGAAACAGCGCCCAGGGCCATGTTGTCGTTACCGGCCAGCAATGCCTTGAGGTCCGGGTACTCGCTCAACATCGCGGAGGCGACCTTGTTGCCCTGGTCGATTTCCCAGTTACCGGATTGGGTGGAAACGATCTTCATGCCGGCCGCATCCATCGCGTCCTTGAACCCGGCGGTACGCTGCTGGGCGTTGGTAGTGGTCGGTACGCCTTCGATGATGCCGACCTTGTCGCCGGCAGCCAGGGTCTTGGCCAGGTAGTCACCCACCAGGCGGGAACCCTTGCGGTTGTCCGGTCCTACGAAAGGAATCTCGAGGTTTTTGCTTTTCAGCACGTCCGGGTCCAGGCGGTTGTCGATGTTGACGACCTTGATCCCGGCGTCGGAGGCTTTCTTCAGCACGGTCACCAGGGCCTTGGAATCGGCCGGGGCAATCACCAGCGCATCGACCTTGGCCAGAATCATCTGGTTGACGATATCGATCTGCGCGGCGGTATCGGTCTCGTTCTTGATCCCGTTGGTGATCATGTCGAAATCGGTGGCGTGGGCTTTCTGGTAATCCTTGGCGCCATCCTGCATGGTGACGAAGAATTCATTGGCGAGGGATTTCATGACCAGGCCGACTTTCGGCTTGGCGGCTTCCGCGGCGAAGGCCGAAGAAAGTGGCAGAGCGGCAGAGGCGGCAGCCAGCACAGCGACAGCGAGAAGACGTCCAGCGAATGGCAACTTCATGGGTTCACTCCGATCTTATGATTATTGTGAGCAATGCCAGGAGCGCGACGGGACTTCGGATGCGACTTTTGGAGAAAGCCCCTGAAACGGTCCGCGCAAACGTTTGCGTAAGACAAACTATGAGAACCCCGCTGACTTTTGTCAACGGGGTTGTAGGGGTTTCAGCGAGAGATTTTCATGAAGAAAGCGTCATCGACGAGCTGTCGACGCGCAGTGCCGATCAGGCGGTGGTATTGATCGCAGAGGCCTTGCCCGCCTGGTCGGTCAAGGCCTTGACCAGGGCGTTGGCCACTTCCATCAGACTGCCGTTGGTCTGGGAAATCTGACTCTGGATCCCCATCAAGGTGGTGGTGCGCACGTCATCCGACGGATAGGAAGCCTTTTCCGCCGCGGCCAGTTGCTGTTCCTGCTGACGCAACAGCTCCTGCAATTCCTTCATGCGCTTTTGCAGCGTCTTGATCGCGATGCTCTGCGAACTTGTACCGCTGTCGGCATCCGGCGCATCGGCAGCGGCCCCGCCGGTCTTCACTTTACCGTCCTTCGCATCGGCCTCGCTGGTGGCTTGCACCGCCTTGTCGATCTCGTCCGTCATGGCGATGGTCTTGGATTCCGTCGCACTGGGCAGCTTGCCATTGATCAGCAAGCCGCCAGGAGAAGGAAAACCGACTGACATGGACATAAGAACCTCGGGAAAATTTTCTGTACCTGTTTATCGGCGGCAAGCGCCAGGCCTTTAGCCGCCCTGTACGACCTTGCATCCATTGCCGACACGAATCCCTACATTCAAGCCCACCTTCAGCGCCGCAAAAGCTGAAAAACCCTACCGGTTAAAAATCACCAGCCGACATCTATCCCACTGTAAATTCTTATAATTTTTCCTACGACTGACATCAAATCGCAAAAGCTTCTGTCAGAAAGCGCACCAGTTCTCGCTGAGAGTTGCGAAATGCCCCACAGTAAAATACTGTATACACGTACAGCTAATTAAGGATTGTTCCGTGGCAAACCCAACTTCAGCCTCCGCCGCCCCCAGTTCCTACGAACGCATGGGCCTGCGCGTACAGAAAATCATCAACTCACCCACCGCCCAGAAAGCCAGGGCCGCGCTGATCTTCCGCCTGCTGGACGAGTCCGTCGACGAGTGGGAACAACTGCTCGAAGAAATCGCCGAAAACGACAACGTCACCCTCGCCTACCGCGATGACGGTGGCGTGCAGATTTTCTGGGTCGTGCCGAAGGAAGACTGAAACAATGCTTGTGCGCGTTATCGCTTTGCTCTGCCTGTGCTGGCTGTTGCCGGCCCAGGCCGAGGCCCCCCGCACCTTCACCGAAGCCAAGAAAGTCGCCTGGAAACTTTATGAACGCCAGTCCACGGAGTTCTATTGCGGCTGCAAGTACAGCGGCAACCGGGTCAATCTCGAAGCCTGCGGCTATGTCCCGCGCAAGAACGCCAACCGCGCCGCGCGCATCGAGTGGGAGCATATAGTCCCGGCCTGGCAGATCGGCCACCAGCGCCAGTGCTGGCAGCAAGGCGGACGCAAGAACTGCAGCCAGAACGATCCGGCCTACAAACGCGCCGAAGCCGACCTGCACAATCTGGTGCCGAGCATCGGCGAAGTGAACGGTGACCGCAGCAACTTCGGCTTCGGCTGGCTGCCGGAGCAGAAAGGCCAATACGGCTCGTGCCTGACCCAGGTCGACTTCAAGGCCAAGAAAGTCATGCCGCGCCCATCGATTCGCGGGATGATCGCCCGCACCTATTTCTACATGAGCAAGCAGTACGGCCTGCGCCTGTCGAAACAGGATCGCCAGTTGTATGAGGCGTGGGACAAGACCTACCCGGTGCAGGTCTGGGAACGCCAGCGCAACCAGAGCGTGGCCTGCGTGATGGGGCGCGGCAACGAGTTTGTCGGTGCGGTAGACCTGAAGGCCTGCGGCTGACAGCACCCTACACATCCTTCTGTAGGAGCCGACGTGCCGGCGCCTACAGAAGTGATGATCGTTCCCACGCTCTGCGTGGGAACGCATCGGGTGACGCTCCGCGTCACCGACAGAGCGGACGCAAAGCGTCCTGGGCGGCATTCCACGCGGAGCGTGGGAACGACCAACCGCCATCGCCGGCAAGCCGGCACCCCTACGTTATCAAGGCTGCGCCTTGTGCTCCACGACCTCGGAATCCATGTTCTGCTTGTCGGCCAATTGCGCCTTTTTCTGCTCGGCAATCTCCTTGCTCGCAAACGGCCCGGCAATCACCCGACCATCGTCGAGGATCTTGAACGGGAAACCATGCTCGATCAGCCAGGCGGTCCAGTCGGTCAGCGCCTTGGACTTGTCATCCTTGATCAGCAGGTCCCAACCCGTAGTTGTGGCCGCCGCGACTACCGGGGCAGCGGCCGCTTTGGCCGGCTCGACCTGCTTTCCCGAACCGTCGCCACAACCGGCCAGCACCACGAATGCCACCATCACTGCTATTCTGCGCACAAAGCGTCTCCCGTAATGATCAGTTAATGTGATTTTATCACCTTACGGCTTGTCTCAACCCTGTTGATCTGAGCTGCTCCTGTCTTTATCAGGCTGAATTACCGACGATTTTCCGGCTTCGGGGAATTAAATAGAATGAAATGACGTCTGTAATGAACCACCCGCTCGAATGAACTTGGCGGTATTCTGTGTGTAAGACCTAAGCCAGGAATGCCTGCGAAAGGCACCTTAGTAACAATCAAGGAGAAAGACATGCTGATACTCACCCGCAAAGTCGGTGAAAGCATCAACATCGGTGACGACATCACGATCACGATTCTGGGCGTTAGCGGCCAGCAAGTCCGGGTCGGCATCAACGCCCCGAAAGACGTTGCCGTGCATCGTGAAGAGATTTACCAGCGTATCCAGGCCGGCCTGTCTGCCGGAGACAAGAAAGACCCGCTGTAGGACTTCACACTCGTCAGCCCTGCCGCCCACGGTCGCGGCTGACGAAAGTTTCCCCTCCCCTCTCCTTGCCTTCCCCCTTCATCGCCCAGTCACAGGGCCAGGTTCAGGCCGCCCGCCGGCAACGGCAGCGCCGTCTTGTAGCGCACCTGCTTGAGGGCAAAACTGGAACGGATATTCGCCACCCCCGGCACCTTGGTCAGGAAGTCCATCATGAAGCGCTCCAGCGCCTGGATGGTCGGTACCAGCACGCGAATCAGATAATCCGGATCCCCCGCCATCAGGTAGCACTCCATCACCTCCGGCCGATCGGCAATCGCCGCCTCGAAATGCTGCAACGCTTCTTCCACCTGCTTTTCCAGGCTGACATGGATAAACACGTTGACGTGTAACCCCAGCAGTTCCGGATCGAGCAGGGTCACCTGCTCGCGAATCAACCCCAGTTCCTCCATCGCCTTGACCCGGTTGAAGCACGGCGTCGGCGACAGGTTGACCGAGCGGGCCAGGTCGGCGTTGGTGATGCGGGCATTCTCCTGAAGGCTGTTGAGAATCCCGATATCGGTACGATCCAGTTTGCGCATGAGATAAAAACACCTGTTTTTTATGGTTATGCAGATTTTTTATCTGCAAATACTCTCGGGCGCAACCAAACAGAGAGAAATATTCTCCTACGACCGGCCTATGATTGTTGTAGGACAAGATTTCCCTTACCCAGGGAATGATTGCCAGCTAGCGCGCCCACTACAAGAAATTCACAAGATAGAGCGTAGAAAGCCATGACCTCAGCGTACGAACCGCTGCGCCTGCACGTTCCTGAACCCTCAGGCCGTCCCGGTTGCAAGACCGATTTCAGTTACCTGCGCCTGACCGATGCCGGCCAGGTCCGCAAACCGCCCATCGACGTCGAACCCGCCGACACCGCCGACCTGGCCAAGGGCCTGATCCGGGTGCTCGACGACCAGGGCCAGGCCCTCGGGCCGTGGGCCGAAGATGTCCCGGTGGAGATCCTGCGCAAGGGCATGCGTGCCATGCTCAAGACGCGGATCTTCGATACGCGCATGGTGGTCGCCCAGCGCCAGAAGAAAATGTCGTTCTACATGCAGAGCCTCGGCGAGGAAGCCATCGGCAGCGCCCAGGCCCTGGCCCTGAACATCGACGACATGTGCTTTCCGACCTACCGCCAGCAAAGCATCCTGATGGCCCGCGAAGTGCCGCTGGTGGACCTGATCTGCCAACTGCTGTCCAACGAGCGCGATCCGCTCAAGGGCCGGCAACTGCCGATCATGTATTCCGTACGCGAACATGGTTTCTTCACCATTTCCGGCAACCTCGCCACCCAATTCGTACAAGCAGTCGGCTGGGGCATGGCCTCCGCAATCAAGGGCGATACCAAGATCGCCTCGGCCTGGATCGGTGACGGCGCCACCGCCGAGTCGGACTTCCACACCGCCCTGACCTTCGCCCACGTCTACCGTGCCCCGGTGATCCTCAACGTGGTCAACAACCAGTGGGCGATCTCCACCTTCCAGGCCATCGCCGGCGGTGAAGCCACCACCTTCGCCGGGCGCGGCGTGGGCTGTGGTATCGCCTCGCTGCGGGTCGACGGCAACGATTTCATCGCGGTCTATGCCGCCTCCGCCTGGGCCGCCGAACGCGCCCGGCGCAACCTCGGTCCGACCCTGATCGAGTGGGTGACCTACCGTGCCGGCCCGCACTCCACCTCCGACGACCCGTCCAAGTACCGCCCCGCCGACGACTGGAGCCACTTTCCCCTCGGTGACCCGATCACGCGCCTCAAGCAGCACCTGATCGCCATCGGCCAATGGTCCGAAGAAGAACACGCCAGCGTCAGCGCCGAACTGGAGGCCGAGATCATCGCGGCCCAGAAAGAGGCCGAACGCTTCGGCACCCTGGCCGGCGGGCAGATGCCCAGCGCCGCGACCATCTTCGAGGACGTCTACAAGGAAATGCCCGACCACTTGCGTCGGCAGCGCCAGGAACTGGGGCTATAAGTCATGAACGATCACAGCAAACTGCAAACGGAGAACGCCGTGGCGACCAGCACCATGACCATGATCCAGGCCCTGCGCTCGGCCATGGATGTGATGCTCGAGCGCGACGATAACGTGGTGGTCTTCGGCCAGGACGTGGGCTACTTCGGCGGCGTGTTCCGCTGCACCGAGGGCTTGCAGGGCAAGTACGGCACCTCGCGGGTATTCGATGCGCCGATCTCGGAAAGCGGCATCGTCGGCGTGGCGGTCGGCATGGGCGCCTACGGTCTGCGACCGGTGGCGGAAATCCAGTTCGCCGATTATTTCTACCCGGCCTCCGACCAGATCGTCTCGGAAGCGGCGCGCCTGCGCTATCGCTCGGCCGGCGAGTTCGTCGCGCCGATGACCCTGCGCATGCCTTGCGGCGGCGGTATCTACGGCGGCCAGACCCACAGCCAGAGCCCGGAGGCCATGTTCACCCAGGTCTGCGGCCTGCGCACCGTCATGCCGTCCAACCCCTATGACGCCAAGGGCCTGTTGATCGCCGCCATCGAAAACGATGACCCGGTGATCTTCCTCGAACCCAAGCGCCTGTATAACGGCCCGTTCGACGGTCACCACGACCGCCCGGTAACCCCCTGGTCGAAACACCCGGCCAGCGCCGTACCCGATGGCTACTACACCGTGCCCCTGGACAGCGCCGCGATTGTCCGGCCGGGCAGCGAGGTGACCATCCTCACCTACGGCACCACCGTCTATGTGGCCCAGGCCGCCGCCGAGGAAACCGGGGTCGATGCCGAAGTCATCGATCTGCGCAGCCTGTGGCCGCTGGACCTGGAAACCATCGTCAATTCCGTGAAGAAAACCCGTCGCTGTGTCGTCGTCCACGAAGCCACGCGCACCTGTGGTTTCGGCGCCGAGCTGATCTCGCTGATCCAGGAACACTGCTTCCACTACCTGGAAGCACCGATCGAGCGCGTCACCGGCTGGGACACGCCCTACCCCCATGCACAGGAGTGGGCGTACTTCCCCGGTCCAGTGCGCGTCGGTGCGGCTTTGAAACGGGTCATGGAGGTCTGAATGGGTACCCACGTCATCAAGATGCCGGACATTGGCGAAGGCATCGCAGAAGTAGAATTGTCCCAATGGCATGTGCAGGTCGGCGACCTGGTGGTCGAAGACCAGGTCCTGGCGGACGTCATGACCGACAAGGCCATGGTCGATATTCCCTCGCCGGTCCACGGCAAGGTGATTTCCCTCGGCGGCCAGCCGGGTGAAGTCATGGCGGTCGGCAGCATCCTGATCAGCATTGAGGTCGAAGGCGCCGGCAACCTGCGTGAAGGCAACGAAGCCCCGGCAGCCAAGGCGGCCCCGGCACCTGCCCCGGTAGCGCCAGCACCGGTTGCCCAGCCGAAAGTCGACAGCCAACCGGTAGCCGAGCCGGCAGCAACGCCTGCCGTCGCGCGACCGGCGCCAGTGGCACGCCAGGCCGATGAACGTCCGCTGGCTTCCCCCGCCGTGCGCAAACAGGCCTGGGATGCCGGAATCGAGTTGCGTTTCGTCCAGGGCAGCGGCCCGGCGGGACGTATCCTCCACGATGATCTGGACGCCTACCTGGCCCAGGCCGGACAACCCGCGCAGCACAGTGGCAGCGGCTATGCCCGCCGTACCGACGAAGAGCAGATCCCGGTGATCGGCCTGCGCCGCAAGATCGCCCAGCGCATGCAGGACGCCAAGCGCCGCGCCGCGCACTTCAGCTATGTCGAGGAAGTCGATGTCACGGCCCTCGAAGAGCTGCGCGTGCACCTGAACCACAAGCACGGCGACAGTCGCGGCAAGCTGACCCTGCTGCCGTTCCTGGTGCGGGCGCTGGTCGTCGCCCTGCGGGATTTCCCGCAGATCAACGTGCGCTACGACGATGATGCCCAGGTCATCACCCGCCACGGCGCGGTGCATGTCGGCGTCGCCGCGCAGACCGACGGCGGCCTCATGGTGCCGGTGGTACGGCATGCCGAAAGCCTCAACCTGTGGGGCACCGCGGACGAGATCAACCGCCTGGCCAAGGCCGCCCGCACGGGCAAGGCCACGCGCGAGGAAATGTCCGGCTCGACCATCACCCTGACCAGCCTCGGTGCCCTCGGCGGCATTGTCAGCACGCCGGTGCTGAACCTGCCGGAAGTCGCCATCGTCGGCGTCAACCGCATTGTCGAGCGGCCCGTGGTGATCAAGGGCCAGATCGTCATTCGCAAGATGATGAACCTTTCCAGTTCCTTCGATCACCGCGTGGTCGACGGCATGGACGCGGCGCAATTCATCCAGGCCATTCGCGGCCTGCTCGAACAACCCGCCTGCCTGTTTGTGGAGTGACCATGCAACAGACTCAAAACACCACCCTGCTGATCATCGGTGGCGGCCCCGGCGGTTACGTCGCGGCCATCCGTGCCGGGCAACTGGGCATTCCCACCGTGCTGGTGGAAGGCCAGGCACTGGGCGGCACCTGCCTGAACGTCGGCTGCATTCCGTCCAAGGCGCTGATCCATGTCGCCGAACAGTTCCACGCCACGCAAAGCTACATCGGCGATACCTCGCCACTGGGAATCAAGGTGTCGGCACCGACCCTGGATATCGGCAAGAGCGTCGAGTGGAAGGACGGCATCGTCGACCGCCTGACCAGTGGCGTCGCGGCGCTGCTGAAGAAGAATGGGGTCAAGGTTATTCATGGCTGGGCCAAGGTGATCGACGGCAAGCACGTCGAGGTCGACGGCCTGCGCATCCAGTGCGAACACCTGCTGCTGGCCAGCGGCTCGCAGACGGTCAACCTGCCGATGCTGCCGGTGGGCGGCGCGGTGATTTCCTCCACCGAGGCCCTGGCCCCGACCTCGATTCCCAAGCGCCTGGTCGTGGTCGGGGCCGGCTACATCGGCCTGGAACTGGGCATCGCCTACCGCAAGCTCGGTGCCGAGGTGACGGTGGTCGAGGCCCGTGACCGCATCCTGCCAACCTACGACCGCGAACTGACCCAGCCGGTGGCCGAGTCGATCAAGGCCCTGGGCATCAATGTGCTCCCGGGACACAGCGTCGAAGGCTTCGATGCCGCGACAACCACCCTTGAAGTGCGCGATCCCCAGGGTGAAGCCCGGAAGCTGGCCACCGACCAGGTGCTGGTGGCCGTCGGCCGCAAACCGCGCACCCAGGGCTGGAACCTCGAAGCGTTGGCACTGGAGATGAATGGCGCGGCGATCCGCATCGACAACCGTTGCCAGACCAGCATGCGCAATGTCTGGGCCATCGGCGACCTGACCGGGGAGCCGATGCTGGCCCACCGCGCCATGGCGCAAGGCGAAATGGTTGCCGAACTGATTTCCGGCAAGCACCGCGAGTTCAACCCGACCGCCATCGCCGCCGTGTGCTTTACCGACCCGGAACTGGTGGTGGTCGGCAAGACCCCGGATGAAGCCAAGGCCGCCGGACTGGACTGCCTGGTGTCGAACTTCCCGTTCGCCGCCAATGGCCGGGCCATGACCCTGGAAGCGAAAAGCGGTTTTGTGCGGGTGGTGGCGCGGCGTGACAATCACCTGATTGTCGGCTGGCAAGCGGTGGGTGCCGGGGTCTCGGAACTGGCGGCGGCCTTTGGCCAGTCGCTGGAAATGGGCGCACGCCTGGAAGACATCGCCGGCACCATCCACGCCCATCCGACCCTCGGTGAAGCGGTGCAGGAAGCGGCGTTGCGGGCGTTGGGGCATGCGTTGCATGTCTAACGGCTACAGTGCCTGACCTGTTGCACACTCTCCTGTAGGAGCCCGGCTTGCCGGCGATGGCGACCGGATTGACGGCGCAAGGCTTGAGGGCCTTATCGCCGGCAAGCCGGGCTCCTATAGTATCGTGCCGGACATAAAACCGGTGACCGGCCACCCCAGGGCTTTGCGGTGTTCATCCAATCGCGTCAGTTGCGATAATCCGGCGCCACCCGATCCAGCAAGCGCAACATCGCCGACCAGGCCATGTCCATGGCATTCGGGTCGGTCAACTGCCCCTCCTCCACCGGCCGCCCCGGATCGTTGAACTGGCGTTCGGTATGCGCGCAAACTTCATGGGGCGGCAGCACCAGCTCGCCACACGCCTGGGCAGTGACCTGGATCTCGCAGGCCTTTTCCAGGTAGTACATGCGCAGGAACGCCTGCCCCACCGTCTCGCCCACGCTCAACAGACCATGATTGCGCAGCACCATCACCGACTTGTCCCCCAGGTCGTGCACCAGTCGCGCCTGCTCATCCATGTCCAGCGCCACGCCTTCATAGTCGTGATAAGCCGTGCGCCCGTAGAACTCCATGGAAATCTGGTTCACCGGCAGCAACCCGCACTTGAGGGCCGCCACCGCACAACCCGACCTGGTATGGGTGTGCAGCACGCAGTGGGCATCCTCGCGGGCACCATGAATCGCACCGTGAATCACGAAGCCGGCCGGATTCACCGGATAGGGCGAATCTTCCACCGCCCGCCCGTCCAGGCCGATCTTCACCAGGTTCGACGCGGTGATCTCCTCGAACATCAGCCCGTAGGGGTTGATCAGGAAGTGGTGATCCGGACCAGGCAGGCGCAGGGAGATATGGGTGAAGATCAGGTCGGTCATGCGAAAGTGCGCAACCAGGCGATAACAGGCCGCCAGTTGCTCGCGCAATTGGCGCTCGATGGCTGCCGGCGCGGCAGCGGTATGCAGAAGGTCGTTCAAGCGGAGGACTCCCTCAGGCAGGTGGATAGGATCAGGTCTGCGGTGCGCCACGGCAGCGCCCGGCATTGGCTACTTTACTGGCTTGCCCGCGCATTGAAAGGCTCTTGATGTGCTTATTTGTGAGGATTCGACACCACCAAAAGTAAAAATATAGATTGATTTTTTACTACAGGTAAATTTTCATGGAGAAACAACAATAATTGCCCGACATCGATTCCGGGTTGCCTGGAGTATTGCCATGCCGTCGTCCCCGCACGCCTTCACCCACCTGTTCGAACCCTTGCAGTTGCGCGGCAAGCGCCTGAAGAACCGCATCATGTCCAGCGGGCACGACACCTCCATGCCGACCGACAACCGGGTCAACGAGCAGTTGATCGCCTATCACCGGGCTCGCGCCGAGGGCGGTGTCGGCTTGATCGTGCTACAGGTGGCCGGAGTCCACGACAGTGCGCGCTACACCTCCCATGTGCTGATGGCCACCGACGATGACTGCATCGATGGCTATCGGCGGTTGGCCGAGGCCTGTCATGCCCAAGGCACGCTCGTGCTGTCCCAGGTCTTTCACCCCGGCCGGGAAATCATGGAGTCCAGCGACGGCTTGCTGGCCGTCGCCTACTCGGCGTCCTGCGTGCCCAACGAACGCTTCCGGGTCATGCCCCGGGCGCTGGACCAGGCGATGATCGACGAGATCGTCAGCGGTTATGCCGCCGCCGCGCGGCGCCTGCACCAGGCCGGCATCGACGGCGTGGAGGTGGTCGCCAGCCATGGCTACCTGCCGGCGCAATTCCTCAATCCACGGGTCAACCGGCGTACCGACGAATACAACGGCGACCTCGGCCAGCGCCTGCGTTTCCTGCGGGAAGTGATCGCGGCGATACGAGCGGCCAGCGATCCGCAGTTCATCATCGGCCTGCGCATTTCTGCCGACGAGCGCGACCCCGAGGGCCTGACCGAAGACGAATCCCTCGCCGCCGTGGTGCAACTGCAGAGTGAACTGGACTATGTGCATATCGTCGCCGGCACCTCGGCCTCCCTCGGCGGGGCGATCCATATCGTGCCGCCGATGGCCATCGAAGCGGCGTACCTGGCGAAGGAAGCCGGGACCTTCAAGGCTCGCCTGTCGATTCCGCTGTTCGTCACCGGACGGATCAACCAGCCCCAGGAAGCCGAGCTGATCATCGCCCGCGGCCAGGCGGATGTCTGCGGCATGACCCGCGCGCTGATCTGCGATCCGCAGATGCCGAACAAGACCGACAGCGGCCACAGTGAAGACATCCGCGCCTGCATCGCCTGCAACCAGGCCTGTATCGGCCACTTCCACAAGGGCCTGCCGATCAGTTGCATCCAGCATCCGGAAACCGGCCGCGAGTTGCAGTACGGACAGCTGATCGCCACGGCCCGGCGCAAGCGGGTGATGGTGGTCGGCGGTGGTCCCGCCGGGATGAAGGCGGCGGCCGTCGCGGCCCAACGCGGCCATGAAGTGACGCTGTACGAAGCCGGTACGCAACTGGGCGGCCAGGTCCTGCTGGCGCAGTTGCTGCCCCGACGCAGCGAGTTCGGCGGCGCCAGCACCAACCTGCAACGGGAAATGCAACGGGCGGGCGTGCGGGTGCTGCGCAATACCCGGGTCGACCGCGCGCTGGTGGAGCGCGAACGGCCGGACCTGGTGATCGTCGCCACGGGGGCCGAACCCTACTGGCCGGCGTTCGAGCGCGGCGGCGAACTGCAGGTCGTCGACGCCTGGCAGGTGCTGCGTGACGAAGAGCCGATCGGGCGTTCGGTGGTGGTGGTCGACTGGCGTTGCGACTGGATCGGCCCGGGGATTGCCGAACGCCTGGTACGCGCCGGGCATCAGGTTCGACTGGCGGTCAACGGCACCCATTGCGGCGAGAGCCTGCCGCTCTATGTGCGCGATCAACTGGCCGGCGAACTGCACCGCCTCGGCATTCCGATCACCCCGTATGCCCGGCTCTATGGTTGCGACGACAGCACCGTGTACCTGCAACACACCGCCAGCGGCGAGCCAATGCTGTTCGAGGACGTCGATACCCTGGTGCTGTGCCAGGGTCATCAACCCGTCGACACCCTGGGCGACGAGTTGCAGGGGCTGGTGGAATTTCACCGGATCGGCGACTGCCTGGCGCCGCGCACGGTGGAGGAAGCGATCTACGAGGGCCTGAAGGTGGCCTGGGAGATCTGACCGCGAACCCCATTGTAGGAGCCGGCTTGCCGGCGATGGCGTCCTTACGGTCGATGCAAGTTTCAAGGACCTCATCGCCGGCAAGCCGGCTCCTACAGAGGTTCGTTACACCTCAGCACGCGCCAAGTACCTTATACTGCGGCCCTTTCAAGGATCGGAGCTGGCCATGAGCAATGCCCCAACGCCCGCCGGCGACAGCACCACGGCGGGCCCGCAGTTTCTCGGCACGCGCATTCGCGGCCTGCGTAAACGGCGCGGCATGACCCTGACCGAACTGGCGACCCAGGCCGAACTCACCGCCGGCTACATCAGCCAGTTGGAGCGCAACCTCGCCTACCCGTCGATCCCGGCCCTGTTCAACATCGCCCGCAGCCTGGGCGTGACCATCCAGTGGTTCTTCGCCAGCGAAACCACCACCGCTCCCGCGGACAACGGCTATGTGGTGCGCAAGAACAGCCGCTTGAGCGTGCACTACGAGGACGGCATCGTCGACCAGTTGCTCACCCCGCAGCCCAACCGCCAGCTGGAAATGCTCCACTCGCGCTTCCCGCCCGGCACCTACAGCCAGCAAAGCTACAGCCATGAAGGCGAAGAAGCCGGCTACCTGCTGTCCGGCAGCTTCGAGCTATGGGTCGGCGAGCGGCATTTCCAACTGGTCGAAGGCGACAGCTTCAGTTTCTCCAGCCAGGAGCCGCATCGCTACGGCAACCCCGGCGATGTCGATGCCGTCGTCATCTGGGTCATCACCCCGCCAACGTTCTAACGGAAAAGGTAGCGCCATGAGCACGGAACAAGCCCCCGCGCTGAAGGAAACCTTCAACAGCGAACGCCTGCTGCATATCGCCAGCGAAATGCGCGCGGTGTACCCCGACTTCGACAGCGCCGGCTTTCTCAGCCGGACCCACCAGGGCCTGGACGAGCTGTCGATCATGCAGCGCCTGGCCCGGGTCAGCGAGAGCCTGCACGCGGTGCTGCCGCTGACCTACAAGCAGTCGCTCAAGGTGCTGCGCCAGCTCGCCCCACGTCTCAACAGCAGCTTTGTCACCCTGTGCTTGCCGCATTATGTCGCCAGCTACGGGGCGAAGGATTTCGATCTGTCGATGGAGGCCCTGAAGTACTTCACCACCTTCGGCTCCGCCGAATTCGCCATCCGGCATTTCCTGCTCAACGATTTCGAACGCACCCTGGCGGTGATGGAAAGTTGGGCGCTGGACACCAACGAGCATGTCCGACGCCTCGCCAGCGAAGGTTCGCGGCCGCGCCTGCCCTGGTCCTTCCGACTGGCGCGGATCCAGGCCGACCCGAGCCTGGCCGCCGGGATACTCGACCGACTCAAGACCGATGACAGCCTGTACGTGCGCAAATCGGTGGCCAACCACCTCAACGACATCACCAAGGAGCATCCCGACTGGGTGCTGGAACTGATCGAAGGCTGGTCGCTGGAAGATCCGCGCACCGCCTGGATCGCCCGTCATGCCCTGCGCAGCCTGATCAAGCAGGGCAATCCGCGGGCCCTGACACTGATGGGCGCGGGCGCCAAGGCCCAGGTCGAGGTGCTGGACCTGAAGGCCGAGCCGGCCGTGATCCACCTCGGCGACAGCGTCACCCTCTCCTTCACCCTGACCTCCACCGCGTCGGCCAGCCAGAAGCTGGTGATCGACTACGGCATCGACTACGTCAAGGCCAACGGCGGCACCTCGACCAAGGTCTTCAAGCTCAAGACCCTGCACCTGGCAGCGGGCGCGAGCGAAACCCTGAGCCGACGCCAGCACATTCGTGAACTGACCACCCGCAAGCACTACAGCGGCCATCACGCGGTGCACCTGCTGATCAATGGTGAGCGTCTGGGCAGCAGCGGCTTCGATATTCTCGAATAAACTCCCTGGAGTCGGCTTGCAGGCACACCGCGTTATCGTT
>NZ_JACAPR010000032.1 GCF_013385635.1 Pseudomonas gingeri
CTTGACCAGTTCAGCTTGCCCACGAAGAGGCCCGTGAAGCTTGCATCGCCCTTACAGCCGCCTTCGCTGGCAAGCCAGCTCCCACAGGGTTCGTGCCGTAGCGCAGCACTGTGTCCGACGCAAACCCTGTGGGAGTGGGCTTGCCCACGAAGAGGCCGGTAAGGCTGATCGAAGACCCGGATCCGTGTGCTTCAGTAATTGGACAGGTCCGCCAGCGGGTGCCGGCCTTCCCAGGCCTTGTGGAAGTGCGCCTCGACCACCGCCCGCGGCACCGCCGTGACATCCGGCCAATGCCAGCGCGGTTGCTGGTCCTTGTCGATCAGGCGGGCCCGCACCCCTTCGCTGAATTCCGGGTGACGGCAGCAGTTCAGGCTCAAGGCATATTCCATCTGGAACACTTGGGCCAGCGACAGGTGCCGCGCCCGGCTGATCTGCTCCCACACCAGGTGAGCCGTCAGCGGACAACCGTCCTTGAGGTTCTTCGCCGCCCGGGCCAGGAGGTCGTCGGGGTCCTCGGTGCGCTGGGCCAGCATCCTCCAGGCACAGGCCACGTCACCGACGTCCAGCAGCGCGTCGATGGTTTCCCGGCGTGGCAGCCACTGCGCCGGCGGACGCTGCTCGCGTGCCTGGTGCTCCAGCGCCTTGAGCAGGCTGTTGAGTTGCACCGCCGTCTGTTCCTGCCAGTTGAGCCGCAGCAGGCCATCGATCAATTCGTCCTGCTGGTCGTCGCGCAACATCCGGTCGGCCAGGCCGAGGTCAAGCGCATCGCGGGCATTCATCCGCGCGCCGGTCAAGCCGAGGAACAACCCCAGCTTGCCGGGCAGGCGCGAGAGGAACCAACTGCCGCCGACATCCGGGTACAGGCCGATGCCGATTTCCGGCATCGCCAACTGGCTGCCGGGCGTGACGATGCGGATGCTGGCGGCCTGCAGCAAGCCCAGGCCACCGCCCAGCACATAGCCGTGGCCCCAGCAGATCAGCGGTTTGGGATAGGTGTGCAGGTGGTAATCAAGGCGGTATTCCGCGGCGAAAAATGCTGCCGCCAGCGGCGGAACCTCACCCGGTCGGGCGCGGCATTCCTGGGCCAGGCTACGCACCTCGCCGCCGGCGCAAAAGGCCTTGGCCCCGTTGCCGCGCAACAGTACGCAAGCGATCTGTGGATCCTTGGCCCAGGCCTCGAGCCGCTCATGAAGGGCCGTGATCATCGGCAGCGAAAGGGCGTTGAGCGTGTGTTCGGCATCCAGGCTGGCGACGCCGATTCGTGCGCCATCCGTGCCGATGAGTTCTTCGAAGTGCAGATTCATCGCGACCTCAAACTGCGGATTGAATGCTCAGTATGATCCCTGTGTGGGAAACTGCCGGTAATGCGTCGGATCAATTGACAAGCGTGGTCGGCTTTCCTAGTGTCCGCCCCATTGCTCATTCAGGACAGGATCTCATGACCGACGACGACCGCATCAAACTCGAACCGAGCTGGAAACACGCCCTGCGTGACGAGTTCGACAAGCCCTACATGGCCGAGTTGCGCGAGTTCCTGCGCCAGGAACATGCCGCCGGCAAGCAGATCTACCCGCCGGGCCCGCTGATCTTCAATGCATTGAACAGCACCCCGCTGGACCAGGTGAAAGTGGTGATCCTCGGCCAGGACCCGTACCACGGCCCGGGCCAGGCCCACGGCCTGTGCTTCTCGGTGCAACCGGGCGTGCCGGCGCCGCCGTCGCTGGTCAATATCTACAAGGAATTGCAGCGCGACCTGAACATCGACGTTCCCAACCACGGCTACCTGCAAAGCTGGGCCGAGCAGGGCGTGCTGTTGCTCAACACCACCATGACCGTGGAGCGGGGCAATGCCGCTTCCCATGCCAACCGGGGCTGGCAGTTCTTCACCGACCGCATCATCGAAGTGGTCAGCGAGCGCCAGGACAAACTGGTGTTCCTGTTGTGGGGCGCCCATGCCCAGGGCAAGCAGAAACTGATCGACGCCACCAAGCACCTGGTGCTCAAGTCGGTGCATCCGTCGCCCCTTTCGGCCTATCGCGGCTTTATCGGTTGCGGGCATTTCAGCCGGACCAACAAGTTCCTCGAGCAGAACGGCCTGGCGCCGATCGAGTGGACCCTGCCGCCGCTGTAAGCCCCGCCGCAACCACCCTTGTGTAGGAGCTGGCTTGTCAGCGAAGAGGCCCTCGAGGCCTCCAGAAAACTCCCAGGAAGTCCCCCGATCAGCCACCCCCGGTGCCTGCACTTTTCAGACGTAAGGCCCCGCGACCTGTCATTTCTGACAGTATCCGCCCCGGGCCTTTGCGCATTAAATGTTCTCCACGGCCTTGTCGGTTGGTCATGTGCCAACCCGGTGGTCAACGGCCGCTTCGTTGATCATTTCCCAAGGAGAATGCAAATGTCCGAATCCAAACCCGTGAGGGTTGCCTCCGTGGGGGCGCCTACCGATGGACGGTCTCGACCTGCCGAGGAGATCGAGTCGCCCCGTACATTGGACGCCCCGGCCTTTCCTGACGTGCTGGAGCGTGTATGGGGTGAAACCAGTTTCACATTGCCGATATATTTTCACCCATTGCCCTTGCGGGTCGTCATTGAACACCCATGGCCATACACCGCACACGAGGAGGAGGAACAGGAAACATGGGTCTATTTCATTCTGGATAATCAAGATATTCCAGAGTTGACGCTCTCCATCATCGGGGCCTACGAGCTCGACGATGTATTCCCCATTGAGGTGGATATACCTCCTGAGCTGCTGGGGCCAGGTGTGCACCGGGTATCTTATCGGGTCGTTGGCAACTTCATCGGCACCAATCCCTCTTTCGTCGCGGCCATCAACTACGATCAGACACAACCTAACCAGGGTAACCCCGGCGGTGAGCTGATTTTCGATGACGAAGTGAGCCTGTATGGTATTACCGAGGCCTATCTGAACACCCATCAGGGCGCGACAGCCCTGGTGCCCCGTTGGTCGGACGTCAGTGTGGAAGATGAGGTCTACTACTACTGGTCGCCAACGGCACACCTGGGGCGTGTGGGTGTTCTGCCGATCACGCAGGCGCAGGCGATGGGCGCGCCGATCGAGATCACCTTTTCCGAGTCGGACATTCGCACCCACGGTTCAGGCATCCGCTATGCCTCCTACCGTCTCGCGGACCGAGCCGGCAATATCGGGCCCTTTTGTGATCCGCCTTCGGAAATCAACGTGTCGCTGGTTGCGCTGCCCATCCGTTTGCCGCGACCCGAAGTGCCGCTTGCCGATAGTGACGGGCTGATCGATCTTGCCGATGCCCGCGCGCCCACGGTGGTGGTTATTCAGGAAATCGTCGATGCCGAAATCGGCGATATCGTACGTATCTACTGGAACATCCATGAGCTGGCCTCTTTCACTGTGGAGGGGCCGATCCCGGTATGGCCGGTTTCCCGACCCATTTCCTGGGATATCGTTTCTTCCGGTGGTTTTGATGCGCGGGTGCCCGCCGTGGTGTTTTATCGCCTTTATCGGGGCGTACCATTCGTCCCTTCCCCAAACAATTTTTTTGACGTCGACCTGACTGTCGCCGGTCCCGACCCCGAAGGCCCGGACCCGATCAATCGCCTGCTGCCCCTGGTAACCGTCAAGGGCATTACCGCTGATAACGTCATCACCCTGGCCGACCGCGACACCACCATACGGGTGGTGGTCCCGCTTTACGCGAGTGCGCAACCGGGCGAGCGGTTGGAGTTGATGTGGGGCGATGACAGCAAGCTGGCATCTTTTTATACCGTTCGCGCGGGTGACACGGAGGCTGTCTTTTTCGTGCCCTGGGAGTTTGTCGAAGCCAACGGCAGTCACTTGGCGCTGCCCGTCTACTACTGGACCGACAATGGCGTGAATCGCCAGCGTTCCGGGCCTACGTCGGTGCGTGTGGCTATCGATCGGATCACGGGGCTGAAGCCACCGCTGTTCACCCATGGCAACGATCGCTTCATCAACTGCAATACCTTGCCGCCCCCCTGGTTGGGCGTCCATGTAGAGATCCCCGGGGATTCGAGCCGCCTGGCGACAGGGGACGAGATTGTCCTGCACTGGAAAAGCTACCCAACTCCGAACACCACTGGAGAGCCTTTTCCCGAGACGGTGAAGTCTTTCCGACATGTTCTGGCGGACAATGAAGCGGCGAACGGTTATACCTTCATTATCCCATTCAGCCCTTACATCACCTTGCCAGGGTTGACTCCATCCTTTGGCTCGGCGGACACCTACTATGACCTGAACAAGGCCGACGGTGGTTTTGGCGGATCGGAAGACTCATGGATCCGTATCGATCTCACCCGATCCGGCTCGCCTCCCTGCCTGGGCGACGATGCTGTCGGTTGAATGGCATCGCGATAGATGCCACTGCTCAAAACGGGAGGGCTGGATGCCCTGCCGTTTTTATTTTTGAACAGCATGGAACCCAGTCCCGGTGCATAGCCATTAAGAAGAGAATGGTGGGTTTTTATTACTGAAAGTGATAATCACCGGCTAGGTTTTTTTGCAATGAAGGACCTGTTTATTATTCTCGGACTCAGCACCGGATGGCTGTTTTAGCGCAGTTTCCGGCGATGCATATTTTTCGGTTTTGCGCACCTGTCAAAGTTGACAGGATGTAATTTCTGCCAAAGCGCTTTTTAATGAGCTTCCCCCACTGTCGTATCACCGACGGATTTTCAGTACCAGCGAGTGGTAGCGGGTTCGATCCCTTACCGGCAGGTGTTCGGCGCGGCTAGCGCCTGATCACCTCCCCACTGCCCTGGAGTCATCGACATGCGGACACCCCAAAAAAATCTGGAGGCCGAACTGCAACGTGCTGAAGTTCGGAGTGCGGCCAATGCGCGCGCGCCCAAAAGTGGTCCCCAGGCGATCATCGACGCGCCTGATATTCACAATGCACTTCCGAACAGGGATGACGGTCAGCCGAATCTTATACATAAGGATGAACTATTGGCAAACGGAGTAAGCATCAGTCTACCTGGTTGGGACAACGCCGCACCGGACGGTGATTTTCCCGGAGAATTTTTCGACTCAGTGACGATATTTCTCAATGGCGTCATATTCGATGAATTTATTTTGAATGGACCCGTTGACCCCCTGTTTCCGATAGAGCGTACTTATACTGAGGATAGGTTTGGTAATAACGGCACGAATATATTCCGTTATGAAGTCGAAAGATGGGATGCACAGAAAGATATTTCCCGCGACTTGACGTTCACGATTGACCGCGTCAACCCCACGGGAGGCAGTCCGGCTGATCCGGTGGAGCTTCCCGGCTGGATCACCGAGGGCACGATCACCCCGGAAACACTGGCCGCCAATGACGATGAGGTGGTTCTTACCATTCCCCCATGGGCGGATCGCAAACCTTACGATATCGTCAAGGTCTATTGGAGTTTCTTCGATACTGTTCCTATTGCCACCATGGAGCTGACCAGCGCTACGGGTAACGTTCAGATTGCCATCCCTGCCGACGTGATCATTGACGCCGGGGAAGGTAACAAGTTGATCACCTATACGCTGGAGGATCGGGCGGGCAATGTCAGCCAGAAAACTACACACGTTACGGAGCTTCTGGTCTTATTGCATCCGCGGCCGGAAAATCTGCGGGCTCCTGTTGTGCCTTTGGCTCCCATTGATCGGGATGACGCCAACGTCCCGCCGCAAATCGAGATTGCCTATGACAAGGCCTATCCTGGGGACCGGCTCGAGATAGACTTTGGTGGTTATGTCTTTTTCCATGATATTCCCCGGCTCAGTCCGATTTATTATGTGGACCTGACATGGGCGGCGCTGACGTCGGGTGGTCTGCTGGCGCCATACACTGCTGTATTACGATACAGGGTGCATCGCGGTGACTATATGACGGATTGGAGTCCAACCCTCGATGTGGATGTTGATCTGTTCGTGCCCGGCGGCGATGACGAGACACCGGGGCCGGTCAACCCCGATCTTCCTATTCCCGTCATCGAGTCCACGGTCACCGGCGAACTCAACAAGTTGGGTCCATCGGACAGGGACGTAGATGCCCTTGTACATTTTCCCGTTCCCTCGGATGTGCTGGCCGGACACTTTGTCCAGGTGTATTGGGGCACTCATGAGGTTTTCGCAACGCCACATGAGGTGACTCCTGCGGAGGTCGCCGGCGGGACTTTCACCTTCGATGTGCCCTGGGATCTGATCGAACTGGAAAAAAACGGCTTGATTCCGGTCTACTACGAGTTCAGCAGTTCCAGCAACGCCAACCGTGCGCAATCAAATCCACAGGAAGTCAGGGTCAGTATTTTCGAACTCGTGGATCTGGCGTTACCGACATTTCGCAATGCACAGAATGCGATCGTTTCCGTCCTCAATTGTGACGACAAGCCCGAACTCGGTGTTCGGATCAATATCCTTGATCCGAAAAACATAAGGGCTGGTGACAAGTTGTTCTTGAACTGGGTTGTATGGGAACCGGTCAGTAACGGTGCCCCGGTGGAAGCTTCCCGAGGGGAAGATATACCGCTGCCGATTGTCACAGCCAATCATGATATTCCGGGACACCCGGGTGAAGCCTACCTGGTTCCTTATGATCCTTATATCTCGACAGTCATTGTCGGCAGGGCGGTCATTTTCTACCGACTGGAATCGGCTGACGAACTCAATGGCGGCCGTTCCGGCGAAAGGAGGGCCATCTTGAGTCGCCTCAACGGTGATAGTTCAGTCTGTTCGGCTTGAGGGAAGAGATTGTCAATCGAAAAATCTCCATTAAACAGAGGCCGTAGGAGGCCTCTGTTTTTTTATGAAATAAACTTAAAAGTACAATTATTCCTTCGCTGCAATGAGAAAAATCCTACATTTTAATTCGGAACCTCTCTGTACTTTATGCACCTCTGAAAGCCAAGCCCGTTATCGGTGGACTGTATTGGCTTTTATAGCCAGTAAAGCACTTGGAGGTTAATTTTAAATGTCCTGTTTCAATATTAAACTTTTCAATTATTCGCGTTTGATCAAGGCCACCGGCCTTTTTGCGTTCATGCCTTTGTCGCTGGTGAGCCTCGAAGCGCTCGCCCGGCCTATTATTGGCGGTAGTGAAATCATTGAGGAAGGTACTCTGCCCGATCGCTATGAACTGACCCGCGCGGCGACCTTGACCGTCAATGGTGCTACGACCCGTGAGATTGACGCACGGGACGGCTCCACGGTGAATTTCAACGGTGGTGCGGTGGCGGTCAGCGGAGCGAACGTCCATGGCATTTCCCTGTTTGACTCCAGCGCCGTACTCAATGACGTCAGGATTACCAGCGAGGGTGGTAACGGGCTGGTGGTCGGCTCCCACGGCAACGGTTCCGTCGCCGAGGTCAATCGGTCGGTGATCACCGGGGCCCTGGCGGGGGCCACTGTCAGTACCCTCAGCCATTTGATCCTGAACGCGACGGATGTCGTGGGCACCAACGCGACAAGCAGTGGCGTGACCATGTTCGGCGGCCAGCTTACCGCCAACGGTGGTAGCATCACGGGTGGAAATCACGGGATTCGGGTTGTCCGCTCCAGCGATGAGGGTGCCGCCATGACTCTCGACGGTGTGCAGGTGGTCGGACAGGCCGGTGCGGCGATTGCCGTCAGCCAGGCGATCACCGCCGAGATCGATGTGCGCAACGGCACGACCTTGACGGGCGGCAACGGCAACATGCTGCAGTTGAGCGGTGGGGCTGACGCCAACATGCGCGTCAGCAACAGCGCCCTGACCGGCAATATCCAGGTCGGCAACGCCAGCACCCTGGACCTGAGCCTGGACGGCGCTGCCATGACCGGCGATGTGGTCAAGGACGCCGGCGGTGTCGCCCACGTGGCCCTGAACAACGGTTCGATCCTCACCGGCCGCCTGGACAACGTCGACAGCCTGGCGCTCAACAGCGACGCCACCTGGGTCATGACCGACCACCAGAGCATCGGTGACCTGAACATGGCCGGTGGTAACGTCAAGTTCGGTGACCCGGGTGCGTTCTACCAGCTGGACGTGGAAAACCTCGCGGGCAACGGCACCTTTATCATGACCGCTGACTTCGCCCATCTGCAGGGGGATTTCCTCAACGTCACCGGTACTTCCGAGGGCGAGCACAAACTGTTGATCAGCAGCAGCGGTGCCGATCCGCTGTCCGAGGACCGCTTGCATGTCGTGCGCACCGCCGATGGTGGCGCGACCTTCAGCCTGTTGGGCGACCGCGTGGACGTCGGGACCTACTCCTACAGCCTGATCGCCGATGACGATGGCAAGGACTGGCACCTGGACCCGTCCACCAAAGTCATCAGCCCCGGCACCCGTTCGGTGCTGGCCCTGGCCAATGTCGCGCCGACCGTGATGTACGGCGAGCTGACTTCCCTGCGTTCGCGCATGGGTGAACTGCGCTTCAACGGCGGCCAGAGCGGTGGCTGGATGCGCACCTATGGCAACAAGCACAAGGTCGATGCCGGCAAGGGCGTTGCCTACGACCAGAACCAGCAGGGCCTGGCCCTCGGTGCCGACGGGCGCCTGCCGGTCGGTGACGGGCAATGGCTGGCCGGTGTGATGGCTGGCTACAGCAAGTCTGACCTGAACCTGGGGCGTGGTACCAACGGCACCGTGCACAGCACCTATATCGGTGGTTATGCCACCTGGCTGGATGAGCAGAGCGGTTACTACTTCGACGGCGTGGCCAAGCTCAACAGCTTCCACAACAAGTCTTCGGTGGCGCTCAGCGACGGCAAGACGGCCAAGGGCAACCACAAGAACATGGGTGTGGGTGTTTCCGGTGAGTTCGGTCGTCACATCAAGCTGGATAACGACTACTTCGTCGAGCCGGCGGTACAGCTCTCGGCCATGGCCGTGGGGGCCAAGGACTACAAGCTGGACAACGGCCTGAAGGCGGAAACCGGTCGCACCCTGTCGTTGCTCGGCAAGGTCGGCGTGACCGGCGGCCGCAACTTCGATATCGGCGACGGTCGTGTGGCCCAGCCTTACCTGCGCACCGCGTTCGTGCAGGAGTTCGCCAAGAACAACAAGGTGCAGGTCAACGACAACAGCTTCCACAACGACCTCTCGGGTTCGCGGGTGGAGCTGGGTACCGGTGTCGCGGTGTCGTTGAACGAAAAGTGGCAAGTGCATGCCGACCTGGACTTCAGTAAAGGCGAGAAAATCGACCAGCCCTGGGGGGCCAATGTCGGGATTCGCTATAGCTGGTAAGCGCTCCGTGTAAACAAAAAGAGGAAGCCTTGGCTTCCTCTTTTTGTTGGTGTGGTTTTCAGGTAGGTTTCGGTGCAATTAGCCCCACAAGGTAAAGAAGTCCAGGAGGGTATAATCATTGTTGCTGGTCACTTCGATGTAGGCAACGGGTCCATTAATCGAAGGCGCAGAGTAGTCAACCCAGTGGTGGCGAACTTGAGTTCCCCCGTCACCTCCTGCGAAGTCACGCTCTGCCAATAGTGCCCCAATTGAATTATAGAAAAAAACCTTCGCAGGAAGATTGAGATACGTAAAGGCAAATCTGACTCTCACATATCCCCGCTTGAACGTCAGACGCAAGCGTTGTACTCCTGAGTTTCCTCGGCTCAAGGCGATCGAATGTCCAGATTGCATATCTGGAACCTGGTTGCCCCTGTAATCAACTATCTCGGACTCCCCTGTTGATCCAGGCCGCAAGAGAATCACCATCAATGAGGTATCGATGCTTTGCCCTGCCGTGATTTTTTGCAAGGGCACCGTTTCGAATGTTTCATAGTAAACTTTGATAACCTTGAAGGTACGCGGTGGGGCTGACTCAGGATTGTTGCCATAGAGGCCACGCGCGGTGATGCTGTAGTCCTTGGTTGTCACCGTCAGTGCGGGTGTTGTGGTCCAGACGCCGCTGGCGTTAGCGGTGACCGTACGCATGACGTTGTTGCCGTCGCGAATCTCAACCAGCCCCCCATCGTTGGCTCTGCCCGTGAGCGTCACGGTCGTCGTTATCACGTTGGTACCGTTGGCGATGTCGTTGCCGCTGGCATCCTTGATTGAGGTGATTTGCGGAATGATTATCACGGAAGGCAGGTTTTGCACAGTTACTAGACGAGACGGAAAAGTCGTGGCGTTGGCCTCTACGCTGCTGTGGTCAAACGTCACCTTGAATGACGTCGATAGTGAACTGGCATGATCCAACCCATTCAGGTAGCTGGCCGGTACCGGTATTTCCCCATGGCCGTCGCTGACCCACGTCGGTGAAACCGTGGTGGCCTCCCATAGGGTGTGGCTATTCGGCTGCCCTGTCAGCCTCAACCAGACTTTCTGCCCCGCGGCGATCAACGGCCAGGAGGGCGCGCGCACTTTTATAGCCTTGGTGACATCAAGCGTAGCGCCGGTCACCAGGACATTGTCCGCGTAGAATTCGGGTCTTGGCAGGTCGCCGTCACTGAACGAGTCCACACTGACATGAAGCGTTCTTGAGGGCGTAGTGGCCCCGCCGCGCTCCACGCTGTAGCTCACTTCGCAACCTGCGCCAATGGCCGCCGCGACCGCACTGCTGTGCGCCGTGAAATCAACCTGGCCCGTGGTAAGACCAGGCTTGGGTTCGATATCGGGTGTACCGATACCGGGCTTGCCGATCCAATGCACGGTGATGTTGTCGCTGGCATACATCGGGCTGTATTGAACGCGAATCGTGACCACCGGCGGTGAATCGACATGCAGCGGATTGATGGTTGCGCTATCTGGCCCGGTTATCGTGCTTTCCAGGATATGAGGCACGGGCAGGTCCAATGCACTGCCGACCTTCATGATAAAGGGATGGGAAAAACGAATCCGTTCACCGGCCCGGGCCAGGGTGTAGTACAAGCGCATCGAACGATCCAGATTGGGCAGGATGTACTGGCGTTTGAGGGTGAAGGGCAGGTCCCGGCCGACCCAGGGTGCCGTCACGGGAAAGCTGAAGGGCGGTGCGCTGCCGCCGGGTGCACTGCCCTCGGCGTGGAGGTTGATGATGTCATTTTCGATGATGTCCACGTTCGCCTTGACCAGCACCCTGGCATCGAAGAGCGATACCTCGGGGTCGAAGACCTGATCGGGTGGCGGGGCTTCGTTCACCTCCACCGGTGGCAGCGAAGCCTGCGGTTCGCCCACATCGAGCAGCAGATCCTCGGACGGGATTTTACCCATCGCGTTTTCCACCCAGTAGTACAGCCGCAAGGTTCCGCCTTCGAGCCTGGCGATATCGCCATTGGGGCCATTCTGCAAACGGAAGACGATGTCGCCCTCACCGGCGATATCGTAGAGCTCATCGTAGTAGGACTGGCCATTGGCGAAGGTGCCGTCGAGTACCAGGGTGATCCGGTCGAACGGATCCTGGCCCAGATACTCCTTGATATTGACGATCAGGAAAGCGATATCCGGCGGCAGTACATCGCCGGGTGCTCCTTCGACCGTGGGCGGCGGCAGACCGGTGCCGGCCTGGGTCCCGGTGACATAGACGATCACGCTGCGGGAATTGCGGTCTGGGGCAGACGGGCGAATCCGTATATAGGAAATCTGTACCCGACCCTTGATCAGGGAGCGGATATCGGCGTTGTCCCAGGGGATTCGCGCAGTACGCCCCAGTTCATTGGCCGCGACGGGATGATCGATGTGGCGGACCACGGGCAAGCCCGTCGAAGTCCTGCCGTTGAGTCTCAGGCGGATAGTATCGCCGACAGCAAAATCCGCCCGATGAACCGCCACGACCACGGTAGCGTCAGCCCCATCGAGGGCATCGGCATCGAGCTCATTGTGCTCGTCGGACTCTTCCACATAAGGTTCGTAGAGCAGGGGCTCGGCCTGATCATCGAGGCGTACCTCCAGCAGTTGCGCTGGCGACCAGCCATCGGAATAGTTGCCGACCTCATCGACCACCTCGTACTCGCAAACGTGCTCGCCGCTGCCGATTTTTGCCCAGTCACCGGTATTGATCTGGAGGGTGATCGGCTCCTGGGTTTCGGCTTCACCCTCGGTGACCTTGTGCTCGACGATATAACCACCGATGCTCAGGCGGATGCGATCACGCACGGAGCGATTGATGTCCGTTGCCGGGTTGCTGACCGCCGGGTAGAAGTCGATACGGACGGGAACCGGTGTGCCGATATCGCCCTCGCCGACGCCAAAATCGATCAGGTCCTGGGGAAAGCCCGGCATGGCCAGGTTTTCGTTGTAGTAGGTGCTGGCAACGGGGTTGCGACCGCCGGGGGCGACGGTATCGACCTTGAGGCGGAAAGAATCGGTTTCATCGTCGTTGCCGCTTACGCGGGTGAGATGGAAAAACACCGGATCGGCGGGCCCGTCCGGCAAGCGTGCGCGAGGAATGAAAAGCGAGATTTGCGCGTTGTTGGCGGCTTCGATATCGCTGACGGTATGAAAGGCAACCGGTGTGACGGTGTCGCGGCAGAACAGTTCGATAAAGTCGTTTTCGGCTATGCCACGATAGGGCAGCAGGATGCATTGCAAGCCCTTGTCGCGGTGGGCATCGAGGGCCGCCCGGTTGATGCCGCCGTCGAAGCCGACCACGGGCGCGGTCATATTGGGAATGTAGAGATCGAGCTCGTTGAAGGGCACGGGGGTGATGGGTTCGGGCCGGCTCAGGTCGAAGGTGCGTGCTTGCGATGGAGCGTCGTCTTGCGATGGATCGTGGCTGGGGAGCAGGGGATCAACGTAGTCGTTCATGGTCGGGATCCTGACAAGTAACGGAAAAAGGCGACCCGAAAGCCCGGATGGCGAGTCGTAAAGACCATTCAACGCCCGGAGAGGAGGGCTGACTAGCTGTCAGAAATGACAGTGGCGACGAGCGGTGCATGGGCAGGGCGGCGAGAAACCGCCGGTCGATTTTCCAGCTTTTCCAGGACAGAACTGTCATTGATGATCGTTCCCACGCTCAGCAAAGGAATGTCTCTCTGGACGCTCCGCGTCCGCTTCAAAAGCTTCGCGGGCAAGCCCGCTCCCACAGCGTCACGGGCTGCATTCCCACGCGGAGCGTGGGAACGATCGGTACAGTGCTGTTTCTCACGCCTGTCGGTTCCACCAGCGAAACAACGGTTCGGCCAGAAACAGCACGAACAACAGCCGCATCACCTGCATCGCCGTCACCAGGGGGACCGACAGTTGCAGAGTCTCGGCGGTCAGGCTCATTTCCGCGATACCGCCGGGCATCATGCCCAGGGTCAGGGAGCGCAGGTCGAGGTGGGTCAGCGCACTCAGGGCCCACGCCGCGAGGCTGGCGATCAGCATGGTCAGAGCCGTGCCGATCAGCGTGCGGCCCATGAACGAGGGCGCGCGACGGAAGAACTCACGATTGAAATGACAACCCAGGCCGCTGCCGATCAGCCACTGGCCGATCTGGCTGCCGCCGTTGGGCAGGCCGATATGCAGGTCCCAGGCGATGCTTACCGTCGCACTCACCAGCAACGGCCCGAACAGCCACGGATTGGGCTGGCGCAAGCGCTGCCAGAGCCAGGCGAGCAGGGCGCCCAGGGGGAACAGCAGGGCCAGCCAGCGCCAGTCGACGACACTCGCACCGCCCAGCGGCACGCCATCGCCGAGCAGGTATTTGAAGGCGGCCGGTACACACAGCACCACCACCAGTACCCGCAGGCTCTGCCCCGCCGCGACCCGGCTGAGCACCGCGCCGTTGCGCGCGCCGAGGTTGACCATTTCGCCGGAGCCGCCCGGCATGCTGGAGAAGAACGCCGTGGGCCGGTCCTCGCCGGTACGCCGCAGCAACCAGACACCGAGCACGCTGGAGAGGCTGGTGACCAGCGCGCCGAAAAAGATCAGGCCGAAATGCGCCAGGACCTGCTCCATCACCACCGGGGTGAAGTGCAGGCCGATGCCGATGCCGACCACCCACTGGCCGGTCTTGCGCCCGCCGGGGATTTCCGCCAGTTGCCAGGAAGTCAGGCAGCGCACCAGGATGATCGCCAGCAACGAGCCGACCATCCACGGCAGCGGCCAGCCGACCTGGCTGGCGAGGTAACCGCCGACCAGGCCGACCAGGGGTGTGCCCCACCAGTCCCTGAAGCTTTTCTCACGCATTGGCCAGGGCACGACGCTGGGCGGCACGCTTGCGCCAGATGCGCAGCAGCGGCATCAGCAACATGACGATGGTCAGGCCCCAGACGCTCGCGGTGATCGGGCTTGACCAGAGGATCTCCAGCGCGCCGTTGGAGATCGACAGCGCCCGGCGCAGGTTCGATTCCATCAGGCCACCGAGGATAAAACCGAGCAGGATCGGCGACAGCGGGAAATCCAGCTTGCGCAGGATGTAGCCGAAGATGCCGATACCGATCATCAGGAACAGATCGAAGGTGGTGGCGTGCACCGCGTACACACCGATCGCGGTGATGATGGCGATCACCGGCACCAGCGCCCAGTTCGGCACGGCGAGGATGCGGGTGAAGATGCGGATCATCGGGATATTGAGGATCACCAGCATGATGTTGGCGATGAACAGCGAGGCGATCAGGCCCCAGACGATATCCGGTTGCTGTTGGAACAACAGCGGGCCGGGGGTGATGTTGTACAGCGACAGGGCGCCGATCATCACCGCCGTGGTACCCGAGCCAGGCACGCCGAGGGTCAGCATCGGCACCAGGGCACCGCAGGCCGCGCCGCCGATAGCGGTTTCCGGAGCGGCCAGGCCACGCTTGTCGCCCTGGCCGAAAGTGCCGCTGGCACCGGCGATTTTCTTCTCGGTCATATAGGCCACGGCGCTGGCGAGTGTCGCGCCGGCACCCGGCAGCACGCCCATGATAAAGCCGAGCACGCCGCAACGCAGGTTCACCACGAACACCGACGCGGCTTCCTTGAAGTTGAACATCATCCGCCCGGTGGCTTTCACCGCTTCCTGGCCGCGATGGGTCTTCTCCAGCAACAGGAGGATTTCGCTGATGGAGAACAGGCCCAGCACCAGCACGACGAACTGGATGCCGTCGGCCAGGTGCACGTTGTCACCGGTGAAGCGATAGACGCCGCTGTTGGCGTCGATGCCGATGCTCGACAGGAACAGGCCGATCAGCGCTGCGATAAAAGTCTTCAGTGGGCGGTCGCCGGCCATGCCGCCCAGGCAGACAATGGCGAAGACCATGAGCACGAAGTATTCCGCCGGACCGAAGGCAATCGCCCATTTCGCCAGCAGCGGGGCGAACAGCACCATGCCGCAGGTGGCGATAAAGGCGCCGATGAACGAGCTCCAGGCCGACAGCGACAGGGCGACACCGGCCAGGCCCTGGCGGGCCATCGGGTAGCCGTCGAGGGTGGTCATCACGGTGGAGGCTTCACCGGGGATATTGAGCAGGATCGAGCTGATGCGCCCGCCGTACTCGCAACCCAGGTAGACCGCCGCCAGCAGGATCAGCGCCGATTCCGGTGGCAGGCCGAGGGCGAAGGCGATGGGGATCAGCAGGGCCACGCCGTTGATCGGACCGAGGCCCGGCAGCAGGCCGACGATGGTGCCGATCAGGGTGCCGCTGAGGGCGGTGATCAGGTTGTAGGGGGTCAGGGCGACGCCGAAGCCCTGGCCCAGGTAGCTGAGGGTATCCATATCAATTCTCCAGGATGTCGAGCAGGCCCAGGGGCAGGGGCACGTCCATCAGACGGTCGAACAGCACGTACAGGCCGATGCTCATCAGGCTGATGATCACCACGCTGGGCAGCCAGCGCCCGCCGTACAGGCGCGCCATGGGCACGCCGATCAGGATGCTGGACAGGATGAAACCCAATGGTTCGAAGGTTCCGGCGAAGATCAGCAGCAAGCCGATGCAGAGAGCGATCTTGTTCAGGGTGGCGCGGTCCAGCGGTGGTTCTTCGTCGCTGTGGACGATAGGCGTGGGGCGAAAGATCAGGTACAGCAGGCCCAGGCCCATCAGGCCGAGCATCAGCAACGGATAGGCACGCGGGCCCACCGGTTCATAGGAAAACGCGGCCTGGTAGGGCCAGGCCATCAGTGCCAGGCCGGCGCAGGCCAGCAGCAGCACCGAGGCGAAGAGTCGTTGAACGAGCATGGTGAACTCCTGGGTCGGTCCCCACCTTGCGGGAACCGACCACTAGACGGGGGCGATCACTGGATCAGGCCGAATTCCTTGGCCAGCACTTTGTAGTCGGCGACCTGCTTCTTCACGTAGGTGTCCAGCTCCGGGCCGGTCATGGCGAAGGGGAACAGCTCGCGTTGGTCGCGCAGCTTGGCGAACTCTTCGGAAGCCAGGAGCTTGTCGAAGGCGTTTTTCCACCAGGCGTAGTCTTCGTCGCTGACCTTTGGACCGAGGTAGAAACCGCGTACGACCGGCCAGACAATGTCGTAGCCTTGCTCGCGAGCGGTGGGGATGTCCTTCATTTCCGGCTCGTCCAGGCGCTTCTCGGCGAACACCGCGAGCAGGCGCATGTCACCGCTCTGGATATGTGGCATGGAGTCGGAGATGTCGGTGCTGCCGACCTGGATATGCCCGCCCATCAGCGCGGTGACGATTTCGCCGCCGCCTTCGAGGGCCACATAGCGCAGGTCGCGCGGATTGATCCCGGCGGCCTTGGCGATCAGCGCGGTCTGCATCCAGTCCTGGCTGCCGACGGTGCCGCCGGAGCCGATCACCACTTTGCTCGGGTCGGCCTTGAGGGCCTTGACCAGGTCATCGAGGGTCTTGTACGGCGAGTCGCTTTTCACCGCGATGGCGCCATAGCTGGTACCGACCGCGGCCAGCCAGCGCACGGCGCTTTCATCGAAGCGGCCGAACTTGCCCTGGGCCAGGTTCAGCAGTGAGCCGCTGGACCAGGCCACCAGGGTGCCGCCGTCGGCCGGGCGCTGGGCGACCACGGCGTTGTAGGCCACGGCACCGACGCCGCCGGGCATGTAGGTCACGCGCATCGGCTTGCTCAGGACTTTCTCGTTGACCAGGGCGCTTTGCGCCAGCTTGCAGGTCAGGTCGAAGCCGCCGCCGGGGGAGGCCGGGGCGATGCATTCCGGGCGCTTGGGCTCGGCGGCGAAAGCTTGGCCGGCGAACAGCACGACGCTGGCGGCGAGGGCGAGTTTACGTAATGACAGGTCCATTGTTCTCTCCACGGGAGTTGTTGTTATGGGTTTTTCGATTACCACAGGGCAACGCTGTAGCTCACCAGCAAGCGCACTTCGTCGGCGTCGCGGGCGGAGTAGTTGGAGCGGTAGGTGGCATTGCGCAGGCGCACCGCGACGTCCTTGAAGGTGCCGCTCTGCACCACGTACTTGATCTCGCTGTTGCGTTCCCATTCCTTGGCGTCGTTGCCGTTTTTCAGGGCGATATGGTCGCCGCTGATATAGCGGCTCATGAAGCTCAGGCCGGGAATCCCGAGTTTGGCGAAGTCGTATTCGTACTTGGCCTGCCAGGAGCGTTCCTCGGCCTCGGCGAAGTCGTTGATCTGCACGAAGTTGACCAGGTACGGGTCGGCGCCATCGACGTAGGGAAAGGCATTATCACCGAACATGCGCTGATAGCCGGCACTGAGCTTGTGGCCGTTGAGACCATAGCTGAACAGGCTGCTGAAGGACTTGTTGTCGATCTTGCCGCCACGGGCTTCGCCCTGCTCGGCACTTTTGCTCAGGCGGACGTCGGCACCGAAGGTGCCCGGACCGAACGGCTGGGACAGCAGCAGGCCGAGGAAGTGTTGCTTGTAGACCTCGTCGAGCTGGGCGTAGTGGTAGCTGCCGGTGATCTTGTCGGTGAACTTGTAGTCCAGGCCGGTGAAGTTGAAGTGTTCACCGGTGGCGCCACCGACAAAACGGCCGTTCTTGTTGTTGAGGGCGATTTCCTCGTAGTTGCTGTCGTCGCGGTCCTTGGCCCGGTCCAGGCGGCCGCCGGTAAAGGTCAGGTTCTTGATTTCCTTCGACGTGAGCAGGCCGCCGTTGAAGGTCTGCGGCAGGATGCGGCCGTCGTTGGGCTTGAGGATCGGCAGTTCGGGAATCAGGCTGCCGACTTTCAGTTCGGTGGCGGAAATCTTCACCTTGGCGGTCACGCCGAGTTTCGAGTACTCGTCGGCGGCACGTCCGTCATCGTGGGTAGGCAACAGGCCGGTGCCGGTGCGATCGGGACTGGAGTCGAGCTTGACCCCGAGCATGCCCAGCGCATCGACGCCGAACTTGACGGTGCCGTCGGTGTAGCCCGATTGCAGGTTGAGCATGAAGCCCTGGGCCCACTCGTCACGCTTGGATTGCTGTTTGCTGGTGCCGTCGCGGAAGTCGCGGTTGAAGTACATGTTGCGGGTTTCGAAGGTGGCGGTGCTGTCTTCGATAAACGCGGCCTGGCTGACGGACGAGAAGCCGGCCAGGGCAGCGGCGCCGGCCAGGGCGGTGTGAGCGAAGCGGGAAAAGCGGGCAGGCGGACAAGCCTGGGGCTGTAGAGACAGCATCGTGTCGGACTCCGTTATTGTTCTTATTCTTGGCGAAAACGCATCGTGGCGTTTTTCGGGGTTTTACTATTCTGGATACAACGGTATTGCGTAGGAAACGGCAGCCGGAGCTGTCCGTAGCGAGACTCTAAAGGCTTAACCTTTCACCAACCTTTCAGTGTGGAAGGCCCGATAAACAAAGGGGGATGGTGGCTACCGGCGCCGGGTTTATTGGGTAAACTCCGCGCTCAGAAGGGCGTCTGACAGCCCCAGTCGAGGTAGGAAATTCATGCGTGTGCTTCTGGTCGAAGACCATCTGCAGTTGGCCGAAAGCGTGGCCCAGGCGCTCAAGGGCGCGGGCTTGACGGTGGACGTGCTGCACGATGGGGTCGCTGCGGACCTGGCCCTGGGCAGCGAGGAATACGCGGTGGCGATCCTCGATGTGGGCTTGCCGCGCATGGACGGCTTCGAAGTGCTGGCCCGCCTGCGCGCACGCGGGAAAAACCTGCCAGTGCTGATGCTGACCGCCCGCAGCGATGTGAAGGATCGGGTCCATGGCCTCAACCTGGGGGCCGACGATTACCTGGCCAAGCCGTTCGAGCTCACGGAGCTGGAAGCACGGGTCAAGGCTTTGCTGCGCCGCAGTGTGCTCGGCGGCGAGCGTCAGCAGCAATGCGGGGTGCTGGTCTACGACCTGGACACCCGGCGCTTCACCCTCGGCGACGAATTGTTGACCCTGACCTCCCGCGAGCAAGCGGTGCTCGAAGCGCTGATCGCCCGTCCGGGCCGGGTAATGAGCAAGGAGCAGCTGGCTTCCCAGGTCTTCGGCCTGGATGAAGAGGCCAGCCCCGACGCCATCGAGATCTACGTGCACCGCCTGCGCAAGAAACTCGATGGCCATGCTGTGGCCATCGTCACCTTCCGTGGTCTCGGCTATCTGTTGGAAAACCGCGATGCATAGGCCCAGCAGCCTGCGTTGGCGGTTGCTGTGGAACCTTGCGCTGCTGCTGGTGGTGTTGATGCTCGCCAGTGGCTGGAGTGCCTACTGGAATGGCCGCGAAGCCGCCGACACGGCATATGACCGAACCCTGCTGGCGTCGGCGCGAACCATTGCCGCCGGCCTGTCGCAGCGCGATGGCACCCTCAGCGCCGACGTGCCCTATGTGGCGCTCGATACCTTTGCCTACGACAGCGCGGGACGCATCTACTACCAGGTCAACGATATCCACCAGCAACTGATTTCCGGCTACGAAAACCTGCCGCCACCGCCGCCCGGCACCCCGCGCACCGATGACTATCCGGCCCTGGCGCGATTCTACGATGCGCAGTACCGCGGCCAGAACGTGCGGGTGGTGAGCCTGCTCAAGGCGGTCAGCGAGCCGAACATGAACGGCATGGCGGAAATTCGCGTGGCCGAGACCGACGAGGCGCGGGTCAATATGGCCCGTAGCCTGATGGCCGATACGCTGCTGCGCCTGGGCATGCTGGCGGTGGGCGCGTTGCTGCTGGTGTGGTTTGCCGTGAGTGCCGCGCTGCGTCCGCTGGAGCGCTTGCGCACGGCGGTGGAGGAGCGCCAGCCGGATGACCTGCGGCCCTTGCCGTTGGTGGAGGTGCAGCACGAGTTGTGGCCGCTGGTACGTGCCCTCAACCATTTCACCGAACGCCTGCGTCGGCAGTTCGAACGCCAGGGGCAGTTTATCGCCGATGCCGCCCACGAACTGCGCACGCCCCTGGCGGCGTTGAAGGCACGCCTGGAACTGGGGTTGCGTGCCTCTGACGCGGATACCTGGCGCAGCACCCTGGAAACCGCGGCCCAGGGCACCGATCGCCTGACGCACCTGGCCAACCAGCTGCTGTCGATGGCGCGGGTGGAAAATGGCGCGCGGGCGATTGCCGAGGGCGGCGCGCAGTTGCTCGACCTGAGTCAGCTGGCCCGGGAGCTGGGCATGGCCATGGCGCCCCTGGCCCATGCCCGAGGCGTGGCGTTGGCGCTGGAAGCGGACGAGCCGGTGTGGTTGCGTGGCGAGCCGACCCTGCTCAACGAATTGCTGAGCAACCTGGTGGACAACGCGCTGGCCCATACGCCGGTCGGCGGCAATGTGATCCTGCGGGTCAGTGCGCCGGCGGTGCTGGAAGTGGAAGATGACGGACCGGGGATTCCCCTGGAAGAGCGCGACCGGGTCTTCGAACGCTTCTATCGGCGCAACCAGCAGGGCATGGGCTCGGGACTGGGACTGGCGATTGTCGGCGAGATCTGCCGGGCGCATCTGGCGCAGATCAGCCTGCACGACGGCGAGCAGCGCGGGCTGAAGGTGCGGGTGAGTTTTATCGCGGGTTGATGTGTGGCCCGGACTTTCGCTTTCGCGGGCAAGCCCGCTCCCACAAGGTTCGTGGTCGATCATCGGCCTTGTGTGCGCTGGAAGACTGTGGGAGCGGGCTTGCCCGCGAAAGCGCCGGAACAGGCGCCACGCTAAAAGGCTAGTTGAACATCATTCGCGCATCGTTGAGTTTTTCGATCCAGGCCTCGCTGTCCGGGTCCAGGCCCAGCCGCTTGAAGGCCGGCAGGCTGCCGAGCGGGACGTTGGCATAGGCCTGCGTCGTGCCCTGGTGGCAGAACACCGTGGCGATCTGCACCAGGTCGACGTAGTCCACCGTACCGCTGTCGCGCTCCAGGTCCTGATACTGGCCCGGCAGCCTGACCAGCCGTTCGGGAAAATCCCAGACCCGCAGCAACTTGTCGCCCAGCAGCGGGTGAATGCTCTCGATCACATGGTCCAGGCTCAACGGGTCGGCGAGCAGTTCGTAGTGATCTTCGGCGTAGGTCAGGATCGGCAGCACGCCGATCTGATGTACCAGCCCGCCCAGCGCCGCCTGGTCCGGCTTGAGCGAGGTGTAGTCGCGGCACAGTACGTAGCTGATCCCGGCAATTTCCAGGCTCTTGCGCCAGACATCGCGCATTTTCTGTTCCACCACCTCGGAGCGGGCGTGGAAGATCTGCTCCATTACCAGGCCGATGGCCAGGTTGCTGCTGTAGTTCACCCCCAGCCGGGTGATGGCGGTGTGCAGGTCGGTCACTTCATGGCTGGCGCGCAACAGCGGGCTGTTGACCACCTTGATCAGCCGTGCCGACAGGGCGGTGTCACCACCGATCACCTTGCTCAGGGTGCTGACGCTGATTTCGGGATCTTCCGCCGCCTCGCGAATCTTCAGGGCGACTTCCGGGAGCGTGGGCAGAACCAGGTCATCGTTGTCGATGGCCGCTACCAAATCCTGTTGGACCTTTTCCGCCAGCTTGTTCATTTGTGTTCTCTAAGGCGGTGCAGTCAGCGCTGAATCTCGCGATCGCGGTCCAGTTGATAAGGTAGATCCAGCAACGTCAGGGTCGGGCCTTGCAGGTCGCCTAGATGGACGCTGCCTTCTTCGGCCGCGTCGGCCTGCAGTACCGCCAGCAGTTCGATCGAGTCGCCGGCCGTGGCCGCGATCACCACTTCGCCGATGGCACTGTTGTGGGACGGTGAGAACAGCGCGGTGCCGGGTTCCGGCAGTTGTCCGGCGGCGAGGGTCAGGCGATACAGGCGGCGCTTGAGCTTGCCCAGGTACTGCATGCGCGCGACGATTTCCTGGCCGGTGTAGCAGCCTTTCTTGAAGCTCACGCCACCGACGGCCTGCAGGTTGAGCATCTGCGGGATAAACAGTTCGCGGGTCTGCGCCATGACCTGGCCGATGCCGGCGCGAATCTGTCCGAGCAGCCAGGTATCGAGATCGGCTTCGTGCAGTTGGCCGGCCAGTTGCGCCCGCACGTCCTGTGCCTGGGCCGCCGGTGCCCAGAGCTCGCTGCGTCCGGTGGAGACACGGATGGCGATCAGGCCATTGGCCCGTGCCACGGCATCGGTTTCCTCGGGCAGGTCGAGGCCCAGGGCGCTCAGCACGCTGTCGGCCTGGCCCAGCCCGAAACGGACCCAGCCGGCGCTTTCATCGGTGAGCTTGGACTTGGAGAACACCGCATACTTCTTCAGGTCCGCCAACTGCGCTTCCAGCAACTCGCCAGCCATGGCCAACAGCACGCCGTCGCCTTCGAGCAGGATGCGGAAACTCGACTGCATGCGGCCTTTCTGCGTGCAGCGGGCGCCGAGGCTGGCCCGGGTCTCGCTGAGGTAGTTGAGGTTGCAGGTCAACTGACCCTGCAGGAACTTGCTGGCGTCGGAGCCGCGGACGGCGAGAACGCCTTCGTGGGAAAGGGTGCAGAAAAAAGCGGAATCGGCCATGGGTCTTCGCAGCATGAATAGGTCTGACGGACATCATAGAGGGGCGCCCTGGAAATGGGTAGTTCACAAAATGCCGCGTGCCCCCGACCAAAGCCGACTGTGCTGTGGCAATCGGGCCTGTATACTTGCGCACAAATTTGAGGAGCGCTCCATGGTCGAAGATGTAGAACTCAATCGCCTCTATTGGCACAGCCGCCGCGGCATGCTGGAACTGGACGTGCTGTTGGTACCGTTCGTCAAGGAGGTGTATGCGCATCTGAATGACGTCGACCGCGAGTGCTATCGCAAGCTGCTCGAATGCGAAGACCAGGATATGTTCGGCTGGTTCATGGAGCGTTCCGAATCGGAAGATCCGGAGCTGCAGCGCATGGTGCGCATGATCCTGGACCGTGTTCAGCCCAAGTAACACGTTCGAATGCCGCTGGCAGGCCTCACGGCTGTTGCTGGCGGCGTATCTCGGGGCCCTGGGCCTGGCGTTGCTGTCGTGTTTCCTGCTGGAAATTCCGCTCTGGGCGAGCCTGTCCGGGGTTTTGCTGTGTCTGCTCCACGGGGCCTGGGCGGTGCCGCGGCAAATACGCCTGGACCATCCGTCGGCTTTTACCGGTTTGCGCCGTGACGAGCGGGGCTGGCAGCTCTGGAGTCGGGCGGCTGGCTGGCAGCCGGTGCAGTTGCAGCGTGACAGCCTCGCATTGCCCTGGCTGGTGGTGCTGCGTTTGCGCAGGCAGGGCGACCGGTGGCCGCGCTCGATCTGCGTGCCCCGCGACGCGCTGGCGAGCGACCTGCATCGGCGCCTGCGCGTGCGGCTGAAGTTCAGTCGACGTAGGTGGGCGGCACCAGGATAGTGTCGAGGGCCTCGGGCAGCAGGTCCGGGTAGTCGAGGGTGTAATGCAGGCCCCGGCTTTCCTTGCGCTCCATGGCCGAACGAATCATCAACTCGGCCACCTGGGCCAGATTGCGCAGCTCGATCAGGTCGCGACTGACCTTGTAGTTACTGTAGAACTCGTCGATCTCGTCCAGCAGCAGGCGCACCCGGTGCTGAGCCCGTTGCAGGCGCTTGTTGGTGCGCACGATGCCGACGTAGTCCCACATGAAGCGCCGCAGTTCATCCCAGTTGTGGGCGATGATCACGTCTTCGTCGGAGTCGGTCACCTGGCTCGCATCCCAGCTCGGCAAGGCCACGGGTACGGCGACCTGCGGCAACTGCTGGAGAATGTCGGCGGCCGCCGAGCGGGCATAGACGAAGCATTCGAGCAGCGAGTTGCTGGCCATGCGGTTGGCACCGTGCAGGCCGGTAAAGCTGGTTTCGCCAATGGCATACAGGCCGGGGATATCGGTGCGCCCCTGCTGGTCGACCAGCACGCCACCACAGGTGTAGTGCGCCGCCGGGACCACCGGGATCGGCTGCCTGGTGATGTCGATGGAGAATTCCAGGCAGCGTTCATACACCGTCGGGAAGTGCGCCTTGATAAACGCTTCGGGCTTGTGGCTGATGTCCAGGTAGACGCAGTCGATGCCCAGGCGCTTCATCTCGTGGTCGATGGCCCGGGCGACGATATCCCGTGGCGCCAGCTCCGCCCGAGGGTCGAAGCGCGGCATGAAGCGTTCGCCGTTGGGCAGCTTCAGGTGGGCGCCTTCGCCGCGCAGGGCTTCGGTGATCAGGAAGCTCTTGGCCTGCGGGTGATACAGGCAGGTCGGGTGGAACTGGTTGAACTCCAGGTTCGCCACCCGGCAGCCCGAACGCCAGGCCATGGCGATGCCGTCGCCGCAGGCGCCGTCCGGGTTGCTGGTATAGAGGTAGACCTTGGCCGCGCCGCCCGAGGCGAGGATGGTGAAGCGCGCGCCGTAGGTGTCGACTTCGCCCGTACCGCGATTGAGCACATAGGCGCCCAGGCAGCGGTCGCCGTCCAGACCCAGGCGTTTTTCGGTGATCAGGTCGACCGCCACGCGCTGCTCCAGCAGCTCGATGTTCGGGCGTTGCCGGGCCTGCTCCAGCAGGGTCGTGAAGATCGCCGCGCCGGTGGCATCGGCGGCGTGGATGATGCGCCGATGACTGTGGCCGCCTTCACGGGTCAGGTGGAACTCGAAACCGCCGTCGTCGACGTTGGCTTCTTCGTCGCGGGTGAACGGCACGCCCTGGTCGATCAGCCACTGGATGGCCTCGCGGCTGTGCTCGACGGTGAAGCGCACCGCGTCTTCATGGCATAGGCCGCCACCGGCGTTGAGGGTGTCCTCGACATGGGACTGTACGGTGTCGGTATCGTCCAGCACGGCGGCGACGCCACCCTGGGCCCAGTAGGTCGAGCCGTTGGCCAGGTTGCCCTTGCTCAGCACGGCAATGCGCAGGTGGCCCGGCAGGGTCAGCGCCAGGCTCAGGCCGGCGGCGCCGCTGCCGATCACCAGCACATCGTGTTGAAAATGTTGGCTCATCTCTAGGAATCCGAAAAACGCCCGGGTGGGCCACGGAGCCCGCCACACAGCGCACTAGTATATGGCTGGGGGGATCGGCACAATAGCCGGGCCTTCGTGGCATTGTGAAACTACAGCGGGCAGGAAGTGTGCGCCACTCTGGGTCGCCGTGCATGTGCTTTTGCACGGTAAGACGATGATTTTTCGGCTATAACAAGGGTCAGGCACTCTGTGTTCGCTGAAGTAGCATAATGCTATTGCTTTCTGCGGCTCCCGGGAACTTTTGCACCCCCCCGGGTTCCATAGGCAGGCGCCTGGAAGAAGGGGACAGCGTCGGCTTTATGCGCAGCCTGATGAGAGGGCTTCGCAGGCTAATTCGACGACAAGATTATTCACGCAGTCGGCCAAGCCCGAGCTGCGTTTTTCGTGTGTGTCCGTTCAGCGGGCCGCAGGAAACTTGCTTGAAGGGGGAGAACTTTTGCCAAAAGCCCGAGTCTATGTTTGCAAGCCTGATCAATTAGCAATGGCAGCCTCCTTCAAGTCCTATGAGGAGTGTTCATGCTAACCCAGGAAGAGGATCAGCAGCTGGTCGAACGCGTTCAACGCGGCGACAAGCGGGCTT
The DNA here is from genome assembly GCF_013385635.1 of Pseudomonas gingeri. Classification (GTDB taxonomy): domain Bacteria; phylum Pseudomonadota; class Gammaproteobacteria; order Pseudomonadales; family Pseudomonadaceae; genus Aquipseudomonas; species Aquipseudomonas gingeri_A. Next base: position 25,665 of record NZ_JACAPR010000032.1, read on the forward strand.
TCGATCTGCTAGTGCTGAAATACCAGCACAAAATTCTCGGGTTGATCGTGCGATTCGTGCACGACACCCATGAAGCCCAGGACGTTGCACAAGAAGCCTTTATCAAAGCCTACCGTGCGCTGGGTAATTTTCGCGGCGACAGTGCTTTTTATACCTGGCTGTACCGTATCGCCATCAACACGGCGAAAAACTATCTGGTGTCCCGCGGTCGCAGGCCACCAGACAGTGATGTGAGTTCCGAGGATGCTGAGTTCTATGACGGCGATCATGGCCTGAAAGACCTCGAGTCACCGGAGCGTGCGTTGCTCCGGGATGAGATCGAGGGCACCGTCCATCGAACCATCCAGCAACTGCCAGAAGATTTGCGTACGGCGTTAACTTTACGTGAATTCGATGGTCTGAGTTATGAGGACATTGCGGCCGTCATGCAATGTCCTGTGGGCACCGTGCGCTCCCGGATTTTCCGCGCTCGGGAGGCCATAGATAAAGCCCTGCAGCCGTTGTTGCAGGAAACCTGAGACAGCGGCGACAGCCAAGAGAGGAACCGTCATGAGTCGTGAAGCCCTGCAGGAATCGCTGTCCGCGGTGATGGATAACGAAGCGGACGAATTGGAATTGCGTCGGGTACTGGGTGCCCTTGACGATGCCGACACCCGTGCTACCTGGTCTCGTTACCAAATCGCCCGGGCAGTGATGCACAAGGAACTGTTGGATCCGCGCCTGGATATCGCTTCGGCCGTATCGGCAGCCCTGGCTGGCGAAGAAGTCCCGGCCAAGAGTTCCCGTGGTCCCTGGCGTACCCTCGGCCGCCTGGCCGTGGCTGCTTCGGTGACCGTGGCGGTGTTGGCTGGCGTGCGTTTCTACAACCAGGATGACATTGCCGGCGCGCAACTGGCCCAGCAATCGAACCAGCCTGGCCTGGCTGCTCCGACAGCCAAGGGCCCGGCGGTACTGGCCGGCTATACTGAAGGTTCCGAGCCCACCGGGCCGATGGCCAACGGCGTGCTGCAGCAAGGCCAGCCGGGCTGGGACCAGCGTCTGCCAGGCTACCTGCGCCAGCACGCGCAGCAAGCTGCCCTGAAAGGCACTGAGAGCGCTCTGCCCTACGCGCGTGCCGCCAGCCTGGAAAACCGCTAAGTAAGGAGGATCATGCGCGCGCTACCTCTTCTAACGCTTGCCCTGGCCGGTGGGTTCATCCTGACCGCCCAGGCCGACGAAGCCCAGGACTGGTTGGAACGTCTTGGGCAAGCCGAGCAGCAGCAAAGCTTCCAGGGCACTTTCGTCTACGAACGCAACGGCAGTTTCTCGACCCACCGCATCTGGCATCTGGTCCGGAACGGTCAGGTTCGTGAGCGCTTGCTTCAACTGGATGGCTCGGCACAAGAGGTCGTACGCGTCGACGGGCACACCGAGTGTGTCAGTGGCACCCTGGTCGCCGGACTCGGCGAGTCGCCCGATGCCCACGCCCGTGCGCTGGATCCGCAGAAACTCAACGCCTGGTATGACATTGCCGTCGTCGGCAAGTCACGCGTCGCCGGCCGTCCGGCGGTAATCGTGTCACTGACGCCGCGCGACCAGCATCGCTACGGTTTCGAATTGCACCTGGATCGCCAGACCGGCTTGCCGCTCAAGTCGTTGCTGATCAACGACAAGGGGCAATTGCTCGAACGTTTCCAGTTCACCGAATTGAATACTTCCGAAGTGCCCCAGGACAGCCAGTTGCAGGCCGGTGCCGAATGCAAGCCGGTGGTATTGCTCAGCAACCAGGCGCAGGCCAAGGTCCAGGTCCTGGGCAGCAAGGTGGCGCAACTGTGGCATTCCGACTGGCTGCCGCCGGGCTTCGAACTGGTGAGCAGCACGGCGCGCATCGATCCGCAGTCCAAGACCCAGGTCAACAGCCTCATGTATGACGATGGACTGGCGCGTTTCTCGGTCTTCCTCGAACCCCTCAACGGCGCCAGCATCACGGATACCCGTACCCAGCTGGGACCCACTGTCGCGGTTTCCCGGCGCCTGACCACCCCGAGCGGGGAAATCATGGTCACGGTGGTGGGCGAGATTCCCATCGGTACCGCCGAACGGATCGCCTTGTCGATGCGCGCCGGCGATGCGCAGGCCAGCAAGCAGTGAGTCGCTGATCCATGACCCTTGGTGACTCGATCCTGTCTTCACATGCAGCCGCCCCGGCGGTGGGATCGAGATGCCGAAATGTCCGGTGATCATTTTCATTTGCAAAACAAACCGAATTTTCCTATAGGTCAGGGCCCCAACGGCCCTGGCCTTGTTTGTTGTTCCCGGTCCGTAATCCAGGCTTAATCATCCTTGGGTTTTATGGTACCTGTCGCTTAACCATGCTCGTTGTTTACGGGAGCCGTATGTCGATACCAAGCTTGAAATCTTATCTGTCCATTTTCGCCGCTGTCCTGCTGCTCGGGCAGACAGTCGCGGCCCAGGCCGCGGAGCTGCCCGACTTCACCCAGTTGGTGGAGCAGGCCTCGCCGGCGGTGGTGAACATCAGTACCACCCAGAAACTGCCGGACCGCAAGGTTTCGGACCAGGTCCAGGGCCTTGAAGGCTTGCCGCCGGAAATCCAGCAGTTCTTCCGCGGTTTCCCGCAACCGCGCGGGAAAGGTGGCGGTGGTGGCGGTCGGCAGCGTGAAGCCCAGTCCCTGGGATCGGGTTTCATCATCTCCGATGACGGCTATATCCTCACCAACAACCACGTGGTCGCCGACGCCGATGAGATCCTCGTTCGCCTGGCTGACCGCAGCGAACTCAAGGCCAAGCTGGTCGGTACCGATCCGCGTTCCGACGTAGCCCTGCTGAAGATCGACGGCAAGAACCTGCCGACCCTCAAGCTGGGCAAGTCCAAGGACCTGAAGCCGGGCCAGTGGGTCGTCGCCATCGGCTCGCCGTTCGGCTTTGACCACACCGTGACGCAGGGCATCGTCAGTGCCGTTGGCCGCAGCCTGCCGAACGAAAACTATGTGCCGTTCATCCAGACCGACGTGCCGATCAACCCGGGCAACTCCGGTGGTCCGCTGTTCAATCTCAATGGTGAAGTGGTCGGTATCAACTCGCAGATCTACACCCGTTCCGGTGGCTTCATGGGCGTGTCCTTCGCGATCCCGATCGATGTCGCCATGGACGTTTCCAATCAGCTGAAGGCCGGTGGCAAGGTCAGCCGCGGCTGGCTGGGCGTGGTGATCCAGGAGGTCAACAAGGACCTCGCCGAGTCCTTCGGCCTGGACAAGCCAGCGGGTGCGCTGGTGGCCCAGGTACAGGACGATGGCCCGGCAGCCAAAGGCGGCCTGCAGGTCGGTGACGTGATCCTCAGCATGAACGGCCAGCCGATCGAGCTGTCGGCCGATCTGCCGCATCTGGTGGGCGCACTGAAGGCGGGCGAGAAGGCCAAGCTGGAAGTGGTTCGTGAAGGGCAGCGCAAGACCATTGACCTGACGGTCGGGGCGATCCCGGATGAAGGCAAGGAAATGGATATCGCCAAGTCCGCCGGTGCCGAGCGCAGCAGCAATCGCCTGGGCGTGTCCGTGGCTGACCTGACCGACGAGCAGAAGAAAGCCAACGACCAGCTCAAGGGCGGTGTGATCATCAAGGAAGTGCAGGACGGTCCGGCGGCCCTGATCGGTCTGCAGCCGGGCGACGTGATCACGCACCTGAACAACCAGGCGATCACCGATGCCAAGCAGTTCACCGATATCGCCAAGGCCCTGCCGAAGAACCGTTCGGTATCGATGCGCGTGCTGCGTCAGGGACGTGCGAGCTTCATCACCTTCAAGCTGGCCGAATAAGTCCGGATTGAAGTGCAAAAAAGCCCGCCTCGAATGAGGCGGGCTTTTTCATGGGCGGGCGAAAAGTGTCAGCGCGGCTGTTTGGGAATACGCACCAGCTGGCTGTTGGAGTAGATGTCGTGCCAGCTACGTTTGCGCTTGTCGAAGAGCACCCAGATAAAGCCCAGGCCGGCAAACAGCCAGGAGGCGATCGACACCATGAAGCGCAGCAGCGCCTGCAAGAGGCTGATGGCCGTGCCGTCGGCGTTCTGCACCCTGATGCCCCACACCTGCATGCCCAGGGTCTGACCCTTGTAGGTCCAGAATTTGGCGAAGAAAGCGAACAGCACGCAGAACACCACGGTCGAGAACAATGGGTCGCCGTCCAGCGCGCCGGCATCCGATAGGACCTTGAGTCGTGGCTCGCTGATGAAGACCATCTGCACCCCCTTGTAGATGAAGCCAGTGACGATCAGCAAGGCGGTGCACAGCAGGAAGTCATAGAACATCGCTGCCAGGCGACGGCCCAGGCCGGCGGCAGGAAACTCGCCCTGGGGGCTCAGCACGTGCTTTGGCATAGTGGCTCTCTCGGAACGGAAAAAGCCATTTTACGGAATTGCGCTCACAAAAAAGCCCCTGATGTCAGCATCAGGGGCTTTTAGTGTAATAAAGCTTGAAATCAGGCTTCGGCGATGACTTCGTCAGCCTGCATGCCTTTCTGGCCTTGCACGGCGATGAAGGTCACTTTCTGGCCTTCTTTCAGGCTCTTGAAGCCGTTGCCCTGGATAGCGCGGAAATGGACGAACAGATCCGGACCGCTTTCGGGAGTGATAAAACCAAAACCTTTCTCGTCGTTAAACCACTTGACGGTGCCGCTCTGACGTTGGGACATTTCTTATTTCCTTTGACGCTAAAAATTAATGACAGCCCCTTTCACCTGAAAGAGTACTGGGCTGGGTTGCAGGAAAGTAAGAGACGTCGAACGGGTTGTAGCAAACTTAGAGCTACTGCCCAGGTCACGATTCCAAGCGACCCATGCAAACACAGTAGGGAAACTCTACGCCAACTGTGGGAGAAAAAACAAGCCCCTGCCAAGCCCCCGGTTTGCGCCGGTTTGTCGCAGTTTTCGAGAGCTTTGGCGGGGGGATGCCGGACATACAAACATTCAGTTGGGTTCGACTGTTATAAGCCAAGTTCGCTAATGAATATATGCACTGTTTTGTGGCGGTTGCGTTACAGGCTAGTGCACTGTTTCACAACCGCCGTAGTTGTTACTGTAGGTATCAATCGCGCGCGATAGTTTCAACCGCGATAGTAACGTTGCGGAACAAAAGGCATTTTGCTCACTTTCAACGGTACACGTTTGCCGCGGACGATGGCCCAGACTTCGCTGTCCAGTGCGCAGTGGGCGTTGTCCAGGTAACCCATGGCCAATGGTGCACCGAGGGTAGGGCCGAAGCCGCCGCTGCACACATTGCCGATGACCGTCCCATCCTGGTCGACGATTTCCGCGCCTTCGCGTACCGGCGTGCGTTCCTGCGGTAGCAGGCCGACACGTTTGCGGCGTACCCCTTGTTGTTGCTGGGCGAAGACCTGCTCGGCACCCGGGAAGCCGCCGGCCCGTGCACCGTCGGCGCGCCGCGACTTGGAGATGGCCCAGAGCAGGCTGGCTTCGATCGGCGTGGTCTCGGTGTTCATGTCATGGCCGTAGAGGCACAGGCCGGCTTCCAGGCGCAGCGAGTCGCGCGCGCCGAGGCCGATGGCTTCGACTTCGGTCTCGGCCAGCAGGCTGCGGGCCAGGGATTCGGTGCTGGCCGCCGGTACCGAGATTTCGAAACCGTCTTCACCGGTGTAGCCGGAACGGCTGACGTAGCAGTCGACACCCAGCAGGCGCACGGCGGTGAACTGCATGAAAGTCATCCGCGTGACCTCCGGTGCCAGGCGTGCCAGCACGGTAACGGCGGCGGGACCTTGCAGGGCGAGCAGGGCGCGTTCCTCGAACAGCGGCTGCACTTCGCACAGATGCCCCAGGTGCTTTTGCAGGTGCGCCAGGTCCTGGTCCTTGCAGGCGGCGTTGACCACCAGGAACAGTTCGTCGTTGCCCAGGTTGGCGACCATCAGGTCGTCGAGGATGCCGCCGGTTTCGTTGGTGAACATGGCATAGCGCTGCATGCCCACCGGCAGGTCGATGATATCCACCGGCACCAGGGCTTCCAGGGCCTTGGCGGCCGCGGCACCGACCAGGCGGATCTGGCCCATGTGCGACACATCGAACAGCCCGGCCTGTTCGCGGGTGTGCTGGTGTTCCTTCATCACGCCCAGCGGGTACTGCACCGGCATGTCATAGCCGGCGAACGGCACCATGCGCGCACCGAGTTGCAGGTGAAGGGCGTGCAGCGGGGTTTTCAGCAGGTTTTCGGTGGACATCTTCAGCTCCTGGAAATTGCCGGGAGGCCGGTTGCGCCGGCCTTGTCGATCAGCATTCGATAATGTTTACGGCCAGACCGCCACGGGCGGTCTCCTTGTATTTGCTTTTCATGTCGGCGCCGGTCTGGCGCATGGTACGGATGACCTTGTCGAGGGAGACGAAGTGCTGGCCGTCGCCACGCAGGGCCATGCGCACGGCATTGATGGCCTTGACCGAGCCCATGGCGTTACGCTCGATGCACGGTACCTGGACCAGGCCGCCGATGGGGTCGCAGGTCAGCCCGAGGTTGTGTTCCATGCCGATTTCGGCGGCGTTCTCGACCTGTTGCACGGTGCCGCCGAGCACTTCGCACAAGGCGCCGGCGGCCATCGAGCAGGCTACGCCGACCTCGCCCTGGCAGCCGACTTCGGCACCGGAGATCGAGGCGTTTTCCTTGTAGAGAATGCCGATGGCGGCGGCGGTGAGCAGGAAGCGCACCACGCCGTCCTCATTGGCGCCGGGGATAAAGCGCATGTAGTAATGCAGCACGGCGGGGATGATCCCGGCCGCGCCGTTGGTGGGCGCGGTGACCACGCGCCCGCCGTTGGCGTTTTCTTCATTGACCGCCAGGGCGTACAGATTGACCCAGTCCAGCACCGACAGCGCATCGCGCAGGGCGGCTTCCGGGTTCTTGCACAGTTGCCGGTGCAGGGCCGCCGCGCGCCGCTTGACCTTCAAGCCGCCCGGCAGGATGCCTTCATTGCGACACCCGGCATCGACGCAGTCCTGCATCACCTGCCAGATCTTCAGCAGCCCGGTGCGGGTTTCCGCTTCCGGGCGCCAGGCGCTTTCGTTGGTCAGCATGACCTGGCTGATGGACAGGCCGTAGGTGCTGCAATGCCCCAGCAGTTCCTTGGCGCTCTTGAATGGGAAGGTCAGCGGCGTGCTGTCCTCGACGATGCGGTCGGCACCGGCTGCGTCTTCATCGACCACGAAACCGCCGCCGACCGAGTAGTACTCGCGGCTGCGGATCTGGATACCGGCCGCGTCGAAGGCGCGGAAGATCATGCCGTTGGGGTGATAGGCCAGGGGTTTCCTGATCATCGCCAGGTGGAGTTTTTCGTTGAATTCGATGGAATGTTCGCCGAGCAGATTCAGGCGTCCGTCGCTGCGAATGGTGTGCAGGCGGGCGGCAACGGTTTCTGTGTCGACGGTATCCGGGTGCTCACCTTCCAGGCCCAGCAGAACGGCCTTGTCGCTGCCGTGGCCCTTGCCGGTGGCGCCGAGCGAGCCGTACAGCTCGACTTTGACGCAGGTGGTCTGTTGCAGCAGGCTTTCGCGCCGCAGGCCCTCGACGAAACGCGCGGCTGCACGCATCGGACCGACGGTATGGGAGCTGGAGGGACCGATGCCGATCTTGAACAGGTCGAACACGCTCAGTGACATGGGATTCTCCGGGGTCGTTCTTATTATGGTGAGGATGCGATGATCGTTCCCACGCTCGGCGTGGGAATGCCTCTCTGGACGCTCTGCGTCCGCTTCGTGACGCGGAGCGTCACGGGCTGCATTCCCACGCAGAGCGTGGGAACGATCGGTTCTGGTGATCGACAGGGGTTGAGCTATGGTGTCAAGCGTAGTTCTCTATCGACGGGCAGGCGCAGACCAGGTTGCGGTCGCCGAACACATTGTCGACGCGACCGACCGGTGGCCAGTACTTGCCTTCGATCAACGACGCCACCGGGTAGACCGCCTGTTCGCGACTGTACGGGTGCGTCCACTCGCCGACGATTTCCGCCGCGGTGTGCGGGGCGTTCTTCAGCGGGTTGTCGTCCTTGTCCAGGCTGCCGTTTTCCACCGCGCGGATTTCCTCGCGGATACGGATCATGGCTTCGCAGAAACGGTCCAGTTCTTCCTTGGATTCGCTTTCGGTCGGCTCGATCATCAGGGTGCCGGCCACCGGGAACGACATGGTCGGGGCGTGGAAGCCGAAATCGATCAGGCGCTTGGCGACGTCATCGACGCTGATGCCGCTGCTGTCCTTCAATGGCCGCAGGTCGAGGATGCACTCATGCGCCACCAGGCCGTTGCTGCCGGTGTAGAGCACCGGGTAATGCTCTTCCAGGCGACGGGAGATGTAGTTGGCGTTGAGGATTGCCAACTGCGAGGCGCGTTTGAGGCCTTCGCCGCCCATCATGCGGATGTACATCCAGGTGATCGGCAGGATGCTCGCGCTGCCGAATGGCGCCGCGCAGACCGCGCCTTCCTTGCGCTCCATGACGCCGTGACCGGGCAGGAACGGCGTCAGGTGCGATTTCACGCCGATCGGGCCGACGCCCGGGCCACCACCGCCGTGGGGAATGCAGAAGGTCTTGTGCAGGTTCAGGTGCGACACGTCGCCGCCGAACTTGCCCGGGGCACACAGGCCGACCATGGCGTTCATGTTGGCGCCGTCGATGTACACCTGGCCGCCGTTGTCATGAATGATGCCGCAGATTTCGCGGATGCCTTCCTCGAACACGCCGTGGGTCGACGGGTAGGTGATCATCAGCGCGGCGAGGTGTTCGCGGTGCTCGATGGCCTTGGCCCGCAGGTCTTCGATATCGACGTTGCCACGAGCGTCGCAGGCGGTGACCACCACGCGCATACCGGCCATGTTGGCGGTGGCCGGGTTGGTACCGTGGGCCGACGACGGGATCAGGCAGATATCGCGACGGTCATCGCCACGGCTCTGGTGGTAGGCGCGGATCGCCAGCAGGCCGGCGTATTCGCCCTGGGAGCCGGCGTTCGGCTGCAGGGAAATGGCGTCATAGCCGGTGGCGGCGCAAAGCATCGCTTCCAGCTCGTCGGTCAGTTGCTGGTAGCCGGCGCTTTGTGCAGCCGGGGCAAACGGGTGCAGGGCACCGAATTCGGCCCAGGTCACCGGGATCATTTCGCTGGCGGCGTTGAGCTTCATGGTGCACGAGCCCAGCGGGATCATGGTGCGATCCAGGGCCAGGTCCTTGTCCGCCAGCTTGCGCAGGTAGCGCATCAGCTCGGTTTCCGAGTGATAGCGGTTGAAGACCGGGTGGCTGAGGATCGGCGACTGGCGAACCAGGGCCGCCGGAATGGTGCTGGCGACCGACGCGGCGAGGGCGGCGAAGTCCGGCAGCGCCTTGCCCTCGGCCAGCAGGCTCCACAGGGTTTCCACGTCTGCCTGGCAGGTGGTTTCGTCGAGGGACAGGCCCAGGCGCTGACCATCTACCACCCGCAGGTTGATCCGCTGGGCATGCGCCTTGTCGTGCAGGGCGGCAGTCTGTGCACCGGTATTGAGGGTCAGGGTGTCGAAGAAGCTGGTTTGCTCGACGTTCAGGCCCAGCGCGCCCAGGCCCTTGGCCAGGATGGCGGTCAGGTGATGGATGCGGTTGGCGATCTGCACCAGGCCTTGGGGACCGTGGTACACGGCGTACATGCTGGCGATATTGGCCAGCAGGACCTGGGCGGTGCAGATGTTGCTGGTGGCTTTCTCGCGACGGATATGTTGTTCGCGGGTCTGCATTGCCAGGCGCAGGGCCGGCTTGCCGAAACGGTCCACGGATACGCCGACCAGGCGGCCGGGCATATCGCGCTTGAACGCGTCACGGGTGGAGAAGTAGGCCGCGTGCGGGCCGCCGAAGCCCAGCGGGACGCCGAAGCGTTGGGCGCTGCCGATGGCAACGTCGGCACCGAACTCACCCGGCGGGGTCAGCACGGTCAGGGCCAGCAGATCGGCGGCGACGGCCACCAGGGCGTTGGCGGCGTGGAAACGCTCGGCCAGTTCGCGGTAGTCGAACAGGTCGCCGTTGCTGGCCGGGTACTGCAGCAGGGCGCCGAAGAAGGCGCTGACATCGCTCAGTTCACGTTCGTCACCGACCACCACGTCGATGCCCAGCGGCTCGGCACGGGTACGCAACACGTCGAGGGTCTGCGGGTGGCAGTGCACGGAGGCGAAGAAGGCGTGGCTGCCCTTGTTCTTGCTCAGGCGCTTGCAGAAGGTCATGGCTTCGGCGGCGGCGGTGGCTTCGTCGAGCAGCGAGGCGTTGGCGATCGGCAGGCCGGTGAGATCGCTGATCAGGGTCTGGAAGTTCAGCAGCGCTTCGAGGCGGCCCTGGGAAATTTCCGGCTGGTACGGTGTGTAGGCGGTGTACCAGGCCGGGTTCTCCAGCAGATTGCGCAGGATCGGCGATGGCGTGTGGCAGTTGTAGTAGCCCTGGCCAATGTAGGTCTTGAACAGTTGGTTCTTCGCGGCGATGGCCTTGATCGACGCCAGGGCGTCGGCTTCGCTTTGCCCGTCCGGCAGGTCGAGGACGCTGGTGCCCTTGATGCTGTCGGGAATCACGCTGGCGCTCAGCGCTTCGAGGGAATCGAAGCCGAGGGTGGCGAGCATGGCGCGTTCGTCATCCTGGCGCGGGCCGATATGACGGGAGATGAATTCGTTGGCGGTGCCGAGGTTGATGGTCATGGCGATTCCTCAGGCTTCGGCGTTGGCTTTGATCAGGCGGTCGTAGGCGTCCTGATCCAGCAGTTGGCCGACAGCGGCGGCGTCGGCGGGCTTGAAGCGGAAGAACCAGCCTTCGCCCAGCGGGTCTTCGTTGACCAGTTCCGGGCTGTCTTCCAGGGCCGGATTGGTTTCCAGCACTTCACCGTCCAGGGGCATGTACACGCCGCTGGCGGCCTTTACCGATTCCACGGTGGCGGCTTCGGCGCCCTTGTCGTAGGTCTGCAGTTCCGGCAGTTGCACAAACACCACGTCGCCCAGGGCATTCTGCGCGAATGCCGTGATGCCGACGGTGACGCTGCCATCGGCTTCGGTACGCAGCCATTCGTGGTCTTCAGTAAAACGCAACTCGCTCATGGAAACTCCTCAAGGGCCAGACTCGTCTGGTGGACGCGATAAAGGCGAGACCTGTGCCTCGCTTGCATGGGAGTTCCCTTAGCAAGTTTGTGGCCAATGTTGTTTGAGGCTTGTAAATCAAGGGTTTGAGGAAGATTTCAGCCAGTAGGAATGCTGTTGCTGTAGCGAAATCGCTACAGTCGCTAAGAGTAAAAAAAGCCCAACAGGATCAAAGCCTTGTTGGGCGTGGTCTGGCTACATGTGTAGCGAAATCGTTCCGCTGTAGCGCTTTCAGTACAGATGAAGGTCGCTTTTGGTGTGCCCGAGGATGACGCTTAACCCTGTGGGAGCGTGGTTTGCCCGCGAAGAGGTCAGTAAACCTTGCGCCCTGTGAGCGACCGTCATCGCTGGCAAGCCAGGCTCCTACAAGATTTTTCGGTGTATCAAGTCTTGCCCGGGATACCGTACTTGCGCAGGCGATGGGCAATCGCCGTGTGGGAGGTCTGCAGACGGCTGGCCAGTTGGCGCGTGGACGGATACTGGACGTAGAGTTTGCCCAGCAGATCCTTCTCGAACTCCTCGACCGCCTGTTCCAGGCTTTCGATTTCGCTGTCGCCCTGGCGGGCCACGGACGTTCCGGCAATATCCAGGTCACCGATATCCACCAGGCTGCTTTCGCAGATCGCCGCCGCGCGGAAGATCACGTTCTGCAACTGACGGACATTGCCCGGCCAGCGATTGCCCAGCAGTGCCGGATAGGTCCCCGGTGCCAGCCGGCAGACCGGGCGCTGGATCTGCGCGCAGGCCTGCTGCATGAAGTAGCGGGCCAGCAGCAGAATGTCCTGGCCGCGCTCGCGCAGGGGCGGAACCTCGACATTGAGCACATTCAGGCGATAGAACAGGTCCTCGCGAAAGCTGCCTTCGCCGACCATCTTTTCCAGGTTGCGGTGGGTGGCACTGAGGATGCGCACATTGACCTTGACCTCGCGGTCGCCGCCGACCCGGCGAAAGCTGCCGTCATTGAGAAAACGCAGCAGCTTGGCCTGCAGGTACGGTGACATCTCGCCGATCTCGTCGAGAAACACCGTGCCCTGGTTCGCCAGTTCCATCAGCCCCGGCTTGCCGCCGCGCTGGGCACCGGTGAAGGCGCCGGGGGCATAACCGAACAGCTCGCTTTCGGCGAGGTTTTCCGGCAGCGCCGCGCAGTTCAGGGCGAGGAACGGCGCGCTGTGACGGGCGCTGATGGCGTGACAGGCACGGGCCACCAGCTCCTTGCCGGTGCCGGTCTCGCCCTGGATCAGCAAGGGTGCATCGAGTGCCGCGACCCGCTGGGCGCGCGCCTTGAGGGTGCGAATCGCCGCTGACTCGCCGAGCAGGGCATCGAAGCCTTCGGCATGATCGTGATGCAGTGCCGACAGGCGTTCACCGATACGGTTGGGCTGGTACAGTGTCAGCAGCGCGCCGGCGTCGGTGATGGGCGTGGCATCCAGCAGCAGTGTCTGGCCGTTGACGGTGATTTCCCGCAGGGGCAGGCGAAAACCGTTTTCCAGCAGGGCTTCGAGCAAGCCGGGATCGGCGAATAGTCCGGCCACGCTTTCTCCGGCCGGTTCACGCCCGTAGAGGGCAATCAGCGCCGGGTTGGCGAGCAGCACCAGGCCTTCGCTGTCGAGTGCCAGGACCGGATCGGTCATGGCGGCGAGCAAGGCGTCGAGTTGCAGGTGCCGGCGCTGGCCGGGAAGGATGTCCACCACCGTCACCGCCTGCACGCCGCGGACGCTGAACAGCGCATCGCGCAACTCCTCGAGCACTTGCGGGCTCAGGGTCGGGGCATCGATATAGACGTTGGGCGGAACCATTTCCACCGCATCCAGGTTCAGGTTGCGGCCGCCGAGCAGGGCCAGGACTTCCTGGGTAATGCCGACGCGGTCGATGAAACTGACGTGGATACGCATGGGGCGCAATTCGGTTCTGGGCGAGAGGACGCCAAGTATGACATCTCTTGTGGGAGGGGGCTTGCCCCCGAAGCTTTTGATGCTCTTGCGGGCCTCTTCGCGCTCCCACAGGTTTCAGATTCACCACGGCCCCTTGTACGCAGGTTTGGCGGGACGCCGCACCGCCGCGAAGAGCCCATTGCGAGCTAAAAGCTTCCGGGGCAAGCCCCCTCCCACATGAACCTGGGTTATTCCAGGTGCTCGGGCTTCATCGGGTCGCCGGACTTGACGTGGAGTTGCGCCCGCACATCCTCGAACATCTCGTCGTAGTACTTGTGCATCGAAGCAATGCTGGCGCTTTTCGGCAGGCCGTATTGCTGGGCGATATGGGTGGCATGACGGGCGAAGTCGAAGGCCTGGTCCTTGGCCAGGAAGAACGACTCATCCAGGGTTTTTCCCTCGATGCTGCCATGCAAGGTGAACCGCATGCCCTTGCCTTCCCTGGGGTCCTGGGCGAGTTCATAGTCGATACACAGGTTGTAGCTGTAATCGTCCTTGTTCAGCGCGTGCCGCTCGATATGCAGGTGACCGGGCTCGAACTTGGCCATGGGAATTCTCCTTCAAAGCATGGGAGTAGGGCAGACCACGAATCTGCCCCGAGGGTTCAAGGGCAGCTTCTCATGAGTAGACGATACCGGGCTTGGCGGTACTGATCCGCGTCCCTGCCTTACCTTGGACGATCGCTTCGATATCCGCCAGTGAGCCGATCACCGCGACCTTGCCGGTATGTCGGGCGAACTCGCAGGCGGCCTGGACTTTCGGACCCATGGAGCCGGCGGCGAAGCCGAGTTTCTCGAGGTCGTCCGGGTGCGCCTGGACAATGGCTTTCTGGCTCGGCAGACCCCAGTCGACAAAGGCCGCGCTGACATCGGTGGCGATCACCAGCAGGTCGCTGTCCAGCTGTTCGGCCAGCAGCGCCGAGCACAGGTCCTTGTCGATCACCGCCTCGATACCCTTGAGTTTGCCGTCCTCGCCGTACAGGGTCGGGATACCGCCACCGCCGGCACAGATGACGATGCTGCCTTTCTCCAGCAGCCATTTGATCGGTCGGATCTCGAAGATGCGCTTGGGTTTCGGGCTGGCGACCACACGACGGAACTTGTCGCCGTCAGGGGCGATGCTCCAGCCTTTTTCCGCGGCCAGTTGCTCGGCTTCGGCCTTGGCATAGACCGGACCTATGGGTTTGCTCGGATGCTGGAAGGCCGGGTCGTCCGGGTCGACTTCGACCTGGGTCAGCAGGGTGGCGAAAGGCACCTCGAAATCCAGCAGATTGCCCAACTCCTGTTCGATGATGTAGCCGATCATGCCTTCGGTTTCCGCGCCGAGGACATCCAGCGGATAAGGGGAAACCTGGGTGTAGGCGGCCGCCTGCAACGACAGCAGGCCGACCTGGGGGCCGTTGCCGTGGGCGATGACCAGTTGGTTGCCGGCATGGACCTTGGCAATCTGTTCGGTAGCGATACGGATATTGGCGCGTTGATTGTCCGCGGTCATGGGTTCACCACGACGCAGGAGGGCGTTACCGCCCAGTGCTACGACGATACGCATAAGTATTGTCCTTCCAAAGCAAACGAAAGCGATCGAATCTTGTGGCGAGGGGGCTTACCCCCGTTCGGCTGCGAAGCAGTCGTAAAACCTGCAAACTCGGTTTACCAGATGCATCGAGTTGCCAGGTTTCAGGGGCGTTTCGCACCCCAGCGCGGGCAAGCCCGCTCGCCACAAAAGCCCGTTCGCCACATCTCCGGGTTTGATAGTGGCTCGTCAGATATCCGCCAGGGCCGCGACCAGGATCGCCTTGATGGTGTGCATGCGGTTTTCCGCCTGCTCGAAGGCAATGTTGGCGGGTGACTCGAACACCTCTTCGGTGACCTCGACGCCATTGGCCAGGTGCGGATAACGCGCGGCGATATCCTTGCCGACCTTGGTTTCGCTGTTATGGAACGCCGGCAGGCAATGCATGAATTTCACCCTCGGGTTGCCCGCGGCCTTCATCATTTTCGCGTTGACCTGATACGGCAGCAGTTGCTCGATGCGCTCGTCCCAGGCTTCCACCGGCTCACCCATGGACACCCAGATATCGGTGTGGATGAAGTCCACGCCCTTGACCGCTTCGCGCGGGTCTTCGGTGATGGTGATGCGCGCGCCGCTTTCCTCGGCGAACGCCTTGCACTGGGCGATGAAATCTTCATGGGGCCACAGCGCTTTCGGCGCGCCGATGCGCACGTCCATGCCCAGCTTGGCGCCGATCATCAGCAGCGAGTTGCCCATGTTGTAGCGGGCATCGCCGAGGTAGGCGTAGCTGATTTGATGCAGCGGCTTGTCGCTGTGCTCGCGCATGGTCAGGGTATCGGCGATCATCTGCGTCGGGTGGAATTCGGCGGTCAGGCCGTTGAACACCGGCACCCCGGCGAACTTCGCCAGTTCCTCGACGATTTCCTGTTCGAAGCCACGGTATTCGATGGCATCGAACATCCGCCCCAGTACGCGGGCGGTGTCCTTCATGCTTTCCTTGTGGCCGATCTGCGACGACACCGGGTCGATATAGGTGACGTGGGCGCCCTGGTCATGGGCCGCGACTTCGAAGGCGCAACGGGTGCGGGTCGAGGTCTTTTCGAAGATCAGCGCGATGTTCCGGCCCTTGAGGTGCTGTTGTTCGGTGCCGGTGTACTTGGCGCGCTTGAGGTCGCGAGACAGGTCGAGCAGGTAGTGCAGCTCGCGATTGGTGTGGTGCATCAAGCTCAGCAGGCTGCGATTGCGCATATTGAAAGCCATTTTTCAGATCTCCCTGAATATCAGTAATCGATCGGATCGCGAATGATCGGGCAGGTCATGCAGTGGCCGCCGCCACGGCCGCGGCCGAGTTCGCCGGCGCTGATGGTGATGACCTCGACACCGGCCTTGCGCAGCAGGGTGTTGGTGTAGGTATTGCGGTCATAGCCGATCACCACGCCAGGCTCCACGGCGACCACGTTGTTGCCGTCGTCCCACTGTTCGCGCTCGGCGGCGAAGGCGTTGCCACCGGTTTCCACCACGCGCAGGGCCTTGAGGCCCAGTGCCTGGGCGACGGTGTCGAGGAAGCTGGCTTCTTCGCGGCGCACATCGATGCCACCCGGCTTGCTCTCGTCCGGCCGCAGGCTGAAGGCGACGATCTGGTTCACCACTTCCGGAAAGATGGTCACCAGGTCGCGGTCGCAGAAGCTGAACACGGTGTCCAGGTGCATGGCCGCGCGGGACTTCGGCAGGCCGGCGACGATCACCCGCTCCACCGCCTTGTGCTTGAACAGGTTCAGCGCCAGTTGGCCGATGGCCTGGCGCGAGGAACGCTCGCCCATGCCGATCAGGACCACGCCCTTGCCGATCGGCATCACGTCGCCGCCTTCGAGGGTGGCGTTGCCGTGTTCCTGGTCCGGGTCGCCGTACCAGACCTGGAAGTCGGCCTCGGTAAACTGCGGATGGAACTGGTAGATGGCGCTGGCGAGCAGGGTTTCCTGGCGACGCGCCGGCCAGTACATCGGGTTGAGGGTCACGCCGCCGTAGATCCAGCAGGTGGTGTCGCGGGTGAACTGGGTGTTGGGCAGCGGCGGCAGGATAAAGCTGGAATGGCCGAGGAAGTCGCGGAACATCTCGATGGTCTTGCCGCCGAAGCTGTCGGGCAGGTCATCGGCGGAGACGCCGCCGATGAGGAATTCGGCGACCTTGCGCGGTTCCAGGCTGCGCAGCCAGGAGCCGACTTCGTTGACCAGGCCGAGGCCGACCTGGTTGGCGGTGATCTTGCGTTCGAGGATCCAGTCCAGGGCTTCCTTCTGGCCGACGATATCGGTCAGCAAGTTGTGCATTTCCAGCACGTCGATATCGCGCTCACGCATCTTGGTGACGAAGTCGAAGTGATCGCGCTTGGCCTGGGCGACCCAGAGCACATCGTCGAACAGCAGTTCGTCGCAGTTGTTCGGGGTCAGCCGCTGGTGGGCCAGGCCGGGGGAGCACACCATCACCTTGCGCAGTTTGCCGGCTTCGGAATGGACGCCGTACTTCACTTTTTCCGTGGTCATTGCAGATCCTCCAGATGGAACAAACAGGGTGTTACAGAGTCAGGAAGCCGTCGTAGAGCCCGTAGGCGGCCACCAGGGCGCCTGCGACCACTGCGGCGAAAATCAGCTTCTCGACGTTGGTGAAGATCGGTTTGCCCAGCTCATGCTTGGCCTTGGCGAACAGGATCGCGCCGGGGGCGTAGAGCAGGGCGGACAGCAGCAGGTATTTCACTCCACCGGCGTACAGCAGCCAGACTGCGTAGATCAGCGCGATAGCACCGATGACCAGGTCCTTGCGGCGCTCGGCGAAGGCGTTTTCATAGGACTCGCCGCGTACCGCCAGCAGTACGGCGTAGGCCGCCGACCACAGGTACGGCACCAGGATCATCGAGGTGGCCAGATAGATCAGCGACAGGTAGGTGCTGGCGGAAAACAGCGTGATCACCAGGAAGACCTGGACCATGGCATTGGTCAGCCAGAGGGCATTGGCCGGTACATGATTGGCGTTTTCCCGGCGCAGGAACTCCGGCATGGTGTGGTCCTTGGCGGCGGCGAACATGATCTCCGCGCACAACAGCACCCACGACAACAAGGCACCGAGCAGCGAGATGATCAGGCCGACGCTGATCAGCACCGCGCCCCAGTGACCCACCACATGCTCCAGCACCGCGGCCATGGACGGATTCTGCAGCTTCGACAGTTCCGGCTGGGTCATGATCCCCAGGGACAGCACGTTCACCAGCACCAGGAACAGCAGCACGGTGATGAAACCGATGACCGTGGCCTTGCCGACGTCCGAGCGTTTTTCCGCCCGGGAGGAAAAGATGCTCGCCCCCTCGATGCCGATAAACACCCAGACGGTCACCAGCATCATGTTGCGGACCTGGTTCATCACGCTGCCCAGGTCCGGATTCTTCACCCCCCAGATGTCAGCAGTGAAGATATCCAGCTTGAAGGCGAACAGCGCGATCAGCACGAACAGCAGCAGCGGCACGACCTTGGCAACGGTGGTCACCAGGTTGATGAAGGCCGCCTCCTTGATTCCGCGCAGCACCAGGAAGTGCACGCCCCAGAGCAGCAGCGAGGCGCCGATCACCGCCGCGACGGTGTTGCCTTCGCCGAAGATCGGGAAGAAGTAGCCGAGGGTGCTGAACAGCAGGACGAAATAGCCGACGTTGCCCAGCCAGGCGCTGATCCAGTAGCCCCAGGCCGATGAGAAACCCATGTAGTCGCCGAAACCGGCCTTGGCGTAGGCGTAGACCCCGCCGTCCAGGTCCGGCTTGCGATTGGCCAGGGTCTGGAACACGAAGGCCAGGGTCAGCATACCGACGGCGGTAATGGCCCAGCCGATCAATACCGCACCGACATCCGCGCTGGCGGCCATGTTTTGTGGCAGGGAAAAGATCCCGCCGCCGATCATCGAGCCAACTACCAGGGCGACCAGAGCGCCTAAACGTAGTTTTCCGGGAGATTCAGACATTGCATGACTCCAATCCAGGAGAAGTGAGGCTACAGGGTAGGTCCGGGAGTAATAACGGGAGGTGATTCAGATCAGTTCATTGGCACATTCCATTGAAAATGAATGACTTGAGTCTATTACGCGGGTACAACGTGGCCCTCGCTGAAAGGCTTGTTCCAGAGGCCTCGCGGGAGAATTAAAAGGAATAATTCGTATTGCCGTGGATGTTTAAACTAGACAGTTTTCAGGAGAGTGCAAATTCCTGGCGTCAAATTTTCAAACGCCCTTGATTAATCTCGAATCGCTCACAAAACTCTCTGTTCGAGCCGGGCATATAGTCGAAATCGATCTTAAGCTCTCGTGTTTATCAGCCCTATCCAATAAACGAACTCCTGCAGGCAATGATTAATCGAGTGAACACCCGTTCTCTCTTCGGTAACTGAAATAATTAGTAATACAGGGAGCGTATATGTCACAGCCGGCACAGAAACTGCGACTCGGCGCACTGATTGCCCTGGTGGTCGGCTCGATGATCGGCGGCGGGATCTTTTCCCTGCCGCAGAACATGGCCGCGCGGGCCGACGCCGGCGCCATACTGATCGGCTGGGGGATCACGGCGATTGGCATGCTGACCCTGGCCTTCGTGTTCCAGACCCTGGCCAATCGCAAGCCGGAACTGGATTCCGGGGTCTACGCCTATGCCAAGGCCGGGTTTGGCGACTACATGGGTTTCTCATCGGCCTGGGGCTACTGGATCAGTGCCTGGCTGGGCAATGTCGGCTACTTCGTCCTGCTGTTCAGCACCCTGGGTTACTTTTTCCCGGTCTTTGGCCAGGGCAATACCCCAGTGGCCATCGGTTGTGCCTCGGTGTTGCTGTGGGCGGTGCATTTCCTGGTCATGCGCGGGATCAAGGAGGCCGCCTTTATCAACCAGGTGACCACGGTGGCGAAGATCGTGCCCTTGGTGATGTTTATCGTGATCGCGGCGGTGGCCTTCAGGGCCGATATCTTCACCCGGGATATCTGGGGCCGTGGCAACCCGGATTTCGGCGGGGTGATCGACCAGGTGCGCAACATGATGCTGGTGACGGTGTTCGTCTTTATTGGTATCGAGGGCGCCAGTGTCTACTCCGGGCGGGCCGAGAAGCGCGCGGACGTCGGCAAGGCCACGGTCATCGGTTTTATCGGCGTGCTGGCCTTGCTGGTGCTGGTGAACGTGCTGTCCCTGGGGATCATGAGCCGGCCGGATCTGGCGCAGTTGCAGAACCCGTCCCTGGCGGCGGTGCTGGAGCATATCGTCGGGCCCTGGGGGGCCTTGCTGATCAGCATCGGTCTGGCGGTGTCGCTGCTCGGGGCCTTGTTGTCCTGGGCGTTGCTGTGCGCCGAAATCCTCTTTGCCACGGCGCGGGACCGGACCATGCCGGCCTTCCTGAAAAAGGAAAACGCCAACCATGTGCCGGTCAATGCGTTGTGGCTGACCAATGTGATGATCCAGGTGTTCCTGCTGATCACGCTGTTTTCGGCCGGTACCTACACCAGCCTGATCTACCTGGCGTCGTCGATGATCCTGGTACCGTACCTGTGGTCGGCGGCCTATGCGGTGTTGTTGAGCGGTCGTGGAGAAACCTACGAGGGGGCGGCGGGCGAGCGCGGCAGGGACCTGCTGATCGGCGCTGTCGCGCTGGTCTACGCGATCTGGCTGTTGTATGCGGGCGGGGTGAAATACCTGCTGCTCTCGGCGCTGCTGTATGCCCCGGGAGTGATCCTGTTTGCCCTGGCCAAGCGTGAGCAGGGCGAGCCGCTGTTCACGCGCGTGGAGAAGGGGATCTTCGGTTGTGTGTTGGCCGGGGCTTCGTTGGCGGCCTATGGGTTGTATAGCGGGGTGTTGAGCCTTTGAATCTTGGTGGTGCCTGTCCGGGCCTCTTCGCGGGCAAGCCCGGCTCCTGCAGGGCCCAGGTTGCACACCGATTTTGTGTACGGCGCAAACCTTGTGGGAGCTGGCTTGCCAGCGAAGGGCCCCGGCTCCTAAAGGGCCCGCGTTGCACACCGATTTTGTGTACGGCGCAAACCTTGTGGGAACTGGCTTGCCAGCGAAAGCGATTGCAGATTCACCACCACGTTGCGGGATGGGCACCCAGTTCCCCGGCCGGGAACTGCCAGCGCAACGGCGACCCTTCTATGTTCAGCGGTGCTGCCAGGCGATGCGCCGGCCCCCAGACGGTGTATTCCACCAGAGTGCTGCGATCGGCCGGCACTTCCCGACGCAAGGGCTCCGGCTCATTGACCGACCCCTGTTCCACCAGCAACTTCGCGGTCCGCGCCAATGACAATCGGGCCGAACCGCCGCGCCCGCTGTGCAATCGTTCGGTCAACGCCCTGATCGCCGTGGCCGCCATCAGGTAGCCGGTGCCCTGGTCCAGCGCCTGCACCGGCAGCGGCGTCGGTGTATCCGTCTGCTTCCAATGCATGCCTGCCTGGGCGATCCCGCAGCTCATCTGCACCAGGCTGTCGAAGCCGCGACGGTGCTGCCACGGCCCGCTCCAGCCATAGGCATTGAGACTGACGTCGATCAGTCCGGGCGCCAGTTGCCGGCGTCGCCGGGCGTCGTAGCCCAGCCGCTCCAGGGCATCGGCCCGATAACCGTGCAGGAGGATATCGGCCTGGCTCAACAGGCGTTCGAAGACCTCGCGGTCGGCGCTGTCGTGCAGGTCGAGCCGGGCACAACGCTTGCCCAGGGTGACTTCCGGGACCAGGGCGGGCTCGTCCCAGTCCGGCGGGTCGATACGCAGCACATCGGCGCCCAGGCCGGCGAGCAGGCGGCTGGCAACGGGCCCGGCCAGCACTCGCGTCAGGTCGAGGATCTTGATTCCGGCCAGCGGACGTGTGGTCGAACCCAGCCAGGCTTGTCGATGTCTGCTGTCGTCAGTGGCGCGCTGGATCAGCGCTTCGGCATTGACCGCCAGGCCCTGGGGATGGTTTTTCCAGTCGTTCCACCCGCGCATTTCGGCGGCGCAGCCGCCGGCCTCGACGACGGCCTGTTCCAGTTCTCCCTTGGCCCACTGGGCAACCAGGGCTGCCATCGCCTGGCGATCCGTGGCGCGGCCGAGGACCTGTTCGGCGGCGCCACGATGGTGCGGTGCATTGGTGTGCAGGCGGATCCAGCCGTCACGGGTGGCGTAGTCACCGGCAATCGGGTCCCATGGCGACGGGAGGGTCCAGTCGATGGGGCGCAGGGAGCTGGCGAACCAGAAGGAGGCCAGGCGCCGGTCGACGGCGATGTCCGGGCGTTGTCCGGTTTGCTGCTGGAGCAATTCGGCGACTGCTGCGCCGACGGCGGCGAGACTGGCGCTGGCCAGGTCGGTGACGGCAAAGGCCGAGGGCAGGGCGCCGCGTTCGGTGAAGGTCGGGGCAGAGACCGGCAGTTCGAGTGCGGTTTGAATGGACGTCAGCAGATCAGTCATTGAAAAGCCCTCCATGAGAAGGGCCATTGCACCGCAAATAGCCCGGACTGTCGAGATCGTTCCCACTGTCCATGGGAATGCCTCTGTGGGCTTTGATCGTTCCCACGCTCTGCGTGGGAATGCCTACCTGGACGCTCTGCGTCCCCTCAAAAGCTTCGCGGGCAAGCCCGCTCCCAGAGCGTCACGGGCTGCATTCCTTTGCTGCGCGTGGGAACGATCTATACCCGGAACTGATCCATCAGCTTCATCTGGTGGTTGGCCAGGGCATTGAGCTGGCTGCTGACCTGCGCCGATTCGTCGGCCTGCCCGGTCAGGGTTTCGGTCACGCTGCGGATTGCCGAGACATTGCGGTTCACTTCCTCGGCCACCGCGCTCTGCTGTTCCGCCGCGCTGGCGATCTGCAGGTTCATGTCGCTGATCACGGTCACCGCGTCGCTGATCTTGCCCAGGGCCTGCACCGCCTGCTGAATCTGCCCGGCATTGCTCTGGGCCTGGCTCTGGCTCGAGTGCATGGTCGCCACCACACCACGGGTGGCACTCTGGATCCGCTCGATCACCAGACGGATTTCCTCCACCGAGTCCTGGGTGCGCTTGGCCAGGTTGCGCACTTCATCGGCGACCACGGCGAAACCGCGTCCGCTTTCCCCGGCCCGGGCCGCCTCGATGGCCGCGTTCAGGGCCAGCAGGTTGGTCTGCTCGGCAATGCTGCGGATCACCTCCAGTACCGAACCGATCTGCTCGCTGTTGACCGCTAGGGCTTCGACTTCGCCCACGGCCTTGCTGACTTCCTCGGCCAACTGGTTGATATCGCGGGTGCTGCGCTCGATGATCGACATCCCGTCCCTGGCCGACTGATCCGCGCCCTTGGCCGCCTGGGCGGCGTTCGAGGCGCTGTTGGCGACATCGTGGGCGGTGGCGCTCATTTCGTTGGAGGCGGTGGCGACCTGGTCGATTTCGCGGAACTGGGTCTGCATGCCTTCGCTGGTCTGGCGGGCGATGGCCGAGGACTGGTCGGCGGTGCTGCGGGCATCGACGATGCTCTGCTTGATCTGGGCAATGGTCGGTTGCAGCTTGTCGAGGAAACGGTTGAACCAGCCGACCAGCTCGCCCAGTTCGTCTTTCCTGCTGTAGTCGAGGCGCTGGGTCAGGTCGCCGTCGCCGCTGGCAATCGCCTTGAGCATCGCCGCCACGCGGTTGATCGGCCGGGTCACGCCGGAGGCCGTCAGCCAGATCAGCAGCAGGCCGACCAGCCCGGCAACGGCGGCGATCAGCAGGGCTTGCAGGGTACCGCGGGACTGCGCTTCATCGAGCACCTTCTGCAGTTTCACCGAGTCGGCGAGCAGGACCTTTTGCGGCAGGTCGATCACCACGCCCCAGGACTTGGCCTCGGGAATCGGGCTGACCGGATACACCGCGCGGATCAGGTCGCCTTGCCTGAGGATCTTCGTCCCGCTGCCGGAGACGGCCTGGAGCACGTCCTTGCCTTCACCGCCGAGGACGTCGCCGATGTTCTTGCCGACCGCCGCCGGGTCACCACTGAAACCGGCGAGTACGCCGCTGCCGGAAACGATCAGCATGTTGCCGGCACCGTTGAACAGCTCGCGGCGCGAGTCGTTGGCGGCGGCCTGCAGGGAGTCCAGGGCGATGTCGATGCCGACCACGCCGATGACCTTGCCGTTGCTGACCAGCGGCAGGGAAATGGTGGTCATCAGCATCAGCTTGCCACCCACGGTGTCGGCGTACGGGTCCAGCAGGCAGGTCCGCTTGTTGTCGCGCGGGCAGGTGTACCAGCTGTTGTAGGGCGTACCGCTGAGGCTGAGGGTGGTCTTGTTCATGTCGTCCTCGACCATCACCGTATTCAACGCCTGGCCACCGGCGCGACTCCAGTAGCTGGCGAAGCGGCCGGCCTCGTTGGCGCCGCGCGGTGCGTCATTGAGGAATTCGCCATCCTTGCCATCGAGACCGTTGGGCTCGAAGGCCAGCCAGACACCGAGCACCCTGGCGTTGCGGTCGAAAGCGGTCTTGAGGCTCTGGTTGAGATCCTCGCGCAGGGCCGCTGCCGGTAGCGCATGCCTGTCGGCCTGGGTACGCATGTCGTTGATCTGGTCGGCCAGGGCGGTGATCACCAACAGGCTTTCGCCGAAGGTCTTCTGCAGGCGCACGGCCTGTTCGGCGGCCTTGGCCTGGAGCAGGTCCTGGACACTGGCGATCAGCATCTGGCTGCTGGAGGACTCGGTCAGTGCGTTGCTCTGGCGAGTCTGGTAGACATTCATGCCGACAATCAGCCCCACTACGCCAAGCAGGCACAGGCCGGACAGCAGGACGATTTTCAGGCGGATGGAGAGGGCGTCGAACATAGGCGTACTCGCGAGATGGAAAAGGGGGAAGACAGGCGAGTCCGGGCCGACTCCTGTTCGCCAACTCCATCCGGCGCTATTCCTGCAACATCGGCTACAGGCCTTGTTAAATGAGGCTTTGCCGATGAGCGGTGGTCGCAAACGGTTGCGTGGGAAGAACCAGCGGAGAGTACGGATGCAGCAGTGTTTTCAGGGTTGCCCGGCGACCGGCAGGTGCTCGGGACGGGACCAGATCCACAGATTGCCCAGGCTCATGCCGGCGATGGCCAGGTAGATCGGCCAGCCATGTTCGAGCATCACCAGCATCAGGGTGGCGCAGATCAACATGCTGACGGTGGCGCTGATCTTGGCCCGGCGGGCGATGATCTTGCCATTGCGCCAGTTGCTCAGGATCGGCCCGAACAGGCGGTGGTTTTCGAGCCAGGCACTCAGGCGCGGCGAGCTTCGGGTGGCGGCCCAGGCGGCCAGCAGGATGAACTCGGTGGTGGGCAGGCCGGGCACGACAATGGCGATCAGGCCGATGGCGAGGCTGACATAGGCGAGCACGCCGAACAGGATGCGCGCGAGTTTCGAGGACGAGGGTGTTTTGCTGGTCATGGCATCGATTGTGGTGCGCTGGATTGAATGGCTCAAGCCTTGGTGCAACGCTGTTCATTCAAGGAGTTTGCAGCGAAACACATTCTTGTGGCGAATGGGCTTGCCCGCGCTCGACTGCGAAGCAGGCGCAAAACCGGCTGTCTCGGCCTGTCTGATGGGCCGAGAGAGTCGGTGTTAGGGCCGCTTCGTACCCCAGCGCGGCGGTGCGGCGTGCCGACAAGCCCGCTCTTCACGACGTAGCGTCCACCAGGGGACCTCGTATCAAGCCAGTTCGGGCGCCGTGGCGTAGGCTTGTTCCAGCAGCACGGTGAAGCGGACGAAGGCATCGATGGCGCCTTTTTCCACCGCGGCTTCTTCTTCGGCGCTGAACTCCAGGCCGTCGAAGGTCTTGATAAAGCTCTTCCAGCCTTCGGCACGACCACCGGCCGGCTCGCCCAGGTGACGGGCACCGAAGGTTTCGCTCAGGCCCAGGCCAACGGCACGCTTGATCAGGAATGCGGCACCGAGCTTGGAGCCTTCGGAAACGAAGATCCAGCCCAGGGCTTCGGCCTTGCTCGGGTTGCTCACGGCACCGGCGACCGCTGCCGGTACTTCGGTGTCCAGGTCCGCCAGGTCGGCCTTGGCCTGTTCGGCACGGCAGCGGGCCGGCAGGTCCGGCACGATGGCGATCAGTTCGGGATCGTTGTACAGGGCGACCAGTTCCGATTGGAACAGGTACTGGGCGACGACGAAACGGGCGAAATTGGCCTGGGTTTCGAACGGTGCATGGGCCTTCACCAGATGGTCGAGCCTGGTGTGCGGCTCGTTGGTGATCTGGTTCAGGCGTTGGGAGCGCAGGTTCGGGCGCTGGGTGTTGTCCTGGGAGGTCATTGCGAAGTCCTTGGGAATGAGAGGCGCTTTCAATTGCTACACAAATAGATAGACGAATCAGAAGACGCGCCACAGTAAAAAAACCTCACCCCGCCGGTTCATATCGCGGCGGGGGAGGTGTGCAGGGGGCGGATTTGCGGGGTCAGATATCCCAGATCAGGTTGACCGAGACGTTGCGACCCGGAGCGGTCAGGCGGTCGAGGTTGGCCGGGCTGACGGCACCGGCCTCACCTACGCCGTCATAGCCGCGTACGTCATCCCAGTTCCAGTATTTCTTGTCGGTCAGGTTGTACAGACCGGCATTGACGGTCACGTCGTCGGTCACCTTGTAGAAGCCGGTCAGGTCGATCACGCCATAGCCCGGGGTCTTGAACTGCTTGCTGCTGGTCAGGCCGTCCGGGGCGTTGAAGGTGGTGTCATCGACCCGATCCTTGCGCTTGACCAGGGTCCAGCTCAGCAACGCGCCGTAGTTGTCTTGGTCGTAGCCGAGGCCGAACACGCCGGTGAGCGGGTTGACGCTGTTGATCGGCTCGCCGGTGTCATCGTTGCGACCGTAGGCATAGGCCACCGAGCCCTGGGTGTAGAGGCCCTGGGGGGCGCCGAAGCTGTCCAGGTCCAGGCGGCCCTTGGCTTCCGCGCCCTTGATGGTGGCGTGCTTGATGTTCGCGGTCTGGAAGGTCAGCTCGCTGTAGCCCGGGGCGACGGCGTCTTCGTTGATGAAGTCGCGATACTTGTTATAGAACACCGCCACGTCGAAGGAGCCGGCATCGAACTTGCCACGCAGGCCGGTTTCGTAGCTCTTGCTCTTTTCCGGTTCCAGGTTCGGGTTGGGCTCGACGTTATAGCCGGACGTGCTGTTCTGGAAGCGACCATAAAGGGCTTTGGCCGATGGCGTGCGGAAACCTTCGGCGTATTGGCCGTACCAGGTGTACTGGTCGGTCAGGGCATAGGTCAGACCGAACTTGGGCGACAGCCGATGCCAGGTCTTGTCGGAACCGTCGATGGTGCCGCCACCCGCGGCGTTGATGGTGTTGACGAATTCCTGGGTGATGTGCGGCTTGAGCTGGGTGTAGTCGTAGCGCAGGCCGGGCAGGAAGGTCCATTTGTTCCAGCTGATCTGGTCCTGGGCGAACAGGCCGTAGCTGTCGATGGTCGGGTCCGGGAAGTCGCTGGATTTCACCAGCCGGTCCCTCGGGCTATCGCCACCGATGACCGTACAGCCCTGCGCCAGGCTGCTGAGTGCCAGGCAGGTGCCGCTGCCGCTGCGCGAGCCGGTGACTTTCTGCTGCTTGATCGTGGTGCCATACGTCAGCAGATGGTCGGTTTCGCCGACGTTGAAGGCCTTGTCCGCCTGGGCGTCGAGCACCCACTGCTGTTCCTGGTAGACCGTGTCGCGGCTGCGCATCACATGGCGGACGAAGGGGAAGTAGTCTTCCAGGGTGCTCTCGTCGGTCTTGGCGGTCTGGTAGTTCAGGCTCAGCTTGACGTGATCGGCCAGGGCACTGTCCAGGCCGAAGCTGTTCTCGATACCGAAACGCTCGCGGGTCACCGTGTCGTTGCCCGTGCGCGAGAGGTACATGCCGACCGGGACGCCATTGCCGAACGGTCCGCCCACGGCGCTGCGCTGGTTGGTGTCGATGTCGCTCTTGAAGCGTTCGTAGGTCAGGCCCAGGCGGGAGTCGTCATTGTAGTTCCAGCCCAGCTTGGCCAGCACGTTGGTGGTCCGGGCGGTTTCCGGGTTGGCCTCGGTCCGCTTGAGGCCGGTGCCGCCGGTGTCGCCATAGGATTCGGTTTCGCGACCGTTGCGCTGGCTCAGGTGCAGCAAGCCGTCGAAGTCGCCGTTGCGACCGGCGACGGTGCCGGAGGTCAGCCAGCTGTTGTCGGCGGAACTGTAGCCGGTCTTCAGGCGCGCGCCGGTGTCCTGGCCGGGCTTGATGATGTCGTCCGGATCGAGGGTGTAGTAACTCACGGCGCCGCCGATGGCATTGCTGCCGTAGAGAACGGAGGCCGGTCCGCGCAGGATCTCCACGCGCTTGATGATTTCCGGATCGACGTAGTTGCGCTGGGTCTGCGCGTAGGGACCGTTGAAGAAACTGTCGGGGATCTCGACGCCATCGACCTGGGTCAGGATGCGGTCGCCGTCGATACCTCGGATGTTGTAGTTGCTGATACCGCCGCCGCGCTGACCGGCACCGCCGACCGAGACGCCGGGCTCATAACGCACCAGTTCCTTGATGGTGTTGACGTTCTGCCGGTCGAGTTGCTGGCGGTCCTGCACGGTCACGGTGCTCGGCACCGAGGACACGTCCTGCTCCTGGCGGGTGGCGCTGATGGTCACCTGCTGCAGGTTGAGAGTGCTGCCGCCGGCGCGTTTTTCCAGGACGATATTGTTGTCGCCCAGCTTGCGGTAACTCAGGTTGGTGCCGACCAGCAGGCGCTCCAGGGCCTTTTCCGGCGTCAGCGCACCGCGTACGCCCGGTGATGCCACGCCCTGGCCCAACTCGGCGGGCAGGCCGACTTGCCAGCCGGTGACCGTGGTGAACGCATTCAGGGCCGACACCAGCGGTTGCTGGGCGATCGCGAAGTTGTAGTTGCCCAGGCTGCGTGCCGGCTGTTCGGCGCTGGTGGCCGCGAGCACGGGAGTCGCCTGGGCACCGGCGAGCAACACGGCGACGGTGAGCAAGGACAGGGTGCACTGTTGCAGGCCGCCGCTGCGGGCCTTGGGCGTGAAACGTGTGGGCATCGATAGCGCTCCGGTGTACGAATCTTATAGTTGCAATGCGATTCTTTATGAGAATCACTTGCATTGGCTATAACGAGACGAATGGCCTATCGCTATCGAGTAAAAAAACTTTCAGCTAGTTGAGAATGACCAGCGCCGGGTATTCCGATACCCGCGCGGAGGTGATGTGGGCGAGGGAGCGGACCACGTCCAGAGGCTTGTCCAGGCGGTAGTTGCCGGTCACGGCGACCTGCGCCAACTGCTCGTTGTTGTTGACGATCCAGCCGGGGTAATAGCGCCGCAGTTCGGCCAGCACCTGGCTCATCGGGCAGTTCTCGAACACCAGCCGACCCTGGACCCAGGCCAGGTCCTTCTGTACGTCGAGCTTTTCCGGACGACCAAAGCCATGTGGACCGATCCGCACGCTGTTGCCGGCGGAGAGACGCAGACGGGCGCTGTCGTCGCGGGTGCGCAGGTCGACATCACCACGTTCCACCTGGACCTGCGCTTCGCCATTGAGGTAACGCACGGCGAAGGCGGTATCGCGCACGCTGGCCTGGACCGGGCCGGCATCGACTTCCAGCGGGTGTTCGCGCTGGCCGGACACCTCGAAAAACGCCTCGCCCTTGTACAGCCGGGCCACATGCCTCTGCTCGGTGAAGGAACTGGAGAACGCCGAGTTGGTATTGAGCAGGACCTTGGAGCCATCTTCCAGCTGCAGGTGCTGGCGCTCACCGACCACGGTCAGGTGATCGGCCTGCAGGCGCAATGGCAGGTTGCCGTAGGTGCCGATGGCGATCAGCAGCACGGCGGCGGTCGCCAGGGGTTTCCAGTGGGGGCGCAAGCGTCGTGGCAGCGACGGTCGACGGCGGGCTTGCAGGGCCTGGGCGGCGGCGATCACCGGTTCGGCATTCCAGGCGCCGCTGGCGCGGGCATAGGCCTGGGCGTGCGCCGGATCGGCGGCGAGCCAGGCATTGAATTCGACGCGCTGCTCGGCGCTCGGGCACTCCATCACGATCAGCCAGTCCAGTGCCTGATCCATGGCGTTGTCTTGCAACACCTGCCGAGCCGGCTCGGGGGAGTGCAGGTTGGGGCTGTCCGTCACGGGTGTTCCTCGGTAATCGCTGCCACGGTTCGATTCGATGATCCGCTGCTGTGCATGGACGGATCTTATAGGTCTGGTGCCAAGCTTAAGGGCGATCCAGGCGTTCGGCCACCCCGACACAGATGGCCATGATCAGCTTGAGTTCCTTCTGCACTGTGCTCAGGGACACGTCGAGCTGTTCGGCGATCTCCTGATAGCTGCAGCCGTGCAGGCGGCTGAGGATGAAGATCTGCTGCTGGCGGGCACTCAATTGACCAAGGCTCACACTCAGGCGCTCCAGCAGTTGTTCGGCATGGGTGGCATCTTCCGGGGTGCTCAGTGGCGCGGCGACATTCTCCACGACCTCCATGGGCACGTCTTCCATCAGGGTGCGCGACTGGATACGTCGTGCGCGCAGGTGGTCCAGCGCCAGGTTGCGGGCGGTCTGGAACACAAAGGGCTCGAGGTGATCGATGGAGCGTTCGCTCAACGCCCGGGTGACCCGCAGGTACGTCTCCTGCAACAGGTCTTCGGCGGTGCTGTGGTTGTGCACCATGCGTTGCAGCGTACGCAGCAGCGAGACCCGCTGGGTGAGGAAGACCTGATTGAACTGGGATTGCGTCACGACAGCACCGGAGCGATTACAAGCGAATGATAATGCTTATCATCTGTGTCGTTGGTCAAGCCCTAATGTGTCTGTCGGTGTCCCTGAGCGGGGCGCACTCCTTGGGGTTGCGCAGGCTGTCGGGACGCAAAAGGACTCTGTCTGGATCAGGAAGTTCTTTTTTATTGGCTTGGCTGTGTAAGCCTTTGCTTACGCGTTGCGTAAGCGATCAAGGATGAACGTAGGAATAGATTACCGCATATTTTATGTATCCTATTGAAATACATATATTTTTTATTTTTGTGGTGGATCCAAAGCGCTACGATACGTCGTTGGATCCACTTGCAGACGATCTGAAAACCCTTAATATCAGCCCTGTGTCGACGGATAGACACGGTGATCAAGGAAGGTCGCTGCAAGGAACATCGCAGGATGCGATTCATCAGGATGATGAAAGGGAAAAAAGGGATTAGGGAAAAAATGTGGGCGGGTCATACCGCCCCTTTTTTTTGCCCGCAGGAAAGTGAAGGCCCCTGCCCGGAAACGCAAAAAGGCCCGCAAGGGGCCTTTTCAGGAACGCTCTGCAATCAGCGTTCGAGGTCTTTGATCTTGCCTTTGACGCCATCCCACTCTTCGGCATCCGGCAGCGATTCTTTCTTCTCGGTGATGTTGGGCCAGATTTCGGCCAGCTCGACGTTCAGCTGAATGAACTCTTGCATGTCCTCCGGGACTTCATCCTCGGAGAAAATGGCCACGGCAGGGCATTCCGGCTCGCAAAGCGCGCAGTCGATGCACTCGTCCGGGTGAATCACCAGGAAGTTCGGGCCTTCGTAAAAGCAGTCCACCGGACAGACTTCTACGCAGTCGGTGTACTTGCACTTGATGCAGTTGTCGGTGACGACGAAGGTCATTTCTAATTTTCTCCTCAGGCGGCGGCAGCGAAACCCGGTCAAAATGGGCTCGCCAGGTTCGGGAGCGATAGTCTGCGAACCAGGCTAATAGCCCGCAGCATCCCAAACCGCGCGAGATTCTAGCAGCTTGCGGCCGTCTGCGTTAGATCCGTGTCTTCAATGTATAGAGCATTTCCAACGCGCGGCGTGGGGTCAGATTGTCCAGGTCGAGCTTGGCCAGTTCATCGAGCACGGGGTGTGGCAGGCTGGCGAACATGTCGCTCTGCATCGGTGCCGCCGGCTTGCCGGGCTTGGTCACGGGAATCTCGTGGGGCAGGCTGGTGGTTTCCAGGCGGCTCAGGTGCTCGCGGGCCCGGACGATCACATCGGACGGCACGCCGGCCAGTTGCGCCACCGCCAGGCCGTAGCTCTGGCTGGCCGGGCCGGGCAACACGTGGTGCAGGAAGACGATGCGCTCGTTGTGCTCGGTCGCGTTCAGGTGCACGTTGGCCACCAGCGGTTCGCTTTCCGGCAGCACCGTCAGTTCGAAATAGTGCGTGGCGAACAGCGTGTAGGCCCGCAGGTGCGCCAGGCGTTCGGCGGCGGCCCAGGCCAGGGACAGGCCATCGAAGGTACTGGTGCCGCGCCCGACTTCGTCCATCAGCACCAGGCTGCGTTCGCTGGCGTTGTGCAGGATATTGGCGGTTTCGCTCATTTCCACCATGAAGGTCGAGCGGCCGCCGGCCAGGTCGTCGCTGGAACCGATCCGGGTGAAGATCCGGTCCACCGGCGACAGTTCGCAGCTGGCGGCCGGTACGAAGCTGCCGATATGGGCCAGCAGCACGATCAGTGCGGTCTGGCGCATGTAGGTGGATTTACCACCCATGTTCGGACCGGTGATCACCAGCATGCGCGTATTGTCGTCGAGGGCCAGGTCGTTGGCCACGAACGGTGTGGTCAGCACTTGCTCGACCACCGGGTGGCGACCCTGGCTGATGCGCATGCACGGCTCGTCGACAAAGCGCGGGCAGTTCAGGTCGAGGTTCAGCGCGCGCTCGGCGAGATTGCTCAGGACGTCCAGTTCAGCCAGCGCCGCAGCGGTGTCCTGCAGCGGTGGCAGCTCGCCGATCAGGGTTTCGAGCAGGGCCTCGTAGAGCATCTTTTCCCGCGCCAGCGCCCGGCTCTTGGCCGACAGGGCCTTGTCTTCGAACTCCTTGAGTTCCGGGGTGATAAAGCGCTCGGCGCCCTTGAGGGTCTGGCGGCGGATATAGTCGGCCGGCGCCGACTCGGCCTGCTTGCTCGGCAATTCGATAAAGTAGCCGTGGACACGGTTGTAGCCGACCTTGAGGTTGGCCAGGCCCGTGCGGGCTTTTTCCCGGGCTTCCAGGTCGATCAGGAACTGCCCGGCGTTTTCACTGAGGGACAGCAGTTCGTCCAGTTCGGTATCGTAGCCGGTCTTCAGGACCCCGCCGTCGCGGATGATCGCCGGCGGGTTATCGATGATGGCGCGTTCCAGCAGGATCGCCAGTTCCGGGTAGGTGCGGGTGGTGGCGGCCAGTTGCTTGAGGTGCGGGGCGTCCAGTTCGAGCATCGCGTCCTGCAGTTGCGGCAGGGCGCCGAGGGCGTCGCGCAGGCGGGCGAGGTCGCGAGGACGGGCATTGCGCAGGCCGATCCGGGCGAGGATGCGCTCGATATCGCCGATTTCCTTGAGCTGCGGTTGCAGCTTTTCAAAGCGGTAGCTTTCCAGCAGGCAACTGATGGAGGTCTGGCGTGCCGTCAGGACCTTGAGGTCACGCAGCGGACGATTCAACCAGCGGGTCAGCAGGCGGCTGCCCATCGCGGTCTGGCAGCGGTCGACCACCGACTGCAGGGTGTTGTCGCGACCGCCGGCGAGGTTGGTATCCAGCTCCAGGTTGCGCCGAGTGGCGGCATCGAGCACCACGGTGTCGTCCAGACGCTCATGGCGCAGGCTGCGCAGATGCGGCAGGGCGGTGCGCTGGGTTTCCTTGGCGTAGCTGAGCAGGCAGCCGGCGGCACCGATGGCCAGGGTCAGGGTTTCGCAACCGAAGCCTTTGAGGTCCTGCACGGAAAATTGCTGGCAGAGACTTTTATGCGCGGAATCCCGCTCGAAGTCCCACGGCGCGCGACGACGTGTCCCACGGCGTTTTTCCGCCGGCAGCCCCTGCGGCCAGTCATCCGGAATCAGCAGCTCCACCGGGTTGATCCGCTCCAGCTCCGCCAGCAGGTTTTCCCAGCCCTTGATTTCCAGCACGCTGAAATTGCCGCTGGTGATATCCAGCACCGCCAGGCCGAACAGACGCTCATCACCGAGCAAGGCGGCGATCAGGTTGTCGCGGCGTTCATCGAGCAGGGCTTCGTCGCTGACGGTACCGGGGGTGATGATCCGCACCACCTGGCGTTCCACCGGGCCCTTGCTGGTGGCCGGATCGCCGATCTGCTCGCAGATCACCACCGACTCGCCCAGCTTGACCAGCTTGACCAGATAACCCTCGAGCGAATGGTACGGAATCCCGCACATCGGAATCGCCTGCCCGGCCGACTGCCCGCGGGCCGTGAGGGTGATGTCCAGCAGCTTGGCGGCCTTCTTCGCGTCTTCATAGAAGATCTCGTAGAAGTCGCCCATGCGGTAGAACATCAACTGGTCGGGGTGCTGGTTCTTCAGGCGCCAGTATTGCTGCATCATCGGGGTGTGGCTGGACAGATCGGAAGTCGTTTTACTCATCGGATACTTAGGCGGATTCGTTTTCAGTGGGGGGCAAGCTCGGGCGTCTGGCCCGCTGCTTTACGATGGGCGCAAGGTTACCACGGGCGGTCCGCAGTCCGCAGGCATGGCCTTTTGAGGCTAGTTCCAGTATTTATGCATAAAATATGCAAAACAGCATTTGCCATTGACGAAAAGCCCAAGCACTATGCGCGTTATGCAAATACGCAACGTTTCTTCCGTCCTCCGAGCACTGCTCGATCGTCACGGGATCTCCCCCACGGAGCTTCACCGTCGTACCGGCGTGCCCCAATCCACCCTGTCGCGCATCCTCAGCGGGAAGATCGTCGATCCTTCGGACAAGCACATCTCGAAGATCGCCGAGTACTTTCGCGTCAGCACCGACCAGTTGCGCGGACGTGCCGACATTGCCGGCGCCAGGGAGCCGGAACAGGCCACGCTTCATTCGGAACTCAAGGATATAAGCCTGTGGGACGATGATACCCCCGTCGATGAAGACGAGGTTTCCGTTCCCTTTCTTCGCGAGGTTGAATTGGCTGCTGGATCAGGAAGATTCGTCATCGAGGAAAGCGAGAAGGCCAGTCTGCGCTTCGGCAAACGCAGCCTTCGCCACAACGGCGTGCAGTTCGACCAGGCCAAGTGCGTGACCGTGCGCGGCAACAGCATGTTGCCGGTCCTGCGCGACGGTGCCACGGTTGGGGTCAACGCGGGCAAGAGCGCCATCGGCGATATCGTCGACGGCGACCTCTATGCCATCAATCACAACGGCCAACTGCGGGTGAAACAGCTCTATCGCTTGCCGACCGGGATCCGCCTGCGCAGCTTCAACCGCGACGAGCATCCGGATGAGGACTACAGCTTCCAGGAAATCCAGGAAGAGCAGATCACCATCCTCGGTCACGTCTTCTGGTGGGGCATGTACGCTCGCTAATCCACCCTGACTCAGAAAAAACCCACAGCAATGTGGGTTTTTTTTCGCCCTGAAAAAAGCCCCAACCCTTGATCCGTGTGGGTCCCATGCACAGATGCAAATGCCAATGCATAAATAAATGCATTTGTGCATTGACTGTATATGCATACATGCATATTCTTTGTCTCAAGCCGGCCGGAAAGGTTGGCAGCAAGGCAGCAATGCCAGGGGTAACCCGAAGCTCTTTAGTGGCACCGCTTCAAAGAACAGGCAGCGATGAACCGGCCTCAACGGTTCAGAGGGTTGGCAACTGACCCGGGTGTGCAGCGTAAAGCACCGTAAGCAGTTATCCGGCGGACAGGGTCGCGGTCGGAGGAACAATTCGAATCGATCCGTACCGCGCCAGTAGCGCCGAAGGATCAGGGACCGCATTACTGAAAAGCCTGGGCGACCGGGCTTTTTGGAATGCCCACCGAACCTGGGCTCCGACACAAACTGCATTCCCACATTGATCGTTCCCACGCTCCAGCGTGGGAATGCCTCACCGGACGCTCCGCGTCCCGCTTTACGGCAACGACGCAGAGCGTCGAGGGCTGCATTCCCACGCAGAGCGTGGGAACGATCCCCCCTCAACCATAGAATCTCCCAAGAGACCCTTTCATCTTGAAAGACAAGCGAAACCACCACCGGCCAATGAATGGCCCCTTTTTATTGCAGGAGGCGTGACATGACAAACGAGCAACAAGCGTTGGCCGACATGCCTGTCTGGCTGGTCATCGTACTGGCCGTGATCGGCGGCGTTTCCGGCGAGATGTGGCGCGCCGACA
Source organism: Pseudomonas gingeri (assembly GCF_013385635.1). GTDB lineage: Bacteria > Pseudomonadota > Gammaproteobacteria > Pseudomonadales > Pseudomonadaceae > Aquipseudomonas > Aquipseudomonas gingeri_A. The sequence continues at coordinate 61,252 of NZ_JACAPR010000032.1, forward strand.
AGGAAGGCGCCCGCGGCTGGCCGCTGTTGCGCCGTCTGGCACTGCGCTCCGGTGCCTGCATGGTCTGCGGTGTGTCGACCATCATGCTGCTGTACGCAGCCGGCGTGTCGATCTGGACCGCAGGCGCCTTTGGATGCCTGACCGCCATGGCCGGTGCGGATGTTGCCATCGGCCTCTACGAGCGCTGGGCGGCCAGGCGGCTGGGGGTGGGCGAAGCGCCTCCCCCGGAGAGCAGACCCGGACAATAGTCCGACAGATTAGTGAACAAGGAGGTCGTCAGTATCGCCAATGGACTGGAGCTGTCGGGCCCGAGAGCAGGGTCCAGCCCGCATGGATGCGGGCTTTCTGGAGGCGAGTGATCGCCTGTCGAACCCGTCGATCGACGGGTTTTTTATTGCCCGGTGAAATCCCATGAACATCACCCCGATCCTCACGCAACTGCGTGCTCAATGCCCCAGTCTTGCAAATCGCATTTCTACCGGCCTTGATCTCGACCTGTTGCAAGCTAACACCACGCTGCAAACCCCGGCGGCATTCGTCACCGTTGTCGCCGACCTGGCGAGCAAGGATGCGTCGCAGAACGTCACCCGCCAGGGCATCCGCGATCGCCTGGAACTGACCCTGGTGCTCGACGCCGGCAACGGCCAGGTCGCCTTCGACCAACTGCATGCCCTGCGCGCCGAGCTCTGGCGCGCGCTGGTGGGTTTCAAGCCCGACACCTTCTACACCCCTCTCGAATATGACGGTGGCGAGTTGATCTCGATCAACGCCAGCCGCCTGCTCTATCGCCTGCATTTCTTCGCCGAGTTCCAGCTGGGACGCAATCGCTCCAGCGACCCGGCGGAAACCTGGCACGAGCGTGAATTGGACGGCTTGCCGTCTTTTACCGGGGTGACGGTGCGGGTCGATGCCATCGACCCGGCCGACCCCAATCTGCACCGCCCAGGCCCCGACGGGCGTCTGGAGCTGTTTTTTTCAGGAGACGTAAAGCAATGACTCAACGCATCACCGTAGTGCCGGCCGAAGGCCGCGCCGTACCGGATCCGGAAGCCGGCGATCTGCTGCCGGTCGCCGGTCGCGAAGTGGCTGACAGCGCCTGGTGGCGCCGTCGTCAGGCCGATGGCGATATCACTCTCTCCGCCGTGCAAGCGGCACAACCACAGGATGCCCAATAATGGCTATCGGATTCAGCAACATTCCCGCGGACCTGCGTGTTCCGCTGTTCTACGCCGAGATGGACAACTCGGCGGCCAATAGCGCGTCGTCGACCCTGCGTCGACTGATCGTCGCCCAGGTCAATGACAATGCCGCCAGCCCGGAAGTCGGCAGCCTGGTGCTGGTCTCCAGCGTCGCCCTGGCGAAAAGCATCGGTGGCCAGGGCTCGATGCTCGCCGCGATGTACGACACCTGGCGCAAGACCGACCCGATCGGCGAAATCTGGTGCCTGCCGCTGCGCAATACCACCGGCGCCATTGCCAAGGCCGATCTGAAGCTGACCGGCGCCGCCACTGAAAGCGGCGTGCTCAACCTGTATGTCGGCGGTGTGCGGGTCCAGGCCGCCGTGGTCAACGGCGCGACCGCCGCCCAGGTGGCAACCACCCTGGCCCTGCAAGTCAATGCCGCCGCCGACCTGCCGGTCAGCGCCGTGGCCACCGACGGCACCGTCACCCTGAGCTGCAAATGGACCGGTGACAGCGGCAACGACATCAGCCTGCAGTTCAATCGCCTGGGCAAGAGCAACGGCGAGGAAACCCCGGCCGGCCTGACCATCGTCACCGCCAAGATGGCCGGCGGCGCCGGTGTGCCGGATCAGGTCGCGGCCCTCGCGGCCCTGGGCGACGAACCGTTCGAGTTCATCTGCCAGCCATGGTCCGACGCGGCCAGCCTGAGCACCTGGCAGGCGGCGATGGACGACAATGTCGGTCGCTGGTCCTGGTCCAAGCAGCTGTTCGGCCATGTCTACACCGCCAAGCGCGGCACCATCGGCACCCTGGTGGCCGCCGGTCAGACCCGCAACGACCAGCACATGACCATCCAGGCCCTGGAGCCCGGCGTTCCGCAACCGTTCTGGATCCAGGCCGCCGCGCTGGCCGCGCGCACCGCGGTGTTCATCTCCGCCGACGCCAGCCGTCCGACCCAGAGCGGCAGTCTGCCGGGTATCGATCCGGCCCCGGCCAGCGAGCGCTTCACCCTGACCGAGCGCCAGTCGCTGCTCAGCTACGGCATCGCCACCGCGTACTACGAAGGCGGCTACGTGCGCATCCAGCGTGCGATCACCACCTACCAGAAAAACGCGTACGGCCAGGCGGACAACTCCTACCTGGACAGCGAAACCATGCACCAGTCGGCCTTTATCGTCCGTCGCCTGCAAAGCGTGATTACCAGCAAGTACGGTCGCCACAAGCTCGCCAGCGATGGCACCCGCTTCGGCGCCGGCCAGCCGATCGTCACCCCGAGCACCATTCGCGGCGAGCTGATCGCCCAGTACGCCAAGCTCGAACTGGAAGGTCATGTGGAAAACGCCGAGCTGTTCGCCGAGCACCTGATCGTCGAGCGCGACAGCCAGGACCCGAGCCGGATCAACGTGCTGTTCCCGCCTGACTACATCAACGGCCTGCGCGTGTTCGCGCTGCTCAACCAGTTCCGTCTGCAGTACGACGCGGTGGCCTGATCGCCACCCCGTCTTTCAACTCAAAGGTGAAAACATGAAAACGATCAAACGCTATCTCGGCGCCGGTCTCGTTTCGGTTGTGCTGCTGGCAACCGGTACCCCGGCGTTCGCCGCCAACCTGTTGGTCAATGGCAGTTTCGAGTCTCCTGGTTGCGCTTACAACTGCATCCTGGATACCCCTGCCCAGGCCGACTTTATTTCGGGCTGGACGACTTTTCTCTCCGGCGTCGAATACTTCAGCGTACCGGCGACGGTCCCCGGCTCGGCTGCTGCCGACGGGGTGAACGCCGTGGACCTGGCGAACTACGTCTACATGAATGGCGGCGGCATCCAGCAGAATTTCAAGACTGCTGTCGGTCAACGTTATCGCCTGACCTTCAGCGCGGGCAACAGCGCAGCGAGCGGTCGTACCGGTACGGGCGTCATTCAGGTCAAGGTGGCAGGGCAGGCAGTGAGTTTCGATACTCCCGTGGTGACCACCCAGGCTGTGGCCTGGAAAACCGTCACCTATGACTTCACCGCGACCACGCCCCAAACCACGTTGAGCTTTTTCAACGAAGAGAACCCTTACACGCACTTTGCCCTCATCGACAACGTCATCGTCGAGCCGCTGTAAGTCGCACTCACTTCACTGATCCGCCCCTTTGTCTAGTTGCACGGCATCGACAGGGGGCGTCATTTTTATTGCAAGGAGATACACCATGGGTCAACTGATTGCGGGCACCTGCTACGTCAAAGTGGACGGCGCTCAACTGACCATCAACGGCGGCTGCGAAGCGCCCCTGATGGCTGTCAAACGGGAAACGGTCGTACCGGGTTTCTACAAGGAAACCGATATCACCCCGTCCTTCAAGGTCACTGCGCTGCACACCCCGGACTTCCCCCTCAAACAACTGATCGCCGGTTCCGACATGACCGTCACCTGCGAATTCAGCAACGGCAAGGTCTATGTACTGGCCGGTGCCTACCTGGTCGAAGAGCCGGTCGCCAAGGGCGATGACGCGGCCATCGAGCTGAAATTCGAAGGCATCAAGGGGACCTGGCAATGACCGATCCGGTGAAGTTGCAGGTGCCCATCGAGGCCCACGGCGAGCCGCTGGTCGAACTCACCCTGCGCCGTCCGACGGTGCAGGAAGTGCGAGCGATCAAGGCACTGCCATACAAGATCGACAAGAGCGAAGAGGTCAGCCTCGACATGGATGTCGCGGCCAAGTACATCGCGGTCTGCGCCGGTATTCCGCCGTCGTCGGTCAACCAGCTCGACCTGTCCGACCTCAACACCTTGAGCTGGGCGGTGGCGGGTTTTTTCATGAGTGCGGCATCGCAGCCATCGGTGAGCTGATTGCGATCGCCTATGACCTGGCCTGGTTCTGGAAGGTTGACCCCGAACAGATGATGGCCAGGCCACTGGATGTGCTCCGGGAGTCCCTGGAGCACGCGCAACGGATCAATGCGATGCAGCAGGTGCAGTGATGGCCAAGAAAAAAGTAAGTGTCAGTTCCGAGGATCTGCAGTCCCTCGTGGCGGCTGCGGCCGCGGCTTTAGCAGCCAAAAAGGCCAGTGAAGAGACGAGCAAGGTCGGCAATCTCAAAAAAAGCCTGGAAGACAGTGGCCTCAACAAGTTGAACCTGACCGGTGGCGGCTTGCTGACGCCTTTCACCAGCGGCCTCAAGGCCGCTATCAAGGAGCAGGACCGACTGGCCAAGACGGCCAATGTCAGCAAGGCACCGGCACTGCCCAAGGCGGCAATACTACCCAAGGCACCGATAGCCCCCAAAGTCCCGGCAGTTGCGAAAGCACCTGCGGTTCCGAAATTGTCTGCCGTGCCGAAAGTGCCTGCAGTACCGAAAGTAGCAGTACCAAAAGTGCCGCAGGCCGCGAATAACGGGCTGGGCGAAACCTCGCAGCATCTGGAGGCGCTCGGCAAGGCGCTGGACAAGATTTCGCTGAAGATCGGGCAGGCGCTTTTGCCGGCCTTCGACAGCATCGTCACCGCGCTGATCCCCCTGGCGACGAGCTTCGGGCAATTCGTCGCGGACAATCCGGCGTTGGTGCAGGCGCTGGCTGTCGGAGCGGTGGCGTTTACGGTGATTACCGCGGCGGCAATCGGCCTGGCGACGGTGATAGGAGTGCTGACTTCGCCTATCGGATTGATCGCCGCAGCGATTGCGGTGACGGCGGTGATTATCATGTTGGCATGGAAGCCACTCACCGGCTTTTTCAATTGGGCCATGAGGCTGATCACGGTCGCGGTAATCGCCACGGCGGATGCTTTCAAGGCGCTGCCGGCGGCCATTGCGGCAGTCTGGGGCAAAGTGACCGCTACCTGGGACAGGGCCATCTCTGAGGCCGGCAAGTTCCTCGGTGAACTCAAGACCCGATTCGTCAGCGGTTGGAATGAGCTCAAGAGCACGCTTACCAGTTGGTCGCCTCTGGATGATCTGAAAAAGCTCTGGGACGAGGCGAAGGCTTACGTCCTGGGGATCGGGAGCAGCATCAGCGATGGCTTCCGTCAATCCTGGAATAGCCTCAAGGAGATGTTCAACTGGTCACCCATGGACGCCCTCCGGGCGCTTGGGACTGGCGTCACTACCGTCTTGGGTGATCTGGGGAGTCAGTTGGGCGAACTCGCGGCGCCTTTCGGCAACTTCATGAGGACGCTGTTCGACGGCGATCCCCTGGAGGCGTTGAGGACCAGGCTGGGGGCTATTCCCGAGTTCTTTTCCTCATTGCTGGAAAAACTGAAGCCGCTTATCCAGCCGATCAAGGACCTGATCAGCAGTGTCGTGGATGGCGTCAGCGGATTTTTTGGCGGCGGCGACAAGCCTGTCGTCAAGCCTGCGCTGGCGGGTGTCGGCAGTGCGCAAGACAGCGCGTTGCTATCCGGTGGCCTGGCGCGCAACTCGAACCTGCTTATCCAGCAAACCGCCGCCAACAACCGTACGCAGCTCGAGGGCGGCCTGACCGTCAGTTTCACCAATGCGCCAGCGGGCCTGCGGGTCGACCAACCCCAGACCAATCAACCGGGCCTGAGCCTGACGCCTCGCGTCGGCTATCGCTCACTTTCCTTCGGAGGTGCCTATGGCGAGCAACTGGCGTGATCGTTTGTTGCCGGCGTCGTTTCGCGGCGTGCCGTTCTGGGTCGACCAGGCGAAAACCCCGGTCGGCCAGAAAGGCCAGTTGCATGAATACCCTCAGCGCGACCAGCCGTTCTTCGAGCGGCTCGGCCAACAGGCGAAGATCCATGACCTGACGGCATTTATCGTCGGTGCCGATTGCCTGGAGCTGCGTGACAACCTGCTCAAGGCCCTGGAGCAGGGCAGTGGTGAACTGGTCCACCCCTGGTTGGGACGGATGCAGGTCAAGGTCGGTGAATGCGACATGACCCAGACCCGCCAGGATGGCGGGCTGGTGACCTTCAACCTGAAGTTCTACCCGGACGAGCTGCTGCAGTTCCCCAAGGCCGTCGTCGATACCAAGGAGCAGTTGCAGGTGGCGTCGAGCAAATTGCTCGACGCTTCGGTGGTGCGCTTCGATGGGGCGATGGCGCTGGTCAATCAGGCGCGGGTCAGCGTGGAGAACCTGCGCAAGGGGATTACCCTGGCGTATCACGTGATCGAGCAGGAGTTGCAGCCGCTGATCGAGACGTACGCAACGGTCTATGCCCTGGTCCGCACGGTCAAGGAGTTCCCGCAGCAACTGAGTGCGGCGGTCAAGGGTGTGCTGGGCGAGTTCAAGGGTGTGGTGGGTGAAGTCCGTGGCCTGGTGGGCGAAGTGCGAGGCTTGAAAGACTTTGCTGTCCAGGGCTATCGCGGGATGCTGGCCGACCTTTCGAAACAGGTGGAGGAAGCCAAGTCACTCGACACCTCACAGCTGACCATTGGCAAGGACTCCGCCGCGGCCTCGCAGGCCACGGTGAACCTGATCCAGGACGCCATGCTGGTGCAGATCTCCCAGCTTGTGTCGATGATCCCGGTGGCGACGCCGCCGGTGAAACTGGCGACGACGCCATCGCTGGCCCAACAGGCCCAGCAGCCGGTGCAACGCGCCGATGTGCCGGTGGTCGACGACGTGCTGGCGCTGCGCGACAGCCTCAATGAGGCGATCTGGCAGGCGGCACTCAAGGCCGACTCGGTGCATTACCAGGCGCTCAATACCGTACGCCAGACACTGGTGCAGCATCTCAACGCGGTGGCGTCCACCGGGGTGCGGCTGATCGACCTGACGCCCAAGAGCAATCTGCCGGCGCTGGTCGTGGCTTACCAGAACTTCGGTGATGCCACGCGGGTGGGTGAAGTGGTGCAGCGCAACCGGATTGCGCATCCCGGCTTCATACCGCCGGTGCCGCTGCAGATCTCCCGGGAGTAAGCCATGAACGACATCGACAATGCCGTCGTCCTGCTGGTCGACGGCCTGAGCTACGAAGGCTGGAAGGCCATCGAAATCAGCGCCGACCTGGAGCGTCAGTTCCGTACCTTCAAACTGGGCATCACCTGGCAATGGCCGGGGCAGACCCTGGCCGTGCCGATCAAGGCCGGGGCGCGTTGTTCTGTCCTGATCGGCTGCGACCTGGTGCTCACCGGACATGTCTACCAGGCGCCCATCAGCTATGACGGCAACCAGATCAGCCTGACCATCGAGGGCAGTTCGCTGACCCGCGACCTGGTGGATTGCGCGGCCATCAACCAGCCGAGCCAGTGGCGCCAGCAGAGCATGCTGACGATCGTCAAGGCGCTCGCCAAACCCTACCAGGTCAACGTGCGCAGCGAGATCCCGGAGACCACCAAGTTGCAGACCCACAGCATCGTGCCGGGGGAAACGGTGTTCAAGTCCATCGACCGCCTGCTGACCTTGTACCGGGTGTTTTCCACCGATGATGCCGACGGCAACCTGGTGCTCGCCAGGCCGGGAAGCGGCGGGCGCGCCAGCGATGTGCTGGAGCTGGGCAAGAACATCCTTTCGGCCAATACCGCGCGGGATTACAGCGCGGTGTTTTCCGAATACCGGGTGATCGGCCAGCACAAGGGCAGCGACCAGAAAAGCGGCAGCGCGGTCAGCGAGGTGTCCGGTGTGTCCAGCGAGGCCAATCCGCAGCGCAGGCGGGTCACGGTGATCAGCGAAAGCGTGCAGCTCACCCCGGAGCTGGCCCAGCAACGGGCCGACTGGGAGCGTGCGACCCGCACCGGCAAGGCCCTGGCCACCACTTACACCGTGCAGGGTTGGCGCCAGTCCAACGGCGATCTGTGGCGACACAATCTGCTGGTGCGGGTGAAGGACCCGGTACTGGGGCTGGACCAGGACATGCTGATTTCCAAGGTCACCTATTCGTTGTCCGCGCAGGGTTCGATCACCACCCTGGACGTAGCGCCACCGCAGGTCTTCGACGCCACGCCGGCGCCGACCAAGAAGTAGTCATCCAAGGAACAAACCATGAGCCTACTGACACGCCTACTGGCGCGCGGCACCGTCGTGCTCGCCAGCTCGGCCAATAAACTGCAATCGCTGCAAATGCGCCTGACCGCCGGCGAAGTGAACGACGACATGGAGCACTTCGAACCCTACGGTTTCACCAGCAATCCGCTGGCCGGCGCCGAAGGCATCGCGACCTTTCTTGGCGGCGATCGCTCCCATGGCATCGTGCTGGTGGTCGCCGACCGCCGCTACCGCCTGCAGAACCTCGCCCCCGGCGAAGTCGCCCTGTACACCGACGAAGGCGACCGAATCCATTTCAAGCGCGGCCGGATCATCGATATCGATACCGGCACCCTGAACATCCGCGCCAGCACCGCCATCCACCTCGACAGCCCGACCCTGACCCAGACCGGCAAGATCGTCTCCCAGGGCGACCAGGTCGCCGGCGGCATCAGCCAGATGCAGCATGTGCACGGCGGCATCCAGCCGGGCAACGGCCAGACCGGCGTGCCGGCGGGAGGTGCCTGATGTTCGTCTCCAACAACCTCAAGGCGGCGCTGACCCGCTCGGTGTTGATCAGCCTGTTCACCTGGCGTCGCGCCAACTCCGACGACCCCCTCGACGACGATGAGCGTTTCGGCTGGTGGGGCGACAGTTTTCCCGCGGTGACCGACGACCGCATCGGCTCGCGGCTGTGGCTGTTGCGGCGGGTCAAGCTGACCGCGCAGACCCAGCTCGACGCCGAATTCTATGCCCGTGAAGCCCTGCAATGGCTGATCGACGACGGTCATTGCAGCGCCATCGAAATTCAAACCGAACGGCTCGACGCCCAGCGACTGAACCTGCGAACGGTTCTGACCCTGGCCGGCGGCGAGCGCCTGGATATCAACCCGAACAACAGTTGGCAGGTGACTTATGCCGTTTGAAACCCCTTCGCTGCCGGTGCTGATCAACCGCACCCAAAGCGACCTGGCCAGCGATTCGCTGCGCCAGTCCGATGCCCAGGTCCTGGCCCGCACCCTCAGCGGCGCGGCCTTTGGCCTGTACGGTTACCTCGACTGGATCGCCGAGCAGATCCTGCCCGACACCGCCGATGAAACCACCCTGGAACGCATCGCCGCCCTGCGCCTGCATCAACCGCGCAAGGCCGCCCAGGCTGCCAGCGGCAGTGTCAGCTTCACCGCTGCCGCCGGCGCCGTGCTGGATGCCGACACCCTGCTGCAGACCAGCGATGGCCGCAGCTACAAGGTGACCCTCGGCGGTACCACCAGCAGCGGCACCAACACCACGCAGATCCAGGCGCTGGATGCCGGCAGCCTGGGCAATGCCGACGCCGGCCTGACCCTGTTCCCGGTGCAGCCGGTGCAAGGTGTCGGCAACACCTTCACGGTACTGGCTCCGGGCCTGACCGGCGGGGTCGCGCAGGAAAGCCTCGAGTCCCTGCGGGCGCGGGTCATTCGCTCGTACCGCGTCACGCCCCATGGTGGTTCGGCGGCCGACTACGAGACCTGGGCCCTGGAGTGCCAGGGCATTACCCGGGCCTGGTGCCGTGGCAACTACCTCGGACCGGGGACCGTCGGCTTGTTTGTCATGCGTGACGACGACCCCGTGCCGCTGCCGGATGCCGGGCAACTGGCGCTGGTCCAGGCCTATATCGAGCCGTTGCGGCCGGTGACGGCGGAGCTGCATGTGCTGGTGCCGGTGCTGGTGCCGGTCACCTACACCCTGCGCCTGGTGCCGGATACCAGCGCCACCCGCGCCGCGGTCGAAGCGCAACTGCGCGACCTGCATGACCGTGAAGGCGGCCTCGGGGAAACCCTGTTGCTGACCCATATCGCCGAATCCATCAGCAGCGCCAGTGGCGAGAACGATCACCTGCTGGTCACGCCGTCCGCCGATGTGCCAGCAGCCACCAACCAGTTGCTGACCTTCGGAGGCTGCGTATGGCTGGAGTAAGAACCGCCGCGCAATACCAGGAGCAACTGCGCAGCCTGCTGCCGGCCGGTCCCGCCTGGGACCCGGAACAGGTGCCGGAGATCCAGCAGGTACTGCTGGGCATTGCCCAGGAACTGGCCCGGGTCGATGCCCGGGCGGTCGACCTGATCAACGAAGTGGACCCGGTGACCGTCAGCGAACTGGTGCCGGACTGGGAGCGGGTGATGAACCTGCCCGACCCGTGCCTGGGCCCCAAGCCGCTGTTCGACGACCGCCGCCTGGCGGTGCGTCGGCGGCTGCTGGCGGTGGGTGACCAGAGCATCGGCTACTTCATCGACATCGCCCGCAGCCAGGGCTACCCGAATGCCAGCGTCACCGAACTGCAGACCCCGCGCATGGGCCGGGCACGGTTCGGCAAGGCGCGCTTCGGCACCTGGAGGGCGCAGTTCATGTGGACGCTCAACACCGGCGGCCGCTTGCTCATGGGCCGTCGTTTCGGCGCCAGCTACTGGGGCGAGCGCTTCGGCGCCAACCCCGGCAGCGCCCTGGAATGCCTGATACATCGCACTGCTCCGGCGCACACGCTGGTGCACATAAATTACGACTAGAGGATAGACGCGTGGATTACCCAAAAAGCGTACCCAGCGTTGGGCTGGTAAATGGCAAGTTCGTCGACGAGAACCCGGTGAACGGTTCGCCGGGATCGTTGATTCCGGCGGTATGGGGCAACGCGGTCACCGAGGAACTGCTCAATGTGGTCCAGGCCGGTGGCCTGCAGCCTTCGGAAACGGCCCGCGATCAGTTGCTGACGGCGATCCGCACGATCATCCAGAGTTCATTGCCGGTGGAGCAGGTGCGTACGACGCTGGCGGCATACGGGATTACCGATGCCTACACCAAGGCCGAGATCGAGGAAAAGCTGAAAAACACTTCTGCCTTGCCGGTGGGGGTGATGGTGCCGTTTCCGAAAGGGACCGTGCCGCCAGGGTATCTGGAGGTGGACGGCAGTGTGCAGAGCGCCGCGACTTATCCTGAGCTGTATGCGTACCTGGGGACGACCTTCAACACGGGGAGCGAGCCCGCGGGCTTCTTCCGGTTGCCGGAGTCGCGGGGGGAGTTTCTGCGTGGGTGGGATCATGGGCGGGGGGTGGACTCGGGACGGCTGATCGGTAGTTGGCAATCCGATGAGTTCAAAAAGCACCGTCATCCTCAGTATGAATATGACTCCGGCAACAATGTGCCGATCCCCGATGGTTCTTACGCCGCCGACCTGAATGCAGGCGTTGCAGTTGGCTATGAACGTACCGCCTTGATCGGATATGCAGGTGGGAGCGAAACTAGGGGCCGAAACATCGCTGTCATGTGGTGTATCAAGGCCTGGAACGCGCCGACCAACCAGGGGAATATCGATGTTGCGGCGTTGGCGGCTCAGGTTCAGAACGTGCAGAAAGTAGCTATTGCAGGTTCGCACAAGGGGTTGAAAGCCTCGGCTTCTGGCGTGAACTCCATGGTGAGCATTTCAGCGGATCAATTGGTTGTGGGGAACGAGGTATCCTTCAAAACGCTGGGGGCGTTCACCATTACCGTAAACACTGCTGTCACGGGCCTCAATGGTCTGGACATCGGTGCCTTGATTGCATCAACCTGGTACAGCCTCTGGGTGATCTGGAACGGGTCCGAGTATGCAGGATTGATTTCCCTTTCGGCCACCGCCCCGCAGCTGCCCGCCGGATATACCCATAAGGCCAGGGTCGGCTGGATACAAACTGACGCCACCAATAAATACCCACTCGGGTTTGTTCAGCTCGGTCGAAAGGTTCGTTACCGGGTCGCTACGGGCAGTAATGTTCCCGCATTGCGGCAGATGGCATCGGGGGCGCAGGGTGCTCCAACAACGCCAACCTGGGTAGCGGTTTCCACTGCTCAGTTTGTTCCACCAACCGCTTCAATGATTGCGGTCTCTCTTTATGCTGTGGGGGCCAGCGTCCAGGCGATTTTTGCACCAAACCAATCATATGGCGCGGTCAGCAACGCAGCTAACTTGCCTGCCATCAATATAAATTCTGGAACTTCAAACTCGAATGCGAACAATTATTTTTCGGAGGTGATTTTGGAGTCGTCCAATGTGTTTTATGCGTCAAATGCGTCTATTTCTTCATTAAGTGTAATTGGTTGGGAGGATAGTCTATGAGTGGTTATGCAGTGAGGAATGACCTCTGTGGTTGGCGGGCAGTGGATGGGAGAGAGGCTGATCCCGATGATCTGAGCAAAACCTATCCAGATCCGGACACGGAGTATTATTCTGAATATGTGCCTGCTCCACCCGTGCCCTCAAAATCCGAGCTGAACTCCTCCGCTTTGTATAAGCGCGATGAGCTTCTAGCTGTGGCTTCCCTGAAAATATCGCCGCTACAGGATGCCATTGATCTGGGAGATTCAACCGATTCCGATATCGAGAGTTTGAAAAAATGGAAAAAGTATCGTATTGCGTTAAATCGTATCGAACAGCAGTCGACGTTTCCAATGGATATCGCCTGGCCGGTATCCCCGGAGTGATTCGTACGGAATGACCGTGCCCGCCTTGTGCGGGCATTTTTCTACCGTGAGAAAAGTATACCCAGTCTCGTGCAGGTAATAGCTTATATTTTCATGGCTATGTTTCGATGGCCGTATCTATTCTTTCTCGACCTGCAGCACGGCTGGGTATCCAGTCGATTGTTGAACGAGCGATCACTTTGGGGTTTTTTCGAATGAAGAACTTTTTATCAGGCAAGAGTGTTGCGGGTGATAGGGCGTGCAAGTTAAGTATTTCAGGGTGTAAGTACCCGGAACAACGCACTTTGCCAGTCAAGTGGAAGGTGCATATCAATGATGGTTAGAGGAAGTAAGAATGGATTATCCAAAAAGTGTACCTGGGGTCGGGCTGGCAAATGGAAAATTTGTCGACGATAACCCGATTACCGGTGCGCCCGGTTCGCTGATTCCAGCAGAGTGGGGAAATGCCGTCACCGATGAGATACTGGGGGTTATTCAGAAAGCAGGGCTAACACCTGATGAGACCGATCACTCTCAGTTGGCCGGCTCGATTCTGGCGATTATCGCGAAAGCTACGCCGAATGCTGCGACCGAGAGTACGGCCGGTATTCTGAAACTGTCCACTGGGGATCAGGTCATTGCAAGCACGGACGACACAACCGCAGTGACCCCCAAGAAGCTTTTGCAGAAACTGGCGGCTACCACTCAGGGGCAGTCTCTGAGTGCCTTTACGACTGCCGGTGCGGCACCGTTGTTTACGCTGTCTCCCGTACCAGCGATCACTGCATACACGGTGAATCAGCGGTTTCAAGTGAAATTCCATTCGGGGGGCGCCGGCTCTGACAAGATGAATATCTCGGGCCTCGGCCCGAAAAACATCATGCAATACGATGGCAGCGGCAATAAAGTCGCTGCTGCCATCCAAGGGCAGTTAACTGATGCTGTGTATGATGGCACCGATATTGTTTTGCTCGATCAGTTGCCAAATGCATCTGGTGTAACCCCTCCGCAATTCGATAACTCAACAAAAATCCCGACTACTGCTTTTGTTCAAAGTGTTGGATTTCAGTTTAGCGGTGCATTTGGTATCAATACAAGCACCGTACTTACTGCGGCGGCTCATGCGGGCAGTCTTGTTGTTGCTACAAGCGCAACGCTGATTAACGTGACTTTGCCGCTCGCGTCTACCATGCCAGCAAAGACAACGATAAAGTTCTGGAGCTTTGGGAGCGGAGGGATGTCGATTGTCACTACAGGCTCCGATAGTATTCTCGTGCCAACCGCTACCACGGCGCTTCCGCTTCCCACTGGCGCTTGGGTTACTCTTGCCTCGAATGGGGCGGCAGGTTGGTATGCCATTGAGATGTCTGGAATTGGGGTTGGGCAGACACGACAGACTTTTGCTGTCGGAACTACACGAGTCGCTGGAACAACGTATTACAACACCACTGGGCGCCCTATTTGGATTTACTTGCAAAACGCTGTATCGAATACAGTTGGTGGAGCAGGGACCCTGACAGTCGGGGGGAGTGCTATGGAATTTCCAACGAGTTGGTATTCCACCCCTACATCGGGCGGTGGTGGAATTTCGGCTATGGTTTTACCCGGTGAGTCATACGTGGCAAGCGGCGCCACTCGTTGGATAGAAATTCGATAAGGAGATAAATATGTCATATTACAAAGATACAAAAAATGGGCTTCACTTCCTCGATGATGCCGCTTTCGCATATATGTTGCCAGACGGATCCTTAGAGATTACTGATACAGAGGCGCGTGCTGCTCAAGCCGCTGCGAACGAACCAAGTCCTGAGCAAGTGTTAGCTGCTACAAATTCTGAGCGCGACTCTCTGCTTGCCACTGCCAGTCTGCGCATCGCACCTCTACAAGATGCAGTTGACCTTGGCACGGCGACCTCCGACGACACGGCGAAGCTGAAGCTTTGGAAGGAATATCGGGTTGCTGTGAATCGCGTGAGCACTCAGACAGGTTTCCCCACAACTATCGATTGGCCGGCAGCTCCCGAGTCCTGATCACCACCAGCCGTAGTGAGCGGCTTTTTTGTGTCTGGAGAAAGACATGCCTGTTACAGAGCAGCAAATGCTGCAAATCATGCCCAACGCCCGCCCCCAAGCGGGCGTTTTTGTACCTGCTCTCAACACCGCCATGTCCCGCCATCAGATCAACACTCCCAAGCGCATTGCCGCTTTCCTGGCCCAGTTGGGCCATGAGTCCGCGCAACTGCGCTATGTGCGGGAACTGGGCAGTGACCGGTACCTGAGCAAGTACGATACGGGTGCCCTGGCGCTTCGCCTGGGCAATACCCCGGACGCCGACGACGATGGCCAGCGCTATCGCGGTCGTGGGCTGATCCAGATCACCGGGCGCAGCAACTACCGTCAATGCAGCCTCGCGCTGTTCGGCGACGAGCGGCTGCTGCAACAACCGGAACTGCTGGAACAGCCACAATGGGCCGCCGAGTCGGCGGCCTGGTTCTGGGAGCAGCAAGGGTTGAACGCGTTGGCCGATGCCGACCAGTTCAACAGCATCACCCGCAAGATCAACGGCGGCCTCAACGGCCTCGAGGATCGATTGCAACTCTGGGCACGGGCGAGGGCGGTGCTATGCGCCTCCTCGACCTGATCCCGGCGCCTTACCGTCTGTTCGCTATCGTCGTGCTGCTGGCCATTCTGGCCGGCGGTTCGGCGGCACTGGCCTGGCGGGTTCAGGACTGGCGTTATGGCCTGCAACTGGAGCATCAAGCCAGGCTGCAGGCCGATACGCTCAAGCAGATTTCCCTGGCCGCGGCGACGCAACAGCGTGCCGAACGGGACAAACGCCTGGCCCTGGAGCAACGACTCCAGGCCAGCGACCAGACTCATTCGAAGGAACTGAGCGATGTACAACAGGATCAGGCTCGCCTGCGTGATCGGATTGCCACTGCTGACCTGCGGCTGTCAGTCCTCCTCGACAGCGGCGATCCCGCCAGTGGCCGTGCAGTGCCAGCCACCACCGCCACCGGCGGCGTGGTTCATGCAGCCCCACGCGCCCGACTTGACCCGGCGCATGCTCAACGAATTATCGCCATCACCGACGACGGCGACCGCGCCCTGATTGCCTTGAAGGCCTGTCAGGCGTATGCCGGAGCGGTGTCGCGCTGACATCCGGACGCAAGTCGCGGCTTGAAAGTCCGACGCGCTCCTGTAGGGTGTTCATTTTGCCCAGGCGGTCCAGGTGTTCGAAACCTGCAGGAGCCGGCTGGCTGGCGATGACGGCGGTGAATTCACCCTCGCTATCGCTGGCAAGCCAGCTCTCACAATGACCCGGTCGAATCTGTAGGAGTGGGCTTGCCCGCGAAAGGGCCCTCAAGGTCGCCTGAAGCTTCGCTGACAAGCCAGCTCCCACAATGACCCGGTCGAATCCGTGGGAGTGGGCTTGCCCGCGAAAGGGCCCTCAAGGTCACCTGAAGCTTCGCTGACAAGCCAGCTCCCACAATGACCCGGTCGAATCCGTGGGAGTGGGCTTGCCCACGAAAGGGACCTCAAGGTCGCCTGAAGCTTCGCTGGCAAGCCAGCTCCCACGCCGTGAAAAGGAGAGAGCAACGTGGACGACATCACCCGGCTTGCCGCCGAACTCGGCAAGCGCTTGCAAAACCTCAAGGCCCAGGTCACTACCGCCGAGTCCTGCACCGGCGGCGGCATCGCCGAGGCCATCACGCGGATTCCCGGCAGTTCGGCCTGGTTCGAGGCGGGCTACGTGACCTATTCCAATCGGCAGAAGACCTTGCAGTTGCAGGTCCCCGAGGCCTTGTTCGGCCAGGTCGGCGCTGTCAGCCGGGAAGTGGTCGAAGCCATGGCCCGTGGCGCCCAGGCCCACGGCAACGCGCGGTTCGCCGTGGCGGTCAGTGGCGTGGCCGGGCCGGACGGCGGCTCGCCGGAAAAGCCGGTGGGTACAGTGTGGCTCGCCTGGGGTGTCGGCGACCAGGTCGATACCGAGCGCCGGCAGTTCCCCGGCGACCGCGACGCGGTCCGCCGACAGACGGTGCAGGCCGCGCTGGAAGGGCTGTTGCGACGGGCGGAAGCAGAAATCGCAAATCAGGGGTAGGCGATCCGCCAACGCTGTGGAATAATACTGGCTACTTATACAGGTGTTGGCCGTCAGGCCTTATTGATTACGTGAGGACTTTAATGGACGACAACAAGAAGAAAGCCTTGGCTGCGGCCTTGGGTCAGATCGAACGTCAATTCGGCAAGGGTGCCGTGATGCGTATGGGCGATCATGACCGTCAGGCGATCCCTTCGATCTCCACCGGTTCCCTGGGCCTGGACATCGCCCTCGGCATCGGCGGCCTGCCAAAGGGCCGTATCGTGGAAATCTACGGTCCGGAATCCTCGGGTAAGACCACCCTGACGCTTTCCGTCATCGCCCAGGCGCAGAAAGCCGGTGCGACCTGTGCCTTCGTCGACGCCGAACACGCCCTGGACCCGGAATACGCCGGCAAGCTGGGCGTCAATGTCGACGACCTGCTGGTTTCCCAGCCGGACACCGGCGAGCAGGCCCTGGAAATCACCGACATGCTGGTGCGCTCCAACGCGGTTGACGTGATCATCGTCGACTCCGTGGCCGCCCTGGTGCCAAAAGCGGAAATCGAAGGCGAAATGGGCGATATGCACGTCGGCCTGCAAGCCCGCCTGATGTCCCAGGCACTGCGCAAGATCACCGGTAACATCAAGAACGCCAACTGCCTGGTGATCTTCATCAACCAGATCCGCATGAAGATCGGCGTGATGTTCGGCAGCCCGGAAACCACCACCGGTGGCAACGCGCTGAAGTTCTACGCTTCGGTTCGCCTGGACATCCGTCGTACCGGCGCGGTGAAGGAAGGCGACGAAGTGGTGGGCAGCGAAACCCGCGTCAAGGTCGTCAAGAACAAGGTGGCTTCGCCGTTCCGTCAGGCCGAGTTCCAGATCCTTTACGGCAAGGGTATCTACCTCAATGGCGAGATGATCGACCTGGGCGTGCTGCACGGCTTTGTCGAGAAGTCCGGTGCCTGGTACAGCTACAACGGCAGCAAGATCGGTCAGGGCAAGGCCAACTCGGCCAAGTTCCTGGCGGACAACCCGGAAATCGCCGCTACCCTCGAGAAGCAACTGCGTGACAAGTTGCTGACTCCAGGTGTTGATACCAAGGCCAACTCCGGTGCTGCTGTCGTCGAAACCGAAGACGACCTGGCCGACGCTGACCTCTGAGTAAAGCGATGACCGCCGTACTGGATACCCCGGTCGCCGTACGGCGCACTGCCATGGACCTGCTCGCGCGACGCGAGCATGGTCGAGTCGAGCTGACGCGCAAATTGCGTCAGCGCGGCGCTTCTCCCGAAATGATCGACACCGAACTCGACCGCTTGACGGAAGAGGGGCTGCTGTCCGAATCCCGTTACCTCGAAAGCTTCGTTTCCTACCGTGCCCGTTCCGGCTATGGGCCTTTGCGTATTCGCGAGGAACTGAGCCAGCGCGGTCTGCAGCGTGCCGATATTGAACAGGCCCTGCGTGAAAGCGGTCTGGACTGGCAGGCGCAGTTGGAAGAGACCTGGCGGCGCAAGTTTGCCGGGCAACTGCCGGTCGACGTCCGTGAGCGTGCCCGGCAGGGCCGCTTCCTGAGTTATCGGGGGTATTCCATGGAAATGATCGGCCGCCTGTTCAGCGGCCGAGGCATGGACGACTGATCCGGTTCAGATCGTTCCCACGCATCAGATCGTTCCCACGCTCTGCGTGGGAATGCCTCTCAGGACGCTCTGCGTCCGCTGCTGTGACGCGGAGCGCCACGGGCTGCGTTCCCACGCGGAGCGTGGGAACAATCATCAGTGTGGGAACGATCCATCAGGTTGCCTTGATCGGCTCCCTGGCTCGCTGTTGCTCGGGGACCCAGGCCTTGCTCCAGTTCTCCGGCAGGTTGATGAAGTCCACCAGTTCGCGCAAACGTCCCTGATCCCGCGCGGTAAAGTGAAACGCCAGCCGCGACAGGTGACTAAATTGCGGCTCGTCGTGTTCCTGGCCGCTGTACGCATGCTGATGAAAGCCGCCACTGACACACAGGTCGCTGAACTGCTCGTCCAACTGGGCCAGTGCCTGTGGGTTGAGCGGATGGTTCATGCGGATCACGAACTGGTTCTTCAGCCAGCGGCTTGAATGGAAGTTGCTGTAGAACTGGTTGATTTGCGCCACCGCCTCATCGGCGCTATACACCAGGCGGGCCAGTTTCAGGTCCTTGGGCAGGATGTAGTGATTGGCCTCCAGCTGATTGCGGATGAAGTCGATGGCGCCTTGCCAGAAGCTGCCACCCGGTGTATCCAGCAACACCACCGGTACCAGCGGGCTTTTGCCGGTCTGGATCAGGGTCAGGACTTCCAGCGCTTCATCGAGGGTGCCGAAACCGCCCGGGCACAGCACCAGCGCGTCGGCTTCCTTGACGAAGAACAGCTTGCGGGTAAAGAAGAAATGGAAGGACAGCAGGTTGACGGTGCCGTCGACCGTAGGATTGGCATGCTGCTCGAAGGGCAGGGTGATATTGAATCCCAGGCTGTGTTCCAGGCCCGCACCAGCATGGGCGGCGGCCATGATGCCACCGCCGGCACCGGTAATGACCATCAGGTCGGACTGGGCGAGCGCGGCTCCCAGCTCCTTGGCCTGCGCGTACAGCGGATGTTCGATGGGCGTGCGGGCGGAGCCGAACACCGTGACCTTGCGGCGGCCCTTGAACTGATCCAGCACCCGGAAGGCGTGCTCCAGTTCGCGCAAGGCTTGCAGGACGATCTTGGCATTCCAGCGATTGCGGTCGTCCTGGGCCATGCGCAGGACGGTCAGCATCATGTCGCGATAAAGCGGTAGGTTCGGGCTGTCGGGTGCAACCCGCTTGAGTTGTTCTTCGACCTTGCTGGTCAGGTCGACACCATTGCTCTGGAAATGACGGGACAGGAAGTCATCCGGTTCGTAAGGCATTCAGCTTCTCCTTCATATACAGAACTGCTGGCGCGGTCGAAATATTTCACCGTCGCCGCGACACTGCATGTGTCGCTGTATAGCCAGCTTGATGGCTTTGCATGACAACTGGCGAATTGATCATGGGCCTATAAAGTCTTGTCTGGCAACAGCTTGTTGCATCGCCGCGGATGACTTGCACCGCTCGTCAGAAGCTACGCCCGGGCCTTGCGGCTCTGATTTACTTAATCACAAACCGGCCAGAAGCGTTTCACGGGTGTGACAGCTCCAGGCCGGTGTTTTCAGAGGGTGGGATCTGCATCGGGATGGCAGGGAGGCGGGTGATGGCGAGGATGACGCTGGAAGTCGATAGCGAGTTGTATCAATTGTTGAAGATGGCCGCGCGGGCCAATCATCTCAGCCTGGAAGACGAATGTCGGCGGCGGCTGGAGGGCGCGGAACGACGCTCGCGCTACATGCAGGCGCTGGTGGCCGAGCTGCGCGCCGATGATGAACAACGGCGCCAGGCACGGCAGTGATCATTTCTTCTTCGGCGGCGTGGCTTTCGGGCAATCGCTTTCCACGAAGTGTGCGGAAGCGACGGGGCGATTGCTCTTGTTCTCGGTGAACTCGTAGCGCATCACCGCGCCCTGGGCCATCAGCTTGCGATAGTTGGGGTTGCGGCAGACGCTGGCGCCCAGTTGCAGGTAGACCGCCTTGGGATTGGCGCGCATGCCTTCGGCATAGTCCGATTGCACGCTGAGATGGTCGATCAACTGGTTGCCCTCCACCGTGTAGGCGACTTCGAGGATATTTTCGTCGAGTTCACGAGGCAGGGTTTCGTTGCTCTTCTGCGCGACGTCCTTCAGCATTTTGTTCAGTTCGAAATCCTTCAGCGAGGCCGCCTGGGCACTGAAGGGTAACACCAGCAAAAGGGCGATGGACGGTACGGTAAGGCGCAGCATGAAACTCTCCTGGTTCGGTAACTGGTGCTTCGACCCGTTACCGGGCTGTGCGTTCAGTGGTCGCGAAGTATAGAGGGCGGTTGTAGGCCCTACTACCCAGGGGGTGAAGGAAATGTCGACGGCCCGCCGCGCAAACACCGTCGTTGCCTCTGTTAGACTTCGCGCACTTTTTATCGTCATGAGTCGTACTTTTCGTGTTCAGCCCTTCTGTTTGCCGGCGTTGCAGCTTATGAGCCACGCTGTTTCCCGTCTGCGCACCCAGCGCCTGGCCCGTGCGAAAGCGCCGTTCACCGCCCGGGGCTCAAGGGCCGAGCGTTGCGAGGGTTGTCGGGTGATTCCGGAATATTGCCTGTGTGAATGGCGTCCGCGGGTCGCGGCGCGCTCGGCGATATGCCTGCTGATGCATGATGTCGAGCCAATGAAACCGAGCAACACCGGTTGGCTGATCGCCGATGTGATCGCCGATACCACCGCCTTCAGCTGGTCGCGTACCGAGGCTGACCCTCAATTGCTGGCGCTGCTGGACGATCCGCAATGGCAGCCGTTTATCGTGTTCCCGGGAGAGTTCGTGGCAGCGGAGCGGGTGGTCACCGAGGTGCAGCCGATGGACGGCAAGCGCCCGCTGTTCATCCTGCTGGACGCGACCTGGACCGAAGCGCGCAAGATGTTCCGCAAGAGTCCGTACCTGGAGCGTTTCCCGGTACTGAGCCTGGAGTCGGAGCAGTTGTCGCGCTACAAGTTGCGCCGTTCCAAGCGTGACGATCACTTCTGCACGGCGGAGGTCGGTGCCTTGTGCCTGGAACTGGCGGGCGACACCCGCGCCGGTGAAGCGGTGAGTGCCTTGCTCGAAGTCTTCACCACTCACTATCTCGGGGCCAAGTTCCAGCTGCCACTGGACCTCGACGACGAAGTCCATCGTCAGCTCAGGCCTTTTCTCCAGGCGCCGTAGCGGCTGTTCTCGGCCACAGCTGGGCGATCAGCATGCCGGCGAGCATCAGCGCGCAGCCCAGATAACCGCGCAGGTGCAGCGATTCGTTGAGCAGCAGGGCGCCGGCGATGGCGGCAAACACCGCTTCCAGCGAGAAGATGATCGCCGCATGGGAGGCAATCGCGTCCTTCTGGGCGATCACCTGCAAGGTGTAGCCGATACCCACGGCAACCACGCCGCCGTAGACAATCGCCGGGCCGGCGGCAACGATGGCCGACCACTGGATGGGTTCCAGGCACAGGGCAAGCAGCAGGCTGACCAGGGCGCAGGTGGTGAATTGCAGGAACGCCAGGCGAATCACATCGTGACGCTTGGCGAATACCCCCACCAGAACCACATGCCCGCCCCAGACAAACGCGCCGATCAATTGCAGCCAGTCCCCCGGTGATACGTGGAACTGATCACCGACGCTCAGCAGGAACATGCCGACCACGGCGAGCATAGCCCCCAGCCAGGTGCCCATGCCGGTCTTGTGGCCGATGAAGAGTCCCAGCAACGGCACTACAATCACATAGAGGCCGGTGATAAAGCCGGCGTTGGTGACGGTGGTGAACAGCAGGCCTACTTGCTGCAGGTTGATGCCCAGCGCCAGGGCCAGTCCCATCAGCACGCCGCCGAGCAATAGGCCTCGGGTCAGAAAGGGTTCGGGGCGGATCTGCCGGGCGTCGCCGCGCAGCACCAACGGCAACAGGCAGAGTGAACCCAGGGCGAAGCGCAGTCCGGAGTAGAGGAAGGGCCCCACATGATTCATGCCCGCGGTTTGTGCGACAAAGCCGCTACCCCAGATCGCGGCGGTCAACAGCATGAGGATATCGGCACGCAGGGCTTGGCTTCGCATGATGGCACTCTTATTGGTCTGCCGCTGACTGTGCCGTAAAGCATCGAACTTGACCACCCTGGTTTCGCTGGTCATGCTTGGCGCCGAATCGGGTGTGGCAACGTGTTGAAGCACCGGTTTTCCGGGCCTCTGGCGTGGAACCTGCCCTTTGGCGCACGGGCCCTTGCAGGCTGTCGCTTCGAGATGCTTCGGCGAGTCGCGAACCGATCGACGCTCGCCTAAAAACAGGATCATTGGAAAAATGACCACATACGAAATCCTGATCGCCGACGACCATCCGCTTTTTCGCAGTGCATTGCACCAGGCGCTGACCCTCGGGCTCGGGCCCGATGTGCGGCTGGTGGAAGTGGCGAGCATTGCCGAGCTGGAAACCCGCCTGACCGAGAAAGCCGATTGGGACCTGGTCCTGCTGGACCTGAACATGCCCGGCGCCTATGGTTTTTCCGGGCTGGTGTTGTTGCGCGGTCAATATCCGCAGATTCCGGTGGTGATGGTTTCGGCCCAGGAAGAGGCCTCGGTGGTGGTGCGTTCCCGCGAGTTCGGCGCCAGCGGCTTTATCCCCAAATCCAGTTCCCTGGAAGTGATCCAGAAGGCCGTGCGCACGGTGCTCGACGGCGATGTCTGGTGGCCGCCGCAGGCCTTCGAGGCCGTCAGTGTTTCCGATGAGGCCAAGGCCGCCAGTGCCGGCCTGGCCAGTCTGACACCCCAGCAGTTCCGGGTCTTGACCATGGTGTGCGAAGGGCTGCTGAATAAACAGATCGCCTACGAGCTGAGTGTGTCCGAGGCGACCATCAAGGCACACGTGACGGCGATCTTCCGCAAGCTGGGCGTGCGTACCCGTACCCAGGCCGCCTTGCTCCTGCAACAACTTGAGTCAATTTCGAGTCAGTAAGACAGCGGCTATTCACGCTTTTTTGACTTTTGTTGAACTAGCTTTCCTACACCTTTTTGCTCAGTTGCCTACTTATGTCTTCGCCTTTCAAAGGTCAAACCGGTTTCAAACGTATCCTCAACGCGTCGGGATATTCCCTCGATGGCCTGCGCGCGGCATTCACTGGCGAGGCGGCATTCCGTCAACTGGTGCTGTTGAACGTGGTGTTGATTCCCGTGGCGTTCTTCCTCAACGTCAGCCGCGTAGAGCGTGCACTGCTGATTGCCGTGTGCCTGTTGGCGCTGATCGTCGAGTTGCTCAACTC
Source organism: Pseudomonas gingeri (assembly GCF_013385635.1). GTDB lineage: Bacteria > Pseudomonadota > Gammaproteobacteria > Pseudomonadales > Pseudomonadaceae > Aquipseudomonas > Aquipseudomonas gingeri_A. Next base: position 84,766 of record NZ_JACAPR010000032.1, read on the forward strand.
GGCGGTGGAAGCGGCCATCGACCGGATTTCCCTGGATCGGCACCCGTTGTCGAAAAATGCCAAGGACATGGGCAGCGCCGCCCAGTTCGTCGCCCTGAGCATGATTGCCCTGGTCTGGGCCGTCATCCTTCTTTAGTAGGCGATCGTCGGCAACACGATCTCATCGCTGCGCTGTACGCCGGCGGTGAGGTTGCGGCACAGGTCGAGGAATTCGCGCATCGCCGAGGTCTGGTACTTCTGCTTGTGCCAGATAAAGTAGAACTGCCGCGCCAGGTCCAGTTCCGGGGTTTCCACCGCCACCAGGCTGCCGCGACGGAACGCGTCGCGCAGGGCCAGGCGCGAGATGCAGCCGATCCCCAAGCCTGATTCCACTGCCCGCTTGATGGCTTCGGTGTGCTCCAGCTCCAGGCGGATATTCAGCGCGCTGCGGTGATGACGCATGGCCTGGTCGAAGGTCAGTCGCGTCCCCGAACCCTGCTCACGCAGGATCCAGGCTTCCCGGGTCAACTCTTCCATGCTTGCGTGACCGCGTTTTGCCAGCGGATGCTGCGGGGCGCAGAACACCACCAGTTCGTCCTCGACCCAGGTCTGCACTTCGATATCCGGGTGGCTGCAGTCGCCCTCGATCAGACCCAGGTCAATTTCGTAGTGGGCGACCTGATGCACAATGTTCGCCGTGTTCTGCACATGCAGCTTCACCTGGCTCTCCGGGTGCAACTGCATGAAGCTGCCGATCAACAGGGTCGCCAGGTAATTGCCGATGGTCAGGGTGGCGCCCACCGCCAGCGAGCCGAAGCCGGACTTGCCGTTGAGCAGGTCTTCGATTTCCTTGGCCTGGTCCAGCAGCGCCACGGCCTGCGGCAGCAGCTGCTTGCCCAGGGCGTTGAGGCTCAGGCGCTTGCCGGCGCGGTCGAACAACTGGCAGCTCGATTGCCGCTCGAGCTCGGTGATCGAGGTACTCGCGGCGGATTGTGAAAGGGCCAGCAGCCCGGCGGCGCGTGAGACGCTTTCCTGCTGGGCGACGGTGACGAATACCTGAAGCTGACGGAGAGTGAATCGCATATCTATATAACCGATAACCCTTATCTTGATAATTAATTTAACAGATATTGTCGCTGGCATTAGAATGCTATGCAATCGCGCGTGTTGATAGCGGCTTGCTGACAGCGCAGACCCAATTTCCAGGAGCCCCACCCCAATGAGCAACATGAATCACGAGCGTGTCCTCAGTGTTCACCACTGGAACGACACTCTGTTCAGCTTCAAGTGCACCCGCGACCCGGGCCTGCGCTTCGAAAACGGTCAGTTCGTGATGATCGGCCTGCAACAGCCTAACGGCCGGCCGCTGATGCGTGCTTATTCGATCGCCAGCCCGAACTGGGAAGAACATCTCGAGTTCTTCAGCATCAAGGTGCCGGATGGTCCGTTGACCTCCCAGTTGCAGCACCTGAAGGAAGGCGATGAGATCATCATCAGCAAGAAACCCACGGGGACCCTGGTACTCGACGACCTCAAGCCGGGCAAGCACCTGTACCTGCTGAGCACCGGTACCGGCCTGGCACCGTTCATGAGCGTGATCCAGGACCCGGAAACCTACGAGCGTTTCGAAAAAGTGATCCTGTGCCACGGCGTGCGTTACGTCAACGAAGTCGCCTACCGCGAGTTCATCACCGAGCACCTGCCGCAGAACGAGTTCTTCGGCGAGGCCCTGCGTGACAAGTTGATCTACTACCCGACCGTGACCCGCGAGCCGTTCGAGAACGAAGGTCGCCTGACCGATCTGATGCGCAGCGGCAAGCTGTTCAGCGATATCGGCCTGCCACCGATCAACCCGCAGGACGACCGCGCCATGCTGTGCGGCAGCCCGAGCATGCTCGACGAGACCAGCGAAGTGCTCAACAGCTTCGGCCTGAAGGTTTCGCCACGTATGCGCGAGCCAGGTGACTACCTGATCGAGCGCGCCTTCGTCGAAAAATAGGCCCCGACCTATTTATGTGGGAGCCGGCTCCCACAAAAAAGCCCGCGTTGCCTTCCCAGGCAACGCGGGCTTTTTCGTTTCCGGTGGTCCTAGCGGGCGGGAATCACTTCCAGCACGCGGATCACCCCCGTCTGCGGGTAATGCCAGCGCACGTCCAGGTCCCAGAACCGGGCGCCGTACTCGCGTTCGGGCGTCGGGGTCTGGTAGGCCGGACGCGGGTCCTGCGCCAGGCATTGTTCGATCAGGGCCACCAGGGGCTCTTCCAGGCGCTGGGCATGGCCCTGGGCCTGTTGCAGGGCGCTGTCCGTCCACTGCACGGGAATCAGCTCCGGCGCCGCGCTGGCGATGTCGTTGACGGCACCGGCGACATTGTCCGCGTAGGGCACATACGGCTTGATATCGAGAATCGGCGTGCCGTCCAGCAGGTCGATGCCCGAGATCCACAACCGATGACCTTCGACCTTGTCCAGCTTGACCACGGACTGGCCGATGCCATTCGGTCGGTGGGTGGCGCGGGTGGCGAAGACGCCGATGGCTTTGTTGCCCCCCAGGCGGGGTGGGCGGACCTTGAGCCGTGGCTTGTCCTCCAGGGCCTGGTGGAACAGGAACAGCAGCCAGACATGGCTGACCTGCTCCAGTCCCTGCACCGCGTCGCCCTGGTCGAACGGCGCCACCAGTTCCAGTATGCCCCGTGCCGCCGGCGCCAGTTGGGGCTGGCGTGGGATAGCGAATTTCTCCTTGAAGCAGGAGCGGACGAAACCGATGGGCGAGACGCTATAGGTCATGACGGCCGGCCTCAGGCCTCGATCCCCAGGATATCCCGGGCCACGGCTTCGGCGATGCGGATGCCGTCGACGCCAGCCGAGAGGATCCCCCCGGCATAACCGGCACCTTCGCCGGCCGGGAACAGGCCCTTGACGTTCAGGCTCTGCATCGACTCGTTGCGGGTGATGCGCAGTGGTGAAGAGGTGCGGGTTTCGATGCCGGTCAGAACCGCATCGTGCAGCGAGTAGCCCTTGATCTGGCGTTCGAAGGCCGGCAGGGCCTCGCGAATGGCTTCGATGGCGAAGTCCGGCAAGGCCAGCGCCAGGTCACCCAGGGCCACGCCCGGCTTGTAGGACGGCTCGACGCTGCCCAGCGCGGTGGACGGTTTGCCGGCGATGAAGTCGCCGACCAACTGCGCCGGCGCCTCGTAGTTGCTGCCGCCCAGCACGAAGGCGTGGGATTCCAGGCGCTCCTGCAGCTCGATACCGGCCAGCGGGCCGCCCGGATAATCCACTTCGGGCGTGATGCCGACCACGATGCCGGAGTTGGCATTGCGCTCGTTGCGCGAGTACTGGCTCATGCCGTTGGTCACCACCCGGTTCGGCTCCGAGGTGGCTGCCACGACGGTGCCGCCCGGGCACATGCAGAAGCTGTAGACCGAACGGCCATTCTTGGCGTGGTGCACCAGCTTGTAGTCGGCGGCGCCGAGTTTCGGGTGCCCGGCGTACTTGCCCAGGCGCGCGCTGTCGATCAGCGATTGCGGGTGTTCGATACGGAAACCCACCGAGAACGGCTTGGCTTCCATGTACACGCCACGGCTGTGGAGCATGCGGAACGTATCGCGGGCACTATGGCCCAGCGCCAGGATCACATGGCGCGAGTCCAGCTGTTCGCCGCTGTCGAGCACCACGCCGGTCAACTGGCCGTCGTCGATCAGCACATCGGTGACCCGTTGCTGGAAACGCACTTCGCCGCCCAGGGCTTCGATCTGCTGGCGCATGTTCTCGACCACGCCGGTCAGGCGGAAAGTGCCGATATGCGGTTTGCTGACGTAGAGGATCTCTTCCGGCGCGCCGGCCTTGACGAACTCGTGCAGGACCTTGCGACCGTGGTGTTTCGGATCCTTGATCTGGCTGTAGAGCTTGCCGTCGGAGAAGGTCCCGGCGCCGCCCTCGCCGAATTGCACGTTGGACTCGGGGTTGAGCACGCTTTTGCGCCACAGGCCCCAGGTGTCCTTGGTGCGCTGGCGCACTTCCTTGCCGCGTTCGAGGATGATCGGCTTGAAGCCCATCTGGGCCAGCAGCAGGCCGGCGAAGATCCCGCAGGGGCCGAAACCGACGACGATCGGACGGGCGCCGAGGTCGGCTGGTGCCTGGCCGACGACCTGGTAGCTGACATCCGGCGCCGGGTTGACGTTGCGGTCGTCGGCGAACTTCTTCAGCAGGGCGTCTTCGCCGCGGGCCGAGAGGTCGATGGTGTAGATGAAGCACAGCTCGGACGACTTCTTGCGGGCATCGTAGCTGCGCTTGAACAGGGTGAAATCGAGCAGGTCATCGCTGGCGATGCCCAGGCGCTGCACGATGGCGGGCCGCAGGTCTTCATCGGGATGGTCGATCGGCAGCTTGAGTTCGGTGATTCGTAACATGACAGGGTCCAGTGTGCGGGCCACGCGGGCGCGCCGGCTTTACAACAAACCGGTGATTATAAGCCCCAACGGGGTTTTTCCGTGAGGCTTGAATGGCAGTTCGTCGAATCAGTCGTTGCGCGCGCCGCCGAAGACGCCGCAACCGCGCTGGACCTCGCCATTGACCCGCAACTCGGCGCTCAGGCTCTGCACGCTGCCGGTGACGCTGTCGACGCAGCGCTGGGGCGCGACCCACAACTCGATACGCTGGTTGTTGCCTTCGGTGCTCAGGCTGAAACGACCGTCACCCAGTTGTTCTTCCAGGTAGGGGAGGACGATGGCCGGTTGCTTGTCGCGCTCCAGGACCAGACCGCTGCCGCTGGCCTTGAACGACCAGTCCGGATTGTGGCCGCTGGCAATCACGGTCTGGCGCTTGAAGTCGGGGTCGCCACAGCTACCGGCGCCGCGTTCCAGGCGATAGATCTGTTGCAGGTTCATCTGCCCGTCGGAGCCGTCGGCCTTGCTCGCGGAAAAGCTGCCGCGCAGGTCGGCGAACAGTTTGCCGGGCTTGCTTGCCAGGCTGGCGGCTTCCTGGGCGATGCTGGTGTTGCCGCTGTCGTTGACGACAAAGCGACGTTGTTCCTGGCACGGCTGGAACACCAGCTTGCCGTCGACGCGGCTGAGTTCGCCTTGCATGCGGCTCAGGCCGGCAGTGGAATTCGACGATTGCGGGGCGAGCATCTGGCACCCGGCGAACAGGGGCAGCAGGGCAAGGAACATGAGGGAACGGGCGGCATGCATCGTGGGGTCTCCTGGCAAGTGCCGCCACGTTACTCAGGCTGGGCGAGCATCACAAGTCCGGCAGACGATGACGCCCCGTGGGAGCCGGCTTGCTGGCGAGCCGCCGCAGACGGCCATTCAGTGAGATCTTCCGGTGGCGGCATGACTGCAATCGCCAGCAAGCCGGCTCCCACGGGGTGTGTTTCCTTTCAGCCGACGTGATAGGTCTGGCCGGTTTGCAGGCCTTCCACGCTCTTGGCATAGGCGAGTGCCACGTCCACCGCAGGCACCGGCTTGAAGCCGCGGAAGTAGGGGGCATAACTGCCCATGGCTTCCACCAGCACGTTCGGGCTGACCGAGTTCACCCGCAGGCCGCGAGGCAGTTCGATGGCGGCGGCCTTGACGAAGCCGTCGATGGCGCCGTTGACCAGGCTCGCCGAGGCGCCGGTGCGGATCGGATCGCGGTTGAGGATGCCGCTGGTCAGGGTGAACGACGCACCGTCGTTGGCGTATTCGCGGCCGATCAGCACCAGGTTGACCTGACCCATCAGCTTGTCCTGCAGGCCAAGGGCGAAGTCTTTTTCGCTCATCTCGGCCAGCGCTACGAAGTTGACGTTGCCAGCGGCGCAGACCAGGGCGTCGAACTTGCCGGTCTGCTCGAACAGTTGGCGAATCGACGCGCTGTCGCTGATATCCACGTGCAGGTCACCGCTGGTGCGGCCGATCCTGATGATTTCGTGACGTGGGGCCAGTTCTTTTTCGATGGCCGAGCCGATGGTGCCATGGGCGCCAATCAAAAGAATTTTCATCCTGCGGTTCCTCCAGTGGGGGGTTGAGCTTTCAGTCTAGAGTGGATTTTTCCGCAGATAAGCGTGCTAATAGGCAACCTTTGGTTTTCTTTTGGAAACAATCCGTGAGCGAGATGGATGATCTGGCGGCCTTTGCCGTGCTGGTCGAGGCGGGCAGTTTCACCCTGGCCGCCCAGCAACTGGGCTGCAGCAAGGGACAGTTGTCCAAGCGCATCAGCCAGTTGGAGGCGCAGTTCGCCGTGGTGCTGTTGCACCGCACCACGCGACGCCTGAGCCTGACCGCCGCCGGTGCCGCCTTGTTGCCCCAGGCCCAGGCGCTGGTGGTGCAGGTGGAGCGGGCGCACCAGGCCCTGGCCCGGCTCAAGGACGATATCGCCGGTCCCGTGCGCATGACGGTGCCGGTGTCCCTGGGGGAAACCTTTTTCGATGGCTTGTTGCTGGAGTTTTCCCGGGATTATCCCGACGTCCAGATCGAACTGGACCTGAACAATGGTTTCCGCGATCTGGCTCGCGAAGGCTTCGACCTGGCGATCCGTACCGAGGTCGGCAGCGACGAACGCCTGGTGTCCCGGCCCTTGCTGGTCATGACCGAGTTGACCTGCGCCAGCCCCGCGTATCTGGAGCGCCACGGTGAGCCGCGCACGCCTCAGGAGTTGTCCAGCCATCGTTGCCTGCTCAACAGCCACTACAGCGGTCGCGAGGAGTGGCAGTACCACCGCGAACATGAACTGTTGCGGGTGAGGGTCGGCGGTCCCTTTGCCAGCAATCACTACAGCCTGCTGAAAAAGGCCGCGCTGGTGGGCGCCGGTATCGCCCGCCTGCCGTCCTATGTCCTGCCCGCGGAACTGGCCGACGGTCGCCTGCGTTGGCTGCTACGGGACTACCGCACCCGCGATATGCCGTTGTACCTGGTGCATCCTTACCAGGGCGGCTTGCCGCGACGAACCCAGGTCCTGGCCGATTATCTGATCGGCTGGTTCAAGCGCAGCGGCGAGGCCCTGGACCGGCTTCAACGGTAACGCTTGGCAATCAGGTGATCGATGGAGAATATCCCCGGTCCCTTGGCCATCAGCAGCAACAGGATGGTCATCCAGGTGCCATGGGTCGGGTAGGCGTCCGGGTAGACGAACAGCTGGATGGTCAGGGTCATGCCGAACAGCGCCAGCGCCGAGAAGCGCGTGGCGAAACCCAGCAGGATCAGCAGCGGGAAAAAGTGTTCGCCAAACGCGGACAGGTGGGCGGCGATTTCCGGTGACAACAGCGGCACCTTGTATTCGCTCTCGAACAACGGAATGGTCGAGCTCGCCAGCCGCGGCACCCCGAGGTCAAACGTACCGGAAACCAGGTCGATGGCAAACCCCTGGACCTTGGTCTGCCCCGACTTCCAGAACACGGCGGCGATGGAGAAGCGTGCGACAAAGGCAATCAGGCTGTAGGGAATCATCTCGAACAGCTGGATGATCCGCCCGATCAGGCGCGCGACAGGGTTCTGCGGTTCAGTGCGAGTGTTCATGGTCGGGCCTTTTCTTCTGATTGCAGGTGGATGATGGCGCTGTGGCGAATCAACAGGGCGAGCGCCTGGCTTGGATCGAACCCGGCGCCGGCCTCGCAGGCGCCGGCAATGGCCTGTGCCAGCGGCGCGTCGTTTTGCAGGCTGCGGATAAACGCCAGGGTGCCGCTATCGATCCGGAACACCTCGACTTGCCAGTGCTGGCGCAGGATCAACGCCGCTTCGCCCCGGGTCGGATCGATCTGCTCCAACCGGCCTTCGCCTTGATGCGCCTGCCACAACGACACCACGGCATGGGCTGAGTCCAGCACCGCGAGACTGGGGTGCAAGTGCATCCGCAAGGTGATCAGTGACTCGGGGTCAGCCAGGTAATGGCCGAGCTGCTCAGGGCTTACCGGTGTCGCATCGGCGGCGTGATAGGCGTTGATCCGCAACCGCTCCAGGCGCGCGACATCGGCCAGGTAAGGTACGCTCGCCGCCGGCGCGAAGTCCTGGATAAAGTCGCCGAAGTCCTGGCCGTAGTGGTTGAGGATCGGGCTGGCGGGCGGGCAATGCTGGACATAGACACCGGCCATGGCGCGGAAGAATGCCTCGCCAACCAGTTGCATGACCACCGGGTAGCTGTCCGCCAGGGCATTGCTCAGCGAACTCTGCACGTTGTTGCGGTACACCGCGAAACGACTGGCCGGGTCGGCCCCGTTGCTGCTGCACAGACCGTGCGGGCAAGGCAGTCTAGGGTCGAGCAGTGCGGCGCTGAAGCGGGTCTGATCGCTCATCGGCGCACCTCGACCCGATCCAGCAGCGATTGCGCCTGGGCGGCTTCGGTCAACAGCACGGCAAAGGCGGGCAACTGGTTGTCGCGTTCGATCAGGGTCGGCATCGCGCCGATCTTCGCCAGCACCTGTTGGTACAGGGTCCAGACCGCCTGGTCGACGGGCGCGCCGTGATCATCGATCAGCAGGCGGTCACCGAGGTTGTCGGCGTCTTCGGCAAATCCGGCCAGGTGGATTTCTCCCACCGCGTGCAGTGGCAGCGCCTCGATATAGGCCAGCGCATCGCGCTGGTGGTTGATGCTGGAGACATAGACATTGTTCACGTCCAGCAGCAGCCCGCAGCCGGTACGGCGGATGACTTCGCTGATGAAGTCCGCTTCGTCGAGGGTCGAACGCTCGAATTGCAGATAGGTCGCCGGATTCTCCAGCAACATCGGGCGCTTCAAGGTGCTTTGCACCTGGTCGACATGTTCGCAGACCCGCTGCAGGGTGGCCGGGTCATAGGCCAATGGCAGCAGGTCGTTGAGAAACACCGGGCCGTGGGTCGACCAGGCCAGGTGTTCGGAAAAGGATTGGGGCTGGTAACGCTCGATCAGCCTCGCCAGGCGCTGGAGATGCTGCTTGTCCAGCGGGCCTTCGGCGCCGATGGACAGGCCGACACCATGCAGCGACAGCGGATACTGTTCGCGGATCAAACCCAGGTAATGGTGAAACGGTCCGCCGGCGACCATATAGTTTTCGGCGTGGACCTCGAAGAAGCCGAGGTCGGGACGGGTCTCCAGGACCACCTGGAAATGTTCGGCCTTGAGCCCCAGCCCGGCGCGGGCTGGGAGCTCGGCGCCAACGACCTGAGCGTGAGGATGGGGGGCGGATTGCAGTAGCGTGGACATCTTCGGCGCTCAGGCTGGAGGGAGGATCAGGCTGCTGGGCCTTGTTTCAGGCTACCCATGCCGTTAGGGGTCTTGGTGGTTTCGCAAGTGCCTGCCGGGACGAGTTTCCAGGCGTTGGCCTGGTAGTCCTTGGCCGAAGTACCGGCGCAGGTGGTGCCGGCGCCTGCGGCGCAATCGTTCTGGCCCTTGAGGGCCACGCCGTAGCATTTTTCCATTTTGGCGGCGTCGTCGGCATGCGCGGTCATCGGCAACGCGGCCATGCTCAGGGCAGAACCCAGGGCCAGGGCGAGGGTGGCGGCGGACAGGGTGCGGGAAGTAGTGCTCATGGTCGATCTCCGAGGGTTATCAATAATGGAAGCAGTGGTTGGATGGGTTTCATTGCTTTCCTGCCTTACTTGAGCGGCGAGGGCAGGGTTTGTTACAGCATGCTGCAAAAATAATCGATTATTTTACGGGAGGGTATCAAGGCCGGGCCTCCAGGCGTTTTCACGAGCAAAGAAAAGCCCCGGATCATCGGGGCTTCTCATCACAGCGTTGCAGCAGGGCGTGTTATCAACCGCCCAGGTACGCCTCGCGGACCTTGGGATCGGTCAGCAGGTCGTTGCCGCTGCCTTCCATCACCACCCGGCCGTTTTCCAGCACGTAGGCGCGGTCGGCGATTTTCAGCGCCTGGTTGGCGTTCTGCTCCACCAGGAACACCGTCACACCGTCCTTGCGCAGTTGTTCGATGATATCGAAGATCTGCTGGATGATGATCGGTGCCAGGCCCAGCGAGGGTTCGTCGAGCAGCAACAGCTTGGGCTTGCTCATCAGCGCCCGGCCGATGGCGAGCATCTGCTGTTCGCCGCCGGACATGGTGCCGCCACGCTGGCTGAAGCGCTCCTTGAGCCTTGGGAACAGCTCCAGGACCTTGTCCATCTGCGCCTGGTAGTCGCCCTTGTCGGTGAAGAAACCGCCCATGGAGAGGTTCTCCTCCACGGTCAGGCGCGAGAACACGCGACGGCCTTCCGGCACCACCGCGATGCTCTTGCGCATGATCTGCGAGGATTCCTGCCCCACCAGTTCCTCACCCATGTAGCGGATGCTGCCGCTATGGGCCCGTGGCGAGCCACAGAGGGTCATCAACAGGGTCGACTTGCCCGCGCCGTTGGCACCGATCAGGGTGACGATTTCGCCCTGGCGCACCTCCACGTTGACGCTGTGCAGCGCCTGGATCTTGCCGTAGAAGGTGGAAACGTTTTCGAATTGCAGCATTTACGCTTCCCCCAGGTAGGCTTTGATCACTTCAGGATTGTCGCGGATCTGTTGTGGCGTGCCGTTGGCCAACGGCGTGCCCTGGTTGATCACGACGATATGGTCGGAAATGCTCATGACCAGTTTCATGTCGTGTTCGATCAGCAGGACCGTGACGTTGTGTTCTTCGCGCAGCACGCTGATCAGCGCCTTGAGGTCGTCGGTTTCACGCGGGTTGAGGCCCGCCGCCGGTTCGTCGAGCATCAGGATCCGCGGGCGGGTCATCATGCAGCGGGCGATTTCCAGGCGGCGTTGCTGACCATAGGCCAGAGTGCCGGCCGGACGGTTGGCGAACTCGGTCAGGTTGACCTTTTCCAGCCAGTATCCGGCGTACTCCATGGCTTCGCGTTCGCTCTTGCGGAACGACGGGGTCTTGAACAAACCGGCGAGGAAGTTGGTGTTGAGGTGGCGGTGCTGGGCGATCAGCAGGTTCTCGACCGCGGTCATGTCCTTGAACAGACGCACGTTCTGGAAGGTCCGCACCACACCCTTGCGGGCGATCTCATGGCCGGCCAGGCCCTGGATCGGCTGGCCGTCGAGCAGGATGCTGCCGGCGCTCGGCTTGTAGAAGCCGGTCAGGCAGTTGAACACCGTGGTCTTGCCGGCGCCGTTCGGGCCGATCAGTGCCACCACCTGCTTTTCCAGGACGGTCAGGGCCACGCCATTGACCGCCAGCAGGCCGCCGAAGCGCATGCTCAGGTTTTCTACTTTCAGGATCTGGCGGCTCATTTGCTCAGCTCCGCTCTTAGTTTAAGTTCGGGCCGTTGCATGGGCAGCAGGCCTTGTGGACGCCAGATCATCATCAGCACCATCAGGGCGCCGAACATCAACATGCGGTATTCACTGAACTCACGCATCATTTCCGGCAGCAGGATCATGACGATGGCCGCCAGGATCACGCCCAGTTGCGAGCCCATGCCACCCAGCACGACGATGGCGAGGATGATCGCCGACTCGATGAAGGTGAAGGACTCCGGCGTCACCAGCCCCTGGCGCGCGGCGAAGAAGCTGCCGGCGAAACCGGCGAACGCGGCGCCGAGAGTGAAGGCCGACAGCTTGATCACGGTCGGATTCAAGCCCAGGGCACGGCAGGCGATTTCGTCTTCACGCAGTGCTTCCCAGGCACGGCCGATCGGCATGCGCAGCAGGCGGTTGATCACGAACAGCGCGAGCAGGGCCAGGACCAGGGCCACCAGGTACAGGAACACCACCTTGCTCACCGGGTTGTAGTCCATCCCGAAGAACTCGTGGAAGGTCCGCATGCCTTCGCCGGCGGTGCGGTCGAACGACAGCCCGAAGAAGGTCGGCTTGGGAATGTTGCTGATGCCGTTGGGGCCGCCGGTGAGGTCGGTGAGGTTACGCAGGAACAGCCGGATGATTTCGCCGAAGCCCAGGGTCACGATGGCCAGGTAGTCGCCACGCAGGCGCAGCACCGGGAAGCCCAGCAGGAAACCGAAGGTGGCGGCCATCAGGCCGGCGATCGGCAGGCAGATCCAGAAGCTCCAGCCGAAGTAGTGCGACAGCAGCGCGTAGCTGTAGGCGCCGACGGCGTAGAAACCCACGTAGCCCAGGTCGAGCAGGCCGGCGAGGCCGACCACGATGTTCAGGCCCAGGCCCAGCAGCACGTAGATCAGGATCAGGGTGGCGATGTCGACCGCACCGCGCGAGCCGAAGAACGGCCAGATCAGGGCGGCCACGATCAGGCCGATGATGATCCAGCGCTGGGTGCGCGGCAGGGTCAGGAACTGGCCGACCTTGGGCGAGACCAGCGGGCCCCGGGACGACTTGAACATCGCACTGAACTGTTCGCTGAACAGCACGCGCAGGAACATCAGCACCGAGCAGAGGGCGATGATGGTCAGGGTTACCGGACCGGTGCCGTGCACTTCGAGGTTGATCCCGACGATGCTCAGCTTGAGACCGAGTACCGGAAAGGCCACGGCCCATACCAGCAAGGCGCTGAAGAACGCCGATTTGAGATATCTGTTCATACTTTCTCAACCTCCGGACGGCCCAGAATGCCGGTCGGCCGGAACAACAGCACCAGAACCAAAAGACCGAACGCCACCACGTCCTTGTACTGGTCGCCGAACACGTCGGCGCCAAAGGCTTCGGCCACCCCCAGCACCAGCCCGCCGAGCATGGCGCCCGGAATGCTGCCGATGCCGCCCAGAACTGCCGCGGTGAAAGCCTTCAGGCCCACCAGGAAGCCGGCGTTGGGGTTGATCACGCCGTATTGCATGCTCAGCAGCACGGCCGCGACCGCCGCGAGGGCGGCGCCGATGACGAAGGTCAGGGCGATGATGTTGTTGGTATTGATGCCCAGCAGGTTGGCCATCTTGATGTCTTCGGCACAGGCGCGGCAGGCGCGACCCAGGCGTGAACGGGAGATGAACAGGGTCAGTCCGGTCATGGCCACCAGGGTGACGACGAATACCAGGATCTGCATGTAGGAAATCATCACCTCTTCTGCACCCCCAGGACCGAAGGAGAAGCTCCCCGGGATCAGGTTGGGGATGGACTTGTCCTTGGAGTCCTGGGACAGCAGTACGGTGTTCTGCAGGAAAATCGACATGCCGATGGCGGAAATCAGCGGGATCAGACGGTTGCTGCCGCGCAGGGGGCGGTAGGCGACGCGTTCGATACTGTAGCCATAGGCACTGGTCACGACGATCGTCGCGAGGAACGCGGCGGTCATCAACAGCGGCAGTGAGTGGATACCCAGCATGGCCAGCCCGGCAAGGACGATGAAGGCCACGTAGGAACCAATCATGTACACCTCGCCATGGGCGAAGTTGATCATTCCAATAATGCCGTAAACCATTGTGTAGCCAATGGCTATCAAGGCATAGGTGCTGCCAATGGTCAGGCCATTAACCAGCTGTTGGAAGAAGTGATAGATCTCAGGCATTACAGCGCTCCTAAAAACCCGATACGCATTTCACTGGTGGAGTCATGTTCCGGCCCGGTGCCGTGGTCTGTGGCCACGTCGGCACGAGCGTTTGCCAGCGAACCGCTGGTGACGGTTTTAAGATTTTCAGGTGAGCCAGCTCCCGGATCGCGGGTGTCGGGCCCATAACCTCGTAAAACAAAGCCCACTGCTTGCACAGTGGGCTTCTTGACCTTTCAGGCCTTGCTTACTGAGGAGAAACTTCGGTTTTCGGTTTGCCGAAGTGCCACTGGTAGACCACGAACTTGAAGTCCTTCAGGTCGCCCTTGGCGTCGAAGCTCAGGTCGCCGGTCGGGGTCTTGAAGGTACCGGCGTGGATGGCGGCTGCCACCTTGGCGGTGTCTTCGCTCTTCGCCGCGGTGATGCCACCGGCGATCAGCTCGACAGCGGAGTAGGCCGGGAACACGAACGGGCCGCTCGGGTCCTTGCCATCCGCCTTGATGGCGTCAGCGATGGCCTTGTTTTGCGGATCCGCATCGAAGGACTTCGGCAGGGTCACCAGCAGGCCTTCGGAAGCGTCCTGGGCGATCTGCGAGATGGAGTCGTTGCCGACGCCTTCCGGACCCATGAACTTGGCGTTCAGGCCTTTTTCCTTGGACTGGCGCAGGATCAGGCCCAGCTCAGGGTGGTAGCCGCCGTAGTAGACGAAGTCGACGTTGGCTTGCTTGAGTTTCTGGATGATCGACGAGAAGTCCTTGTCGCCGGCGTTCAGGCCTTCGAAGACGGCAACCTTCACGCCTTTCTTCTCGAGGGTCTGCTTGACCGCGGTGGCGATGCCTTCACCGTATTGCTGCTTGTCGTGCAGCACGGCAACCACTTTCGGCTTGACGTGGTCGGCGATGTAGTTACCGGCGGCAGGGCCCTGGGCGCTGTCGAGACCGATGGTGCGGAAGATCATCTTGTAGCCGCGAGCGGTGATTTCCGGGCTGGTGGCAGCCGGGGTGATCATGATCACGCCTTCGTCTTCGTAGATGTCCGAAGCCGGTTGGGTGGAGCTGGAGCAGAGGTGACCGACCACGAACTTGACGCCGTCGTTGACCACTTTGTTGGCTACGGCCACGGCTTGTTTTGGATCGCAGGCATCATCGTATTCAACAGCTACGAGTTGTTTGCCATCGACGCCGCCCTTGGCGTTGATGTCCTTGATGGCCTGTTTCGCGCCCATGAACTGCATGTCACCGTACTGGGTAACCGGACCGGTTTTCGGGCCGGCGATGCCGATCTTGATGGTGTCTGCAGCGAAAGAATGGCTGGCGATACCGGCCAGAACCATAGCGGCGAACAGTTTGGAAATCTGCTTAGTCATTAGTGCTCCACTCTTGCTGTTGTAATTTTTATAGTCCTGACGCCAAGGCAGCAGAACCGGGTTTGAGAACCCCGATTTTCCCCGGCAACTGTACCGATACAGTTTAGAGCGCCCGTTAATCGCTTGAATAGCGGGCAGCCAAGGGCAAAATCGGGAGATGTCGCTTAAATGAAAGAAAAAGACAGAATAGCGGCGGATTGCCATGCAGATTGTTATCTGAATGTTGCTGACCTTCACGGGCAATCCCTGGCTTCCTGGTTCCTCTTTCACCCCAACCATTTGCATCCGGGTTTTTCTGCCTGAGTCTCGACGTTATGATTGCGCCGATTTTTTCTCAGGTAGAAACCCATGATTCAAGAACCTAGCACCCTCTATGCCAAGCTGCTTGGTGAAACTGCATCTATCCGCTGGGAAGAGCTGCAACCGTTCTTTGCCCGGGGTGCCCTATTGTGGGTCGAACCCTCGCTGGATTTGATCGCGGCGGCCGAGGCCATGGCCGAGAACCAGACCGACAAAGTGGCGGGCTGGCTGGCCGGTGGGGAGCTTGCCAAGGTGTCTGAAACGCGGGCGCAGGATCTTTTCGAGCGTGATCCTGGCCTTTGGGCGGTGGTGGTATCGCCTTGGGTGATGATCCAGGAAAGGGCAGAAAAATAATCTTGCGCACTGCAATGGTGCATATGGCTTGTGCGTTTATGGCCTACGAGTGTGTAGGCCAGTAACCGCGCCGAACGATAATGGCAGTTTGCCCGTGGAGAAAATCCACAGTCCTGCTCTCACCTGTATTTCGATCGCTCCCACGCAGAGCGTGGGAGTGATCCTCTGCTCAATACTCGGTCTTGCCCGTGTGGTTGTTCAACGAAATGACCCGGGTCTTGCCGATGCGATGACGATAGATCTCGCGCAAGTACTTGATGGCCTTCTTCACGCAATCGCGGGACAGGCGGATATCGTTGATCGAGACGAACTTGTCCTTGTCGTTGATCAGTTCGCGGTACTTCTTCTCGTACATCGGCTTGATTGCATACCAGTTGGTATCGAGGATCTTCGCCGGGTTCTCGAACTCGTTGAGCAGATCGTCGATATGCCCTTCGTCGAACTCGTCCCGGGTGATGAAGTCCAGCATCGAGTTGTCCAGCGTATCGTCGAAACGGTACGGGTTGCGAGCGAAGCAACGCTTGATGAACGCCACGATCAGGGTCAGGAAGTCGTCCGACAGGCACGGACTCTTGGCGATCAGGGTGGTCAGCGACAGGTTGGCCGAAGCGCCGATCACCAGCGCGTAGCGCTTGAGCGTGGTGTTGGGGAACAGGCTGTTGAGATGGGTCTTGAGCCGGTTCAGGTCCATGTAGGACAGTTTGTAGTCCTTGGGCAGCGAGACGATCGACACCACCGACGAGCAGTTCTTGAAGAAGTGCAGGTCGTGCAGGGCCGCGGCGTCATAACCCGAGGCCTTGTACTGCTCCAGGGCCGCGCGGTAGCGCTTGGACTCGATCGGCAGCAGACTGATGCCTTCGATCGCCTGGGTGACCTTGTTGAAGTGCGGCAGGTCGATGGAACGGAAGAACAGGTCGTCGATGTTCAGGCGCTGCGGTTCTTTCTCGAACACTTTGAATTTATCGCTGCTTGGCGCCGGCTGTTCCGGTACCACGGACTCGGCATAGGCAATCGCCACCGGACCGGCCAGGCTCATGAACAGGTCGTTGGCATCAAGGCGGATGGTCTCGCCGATGTCGATGCCGGCACGCCGGAAATAGTTCTGGTCGTAGTCGGTGGTCACTGCCTGGGCGGTGAGAATGTTGAAGATCTGCTGGGAGATGTACTGGTTGGCGTGCTTCTCCATGGCGTTGACATCGATGTTCTGGATATTGCCGTCATCGTTCTCTTCGGCGTACCGCATGATGTCGTTGGAGATCAGCATCATCGCGTTCCATGGGCGGATGCGGCCCATGACGCTGGCTTCGCTGCTGTCTTCGTTGTCGAAGTTGTACGAGAAGTCCCATTCTTCGGAGAGGTACTTGCAGAGCAGGCGACCAGCGTTGATATGCAGGGCCTCGGACATTTCGCTGCGATGATCGGAAATGTTCGGCAGTACGCAGATGCCGCTGGTGAAGATCGGCTCGAAGACGAAGGAGTGACCGCTCTTGCTGTCGTGCTCGTCCATCGGCTTGGTGTCGAACGTCTTGTTCATGTACGAGTACTGCTGGGCCAGTCCGAACTCCGAGGCCATGCCCGAACCGGTACCGCCGCCGGCACTGAAGATCGAGAAGTACAGGCGCGACTGGTTGGCCTTGATGCCGCAGGAATCGATCAGGTACGAATGGATCATTTTCCAGTCGGGGCTGGAGAAACGCTGGGTGTCCTTGTTCAGGATGATCTTGGCCAGGTACTGGCCGAGGATCGGCGCGTTACCTGCACCACCGGCATGGACTTCCGACAGGTCCATGATTTTCATCTTGCTGTAATCGCGGATAAAGCCGCTTTTCTCGCCCTTGCGGGAGAAGCGGATACGTCCGGCGATGTCCTTGTCCAGGTCGCCGAGCATCACCAGCGGTTCGACCAGGAACACCGGCTTGGCGGACTTGTTCTGCACCAGGCGCAGGTTGTTGCGGATCCACTGGGCGGGGCGATAGCCCTTGTCGGTGGATTTGTCGTCGTTGTTGAACTCGTTGAGGTAGAACTTGCGGGCGTTGTACACCAGTTCGGCGACGTCCAGCGCAATGTTCGAGCCGCAGCGGCCCAGGCCGATCAGGCAGACCGAGGGGAATTCCTGTTCGCGGCGCGCCTCGTTTTCACCTTCCAGGTGCGGCGAACGCGGGAAGACCATGTCGCGCAGACCGTCGAGGTTATCGAGAATACGATCCGTATTGGTTTCGGTGAAATAAAGGTACTGCTGCGTCGCCAGTGGACGCGGCGGGGAATAGGCCTTGTAGGGTTTTTCCGCGACCGTGGGCAACATCAGATCGGATACTGGGTTGGCCGGGTTGTTTTTAGAGGTCATTGTGCGCCATATACCTGGTCTGGTTGGGCGGTCGAGAGGATGTCAACGCGCCATCACGGAGTGAGAGATCGCGACTTTACCGCGCGATTTTGGCTTGAGCGATAGGGTTTTGCCCTAGGCTCACCTAGGGGCAATCCTTGCTTGAATACCGTTGAATCGGCCAATAATTGGCGTTCTTTAATTGACGGGGAACTTTTTGTGAATTTTGTACTACCTTCCCCGGGCGTCGTCAGTCACGGCCTGTCGGGCCGTGGACGCCGTCAACGAATGTCTGTCAACGAATAGGGCGCACGGTTGATACGCCGGCATGGGCGCAAGGGGGGTCGGCAAATGTGTCGCGAGCCGTGGTCACCGGAGTGAAGGGCGCGGGGCTGTGTTGTCGGCGCTGGTTGAGCTGCCTGAGTACCGGTTGCAGCTCTTCCAGTGGCACCGGCCGGCTGAGCAGGTAGCCCTGGACGTAGTCGCAATTGTACTGGGCCAGGAAGTCGTATTGCTGCGGCGTCTCGACGCCCTCGGTGACCACCTGCAAATGCAGGGTGTGGGCCATGACGATGATCGCCTGGACGATCTCCATATCCTGGGTCGACTTGGGAATGTCGAGGATGAACGAACGGTCGATCTTCAGGGTGTTGAGCGGCAGGCGCTTGAGGTAGGCCAGGGATGAATAGCCGGTGCCGAAGTCGTCGATGGACAACGAGACGCCGAGGGTGCGGATCTGTCGCAGCAGTTGCAGGGTGTTGGCGATGTTGCCCATCAGGGCGTTTTCGGTGACCTCCAGTTCCAGTCGGGCGGGGGGAACGCCGGCGGCGTGCAGTGCGCTTTCGATTTCATCGGCGAGCTCTTCGCGAGCCAGGTTCAGCGCCGAGCAGTTCACGGCGATTTTCAGTTCGTCGCAACCCTGCTCGGAGAGGCTTGCCAGGTCCTGACAGGC
The DNA here is from genome assembly GCF_013385635.1 of Pseudomonas gingeri. Classification (GTDB taxonomy): domain Bacteria; phylum Pseudomonadota; class Gammaproteobacteria; order Pseudomonadales; family Pseudomonadaceae; genus Aquipseudomonas; species Aquipseudomonas gingeri_A. The sequence goes on from NZ_JACAPR010000032.1 coordinate 103,373, forward strand.
CTTGCGCAATACCCAGTTGTCCAGCTCGGCGATCAAGCCGTTGGCTTCGGCGATACCGATGAAACGATCCGGCGACAGCAGCCCATGCTGGGGATGTTGCCAGCGTACCAGGGCTTCGAGCTTGGCGACCTGGCCGGTCTTCACTTCATAGATCGGCTGGTAGAACAGCTGCAACTCGTTGCCCTCGCGCAGGGCCTGGCGCAACTCTTCCTCCAGTTGCAACTCCAGGGTGGCGCGGGTTTTCAGGTTGGAACTGAAGAAATGCAGGCTGTTGCGCCCCGCACCCTTGGATTGGTATAGCGCCAGGTCGGCGTTTTTCAGCAGTTCTTCGCAGGATTTGCCATCTTCCGGGAAGACGCTGATGCCGATGCTGGTGGTCATCACCATGCGTCGGCCGGCCAGTTCGATGGGCTCCTTCATCTTCTGCATGATGCGCTGGGCCATGTGCCGCGCCTCGTCACGGTTGTGCAGGCTGATCAGGATGCAGAATTCGTCGCCGCCAAAGCGCGCGACCACGTCGTCATGACTGCGGGTGGCGGCCTTGATATGCCCGGCGATGACCTTGAGCAACTCGTCGCCGGCGTCGTGACCGAGGCTGTCGTTGATCCGCTTGAAATGGTCGATATCGAGGAACATCACCGCCAGCATGCCGCCGTTGCTGCTGCGCTCGATCAGCTTCTCGGCGAAGATCTGGTTGAAGCCGCGACGGTTGATCAGGTTGGTCAGGGCATCGTAGTGAGCCACCTGGGCCAGGGACATGCGGGCCTGGTCCAGTTGGCTGAGCAGGGCGTTGACCCGGCGCAGGTCGTGCTCCTTGTTCTGCAGTTTCTTGTCCGCCAGGGCTGCGCTGATGCTGCTGCCGATGATCAGCAGGGCAATCAGGGCGATGGTCAGGCCCAGTTGCAGGTGGTTGTTTTCCACGGCGGCGGGCAGGACGCTGCCTGCGGGCAGCATCAGGTGCAGTGACCACATGCCGGTGAAGTGCATGCTGACGATACCGGCACCCATGACCAGGCTGGCGGTGTACTTGAGCAACTGATGCCACATGCCGCTGCCGTTGGTGAAATGCCGGGCCAGCAACAGCGCGGCGAGACTGGCGCCGATGGCAATCGCTACCGACAGGCCGACCAGGCCCGGTTGGTAGTACTGCACCGCGCTCGAACGCATGGCGGACATGCCGACGTAATGCATGGCGGCGATGCCCAGGCCCATGAACACGGCGGCCCGCAATGTCTGCGAGGGGCGCAGTTCGGAACGGCCGAGGGTGTGCATGGCGAGGAACGAGGCGAACAGGGCGATCAACAGCGAAGCCAGGGTGGTGGGCAGGTCGTAGTGCACTTCGATGGGCGTCTGGAACGCCAGCATGCTGATGAAGTGCATGGTCCAGATCCCGCCTGCCAGGCAGCAGGTACCGATCCAGCGCCAGAGCCGTTGTTGTGCCGGTTTCTCCACATGGCCGACGCGTTCGGCCATGTCCAGCGTGGCGAAGCTTGCTGCGCAGGCGACCAGATAGGCCAGCATGACCAGTAACGGATTATGGCTGCAGTTGAGCAGTAGTTGCCCACTGTCGGGAAGCCCGTTAACAAAATGCAAACCCTGCCATTCCATAGCATGCCCTATACAGACGCGTTGGACAGCCGACGCTTCAAGCATCGACCAACGCATTGGAGTATAGAGTGTCACTCATGGCTGCAAGCGCTAATGGCAGAGTGCTGCCAATGATTTGGCAATGAGCTAAATAGCGATTGGTACTAAGGCGGCTTTCTGTTCGGGCTCCAGGGGCGTCAGGCCGAAGGCGGCCCGGGCGGCGTCGCAGTGGTCGTTGGGTTCGTCATTGACCCAGGCGGCTTCGAATTCACGGCAGGTGCTGGAGCGCTCATGATAGATCGAGCAACTGACCTGCTCCCCGACTTCGCCCCTGAGTGCCGTGCAGCGCGGGTTGCACGCTTCGGTGCCGAGCATGGCGACGCGGCTCGGGCTGATCTGGGTGACCAGTTCGTCGGGCACCAGGCCGCCGCCCGAGATGCATTCACCCCAGTAGAACGACACGCGGAAATAGGCACAGCAGGCACCGCAATTCAGACACGGATTAGCATCAGGCATGGAAGGCCAACGGAGGAAGGAGGGAGGGGGAATCCGTCGCCATTCTAGGCTTCGTCCACGGCTTTGTAAGGGGGGATTACAAGTATTTTTCGAGGCCCGGAGCAGGGCCTCCATTGCCCGGTATCAGCGCCGCGAATGGTGGCAGACAGACGCGATCGCGCTGACTAGATTGAGGACTCCGGGCCTGGCATTGACGCCCTTATAACAATAAAGAGACGGACCCATGCAGAACTCGACCCAAGCGGCGAATGCCTGGCGCATTCTGTTCCTGCTGTTCCTCGCCAACCTGTTCAACTTCTTCGATCGGACCATTCCGGCGATCATCATCGAGCCGATCCGCATGGAATGGCACCTGAGCGATTTCCAGATCGGCATCATCGGTACCGCCTTCACGATCGTCTATGCCATTGCCGGCCTGCCCCTGGGGCGCATGGCCGACAACGGCTCGCGCAGCAAACTGATGGGCTGGGGCCTGGCGGTGTGGAGCGGACTGACGGCGGTCAATGGCCTGGTGGGCAGCTTCTGGACCTTCCTGCTGGTGCGCATGGGCGTGGGGATCGGTGAAGCCAGCTATGCCCCGGCGGCCAACTCGCTGATCGGCGACCTGTTCCCGGCGCACCGGCGCGCCAGGGCCATGGGGATCTTCATGCTCGGCCTGCCGCTGGGGCTGTTGCTGGCGTTCTTTACCATCGGCGCGATGGTCAAGGCCTTCGACAGCTGGCGGGCGCCGTTCTTTATCGCGGCAGTACCGGGATTGCTCCTGGCCGTATTCATGTTCTTCATCAAGGAACCGAAGCGCGGCGCGGCGGAAACCGTGCAGGTTTCCCAGGAGCGGATCGAGCGTCCGGTGCGGCGCCTGATGGCGATCCCGACCTTTCTCTGGCTGGTCCTGGCCGGGTTGACCTTCAACTTCGCCACCTATGCCTGCAACTCGTTCCTGGTACCGATGCTGCAGCGTTATTTCCTGATGCCGTTGCAGGAGGCGGCGGTGGCCACCGGCGTGATTGTCGGGGTGACCGGCCTGTTCGGGCTGACCCTGGGCGGCTGGGTGGCGGACAAGATCCACCAGCGTGTCGCCAACGGCCGCCTGTTGTTCGCGGCCGGGAGCCTGGTGATCTCGACCCTGACCACCGCCTGGGCGCTGCATGCCGGGCGGGTCGAGATCGGCGTGTTCGTGGCGGTGTTCAGCGTCGGCTGGCTGTTTGCCTACAACTTCTACACCTGTGTCTATACCGCGATCCAGGATGTGGTCGAACCACGGCTGCGGGCAACGGCGATGGCGGTGTATTTCGCGGGGTTGTATCTGTTGGGTGGGGGCCTGGGGCCGGTGGTGGTCGGGCTGCTGTCCGATCATTTCGCTCATGCGGCGATGCTGGCGGCGGGCGCGCAGCAGATGACCGAGGCGTTCAAGGCGGTAGGCCTGCATGACGCGATGTACCTGATTCCAGGGGCGTTGTTGCTGACCTTGCTGTTCCTGTTCCAGGCGGCACGGTGTTTCAGCAAGGATGCGCAGCGCATGCGCGAGGGGATGGCGGCGGATGAGCCGGGGGCCGCGCCCGTGGCGGTTTGAAACCGGGTCGCCTGCTTCGCGGGCAAGCCCGGCTCCTACAGTAGATCGTTCCCACGCTCCAGCGTGGGAATGCCTCACTGGACGCTCCGCGTCCGTTGTTGTGACGTAGAGCGTCACGGGCTGCATTCCCACGCGGAGCGTGGGAACGATCATCTGCCAACCAGCGGGTCAACCGGCGACCAGCACCCGGATCGCTTCCAGGCGCAGCGCGGCTTTTTCAAGCATCGCCAAACCCTGTTCACGTTGCTGACGCAGCGCCACCAGCTCGCTGTCGCGCACGGTCGGGTTGACCGCCTGCAACGCGGTCAGGCGCGCCAGTTCTTCATCGGTATCGGCCGCCAGGCGACGTTGCGCTTCGGCCACGCGTTCGGCGTGGCGTGGGGCGATCTTCGCTTCACCGGCGTTGATCTTCGGCGTCAGGCTGTCGCGCTGGGCCTGGATGAACTTGTTGGCGCTGGCCCGTGGCACGCTTTCCAGCTGGTCGTTCAGGGTTTCGAAGGCGACGCGGGTCGACAGGTCGTTGCCATTGGCATCCAGCAGGCAGCGCAGGGCGGCCGGTGGCAGGTAGCGGCCCAATTGCAGCGAGCGCGGCGCGACCACTTCGCTGACATACAGCAGCTCCAGCAACACGGTGCCCGGTTTCAGCGCCTTGTTCTTGATCAGCGCCACGGCGGTGTTGCCCATCGAGCCGGACAGCACCAGGTCCATGCCGCCCTGCACCATCGGGTGTTCCCAGGTGATGAACTGCATGTCTTCGCGCGACAGCGCCTGGTTGCGGTCGTAGGTGATGGTCACGCCTTCGTCGTCGCCCAGCGGGAAGCTGGCGTCGAGCATCTTCTCGCTCGGCTTGAGGATCAGGGCGTTTTCCGAGTGGTCCTCGCTGTCGATGCCAAAAGCGTCGAACAGGGTTTCCATGTAGATCGGCAGGGCGAACTGATCGTCCTGTTCATGGATCGCCTCGACCAGTGCATCGCCTTCGCCGGCGCCACCGGAGTTGAGTTCCAGCAGGCGGTCGCGACCGGTATGCAGCTCGGCTTCCAGGCGCTCGCGCTCGGTCCGGGCTTCGTCCACCAGCGCTTGCCATTCGCCATCGTCGCCACCTTCGAGCAGCGGCAGCAGGCGCGGGCCGAACTGGTGCTGCAGGGCATTGCCGGTCGGGCAAGTATTGAGGAAAGCGTTCAGCGCTTCGTGGTACCACTGGAACAGGCGCTCTTGCGGGCTGGTTTCCAGGTACGGCACGTGCAGTTCGATAATGTGTTTCTGGCCGATCCGGTCGAGACGACCGATGCGCTGTTCCAGCAGGTCCGGGTGCGACGGCAGGTCGAACAGCACCAGGTGATGGGAGAACTGGAAGTTGCGACCTTCACTGCCGATTTCCGAGCAGATCAGTACCTGGGCACCGAATTCCTCGTCGGCGAAATACGCCGCGGCACGGTCACGTTCGAGGATATTCATGCCCTCGTGGAACACCGTGGCCGGGATGCCGGAACGTACGCGCAGGGCGTCTTCCAGGTCCATGGCGGTTTCGGCGTGGGCGCAGATCACCAGGACCTTGGTGCGCTTGAGCATTTTCAGCTGGTCGATCAGCCATTCGACGCGCGGGTCGAAGCGCCACCAGCGCTCTTCGTCGCTGGCGTCCGGCTGGGACTGGAAGCTGACTTCCGGGTACAGCTCGGCATGTTCGCCCAGCGGCAGCTCCAGGTATTCGTCCGGGTTCGGCAGCGGATAGGCGTGCAGCTTGCGTTCCGGGAAACCCTGCACGGCGGCACGGGTGTTGCGGAACAGCACGCGGCCGGTGCCATGGCGGTCCAGCAGTTCGCGGACCAGGCGGGCACTGGCTTCGGTATCGCCGTCGTTGACCGCGGTGAGCAGGGCTTCGCCTTCGTCACCGAGGAAACCCTGGATGGTCTTGTGCGCCGCCGGGGACAGGCGACCCTGGTCCAGCAGTTCCTGCACCGCTTCGGCCACCGGGCGATAGTTCTCGCTTTCGGCGCGGAAGGCCGCCAGGTCGTGGAAACGGTTCGGATCGAGCAGGCGCAGACGGGCAAAGTGGCTGTCCTGGCCCAGTTGCTCGGGGGTGGCGGTCAGCAACAGGACGCCGGGAATGGTTTCGGCCAACTGTTCGACCAGGGCGTATTCCGGGCTCGCTTGCTCTTCATGCCAGACCAGGTGGTGCGCTTCGTCGACCACCATCAGGTCCCAGCCGGCGGCGAACAGCGCATCCTGGGCTTTCTCGTCCTCGACCAGCCATTCCAGGGCCACCAGGGCCAGTTGGGTGTCTTCGAAGGGGTTGGTGGCATCGCTTTCGATAAAGCGTTCGGCATCGAACAGCGCGACCTGCAGGTTGAAGCGCCGGCGCATTTCCACCAGCCACTGGTGCTGGAGGTTTTCCGGCACCAGGATCAGGACGCGATTGGCGCGGCCGGAGAGCAGCTGGCGGTGGATCACCAGGCCGGCTTCGATGGTCTTGCCCAGGCCCACTTCGTCCGCCAGCAGGACCCGTGGCGCGATACGGTCGGCGACTTCACGGGCGATGTGCAACTGGTGCGCGATGGGTTGCGCACGCACGCCGCCCAGGCCCCAGAGCGAGGACTGCAACTGGCGGCTGGTGTGTTCCAGGGTGTGATAGCGCAGGGAGAACCAGGCCAGCGGGTCGATCTGTCCGGCGAACAGGCGGTCGCTGGCCAGGCGGAACTGGATGAAGTTCGACAGCTGGGTTTCCGGCAGCGTGACGACTTCGTTCTGCGCGTTGAGGCCGTGGTAGACCAGCAGCCCGTCGACATCGTCGACTTCGCGCACGGTCATCTTCCAGCCTTCGAAGTGGGTGATGGTGTCCCCGGGCGAGAAACGCACACGGGTGAGAGGCGCATTCCTTAGCGCGTACTGGCGAGTGTCGCCAGTGGCCGGATAGAGCACGGTCAACAAGCGGCCGTCCTGTGCCAGAACGGTGCCCAAACCCAGCTCGGCTTCGCTGTCACTGATCCAGCGTTGCCCCGGTTGATACTGCTGCGCCATGCTGCCTGACTCCCGCCTTGAAAAAGCCGACTATCTTAACGGAATCGGCGCTTTCAGGCCAAAGGCTCTTGATGTCTTGATTGAAAGGACGGGACTCTTGTCGAAGAAAACTGCTGAACAAGACTAACGGTAGTCCACGATGACGTTCGTCGGGGCGTATTGCACCTTTGAGCGATAACCGGGTCACACTTTCGCGACTGACGGCTCAAGTCGCTGATCCCGCAGCCGACAGCCTGCCGACAGGAGAGAAAAATCATGCTGCCACCGCTGCTACCCCTGAGCGTCCTGCCGGTGACGTCCCAACAGGACCCAATCCGGCCACGACCGGATATCCCGCCCGTGGTGCCGGTTCAGGAAAGCTCCAACGAAAGCACCATCGACCTGCAAAAACGCGACCCCGAAGAGGCCGCGTGGCTGCTGCGTGAAGAACAGCGGCGCCAGCAGGAACAGCAGCAGCGTCGGCGCGAGGCCGACGACGATCCCGAACGCCACCTGGCGGTGCCGGGCGACGAGTTGAACGCCGACAACACCGTACCGGTGGTGGCGTTGATGGAAGAACAGCCGCGTCAGGGCCTGCTGGTCGACGTCGAGGTCTGAGGGCCGTCACTGGCCAACTGACGCAAGGCCTGCAGCAGCAGGTCGATTTCCTCCCGGGTATTGAGATGACTCACGGCAATCCGGGCGATGGCCGACAGATCGCGGGCCTGCATATCCAGCGGCGTATAGGCTGTGCCGTTGGCACCCAGGTTGATGTTGCGTTCGGCCAGTGCCTGCTTCAGTGCAAATACATCCCAACCCTTCAAGGTGAAAGCGATCAGCCCTGACTGTTGCCCGGACAACCCCAGGTCATGCAGCTCAAGGCCGGGGATCTCGCGTAGATCATCGCGCAGCGGGTCGCTCAGAGCCTGGATCCGGCGGCGAATGCGTCCGATACCCATCTGATTGGCTTCTTCCAGTGCATTGGCCAGGCCGGCCATCAGCACCAGCGAGCGTTCGCTGGTTTCAAAGCGCCGGGCATCGTTGCGCAGGGTGAACGCCTTGCCATCCCAGGGCGCCGACAGCACATCGAGCTGACGCGGTACCAGTTGTTCGAGAAAACCCCGACGCACATACATCAGCGCGGTGCCGCGCGGGCCACGGAGGAATTTGCGCGTGGCGCCCTTGAGCACGTCGCAGCCCAGGGCCTGGACATCGCAAGGCAGCTGCCCAAGGGCCTGGCCGGCATCGATGAAGTAGGCAATGCCGTGACGCCGGGCTACTTCGCCGATGGCCGCGGCCGGATTGATCAGGCCGCCATTGGCCGGCAGCCAGGTCAACGCTATCAGGCGCACGCGGGCGTCGATCATCTGTTCCAGGGACGACACCGATACCGCGCCGGTTTCATCGCAAGGGATCACTTCAAGATGGGCCCCGGCCTTGATGGCTTCGGCCATGCAGGCCAGATTACCGGCCCATTCATGGCGTCCGACCAGAATCCGCTCGCCGGCGCGCCAGGGTCCCAGTGCCGCGAAGGCCGTGCTCCAGGCGGCGGAGCCACTGCTGGCGAAGGCGATGCTGTCTTCGCGGGTATTGAGTAGACGGGCGGCGGCCTGCCGGGCCTGTTCCTCCAGGCGTGCGCCGTGGACGCCGGCCTCCATCGGGCCGAGGCTTGCTTCGAGTTGCAGTTGCCGGCTCATGGCATCCAGCGTGGCCTGGCTCGGCAGCGAGGCGCCAGCGTGATTGAAGTGGATCACGCGTGCGCAGCCCGGCGTGGCAGCGCGCAGGCGGCTGATTTGCGCTTCAGACAGCTCGGTCGAGACGTCGACGTTCATGGCCGCAGCTCGAAAATCGCGTCGATCTCCACCGCGACGCCGCTGGGCAGGCTGGCTACACCAACGGCCGTGCGGGCGTGACGACCTTTTTCCCCCAGCGCATTGACCAGCAGGTTGGAAGCACCATTGGCGACCACGCCCTGGCGCTGGAAATCAGGAGCGGCGGCAACGAACACCCCTAGGCGGATGATGCGCACCAGCTTTGACAGGTCGTCATCAATGGCCTGGCCCAATTGTGCGAGCAGGCCGAGGGCGGCCAGTTCCGCCGCCTTCGCCCCCTCTTCCTCGCCCAGCGTATCGCCGAGTCGGCCGATATAGGCGGGTTTGCCTTCTCGCAACGGAATCTGCCCGGAGATAAACAACTGGTTGTTGCTGATCACATGGTTCACGTAGTTGGCAATGGGCTGGCTGGGCATCGGCAGGCTCAGGCCCAGTTGGCTGACACGGTCGAACAGGGAATGGGTCATGCTGAAACCTCCTGGAAGAGGATGCCAGCATGCTCGGCGGGCAATGGGCCGACAAACGGATAGATTCAATCGGACGTATCTGATTGGCTCATGTGTCCGTCTCAGCGCATTGTTCCGTCAGCCAGGCACAGAAGCACTCGGCCTCCGGGGAAAGGGCGGCATTGGGCTTGATCAGCCAGTAGCCGATCTCGCTTTCAAAGGTCGGTGTGTCGAAGGCCGGGACCAGCGAGCCGTCCTTGAGCCTGCGCCCGATCAGGCGCTGGCGACCCATGGCGATGCCCTGGCCGGCCACGGCGGCTTCGACGACGATGTTGTAGTCATGAAGCATGACCGTGGGGTAGTGCTGCAGGTCGAAGTGATGGTGCCGCGACCAGTCGATCCATTCGAAGGGCTGCCGGGCCTGGGCCATCAGCAGTGGGCCCTGTGCGACCGAGCGAGCCTTGAACGCCGGGCTGCAGACCGGTGTCAGGCGTTCGGTCATCAGGCGCCGGGCATCGACGTTGGTCCAGCCGCCCTTGCCATAACGAATGGCCAGGTCAACCTGGGCGCCGGCGACATCGGCCAGTTGGATGGACGGTTCCAGCGCTACCTGGATGTGCGGATGGCGGCCGATGAAGTCGGCCAGTCGTGAGGCCAGCCAGAGGGTAGCGAAGGAGGCGAGCAGGCCGATGCGCAGCACCCGGCCCGGTGCGGGCGCCCGCAATCGCTGTGTAGCCTCGGCTATCTGTTCCAGCGCCGGGCGGATCTGCTGGTAATAGTGCCGGCCGGCGTCGCTGAGGTCGATGGCACGGGTGCGGCGAATAAACAGACGCTGGTCGAGATACTGCTCCAGCTTCTGGATCTGATGGCTGACCGCGCTCTGGCTGACGGACAACTCCTCGGCTGCCTTGATAAAGCTCAGGTGACGGGCCACCGACTCAAAGGCGCGCAGGGCCAGCAGCGGTGGGAGGTCCTTGTGCAGTGTCACGTCAACGCTCCTTGGCAGCCATTCGGATGGGCGATTTTGCGCGGAAACCGCTGTTGCGGACACACTTTAATGGCAAGAAGACGGCTTCACGACTGGTCAGCGCTGGCGCTTGCCCGCATTATTAAGTCATTGCGCGGGTCGAAGTGGATGACTTCGGCTGAATTCGACGGATAGCGATGTAGTGATCATGAGCCAAGACGACAAGTTGATCGACCTGAATACCGAGCGGGCCAAACGCGTCCACGACCTCAACGAGAAGCGCCTGAATGAAGTTCGCCAGGCCTTCGAACAGGCGATGCCTTTGGGCAAGGCCAAGAAAAAATCGAAGAACAAGCCGAAAAAACGCTGATAACCGCGCTGAAACTTGATGTACGTCAGTTAATTTCCTTTCCCCGCGCCCGGTTCCGGGCGGCATTGACCTCGGTCAATTTTCCTCCGCGCCCGTTTGGGTAACTTAGCCCTATCGCAACAGGGCAAGCGCAGGAGGCCAGTCATGTTTTTCGATAACGTGGTAATCGCCGGAGTGCTGACAGTTGGCCTCATGGTGATGTTCTTCGCAGGATTCGGTTTTTTTATCTGGAAAGACTCACATAAGCGGAAAAAACCCTAGATCTTTCCAGGGAACGAGCACGCAAGGCATTTTGGGCGACTTCGGTCGCCCTTTTTTTTTCCTTCGTTTTCCCTTTGAACGGGCAAAAAAAAGGTGCGATCCGAAGATCACACCTTTTTCCGCATTACTGTAAACGACTCAACTGCCGAGCATCTTCGAGGCGATCCAGAACAACCCGGCGGACAACGCCACGGTCGCCGGCAGGGTCAGCACCCAGGCCAACAGGATGGTCTTGATCGTGCTGCTCTGCAGGCCGCTCTTGTTCGCCAGCATGGTGCCAGCGACACCCGACGACAGCACGTGAGTGGTCGAGACCGGCAGGGCAAAGATGTTCGCCAGGCCGATCATGCAGGCGGTGGTGATCTGTGCCGACATGCCCTGGGCATAGGTCATGCCCTGTTTGCCGATCTTCTCGCCGATAGTCAGTACCACCCGCTTCCAGCCGACCATGGTGCCCAGGCCGAGAGCCAGCGCCACTGCCAGAATCACCCAGAACGGCGCGTATTCGGTGGTGGTGGTCAGGTCCTTGCGCAGCTTCTCCAGGTCCGCCTTCTCACGCGCGTCCAGGCCCGGCAACTTGCCGACTTTCTTCGCCGTGTCATCCAGGCAGAGCAGGTAACGACGTACTTCGATGCGCTTTTCCGGCGACAGCGAATGGTAGTCGGTTACACCCTTGAGGTTGTTCAGCAGGGCGGCGATGGTCGGCTCGGTCTGCTGCGGGTTGCAGCGGAACTTGCCTGGCAAGTCGTCCTGCACGCTTTTGCCCAGGGCCAGGAACTCGCTCAGGGTGGCGTTGTTGCGCTGGTAGAACTGGCTCAGGTGCAGGGTCGCGTCACGGGTACGCTCGATCTGGTAGGTGGTGGTGCTCAGGTCGAGGACGAACTGCGCGGGGACGATACCGATCAACACCAGCATGATCAGGCCGATACCTTTCTGGCCATCGTTGGAACCGTGCACGAAACTCACGGCCATCGCGGAAATCACCAGTACCAGGCGGTTCCAGAACGGCGGATGCTTCTTGTCGTCGATCTTGCGACGCTGGTCCGGGGTCTTGTGCATCTTCGACAGCGGACGCCACCACTTCAGGCCCACCAGCACCAGGCCGGCGACCAGCATGCCGGCCAGCGGCGAGAACACCAGCGAGGCACCGATGTCGATCGCCTTCTGCCAGTTGACCCCATCGCCCAGCGGGATGTCGTTGAGCAAGGCGTTGGCCAGGCCGACACCGAGGATCGAGCCGATCAGGGTGTGGGAACTCGACGCCGGGATGCCGAAGTACCAGGTACCCAGGTTCCAGGTGATGGCCGCGGCCAGCAGCGAGAACACCATGGCCAGGCCATGGCCGGTATTGACGTTGATCAGCAACTCCACCGGCAGCAGGTGCACGATGGCATAGGCTACGCCCACACCGCCGAGCAATACGCCGAAGAAGTTGAATACACCGGAAAAGAACACCGCGAGATGAGGCGGCATGGCTTTGGTGTAGATCACGGTGGCCACCGCGTTGGCGGTGTCATGAAAGCCGTTGATGAACTCGAAGCTGAGGACAAACGCCAGCGCGAGCAGCAGGCTCACAAGCACCCAGGCATCCAGTCCGCTGAATAAATCGATCATGAAGGTTTTGTGACCCGGTCGTAAGGGGGCGCGATTATGCCAGAAAAGACCGATAATCGAATCACTAGCTGCTCACCGGTAACATTCTTCAATGAAAAAAAATGTAGGAAAGCGTTAAACCCAAGGGTTTTCGGGTGTTTGCCAAGCATCTGATTTCGTTGGAAATGCTCAATGAACACAAGGTTTCAGCGAGGAAATGAACGGCCGAAACAGATGTGCGAAATTTCTGCGTGAGGGCCTGCCGGGCGTCATTCAGCCCGATGGGGTATTCGGGGTCCGGGGCTCGGCGCGGGTAGCGCAAGCCGTTGACGTCCAGAAGCCTGAGGGAGTCCGGATAGGAGGAGCCGGCTGCAAAGGGCAAGCCTCACACGATTCAAAACCGCCGCACCTAAGGCTCTTCGGCTTTGAGTTCCTTTTCCATTTTTTGCAGTTCCTGGGTAAATGCCTGGTCCAGGAGGCTGGCTCGTTTGCGCCAGGGTTTGCGTTCTGGTTCGGGTTGCGCGGCGTAGGTGGTAATTTCCCCGCCGTAAACATCCTTGTAACGTTGCTCCTGGCGCTCAAGTTCCGCGCGCAGTTCGTCTTTCGTCACAGTGTTACCTAATTTGAGTTGATAAGGTTTTCCGGCGATACGTAATACGGGAGTTCGATGAAGTCCGGTGGCGTATCGGAACGGTTTAATCCCGGCTTGAGAGCCATGCTCTCGCAGCCACGACGGAACCAGACGGTTCGAATGTCGTATGGGGAGTATAGCTGCCGGTTTGAATAATACTATCGCGAAGAGGGGATGGCCCGTCAACTTTGTCCGTGGGTTTTGTTGCGTAGGAGTTATGAACTGTAACTTGAGGACTTGGCCGGATACTGCCTGTTTTTTGGCGGCAAATTATCACTGCAAGTTTTGCGCGGTGAGCGCTAATTGCAAATGGAAGACCTGTTCTATATTGGCGGCAATGTCATGTATAGACGATTCGCCGCAAGTCGGGAAAACGGCCTCACTTCGTGGGTAAGGCCGTGCCGGTGGATTTTCCGGTGGGTACCTGACCAGTATCCCGGAAAACCACCTGATGGCAGGACAACGTTATAAGCTTCGGGCACCGGGGGTCAATTGCGATTATCGGGCGAGCGTTCGATAATCGCACAATGTCGGGCCTGGCCCGCTTGTCTATCAGGCTGACGTCGGCCTGTAATAGTCGCTGACCGCGTGAACAAGGACCCGGAATGAACGACCCACTGCGCACTGCCTTCAACTCCGTGGCGCCGCCTATCGTCGCCTCGCCCGCCAAGCGGATCCAGGCCTTTACCGGCGATCCGGACTTCATGACCTCGCTGGCCCGGGGCCTGGCGGTGGTGCAGGCGTTCCAGGAGCGCAAGCGACACCTGACCATCGCGCAGATCAGCCATCGCACGGAAATTCCCCGGGCGGCCGTGCGCCGTTGCCTGCACACGCTGATCAAGCTCGGCTATGCCACCACCGACGGGCGTACCTATTCGCTGTTGCCCAAAGTCCTGACCCTGGGCCATGCCTATCTGTCCTCGACGCCGCTGGCGGTATCGGCCCAACCTTATCTGGACCGCATGAGCGAGCAACTCCACGAGGCCTGCAACATGGCTACCCTCGAGGGCGAGGACATCCTCTATATCGCCCGTTCGGCCACGACCCAGCGGCTGATCTCGGTGGATCTTTCCGTGGGCGGGCGGCTGCCGGCCTATTGCACTTCCATGGGGCGGATCCTGCTGGCCGCGCTGGACGATGCATCGCTGCAGGAATACCTCGACCATGCCGACCTGCAAGCCAAGACCAGCCGGACCCTGCACACGCCCGAAGCCTTGCTCGAATGCCTGCAGCAGGTGCGCCAGCAAGGCTGGTGCATCGTCGATCAGGAACTGGAGCAGGGCCTGCGCTCGATTGCCGTGCCGGTCTATGACGCCTCGGGCCAGGTGCTCGCGGCCTTGAACGTGAGCACCCATGCCGGGCGCGTCAGCCGCAGCGAACTGGAACAGCGCTTCTTGCCGAGCATGCTCGCTGCCAGTCGTGATCTCAGCGCCCAACTGTTTGCCTGAATGTTTTAGCGGTTTGATTGATCGTTCCCACGCTCCGGCGTGGGAATGCCTCTCTGGACGCTCCGCGTCCGCTTCAAAAGCTTCGCTGGCAGCTCAGGCTCCTACAGGGTGACTGATCGACACTGCGGCAAAGCCGTTCGATAACCGCCCAGAGTTGCGTTTATCGAATTGCGCTGTTTTACGTCGCTCATTAATGTCGCGGCAGCGTCCTGATTCGACGAGCCCGCGGGCCTCGACTCGATGACCGCCCAATAATAATGACGAGGCCATCCCGCCATGAGCAGTCCCTTCGCTAGCCCTCTCTGCAAAATCTCTCTCTCACGGTTGTCGTTTACCCTGAAACGGCTCGCCTGACCGTTATTCGCTCTGTTCAACGTCCGCTGGCCCTCGGTCAGCGCCTGTGCGTCTGCGCGTTTGTGTGGAAATAAAAACAATGAACCAGCCTCAATCCGCTGTCGGTCACTGCCTTGATGTGCAGTCCTTTATCAATGATCAACCGCTGTCGCGTTACCAGTGGCGGGTGGTGATCCTGTGTTTCCTGATTGTCTTCCTCGATGGCCTGGACACCGCGGCCATGGGTTTTATCGCCCCGGCGCTGTCCCAGGACTGGGGTATCGACCGCGCCAGTCTCGGTCCGGTCATGAGCGCGGCACTGATCGGGATGGTCTTCGGTGCCCTCGGTTCCGGTCCGCTGGCCGACCGCTTCGGACGCAAGGTGGTACTGGTGGGCGCGGTCCTTTTGTTCGGTGCCTTCAGCCTGGCTTCGGCCTACAGCAGTAACGTCGACCAACTACTGGTCCTGCGTTTCCTCACCGGCCTGGGCCTGGGGGCCGGCATGCCGAACGCCACCACGCTGCTGTCCGAGTACACCCCGGAGCGTCACAAGTCGTTGCTGGTGACCAGTATGTTCTGTGGTTTCAACCTGGGCATGGCCGGCGGCGGTTTTGTTTCGGCCAAGCTGATCCCGGCTTTCGGCTGGCACAGTCTGTTGCTGATCGGTGGATTGTTGCCGCTGATCCTGGCCGTGGTATTGCTGCTCTGGTTGCCGGAGTCGGCGCGTTACCTGGTGGTACGCAACCGTGGCACGGACAAGGTGCGCAAGGCCCTGGCACCGATCGCTCCCGAACGGGTCGCCGGGGCGGCGAGCTTCAGTGTTCCGGAGCAGAAGACGGTCAAGGCACGCAACGTCCTGGCGGTGATCTTTTCCGGCACCTACAGCGCCGGCACCCTGTTGTTGTGGCTGATCTATTTCATGGGGCTGGTGATCGTCTACCTGCTGACCAGCTGGCTGCCGACGCTGATGCGTGACAGCGGCGCGAGCATGGAGCAGGCCGCCTTTATCGGCGCCTTGTTCCAGTTTGGCGGGGTGCTGAGCGCGGTGGGCGTCGGTTGGGCAATGGACCGGTTCAACCCGCACAAGGTGATCGGCAGTTTCTACCTGCTGGCCGGGATCTTTGCCTACGCGGTCGGCCAGAGCCTGGGCCATATCGCCTTGCTCGGGACCCTGGTATTGGCGGCAGGCATGTGCGTGAACGGTGCGCAGTCGGCGATGCCGTCGCTGGCGGCGCGTTTCTATCCGACCCAGGGACGGGCCACCGGTGTTTCCTGGATGCTGGGAATCGGCCGTTTCGGTGCGATCCTCGGCGCCTGGATGGGCGCTACCTTGTTGGGCATGGGCTGGAACTTCGAGCAGGTGCTGACGGTGCTGGTAGTACCGGCGGCCTTGGCGACGGCGGGAGTATTGATCAAGGGGCGGGTCAGTCACGCCGATGCGACCTGAGGATCGGTGATGCTGGCGGGCTACCTGCAAACGGTAGCCTGCAAACAATCGGTTCGATAATCGAACACTTAGTCGATTATCGGATTGTTTACGTTCAGGTCCCGACTTAATCTGGTTTCACTCCGGCGCTGAACCTCGCGCCTTTTTCTTCCACGCTGGCTTGTTGAAACCGGGAGTCTGCATCCATGGCTGAAATCCTTTCGCTGCATGAAGCGGTGAAGCAGTTCGTCAACGACGGTGACACCGTCGCCCTCGAAGGCTTCACCCATCTGATTCCGACTGCGGCAGGTCATGAAATCATTCGTCAGGGCAAGAAAGACCTGACGCTGGTGCGGATGACCCCGGACCTGATCTACGACCAGTTGATCGGCGCCGGCTGCGCCCGCAAGCTGATCTTCTCCTGGGGCGGCAACCCGGGTGTCGGTTCGCTGCACCGCCTGCGCGATGCGGTCGAGAAGCACTGGCCCCATGACCTGGAAATCGAAGAGCACAGCCACGCCGACCTGGCCAACGCCTACGTCGCCGGTGCTTCCGGCCTGCCGTTCGCGGTGTTGCGTGCCTACGCCGGCTCCGACCTGCCGAAGGTCAATCCGCTGATCAAGAGCGTGACCTGTCCGTTCACTGGTGAAGTGCTCGCCGCCGTGCCTTCGGTTCGCCCGGATGTCACGGTGATCCACGCGCAGAAAGCCGACCGCAAGGGCAATGTCCTGCTGTGGGGCATTCTCGGGGTGCAGAAGGAGGCCGCCCTCGCGGCCAAGCGCTGCATCGTCACGGTCGAGGAAATCGTCGATGACCTCAACGCACCGATGAACGCCTGTGTCCTGCCGACCTGGGCCCTGAGTGCGGTCTGCCACGTACCCGGCGGTGCGCATCCGTCCTATGCCCATGGCTACACCGAACGCGACAACCGTTTCTACCAGGCCTGGGATCCGATTGCCCGGGACCGGGACACCTTTACCGCCTGGATCGCCGAATACATCCATGGCACGGCGGACTTCGCCGGGTTCCGGGCCAAGCTGGCCCGTGCGTCGGAGGTAAAATAATGACCTACACCACCAATGAAATGATGACCGTCGCCGCTGCCCGTCGCCTGAAGAACGGCTCGGTCTGCTTTGTCGGCATTGGTCTGCCGTCCAAGGCCGCCAACCTGGCACGCCTGACTTCCTCGCCGGATGTGGTGCTGATCTACGAGTCCGGCCCGATCGGTGCCAAACCCAGCGTGTTGCCGCTGTCCATCGGTGACGGTGAACTGGCGGAAACCGCCGACACCGTGGTCCCGACCGGCGAGATCTTCCGCTACTGGCTGCAAGGCGGGCGTATCGACGTCGGTTTCCTCGGCGCCGCTCAGGTCGACCGTTTCGGCAATATCAACACCACCGTGGTGGGTGATTACTTCTCGCCCAAGGTCCGCCTGCCGGGCGCCGGCGGAGCACCGGAGATCGCCGGTTCGGCGAAGAGCGTACTGATCATTCTCAAGCAGTCGGCCCGTTCCTTCGTCGACAAGCTGGACTTCATTACCTCGGTCGGCCATGGCGAGGGTGGCGATTCGCGCAAGCGTCTCGGCCTGCCGGGTGCCGGTCCGGTGGGCATCATCACCGACCTGTGCATCATGGAGCCGGAAGCGCAAAGCAACGAGTTTGTCGTCACCGCCCTGCATCCGGGCGTGACCCGCGAGCAGGTGATCGCCGCCACTGGCTGGCCCGTGCGTTTCGCCGAGCAGGTGGAGAGCACCGCGGTGCCGACCGAAACCGAACTGGCCGCCTTGCGTGATCTGGAAGCCCGCACCGCCGCTGCCCATGGCCAAGCCCCCGGAGAAGCCTGATGCGCGAAGTCTTTATCTGTGACGCCATTCGTACGCCTATCGGCCGTTTCGGTGGCGGCCTGGCCGGCGTGCGCGCCGATGACCTGGCGGCCGTGCCGATCAAGGCGCTGATGGAACGCAACCCGTCGGTGCACTGGAGCGAGGTCGATGAGGTGTTTCTCGGCTGCGCCAACCAGGCCGGCGAAGACAACCGCAACGTCGCGCGCATGGCGTTGCTGCTGGCGGGCCTGCCGGAGAGCATTCCGGGGGTGACCCTCAACCGTCTCTGCGCTTCCGGAATGGATGCGATCGGTACCGCGTTCCGGGCCATCGCCAGTGGCGAGATGGAGCTGGCGATTGCCGGCGGCGTGGAATCCATGTCCCGTGCCCCGTTCGTGATGGGCAAGGCCGATGCGGCGTTTTCCCGCAACATGAAGTTGGAAGACACCACCATCGGCTGGCGTTTCATCAACCCGTTGATGAAGGCCCAATACGGTGTCGATGCGATGCCGCAGACCGCCGACAACGTTGCGGATGACTATCAGGTATCCCGCGCCGACCAGGATGCCTTTGCCCTGCGCAGCCAGCAACGGACGGCGGCGGCCCAGGCCGCCGGTTTCTTCCGCGAGGAAATCGTGCCGGTGCGTATCGCCCATAAAAAGGGGGAGACCGTGGTCGAACAGGATGAGCATCCACGGGCCGACACCACTCTGGAAGCACTGGCTCGGCTCAAGCCGGTCAACGGCGCGGACAAGACCGTCACCGCCGGCAATGCCTCCGGCGTCAACGACGGTGCCGCGGCACTGATTCTGGCGTCCGCCGCGGCGGTGAAGAAACACGGCCTGACGGCTCGCGCCCGGGTGCTCGGCATGGCCAGCGCCGGTGTCGCGCCACGGGTCATGGGCATCGGCCCGGTGCCGGCGGTGCGCAAGCTGATCGAGCGCCTGGGCCTGGCGGTCAGCGACTTCGACGTGATCGAGTTGAATGAAGCCTTTGCCAGCCAGGGCCTGGCGGTGCTGCGCGAGTTGGGCATCGCCGATGACGCGGCACAGGTCAATCCGAACGGCGGGGCGATTGCCCTCGGCCACCCGTTGGGCATGAGCGGCGCGCGCCTGGTGCTGACGGCGCTCCATCAACTGGAAAAGACCGGCGGCAGCAAGGGCCTGGCGACCATGTGCGTTGGCGTCGGGCAGGGGTTGGCGCTGGCGATTGAGCGGGTCTGATAAAGGTTTGATCGCTGTAACGGGTGGGAGCCGGCTTGCTGGCAATGGCGTCCTCAGACCGCCAGAAGCTCCGCTGGCAAGCCAGTCTCCTACAGACTCTTGTGGGAGCCAGCTCCCACAGGTTTAGCGATTGTTCTTGCGGAACAGGTCTGTTGCAAAGTATGTCTAGACTGCAACTACCCCTCCTACGAGTGAGAGAACATGACAACAACAACGACGCCGTACACCGGCGAGGAACGTAGCAAAAGGATCTTTGCCATCGTCGGCGCTTCTTCCGGCAACCTGGTCGAGTGGTTCGACTTTTATGTCTATGCCTTCTGTGCCATCTATTTCGCTCCGGCGTTTTTCCCATCCGATAATCCCACTGTGCAACTGGTCAACACCGCCGGGGTATTCGCTGCCGGTTTCCTGATGCGGCCTATCGGTGGCTGGCTGTTCGGCCGGGTGGCCGACAAGCACGGGCGCAAGAACTCGATGATGATCTCGGTGCTGATGATGTGTGCCGGCTCCCTGGTCATCGCCTTCCTGCCCACCTATGCGAGCATTGGTGTCTGGGCGCCGGTGCTGCTGCTGGTGGCGCGGCTGTTCCAGGGCCTGTCGGTGGGGGGCGAGTACGGCACTACCGCGACCTACATGAGTGAAGTGGCGCTACGTGGCCAGCGCGGTTTCTTTGCC
The DNA here is from genome assembly GCF_013385635.1 of Pseudomonas gingeri. Taxonomy (GTDB): domain Bacteria; phylum Pseudomonadota; class Gammaproteobacteria; order Pseudomonadales; family Pseudomonadaceae; genus Aquipseudomonas; species Aquipseudomonas gingeri_A. The sequence continues at coordinate 123,067 of NZ_JACAPR010000032.1, forward strand.
TCGTTCCAGTACGTGACCCTGATCGGCGGCCAACTGTTGGCGGTGCTGGTGGTGGTGATCCTGCAACAGTTCCTCACCGAACCCGAACTCAAGGCCTGGGGCTGGCGCGTTCCGTTCGTGATCGGCGCCATCGCGGCGCTGATCTCGCTGCTGTTGCGTCGTTCCCTGAAGGAAACCATCAGCAAGGAAACCCGCCAGGACAAGGACGCCGGCAGCATCCGCGCATTGTTCCGCGATCACAAGGCGGCGTTTATCACCGTGCTCGGCTACACCGCCGGCGGCTCGCTGATTTTCTATACCTTCACCACCTATATGCAGAAGTACCTGGTGAACACTGCCGGGATGACGGCCAAGACCGCCAGCTACATCATGACCGGCGCGCTCTTCGTCTACATGTGCATGCAGCCGCTGTTCGGCATGCTCTCGGACAAGATCGGCCGGCGTAATTCGATGCTCTGGTTCGGTGCCCTGGGCACCTTGTGCACGGTGCCTATCCTGCTGACGCTGAAGACCGTCACCAACCCGTTCCTGGCCTTCGTGCTGATCACCCTGGCCCTGGCGATCGTCAGCTTCTATACCTCCATCAGCGGCCTGGTCAAAGCCGAGATGTTCCCGGTGCAAGTGCGTGCCCTGGGCGTGGGCCTGGCCTACGCGGTGGCGAATGCGCTGTTCGGCGGTTCGGCGGAGTATGTGGCCTTGAACCTCAAGTCGGTGGGCATGGAGAACTCCTTCTACTGGTATGTGACGGTGATGATGGTCATTGCCTTCCTGTTCAGCCTGCGCCTGCCGAAGCAGGCGGCGTACCTGCATCACGATCACTGATCGGCCTGCGCGCCCGTCCCGGGCGCGCATTTACCAGGGATTTTTTATGTCTCGACCGAGCAATCAACTGTTCGATGCCTACTTTATTGCCCGTGATATGGGCGAGGTGTTCTCCGACCAGGGCCGGGTCCAGGCGATGCTGGACTTCGAAGCCGCCCTGGCTCGTGCGCAGGCGCGGGTCGGGCTGATTCCCCAGGCGGCCGTCGCGCCCATCGAAGCGGCATGCCAGGCCGGGCTCTACGACTTTTGCGCGCTCGGCGAAGCGATCGCCACGGCCGGCAACTCGGCGATCCCGCTGGTCAAGGCACTGGGCAGGCAGATCGCTGGCGCCGATGCCGGGGCTGAACGTTATGTGCACCTGGGCGCCACCAGCCAGGATGTGATGGACAGCGGCCTGGTGCTGCAACTGCGCAGCGCCTGGCAACTGATTGACCGTGACCTGCAACGCCTGGGTGAAGTGCTGGTGGTCCAGGCTCGGCGTCATGCGGCCACGCCGCTGGCCGGGCGGACCTGGCTGCAACAGGCGACCCCGGTCACCCTGGGCATGAAGATCGCCGGCTGGCTGGGAGCGCTCACCCGCCATCGCCAGCGCCTGCGTGAGCTGCAACCGCGTTTGCTCAGCCTGCAATTCGGGGGGGCGTCGGGGACTCTCGCAGCCCTGGGCGACCAGGCGATGCCGGTAGCCGAGGCACTGGCCGGCGAGTTGCACCTCGGCCTGCCGGAGCAGCCCTGGCACACCCATCGCGATCGCCTGGTGGAGTTCGCTGCCGTGCTGGGATTGATTGCCGGCAGCCTGGGCAAGCAAGGACGTGATATCAGCCTGCTGATGCAGACCGAGGCGGCGGAAGTCTTCGAGCCGTCGGCACCGGGCAAGGGGGGGTCCTCCACCATGCCGCACAAGCGCAATCCAGTGGGCGCCGCGGTACTGATCGCGACGGCTACCCGGGTTCCGGGGCTGCTCTCGACACTGTTCAGCGCCATGCCCCAGGAGCACGAGCGCAGCCTCGGTCTCTGGCATGCCGAATGGGAAACCCTGCCGGATATCTGCCGGTTGGTCTCCGGCGCCTTGCAGCAAGCACTGATTGTCAGCGAAGGGCTGGAAGTCGATCCGGCACGGATGCTCGAAAACCTCGACCTGACCCAGGGACTGCTGCTGGCTGAGGCCGTGAGTATCGTCCTGGCCCAGCGCTTGGGGCGCGACACGGCCCACCACTTGCTGGAGCAATGCTGCAAGCGTGCGGTCGCGGAACAACGACACCTGCGTGCGGTGCTGGGCGATGAGCCGCAAGTGACCGCTGAACTGTCCGCGGACGAACTGGATCGCCTGCTCGATCCGGCCCACTATCTCGGCCAGGCACGGACTTGGGTCGAACGTGCCGTGGCTGAGCATCTGGCTTTTATCTGAAGGAGACTGCCGTGAGTTTTGTGCAACTGGCTGAAGGCCAACTGAACTACCAGCTCGATGGTCCGGAGGGCGCTCCGGTACTGGTGCTGTCCAACTCCCTGGGCACCGACCTGGGCATGTGGGACACCCAGTTGCCGGCGTTCGCCGAACACTTTCGGGTGCTGCGTTATGACACCCGTGGCCATGGCCGCTCGCTGGTGACCGCAGGGCCGTACAGCATCGGGCAGTTGGGGCGGGATGTGCTGGCCCTGCTCGATGCCCTGCAGATCGAACGCGCGCATTTCTGTGGCTTGTCCATGGGCGGCCTGATCGGCCAGTGGCTGGGGATTCATGCCGGCGAGCGCCTGCACAAGCTGGTCGTGTGCAACACGGCGGCGAAGATCGGTGATCCGGGCATGTGGAACCCGCGTATCGAAACCGTGCTGCGCGACGGTGAGGCGGCCATGCGCGCCTTGCGCGACGGAGCGATTGCGCGCTGGTTCACGCCGGACTTTTCGGCCGCGCACCCGGGGCAGGTCAAGCCGATTACCGACATGCTCGCCGCGACGTCGCCGCAGGGTTATGCGGCCAACTGCTGTGCGGTGCGCGATGCGGACTTCCGCGACCGGCTCAGCGCGATCCAGGTGCCCCTGCTGGTGATCTCGGGCAGCGAGGATGCGGTGACGCCGCCGTCGGGTGGCATGTTTATCCAGCAGCATGTGCAAGGCGCCGAGTACGCCGAGTTCCATGCCGCGCACCTGTCGAATGTCCAGGCCGGCGATGACTTCAGCCGTCGGGTGCTGGATTTCCTGCTGGGCAGGGTTTGAAGAGCCTGTTTGAGGAGAATATTCGTGGACGAAAAACAACGTTACGCCGAAGGCCTGCAAGTGCGTCGCGCCGTGCTGGGCGATGCCCATGTCGAGCGCAGTCTGAACAACCTGACCGAGTTCAACTCGGAGTTCCAGGAAATGATCACCCGGCATGCCTGGGGCGATATCTGGACGCGCCCGGGGTTGCCCCGGCACACCCGTAGCCTGATCACCATCGCCATGCTGATCGGCATGAACCGCAGTGAAGAACTCAAGCTGCACCTGCGCGCGGCGGCCAACAACGGCGTGACCCGCGAGGAGATCAAGGAAGTGCTGATGCAGAGCGCGATCTACTGCGGGATCCCGGCGGCCAACGCGACTTTCCACCTGGCCGAGTCGGTTTGGGACGAGCTCGGCGTCGAGTCCCGCTGATGATCCCTGATTGACGATCGTTCCCACGCTCCGCGTGGGAATGCCTCACTGGACGCTCCGCGTCCGTTCTTGTGACACCGAGCGTCACGGCTGCATGCCTTTGCTGCGTGTGGGAACGATCTGTGTGAGGTGTGGAACGCTTTGCCATTTCGATGTTCTGTATGAACACGATGGCCTCTCTTCCAGGAAGGAGGGGGGCAAGGAGCTTGTGCCATCTCGTCATTAAGATGCGCACTCAAGCTCCCACTCCGTTCTTCGTAACGACGGCTTGAATACATCTTGGTTCTGTCATTGCTGTGTCCCGGACCAGGCCAACCTCATGAAGTCGGTTTTCACTTTTCTCTCGGTGCTTGCGCTCGTCGCAAGCCTGGGCGGCTGTATCGGCCCGCCGCTGCCCCTGACCCCACGCACCGAGCAAGCCCTGCGCACGCAGCCGCCGATCCGTTTCCTGCTGACCTTCGATGACGGGCCCAGCGCATCGAGTTTCTACAACCCGACCGCGTCAGTGCTCGATGACCTGGCCCACAACCCGATCCAGCCGGGGATCAAGGCACTGTTCTTTGTCCAGACCCGTGCCCCCAGGGCCGGTAACAGCGACATAGGCCGGGCGCTGATGCGGCGCGAGCATGCCGAGGGACATATCCTGGGCTTTCATACCGCCACCCACTGGCACACCAATCACCGCTCGCTGGATCCGCAGGAACTGGAGCAATCCCTGCTCGATGGCAGCGCCGATATCGCGGCGATCACCGGCGCGCCGCCGACCCTCCTGCGCCCGCCGTTCTGGAACTACGACAAACGCACCTTCGCCGCCTATCAGCGGCATGGCCTGCATCTGCTGTTGACCGACCTGAGTGCCAATGACGGCAAGGTCTGGGGGATTACCGCCAGTCCGCAGCGCCGGGCCAACCTGCTCTAGCACCTGGCCGAAGTTACTGGCGCGCACGGTGCCGGACAGTTCCGTGCCGGTGCATCTGCCCGGCTTCTGGAATTGGTGGTGGGACAGCGATTCACACTAGGCTGGTGACCCTCTACAGCAACGAAATCGGGTAGCTGACGATCAGGCGGTTTTCATCGAACTCGTTGCTGCTGAAGCTCTTGCGGATACTGGAGTTACGCCAGCGCACGTTGAGTTCGCGGAAGGTGCCGCTCTGC
>NZ_JACAPR010000033.1 GCF_013385635.1 Pseudomonas gingeri
AGCGAAGAGGCCCGTGAGATCACGTAACCCTTCGTCGGAGCGCCACACGAGTCAATCGAGCGTCAACCCGCAACTACCGCAGGTTGGCGCGCAGATCCCGGACTCCGCGTCCAAGACGCTGGCGCAATAACGTGCGCAGTGTCGCCCCATCCACGTAGCCGACCTCGGCGGCAATCGCCTCGAGGTCAAGGCCGCTGCCGTGGAGCAGCGATTGCGCGCGCTCGACGCGCAGGTCCTGGAAATAGGACAAGGGCGACTTGCCGAGCACCGCTTCGCAGCGCCGTTGCAGGGTGCGCGGGCTGGTTGCCAGGGCGCTGGCGGCGTCCTGGAGCGAGAAGCCGACCTTGAGATGATCCCGCGCCCAGCGTTCGAAGCGCAGGATCAGCGGGTCCGCCTGGGCCAGGTGATTGGGGATGATGTAGGGCGCCTGCAACGTGCGGATATCAGCCAGCAGGTAGCGGGAAACCATTTCCGCCAGCTCCGGGCTGGCCCGGCGTATCAACCACAGGCCGAGATCGAGATGCCCCATCGCGGCACCCGCCGTAACACCGACCGCGGTGGGCACCAGCATGCGCGATTCGTCGAGCAGGACTTTCGGGTAACGCTGCCGGAACAGAGGGGCAAGCCACCAGGTGGTGGTCGCTTCTCGATGATCGAGCAGGCCGATGTCCGCGAGCAGAAAGGTGCCGATACAGGACGCCGCCAACAGCGCGCCCTCGGCATGCCATTTCAGCAACTGCACCTTGGCCGCCTTCACATCCGCTCGCTCAAGGGCCGGCACCAGGACATCAGGGGTTCCCGTACCCAGCGCCGGGACGATCACCCAGTCCGGCGTCGAGTTCGCCGAGATGGCCTGGACGGGTACAAGCAATCCCTGGCCGGTGCGGACCTTCCTGCGCACGCCCACGAGCGATACGTCGAACATCGGCCCTGCGCCCTGCCCCGCGGAAAACTTGTTGGCCAGGCTGAACGCATCCAGCAGGACGGTCAGCCCGGTATCGAATACGCCTTCGAGGGCGAGCACGGAAATCTTCATGGCGTGAATGACTACAAAGTTGTCATTTACGACGATACCAGCTTCGGCTTCGCAAGCCTAGATTGAGCGCTCCAAACATCACTATCCACGAGGAAGTCACTGATGAAAGTTTTCGCGATCGGCTCAATCAACGAACTCACCCAAGAGCAGAAGCAGCAACACCTGCCGAGCGAAGTCCCGGCCACGCTCAAGCTCTACCTCGGCGGCCAGATCGAACAATTCTGGTTCCGTGAAGACCGGCCCGGCGTGGTTTTCCTGATGAACGTGGAGGCCCTCGACCAAGCCAGGGCGGCGGTCAATGCACTGCCACTCACCGTGGCCGGATTGATGACCTTCGAATTTATCCAGGTCGGTCCGCTGGCGCCGTTGGGGTTGTTGATTCAGGGGCAGTAGACGCCACGGGGATTTCTACGAGGCCCGCTGCGGCATGCAGAAATTACCCCACCCGGAAACAACAAACCCGCAGAGGTCATCTGCGGGTTTGTCTGCTTTCAGGCAACGAAATAATCGTGCTTAGAACGGAATATCGTCATCAAAGCTGTCGAAATCCGGAGCCGGCTGCGGTGCGGCCTGCTGTGGCGCCGGACGCGATTGCTGCGGGGCCGACTGCTGTGGGCGCGATTGCTGCGGGCGTGGAGCCTGCTGGCGTGGCGCGGACTGATCGTAGTTGCCGCCACCTTGTTGGTCGCCCTGTTGTGGACGGCCGCCCAGCAGCTGCATGGTGCCCTGCATGTCGACGATGATCTCGGTGGTGTAGCGCTTGATACCGTCTTTTTCCCACTCGCGGGTCTGCAACTTGCCTTCGATGTACACCTGCGAACCCTTGCGCAGGTACTCGCCGGCGATTTCGGCAACCTTGCCGAACATCGAGACACGGTGCCATTCGGTCTTTTCGACTTTCTGACCGGTCTGCTTGTCGGTCCATTGTTCGCTGGTCGCCAGACTCAGGTTGGTCACGGCGTTGCCGTTAGGCAGGTAGCGAACTTCAGGATCCTGGCCGCAAGTACCGACCAATATGACTTTGTTAACCCCACGGGCCATAACGTTCTCCTAGGCTTCGCACGCTTGCGACGCCGGTTCATTGACCAGGCGCTCAAGGGTCGTGCGATCCAACAATTCGGTGTCCAATTTGATGTAAATGGCAGCTTCTTCGGCCACCACCACTGCATCTGTTACCCCTACGACGGCCAACAGGCGCTCGACCAGACCGGCTTCGCGGATCGCTTCGGGCGATAACGGCACGCGCAGGCTGGTCACGTAGGGAGGTTCGCGCATGGTAACAGCAAAGGCCAGCCAGAGGGCAGCCAGACCGGCGCATCCAAGGAATACCGCCGACAAACCGCCATGCTGGAACATCCAGCCGCCCAGAATACCGCCGAGTGCCGAGCCAAGGAACTGGCTGGTGGAGTACACCCCCATCGCCGTGCCCTTGCCACCGGCCGGTGAAACCTTGCTGATCAGCGACGGCAGCGAAGCTTCCAGCAGGTTGAAGGCGATGAAGAACACCACCGTACCGATCACCAGGGCCCGCAGACTGTTGCCGAACTCCCAGAAGAATAGCTCAGTGAGCATCAGCGTCGTCACCGCGCCGAGTAAAACTCGTTTCATTTTGCGTTTCTTCTCGCCGTAGATGATGAACGGAATCATCGCGAAGAAAGAAATCAGCAAGGCGGTCAGGTACACCCACCAGTGTTGCTCCTTGGGCAGGCCGGCCTTTTCCACCAGCGCCAGGGGCAAGGCGACGAAGCTGGACATCAGCATCGCGTGCAGCACGAAGATACCCAGGTCCAGACGCAGCAGGTCCGGGTGCTTGAGCGTCGGGATCAGCGCCTGGCGCGCCACACCGGATTCACGATGCTGCAACGGCCCGGTGGCCTTGGGCACCATGAAGGCAACGATCAGGATGCCCACCAGCGCCATGCCGCCGGTCGCCAGGAACAGCCCCGACAAGCCGAAGGCGCGGGTCAGCAAGGGGCCGACGACCATCGCCACGGCAAACGACAGGCCGATGGTCATGCCGATCATGGCCATGGCCTTGGTCCGGTGCTGTTCGCGGGTAAGGTCGGAGAGCAAGGCCATGACCGCCGCGGAAATCGCCCCGGCACCTTGCAGGACCCGGCCGGCGATCACGCCCCAGATCGAGTCGGCATTGGCCGCCAGCACGCTGCCGAGGGCAAACACGATCAGCCCCAGGTAGATCACCGGGCGTCGGCCGATACGGTCGGAAATGATCCCGAACGGGATCTGGAACAGTGCCTGGGTCAGGCCATAGGCGCCGATGGCCAGGCCGATCAGTGCGGGGGTCGCGCCGGCGAGATCCATCCCATAGGTCGCCAGGACCGGCAAGACCATGAACATGCCGAGCATGCGGAATGCGAACACCAGGGCCAGACCACCTGCCGCGCGGGTCTCGCCGCCACTCATGCGTTCGCTGTGGGGATCGTGCATGGAAAAACCTCGTGTGAACCGGCGGCGATTCTATCAGTCCCATCGTTTGAGGGGGTATAGGGCGACGCTTTGTCGCGAACTCGTTCAGCATCCTGTCATGCAAGCCTGCGATGCTGTGTCGCAATAGTGTGCATCCATCCAGTATTTAGCCTTATACTCCTGCGTTTACCGCCCGCCGTGCGAGGCCACTTTGGACAAGATCCTGATTCGTGGGGCTCGAACCCACAACCTGAAGAATATCGACCTGACCCTGCCCCGGGACAAGCTGATCGTGATCACCGGCCTGTCCGGGTCCGGCAAGTCTTCCCTGGCGTTCGATACCCTGTACGCCGAAGGCCAGCGCCGCTATGTCGAGTCGCTGTCGGCCTACGCCCGGCAATTCCTGTCGATGATGGAAAAGCCCGACGTCGACACCATCGAAGGCCTGTCGCCGGCAATCTCCATCGAGCAGAAATCGACCTCGCACAACCCACGTTCGACGGTTGGTACCATCACCGAGATCTACGACTACCTGCGCCTGCTGTACGCCCGCGTGGGTACGCCGCGCTGCCCGGACCACGATATCCCGCTGGAAGCGCAGACCGTCAGCCAGATGGTCGACCTGGTCCTCGCCCAACCCGAGGGCGCCAAGCTGATGCTGCTGGCGCCGGTGATCCGCGAACGCAAGGGCGAGCACCTGTCGGTGTTCGAAGAACTGCGGGCCCAGGGCTTCGTCCGGGCACGGGTCAACGGCCGGCTCTGCGAACTGGACGAAGTGCCCAAGCTCGACAAACAGAAGAAGCACTCCATCGATGTGGTGGTCGACCGCTTCAAGGTCCGCAGCGACCTGCAACAACGCCTGGCCGAGTCATTCGAGACCGCGCTGAAGCTGGCGGACGGCATCGCCCTGGTGGCTCCGATGGACGACGAGCCGGGCGAGGAGATGATCTTCTCCGCGCGCTTCGCCTGCCCGATCTGCGGCCATGCCATCAGCGAGCTGGAACCCAAGCTGTTCTCCTTCAACAACCCGGCCGGCGCCTGCCCGACCTGTGACGGCCTGGGGGTGAAGCAGTTCTTCGACATCAAGCGCCTGGTCAATGGCGAGCTGACCCTGGCCGAAGGGGCGATACGCGGCTGGGACCGACGCAACGTCTATTACTTCCAGATGCTCGGGTCGCTGGCATCGCACTACGGCTTCAGCCTGGAAGTGCCGTTCAACACGTTGCCGGCCGACCAGCAGAAGCTGCTCCTGCAAGGCAGCGGCAGCCAGAACGTCGACTTCAAGTACCTCAACGACCGGGGCGATATCGTCAAGCGCTCGCACCCGTTCGAAGGCATCGTGCCAAACCTGGAGCGTCGCTATCGCGAAACCGAATCAGCCACCGTGCGCGAGGAACTGGCCAAGTTCCTCAGCACCCAGCCGTGCCCGGATTGTCGCGGCACCCGCCTGCGTCGCGAGGCGCGGCATGTATGGGTCGGCGAGAAGACCCTGCCCGCCGTGACCAACCTGCCGATCGGTGATGCCACCGATTACTTCGGTACGCTGAAACTGACCGGGCGACGCGGTGAAATCGCCGACAAGATTCTCAAGGAAATCCGCGAGCGCTTGCAGTTCCTCGTCAACGTCGGCCTGGACTACCTGACCCTCGATCGCAGTGCCGACACGCTGTCCGGCGGTGAAGCCCAGCGTATCCGCCTGGCCAGCCAGATCGGCGCCGGCCTGGTCGGGGTGATGTACATCCTCGACGAACCGTCCATCGGCCTACACCAGCGCGACAACGACCGCCTGCTGGGCACCCTGAAGCACCTGCGCGACATCGGCAACACGGTGATCGTCGTCGAACACGACGAGGACGCCATTCGCCTGGCGGACTACGTGGTGGACATCGGCCCGGGTGCCGGTGTGCATGGCGGGCATATCGTCGCCCAGGGCACCGCGGCCGAAGTCATGGCGCATCCGGATTCCCTGACCGGCAAGTACCTGTCGGGTCGGGTGAAGATCGCCGTGCCGGCCAAACGCACGCCGCGCAACAAGAAGCTGTCGCTGACCCTCAAGGGCGCCCGCGGCAACAACCTGCGCAATGTCGACCTGGAGATTCCGATCGGCCTGCTGACCTGCGTGACCGGCGTGTCCGGCTCGGGCAAGTCGACACTGATCAACAACACCCTGTTCCCCCTCAGTGCCACCGCCCTCAATGGCGCGACGACGCTGGAAGCCGCGGCCCACGACAGCATCAACGGCCTGCAGCACCTGGACAAGGTGGTGGATATCGACCAGAGCCCGATCGGCCGTACCCCGCGCTCGAACCCGGCGACCTACACCGGTCTGTTCACGCCGATCCGCGAGCTGTTCTCCGGCGTGCCGGAATCCCGCTCCCGGGGCTACGGGCCGGGGCGCTTCTCGTTCAACGTCAAGGGCGGGCGCTGCGAGGCCTGCCAGGGCGACGGCCTGATCAAGGTCGAGATGCACTTCCTGCCGGACATCTATGTCCCGTGCGACGTCTGCAAGAGCAAGCGCTACAACCGCGAGACTCTGGAGATCAAGTACAAGGGCAAGAGCATCCACGAGGTGCTGGAGATGACCATCGAGGAGGCGCGGGAGTTCTTCGATGCAGTACCGGCCCTGGCGCGCAAGCTGCAGACGCTGATGGACGTCGGCCTGTCGTATATCAAGCTGGGGCAATCGGCGACCACCCTGTCCGGTGGCGAGGCGCAGCGGGTCAAGCTGTCCCGCGAGCTGTCCAAGCGCGATACCGGCAAGACCCTGTATATCCTCGACGAGCCGACTACCGGCCTGCACTTCGCGGATATCCAGCAGTTGCTCGACGTGCTGCACCGCCTGCGCGACCACGGCAATACCGTGGTGGTGATCGAGCACAACCTGGATGTGATCAAGACCGCCGACTGGCTGGTGGACCTTGGGCCTGAAGGTGGTTCGAAGGGCGGGCAGATCATTGCCGTGGGGACACCGGAGCAGGTCGCGGAGATGCCACAATCCCATACCGGGCATTATCTGAAGCCGCTGTTGCTGCGCGACCGGGCGTAAAGCGGTGAAATGAAAAAGCCCCTGTCATCAAGTGGTGACAGGGGCTTTTTCATTGAGGCTGAAATGGCTATCACCAGCAAGCCGGTTCCTACAAGGGTCAGGTATGGCGACACCTCTGCGGTGAACGCCAAACTGTAGGAGCCGGCTTGCCGGCGATCCGCTGCGCAGCAGCGGCCATTCTCAGAACTGCGATTGCAGGTAATTCTCCAACCCGATGGACTGGATCAGACCCAACTGTTTCTCCAACCAGTAGGTGTGATCCTCTTCGGTATCGGCCAACTGCACGCGCAGGATCTCGCGAGTCACATAGTCCTTGTGCTGCTCGCAAAGCTTGATGCCTTTGCACAGGGCGGCACGCACCTTGTATTCCAGGCGCAGGTCGCTGGCGAGCATCTCGGGCACGGTGGTGCCGGTGTCGAGGTCGTCGGGGCGCATGCGTGGCGTGCCTTCGAGCATCAGGATCCGACGGATCAAGGCATCGGCGTGTTGCGCCTCCTCTTCCATTTCGTGATTGATGCGCTCGTAGAGCTTGCTGAAGCCCCAGTCCTCATACATCCGCGAATGGATGAAATATTGATCACGGGCTGCCAGTTCACCGGTCAGCAACGTGTTGAGGTAATCGATTACGTCCGGGTGACCTTGCATCGCCCTACATCTCCCTGCTTGAAAGTCTGTAGTTTGAACCAAGCTGGCCGGAAGGTCACTGTAAAAACAGCAGAAAAGTAAGAAATAGCAGAGAAAAATCGTCGAACAGAAGCGAAAAACCGCCCAAATGAGGGCGGTTCTGCTTATCGTTTAGACTTACTTGAGCACTACTTACTTAAGTGCGACTTAACTTAAGTGCGACTTACTTAAGTGCTACGCCCAGCGCCTTCGCGATGCCTTCTCCGTAAGCCGGGTCGGCCTGGAAGAAGTACTGCAGCTGACGCTGCACCACATCGGCGGTAACGCCCGCCATTGCACCGGCAATGTTGTTGATCAGCAGGGTTTTCTGCTCATCGTTCATCAAGCGGAACAGTGCACCGGCGTGACTGAAGTAGTCGCTATCTTCGCGATGATCGTAACGATCCGCTGCACCGCTCAGGGCCAGGGCCGGCTCAGCGTAGCGAGGAGCCTGTTTCGGCGCATCGGCGTAGCTGTTGGGCTCGTAGTTCGGCGCAGCGCCACCGTTGCTGCCAAAGGCCATGGAGCCGTCGCGCTGGTAGCTGTTAACCGGGCTGCGTGGCGCGTTCACCGGCAGTTGCTGGTGATTGGTACCGACACGGTAGCGATGGGCATCAGCGTAGGCGAAGACACGACCTTGCAGCATGCGGTCCGGCGACAGACCGACACCTGGAACCATATTGCTCGGGCCGAATGCCGCCTGCTCGACTTCAGCGAAGTAGTTCAGTGGGTTGCGGTTCAGTTCCAGTTCACCGACCTCGATCAGCGGGAACTCTTTCTGCGACCAGGTCTTGGTCACGTCGAACGGGTTCTCGTAATGCGCCGCGGCCTGGGCCTCGGTCATGATCTGGATGCAGACACTCCATTTCGGGAAGTCACCGCGCTCGATGGCATTGAACAAGTCACGCTGGGCGTAGTCCGGATCGGTACCCGCCAGGCGCGCCGCATCGGCCGGGGCCAGGTTCTTGATGCCTTGCTTGGTCTTGTAGTGCCATTTCACCCAGTGACGCTCGCCCTTGGCGTTGATCAGGCTGTAGGTGTGACTGCCGAAACCGTGCATATGGCGGTAGCCGTCCGGAATCCCGCGATCCGAGAACAGGATGGTGACCTGGTGCAGCGCCTCGGGCGAGTGCGACCAGAAGTCCCACATCATCTGCGCGCTCTTCAGGTTGCTTTGCGGCAGGCGCTTCTGGGTGTGGATAAAGTCCGGAAACTTCAACGGGTCGCGAATGAAGAACACAGGAGTGTTGTTACCCACGATGTCCCAGTTGCCTTCCTCGGTGTAGAACTTAAGGGCGAAACCACGTGGATCACGCTCGGTATCGGCCGAACCGCGCTCGCCACCCACGGTGGAGAAGCGCAGGAAGGTCGGGGTTTGTTTACCCACGGACTCGAACAGTTTGGCGCTGGTGTATTGGGTGATGTCCCTGGAGACAGTGAAAGTCCCGTAGGCGCCCGAGCCCTTGGCGTGTACGCGGCGCTCAGGGATGTTTTCGCGGTTGAAGTGGGCAAGCTTCTCGATCAGGTGAAAGTCGTCGAGCAGCAACGGGCCACGAGGGCCGGCGGAACGGGAATTCTGGTTATCGGCAACGGGCGCGCCGCTGGCGGTAGTAAGCGTTTTGTTCTGGCTCATGCTCATCCTTCCTCTCTCGGTCTTGGTGCTGCCGGCTAATCGGCTGAGAAGGAGTATTGACCATGAAGATGACAGGTACAAATTCATTAAATGATGCCAGACGATAGCAAGGAACTATCGAACCGTGACCACTTATTAACAGGCACAAAAAACCGGGCGCCAGGCCCGGTTCTTCGTTTCAGACTGACGTCTTACTCGGCGGATACAGCTTCGCCGGCAGTAGCACGATCAACCAACTCGACGTACGCCATAGGCGCGTTGTCGCCAGCGCGGAAACCGCACTTGAGGATGCGCAGGTAGCCACCCTCACGGGTAGCGTAACGCTTGCCCAGGTCGTTGAAGAGCTTACCAACGATAGCTTTCGAACGAGTACGGTCGAAAGCCAGACGGCGGTTAGCCAGGCTGTCTACTTTGGCCAGAGTGATCAGCGGCTCGGCAACGCGGCGCAGTTCTTTGGCTTTTGGCAGAGTCGTTTTGATCAGCTCGTGCTCGAACAGCGACACCGCCATGTTTTGAAACATGGCCTTGCGGTGCGAGCTGGTGCGGCTCAGGTGACGACCACTTTTACGATGACGCATGGTTCATTCCTTACCAAACACTACGTTCGGTGATTACGACGATCAGGCAGTCGCCTTGTCGTCCTTCTTAAGACTTGCAGGCGGCCAGTTGTCGAGGCGCATGCCGAGGGACAGACCGCGGGAGGCCAGAACGTCCTTGATTTCAGTCAAGGATTTCTTGCCCAGGTTCGGAGTCTTCAACAGCTCTACTTCGGTACGCTGAATCAGGTCGCCGATGTAGTAGATGTTTTCCGCCTTAAGGCAGTTAGCCGAACGTACAGTCAGTTCCAGATCGTCAACCGGGCGAAGCAGGATCGGATCGATCTCGTCTTCCTGCTCGATAACCACTGGCTCACTGTCACCCTTGAGGTCGACGAACGCAGCCAACTGCTGTTGCAGGATGGTTGCAGCGCGGCGGATAGCCTCTTCAGGATCCAGAGTACCGTTGGTTTCCAGATCAATAACCAGTTTGTCCAGGTTGGTACGCTGCTCGACACGGGCGTTTTCCACCACGTATGCGATACGGCGAACCGGGCTGAACGAAGAGTCGAGCTGCAAGCGACCGATGCTGCGGCTTTCGTCTTCATCGCTCTGACGCGAGTCTGCTGGTTCATAACCACGACCACGAGCTACGGTGAGCTTCATGTTCAAGGCGCCGTTAGACGCCAGGTTGGCGATTACGTGATCGGGGTTAACGATCTCGACATCATGATCCAGCTGAATATCGGCAGCGGTAACCACCCCCGAACCCTTCTTCGACAAGGTCAGCGTAACTTCGTCACGGCCGTGCAGCTTGATAGCCAGACCTTTAAGGTTCAACAGGATTTCAATGACGTCTTCCTGTACACCTTCGATGGCGCTGTACTCGTGGAGCACACCGTCAATCTCGGCCTCGACTACTGCACAGCCTGGCATTGAGGACAACAGGATGCGGCGCAGCGCGTTGCCCAGGGTGTGGCCAAAACCACGCTCGAGAGGCTCGAGAGTGATTTTAGCGCGGGTTGGACTGACAACCTGCACGTCAATGTGACGGGGTGTCAGGAACTCATTTACCGAAATCTGCATGGATGCACCTATTTTCTAGCCCTTACTTGGAGTAGAGCTCGACAATCAGGCTTTCGTTGATGTCGGCGGAGAGGTCACTGCGAGCAGGAACGTTCTTGAAAACGCCCGACTTCTTCTCAGTGTCCACTTCTACCCATTCTACGCGGCCACGCTGGGCACACAGATCGAGAGCCTGGACAATGCGCAGTTGATTCTTAGCTTTCTCACGAATAGCTACCACGTCACCAGCACGAACCTGGTAGGACGGGACGTTGACGGTTTTGCCGTTAACGCTGATCGACTTGTGCGATACCAGTTGACGGGATTCGGCACGAGTCGAGCCAAAACCCATACGGTATACAACGTTGTCCAGACGGCATTCGAGCAGTTGCAGCAGGTTTTCACCAGTTGCGCCTTTACGGCCGGCAGCTTCTTTGTAGTAGCCGCTGAACTGACGCTCAAGAACGCCATAAATACGACGGACCTTCTGCTTTTCACGCAGTTGGGTGCCGTAGTCGGACTGGCGACCGCGGCGTTGGCCGTGGATACCAGGTGCTGCTTCGATGTTGCACTTGGATTCGATAGCGCGCACGCCGCTCTTCAGGAAGAGATCGGTGCCTTCGCGACGAGCCAGTTTGCATTTTGGACCAATGTAACGAGCCATTCTTTACAATCTCCTGGATTACACGCGGCGCTTCTTCGGCGGACGGCACCCGTTGTGCGGGATTGGCGTCACGTCGGTGATGCTGGCGATCTTATAGCCACAGCCGTTCAATGCACGGACAGCGGACTCACGACCTGGACCTGGACCTTTGACATTGACGTCGAGGTTTTTCAGGCCGTATTCCAGCGCAGCTTGACCAGCACGTTCAGCAGCTACTTGAGCAGCGAACGGGGTGGACTTGCGGGAACCGCGGAAACCCGAACCACCGGAGGTAGCCCAGGAAAGAGCGTTACCTTGACGGTCGGTAATGGTCACGATGGTGTTGTTGAAAGACGCGTGGATGTGGGCGATGCCATCAACCACTGTCTTTTTGATTTTCTTACGAGGACGAGCAGCAGGTTTTGCCATGACTAGATTCCTGTCGATTCGCTGGTGCGATTACTTGCGGATCGGCTTACGCGGACCTTTGCGAGTACGCGCGTTGGTCTTGGTACGCTGACCGCGTACTGGCAGACCACGACGATGGCGCAGACCGCGGTAGCAGCCCAGGTCCATCAAGCGTTTGATTTTCATGTTGATTTCGCGACGCAGGTCACCTTCAGTGGTGAACTTCGCCACTTCGCCACGCAGCTGTTCAATCTGCTCGTCGCTCAGATCCTTGATCTTTGCGGCTGGGTTGACCCCAGTCACTGCACAAATTTTCTGTGCAGTAGTGCGACCAACACCATAGATGTAGGTCAGCGAGATAACAGTGTGCTTGTTATCTGGAATGTTAACGCCTGCAATACGGGCCATTCAGTGGGACTCCAATTGACAGCTACCTACGCCCCGGAAGCCAAGAAATAGGGCGCGAGATAATATCGCTGTAATAACAAATAATCAACCCAGCAGCGCACTAGCTGCTGGGCTTCAAGCAGATCACACTCAGCCTTGGCGCTGTTTGTGACGCGGTTCCGCGCTGCAAATTACTCGAACCACACCTTCGCGGCGAATAATCTTGCAGTTACGGCACAGCTTTTTCACCGATGCACGAACTTTCATCACCAACTCCTCGAACCTTATGGGTGCTTCAGCGCAGCATGCCGCTGCCGTAGCCCTTCAGGTTGGCTTTCTTCATCAGGGATTCGTACTGGTGCGAAACGAGGTGCGATTGCACTTGGGACATAAAGTCCATCACAACCACGACCACGATCAGCAACGAGGTCCCGCCAAGGTAGAACGGAACGTTTGCCGCAACCACCAGGAACTGGGGCAGCAGGCACACGGCCGTCATATAAAGAGCACCGAACATGGTCAAACGAGTCAGAACGCCATCAATGTAGCGCGCCGACTGCTCGCCTGGACGGATGCCCGGAATAAAGGCACCGGACTTCTTCAGGTTTTCCGCTACGTCTTTCGGATTGAACATCAACGCCGTATAGAAGAAGCAGAAGAAAATAATCCCTGCACTAAACAGCAGAATATTCAACGGCTGACCAGGAGCGATCGACTGCGAGATGTCCTGCAACCAGCCCATACCTTCAGACTGACCGAACCAGGCACCCAACGAAGCCGGGAACAGCAAAATGCTGCTCGCGAAGATAGCAGGAATTACACCGGCCATATTCACTTTCAGCGGCAAGTGGCTGGTCTGCGCGGCGAAGACCTTGCGGCCCTGCTGACGCTTGGCGTAGTGAACAGCAATACGACGCTGGCCACGCTCAATGAACACCACGAAACCGATGATCGCTACTGCCAGCAAACCGATGGCAACCAGGGCAAAAATATTGATATCACCCTGACGTGCAGACTCGAAAGACTGCCCGATCGCTCTCGGAAGACCGGCGACGATACCCGAAAAAATCAACATCGAGATACCGTTACCCACACCGCGCTCTGTAATCTGCTCACCCAGCCACATCATGAACATCGCACCGGCCACGAACGTGGACACTGCAACGAAATGGAAGCCGAAGTCACCAGTAAAAGCGACGCCCTGACCAGCCAGACCAATGGACATGCCAATGGCTTGAACAAGGGCCAGGACGACGGTGCCATAGCGGGTGTATTGGCTGATCTTGCGACGACCAGCCTCACCTTCCTTCTTCAACTGCTCCAGCTGCGGGCTGACGGCGGTCATCAGTTGCATGATGATCGATGCCGAAATGTACGGCATGATCCCCAGTGCAAAGATGCTCATCCGCTCCAGCGCGCCGCCGGAAAACATGTTGAACAAGCTAAGAATGGTCCCCTCATTCTGTCGAAACAGGTCCGCCAGCCGGTCCGGGTTGATACCTGGAACTGGGATGTGTGCGCCTATCCGGTAGACGATAATCGCCAGGAATAGAAAACGCAGTCGAGCCCAGAGCTCGGATAACCCGCCTTTGCTGAGCGCTGAGAGAGCACCTTGCTTAGCCATTTATTCCTCGAACTTGCCGCCAGCTGCTTCGATAGCCGCACGCGCACCTTTGGTGGCGGCGATGCCCTTGATAGTTACAGCGCGAGTCACTTCGCCCGACAGCATGATTTTCACACGCTGTACGTTCTGGTTGATCACGTTGGCATCTTTCAGGGACTGCACGGTAACGACGTCGCCTTCCACTTTGGCCAGCTCGGACAGACGCACTTCTGCGCGATCCATGGCTTTCAGGGAAACGAAACCGAACTTCGGCAGGCGACGATGCAGCGGCTGTTGACCGCCTTCAAAGCCTGGAGCGATGGTGCCACCGGAGCGGGAAGTCTGACCTTTGTGACCACGGCCACCAGTCTTACCCAAACCACTACCGATACCACGGCCCGGACGATGCTTTTCGCGACGGGAACCCGGCGCTGGACTCAGATCATTGAGTTTCATCGATTAACCCTCGACACGCAGCATGTAGTAAGCCTTGTTGATCATCCCGCGATTCTCGGGAGTATCCTGGACTTCTACAGTGTGACCGATGCGACGCAGGCCCAGACCCTTAACACACAGTTTGTGGTTAGGGATGCGGCCGGTCATGCTTTTGATCAGCGTTACTTTTACGGTTGCCATGATCACAGGATCTCCGCTGCAGTTTTGCCGCGCTTGGCAGCAATGGACTCAGGGGACTGCATGGCTTTCAAACCCTTGAAAGTGGCGTGAACCACGTTTACCGGGTTGGTCGAGCCGTAGCACTTGGCCAGAACGTTCTGAACGCCAGCAACTTCGAGGACAGCACGCATAGCGCCGCCAGCGATGATACCGGTACCTTCAGAAGCAGGCTGCATGTAAACCTTGGAAGCGCCGTGAGCGGACTTCATGGCGTACTGCAGAGTGGTGCCGTTCAGGTCCACCTGGATCATGTTGCGGCGAGCAGCTTCCATAGCCTTCTGGATCGCAGCAGGCACTTCACGCGACTTGCCACGGCCGAAGCCTACACGGCCCTTACCATCACCCACCACGGTCAACGCGGTGAAAGTGAAGATACGGCCGCCTTTAACGGTTTTGGCTACGCGGTTAACTTGAACCAGCTTCTCGATGTAGCCTTCGTCGCGCTTTTGGTCGTTATTTGACATAACTTAGAACTCCAGCCCAGCTTCACGAGCAGCATCAGCCAGCGCCTTGACGCGACCGTGGTACTTGAAGCCAGAGCGGTCGAAAGCCACCTGCGAGACGCCTGCGGCTTTAGCACGCGAAGCGACCAGCTGGCCAACCTTAGTGGCCGCGTCGATGTTGCCAGTGGCACCATCACGCAGTTCTTTATCCAAAGTCGAGGCACTTGCCAGGACTTTGTTGCCGTCGGCCGAAATGACCTGGGCGTAGATGTGCTGCGAAGAGCGGAACACGCAGAGACGCACGACTTCGAGTTCGTGCATTTTCAGGCGTGCTTTGCGAGCGCGACGCAGTCGAGTAACTTTTTTGTCGGTCATTTGCTATGCCCTACTTCTTCTTGGCTTCTTTACGACGGACGACTTCGTCCGCGTAGCGCACACCTTTGCCTTTGTACGGCTCTGGTGGACGGAAGTCGCGGATCTCGGCGGCCACTTGACCTACCAGCTGCTTGTCGATGCCCTTGATCAGGATATCGGTCTGGCTAGGAGTCTCAGCGGTGATGCCTTCCGGCAGTTCGTAATCCACTGGATGCGAGAAGCCAAGAGCCAGGTTCAGCACTGTGCCTTTTGCTTGCGCTTTGTAACCAACACCGACCAGCTGGAGCTTGCGCTCGAAGCCTTGGCTTACGCCTTGGACCATGTTGTTTACCAACGCACGAGTGGTACCAGCCATTGCGCGAGTCTGTTGATCGCCATTGCGAGCAGCGAAACGCAGCTCACCAGCTTCTTCAACAATCTCAACGGACGAATGGATGTTCAGTTCAAGAGTGCCCTTGGCACCCTTCACCGAAAGCTGTTGGCCGGCGAATTTTACTTCGACACCAGCTGGCAGCTTAACGGGGTTCTTAGCGACGCGAGACATGCTTATCCCCCCTTAGAACACAGTGCAAAGAACTTCGCCGCCGACACCGGCAGCGCGCGCAGCACGATCAGTCATCACACCCTTGTTGGTGGAGACGATAGACACGCCCAGACCGCCACGAACTTTCGGCAGGTCTTCGACGGACTTGTACTGACGCAGGCCTGGACGGCTAACGCGCTTCACTTCCTCGATGACCGGACGGCCTTCGAAGTACTTCAGCTCGATGGACAGCGACGGCTTGGCGTCGGTGGTGATCTGAAAACCCGCGATGTAACCTTCGTCCTTCAGGACTTTTGCTACAGCCACCTTCAACGTGGAAGACGGCATGCTTACGACGGACTTTTCAGCCATCTGGGCATTACGGATTCGAGTTAGCATGTCCGCTAACGGGTCCTGCATACTCATGGGCTAGACGCTCCTGATACAAAAAAAATGAGCCTTGCGGCTACAACTGTCGCCGAGTGACTCCACACGTAAAAAGTGCGGGCTCAGGCGAGCCGGTCATTCTAGACACACCCCACAAATGAATCAAGCCCCAAAAGGGGCTTGATTCATACTCAAGGCCACCGACGGTCAGGTTCTTGCGACCCCGACCGCGATGACTTGGGCGGTATGGCTTACCAGCTGGCTTTGACCAGACCTGGTACGTCACCACGCATTGCAGCTTCACGCAGCTTGTTACGGCCGAGGCCGAACTTGCGGTAAACGCCGTGCGGACGACCGGTGATGCGGCAGCGGTTACGCATGCGCGCAGCGCTTGCGTCACGTGGCTGCTTCTGCAGGGCTACGGAAGCTTCCCAACGCGCTTCTGGACTTGCGTTCAGATCGACGATGATTGCTTTGAGCGCTGCACGCTTGACGGCGTACTTGGCAACGGTGAGCTGACGCTTCAGCTCACGGTTTTTCATGCTCTTCTTGGCCATTTTCCTACTCCAATCAGTTGCGGAACGGGAATTTGAAAGCACGCAGCAATGCGCGACCTTCTTCATCCGATTTGGCAGTGGTGGTCAGGGTAATGTCCAGACCGCGCAGAGCATCGATCTTGTCGTAATCGATTTCCGGGAAAATGATCTGCTCTTTCACGCCCATGCTGTAGTTGCCACGACCATCGAAGGACTTGGCATTCAGGCCGCGGAAGTCGCGAACCCGAGGCAGGGAGATCGACAGCAGACGATCCAGGAACTCATACATACGATCGCGACGCAGGGTCACTTTGACACCGATCGGCCAACCTTCGCGGACTTTGAAGCCTGCGATGGATTTGCGAGCGTGAGTCACAACGACTTTCTGGCCGGTGATCTTTTCCAGGTCGGCAACAGCGTGCTCGATGACTTTTTTGTCGCCGATCGCTTCGCCCAGACCCATGTTCAGGGTGATCTTGGTAATGCGCGGAACTTCCATCACGTTCGCCAGCTTAAGTTCTTCCTTAAGCTTCGGAGCGATTTCCTTCCGGTAAATCTCTTTCAGTCGTGCCATGGTCTTCTACCTAGCAGTGTTCAAGCATCAACCGCTTTTTGGGTCGACTTGAAGACACGAATTTTTTTGCCGTCTTCTACTTTGAAACCAACGCGGTCAGCCTTGTTGGTTTCGCCGTTGAAAATGGCGACGTTGGAAGCGTGCAGTGGCGCTTCTTTCTCGACGATACCGCCCTGTACGCCCGACATCGGGTTAGGCTTGGTATGACGCTTGACCAGGTTCAAGCCACCGATGACCAGACGGTCATCAGCGAGAACCTTAAGCACCTTACCGCGCTTACCTTTGTCTTTGCCGGCGATCACGATGATCTCGTCGTCACGACGAATCTTTTGCATGTCGGATCTCCTTACAGCACTTCTGGGGCGAGCGAGACGATCTTCATGAACTTCTCGGTACGAAGTTCACGGGTCACTGGCCCAAAGATACGGGTGCCGATCGGCTCTTGCTTGTTGTTCAACAGAACAGCAGCGTTGCCATCAAAGCGGATAATGGAGCCATCAGCACGACGTACGCCGTGACGGGTGCGGACTACAACAGCAGTCATCACCTGGCCTTTTTTCACCTTACCGCGAGGAATTGCTTCCTTGACGGTAACTTTGATGATGTCACCGATACCAGCGTAACGACGATGGGAGCCACCCAGCACCTTGATGCACATAACGCGGCGAGCGCCGCTGTTATCGGCCACATCGAGCATGGATTGAGTCTGAATCATATAATTTCTCCGACCCCTAGTCCTTAGACTTCCACAGCGCGTTCGAGAACATCAACCAGTGCCCAAGACTTGGTCTTGGCCAGCGGACGAGTTTCACGAATAGTGACTTTGTCGCCGATGTGGCACTGATTGGTTTCGTCGTGCGCGTGCAGCTTAGTCGAACGCTTAACGTATTTACCGTAGATCGGGTGCTTTACGCGACGCTCGATCAGAACGGTGATGGTTTTGTCCATCTTGTCGCTGACAACACGGCCAGTCAGCGTACGGACAGTCTTTTCGGCTTCAGCCATGATCACTTACCTGCCTGCTGGTTGAGCACAGTCTTCACGCGAGCAATGTCACGCTTAACTTGCGAGAGCAGATGAGACTGCCCCAACTGGCCAGTTGCTTTCTGCATACGCAGATTGAACTGGTCGCGCAGCAGGCCGAGCAGTTGCTCGTTCAGCTGCTGTGCGGATTTTTCACGAAGTTCATTCGCTTTCATCACATCACCGTCCGTTTAACAAAGGCGGTGGCGAGCGGCAGCTTTGCAGCAGCCAGGGCAAAAGCCTCACGCGCCAGCTCTTCAGTTACACCCTCGATTTCATACAGGACTTTGCCTGGCTGAATCTGGGCTACCCAGTATTCCACGTTACCCTTACCTTTACCCATCCGAACTTCGAGGGGCTTTTTGGAGATCGGCTTGTCCGGGAATACACGGATCCAGATCTTGCCGCCACGTTTTACGTGACGGGTCAGAGCACGACGTGCTGACTCGATCTGACGAGCGGTGAGACGACCACGAGCAACAGACTTCAGCGCGAACTCGCCGAAGCTGACTTTGCTACCGCGCAATGCCAGACCACGGTTGTGGCCAGTCATCTGCTTGCGGAACTTCGTACGCTTTGGTTGCAACATTTGGCGTACCCCTTACTTAGCAGCTTTTTTACGAGGCGCTGGTGCTTGTGGTTTCAGTTCTTCTTGGCGACCACCAATTACTTCGCCCTTGAAGATCCAAACCTTTACACCGATCACACCGTAGGTGGTGTGAGCTTCGTAGTTGGCATAGTCGATGTCGGCACGCAGGGTGTGCAGTGGCACACGACCTTCGCGATACCATTCAGTACGTGCGATTTCAGCACCGCCGAGACGACCGCTCACTTGGATTTTGATGCCTTTGGCACCAATGCGCATGGCGTTCTGTACAGCGCGCTTCATAGCGCGACGGAACATTACGCGACGCTCCAGCTGCTGAGCTACGCTCTGCGCAACCAGCATACCGTCGAGCTCCGGCTTACGGATCTCTTCGATATTGATGTGCACAGGCACACCCATTTGCTTGGTCAGGTCCTGACGCAGTTTCTCAACATCTTCACCTTTCTTCCCGATAACGATACCTGGACGAGCGGTGTGGATGGTGATACGTGCAGTTTGGGCCGGACGATGGATATCGATACGGCTTACGGACGCGCTTTTTAGTTTGTCTTGGAGATACTCACGCACCTTCAGATCAGCGAACAAGTAGTCCGCATAAGTCCGACCGTCTGCGTACCAGACGGAGGTGTGCTCCTTGACGATTCCCAGGCGAATGCCAATGGGATGTACTTTCTGACCCATCTCTTCGACTCCGTTACTTGTCAGCAACCTTGACAGTGATATGGCAAGACCGCTTGACGATGCGATCAGCACGGCCTTTGGCACGCGGCATGATGCGCTTCAGCGAACGCCCTTCGTTGACGAAAACGGTGCTGACCTTCAGGTCATCAACGTCTGCGCCTTCGTTATGCTCGGCGTTGGCTACGGCCGACTCCAGCACTTTTTTCATGATCTCGGCGGCTTTCTTACTGCTGAAAGCCAACAGGTTGAGCGCTTCGCCCACCTTCTTCCCGCGGATCTGGTCGGCGACCAAGCGGGCTTTCTGGGCGGAGATTCGAGCGCCCGACAACTTAGCGGCTACTTCCATTTCCTAACCCCTTAACGCTTGGCTTTCTTGTCAGCCACGTGCCCACGATAAGTGCGGGTACCGGCAAACTCGCCCAGTTTGTGGCCGACCATGTCTTCGTTCACGAGAACGGGGACGTGCTGACGACCGTTGTGTACTGCGATGGTCAGACCGACCATTTGTGGCAGGATCATCGAACGACGCGACCAGGTTTTCACCGGTTTGCGATCATTCTTTTCCGCCGCCACTTCGATCTTCTTCAGTAGGTGAAGATCGATAAAAGGACCTTTTTTCAGAGAACGTGGCACTGTCGTATCCCTCTATTTACTTGCGACGACGGACGATCATTTTGTCGGTACGCTTATTACCACGAGTCTTCGCGCCCTTAGTCGGGAAGCCCCACGGCGATACCGGATGACGACCACCAGAGGTACGACCTTCACCACCACCATGTGGGTGGTCAACCGGGTTCATGGCAACACCACGAACGGTTGGGCGAACGCCACGCCAGCGTTTGGCACCAGCTTTACCCAGGGAACGCAGGCTGTGCTCGGAGTTCGAGACTTCGCCCAGCGTTGCACGGCATTCAGCCAGCACTTTACGCATTTCACCGGAACGCAGACGCAGGGTCACGTAGACACCTTCACGAGCGATCAGCTGAGCCGAAGCACCAGCGGAACGAGCGATCTGTGCACCTTTACCTGGCTTCAGTTCGATGCCGTGTACGGTAGAACCCACTGGGATGTTGCGCAGTTGCAGAGCGTTGCCTGGCTTGATTGGAGCCAGAGCGCCTGCGATCAGCTGGTCGCCAGCACTCACGCCTTTAGGGGCGATGATGTAGCGACGCTCGCCGTCTGCGTACAGCAGCAGTGCGATGTGAGCAGTACGGTTTGGATCGTATTCGATACGCTCGACAGTGGCAGCGATGCCATCTTTGTCGTTGCGACGGAAATCGACCAGACGATAATGCTGCTTATGACCACCACCAATGTGACGAGTGGTAATACGGCCATTGTTGTTACGACCACCAGACTTCGATTTTTTCTCGAGCAGCGGTGCGTGAGGAGCGCCTTTATGCAGCTCCTGGTTGACCACCTTGACCACAAAACGGCGGCCAGGGGAAGTCGGTTTGCATTTAACGATTGCCATGATGCACCCCTTCCTTACTCAGCACTGCTGCTGAAATCGAGATCTTGGCCTGGCTGAAGGGAGATAACTGCCTTCTTCCAGTCATTACGCTTGCCCAGACCGCGAGCAGTGCGCTTGCTTTTACCCAGAACGTTCAGGGTAGTCACACGCTCTACTTTCACGCTGAACAGGCTTTCGACGGCCTTCTTGATTTCCAGCTTGGTTGCGTCAGTAGCAACCTTGAAAACGAACTGACCTTTTTTGTCTGCCAGAACCGTAGCCTTCTCGGAAACGTGCGGGCCAAGCAGAACTTTAAATACGCGTTCCTGGTTCATCCCAGCAGCTCCTCGAATTTCTTCACGGCCGACACGGTGATCAACACCTTGTCGTATGCGATCAGACTAACTGGATCGGAACCTTGCACGTCACGGACATCAACGTGTGGCAGGTTGCGAGCAGCCAGGTACAGGTTCTGATCAACAGCGTCAGACACGATCAGAACGTCGGTCAGACTCATGCCAGTCAGTTTGTTCAGCAGGTCTTTGGTCTTCGGGGTTTCAACAGCGAAATCCTGAACAACAACCAGACGATCAGTACGCACCAGCTCAGCAAGGATGGAACGCATTGCTGCGCGATACATCTTCTTGTTCAGCTTCTGGGAGTGATCCTGAGGACGAGCTGCGAAAGTGGTACCGCCGCCGCGCCAGATTGGGCTACGGATAGTACCGGCACGAGCACGGCCAGTACCTTTCTGACGCCATGGGCGCTTGCCGCCACCGGAAACGTCGGAACGGGTCTTTTGCTGCTTGCTACCTTGACGGCCGCCGGCCATGTAGGCCACGACTGCTTGGTGAACCAGCGTCTCGTTGAACTCGCCGCCAAATGTCAGTTCGGAAACTTCGATCGCTTGAGCGTCATTTACATTTAATTGCATGTCAGCTTCCCCTTAACCGCGAGCCTTGGCTGCTGGACGTACAACCAGGTTGCCGCCAGTAGCGCCAGGAACAGCGCCCTTGACCAACAACAGATTGCGTTCAGCGTCCACGCGCACTACTTCCAGGGACTGCACGGTCACGCGCTCAGCGCCCATATGACCGGACATTTTTTTGCCCTTGAATACACGACCAGGAGTCTGGCACTGGCCGATAGAGCCCGGAACGCGGTGGGATACGGAGTTACCGTGGGTGTTATCTTGCCCGCGGAAATTCCAACGCTTGATCGTACCCTGGAAGCCTTTACCCTTGGACTGACCGGTTACATCAACCAGTTGACCAGCGGCGAAGATTTCAGTGTTGATCAGATCGCCGGCCTGGTACTCGCCTTCTTCAAGGCGGAATTCCATTACGGTACGACCAGCGGCAACGTTCGCTTTAGCGAAGTGACCGGCCTGAGCGGCTGTAACACGCGAAGCACGACGCTCGCCGACAGTAACTTGCACTGCACGGTAGCCATCAGTTTCTTCAGTCTTGAACTGGGTGACGCGATTCGGTTCGATCTCAATGACCGTAACCGGAATGGAGACACCTTCTTCGGTGAAAATACGGGTCATACCGCATTTACGACCGACTACACCAATAGTCATGTTGTAAACCTCATGAGTGTACGGGGCTTTCACCCGCTATGGCCGCCCATTTCAGAGCGTTACACGACTAAGACCGAGTCTTAGCCGAGGCTGATCTGCACTTCCACACCTGCCGCAAGATCAAGCTTCATCAGCGCATCAACGGTTTTATCCGTTGGCTGGACGATGTCCAGTACACGCTTATGAGTACGGATCTCGTACTGGTCACGCGCGTCTTTGTTGACGTGCGGGGAGACCAGAACGGTGAACCGCTCTTTACGGGTAGGCAGTGGAATTGGACCACGCACTTGAGCACCAGTACGTTTCGCGGTTTCCACGATTTCCTGGGTGGATTGGTCGATCAGGCGATGGTCAAAAGCCTTCAACCTGATACGGATTTGCTGATTTTGCATTGGATTTCAGACTCCGGCTGCTATTCCCACCGAGCGCAATACGCCCGTTAAAAGGAGGCGCAATTCTATAGACGGGCCAACTGAGTGTCAACCCAATAAAAAAGCCCCCGCTAGGCGGGGGCTTTTTCAAGTCAGCGCTTATTAAGCGATGATTTTGGCTACGACGCCAGCGCCGACGGTACGACCGCCTTCACGGATAGCGAAACGCAGACCATCTTCCATTGCGATGGTTTTGATCAGGGTAACAGTCATCTGAATGTTGTCACCTGGCATTACCATTTCAACGCCTTCCGGCAGTTCGCAGTTACCGGTCACGTCAGTGGTCCGGAAGTAGAACTGTGGACGGTAGCCTTTGAAGAACGGAGTGTGGCGACCGCCTTCTTCTTTGCTCAACACATACACTTCAGCAGTGAAGGTGGTGTGCGGCTTGACCGAACCTGGCTTGACCAGAACCTGGCCACGCTCAACGTCGTCACGCTTGGTACCACGCAGCAGAACGCCACAGTTCTCGCCAGCACGACCTTCGTCGAGCAGTTTGCGGAACATTTCAACACCGGTGCAGGTGGTGGTGGTGGTGTCACGCAGACCAACGATTTCCAGTGGATCCTGGACGCGAACGATACCACGCTCGATACGGCCAGTTACCACGGTGCCACGACCGGAGATCGAGAACACGTCTTCGATTGGCATCAGGAATGGCTTGTCGATAGCGCGCTCTGGTTCCGGGATGTAGCTGTCCAGGGTTTCAACCAGTTTACGAACGGCAGTGGTGCCCATTTCGTTGTCGTCTTTGCCTTCCAGCGCCATACGAGCCGAACCGATGATGATTGGAGTGTCATCACCTGGGAAGTCGTAGGTGCTCAGCAGGTCGCGAACTTCCATCTCGACCAGTTCCAGCAGCTCAGCGTCGTCTACCAGGTCAGCCTTGTTCAGGAAGACCACGATGTACGGAACGCCTACCTGACGGGACAGCAGGATGTGCTCACGGGTTTGTGGCATCGGACCATCAGCAGCCGAGCAAACCAGGATCGCGCCGTCCATCTGGGCAGCACCGGTGATCATGTTCTTCACGTAGTCAGCGTGACCTGGGCAGTCAACGTGAGCGTAGTGACGGATCTTCGAGTTGTACTCGACGTGCGCGGTGTTGATGGTGATACCACGAGCTTTTTCTTCTGGCGCGCTGTCGATCTTGTCGAAGTCAACGATAGCCGAACCGAAAACCTCGGAGCAAACACGAGTCAGAGCTGCAGTCAGAGTGGTTTTACCATGGTCAACGTGACCGATGGTGCCAACGTTGACGTGCGGTAGGGAACGATCAAATTTTTCTTTAGCCACGACAATTAACTCCTTGCCTAAAGGGCTGAATCAGCCTTGTTTTTTAACGATAGCTTCGACGACGTTCGACGGAGCTTCGGAGTATTTGGAGAATTCCATGGAGTAGCTCGCGCGACCCTGGGACATGGAACGAACGTCGGTCGCATAACCGAACATCTCGCCCAGCGGAACTTCGGCGCGGATAACCTTGCCGGAGACCGTGTCTTCCATACCCTGGATCAGACCACGACGACGGTTCAGGTCACCCATCACGTCACCCATGTAGTCCTCAGGTGTTACAACTTCTACCTTCATGATCGGCTCAAGTACAACACCGCCGCCCTTGGACGCGAGTTGCTTGGTCGCCATGGAAGCAGCCACCTTGAACGCCATCTCGTTGGAGTCGACGTCGTGGTAAGAACCATCGAACACGGTAGCCTTCAGGCCGATCAGCGGATAGCCGGCAACAACGCCGTTCTTCATCTGCTCTTCGATACCCTTCTGGATCGCCGGGATGTATTCCTTAGGAACCACACCACCTACGACTTCGTTCACGAATTGCAGACCTTCTTGACCTTCGTCAGCAGGAGCAAAACGGATCCAGCAATGGCCGAACTGGCCACGACCGCCGGACTGGCGAACGAACTTGCCTTCGATCTCACAGGCCTTCGTGATCTTCTCACGATAGGAAACCTGTGGTTTACCGATGTTGGCTTCGACGTTGAACTCACGGCGCATCCGGTCAACCAGGATGTCCAGGTGCAACTCGCCCATGCCGGAGATGATCGTTTGACCAGTCTCTTCATCAGTCTTGACGCGGAAAGACGGGTCTTCCTGAGCGAGCTTGCCGAGAGCGATACCCATTTTTTCCTGGTCATCCTTGGTTTTTGGCTCAACGGCAACCGAAATAACCGGCTCCGGGAAGTCCATGCGAACCAGGATGATTGGCTTGTCAGCGGAGCACAGGGTGTCACCGGTGGTGACGTCCTTCATGCCGATCAGGGCCGCGATGTCGCCAGCGCGTACTTCCTTGATCTCTTCGCGGGTGTTGGCATGCATCTGCACCATACGGCCCACGCGCTCTTTCTTGCCCTTGACCGAGTTGATCACGCCGTCGCCGGAGCTCAACACGCCCGAGTAAACACGAGCAAAGGTCAGAGTACCCACGAATGGGTCAGTCGCGATCTTGAACGCCAGGGCCGAGAACGGCTCGCTGTCGTCTGCATGACGCTCCATGGCAACAGTCTCGTCATCCGGGTCGGAACCCTTGATGGCAGGAATGTCCACCGGCGCAGGCAGGTATTCGATAACGGCGTCGAGAACCAGGGGGACACCCTTGTTCTTGAAGGAAGAACCGCAAACAGCCAGAACGATTTCACCAGCGATAGTACGCTGACGCAGAGCGCCCTTGATTTCCTCGATGGTGAGCTCTTCGCCCTCGAGGTACTTGTTCATCAGCTCTTCGTTGGCTTCGGCCGCAGCCTCGACCATGTTGCTGCGCCACTCTTCAGCCAGTTCCTGCAGTTCAGCAGGAATAGGACCGCGGATGGCCGCTGTACCCTTGTCACTATCGCTCCAACGGACAGCTTCCATGTTGATCAGATCGATCTGACCTTCGAAGTTGTCTTCGGAACCGATAGCCAGCTGGATAGGCACCGGAGTGTGACCCAGACGCTGCTTGATCTGACCGATCACGCGCAGGAAGTTTGCGCCGGCACGGTCCATCTTGTTGACGTAAACAAGACGCGGAACGCCGTATTTGTTGGCTTGACGCCATACGGTTTCCGACTGCGGCTCAACACCCGAAGTACCGCAGAACACAACGACAGCGCCGTCGAGTACGCGCAGGGAGCGCTCTACTTCGATGGTGAAGTCAACGTGACCCGGGGTATCGATGATGTTGAAGCGGTGCTTGGGGAACTGCTTGTTCGAGCCTTCCCAGAATGCGGTAGTCGCAGCGGAGGTAATGGTAATACCCCGCTCCTGCTCCTGCACCATCCAGTCCATGGTCGCGGCGCCGTCATGCACCTCGCCCATCTTGTGGTTTACGCCCGTGTAAAACAGGACGCGCTCAGTAGTCGTGGTCTTACCCGCGTCCACGTGAGCAACGATACCAATGTTACGGTAGCGTTTAATATCGGTTGTACGAGCCATAAAGCCCTCGCAAAATGAGTGACGCTAAAATTAGAAGCGGTAGTGCGAGAAAGCCTTGTTGGCTTCAGCCATACGGTGCACGTCTTCACGCTTCTTAACTGCAGCACCTTTACCTTCGGCGGCGTCCAACAGTTCGCCAGCCAAACGCAGAGCCATAGACTTCTCGCCGCGCTTGCGGGCGAAGTCTACCAACCAGCGCATTGCCAGAGCATTACGACGGGACGGACGAACTTCAACCGGAACCTGGTAAGTAGCACCGCCTACACGGCGCGACTTCACTTCGACCAGCGGAGCGATGGCGTCGAGTGCTTTCTCGAAGAGTTCCAGGGGATCAGTACCGGCTTTACGCTCTTTAACCTTTTCCAGCGCGCCATAAACGATACGCTCGGCAACGGCTTTCTTGCCGCTTTCCATCACGTGGTTCATGAACTTGGCCAGGATTTGGCTTCCGTATTTTGGATCGTCAAGCACTTCGCGCTTGGCTGCTACGCGTCTTCTTGGCATGGATAAGCCCTCAAACGGTCTTCAGGTTAGCTCGGGACCACTACACCCTGAGGATGTACGCCCGACCTTACTCTTATCGACTCAGAAAAATAGAAATCAGTTTTTTGCTACCAAAAGCCACTACTACTTAGGCTTCTTGGTACCGTACTTCGAACGACCCTGGTTCCGGCCTTTAACGCCCGAAGTATCCAGAGAGCCGCGAACGGTGTGGTAACGAACACCTGGCAAGTCTTTTACACGACCGCCGCGGATCAGTACCACGCTGTGCTCTTGCAGGTTGTGACCTTCACCACCGATGTACGAGGAAACCTCGAAACCGTTGGTCAGGCGCACACGGCATACTTTACGCAGTGCCGAGTTAGGTTTTTTCGGCGTAGTGGTGTACACACGGGTGCACACGCCACGACGTTGCGGGCAGTTCTGCAGCGCAGGTACGTCGGATTTCTCGACGATACGCTTACGCGGCTGACGTACCAGCTGGTTGATAGTTGCCATCTACTAGCTCCACTGTTGTCTTGCGACGCTATTGTCTTGCAAGAAAAGCAAAATGGCGGGAACGAATCCCCGCCAAATTTAGGGGTACAAGAGTCTAAAGAGGATCTTGTCCCCAGTCAAGACAAGGCCCCGGCCTCCCCTCCCCGTCCATCGCAACAAAAAATGTCGCGATAGTCGGGAAAAAGCTGCCAGGGCCCCGCTTTCACTGCGACAGAACTCAGTTACCGCTCGAGTTCAGCGCTTCGGTCAGTGCAGCTTCCACTTCACTGGCGCTTACGCGCAACGGTTTGTCCAGTTCACGGCGGCGCTTGCGCTCGCTGTGGTAGGCCAGACCGGTACCAGCCGGGATCAGACGACCCACGACCACGTTTTCTTTCAGGCCGCGCAGGTAGTCGCGCTTGCCGGTAACGGCCGCCTCGGTCAGTACACGGGTGGTCTCTTGGAAAGAGGCCGCCGAGATGAACGATTCGGTCGACAACGACGCCTTGGTGATACCCAGCAACACGCGAGTGAACTTGGACACGAACTTGTCTTCGGTCGCCAGACGCTCGTTTTCCACCAGCACGTGAGTCAGCTCCATCTGGTCGCCCTTGATGAAGGTGGAATCGCCGGATTCAGCGATCTCAACTTTACGCAGCATCTGGCGCAGGATGGTCTCGATGTGCTTGTCGTTGATCTTCACGCCTTGCAGACGGTAAACGTCCTGGATCTCGTTGACGATGTACTTGGCCAGCGCACTCACACCCAGCAGACGCAGGATGTCGTGTGGATCGCTCGGACCGTCGGAGATGACTTCGCCGCGGTTCACTTGTTCGCCTTCGAAGACGTTCAGGTGACGCCACTTCGGAATCAGCTCCTCGTACGGATCGCTACCGTCGTTCGGGGTAATGACCAGACGGCGCTTGCCCTTGGTCTCCTTACCGAACGCGATGGTGCCGCTGACTTCAGCCAGAATCGAGGCCTCTTTCGGACGACGGGCTTCGAACAAGTCGGCAACACGCGGCAGACCACCGGTGATGTCACGGGTCTTCGAAGTCTCTTGCGGAATACGCGCGATAACATCACCGATCGCGATTTTCGCACCATCCGCCACACCGACCAGGGCGTTGGCTGGCAGGAAGTACTGAGCGATTACGTCAGTGCCTGGCAGCAACAGATCCTTGCCGTTGTCATCAACCATCTTCACCGCAGGACGAATATCCTTGCCGGCCGCAGGACGGTCTTTGGCGTCGAGCACTTCAATGTTGGTCATACCGGTCAATTCGTCTGTCTGACGCTTGATCGTGATGCCTTCTTCCATGCCCACGTAGGTCACGGTACCTTTCATTTCGGTAACGATCGGGTGAGTGTGCGGATCCCACTTGGCCACGATTGCGCCAGCGTCGACCTTGTCGCCTTCCTTGACCGAAATCACCGCACCGTACGGCAGCTTGTAACGCTCACGCTCACGACCGTAGTCGTCAGCGATCGCCAGCTCACCGGAACGGGATACCGCAACCAGGTGACCGTCAACACGCTCAACGTGCTTCAGGTTATGCAGGCGGACAGTACCGCCATTTTTCACCTGAACGCTGTCGGCTGCCGAGGTCCGGCTTGCCGCACCACCGATGTGGAACGTACGCATGGTCAGTTGGGTACCCGGCTCACCGATGGACTGGGCAGCGATAACGCCGACCGCTTCACCGATGTTCACCTGGTGACCACGAGCCAAGTCACGGCCGTAGCACTTGGCACAGATGCCATAACGGGTTTCGCAGCTGATTGGCGAGCGCACGATGACTTCGTCGATGCTGTTCAGCTCGATGAATTCAACCCACTTCTCGTCAACCAGGGTGCCAGCAGGAACGATGACGTCCTCGGTACCTGGCTTGAATACGTCACGAGCAATGACTCGACCCAGAACGCGCTCACCCAGTGGCTCTACGACGTCGCCGCCTTCGATGTGCGGCGTCATCAGCAAGCCGTGCTCGGTACCGCAGTCGATCTCGGTCACGACCAGGTCTTGTGCGACGTCTACCAGACGACGAGTCAGGTAACCGGAGTTCGCGGTTTTCAACGCGGTATCCGCCAGACCCTTACGAGCACCGTGAGTCGAGATGAAGTACTGGAGTACGCTCAGACCTTCACGGAAGTTCGCGGTAATCGGCGTTTCGATGATGGAACCGTCCGGCTTGGCCATCAGGCCACGCATACCGGCGAGCTGACGGATCTGCGCGGCAGAACCCCGTGCGCCCGAGTCGGCCATCATGTACATCGAGTTGAAGGACTCCTGGTCGACTTCGACACCATGACGGTCGATGACTTTCTCTTTCGAGAGGTTGGCCATCATCGCCTTGGAAACTTCGTCGTTCGCCTTGGACCACAAGTCGATCACTTTGTTGTACTTCTCGCCCTGGGTTACCAGGCCGGAGGCGTACTGACTTTCGATCTCTTTCACTTCGTCGGTGGCAGCACCGATGATGCGGGCCTTTTCATCCGGGATAACGAAGTCGTTAACACCGATGGAAACGCCGGAAATGGTCGAATAGGCAAAACCGGTGTACATCAACTGGTCAGCGAAGATCACGGTCTCTTTCAGACCAACCACGCGGTAGCACTGGTTGATCAGCTTGGAGATCGCCTTCTTCTTCATCGGCAGGTTGACGACATCGTACGACAGGCCGGCCGGAACCACCTGGAACAGCAGCGCGCGACCGACAGTGGTGTCGACGATGCGAGTGTTCTTGACGCTGCCGCCATCACGGTCGTTCACGGTTTCGGTGATACGAACCTTGATCTTGGCGTGCAGGGCGGCTTCGCCGGCGCGGAATACGCGGTCGACTTCCTGCAGGTCCGCGAAGATACGACCTTCGCCCTTGGCGTTGATCGCCTCACGGGTCATGTAGTACAGACCCAATACAACGTCCTGCGACGGAACGATGATCGGCTCACCGTTGGCTGGCGACAGGATGTTGTTGGTCGACATCATCAACGCACGCGCTTCCAACTGGGCTTCCAGTGTCAGCGGTACGTGCACGGCCATTTGGTCGCCGTCGAAGTCGGCGTTGTACGCAGCACAGACCAGAGGGTGCAGCTGGATAGCCTTGCCTTCGATCAGTACCGGTTCAAACGCCTGGATACCCAGACGGTGAAGGGTCGGTGCACGGTTGAGCAGCACGGGGTGCTCGCGAATCACTTCGGCGAGAACGTCCCATACCTCTGGCAGCTCGCGCTCGACCATCTTCTTGGCAGCCTTGATGGTGGTCGCGAGACCACGCATTTCCAGCTTGCCGAAAATGAACGGCTTGAACAGTTCGAGGGCCATCTTCTTCGGCAGACCGCACTGGTGCAGACGCAGGGTCGGACCTACGGTAATTACCGAACGACCCGAGTAGTCAACACGCTTACCGAGCAAGTTCTGACGGAAACGACCCTGCTTACCCTTGATCATGTCAGCCAGGGATTTCAGAGGACGCTTGTTCGAACCGGTGATGGCGCGACCGCGACGACCGTTGTCCAGCAGGGCGTCCACGGCTTCCTGCAGCATGCGCTTTTCGTTGCGCACGATGATATCGGGAGCGGACAGGTCCAGCAGGCGCTTCAAACGGTTGTTACGGTTGATCACCCGACGATACAGATCGTTGAGGTCGGAAGTCGCGAAGCGGCCGCCGTCCAGCGGAACCAGTGGACGCAGGTCTGGCGGCAGAACCGGCAGAACGGTCAACACCATCCACTCAGGCAGGTTGCCGGAACCCTGGAAGGCTTCCATCAACTTCAGGCGCTTGGACAGCTTCTTGATCTTGGTTTCCGAGTTGGTTTGCGGAATTTCTTCGCGCAGACGGCCAATCTCGTGCTCCAGGTCGATCGCGTGCAGCAGCTCACGGACAGCCTCGGCACCCATGCGGGCGTCGAAATCGTCACCGAACTCTTCGAGGGCTTCGAAGTACTGCTCGTCGTTCAGCAGCTGGCCTTTTTCAAGGGTGGTCATGCCCGGATCGATAACGACATAGCTCTCGAAGTAGAGAACGCGTTCGATATCACGCAGGGTCATGTCCATCAGCAGGCCGATACGGCTTGGCAGGGACTTCAGGAACCAGATGTGGGCAACCGGCGAAGCCAGTTCGATGTGCGCCATGCGCTCACGACGAACCTTGGCCAGCGCGACTTCAACGCCGCACTTCTCGCAGATCACACCACGGTGCTTCAAGCGCTTGTACTTACCGCACAGGCACTCGTAATCCTTTACCGGGCCAAAGATCTTGGCGCAGAACAGGCCGTCACGCTCTGGTTTGAACGTACGGTAGTTGATGGTTTCCGGCTTTTTAACTTCACCGAACGACCACGAACGGATCATCTCAGGCGATGCCAATCCGATACGGATGGCGTCGAACTCTTCGACTTGACCCTGGTTTTTCAGCAAATTCAGTAGGTCTTTCAAGGCCTTTCCTCCTGGCGGAGCAGAGAGCGGGCAGTCCTGCCCCGCTCTCGATTCGCGTCACGTGTTATTCGGTTTCCAGATCGATATCGATGCCGAGGGAACGAATTTCCTTGATCAACACGTTGAAGGACTCGGGCATGCCCGGCTCCATACGGTGATCGCCGTCCACGATGTTCTTGTACATCTTGGTCCGACCGTTCACATCGTCCGACTTCACTGTGAGCATTTCTTGCAGAGTGTATGCAGCACCGTATGCTTCCAGTGCCCAGACCTCCATCTCCCCGAAACGCTGACCACCGAACTGCGCCTTACCACCCAGCGGCTGCTGGGTAACCAGGCTGTACGAACCGGTAGAACGGGCGTGCATCTTGTCGTCTACCAAGTGGTTCAGCTTCAGCATGTACATGTAGCCAACGGTAACCGGACGCTCGAACTTGTTGCCGGTACGGCCGTCGAACAGTTGCATCTGGCCGCTTTCCGGCAGGTCTGCCAGTTTCAGCATGGCCTTGATTTCAACTTCCTTGGCACCGTCGAATACCGGAGTGGCCATTGGCACACCAGCTCGCAGGTTCTTCGCCAGATCCAGGATTTCCTGGTCGGAGAAGGTATCCAGCTCTTCGTTGCGGCCGCCGATCTCGTTGTAGATCTCGTGCAGGAACTTGCGCAGGTCAGCAACCTTGCGCTGCTCCTCGATCATGCGGTTGATCTTCTCGCCCAGACCTTTGGCCGCGAGGCCCAGGTGGGTTTCGAGGATCTGGCCGACGTTCATACGCGATGGTACGCCCAGCGGGTTGAGGACGACATCGACCGGGGTGCCATTGGCATCGTGCGGCATGTCTTCAACCGGCATGATCACGGAGACCACACCCTTGTTACCGTGACGACCGGCCATCTTGTCACCCGGCTGGATGCGACGACGGATTGCCAGGTAGACCTTGACGATCTTCAGTACGCCCGGAGCCAGGTCATCACCTTGCTGCAGCTTGCGCTTCTTGTCTTCGAACTTGTCGTCCAGCAGACGGCGGCGATCGACGATGTAGGCCTGGGCCTTCTCGAGTTGCTCGTTCAAAGCATCTTCAGCCATGCGCAGTTTGAACCACTGGCCGTGCTCAAGACCGTCGAGGATCTCGTTGGTGATCTCCTGGCCTTTCTTCAGGCCGGCGCCGCCTTCGGCGGTGTGACCGACCAGGGCGGAACGCAGACGCTCGAAAGTCGCGCCTTCAACGATACGGAACTCCTCGTTGAGGTCCTTGCGGATCTCGTCGAGCTGGCTCTTCTCGATGGACAGGGCACGGCTGTCGCGCTCAACACCATCACGGGTGAAGACCTGTACGTCGATGACGGTACCCTTGGTGCCGGTCGGCACGCGCAGGGAGGTGTCTTTGACGTCGCTGGCCTTCTCACCGAAGATCGCACGCAACAGTTTTTCTTCCGGAGTCAGCTGGGTCTCGCCTTTCGGAGTGACTTTGCCGACCAGGATGTCGCCAGGGCCGACTTCGGCGCCGACGTAGACGATACCGGCTTCGTCCAGCTTGTTCAGTGCAGCCTCACCCACGTTCGGGATGTCCGCAGTGATTTCCTCTGGGCCAAGCTTGGTGTCACGGGCCACACAGGTCAGTTCCTGGATGTGGATCGTGGTGAAGCGATCTTCCTGAACAACGCGTTCCGACAGGCAGATGGAGTCTTCGAAGTTGAAGCCGTTCCATGCCATGAAGGCGATGCGCATGTTCTGACCCAGCGCCAGTTCACCCATGTCGGTGGACGGGCCGTCGGCCATGATGTCGCTGCGCTGAACGCGATCACCCTTGCTTACCAGCGGACGCTGGTTGATGCAGGTGTTCTGGTTCGAGCGGGTGTATTTGGTCAGGTTGTAGATGTCGACACCGGCTTCGCCCGGCTCAACTTCGTCATCGGCAACACGAACCACGATACGGCTGGCATCGACGGAGTCGATCACGCCACCACGACGAGCCACGACGCAGACGCCGGAGTCACGGGCAACGTTGCGCTCCATGCCGGTACCTACCAGCGGCTTGTCGGCACGCAGGGTCGGTACAGCCTGACGCTGCATGTTCGAACCCATCAACGCACGGTTGGCGTCGTCGTGCTCGAGGAACGGAATCAGCGACGCGGCAACCGAAACTACCTGCTTCGGCGAAACGTCCATCAGGGTGACGTCTTCCGGCGCCTTGACGGTGAATTCGTTCAGGTGACGAACAGCTACCAGCTCGTCGATCAGCACTTTCTTGTCGTTCATCGTGGCCGAAGCCTGGGCGATCACGTGATCGGCCTCTTCGATGGCGGACAGGAACACGATCTCGTCGGTGACCAGAGCGTCTTTCACCACGCGGTACGGGCTCTCGAGGAAGCCATACTGGTTGGTGCGCGCATAGGCGGCCAGGGAGTTGATCAGACCGATGTTCGGACCTTCCGGCGTTTCGATCGGGCAAACACGACCGTAGTGCGTCGGGTGTACGTCACGAACTTCGAAGCCTGCGCGCTCACGGGTCAGACCACCAGGGCCGAGTGCGGAGACACGACGCTTGTGAGTGATCTCGGACAGCGGGTTGTTCTGGTCCATGAACTGCGACAGCTGGCTGGAACCGAAGAACTCCTTCACCGCGGCAGCCACTGGCTTGGCGTTGATCAGGTCCTGCGGCATCAGGCCTTCGCTTTCAGCCATCGACAGACGTTCCTTGACCGCGCGCTCAACACGCACCAGGCCAACACGGAACTGGTTTTCGGCCATTTCGCCCACGCAGCGAACACGACGGTTACCCAGGTGGTCGATGTCATCGACGATGCCTTTGCCGTTACGGATGTCGACCAGGGTCTTCAGCACCGCAACGATGTCTTCCTTGCACAACACGCCCGAACCTTCGATCTCGGTACGACCGATACGACGGTTGAACTTCATCCGGCCGACCGCAGACAGGTCATAACGCTCAGGGCTGAAGAACAGGTTGTTGAACAGGGTCTCGGCGGCATCCTTGGTCGGCGGCTCACCAGGACGCATCATGCGATAGATCTCGACCAGCGCTTCCAGTTGGTTGCTGGTGGAGTCGATCTTCAGCGTGTCGGAGATGAACGGGCCGCAGTCGATGTCGTTGGTGTACAGCGTCTCGATGCGAACAACCTGGGCCTTGGCGATTTTCGCCAGGATCTCGGTGTTCAGCTCGGTGTTGCACTCTGCCAGGATTTCGCCGGTAGCCGGATGCACGATGACCTTGGCGGTAGTGCGACCCAGGACGTAGTCCAGCGGCACTTCCAGCTCTTTGATCCCGGCTTTTTCCAGCTGGTTGATGTGGCGAGCAGTAATACGACGACCCTGCTCGACAATAACCTTGCCCTTGTCATCCAGGATATCGAGGACTGCGATCTCACCGCGCAGGCGCTGAGGTACCAGCTCCAGGCTCAGGGTTTCGCCCTTAACGTGGAATACGTTGGTGGTGTAGAACGCGTCGAGGACTTCTTCAGTGCCGTAGCCCAGAGCGCGCAGCAGCACGGAAGCCGGCAGCTTGCGACGACGGTCGATACGCACGAAGACGCAGTCTTTCGGGTCGAACTCGAAGTCCAGCCACGAACCGCGGTATGGAATGATCCGCGCGGAGTACAGCAGTTTGCCGGAGCTGTGCGTCTTGCCGCGGTCGTGGTCGAAGAACACGCCCGGGGAACGGTGCAGTTGGGAAACGATTACGCGCTCGGTACCGTTGATAACGAAGGTACCGTTTTCAGTCATCAGGGGAATTTCACCCATGTAGACTTCTTGCTCTTTGATGTCCTTGATCGCTTTGTTCGACGATTCTTTGTCGAAAATGATCAGGCGCACTTTCACCCGCAGCGGAACCGCATAGGTCACGCCGCGCAATACGCATTCCTTGACATCAAAGGCCGGTTCGCCCAGACGATAGCCAACGTACTCCAGAGCAGCGTTGCCGGAGTAGCTGATGATCGGGAAAACGGATTTGAAGGCCGCATGCAGACCGACGTCACGGAACTGGTCCTTGGTCGCGCCCGCCTGCAAGAATTCGCGATACGAATCCAGCTGGATAGCCAAGAGGTACGGTACGTCCATGACGTCCGGCAACTTGCTAAAGTCCTTGCGGATACGTTTTTTCTCAGTATATGAGTAAGCCATCAGCGTTCCCCAGCTTGGTCACCTGCTTGTTTGGCCTCTCCCGACGGGAGCAGCCAGAAAATCGTGCAAACCCCTTGGTCTGCGCCACCGCATCGGGTGGTTGAAGCACGTTAGAGGCGCCGACCGAGTCGACCGCCAATAACGGAAAAAGGCCGGTGGCAAGAGCCACCAGCCATCAGCCTGTCGCTTAACGCTCGGGCTGGAGACGCACAGTCGAAAGTTACTTAACTTCGACTTCAGCGCCTGCTTCTTTCAACGTAGCAGCAGCTTTGTCAGCGGCGTCTTTGGCAACGGCTTCCAGGATAACCTGAGGAGCGGTGTCAACCTTCTCCTTGGCTTCTTTCAGGCCCAGGCCGGTCAGTTCACGTACAGCCTTGATGACGTTGACTTTCTTCTCGCCAGCGGCCTTCAGGATAACGTTGAACTCGGTTTGCTCTTCAACAACAGCGGCAGCAGCAGCTGGGCCAGCCGAAGCGGCGGCAGCGGTCACACCGAAGGTTTCTTCCATTGCTTTGATCAGCTCAACAACTTCCAGAACGGTTTTCTGGCCGATTGCTTCGATGATTTGTTCGTTAGTCAGAGACATGACTCAATTCCTGAATTGGGGGATAGCCTGTACGGCCATCGAAATAAACAAAAATACGCGAGAAAGGAAACGCTCAGCCTCAGGCTGCGGCAGCTTCTTTCTGGTCGCGGATTGCCGCCAGAGTACGAGCCAGTTTGCTGGTAGCGCCTTGAATCACGCTCATCAGCTGGGAAATGGCTTCGTCACGGGTTGGCAGGCTTGCCAGCACGTCGATCTGGTTCGCTGCGAGGAACTTGCCCTCGAACGCAGCTGCCTTGATCTCGAACTTGTTCTGACCCTTGGCGAACTCTTTGAAAATACGGGCAGCAGCGCCCGGATGTTCCTTGGAGAACGCAATCAGGGTAGGGCCGGTGAACACGTCGTTGAGAACACTGTATTCAGTGTCAGCAACAGCGCGCTTGAGCAGGGTGTTACGTACGACACGCACGTATACGCCAGCTTCACGAGCCTCTTTACGGAGTCCGGTCATTGCGCCTACTGTTACGCCACGGGCATCAGCCACGACAGCGGACAGAGCGACTTTGGCAGCCTCGTTGACTTCAGCGACGATGGCCTTCTTGTCTTCGAGATTAATTGCCACGGGTTCAACTCCTGCTTGTTACCGTTTCATCTGGCCGAAGCCGGATGTCGTTTTGGTGTCTGATTCGGTAAGGAACCGGGAGCACCATCTGCGTAGGCTTGTGGTTTAAGACTTGCGTCGCCTACGGTCTTGGATAGCCCCCGCCAGGCAGGGACCCCAATTTTTCAATGGATGCAATCGCTTGCACCCACCTTTGTCTTACGCGTCCAGCGAGCTCTGGTCGATGACCAGACCTGGGCCCATGGTGGTGCTCAGGGTAACGCGCTTGACGTAGATACCTTTCGAAGAAGCTGGCTTGATACGCTTCAGGTCGGCGATCAGGGCTTCAACGTTTTCCTTCAGCTTGACGGCGTCGAAACCGACCTTGCCAACGGAAGTGTGGATAATGCCGTTTTTGTCGGTGCGATAACGAACCTGACCAGCCTTGGCGTTCTTGACCGCGGTAGCTACGTCTGGGGTCACGGTGCCGACTTTAGGGTTAGGCATCAGGCCACGTGGACCGAGGATCTGACCCAGTTGACCTACGACACGCATTGCGTCCGGGGAAGCAATGACCACGTCATAGTTCAGGTCGCCGCCTTTCATTTCGGCAGCCAGGTCGTCCATGCCAACGCGATCGGCGCCGGCAGCCAGAGCAGCTTCAGCAGCTGGACCCTGGGTGAACACGGCAACACGAACGGTCTTGCCAGTGCCGTGTGGCAGCACGGTAGCGCTACGTACGACCTGGTCGGATTTACGTGGGTCAACGCCCAGGTTTACAGCAACGTCAACGGACTCGCTGAACTTGACAGTCGACAGCTCGGTCAGCAGAGCGGCGGCGTCTACAAAGTTGT
Source organism: Pseudomonas gingeri (assembly GCF_013385635.1). Classification (GTDB taxonomy): domain Bacteria; phylum Pseudomonadota; class Gammaproteobacteria; order Pseudomonadales; family Pseudomonadaceae; genus Aquipseudomonas; species Aquipseudomonas gingeri_A. The sequence goes on from NZ_JACAPR010000033.1 coordinate 37,720, forward strand.
AGGCCTTGCCTGCTTCGATTTTGCCGGCGATAGCCTTTTGGCGCTTGGTCAGCTTAGCCATTACACACCCTCCACGTTAAGGCCCATGCTACGAGCAGAACCGGCGATGGTACGCACGGCTGCATCCATATCAGCTGCAGTCAGATCCGCGTTTTTGGTTTTCGCGATTTCTTCCAGCTGAGCACGGGTCACGGTGCCAACCTTAACGGTGTTAGGACGAGCAGAACCACTGGTCAGGCCAGCAGCTTTCTTCAACAAAACCGAAGCCGGGGTCGACTTGGTTTCGAAGGTGAAGCTACGGTCGCTGTAGACAGTGATGATCACTGGAGTCGGCAGACCTGGCTCAAGACCCTGGGTACGGGCGTTGAAGGCCTTGCAGAATTCCATGATGTTCACGCCGTGCTGACCCAGAGCTGGACCGACGGGTGGGCTAGGGTTGGCCTGGGCGGCCTTCACTTGCAGCTTGATGTAAGCGGTAATCTTCTTGGCCATGAGGCACTCCAATTACGGGTTCGAACGCCTCGAAAGGCTCCCCGGTTACTTGCGCGTTTATCCCAGTGACGACAAAACCCCACAGCCTAGGGCTGTGGGGTTGGGATGCTTGCTCAGCTAGACCTTCTCGACCTGACTGAACTCCAACTCTACCGGAGTAGAGCGACCGAAAATGAGCACCGCGACCTGGATCCGGCTCTTCTCGTAGTTAACTTCTTCGACCGTGCCGTTGAAATCCGCGAACGGACCGTCGGTAACACGTACCACTTCACCCGGCTCGAACAACGTCTTCGGTTTCGGCTTGTCGCTACCATCAGCGACGCGACGCAGAATGGCCTCGGCCTCTTTGTCGGTGATTGGCGCAGGCTTGTCGGCGGTACCGCCAATAAAGCCCATCACCCGAGGAGTATCCTTGACCAAGTGCCAAGTACCCTCGTTCATATCCATCTGTACCAGCACGTAACCAGGGAAGAACTTGCGTTCGCTTTTGCGTTTCTGGCCATTACGCATTTCCACTACTTCTTCAGTAGGGACCAGAATTTCGCCGAAGCCATCTTCCATGCCTGCCAGCTTTACTCGCTCGATCAACGAGCGCATGACATGCTTCTCGTAACCCGAGTAAGCATGCACAACGTACCAACGCTTAGCCACGGGACACCCTTAGCCAACAATCAAGGAAACAAGCCAGCCGAGCAGGGAATCAAGCCCCCACAACAGCAACGCCATAACCAGCACCACAGCCACGACAATCAATGTGGTCTGCGTGGTTTCTTGGCGAGTCGGCCATACGACTTTACGGATTTCGGTGCGAGCTTCCTTGGCCAGTACAAAGAACGACTTGCCTTTGGCGGTCTGCAGGCCTACAAAGGCAGCTACAGCAGCAATGACAAGCAGCGCAAGTACACGGTACAGGATCGGCGAACCAGCGTAATACTGGTTGCCAACAACACCAATCACCACCAGAGCGACTACTACGAGCCACTTGAGAAGATCGAAGCGAGAGCCTTGGGCTTCAGTGTTGGAGGTCATCTAAGAGGATCCTGTGAAAAGAAAGCCAGACACACCGAGTGAATCTGGCAGGTCAGGAGGGAATCGAACCCCCAACCTACGGTTTTGGAGACCGTCGCTCTGCCAATTGAGCTACTGACCTAAAACTTGAATCAGGCCGACCATTATGTCGGCCTGAGAGAGGTATTTCAACTACTTATTCGATTACTTTTGCTACGACACCAGCGCCGACGGTACGACCGCCTTCACGGATAGCGAAACGCAGACCATCTTCCATTGCAATGGTCTTGATCAGGGTAACAGTCATCTGAATGTTGTCACCCGGCATCACCATTTCAACGCCTTCCGGCAGCTCGCAGTTACCGGTCACGTCAGTGGTCCGGAAGTAGAACTGTGGACGATAGCCTTTGAAGAACGGAGTGTGGCGACCGCCTTCTTCCTTGCTCAACACATACACTTCTGCAGTGAACTTGGTGTGCGGCTTGACCGAACCCGGCTTGACCAGAACCTGGCCACGCTCGACATCGTCACGCTTGGTACCACGCAGCAGGACGCCGCAGTTCTCGCCAGCACGACCTTCGTCGAGCAGTTTGCGGAACATTTCAACACCGGTGCAGGTGGTGGTGGTGGTGTCACGCAGACCAACGATTTCCAGTGGATCCTGGACACGAACGATACCACGCTCGATACGACCAGTTACCACGGTGCCACGACCGGAGATCGAGAACACGTCTTCGATTGGCATCAGGAACGGCTTGTCGATAGCGCGCTCAGGCTCTGGAATGTAGCTATCCAGAGTTTCCACCAACTTCTTGACGGCAGTGGTGCCCATCTCGTTGTCGTCTTTGCCTTCCAGCGCCATACGAGCCGAACCGATGATGATTGGAGTGTCATCACCCGGGAAGTCGTAGGTGCTCAGCAGGTCGCGAACTTCCATCTCGACCAATTCCAGCAGCTCAGCATCATCTACCAGGTCAGCCTTGTTCAGGAAGACCACGATGTACGGAACGCCTACCTGGCGGGACAGCAGGATGTGCTCACGGGTTTGCGGCATCGGGCCATCAGCGGCCGAGCAAACCAGGATCGCACCATCCATCTGGGCAGCACCAGTGATCATGTTCTTCACGTAGTCAGCGTGACCCGGGCAGTCAACGTGAGCGTAGTGACGCAGAGCCGAGTCGTATTCAACGTGAGCGGTATTAATGGTAATGCCGCGAGCTTTCTCTTCCGGGGCGCTGTCGATTTTGTCGAACTCAACCTTGGCCGAACCGAAAACCTCGGAGCAGACGCGGGTCAGCGCAGCAGTCAGGGTGGTCTTACCATGGTCGACGTGACCAATGGTGCCAACGTTGACGTGCGGCTTATTACGTTCGAACTTTTCCTTAGCCATCGAAATCACCCTTAGGAGAAGAATTGAGCAAGCTACATCGACCATTAAAACAAAGGCAGATATTTGCATATCTGCCTTGTTATATGGAGCTCTTGAGCGGATTTGAACCGCTGACCTCACCCTTACCAAGGGTGTGCTCTACCAACTGAGCTACAAGAGCGAAACACTTTGCACAAACAGCAAACTTGGAGCGGGTAGCGGGAATCGAACCCGCATCATCAGCTTGGAAGGCTGAGGTTCTACCACTAAACTATACCCGCGGAGCTTGCTGCTTCCGCTGAAATTATGGTGGAGGGAGAAGGATTCGAACCTTCGAAGTCTGAGACGTCAGATTTACAGTCTGATCCCTTTGGCCGCTCGGGAACCCCTCCAATCGAGGCGCATTCTACATCATGCTGAACCCCTGTCAAGCAATTTCTCATTTAAAAATATGAGGTTAGCTGCGTTGACCTCGCTTCCCAGCCAGTTCCCCAAGAGGCGTTCACTGCGAAGCGGGCGCCATTCTATGCAAACTATTCGGCAGTTGCAATGCCTTCGCACAACATTATTTTGTGTTTTAACTCATTGAATTCTTTAGCAAGATTCTGCAGAGCGGTGTCATCCAGCAAATGCCGGCTTTCGGGTGCGATACGCAGCCAATAGCCCGCGGAATCAGGAATGGTCACCCGCTGTATCCGTGCCTTGATATCCATTCCCTGCAACCGCTGCTGAATCGACTGCGCGACGTCCTGACGCGCCACACCACCGACATAAAGACACTCGGACTCTTCTTCCTGGTCCCTGGCGGCCGTCTTGCGCGCCCCGGCATTATCCGACTCGCTCAACAACTGGATATCCTGGTGCGCACTGCGATAAAGCGACAAAGGAGCGACCTCCTTCGCCCGCAATGGAGCCTCCTGCTGATGCCAGACGTAATAGACACCATTGAGTACCAACAACAACAGAAACAACCAACGCATAGAAACCTCAGCTCAACGGGCAGGCAATCGACAGACCGACAAATACCAGATCAGGCACCCAACTGGCTCCGGGAACTACCTCGCTGACCAATGCGGCATCACCTCCCGTGAGGAATACCCTGAAGTCATCCCCCCAGTACTCGTGGGCCTGCTCCAACTGGGTGAGGACAAATCCCCGAAGCATCAACAGGCAACCCCGCTCCACCGCCTCGACAGTTTCCCGCCCGGGCGCCAGACTGGACAGCGCGCGCTCGGCGGCAACATCGTCATAGCGGATCCGCCGAGTATGGGTACGCAACTGATTACGCATCAACTGCATTCCAGGACAAATGAAGCCCCCCAGGTGCAAGCCGTCCTCGGCAACGAAATCGGCGGTCACTGCGGTGCCGAAATCCAGCACCAGGCACGGGCCGCCAGCCATCTGAAAGCCACCGAGCAAGGCCAGCCAGCGATCAAGCCCCAATCGCTCATGATCCTTGTAGCCATTGCACACACCGGCCATTTCTTTCGTGGGCTGCGCACAGAGCACCTCGACGCCGAAGGCATCGACAATGGCGACGACCAGACGCTCCGTTTCCTCTTCGGTACGCACACTGACCAGCCGGCACCGTGCCAACTTCAGCCCGGACTGTTCGCGCAACCGCTGCAACAACGCCTGATCGGAATCAACAACACCACCGGTGACCACCTCCCCGCCATCAGCCAGAATGACCCGCCACTTGATAAAGCTGTTACCGCAGTCGAGCTCAAGGATCATTGCGCAACCTCAGGCTGAGCTCACCACCACTGAAGGCTTTCTCGACACCCTCGACCCTCAGACGCAACGCACCTTGCAGATCGATACCGAGCACGGTGCCATCGATGATATTCGTACCGGCCACCAGCGAGACTTCACGCCCCTGCCAGAGATGATTCTGCTCCCACTCCGCTTGTATCGCGGCAAAGCCCGCTGCCTGGTGCCGCTGCAGATAGTCCTGGAGCTTTTCGCTCAGGGACGCGATCAACTGGTTGCGATCCACCGGACGCCCCGTCTCGAGCCGGGCGGATGTCCACTGCTGATCGACCTGATCGGCGACCTGCATATTGACGTTGATACCGATGCCAAGGACCACATGACAGACATCGGCCGGATCCCCGACAAGCTCCAGCAGAATGCCGGCGATCTTCTTGTTGCCCACCAGTACATCGTTCGGCCACTTCAGGCCCGCTCCCGGGATACCCAGCTCACGCAAGGCATGCAATACCGCAAGGCCGACCACCAGGCTCAAGCCCTCGAGCTGGCGCATTCCGCCATCAACCCTGAGTAGCAGGCTGTAATAGATATTCTCGGCGAATGGACTGACCCACTGGCGTCCGCGGCGACCACGGCCCGCCGTCTGCCGCTCGGCCACGACAACAAAGGGCACGCGCGCAGCACGCTCGACCAGACGCAGCGCTTCAGCATTGGTCGAGTCGATCGACTCATAGACATGCACCGGCCAGGTCGGCGAGGGCTTGGCCGCGACTATCGCTTGCTGATCAAGCAGCACCAGGGGAGAAGCCAGCTGATAACCACGACCACGAACCTTGTGGATCGACAGACCCAGCTCCGCCTCCAACTGCTGCAGTTGCTTCCAGACAGCGCTGCGACTGACGCCCAATGCGGCCCCAAGCGCCTCCCCGGAGTGAAATCGACCATCTTTCAGGAGTTTTAACAACGTCAGCATGCAGGTCTCGCCTCACAATGAGGCACGCATGATAGCCATGAGCCGAAGCCTTGCATACCGCGGGAGCCGGCCGAGCCGATCGCTCCCACACTCTGCGCACGATCGTTCCCACGCTCCGCGTATGATCGTTCCCACGCTCCGCGTGGGAATGCCTCTCTGGACGCTCTGCGTCCGCTTCTGTGACGCGGAGCGTCACGGGCTGCATTGCCCACGCGGAGCGTGGGAACGATCATCGACGGGTGTTTTCTTCGCGCAAAAACAAAACCCCAACTGCT
>NZ_JACAPR010000034.1 GCF_013385635.1 Pseudomonas gingeri
GAGTAGGTCATCGTCAAGATTGAATTCCGAGACCCCCGTCTGCTAACGCAGACGGGGGTTTTGTTTTTGGCCGGCAAAAAGCCATCAACCATTTGCCGAAATGAGTTAAGTTTTCGCTCCATGGTGCCGACAGCATGGTGAGCAATGCGTGCACCAAAGTGGAGCAGTCATAGAACGCTGCCTACGCCGTACAAGGAATGTCCCTTTTGCACGCATCCCCACCTTCGGCATAAGAAGTCTATGAAATGAACCTTAAATTCAGCCATAAAATCCTTTTGGCCGCCTCCGGTGTCGTGGTTCTCGCCTTCGCGCTGTTCACGCTGTACAACGATTACCTGCAGCGCAGCACTATCCGGCAGAACCTCGAATCGTCGGTCCAACAGGCCGGCGACCTTACCGCCAGCAGTGTGCAGAACTGGCTGAGCGGGCGGATCCTGGTCCTGGAAAACCTCGCGCAGGACGTAGCGCACCAAGGCAGCAAGGCCGATTACCCGGGCCTGGTGGGCCAGCCGGCATTCACCTCGAACTTCCAGTTCACCTATGTCGGCCAGACAGATGGCACCTTCACCCAACGCCCCGATGCAAAGATGCCGGACGGCTATGATCCACGCCAGCGTCCCTGGTACAAGTCCGCCGTGGTCGCCGACAAGACCATGCTGACCCCACCGTACATGGCCTCGGTCGGCGGCCTGGTGATCACCATCGCCATGCCGGTGAAAAGCGGCGGGCAACTGCTTGGCGTGGTCGGCGGCGACCTGAGTCTGGAAACCCTGGTGAAGATCATCAACTCGGTGGACTTCGGTGGCATCGGCCAGGCGTTCCTCGTCAGCGGTGACGGCCAGGTGATCGTCAGCCCGGACAAGGACCAGGTGATGAAGAACCTCAAGGACATCTACCCGGGCTCGGCGGTGCGCATCACCAAGGGCATCCAGGAAGTCACCCTGAACAACCAGCAGCGCATCCTCTCCTTCACGCCAGTGGTGGGCCTGCCGTCGGCGGACTGGTATATCGGCCTGTCCATCGACAAGAACAAGGCCTATGCGCCCCTGAGCAAGTTCCGCACTTCGGCGCTGATCGCAATGCTCATCGCGGTGGTCGCCATTGCGGTGCTGCTGACCTTGCTGATCCAGGTACTGATGCGTCCACTGACCACCATGGGGCGCGCGATGCAAGACATCGCCCAGGGCGAGGGCGACCTGACCCGGCGCCTGACCATCGAGAACAAGGACGAGTTCGGTGAACTGGCCAGCGCCTTCAACCAGTTCGTCGAGAGGATCCACGCGTCGATTTCCGAAGTGTCCTCGGCTACCCGCCAGGTGCACGACCTGTCCCAGCGGGTGATGAGTTCCTCGAATGCCTCGATCATCGGTTCCGATGAACAAAGCGCGCGGACCAACAGCGTCGCGGCGGCGATCAACCAGTTGGGGGCGGCCACACAGGAGATCGCCCGCAATGCCGCGGATGCCTCGCAACACGCCAGTGGTGCCAGCGAGCAGGCCGATGACGGTCGCCAGGTGGTGGAACGGACCATCCTGGCGATGACCGAGCTGTCGCAGAAAATCAGCCTGTCCTGCACCCAGATCGAGACCTTGAACGCCAGTACCGACAACATCGGGCACATTCTTGATGTGATCAAGGGCATCTCCCAGCAGACCAACCTGCTAGCCCTCAACGCCGCCATCGAGGCCGCCCGTGCGGGCGAAGCGGGGCGCGGTTTTGCCGTGGTGGCCGACGAGGTCCGCAACCTGGCCCACCGCACCCAGGAATCGGCTGAGGAGATCCACAAGATGATCACCTCGTTGCAGGTCGGTTCCCGTGAGGCGGTGACGACCATGAATGCCAGCCAGGCTTCCAGCGAAGAGAGCGTCGAAGTTGCCAACCAGGCCGGTGCACGGCTGATCAGCGTGACCCAGCGGATCGGCGAGATCGATGGCATGAACCAATCGGTGGCGGCGGCGACCGAGGAGCAGACGGCGGTGGTGGAAACCCTCAACGTCGACATCAACCAGATCAACCTGCTGAACCAGCAGGGCGTGGCCAACCTCAATGAAACGCTGAAGGATTGCGATGCCCTGTCGCAGCAGGCCAGCCGGTTGAAGCAACTGGTGGACAGCTTCAGGATCTGACGACCCCTTGATCGTTCCCATGCTCCGCGTGGGAACGCCTCCCTGGACGTTCTGCCTCCGCTCTTTGTGACGCGGAGCGTCACGGGCTGCATTCCCACGCAGAGCGTGGGAACGATCATCAAACCAGGATGCCTCAGGTCAGCAACATCCGCACATTCCCCATCGCCTCATCGGCGAAGTCCTGGATAAAACGACGAAAGCCCGGCAAGCCCTCGGGATCAACACTCGCCGGTTCGGCGATGATGGTCCAGGTCGCGCGGCAGCGGTCCGCCGCCAATGCCTCGACACGCATCGCCGCCCAGAGCTGGTCGACCCCGAGGGTGTTGTAGAGCGTGGTCCAGGTCATGTACATCGCCGAGTCATCGCGGCTGTTGAGTTGCTCGACCACCACATTGCCGTCCTTGAACAACTTCTTGCGCAGCGCCCCCGCGCCAGTACCGGTCATCTCGATCTGCGCGAGCGCGGGAACGAAGGCCGCAAAGCCGGCAAAATCACCGACCACGGCCCAGGTGCTGGCGGCATCGCGGGGAATCTCGACCGCGGACACCACGGGCTGGCCTTGAGGGTTGCGGATCAGGGTATCGGGTTGCAGGGTATTCATGAGGGTGCTCCTGGTGGTTGTGGGGAATCAGATGAACCGGATCTGCCGCAGGTAATCGCAGCCTTTGCGCAGCAACGCCGGGGTCTTGTACGGATAGGCATCGCCCATACGGCGGATGCCGGCCTCGGCCTGGTCATGTTCGATGGCCGAGATATCGCCGATGTCCTCTTCGAAACCGTTGAGGTAGAAACCCAGCACCTCGAACAGCGCGTTATCGCGATCGACCCGTTGCAGTTGCCGTTGCCAGTCGGCGACGCTGACCAGCTGGAAGTCATGGCCGGCTTCGCGGAACGCCGCGACATAGTCGTTCCAGCTCAGCGGTTGCGGGTTATGCAGGTTGAATACGCCGGGACTGTCCGGCACGCGGCGGCTTTCAAAGGCGATGAACCGGGCGAGAAAGTCCACCGGCATCAGATCGAAGTTCAGCGCCAGGGCCGGCACCTGGCCCAGTTGCAGCGAGCCCTTGAGCATCAGCAGCAGGCGATTGCGCTGTGGTTGGCAGACACCATTGCGGCTGTTGAAGCTGATGTTCCCGGGGCGGTAGAGATTGACCCAGGCGCCTTGTTCATACGCCCGCTGCAGAATCCGTTCGCCGACCCACTTGGACAGGTTGTAGCCGTTGCGGATATAGATCGGCGGGGTATCGGCCGGTAGTTGCTCCAGCACCCGCCCGTCCTCGGCGATACGGCTGCAGGCCGAGAGGCTGGAGATGAAATTGAAGACCTTCTTGCTGCGGCCCTCGCACAACCGCAGGCATTCGAACAGCGGGTCGACGTTGTCGGCGGCCAGGGTCTCGTAGTCGAGCACATGATTGACGTGGGCGGCATTGTGGATCAGCACGCCGAACTCACGGTCGATCCGCTCATGCACCTGTACCGCCAGCCCCAGGCGTGGCTGGCGGATATCGGCCGGATAGACCCGCACGCGGTTCAGGTCCAGATGCTCCAGGCGGTTGTCGCGCAATGCCCGGGCGAAACGCTCGGCCGCCGGGGTCGTCGTGCTGTCGCGCACCAGGCAGGCGATCTCGCTCACACCAGCGGCCAGCAGGGCCTCGACGATATGCACGCCGACAAAGCTGTTGGCGCCGGTCAGCACCACCTTGCCCGGATCACCCGCGCGTGCCGCCGGCAGCGCCTGGAAATCCAGCTGGCGCACGGCATCGATAAATACCCGCGGGCTCACGGCCTCCTGGGTCGACTCGCCCCTGACCAGTACCGCCAGCCGACACAGCGTCGGCTCTTCGATAAAGCGGTTGATGGAGATGCCATGTCCGTAGTGTTCGCGAATCCCCAGCAGCAGTTTCGACAGCAGGATCGAATGGCCGCCCAGGTTGAAGAAGCTCTCGTCGGTGGAAATCTCGTCTACCGGCAGTTCCAGCAGCTTGGCCCAGAGTCCGAGCAACCAGGCTTCATCGGCATTGGCCGGCAAGCGCAGGCGAGAAGCGTCGGGCAGGTGGACGGGCAACTCCAGCAGCGCATGACGGTCGACCTTGCCGTTGCCGGCGGACGGCAGTTCGGCCAGCTCGACATAGGCGGCCGGATGCATGTAGCCCGGCAGGCAGCGCTCGACATGTTGTCGCAAGGCATCACGGCCACTGTCGGCGGTGATCGGTTGCGCCATGTACGCCAGTATCCGACGCCAGTTGTCGATAATCACGGCCACCTGGCGATACAAGCGGCTGTTGCGCAGGCAGTGCTCGATCTCCCCGGGCTCGACCCGAAAGCCGCGAATCTTCACCTGATGGTCGCGACGTCCGCACAGCTCGATGCCCTCGACGGTCCATTGCGCCAGGTCGCCGGTACGATAGACCCGTCGTACCGAGCCGTCGCCGGTATCCAGGGGCACGTAGCATTCGGCGGACTTCCCGGGATTGTTCAGATAGCCCAGGCCCACGCCCGGTCCGGCGATATACAGCTCGCCGAGCGTCTGCTCGGCCACCGGCTGGCCGTGCTCGTCGAGAATGAACACCTGGCTGTTGGCGATCGGCCGGCCCAGGCTGCGATTGCTGGTTCCCGAACGGAACTGCCGCGCGGTGACCAGCACCGTGGCCTCGGTGGGCCCGTAGAGGTTGTAGAAGCGTGCCTGGCGCGTGAGTTGCTCGATCACCCAGGGCTCGCAGACATCGCCGCCGGTCATCACATGGCTCAGCCCCAGCGGCGGATCGAGGGGCAGGATGCCGAGCAGCATGGGTGGCAGGAAGGCGTGGCTGATGCGCTGACGGCGGATCAGTGTCGCCAGTTGCAAGGGATCGCGCCGCTGGTCCTCGCTGGCGACCACCAGTTCGGCGCCCTGTACCAGGCTGGGGAAGATATCGATCAGCGAGGCGTCGAAGCTCAGGGTCGAGAACTGCAGGACCCGGCTGTGTTCGCTGAGCTGCACATAGTCGGCGTACCAGGCGGTGAAATGCGCAAGATTGGCCTGGCTGAGCAACACACCCTTGGGCTGGCCGCTGGTGCCCGAGGTGTAGAACGCAAGACAGGGCGCTTGCGCAGCGGATACCTGGCGCAACAGGGAAGAAGAGGACGGCGCGGCGTGGTCGATCTGTACCGCGCGGATATCCAGCGAGGGCAGGTGATCATCGAGGGGAGGGCGACCCTCGTGCAGCAGCAGGACCGCCCCGGCGTCCTCCAGGATAAACCGCTGGCGCTGGCGTGGATGGCTCGGGTCCAGCGGCAGATAGATCGCCGCGCAACCGAGGATGGCCAGGAGCGTCGCGTACAGCGCCGGCGTCTTGTCCAGGCAGACACCGATTACCGGCGCCGTACCACGGGTGTCCAGCCCGGCGAGTGCCGCCAGCAGGCACTCCTGGATCGCCAGGCCGTGGGCATGCAACTGGCGATAGCTCGACGAGTTGCCATTGAAGGTCAGGGCCGGGCGTTCGGCGAATCGGCGCAGGCTGTCTTCGATACGCTGCAGCACGGGTATCGCCGCCAGCGCCAGGAGGTCGGGGCGGGCCGTTTGGTTGAAGCGATGTTCGAAGGCCAGCGACTCCAGCACCGGCAGCGGATGCTGCGCATCCCATGGCAACGCTGCCACGGGCGGGATATCGCGGAAGTAGTCGGCGTCACGGGCAAAGCGGCTGACCAGCAGCGTGCACAGCTCCAGCAAGGCCGCGGCTGCCGCCAGTCGCAGGGCCTGACCATTGCCGGAGCCGTCCTGGTCGACCGGCCTGCGTTCGATCAGGCGGCCTTCCTGCCAGCAGCGCAGCGCCAGGGCGGGCAGGCCGGCAGCCGTCAGCGGGCCGTACTCCACGCGCAAGCCCAGTTGCACCGCGTCATCGATGTGGACGGGCAGCGCCAGGCTGCCATCCTCGATCAGCAGGTCCGGCGCGGTCGGCAGGCCCGCGTCGACGGCCTGGGGGGTATCCAGGCGCCGGGCAAGATGACCCTGCTGTTCCAGTTCCTGCGTCAGTTCATCGAGCACCTGGCTGCGCCCGACGAGCAGAATCTCGAGACGTCTCATGATGATCTCCTTGGCTAGAGCAGGTAGTCGCCCAGGGCGTCCCGGACGGCGAGCGAATCCAGCAGCGAGCTGTTGCGCAGGAAGCGCACGATATTGATGACCAGCGGATGCTGGCGATTGATCGGATAGGCCAGGCCCAGGGCTTCGCGCCTGAGTGCCCGGCGGACCGGTTCGTCGACCGGCAAGTGCTCGATCACGGCGAAATCGAAGGCCTTCTGGATATCGTTGGTCAGGTAATGGACGATGAACACCGGCAGGATGGCGGCGATCAGTTCGTGATCGACCGCGCTTGCGCTCTGCCAGTAGAGACGTACCAGGCGTGTCCAGAACACCGCGTGGCGGCCTTCGTCGAGCAGGTGGTCGGCCATCAGTCCCTTGACCGAGGCCTTGACCGTGTCGTCCTTGGCAAAGGCCGCGACATCGCTGGTCACGGTGTTTTCCGCGATCGCCACACAGATCAGCTCGACCGCGCCCAGCAGGTGCTCCGGCGCCATGCCCAGGGCCGCCGGTATGGCGCGGCTCAGCTCGATCTCGGCGGGCAGGGCGATCGGTTGCTCGCCGGTCAGGGCGATGGTCTGCTGCATGAAATCCATGGCCGCGAGGGCGTGATAGTCCTCGTCCACCACGACCGTCATGGCGGCATGGCGACAGGCGAACGGAAAGCGGATCGGGAAGCGGTCCTTGGCGATGCGGCGGGCGGTGCGGTCGACGATCTCGGTCTCGAAAATCACCACGTCGTTGATGAACTTGTACAGGCTCTGGATCAGCACGAAATCGCGCTGTTCGGGGCACTGGGCGAGAAACGCCGCGCTGTTGACCAACGGCTGGCGGCTGAGGGGGTAGATCAGCCGGTCATCGTTTTCCAGCAGGCGCCGTGGGCGGGTGCGGATGCTGGCGCGGCTTTCCCAGGCGTCGGCGAAAGCGCTGTAGTCGCCGGCGTTCATAGCGCTACCTCGCGCGTCCCGGAGCGCAGTTTGCGCTGGGTGTCGTCCCAGAGCGTCAGGCGGCTTTCCACGGCCAGCAGGGCGGCGGCGCAGGCTTCGCTCCGCCGTTGCGGGTCGGCATCGATCAGGCGCTCCAGCAGTTGTCCGGCGGCCGGAGCGTGGTTACCGGCATCCAACTCGATATGCCGCTGCAGGTAGTAGTGCAGGGTCGGCGCCTGGGCCCGGTCGATACCCCACTGTTCGAGCAGCCGCTGGAACATCCGCGGAACCAGGCTTTCCCGGCCATGCAGGAAAGCTGCGGCGACGCAATGCGGCGCCGCGTTCAAGGCGATATCCAGGGTCTGCCGGACAAAGCGGCCGGCATCCGGGTCGACACCGGCCTGTTGCAGCGCGCTGTCGACGGCGACACCCTCGCGCAAGCGTTCGATAAAACCTTCGATGACCCCTGTGTCGGCACCGATCTCGCGCATCGCCTCCAGGTACAGCTCGAAATGGCTGCAATGGCCTGCCCCGTGGCGCGCATCCGACTCCTCGCCCAGCACGATCTCGTTGATCATGCGGGCCGCCCGTGGATCCCTGGGGGGCAGCCAGGGGAGATCGAGGCCGGTCAGCTCCCGTTGCAAGCGCTTGGTCAGCGACATGAAGTCCCATACCGCGAAGACATGCACTTGCATAAAACGTCTGAGTAATGGCAGTGAATGTATTTCACTGAAAACAGCATGTTCGCTCAATTGGTTTTTTCTGTGTTCCAGATGTTCTTTGCAAATATTCATTAGCCACCTGTTCGGTTGGTAAATGGAGTAACGGCAAACACTGTTGTGCAGTTGCTTGTCATGTTGTGTCATGGCCGTCGATAAATGGCGGACGAGCGAATTCCCTGATCAAGAGTTGGAAAACTCAAGAGCCTGAATCAACGGCGCACGGGCCATTGTCGTTGTGTCTGCTGGTTGTGTGAGCTTGTCTTGCCTGGCTCTGCCGGGAAGGCGTCTCCACACTGCGGGCTGTCACAGGCGGGTTGCAACCTGGCGGTTATTCAAAACTAGTCCAGAAAACAAGTGGCGATCAAGTTGTTTTTAAAATAGTAAAAGTTTCCTGTTTGCAAGGGCTGAACAACTCCGATAAAACAATTTCAGGTTGTTTTATGGGAATGAGAGCAGCTCTTCCGTTCGATAATGAACAGAATAAGGAACATTGAGTGAATGCCTCACTCGAGCACTCTTGAACGGGATGGCCAGTGGTTTGATAGACGAGGCCGGGGCACGGTTCATCCGTGCCCTGGTCTGTGGCAAAGCTCTCCTTTTGATCTGTCTCTTGTCCGGGCGTCGTGGGCGAGTTCGTACGTGATTCGCTCGTGCCGCCTCGATCGACCAGAGTGTGCCCAAATGCATGGCTCGACTATCGCCAGGGGATGTGAAGCGCGTCCGACGCTTCGAACAGGCTCGGTTATCCCACCGTGGACCCAGCCGGCACGGTTGCGTTTCAACAGCGAGGTCAAGGGGTTGTTGTGCTCAAGGCACGGGCATGGCGTGTGTCGGTGAATGGTTCAAGACTTGCCCAGGTAGCGCTGGATGACCTCGATACCGCGTTGCAAGTGGTGGCGCAAGTGCTCCACACACGCTTCGACCTGGCCGTCACGGGCGGTCTGGAGCAGCTCCCGGTGATCGTCCTGGGACAGTTTGCCCAGGCCCATGGCCGAGAGATTGAAACGCAGGAAGCGTTCTTCCTCCACGAGGCCCTGTTCGATCAGGCCCAGCAGTTTGCGGTTGGGGGCCTTGTGGTAGAGGCTCATGTGAAACAGGCGGTTGAGCCGGCCTACCTGGGTGTAGTCGGTTTCCGTTTCAAGCTGGTCGATATAGGCGGCGCTCCGGGCGAAGTCTTCCTCGGTGAGCAGGGGGACTGACAGGCGCAGGGCTTCCGACTCCAGCAGGATGCGCAGGTTGTAGTTTTCAGTCGAGGTATCGTCGATCAGCGGCGCGACCACGGCGCCCTTGTGCTGGACGACATGCAGCAGGTCCTGGGCCTCGAGTTGGCGCAAGGCCTCGCGGACCGGCATGCGACTGACGCCGAACAGCGTTGCCAACTCCTGTTGGCGCAACGCCATGCCGCAGGGCAGCCGCCCATCCAGAATAGCGCTGCGCAAGGTTTCCTCGATCACCGCCCGCGCGAGGTGGGCGGGGATCGGACCGTTGACGAGGATGCTGCTCAAAGGGTTCGGTTTTTCTGCCACGCTAAAACTACCTGCTGCTCGAGAACAGAATTCAAATTGGATCCAATGGCACGCTAGGAGCTGCCCGGGTGCTTGTCAAACTGGCCGCAGCTCATGATCGGTGATCGCAAGGTGCCATTTTCTTCGAGGGCACCCCGCTTAACCATCAATCGTTTCTTAAAGGGGTGTAGGGAGCGGTCATTTTTGTGAGTAAGTATTACTTGTCAGCGACGAGGTGAATTTGCACGCGGATGTGAAACGGCGCTGGTGGGCGGTGCTGTTGTCCTATGCATATTCCTAAATAGTATTTAAATTATTTTTCTTATGACTATATCGTCATCCCCCTGCGTACCCACCGACCAATCGGTGCGCCGCACGAACTGAACGAACACGGGACCACCGTGAGTTTCTGATCGAGGCGCGCACTGAAAGCGTGCTCTGCGTGGGAGTGAATGTATGTCTTCGGCTTCAGCGGTTTCCCCGGCGTCCGTGGTGGCGTCCCAATCCTTCGAGATTCGTCCCTTCGTCGGCGCGGTCGGTGCCGAAATCGTCGGCCTGGACTTGCGCCAGCCGGTCAATGAAGAGGATTTCGCCCGCATCCATCGCGCGCACCTGGACTATCACGTGGTGGTCTTTCGCGACCAGCGCATCAGTCCCGAGCAACAGATCGCCTTCAGTCGTCGTTTCGGCGTGTTGCAGATTCACGTTCTTAAACAATTTCTCCTGGCCGGCCACCCGGAAATCCTGATCGTCTCCAACATCATCGAGAACGGTCAGAATATCGGCTTGGGCGACGCCGGAAAGTTCTGGCACTCGGACCTTTCCTATAAGGAACTGCCGAGCCTGGGCTCGATGCTGCACGCCCAGGAGTTGCCGGCCGAAGGCGGCGACACCCTGTTCGCCGACCAGCACAAGGCCTGGGACACCCTGCCCGAGGCACTGCGCCAGGCGGTTGAAGGCCGTTCGGCGGCGCACTCGTACACGGCCCGCTACAGCGAAAGCAAATTCGAAGGCAACTGGCGGCCGACCCTCACCCCGGAACAACTGGCCCAGGTCGCCGAAGTGGTGCACCCCATCGTCCGCACCCACCCGGAAACCGGGCGTAAGGCACTGTTCGTCAGCGAGGGTTTCACCACCCGGATCGTCGGCCTGCCGGAAGACGAAAGTCGCCAGTTGTTGAGCGAGCTGTACGCCCACAGCGTGCGCCCGGAAAACGTCTACCGCCATCAATGGCAGCCCCACGACCTGGTGTTCTGGGACAACCGTTCGCTGGTGCACCTGGCCGCCGGTTGCCCGAGCCACCTGCGGCGCAAGCTCTACCGCACCACCATCCAGGGCGATGCCCCGTTCTGACCTGATCGCTTCAAGGAGCATCCCCATGCCTGCACCCTTTGCGCTATTGCCGAAACTCGGCCGCCTCACCACGTCCATCGGCCTGGGCTTGAGCCTGTTGGCCGGCAGCCTGCTGGCACCGGCCGCCGCCCAGGCGGAAGGCCAGATCCGCGTCGCCGAACAGTTCGGCATTGTCTACCTGCTGCTCAACGTGGTGCGCGACCAGCACCTGATCGAGAAATACGGCAAGGCCGAAGGCATCGATATCAAGGTCGACTGGACCCAGCTGTCCGGTGGCGCCGCGATCAATGACGCCCTGCTGTCCGGCTCGGTGGATATCGCCGGTGCCGGCGTCGGACCGCTGCTGACCATCTGGGACCGCACCTACGGCAAGCAGAACGTCAAGGCCGTGGCTTCCCTGGGCAACTTCCCCTACTACCTGGTGAGCAACAACCCGAAGGTCAAGACCATTGCCGACTTCACCGACCAGGACCGCATCGCCTTGCCGGCGGTGGGGGTGTCCGTGCAGTCGCGTTTCCTGCAATACGCGGCGGCCAAGGAGTGGGGCGACAAGGAGTTCAACCGCCTGGACAAATACACCGTCGCCGTCCCGCACCCCGATGCCACGGCCGCGTTGATCGCCGGCGGCACCGAACTGACCGGGCACTTCTCCAACCCGCCGTTCCAGGAACAAGCGCTGGAAAATCCCAACGTCCACGTGGTGCTCAACAGCTACGACCTGCTCGGGCCGAACTCGCCGACCGTGCTGTTCGCCACCGAGAAATTCCGCAATGACAACCCGAAGACCTACAAGGCCTTCGTCGATGCCCTGGCCGAAGCCGCCGACTTCGCACAGAAGGATAAAGGCGCCGCGGCAGACACTTATCTACGGGTGACCAAAGCCAAGATCGACCGCGCAGCGCTGCTGAAAATCATCGACAACCCACAGTTCGAATTCAGCGTGACGCCGAAGAACACCTACCCGCTGGCTGAATTCCTCTACCGTGTGGGCGCCATCAAGCACAAGCCGCAATCGTGGAAGGACTACTTCTTCGAGGACGCCAAACTGCTGCAGGGGAGCTGACCGACATGAATGCCCCCTTGCAAGGCCACACGGCCAGCAATCCGATCGCAGCGACCCCGGCGTTGCTGGCGGTCGATCAGGTCAGCCTGGAGTATCGCACCCCGGCGCGGGTGGTACGGGCGACGCACCGGGTCAGTTTCGAGGTCGATCGGGAAGACCGCTTTGTCCTGCTCGGGCCTTCCGGTTGTGGCAAGTCGACCCTGCTCAAGGCGGTGGCCGGGTTTATCCGCCCCTGCGAAGGCGAGATCCGCCTGCAAGACCAGGTGGTCACCGACCCGGGCCCGGACCGCATCGTGGTGTTCCAGGAGTTCGACCAGTTGCCGCCCTGGAAAACCGTGAAGCAGAACGTCATGTTTCCGCTGCTGGCGTCCGGCACCCTCAAGCGCCGGGACGCTGAAGAGCGGGCGCTGCATTACCTGGAAAAGGTCGGTCTGGCCGCTTTCGCCGACGCCTACCCGCACACCTTGTCCGGGGGCATGAAAGCCCGGGTGGCGATTGCCCGGGCGCTGGCGATGCAGCCCAAGATCCTGCTGATGGACGAACCCTTCGCCGCCCTCGATGCGCTGACCCGGCGCAAGATGCAGGAGGAACTGCTGCAGCTCTGGGAGGAGGTGCGTTTCACCCTGCTGTTCGTCACCCACTCGATTGAAGAAGCGCTGGTGGTGGGCAACCGCATCCTGCTGCTGTCACCCCATCCGGGGCGGGTGCGGGCGGAAATCCACAGTCATCAGTACGACTTGCACAGCCTGGGTGGCGCCGCGTTCCAGGCGTCGGCGCGCAAGATCCACCGGCTGCTGTTCGACGAAACCCCGCAGGCCGAAACCGAACTGGATTTCGCCGATATCCGCATCGCCTATTGAGCGGCTGGAGCAATGCCCGATGAGCCTTTCATCCCCCGTGCGTGAAGAATACGAAGTGACCCTGGAGCCGCTGCTCGAAGTCCCGCTGGAGCGCGAATTGCCGCTGGCGCAACGGCTGTGGCAACAGGGCTGGCTGCGCAAGAGCCTGATCCTGATCCTGCTGGCGGTTCTCTGGGAAGCCGCGGCGCGTTATCAGAACAACGACCTGCTGCTGCCGAGCTTCCTGCAGACGGCCAGCGCCTTGTACGACGGCCTGCTCAGCGGCGAGTTGCTGGACAAGGTGGGGATTTCCCTGGTGGTGCTGCTCAAAGGCTACGTGCTGGGGATCGTCCTGGCGTTCGCCTTGACCACGCTGGCGGTATCGACCCAGTTCGGCCGCGACCTGCTCAGTACCCTGACCTCGATGTTCAACCCGTTGCCGGCGATTGCCCTGCTGCCCCTGGCGTTGCTGTGGTTCGGACTGGGGCAGAACAGCTTGATCTTCGTGCTGGTGCACTCGGTGTTGTGGGCATTGGCGCTCAATACCTATGCCGGCTTTCTCGGGGTTTCGGAAACCCTGCGCATGGCGGGGCGCAACTACGGCCTGAAAGGGCTGCGTTTTGTGCTGTTCATCCTGATTCCGGCGGCGCTGCCGTCGATTCTCGCCGGGCTGAAGATCGGCTGGGCATTCGCCTGGCGCACCCTGATCGCGGCGGAACTGGTATTCGGCGCCACCAGCGGCAAGGGCGGCCTGGGCTGGTACATCTTCCAGAACCGCAACGAGTTGTACACCGACAAGGTCTTCGCCGGTCTTGCCGTGGTGATCCTGATCGGCCTGCTGGTGGAGAATCTGGTGTTCGATACCCTGGAACGGGTGACGGTGAAGCGCTGGGGCATGCAGCGGTAAGCGGTGTTGTTCGGGCTGACGCCTTCGCGGGCAAGCCCGCTCCCACAGTGTTGGCATGGTCTTTGGGAGCGGGCTTGCCCGCGAAGGCGCAGGCCCAGGCGCCGCCTGCCTCAGCGATTCTGCAAAAACACCACATACCCACGAAACCACTCGTTGCCTTTCAGATAGCCCGGCTCCTGCCACTCGCCGCCCTGGATCAGGCCGATCTTGAACGGCAGCCCCAGCCGGTTCATCCGGGGCAGGTAGGCGGCGTAGTCGGGAATACTGTGGCGGCCCTGATAGGTCTGCACCACCACTTCATCCACCACGCCCTTGAGCTGGGCGATGGCCGCCGGATCGGCGTTGCTGCTCCAGTCCATCAAGCCGGTGATGCTCAGGCGCAGCTCCGGCGGCAGGCGCTGGCGCAGGTCGCGCAGGAAGGCGGTGTATTCGTCGAGGTAACGGGTACGGGCATCGAAGTCGATCTGGATGCCCACCACCGGGTTGCCCGCCTGCTGCCAGCGCTTCACCTGGCCGAGCAACTGGCGGTAGACCGGCTCCGGCCAACGCAGGGTGTGAGCGCGATAGACCACCCAGACTTCGCCCCGGGTCAGGCGCGGAATCGCGATGCCCTGGGCGATAAAACTGCCCCCCTGCTGCGGTGCGCGGCGTGACTGGCTGATCTGCCCCTGCAGGATGTACAGGCTGCGGGCCTGGGCTAGCACCGGCTACGGGGCGACGCCGCTCCACAGCCAGAAGGCGTCATATTCCCGCGCATCGACCGCTGCCAGCACGCTGCCGGCACCCAGCCAGCCGGCCAGCAACAGCCAGCGCCAACGGCTCATCGCGACTTACCAGTAATACTGCGCCGACTTGCCCCACTGGGTATCGGCGAAGCCGCTCTTCAACTGCTTGAACCAGGCCTTGCGTTGCGCCGGTTCGACGTCCTTGCCACCGCAACTGTTGTAGCCCGCCGGGGCATAGCAGTTGATCGCCCGGAACAGCGCGTAGCCCTTGTCCGCGTGAGTCGCCTTGGGGTTGGCGATCACACTCTGGTAGCCGTCGAGGCGCGAGTACAGCGGGCCCTTGAACAGTGACGGGGTGCTACCCAGTTCGTCCTTGTTGCGCTGGCTGTCCAGCGGCATGCCGTCGAGGCTGTTGCGCAGGATGAATTCACCCAGGCAATTCAGCGCCGCCGGAGCCTTGTCGTCGGCTTGCAGGGCCGCGGCGGTTTCGCCGATGGTCGGGCAGGGGTAGCCGGATTCGGCCTTGGCGCCGGTCCAGCGGAACAGCCTCAGCGACTGGCCGCCGCTGTAGGTGTAGCCGATGCTGGTGCCCAGGCGGCTGTCGGCCGGCTCGGCGGGCAGTGGCTTGAGGTCTTCGGCGAAGTCGGCGTAGTGGCCCAGGCGCAGGTCCTTGTAGAGCAGCACGAACAAGGCACTGTCGCGCTCGGTGGCGTCCGCGCCCTGGTTGACCTGCTGGCGCAGCAGCCCGGCATCGGCGATATGGCGCAGCAGGATGGCGCGGACCTGCGGTGTCTTGATCGGCGAATCGGCGGCAAAGACCTTGGCCACCCGCTGGCTGCGCTCGTAGTTGTTGGCCAGGGCCAGTTCGAGGGTTTCACGTTGCAGCGGCTGCTTGGCCTGCGCCAGCAACTGCAACCACAGCGCCTCGGCGCCGTTCCAGTCCTGCTTGGCTTCCAGGGCCAGGCCACGCAGCGCCTGTTGGCTGAAGGCGGCATAGTCGAGCTTCGCCGGGATCTCGGCGGGCAGGATCTTCAGCGCCAGCTCCGGGTTCTTTTCCACATACAGGTGGAACGCCGCCAGCAGGTAGTCGTGCAGCGCCGGTTGCGCGGCGAATATCGCTTTCTGCGCCTGCAAGGTCTCCAGGGTCAGCCGTGGCGTGCGGTTGTCGTCGTTCAGCGGGCGCATGCCCATCAGGTCGTTGACCGCCTGGAACAGTGGCTGGTTGACCTTGCCGGAACCGAACACCAGCTTGTTGTCGATTTCCTGCACCAGGTCACTTGAGGAGACATTGCGCAACGCGTCTTCGGGCTGGCTCAGTTGCCAGAGGTATTCCGCCGCCTGCTTGTCGGAATCGCCCGCCAGCCAGTAGACCCGGCGCAGCAGGCCACGGGCGGAGACAGCATACGGACCCTGCGGGTAGGTTTTCAGGTAAGCATTGAAACCGTCTTCGGCCTGTTTCAACTGCGCCGGATCGGCTTCGCCCTCGGTGGGCATGCCGTCGGCATCGAAGGTGTTCTGCTGGGCGATATTCAGGGCGGTACGCGCCTGCATGTACAGCGCGGTTTCCTTCAGCCACGGCTGGCTGCTCTGGCCCAGGCTGGCGAAGCCGCTGGCGGCCTCGCTGAAGCGCCCGCTGTAGAAGTCGCTGGCGGCACGCAGGTAGGCGGCAAACGCCTGGCCCGGGGCGGACTCGATGGCACTTGGCACCAGCGCCGCCTGCTGCGCCGGGTCCCAGGTGCAGGCGCCGAGCATCTGTACTCGCGAATTCGCCAGCGCCTGGCGCTCGGTCGCGGACAGTTCGCCGGTGCCGATCAATGCCGTGATAAAGGCGCTGGCGCTGTCGTCCGAGTTGCTGCGGCAGCGGCTGCCTTCGCCCGAAAGGAAGGCGTCGCCGGCTGGCGTCTCGCTTTCACGCTTGATCCCGAGCTTCTCCAGGGTCTCTTCCAGGCTGGCGGTGGTGGAGTCGTCCGGCTCGTCGGTGACATCCGGCGAGTTGGCCGGGTCCAGGCGGGTGTTGGCGAACGGCACCGGTCCGTAGCCCTCGGCGAGATCGTCCTCGCTCAGTTCGTTGGGCGTCAGCGCCACGTTGCCCTGGTCGGCCAGCAACAGGCGCAGGTTGACCCGGCTGTCGTTGCTCGGGTTGAGGAAGGCCAGGTTGCTGCAGCGGTCGAGGTCGTACTGGACCATGGACCAGCGCGGGTAGCAGAAATTATCGGAGCTGGCCTGGGCCAGGGAGGAAAATGCGACGCCCAGCGCCAGGGATGACAGAAGACCGATACGCATGAATTGTCCTTAATCCGGTAACGTGCGGCGCCGAGGGCCGAAGGGGACGCCATCATACCGAAGCGCGGGATCTACACCTATGCTTGTGCAAGGCGAGGCATCGCAGGCTGTGACCTGCCGCACATCGAGCGCGTTTGATCAAGGTGATGGCAATTTGCTTGACGCTTGACCTGACTGTCGTAGACTCGCGATTGTCCGACAAGGAGTCACTGTTATGCAGCGTTTGTGGGGTTGGGTGTTCGGATTGTCCTGTGTGGCGTGCCTGACTCAGGTGCAAGCGGCCAGCGAGGGCGATCCGTTGCTGGACAATGCCGCGCCGGGTGCCCATGCGGCCTCGGCCAGCGAGGCCCGTGGCGTGTTGCGCGCGCGGGATCAGGCGATGCTCGCCAGTGAACTGTCGGGGCGGATCATCGAGCTGCCGTTCAGCGAAGGCGAAACGTTCAACAAGGGCGATACCCTGGCGCGTTTCGACTGTTCGGCGTTCCAGGCCCAGCTCAATGCGGCCCAGGCCGCCGGTCGGGGCGCCAATGAAGAACTGGCCCATAACCGCCAGCTCGCTTCGCTCAACTCGGTGGGCCGTTTCGAAGTGGCCCGCGCCGAAGCCAAGGTTGCCGAAGCCCAGGCCCAGGCGCAGGTCTATCAGGTCCAGGTCAAGCGTTGCAACGTGATCGCGCCCTATGACGGCCAGGTCGTGCAGCGCAAGGTGCAGCGCTACGAAAGTGTCTCGATCGGTTCGCCGATGCTGGAAATCGTCGACAACCGCACTCTGGAAATCCATCTGCTGGTGCCCTCGCGCTGGATGGGCAAGCTCAAGCCCGGGCAGACCTTCAGCTTTGTCCCGGACGAAACCGGCCAGGCGCTGACCGCCACCATCAAGCGCCTCGGTGCGCGTATCGATGAAGGCAGCCAGACCCTGCTGCTGGTGGCCAGCCTGCCCAAGGCCGAAGGCCTGTTGTCGGGCATGAGCGGCACGGCGCATTTCGCGGAGCTCAAGTGAACGCGCCGGTCGCGGGGGCGGCGGAGCGGGTCTTTGCCCAGTTCCTCGACCTCGAACGTCTGACCCGTGCGGCCCGTACCACCGAACAGCTTGCCTATAGCCTGGTCAACGATGGCCAGGCGTTGTTCGGCTTTCGTCATGCCGCGCTGCTGATCGCCGGCAAGGTACGGGCGGTGACCGGGGTCAGCTCGGTGGAACCGAATGCGCCGTTTGTCGCCTTTGTCGAACAGGCCGTGGCGCAGATCTTCAAGCTGGAACGGGCCAAGCCCGCGACCGTGGTGCCGATGGACGCCTTCAGCACCTCGGTTCGCGAGGACTGGCAGAGCCTGTCGGCACCGCAGGTCTTCTGGCTGCCGTTGCTCGACCACAAGGGCGAGGTCTTCGGCGGTCTCTGGTTTGCCCGCGATAACCCCTGGAACCCTTCCGAGCAGGTGTTGCTGGCGCAGTTGGGCGATACCTACAGCCACGCCTGGCTGGCCTTGCAGCCGCGTCGACCGTGGCGTTTGCGCCTGACGCGCAAGCGCCAGGTAGTGCTGGTGGCGCTGGCGTTGTTGAGCCTGCTGATTCCGGTGCGCCAATCGGTGCTGGCGCCGGCGGAAGTCGTACCGCTGGCCGGGCGGGTGGTGGCGGCACCGCTGGATGGGGTGGTGGCCGAGTTCCTGGTCAAGCCCAACCAGGGGGTAAAGACCGGCGACCTGCTGGTGCGTTTCGAAAGCACCACCCTCAAGGCCCAGGCCGATGTCGCCCAGCGTGCCCTCGGGGTGGCCGAGGCCGAATTGAAGGCCAATGCCCAGCGCGCCTTTGCCGATGCCGAGTCGAGCTCGAAGATCGACTTGCTGGCGGCGCGGGTCGAGCAGAAACGCGCCGAGCGCGATTACGCCGCCGAGCTGCTCAAGCGCAGCGAAGTGCGCGCCGAGCGCGACGGCATCGCGGTTTTCGCCGATGCCGAACGCTGGACCGGCAAGCCGGTGCAGACCGGTGAACGACTGATGGAAATCGCCGACCCGAGCCAGGCCGAACTGCGCATCGAGCTGGCGGTGGGCGACGCCATCGCCCTGGAATCGAACGCCGAAGTGGCGTTGTTCCTCGACAGCGACCCGTTGCAGCGCCACTCGGCCAAGCTGGAACGGGTGGCCTATGAAGCGCAATCGACACCGTCCGGACAGTTGGCCTATCGACTGGATGCCGGGTTTACCGATTCGCCGCCACCGCGTATCGGCCTGCGCGGCACCGCGAAAATCTTCGGCCAGCGCGCGCCGCTGGCCCTGTACCTGCTGCGCCGGCCGTTGGCCGGGCTGCGCCAGAGCGTCGGCCTGTAATGAACCTGCCCAGCCTGCGGGCCGATCTGCAGCTCACGCCCGCATCGACGGCCCTGGACGGCTCGCCACGCTGGACCCTGGCCGACCCGGTGCGCGGGCGTTACTTCAAGCTCGGTGCCCAGGCCATCCGCCTGCTGCGCCACTGGTCGCTGGGCGATCCGCAACAAGTACTGCAGGCGGCGAACAACGAGCCGGGCCTGCCCCTGGGCGAACCGGAGCTGGAGCAACTGCTGGGCTTTTTGCGCAGTCATGACCTGATCGCCGCCCTAGACCCCCAGCAGCGCGCCAGTTATGCCTGGAAGGCCGCGGCTTCGCGCCAGAGCCTGTGGCAGATGGCGCTGCATCAATACCTGTTTTTCCGCATTCCGCTGTGGCGTCCGGATGCCTTTCTCAATCGCGCCTGGCCGTGGATGCAACGCTTCGGGCCGAATCTGCTGCGCTACGGCCTGCCGCTGACCTTCGGGCTCGGCGTGTTTCTGGTGTCGCGAGACTGGGAGCGCTTTCTCTCGACCTTCCCGCATCTGTTCAGCCTCGGTGGGGCGATGGCCTTTGGCGTGGCGCTGTTCTTCGCCAAGCTCTGCCATGAGTTCGGCCATGCCTTCATGGCCAAGCGCGCCGGCTGCCGGGTGCAGAGCATGGGTGTGGCGTTCATGGTCCTGCTGCCGTTGTTCTACACCGATGTCAGCGATGCCTGGCGGGTCAACGACCGCAAGGCGCGGCTGCTGATCGGTGCCGGTGGGGTCCTGGCCGAACTGGTGCTGGCCTGTATTGCTCTGCTGGCCTGGTCGCTGCTGCCCGACGGACCGGCGCGCACGGCAGCGTTCATGCTTGCCAGCGCGACCTGGCTGACCACCCTGGCGGTCAACCTCAATCCGTTCATGCGTTTCGATGGTTATTTTCTGCTCAGCGATCTCTGGGAAGTCGACAACCTCCAGGGCCGGGCCTTTGCCCTGTGCCGCTGGCGTTTGCGCGAAACCCTGTTCGGCTACGACGAGCCGGCGCCCGAGCCGTGGTCGCCGGGCATGCAGCGGCGCCTGCTGTGGTGGGGCTTCCTGTCCTGGCTGTGGCGCGCGGCGTTGTTCTTCGGCATCGCGCTGGCGGTCTATCACCTGTTCTTCAAGTTGCTGGGTATCTTCCTGATGCTGGTGGAGTTGGGCTGGTTCATCTTCCTGCCGATTTTCAAGGAGGCCCGCGAGTGGTGGTCAAGGCGCGAACAGGCGCATACCCCGCGGGTGCTGCTCAGCGGCCTGGCGCTGCTGGCGCTGCTGTTACTGGTGGCGGTGCCGTGGCGCAGCAGTGTGGAAGTACCGGCGATGCTCGAAGCCGGGCGGGTCACCGCGATGCATGCGCCGGTCGCGGCTCGGGTCAAGCAGGTCAATGTGCACGATGGGCAGGTGGTCGAGCAGGGTACGGTGCTGGTGGAACTGGAGTCGCCGGACGTCGATTCGCGGCTGATCATCGTCCGTCGTGAAATCGATATCCTGCAATTGCAGATGCGCCGCCAGGCCGGCCGCAGCGAAACGGCGGCGGATGTCGGTGTGCTCGAACAGCGCCTGGCGGAGTCGGTGGCCGAGTACCGCGGCCTGCTGGCCCGGCGCGAGCGCCTGTTGCTGCGGGCGCCCCAGGCCGGCCAGGTGCGCGACCTGATGCCGCAACTGGTGGCCGGACGCTGGGTCTCGACCCGGGAGCCGCTGGCGCGGATTGTCGAGGAAGGCACCCGCCTGCGCGGCTACCTGGCCGAAGAGGATTTGTGGCGGGTGGCGCCGGGGGCCAGCGGACGTTTTGTCGCCGACGACCCGATGCGCCCGGCCTGGCCGGTGGAGTTGCTGGATGTCGACGCCAACGGCGTGGCGGCTATCGATCAGGAGGCGCTGACCTCCGATCACCACGGCCCGATTGCCGTGCGGCGCGACGAAAACCGTCGTCCGGAGCCGGTGCAGGCGCAATACGGGGTGCGCCTGAAGTTGCTGGATGAAGTACCGACGCCGAGCCATCCACTGCGCGGCGTGGCGGTGTTGCAGGGCCGCAACGAGTCGTTGCTGGGCACGGCCTGGCGGCGCATGGCGGCGCTGGGTGTGCGCGAGAGTGGTTTCTAGTCATTACAACGGTTCAGGGAGTACAACCGATGTTGAACAGTTCGTCCGCCGCGGGTTTGTCCATGCGGCCATCGCGGGCCACCGACGGGCCTTTTCTGCAGAGCCTCTACCAGTCGGCGCGGCCCGAACTGCAGTGGATCGACGCCGAGCCTGAGCTGATCGAGCAAGTGGTTGCCCAGCAGTTCCAGGTGCAGGAGCAGGGGATCGGCGAGCACTTTCCCGATGCGCTGCATTACGTGGTGGAAAAGCTCGACACGCCGATCGGTGTACTCACTGCCGACTTCGGCCCCAACGAAATCCGCGTGTTGTACCTGGCCTTCATTCCGGCAGCCCGTGGCAAGGGATTCGGACGTACCGTGCTGCAAGGGGTGCAGAAAGCCGCCGAACAGGTGCGCTGCCCGGTGGCGACGGTAGTCTGGGCCAGTAATCCCCTGGCGCGCCAGCATTACCTGGCGCTGGGGTTCCGGGTCGAGGAAAGCTCACCAGCCGCCGAGCGGCTGGTGTGGTATCCGGGCGTCAGTTGAAGACGATATTGAAGTAGCCCAGGGCCGGATCACGGCCCAGCGGCGGCTCGCGGGAGACGAACACCGCATCGAGGCGTCCCAGTTGCGGTAGATCGAGGGCGCACAGGCCATCGACGAAGTCCGTCGGGCCCAGGCTGCGCAATGCCACGTTGAAGGGGATACGCGGGTTTTCCGGCAGGCGCGCTTGTGGGCGCAGTTGGATCGACTCGATCTGGATCGACAGCAGGCTGCCGTCGGGCAGGTGCAGCGGGCAAGGCCGGTTCACCAGTGACTGGAAATGTTCGTTGGAAACCTGTTGCAGCATCGATGTTCTCCGTCATGCACGGTAGGCGGGGACTTTGCAGGAGCCGGCTTGCCGGCGATGAGGCCGGCAAGCCCTGTATCGACCTTGCGAGAGCCATCGCCGGCAAGCCGGCTCCTACAATAGCGTGCAGCGTATCAGTTGCGCGACGGGAAGATCCCTTCCAGGGCGATGCTGAAGTTCACCACCAGGAACGGGTTCATCGTCCCCAGCGGCAGGTTGCCGCCCGGAATGGTCAGGTTGCCGGCGATGGTGCTGGCGGCACCTTTGAGCGCCACGGGTGCGGCGCCCTGCGCATCGGAATAGATCGCCGCCGAGGGCGGCCCGGCCGGGTTGGACGCACCGATATAGGCGTTGGTGCTGGTCGGTGCCGTGACCGGATTGCTGGGGACGCTCGCCAGGTTGATGGTGGTGTTGACGGTCAGGCTGGCGGTCGGAATCACCTGGGTCGGCAGGTTGCTGGTCAGGACCGATACGTTTTCCGTGCCGCTGGATTCACCCATGACCCGGGGCGTCAGGCCCGGCCCGTTGCCCTGGCAGACCGGCAACCGGCTTTGCAGGTTGGGCAGGCCGAAGGTCTGCTGGCCATTGCCGCCGTAGACGGTACCCAGCAAGGAGAACAGCGCCTGGTTTTGCGCGAGGGACAACAACTGTCCGTTGCACAGGGCCCAGCCACGTGGCGCGAAGTTGAAGCCGAACATCTGGATGGTGCCGAGAAATACTTCCATGGATCCTTTTCCTTCAGCAGTGTTGGGAGAGGTGCGATACCCGTTGTGCCCGGGCTTTGTGTGCACCGCCCCAAAGCGTAGACGCTGGCTTGGGGCCTGCCGGTTTTTTTGCGGGGTAGAGGTCGCGATTGGAACAGTCGGGCAAGTCGATGACGTTCTAGCCTACAATCACCGGGTCATGCTTCCCGAGTGGGGGCAGTGGTTGATTTCCAGAGGGTGGTGATGGGCGTTCCGAGTAATGATGAAGCGACAACGCGACTTTACGGTCAGCCTGTCACGCACCCGCAACCCCTTGTACAGCTGCTTCGCGAACCCTGGCTGGTGCCGCTCCTGGTGCTGGCGGTGGCGTTGCGCCTGTATCAACTGACGGCGGCGGCGATCTGGGGCGACGAAGGCTCCAGCCTGCTGCTGGCCCAGTACCCGCTGTCCGGCCTGTGGGTCCATGCGGCCCACGATGTCCATCCGCCGCTGTACTTTGCCCTGTTGCATGGCTGGATCGGCCTGTTCGGCGATTCGATCCTGTCGATCCGCATGATGAGCGCGTTGCCCGGGGTGATCACGGTCTTCCTCGGCACCTGGCTGACCCACCTGGTCGCCGGACGCCGGGCGACGCTCCTGGCCTGTCTGCTGCTGGCGCTGCTGCCCACGGCCGTGCGCTACAGCCAGGAAATACGCATGTATTCGCTGATGGGCGTCTGGCTGCTGGGGGCGACGGTGGCGCTTGTGTACTGGGTCCGTGCGCCCGAGCGCAAGCGCTACCTGGTGATCTACGCGCTGTTGATGGCGGCCGGCTTTTATACCCACTACTTTTCCGCGCTGTGCGTGCTGTCGCACTGGCTCTATCTGCTGGTGATCCGCCGGCAGCCCGGCAGCGCGCACCGCTATATCGCCCGTCGCGAGTGGTGGTTGGCCAACGTGGCGATCGTGCTGCTGTTCCTGCCGTGGTTGCCGGGCCTGATCGACCTGGTGCTGCACATGGATGACCTCAAGGTCGGCGGCGATGTCGGCTGGGAGCCACCGGTCACCTGGCGTTCGCTGCCGTCGATGATCTGGCAACTGATGGCCCAGGACGACGGTGAAACCATGCCGTTGTGGCTGTTCCTCAGCCTGCCGGCCAGCATGGCGGCGGTGTTGGCCTTCACGGCCTGGAGCGATCGCAGCCGTTATCACTTCGACACGATGCTGGTGATCTACAGCGCGCTGCCGCTGGTGCTGGTGTTCGCGGTCTCGTTTGTCTCGCCGGTGTTTATCGAGCGTTACCTGACCGTGCCGGCGCTGGCCCTGCCGATCATCCTGGCGTTGTTCATCGACCGGCTGGCCCGGCGTTTCAAGGTCCTGGCGGGGTTGGTGCTGGTGACGGTCCTGGCGGTGGAGGGCGTGGGGCTGAGAAACAACTACAGCGCGACTGGCGACCCCAACGATCAGTTCAGCAATATGGTCGAATACATGGACCAGCACCGAGCGGTTGGCGACCAGGTGGTCCTGGGCGACATGTTCTGGTACCTGACCTGGGCCTACTACGACACCAGTGCCACGGCACCACGGCTGTATACCCGGCCTACCGTCCAGGGTGTGTCGACCCGGCCCAACAGCTACGGTTTCGGTACCCTGATCGATGAAAATGCCGGGGTCTATCTCGATCATCTGGAAGACCTGCCGCCCGGTAATGGCCGGGTCTGGCTGGTGATGAGCCGTGTGGCACCGGACGAGTTCCCGTCGATTCCGACCGGCTGGCGGAAAATCGACCAGCACGCGGGGGGGGATACCCAGGCGGTTTTATATGAGACCTGCCATTCTTCGTGTAGCGGGCACTAACCGTAGGAGGCCTGGTATAGAGCGGTCAGTTCATGTTTTAGTCCCATGGACACTCGTGTTTATGGGCCTATTCCGACTTAAAGACCCTACGATTGATGTCAAAATACTACTAGTCCGCAACAATTCCTTACGCTACGCTTTGTCCTACAAATGGACTTACGCCACGGTGAATGGATTGCGCAGTTTTCACTTTATCTCCGGACTACCGCGCTCAGGCTCAACCCTGCTCTCCGCCATTCTCCTGCAGAACCCACGTTTTCATGCCGGCATGACCAGCCCGGTCGGCACCCTGTTCAACAGCGTGCTGGACCAGTGCAGCGCCGGCAGCGAGTTCGGCGCGGTGATCGACACCGACATGCGCCGCCGCCTGCTGGGCGGGCTGTTCGAGTCGTATTACGCCGACAAGACCGAACAGTCGGTGATCTTCGACACCAATCGCCAGTGGAGCGCGCGCCTGCCCGCGCTGATGGACCTGTTTCCCCGGTCCAAGGTCATCGCCTGCGTGCGCAATGTCGCCTGGGTGATGGACAGCCTGGAACGACTGTACCGCGCCAACCCCTTCGAGAACACCAAGCTGTTCAACGATCAGATCGAGCGCAACACCGTCTACAGCCGCTGCGAAACCCTGGCCCAGCGCAATCGCCTGGTGGGGTATGCCTGGACCGCACTCAAGGAAGCCTATTACGGCGAACACGCCGACTCCTTGCTGCTGATCGATTACGACCTGCTGTCCCAGGCCCCGGAGCGGGTCTTGCGACTGGTCTACGACTTTATCGGTGAGCCCTGGTTCGAACACGATTTCGAGCACCTGGCCTATGACGCTCCGGAATTCGACCAGGCCCTCGGCGTTGCTGGCCTGCACAAGGTCAAGCCCAAGGTGGCGCTGGAGTCACGGCGCACGATCCTGCCGCCGGACCTGTTCGAAAAATATGCCGAGTTGTCGTTCTGGAACGATGGCTCTGCCAGTGCCGCGAATGTCATTCGCATGAAAACCAATGCCGCGGTCAGTTGATCGCGGTTTTTCATTCCAATAAAAAAATCCGTTGAGCGCGTCAGCGTTCGAGTGCAGGTGAAACATGTGGTGGAGCAAACCGAAAGCGCGGGCTGTGGGCATGAGAAGCCTGGTTTCACCCATGATCATTCCACTGGAACCGCGCATGCTGTTCGACGGTGCCGTGGCCGCCACCGTGGCCGAGGCCGCGCAGCCGACCAGCCACCCCACCGCCGATGCGGCGAAGGCCCCGGCCACCGATCATGCGGCCGCTCCCGCCGAGGCCCACCCGCAATCCGATGCCCCGGTGACGCCGGCACCGGCTGCCGTGCCCGGCCAGTCGGTGGTCTTCGTCGACTCCCGGGTCAAGGATTTCGACAGTCTGCTCAAGGGCGCCGCGCCCGGCACCCAGATCGTCGTGCTGGATGCCAGCAAGGACGGCCTGCAGCAGATTGCCGATTATCTGGGCTCCCACCAGGGCGTGAGCACGGTGGAAATCATCGCCCACGGCAACTCGGGAGACCTGTGGCTGGGCAACACCTACCTTTCCTCCGACAACGTCGCGGCGCGGGCCGATGTGCTGGCGCAGATCGGCAGTGAGATGAATGTCGGCGGCGATATCCTGATCTATGCCTGCAACACGGCTGCCGGCGACAAGGGCATCGGTTTTGTCGACTCCCTGGCGCAATACACCGGGCGTGACATCGCCGCGTCGACCAACCGCACCGGCCTGGGCGGCGACTGGACCCTGGAAATCGCCACCGGCAGCATCGAAAGCCACAACGCGCTGTCGGCCGATGCCATGTCCGCCTACCAGTACGGCCTGGCCACCATTACCGTGAACACTGGCGCCGACACCGGCGCCGGCAGCCTGCGCCAGGCCCTCAGCGATGCGGTGGCGGGCGATATCGTGACTTTCAGCACGCCGGGCATGACGGTCAACCTGAATTCGCAACTGGTGATCGCCAAGAACCTGACCATCGATGGCGACCTGGACAACAACGGTACTGCCGATGTGACCATCAGCGGGCAGTACAAGACCCAGGTACTCACGGTCAATTCCGGGGTCACCGCGACCCTGGACGGGCTGGTCATTACCAAGGGGCTGATGGCCGGCAACGGCGGCAATGGCGGTAACGGTACTACCGCGGGCAACTTGCTGGGGGCGGGGATCAGTAACTTCGGTAACCTGACCCTGAATAACGTCAGCGTGACCGCGAACGCAGCCTCGGGCGGCGGTGGCGGCGGCGGCGTGGTCAACGGCGATGTCGGTGGTGCCGGTGGCGGTGGTGGCGCGGTGGGTGGCGGCAACGGCGGGCATGGTGGCATCACCGGCTCCGGGACCGGTGCCTACGCCGGAGGCGTGGGCACGGCCAACCAGGGTGGCCAGGGTGGTGGCTACTCGACCATGGGCGGTCACGGCGGTTCGAGCAGCGGCGGTGCCGGCTCGAACGGCCTTTACGGCTATACCAACGGTTCCGCTGGCGGTACAGCGAGCTCCGGTTCCTTGTCGATCGGCGGTGGTGGTGGTGGCTCCGGCTGGAATAGTGCCGGTGGCAAGGGCGGCGGAGCGGCCGGCGGTATCTACAACGCCAGCGGCGCCACCCTGACCATCGTCGGCACCAGCTCGATTACCGGTAACATCGGTGCCGGCGGCGGCGGTGGTGGCGGTTCGGCGACCGGCAGCGGCACGGCTCTCAATGGCGGTGACGGTGGCCTGGGTGTCGGTGCCATCTGGAACAAAGGCACGGTCTTGATCACGGCGGCCAACTTTGCCGCCCTGGGTGGCTCCGCGAATGCGGGGGCCAGCGGCAACGGTGGCTTGGTCAGCGCCTCGGGCGCCTCGGCAGGCAATAAACCGACCGCTGTCAACGGCTTGTTCAACGATATCGGCGGAACGGCGAACACCGCCTACAACCCGGCACCGACCGCGACCATCGTGGTCAGCAACACCGCGCAGCACATCGGCAGCACCTCGCTGGTGACCATTACCTTCAACCAGGCGGTGACGGGGTTCACCAACTCCGACCTGACGATTGCCAACGGCACCCTGAGCAACTTGGTGGATAGCGGCGATCATATCACCTATACCGCGACCTTCACCCCGGACTCGAGCGTCAGCAGCGCCAGCAACACCATCGTGCTGAACAACGCCGGGGTCAACAGTGTGGCGACGGGTACGGCGGGGAGCGGCACCACCTCATCGAACAACTTCGCTATCGATACCACACGCCCGACCGCGACCATCTCGGTCAGCGGCCCGACGCTGAGCACCACGGCCAACGGCACGGTGAGCATCACCTTCAGCGAGGCGGTGAGCGGTTTCAGCCTGTCCGATATGACGGCATCCAACGGGACCCTGAGCAACCTGACCACCAGCGACAACATCCACTGGACCGCCACCCTGACGCCGACCGCGGGCAACAACAATAGCGGCAACGTCATTACCCTGGACAACAGCCTGTATACCGACACCTCGACCAACGCCGGTACGGGCACGACCACGTCCAACACCTATGTCATCGACACCGTGTTGCCGACCGCGACCATCGCAGTGGCGAGTCCGCTATTGAATATCGGTGGCACGTCCCAGGTGACCATCACCTTCAGCGAGACGGTCAACAACCTCACCACTTCCGCGTTCACCGTCGCCGACGGCGCCCTGAGCAACCTGGTCCAGGTGAATGGCACCACCTGGACCGCGACCCTGACCGCAACCGCCGGGATCACCCATACCGGCGATGTCATCACCCTGAACAACACCCAGGTCAGCGACGTCGCGGGCAACGCCGGCAGCGGCACGACCACGTCCAACACCTACGCGGTCGACACCCAGCGGCCGACGGCGACCATCGTGTTCGGCAACACCAACCTGGGCATCGGCCAGACCTCACCGGTGACCATCACCTTCAGCGAAGCCGTGACCGGTTTCAGCAACACCGACCTGACGGTGTCCAATGGCAGCCTGAGCGCGGTGAGCACCAGCGACGGTGGCATCACCTGGACCGCGATCTTCACCCCGACGGCGGCGATCGTCAGCGCCAGCAACCACATCACCCTGGACAACAGCGGGGTCGCTGACGGTGCGGGCAACGCCGGCAGCGGCACCAGCACATCGAACAACGTCGCCATCGACGGCGTGCGCCCGACCGCGACCATCGTGGTGGCGGACAATGCCCTGAAGATCGGTGACACCTCGCTGGTGACCATCACCTTCAGCGAAGCCGTGGTCGGTTTCAGCAACGCCGACCTGACCCTCGCCAACGGTAACCTGAGCGCGGTGAACAGCCTTGACGGTGGCATCACCTGGACCGCCACGTTCACCCCGACGACGAACATCACCAACACCAGCAACGTCATCACCCTGGACAATACCGGCTATGCCGACACCAGCGGCAACGTCGGGACCGGCACCACCGACTCCAACAACTACGCGATCGACACCCAGCGGCCGACTGCGACCATCGTCGTCGCCGATCCGACGCTGAGCGCGGGTGAAACCTCGCTGGTGACCATCACCTTCAGCGAGGCGGTGAACAACTTCAGCAATACCGACCTGACCATTGCCAACGGTACCCTGAGCGCGGTGAGCAGCAGCGACGGAGGCATCACCTGGACCGCGACGTTCACCCCGAACGCCAACGTCAACAGCGCGACCAACGTCATCACCCTGGCCAATACCGGTATCGCCGACCAGGCCGGCAACACGGGCGTGGGCACCACCAACTCGACCAATTTCGCCATCAACACCGTGCTCCCCACGGCGAGCATCGTGGTGGCGAATCCGTCGCTGAATATCGGTGGCACGTCCCAGGTGACCATCACCTTCAACGAGGCCGTCAGCGGTTTCACCAATGCCGACCTGAGTGTCGCCAACGGTAGCCTGAGCGCGGTGAGCAGCAGCGACGGTGGCGTCACCTGGACCGCGACGCTCACCGCGACCGGCAACATCACCGACAGCAGCAACCTGATCGTGCTGGACAACAGCGGGGTCCAGGCCGCGGCTTCGGGCAATGTCGGCAGCGGCACCAGCCTCTCCAACAACTACATCGTCGACACCCAGCGTCCGACCGCCACCATCGCCGTGACGACCGATCACCTGGGCATCGGCGGCAGCTCCGTGGTGACCATCACCTTCAACGAAGCCGTGACCGGTTTCTCCCTGGGCGACCTGACCACCGACAACGGCACCCTGAGCAACCTGAGCACCCTCGACAACATCGTCTGGACCGCGACCCTGACGCCGACGGCGGGGATCACCCAGAACAACAACCACATTGTCCTGGACAACAGCACCGTGACCGACATCGCCGGCAACGGCGGCAGCGGGACCAGTACCTCGAACGCCTATGACGTCGACAGCGTGCGGCCGACAGCGACCATCGTGGTCGCCAATCCGACCCTGGCGGCCGGCGATACTTCGCTGGTGACCATCACCTTCAGCGAAGCGGTGAGCAACTTCGACAACAGCGACCTGAACGTGCCCAACGGCACTCTGAGCGCGGTGAGCAGCAGCGACGGCGGCGTGACCTGGACCGCCACCTTCACCCCGACCGGCAATGTCCACGACACCAGCAACCTGATCAGCCTGAACAACTCCACCTATACCGACCTGGCGGGCAACGCCGGTGTCGGCGTGACCAACTCGGGCAACTTCACCATCGATACGGTACGGCCGAGCGCGACCATCGTGGTGGCGGACAACTCCCTGACGATCGGCGAAACCTCGACGGTGACCATCACCTTCAGCGAGGCGGTGAGCGGCTTCAGCAATGCCGACCTGACCATCAGCAACGGCACACTGACCACCGTCGCCACCAGCGACGGCGGCATCACCTGGACGGCGACCTTCACGCCGACCAGCAACATCGCCGACAGCAGCAACCTGGTCGTGCTGGACAACTCTGGCGTGACGAATGCCTCGGGCAACGCCGGTAGCGGCACCACCAATTCCAACAACTTCAGCATCGACACCCAGCGGCCGACGGCGACCATCGCGGTCAGCACCAACGCCCTGAATATCGGTGGTTCATCCGTGGTGACCATTACCTTCAGCGAAGCCGTGACCGGTCTTTCCCTGGGCGACCTGACAGCGGTCGGCGGCACCTTGAGCGGCCTGAGCACCCTCGACAACATCACCTGGACCGCGACCCTGACGCCGAACGCCGCTACCACCCAGAGCGGCGGTGTCATTGGCCTGAACAACGCCCTGTTCAGCGATATCGCCGGCAATGCCGGCACGGGCACCACCGAGTCCAATACCTACAGTGTCGATACCGTGGCGCCGACGGCGAGCATCGTGGTCAGCAGCGCGAGCCTGCTCGTCGGGCAGACCGCGACGGTGACCATCACCTTCAGCGAAGCGGTGGCCGGTCTCGACAACAGCGACCTGAGCGTGCCCAACGGTACCCTGAGCACGCTGACCAGCAGCGACGGCGGTGTCACCTGGACCGGGACCTTCACCCCGACCAGCAACGTTCACGACACCACCAACCTGATCAGCCTGAACAACACCGGTTATACCGACCTGGCGGGCAACGCCGGCACCGGCGTGACCAACTCGGCCAACTTCACCATCGATACGGTGCGGCCGACCGCGACCATCGTCGTGGCGGTCCCGAGCCTGAATGCCGGGGCGAGCTCTGCGGTGACCATCACCTTCAGTGAAGCGGTCAGCGGTTTCAGCAACGCCGACCTGACCATCAGCAACGGCACACTGACGAACGTCAGCTCCAGTGACGGCGGTATCACCTGGACCGCGACGCTCACCCCGACCAGCAATGTCACCGACACCACCAACGTCATCACCCTGGCCAACAGCGGTGTCACCAACGCCTCGGGCAACGCCGGCAGCGGCACCACCGACTCCAACAACTACAGCATCGATACCCAGCGGCCGGGCGCGACCATCTCGGTGGCCAACCCTCACGTGGGGATCGGCCAGACCACCACGGTGAGCATCACCTTCAACGAGGCGGTCACCGGCTTCGACCTGTCGGACCTGAGCGTGGCCAATGGCGTGCTGTCCAACCTGACCACCAGCGACAATATCCACTGGACCGCGACCCTGACACCGACCGTCGGCGTCACCGATGCCACCAACCTGATCGTGCTCGATAACAGCCTGGTCACCGATGGCGCCGGCAACACCGGCTCGGGTATCGCCATCTCCAACAACTATGGGGTCGACGCCGACCTGCCGACCGCCACCATCGTGGTCGCCAACCCGAACCTGACCGCCGGCCAGACCACCACCGTGACCTTCACCTTCAGCGAGAAAGTCACCGGCTTCGACCTGTCGGACCTGAGCGTGGCCAACGGTGTGCTGTCCAACCTGGCCAGCAGCGATGGCGGCAAGACCTGGACCGCGACCCTGACGCCGACGGCGAATATCACCGATCCGAGCAACTTCATCACCCTCGATACCAGCCTGGTCACCGATCTGGCGGGTAACGCCGGTACGGGTTTCGCCAACTCCAACAACTACGGGATCACCACGGTGTCCCTGGGCGGCGACCCGCAATTTCGCATCACCGACCCGGCGCCCGCGCCGGACCTGCCGAATGTGCCATTGCAGCCGATCGTCTTCGGCCCACCCGGCGGCAACCTGGGCTCGCCTATCGGCTTCCCGCCGCTGTTCGAACAGCGTGATGTGGGCGGCGGCCTGCCGCCGCTCGGCAATATCTTCATCCGCAACGGTGCCCTGGCCCCGAGCTTCATTGCCCAGGTGTTCAGCACCGACAGCGGTGGCGACGGCAGCGGCAGCGGCTTCCTCGGTTTTGGCGGCGGCGATGGCGGGGTGTTCGGCAGCAGCACCTTGTCGGGCCTGTTCAATCGCGAATCGACGACGGGCGACAGCAGCGGCTTCAAGGCGTTCGAGCGCCAGGGCAGCAAGAGCCTGGGCGATCCGTCCCAGGGCCTGCGCGGGATTTTCGGTGCGCCGACCCTCGGCCAGCAATTGCAGCAGCTCAAGGATTCCGAGCAGAAACAGCTGCATGAACTAGCCTGGGCTCTGGAGCAGGTCGGTGTCAGCGAAATACCGGCCTGAACAATGATTTGAGATCTGCGCCGACGTTTGTCGGCGCCTATAAAAATAGAGAGCGGTAGTCAGGGGCGGTGCCAGGGAATGAGAAGAAGTCAGAAGTTGTTCAGCGTCAGCTTGCTGGCGCTGGTAGTCAGCGGTTGTGCCGTCACCAGCCAACCGATCGATCGCAGCGTCAGTGAGCAACGCGCCAAAACCGATCTGCAGAGCATGTACAGGGATCAGGAACCCCTCAGCGGCCCGCTCACCCTGCACGAAGCCATGGCCCGTGCGGTGAAAT
Organism: Pseudomonas gingeri; assembly: GCF_013385635.1. Lineage (GTDB taxonomy): Bacteria > Pseudomonadota > Gammaproteobacteria > Pseudomonadales > Pseudomonadaceae > Aquipseudomonas > Aquipseudomonas gingeri_A. The sequence goes on from NZ_JACAPR010000034.1 coordinate 32,603, forward strand.
ACAACCTCGAAGGGCGCCTGAAGATCATGGAGGAGGCGCTGTCCAAGCGTCAGCTGGACCTCGCCAGCTTCGACATGTTGCCGCGCATGGCGCTCTCGGCCGGTTATGCCGGGCGTAACAACGTCAGCGGCTCCAGTAGCGAAAGCGTGGAGACTCATACCCAGTCCCTGGAACCTTCGACCTCCCAGGACAAGAATCGTCGCGTCGCCGACCTGACCATGGTCTGGAACGTGCTCGACTTCGGTGTCAGCTATATCAGCGCCAAGCAGCAGGGCGACCAGCGCCTGATTGTCCAGGAACGCCGGCGCAAGGTGATCAACACCATCGTCCAGGACGTGCGCTCGGCCTATTGGCGGGCGGTGGCGGCCGAACGCCTGCTCAAGCAGATCGACAGCCTGATGGTGCGGGTCGAGGCGGCGCAGGGCAACAGCGAGAAGATGAGCGAGCAGCGCATCGGCGATCCGATCCAGGCCCTGGGTTACCAGCGCTCGCTGATCGAGGCCACCCGCCAACTGGAAGAGCAGCGCAAGGCGTTGTCCCTGGCCAAGACCGAACTGGCGACCCTGATCAATCTGCCACTGGGCACCGACCTGACCCTGGCGACCTCGGATGATTATGCGATTCCGGAGCTCAAGGTCGATATGGCCCAGCTGGAACACGAGGCCCTGGCCAGCCGTCCGGAACTGCGCGAGCAGGATTACCAGAGCCGTATCAGCGCCGCCGAAACCCGCAAGGCCATGCTGCGCCTGCTGCCGGGCCTGGAGTTCTCGGCCGGTGGTCACTACGACAGCAACTCGTTCCTGGTCAATGACAAGTGGGCGGACTTCGGCGTCAAAGTCACCTGGAACCTGTTCAACGTGATCTCCGCGCCGGCGGCCATCGATGTGGCCAAGGCCGGTGAGGAAGTGGCGACCGCGCGCCGCCAGGCGATGTCGATCGCCGTGCTGGCGCAGCTCTACGTGGCCAACGCCAACTACCGCGAGGCACTGCGTCAGTTCAAGACCAGCCAGCAACTGTCGAATATCGACGGACAGATCGTCGGCCAGTTGCGCAACCGCTACAAGGCCGCCGGGCTGGGTGAGCTGGACCTGATCCAGGGCGAACTCAACACCCTGCAGGCCGACCTGCGTCGCGACCTGGCCTATGCCGACCTGCGCAACGCCTACGGCCAGATCTTCGCCAGCGCCGGGCTCGATCCGTTGCCGGCGCAAGTCTCGTCGACCAAGGTCGCGGCGATTGCCGGGGCCATGGCGACACGCGAGTCGCAGTGGGCGGCCGGCAATATCAGCGCGCCTGTGGCCCATGCCGAAGGACAATAACCTGCTGGCGCCGCGGGCAAGCGTCAGTCGCGGTCAGCGCGAGGCCCGCAACGGCCATCGCGGCACGGCGATCCTGCTGACCGGCTTGCCGGCGGCAGGCAAGTCGACCGTGGCCCAGGCGCTGCAGGCTGAGTTGTTCACACGTGGATTGCAGTGCCTGGTGCTGGACGGCGATGCCTTGCGCGGCGGTTTGAATCGCGACCTGGGGTTCGCCGAAAGCGATCGCCAGGAAAATATCCGTCGCGCCAGCGAGCTGGCCGGACTGCTGGTGGACAACGGCCAGATCGTCATCCTGGCGATGATCGCGCCCCAGGCCGACCTGCGTGAACTGTTCGCCCGGCGCCTGGGTGAGGATTATCGTGAGGTCTGGTGCAGCGCGTCGTTGCAGGTCTGCGAAGGGCGCGATCCGAAAGGGCACTACGCCCGCGCCCGGCGCGGCGAGCTGGCGAGTTTTACCGGGATCTCCGCGCCTTATGACGTGCCGCGGGCACCCGATCTGATCCTCGATACCGGGCGCCTCTCTGTCGAAGCCTGTGTCGAACAACTGCTGGGCCATCTGCAGTCGTCCGGGGTGATTCCCTGAGCCTGCCGGCCTTTTCCCGTTTGCCTGTGGCGGTGGCCTTGCCGCTGCTGCAGCAAGCCCTTTCTCGTATCGCCGGACCGGCCTGGAAAGCCCACTTCAATGCCGATTACTACGACGGTGACTGGAGTGGCGTCGCGCTGATTTCGGCGGCGGATGCCTTGAGCGAGCTGGCGCCCGGGGCCGGTGCGCCGACCGAGCGCGAGCCCTGGTTGCTGGATGCAACCTGGGCGGCGGCCCTGGACCTGCCCCTGGAGATACGTTCGGCGCGGTTGCTGCGCCTGGGGCCGGGCGGGCGGATTCACGAGCATCGCGACTACGACCTCGGTGCGCCGGACGCGGACCGACGACTGCACATTCCCCTGCTCAGCCCGCCGGATGTGGACTTCATGCTCGATGGCCAACGCATCCCGATGCAGGTCGGCGAATGCTGGTTTCTCGATCTGTCACGGCCCCACGGCGTCGATAACTGGGGCGGGGGCGAGCGGATTCACCTGGTGCTCGATTGCCGACCGAACCCCTGGCTGGAGCAGCAGATCGCGAGCGGGCTGGCGACTACGCCGGCACCGGGTATCGGCCGGGCCGCCGCGGATTTTGCGCGGTTTCGGACCTTGCTGGAGAACGATCCCGTGTTATGCCAGGCCTTGCAGGTTCTGGAGGACAGCGAAGCCTTTATCGCCCGTGCCCTGCAATTGGCGGGCGAGCGCGGCCTGCGCTTCGGCCGTGAGGACATCCGCTCGGCGATGCGCCAGGGCCGCAGCCGCTGGAGCCAGCAATGGATGGCCTGAAGGACTGGCTGCCGATCCGCCTCTGGCAGCAGGCCGGCGAGTGGCGGGTGGACTGGTGCTGGTTCGGTGGGCGCAAACTCGACCAGCCGTTTTTTCGCGAAGCGGTGGACGACGCGCTACGCCTGCCGTTCAACCAGGCATTCCGTCGTGAAACGTCCCTGGCGGCACTCAGCGAGTGGCGTGCCCCGGCGGTGGCGCCGACGGCCTTTATCTACCACGCCTCGCGTTGCGGTTCGACCTTGCTCAGCCAGATGCTGGCGCAACTCGACGAGGCTATCGTCATCTCCGAACCTCCGGCGCTGGATACTCTGTTGCGCGGGACATTCGAGCCGCGAGAGCGACAGGCAGCGTTGCGTGGCCTGCTGGCGGCCTACGGCCAATTGCGCCGTGGTGGCGAACAGAAACTGGTGATCAAGCTCGATGCCTGGAATATCGCCGAGCTGCCGTTGTTGCGTGAGTGCTTTCCCGCCACGCCCTGGTTGTTCGTGTACCGCGACCCGCTGGAAATCGCCGTGTCCCATTGGCGTCGGGCGGGCATGCACATGGTCCCGGGGATGATCGGCGCCAGCTCCCTGGACAGCCCGGGGCAGGACGACTCGCGGGAAGACTATATCGCCCGGCGGCTGGGGCGGATTTTCCAGCAGGGCCTGGAGCATTGCCGGGCATTGGGTGGCGTGCCGGTGAACTACCGCGAGTTGCCGGCGGCCATGGACGGGCACCTGGCAGACTTTTTCGGTCTGGATGGCGAACAACGAAACCGGGTTTTCGCGACGGTCGGACAACACGCCAAACAGCCTGCCCAGGTGTTTGTGCCCGACAGCCAGGACAAGCACCGCGAGGCCTCCGAGCGGCTCAGGGAGCGGATATCCTCCTGGGCCCGGGCGCCTTACGAGGCGCTGGAGCACCTGCGTCGAGGCTGAAAAACATCCTGTTGGAGCGGGCTTGCCCGCGAATAGGCCCTCGAGATCGCTAAAAGCTTCGTGGGCAAGCCCACTCCCGTATAAACGCCATCCCCACAGCTTTCCGGCATCCGGCGAAAAATGGCTTTCAGGATTTCGACGACAGGTCCGCCATGCCCTTGAGCAATTCGATCGGCAGCGGAAAGACGATGGTCGAGGTCTTGTCCCCGGCAATCGCCCCCAGTGTCTGCATATAGCGCAACTGCATGGCCCCCGGCTGGCGTCCGAGCATCTCGGCCGCCTGCATGAGTTTCTCCGAAGCCTGCAATTCACCTTCGGCGTGGATCACCTTGGCCCGCCGTTCGCGCTCGGCTTCGGCCTGCCGGGCGATGGCGCGGATCATCGACTCGTTGAGGTCCACGTGCTTGATCTCGACATTCGCCACCTTGATCCCCCAGGCATCGGTCTGGGCATCGAGCACGTGCTGGATATCGGTGTTCAGGCGCTCGCGCTCGGCCAGCAGTTCATCCAGTTCATGCTTGCCCAGCACCGCGCGCAAGGTCGTCTGCGCCAACTGGCTGGTGGCGGCGAGAAAATCCTCGACCTGGATAATCGCCTTCTGCGGATCGAGCACACGGAAATACAGAACCGCGTTGACCTTGACCGAGACGTTGTCGCGGGTGATCACATCCTGGGGCGGTATATCCAGCACCACGGTGCGCAGGTCCACCCGGACCATCTGCTGCACCAGTGGAATCAGCAGGATCAGCCCCGGTCCCTTGACCTGCCAGAAGCGTCCGAGCTGGAACACCACTCCGCGCTCGTATTCACGCAGGATGCGAAAGGTCGAGGCCGCCAGCATCAGCAGCAGGAGCACCAGCAGCGCTCCGGAACCCAGTTGCAGGACCATGATCAATCTCCTCGCCTTGGCGGGTCGTCAGCAGCCTTCACTTCCAGTAGCAGGCCCTTGCGCGCGATCACCCGCACCCGTTGTCCGGGGTGCAGCGGCGTCGGGCTCAGTACCTGCCAGTTTTCCCCTTGCAGTTGGACCCAGCCGCCATAGACCCGGCCGTGATGGACATCGCCGGTTTGCAGTGCGGTGATGGACGTGAGGCTGCCTTCCAGGCCGGCATCGCCACTGACCACCTGGCGCTGGCGTGCCTTCACGGCCGCGGCGATCAGTGCCAGCAGCAACAGGGCACCGCTCACCGCCAGCAGAACGAGCCAAGGCAGGGGAATTGCGTAGCCGGGCCATTGGCTGTCGATCAGGAGCAAGAGCCCGACCACGAACGTGACGAGGCCGCCGAAACCGATCAGGCCGAAGGTCGGCAGAAAGGTCTCGGCCAGCATGAATGCGATACCCAGGAGGATCAGCGCCACACTGGGGTGGATGGTCATGCTCACAGGTTTCTCCGCGAGTTCGTCACCCCCTCTTGCAGTCTAGTCGAGCGGTGGCGGCTGCGTTTAGCGCCAAGTCGACTATCCAGGCCCGGCGATAGCGATAACGGTGATTGCCTCGGGCCGACGCCTGGCGCCGGACTGCCTAGACTCATACCCATGGATTGCCGTAGACCCATCGCCCCGGGGCATTCTGCGGGGCTCGGAGGTGCATCATGCGTATGGCCAGGACCGTGCAGAGCAGCCTGGAAAAGGCGAGCTGCGAATTCGACATCATCCATCACCCGCATTCGGCCAGCAGCCTGGAGACCGCCCGCCTGGCGGGGATTCCGGCGGAGCGCATGGCCAAGTCGGTGATTCTCGACGACCGGCATGGGCATTACCTGATGGCCGTCCTGCCCGCCAGCCGGCACCTGGACCTGAGCAAGGTGCGGGGCGCCTCGACCTGGCAGATCACCCGGGAAAGCACCCTGGCGTATCTGTTCCAGGACTGCGAGCGCGGCGCCGTGCCGGCCCTGGGCGAGTCCTATGGCCTGCGCATGGTGGTCGACCCGCTGCTGACCCGCGAGAAGGATATCTACCTGGAAGCCGGCAACCACCACAACCTGGTGCATATGGAAATGGGCGAGTACCTGCGCATGGTGCCCCATGCCGAAGTGTGCGAGGTCTGCCACTGAACCTTTGGCCCGCCCGTGCCCTCCATTGCCGGACTACTTGATGATCGTTCCCACGCTCTGCGTGGTAACGCCTCTCTGGACGCTCCGCGTCCGCTCTGGTGACGCAGAGCGTCACGGGCTGCATGCCCCACAGAGCGTGGGAACGATCAAGGCACCGCTATTTCGCTGATCACTGGAGAACCCCCATGCAATCACCTACCCACAACCTCCCGTCGCTGTTCAAGCAACTGGGGCTACCCGATGACCCCGAGAGCATCGACAAGTTTGTTGCCATCCACTCGCCGCTCAAGCCGGAGCTGCACCTGGCCGATGCGTTTTTCTGGAGCAAGAGCCAGGCGGATTTCCTGCGCAGCGAAGTGCTCGAGGATGCGGACTGGGCCGAGGTGGTGGATCAGTTGGATGTGTTGTTGCGCAAGGGGAGGCAGGGCTGAGATCAAGCTTATCTGATGTTCCTCGGTAGTTCCTACCTCTTGAGATGACGTCGGCTACCTGACACGGCGCATCTACCTATAGGCCAGGCGTTACTTCCCTGATTCCAGGTCAAAACGCTTCTGGATAAGTTGACACGGTTTCCTTCCGTTCACTTTCCTCCCATAGGTGCGTACAAGCCGACCAGAAACCTGGTCTGCTTGTACGTCAAAGACGTAGAATCAATTATGCTGACGATCATAGAGTCGCCTCTGTTCAGCAAACTTTGGCGGGATTACTGGACCGAGGACGAACGCGATCAGTTCATGACTCATCTGGCGAGTCATCCAGAGTGTGGTGTTGTCGTTCCAGGTTCGGGCGGTTGTCGCAAGGTACGTTGGAGTTCCGGCTTGCGTGGCAAGAGTGGCGCCGTCAGGGTCATCTATATGACACAGCTGGCGAATGGCTCATTGGTTGCGCTGTTGATATATGGCAAGGGAGCCACAGAGAGTATTCCGGCGCATATCCTGCGCAAGGTGGCAAAGGAGATGAATCATGCCCCTGACTGAAACAGAATTGCTGGAACGTGACGCCAAGCGTGATCTTGGCGAAGAGCTCCTTGCCGCCATCGTCGACGTCAAGGCCGGCCGCCACGGGGCTGTTCACGCGGTGAAAGTGACAGAAGCAGCCGAGGCCCGCAGCAGGACCGGACTGTCACAGCCCAGGTTTGCGGAACTGCTGGGTGTTTCCGTGCGGACCTTGCAGGAGTGGGAGCAGGGACGGCGTTCGCCCTCCGGTGCCGCTCGGTCGTTGCTGCACATTGCCGCGCTACGTCCTGACGTTTTTCGCGACGTTCTCGCAGGCTGATTGCGGTTTGCCCTTGATTGTTCCACCCGCCCTGCGTGGAAACGATCACCCTCCCATGAGCTACGCTCACCCCAACGGCCACGGTCCCTCTGCGCCTGACCGAACCGACAAGAACAAATTGTTTCAAGACTTGACGAAATCCTGATCGATACGCGATATTGATAGTTAGCAAACTAACATTGTGCGAATCCTCTCGTGTCCAAGCATCTCGAACAGCTCCAGCAGAACATCAGCACTGGCATGGTGCTCGCTTCGCGTCATTGGCGGCGGGTCTGCCAGACCACGCTGGCCAACTATGGCATCTCCGAAGCCTGCGCCATGCCGTTGCTGATCATCGGGCGCATGGGACCGGGAGTACGCCAGGTCACGGTGGCCCAGGTCGCCGGGATGGAAAGCCCGTCGCTGGTCCGCCTGCTCGATCAACTGTGCAATGCCGGCTACGTGCAGCGCACCGAGGACGCCAGTGATCGCCGCGCCAAGACCCTGGGCCTGACCGAGACCGGCCACGGCCTGTTCCACGATATCGAAACCCAACTGGTGCGCCTGCGTCGCGAGGTGCTGGATGGCATTGCGCCGGCCGATCTGGAAGCGGCACTGCGGGTGATCCGGGCCTTCGAGGCCGCCGGGCAAGCGTCGGGAGTGGCCGATTCTTGAACGGTTTCTGGACAGGCATGCCGCCGGCCCGCGACTGGTTCTACGGCGTGCGCACCTTCGCGGCCTCGATGATCGCGCTGTATATCGCGCTGCTGATGGAACTGCCGCGCCCCTACTGGGCGATGGCGACCGTGTACATCGTGTCCAGCCCCTTTGTCGGCCCCACCAGTTCCAAGGCGCTGTATCGGGCGGTCGGCACGTTCCTCGGCGCCTCGGCGGCGGTGCTGTTCGTGCCGCTGTTCGTGCAGACGCCGTTCCTGCTGGTGGTGGCGGTCGCGCTGTGGACCGGCATCCTGCTGTTTCTCTCGCTGCACCTGCGCACCGCCAACAGCTACGCGCTGATGCTGGCCGGCTACACCATGCCGATGATCGCCCTGCCGGTGGTGGACAATCCGCTGAACGTGTTCGATATCGCCGTGTCGCGGACCGAGGAAATCTTTCTCGGCATCGTCGTCGCCGCCGTGGTCGGCAGCATGTTCTGGCCGCGCCGGCTGGCGCCGGTGTTGCAGGATGCGGCGAAGAAGTGGTTTGGCGACGCCTCGAACTACAGCCTGAAATTCCTTGAGCGCAACGTGCAGGCCGAGGAAGTGAGCAGCCTGCGCTCGGCCATGGTCGCCACCTTCAACAGTCTGGAATTGATGATCGGCCAACTGAGCCACGAAGGCGCGCGGCCACAGACTGTGCGCAACGCCAGGGAACTGCGCGGGCGGATGATCCACCTGCTGCCGGTGGTCGATGCTCTGGACGATGCGCTCTACGCCATGGAACGGCGTACTCCGGAACTGGTGGAGCGCTTCGAGCCGCTGCTCGTCGCCACCCGCGAATGGCTGGAAAGCACCGCCCGGGAAGCGCCGGTCGAACGCTGGCAGGCCCTGCGCGAACAGGTCGAAAGCCTGCAACCGAGCCCGGTCGAGCTGGATGAGCGTCGCCAGTTGCTGTTCTCCAACGCCCTCTATCGCCTTGGCGAGTGGATCGACCTGTGGCAGGACCTGCGCAGCCTGCAATACGCCATCCAGTGCGAAAGCCAGGACAACTGGCGCGCGGTCTATCGCCACTGGCGCCTGAGCCGCCTGACGCCGTTTCTCGACCGCGGCCTGATGCTGTATTCGGCCGGCTCCACGGTCCTGGCGATCATTGTCGCTTCGGTGCTGTGGATCCTGCTCGGCTGGACCGACGGCGCCAGCGCGGTGATTCTCGCGGCGGTGGCCTGCAGCTTCTTCGCGGCGATGGACGACCCGGCGCCGCAGATCTACCGGTTCTTTTTCTGGACCGCGATGTCGGTGATTTTCGCCAGCCTCTACCTCTTCGTGGTGCTGCCCAACCTGCACGATTTTCCGATGCTGGTACTGGCGTTCGCCGTGCCGTTCATCTGCGTCGGCACCCTCACCGTGCAGCCGCGTTTCTACCTGGGCACCTTGCTGACCATCGTCAACACCTCGTCCTTCATCAGCATTTCGGGCGCCTATGACGCGGACTTCCTGAACTTCACCAACGCCAATCTGGCCGGTCCCGTGGGGCTGCTGTTCGCCTTTATCTGGACCCTGGTGGCGCGGCCCTTCGGTGCCGAGTTGGCGGCCAAGCGCCTGACCCGTTTCAGCTGGCGCGACATCGTCAGCCTGACTGAGGCTGCGACCCTGGCCGAGCACCGGCACATGGGCGCGCAGATGCTCGACCGGCTGATGCAGCACCTGCCGCGCCTGGCCATGACCGGCCAGGACACCGGCGCTGCGCTGCGCGAGTTGCGGGTCGCGTTGAATCTGCTCGACCTGCTGGCCTATACCCCGCGCGTGCTGGGGGTGGCCAACGTGCTGCTCAAGCAGGTGGTGGAAGAGGTCGGCGCGTACTTCCGCGCCTGCCTCAAGGCCCGCGAGCGGCTGCCGGCCCCGGCGCCCCTGCTGATGACCCTGGACCGCACGCGCCGGGCCCTGAGCTCCCAGGGCCTGGACGATGGCGAGACCCGCCTGCACCTGCTGCACGCCCTAAGCGGCCTGCGCCTGGCGCTGTTGCCCGGGGTGGAGTTCGTCGACCTCGGCGAGCAGCCGGAGAGCGTGCCGTATGGGATCAATGGAGTGCCTTTATGATCGGTGACGTCGATATCAGCGGGGTGTTCCTGCCCACGCTGCTGGTGCTGATGGGCATTACCTATGCGCTGTACCTGGTGGTGCACGGGCTGTTGACGCGCTGCCACTTCTATCGCCTGGTCTGGCACCGGGCATTGTTCAACGTCGGTCTCTACGCTTTGCTGCTGGGCGTTGTGGATTCGTTCAGTCGATACCTGATGACATGAAAAAACCTATCTTGACCATTGGCCGTGTGGTCCTGACCTTGCTGGTGGTGATCTTCGCCTGCCTCGTGGTCTGGCGCATGGTGATGTACTACATGTTCGCGCCCTGGACCCGGGACGGGCATATCCGTGCCGATATCGTGCAGATCGCTCCGGACGTTTCCGGACTGATCCAGCAGGTGCAGGTGCGCGACAACCAGTTGGTGAGTCGCGGGCAGGTGCTGTTCAGTATCGACCAGGACCGCTTCAAGCTGGCGCTGCGCCAGGCCAGGGCGGCGGTGGCCGACCGCCAGGAAACCCTGGCCCAGGCCCAGCGTGAGAACAAGCGCAACCGTGGCCTCGGCAACCTGGTGGCCGGCGAGCAACTGGAGGAAAGCCAGTCGAAGGTCGCCCGTGCCGAGTCGGCCCTGGCCGAAGCCCAGGTGACGGTGGACGCCGCGCAACTGAACCTCGACCGTTCGGTGATCCGCAGCCCGGTGGACGGCTATGTCAACGACCGCGCGCCGCGTGAGCAGGAGTTCGTCACGGCGGGCCGGCCGGTGCTGTCGGTGGTGGACAGCGGCTCGTTCCATATCGACGGTTATTTCGAGGAAACCAAGCTCGACGGCATCCATGTCGGCCAGAGCGTGGATATTCGCGTGATCGGCGACAAGGCCCGCCTGCGCGGCCGGGTGGAAAGCATCGTCGCCGGGATCGAGGACCGTGACCGCAGCAGCGGCTCGAACCTGCTGCCCAACGTCAACCCGGCGTTCAGCTGGGTGCGCCTGGCCCAGCGGATTCCGGTGCGGATCGCCTTCGTCGATGTGCCGGAAGACTTCCGCATGATCGCCGGACGGACGGCGACCGTTTCGATCATCGATGATGCCGGGGACGCCGCGAAGAAAGAGGCCGCGAAATGAAACCGCTGGTGAAAGTCACCACACTCGGCCTTGGCCTGCTGCTGTCGGCCTGTTCCATCGTCGGCCCTGACTACCATCTGCCGGGCGACTCGGCGATGCAGCGCAAGGACCTGCAGGGCGAGATCGCCGGCAGCGGCGACAATGTCGTCTCGGCGCCGGTACCGACCGACTGGTGGCGCCTGTACCAGGACCCGCGCCTGGATGAACTGGTGCGCCAGGCGCTGGCGTCCAACACCGACCTGCGGGTAGCGGCGGCGAGCCTGTCGCGGGCCCGGGCGCAGGTGGACGAGGCCGAGGCGGCCGGCGGTTTCAGTGCCGGCGTGAAAGCCGGGGCGCAGCGCTTGCAGGAGTCCGGCCAGGCGTTCCTGCTGCCGGAAAAGGTGCCGGTGGCGAATATCGGTGAAATCGCGCTGTCCGCGTCCTATCAGTTCGACCTGTGGGGCACCTTGCAGCGCGGTATCGAGGCGGCCAAGGCCAATGCCGACGCGACCCAGGCGGCGGGCGATGTCGCCCGTATCACTTTGGTGGCGGACGTGGTGCGCTCCTACACCCAGGTCTGCGCGGCGAACGAGGAACGCGAGATTGCCGAGCAGTCCCTCGACCTGCAATCCCAGAGCACCGAGTTGACCAAACGCCTGCGCGACGCCGGGCGCGGCGATGAAACCCAGGTCACCCGTTCCCAGACCCAGTTCAAATCCCTGCGCGCCGAGCTGCCGCGTTATACGGCGGCGCGCCAGGCCGGCTTGTATCGTCTGTCGATGTTGCTGGCCAGGCCGCTGGATCAGCTGCCTGCTGGCGTCGCCGATTGCGCCGCGCTGCCGCATATCGTCCAACTGCTGCCGGTGGGCGACGGTGCCGAGTTGCTCAAGCGCCGTCCGGATATCCGCCAGGCCGAACGCCGGCTGGCGGCGGCGACCGCCGGTATCGGCGTCGCCACGGGCGAGCTGTACCCGAACATCAGCATCGGCGCGACGGTCGGGACGGTCGGTATCCTCAAAGACCTCGGCGACCCGTCGACCAACCGCTGGGGCTTCGGTCCGGCGATCAGTTGGACCGTGCCGACCAACGGCGCGCGGGCGCGGATCCGTGAGGCCGAAGCGACCACCCAGGGTGTCCTGGCGCACTTCGACGGCGTGGTGCTCAACGCTATCCGCGAGACCCAGACCAGCCTGGCCCAGTACACCGCGCAACTCGACCGCCGCGATGCGCTGGCCGATGCCGAGCAGTCGGCCAGCCTCGCGGCGGATCAGACGCACCGCTTCTTCAAGGCCGGTCGCGCCTCGTTCCTCGCCGACCTGCAAGCCACCCGCACCTACACCGATGTGCGCGCGCAACTGGCTTCGGCCAACACCCAGGTAGCGATGAGTCAGATCGATCTGTTCCTGGCACTGGGCGGTGGTTGGGAAAGCGGACGAACGCCACCTGTGGAACACGCGAAACCCTGAGTCCGTTGCTATGCTCTGAACTATCGGCTGGCCGTCGTTGGTTCGGGGCTTCGGGTGAATCCTCACGCGCGGTCGGCGTGGCTTGATGGGGATTCTAATAATGAAAAACCCTTATGCTCCCGGTTTCTGGTGTGCGGTGGTGGCCCTGGTGTTGCTCTCGGCGACGTATTTCTACGGCGTGATGCTCGCCCACCAGATCGACAAGGCACTGGTGTTCCTCGACAGCGCCAGTGCCTTGATTGCCGTGATGTCCATCGTGGTGGTGGCCTGGGCCAGTTACCAGAGCCAGCAGGTGAAGAAGCGCCAGTTATCGCAGAGCAAGACCCTGGTGCTGGTCTGGGACACCAAGGTCGCCCTGCGCCGGGTCGAAACCGTGTTCGACCGCTATTTCTGGGGCAGCTACTGGCAGCCGGGGCGGACCTTCCAGGAAGTCATGGGCGAGCTGACCGGCACGCCCCTGGAAAAAAGCCTCGAAACCCTCAAGAGCCAATGCCTGAAACTCGACCACGAAGTGGCCCACGAAGAGCGCCACTGGCTGAGCAATGCCCGTGAGCTGGCGGACGTGGCCATTGCCATGGCCCGCGAGCGTTATCAACTGGACGTCTGCGACCCGCGCAACGATTCGCCGGATGGTGTGGTGATCAACCGTGATTTCGAGGTGCTGGTCTACACCTGGACGGCACGGCTGAAGACCTTCGACCATCAGCTGGACGAAATGGAGCTGCAGTATTCGTGAGTCGCCAGGCGTGACCCGAACTTAATGGCGGTCCTGGCGTCAATGCAATGTACCCCGGCAGCCTTGCCGGGTGCCTGCGCGTGTTCTTCCTGTGCATTTTGCTGCCTTCGTCACATGCCGATACCGGGGTGACAGGTGCGCCCGTCTTCGTGCAAATGCTACTCTTCGTCCTTTCGGGCGCCGTCGAGCCGAACCCGACCAGGGGTTCAGGGAAGACCAGCATTTTCAACACAACGGACATTGATCGGGTCAATTCATGAATAAATCAGCAGGCGTACTGTTGGGGTTTGTCGTGGTGGTGGGTGCCTTGAGCACCGCTGGCGCGTGGTACACCGGCAATCAGCTGGAAGGGGTGTTGAACACTTCGATCCAGGAAGCCAACGCACAATTGAAGACGGCCCTGAGCAGTGGCGGCGGCAACGCGAGCATCGAGCTGGTGTCGCTGGAGCGCAACCTGTTCACCAGCACCGCCCATTACCGGCTCAAGCTGCAGAACCTGCAGCTCGGTGAAGACAACAAGGACGTCGAGCTGCTGTTCGTCGACCATATCGAACACGGGCCATTGCCGTGGTCGCGCCTCAAGGCGCTGAAGCTGACGCCGGTGATGGTCAACAGCAACTACGAGCTGGAAAAGAACGACGTGACCGCCAAGTGGTTCGACGCCGCCAAGGGCGCCGCGCCGCTCAAGGGCGTGGTTGCGCTGGGCTACAACAACTCGATCGACGGCAACGTCGAACTGATCCCGCTGGACTTCGCGCCGGACGACAAGAGCACGGTGAAGTTCTCCGGGCTGAACCTGAACCTGACCGGCAGCGACCGTGGCGCGAAGATCAAGCTCAACGGCTACATGGACAGCCTGAAGATCGCCGCCCAGTCCGCCGAGGACGGGCCGGTATCGGTCGAGCTGGGTGGCCTGACCCTGGCCAGCGACCTGGCCAAGAGCGACTTCGGTTTCTACCTGGGCGGCAACACCCTGGAACTGAGCAACGCCAAGGTGACCTATGGTGTGAGCCCGGCGACGGTGACGATCAAGGACTTCGAGCAGAAGGACGCCCTGGACGCCACCGGCAATATCCTCGCCGGACGCCTGGCCTACACCATTGGTGATATCGGCTATAACGGCAAATCGGTGGGCAGCGCGCAGATGAGCCTGGCCGCGAAGAACCTCGATATCCCGGCGGTACGCTCCCTGACCCAGACCTACCAGGCCGAGTTGCAGGCCATGCAGCAAGCCGCCGCGCAGGGTGAAGACACCCCGACGATGCCGGCCCTGACCGCCGAGCAGCAACTCAAGGCCCAGGCCGATATCAAGCAACTGCTGGCCGGCAAGCCGCAGATCGCCGTGGAAAACCTGTCGTTCAAGACCGCCAATGGTGAAAGCCGTTTCAGCCTGCTGCTGGACCTGACCAACCCGTCGTCCACGCAGTTGCCGCCGCTGGAGCTGGGCAAGCAACTGATTGCGCAGCTGGACGCCAAGCTGTCGCTGTCCAAGCCGATGATCGCCGATCTTGCCGGCGTGCAGGCGCAGGTCGAGGGCCAGACCGATCCGAAGGCCATCGCGCAGTACGCGTCGATGACCAGTGAAATGGCCGGCACCATGGCGGTGTCCACCGAGATGGCGACCCTCTCGGGCACGGATATCGTCTCCAAGCTGCACTACGCCGCTGGCCAGGTGGATTTCAACGGGCAGAAGATGCCGGTGGAAGACTTCATCGCGCTGATGATGTCCAAGGTCGGTGGCCTGGGCGGCGCTGAAGCCGCCGAGTAAGCACCCGCCATGTGGGAGCGTGCTTGCCCGGGACGCTTTCGTGACCTGTAGGAGCCGAGCTCGCTCGCGAAGCTTTTAGCGATCTCAAGGACGCCATCGCCGGCAAGCCGGCTCCTACAGGCCTTGAGGGCCTCTTCGCGAGCAAGCTCGGCTCCTACAGGTAACGGGCTCCTACGTTTCTGACGTGACACTTTCCAGTCGATAGCCATAACCGTACACGGTCTGCAATTGCCAGCCGCGCTCGGCGGTCAGCCCGAGCTTGTTGCGCAGGCGATAGATATGGGTATCGAGGGGCCGCGAGGACAGTACTTCCTCGTGGGGCCAGAAACGCTCGTAAAGGTACTCGCGCGACAGCGGCCGCCCGAGGTTGGCGAACAGGCAACGGGCCAGGCGGTACTCGCGTTCCGTCAGGCCGATGGGTTGGCCGTCGCGGCTGACCAGCAGTTCGGCATCGTCGAAGCTCAGGTCATTGAAGGTCGCGGTTTCGCCGGCGGCATGACGCTGCACGCCATGCCGGCGCAGCACCGCGTTGATCCGCGCCTTGAGTTCATTGGCCCGAAACGGCTTGCTGACGTAGTCGTCGGCACCACTGCTCAGGGCCAGGACAATATCGTTCTCGGCGTCGCGACTGGTGAGCATGATCGCCGGTGGTGGCGCTTCCATGTGCTCGCGGGTCCAGCGCAGGAGCGCCAGGCCACTGAGATCCGGCAACTGCCAGTCGAGAATCAGCAGGTCGAAGGTTTCGCGGCGTAACTGGCGCAGCAGGTCTTCGCCGCGCTCGAAGCTGTGCACGGTCCAGGGCGGTTCGCCCGCCTGGGCCATCTGCCCCAGGGTCTGCTCGACCCGACGCAGTTCGGCGGGTTCGTCATCGAGTATGGCGACACGCATGGTCTTGTCCTTTCTCCTTGCCTGATAAGCCCGATTCTGACGGATCGGCGTCGGCGAAATCTGAACAATTCTGGCGAATCCCTCAGGCACCCGCGCCGGCTGGTTAGGCTGATATCAAATTGCCGGTGCCTGCTGTGCGGGGCTCGAGTTGCCTGGTTGCAGGGTACCGGTTCGTGGATACAAGGAGAAGGAACAATGGGCAGCCCCCTTCGCGTCATTCGCTGGCAACCCTGGGCGATGGTGTCGGTGATCACCGGGCTGATGCTGTGCCTGGGACTTGGTTTTGCCTTCGGCCTGTTCTACTCGGCCTCGCGTACGGCGACGATCGTCTCCGTACGCCTGTCGATGCCCGCGGCCAGCGACCTGGTCGCGCCCGCTGAGTTGCCGGGCTCGCGCAGCCTGGCGCTGGCGCAGTGGATCAAGGAACGGGCTGTGCGGCAGGAGCAGCAGCGTTGGATATTCTGAAACGGATAATTCCGAGCCGGGCAATTCTGAACAATTCTGGCAGATTGCCCGCCATCGACGGATTTGCCCATACAGTAGCTCCAGTAGCACAGGGGCACTTTGGAGCAAGTCCGACCCACGGACGGGTAGCGATTCGGATCCACACGAATCGTTGTCGAGGGAAGGTTGGGATGCCTTCCCTTGGCCATTTTTTTGTGGCACTCCTTTCATATCAGGACATACAGTGCGGCCTGGTGGTTGCAGGGTGCTGTGGCATGATTGAGAAACCTGGCTCAACGCCGTAGTCCTTATCCCAGCTCCTTGTCCGAGCAACCGAGCCCATGACCGAGCCTTTCTCTTCTTCCTTTCCCCTGCTTCGCGGCATGCCCTTTCGAACAGTAGCCCCGTGGCTGATCGGTGCCGTGATCGGCCTGCTCGGCCTTGGCGTTTCGGCGGCGACCCCCGTGTCGCGCGCGCCCTATCTCGACCGTGAACAGCAATGCCGTCCGCAACCGTTGCCGGCAGTAGTCCTGCACCTCGCCGGTGAGGCCTGGAAGCTCGACGCCAAGGGCCGGGAAAGCCGCCTGGAAGAGGGGATGACGGTCGATGAGCAGGAGGCGGTGCGAACGGCATCCGATGCCTTTGTCAGCCTCGTGCTGGGGGATGGCTCGCGGATCGTCCTGCCGTCCAGCTCGCAGGTCCGCCTGCGCCTGGATGATGTGCTGGCGGTGCCCCAGGTGATCCTCGAACAGGGCCAGGTCGAGTCCTATGTGATCAAGCGCGCCAGCGATCACGACCGTTTCCGCATCCAGACCCCGGTGGGCGTGCTCGGTGTGCGTGGCACTCATTTCCGCACCCGTGGCGAAGACGGCCAGGTGCTGGTCGAAGTGCTGGACGGTCAGGTCGCGGTCAGTCGTATCGCCGCCCCGGCGACGCCTGGCAAGACCGGGCCGCAGCGCCTGCCGGTTGCCGAAGCGGCGGTACCGGTGAATGCCCGGCAGGGCTTGAAGATCCGCAGCAGCGGCGAGCTGAAACCCATCGACCTGCTGCCGGCACCGCGTCTGGTGGGACAGGACGGCCAGCGCGGCGACAAGCCGGTCTGGCAACTGTTTCTCCAGCCGCTGGAGGGTGCCCGGCGCTACCGCGCGCAGGTCGCGACCGACGTCGAATTCCTCAATATCAAGCAGGAACGTTTCTCCAGCACGCCGCAGATCCAGTTCAGCGACTTGCAGGCGGCGTTCTACCACGTGCGCTTGTCGGCATTCGACGAACAGGGACTTGAGGGCCAGACTGGGGTCTACGATATCTACTACTGGCCCAGGACCTTGCATGCCCAATAGCCGCGGTCTTTCACCTGCATGAGCGTTTCGTATCCATGAGGTTCTGGCGGCGGCGCGAGGGACGCGAACCGACGCAGGCGCAACGGCTGTTTCGCGGACTGCTGCGCGAGTGGCTGCTGGTGGGCTTGCTGTTGCTGCCGCTGACCGCCGTGCTGTCCCTGAGCCAGAACCTGGCGTTCAGCCATTTTCTCTATGATCGCCTGAGTCGCTGGAGCCCGCTGCCGGTCGATCCACGGATCCTGCTGGTCACCATCGATGATCGCAGCCTTGAGACCCTGGGCCGCTGGCCCTGGCCCCGCAGCGTGCATGCCGAACTGCTGGATCGGCTGAGCGCGGCGCAGCCTCGGGGGGTGTTGTTCGATGTGATCTTCAGTGAGCCGGAGCGCTCCGGTAATGGTGACGAACGCCTGGCCGAGTCCCTGTGTCGCGCCGGCAACGTGGTCTTGCCGCTGCTGCGCGAAGGTGTACCGCGGTTTGCCACGCCGCTGCGGGAAATCGAGCCGGTCGAAGCGTTGCGCCGTTGTGCCCGGGCGGTCGGGCATATCAACGTCGAGGCGGATAACGACGGCGTGGTGCGTGGGGTATTCCTGCGTGAAGGCCCGGTCGGGCAGCCCCGTGAACAACTGGCCTGGCTGGCCTATCAGATCGCGCTGCCGGCGGGCGGGCGGCCACTGATGCCGGGTACCGCGGATCGCTCCGAGCTCCACGGTTGGCAGCGCCAGAATGCCATCTTGCTGCCCTTTGTCGCCGGTGCCGGCGCCTTTCCCAGCGTGCCCTACAGCAGCGTGTTGCGTGGCGAGGTACCGCCGCAATTGTTGCGTGACCGGCTGATCCTGGTGGGCGCCACCGCGCCGGGCCTGGGCGACCGTTATGTCACGCCGGTCTCCGAACAGGCCGGGACCACCGCCGGGGTGGAAATCCAGGCCAATCTGCTCAATGGCCTGCTGCAGCAACGCAGTATTGTCGAGTTACCGCCATTGGCGGGCATGCTGTTGTCGGTGGCGGCGGTGGCCCTGTTGCTGGGCGGCTTGTTGCTGCGTGCGCGGCACGCCTTGTGGCTGACGCTTGCCTGCATGGTGGCGGTGCTGGCGGGCGCCTGGGGCTTGTTGCGCTTCGGCTTGTGGTGGTCGCCGGCGGCGAGCCTGAGCGGTTTCCTGCTGGCTTACCTGATCTGGAACTGGCGACGCCTGAGCGCGGTGCTGGCCTACTTCGGCTGGGAGCTGGCCCGGCTGAACGACGAACCCGGGGTGCTGCCTGAACGCCGCCGGCCGGTCGTGCCCAGGGGCGATGTCCTGCAAGGTCGCATCGCCGCCCTGGAGCAGGCCCTCGGGCGCACCCGCGATACCCGACGCTTCATGGCCGATGGCCTGGAGTGCCTGCCCGTCGCCACGTTGATCACGGATACTCAAGGTCAGGTGCTGCTCGCCAACCGCAGCGCCCGTGAGCTGCTGGCCCCGGTGTTGGCGGATTCGGTACTGGTGGGCGAAGACTGGCTCGATGTGCTGGCGCGTCTCGGCTTTCCCGGCATGCACGGGCCCGAGCGTCTGGCATTGTCCGAACTGGCCAGTCAGGAGTTTCGCGATAGCCGCCAGCGCACCCTGCACCTGGACCGCGCACCGTTGCTGTCGGCGGAAGATGAAGTCGCCGTCGGTTGGCTGTTCAGCCTGGCGGACCTGAGCCTGGAGCGCGAAGCCGAGCAACAGCGGGCGGCCTTGTTGCGCTTTCTGTCCCATGACCTGCGCGCGCCGCATTCGGCGATCCTCGCGCTGCTGGATGTGCAGCGCGAACAACACCCCGATGCACCGCTGCATCGGCAGATCGAACAACAGGTCCGCCGCGCCCTGGGCCTGACCGAGGCCTTTGTGCACCTGGCCAAGGCCGAGTCGGAGGCCTACCAGTTCCAGCCGGTGCTGTTCGCCATGTTGGTGCTGGATGCCTTCGACCAGGTGGCGCCATTGGCGCAGCTCAAGGGGATCGAACTGCGCCATCGGCTCGACGGGGCCGATGAAAGCCTGGTCCGTGCCGATGCCGCGCTGCTGACCCGGGCGTTGTTCAATCTGCTGGAAAACGCCATCAAGTACAGCCCCTCCGAGACCTGCGTCAGCCTCGACCTGACGGTGGCGGATAACCGGCTGACCTGCCATATCAGCGACCAGGGCCGGGGTATCGGTGCCGCCGAGTTGCCGCGGCTGTTCGAGTCCTACCGGCGTTTTGCCTCGGCCCACGACAGCGAAGGGCTGGGCCTGGGGTTGGCGATGGTCAAGGCGGTGATCGACCGGCATGGCGGGCACATTCGCTGTGAGAGTGTCGAGGGCAAGGGCACGATCTTCACTTTCGCCCTGGCGGTTCTATCCGAATGAGTCGGCTTGCCCCGCCTCGGGCCCACCGTTGCCCGAATAATTATTGCTGTTGATTTTTTGGTCTAACCTTGCGTGAAAGGCTCCAAATCAGATAGCCAATTCGCATCATCCAAGGGTGGCTTTCTGGACGTAGCGGGCTTTAGTTGCCACGTAAGGAAGCTGACGAGATGCCGAGCACCGCGATTCCTTTTGCCCGTGTTGATCGACGCCTGTTCATTCAGGTGGCCCTTTGCAGTCAGTTGCTCTGGAGCGGCCTGGCCTGTGCCGACGCCTCCTATGACCAACTCATCCGTCAGGCCCGTAACGGCGACTACACTCCGGCGCTGAGCCAATTGCGCCAGATGCCCGCCGGGCAACAGACGGCCGGCCAGGTCAGCGACCACTTGCAGATCGCCAGTTGGGCGGGGCTGGACAGTGAGGTGGTGGCGGTCTACGAATCCAGCGGTGTGCACCGTAGCCTGCCGGTTCAGGCGCTGACGGCCACGGCCAGGGCTTATCGCAACCTCAAGCGCTGGGACGACGCCGAACGCCTGTATCGCCTGGCGCTGGCGCGCGAGCCGCAGAATGTCGATGCCCAGCTGGGCCTGGCCGTGACCCAGGCTGACGGCGGTGAGGCGCAAGAGGCCGTGCGCCGCGCCCGCGAACTGGTGGCCAGGCAACCCAACGATCCTGCGCGCCGCCTGGCATTGGGCTATGCGCTGACACGGATCGACGACCGTTATGGCGCGCTGTTCGAGTACGACCAGGCGTTTATCCGCGCCTCGGACAACCCCCAGGTGGTTCGCGAATACCTCTTTGCCCTCGAACGTGCGCGCTTGCCCGAGCCGGCGTTGCGCCTGGCCCGCAGTCATCCGGGGCTGATCGAAGCGTTGCCCCAGGCCCGCCTTGAAGGCGAACTGGCGGCCGAGCGCGTGCGCCTGGCCGAATTCGCCTCGCGCAGCGAAAGCGAACGTTTTGTCGTCGCCGACCGCGCCCTGGCCGACTATGACCAGTTGCTCGGCGCCTGGGCCTCCAATCCCCAGGCGCGGGATGACGTGGTGCGCTGGCGCATCGACCGCATGGGGGCGCTCAAGGCGCGCGCGCGCAGCGCCGATGTGCTGCTCGAATACCAGAAGCTGATCGATGAAGGCGTACGGATTCCCACCTATGCCCTGCGCTGGGTGGCGGCCTCCTATCTCGATGTGCGTCAGCCCGAGACCGCCGCGCAGCTGTATCGCCAGGCGCTGTCGGCACCGGACGCCGACCCCGCCGACCGCGTCGATGACACCTCCGCCCTGTTCTATGCGCTGCTTGAGAGCGACAAGCCGGAAGAGGCCCGCCAGGTCGCGCAGACACTGGCGAAAAACGAAGGGCCGCGGGTCGCTCTCAAGGGATTGCCGCTGGGCAACCCCAGTGATTCGTGGATGGATGCCCAGCAATTGAACGCCCAGGTCGGGCTGTATGACAACGATGTGCCGCAGAGCGAGCAAGGCTTGAATGCCTTGTTCGACCAGGCACCGGGCAACATCGGCTTGCGCGTGGCCCTGGCGCAGATGTACCTGGCCCGTGAATGGCCGCGTCGTGCCGAATACCTGAACAAGGAGACCGAAGGCCAGGCCCCGAGGGATCGCGGCCTGGAGGTGGTCCAGGGCTACACCGCGCTCGATCTGCAGGAATGGCGCCAGCTCGATGCGTTGACCGACGACCTGGTCGAGCGCTTCCCGGAAAATCGCCAGGTACAGCGCCTGCAACGGCTGCGCGATGTCCATGACATGGCGGAGTTGCGGGTCCAGGCCTATACCGGCAAGAGCTTTGGCGGCGGCTCGGACAGCGATCCCGGGGCGGTGACCGGCAGCCGTGACTACGGCCTCGAAACGGTGTTGTACAGCCCGCCGATCAATGAGGACTGGCGGTTGTTCGCCGGTGCCGGCTACGCCTTCGGCAAGTTCACCGAAGGCGATGCCCAGCGTCGCTGGCAGCGCATCGGCGTGGAGCGCCGCACCCGCGACATGACTCTGGAAGCCGAGGTGTCCAACCAGTCTTATGGTGACGGCAGCAAGATCGGCGCGCGCCTGGCCGCCGCCCTGGACATCGACGACCACTGGCAATACGGCGGCAGCCTCGAGCGCCTGGCCGCGGCGACACCGTTGCGTGCCTTGAAGAACGGCATCAGCGCCAACTCCGCGAGCGCGTTCCTGCGCTGGCGGGCCAACGAAAGCCGTGAGTGGAAACTGGCGGTGACGCCTTCGCGTTTCAGCGACGGCAACCGGCGCATCGAAACCGTGCTCACCGGACGCGAAGGTCTCTACAGCGCACCGCATGTGCAAGTGGACCTGGGCCTGGAGGTCAGCACCAGCCACAACACCAAGAGCGAAGACGTCCCGTACTTCAATCCCAAGTCCGATTTCAGTGTGTTGCCGACCGTGAACGTCAATCACATCCTTTACCACCGCTACGAAACCGTATGGAGCCAGCAGTTCCAGGCCGGTGCGGGGAGTTACAGCCAGCGCGATCATTCGACCGGCGCCATGGCCCTGTTGGGCTACGGCCAGCGCGTGACCTGGAACGATGTCTTCGAAGCCGGTGCGCTCGTGAGTTGGCTCAGCCGACCGTACGACGGCGATCGCGAACGCGATCTGCGTCTGACCGTCGACCTTACTTATCGCTTCTAGAAGAGATAGATGATGCCTTTGATCTCGCGTTGCCTGCTTCTCCTGGGAGTGTTGCTGCTCGGCGCCTGCGCCCAGCCTCCCGCGATTTTCACCGCCCCCGCGCAGCGTCCGCTGCCGGCCAATGAGGCACCCTGGCCGAAGAACCAGGTGCTGGGCATCGCCTATCACGATGTCGAGGATCGCGACCCGGACCAGGCCGTGGTGGCCGTGCGCACCGAGCGGTTGCTCGAGCAACTGGCGTGGTTGCGGGAAAACGGCTATCGGCCGGTCAGCGTCGACCAGATCCTGGCGGCGCGCAGCGGCGGTACGGCGCTCCCGCCCAAGGCGGTGCTGTTGAGCTTCGACGACGGCTACGCCAGCTTCTACACCCGGGTGATGCCGGTGTTGCGCAGCTATCGGTGGCCGGCGTTGCTGGCGCCGGTCGGGGCCTGGATCGATACGCCGGCGGATCGGCCGGTGAACTTCGCCGGCGAAATGCGCCCGCGTTCGCAGTTCCTCACCTGGGCCCAGATCAAGGAGATTTCCGCCTCGGGTCTGGTCGAGATCGCCGCCCATACGGATGCCAGCCACCTGGGCATCCTGGCCAATCCGCAAGGCAACCAGCAACCGGCGGCAGCGACGCGGCGCTACGATGCCGCCACCGGCCGCTATGAAAGCGAAGCCGATTTCCAGGCGCGCATACGCGCGGACGTGGTGGCGATCTCGAACAAGATCCGCGCGGTCACCGGCCACGCGCCACGGGTCTGGGTCTGGCCCTACGGGGTGGCTGACGGCACCGCTTTACGGGTGATCGACGACCAGGGCTACAAGCTGGCGCTGACCCTGGATGACGGCCTCGGCAGCGTCGACAGGCTGATGAGCAGCCCGCGTTTCCTGGTGGCCTCGGACCCCGATGGCGAGCACTACGCCAGCAGCCTCGTCGCGGTGCAGGCGCGCTCGCCCAAACGCGTGGTGCATGTCGACCTGGATAACGTCTACGACCCGGATCCGGTCCGCCAGGAAATCAACCTCGACAAGCTGGTCCAGCGCATTTCCGACATCGGTGCCAATACCGTCTTCCTGCAAGCCTTCGCCGACCCCGAAGGCGATGGCCTGGCGCGCTCGCTGTACTTCCCCAACCGGCACCTGCCGGTCCGCGCGGATATCTTCGAGCGTGTCGCCTGGCAATTGCGCACCCGCGCTCATGTCGAGGTCTTCGCCTGGATGCCGGTGCTCAGCTTCGCCCTGGACGCGAAGTTGCCCCGGGTGACGCGCTGGGACCCGGTGAGCGGCCACGCGGCGGCCGATCCCGAGCAGTACCTGCGCCTGTCGCCGTTCGACCCCGAGGTGCGCCGCCAGATCGGTGATATCTACGAAGACCTGGCCCGGCTGACTTCGGTCGACGGCATCCTTTATCACGACGACGCCGTGCTGTCCGACTTCGAGGATGCCGGCCCGCAAGCGCTGCGGATCTACGCGACCAACGGCCTGCCGGGTGCCATCAGTGCCTTGCGCGACGACCCGGCGACCCTTCAGCGCTGGACCCGTTTCAAGAGTCGCTACCTGGTCGATTTCACCCACGAGCTGACCGCCAAGGTGCGCGCCATCCGCGGGCCGCAGGTGCAGACCGCGCGCAATCTGTTCGCCCGTCCGATCATCGATCCCGCCAGCGAAACCTGGTTCGCGCAGAACCTCGATGATTTCCTCGCCAGCTACGACTGGACCGCACCCATGGCCATGCCGTTGATGGAAGGCCAGAGCGAGAGTGCCTCGGGCGACTGGCTGGACAGGTTGGTCGAGCGGATCGCTCAACGCCCCGGCGCTCTGGACCGCACGGTGTTCGAACTGCAGGCCCGGGACTGGCGGCAGAAGCCGGCGACGGATATCTCCGGCGAACAGCTGGCGGACTGGATGGGGCGGATCAAGCGCCAGGGGGCGACCAGCTTCGGTTACTACCCGGACAATTTCCTCGAAGACAGTCCGGACCTGAAAAGCGTACGCCCCGCACTTTCCAACAAGTGGAATCCTTAGATCATGATGGATCGAATCCTGGCACTGATCGTCCTGGCGCTCGTCCTGGGGTTTCCCCTGGGCGTGATTTTCCTGGTCACCGGGCAATTCCTGATGGACTTCGTGTTCTTCTACCCGTTGTTCATGTCGGGCTTGTGGATGGCCGGCGGCCTGTACTTCTGGCTGCACTGGGAGCGACGCTGGCCCTGGGAAGCCGACACCCTGCCGCCGCCGTTGGCCGGCGAACCGCTGATCTCGATCCTGATCCCTTGCTTCAACGAAGGTGACAATGTCGGCGAGACCATCGAGGCGGCGCTGGCCCAGCACTATCCGAATATCGAAGTGATCGCCATCAATGACGGCTCCAGCGACAACACCGGCCAGTTGCTCGATGGCCTGGCGCAGCAGGACCCGCGCCTGCGGGTGATCCACCTGGCGCAGAACCAGGGCAAGGCGGTGGCCCTGAGCATGGGCGCGGTGGCGGCCCGCAGCGAGTACCTGGTGTGTATCGACGGCGATGCCCTGCTGGCGCCGCACACGGCCGCCTACCTGGTGGCGCCGCTGCTGCAGAACGCCCGTCTGGGCGCGGTCACCGGCAACCCACGGATCCGTACCCGCTCGACCCTGGTCGGCCGGGTGCAGGTCGGTGAGTTTTCCTCGATCATCGGTTTGATCAAGCGCACGCAGCGGGTCTTCGGGCGGATTTTCACCGTCTCCGGCGTGGTCTGCGCCTTCCGTCGTACCGCGCTGGACCGGGTGGGCTACTGGAGCCCGGACATGATCACCGAAGACATCGACATCAGCTGGAAGCTGCAGCTGGATCACTGGAGCGTCTTCTACGAACCCCGGGCGCTGTGCTGGATCCTCATGCCGGAAACCCTGCGCGGGCTGTGGAAACAGCGGCTGCGCTGGGCCCAGGGCGGCGCGGAGGTGTTGTTCAAGAATATCCGTGGCATCTGGCAATGGCGCCACCGTTACCTGTGGCCGCTGCTGTTCGAATACTGCCTGTCGACCGGCTGGGCGTTTACCTTCCTGCTGTCGATCATCTTCTATTTCATGGGCCTGTTTATCGAGATGCCGGCCTCGATCGCCGTGCATCGCATCTTGCCGCCGGCTTTCACCGGGCTGTTGCTGGCGATGGTCTGCCTCGGGCAGTTCGCGGTCAGCGTATTGATTGACCGCCGGTATGAACGGGACTTGTGGAAAATCATGTTCTGGGTGGTCTGGTATCCACTCGTGTTCTGGTTGATCAGCTTCTTCACCACCCTGGTCAGCTTTCCCCGGGTGCTGTTCGGTCAGGATGGCAAGCGGGCCCGCTGGGTCAGTCCGGACCGGGGGATCCAGCCTGTCGACGATGACAAGCAGAAGGTGCGCTCATGAAAATCATCAGAACCCGCCAGCGGCCTTTCATGGCGATCGTCGACGCGGTGTTGACCCTGCTGGCCTGGATCGGCCTGTTGTACCTGCTGATCCAGGGCCTGTGGCCGTTGCTTGACGGGCATGCCGGGCCACGCATCGACATTTCCTTCTTCGATGCCCTCAATACCTTGCAGATCTATCTCTGGATCGGCCTGTTGAATGCGGCGCTGCTGATTGCCTGGGCGCGTTATCAGCAGCGCAAGAGCCGCAGCTATTCCCAGCGTCGCCTGCCGGCACCCGTGGTCGGGGACGAGGGGCTCAGTCGCAGCTTCAAGTTGAGCGACGACAACTTCGCCCGGATGCGCCAGTCGGCGACGATGATCGTGCACAACGACGAGTACGGTGGCGTCAGCGAAGTGATCACCCACCTGTACCGTGTCGAGCCGGATGAGCAGCCGCAGCCGCTGGCACCACCGGCCCATCCCCGGGTGATTCGCCTGCCCTCGGACGATGACGGCAAGGCCGGCTGAAACCCTTTCAGGCCCGACTTGCGCTGGGTCGTTAATTATCTAGTGCCTGGGCATGCCGGGTTGAGCTCTAGGCTCTCCCCTTTTTCCATGGAAAAGGGGAATGCGCATGAACACGGTTTTGCAGGAGCCGGCCAACGGAGTTGAAACACCGCTCCTGTCCGCCCCAGAGGCGGCACTGGAGCACTTCGGCAGCAAACTCGCCGAGCGTATCGCTACCGCGAAACACCCCAGCCTGTTGCTCAACCGGCTCCAGGCGGCGTTGGTGCGCGGGCTCGACAGCCAGCGCCGGCTCAAGCAGCTTTTCGAGCGGGCACCACGGATCGGTGATGTGCTCCAGCAGTTACTGACCGAAGCCTTCGGCCACGATCCGCACCTCCTCCTGTTCATCCCGCCGCTGCGTTGTGGCGACGGGCAGATGGCGCGGACGCTTGCCCAGGTCGCCATGTCGCTGCTGCGCAATCCGTTCCTGTCCCTGGGCTCGGGCCTTGGCGTGCGCCTGGGCCTGGTTGGCGAGCCGGACCATGCCCCGCAACTGGACCCCGGGCAAGTGCTGGCGCGCTTGAAATCCCTGGGGCTGTCCTCACGAATCGATACGGCCTTGCGCGACTATTGGGAGCAACCGGCTTACGGCAGCAACGTCTCGCGCCGGGATCGGCTGATCGAACTGCACAAGCTGCTGTTCCACGACAAGGCCCTGTTGACGTATGGCCTCGGCGGTTTGTCGGTTGGCGCATTCAATATGCTGATGGGCCTGCTGGATGCCCCGACCCACGAAGCGCGGGCGCTGGCGGGCGGCCGCTGGGCGCGTCTCTCGGTGTCGGAACTGGTCTGGTCGGGAGAGGGCGAGGCGACACTGGCGTTGAGCGGTAGCCTGCACCTTTACGGGACCGGGAGTGCCCAGCGGGGCAGGCAGGTGGTCTTCGTACCTGGTGGGCCCGTGGAGTTCTTCGAGTTTGCCAATCCTGCTGAAATGCACCGCCGACTTCCGGAACTGCTCGACGCTGCGGGCAATTATCGGCTCTGGCAACTGCTCGCCTTGCAGGCGCGCCATCGGCTGTTTCCTCAAGGCACTCGGCCGGCCCTGCCTTACCTTTTCCAGGACTGCGCGGCGCTCACCGGCGATGCCTTTGCCCACAGTGCCCTGAGCCGGCTGGACACCCAGCTGGCCAACGAATGGGCCGCCGCCTTGCTGCTCAATACCGCGTACATGCTGCCCGAGGGTTTGGCCGACGCGTCGCGCCTGACACCGTTGCAGGCGGTGGAGGCCATGCAGGAATCGCGTCTCGCGCTGGCGGGCCTGCCCGCGGTAAGGATGCCGCTCGCGCGACTGCTGCGCCGCGATGAACACCGGCGGATGCTGGAGATCACCTTCGGCAGCCTGGCCGAGGACCTGCCGGTGCGCCTGCGCCAGAGCAAGATCCGCCAGCAGGAGCGCGGCCTGTTCAAGCTGCTCGATGAGCGGGACCCGGGGCACGACAGCCCGGCCTACAACGAGTTGCTCGCGTTCCACGATCGCTGGCGACAACAGGCGAGCGATCTCCAGGCGTTGGTTCAGGACCGCGAGGCTTACACCCGGGCCGGGTTGTGGAGTGCCAGGGACGAAGAGGGAAACGATCTTGCCGGCAAATTGCTCAAGGGTCGCTGCCAGGCTCTTTTGTACGAAGCACGGATGCAGCATCAACTCGGCCTGATCGAGCCTGAGGAACTGGAGCGGATCCTCGATGTGCTGCCGCCACCACCACTGGCGCAGGCGTGTGCCGCCAGTGATACACAAATCGCCCATATCGTTGTGGGGCCCGAGGGTTCTCGCTGGCCGCTGGCGGGAGCCTGTGTCATCAGCACCCGCCAAGCCCTGGCGGATCGGCGCGTGGGCACCTCGGCGCTGTTGTTCGTGCCGGGGCGGCAGGGCGGGCTGCAACGCTTCATCAGCCTGGACAGCCTCGCGCAACGGCTGGGCCTCACCTTGCTCAGCCCGGAATGCGACAGCCTCTGGTCGTTGATTGCCCGCGACCAGCGTGGCGAAGCGCACCGCTGGGTGCGCGGCCGGCCGGCCGGCGAGCGCCTACCCGTCCATTACCAGCCCATTGAAGCGAGTGCCCTGCGGCAGGGTTTGCAGCAGCAGATCGATGACCATCTGCGGGTCTGCCGGGCGGTCGAAGGCGGCCTGCGGCCTTTCTCGGAAATCGCCGATGCGCCGGCTTCCCTGCAACTGCTGGCCGATGAACTGGCAGAGAACCTTGGCGTTCCCGCTCATGACGCCCGTGAACGGGCGCTGGACAATCTGGCTGCCCTGCGACTCGGTGCGGTACAGGCGCAAGGGCTGCCGTCCTGGTTGAGCGAGGCCTCCCGATCGCTGCGCCGGCAGTACGCGCGGTTGCTGGCGCGCTACCAGAAAAGCGGGCAGGCGCTGGAGCTGAAGCTGGAACGACAACTGCCGGACCTGGACGACTTTGCCCGTGGGAAGCTCATCGAGCGGCTCAGGCTGGACGGTTTGTACCCGGGGCTGGAGATCGACAAACCCTTGTTCGATCTTCCCGACAGTGTCGAGCGGGTGTGGGCCGGTCACCCTGAGCGCGCGGTGGGCGAGTCGGGTCCGAAGACCGTGGTCAGCGATACGCGGCAGACCTACAGCTTCTTGCGCCTGGCCCTGGAAAACCTCGATCCGCAAGTCCTGGGCACCAGGCGACGGCTGCAGCACGGGCGAGTCCTCGACCGCACCTGGCAGCAGCGCCTGACGCCCGACTACCTGATCGCGACGATTTCCGCCCTCGACCTTGGCGGCCAGTACGACCGCCTGATCCAGCGGGCGTTCTACGGCGTGGAGGATCCCCGGCTCGAACAGATCAAGGCATTCGACCGGGCGCTGTTGTACCGGGTGGTCCGGCAACGCGCCGCGATGGAGTTGTTCAGCGCCCGGCAACAGGGGCTTGGCGACTGGGCCGCGCAAGCCTTCGAGGTGGCGCTGAACGCCGAGTTCTCCGTGGACTTGCGCACCGCGCGCCTGGAGCTTGAACTGCACCTCGTCACCTTCGCCGGCCGCGCGTTTGCCCGGGCGCGGCATGTGGGCAACGCGGTGGCGATCCATGACAGGGTGTCCGGGAAAACCCTGGTCTACCTGCCGGGGGCTCCCCATGACCAGGTGCTGACCGAACACGCCGACCTGGCAGCGGCGCAACGGGCACTGGTGAATATCGAACAGGCCTCGCGGCGGGTGGCGGATATCGTGCAGCGACTGGCGGCGGGCTGGGACAGGGAGGTGGTCGAGGGTTATCCGCTGGCGCAGGAGTCGTGCCCGATGCGCCCGGCTCAGCTGCGAGGGGATGGAGCGGCATCGGTGCTGCCGTCCCCGGCTGTCGATTCGGTTGCCACGGTCAAGCCCACTTCGCTGTTCAAGGTTATCAGGAACTGGTGGACCAGCGAGCCGGAGCAAGCGGTGCCGGATGCCACCACACTGGAACAGGAGGTACGGCGCGAGATCGCGGAAAACCCCGGGCAGTGGCTGCGGTTGGTGAAAACCACGCGCTGCGATCTGTCGCTGATCCTCGCCCATGCCTTCGTCCTGCGGGCACAACAACGTGCCCGGTCGGTCTCGAACTCCGCCCGGCAGTTGGCGCAGTTGCGTGAATTGCGTGAACACGAACAGCGCTCGGCCTTCTGGCGTCGAGTGTTGTCGGTGGTGCCGGTGGTCAGTATCGCGGTCAATGCCTACGAGACGGCCGTGGCCTTGCGCCAATTCCACCGTAGCGGTGACCCGCGCGATGCTTTCGAACTGTTCAAGGCGGCCCACATGACGTTGGTCGATGCGGCCCTGACGTTCTTTCCCGCCGGCCTGGCCACTCGGCCGGCAAGGGCCGGGCACGGGATCTGGCTGCGCACGGCGCTGAAGTCTCTTACCCAGCGGCAGGCCCTTTCCCACAAGGGCGCGATGGCCCTGAAAAAACTCGACCGAGCTGCCCGGCCCAGGCCGATGCTACCGGGCTATGAAGCGAAGGTCGCCGCGGACGACGCGGTGGTCCTGCATGGCCCGACCCATGCCGGCAGTTACGTGAAAAACGGCGTGCAGTTCATCTCGGACGGCAAACAGCACTACGAGGTCTACCAGCCCAAGGGCGAAAGTGCCTTGCGCCTGAAGAAAACCGCCGCGCAGGAAAATGAACTGATCCTGCATATCCGCGAGCCGGGTGAGTACCTGCTGCGCGCCGATGCGCCCGAGCCCCTGCCAGGCCCCAGCCGTGCGATGTGGCAACCCTGGGAGACGCCTGTACCGCCGCCGGCTGCCGATGCACCCGTGCCGCAACTGGACTGGATGAGCCGTCGACCGGCCTTGCTGCCCGCGGATTGGAAAACGCGGGGATTGCTCCTGGAAAACGAACAGGTCGTGGAAGTGTCGGCAAGCCGGGGGATCTATACGAGGCGGGGTGCCGATCAGGTTCGCTTGTTGAAACTGGACGGGCGCTATTTTGAACTGCTGCCCGATGGTTTCCAGATTCACCCCGATATCGTCTTTCTGAAGCGCCCCGGCTCGTTGGCCGGTCTGGCCCGGACCGACCTCCACCACTGGTGGAGCAACCTGGACGAGCAGCCGGTACCGGCCACGTTCGATCAGCGCAGCCAGACCTGGACAGTACGTGCCGCCCTGTTCGGCGAGCCCCTGGAACGGTCCCTGGCGCAGCCTCTTGATGGCATGACATCGGCCAGCCTGCACCGGACGGCCAACCGCTTGATCGAGCGCAGCGATGTGGCCAACAGGTCGGTCACGGCGGGCCGGATGGTCGCGCTCAAGCGCACGCAGGAAGCCTGGAGTTCGCGGGGTGTACACATGGATGTACTGTTGCGCGAACTTGATGCCCAGCCCCTGACGCGGGCTCGTTTCACCATCGGTCGCGCGAACGCTACAACAGGCTTTTCCCGGTTGGACTTTGATACGCCCCAGGCCGTCGACCCGCGGCTTTTCGACACCAGGGGGCAGGCCCGTATTTCCGACCTGGCCGTGAACAGCGAAAGTGCCGTCACCACCGTCCTGCGCCGTCATGGCTTTATCGTGAGCGAGATTCCGAAATCCCAGTCCTTCAATACGGTCAACCTGTTCTGTACCCATCCGGGCTCGGACCACCTCTACTACATCATGCTCAAATGGACCGACAAGCGCGTGGTGCACATGACCCGCTACAAAGGGGGGCCGCGGCAGTTGACGGACGACTGGTTCAACCGGCACTTCGACCTGAGGCCCCTGGGCCAGCGCGCGGTGCTCAAGCCGGTCAAGGAGGCCCTGAACCAGGGACGCCTGGTGAAGATCATCGCGGGCTTGCAACGCTCGGCGGATACCGGGTTGGTCACGGTGTTTTTTGTGAGGGCGGTTTAGGGGAGGGCCCCGGCTAAGGAAGACTCAGTCGTGGCCCCTATCGATCAAGGCGAAGGCGAGCGTTTTAACCCTCAGGTCAGCGGTGTAGCTAAAACCGACACGGGCATTGGGGTGGATACACTCCTGAAGGCGATAGGCGTCCCATCCGCCGGATATCTGTCCACCACTACCAGGAATTTTGGCTGCACCTTTGGATTGCATCGGTTCGCCAAAGAGAGCATGCACACTCGCTTTATTCATCTTGGGCGAGAAAGGTGAGGGAAGCCCAGCGGTGTAAATGGTTTGACCATCCACGGTTTGAATCAGTGTGATGATGATTTTTTCCAGGCGTCTTGTCTCAGACCAGAACCACAGGCTTATCCCCGAGGTAGGGTTCTGAATCAACTCATCGTCCCCTTTAAACAACTGAGTCAGTGGCTGACTGGATGAAATCACTCCACCAGCCACCAACTCTTCGTAGGTACAGCCAAGACTTTCAGTCCAACGGTTGATCGTAGCGGCGTCCATCAGTACCAACCTTGTTCTTGGTTAAGTTTGTGTAAATCGGCGCGTGCGGCTTCAAGCTCCGTGTCGGAGAAACCTTCCTCCAACAGATAAGGTTTGACGGTATTGAAGTTGCTGTCCACTGCTGCACGCAAATCGATGGCATCCTGGATTTGCTTGGCCTTATTGTTCCGCCCTCCATAAGTCTCGCTACGCTTTCGATGTACGTGGGAGGGAATAGCAAGGCTGCCGCCACTCTTCAGAAATTGTTCAATTTCCTTGTCACTGATGTCTGGAAAGTCAGCTCGGAGATAATGCTTTAGGGTTGCTTGCGAAGGCATATGGTCCACTTCCAAACCATTGCGCAACCTCCCGGCGAACGATCCATAAGTACCCACTTCCAGCGGTTGCAATGCCGGCTTGGCAAACACCAGATACAACGGCGGCACGCCGGAGTCGGCCGGGAACGTGATGATCGTGTCCTGCCAGGTGAAATTTTTCTCATCATGTCCGGGGTAGTGGGTAATCCGTGTTTCCTGCCCCACCGGGATGGGATGAACCAGCACATTCTCGAGCCTGTCAGGCGTGATGAGATAAGGAGAGGGTGTGTTGACTACCGGGCCATTGTTCGGTGTCCAGGTGATGTTGATGCCATCCAGCTCGGCGACCATGGCGCTCTTGCCGGCATTCCATCGGGCCTTGGTGACAGGCACGCGGTCCGTGCCGCTGTCAGGGCGGGTGTGCAGGCCGTAGATCTGCATGTTTCCCGCCGCATCGCGACGAAACTGAAAGCGCACCCGCGTGCTGGCCGAACGCATGCTGGCGAGTTGTTCCGGGCTGTAGAGCGTCGA
>NZ_JACAPR010000035.1 GCF_013385635.1 Pseudomonas gingeri
GCGAGTCCATCCAATTACAGGGAGCCCCCCCTACACGTTGATCCCGCGCCGGTCCTCCCGCGGACACTGGGCAAACCGCGCCCGGTAGCTGCGGGTGAAGTACGACGGCGACTCGAACCCACTGGCGATACTCACTTCCAGTACGCTCATGTCGGTCTGGCGCAACAATTGGCGCGCCTTCTCCAGGCGCAGGCCCAGATAGAAGTTGCTCGGGGTGTCCTTGAGATAGAGGCGAAACAGCCGCTCCAGTTGGCGCCGCGTGACCTTGATCGATTCCGCCAGCTCCAGCGTGCTCAGCGGCGGCTCCATGTGCTGTTCCATCTCGCCGACCACCTGCACCAGCTTTTTGTTGCTGATGCCGTAGCGCGTGGCGATCTGCATGCGCTGGTGGTCCTTGCGCGGGCGGATCCGCCCGAGCACGAACTGTTCCGACACCTGGATCGCCAGCTCCGGCCCGTGGGCCTGGCCGATCAGGTCGAGCATCATGTCGATGGAGGCAGTGCCGCCCGCGCAGGTGATGCGTCGGCGGTCGATCTCGAACAGTTCCTGGGTCACTTCCAATTGGGGATAGGACTCCTTGAACGCCTCCAGCGCTTCCCAGTGCAGGGTCATGCGATGACCTTCCAGCAGGCCGGCCTCGGCCAGCACCACGCTGCCGGTGTCGATGCCGCCGAGGGTGACGCCATCGTGATCGAGACGACGCAACCAGTGCTCCAGGGCCGGGGTCACGAACTTCAGCGGTTCGAAGCCGGCCACCACCAGCAAGGTCGCGCCCTTTTTCAGCGGTTCCAGCGCCGCATCGGCGTTGACCGACATGCCGTTGCTCGCCAGCACCGCGCCGCCGTCGGCGCTCAGTACATGCCAGCGATACAGCTCGCCGCGAAAGCGATTGGCCACGCGCAGCGGCTCGACCGCCGAGATAAAGCCCATCGCCGAGAAACCCGGCATCAGCAAGAAATAGAAATCCTGGGACATGGAGCGCACTCGCAAGACGGGTAGCGTTGCCGATGTGATACGCCAGTTCGACGATGGCGACAAGAGCACAGGTCGCTGCTGTGCAAGAGTCGGTCGCCGCTGTGCGCTTTCAGTGGGGCAGAGCTGCGTAACTTGAGCATCACCGGCGCATCAGACACCGGAACCGACAATAAACGACCTGCCGAGGAAACCATCATGAAACGACTGATCAGCCGCTGTGCAATCGCACTCACCGGTACCGCGCTCTTGAGCACTGGCGTCATGGCCGCGGACCAGGCGTCCTGTCAGAACGTCCGCCTCGGCGTCGTCAACTGGACCGATGTGATCGCCACCAGCGCCATGACCCAGGTGCTGCTCGACGGCCTGGGCTACCAGGTCAAGCAGACCAGCGCGTCCCAGCAGATCATCTTCGCCGGCATCCGCGACCAGCGCCTGGACATGTTCCTGGGCTACTGGAACCCGCTGATGACCCAGACCATCACGCCGTTTGTCGAGGGCAAGCAGGTGAAGGTGCTCGCCGAACCGAGCCTCAAGGACGCCCGCGCGACCCTGGCCGTACCGACCTACCTGGCCGACAAGGGCCTGAAGACCTTTGCCGATATCGCCAAGTTCGAAAAAGAACTGGGCGGCAAGATCTATGGCATCGAACCCGGCTCGGGCGCCAACACCCAGATCAAGGAAATGATCGCCAAGAACCAGTTCGGCCTGGGCAAGTTCCAGTTGGTGGAATCCAGTGAGGCCGCCATGCTCTCGGCAGTGGATCGCGCCGTGCGCCGCAAGGAGGCCGTGGTGTTCTTCGGCTGGGCGCCGCACCCGATGAACGTCAACGTGCAGATGACCTATCTCACCGGCAGTGAAAATGCCCTGGGCCCGAACGAAGGCATGGCCACCGTCTGGACCGTCACCGCGCCGACCTATGCCGCGCAATGCCCGAACGTGAACAA
Source organism: Pseudomonas gingeri (assembly GCF_013385635.1). Taxonomy (GTDB): domain Bacteria; phylum Pseudomonadota; class Gammaproteobacteria; order Pseudomonadales; family Pseudomonadaceae; genus Aquipseudomonas; species Aquipseudomonas gingeri_A. Next base: position 1,920 of record NZ_JACAPR010000035.1, read on the forward strand.
GCTGCTGACCAACCTGACCTTCACCGCCGAAGACGAGAGCCGGATGATGCAACCGCTGCTCGATCACAAGGACGCGCTGGAGTCGGCCAAGCAGTGGCTCAAGGATCACCCGCAAGACAAGGCCCGCTGGCTGGAAGGGGTGACCACCTTCGATGGCAAGCCGGCCGCCGACAACCTGCAACTGACCAGCAAGTAACTCACCGAAAATCGCACCCGCAGCCCTCGACGGCTGCGGTGTGAACCACCACGCCTGTAAGGAACCCGCACCATGAACCACGACGTCATCATCACCTGCGCACTCACCGGTGCTGGCGACACGACCGGCAGAAGCCCTCACGTTCCGGTCACGCCCAAACAGATCGCGGCGGCTGCCGTTGAAGCGGCCAAGGCCGGCGCCACCGTGGTGCATTGCCATGTACGCAATCCCGAGACCGGCAAGTTCAGCCGCGACGTGGCGCTCTACCGCGAAGTGATGGAGCGCATCCGCGAGGCGGACGTCGACATCATCGTCAACCTCACCGCCGGCATGGGCGGCGACCTGGAAATCGGCGCCGGCGAAAATCCGATGGAGTTCGGTCCGAACACCGACCTGGTCGGCCCGCTGACCCGCCTGGCCCACGTCGAGGCCCTGCTGCCGGAAATCTGCACCCTGGACTGCGGCACCCTGAACTTCGGCGACGGCGACACCATCTACGTCTCCACCCCGGCGCAGCTGCGTGCCGGCGCCAAACGCATTCAAGAGCTGGGCGTGAAGGCCGAGCTGGAAATCTTCGACACCGGTCACCTGTGGTTCGCCAAGCAGATGATGAAGGAAGGCCTGCTGGACGACCCGCTGTTCCAACTGTGCCTGGGCATTCCCTGGGGCGCCCCGGCTGACACCACCACCATGAAGGCCATGGTCGACAACCTGCCGGCGGGCGCGGTCTGGGCCGGTTTCGGTATCGGTCGCATGCAGATGCCGATGGCCGCGCAAGCGGTGTTGCTGGGCGGCAACGTGCGGGTCGGCCTGGAAGACAACCTGTGGCTGGACAAGGGCGTACTGGCGACCAATGGCCAGTTGGTCGAGCGCGCCACGGAAATCCTCAGCCGCCTGGGCGCCCGCGTCCTGACCCCGGCCGAAGGTCGGGCGAAGATGGGCCTGACCAAGCGCGGTTGATCCCAACACCCCATTTCACCTGTGGGAGCGGGCTTGCCCGCGAAGACAATGTTCCTGCCACAGAAAATGTGGCGGATATACGACCCTCTTCGCGGGCAAGCTCGCTCCCACAGGGTTCATCGAACTCTTCAGGAACATGCCATGAGCTTTATCACCGAAATCAAAACCTTCGCCGCCCTGGGCAGCGGTGTCATCGGCAGCGGCTGGGTCTCCCGCGCCCTCGCCCACGGCCTTGACGTTATTGCCTGGGACCCGGCGCCCGGCGCCGAAGCGGCCCTGCGCAAGCGCGTCGCCAATGCCTGGGGCGCCCTGGAGAAACAAGGCCTGGCTCCTGGCGCCTCGCAGGACCGCCTGCGCTTTGTCGCCACCATCGAAGAATGCGTGAAGGACGCCGACTTCATCCAGGAAAGCGCCCCGGAACGCCTTGAGCTGAAACTCGAACTGCACGGCAAGATCAGCGCCGCGGCCAAGCCCAATGCCCTGATCGGCTCCAGCACCTCGGGCCTGTTGCCCAGCGAATTCTACGAAGGCGCCACCCACCCGGAGCGCTGCGTGGTCGGCCACCCGTTCAACCCGGTGTACCTGCTGCCTCTGGTGGAAGTGGTCGGCGGCAAGAATACCGCGCCGGAAGCGGTACAAGCGGCGATGAAAGTCTATGAATCCCTCGGCATGCGCCCGCTGCACGTACGCAAGGAAGTCCCGGGCTTTATCGCCGACCGCCTGCTCGAAGCGCTGTGGCGCGAGGCGCTGCACCTGGTCAACGATGGTGTCGCCACCACCGGCGAAATCGACGATGCGATCCGCTTTGGCGCCGGTCTGCGCTGGTCGTTCATGGGCACCTTCCTGACCTACACCCTGGCCGGCGGCGATGCCGGCATGCGTCACTTCATGGCGCAGTTCGGCCCGGCACTGCAGTTGCCCTGGACCTACCTGCCGGCCCCGGAACTGACCGACAAGCTGATCGACGATGTGGTCGACGGCACCAGCGACCAGTTGGGCAAACACAGCATTTCGGCCCTGGAACGCTATCGTGACGACTGCCTGCTGGCGGTGCTGGAAGCGGTGAAGACCACCAAGGCCAAGCATGGCATGAGTTTCAGCGAGTAAATGGGCCGCCCTTCCGAGGGCAAGCCTTGGCACCAATCAAGCCTGAAATACAAACCTTGTGGGAGCCGGCTTGCCGGCGATGACGGCCAACAAGGCCATGCAAGACTTACTGGCCTCATCGCCGGCAAGCCGGCTCCTACAGGGTAGGTCTCTATTTTCACTGGAACACTGCCATGCCTACCCTCACCACCTACACCACCGAAATCAGCCCCGACTGGGTCGACTACAACGGCCATCTGCGCGACGCCTTCTACCTGCTGATCTTCAGCTATGCCACCGACGCCCTGATGGAGCGCCTGGGCATGGACAGCAACAACCGCGAAGCCACCGGCAGCTCGCTGTTCACCCTCGAACTGCACCTCAACTACCTGCACGAAGTGAAGCTCGGCGCCCAGGTCGAAGTACACACCCGGATCATCGGCCACGACGCCAAGCGCCTGCACCTCTACCACAGCCTGCACCTGGTGGGCGGTGACAAGGAACTGGCCGGCAACGAACAGATGCTGCTGCACGTCGACCTCGCCGGTCCGCGTTCGGCGCCCTTCAGCGAAGCGGTACTGGAAAAGCTGCAAGCCATTGTCGAAGACCAGGCCGACCTGTCGGCTCCCGAGTACATCGGCCGCGTGATTGGGCTGCCCGCGAAAAAATAAGAAACCACCGTAAAGGAGCTCACCGTGAACACCGCCGCCGCGTTTGCCGACTTCCGCAGTTATCCGCTGATCAGTGCCCTGACCGCCGTGCATCCGCTGGCGGATCGCATCGAGGTGTATTGGGCGGATGGGCGCATCAGTCCCTACCACCACGTCTGGTTGCGGGACAACTGCCCGTGTCCGCACTGCGTGTACACGGTGACCCGCGAGCAGGTACTGGAAATCGTCGATGTACCCGAGGACCTGGCTCCGGCTGCCATCCGTATCGACGGCAGCGGCTGCCTGTGCATCGACTGGCAGGACGGTCACGCCAGCCGTTTCGATCCGGGCTGGCTACGGGCCCATGCCTATGACGACGAGTCGCGCGCCGAGCGCCAGGCCGGCAAACCGAAAAGCCGGCTGTGGGACAGCAGCCTGGCGTTGCCGGTGTTCGAGTTCGCGGCGCTCAAGGAAGACCCGAAAATCCTGCTGCAATGGCTGGTGGCCTTGCGCGATACCGGCCTGACCCAGGTGCGTGGCGTCCCTACCGAACCCGGCTCATTGTCCGAGGTGGCCAAGCTGATCGCGTTTATCCGCCAGACCAACTTCGGCGTGCTGTTCAACGTGCAATCCAAGGCCGACGCCGACAGCAATGCCTACACCGCCTTCAACCTGCCCCTGCACAGCGACCTGCCGACCCGCGAGCTGCAACCCGGACTGCAATTCCTGCACTGCCTGGTGAACGACGCCGAGGGTGGCGAGAGCATTTTCGTCGATGGTTTTGCCATTGCCGATGCGCTGCGTCGGGAAGATCCGGCGGCATTTCGCGCACTCTGTGAAATCCCCGTGGAATTTCGCAACAAGGACCGCCACAGCGACTACCGCTGCCTGGCACCGATCATCGCCCTAGACAGCCTCGGCCAGGTCAGCGAGATCCGCATGGCCAACTTCCTGCGCGGGCCCTTCGATGCGTCCACGGAACAGATGCCGGTGCTCTACGGCGCCTATCGACGCTTTATCGCCATGACCCGCGAATCACGTTTTCGCCTGATGCGCCGGCTCAACCCTGGCGAACTGTGGTGCTTCGACAACCGCCGCACCCTGCACGCGCGCAACGCCTTCGACCCGGCCACCGGCGCGCGGCACTTCCAGGGTTGCTATATCGACCGGGATGAATTGCTCTCGCGGATACTGGTGTTGCAGCGCTGAACCCGGCACCGCCCGACTGATCGCTCCCACGCTCCCGCGTGGGAATGCCTCACTGGACGCTCGGCGTCCGCTGCGGATCTGTGACGCGGAGCGTCGCGGCTGCATGCCCACGCGGAGCGTGGGAACGATCAATGCCCCCTTCCCGCAGGCAAAAAAAACCCCGATCAAGCCGTGACAGGATCGAGGTGAGAGAGTGTCTGCAGCAGTTGAATGTCGAGAGGGTGACCAAACCATCGACGGGTCTGCTGGGGCCCAGTGTGCCCACTCCCCCGACCTGCGAGTTAGCCGAAAACGACCTGTTCATAGGTATCACAGTCACTGCGACAATCTGCCCTTGCCGACACTTGCAGTGGCTACCAGAATCGAAACACGATCACGCTCTGAATAGGACAAGCGCCATGATGTACGCGGATTTGATTGACCAGGAAGACCTGCTGGGCCAACTGAAGTCCCTGGGCTTCGAAGTACCGAACGGTGCCACCGCCGAGCAGGCCTGTGAGTGCGCGGTACGGGGATTGAACGATGTGCGGGCGATGACCCTGCGGACCATGGTCAAGCAGATGTACACCAGCAGCGCGACGATCCTGCCGGCGGTGCGCCAGGCCATCGACAAGCAGTTGCTGCCGGCGCTGGCGGAGTATCAGCAGACACGCCCGGCCTGATCATTGATGACGCCGCGAAACTTGTAGGAGCCGGCTTGCCGGCGATGAGGCCAGTGAGCCTTGCATCGTCTGATCAGCCGCCATCGCCGGCAAGCCAGCTCCTACAGGTACGGTGTTTCAGTCAAGTGTTGCGAGGTGGCTCAGAGCCTCACACTGGCAAACGTCGACTCGTTGCGCGCCTGGCTCAAGGCCGACATCGGTCCGGACAACGGGGCCAGGACCAGCGCCTGCGGAATCGGCATCATCGCCACCTGCTGGGTGGTGTTGGAACCGACACGCTCGTCACGCGGCGGAATGCCGAAGTACTCGCGGTAGCACTTGGAGAAGTGCGGCGTCGAGACGAAGCCGCAGACCGACGCCACTTCGATGATCGACATCGGCGTCTGCTTGAGCAACTGCCGCGCGCGGATCAGCCGCAGCTTGAGGTAGTAGCGCGACGGCGAACAGTGCAGGTACTTCTGGAACAGCCGCTCCAACTGCCGACGGGACACGGCAACATACACTGCCAGTTCGTCGAGATCGATCGGTTCTTCCAGGTTGGCTTCCATCAGCGCAACGATTTCCTGCAACTTCGGCTGGTTGGTGCCGAGCATGTGCTTGAGCGGCACGCGCTGGTGATCCTGTTCGTTGCGGATACGCTCGTAGACGAACATCTCGGAGATCGCCGCCGACAGTTCACGGCCGTGATCGCGGCTGATCAAGTGCAGCATCATGTCCAGCGGCGCCGTGCCGCCGGAGCTGGTGAAGCGGTTGCGGTCGAGGGTGAACAGGCGGGTGCTCATGGCGACGCGCGGGAAGGCTTCCTGCATCGACGCCAGGCATTCCCAGTGCACGCTGCAATCGAAGCCGTCGAGCAGGCCGGCACAGGCCAGCGCCCAACTGCCGGTGCACACCGCGCCAAGGCGGCGGGACTGACGGGCCTGGCTCTGCAACCAGGACACGTGTTCACGGGTCACGGTGCGCTGGATACCGATGCCGCCGCAAACAATCACGGTGTCCATCGCCGGTGCTTTGTGCATGGAGGCATCGGGTGTGATCTGCAGGCCGTCGCTGGCCCAGACCTGTCCGCCGTCGACGCTCAGGGTCGTCCAGCGATACAGCTCGCGACCGGACAGTTGGTTGGCCATACGCAGCGGTTCGACCGCGGAAGCCAGGGAAATGAGCGTGAAATTGTCCAGCAGCAGGAAGCCGATGGATTGAGGCGCACGGTTCTGGGGCTGGGCCCCGGACTGGAACGACGTCATCGCGATATCTCCTCACACAAAGCGGGTGATGGCCTCAGGCGGAGGCTCTTGTTATTGCCCTAGTTCCCTGTAGGAAAAGGTGCTTTGTAATGACAGAGCAATTGCCATGCCTAAAATTGAATGTGTATTCAATAACTCCTGAAAACGACATGGCGGCGTGTCTATATAGCCCCTGCCGGGAGTGCGGGTTATAAGCGTGAGAATGTTCTGCAAGCGCCCTGCTTCAGCGGGTTGAGCAAATCGGTAGCACTTGTGTTTCAGGCACGGGAAAGCGCCGGGCGGGAGTGTCACCGCAAGCACGGTCGACCGGCGGTAACGGGGCACGATCCTGGTTGTGCCCGGGTACTTCAGTTATCTGTTTGCGACGCGCCAAAAGGTGGCGCAGAGCGGGTTTGATGGGCGATTAGTGCACAATCCTGCAGTGACCGGACTGACGCTTTCGCTGGCAAGCCAGCTCCCACAGTTGACCGCGCAAATCATGACAAGGCACGCCCACAGGTTCGGAGTCGTACGTACCTTCCGGGCACGACAAAAAAACTTGTGGGAGCTGGCTTGCCAGCGAAGAGGCCAGCACGATCACCCCCTATTCCGGATCAGCACTCCACCGCGCTGACCGCCAACCCGCCCCGCGATGTCTCCTTGTATTTGTCGTGCATGTCGGCACCGGTATCGCGCATGGTACGAATCACCCGGTCCAGGGAAATAAAGTGCTGGCCGTCGCCCCGCAAGGCCATCTGCGCGGCATTGATCGCTTTCACCGCGGCAATCGCGTTGCGCTCGATGCACGGCACCTGCACCAGCCCGCCGACCGGATCGCAGGTCAGGCCGAGGTTGTGTTCCAGGCCGATTTCCGCGGCGTTGCACAGTTGCTCCGGCGTCGCCCCGAGAATCTCGGCCAACCCCGCCGCGGCCATCGCACAGGCCGAGCCGACTTCACCCTGGCAACCGACTTCGGCGCCAGAGATGGAGGCGTTCTTCTTGCACAGGATCCCCACCGCCGCCGCCCCGAGGAAGTAGTCGACGACATTGGCGTCGGTCACCGCTTCGCTGAACTTCATGAAGTAGTGCAGCACCGCCGGGATGATCCCCGCCGCGCCGTTGGTCGGTGCCGTGACCATGCGCCCGCCGGCGGCATTCTCTTCGTTGACCGCCAGGGCGAACAGGTTGACCCACTCCATCGCGCTGAGGGTCGAGCCGATCACATTCGGCTTGTTCAGCTCCTGCAGGCTGCGATGCAACTTGGCCGCGCGCCGACGGACATTCAAGCCACCAGGCAGGATGCCTTCATGCTTGAGGCCTTGCTCGACACAATCCTGCATCGCACGCCAGAGCTTCATCAGGCCGCCGCGGATCTCGTCCTCCGAACGCCAGACCCGCTCGTTGGCCATCATCAGTTCCGCCACCCGCAGGTTGTGCTTCTGGCACAACTCGAGCAACTCGACCGCACTGGAGAAATCATACGGCAGCACGGTCTGGTCCATGTCCGCAACACCGCTGGCCGCTTGCGCCGCATCGACGACAAAACCGCCGCCGACCGAATAGTAGGTGTCACGATGCAGCTCGCCACCGGCATCAAAAGCGACCAGGGTCATGGCGTTGGGGTGGAACGGCAGGTTCTCGTCGATCAGTTGCATGTCGCGCGCCCAGACAAACGGGATCGGCAGGCGATTGTCGAGCAGCAGCGTGTCGTTTTCCCGCAGGGTGGCGATGCGCAAGCCGATCTGCGACGGGTCGATTGCGTCCGGCCATTCGCCCATCAGTCCCATGATCACGGCGTTGTCGCTGCCATGGCCGATACCGGTGGCCGACAGCGAGCCATAGAGCTGTACCTCGACTCGCCGAACCTGCTCCAGGGTGCCGCGCTCACGCAGTCCCTGAACGAACAACGCCGCCGCCCGCATGGGCCCCACGGTATGGGAACTGGACGGGCCGATGCCGATCTTGAACAGGTCGAATACGCTGATTGCCATGACTGTGACGCCCTCTGGATGCAGGTTCCAGACGTTGAAACGCCTGGTGGCGGAGCTGCTACGCTGTAGGCGCGATCCGCCGGGATGAAGGCATCATCAGCCTTTTGAATCGGCGCTCGACGTCTGACACCGACGCACTCTTGTCCATCTACGCCAGGCGCCGCCGACAGGCTTTTTTCGGCGTTCTTTTGCGGTTCAGAGGGGGAAAAAGCACCGAAAAAATCTGTAAACGACCTCACCGACACTGGATGCGACCCTCCCTGTACTGGATACGACGCACCCTGTAGGCGACATATTCAGGCTGGTACATGATCAGTCTCGACTCGATTGCAAGGCACCGGGGTAGAGCTGTCCTCGAAGCCTCCAACCGCAACAGAACAATTAAGCGCGATCGTCCAGTCGGACACTGCCAAAAAAAAGAACACATAGGAGTCTACCCCCATGAAAGGTTCCCCCTCGTTGTTGTTGGCCGCCATGCTGAGTCTCCCGCTGCTGGCCCAGGCCGCAGAACCGGCACAGTGCAGTACCGTGAACTTCTCCGATGTCGGCTGGACGGACATTACCGCCACCACCGCCACCACCAGCGTCGTACTCGATGCCCTCGGCTACAAGACCAAGACCACGATGATTTCCGTGCCGGTGACGTACAAGTCCCTGGCCGACGGCAAGAACATGGACGTGTTCCTCGGCAACTGGATGCCGACCATGGAAAACGACATCAAGGCCTACCGTGACGCCGGGACCGTCGATGTCGTGCGCACCAACCTCACGGGCGCCAAGTACACCCTGGCCGTACCCCAGGCGCTGTATGACAAGGGCCTGCATGACTTCGCCGATATCGCCAAGTTCAAGAAGGAACTGGACGGCAAGATCTACGGCATCGAACCGGGCAACGACGGCAACCGCCTGATCCAGAGCATGATCGACAAGAACGCCTTCGGCCTGAAGGACGCCGGCTTCAAGGTCGTCGAATCCAGCGAAGCGGGCATGCTGTCCCAGGTCGACCGCGCACAGAAACGCGACACCGCCGTGGTCTTCCTCGGCTGGGCGCCACACCCGATGAACAAGCGCTTCAAGATCCAGTACCTGACCGGCGGCGACGATTTCTTCGGCCCGGATTTCGGTGCCGCCACCGTGGCGACCAACACCCGCAAGGGCTACGCGCAGGAATGCAGCAACGTCGGTCAGTTGCTGAAGAACCTCGAATTCACCGTCGACATGGAGAGCTCGCTGATGGGCAACATCCTCGACGACAAGATGAAACCCGAAGCCGCAGCCAAGGCCTGGCTGAAGAAGAACCCCAAGGTACTCGATACCTGGTTGGCCGGCGTGACCACCATTGACGGTAAACCTGGCCTGGACGCCGTGAAAGCCAAGCTCGCGCAATAACCGCCGTGTCCGGGCGGGTTCGCCCGCCTGGACTGGCATTTATTCCCCCGCATGTGGACGTTCAATACCATGCTGACTGAACATAAAATCCCTCTAGGCCAGTACATCGCCGCCTTCGTTGAATGGTTGACCAAACACGGTGCCAACTACTTCGATGCGATCGCTTCGACACTGGAAACGATGATCCACGGCGTGACGTTTGCGCTGGCCTGGTTCAATCCGCTGGCATTGATCGCGCTGATCGCGGTGATCGCCCACTTCATCCAGCGCAAATGGGGCCTGACCGCCTTCGTGGTCGCCTCCTTTCTGCTGATCCTCAACCTGGGATACTGGCAGGAAACCATGGAAACCCTCGCCCAGGTGATGTTCGCCACCCTGGTCTGCGTGGTCATCGGCGTACCGCTGGGCATCGTCGCCGCACACAAGCCGATGTTCTACACGATCATGCGCCCGGTCCTCGACCTGATGCAGACCGTACCGACTTTCGTGTACCTCATTCCGACCCTGACCCTCTTCGGTCTGGGCGTTGTACCCGGCCTGATTTCCACGGTGGTGTTCGCGATTGCCGCGCCCATCCGTCTGACGTATCTGGGCATCCAGGATGTACCGCAGGAATTGATGGACGCCGGCAAGGCCTTTGGCTGCTCGCGCCGTCAGTTGCTCGCACGAATCGAATTGCCCCACGCCATGCCGAGCATCGCTGCCGGTATCACCCAGTGCATCATGCTGTCGTTGTCGATGGTGGTGATCGCCGCACTGGTGGGTGCCGATGGCTTGGGCAAACCCGTGGTCAACGCACTGAACACCGCTGATATCGCCCTCGGTTTCGAAGCCGGCCTGGCGATCGTATTGCTGGCAATCATGCTCGACCGTATCTGCAAACAACCCGACGCACAGGTAAGGGGTGACGCATGAGCATAATCCGCTTCGACAAGGTAGACGTTATCTTCTCCAAGAACCCGCGTGAGGCCCTCGCGCTGCTGGACAAAGGCCTCAAGCGGGAAGAAATCCTGAAGAAGACCGGCCAGATCGTCGGCGTCGAGAATGCCAGCCTGGAAATCGAGAAAGGCGAGATCTGCGTACTGATGGGCCTCTCCGGTTCCGGCAAGTCCAGCCTGCTGCGTTGCATCAACGGCCTGAACACCGTCAGCCGCGGCCATTTGTTCGTCGAACATGAAGGCCGGCAGATCGATATCGCCAACTGCACCGACGCCGAACTGAAGATGATGCGCACCAAGCGCATCGCCATGGTGTTCCAGAAATTCGCCCTGATGCCCTGGCTGACCGTGCGCGAGAACATCAGCTTCGGCCTGGAAATGCAGGGTCGTCCGGAAAAGGAACGACGCAAGCTGGTGGACGAGAAGCTGCAACTGGTCGGCCTTGAGCAATGGCGCAACAAGAAGCCTGACGAACTGTCCGGCGGTATGCAGCAACGGGTCGGCCTGGCCCGCGCCCTGGCGATGGACGCCGATATCCTGCTGATGGACGAACCGTTCTCGGCCCTCGACCCGCTGATCCGCCAGGGGCTGCAGGACGAACTGCTGACCCTGCAGAACAAGCTGGCGAAAACCATCGTGTTTGTCAGCCACGATCTCGACGAGGCGCTGAAACTGGGCAGCCGCATCGCGATCATGAAGGACGGCCGGATCATCCAGTACAGCAAGCCGGAAGACATCGTGCTCAACCCGGCGGACGAGTATGTGCGCACCTTCGTCGCTCACACCAACCCGCTGAACGTGCTCTGCGGACGCAGCCTGATGCGCACCCTGGACAACTGCAAACGCGTCAACGGTTCGGTGTGCCTCGATCCGGGCGGCGACTCGTGGATCGACCTGGCCGAAGGCAACACCATCAAGGGTGCCCGCCAGAACGGCGCCAGCCTGAACCTGCAAAGCTGGGTGCAGGGCCAGTCGGTGGAGGCCCTGGGCCGTACCCCGACCCTGGTGGATTCGAATATCGGCATGCGCGACGCGCTGCAGATCCGTTACCAGACCGGCAACAAGCTGGTGCTGCACGACAATAACAAGGTGGTCGGGATTCTCGGCGACAGTGAGCTGTATCACGCGCTACTGGGCAAGAACCTCGGTTGAGACAGATGCAAAAACGCCGCGAAAGGATCGCGGCGTTTTTGTTTTCAGGGGTAGCCAGGAACACATCGCCCCTGTAGGAGCCTGGCTTGCCAGCGAAGAGGCCCTTGAATATTGTGCCACCCTCGCGGCCACCATCGCCGGCAAGCCGGCTCCCACAAGGGGCTGTCTTGTGGGGCACAACCGGCCTGTAGGAGCCGGCTTGCCGGCGATGAGAACAACGCGGTGCCCCGCGTCATCCACCCCTTCAGCTATAAACCCGGCCAAGGAGTTGCCGATGGCTTTCGAACCGGTCAAGCCCTTCGCGGATCATCCGCTAGTGCGCCTCGGCCAGCGCTGGCGTCACTGGCTTGTCCACAGGGCGCTGGACAATCGCCTGGGCCGGTTGCAGGTCCAGGGCACTCAGGCGCTCGCTGAAAGCGCGACGATCAAGAGCCGCCAGTTCGGCCTGTTCGCTTTCGATCTGCAGGTCCTGGCGCATGGCCTTGTGCAGGCCGAACATAAAGAACACCAGCACCACGGAGAACGGCAGACCGGCCAGCACCACCATGGTCTGCATGGCTTCGAAGTTACCGGCGAACAGCAGGCCGATGGTCACCAGGGTAATCACCGCCGACCAGAAGATCCGCAGCCAGTGCGGGGCATCCTCGTCGACCTCACCGCCCTTGCACGACAGGTTGGCCATCATCACCGCGCCGGAGTCCGCCGGGGTCAGGAACAGTACGAAGCCGACAAAGATCGACACACCGATGACGATTTTCGACGCCGGGTAATGCTCCAGCAACTGGTAGATCGCCATGGACGGCTGTTCCAGCGCCGTCTTGCCCAGCGCCACGGCGTCGTGGTTCATCACCAGGTCCAGGGCCGAGTTGCCGAAGATCGACAGCCACGCCAGGGTGAAGCCCAACGGGATCAGCAGGACACCGGCCACCAGTTCACGCACCGTGCGACCACGGGAAATACGCGCGATGAACATGCCCACGAATGGCGCCCAGGAAATCCACCAGGCCCAATAGAACAGGGTCCACAGGCCCAGCCAGCGGTCGGATTTCTCGGCATCGTTCTCGTAGACGTAGAGGTCGAAGGTCTTCAGTACCACACCGTTGAGGTAATCGCCGATGTTCTGCACGAAGCCGTTGAGCAGGTGCAGGGTCGGACCGAACAGCAGCACGAAGATCAGCAGGCCGCTGAACAGCACGATGTTCAGGTTGGACAGGCGACGGATGCCGTTTTCCACACCGGACACGGCGGCGATGGTCGCCACGGTGCTCATCACGATGATCACGATCAGCAGGTTGGTGTTGCTATGGGTCATGCCGAACAGGCTTTCCAGCCCCGAGGACACCTGCATCGAACCGATGCCCAGGTTGGTCACCAGGCCCAGCAGGGTGACGAACATGCCGAAGCCGTCCACCGCGTGCCCGGCCGCGCCCTTGACCCAGCGCTCGCCCACCAGCGGGTACAGCGCCGAGCGCAACGCCAGCGGCTGGTTGTGCCGATAGGCGAAGTACGCCACGGCCAGGCCGACCAGCGCGTAGATCGCCCAGCCGTGCAGGCCCCAGTGCAGGAAGGTCAATTGCAGTGCCTGACGCGCCGCCGCATGACTGCCGGCCACGCCTTCCGGCGGGTTGAAATAGTGGTCCAGCGGTTCGGAAGCACCGAAGTACAGCAGCGAAATGCCGATCCCCGAGGAGAACAGCATGCCGGCCCAGGCGCCGTAGCTGAAGTCCGGAGTGTCGTGTCTGGTACCCAGCTTCAACTTGCCGTAGGACGAGAACGCCAGCCCGATGACAAACACCAGGTAGGCGGCGATCACCACCATGTAATACCAGCCGAAGCTGCGTGAGAGCCAGGCCTGGGCCACGCCGAGCAGTTTGCCGGCCTCTTGCGGGGCGATGATCAGGATGGCGGTCAGCAACAGAATCAACGCGGTCGAGGTGTAGAACACCCAACCGTTGACCCGCACCTTTTCGGCGGGGGTCTTTATAAGAGAGGCAGAACTCATTGCACAGATGCTCCAGGCAGTGCGGGAGAAAGACACAAGGCAACACGGCACCCGGCCGATCGTTTAATGGGGCAGCCGACCAGCGGGTGATATAAAGGCGGCCCCGGAAAACCGGTAGGCAGCGGCAATTTGTCGCGGATCTTATTCTTTGTTGATTGAACGTTCAATCAAAACAAAATAGACTGGCCCACAAGCCGACAGCCGTTCCACGTCTGCCGGTGGGCCCAAGGAGAGGTGCACCATGCCCAAGGTCGGTATGCAACCCATACGCCGCCAGCAATTGATCGAAGCCACCTTGACGGCGGTCGATCAGGTCGGGATGGGGGACGCCAGCATTGCGCTGATCGCCCGTTTGGCCGGTGTCTCGAATGGCATCATCAGTCACTATTTTCAGGACAAGAATGGCCTGATCGCCGCCACGATGCGGTACCTGATGAACGCCCTGACCGAGAACGTCGCCGCGCGCCGCCAGGCGCTGACAGATGACAGCCCGCGGGCCCATCTGCAGGTGATTATCGAAGGCAACTTCGACGCCAGCCAGGTCAATGGCCCGGCAATGAAAACCTGGCTGGCCTTCTGGGCCACCAGCATGCACCACCCGTCTTTGCACAGGTTGCAGCGGATCAACGATCACCGCCTGTATTCCAACCTGTGCTGCCAGTTCCGCCGCGTCCTGCCGCTGCCCGCAGCCCGCAGCGCGGCACGGGGACTGGCAGCGTTGATCGACGGTTTGTGGTTGCGCGGCGCGTTGTCGGGAGACGCTTTCGACACCGCGCAGGCGCAACGGATCGCTTACGAATACATGGATTTCCAACTGGCTAAGCAGGAGCGCTAGAGCACCGAGAAACGCTCGGCCCCTGAACCACTGCCGAACGGTGTTGCCAGAACCCTATGGCGCACCCGGCGGTTAACGCCAACCACTGATGCACTTGCGAGGACACTATGGCCCGTTTCGAACTGCAAAAACTCTACATCGACGGCGGTTACACCGACGCCGGCGGCGATGCCACTTTCGATGCCATCAACCCGGCTAACGGTGAAGTTCTCGCCAAAGTGCAACGCGCGACGAAAGAAGACGTCGAACGTGCCGTGGTCAGTGCCGAGAAGGGCCAGAAAGTCTGGGCGGCGATGACCGCCATGGAACGTTCGCGCATCCTGCGTCGCGCCGTGGATATCCTGCGCGAGCGCAACGACGAGCTGGCCGCCCTGGAAACCCTGGACACCGGCAAGGCCTACTCCGAGACCCGCTATGTCGACATCGTCACCGGTGCCGACGTGCTGGAATACTACGCCGGCCTGGTACCCGCCATCGAGGGCGAGCAGATCCCGCTGCGCACCACTTCGTTCGTCTACACCCGTCGCGAGCCACTGGGCGTGGTCGCCGGTATCGGTGCCTGGAACTACCCGATCCAGATCGCCTTGTGGAAGTCCGCACCAGCCCTGGCGGCCGGCAACGCGATGATCTTCAAGCCCAGCGAAGTCACCTCGCTGACCACCCTGAAACTGGCCGAGATCTACACCGAAGCCGGCGTTCCAGACGGTGTGTTCAACGTGCTGACCGGCAGCGGCCGTGAAGTCGGCACCTGGCTGACCGAGCACCCACGCATCGAAAAGGTCTCGTTCACCGGCGGCACCGACACCGGCAAGAAGGTCATGGCCAGCGCTTCCAGCTCGTCGCTGAAAGACGTGACCATGGAACTGGGCGGCAAGTCGCCGCTGATCATCTTCGACGACGCCGACCTCGATCGCGCCGCCGACACCGCGATGATGGCCAACTTCTACAGTTCCGGCCAGGTCTGCACCAACGGCACCCGCGTGTTCGTGCCGAGCCACCTGAAAGCCGCGTTCGAAGCCAAGATCGCCGAGCGTGTCGCGCGAATTCGCGTCGGCAACCCGCAAGACGAGAACACCAACTTCGGCCCGCTGGTCAGCTTCGCTCACATGGAAAGCGTGCTGGGCTACATCGCCAAGGGCAAGGCCGAAGGCGCCCTCCTGCTGTGCGGCGGCGAACGCCTGACCGCCGGCGAGTTCGCCAACGGAGCCTACGTGGCGCCGACCGTGTTCACCGACTGCACCGACGAGATGACCATCGTTCGCGAAGAAATCTTTGGCCCGGTGATGAGCATCCTCAGCTACGAAACCGAAGAAGAAGTGATCCGTCGCGCCAACGACACCGACTTCGGCCTGGCCGCCGGTGTGGTAACCCGCGACCTGAACCGCGCCCACCGCGTGATTCATCAACTGGAAGCCGGGATCTGCTGGATCAATGCCTGGGGCGAGTCCGACGCGAAGATGCCGGTCGGCGGCTACAAGCAATCGGGTGTCGGCCGTGAAAACGGTATCAGCTCGCTGAACAACTTCACCCGGATCAAATCGATACAGGTCGAGCTGGGCGATTACGCCTCGGTGTTCTAGGAACCGAGTTCTGTATTGCCTGTGAGGCCGCCATCGCTGGCAAGCCAGCTCCTACAGGTTTGGTGTCGTTCGCCAAGCCTGCGGTTACCCCGCCCTTGTAGGAGCCGGCTTGCCGGCGATCGAGTGCGAAGCACTCGTCAGGCCCGACCCGACTCCATCTCAAGAGGGTGCATTCAATGTCCCAAGAATACGATTACATCATCATCGGTGCCGGCTCGGCCGGTAACACCCTGGCCACCCGCCTGACCGAAGACGAAGGCGTCACCGTCCTGCTGCTGGAAGCCGGTGGTCCCGACTACCGTTTCGACTTCCGTACCCAGATGCCCGCCGCCCTGGCGTTCCCACTGCAGGGCCGCCGCTACAACTGGGCCTACGAGACCGATCCGGAGCCGCACATGGACGGCCGCCGCATGGAATGCGGTCGCGGCAAGGGCCTCGGCGGCTCCTCGCTGATCAACGGCATGTGCTACATCCGCGGCAACGCCATGGACTACGACGGCTGGGCCAAGCTGCCAGGTCTGGAAGACTGGAGCTACCTCGACTGCCTGCCGTATTTCCGCAAGGCGGAAACCCGTGACATCGGCCCCAACGACTACCACGGCGGCGAAGGCCCGGTCAGCGTGACCACGCCCAAGGCCGGCAACAACCCGCTGTTCCACGCCATGGTCGAAGCCGGCGTACAGGCCGGCTACCCACGGACCGAAGACCTGAACGGCTACCAGCAGGAAGGTTTCGGCCCGATGGACCGTACCGTGACGCCCAACGGCCGTCGCGCCAGCACCGCCCGCGGCTACCTGGACACCGCCAAGCAGCGTTCGACCCTGACCATCGTCACTCACGCCCTGAGCGAAAAGATCCTCTTCGAGGGCAAGCGTGCCGTAGGCGTCCAGTATCTGCTGGGCAGCGCCGAAGAGCGTGTCGAGGCCCGTGCCCGCAAGGAAGTCATCGTCAGCAGCGGCGCGATTGCCTCGCCACAATTGCTGCAACGTTCCGGCGTCGGCCCGCGCCAGTTGCTGGAAAGCCTGGACATTCCGGTGGTCCACGACCTGCCGGGCGTCGGCGAGAACCTCCAGGATCACCTGGAGCTGTATCTGCAGTACGCCTGCACCCAGCCAGTCTCGCTGTACCCGTCGCTGCTCTGGTACAACCAGCCGGCCATCGGTGCCGAGTGGCTGTTCAATGGCACCGGCATCGGCGCCAGCAACCAGTTCGAGGCCGGTGGTTTCATCCGTACCCGTCCGGAATTCGAATGGCCGAATATCCAGTATCACTTCCTGCCGGTGGCGATCAATTACAACGGCAGCAACGGCGTCAAGGAACACGGCTTCCAGGCCCACATGGGCTCCATGCGTTCGCCGAGCCGCGGTCGTGTGCAGGCCACGTCCAGGGACCCGCGCCAGCACCCGAGCATCCTGTTCAACTACATGGCGACCGAGCAGGACTGGCAGGAATTCCGCGACGGCATCCGCCTGACCCGGGAAATCATGCAACAGCCGGCACTGGACGCTTACCGTGGCCGCGAAATCAGCCCGGGCATCGAAGTGCAGACCGACGAGGAACTGGACAAATTTGTCCGCGAGCACGCCGAGACCGCGTTCCACCCGTCCTGCTCGTGCAAGATGGGCACCGACGAGATGGCGGTGGTCGACAATCAGGGTCGCGTACATGGCCTGCAGGGCCTGCGGGTGGTCGATGCGTCGATCATGCCGATCATCACCACCGGCAACCTGAACGCGCCGACGATCATGATCGCCGAGAAAATCGCCGACAAGATCCGTGGCCGCCAGCCACTGCCGCGCAGCAAGGCCGACTACTACGTGGCCGGTGAGACGCCGGTGCGTGGCAAGCCGGTGCGTGAAGTGAGCCGTACCGCGCAGTAACCCCTGACACAGATCCTTGTAGGAGCCGGCTTGCCGGCGATCAGGCCCGCAAGCCTTGCATCGCCTGATCGGCCGCCATCGCCGGCAAGCCGGCTCCCACAGGTTCCAGGTCGTTCGCAGCTATTGCGTCTGGCTCAAAACCCGTGGGAGCGGGCTTGCCCGCGAAGGCATCAGCCCAGGCAGCACAAACCGCCCACCACACAACGTAAACAATCCCCACACCGCCCTACCCTTGCTCCTACCCCCCGCGCAGGCCTAATCTATCGGCGCGCAAACGTTTCACCTCGCCCCAATCGACACGCCGCCACATTGCTGGCCACGAGGCTTTCCCATGTTTGATGTCGTCTCTTCGAGCAAATGGCCTACCGGCTACCTGATCAACCCGAATCCTGAACCGCTCGATCCAAAATGGCTGAAGGAATTCAGCAAGATCCCCGCCGCCGCCGTGAGCGACTGCCTGGGACGCAACGTCGGTGGCCTGGGCCTCAAGCCTTTCCACGGCAACACCCCGATGCTGGGCAATGCCCTGACCGTGCGCGTGCGCCCGGGTGACAACCTGATGATCCTCAAGGCCATGCAGATGGCCCGCCCGGGCGATGTACTGGTGATCGACGGCAGCGCCGACCTGACCCGTGCCGTGTTCGGCGGCATCATGCGCGCCATGGCCCTCAAGGCCGGGATCGTCGGTGTGGTGATCAACGGCGCCCTGCGCGACCTCGACGAATGGCAGACCGGCGAACTGCCGGCCTATGCCATCGGTGGCGTACACCGTGGTCCGAGCACCGATGGTGGCGGCGAAATCAACGTGCCGATTTCCTGTGCCGGCATGCTGGTGACCCCGGGTGACCTGATGATCGGCGACGGCGACGGCGTGGTCGCCGCGGCCCGTAGCGAACTGCCGGAACTGCTGATCCGCTGCCATGACCTGCTGGCGCGGGAAAAAGCCACCCTGGCGGCCATCGAAGCCGGTACCCTGGATCCGGATCGTTTCGATGCGATCCTGCGTGCCAAGGGCTGTCCGCTGTAACCCCGGGCTTCGCCCTCCCCCTGTAGGAGCCGGCTTGCCGGCGATGAGGCCAGCAAGCCTTGCATCGCCTGATCAGCCGCCATCGCCGGCAAGCCGGCTCCCACAGGGTTTGTACCGTTCGCAAAATCACCTTTTCCTGACAGACTGGCATCGGGGCCTTTTATAAAATGCCCCGTCGCGGCCACCGCCATTTCCAGGGAGGTTCCCCATGTTCGACTTCCACCCCCAGCTCAAGCAGCACTTCGCTGCCTTGCGCACGGGCGCTGAATTCTTTTCCCTGCGCTATGTTCGCGAATCCGGCCAGTACCTGTCGGTGCGCAAGAACGTCCCGGAGCCGCCCAGCCTGAGCCGCGACGAAGGCGCGATGCTGACCGTGCGGGTCAACGGTGTCGAAGCCTATGCCTCCACCAACGACCTCTCGCGCCAAGGCCTGCAGGCCGCCTTGCAACGGGCCGAAGAACAGGCCAGGCTGATTGCCGGCCACGCCCTGCTCGACCTGCGCCAACAAACCGTCTCCAGCGAACGCGGCGATTACTGCTCGCCCCAGCTCGAACAGCCCTTTGCCTCGCTGAGCGACTGTTACGCCCTGCTCGCCGTCGAATCCGCCGCCGTACCCAGGGACGAGCGCCTGGTCAACTGGGAAGTCAGCCTCGGTGTGACCCATGTCGAGCAGATCTACCTCAACAGTGCCGGGGCCGAACTGCGCCAGGCGCAACGTTTCGTCTTCCCGGGCCTGAGCGTGACCGCCTTCGATGGCATGGACAGCCAGACCCGTACCCTCGGTCGCGAGAATTTCGGCCAGCAAGGCAGTACCGAAGTGCTTGGCCGCTCCGGGCTGATCGGTGCCGGTGCGCGGATCGCCGACCAGGCCCTGCAACTGCTGCTGGCGCCCAACACCCCGTCGGGCCCGCGCGACCTGCTGCTGACGCCGGACCAGATGATCCTGCAGATCCACGAATCCATCGGTCACCCGCTGGAGCTGGACCGGATCCTCGGCGACGAACGCAATTACGCCGGCACCAGCTTCGTCAAGGCCGGCGACTTCGGCCACCTGCAATACGGCTCGTCGCTGCTCAACGTAACCTTCGATCCGGAGATCCCGGAACAGTTGGCCAGCTACGGCCATGACGACGACGGCAGCGCCGCCCACAAACAGTTCCTGATCCGCGAAGGCCTTTTGCTACGGCCGCTGGGTGGCGCGCTATCGCAGTTCCGCGCCGGCCTCGAAGGTGTCGCCAACAGCCGCGCCTGCAGTTGGAACCGTCCGCCGATCGACCGCATGGCCAACCTGAACATCGAACCGGGGGACAAGTCCTTCGCCCAGTTGGTCGGCGGTATCGAAAAGGGCATCCTG
This sequence comes from Pseudomonas gingeri, assembly GCF_013385635.1. Classification (GTDB taxonomy): domain Bacteria; phylum Pseudomonadota; class Gammaproteobacteria; order Pseudomonadales; family Pseudomonadaceae; genus Aquipseudomonas; species Aquipseudomonas gingeri_A. The sequence continues at coordinate 22,054 of NZ_JACAPR010000035.1, forward strand.
ATGTCCACCAACCGTTCGTGGTCCATCGACGATGCCCGCAACAAGTTCCAGTTCGGTTGCGAATGGGGCCAACTGATCGAGAACGGTGAGCTCAAGGGCGTGGTCAAGAACCCCAACTACCGGGCGATTTCCGCGCAGTTCTGGCGCAACCTCAGCGCGGTCGGCGATGCCACGACCTTTAAGGTCCTGGGCACACCGAACTGCGGCAAGGGCGAGCCCAACCAGGTGATTCGCGTCGGGCATGCGTCACCCGCCTGCGTATTCAGCCATGTCGATGTGTTTGGAGGAGATGCCTGATGGATCAGTCACAGAGTCAGGCCGCACACTTCCAGGCGCTGGTGCAATGGCTGCGCGAACACCTGCGGGCCGCCGAGAAATTCACCCTGGGTTATGCCGCCGAGTCCTCGCAGTTCATCCGTTTCAACCACGGCCGCGTGCGTCAGGCCGGTCAGGTGCAGCAGGCCAGCCTGGACTTCAAGCTGATCGACGCGGGGCGGCATGCGGATCTGCGGATCACCCTCTCCGGCGAACCGGAGCTGGATCGCCAGCGCCTGGCCGAAGGCCTGCAACAGTTGCGCGAGACCTTACCGTTGTTGCCCGCCGATCCGTACCTGCTGCTCAATCACAATGCCTGGCAGAGTCGCAATGTGCAGGACCAGCCGCTGCCGGACACCGCCCGCGTTCTGGAAGAGATCAGCCGGGCCTCGACCGGCCTGGACCTGGTCGGTTTCTATGCCGCCGGCCCCATCAGCCGCGGTTTTGCCAGTTCGGACGGGGCGTTCGGTTGGCACCAGGCCAATAGCTTCAACTTCGACTGGAGCCTGTTCCACGAAAACGGCCAGGCGGTGAAAGCCAGCTATGCCGGGCATGCCTGGGACAGCGACGGTTTCGCCCGGCGTTTCCAGCAGGCCCGCGACCAGCTCGGCTTTCTTGGACGACCGTTGCGCACCCTCGCCCCTGGCGAGTACCGCGCATACCTGGCGCCGGCGGCGCTGGAAGAAATCATGGGCATGCTCTGCTGGGGCGGCTTCTCGGCACAGGCCATCGCCAGCAAGCACAGCCCGTTGCAGAAGCTGTATGCCAGCGAAGCCTCGTTCCACCCGATCGTCTGGTTGAACGAGCAGGTCAGCGGCTCGTTGAGCCCGGCGTTCTCCAACGAAGGTTATCCGCGCAGCGACCTGTCGCTGGTCGCCAAGGGCTCGGCCAACGGCCAGATGGTCAGTTCCCGCAGTGCCGCCGAGTATGGCCTGACCACCAACGGCGCGGGCGGCGGCGAATACCCCAGCGCGCTGGAGATGAAAGCCGGACGTTTGGCGCAGCAACAGGTTCTCGAGGAACTGGGCACCGGCCTGTATATCAGCAACCTGTGGTACCTGAACTACTCGGACCAATCGGCCGGCCGCATGACTGGCATGACCCGCTTCGCCACCTTCTGGGTGGAGAACGGCGAGATCCAGGCGCCGGTCAGCACCATGCGCTTCGACGACAGTGTCTACAGCCTGCTCGGCACCCAGCTGGAAGCCCTGACCCAGGAACGCGAACTGCTGTTGTCGGCCAGTACCTACGATCAGCGGCAGACGGCATCGAGCCTGCTGCCGGGGGCACTGATCCGCAAGCTGACGCTGACCTTGTAGACGAAAAAACCTTGATCGTTCCCACGCTCCGCGTGGGAACGATCAACGATCATCAAAAGCGACAAGATTACCCTGACCAAAACACCCGCATACCTACCCGTTTCGACAGTTGCCCCGCCAGACCCGGCGCGTTATACATAGCCCATCATCCGGCGCGGCATTAAAAAGCCAGCACCTCGCTCGTTCTCAACACCCGACCCACAGGCTTCACCCGCGATTTCGTTACTCAATGCCGCGCCTCTTTCACTCGCCGAAAGTGTTTTGCTGGAGTTTGATATGAATCATGGAAGCTTCGTCATCAATAATCTGTTCAGGCATTTCAACGTCCATGTCCAGCGCATCGGCGACGATCCGCGCCGCAATACCGTGCTGCTGGTCAACGGCGCCCTCTCCACCACGTCGTCGTTCACCCGCACCAGCAAATGCCTGGCCGAGCATTTCAACGTGCTGCTGTTCGACCTGCCGTTTGCCGGCCGCTCCCAGCCCTACAACCCCGATCCGGGGCTGGTGACCAAGGACGACGAGGTGGAAATGCTCCTGGCACTGGTGGAGCGCTTCGAGGTCAATCACCTGGTGTCGGCGTCCTGGGGCGGGATCTCCAGCCTGCTGACCCTGGCCAGGAACCCGCCGAGCATCCAGAGTTCGGTGATCATGGCCCTGGCCCCCGACCTCAACCCGCCGATGCTGGCCTACGTGCAGCGGGTCCACGAACTGATCCAGGTCGACGACAAGTCCGCCATCGGCCATCTGCTCAACGATACCGTCGGCCACTTCCTCCCGTCTCGCCTGAAGACCACCAACCACCAGCACCTCAGTGCCATGGCCAGCACCGAATACCGCCAGGCGCGCTTTCATATCGATCAGGTGCTGCAACTGGGCGACGGCAACTACCTGCGACCGCTGTCCGCGATCCGTACCCCGGTGCACTTCATCAACGGCGCCAAGGATATCTATACCCCTGCCGAAGGCGCCCGGCAGTTCCAACGGCACATCCCCCATTGCAGCTTTTCGGTGGCCGAGGACACCGGGCACCTGCTCGACCTTGAGTCGCGAGTGGCCGCCGACAATGTTCATCGCGCCCTGCTCGGTTTTCTGCTGTCGAAGGAGCAAATAGCGCGTTGTCGGAGCGCTCAAGCGCAAACCGATCAGGCATAATTGGATTCATAGCCTGCTAACAAAGAGCTGCCCATGCCCAACCGTGCCCCGCTGGACGCAACGACCGCTCGCTGGCTGCCCTGGGTGGTGGCCATCGCCTTCTTCATGCAGTCCCTCGACGGGACCATCCTCAACACCGCCCTGCCGGCCATGGCCCTCGACCTGGCGGAAAACCCGTTGCGCATGCAGGGCGTGGTGATCGCCTACATGCTCACCGTGGCGTTGCTGATACCCGCCTCGGGGTGGATTTCCGACCGTTTCGGTACCAAGCGCGTGTTCTTCTGCGCGATCCTGCTGTTCAGCATCGGTTCGCTGCTGTGTGCCCTGTCGAGCTCGCTGAACATGCTGGTGGGCGCGCGGGTGATCCAGGGGCTCGGCGGTTCGCTGATGCTGCCGGTGGGCCGGCTGGTGGTGCTGCGTGCCTACCCGCGTTCGGAACTGGTACGAATCATGGGCTTCATCACCATCCCCGGTCTGCTCGGCCCGTTGATCGGTCCGACCATGGGCGGCTGGATGGTGCAGTTCCTGACCTGGCACTGGATCTTCCTGATCAACCTGCCGGTGGGCCTGGTCGGCTGTTATGCGGTGTGGAAATTCATCCCCGACCTGCGCGGCAGTGAGCGCACGCGTTTCGACGGTATCGGTTTCCTGCTGTTCGGCGCGGCGATGCTGCTGATCACCATCGCCATGGAGGGCCTGGGCGAGCTGCAACTGCCGCACCTGCGGGTGATGTTGCTGCTGTTCGCCGGCCTGGCGTGCCTGGCGGCCTACTGGCTGCGGGCCGGGCATATCGACAACCCGTTGTTCGCGCCGTCGCTGTTCAAGACCCGCACCTTCGCCGTGGGCATCCTCGGCAACCTGTTCGCCCGCCTGGGCAGCGGCGCCCTGCCGTTCCTGGTGCCGTTGCTGCTGCAAGTCGCCCTGGGCTACTCGCCGTCACAGGCCGGGATGAGCATGCTGCCCCTGGCGGCGGCGGCGATGTTCGCCAAGTCGATTGCCCGGCCGCTGATCGAGCGCCTGGGCTATCGCATCGTGCTGACCGGCAATACCCTGGCGCTGGGCATCATGCTCGCGGCCCTGGGCCTGGTCACCGAGCACACGCCGTATCCGTTGCTGCTGGGCATGCTGGCGATTGCCGGGGCGATCAACTCGCTGCAATTCACCGCAATGAACACCGTGACCCTGATCGACCTCGACGACAAGGCCGCCAGCAGCGGCAACAGCCTGCTGTCGGTGGTCGCGCAGTTGTCCCTGAGTCTCGGCGTGGCCTGTGCCGGCGCCCTGCTCGGCGGCTTTACCGCGGCCATCGGCAACGACGGCGTGGACACGGTGCTCGGCGCCTTCCAGCTGACCTTCCTCACCGTGGGCATCATGGCGATGCTGGCGGCGGCGATTTTCCTGCAACTGTCGCCCCAGGACGGGCGGCGGGCCAGGGTGGTTCAGGAGCAGCATATCGAACACTAGACGTGCCACCCGTGGGAGCCGGCTTGCCGGCGATGAACGATAACGCGGTGTACCTGATACACCGCGTCGCCTGAATCGCCGGCAAGCCGGCTCCTACAGGTTCTCATTGCCAGCAAGGGAACGCATTCCGACGGTATCTGGCTACTTTTCATCCAGAATTTGCAGCACCGCCAGCCGGGACTGATACACTGCGCGACATTTTGTTTTGCAGGCCAGTCCCGTGACCACCATCGCCACCGCTTTTAACTCCTTGCCCCTGTCCGCCGCCATGCTGGCTAACCTCGACTCCCTCGGTTATGCCCAGATGACGCCGATCCAGGCGCAGAGCTTGCCGGTGATCCTCAAAGGCATGGACCTGATCGCCCAGGCCAAGACCGGCAGCGGCAAGACCGCCGCCTTCGGCATCGGCCTGCTGAACCCGATCAACCCGCGCTTCTACGGTTGCCAGGCGCTGGTGATCTGTCCGACCCGCGAGCTGGCCGACCAGGTCGCCAAGGAAATCCGCCGCCTGGCCCGCGCCGAAGACAATATCAAGGTGCTGACCCTCTGCGGCGGCGTGGCCCTGGGCCCGCAGATCGCCTCCCTGGAACACGGCACGCACATCATCGTCGGCACCCCGGGGCGCATCCAGCAGCACCTGCGCAAGGGTTCGCTGGTCCTGCACGGCCTCAACACCCTGGTGCTCGACGAAGCCGACCGCATGCTCGACATGGGTTTCTACGACGCCATCGAGGAAATCATCGCCCAGCTTCCCGAGCGCCGGCAGACCCTGCTGTTCTCGGCCACCTACCCGGTGAGCATCAAGCAGTTGGCCTCGAAGTTCATGCGCAACCCGCAGCAGGTCAAGGCCGAGGCGATGCACGCCGACAGCCAGATCGAGCAGCGCTTCTACGAGATTTCTCCGGAAGAGCGCATGGACGCGGTGGTCAAGGTGCTCAACCATTTCCGCCCGACCTCCTGCGTGGCGTTCTGCTTCACCAAGCAGCAGGTCCAGGAAACCGTCGACGCCCTGACCGCCAAGGGCATGTCCGCCGTCGCCCTGCACGGCGACCTGGAACAGCGCGACCGCGACCAGGTCCTGGCGATGTTCGCCAACCGCAGCATCTCGGTGCTGGTGGCCACCGATGTGGCGGCGCGCGGCCTGGATATCGATGCCCTGGACATGGTGATCAACGTCGAGCTGGCGCGCGATTCGGAAATGCATATCCACCGCGTCGGTCGTACCGGCCGGGCAGGTGAGACCGGCCTGGCGATCAGCCTGGTGGCGCCATCGGAAAGCCTGCGCGCGCGGGCCATCGAGGAAGTGCAGAAGTCGCCGTTGAACTGGGACCAGCTCGACAACCTCAAGTCCCAGGGCGGCGGTCCGCTGCTGCCGGCCATGAGTACCCTGTGCATCGCCGCCGGCCGCAAGGACAAGGTCCGTCCGGGGGATATCCTCGGCGCCCTGACCGGCGATGCAGGGATTCCCGGGACCCAGGTCGGCAAGATCGCGATTTTCGATTTCCAGGCCTATGTGGCGGTGGAACGCGGTGTCGCCAAGCAGGCCTTGCAGCGTCTGAACGATGGCAAGATCAAGGGCCGCTCGCTGCGCGTGCGGATTCTCTGATTCACGCCGCCCCCGTGGGAGCCGGCTTGCCGGCGATGAACGATAACGCGGTGTGCCTGATACACCGCGCCGCCTGGATCGCTGGCAAGCCGGCTCCCACATAAAAGCCTTGCCTGCCTGAAAATCAATGAGGACATCGTTGTGCCCGCTACTGAAGTTGTGATCATCGGCGCCGGTGCCGCCGGCCTGATGTGCGCCTTTACCGCCGCTGCCCGCGGACGCCAGGTGATGCTGATCGACCATGCCAACAAGGCCGGGAAGAAAATCCTGATGTCCGGTGGCGGTCGCTGCAACTTCACCAATATGTACACCGAGCCCGGCAATTTCCTCTCGCAGAACCCGCACTTCTGCAAGTCGGCCCTGGCCCGCTACACCCAGTGGGATTTCATCGCGATGGTGGCCAAGCACGGCGTGCCCTATCACGAGAAAAAACTCGGCCAGCTGTTCTGCGACAACAAGTCCAGCGACATCCTCGGCATGCTCCTGGACGAATGCGACCAGGCCGGCGTCAGCCTGCACCTGGACACGTCGATCCAGCACATCGAGAAACTCGAAAGCGGCTACCTGCTGCAGACCACCCTCGGCCAGGTCACCTGCCAGTCCCTGGTGATCGCCACCGGCGGCCTGTCGATCCCGACCCTCGGCGCCACCGGGTTCGGCTACCAGGTGGCCAGGCAGTTCGGCCACCAGTTGTTACCAACCCGCGCCGGCCTGGTGCCGTTCACCATTACCGATCAACTCAAGGACTTGTGCGGCGAGCTGTCCGGGACCTCGGTGGATTGCCTGGTGAGCTGCAACGACCAGAGCTTCCGGGAAAATATCCTGTTCACCCACCGCGGCCTCAGCGGCCCGGCGATCCTGCAGATTTCCTCGTTCTGGCAATCCGGCGATACCGTGCACATCAACCTGTTGCCGGACCACGACGCCCTGCAATGGCTGCAACAGCAACAGGCCGAACGGCCCAACAGCGAGTTGAAAACCCTGCTCGGCGAGCTGTTCACCAAGAAGATGGCCAACCTGCTGGCCGAACACTGGTTCGTCTCCAAACCCATGAAACAGTACACCCCGGCGGAACTGGCCGAGGTCGCGGGCAAGCTCGGCGACTGGCAGGTCGTGCCGGCCGGCACCGAAGGCTATCGCACCGCCGAAGTCACCCTCGGCGGGGTCGACACCCGCGAAGTCTCGTCGAAGACCCTGGAATCGCTGAAAAGCCCCGGCCTGTACTTTATCGGCGAAGTGCTGGACGTCAGCGGCCATCTTGGCGGCTTCAACTTCCAGTGGGCCTGGGCGTCGGGCTATGCGGCAGCGCAATTCGTCTGACACGCCACTCGATCACGGAACAGATTTTGCTGGGGATGAGCACGGCGCCATTGCAACGCCGCGCGAACTCCCGCAATTTAGATCAATCGCTTAGCAGGCTCTCACTCCTTCATGGCATCGACCTCGTTCAACCAGTCCCTGCGCCGCCTCTGGGCGCTGGATAAATTCAGTTATAGCGTTCGGGTGTTCATCGCCCTGACCGGCATCATGACCCTGTGCTGGTTCCAGAACGAAATGAAGCTGCTGATCCCGCTGTTCCTCGGGGTCATCGCCAGCGCCCTGGCCGAAACCGACGACAGTTGGCAAGGTCGCCTCAATGCGCTGGCGGTGACGCTGGTGTGTTTCAGCGTCGCGGCCTTCTCGGTCGAACTGCTGTTCCCCTATCCGCTGGTGTTCGTCGTCGCCATGGCCCTGGCGGCCTTCGGCCTGACCATGCTCGGGGCACTGGGTGAACGCTATGGAGCGATTGCCTCGGCCACCCTGATTCTCTCGGTCTACACCATGATCGGCGTGGACCAGCGTGGCGGCGAAGTCAACGATCTCTGGCACGAACCCTTGCTGCTGGTGGCCGGTGCCGGCTGGTACGGCCTGCTCTCGGTACTGTGGCAGGCGCTGTTTTCCAACCAGCCGGTGCAACAGAGCCTGGCGAAGCTGTTCCGCGAACTGGGCCGCTACCTCAAGCTCAAGTCATCGCTGTTCGAACCGATCCGGCAGATGGACGTCGAGGCCCGACGCCTCGAACTGGCCCGGCAAAACGGACGGGTGGTCGCGGCGCTGAACACCGCCAAGGAAATCATCCTGCACCGGGTCGGCAACGGTCGTCCGGGTTCGAAGGTCAGTCGCTACCTGAAGCTGTATTTCCTCGCCCAGGATATCCACGAGCGCGCCAGTTCCTCGCACTACCCGTACAACGCCCTGGCCGAAGCCTTTTTCCACAGCGATGTGCTGTTCCGCTGCCAGCGCCTGCTGCGCCAGCAGGGCAAGGCCTGCCAGGCGCTGGCGGAGTCGATCCAGCTGCGCCAGCCGTTCGTCTATGACGCCAGCTTTGCCGAAGCCCTGGGCGACCTGCACGCCTCGATGGAACACCTGCGCATCCAGAGCAACCCGGCCTGGCGTGGGCTGTTGCGCTCGCTGCGGGCCCTGGCCGCCAACCTCAGCACCCTCGACCGCCTGCTCAGCGACGCCAGCAACCCGGACAGCCTGGCCGACGCCACCGACAGCAGCCTGCTGGACCGCTCGCCGCGCAACTTCAAGGACGTGCTGACCCGCCTGCGCACCCAACTGACCCCGACCTCGCTGCTGTTCCGCCATGCCTTGCGCCTGCCGCTGGCGTTGAGCGTCGGCTACGGCATGGTGCACCTGGTGCACCCGTCCCAGGGCTACTGGATCATCCTCACCACGCTGTTCGTCTGCCAGCCGAACTACGGTGCCACGCGGCGCAAGCTGGGCCAGCGGATCATCGGCACCGCCATCGGCCTGACCGCCGCCTGGGCGTTGTTCGACCTGTTCCCGAGCCCGTTGATCCAGGCCATGTTCACCATCGTTGCCGGGGTGACCTTCTTTATCAACCGTACCACCCGCTACACCCTGGCGACCGCCGCCATGACCCTGACAGTGCTGTTCTGCTTCAATCAGGTGGGTGACGGCTACGGCCTGTTCCTGCCACGCCTGATGGATACCCTGCTCGGTGCCCTGATCGCCGGCCTGGCGGTGTTCCTGTTCCTGCCGGACTGGCAGGGCCGCCGCCTGAACAAGGTGCTGGCCAACACCCTGAGCTGCAACAGCCTGTACCTGCGCCAGATCATGCAGCAGTACGCCCACGGCAAGAGCGACGACCTGGCCTACCGCCTGGCCCGGCGCAACGCGCACAACGCCGACGCGGCGCTATCGACCACCCTGGCGAACATGCTGATGGAGCCGGGGCATTTCCGTAAGGAAGCCGATGTCGGCTTTCGTTTCCTGGTGCTCTCGCACACCTTGCTCAGCTATCTCTCAGGGCTGGGCGCACACCGGGAAAACCAGCTGCCGGCGGAAGTCCGCGAGCATCTGATCAACGGCGCCGGGGCGACCCTGGCCGCCAGCATCGAGCAGATTGCCATCGGCCTGGCGAACAAGACGCCCATCGAGGTCCAGAGCGACACCGAGGAAACCCTGGCGAACGAACTGGAACAGATGCCGGACGAGACCGACGAGATACAGCGACTGGTACAGACGCAACTGGCACTGATCTGCCGTCAGTTGGGGCCGTTGCGTACGCTGGCGGCGCACCTGATCAAGGCGCCGGAGGAAGACTGAAGCACTCCGCCGCCCCCGCTGATCGTTCCCATGCTCCGCGTGGGAATGCCTCACTGGACGCTCTGCGTCCGCTGCGGATCTGTGAGGCTGCATTCCCACGCGGAGCGCGGGAACGATCGACTGAGCCCCCCTTGAAGGCACCGCGCGCCCTAGCAGGAGCCGGCTTGCCGGCGGTGAGGCCAGTCAGCCTTGCATCGCCTGATGGGCCGCCATCGCCGGCAAGCCGGCGCCTACATGGTTTGGGGGTGATCACATGCCGTGCAATTTGAGCAGGCGCTCGTAACTGCCGTCCACTTTCATCTCGGCAATCTCGCGATCGAAATTGGCGACGATCTGTTCATGCTCCGGGTTCTTCAAACTGACCAGGATATGCAGGCTGTTCTCGCTCAACGGCTTGGGCAGGAACTCCACCGCGTTGCGCACCCGCGGGGTTTCGCTTTTCAGGTAGTAACGCGCCACATATTCGTCTTCCAGGGTCAGCTTCACCCGGTCCGCCGCCAGCATGCGCACGGCCATGGCGAAGTTGTGCACCGGGACCTTCTGCAACTGGGCGTCCGCTTCGAAGTCGGGGGAGTAGGCGTAGTCGCGCACCACGGCAATCGGGAGCTCATGCAGTTGCTGCAGGTTGTCGTAGGTGATCGGTGAATCCTTGCGCTTGAGAAAACGCACGCGGTTGAGCAGGTACTCGTCGGAGAACTGCCCCAGCAAGGTCCTGTCCTTGGTGTACCAGGCATTGATCAGCACGTCATAACGCCCTTCGCCGACCCCTTTGAGGGCCCGTGCCCAGGGCACCTGCTCGAAGTCACTGGCGTAACCGGCACGGGCCAGGGCGGTGCTGACGATATCGGTGGCCAGGCCGCCATTGACCAGGGTCGCATCGGTGAACGGCGGCCAGGCGTCGGCCACCAAGCGCAATTTGTCCGCGGTAGCGCTCTGTGCCAGCAGCAGCAATCCAAGCAAAGCAAAAGCTCGATGCAGTCGCGACATGCCAAAGATCCTTAGCGGGCGGGTCTGCCCTGCAGAATGAACCGAAGCCCATGGGCCGGGCGAAAGCAACTGGCCATCTCCCAGCTCCTAACATTAGCTCATTGGAGCCGCGGCAAACGCCCTGCAAAGCAGATTACACAAAGATGACGAGGCCGAGCAAAATGAATGATGGCAACTAGCCTTCGTTCACAAAAAATTACCCGGCTGCCCGATCCACACCGGTCGGGGAGCAACGGTTGGCTCCGCGAAGCAACCCGCTTAGTATCGGTGCCGGATACTTGAATCAGGATGAGGAACATGACAATCGACTGGATCTGCAAACATCACAGCGACCTGGGCAAGGAACAGCTCTACACCCTCCTGCAACTGCGTACCGAGGTCTTCGTGGTCGAGCAGAAATGCCCCTACCAGGAAGTCGACGGCCGCGACCTGGAAGGCGATACCTGTCACCTGATGGGCTGGCGCGACGACCGGCTGGCGGCCTACCTGCGCCTGCTCGACCCGGTGTCGCAGGGCGGTGACGTGGTGATCGGCCGGGTGGTGATCGCACCACAGGCCCGGGGGCTCGGGCTGGGGCACGAGTTGATGGCACAGGCGCTGAAGCACGCCGAAAAATTGTGGCCGGAACAGCCGATCTACCTCTCGGCCCAGGCGCATCTGCAGGGCTACTACGCGCGCTATGGCTTCGAGGTCGTGGGCGAGGCGTATCTGGAGGATGACATCCCGCACATCGGCATGCGCAAGGCCTGAAACCGCTCAGGGATAACCCAGCACCTGCCTGATCGATGCCAGGTTGCGCTCGATCCAGGCCTTGTCGATCGCGCCCCAGCCATGGATCCGGTAGTGCCCGGCATGGTTGCGGGCGCCCTCCTCCTGCTCGAACTCACAGAGAATATCCAGGTCCGCCAGGGCCACGATGGTGTCCTGGGCGGTGCGCCGCGGCATACCGGTCGCTTCGGTCAACGCCGGGACGCTGTTCGCCACCCCGCTATCGATCAGCCAGGCCACATACAGGCGGCGATAGAAACTGCTCTTGGTCTTGCTGACGTCCATCCGCAAATCCTTGTCGGTCGCTTAATCGGCCACGACGGCCTTGCCCTGCAGGTCCCGCCAGGTCAGATAGACCCGCAGGTCGAATTCCAGTTGGTGATACCCCGGCTGCATGTATTCGCACAGCTGGTAGAAGGCCTTGTTGTGATCGCTTTCCTTGAGGTGCGCCAGTTCGTGCACCACGATCATCTTGAGAAACTCCGGTGCCGCCTCCTTGAACAGCGAGGCGATGCGAATCTCTTTCTTGGCCTTGAGCTTGCCGCCCTGCACCCGCGAGATCGCGGTATGCAGGCCAAGGGCGCGATGGGTCAGGTCCAGGCGATTATCGAACAGTACCTTGTCGATGGCCGGGGCATTGCGCAGGTGCTCCTGCTTCAGGGCCAGGGCATAGCCGTACAGCGCCTTGTCGCTCTGCACGCCATGTCGCCCGGGATAGCGCTGGTTCAGGTAGGTGCCCAGCTGGTCCCCGGCAATCATCTGGCGCACCTGGTCCTGCAAGGACGTGGGATAAGCCTGAAGGTATTTCAGCGCAGTCATGGAAGGCCGTTACGTACATCGAAGAAGACCACCAGTGTAGCGAATTCAACCCGTCAGTGCGCTCCAGTCGAATGTCGGGCCGAAGCCGGTGGCATCCCTGGCGGTCAGCGGACGGGCCACCAGGAAGCCCTGGACAAAGGGACAGCCATTGGCCTTGAGCCACTGTGACTGCTCCAGGGTTTCCACCCCTTCGGCGATCACCAGCAGGCCGAACTGCTGGCAGAGCTCGATCACGCTGCGCGCCAGCGCCGCGTCCCGCGGCGAATCGAGAATCTTGGCGATCAGGTGACGGTCGAGCTTGAGGGTGTCCAGCTCAAGGTCGCGCAGGTGATTCAGCGAACAATGACCGGAGCCGAAGTCATCCAGGGCGACCCGCATGCCCAGTGCGCGAATGCGCCGCAGCTGTTTGCGCGAGGCCTCGAAATCGTGCATCAGCGCCGCCTCGGTGACCTCGACCTCCAACTGGCTGGGGCGCAGGTCGTGACGCTCGATCACCTCCTGCAACTCGTCGACCAGGTTCGGCATGCAGAACTGGGTGGAACTCAGGCTGACACTGAGCACCAGTTCATCGGCGAACACACCATTCCAGGCATGGCGCTGGGTCGCCGCCTGGCGATAGATCCAGCTGCCCAGGCGGCTGATCAGGCGGACCTCTTCCAGCAGCGGCAGGAACAGCCCCGGCGGCACGTCACCGACACTGGGATGGTGCCAGCGCAACAAGGCCTCGAAGCCGCGCAGACGACCGTCCGCGAGGGACACCTGGGGCTGATAGACCATCTTGAATTCCTTGCTCTCGATGGCCGAACGGACGCTTTCCTCGAGCATCAGCCGCGAGCGGGCCCGCCCGTTCATTTCATGGTCGTAGTAGCGATATTGCTGGCGCCCGGCGCGCTTGGCCTCGTACATCGCAATGTCCGCGGCCCGCAACAGGCCATCGAGGTTGGCACCGCAATCGGGGTAGGTGGCGATCCCGATGCTGACCCCCAGGGTCATGTCCAGGCCATCGATCTGCTGGCGGATCGACACCCGCTCGATCAGTCTTTCCGCGAGTTTCGCCGCCTGCTCCGGGCGCTCCAGATCGAGCAAGGTGGTGAATTCGTCGCCGCCCATGCGCGCCAGGATATCGAAGGGCTTGAGACAGGCCTTCAACTGCTCCGAGACCCAGCGCAGCACCCGGTCGCCAGCCTCGTGCCCAAGGGAGTCGTTGACCCGCTTGAAGCCGTCGAGGTCGAGGTACATCAACACCAGCGACTTGTGGCTGTGATCGCTGCGCAACAGGGTGTTTTCCGCGGTCTGGTAAAAGCCCCGGCGATTGAGCAGGCCGGTCAGCGGATCGGTTACCGCCTGGAATTCCAATTGTTGATGCAGATGGTGCACCACCGACATGTCGAGCACGGTGACCACCATCGCCCGCTGATCCGAGGGCAAGGGCGCGCAGGACATGGCCACCGGCAGCGATTCCCCGGCGCTGGTGCGCAGCAGGGCATCGTGCAGGCGATAGATTTCACCCTTGCGATAACCTTCGTGCAACGGGCAACTTAGCCAATCGGCAAAGTGTGGTCGCTGCAGGAAATTCAGGAGCGGCATGCCGATCAACAACTCCAGTGGAGCGTTGAGCAGACGGGAAATCGCCGGGTTGGCGAAACGGATATGACCCTCGTCATTGACCACCAGAATGCCTTCCGCGGCGTTCTCCAGCACCGAGGCATTGAAGGCCCGGGCCGCTTCCAGATCGCGGGTCAGTTGCTGCAGGGCCCGACGATTGCGCTGCTGTTCCAGCAACGCCTGGACCTTGGGCTTGAGGATATCCGGATTGAAGGGTTTGAACAGGTAGTCCACCGCACCGCTGGCATAACCCTTGATCACGGCGTCCTGGGACTGCTCGTTGGCGGTGAGGAAGATAATCGGGGTCAGGCGTGTGCGCTGGCTGCCCCGCATCAGGCGGGCGACTTCGAAACCGTCCATGCCAGGCATCTGCACATCCAGCAGCACCAGGTCGATCTCATGTTCCAGCAGCAGTGTCAGCGCTTCGATACCGGACGCCGCCGTGACCACCTGCCAGTCCTGCCGCTCCAGTAACGCTCGCATGCTGATCAGGTTTTCAGGATAGTCATCGACCACCAAAAGGACAGAACTGCTATCACCAGCCTTAAGTTGCGCGCAATCCATGCTGCTTCTCTATGTTCGGGGAACTCCACCGGAGGTCAGACGGAAAACCGGACTTTTACAAGGACAACTCTAGTTCGGGTTTGCGCAAAGAGTAGTAACCATTACGCCATCATCCACAGCCAGTACCGATATCCCGACTAACGGTCGATGAAACTCATTCAGGCATTCAGCCGGCCGACAGTTGCCGAGTACCGTCAGGGCTTATAAGAGAGGCTCTCGACCGCACGAGCCAGGACTGTGAGCATGATCGACCTGTCGACCTGGGAATTGACCATTCCCGAGGGCACACCCGCCACCCGCATCGGTACCCAGGCCCTGGTCCAGGGCTTCAGGGATGAATATTTCCATGCCGACAGCGCCAGCCTGTTTTTCTGGGCCCCGGTCACCGGCACGCTGACGCCGAACACCCATTACCCGCGCACCGAACTGCGCGAGACCAGCGCCAACGGGCGCCTGCGCAACTGGGCCTACCCCGACGCCGACAACAGCTTGCGTGCCAAGCTGGCGGTGAACCAGGTGCCGTCCAGCGGCAGTATCGTGATCGGCCAGATCCACGTCGACCACGACAGCAAACCGCTGCTCAAGCTCGAATACCGCTACAAGACCGACAGCCATACCGGATCGATCGTTGCCCAGGTCCGCAGCGACGATCCGCAGGCAAAGAACGGTGCCCTGGTGGTCATCGCCCGCAATGTCCAGCTCGACCAGCATTTTTCCTACGAAATCCACCTCACGCCCAACGGCACGCTGAGCCTCAACGCCGCCGACGGACACTGGCAAACCCATCTCGCCCCCGCCTGGGCCAGCAAGCAGCTGTACTTCAAGGCCGGTGTCTATGTGCAGGACAACCGTGGCGGTGTCAACGACGGGGGTCGAGCCACTTTCTACGACCTGGCGATCAAGCACAGCCCGGTCTGATTGCCGTCCCATGCAGTAATAGCACCTTGCCAACCCGACCAACGGCTATCGGCGCAAGCCGAAGCCTGGCGGGCTCCGTGCATTTCGTCGGCACTTTGACGTCAACCGTTCGCCGGTTTGACGTTAACAATCTATCGTTCAACCCGTATAAAGAGCGCCCAAAGCCCCAGGCTAAAGCAGTTCGTCTGAAATTTTCCAGACGATATGCCCATGCCCGTGCGTAGTACGTTTTACACGGGAGACACCCCATGATCGACCTCACGACTTGGAACCTCAGCGTGCCTGTCGGCACACCTCCAGCGACCATTGAAACCGCCAAGCTGGTAGAAGGTTTCAAGGACCAGTACTTCCATTCAGATACCGGCACCTTGTTCTTCTGGTCGCCCGTGACCGGATCCAAGACCGAGAACGCCATCTACCCGCGCAGTGAGCTGCGCGAGACCTATGCCGACGGGCGCCTGCGCAACTGGCTCTATAGCGAGGCGAACAATTACCTGCGCGCGACCCTGGCGGTGAACCAGGTACCGTCGTCGGGCAAGATCGTCATCGGCCAGATCCATGCGTACAACAGCACCCAGCCGATGCTCAAGGTCGAGTACCAGTACAAGGACTGGCGCAAGACCGGAATCATCGTGGTGAAGATCCGCAATCATCCGGACGACGAGGAGAGCCGGGTCATCCAGATCGCCGACAACGTGCCGCTGGATAAAAGCTTTACCTACGTGATCCACCTGAGTCGCGGCGGCTACCTGAGCGTGCATGCCGCCGACGCGGCCTGGAACACCCAGATCAGCACCACCTGGCGCGACAAGCCACTGTATTTCAAGGCCGGGGTCTATGTGCAGGACAACACCGGGTATACCAGCGAAGGCGGG
The DNA here is from genome assembly GCF_013385635.1 of Pseudomonas gingeri. Taxonomy (GTDB): domain Bacteria; phylum Pseudomonadota; class Gammaproteobacteria; order Pseudomonadales; family Pseudomonadaceae; genus Aquipseudomonas; species Aquipseudomonas gingeri_A. The sequence goes on from NZ_JACAPR010000035.1 coordinate 38,064, forward strand.
ATGGTGACGTTCTACAAACTGGATATCGATCACGAGAAGGGTTGAAGAACGGCATGACCGGTTGATTCAACAACGCGCTTTATATTTTAAGGCGCTACTCGCTATTCGGAAGCCGTCTATAAACCTGTCATTTCTGACAGTAGACCGGTTGGCAAAGCCTGCTCAAGATATTCAGTAACAGTCTCTCAGGAGTGGGTTTTCCCTGGCATTCGAGTCTCTACGTGGCGCCCCTTCGGCAAGTGTTCATCCAGAGAGCACCGCACCGGTGCCACGCGACATACCAAGGAGAGCGATCATGCAAGATGAAATCCCCCCCATTGAAGGTGAAACCTCTGAACAGACACCCAAGGGCGCCCCAGGGTCGGCTGTAAGAGTCCCGGACGGCATCTATAAAATCCACACAGCTCTCTCTAATGGGCAAAGCAGCCTTGTTGACATGTATCTGAATGGAAGTGGATCACCCTTGTATCGCCACGGGATCAAGCTATATCACAATAATAATGAGCGCGAATCCACGTGGCATATTTCCTACCGCGATAAGTACAACAGCTACCTGATTTATAATGGAAAGGTGGATAACCGAATGCTCGAAGCCACCGATTCCTCTGATCTGTATGCCTCATTAATCCTAGGCTCACAAAACATAATACCACCTAACTATCAGTGGATATTCAAGAACGCGGGAAGCCCAAATAATTACTATATCGAATGTAAATCCAACGGCAACGTGCTAGACGTAAGAGGTTCTCAAACAAATGATAATTCCCAAATCATCCATTGGCCCTATCATGGAACGGTAAATCAGAGATTCATATTGGTAAAATTATAAATAATACTTAAGCCACAGTGCCCCCGCATTCAGATCTCGATGCAAAGAGGGCGGATAATTCCGCCCTCTTTCATATCAGACTCCGACTCATCGTCGGAAGCCTTGCCAACGATAACGGCTAGGGTTTGGTGACAAGCGTGGCCTTTGCCTGACCTTTGGGCTCCGGCACTGCCTTCGGATCAATAGTAGCCTTTGCCGCACCTTTGACCTCCGGTTGCGTCGACGGCGTGGATGTGACCTCTCCCGAATCCGTGGGCGCTGGTGCAATATTGACAGGTGCCGCACCTTTGGAACCCACCACACTGGTTTTATCTGTTGAACTCATGATCTTATACTCCATGTAGTACATGAGCCATGACAGTGCAAAATCCAGACACGTTTGACCACTGTCAGAATTGACAGTTTTTTAGTCTTTATTCAAATATCGACAGTGACTGACATAACCATTGTCGAGTCACGGATAAAACAACGAGGACTTCCGATACTTGGCAATGGGATCGATCTGCTCGATCTCGTCGAACCGCAACGTTCGGTATAAGCCGGTCTCCGCACAGTAGACCATTATTCGACTGTTCCAGTCGATACTGCAAAGCTCTCCACGCTCGCATGCCGGTGCCATACCGGGCACTCGCCTGGTCACATTGATCTTCTGCCTGATCCTGAAATACTTCAGATAATTCGGATCGCTCTCGTCCTCATCCCTCATGGTCCATGGCTCCACTGAATGTATGAAGCGTCAGCGTGATATATTTACACCCTGTTACACCACTGTCATAAATAACAGTAATTTATATCATTTATAACTATCCACTACTCCCTTTAACACTATATGAACCCCCCATAACAAAACATCACAAGCTCCTCACTTCTTATAAATAACACATCTAGACAACTGTCAATTCTGACAGTAGACAAACTTCTCCAGACTCATCAACCTGCCAGACCGGTGATTTCCCAAGACTGGAGAGCTCAGCGATGAAATGGGCACTGGTTATCGAATCCACTGTCAGTGGTTATTACGTGAGAGAAATCCGGGAAGCGGACCAGAAGCCGCCCTACCACCCGACTCAGATCAGCCACTGCCGCTGGATCGCCATCCCTCGGGACGAAGAGGCGCATGTAGGCGATATCTGGAACGGCGAATCCTTCCATCCGCCGAGAACGGACCTGCATTGAGCTCAAGCTTCAGCTCAGCGGCTTTTGCCTGAGACGCGGGCGCATGGCGTCATGCTGCGCCAGTATCCGCCCGATATCCCACTGCGCGCGCATTTTCAAGAACAGTTCGGCATCGATACGCTGCCGGTGGGTGACCAGCGCTTCGCTCATGGCTTCGGCGATTCGCTCAATGATCAAGACCGGTTTATCCACGGCACAGTGTTTACGGCCGAAGTCGATCAGTTGCTGACGATCCGGGTAGGCCTTCGCCTTGTTCATTTTGATCGCCAACGTCCGATCCACCAATGCCTGACCGGACTTGGGATTATAGTGCTCATAAACAGTGGTGGTCGTCACATCGAACACCGGTGCCAGTCGCACCGTTTCGGGCTGCGCCGGGGTCGCATAGATCACGCCAAAGTTCTTCAAGTGCGCATCGCCGTTGCGCACCATCACTGATAGGCAGACAGAAGAGAACAACGCCTCTAGCGCATGCACCGGATTGCCCTTGCGGCACACCTGCCCCACCACCGCCGCCAGGGTTTCGTAGCTTTGGGAGTATTTGTAGTTGTCATGGGGGTCTTTATTGAGTCCCAGCAGCACGGCCATGTCTTCAAAACCCAGGCGCCCTTCGGGCGTCAGGTCAAAACGCTCCATGACAAACAACTCGCCGTTGTCCGAAAGCCAGAACGGCGGCACCTCCAACCCGGCAAGGCGTGCAGCTTCCATGCAGAGGAACTCGTTCTGGGCCAGGTGTGGATACTCATCGGCACCCGATTTCACGATCAGATCCGAACTGAGCAGTGTCTTGCGATCCCCCTTGAGCTTGTCCAGATCCGGCACCAGTACCTTGGGCTGCACCCCGGACACTCCGGATTCGAAATAGGTATCCACCAGAAATTCGAAGACCGCCTGAGAAGTGTCGGCAGTCAGTATTTCGTGCAACCCGACCTGTGCCGACACAGGGGCCGATATTTCAACAGGATTACGATAAGTGAGACGTCCGATCTGGTTACCGCCGATCACCGAAAGCAAACGCATCTCGTCCATTTGCATATGCTTGGCCATGCGGCGCTTGATCTGATCGGCCAGGTAACCTTCGGGCACGTTCATATCAAAGATGGGGTGCGGTACATTCCTCACCGATGGCGTCGGATCATAGGGCATGACCAGCGATACCTCCCTGGAAGCGTCGGCAGAAGCGTAGGCAAACGAAAATTGCGAGCCCTTGGATAGCTCACCCGAAAGCCCCTGAGGCACGTCCACTTGCAGTCGTTTGACTCTACTCATCGTGCTCGACCAACTCTGCGAGGGACTTGAGATCAATACGCTCGTCGACCAGATCAAGCGCCATGCCCAGGGCCGCAATCACTCGGAACAAGGTGTAGACCTCGACATTTTCGCCCGCTTCAAGGTCGATGATGGTTTTACGGTTACAGTTGGCCTTTTGCGCGAGTAACGCTTGGCTGTAGCCTTTCGAGCGGCGCAAGAGACGAACTCTCTCGCCCAGAGCAAAGGGATTGAAGATCAACATACCGTTACCTATAACGGACTTTTTAAATAATAAGACACATTATGTCCATCTTAGAGGACAATTCAAATCCCTTTCGTCCGAGCACTTGAATCAAAGCGATTAAAGAGAACCCATAAAAAAACCCGCCTTTCGACGGGTTCCTTCAACGCTGGCGATCTCAGTTGACCTTGGCGTTCAACTCACCTTTCAGGTAACGCTGGAACATCGCTTCCAGGGAGACCGGCTTGATCTTGGAGGCGTTGCCGGCGGTGCCGAAGGCTTCGTAACGGGCGATACATACGTCACGCATGGCGGTCACGGTGGCACCGAAGAACTTGCGCGGGTCGAACTCGCTCGGGTTGGTGGCCATCAGGCGACGCATGGCACCGGTGGACGCCAGGCGCAGGTCGGTGTCGATGTTGACCTTGCGCACGCCGTGCTTGATGCCTTCGACGATTTCCTCGACCGGTACGCCGTAGGTTTCCTTGATGTCGCCACCGTACTGGTTGATGATCGCCAGCCACTCTTGCGGCACCGACGACGAACCGTGCATCACCAGGTGGGTGTTGGGGATACGCTTGTGGATTTCCTTGATGCGATCGATCGCCAGCACGTCACCGGTCGGCGGCTTGGTGAACTTGTAGGCGCCGTGGCTGGTGCCGATGGCGATGGCCAGGGCGTCGACCTGGGTCTTCTTGACGAAGTCGGCGGCTTCTTCCGGATCGGTCAGCATCTGGCTGTGGTCCAGCACGCCTTCGGCGCCGATACCGTCTTCTTCACCGGCCATGCCGGTTTCCAGCGAACCCAGGCAACCCAGCTCGCCTTCAACCGAAACGCCACAGGCGTGAGCCATGGCCACGGTCTGCTGGGTGACACGGACGTTGTACTCGTAGTCGGTCGGGGTCTTGCCGTCTTCGCCGAGGGAACCGTCCATCATCACCGAGCTGAAGCCCAGTTGGATGGAGCGCTGGCAGACGTCAGGGCTGGTGCCGTGGTCCTGGTGCATACACACCGGGATATGCGGGAATTCTTCGATAGCGGCCAGGATCAGGTGCCGCAGGAACGGCGCGCCGGCGTATTTGCGGGCACCGGCCGAAGCCTGGACGATCACCGGGGAGTCAGTCTTGTCAGCGGCTTCCATGATGGCGCGCATCTGCTCAAGGTTGTTGACGTTGAAGGCTGGAACGCCGTAGCCATACTCGGCTGCGTGGTCCAGCATCTGGCGCATGCTGATAAGTGCCATTGTGTGTGTCTCTCCCGGACGAGGGTCGTTAATCGTGCAAGCCTGCCGGAGCGGCGGCTGCTATTCAAGTTATTGCCGATCAGGGTGCTTTGCAGGCCCGACCGATCAGATCGTTGGTGGCGACCCAGTAAACCAGGCCCTCATCACCTTTTTTGTGAAACGCCAACATGTTGTCGCTGTAGAGCACACCGCTGTCGACAGCGCCGACTTCGGGTTTCAGGCGATACACCTGGTCGCCGCCGCCGAGGCGCACGTCGACCGACTTCTGCGCGCTGTCGGCATAACGCCAGAGCACCTCGGCCTGGCTGTCGCAGACCCAGCGGGTCCAGTTGTCCGTCGACGACGTCGATGAGGACAGGTTGAAGCCGGCGCAACCGCCGAGCAGTGCCAGTGAAGCGAGGGCGATAAAGCCTTTCATGCCGGTTCCTCGACTGACGGCCCTGGCCGCCAGTACTGCCTGTAGTGAATCTGACCCGTCAAGGGCAACCCTGTTCCCGAGTCCCGGACGATGCGTCATATTTTTCCAACCCGTCCGGCCCCAGGCGCTTGTTCAGCACCGGCGCGGTCTCCGCCTGCCAGTCGGCCTGGTCGCAACCCTTGCCGGCCGCCGGAGCAACCTCAGACGCTGTCCCGGCCGCGGGCTTGCCGGCACAACCGGCCAGCACAGCCACCAGGATCAGCAGCACGAATGGCCTGACCATATGAAAACTCCCTTTCAAAGGCCAATGCCGCTTCAGGCCTTGGCGCGGGTTTCCAGCACTTCCACGGCCGGCAGCACCTTGCCTTCGACGAACTCGAGGAATGCACCGCCACCGGTAGAAATGTAGGAGATATCCGAGGCAACACCATATTTATCGATGGCCGCCAGGGTATCTCCACCCCCGGCAATGGAGAATGCCGCGCTGTCGGCGATGGCTTGGGCCAGCACCTTGGTGCCGTTGCCGAACTGGTCGAATTCGAAAACCCCCACCGGACCGTTCCACAGGATGGTCCTGGATGACTTCAGCAGCTCGGCGAAATTCGCCGCGGTCTGCGGGCCGATGTCCAGGATCATGTCGTCAGCCGCTACATCAGCGATCAGCTTGACGGTGGCCGCGGCGCTTTCCGCGAATTCCTTGGCGACCACCACGTCGACCGGCAACGGCACATTGACCTTGGCGGCGATGGCGCGGGCGGTGTCCAGCAGGTCCGGCTCGTAGAGCGATTTGCCCACTGGGTGACCGGCAGCGGCCAGGAAGGTGTTGGCGATGCCGCCGCCGACGATCAGCAGGTCGCAGATCTGGCTCAGGCTGTTCAGCACATCGAGCTTGGTCGACACCTTGGAGCCGGCAACGATGGCCGCCATCGGCTTGGCCGGCGCGCCCAGGGCCTTGCCCAGCGCATCCAGTTCGGCCGCCAGCAGAGGACCGGCAGCGGCGACCTTGGCAAACCTGGCCACGCCATGGGTCGAACCCTCGGCACGGTGCGCGGTGCCAAAGGCGTCCATCACGAACACATCGCAGAGCGCGGCATATTTCTGCGCCAGCTCGTCGGCGTTCTTTTTCTCGCCCTTGTTGAAGCGCACGTTCTCGAACAGCACGATGTCGCCGGCCTTGACCTCGACACCGTCAAGGTAATCGGCCACCAGCGGCACATCGCGGCCCAGGGCCTTGCCCAGGTAGTCGGCGACCGGCTTGAGGCTGTTCTCGGCGGAGAACTCGCCTTCGGTCGGACGGCCCAGGTGCGAGCAGATCATGACAGCCGCGCCTTTTTCCAGGGCCAGCTTGATGGTCGGCAGCGAGGCCAGGATACGCGCATCGCTGGTGACAACACCGTCCTTGACGGGGACGTTGAGGTCTTCGCGAATCAGTACGCGCTTACCTTGCAGATCGAGGTCGGTCATCTTCAACACGGTCATGGGTCGCAATCTCTGGTTTACGGTTTTTGGTGAACCACGTTCAGGTAATGCCCTGCAACGTCGATCATTCGGTTGGCAAAACCCCATTCGTTGTCGAACCAGGCCAGCACGTTCACCAGCCTCGGGCCGGAAACACGGGTCTGACTCGCATCGACAATCGCCGAATGGGGGTCATGGTTGAAATCACAGCTGGCGTGAGGCAGCTCGGTATAGGCCAGCAGCCCCTTGAGCGGGCCACTGGTGGCGGCCTCGCGCAGGATCCGGTTGACCTCCGCCGCATCGGTGTCGCTGACGGTCTGCATCGTAATGTCGAGGCAGGACACGTTCACCGTCGGCACCCGTACCGCTTTGGCCTGGATTCGCCCGGCAAGTTCCGGCAGCAGGCGTTCGATGCCTCGGGCCAGACCGGTGGACACAGGGATCACCGACTGGAAGGCCGAACGCGTGCGGCGCAGGTCTTCGGCGTGGTAGGCGTCGATCACCGGCTGGTCGTTCATCGCCGAGTGAATGGTGGTGATGGACACGTACTCCAGGCCGATGGCCTGGTCCAGCAGGCGCAACAGCGGTACCCCGCAGTTGGTGGTGCAGGAGGCGTTGGACACCAGTAACTCGTCGCCAGTCAGGCAATCCTGGTTGACGCCGTAGACGATGGTGGCGTCGACATCGGTCTCGCTGGCCATCGGCTGGGAGAACAGCACCCGTGGCGCGCCGGCGTTGAGGAAGCGCTGGCCATCCTCACGGGTGTGGTAGGCGCCGGAACACTCCAGCACCAGGTCGACGTCCAGGGCGGCCCAGTCGATCTCTTCGGGCGTGGCACTGCGCAGGACTTTCACGCAATGCCCATTGATATGCAGACAATCGTCCTCGACCCGCACTTCGCCGGGAAAGCGGCCGTGGGTGGAGTCGAAACGTGTCAGGTATTCGAGGCTGGCCAGGTCGGCCAGGTCGTTCAGGGCAACGATTTCAAACCCCGCCTGCGCGCCCCGCTCGAACAACGCACGCAGGACACAACGACCGATACGGCCGTAGCCGTTGAGTGCAACTCTGTAGGGACGCGGTTGGGGCATGGGAATCTCGATAGACACAGGCAGACGCTAGTCTCATGAGCGGCACACATACCTGCAGGAGCTGGCTTGCCAGCGATCTGCGGTGCATCTGACACACCGCGAATCGCTGGCAAGCCAGCTCCTGCAGGGTTCGCGGTGGCCGAAACCACCAGGAACCGCAGAACGTTCGGTTCTTAGTCTTCCAGCAGCTCTTCAGCCTGACCCAGGATGTTTTCCAGGGTGAAGCCGAACTCTTCGAACAAGGCCGGCGCAGGCGCCGACTCGCCGTAGGTGGTCATGCCGATCACGCGGCCTTCCAGGCCCACGTACTTGTACCAGTAG
>NZ_JACAPR010000036.1:2097-5345 GCF_013385635.1 Pseudomonas gingeri
AAAGCTTAGAAATGAGCATTCCATCAAGGTGATGGTGAATGTTGATTTCTAGTCTTTTGATTAGATCGTTCTTTAAAAATTTGGGTATGTGATAGAAAGATAGACTGAACGTTACTTTCACTGGTAACGGATCAGGCTAAGGTAAAGTTTGTGAGCAATTGCAAATTTTCGGCGAATGTCGTCTTCATAGTATAACCAGATTGCTTGGGGTTATATGGTCAAGTGAAGAAGCGCATACGGTGGATGCCTTGGCAGTCAGAGGCGATGAAAGACGTGGTAGCCTGCGAAAAGCTTCGGGGAGTCGGCAAACAGACTTTGATCCGGAGATGTCTGAATGGGGGAACCCAGCCATCATAAGATGGTTATCTTGTACTGAATACATAGGTGCAAGAGGCGAACCAGGGGAACTGAAACATCTAAGTACCCTGAGGAAAAGAAATCAACCGAGATTCCCTTAGTAGTGGCGAGCGAACGGGGACTAGCCCTTAAGTGGCTTTGAGATTAGCGGAACGCTCTGGAAAGTGCGGCCATAGTGGGTGATAGCCCTGTACGCGAAAATCTCTTGGTCATGAAATCGAGTAGGACGGGGCACGAGAAACCTTGTCTGAATATGGGGGGACCATCCTCCAAGGCTAAATACTACTGACTGACCGATAGTGAACTAGTACCGTGAGGGAAAGGCGAAAAGAACCCCGGAGAGGGGAGTGAAATAGATCCTGAAACCGTATGCGTACAAGCAGTGGGAGCCCACTTTGTTGGGTGACTGCGTACCTTTTGTATAATGGGTCAGCGACTTATTTTCAGTGGCGAGCTTAACCGAATAGGGGAGGCGTAGCGAAAGCGAGTCTTAATAGGGCGTCTAGTCGCTGGGAATAGACCCGAAACCGGGCGATCTATCCATGGGCAGGTTGAAGGTTAGGTAACACTGACTGGAGGACCGAACCGACTACCGTTGAAAAGTTAGCGGATGACCTGTGGATCGGAGTGAAAGGCTAATCAAGCTCGGAGATAGCTGGTTCTCCTCGAAAGCTATTTAGGTAGCGCCTCATGTATCACTGTAGGGGGTAGAGCACTGTTTCGGCTAGGGGGTCATCCCGACTTACCAAACCGATGCAAACTCCGAATACCTACAAGTGCCGAGCATGGGAGACACACGGCGGGTGCTAACGTCCGTCGTGAAAAGGGAAACAACCCAGACCGTCAGCTAAGGTCCCAAAGTCATGGTTAAGTGGGAAACGATGTGGGAAGGCTTAGACAGCTAGGAGGTTGGCTTAGAAGCAGCCACCCTTTAAAGAAAGCGTAATAGCTCACTAGTCGAGTCGGCCTGCGCGGAAGATGTAACGGGGCTCAAACCATGCACCGAAGCTACGGGTATCACTTAGGTGATGCGGTAGAGGAGCGTTCTGTAAGCCTGTGAAGGTGAGTTGAGAAGCTTGCTGGAGGTATCAGAAGTGCGAATGCTGACATGAGTAACGACAATGGGTGTGAAAAACACCCACGCCGAAAGACCAAGGTTTCCTGCGCAACGTTAATCGACGCAGGGTTAGTCGGTCCCTAAGGCGAGGCTGAAAAGCGTAGTCGATGGAAAACAGGTTAATATTCCTGTACTTCTGGTTATTGCGATGGAGGGACGGAGAAGGCTAGGCCAGCTTGGCGTTGGTTGTCCAAGTTTAAGGTGGTAGGCTGGACTCTTAGGTAAATCCGGGAGTTCAAGGCCGAGAGCTGATGACGAGTTACCCTTTTGGGTGACGAAGTGGTTGATGCCATGCTTCCAAGAAAAGCTTCTAAGCTTCAGGTAACCAGGAACCGTACCCCAAACCGACACAGGTGGTTGGGTAGAGAATACCAAGGCGCTTGAGAGAACTCGGGTGAAGGAACTAGGCAAAATGGCACCGTAACTTCGGGAGAAGGTGCGCCGGTGAGGGTGAAGGACTTGCTCCGTAAGCTCATGCCGGTCGAAGATACCAGGCCGCTGCGACTGTTTATTAAAAACACAGCACTCTGCAAACACGAAAGTGGACGTATAGGGTGTGACGCCTGCCCGGTGCCGGAAGGTTAATTGATGGGGTTAGCTAACGCGAAGCTCTTGATCGAAGCCCCGGTAAACGGCGGCCGTAACTATAACGGTCCTAAGGTAGCGAAATTCCTTGTCGGGTAAGTTCCGACCTGCACGAATGGCGTAACGATGGCGGCGCTGTCTCCACCCGAGACTCAGTGAAATTGAAATCGCTGTGAAGATGCAGTGTATCCGCGGCTAGACGGAAAGACCCCGTGAACCTTTACTATAGCTTTGCACTGGACTTTGAATTTGCTTGTGTAGGATAGGTGGGAGGCTTTGAAGCGTGGACGCCAGTTCGCGTGGAGCCATCCTTGAAATACCACCCTGGCAACTTTGAGGTTCTAACTCAGGTCCGTTATCCGGATCGAGGACAGTGTATGGTGGGTAGTTTGACTGGGGCGGTCTCCTCCTAAAGAGTAACGGAGGAGTACGAAGGTGCGCTCAGACCGGTCGGAAATCGGTCGTAGAGTATAAAGGCAAAAGCGCGCTTGACTGCGAGACAGACACGTCGAGCAGGTACGAAAGTAGGTCTTAGTGATCCGGTGGTTCTGTATGGAAGGGCCATCGCTCAACGGATAAAAGGTACTCCGGGGATAACAGGCTGATACCGCCCAAGAGTTCATATCGACGGCGGTGTTTGGCACCTCGATGTCGGCTCATCACATCCTGGGGCTGAAGCCGGTCCCAAGGGTATGGCTGTTCGCCATTTAAAGTGGTACGCGAGCTGGGTTTAGAACGTCGTGAGACAGTTCGGTCCCTATCTGCCGTGGACGTTTGAGATTTGAGAGGGGCTGCTCCTAGTACGAGAGGACCGGAGTGGACGAACCTCTGGTGTTCCGGTTGTCACGCCAGTGGCATTGCCGGGTAGCTATGTTCGGAATAGATAACCGCTGAAAGCATCTAAGCGGGAAACTAGCCTCAAGATGAGATCTCACTGGAACCTTGAGTTCCCTGAAGGGCCGTCGAAGACTACGACGTTGATAGGCAGGGTGTGTAAGCGCTGTGAGGCGTTGAGCTAACCTGTACTAATTGCCCGTGAGGCTTGACCATATAACACCCAAGCAATTTGTTACTCTGAGCTGAGAAGTGAAGAGACCAGATTGCGGTGTATGAAGACGAAACGAACCGAAAGTTTGTGGCGACTCAGACAGCACCGACATCACATACCCAATTTGCTGAAGCGCGGCCC
>NZ_JACAPR010000037.1 GCF_013385635.1 Pseudomonas gingeri
TGGACTTGCCCCTACCAAACCGGACACCAACTCCCCGTTAAATTGATGCCACTGCCAAGCGCCTGAACTCCCTCGGTGAACGGTAGTTCAAGGCGCTGTGCGGATGCTGCTCGTTGTAATGCTCGAAGGCAATGGCCAAGTTACGCAGCGCCGTTTCTCGATCCGGCTTGGGCATGTGCGCCACGTAGTCACGCTTGATCGTCTTCACGAAGCTCTCTGCCATGCCATTGCTCTGTGGGCTACGCACCGGTGTGGTCACCGGCTGCAAGCCGATCTGTCGAGCAAACAGGCGCGTCTGTTCGGCGGTGTAGGCCGAACCGTTATCGCTGAGCCACTGCACAGGCGTTGCAGGCAGTTGATCACCGAAGCGCTTCTCCACGCTTTCCAACATCAAGTCGCGGATGTCATCGCCGCTGTACCCGGTTGGGCTGGCGACCCAGCCGATGGCTTCGCGATCACAGCAGTCCAGGGCGAAGGTCACGCTCAGTTTGGCGCCGTCCTCGCAACGGAATTCGAAGCCGTCCGAGCACCAACGCGTATCGCTGGTTTGCACCGCAATACGGCCTTCGTGCCGACGCGGCACGCCGGGTTGTTTGATCCGGCGTTCAAGCAGCAGGTTGTGATCACGCATCACCCGGTAAACCCGCTTCACGTTGATCGCCGGCAGCGACCGCTTTTCACGTGCACGACGCAGCAATCCCCAGACCCGACGGTAGCCATAGCTGGGCAGTTCGCTGACCTGTTGCTGGATTTCAACTACCAACTCAGCATCGTTCACAGGCCTGCTTCGCCGTGTCTTGGTCGATACCGATTGTTTGATTCGAACCGTTAATTGCGAGCGCGCCACACCGAGACATTCACTGACCAGCTTCACTGGTCGTCCCCCGGCAACAAGGGTGAGTGCGCAATCCATTTTCGCGACTGGGCGATCTCCACGGCCTCTTTGAGGATTTCTGCTTCCATCGTTTTCTTGCCCAGCATCCGTTGCAGTTCACGGATCTGCTTGAGCGCATCGCTCAGCTCGGAGGCAGGCACCACGGCTTCGCCAGCACTGACCGCCGACAGGCTGCCGTCCTGGTACAGCTTGCGCCACAGGAACAACTGGTTGGCATTGATGCCGTGGCGCCGAGCGACGACCGACACGCTTTGTCCTGGCTCAAGGCTCTCGCGAACCATGGCCAGCTTTTGCTCCGGGCTCCAGCGGCGCCGCCGCTCCTGACCCAAAAGCTCCCCACTCTTGTCGTTGCTATTAGTCATAAACATAACCGTTTGCCTATCCCTTATCGTAAGGGGGAAACGGTGTCCTGTCTTTCATGGGGCTCGTTCAG
>NZ_JACAPR010000038.1 GCF_013385635.1 Pseudomonas gingeri
TGAACTGGCCTAATGATTCTGGACACCTCAATCGGGCGCTATGATGGCGCTCAAATCTGAGGCGTCTATGGAAATGCGTAACTCCTACTCCAACGAGTTCAAACTCAAAGCTGTGCTTATGGTGCTGGATGAGGGGCTGGCTGTCCCAGATGTCTGCGCCAGTCTGAATATCGGACCTACCGCATTACGTCGCTGGGTCGAGCAAGTCCGTAAGGAGCGTCTGGGTTCAACACCGGTAGGGGCAAAAGCTATTACGCCTGAGCAAAAAGAGATCCAGGCGCTTAAAGCCCTGCTCAGGCAAAAAGATCGGGATATCGAAATCCTAAAAAAGGCCAGTGCTCTCCTGCTTTTGGACTCCAAAGATCATTTCCGCTGATCAGCGAGCTGGGCGAGCAGTACGGCATTACTGATTGTTGTCGTGTATTTGAAGTCAATCGAAGCAGTTTTTACGTCTGGCGTCAGCGCCAGGGCCGAGTGAATCCCGATCGCGAGAAGCTCATCGTTGTTTTGATCAAGCAGCACAAGGAGTCGAGGGGCTCTGCCGGGGCTCGGACTCTTTCCAAAGAGCTGCAGGCTAAGGGACATCGCGTGGGGCGTTACATGGCTCGTAGCCTGATGAAAGAGGCCGGTATCGTCAGTCGTCAGCGGCGCCGCCACAAATACAAATCATCGGGCGCAGAGGCGTTGGTGGCGCCTCATGAGCTCAAGCGCAAGTTTGATGTCTCGGCGATCAATCAAGTCTGGTGCGGGGATGTCACCTACATTCAGATCGGCAAGCGTTGGCTGTACTTCGCGGCGGTTCTGGATCTGTTTGCACGCCGCCTCGTGGGATGGTCATTTTCGCTGATATCCGATGCCACGCTGACGTGCGAAGCGTTGCGCATGGCGGTTGAGCTGCGAGGACGACCCAAAGAGGTGTTGTTTCATTCGGACCAGGGATGTCAGTACACCAGTCACAAGTTCAGGAATGAGTTGATGACACACAGGATCAACCAAAGCATGAGTCGCAAGGGGCAATGCTGGGACAACGCTCCAATGGAGCGCTTCTTTGGCAGCCTGAAATCAGAATGGATGCCTGAGGGCGGATACAGCTCGGAGCAGGAAGCCCGAGCTGATTTGCAGCAATACGTGATGCGCTACAACAACACCAGGCTCCACAGCTACAACGACTACCGCTCGCCAGTAGCTATGGAAAAACTGGCCGCGTGAAAACCTAAACTGGTGTCCAGAATTACTTGACCAGTTCA
>NZ_JACAPR010000039.1 GCF_013385635.1 Pseudomonas gingeri
CCAGTTCAGCTTGCCAGCGATAACGAGGCCAGCCGCACCGCCGCTTTCGCGGGCAAGCCCGCTCCCACAGGATAAGGGCTCACCCCGGACTAGGGTCCAGCCGGGGACCTTGTAGGTGCTGGCTTGCCAGCGATAACGAGGCAAGGTACTCAGCTCAGAAAAGTTGAAGATGTCGCCGAGGTCGAGCCATTGCTGCCGAATGGGCATAAAAAATCCGATACCAGGGGACTGGTATCGGATTTTCTAGAAACCCCGGATTGGACTCAAATGCTTAAGTGAACAGCATCACGGACCAGGTCCGGGTTTTTCATTCAGCGCCTGTCGATCAGTGCAGGATCTGGCTGAGGAACAACTTGGTCCGCTCGTTCTGCGGATTGTCGAAGAAGTCGTTCGGCGCCGCCTGTTCGACGATCTCGCCCTTGTCC
>NZ_JACAPR010000004.1:0-22224 GCF_013385635.1 Pseudomonas gingeri
ACTTGACCAGTTCAGCTTGCCGGCGATGAGACCCGGGAATCTTGCGGTGCCCGCGCGGACGCCATCGCTGGCAAGCCAGGCTCCTACACGGGGGGCGGCAACAGGCATAAAAAAACCAAGGGTCGCCCCTTGGTTGGGTTCTGCGTTCAAGCTGTGCGGCGCCCCCCGTGGCAGAGGCGCCGCCTTCAGTCAGAAGTCGCCACGCAGGGTGACCATGAAGTTGCGCGGTTCGCCGTAGTAGCTGCCGCGACGCAACTCGCCGGTGGCTTCGTAGTACTTCTTGTCGAAGACGTTCTTCAGGTCGAACGACAGTTTCCAGTGATCGTCCAGCTTGTAGGCCGTGCGGGCATCCCAGATTGCACGGCCAGGGTTGGGGATGTCCTGATCGTTGAAATGCGATACGTAGCCGCTCTGGGTCGACACACCGCCGCCCACGCTCAGGCGGTTCAGGTCGCCTTGCAGGTTGTACATGGTGGAAACGCGCAGCATGTGCTTCGGAGTTTCCGAGTCGATTGAAGAACCGTCTTCGTTGCGGGTGATGTTGTAGGTGTAGCCGGCACTCATCTGCCAGCCGGTGGCGACTTCGCCGCTGGCTTCGAGTTCTACGCCCTTGCTGACGCTGGGCGGGCCGTTCTTGTAGCAGGAGCCGCTGCTGGGGTTGTACTGCTGGCAGTTATTCAGCGGAACGGCGTTAGCGGCGTCGTCTGTCTGGAACAGGTCTTTCTGCTTGATGTAGAACACGGCGGCCGACACGTTCAGGCGACCGTCATACAGTGCACCCTTGATGCCGGTTTCATAGTTCGAGCCGAGAGTCGGCTCCAGACCTTTACCTGACGCGTCACGATAATTGCTTTGCGGACGGAAGATATCGGCATAGCTGGCGTACCACGACCACTGCTCGTTCAGGTCGTAGATAAGTCCGGCGAATGGCGTGAATTTCTTATCTTCACGGTAGTTGTTGGGGGTGACCTTAGTGGGATTGACAGTGTAGTCATCCCGCGTGTTGTCATTCTTGTACCAGCTCAGGCGGCCGCCGAGCACCAGGCTCAGGGGTTCGGTCAGACGCAGGCGCAGGGTGCTGTAGAGGCCATACTGGCGCTGGGTGATATCGTCCAGGCTCTGCCAGGCCGGCTGCTGCGGCTTGGGAATAAGGTTGTGATTGGGGTTGAAGACGTCGATCGGCAGATCGATATCGGTCAGCGACTGCTTGCTCAGGATATGTTGCTGCGACCAGTTGGCACCCAGCATCAATTCGTGGGTCAGGCCAAAGGCGTCGAAGTTGCCCGAGACATGGCCGTCAATGCCCTTGCTGGTGACGTATTCGCGGCGGAACTGTGTGCTGGACAGGAAGGTGCCATCCTGGGTCACAGGGTCCAGGGCGCCTTGGGAGTAGGCTACGCGCTGGTTGAACATACTCTCCGACTGGCTCACCGAGACCTTGCTGGTCCAATTGTCGTTGAGATGATGTTCCAGGTCGGCGAAGACTTCGTTGACTTCGATCTCGTGGCGGTTCCAGTCCTGGCCCAGCGAGGTGGAGCGCGAGACATCGATCTCGCGGCCATTGCTGTAGCGAGGCAGGCCGAAGATCGTGTAGCCCTGGTAGAGCGTGCGCTGGTGACGCAGGCCGACGGCCAGGGTGGTGGCGTCGTTCAGGTCGGCTTCGACGATCCCGTACAGCAACGGGGTCTGGGAGTTGAGGCCGTCCTGGAAGTAACCGTGATCCTCGTAGGCGACCACGGCGCGACCGCGCAGGGTGCCTTGATCGTTCAGCCGGCCGCTGCCGTCCAGGTCCATGCGGTAGTTGTCCCAGGAACCGGCGCTGGTGCTGATCGAGAAGCGCGGATCGGCGGTAGGGCGCTTGCGCACCAGGTTCACCGCGCCGCCAGGGTTGCCGGCACCGACCAGCAGGCCGGTAGCGCCACGGATGACTTCGACGCGGTCGAACACCGCCATGTCGGGACGCATCCAGCCAGTGAGGTTGTAGGCCAGCCCCGGGACGCCATCGATCAGATAGCTGTCGTCTTCCAGGGTGAAACCCCGGGAGTTGAATACGTTACCGCCGAAGTTGCGGTTGGAGCGGGTGATACCAGTGGTCTGGGCCATCACCTCATCGAGCTTGGTGAGGTTCTTGTCGTCCATCTGCTGGCGGGTGACCACCGTCACCGACTGCGGGATCTCGCGCAGGGTGTGGGGCGTCTTGCCGATGGTCACCGCGCCTGTGGTGTAGGAGCCGGTGCCGTCGGTGCTGGTGCCGAGCATCTGGCCGCCGATGGTCGTGGCCGCCAGGTTCACGCCCGAGCTGGCGCCGGTGGCCGGGGCATTGCTCAGGGTCAGCGTATCGCCCTGCATGCTGTAGTTCACACCGCTGTTCTTCAGCAGCTCACTGGCCGCCTGGCCCGGGGTCAGCTTGCCCTTTACCGCGCCACCTTGCAGTCCCTTGACCCGCTCCGGGTTGTACAGCACCTGGATATTGCCCTGGCGCCCCAGTTCCTGCAGGGCGCTCGCCAGCGACTGCGCCGGAATGTTGAACTCGAACTCCTGGGCCTGGACCTGGGCGGCCATCGGCAGTGCCAGCGCCATCCCCATGGCGCTGAGCGATACAGGCGAGCAGAAGAGCTGGCGAACCAGCAACGCTTTGCTCAAAGGGGTCAGTCGGTGTGTTTTCGGCATTGTTTCAGCTCTTTTTAAAGTGTCGGAGAAGCGAGTAGGAATTGTTATCACTTGAGAAGAAGACGCACCGGCTCGACAAAATCGGAAAAAAAGAAGAAAAAATTCGCTGAGGGGGCTTTCTTCCATGGCGCCTGCGCGGTGGACGCAGGGCCGGAGGGGACTGTCGGGTCGTTGGCTATAGGGAAGAACGAAACGCACGCGGGGAAATTTAGGGCGGGGTTGCTCCCGCGTGGCACGCACGGGAGCGAGGGCACTCGGTGATCAGGCCGGCAGGGCTTGCCGCTCGACGCGCTCGACCTGGATCTGCCCGGCCTGCATCCGCACCAGCTGGTCGGCGACCGAGAAGTAGCGGTCGTCGTGGGAGATCACAATAATGGTCTTGCCCTGCTGTTTCAGCTCCGGCAGCAGCTCGGTGTAGAACACCCGGCGGAAGGCCGGATCCTGGTCGGCGGCCCATTCGTCGAACACCAGCACCGGACGCTGGTCCAGCCAGGCATTGATCAGCGCCAGGCGCTTGCGCTGGCCGGTGGACAGGTCGGTGGTGGTGAAGCTGCCGTCGCGGATGCTGACCTTGTGGGCGATATCCAGGCGTTCCAGGTACTTGATCGATTCCGGCGGCAACGGGTTGCTGCCCTGGGTCACTTCGTCGAACAGGTAGTAGTCGGCGAAGATGGTGGTGAACAGCTGCCGGTAGTCGTCCAGGCCCTCGGCGCTGACCGCCTTGCCGTTGAGGCGGATCTCGCCCTGTTGCGGGGTATACAGGCCCAGCAGCAGCTTGATCAGGGTGGTCTTGCCGCAACCGTTCTCGCCGACGATAAACAGGATTTCGCCTTGCTGGATGGTCAGGCTCACCGGCCCCAGGTGGAAGGCCTGGCTGCCTTCGACCTGCGGGTAGTCATAGCGCAGCTGGTGCAGTTCGATGCTTTGCAGCGGTGCCGGATCGACGGCGCGGTCGCTGACCAGCAGGTGCGGTTCCGGGGAGGAAAAACGCCATGACAGCTCGGCGATACGGCGGAAGGCGATCTCGGCGCGGCTGATGCTCGGCAGGGTGTTGATCAACTGTTCCAGCGGGCCTTTCATATACAGCATGACCAGCACGAAGCCGCCGAGCACGGTCTTGTCGGTGGTGGGCCAGAGCGCCTGGAAAGCGATGGCGATGCCGATGACCGCGAAGAACAGCATCGAACCGAAGGTTTCCGCGCTGACGAAGATGTTCGCCGCACGGATGTTGGCCTTGCAGATGCGCTCGGTGGTGCCGTGGATCTGCTCGTCGAGCATGTGCTGGCGGCGTTTGCGCTGGATCCGCAGTTCCTTGGCACCGCCGGAAATCGCCTGATAGTGCTTCTGCAGGTCGTCTTCGCCATCCCGCGCCTTGAGAATGCTGCGCATGCCGAAGCGGTGGGCGAGGAACTGTGCGCCGGTCCCGATGATCACGGTCAGCACGGTCAACAGCAGGATCTGCCAGGACAGCATCGCCAGGTAGGACAGGCAGCCGATGGTCACGGTGAAGGAAATCACCATCGGTGCCACCGACAGGGCAAAGGAGCTGATGGTGCCGACGTCATTGAGCAGCACCGGGATCAAGCGGTGGGCGCGGTAGCGCTCCAGTTGCTCGATGGGTGCCACCAGGACCTTGGCGGCCAGTTCGCGGCGCAGCTTGGCGACCACCCGCTGGCCGACATAGTTGGTCAGCAGGTTGGAGACGGTGGAGCAGGCCAGGGTCAGCAGGCACAGCCCGCCGAACAGCAGGGCGGTATGGGTATCCGGGCCGCCGAGCGCGTTCATGGCACTGTTGATGGTCGCCAGCAGCGCCGTGACACTGAGGCCACTGACAATCCCCAGCGCGGCCGAGAGCGCGACCAGTAGCCAGAAGGGCTTGAGGATCCTCAGGGTTTCCTGGGCGAGGCTTTGTGCTTGGAGGGTCATGGGGTCTACTCGTGATGGTTCGTCGGCGCCGCCGGGGCGGGCAGCGCCTTGCTCTCTTAAAAGACGAGAGGGTCCGGGCGGGATTTAACCTCAGAGCTCGCGGGCCACCCGAAAGCCCAGCCAGTCGCCACGGGTGATAGCACTGCGCTCGTTGCGGTTGCCGGAGCGGGAGAAGATCGGCGCCTCGGTCCAGTCATTGCCGCGTATCGAGCGGCGGTCCTCGCATTCCTGGCTGTCGAGGCGCGGGCTGCCATCGGTCGGGGCGCCGACATAGGTGTCGACATAACAGTCAGCGGTCCATTCCCAGACATTGCCGTGGCCGTCGTAGACGCCGAAGGCGTTGGGCGGGAAGCTGCCGGCCGGCGAGGTGTAGCTGAAACCGTCCGCCGGACCGTAGGTATTGGCATGCTTGGCGATGCTGTATTCCTTGCCTTCATCGAACGGGAAGGGGAATGGTCCCTTGCTGCCACCGCGCACGGCATATTCGCGCTCGGCTTCGCTGACCAAGTGATAGGCCTTGCCGGTTTTCTTCGAGAGCCACTCGGTGTAGGCCTGGGCTTCGTGGAAATCCATGCACACCGCCGGTTGCCTGTCGCTCATGGGGTAGCGCGGCTGGCCGGCGAGACATTCACGGCCGGGGCGGTCATCGCCGTCGGGCATCTTGTAGCCGGAGCTGCGGATGTAGGCATTCCACTCGCCGCTCAGCACCTGGAAACGGCTGATGGCGAAGGCTTTCTTGAACGTGACATCGTGCATCGGCCCTTCGTCCGGCTCGCGCCCGAGTTCATCCTCGGGCGAGCCCATGGTGTAGGTGCCGGCCGGCAGCACGACCATTTCCGGGCAGTCCTTGCAATCCTTGAACACCTTGCCCGGCAGCGGCGCGGTGGCGGCGAGCGTGACGCCGGGCAACCAGGCACCGAGCAGGGCACTGATGATCAGGGCGGGCCGGAGACAGGCGCGAGGCCGGGCATTGAGCAGGTTGGATTTCATCGGATTTCTCGCAGGCTGGGAACAGGAGTCTGGAAGGGTTTAACGAGCAAGACGGTCATGACTGTTTGCCGAGCAGGGTCATGAAGCGATCAAGCTCGGCTTCGGTATTGAGCAGGCCGGGTGCCGTGCGCACGACCGGCCCGACATCGCGATCCACCGCGTCGACCACCACCTTGTTCTGCATCAGGTAGGCGGCGACCTTGTCGCTGTCCTGGCCCTTGACCCGGAAGAAGCTGAAGCCGGCTGACAGTTCGGGGCTCATGGGCGTCACCAGCTCGATCCGCGAATCGGCTTGCAGGCGCTGCTTGAGGTCGCTGTTGAGGGCATGGATCCGCGCCTGGACATCGGCCTTGCCCAGTTCCATGTGCAAGTCGAAAGCCTTGTCCAGGGCCCAGCGGTGTTCGAAGGCGTGATAGCCGCCGGGGCTCATGGAGGTGGCGAAGTTGGTGTCTTCGGAGAAGGTCGGCTCCAGGGGCGTGACGTCGCGCACTTCTTCCGAGCGGGCACAGACGATCCCGGTACCGCGCGGGCCGAACATCCACTTGTGGGTGCCGGCGATGAAGAAGTCGCAGTGCATGTCCGGGAAGTCGAGGTTGTCCACGCCAAAGCCATGCACGCCGTCGACCACGTAGAGGAGCCGGTCCTTGTCGTCGCGGTTGCGGTTCTGTTCGGCCACCAGCTTGCCGATCTCGCCGATCGGCAGCTTGACGCCGCTGCCCGACTGCACCCAGGTCATGCCCAGGACACGGGTTTGCGGCTTGATCGCGCGGGCGATGTTGCCGAGCACTTCATCGGCCGAGACCTGGTGGGCGTCCTTGAACAGGCCGATCTTGCGTACCTGGGTGCCTTCGCGTTCGGTGCGCAACCGCAGGATGTTGCGGGTCGAGTAGTGCTCGTGCTCGGTGGTGAGGATTTCCTGGTCGGGACGCACATGAATGCCGCCGTAGATCATCGCCAGGCCTTCGGTGGTACTGCCGGTCAGAGCGATCTGCCCCGGTTTGGCCTTCAGGTAGCGGCCGGCGGCGAGCCGCACCTGCCCCTCACGCTTCCAGGTTTCCTCCAGGTCCCAGTCCATGGCCAGGCCGGGGTTGCGGTCGAGTGCGGCGCGGTGCAGTTCGATGGCGTCACGCACCGGCTTGGGGTGGGAAGTGACCAGGAAGTTGGAAAAGTGCAGGTAGTCAGGGTCCTGGTTGAACAGCAGGCGCAGTTGTGCCCATTTGTCCCCGGGCAAGGCCGGCACGCTGGCCGTCCGGGTCGCCGCCCGGGTTGCCAGGCTCACACCGAGTGGCAGGCTGGCGGCAAGCACGCCGGCCTGTTTGAGAAAGGTTCTGCGGTCAGTCATGGAGAAGTTCACTTGAGCTGTCGGGGTGGTTGGGCGGCGGGCGGGTAAATCCGCTCGCCACCTTGGCGCTATCTCGAGATCAGCGTCTGGCGGCCTTTTGCACCTCGTCCCAGACCCGCAGGAAGTTGCCGCCCCAGAGCTTGGCGATATCGGCCTCGGAGTAGCCGCGCTCGAGCAGCTCGGCGGTCACGTTGCGGGCTTCGCCGACATCCTTGAAACCGTCGATACCGCCGCCGTCGTTGAAGTCGGAACTGATGCCCACATGGTCGATGCCAATCTTCTTCACCGCGTAGTCGATGGCGTTGCCGAAATCCTTGAGATCGGCCTTGGGCTCCTGGTCGAGAATGGCGTAGAGCGCGCTGGCGTACTCGCCGAAGCGTTGCTCGGGCCAGACGGTGATGATCGGGTCGCCGGGCATCAGGGCCATGGCCAGGTTGGGCAGGGGCGGCAGGTCGAAACGCTTGCGCAGGGCGTTGAGCTTGTCCTGGGTGGGCTGGCTCAGCGGGCGCAGGTAGGCCGGGAAGGCGACGATCTGGACCACGCCGCCGCTGTTCTTGATCAGTTGCATTTCCTTGTCGCTGAGATTGCGCGGGATATCCACCAGGGCTCGTGGCGCCGAGTGCGAGGCGACCATCGGCGTGCGGCTCAACTGGCTGACCTGTTCCAGGCCCTTGCTCGACATCTGCGAGACGTCGATGATCACACCGAGGTCGTTGAGGCGGTGCACGGCCTGCTTGCCGATATCGGACAGGCCGTCGAGGGCGTTGGGGGTATCGTTGAGGAACGGCAATGGCCGCGAGGAGTCGGCCCAGTCGTTGTTGCCGACATAACTGAAGCCGAACATGCGCATGCCGCGCGCGGTCCAGGTGTCGAGCAGGTCGAGGTCGTGACCCAGCGGGTAGGCATTGAGCATGCTGATGAAAATCGCGAACTTGCCTTCGCCGTGCAGGCGCCGCATATCGTCGGGGGTGTAGGCGATCCCGACCTGGTTGGGGAAGTCGCGAACCATGCCGGTGATGATCTTGTAGCGCACTTCCTGCTGCTTGCGCGCCTCGTCGACGAAGCCCGCCGTCGGCCGGTGTGGCGCATTCGGCCCGTTCCAGATTTCCGGCCAGCCGAACACCGTCAGCGCCGCGCCGGACAGGCGCCCGCGTGCGGTTTTCACCAGGTCGAACTGGCCGGAACCGTCCTTGTCGGCCTCGCGACCTTCGGCGCCGAAGGTCAGGGGCACGGTGATATGGCTGTCGAAGGAGATGATCCGGTCCTGGAGTTCGTCCGCCTGTTTCATGACCTTGAGCGAGTAACCCGGATTGGGCCAGTAGTCCCAGGTCAGGTAGGCCGCCGCAGCGGAAATGGCCAGGGCCAGGGGCAGGCCGATATAGAGAGCCTTTTTCGAACGCGGTTTTATCATTGCCATCTCATTCTGGTTCGCAGGTCACAGGCAGGCACAAGGGCCTTCGCTATCTGGGAAGAACGAGTGGAGGGGCGCGCAATTTAGGCCCCGGGTGGCCTGCCGCGGGCTAAATTTCCCCGTGGGTACAACGTTCTAGCTTGGATAAAGCCTGCTTCAGGGCTGACACAGGTAGGGCGATGACGATTTCTCGACGAGGGTTCATAGCGGGCCTGGCGCTTACGGGCGCTGCCATCCCCGCGGCTTATTATGCGCACCGTGAACTGACGCGCGAGGATGACCCCGTTACGCCGGGGGAAGCCACGGTCGATCTGCTCGATACCGCCGGCCAGCGTCTGGCCAACCAGTTGCGCGGGGTCTGGAGCCTGCGTTTCGAGGGGCGCGATGGCGGTCTTGAGGGTTTGCCGCTCAAGGGTCTGGAACTGTTTGTCGATATTGCCCCAAGAGGGCGTGGCGTGCGTGGTTTCATCGATACCGCCGAGGCCCTGCGTGGTGACGGCGAACCCCGTTTGCGCCTGGTGGGCGATCTGGCGGTTGCCGACGGAGCACGCCTGTTCTGGCGCCTGAGCCGGGCCGGTGAGGATATCCCCGAGTACGAACTCAGCCTGACCCTGGACGAAGTCTGGGCCACTTACGGTAATGCCGGCACCGGTACGCTCAGCGGTCGCATCGAGCGTCTCGACCGTCCGCTGGCGCTGCGGCAACTGGATAATCGTCTGGTCGCGACCAGGCAGGTTTTTCCCGAGGCCCGTGAGCGGATCGCCCTGGGGGCGCCGTTGCTGGCTTCGCTGGTATCGCCCGAGCACCGCTTGTTTCATCAGCTCTGGCACGCCACCCGGGACAAATGGCACACCTTGTCCGAAGACAAGCGCAACGGCTTGCGCGGGATCGGCTGGCAGCCCGGCCCGCGGGACAAGGAACGGGACGCCCGGGGGCCGCGCAAGGATCGCAATGGTTCGGGCATCGATTTCTTCTTCATGCACCGGCACATGCTGCGGGCGGCGCGCCAGTACCAGGCCCTGCCATCCTGGACCCGCTTCCCGCAGCCGCAGCCCGAGCTGGAGCGTGATCGGGCCGGTTTCGCCCGGTACTTCGACAACCACGATGGCTGGTCGGTACCGCCGACCTGGCTGGCCGAGGATGACGATGACTACAGCAAGTGGGTCGGCGACATCAAGAGTAGCGAGACCTACCACAGCAATTTCCAGGTATGGGAGTCGCAATACACCGACCCGCGCTACCTGTCGAAATTGACCCTGGGGCAGTTCGGCTCCGAGCTTGAACTGGGCCTGCACGACTGGCTGCACATGCGCTGGGCCTCCGTGGCCCGCGATCCGTCCAACAGTGCGCCGGTGCCGATGGCGCGTGAGTTCATGGACTTTGCCCCGCGCTGGTACCAACCGGAAAACGACTTTCTCGGCGATCCGTTCTCGTCCCATGTGAACCCGGTGTTCTGGCTGTTCCACGGCTGGATCGATGACCGTATCGAAGACTGGTTTCGCGCCCACGAGCGTTTTCATCCGGGCGAGGTGTCACGCCTGGAGGTCAATGGCGTGCCCTGGTTCGCGCCGGGACGCTGGGTCGAGGTGGATGATCCGTGGCTCGGTCCGAGCACCCATGGTTGCAGCACCACGCCGGGCCTGAGTGTCGGCAGGTCGGTGGAGATGGATCCGGAAACCATGAAGCTGGCGCTGCGTATCACCTTTACCGAGGAGAAGAGCCTGGGCGATCTGCTGCGCCGGGTTCCGCGGCGTCCCTGGTATGCCCGTCACCTGTCGCTCAAGGATCGGTTGTTCTAGACGGCGGGCGAAACCTGTGGGAGGAGGTCCTGTAGGAGCCCGGCTTGCCGGCGATGGCGGCCGATCAGACGATGCCCGACTCGCGGGCCTCATCGCCGGCAAGCCGGCTCCTGCAAGGGTTAGGATTGGTTTGTCCCTCAGGGTGCCTGCCAGCCGCCGCCGAGCGCCTTGTACAGCGCGATACTGGCCTGCAGCCGGGACAGGCGCAGTTGTACGTTGAGGTCCTGGGCGGCATAGAGCGTGCGCTGGGTTTCCAGCACGGTGAGCAGGTCGGCGGCACCGGCCTGGTAGCGGCTCTGGGAGATCTCGAAGGCCGTCCTGGCCTGCTGCAGTTCTTCATCCTGCCAGCGCCGTTGCTGGTCCAGGCCGCTGATGCTGTTCAGGGCCTTCTCGACGTCGGCGAAACCATTGACGATCGAACCGCGATAGGTTTCCAGCAGTTCCTGCTGGCGGGCCGTGGCCTTGTCCCGTTCGGCCCGCAGCCGGCCATTGTTGAAGATGGGCGCCACCAGGCCGGCGGTCAGGTTGTAGAACGGCGTGCGCAAGGCTTCGGAAGCGATGGTCGACTCCGATCCCAGGCTGGCACCCAGGGTCAGTTTCGGCAGCATCGCCGCCCGCGCCACGGTGACATCGGCCTGCGCCGCCGCCAGTTGGGCTTCGGCCCTGGCAATGTCCGGACGCCGGCTCAACAGTTCGCTGGGAACCCCCGAGCCGATTCGCGGCCAGTTCAGGCTGGAAAAGGGCTGGCTGCCGATCTTCAGGTTCTGCACCGGCTGGCCGAGCAGCGCGGCCAGGGTGATCAGCGATTCCCGGGCTTGCTGCCGGATCAGCGGCAGCTGTCGTTGCTGGGCAGCCACCAGGCTTTTCTGCTGGGCCAGTTCCAGGGCAGTGGTCGAGCCCGAGTCATAGCGGGTCTGTACCAGCCTGAGCACGCTTTGCGCATTGATCAGATTCAACCCGGCAATCCGCTCCTGTTCGCGGGCGGACAGGGTCCGGGCGTATTGATCGGCGACGCCGCCCAGCAAGGTCAGCTCCACCGTGGCCTGGTCGAACTCACTGGCGCGCAGGCTCTGCAGGGCGCTGTCGCGGGCCGCGGCAAGTCCCCCCCAGAAATCCACCTCGTAGCTGGCACTGAGGCTGGCGCCGAAACTCTTGCTGTTGTTGTCGCTGTCGGCATTGTCACTGCCGTGCAGCAGCTTGCTGCGACTGGCATCCAGGCCCAGCTTGACCTCCGGCAGCAAGGGCGCGCCGGCGATCACCGCCGAGGCCTGTGCCTGGCGTACCCGGGCCACGGCGGCGGCGACATCGTAGCTGCCGAGACGGGCTTGCTCTATCAACTGGTCGAGTTCCGGGCTGCCGAATTGCTGCCACCACTGGCGGGTGTCCTGTTGCGTACTCCGTTGTTGTTCGAATTGCCAGTCGGCCGGCGGCACCAGGCCGCTGTCCGGACCGGGCGGTGAGCCGCTGCAGGCGTTGAGCAACAGGCAGACCGTGAGCAGGGAGAGTTGCGGCTTCATAGATCGATCATTCACTGGTAAGGGCCGTCACCGGATCGAGCCGGGCGGCTTTGCGGGCAGGCATGAAGCCGAAAATGACGCCGGTGACCAGTGCGCAGGCAAAGGCGCCGATCACGGCGGCCAGGGAGAACGCCACGGCGACCTTGCTCAGCAGCAACACGCCGCCTACCCCCAGGGCCAGTACCACGCCTGCCAGGCCGCCGACCACCGAGAGCATCACCGCCTCGGTCAGGAACTGGCGCAGGATGTCCCGTTGGCGGGCGCCGGTGGCCATGCGAATGCCGATTTCGCGGGTGCGTTCGCGCACGGTCATGAGCATGATGTTCATGACGCCGATCCCGCCGACCAGCAGGGAAATGGCGGCAATCGAGCCGAGCATCAGCGACAGGGTGTTCTGAGTGCGGGCTTCGGCCTGGATCATCGCGGCGTTGTTGGTCAGGCGAAAATCCCGCCGGCCGTTGTGCATGCGCAGCATCACCTGGTCGATGGCCTGTTCGGCATCCTTGACGTTGCGTCCGTCGGTGGTGGCGATCGCCACGTATTCCGGGTTGCGCGTGCCGAACAGGCGCGTGCTGGCGGCGGAGTAGGGGATCGCGACACGTTCGTCGCTGTCGGTCTCGCCGGAAGTGGCGCCCTTTTCCTGGAGCACGCCGATCACCTGGAAGGGCACGTTCTCGATGAGGATGTACTGGCCGATGGGGGTGGGGAGGTCCTTGAACAGCTTTTCACGAATCTTGTGGCCGATCACCGCCACGGCCGCCCCGGCGTTGGCATCGGCTTGGGTGAAGTAAGTGCCCTCGACCACCGGCCAGTTGAAGATCGCCGGGAACTGGGTGTCGTTACCGCCGACATAGGCGGTGTGGTCGAGGCTGCCGAAGCGAACCACTGCGTCATTGCCGTTGACGGGCATGATCATTTTCACCTGGGGCAGGGCCGACAGCGCCGCCACGTCGTCCAGGGTCACGATGCCCAGGGGCGCACGGGGCGTCGAAGATGCGCCACTGAGGTAGATGATATTCGAACCGAAGGCGCCCATCTGGGCGATGACCTGGCGCTTGCTGCCTTCGCCGACCGCCAGCATGACCACCACCGAGGCGACGCCGATGACGATGCCGAGCAGGGTCAGCGCGGTGCGGAAGCGATTGATCCACATCACCCGCCAGGCCGCCTGCACGGCTTCGAGCAATTCGCTCTTCCAGGCGCCGCTGTATTCGCTACCGTCGCTCAGGCGCTGGCGCAGGTCCACGGCCTGCAGGGCGGAAGGGTTGGCGCTGTGCTGGACTTCGGGGTTGTGCTGCGCGGTGTCGCTGATGATCAGGCCGTCGCGGATCTCGATGATACGTTTGGCGCGGGCGGCGACTTCGCGGTCGTGGGTGATCAGGATCACCACGTGGCCCTGGCTCGCCAGTTCGTCGAGCAGCGTCATCACTTCCGCGCCGCTCTGGCTGTCGAGGGCGCCGGTGGGTTCGTCGGCGAGAATGATATGGCCGCCATTCATCAGGGCGCGGGCGATCGACACCCGTTGCTGCTGGCCGCCGGACAACTGGTGCGGGCGATTGCCGCTGCGGCTCGCCAGGCCCAGCCGATCGAGCAGGGCGGCGGCGCGGGCATGGCGCTCGACGGCGGGCGTACCGGCGTAGATCGCTGGCATCTCGACGTTTTCCTGGGCCGAGCCGGAAGGAATCAGGTGGTAACCCTGGAACACGAAGCCGAAGGCTTCCCGGCGCAGCCAGGCCAGCTCGTCGCTGTCGAGTTCGGCGACGTTCTCGCCGGCAAAGCGGTAGCTGCCGGACGTCGGGCGGTCGAGGCAGCCGAGGATGTTCATCAGTGTCGACTTGCCCGAGCCGGAAGCGCCGACGATGGCGACGAACTCCCCGGCGTGGATCGACAGGTCGATGCCTCGCAGCACCTCCACCAGCGGGCTGTCGTCACCGCCATAGGATTTGCGGATGTCCCGCAGGTCGATCAGTGGCGTTTGCATTCAGCCTCCGCTACCGACAGCCGGACCGATCAGCAGGTGGTCACCCTCGACCAGTCCGTCGAGAATCTGTATGCGCAGGCGGTCGCTGATGCCGGTACGTACTTCGCGGGTCTGGATCTCGCCGTTGGCGTCGACCACCCGGGCGTTCTGTACATGCGGCTGCGAACCGCCCTGCAGGGCGGCAATGGGCGCGGTCAGGACGTTTTGCGCACGGTCGGCGACGAAGAATACCTGGGTGGTCATCTCGGCCATCAGCGCCTGGTCGGCGTTGTCGACATCCAGCAGAACGGTATAGAGCACCACGCGGGCGGCGCCGCTTTTGCTGCTGCTGTTCGGGCTGCCGCCACTCTGGCTGGTCTGTTCCAGCGGCTTGGGCGGCACCGGCAGAATCTGCCGCACGCTGCTGGTCCAGCGCCGGTTGCCGCCGCTGAGGGTGGTGAAGTAGGCGTTCATGCCCGGTTTGACGTGACCGATATCGGCCTCGGAAACCTCGGCCCAGACCGTCATCGGCGACAACTTGGCGATGCGCAGGATCAGCGGGGTCTGTTGCTGGGCATTGAGGGTCTGGCCTTCCCGGGCGTCGAGGGCCACCACCGTGCCGCTCATGGGGGCGAAGATGCGGGTATAGCCCAGTTCCGCTTCGTCGCTGCGCAGGCTGGCCTGGGCCTGGAGAATCTGCGCCTGGAACATGTCGATGCGGGCCTGGGTGGTGCGCATTTCGGCCTGGGCGCTCTGGATGTCTTCGACCCGTGTCGCGCCGCCGGCGTTGAGCTGTTGCTGGCGCTGGTATTTCTGCCGGGCCAGGTCGTGCAGGGCGCGTTGTTCCTGGAGCTGGGCCTTGAGGTTCTCGATGGAGTAGCGACCGGCATCCAGCTTGGCCTTCTGGGTCGAGGGGTCGATTTCGACCAGTAGCTGGCCTTCCTTGACCTGGTCGCCGACTTCAACGTGGATCTTGTGGATCTGTCCGGAGGCCTGGGCGCCGACGTCGACATAACGTCGCGGTTGCAGGGTGCCGAGGGCGGTCACGCTGCTTTCTATATCGCCGCGATTCACCGTGACGGTGGCGAACCGGTCCCGCCCTGGCGGCAGGATCTGCCAGGCAGCGAAGGCAACGACAGGGATCAGGCACAGTGAGACAAGCAGCGCGCGTCGGGTGCGTCGGGGACGTTTCATGCAGGGTTCCAGCCGGTGGAAGGTCGGTCCGTTGCCACGCCGGTGGGGCTGTTTCGCCCGGCGGCGCTTGTTGTCGCCGGGCGACAAACACGGAAGCTGTCCAATAGACGAGGGCTCGGCGCGGTAATTTAAGCCTTTGCCCCAGGCTTTTTTTCGAAACATTTCCGGCTTTTGGCCGGGGGTACTTTAAATCTATATGAGAATTACTATAAATTACGACCCCTCAAACTGACATCATCGGGACGTCCTTGCACCGGGCGTTGTCGATGGGTTCAAGGACAGGTCCCGCCGAGTGTGCGGACAGGAGTCATGTTGGAAAACTACTACCGCGAGCTGGTGTGTTTCCTCAATGCCAAGATGGGTAATCGTCATGGTGTCGAAGACGTGGTGCATGACGCCTATGTGCGGGTGCTGGAGCGTTCCAGTGATACGCCGATCGAACAGCCGCGGGCCTTTCTCTATCGCACGGCGTTGAACCTGGTGATCGATGACTATCGACGCAACGCCGTACGCCAGAACGAGTCGCTGGAAGTGCTCGACAGCGATGAACGGTTTTTCAGCCCCTCGCCGCAAACCTCGCTGGACCATGGCCTGCGCCTGGACATGTTGCAACGGGCCCTGGCGGAATTGCCGAGCCTGTGCCGCGACAGCTTCATGTTGCGCAAGCTCGACGGCCTGTCGCATCCGGAGATCGCCGAGCGCCTGGGGATCTCCCGCAGCCTGGTGGAAAAACATATCGTCAATGCGATGAAGCATTGCCGTCTGCGCATGCTTCAGTGGGATCGCGACTGATCGGCGCGTGCCCAACCTGAACCCTTCCTGAAGAACTTTTCGGTAGTGCTTTGAAACACGCCGTTACCGTTTACCCTGCAAATGTCGAAGTGTAATCTTCGCGCGTTTCGTCCCCTGCGGAGGCCCATGTGGGCACTTGTTCGAGTGGCAGTCGTCGGCCGGTTCCCATGACCGGCACAGTCTCGGCAAGATAACGCGCAGCTTACCTGTCGTTGTCTCGCCCGAAAGCGAGAAGCGATATTCATGAAATTCGTCCTGTTGAAAGAATTCTTTGCCGGTTTCCTTCGAACCCGGCATTTCGCCCGGCATTTCCGTCGCCTGGCGTTGTTCGAGAGCATGACCGATGCCAGTGTCAGCCGCGAGGTCCCGCCGACCCTGGCGCAGACTCTGGTGGCGGCGGCCAACGACCATCCGCTCGGACTGATGGAGCGCCTCGGCGCCCACGCCGATGGTTTGAGCGAGGCCCAGGCCCAGGTCCTGCGCGAGAAGTTCGGTGTCAACGAGATCGAACATGAGCAGCCGCTGCCCTGGTGGGTGCACCTGTGGCACTGCTACAAGAATCCGTTCAACCTGCTGTTGACCCTGCTGGCGCTGATTTCCTGGCTGACCGACGACCTCAAGGCGGCCACGGTGATTCTCTCCATGGTAGTGCTGTCGACCCTGCTGCGTTTCTGGCAGGAGGCCAAGTCGAACAAGGCCGCCGATGCGCTCAAGGCCATGGTCAGCAATACCGCGACGGTGATGCGCCGCGACTTTGCCGCCGATACCTCGCCGGTGTTCGGCAAATTCCAGGGGGCCGCGGTGCAGATCCAGGGCGCCCAGCGCATCGAGCTGCCGATCAGGCAACTGGTGCCAGGCGACCTGATCGTGCTCTCGGCCGGCGACATGATTCCCGCCGACTGTCGTGTGCTCACGGCCAAGGACCTGTTCGTCAGCCAGGCGGCGATGACCGGCGAATCCATGCCCGTGGAAAAATTCCCGCGGCAGATCGACCACAGCGCCACCAACCCGCTGGACCTCGACAATATCCTGTTCATGGGCACCAACGTGGTGTCGGGCGCGGCGACGGCGGTGATCCTGACCACCGGCAACAACACCTACTTCGGTGCCCTGGCCCAGCGCGTCAGTGCCACCGATCGCGCGCCGACCTCCTTCCAGCACGGGGTCAACAAGGTCAGCTGGCTGCTGATCCGCTTCATGTTCGTGATGGCGCCGCTGGTGCTGTTCATCAACGGCTTCACCAAGGGGGACTGGATGGAGGCGCTGTTGTTCGCGCTGTCCATCGCCGTCGGCCTGACCCCGGAAATGCTGCCGATGATCGTCACCTCGACCCTGGCCAAGGGCGCGGTGTTCCTGTCGCGCAAGAAGGTCATCGTCAAGCGCCTGGACGCGATCCAGAACTTCGGCGCCATGGACGTGCTGTGTACCGACAAGACCGGCACCCTGACCCAGGACAAGATCTTCCTGGCCCGGCATGTCGACGTCTGGGGCGAAGAGTCCGAGGACGTCCTGGAAATGGCCTACCTCAACAGCTACTACCAGACCGGGCTGAAAAACCTGTTGGACGTCGCCGTGCTCGAACACGTCGAAGTGCATCGCGAGTTGCAGGTCGGCACCGCGTTCCAGAAGGTCGACGAGATCCCGTTCGACTTCAATCGCCGCCGCATGTCGGTGGTGGTGGTCGAACAGGACCATCCGCACCTGCTGATCTGCAAGGGCGCGGTCGAGGAAGTGCTGGCGGTGTGCACCCGGGTGCGCCATGGCGATGCCGAGGAACCGTTGACCGACACGCTGCTGGCGCGGATCCGCCAGGTCACCGCGGCGTTCAACGAGGAAGGCCAGCGGGTGGTGGCGGTGGCCGCGCGCTCCATGGAGGCCGGCGGTGATATCTATAGTCTGGCTGATGAACAGGACCTGACCCTGATCGGCTACGTGGCCTTTCTCGACCCGCCCAAGGAAAGCACCGCGCCGGCCCTGCGCGCCCTGGCCGAACACGGCGTGGCGGTGAAGGTGCTGACCGGCGACAACGAGCTGGTGACGGCGAAGATCTGTCGCGAGGTCGGCCTGGAGCAACAGGGCCTGCTGCTGGGCAACGACATCGAGCGCATGAGCGACAAGCAACTGGCCAAGGCGATCGAGACCACCAACGTATTCGCCAAGCTGACCCCATCCCACAAGGAACGCATCGTCCGCCTGCTCAAGGCCAACGGCCATGTGGTCGGTTTCATGGGCGACGGCATCAACGATGCACCGGCCCTGCGCACCGCCGATATCGGTATCTCGGTGGACAGCGCTGTGGACATCGCCAAGGAAGCGGCCGATATCATCCTCCTGGAAAAGAGCCTGATGGTGCTGGAGGAGGGCGTGCTGGAAGGCCGCCGGACCTTCGCCAACATGCTCAAGTACATCAAGATGACCGCCAGCTCGAACTTCGGCAATGTCTTCTCGGTGCTGGTGGCCAGTGCCTTCATTCCGTTCCTGCCGATGCTGCCGATGCACCTGCTGGTGCAGAACCTGCTGTATGACATCTCGCAGATCGCCATCCCGTTCGACCATGTCGACGAGGAGATGCTGAAGAAGCCGCAACGTTGGCAGCCGGCGGATGTCGGGCGGTTCATGTTCTTCTTCGGGCCGATCAGTTCGATCTTTGACATCACCACGTTCGCCTTGATGTGGTATGTCTTCGATGCCAATACCCCGGACCACCAGACCCTGTTCCAGTCGGGCTGGTTCGTGGTCGGCCTGCTGACCCAGACGCTGATCGTGCACATGATCCGCACGCCGAAGATTCCGTTCCTGCAAAGCCGTGCGGCGTTGCCGCTGATGGTGATGACGGGCGTCATCATGGCCGTGGGGATCTTCCTGCCGATGGGCCCGCTGGCGCACTACT
This sequence comes from Pseudomonas gingeri, assembly GCF_013385635.1. Lineage (GTDB taxonomy): Bacteria > Pseudomonadota > Gammaproteobacteria > Pseudomonadales > Pseudomonadaceae > Aquipseudomonas > Aquipseudomonas gingeri_A. The sequence goes on from NZ_JACAPR010000004.1 coordinate 18,492, forward strand.
TCAAGTTGCAGGCGTTGCCGTCGCTGTATTTCGTGTTCCTGCCGGTGATCCTGCTGGCGTACATGGTACTGACGCAGGCGGTGAAGGGGTTCTATATCCGCAGGTTCGGCTGGCAGTAACCACCGCGTGATCGTTCCCACGCGCTGCGTGGGGAACGATCATCTCGACGATCAAGGAGTGAGTGAATGCAGGCCCTCAACAACATCAACCTCGACTCGCTGGTCGATACCCTGGTCAGCCTCAGCGCCGCCTTTATCCTCGGCGGCCTGATCGGTTTCGAGCGCCAGTACCGCCAGCGCACCGCCGGCTTGCGCACCAACGTGCTGGTGGCGGTGGGCGCGGCGATCTTTGTCGACATGGCCAACCGCCTCGGCGGTGCCGAGGGTGCGGTGCGGGTGGTGGCCTATGTGGTTTCCGGCATCGGTTTCCTCGGTGCCGGGGTGATCATGCGCGAGGAGGGCAATGTCCGCGGCCTGAACACCGCAGCGACGCTCTGGGCCTCGGCGGCGGTCGGTGCCTGCGCCGGTGCCGACCTGATCCTCGAGGCACTGCTGGGGACCTTGTTCGTGCTCGCGGCGAACACCCTGCTGCGACCGATCGTCAACTACATCAACCGCCAGCCGCTGGACGTGGTTTCGGCGGAGGTCACCTATATCCTCTACCTGATCGCCGGGCGCGACCAGCAGAAGACCGTGATGTCGTTGCTGGAAAAGGAGCTGGCGCGCAGCAACTTCCCGGCCAGCGACGTCGAGGTGCGGCCGTTCGGCGACGAGGATGTGGAAATCGAGGCGACCCTGGCGATCACGTCGGTGGACGGCGACGAACTGGACGCGCTGGTGGCGCGCCTGTCGATATCGAGCCTGGTCCAGCAGGCGTTCTGGAGTCCTAGTACCACCGACTGACCCGCTTCCTGCCGGGCGAGGGCGATCTTCCGTTCCGGCGGGACAGTCTTGGGATTATTCCTACATATCTTGCTGGGGCTGCCCGCTAAAGTGCGTGCCCCATCCGGCCGACGGCTGAGGTATCGAGCCCGTGTGCCAAGGCAAGTTCCAGGAAATTTCCTACACTCTATTGGGTTGGATTCCTTTCTTTACTGATCGATGCAAGCACGTTCCCGTCTCAAGCAGTGGCCGGCGTACTTCTCAAGGATTTGCGGATGCGTAACGCACTGATTGTGGATGATCACCCGTTCGTTCGCCTGGCGATCAAGATATTGCTGGAGAAACTCGGTTTTGAAGTGCTGGCCGAGGCCGACAACGGCGTCGATGCGGTGCAGCGGGCCCGGGAGCTCGAACCGCAGTTGATCGTGATGGACCTGAATATTCCCCGGCTCGATGGCCTGGAAGTGATTACCCGCATCACCACGCTGGGACTGTCGAGCAAGATCGTGGTGTTGACCGAGCAATCGCCGGAGTTCTATTCCGAGCGCTGCATGCGCGCCGGTGCCCTGGGCTATGTCTCGAAGACCGCCGAGCTCGACGAACTGCAGTTGGCGGTGCGGGCGGTGATGCTCAACAAGAGCTTCTTCCCGCGCCTGGAAGACCGCGGGCGCACGGCCGCCAGTGTCAACGAGTCCGAGTCACGGCAGATCGAGAACCTGAGTAACCGCGAGCTGAGCATCCTGCGTTATATCGCCCGTGGCATGAAGAATAAGGAGATCAGCGAGCTGATGCTGCTGAGCGACAAGACTGTCAGCACCTACAAGACCCGTCTGATCGACAAGCTGAACCTCAAGTCGGTGGTCGCGCTGGCGGAATTCGCCAAGCGCAACCACCTGATCTGACCGACACGACCCTGAGAGGCGCGGCTCAGTCCCAGTCTGGCGCGATGCCCTTGGGGCTGGTCAGGCGCTGGCCGCGTTCCAGGCCGGCGATCAGGGCCATCTCGGCATCGCTCAGGCGCAGGTCCCGGGCCTTGAGGTTGCTGGCGAGGTTCTCGCGTTTGGTCGAGGACGGAATCACCGCATAACCCATCTGCATCGCCCAGGCCAGGGTGACCTGGGCCGCGGTGGCCTGGTGTTGCACGGCGATCCGCTGGATCACCGGGTCCTTCAGCACTTCGCCGTAGGCCAGGGTCATATAGGAGGTGATCTGGATGCCCTGGCTGTGGGCGAACTCCACCACCTTGCGGTTTTGCAGGTAGGGGTGCAGTTCGATCTGGTTGGTGGCGATGTTGTCGGCACCGACGGCGGCGATGGCCTGTTTCATCAGGTCGATGGTGAAGTTGGAAATGCCGATCTGGCGGGTCAGGCCGAGTTGCCTGGCCTCCAGCAATGCGCCCATGAATTCTTCGACCGGCACCTGGTTCTCGGGCGATGGCCAGTGGATCAGCGTCAGGTCGAGGTATTCGGTGCGCAGCTTGCGCAGGCTTTCCTTGAGGCTGGGGATCAGTGCATCCCTGGCGAAATTGGCGACCCAGATCTTGCTGGTGATGAACAGTTCGTCGCGGGTCACGCCGCTGTCGGCAATGGCCTGGCCGACTTCGGCTTCGTTCTCGTAGATCTGTGCGGTATCAATGACCCGGTAGCCCAGTTCGAGGCCGGTGCTGACCGAATCGATGACGACCTGGCCCTGCAGGCGAAACGTACCAAGGCCGAAGGCGGGAACAGACATGGGTGACTCCTGGAATGACAGTGGGAATGACCAGGAGTATCCCCATCCCTATCTTTGAGAAAAATAGGCGATGGGGAAAAGGACTCTTTACCGAAAATCACGAGTCCCGCTGATCGGCCGCCACGGCTTTCTCCGGGGCGGCCTGATAGGCGAGGAGGTCGCCCGGCTGGCAATCGAGGAAGCTGCAGATCGCTTCCAGGGTCGATAGGCGGAAGCCCTTGACCTTGCCCTGTTTCAACAGTGAGAGATTCTGTTCGGTGATGCCGATGGCCGCCGCGAGATCCTTGGATTTGACCTTGCGCCGGGCGAGCATGACATCGAGCTTGATTTCAATCGGCATTGCGCTGTCCTAGACGAATTGCTGGTTTTCACGGGCCAGCGAGCAGGCATTGTAGAGAATCCTGGCGATCAGCGTGATCGAGGCGGCCAGAAACAGGGCCACCACCTGCGATGAACTGAAGCCGAGGGTCAGCAGGCGCTGGCCGGGAGGCAACAGGAAGGTCATCCACACGCTCAGGGCCGGCTCCAGCAACGCCGTGCCCAGTACCCAGAAACCGACACTCTTGCCGACCTTGCCCAGCCGTCCGGCCGATTCCGGGGAGAAGTAATCGCCATGGCTGTAGGCCCGGAACAGGCTGCGCAGGGCAAACAGCCCCTTGGCCAGGATCAGCAGCGGGATACTGGATAACAGGATGCAACCCGCGACTTGCCACCAAGGCATGTCCTCGACCTTCACGTTGTATTCGGTAGCCATCGAGCCGAGGTTGAAACCCACGCCATAGTCAGTGACCAGGCTGGGGAAGAACCAGCAGGCGATATTGACGAGCAGCATGGCGATGATCAGCAGCAGTGTCGCGGAAGCAAGGAGGCGGCTGTGGCTGGCCAGGCGATCGGAGGTCATAACACGTCCTTCATTATCGGGTGTGGGGTCTGGAGGGTTGTCGGACGCCGTGAATGGTTGGCGTTTAATGACTATATTGCAGTAATTAATTGCTGTAAAACAATAATATTATTTCTTTGTAACAACACTCGATTGACCCAAAGCGAACACCGAGCGGCCCCACCCCACCGATCGTTCCCACGCTCCGCGTGGTAACGCGGCCCGTGACGCTCCGCGTCAC
>NZ_JACAPR010000004.1:22336-148680 GCF_013385635.1 Pseudomonas gingeri
CCGCGTCACACATCCAAAGCGAAAGCGGAGCACCCAGAGAGGTATTCCCACTCGGGAGCGTGGGAATGATCGGTAGTTTTTTGCGGGCAAATTCAAGCTAGTACCAGCGCTGAATCTCGATCAGCCCTTCCAGTCCCGCGTAGTTGCGAGCACTGGAGTATCGCCAGTGCTCTGCTTGATCGACGTAACCGCGCTTCACCGGGTTGTGATGGATGTAGTCGAGCTTTTCGCGCATGACCTGTTCGCTGTACACCAATTCGGCGTGTGAGCCTTCCTGCCAGAACTGATAGACCCGGTCCTGCTTGTGAGCGCGTTTGCTGAAGCGCAGGCGCTGTAATGCACGTTCCGCGTTGTTCTTTTGAAGGTGATCAATGATCCGGCGCGCGGTGAATGATTTGAAGCTGCTGAGGCATGTGTTCAACTCGGGAGCCTGGGCGACGAAATGCAGATGGTTTTCCAGTACGACGTAGCCATATAGGCGCAGTCCCTGATTGGCTTGTTGATAACGCCAGCAGTCCAGTAGCAAGGTGACGAGGGCGGGGCGGGTGAACAGAGGCAGCCATTCCAGCACAGTGCAGGTGAGGAAGTGGGGTTTATCGGGTTCAGTGATGGTGTAGCGGCTTCTGCCCATGGATTCATCCTTGAATCGGCGGTGGCTTGGCGACGCGGAGCGTCGGTGGAGGCATTCCCACGCAGAGCGTGGGAATGATCATCATTGGAGCTTAGATGACGTCGAAGAGTGGCTGCAGCGCAAAGTGTCAGCAGATATGGCTATCGACGCAGAACCACCCCAACACAACCGTATACAGACCGGCCTCACCCCACCGATCGTTCCCACGCTCCGCGTGGTAACGCGGCCCGTGACGCTCCGCGTCACACATCCAAAGCGGACGCAGAGCATCCGGATAGGCATTCCCACGCTGGCGCGTGGGAACGATCGGTGCGAGGACGTCAGGCGTGGACTTCCTGCGTGGCCTTGCGGGTGACGCGTCCCAGTACCAGGCTGCACAGCGCCGGCAGGAACAGCAGGGTCAGCAAGGTGCCGACCAGGACGCCGCCGATCAGTACATAGGCCAGCGACGACCAGAACACCGACAGCGTCAGCGGGATAAACGCCAGTGCCGCCGCCAGCGCGGTCAGCACCACCGGTCGCGCGCGGCGTACCGTGGCTTCGATGATCGCCTCGCGGATCGCCATGCCGTGTTCCTGGTTCTGGCGGATCTGGTCGGTGAAGATCAGCGTGTTGCGCATCAGGATCCCGCCGATGCCGATCAGCCCGAGAATCGCGTTGAAACCGAATGGCTGGTTGAACAACAGCAGGGTCGGCACCGCGCCGATCAGGCCGAGGGGCGCGGTGGCGAAGACCATGAACATCACGCCGAACGAACGCACCTGGAACATGATCACCAGCAGGGTCAGCAGGATCATGATCGGGAACAGCGCCGCCAGCGCGACGTTGGCCTTGACGCTTTCTTCCACGGGCCCGGCGATCACCACCCGGTAGCCGCCCGGCAGCTTGGCCAGCAGCGGCTGCAGGTCGGCCCAGACCGCCAGCTCGACATCCGGCGGCTGGCTGCCGTCGACAATGTCGGCACGCACTTCAAAGGTAGTGGCGCGGTCGCGGCGCTTGAGGATCGGATCCTCCATCACCGGCTGGAAATGCCCGACCTGGGACAGCGGCACCGACTCCCCGGCGTTGTTGGTCAGGGTCATGTTGTCGAGGTTGCCGAGGTCTTCGCGCTGGTCGCCGCGGGAGCGCGCCACCACCGACACCACCCGCGTGCCTTCGCGTACTTCGGTGATAGGGTTGCCGCTGAGCAGGGCATTGAGCTGGGATTTCACCTGGTCCGGAGTGAAGCCCAGCAGACGCAGACGATCCTGATCCAGGGCCAGGCGATAGCCGCTGGTGCGCTCGCCCCAGTCGAGGAAGGCGTCGCGGGTCAGCTTGTTGGCCGCGACCACCTGGCGCACCTGCTCGGCCAGTCCACGGAGCACGTCGGCATCCGGCCCGGACACCCGGAAGACCACGGGGAAGGGCACCGGCGGACCGAACAGCAACTGCGTGACCCGTACCCGCGCCGAGGGAAATTCGCCGGCGGCGATCCGTTCGCGCATCTTCAGTTTCAGCGCATCGCGAGCATGGGCATCGGCTGTCTGCACGATCAGCTTGGCGAAGGCCGGGTCCGGCAGTTCCGGGTTCAGCGACAGGAAGAAGCGTGGCGCACCGCCACCGACATAGCTGTCCACCAGCAGGGTCTGCGGTTCCTCCAGCAAGGCCTTCTCCACCTGGGCGGTTACCGCCTCGGTGCTCTTGAAGGCGCTGCCCGGCGGCATATAGACCTCGAGGATCAGTTCCGAACGGTCGGAGTTGGGGAAGAACTGCTTCTTCACCACGCCCATGCCCAGGCCGCAGAGGACAAAGGCCGCCACCACCAGCCCGGTGACCAGCCAGCGGTGGGCGATGCAGCGTTCCACCAGGGCACGGAAACGCCGATACCAGCGACCGTCATAGATCGCCTCGTGGCCACCCGGGACCGGTTTGATGTCTGGCAGCAGCTTGACCCCCAGGTACGGGGTGAAGACCACCGCCACCAGCCAGGAGGCGATCAACGCGAAGCCGACGATCCAGAAGATGTTCCCGGCGTATTCCCCGGCACTGGAGCGGGCGAAACCCACCGGCAGGAAACCGATGATGGTCACCAGGGTGCCGGTCAGCATGGGCGCCGCGGTGGAGCTCCAGGCAAAGGTCGCGGCATGGATGCGGTCGAAGCCTTCCTCGAGTTTCACCACCATCATTTCAATGGCAATGATCGCATCGTCCACCAGTAGGCCGAGGGAAATGATCAGCGCGCCGAGGGTGATGCGGTCGAACTCGCGCCCGGTCATCAGCATGATCACGAAGACGATGGACAGGGTCAGCGGCACGGCGGCGGCCACCACCAGGCCGACCCGGAAACCCAGGGCCAGCAGGCTGATCACCATCACCACGGCGAGGGCGACAAAGAACTTCAGCATGAACTCGTTGACTGCCAGGCGGATGTTCTTCGCCTGGTCCGCGACCTTGTCGAAACGCATGCCCAGCGGCAGGTCCGCGTGGATGCGCGTTTCCTCGGCCTGCAGGGCCTTGTCCAGTTCCAGACCGTTCCAGTGTTTTTCCATGATCACGCCGAGCATCAGCGCGGGGTCGCCCTGATGGCGGATGCGATAGCCGGGCGGGTCTTCATAGCCACGGGTCACCGTCGCCACATCGGCGATCCGCAGCACCCTGCCATTGGCCACCAGCGGCACGTTTTCGATCAGCGCGAGGCTGTCGAAGGCGCCGTCGACGCGGATATAGGCCCGGGCCCCGGCGGTCTCGACAAAACCCGAGGGGGTCACGCTGTTCTGCGCGGCGAGGGCGGCGAAGATTTGCTCCGGCTTGATGCCCAGGGTCGCCAGGCGCTCATAGGAGAACTCGACGAAGATCCGCTGGGCCTGTTCGCCGAGGATATTGACCTTCTTCACCCCGGGGAGGTTGAGCAGGCCCTGGCGCAGGTTCTCGGCCATCTGCACCTGCTGGCGATGGGGCAGGTCCTGGGCTTCGAGGGCATAGAGGGCGAAATAGACATCCGAATACTCATCGTTGAAGAACGGTCCGATCACGCCCTTGGGCAGTTTCGAGGCTTCGTCGCCGAGTTTCTTGCGGGTCTGGTAGAACAGGTCCTGGATTTCATCGGGCCGCGTGGAGTCGAGGAAGCTGACCTTCATCGAGACAAAACCGGGCTGGGCAATGGTCTCGACCCGGTCGTAGGAGTCCAGCTCCTGCAGGCGTTTTTCCAGGCGGTCGGCCACCTGTTCCTGCATTTCCTGGGCCGTGGCGCCCGGCCAGGCGGCGGTCACGGTCATGATCTTGACGGTGAACAGCGGGTCTTCCGAACGCCCCAGCTTGCCGAAGGCGAAGATCCCCGAGGCGAGGATGGCGAGGATCAGGAACAGCGTGACCGCGCGGTGCTTGACCGCCAGTTGGGAAAGATTGAGGCCGCGCATATCAACGATCCTGGACAGGGGAAAGCGTTCGGTTCAAGGCCAGGGCCTGGGCGACCGGGACCCGCACCGGATCGCCGGGATGCAACAGGTGTGCGCCGAGGGCGACGATCAGCTGACCGGTGCTGACACCACTGTCGAGCACCGCGTATTCCTGGCCGAGACTGGCGACCTTGACCGGGGCGAAGCTGACCCGGTTGTCGCTGCCGATCAGCCACACGCCGGTGCCGGTGCCGGGATCATGCAGGGCGCCGATGGGCACGCGGGTCTGTTCCTGACCGGCGGCTGACAGGCGCACGGTGATGGTCGAGCCGATGGCGAAGCGCTCGGCCTGGCCGTCGAGTACATAGCGGGCCCGGAAGGTCCGGGTACTCGGATCGGCCGCCGCGGACAACTCGCGCAGACGCGCACCGACGGCCTGGTCCGGAGCGCCGAAGGGGAAGGCCTGGGCCGGATTGCCGGCCAGTGGGCGCTGGTTCTCCGGCAGGTTGATCACCGCTTCGCGGGCACCGTCCTGGGCCAGGCGGGCGACCACCTGGCCTTCGGCGACGACCTGGCCGCGATCGACCCGGACTTCGGTGATCACCCCGTCACCATCGGCCTTGAGCACCGAGTAGGTGCGGCGGTTTTCGATCTGCCGGGCGTCGGAGTCGGCCGAGGCCATTTCCGCTTCGGCGACCCGCAGGTTGGTCGCGGCCTGGTCGAAGATCTGCCGGGAGATGGCCCCGGTGGTCGTCAGGCGCTGGTAGCGGTTGGCGTCATCACGGCGCTGGCGCAGTTGCGCCTGGGCGGCGATGACGCGGTTTTTCGCGGCCTTGAGGGCCAGGTCGAAGTCCTGGATATCCAGCACCAGCAGGGTATCGCCCTTGTGCACGCGCTGGCCGGGATCGACCTTGCGCTCGATCACCTTGCCGCCGACGCGGAACCCCAGGTCGCTTTCGGTGCGGGCGGCGACCACCCCGGTATAGGCATTCTGCTGCTGGTTGGCCGGTTCCACCCGCACCGCCAGGACGGCACGGGGCGGGGCGGCGTCGACGCCAGTATCGGCCTGGCTGTTGCAACCGCCGAGCAGGACCAGCAGGGCCAGTGGGGTCAGGCGTGCCAGGTGGGTGTTGAAGGGCTTCATGGCTTGATTCTCATGTATTCGATTCTGAAAACAACGCTGCTCTGGTAGGAGCCGGCTTGCCGGCGATCCTATCGACGCGGTGTCCTGTCATTCCGCGTCGCCCGGATCGCCGGCAAGCCGGCTCCTACAGGGAGGCGTAGTGTCGAGTCAGGCGAGGCTCAGCCCCGGGGTTCGAGGATCATGCAGGTGGTCGTGCCCGTCGCATAAAGCCGGCCGTCGACGTCGTAGATGCGACCTTCGGCCAGGGCGGTGGAGCGCCCGAGGTGGACGACCTTGCCTTCGGCGCGGACCGGGCCGCTGCGGTTGGTCAGGGCCCGTACGTAGCTGATGCGCAGGTCCAGGGTGGTGTAGCCCTGGCCTTTCTGCAGGCGGGTATGCACCGCGCAGCCCATGCACGAGTCCAGCAGGGTCGCGGCATACCCGCCGTGGACGATACCCAGCGGGTTGTAGTGGCGGTTGTCGGGAGTGCCCTGGAACAGGAACAAACCTTCGGACCACTCGATGGGCACGAAGTCCAGCAGATCGCCGATAGGGGGCGCGGGCAGCTCGCCGTTGCCGATGCCATCGAAGAACTGCGCCGGCGTCAGTTCGCTGACCTGGGCCATGGTGAGACTGCCGGGGGCTTGCAGGCGACTGCGCATGGCCTGTTCCTGGGCTATCCATTGAGCCAGCGTGGCATCGCGGGTTGGGCTTTGCATGGGGCACCTCGACCGTGGGTGAAAAGCAATGAGAGAAAAAATTACAGGTATAATATTTATCTATATTATGGTCGAAATATAAATTAATCCAGCCCCCCGCACTCCCCTCGTGAGCATTAGCCCCAGGGCGGATGAGCTGGATCGGACCCGGAAGCCAGTCGTTCCATGGGTGGAACGATCAGATCGGTTTTTGCCGACTACCGCCAAAAACATAACGAATCTAAGCTGTGCCTCATAACCTGATGGAGGCATCCATGAAAAAGATTGTTGGCATCTACACCAGTCCGCGCGGCCATTGGGTCGGCGATGGTTTCCCGGTGCGCACGCTGTTTTCCTACGACAATCTGGGCCAGCAGATCAGCCCGTTCCTGTTGCTGGATCACGCCGGGCCGGCCGAATTCACCCCGACCGACGAGCGCCGCGGGGTCGGTCAGCATCCCCATCGCGGTTTCGAAACCGTGACCATCGTCTATGACGGCGAAGTCGAGCATCGCGATTCCACCGGTGCCGGCGGCGTGATCGGGCCGGGCGACGTGCAGTGGATGACCGCGGCGGCGGGGATCATCCACGAGGAGTTCCATTCCGAAGCCTTTGCCCGCCGTGGTGGCAAGCTGGAAATGGTCCAGCTCTGGGTCAACCTGCCGGCACGCGACAAATCGGCCCCGGCCGGCTACCAGAACATCCTCGACGGCGATATCCCGCGGATCGCCCTCAAGGACGCCGCCGGCAGCCTGCGCCTGATTGCCGGTGAGTTCGACGGGCACAAGGGGCCGGCACGGACCTTCACCCCCATCGATGTCTGGGATATCCGCCTCAACGCCGGCAAGACGCTGGACGTTGACCTGCACGCCGGCCGCAACACGGCGCTGGTGCTGCTGCGCGGTACGGTGCTGGTCAATGGCGAGGCCGTGGCGCGTCCGGGGCAACTGGTGCTATTCGCGCGGGACGGCGCACAGTTGTCCCTGGAGGCCAACGATGACGCGGTACTGCTGTTGCTCAGCGGCGAGCCCATCGACGAGCCGATCGTCGGCCATGGTCCGTTCGTGATGAACAGCGAGGCGGAAATCCACCAGGCGTTCACCGACTTCCACAGCGGGCGCTTCGGAACGATGCACAGCTGACGGCGAGCTGTAAGCTGCAAGTGAAAGCGGGCTATTCTTGGCGCTTGAAGCTTGCAGCTGTCCAGTTGCTCCCGGAGTCGTGCGATGCCAGACCTGTTCACTCAACACCCCCTCTTGTCCGAACACCCCCTGTTATGTGCGTTGCTGCTGCTGGTGGTCGACCTGTTGCTCTGGCGCCTGCTCGGCAGCCGCAGCAGCACCTGGAAGCTGGTGGTGCGCCTGTCGGTGTTTACGTTGTACAGCCTGGTGCTGTTCAACGAGGGCATGAACCCCCTGCAGATCGCACCCTGGCCCGAGGATGTGCCCCGGCACCTGGCCGCCACCGGCTTGCAGATCGGCTGGTGGCTGTTCGGTGCGCGGACCCTGACGGTGTTGCTCGGTACGGTGATGATGCAGCGGGTCGGGCATGCCGGGCGGTTGTTGCAGGATGTGCTGGGGGCGATCATTTTCCTGATCGCGATTGTCGCGGCGGCGGCCTATGTGCTCGATCTGCCGGTCAAGGGCGTGCTGGCGACCTCCGGGGCCCTGGCGATCATTGTCGGCCTGGCGTTGCAGAGCACCCTCAGCGACGTGTTCTCCGGCATCGTGCTCAACACCACCAAGCCGTACCAGGTGGATGACTGGATTTCCATCGACGGCATCGAAGGCAAGGTGGTCGATATCGACTGGCGCGCCACGCGCATGCAGACCTCCCAGGGCAGCCTGGCGGTGGTGCCCAACTCCCTGGCGGCGAAAGCCAAGATCATCAACTTCAGCCGGCCCAGGGACATGCATGGTGTGGTCATCAGCCTGCAGGTCAGTCCCCATGCCCGGCCGCACGTGGTGATCGAGGCCCTGGAGCGGGCGATGCTCGGCTGCCGGACGCTGCTGACGACGCCAGCGCCGAGCGTGGCCCTGAAAAGCTCCAGCGCGGCGGGGGTGGAATACGAGATCTGTGGTTTCGTGGTGTCGATGGGCCTCAAGCGCGAGGTGCGCAACCAGCTTTATGACCTGGCGTTCCGGCATCTGCAAGCCTCGGGCGTGAGCCTGTTGTCGACGGGGGAGAGCACGTCGCCGTCGACCATTTCCCGTTCGCGGGCCTTGCTGGAAAGCTCGGTGATTTTCTCGACCCTGCGTTCGGAGGAAAAGGACACCTTCAGCCAGAACATGACCCCGCAACTGTTCCGCGCCGGCAGCGTGATCCTGCCGCGGGGCGAGGTCAGCGATCATCTGTTCATCATCGAGTCGGGAGTGGTCTCGGTTACCTTGCTGCGCGGCGACAAGCCGATCGAAGCCGGGCGGATGGGACCGGGGGAGGTGATCGGCGAGGCCGGGATCCTCTCCGAAGAAGGCGTGCCGGCGGACTTCACGGCCAAGACCGATTGCATGCTGTACCGCATCGAGAAGGAATACCTCAAGCCCTGCCTGGATGCCCGCCACGACATCAGCGAGGCAATGAAGAGCCTGCTCGATCACCGTCTGCACGCGGCGCAGAACCTGACCCGCGAAGTGCCCAAGGTGGTGCCGAAGAGTGGCTTCATGCAGTGGTTGCGCAGCCGGGTCTGACCTGAGTGATCGACCCGGGTTGGCGTGTCACATTGAGTGTTCCACGCCGAACCCGCAGGCGCCGGGCTTGCCCGCGAAGAACGATAACGCGGCCTATCAGAAGTCCACGGTGGCCGAGACTTTCAGGGTACGCGGCGTACCCTGGGTCAGGTAGCCGCCGTTGGCCGAGGCCCAGTAGGCGGTATTGGCGACGTTCTCCAGGTTGGCGCGCAAGGTGATTGCCTTTTCATCCAGCTTGAAACGGTAGCGCGAGCCCAGGTCGAAGCGGTTCCAGGTCGGCAGACTGAGGGTGTTGCCGGCGTTTACATACTGCCCGCCGGTCCGCAGCATCCGGGCGCTCAACGCCGCTCCTTCGATCCCCGGGATATCCCAGTCGGCGCCCAGGTTGAGCTGGAAGCTCGGCACCCCGACCGCGCGGTTGCCGTCATTGCTGCCGTTGAGGGTGCCATCCAGCTCGGTCTTCATCACCGTCGCCCCACCCAGCAGGCGCAGGCCATCCAGCGGCTCGCCGTAGAGGTTGAGTTCGACGCCCTTGTTGATCTGCTCGCCATCGACCCGGAACACGTTGTCGGAGCCGGTGTAGCTCGACGGTTGCTCGATCCGGTAGACCCCCAGGCTCGCTCCGTAGGTGTCCATGTCCAGGCGTACCCCGGCCTCGACCTGCTTGCTGCGCACCGGGGCGAAGGTGGCGTCGCGGTTGACCGCCGAGGTCGGCGGCGTCGGGCCCTTGGCCAGGCCTTCGATGCGGTTGGCGTAGAACGTCACATGCTCCCAGGGCTTGATCACCAGCCCGTAGACCGGTGTGGTGACGGACTCTTCGTAACTGGCGTTGCGCGCGCCGGTGACGGTACTCCAGCCATCGACCACGATGGACTGGCGCCGCACGCCGAGGGTCAGCAGCACGCGGTCGTCGAGAAAGCCCAGGGTATCGGCCACCGCCGTACTTTTTATCTGGTTCTTGCCGACGATCCGCGGGTCGTGGATATCGCTGCCGAACGAGGTGGCGACCGGCCGCGGGCGCGGGACTACATCGTAGAGATTGTTGAAGTAGCGCGCGCTGGTGGCGATGGTTTCGTAGGCCGAGCGCTGTTCGCCCCACATGCCGGCCAGTCCGAAGTTCAGTTGATGGCTGACCGGTCCTGTCTGTAGACGGCCGTTGAGCCCGGCCATCAGGCTCTTGTTTTCCTCGTCGTGGGGCGAATAGAGCATGCCGCCGCGACCGTTGCCGGCCAGGTCGGTCAGGGTCAGCGAAGAGTACACGCCGTTTTCCCGGGTGTACTTGGCGCCTCCGGCGACGTAGCCGGTCCAGTTGTCGCTGAAGTCATACTCGGCGCGGGCCATGCCGAAGGTGTCCTCCAGTTGCGAGTAGCTCCAGTCCTGGGCGTAGTTGTCCCTGGCCGAGGGGGCATGGGGCACCTTGCTCAGGCCGGCGCCGAGGTAGACCACCGGCCGGCCCTGGTTGATCACCTGCTTCTGGTAACCGAAGTCCGCCGACAACCGCAGGCGCTCGCCGCGATAATCCAGGCCGAGGGTGGCGAGGGTCGAACGCTGGTCTTCGTCGTCGATACCGGTATCGCCTTCGCGTTGCAGCAGGTTGACCCGTGCGCCGAAGCGATTGTCCTCGCCGAAACGCTGGCCCAGGTCGATATGCCCACCGGTACGGCCGGAGCCGCCGGCATCGAGGGTCACGCTGCGGGTCGGAGTGTCCTCGGCGCGCTTGGGCTGCAGGTTGACGCCGCCGCCGATCCCACTGCCGCTGGGGGTGACGCCGTTGACAAAGGCGTTCGGGCCCTTGAACAGCTCGACCCGCTCCAGGGCCTCGGTGGCGATGATCTGCCGCGGCAGCACGCCATACAAACCGTTATAGGAAATATCGTCGCCGTTCAGCGGCAGACCGCGAATCATGAACACCTGGGAGAAGTTGCCGAACCCTGCGGACTGGCGCACCGAGGCGTCGTTGAGCAGCACATCGCCGACGGTCTGGGCCTGCTGATCGCGGATGGTTTGGGCGGTAAAACTGGTGACGCTGAACGGCACATCCTTGACCGACTGGGTGCCGAGCATGCCCAGGCGGGCGCTGCGGGCCACCTGGCCGCCGGCGTAGACCTCGGCATCCTGGGCGGACTGACCGTTGATGTTGGTCGCACCCAGCTCCAGGGCGCCGTTGGCCTCGACGTGGGGGGCGAGGGTGTAGCCGCTGCCGCCGCTGCTGACCAGGTCGAAGCCGCTGCCCTGCAGCAGTTGCTGGAAACCTTGCTGGACGCTGTAGTTGCCGTCGAGGCCGGGGCTCTGGCGGTTGCCGAGCAACGCCGGGTCGAAGGACAGGGGCACGCCGGCGGCAACGGCGAACTGCGCCAGCACCTGATGCAGCGGGCCGGCACCGATGGTGTAGCGGTGCGGGGTGTTTTCGGCGGCGACTTCGGCGGCGCTGGCAGGCGGCAGCGTCACGCCGAGGCTCAGGCCGACGGCCAGGGTCAGGGCCTTGAGTGGCAGGCGGGGAGTGAGGGGGGAGGAAGGCCTGGAAGTCATCGAACAATCCTGTCGGACGCGTGGAAACGCAAGGGGTTATCCACACACCGGACGAGAGCGGAAAAGGTATCAGTTAATAGCAATTATTTTTTGAGGCCCTCTACCACGATAGTTCCAGCTGTTGCTGATTCAATATCTTGCGTCGTGTTTTGACCGCTATGCCTACCAGGCGTACAGCACGTCCTTGTCTCTTGGTATTCCAGAGCCTTCGACATAAGCCATGCATCACTTCAGGCTCCAGTCCCAGTGCAGGTGCTTCGGCAGTTGAAGCGGAAAAATCAGAAAACTTGAGTTTGACGTAATTCTTGATGATGTACTCATCTTCGCCGATTTCGCTCAGGCGGGGTCGGAGCACAGCTAGCAGGGTCTTCAGTTTCTCTGTACAGAGTGCGAAGTCATGGCAATCCAAAGGCAGTGTGTGCTCAACTCCCAGCGAGCGGATCTCGCTGGGTTTTTCCTCATGATCCTCTTTGCCCTGACAGCGTTCCCAGACATAAAAACCGTGAGCGCCCAGATAACGCAGTAGCATGGGGATCTTATCGGCAGTCACGTCGCCACATCGACAGCAGCCCAGGTTTTCCAGCACCCCCCAGGTTTTGGGGCCAACTCCTGGGATTCTACGAATGTCGAGGGTCGAGAGAAAGGCATCTATTTCCCCGGGAGCAATGACGAATTGTCCGTTCGGTTTGTTCACCTCCGATGCGATCTTGGCCAGATACTTCAAAGGAGCGACACCCGCTGATGCGGTCAGTTTCAGTTCCTGCTCGATCGTTGCACGAATCTGAGTTGCCATGTAGGTGGCCGAACCGTTGCAGTGGGGTTGCCCGGATACATCCAGCGTGGCTTCATCGAGGGAAAGAAACTCGACCCTTGATGTATAACGCCGAAAAATGCCATCGAGCTTGCGAGTCATGGCCTCGTAAAGATTGAAGCGCACGGGCAGCAATATCAGTTCGGGGCACAGACGTTGTGCTGTCGCGGTCGCCATCCCGCTTTTCACTCCGAATCGCCTTGCGATGTAGTTGGCTGTACTGATAACTCCACGTTCGGCTGCCTGGCCCCCGACAGCTACTGGTCGTGAACGCAGCCAGGGCGCCTCAGGGAGTTCGACAGATACGAAGAAAGAATCCATGTCGACATGGATGTACTTTTTTCCTGAGCTGGAGCTTTTCCGGTTTGCAAGCATATCGATGCACCGAATCTTTCAGTCAAGTACTAAGACTCCGAGTGAGACTGTTCCGTCTTCGTTATGGATTTCATGCAGGCCCTGAACATGTGGTGCAAATTGAGCGTGCTGCATGGCTATTACTTCAATGGCCTGCAGATAAGCCACCAACGCAGCTGTCCAACGCTCGCCAGGGGCTATACACATGACCCCTGGAGGGTAGGGGATGACTCCTTCTGCAGCCACCATTCCGAGAGCATCTCCCAATTTTCTCAATCTGGCTTTGCCTTGCACAAACTGTTGATTGGCAACGTAAGGTGATCGGTCGTAGACAGCCAAATCGATCGAACTGAAGATCTCACTTTGTAGTTTTTCGACTTGGTGGGTGACATAAAGCTTACTGATCCGCTGACAGAGTTCATATAGGGACCACCCGTGATAGCGCGTCGCTGTATGCCGTAGTGAGGGCAGTACTTCAAGCACCGGTTTTTTTCCCCGTAAGTGGGCTTCGAATACTTTCAGGCAAGTGACTAGTCGCGCTAAACCAGTAACGTCACTGGATGGTGTTATCAGCAGGGTAAAGTTATAGAAATCTGTTTTTTCAGGCGTGAAGTCATTGTCGTGTAAGTACATTGCTACGACACATGCTGGCACTTCGAGTGATGTAGGACCATTGCCACGGGTTAGAAAAATCGCCTTGCACGGATCTCTGTAATGCAATCCTGGTTCAATACCCGATGCACCTCCCTGACTGTCTATAGGGTACGCAATCGAGTCGTTTGGACCTGATGTCGAAATCAGTGGCTTGATAAGCTGACATTGTTGAGTGACCTCGTTGCGCAATGCGTCGGCGGTAAGTGCAGCGCGTTCCCACTGACGTTCACCTTCACCCTCGGCGAGCATGGCCGCGTTGACCTCCAAGGACATGAACAAGGGATAGGATGGACTGGTGGAGGCGTGCTGCATGAATGCACTGTTGAATACCTGTCGTGTGCAGTACCTTGCTTGTCGTCGGATGTGCCGGTCCTTCTTGTGAATCTGCGAGGTCTGTGAAAGTCCGTACATCTGCTTGTGCACGGACTGAGTAACCAGAATGCCCGGCGATGCCCTGGTCAAGGGCGCTGCCATCGGCGAAAGCTCGGCAAGGGACTGAATAAAAGGTTCATAGCCCGCCCATGCGGCATCGAACAGGACGTAGTCACATAAATGCCCTATTCGTTCCAGCAGGGCAGCGGCATCGACAATGATCCCATCACACGTGGCGTGCTGGATTACCGCCAAGCGAAACGGTCGGGGCTGTCGGGCACGGCGTTCGCAAAGCACCGCGGCTTTTTGCCTTAGTCGGTCTTCGTCCAGAGCCCCAGGGCGGTAGCCGCCAAGAATGCCCAACCCATTCCGGACGTTTTCCAGATAGACCGGCAATGCACCGCATTGCACCAATGCCCCGATGAACACAGACTTGTGATTGTTGCGATCCATGAGCACCAAATCACCTGCTGCCAGCAGAGCACTGGTGACCACCTTATTCGCAGTGGACGTGCCATTGAGCACAAACCACGTCTCGTCAGCCCCGAAAACCTTGGCCGCCAGTTGTTCCGCCTCACGTACAGGACCTTCGTGGCTGAGGACGTCACCCAATTCCGGTGCTGCGTGGGGGACATCAATCTGGAAAACTCCAGACCCCACCAATTGCTTGAACCGAGCACCGGCCGGATGTTGGTCCAGGCCACCGCCCCCTTGATGACCTGGACAGGCATAGGTTGGCTTCTGTCTGGCGACAAAGGCTGCTACGGTACGACTGAACGGAGGCAATGCTTGTTGCTCGTAGATTTGCGCCGCAGCGATTATCCTGACCATGTCCTCGTCGGACAGTGGCGCTTGCAGGTGGGTTGCCAGAGGGCTCTCGATGGGAGGATCTCCAGGATCGCCAACGATGAATAGAGGCAGCTTCCATCGCTTTACTATCTGCGTCACGTGGTCATCCAGTGCGTCATCTGATGTCAGCAACAGTGCCGAACTGCGGGCGAGATTTTCACCGACGATCAACGAACGGGCCTGCACATTGGGCCAGTCACCCAAGGTGATTGAGACGCTATGCACGATTCTTATCATCAAGGCTTCCTTTCATATTCCAGCGTAACGGTGCGGCAAACAGCATGAGCGTCATCCAGATGAAAGTAGCCGGCCCCGCCAGCATGTAGACCAGACTGGCGACCAGCCCCGAAGCAGCATCACCGATAACGGCTGTAAAGTAGTACAGCGAGAAGTTCTTGCCGACTTCATGATCTTTTGACAGACACTGGATATTGGTGACGATGGCAATATCGACAAAGGCGCCAACGAACCCGACAAAGAACAGAATCAGCAGGAATAACCAGCTATTGAATTCGAGCGCCACGGCGGCCGTGGCGAAGAGTGCGCCATACACGACCCAGTAGCGCAGCACCAGGCGTGCGGTGGTGTGTTTGTTGAACCAGGTGTAGAGCACTCCGCCCAGCACCGTGCCCGCGGCCAACAGGGAGAACACATAGCCAACCGCTGCTTCGGAAGCGAAGTGTTCAAGTACCGAGGCTGGAAGAATGAAGCGGATCACCGAAGTCGCGAATAAGGCACAAAGTGTTGTACAGCAAATCACTGCGAACAGTGGCGCGTTATCGATCCTGAGTTTGCCCACGCATCGGGCCGCATCACGTATCAGGATCAGGCCATCAAAAGCGACTTTTGGGCTTCTCTTTCCGGGTTCCAACAGGGTGATGCTGACGGCGGACAACAGCAGACTGAAACCGAAGAATAGAAATGTCGCATTACTGGACAGCAGCAGGGCCAGTATCGAAAAAACCAGAGGGCCGAGAATTGAGGAAATGTCCTCGATTACTTGCACGCCGCTGTTGACCGAGGACAGCTGATCCTTCTCGACGATATCAGGAAAGTAGGCACGGAACGTCGGCACATACAAGCAATCTAGCGCGGTCATCAGCATCGCCAATCCGATGACTGCACCTAGTGTCGGGGTGGACAGGGTAAACAAGGCAAAGAAGGCCAGCGCCAGAAGACTTTTCGCCAACTCCACTCTCACCAGAGTGTGCTTTTTCTCGCAGTTATCCGCCAGCCAGCCTCCGATGGGGGAGCATACTACGCTCGGTAAATAGCGGAAGAAATAAACCACACCGATAAACAACAGATCCGCCTCGGCCATCGAGACGACGGCAACAGCGAAGGTCGTCTCGAATGCGAACTCACCGCATTTTGAGAAAAAATAGCCGACTGAAAGAGTGCGCGTACCTCGATTCAGACTCAACGCTCGCATGTCGATTGCTCTTTCTTAGCTCGCTGCATAGATCAACTCATCCTCGGTAATGTCACGTCCCGGCGTATCCAGGCGCTCATAAACCAATTGTCTGAGAATGTTCTGTTCGCTCTCCGGAATCAGGTAGAACATTATGTTGCTGTACCAGATCCAGCCGAGCCGTGTTAGGCGATAGTCATTCTCGCTTTCCACAACCAGATCGGCCTCGATCAGTGAGTTGAGCCGTTCCATCAGGCCCTTCGGCATCCGTTCAACCGCCATCAGACCTTTTTCAACCTTACCGTGGTAGGGCAGGCGCAATACCAGAGGCTTTACGGCATCAAGTAGAGGCTCGTGCTGACTGACCTGGCAGAGACATTCTCCCTCTGCCATCCGCTGGGTGTATTTTTCGCGTAGTGAGGTATTGGTGATGACGTTACCTGCCACCGAGGAGATCGCTCCAACGCCGAAACCGAGGAGATCATGATCGGTGTAGCCGTAGACATGCTCGTGATAGATGAATGAGTAGCCATCGGTGATCAAGGGCTCTGTAACACCCGGCATGTATACGTAACCGTGACCGTTATAGGGCACGTAACCCTTCTGCCGCAGGTGCGCGTCAATCATGAATTTCATATTCAGCTTGCGCATAGCCGACATGGTTTCAGTGAACCGTGCTTTGATCTGCCTGTGCAGCTTTACTGAGGTTGCAGCGTTGTTGATCGGGTAAATATCGATATTGCTCAGTCCAAGTTCAACAGCCTTGTCGATATCGGTTAGTGTCTGCAGCTCGCTACTACCGTTCATGCCATACATGATATCGCATAGAACGTTGTCAAACTTCGACAGAAGTAACTTGGCGGCCAGCTCAATCTGACCGATATCGGGATCGAGATTGAACAGGCGACGCCATTCGGGGTCGATGGTCTGCAGCTCAAAGCGCGCATGTGATACACCTATCTCGGCCAGGGCACTCACTTTTTCAGGCGTCACACTGGATACATTGAACTCAAAGGAAAATTCTTCCACCGTGCACATGTCGAAATGGCGATGTAGTGCCTCGCCGATATCATGGATATTGCGAGGTGATAGCAGTGACGGTGTGCCTCCCCCGAAAAATATGGCTCTTATAGGAACTGCTTTCAGGTCAATAAGATTCGCCTTGTACTCGATTTCACTGATCAGCGCTCTGGTGTACCTGTCGATATCCTGGCTATTCTTGTATAGGCCACGGGTAAATGGGCAGAACGAGCAGATTGCCTCGCAGAAAGGAATATGGAAATACAAGGCGCGAGAACGGGCTTGGAGATTGGCAGTATTCAATATTTTCGATAGTTTTTTTGCTGATGGTTGATATACCTTGAAAGACTGTGAAGGAAAGAAAAAATTATAGATTGGGAACTGGTAATCGAATTTTATAAATCCATTATTGATAAGCTGCATACGCCACCCCCTGCGGGTTACTCAAAGCGCTACCCCGTAACAGTGTTCGTCGGTTCATCTGCACTTTGTTGCCAAAAAAACTGGCAATGCCTTCGTTGATCGAGTGATTTTTCTTACCGCAGGTGTAAACATCAATGCTGATATAGCCGCTTTCCGGATAAGTGTGATAGGAAAGGTGTGACTCAGACAGCAGGAATAAACCAGTAACACCCTCTCCGCCAGCAGCGAACTTATGGAGCATGTCACTGATTACGGTAAAGCCCGAGTCTTGCAGGGTGGACAGAAAGAACCGGTGTAGTGCGTTATCGTTGCGTAGCAGCTGGGCGCTGGCGCCGGTTATGTCCCAGATGGTATGATAGCCACGATCTTCCATAGTTAATTTCCTCCCGTCTGAGAGAAGAATAAATAGTCAAAGGGGCAGTCAGAGACTGCCCCTTCCTCTACGTATTACCACATGCAGACGCCCTTGGTGGTTACGTCAGTGATGTCGGTTTTGAAAAGTTTGATTGCAGATTTCATGAGTTTTCTCTCTTTGTTGTTTTGCGTTGGGTTGTGGCCCTAATCTACTTAGGGTTAGTGAAAATTAGGTGTGCTTTGTGTATAAAACAAACTGTAGTTTGTAAGTTTGTTTTTCTGTTTTTGTAGGGGTGCTTGGATGTGGCTGATTTTTTTGGAGTTTATGATTTGTTTTTTATAAGGTGGGGTGCGTTGTTTGGCTAGGGCTTGATCTTAATGTTTTTGTTTTATAAAGATTAATGTAAGAGTTTTCTTTTGTTGTTGAATTACATTTCTTTTTGTTTGTGTGATTTTTCTTGGGTTTTTAATAGGCTCTATCTGGAAAAGCTGACTGTGCATTGTCTTTGCCCAGGGGGCAGGTTTTGAAAAAGACATCTTCAAATCAGCGGGGGCCGCAAAGAACTCCTGAAGCTCACACCCGGCTCTCGACCGACACCCAGTACCGGGTCAACCGGCTGATCTTCAGCGGCAAGGTGTTCTGCAACAGTTGCAGGCTCGAGTCGGTGTCCTTCAGGGAGAACGCCCCCGACACCCGCATCTCGGCGACATCCGCCTGATAACGCAAAACCCCCGGGCGATAACGCCCCAGTTCATCCAGCACCTGCGCCAGGCGCATGTTGCGCGCCAGCAACATGCCGCGATCCCAGGTCAGGCTCGTCGTATCGAAGCTCTCCGGCGGCTCGACCCGACTATGGCGCATGCCCGCGCGTTGCCCGACCTGCAGTGTCGAACCCGGTCCGCCGGCCTGGGCCTTGAGTTCCACGGCGCCTTCGAGCACCGCGACTTCGCTGCGATGGCCATCGATCCGCACATTGAAGCGAGTCCCCAAAGCCCGCGCGGTGCCTTGCGGCGTCTCGACGATAAATGGCCGGTAAGCCGGGGCGGGGTCCCTGGCGGTACTGATCAGGATCTCGCCGGTCAGCAGGATCAGCCGGCGCTCATGGCCGCTGAAGGCGATATCCAGCGAACTGTCGGTGTTGAGCACGACCTGGGTGCCGTCTGTCAGCGTCAGGGTTTTCTGCTCGCCGACGGCGGTGCGCTGGTCGGCACTCCATTGTTCCCACGAGGCATGCTGCCAGGCCACGCCGATCGGCCCGGCCAGGAGCAACAGGCCAAGACGGGTGAGTGCCTGGCGCCGGCCCAGGCCGTGCTGGCGCTCGGCCTGCTTGAGGGTCTGCAGGGCGATCCCCGCCGGTACGCTGCGGAAGTCGCCGAGGATCGCCTGCGCCCGTTGCCAGGCCTGGGCGTGTTCGGCGCTGCGCTGGCGCCACTGCTCGATGGCCTGGCGATCCGCCGCGGTGGCGGTGCCGGAATGCAATTGCACCAGCCAGTCGGCGGCTTCGCCGAGGATATGCGGGTTGATGGCCGGTGTGGACATCAGGCGACGCTCAGGCAGGCGATAAACGCCTCGCGCATGTAGCGCTTGACGCTGACCAGCGAGACCCCGAGGCGCTCGGCGATCTGGGCATAGGTCAGTCCCTCGATCTGCGACAGCAGGAACGCCTCGCGGGTCTTGCGCGGCATCTCTCGCAGCAGTGCCTCGATGCGCCACAGGGTTTCAAGGATCAGCAGGCGGGTTTCCGGCGACGGTACTTCCTGCGGCGGCAGATGGGCGATGGTGTCCAGATAGGCCCGCTCGACGTCCTGGCGGCGCCAGCGGTCGATCAGCAGGCCCTTGGCGATATGCGTCAGCAGCGCCCGTGGCTCGCTGCCCAGGGAACGCGCGGCGGGGCGGGTCAACAGACGCAGGAAGGTATCGTGGGCCAGGTCCGCGGCATCGAAGGAGTTGCCCAGCTTGCGGTTGAGCCAGCCCTGCAACCAGCCATGATGCTCGCTGTAGAGCGTATGAATATAGGGGTGATGGGCTGACGACATGGGACCGACTGCTCGCTACGCGGCATCCTGCCTGAATGTAATTAAGAATTGATCGCATTCTAGCGGTGCGCATCGCGAGCTGGCAATTGTCCCGTGTGGGCGAGTGAATCGGTGGTTATGCCGCCGGTCGGATCAGGCGATCTGCCTGAGCACCTCGCGCACCCGGTCCAGCGACGGCTGGATATCCAGGGTTTCGATGGAGCCGTAGCCCATCAGCAGGCCCGTGCGTGGGGTGGCGGTGTGGTAGAAGGGCGCCAGCGGGTACAGGCCGACCTCGACCTTTTTCGCCAGGTCGATCAGCAGCGGGATATTCAATTCGCCCTTGTCGAGGATCGCCAGGTGGAAGCCGGCGGTGGAATGGATGCGCTGGAACCAGGGCGACAGGTCGCCGTCCAACCGTTCGATGAGGTGTTCGCGGCGGCTGGCGTAGGCCTGGTGGCAGCGGCGGATATGCTTGAGCAGGTAGCCGTCGACCATGAACTTGGCCAGGGCCCACTGGGTCAGGGTCGCGGTGTGCCAGTCGGTCAACTGCTTGGCCGAGATCAGCGCCTTGAGCAGGCCGGGCGGGGCCACCAGGTAGCCCAGGCGCAGCTCCGGCAGCAGGGTCTTGGAGAAGGTCCCGACATAGGCCACCAGGCCATGCTGGTCGAGGCTCTGCAGGCAGTCGGTGGGCCGTCCTTCGTAGCGGAATTCGCAGTCGTAGTCGTCCTCGATGATGATCGCTCCCAGCTCCCGTGCGCGCTCCAGCAAGGCCAGGCGGCGTTCCAGGCTCATGGGCATGCCGAGGGGAAACTGGTGCGCCGGGGTCACGTAGATCAGCCGCGTGCCCTCGGGAATCAGCTCGACCCGGATGCCCTGGTCATCCACCGGGATGCCGACCACCCTGGCGCCCTGGGCGGCGAACAGCAGCCGCGCCGGCGGGTAGCCGGGGTCCTCGACGGCGACGGTGCAGCCGGGCTCGACCAGCACCCGGGCTATCAGGTCGAGGGCCTGCTGGGCGCCGTTGGTCACCAGCAGGTCATCGTTGTTGCAGCGCACACCACGGGAAAACCCGATATGCCGGGCAATCGCCTCGCGCAGCATCGGGATGCCTTCCGGCTGGCTGTACAGGCCGCGCACCTGGGCGGTCTGGCGCAGGGCGAACAGCACGCTGCGGCGCCATTCGTCATGGGGAAACTGGTTCTTGCTGGTGGCCCCGCCGAGGTAGTCGTAGCGCAGGGTACCGATGGGGTGATGCATCGGCATCGACGCCTCGCGCCATTGCTGGATCACCGCCGCGCCGGCCAGTTCCTCGCCCTGGGCCTTGGCACGGGCCTGGGGGATATGCGAGTTGACGAATGTCCCGGCACCGACCCGGCCGACCAGCAGGTTGTCATAGGTCAACTGGGCATAGGCATCGGCCACGGTCTTGCGCGAAACCCCCAGTTGTTCGGCGAGCAGGCGGGTGGGTGGCAACTGCGTGCCGGCGACCAACTGGCCCTGGGTGATGGCCGTGCGCAGTTGTTCGGTGATCTGCCTGGCCAGGTCGCGACGACCCTCGAGGTTGATATGCAATTCCATGGGAAGGCTCGTTGAGAGGAGAAAAGCCGTGCGCGGTGGGGCGCAGTTTAGCCTGCCGTGGCCGGGCTGGCATCCGCTGTCCGGGCCCGGACGATTGGCTTCCCGATCTTTGCCGGAATTGGCTATTTGGCCTGGCGTCCGGTGGGCTTAACGTAGCGTCATCCCCAACGTTATCAGGAGCGACACCATGCAACCTCGTATCGATTTCTACACCGCTTCCCCGGATGCCATGAAAGCCATGCTGGCCCTGGAAAACGCGGTCAACAAGCTGCCGCTGGAAAAGTCCCTGCTGGAACTGGTGAAGATGCGCACCTCGCAGATCAACGGCTGCGCCTTCTGCCTCGACATGCACAGCGCCGACGCCCGCAAGGCCGGGGAAACCGAACGGCGCCTGTACACGCTCTCGGCCTGGCGCGAAACGCCGTTCTTCAGCGCTCGCGAACGTGCGGCGATGGCCTGGACCGAAGCCCTGACCCGGATCTCCGAGACTCACGCTTCGGACGAAGACTATGCGCTGCTCAGTGCCGAGTTCAGCCCGACGGAAATGGTCGACCTGACCCTGGCCATCAACACCATCAACAGCTGGAATCGCCTGGCCATCGGTTTCCGCAAGATGCCGGTGGAGTGATCGCGGTCACGTCTGACTGAGCGCCTGTTTTTCCGCGCCACTGAGGCTGTTCCCGGCGGACGCGGGCTTTTACAGTGTGGAACTGTGAGCCAGCACCCTGGGGAGCGAGAGCGGATGTACAGCCTGTTGCAGCCACCGGCGTTGCCGGAAGCCTTTCACACGCGGATCTACGCCGGGGAGATCTTTGCCCTGGCGTTGCCGGCCATGCAGGAACTGGTCGACGTGGCCCGCGGGTTGCTGGAAGAAACCCTGTATCCCCATGACCCGACGCTTGTTCACCGGCATCTGGACCATGCACGGCAGGCGGAATGTATTACTCGCCTGCAGGCTCAGTTCCATCAGCATGATGGCGTACGGCGCTGCTGGCGGCAGGTGCTCGACAGTCTCGGGCTGGCGGCTTCCGGGATTGCCTGTGACCGCCTGCACCTGCGCTTCCAGCCACCGTCCGAGCCCGGTCGAACGGCCCCCCGGGACCGCGCGACGGCGACCATTGCCTTTCACCGCGATACCTGGGGCTCGAACCTCTACGCCCAGACCAACTGGTGGGCCCCGATCTACCCCATCAGCGCCGGACGTACCTTCGCGATCTATCCGCAGCTCTGGCAGCGGACGCTGGCCAACAGCAGCGCCGACTTCGATCTGCAGCAGATTGTCCAGCGCTCACACCGTGACGGGCGCAATACGGTGGATGCCGACCAGGCCATCGCGCACCTGCTGGAGTCCATCGAAGGCGAAAGTGCCATACCGGTGGTGATCGACCCCGGCACGCTGCTGGCATTCTCCGGGGCTCACGCCCATGCCGGAGTGCCCAACCACACGGGGTTGACGCGGATCTCCTTCGAAACCCGCACGCTGTGGATCGACGATGTCCTCGCCGGTCGCGGTGCGCCGAATGTCGATGGCCGGGCACCCTGGCAGTCGCCGGGTTTTTTCCGCCGGCTCAGCGACGGCCGGCGGCTGCATGAACTGCTCGGCTGCGACTATCTGGAGCCCTATCGAGCCGCTGCTCCGGGCTTATGACAGCCCAATGGCACCGGCGGCGAGCATCAGGGCCGCGAGTACCCCGACCAGCGCAAACAGCTGCTGCAGTCTCGGGCCGGCGAGTCGTCCGGCGACCTGGCGACCGAGCACCAGCCCCAGTACCGCACCGGCGGCGAACGGCGCACCGATCGACCAGTGCATCACTCCGGACAGCGTCGCCGTGACCACGCTGCCGACGGACACCAGGGCAATCACCGCCAGGGACGTGGCGACGATGCTTTTGCTGTCCAGGTTGGTATAGCGGGTCAGGGCGGGGATGATCACGAAGCCGCCGCCGACCCCGAGCAGTCCCGACAACAACCCCGACAGCATGCCGGTCACGGTCAGCGCCCGGGCACAGGGCAGGGTCCAGCGCAGCCGACCCTGCAACGGGTTGAGCACACAGGGCAGGAAATCGGCCCGTGGCGCCGGCTGGCCATGCAGCAACTCGTGGCGGGCCTTGTTGAAGATCCGTGCGCAGGCATAGACCATCACCACGGCAAAGCCCAGTGCCAGCGGTTCGTTGGGCAGCCGGTGGGCCAGCCACAAACCCAGCGGCGTGAGCAGGATGCCGATCCCGGCGATAAAACCGGCGGCCCGGTAGCGGACGATGCCCTGGCGCAGGCCGAGCAGGGCGCCGACCGCGGCCGCCAGGCCCACCGCCAGCAGGCCGATCGGTGCCGCCTGGACCATCGACAGGCCGAGACCGAACACCAGCAGCGGCACCGCCAGGATGCCGCCACCGGCTCCGGTCAGGGCGAGGATCGCGCCGATCAGCGTGCCGAGTCCGGCGCCCAGCAGCATATGTTCATTCATACCGGCTGCTTGTCCGCTTTCAGCGTCGGTCGGGCCAGCCATTCGTGGCCCTTGAGCATACCGCGCCAGTACAGCGGCGGCAGCAGGCGCTCCTTCAGCCACCAGGCCAGGCGGGTCGGTTTGCGCCCGTCGAGCAGCCATGGGGCAAAGGTCGGTGCCAGCTTGCCGCCGTAGGTGAATTCGGCCAGGACGATTTTCCCGCGCTCCACCGTCAACGGGCAGGAACCATAGCCGTCGTAGACCGCCTGGCGCGGCAGGCGTCCGAGGGCCACCAGCACATTGTTGGCCACCACCGGCGCCTGCTTGCGCGCGGCGGCGGCGGTCTTGGCGTTGCTGGTGTTGGTCACGTCGCCGAGGCCGTGGATATTGGCGAACTGGCGATGCTGCAAGGTCGCGGGATCGACATCGACCCAGCCGGCGGCATCGGCCAGGGGGCTGGCGCGAATGAAGTCCGGGGCGATCTGTGGCGGCACCACATGCAGCATATCGAAAGGCCGGACCAGGGTTTCCCGGCTGCCGTCGACCAGGGTGCGGGCGAAGGTCGCCTGTTTCGCCGGGCCGTCGACCGCCACCAGGCTGTGGCCGAACTGCAGGTCCACCGCGTACTTGTTGATGTACTCCATCAGCGCCGGGATATAGTCGGCGACGCCGAACAGCACCGCGCCGGCATTGAAGAAACGGGCCTGGATCTGTCCCAGGCGGCCGTTGCGCAGCCAGTGGTCGCAGGACAGGTACAGGGCTTTTTGCGGAGCGCCGGCGCACTTGATCGGCATCGGTGGCTGGCTGAACAGTGCCTGGCCCTGTTGCAGCTCCTGCACCAGTTTCCAGGTGTAGGGCGCCAGGTCGTAGCGGTAGTTGGAGGTCACGCCGTTGCGGCCGAGGGTCGCTTCCAGGCCGTCGATGGCGGCCCAGTCAAGTTTCAGGCCGGGGCAGACAATCAACTGCTGATAGCCGATGCGGCGCCGGTCGGCCAATACCAGGGTGTCGGACTGCGGTTCGAAGGCGCTGACCGCGGCCTTGATCCACTGCACGCCCTTGGGCATCAGTGAGGCCAGCGGCCGGGCGGTGGATTCCGGGCTGAACACACCGGCACCGACCAGGGTCCAGCCCGGCTGGTAGTAATGGTTGTCGGCCGGATCGATGATCGCGATATCCAGGCCGGGCGCGCGGGCCAGCAGGCTGGATGCGGCGGCGATGCCGGCGGCGCCGGCGCCGACGATCACGATCTGGTGCTGGATCGGGGCTTTTTCAGGTGTCGAATTCATGGGGGCGGGTCCTGGTTCAGAGGGCATTGAGCGGGATCTTCAGGTAGCGCATGCCGTTGTCTTCCGGCTCGGGCAGGTGGCCGCTGCGCATGTTGACCTGCACCGAGGGCAGCATCAGCACCGGCATCTCTAGGGTGGCGTCGCGGGCTTCGCGCATGCTGACGAAGGTGTCTTCGTCGATGCCTTCGTGCACATGGATATTGCGCGCGCGCTGTTCGGCGACGGTGGTCATGTACTGCAACTCGCGACCGCCCGGCAGGTAGTCGTGGCACATGAACAGCCGGGTCTGCGGCGGCAGCGCCAGCAGGCTGCGGATCGAGCGGTACAGGGTGCGGGCATCGGCGCCAGGGAAGTCGCAGCGGGCGGTGCCGTAGTCGGGCATGAACAGGGTGTCGCCGACAAAGGCCACGGTTTCGTCGTTGTCTCGGATCAGGTAGCTCATGCACGCCGGAGTGTGTCCCGGGGTGTGCAGGGCGACGGCCTTGAGGTGGCCGATGCTGAATTCACCACTGTCGGCCAGCAGCACGTCGAACTGGCTGCCGTCGCGCTTGAACTCGCTGCCTTCATTGAACAGTTCGCCGAATACCTGCTGGACCAGGGTGATGCGGCTGCCGATCGCCACTTTGGCGCCCAGCTGTTCCTTGAGGTAGGCGGCGGCCGACAAGTGATCGGCATGCACATGGGTTTCCAGGATCCATTCGACCCGGGCATCCAGTTCGCGAATCCGCGCGATCATCCGGTCCGCCGACTCGGTGCGGGTGCGCCCGGACTTGGGGTCGTAGTCGAGCACGCTGTCGATCAGCGCGCAGTGGCGGGTGTCGCGGTCCATCACCAGGTAGCTGATGGTCCAGGTATTGGGGTCGAAAAAGGCTTCTACGGTCAGCTTGTCGCCGATGATCATTGCGTGCTCCAGGCAAAGGGGGAGGGGACGACCTGTCCAGCCGGGGTCCTTCCCTTGTCTGTCAGAGAGTTCAATAAGCATGCCAGGCACTGGTTTTTATTTTTCTACCTGTTCATTGATTTTTATCAGCGTAATTGCCGAAGTTCTCTGCTTGATGGTAAATAGCTGGCAGGATTTGGCAGTCATTGTGGCAGTCAATGGCAGGGGATGGCAGAAGCCCCCGGCCTGTATTAAGCTCCGGCCTTCGCCCGGGAGTCGCCATGAACATCCTTGCCACCAATCTTTCCCACCCGGACATGCAGGCACTGGTGTCCTACCTCGAACACGATGTGCAGCCGACCATCGTCCTCGACACCGAGTACAACATTGTCGCGGCCAACACCGCCTACCAGCGCCAGTTCGGCGTGCAGGGGCGGCCTCATGTCGGCGCCAAGTGTTATCGGGTGTCCCATCAGTTCGCGGTGCCCTGTGACCAGGCCGGCGAACACTGCCCGATGCGTAAGGCCTTTGATACGCGCCTGCCGGAACGGGTGCTGCATATCCATCACACGCCACGCGGGCCGGAGCATGTCGATGTGGAGTTGCGCCCGCTGCTGGACCGCCAGGGCGAGGTGGTCGGTTATGTCGAGCGCCTGAACAGTGTCGCGGTGGCCTCGGCGCAGCCCCAGCACCAGGGGCTGGTGGGGCGTTCGGTGGCGTTCAAGGAAGCCTTGACCGCACTGCAGCGGGCCGCGCCGTCGCCGATCCCGGTATTGCTCCAGGGCGAATCGGGCACCGGCAAGGAGCTTTTCGCCAGGGCCCTGCATGAAGGCAGCCCGCGGGCCGGCGGGCCATTGGTGGTGGTCGACTGCACCGGGCTGACCGAGACGCTGTTGGAGAGCGAACTGTTCGGCTACGAGAAGGGCGCCTTTACCGGTGCCTTGCAGCGCAAGATCGGCCTTGCCGAGGCGGCCCATGGCGGCACGCTGTTCCTCGACGAGATCGGCGAAGTGCCGCTGGCGATGCAGGTCAAGCTGCTGCGCCTGATCGAGTCCGGCAGCTTCCGTCCGGTGGGCAGCCTGCGCACCGTGCATTCGGACTTCCGCCTGGTCTGCGCGACCCACAAGCCGCTCAAGGACATGGTCGCGGCGGGCAGTTTCCGCCAGGACCTGTTCTACCGCATCAGCGCCTTCCCGATCCGCCTGCCGGCATTACGCGAGCGTGGCGACGACCTGCCGCTGCTGATCGACAGCCTGTTGCAGCGCCTGGCACCGGGCGCCGTGCCACGCGTTGATTCGCAGGCGCTGCGGGCGCTGACGTTGTACGCCTGGCCGGGCAATATCCGTGAGCTGCGCAATGTGCTGGAGCGGGCGCGGCTGTTTACCGACGATGGGGTGATTCGCGTGCAGGACCTGCCGGCGGAATTGCGCGGCGATATTCCCCGAGTGGCGCCGGTGCGCCAGCGCGGGCGCAACGAACTGGAACAGCTGGCCCATGCCCTGGAGATGTTCGAGGGCTCGCGCAGCGAACTGGCGAAGGAACTGGGCATGAGCGAACGGACCTTGTATCGGCGATTGCAGGCGCTCGGAGTTGGTAGATAATCGTCGAGATGAACGGACTCGTTGTCATCACCACCTATTTCAACCCCTGCGGCTATAGCAGCCGCCGGCACAACTACGACCTGTTTATCGCCGGCATGCGCCGGGCCGGGGTGACCTGCATCACCGTCGAATGCGCGTTCGGCGAGGAACCCTTCGAGTTGCCCGCGAGCCTGGACGTGATCCAGGTCCGCGCGCGCACGCTGCTCTGGCAGAAGGAGCGCCTGCTCAACCTGGCCGCCTCCTGGCTGCCGGGAAATTGTCGTTACGTCGCCTGGCTCGACTGCGACATCCTCTTCGACAACCGTTCCTGGGTCGGCGACCTGGTCCGTGTGCTGCGTGAGTACCCGGTGGCGCAGGTCTTCGAAAGCTGCCTGCGCCTGGAACACGGCAACGTCGAGGGCGCCGTGGCCGACGTCGCGCATTCCTTTGCCGCGGTGATGCGGCGCCAGCCCGACAGCCTCGATGCCGGCCGCTACGACCTGCATGGCCACACCGGCTACGGCTGGGCGATGCGCCGCGAGATCTTCGATGAAGTGGGGCTCTACGAGTGCGCCGTCTCCGGCAGCGCCGACCACTTCATGGCCCATGCGATCTTCGGCGACTACAACTTCTGCATCCGCAATGCCCTCAAGCACGACCCCCGGCAGATCGACCACCTCAAGGCCTGGGGTCGGCGCTTCCACCAACGGGTGCAGGGTCGCCTCGGCGTAGTGCCGGGACGCATTCGCCACCTGTGGCATGGCGACGCCGTGAACCGCCGCTACTTCCTGCGCATGCACGACATCACCGACCTTGGCTTCGACCCCTGGACCGACCTGCAGATCGTCCCCGGCGCGCCGCTGGAGTGGGCCGCAGGGATGGATAAGCCGGGACTGCGCCAGTACTTCGTCAATTACTTTGCCAGCCGCCACGAAGACGGCCTCCAGGCGATCGAGGAGAATCCTGCATGAACGATTTGCGCGACCCGGACCTGGATGACGCCATTGCCGAGCTGGGCAATGTGCTCGAAACCCTCGAACAGCGCGCCGAGGCCAGTGAACGCGCCCTCGGCAAACTGGCGCGCCAGCGCAAGGCCTACCTGAGCCAGGTGACCTACGACCTGCTGCCCAAGCTGTCTTCGGTGGTCCTGGCCAGGCTGCGCGAGCAGGTGCCGGGCTTCGTCACGCTACAGGTGCAGGAAAGCTTCGACACCCAGCGCAAATTTCTCGGCCTGTTTGCCAGCAAGGACTACGCCCATACCCTGGCGTTATTGCAGACCCGGTTGGCCAGCCATCTCGATCAACTCCAGCATGCCGGCCTGCGCGAGCGTAATGACGAGATCGCCCGGGTGTCGGCGCAGCGCGAAGGGCTGCAGTCCCAGCGCCAGGCGACCGGCGAGCTGCTGGCATTGCTGCAACAGGCGCGACAGCAGGGCACGCCGTTGCCGCCGCAGGTGCAGGAACAGGTCCGGCACCTGGCGACCCTGGCCCGGGCGGCGCGCAGGAACGATGACCGGACGGATTTCATGGATCGGGATTATCGTGATTACAGCTCCCGCCACGCCAACGACCCGAGTCGTACGACGGTGGACGAGCGGGGGCCGGAGCAGCGCGATAATCCGCTGGACCTGCTGATCTACTGGGCAACGGATATGTCCACGAGCTTGCGCACGCTGGTGATCGATACGGTCGAAGAGGCAAGGCGGGAGGTTGATGAGGTGCGGCGGGAGTTCAGTAGCGAGCCGAACGAATCGAGAGCGCCAACGGAATCAGGGGCTGCAGGCTCGTCGCAGTCGTCTTCGGCGGCGGATTCGTTGGTGCCCGCCGCTGTGGCGGTGGGAGTGACGGCTGCGGCGGTGACGGGGGCGGTGATTGCGACGGATGATAGTTTGGGGTTGTTTTCGTGAGGGGTGTAGTGGTCAGAAACCAGACCCTCACACCGTACTGAATCATTTCCGCGTCGAGTCCCTGGCGAATCTAGCGGGCGACCGTGACTTCTTCTCGAGTGGGGTGGTGTCGGGTCGATCCGCGTCCACGGGGCTCGCCGGCCAGGGTGAGTCCCTCCAGTGGGTTTATTCTTTCTCTTGTCCCTGATGTACGACCGGAACACTACGTGGATAACTGGGCTTCCCGGTAGCAGGTGGTTGTTTTCAAATATTGCAACACTTATTCCGGGGCGAGTTGTTGTTTCAAGATTTAACTCTGGAGTAGATTGAATTTCTAAAGGAATAGTATGGTGATGCCAATGAGGCAAAATGCTGATTTCATGACGTGGTGGTTCGACGTCAATTCGCGCTTCGCCAATTGTAGTCGGCCGGAGGAGTTGTTTCGCCAGATTGAACATGAAGTTCATCTCATGGGTTTTGATTGTTTTGCCTATGGTTATCGTCGCCCGGTGCCCTTCAACCAGGCCGAAACGCATATCGTGGGCACCTATCCCGGGGAATGGCTCGAGCGCTACAACGATAAGGGCTACGGGGCCATTGACCTCTCGGTGATCAAGGCGCGTAGTCAGGGGCTTGTGATCTGGGAAGAGCATAGCGAATTGCTGGGCTCTGAACTGTTCCGTGAGGCGACGTGGTGGCTGTGACCACGCAATCGCTGGAGCGTTACTTTCTGCGTCATGGTGTAGAACTACGCAGATTGGGTGGATCCTTGAGCAGGGGCAAGGACAAGCTGGTTGCATTGTGTTTTCCCACTCATCAGTTCTTGAACTTCATTCACAGGGTGAACCTGGATGAAACATTGCAAGAGCATATCGATAACAAGTCGATTATTGCGCTCTGGTTTTTTCAGGCCTGAAGTTCGGCTTTCGGTTTAAGTTTGAAGTGTTTTTCTGCGGAGATAAAGATGATCTACGATGTTGTTGTGGTCGGTAGCGGTGCTATTGGTGGCTCCATTGCATTCGAACTCGCAAGTCGCGGACTCAGTGTGAGCGTACGGCCAGCAAGGCGGGAGACTGGTTCGAGACACTGTTGCACGAACAGGACATGCAGGTGAGGCGCCTGTCGCCGGATGAGCATGACCAGGCGATGGCTGTATGCCAGGCATTGCCCCATGCCGCCATCCTTGCGTTTACTTTTGCATTGTCGAGGAGCCAGTGCGACCTGGAAACGATACAGGCGCTGGCACCGCCGCCAATGAGGACTCTGCTGAGCCTGTCGGCGCGGATCCTGCTCAATGCGCCTGTCACTTACTAGGATATCCAGAAATATAACAGTGCAGGTCAGTTGCAGCGTGATCGACTGTCGGACAGCCTGGCTATGCTGGACCAGCTGTGCGGGCTCGATACTCCGGAGCGCTTCGCCGAGGAAATTGTCGCGGTGCGCCGGCAACTGGGCGGCTACGTTGATGAATACGGAAAAACCTGTGAAACACTATTCAATGTTCTAAGTCCTTCGGGGAGAAATGACTGATGCAGGGAGCAGCAAGTCCACTGGTTTCAATCCTCAAGGATCGCTCAAAGGGCGCGGCGTTACTCGTCATCATGCTACCGGTGCTGCTGGTGACCATCGATAACACCATTCTCAGCTTCGCCCTGCCACGTATCGTGACGGCGTTGGCGCCCTCGGCCGCCGAACAGTTGTGGATGATCGACGCTTATTCCCTGGTGCTGGCCGGCTTGCTGGTCACCATGGGCAGTACCGGCGATCGTGTCGGGCATCGCCGGATGCTGTGCCTGGGCTGCAGCGGCTTCGCCGTCATTTCGGTGCTGGTGGTCTTTTCCCAGCAAGCCTGGCACTTGATTGCCGGCCGGGTGTTGCTGGGCTGCTTTGGGGCCATGATCCTGCCGGCAACCCTGGCCCTGATTCGCACGGCTTTCGAGGACCGCGAAGAGCGTCGCCTGGCGGTGGCGGTCTGGGCAACCTGCCTGACCATCGGTTCGGCATTGGGGCCGCTGCTGGGAGGCTTGTTGTTGCAGTATTTCGACTGGCAAGCGGTATTTCTGGTGGCTTTGCCTTTCCTGTTGCCGGTGCTGTTGCTGGCTTCGTCGATCACCGAATCGTCAAGGCAGCAAGGGGCGCCGACCGATTACCCGAGCATTCTGCTGAGCCTGGGGGCCATGACCGGTACCATGCTGGCCCTCAAGCATCTGGCGACGGTCGGTGCCGATACCCAGGCGCTGCTCTGGGCGTTGGCCGGTGTGCTGATGGGGGTGCTCTTCGTGCGCCGCCAGTTGCTGCTGGAGCAGCCCCTTCTGGACCTCAGGCTGTTCGCCTGGCCAGTATTCAGCGTATCGATCACGGTCAACCTGGTGAGCCTGGGAATGCTGATCGGTTTCATTTTCTTCGCCACCCAGTTGCTGCAACTGGTGTTCGGGATGTCGCCGCTGATGGCCAGCCTGATTCTCGTACCCGGCCAGGCGTTGGCAATTGTCGCCGGCATGGCCATTGTGCCGGTTGCGCAACGGGTCGCGCCGAACCGGGTCATCAGCGGCTGCCTGCTGGTTGCGGCAGCGGCCTTTACGGTGATGGCTCTGTTCCCGGCGACGATGCTGACGGTGTGCGTAGCGTTCATATTGTTGAATGTCAGCGTGGCAGCCATCACCAGCGTATCCAACGATCTGGTGCTGTGCTCGGTGCCCGCCGAGAGCGCGGGCAGCGCTTCGTCAGTCAGCGAAACGGCCTATGAGGTTGGCGTGGTGCTGGGGACCACCTTGATCGGAGGGGCAGTGGCGGCCCTCTATCGTTTGTCGCTGGCCTTGCCGGAGGGGGTGTCCGAAGAGGTTGTGAAAGCAGCGCAAACGCTGGGCGGCGCGCATGCCATCAGCCAAACCCGGTCCGACGCTGCGACCGTGGGGTTGTTGGAGGCTGTCAATGCGGCATTTCGAGAGAGCGTTGCTATTTCCAGTGGCATGGTGGCGGGGGCAACCGTGCTGTTTGCACTGCTGACCTACCGCTACCTGCGCAGATAGAAACCGCCAGCAATGTCTCAAGACGGGGTATTGCCGCTTCTGCGGTAATACCCCGTCAGCTCAATCACTCACCTGCGACAACGGCCTGGCCACATGCTCCAGCGAGCGCCGTTCCGCCGCCACGCCCCAGATCGCCTGGATCACCGCCGCGGCAATCATCAGTGCTGCGCCGATCAGGTAGCCGTAGAGCACATTGGTACGCTCGCCGGTTTCGATCAGGGCGCCGAACAGGGTCGGGCCGATCAGGCCGCCCAGGCCGGTGCCGAAGGCGTAGAACACGGCGATGGCCAGGGCGCGGATCTCCAGCGGGAAGGTTTCGGCCACGGTGAGGTAGGCCGAGCTGGCCGCCGCGGAGGCGAAGAAGAAAATCACCACCCAGGCGATGGTTTGCTGGGTGGCGTCGATCATCTGCTGCTGGAACAGATAGCCGCTGAAACAGAGCAGCACGCCGGAAATCAGGTAGGTGCTGCTGATCATGATGCGCCGGCCAATCACGTCGAACAGGCGGCCCAGCAGCAGCGGCCCGCAGAAGTTGCCGAGGGCGAAGGGCAGCAGGTACCAGCCGATATGCGCGGAAGGCACGTCATAGAAATTAGTCAGCACCAGCGCATAGGTGAAGAAGATGGCGTTGTAGAAAAATGCCTGGGCGGTGAGCAGGGTCAGCCCGACCATCGCCCTACGGCGGTGATCGACGAACAGGCTGTGGAACACCTCCCGCAGTGGCGTATGGTCGCGGGCCCGCAAACGTAGGGGCGGCTCCTGCATCGCGGGTATCTCGATGCCGCGTTCGTGGTAATGGCGTTCGATCTCGGCGACGATGCGTTCCGCTTCTTCCGGGTGGTTGTGGATCATCAGCCAGCGCGGGCTCTCCGGGACCCACAGGCGCAGCAGCATGATGATCAGCCCGAGCACCGCGCCAATGCCGAAGCACAGCCGCCAGCCCAGTTCGCCGCCGGCCACGTCCGGGTCGAGCAGGATCACCGAGCCCACCGCGCCCAGGGCGGCGCCGATCCAGAAGGTACCGTTGATGGTCAGGTCGACCCAACCGCGATAGCGGGCCGGGGTGAACTCCTGGATGGTGGAGTTGATGGCTGTGTATTCGCCGCCGATACCCGCGCCAGTGAGGAAGCGGAACAACAGGAAGCTCCACAGGCTCCAGGAAAAGGCCGTGGCCGCCGTGGCGCCGATGTACAGGAACAGGGTGATGAAAAACAGCTTGCGCCGGCCCAGGCGATC
This sequence comes from Pseudomonas gingeri, assembly GCF_013385635.1. Taxonomy (GTDB): domain Bacteria; phylum Pseudomonadota; class Gammaproteobacteria; order Pseudomonadales; family Pseudomonadaceae; genus Aquipseudomonas; species Aquipseudomonas gingeri_A. The sequence goes on from NZ_JACAPR010000004.1 coordinate 55,563, forward strand.
GGTCAGCCAGCCGAAGAACAACGCGCCCAGCACCGCGCCGGCGATATAGGTGGCGCCGGCCAGCCCGATCTCGGTGTTGCTCATGGCCAGGACCGGGCTGTCCTTGAGCGCTCCGGATACGGCGCCTGCGAGTGTCACTTCGAGGCCGTCGAGCAACCAGGTGATGCCCAGCGCCAGCACCAGCAGGGTGTGAAAACGGGTCCACGGCAGGCGGTCGAGGCGAGCGGGAATGTCCGTGCTGTAGCAGCGTTCGTCCGCTAGGGCGTCGGCGGCATGTTGCAGGGCCTGGGTCGTCATGGTCACTCCTGTTCGCTGACGGCGTCTCTTAGCGATGGAGCTGTACGTAGGTAAAGGAGTTCAAAAATCTCGCTTTTGCCTGACATGTCAGTTCAGGTTTTCTTGCCTGCGAGCGTCACTCATCGCATGAGGTTGGAACATTTCGCCGAAAGGGAAAACTAACCATCAAGTCAGTATCGATATTCATCGTGATAGGTTGATCTTATTCAAAGCCGGGAGGTACTGGCATGACCCCTCAGGACAAGGAAGCGTTTGAAGAGTTGCTGGCCAACTGTGCCGACGAACCGATCCGTTTTCCCGGCGCCATCCAGCCCCACGGCCTATTGTTGACCCTGAGCGAGCCGGCGCTGGAAATCGTGCAGATCAGCGCCAACGTTGAAACCCTGCTCGCTCGTGCGCCGCAGACGCTGATTGGCCAGCCGTTGCAAAGCCTGATCGGCGCCGCGTTTACCGAGGCCGTGTGCGAGGCGTGTGCCTGATCATGGAGTAGCTATGGATGTCCTTCATCATGGTACGGGCCCATCCGGTTGAAGCCGTTGTCATCAAGCGCTCTCATGAGCGTGCCGATGGTCGGGCGGCGACCCGTCATCGTGGTTTCGCGGAATGAATTGCGGCTATTAATAGGAAGCATTACTATTCACGCCCCGCCTTCATAGCCCATCGCCATGAATCTCCAGCCACCCCGCAGACCCGGTTTTTTCGAGCATTACGAAGAGTTGATCGGTACCTGGACCCGCCGGCTGAGAAACCGTCAGCAAGCCGAGGACCTGGCCCACGATACCTTTGTACGGGTGCTGGAAAGCAGTGCCAGTGCCGTCGAACAGCCGCGGGCCTATCTGCACCAGACCGCGCGCAATATCGCGGTGGACGCCTATCGCCGCGAAGACCGGCGCGGTGCCCTGGAACTGGAAGCGATTCATCACAGCGCGCCGCCCACCGGCGACCCGGAGCATTTCATGCACGCCATCCAGCTTGCCGACTCCATCGAGCGGGCCCTGGGCGAGCTGCCCGTCAACTGTCGCAAGGCGTTTGTCTGGCAGAAGATCGAGGGTTTGACCCAGGCGGAGATCGCCGAACGCCTCGGACTGTCCAAGAATATGGTGGAGAAGTATATGATCCGCACCCTGCGGCATCTGCGCGATCGCCTGGATGGACCGGATCAATGAAGGACAAGGCGATGCAAACTCCACCCGGACAGGACTTTCCATGATGGATATCCGTGATTGCACGCGCAATCCAGCCACGGTTCGCGATGAGGCCGCCACCTGGTTCGTACGGGTGCAGGAGGCGCCGTTGAGCGCCGCGCAACAGGCCGAGTTCGACGCCTGGCGCAAGGAGCATCCGCTGCATCAGGACGAGTTCGACGTGCTCCAGGGTCTCTGGAGCGCCACCGACCTGGTGCCCCAGGCGCGCCTGCAGGCGCTCTGTGACGTATCGCCGACGCGGGCCGGGCGCCGGACGCTGCTGCGCTATGCGGTCGCCGCCGGGGTGATGGCGGTCGCCCTGGGGCTGGGCCTGTTCAGCGGCCTGAATCATCCCGCGCCCTACAGCGCGACCTTCGCCACGGTGCTCGGCGAGCGCCGGCATGTCGCCTTGCCCGATGGCTCGATCATCGACCTCAACAGTCGCAGCCGGGTGCGCGTGAGTTATGAACCCGATCGGCGCAATGTCGAACTGGAGGAGGGTGAGGCGATGTTCAGCGTCGAGCATGACACCAGCCGGCCGTTCGTGGTGCAGGCCGGAGTCGGCAAGGTGACGGTCACCGGGACGCGTTTCGACGTGCGCCGCGATCCGACGCAGACCCGCGTGGTGGTGGAGGCGGGGACGGTCAAGGTCCAGGGCCGCGATGCCCGCGACGATGAATTTGTCGCCCTGACGGCCGGCCTCGGTACGCGGGTCGATGCCCAGGGCCGGGTCGCGGCGGCGCAGGCGGTCAATCCCGAGGAACTGACGGCCTGGCGCAGCGGCAAGCTGATTTTCAACAACGCCAGCCTGGCCGATGTGGTGGCCGAGGTCTCGCGTTACCGGGACAAACCGTTGAGCGTTGCCACCCCGGCCGTCGGCAATCTGCGCCTGACCAGCGTGTTCAAGGTCAACGATACCGACGCCCTGCTCAAGGCCCTGCCGAGCATCCTGCCGGTGGCGGTCAGGAGCCGTGCCGACGGTATCCAGGAAATAATTGCAAAATAGATTCAGGTTTTTTTCGAGTTCTTCGTCTTCTTGTCCAACTGCAACTGGTTTGCATTAACAGCCGCATTCATTTGCGAACAACAGGACTAGGTCAGACGTGAACAACAAGCCCAACGCGCTTTACCAGGCGATCCGCAACGCACTGCCCAGCTCCCAGGCCTTTGCCCTGGCGCTGGCGGTCAGTGCCGTTGTCCCCCTGAGCCAGGCGGCCCAGGCCGATACGGCCATTCATATTCAGGCCCAGCCCCTGGCGTCGGCCTTGAGCCAGTTGGGTCAGCAGACCTCCCTGCAAGTCTTCTTCAGCCCGCAACTGGTGGCCGGCAAGCAGGCCCCGGCGGTGGACGGCAACCTGTCTCCGGAAGAAGCGCTGAACGTGCTGCTGCGCGGCAGCGGCCTGGACTATGACCTCCAGGACGGTTCGGTGACCCTGCGTCCGGCCGCTCCGGCGGCTGCCGGCTCGCTGGAGCTGGCCCCGCTGGACGTCAAGGTGGTCGGTGACTGGCTTGGCGACGCTGACCAGGCGATCGTGCAGAACCACCCGGGCGCGCGGACCGTGGTGCGTCGTGAAGCGATGGTCGAGCAGGGCGCGATGAACGTCAGGGACGCGCTGCGTACCGTTCCCGGCGTGCAGGTGCAGGAAAACAACGGCACCGGCGGCAGCGATATTTCCCTCAACGTCGGTGTGCGCGGCCTGACGTCCCGCCTGTCGCCACGTTCCACCGTGCTGATCGATGGCGTGCCGGCGGCTTTCGCCCCTTACGGTCAGCCGCAATTGTCGATGGCCCCGGTATCGGTGGGTAACCTGGACAGCATCGACGTGGTACGCGGTGCCGGCTCCGTGCGTTATGGACCGCAGAACGTCGGCGGCGTGATCAACTTCGTGACCCGGGCCATTCCGCAGAAGTTCTCCGGTGAAATCGGCAGCACCGTGGAAACCTCGCGTTATGGTGGCGTGAAGCACCTCGATACGGCGTTCCTCGGCGGCACCGCCGACAACGGTTTCGGCGCGGCGCTGCTGTACTCCGGGGTCAAGGGCGAGGGCTACCGCGAAAGCAACAACGGCAACGACATCAATGATGTCCTGCTCAAGACCCATTGGGCTCCGACCGATGTCGACGACTTCTCCCTCAACCTGCATTACTACGATGCCAATGCGGACATGCCGGGCGGCCTGACCCAGCAGCAGTACAAGGACAACCCGTATCAGTCGGTCCGTGACTACGACAACTTCACTGGCCGCCGCAAGGACATTTCCTTCAAGTACAAGCGGCAGGTGGATGACCAGACCCAGGTCGAAGTGCTGACCTACTACACCGACAGCTTCCGTGGCAGCAACATTGCCGCCCGCGACCAGAAGACCCTCAGTTCCTTCCCGCGCAGCTACTACACGCTGGGTGTCGAGCCGCGTGCATCGCGGGTGTTCGAACTGGGCGACACCAGCCAGGAAGTCAGCGTCGGTTATCGCTACCTGCGTGAAGCGATGCACGAGTCGTCCAGCCGAGTGGCGCTGGTCAATAACATTCCGACCATTACCCCGACGTCCGACGGCCATATCTTCCAGGACCGTACCGGTGGCACCGAGGCCAATTCCTTCTACATCGACGACAAGATCGATGTGGGCAAGTGGACCATTACCCCGGGCATCCGCTTCGAGCGCATCAACACCGACTGGCATGAGCGTCCGGTGCTGGGCACCAATGGCGTGCCGGTCCAGGAGAAGAATCGCAGCGTCAACAGCAACGAGCCGCTGCCGGCCCTGAGCGTCATGTACCACATCTCCGATGCCTGGAAACTGTTCGCCAACTACGAGACTTCCTTCGGCAGCCTGCAGTACTTCCAGGTGGCACAAGGCGGCAACGGCAACAGCACCGCCAACGGCCTGCAACCGGAGAAGGCCAAGACCTACGAGCTGGGCACGCGGTATGACAACGGCACCTGGGGCGGCGAGATGACCCTGTTCTACATCGACTTCGCCGACGAGCTGCAGTACGTCAGCAACGATGTGGGCTGGACCAACCTCGGCGCGACCAAGCACCAGGGTATCGAGACGTCCGTGCACTACGACCTGTCGGCACTGAACCCGGTGCTCGACGGCCTGAGCGCGAGCGCCGGCTACACCTACACCAAGGCCACTTCCCAGGGCGATATCCCTGGCTTCAAGAACCGTGACCTGCCGCTGTATTCCCGCCAGGTGCTGAATGTCGGCCTGCGTTATGCAGTCAACCGCTGGACCTACAACCTCGACGGTTTCGCCCAGTCCGCCCAGCGTGCGCCGGGTACCGGGACCAACGCCGACGGCAGTTTCAACGGCAACTACATCACCGAACCGACCGCCGACGGCCAGTACGGCAACATTCCCGGCTACATGACCTGGGATGCGCGCGGTGCCTATGACTTCGGCGCGCAGTTGTCGAACCTGAAGCTGGGGGCCGGGGTGCGCAACATGTTCGACCAGCGCTACTTCACCCGGTCGAGCGATAACAACTCGGGGATCTACGTGGGTGAACCACGGACTTTCTTCGTGCAGGCCAGTGTAGGGTTCTGATAGAACCCTCCCTGACCTCTGTAGGCGCCGGCTTGCCGATGCGGGCCTTGTGGGAGGGGGCTCGCCCCCGAAGCTTTTGGTGGCCTTACGGGCCTCTTCGCGGGCAAGCACCGCTCCTGCACAAGCCGGTACCTATAGAACATTGCGTTGAGTCAGACCCGCAGGATTTTCCCACCGATCGCCACGCCTACCAGCATCAGCGCGATCAGCAAAAACGCCAGGCTCAAGCTACTGGCATGGGCGATAAAACCGATCGCCGCCGGTCCCGCGAGAATCCCCGCATAACCCAGGGTGGTAATCGCCGGTATGGCGATGCTTTCCGGCATGACTTTCTGTTTCCCCACGGCGGTGTACAGCACCGGCACGATATTCGAACAGCCCGCGCCCACCAGGGCGTAGCCGAGCAATGCCGCTTCCCAGGCCGGTGCCAGGGTGGACAGCGCCAGGCCGACCGCGGCGGTGATACCGCCGATCACGATCACCGGTTTCGCCCCCAGGCGCCGGACAATGGCGTCGCCGGTCAGGCGACCGAGGGTCATGGTCAGGGCAAAGGCGGCGTAGCCGAGGCCCGCATAGGCATCCGGCACCTGGCGTTCGGCGCTGAGGAACACCGCGCTCCAGTCGAGCATCGCGCCTTCGGCGAGAAACACCACAAAACACAGCAGGCCGATAAACAGCACCACGCCGTGGGGCACGGCAAAGGCCGGGCCGGCGCTTGCGCTGCCATAGGGCAACAGGTGCGGCGCGGCCTTGAGCAGGGCCAGGATCAGGAACACGATCACCACGCCGATCGCCGCCAGCGGCGACAGGCCGAGGCCGAGCAGGGCGCTGACCCCGGCCGCGCCGGCAATCCCGCCAAGGCTGAACAAACCGTGGAAGCCCGACATCATGGTCTTGCCGCTGGCCCGTTCGACGATCACCGCCTGCAGGTTGACGGTGGAGTCCACCGAGCCGAGTCCGGCGCCGAACAGAAACAGCGCGGCCACCAGCAGGGGCAAGGAACTGACAGTGGCCAGCAGTGGCAAGGCGAGGCAGATCAGCAAGGTGCCGACGGTCAGCACCCGCCGGCAGCCGAAACGCGAGGCCAGGGCCCCGGCCACGGGCATGGCGATGATCGAACCGACACCCAGGCACAACAGCAGCAGGCCGAGGGTGCCTTCATCGAGTCCGGCGCGAGCCTTGGCATAGGGCACCAGCGGCGCCCAGGCGGCGACACCGAAACCGGCGATAAAGAAGGCGATACGGGTCGACATCTGTTCCAGGCGGCCTGGTTTGGTCGGGGCGTGTTTGGTCGGGGTGGGGGAGGTGAGGGCAGTCATGAAGCATCCTTGGCAATCCGGCAGACAACGCTGTGCAGCGCACCATCCTTGCACATCATGTCTTGCTCGGCGAGGCCAAGGTTGCCTCTGACGCAATCGAAGTCCTGTAGGAGCCGGCTTGCCGGCGAGGGGGCCCTTCAGACTTTAAAAGCTTCGGGGGCAAGCCCCCTCCCACAAGTTCCGCATCGGCAAGCCGGCTCCTACAGGTGTTGTTTCAGGGAGGACCGGGCCTCAGCCACGACGGCGGGCGTCCAGGCTGAAACGGCCGGCGCCGAAGGCCACCACTTGCAACAGGCCACCGGTCATCGCGATATTCTTGAAGAAGTTGATGAACTGGCCCTTGTCAGCCAGGTGGTTGTGGAAGGCCAGGGCAGTGGCGACGGTGAACACGGCCATGACCAGGGCGACCAGGCGGGTCCGGTAGCCGAGGATCAGCAGCAGGCTGCCGCCGATTTCGACGGCGATCGCCACGATCAGCGCCAGTTGCGGGAACGGCAGGCCGGCCGAACCGATGTAGCCGAGCATGGCGCCGGGATCGGCGATTTTCGAAAAACCGGAGAGCAGGAAGATCACGCTGAGCAGGATCCGCCCGGCCAGGGCAACACCAGCGGACGCCGAGGTATTGTCGGACAGCGAGCTGAGGGCGGAATGGGCTGTGGTGCCTTGAGACATGGAAAGTACCTTCGGAAAAAGCGGCGCAACCCCTATGGCGCGTCGGACTGGTGAGCAGTCTGCCATTGGCGTAACGTACGCAATAGTCGAATAATTTCGAGTATCAAGTTCGATTTTATCGAACGTTACGCCAGCCCCTCCGTCCACCGAGACCTTGCCATGAGCCTCAACCCCGGAACCCCCACTCTCGATCAATTGCGGGTACTGCTGACTGTTGTCGAAACCGGCAGTTTCGCCGGCGCCGCACGCAAGCTCAGTCGCGCCACTTCGGTGATCAGCTACACCATCGCCAACCTGGAGCTGCAACTGGGGGTGCAACTGTTCGATCGCACCACCACCCGCAAGCCGCAATTGACCGATGCCGGGCGTACGGTGCTGGCCGAGGCGCGGACCATCTACAACGGCATCGATGGCCTGCGGGCCAAGGTCAAGGGTCTGTTGCAGGGGTTGGAGGGTGAAATCCACCTGGTGGTCGATGTGATGCTGCCGGCGGCACGCCTGGTGGATGTGCTCAAGGGCTTTCGCGCGGAGTTTCCCACGGTGCTCCTGCATTTGCATGTGGAGGCCCTGGGGGCGGTGGCGCAACTGGTGCTGGAAGGACGGGCGAGTGTCGGTGTCAGTGGTTTCTTCAGTCGCGGCATGGCCGGGCTGGAGCGGGTCGGGGTGGGCAGCGTCCCGCTGGTTTCCGTGGCTTCGCCCGATCACCCGCTGGCCCGGGGCCTGAACCTGCCCGGCGCTGGGCGCGAGCATGTGCAACTGGTACTGTCGGACCGCTCGACCCTGACCCGCAACCAGGAGTTCGGCGTGCTCGGCACCCGCACCTGGCGCCTGGCGGACCTGGGCTCGAAACTGATGCTGCTGCGCGAAGGCGTGGGTTGGGGCAACATGCCCGCGCCGATGGTCGCCGAGGACCTGGCCAGCGGGCGCCTGGTCCGCCTGGACCTGCCGGATATGCGCGGCGGGCCCTATGGTCTCGATGCGATCTACCGCACCGACACGCCACCGGGGCCGGCGGCGTCCTGGTTGATTGCACGGCTGGTGGCGCAAGTCGATACGCCGCCCAGCTGCACGGTCCGGTAAACGCTTTCAGCGCAGGCGGGAGACGATATCGGCGATGCTGCTCAGCACGTCCTTGCCCAGTTGCGCGGAACGCTTGCCGGACCAGCCGGTGCACGCATCCGGTGCGTCATCGTTGTCTTTGAAGGGCATTTCCAGGGTCAGCGACAGGCAGTCGTACTGCTGGCCGACGCTGTTGCAGGCCAGGGTCATATTGGCTTCGCCGGGCAGGTCGCGGGTGTAGCCGTGGGTGGTCTGGAAGTCTCGGGTCAGGGCGCTGAGGTGACTGCGGAAATGGTGTTCCAGGTCGGCGATACGCGGGGTGTAGCCCGGGTTGCCTTCGCCGCCGGCGGTGAACACATAGGGGATTTCTTCATCGCCATGGATATCGAGGAACAGGTCGACACCATACTGGGCCATCTGCTGCTGGACAAAGAACACTTCCGGACTGATCTCCTGGCTGGCGCTCTGCCAGGCACGGTTCAGGTCCTGGCCCATGGCGTTGGTGCGCAGGTGGCCATGGAACGCCCCGTCGGGGTTCATGTTGGGTACCAGGTACAGGTCGGCGACGGCCAGCAGGGCCTGCAACTGCGGGTCGTCCTGCTGCTGCAGGCGCTCGATCACACCCTCCATGAACCACTCGGCCATATGCTCGCCCGGATGCTGCTGGGCAATGATCCAGACCTTGCGTTGGCCTGGCGCGCCGTTGCCTTTGCGCAGCAGCGGGATATCCCGGCCCTCGGCGCTTTTGCCGGTGGCCAGCAGTTCGGTACCGGCATGGCTCAGGGCCTGTTCGATCAGCCAGTCATGCCGCTCGCGGCTGTAGGGTTCGAAGTAGGCGAACCAGGCCTGGGGTTGTTCGGCCTGGAACTGGATATGCAGGCTTTCGCCGTCGAAGCGGGTGTCGGTGCGGAACCAGTCATGATGATCGTGGGACGCGGCGGCGCGGTAGCCGGTCCAGGCCTTGTTGTACGAGGACTGGCTGGCATTGCTCAGTTCAAAGTTATAGGTCTGTCCCGGTTGCAGGCCTTCGACCTTGAAATGGAACCACTGGAAATGATGGCTGCGGGTGTCTGGCTCGATGGCCAGCAGCAGGTGCTGCGGGTTGCTGGCATCCAGTACCTGGATATTGCCGCTGTCGAAGTCGCTGCTGATTTTGAGTGAGGGCAGAACCACGGTCATAGTCTGTGTACCTGAATATGATGTCTTGTGGTTACTACTGTACACGGCGGGCGGTCTTTGGCCGAGACGCAGGAGGTCCTGAGCGGGGAAGGGGGCGTCGTCCCTGACGCCGCGCCAGCTTAGTGTTTGTGATATTGATTCTCAAGTACTTCCATGGTTTTTCCGTTCTCCTACGTGGGATGGCGGACTTTCGCTGGTCGATACTCCTTTGCTATTATGCGCGCCATCGCGACTGCTCCATCGAGATGGCAGCGCCAAAGTCTTCATTAGCCTGAAGCAAAGCCCGTAAAACGGGTGCAAAAAAAAGACCCGGCAAAAAGCCGGGTCAAAAACCGTGATTAGCCTGATGAGGAGATAATCCAGAGTCCGACCTAAGGTCTCCGGGTTATCGACTGATCTCGCGATCAGCTGCTTGCAATAATAATCATTATCATTTGCAAGTCAAATGTTTTCCTGTCCCTTTTGGAAATTATTTTTCCAATCTTCTCCCCATACCCCGATTTTCTTCGTTGGCTGCCCTGCATCAGCAGTATGTTCGTGCGCGCGGTTCACATGCCCGGGCATTCCGCGCTCAGGGCGCGATCAACCATGGCCTTGGCCATGTCGACCATGTACACCACGGAAAACGCCAGGTCACGGGATGAGCCCTGCAGGGCGTCGGCCGCTTCGTAGGCGGTGGCGGCGGCGCAGCGCAGCAGGTCCGAGGCATGGACCATCGCTTCCTCGACACTGAGGTTCTCGCGCACGGCGAACAGCTTGTCCTGGTCCGGTCGACAGGCACCCTCGTCGGAGAGGGCGCCTGAAACGGCTGGTTTCAAATAATAGTCGAGCGCGCGTTGGGCCGCGTGCCTCCCCTTGAGCGAATTACAGGGGGACATGGTGTGGATATCGGTCATGTGTTTGGGTGTGGAAGTCATGGAAAACCTGCCTTTGAGGAAGAAGTCACATCAGCGCTACAAGACTAGTACCAACTGTATTTTTATGTTTGTCATATATAATACAGTTTGTGTATTGAACGGCGGAATACAGCCCGTATTGTTCCGCCCATGGATAAATGGATTGCCTTGGTGAGAGCCAAGCTGCGCGAGCTAGACCTCACGCAAGAGAAACTCGGAGAACGCGTTGGGGTATCCCAGGGCGGTGTCGGTCATTGGCTGAACAAACGGCGCCAGCCGGATCTCGAAAGCATGAACAAGGTGCTCCAGGCCCTGGGACTCGGGCATCTGGAGGTCGTGCTGGTGATCCGCGACCGTTCGGTGGCGGCGCAGGACCCGTCGGAGCGGGACGGGCAGGCCTATGACATCACCTCGGCGTTCCGCTACCCGGTCAGCGACTGGCATTCAGTGGTGCCGGCGCGGGAGACGGATGTGGGGTATTACCGCAAGACGCACTATGAGGTGACCGATCATTACGCCTCGGGCGCGGCGTTCTGGCTGAAGGTGGCGGGGGATGCGATGACCGCGCCAGTGGGCACCAGCGTTCCCGAGGGCATGCTGATCCTGGTCGACCCCGATCTCGATGCCGAGCCCGGCAAGCTGGTGATTGCCCGCCTGCGGGACAGTGAGGAGGCGTTTTTCCGGCAGTGGGTGGAGGAGGGGGGCCAGCGCTACCTGAAGCCGCTGAACCCGACCTATCCGAAGATTCTGTTTACCGAGGACTACAGCATTATCGGTGTGGTCGTACAGGCCACCACCAAGTTCTAAGGCTGTCGATCCCTGTAGGAGCCGGGCTTGCCCGCGAAGGGGCCCTTCAGGACGCCAGAAGCTTCGCGGGCAAGCCCGGCTCCTACAGATCTCGCTGGCCCCATCGCCGGCAAGCCCGGCTCCTGCGGGGCCAGCGCCGAGCCCGGATTTGAGCTGGACCGCGACCTTGTGGGAGCCGGCTTGCCGGCGATGGCTATTCCAGCTCCACCAACGCACTGCCCTCGCTGACCATCTCGCCTTCCTGGCAATACAGCGCCTTGACCACACCCGCCTGGGGCGCACGGATGCTGTGTTCCATCTTCATGGCTTCGAGCACCACCAGTTGAGTCCCGGCCTCGACGCTCTGGCCGGCCTCTACCAGCACCCGGACGATACTGCCGTTCATGGGGGCCGTCAGGCCGCCCTGATGACCGTGGCTGGCCTCGACGGCGGCAATCGGGTCATGACTGCTGATCGCCAGCAGTTCGCCTTGCCATTGCAGGTAGAGGCTGTCGCCCTGGCGGATGACCCGGTGGCGGCGGCGCATACCCTGTTGTTCGATGGACAATGATTCACCGTGCAACTCGATCCCTGCACTTTGGACCGGATCCAGAGTCAGGGCCCGATCTTCACCCTTGCAGCTCAGGTGCAGGGTGGTTTCGGCCGGTAGACCGCTACGCAAGCCATTGCTGCTGGCCCAGGGCGAGTTCGGGTCATCCGCGCGTGGCATCACGGTCATACTGCGCGACCAGGCCTGGGCCGCCACCTGCCAGAATTCATCGGACAGCTCGCCAGCCGGCGGCAGCAGTTGCTCCTGATAGCGGGGGATAAAGCCAGTATCCAGCTCCGCCGCGGCGAAAGCCGGATGGCCGATGATCCGCCGCAGGAAACCGAGGTTGGTCTTCAGCCCGCCGACGGCGAATTCGTCGAGCATCGCCAGCAGGCGCAGGCGCGCCTGTTCACGGGTTTCGCCCCAGGCGATCAGCTTGCCGAGCATCGGGTCGTAGAAGGGCGACACACTGTCACCTTCAGCCACGCCGCTGTCGACCCGGCGTCCCGGCCCGGCGGCCGACTCGCGGTAGACCTCGAGGCGCCCGGTGGCGGGGAGGAAATCGTTGCCCGGATCTTCGGCATACAGCCGTACCTCGATGGCATGACCTCGCAGCGGCACCTGCTGCTGTCCGATCGGCAGGGCTTCACCGCTGGCGACACGGATCTGCCAGGCCACCAGGTCGAGGCCGGTGATGGCTTCGGTGACCGGGTGTTCGACCTGCAGGCGGGTGTTCATCTCCATGAAGAAGAAATCGCCGCGCGAATCCAGCAGGAACTCCACGGTACCGGCACCGACATAACCGATGGCCTGGGCCGCGCGTACCGCCGCCTCACCCATGGCCTGGCGCAGTTCCGGGCTCAGGCCCGGCGCCGGTGCTTCCTCGACGACTTTCTGGTGGCGGCGCTGGATCGAGCAGTCGCGTTCGTTGAGGTACAGGCAGTTGCCGTGCTGGTCGGCAAACACCTGGATTTCCACATGGCGCGGCTTGAGCAGGTATTTTTCCACCAGCATCCGCGAATCGCCGAACGACGACTGCGCCTCGCGCTGCGCCGAGGCCAGGGCTTCAGCCAGTTGGCTGACCTCCTCGACCACCTTCATGCCCTTGCCGCCACCGCCGGCAGTGGCCTTGAGCAGCACCGGATAACCGATCAGTTCGGCGGCGCTGCGGAAAGTGTCGAGGTCCTGGTCCTCGCCGTGATAACCGGGCACCAGCGGCACGCCGGCGGTGGCCATCAGCGCCTTGGCCGCGGACTTGCTGCCCATGGCGTCGATGGCGACGGCGGGCGGGCCGAGGAAGATCAGCCCGGCGGCTTCGATAGCCCTGGCGAACGCGGCATTTTCCGAAAGGAAACCGTAGCCGGGGTGAATCGCCTGGGCACCGCTGGCCCGGGCGGCGGCGATCAATTTGTCGATCTGCAGGTAACTGTCGGCGGCCTTGCTGCCGCCCAGGTCGACGCGGATATCGGCTTCGCGGCAATGACGGGCATCACGGTCGACGGCACTGTGCACGGCGACGGTGGTCAGGCCCATGGCCTTGGCGGTACGCATCACCCGGCAGGCGATTTCGCCGCGGTTGGCAACCAGGATAGAGGTGATCACAGGGGCGCTCATCAACGCGGCTCCTTGGCGGTCGGTTCGGCTTGCCAGCCCGGCGGGCGTTTTTGCAGGAAGGCGCGCAGGCCCTCCTGGCCTTCGGGGCTGACCCGGATACGGGCAATGGCGTTTTCGCAGTAACGGCGCAGGGACGGCGTGAGGACACCGCTGCCGACTTCACGCAGCAGCTCCTTGCTAACACGCATCGCCTGGGGACTGTTGAGCAGCAGGTTGTCGATCCAGGCCTCGACCTGGTGGTCCAGTTCGGCCGCCGGGTAGCTTTCGGCCAACAGTCCCAGCTCACGGGCGCGCAGGCCGCTGAAACGTTCGGCGGTCAGTGCATAGCGACGCGCGGCGCGTTCACCGATGGCCTGGACCACAAACGGGCTGATCACCGCCGGGGCCAGGCCGATGCGCACTTCCGATAGGCAGAACTGCGCATCGTCGGCACCGATGGCCATGTCGCAGCAGCCGATCAGGCCGAGGGCACCGCCATAGGCCGCGCCCTGGACCACGGCCAGGGTCGGGACTTTCAGGCGGGCCAGGTTGTACATCAGTTCGGCCAGTTCGCGGGCGTCGTCGAGATTGGTGTGGTAGTCCAGTTCGGCCGACTGCTGCATCCAGGCCAGGTCGGCGCCGGCGCTGAAGTGCCGGCCACGGGCACGCAGCACCAGGAAGCGCAGGGCCGGGTTGGCCTGGACCTTGTCCAGCGCGAGGATCAGTTCGCGGATCATCTCGGCGTTGAAGGCGTTGTTCTTGTCTTCGCGGCTGAGCCAGAGGGTGGCGAAGCCGCGCGGGTCGTTGTGCAGTTCCAGGGTGTTGAAATCGGTCATGGTGTCGAGTCCTGTGCAGCTTGTGATCACATCCGGAACACGCCGAAGCGGCTCTGTTCGATCGGCGCGTTGAGTGAGGCCGAGAGCGCCAGGCCGAGGATCTCGCGGGTCTGCGCCGGATCGATCACGCCGTCGTCCCACAGCCGTGCACTGGAGTAGTACGGATGGCCCTGGTGCTCGTACTGGTCGAGGATCGGTTGCTTGATCTCGGCCTCCTGCTCGGCAGAAAACACCTGGCCGGTACGCTCGCTCTGTTCGCGTTTGACCTGCACCAGCACGCCCGCCGCCTGCTCGGCGCCCATCACGCCGATCCGTGCGTTGGGCCACATCCACAGGAAGCGCGGATCGTAGGCACGGCCGCACATGCCGTAGTTGCCGGCACCGAAGCTGCCACCGATGATCACGGTGAATTTCGGCACCCTGGCACAGGCCACGGCGGTCACCAGCTTGGCGCCGTGCTTGGCGATGCCGCCGGCCTCGTACTTCTGGCCGACCATGAAGCCAGTGATGTTTTGCAGGAACAGCAGCGGAATGCCGCGCTGGCAGGCCAGTTCGATAAAGTGCGCGCCTTTCTGCGCGGCTTCGGCGAAGAGGATGCCGTTGTTCGCCAGGATTGCCACGGGATAACCGTGCAGATGGGCAAAGCCGCAGACCAGGGTGGTGCCGAACAGCGCCTTGAACTCATCGAACACCGAGCCGTCCACCAGTCGGGCGATCACTTCGCGAACGTCGGAGGGCTGCTTGGCATCGGCCGGAATCACCCCGTACAGCTCCTCGGCAGCGTACAGCGGGGCGATCGGCGTGCGCTGCTGCAACTCGCCGAGCTTGCGCCAGTTGAGGTTGGCGATACTGCGCCGGGCCAGGGCCAGGGCATGTTCATCGCTGTCGGCGTAATGGTCGGCGACCCCGGAAATCCGGCAGTGCACATCGGCGCCGCCGAGGTCCTCGGCGCTCACCACTTCACCGGTGGCGGCTTTTACCAGCGGCGGCCCGGCAAGGAAGATGGTCGCCTGCTGGCGGACCATGATCGCTTCGTCGGCCATCGCCGGCACATAGGCGCCGCCGGCGGTGCAGGAACCCATGACCACGGCGATCTGCGGGATGCCCATGGCGCTCATGTTGGCCTGGTTGAAGAAGATCCGCCCGAAGTGCTCGCGGTCCGGGAACACTTCGTCCTGGCGCGGCAGGTTGGCGCCGCCGGAGTCCACCAGGTAGATGCAGGGCAGGCGGTTCTGCTGGGCGATGGTCTGCGCGCGCAGATGTTTTTTCACGGTCAGCGGGTAGTAGGAACCGCCTTTGACCGTCGCATCGTTGGCGACGATCATGCATTCGACCCCTTCGACGCGACCGATGCCGGCAATCACTCCGGCGGCCGGCACGTCTTCGCCATAGACGTCATACGCCGCCAGCTGACTGATCTCCAGGAACGGTGAGCCGGGGTCGAGCAGGCGGTTGATCCGCTCCCGTGGCAACAGCTTGCCCCGCGAGGTGTGCCGTTCCTGGGCCTTCGGCCCGCCGCCCTGTTGGACCTGGACCAGCAGCGAGCGCAGGGCCACGACCTGTTCGAGCATCGTCGCGCGGTTGTCGGCGAACTCGGCCGAGCGCGGGTTGAGTTGCGTGTGCAGGATTGCCATATGCGCGCCCCTCAGCGGGTTTCGTTGAACAGTTCGCGGCCGATCAGCATGCGACGGATCTCGCTGGTGCCGGCGCCGATCTCATACAGCTTGGCGTCGCGCAGCAGGCGTCCGGCGGGGAATTCGTTGATATAGCCGTTGCCACCGAGGATCTGGATCGCCTCCAGGGCCATCTGGGTCGCGCGTTCGGCGCTGTACAGGATCACGCCGGCGGCGTCCTTGCGCGTGGTCTCGCCGCGCTCGCAGGCGCGGGCCACGGCGTACAGGTAGGCGCGGCTGGCGTTGAGTTGGGTGTACATGTCGGCGATCTTGCCCTGGATCAACTGGAACTCGCCGATGCTCTGGCCGAACTGCTTGCGGTCGTGGATATAGGGCACCACCAGGTCCAGGCAGGCCTGCATGATCCCGGTCGGGCCGCCGGAGAGCACCACGCGCTCGTAGTCGAGGCCGCTCATCAGCACCTTCACGCCGCCGTTGAGACTACCGAGGATGTTTTCCTCCGGTACTTCGACGTCATCGAAGAACAGCTCACAGGTGTTGGAGCCGCGCATGCCGAGCTTGTCGAACTTGTTGCCGCGACTGAAGCCCTTCCAGTCACGCTCGACGATAAACGCGGTGATGCCGTGGGCGCCCTTCTCCAGGTCGGTCTTGGCGTAGATCACGTAGGTGTTGGCGTCGGGGCCGTTGGTGATCCAGGTCTTGCTGCCGTTGAGCACGTAGTGGTCGCCGCGCTGGTCGGCGCGCAGTTTCATCGAGACCACGTCGGAGCCGGCGTTGGGTTCGCTCATGGCCAGGGCGCCGATATGTTCGCCGCTGATCAGCTTGGGCAGGTAGCGGGTTTTCTGCGCATGAGTGCCATTGCGGTTGATCTGGTTCACGCAGAGGTTGGAATGCGCGCCGTAGGAGAGGGCGACCGAGGCCGAGCCACGACTGATTTCTTCCATCGCCAGCACATGGGCCAGATAGCCGAGGCCGGCACCGCCGTATTCTTCCGGCACGGTGATGCCCAGCAGACCCATATCGCCGAACTTGCACCACATGTCGACGGGAAACAGGTTGTCCACATCGATCTGTGCCGCCCGTGGCGCCAGCTCCCGGGCAACGAAGCCCTGCACCTGGTCGCGGAGCATGTCGAGGGTTTCGCCGAGGTCGAAGTTCAGGGTCGGATAGCTCATGGGGCACCTTTTGTTATGGAATAAGCAAGGCGAGTGGGAATGGTTATTTACCTTTACGTTAACGTAAAGATGATGGGGCCGACTGTCAATCGGGCATTTTCCATGGACCTGTCCCGCAGTGGCGGGGCGGGGGCTACATAGTGATGACACGCAGTTGATTTATGTCTCTTGCCGGGGCCGATACGTCCCACTATTTGCGCTTGTTCCTGCGAGAGGTATCCGTACGCTCGGGTTTTTAACCAGGAGTACACCGATCCATGGATGATCACCCGATCCGTCCGGGCAGACGCGCGGCCCAGTCGATTGTGCCGCTGAACCGTCACCAGGCCTTTATCGCCAGCCGGATTCCGGCACCGCTGAAACACCCCGGCTCTGCCTGCCTCAAGGCACTGGCCAGGCTGGAACCGAGCCTGCCGCCCTGGTATGCACAGGCCGCCGTTGCCCTGCGCACCGATTTCGAGAAAAGCCAGCACGATCGTTGCGTGAGCCAGCACGAACTCGAGGCGATCCTGGCGCGCATCCTGCCGCTGGAGCGCTTTGCCGAGCCCTTGTTGAAAGAGGCGATACACAAGACGTTCGGCCTGGAACTGGACGTCAGGCAGACCTATTTCGTGCGGCGGATGCAGCGCCGGCGTGCGTCCAGCCTGGGCGGCCTCCTTGATTTTTCGGCGGGCGATCCGCAGGTCAGGCACTGGTATTGGGACATCACCCTGCTAGAGGCGGCGCTGCATAACTTTGTCGCCGCCGAAGCCGCCAAGGCCCCCGCCGAGGGGAGTGAGTTCATCACCCATGATCACAACAGCGGCGGGGTGCGGATGACCTATATCAGGGAGCATGAGCTGCCCTTGCGTCCCGAGCGCTTTGCCGCGCTGTGCCGCATGCTGGATCTGGGAGGCCGATACCAGGCGCATCTCAACGCGGTGCTCAATCCGGTCGACGTCGGGCAAAAGCAACGTCTGCGCCAGACCTGGGTCCTGCACCTGCGCAACGAGTTGCGCGAGGCCGTGCATCTGGCGCGGATGAAAGACGACATTCCCCAGGACGCCTACCGGATGCTGTTGCAGTGGTTGGCGGACCTGGGCGATATGCGCCTGGACGGTCACGGCGTGCGGCCTTTGCGCCTGCGCATGCTTGGAGTCGATTTGAGTGACATCCTGCTGTTCGGCGCCGGCCATGGCGGCACGTTGCAACGTTGCGTGGCCTATGTGCCCGGCGATGACCGGCAGCCGATCCGGCACTACGCCTCGACCACGGCGTTCATGATCGAGCTGCGTACGCGCCTGCATGGCGCCGGCTACCGGCGATTCTTCAGCCGCTTTATCCCGATACGCGAGCAGGCGGCCTTTTTCTCGGCGCTGAAAAAGCGCCTGGACCCCGCCGACCGGCACGATATGTGGGACGACTACCGGCTCGATCCGGGTCTGCGCGTGGGCCTGGAACTGGTCGAGCGGCCCTTGCGCGTGGACAGCCGCGCCGCGCTGGAGAGGGTGCTGGCGGATGCCTGCGAGCTGAAGATCGGCCGCATGCTCGGTGATGCCCGCTCCCTGGCCGTGCCCACCAATGACGAGGACCGCGAAGCGCGGATCGCCCGGTTCATGGCGATGTTCGACGCCGGCATGGATGTGCTGAACCTGCTGGTGTTCGTGCCCGGTCTCGGCCAGGTCATGCTGCTCGCCATGGCGACCCGGATGCTCCACGAGGTCTATTCCGGGGTCGAGGCCTGGGAGGCGGGAGAAACCCGCGAAGCCTGGGCGCACCTGCTCGGGGTGGCGATGAACGTGGTGTTTATCGGCGGCGTCGGCGCCGTGCTGCCGCATGTCGACACCTCGGCGTTTGTCGACAGCCTGGTGCCGGTCAGCCTGCGCGAGGGCGTCATGCGCCTGTGGAAGCCTGATCTGCGCCCCTACGAACACCAGCCGTTGCTGCCCAGCGGCGCCTTGCCGGACAAGCTGGGCGCGCATGATTACCTGGATGACTACTACCTGCCGCTGGAGGGCCGCTACTACCGACTACAGGCCGACGAGCACTGGCCGGGAGGTTATCGCGCCCGCCATGCCCGCGCGGACGAGCTGGTCAATCCCTATGCCCCGGTGTTTCGTTCCAACGGCGCGGGCGGCTGGCGGCATGAACTCGACGCGCCGCTGAGCTGGGACGACGAGCGCCTGTTTGCCCGCCTCGGGCCCGAGGCTGCCAGCCTCGACGGCCTGAGCGCCAGGCGCATCATGGACCTCTGTGGCATCGACGCCGATGTGCTGCGCGAGGTGCAGCAGAATGTCCGACTGCCGCCGGCCTTGTTGGGTGACACCGTGACGCGTTTTGTCCTCGACCGCGAACTCGGGAGACTGGTGCAGCGCTTGCAGGCGGGCGGCGCATCGAGCGGATCCCTCGATGAATTGCATATGGAGATGCAACTGCTCACCAGCGATCGCGTCTGGCCCCGTTCGAAGGTGCTCAGGCTGCTCAACGGCTCGGGGCGCCTGCTCCAGGAGTACCCGGAAAATATCGACGCCGGGATCCCGCGTATCGAAGTGCGCTGGCCGGGGCTGGATGCGGACGGCTTGCTCGAACAAGTGCTGCGCCAGCTCGACGAGGCGCAGATCCGTACGCTGCTGCGGGAGGAGTTCGGCTTGGGCACGGTCAGCCTGTCGGCGCGGGTCGCGACCCTGCGCCAGCGCCTGGCCGGGGAGGCCGTCAGGCGTCGGGCGGACCTGTTCGATTCGCACTATTACCATCGCACGGCGCCAGTGCGTGATGAGCCGGGTGTTGCCGTGCTGCACAGGGAATTCCCGCGCCTGCCGGTGCGGGTGGCGCAGGAGCTGGCCAGGCAGGCCGACAGTCGTGAATTGCAGCAATTCGACGCCGGGCGCGTGCCCCTGC
The DNA here is from genome assembly GCF_013385635.1 of Pseudomonas gingeri. Classification (GTDB taxonomy): domain Bacteria; phylum Pseudomonadota; class Gammaproteobacteria; order Pseudomonadales; family Pseudomonadaceae; genus Aquipseudomonas; species Aquipseudomonas gingeri_A. The sequence goes on from NZ_JACAPR010000004.1 coordinate 75,171, forward strand.
GGCTCGCCGAGGAGGCGCGCCACTACCTGCGCACCGTGCACCAGGTCCGCCTGTATGAAAGCCTGTACCTCGACTCGGTGAACCAGGACGAGGCCTATCGGGTGGTCCTGCCGATGCTGGAGCAGTTGCCGGGCTGGTCGGAAGATGTCCGCATCGAAATCCGCGACGGTGCATTTGATGGGGCCTTGCTGGCCAGTGTCGGCCCGCGGAGTGCGTCGATCAACCGTGTGTTGATCAGGGACCAAGGCCTGTATGAGGCTTGTGACGAGGTTGCTCGTGATCTGCACGGTTCGGACGATCTGTATGCCGCGATCCTGCATGCCTTGCCGGATGCCGAGCGCATTGCCCTGGGTTTCCCCCATGTCGGCCAGGGCGGGCAACTGAAGCAGGCGCTGCGGGCGTTGCCGACATTGCCGCGCGAGCAACTGGTGGTCCCGCCCGTGGCGTCCGGCAACCCGCCGATGCGCCTGGCCGCCGGACGTAGCGGTTATGTGCCTGACGAGGAGGGAATGGCCAGCGTGTCAGCAGGACCCGACCGCGAAGTGATCCAGCTGGCCCGTGCGGTTTACCCCAGTCGCGAATGGCGAACCATGGGGCGCTTGCTCGGCATGGAGAACACCGGCGCTGTCGCCGCGCCAAGGCGCAACCCGGAACTGATCAAGCTGGCCCGCGAAGTCTACCCGGCCCATTCGTGGGAGGCGGTGGAGCGCTTTCTCGGTCAGGAACAGGCCGACGACCTGGTTTTTTCCGGGCGCCTGGGGGAGCTGTGGATCGAATACCAGCATCTCAGCCAGCACCTGGACAGCTGGATCTGGACCCCGAGCTACTACCGGCAGGGTCGACACTTCATGGCGGTCTCGGACACCACGCGACGCCTGGTCGCCGAAGAAATCAAACGCTGCTGGCGTCGCGAGACACCCGCGGCCCGCGGCACCCAGGGGGCGCTTCCGGGCAGTCGGCTGAGGCTGGATAACCACCGGGTCGGGACCTTGCCCGCGTTGACCGCCGACTTCAGTCATGTCAGCGAGTTGAGCCTGAACAGCGTCGGTGTGTCTGGCGATATCGATGGCTTCCTGCGTCGGTTCAGTGGCGTGCGCTGGCTGACCATGAGCGCCAACGAGCTTGGCGCGCTGCCACCGGCCATCGCCGCCATGGGCGGGCTGACCAAGTTGATCCTGCCCGACAACGGCATTGTCCTGACGGCGCAAACCGCCGGGCAACTGGCGCGCCTGACCCACCTGCAACTGCTGACCCTGGAGGGCAATCCGCTCGGTCACCCGCTCGACCTGTCGGCGCTGACCGGACTGCGTGGCTTGGGCTTGCAGAGGACCGGACTGACGGCCTTGCCGGTCGGGCTTGAACGCCTGGCGAGCCTGGAAATACTGGACTTGAGTGACAATACGCTGGGGATCGCACCGGATGTTTCGAGCCTGACGCGTCTGCAAAGCCTGCACCTCAGGCGTACGGGGATCAGCCAGTGGCCGACGGGTTTCGAACATTGTCCGGATCTGCAGTCCCTGGACCTGAGTCACAACGCGATCAGTCATATACCGGCGTCGGTCGAGACACTGTTGCGTGCCTTGCGCCCCGCACAGCGCTGGGCCACCAACCTGCTGGGCAACCCGCTGACTGGCGCGGCCCGGGTCACCGGCTTGCAACTGGGGCTCAGTGGCGTGGTGGAGTCGGTACCGCTGCCTGACGCTACCGACGCGAGCCTCTGGTTGGAGGGGATTGCTGTCGAGCAGCAGGCCTCCAGGAATGCTCTTTGGCAGGCGTTGAACGAAGAGCCCGGCAGCGGTGATTTTTTCAAGGTTATCCAGAGCCTGACGATATCGGCGGACTTCACCGCGGCCGCCTCTCGTCCGGCGCTGATGTCGCGGGTCTGGAGGATGATGGACGCCATTGCCGGTAACAGTGAACTGCGCGGCAGGGTTTTGCGCTTGTCGGCGGAAACCGACACCTGTGCAGACGGTATGGCGGATATCTTCAGCAACCTGGATTTCGAGGTGCTGCTGGAGCAGGCGCAGGCCCTGGCCGACCCTGTCGCGCGCGGTGTCGAGCTGTTGAAACTGGCGAAAAGCAAGGCCCGTCTGCAGGCCCTGGGGCGCGTGGCGGATGGGGAGTACCGCCGACAATTGGCCCTTGAACAACCCCCGGATGAAGTGGAAATCCATCTGGCCTACCGGATTGGCCTGACACAGAAACTGGAGTTGCTGGCCCAGCCCGAGGCGATGATCTTTCGGGCCATGTCCAACGTGACACCGCAGCAGATCGAAGACGCCGGGCGCGTGGTGCTGGCGGCGGAAGCGGACGGTGGCCTGGCCCGCGCGCTCCTGGCACTGGAGCCGCCGTTCTGGCGGGAGTTCCTGGAGCAGCAACATGCCGCCGAACTCAAGCTCAACAGCGAGTTCTACTACGCCAGGCTGGAGGCCCTCGAAGCATTGAAGGACAAGCTGGATGAGTGGATCGAACCCGGACGCGGCACTGAAGCCGAGCGAGCAGGGTTGCGCGAAGCGATCACGCAACTGGCGGCGGATCTGGATATTGCGCCGGATCAGTTGTTCAGCGGGCAGCCGATGAGCGAGCGACTCTATCGCGAGGTGCTGGAGGCCATTGCCGAAGGGCAGGGCGCAATGCTGCGGCGCTTGACCCAGGAGGCGTTGGATCGCCTGGTGGTATCGGGCACCACGGATTTTTGAGGGGAAAGAGCAGTCGATCGTTCCCGCAGGCGTTCGATCGTTCCCACGCTCCGGCGTGGGAATGCCTCACTGGACGCCCCGCGTCCGCTCCACTCCGGTTTTGTGACGCGGAGCGTCACGGCTGCATTCCCACGCAGAGCGTGGGAACGATCAAAAAAACTTGTAGGTGCTGGCTTGTGTAGGAGCCGGGCTTGCCCGCGAAGCTTTTAGCGGTCTCAAGGGCCTCATCGCCGGCAAGCCGGCTCCTGCAGTGGCTGTGTTCGAGCTTGACGCAGATCAGCTCGCCAGGCCGTGTTCCTGCAACGCCTGCAGCGTCAGGCGTTCCATTTCGTTGTTGTGTTCACGGCCGATGGCTTCGTAGAGGCTCTGGTATTCGGCGTCGGTCATGGCCCGCTCGAACACCTCCTGCTCGGACTTGCCCAGTGTCGCGGCCGTGGTTTTCATGACGGCCTGCAAGCGGGTCTTTTCCTCCTCCGGCAGGTTTTCAGTGTTGAACCAGCGCTCCTGGGCCGATTGCAGGTCCAGCAGGGCGTCGCTCTTGGCGTCGCGCAGCGCCTCCTTCTCGCTGAGCTCTTGCAGGTACTGGATTTCCAGGTATTCCTTCCAGAACTCCTGCTTGACGATCTGGTTGACGTTATCCAGCGGCTGCCGCTCCTGCTCGAGGATGGTCTGGTAGGCCGTCTCCACCTGGGTCGGGGTGACCCCGGCAATCTGGCTGTAATACATCTTCGAGGCCTGCCAGGGCAGTTCCAGGCGCTCCCCCAGACCGATGCGAAAGGCCAGGTAGACCTCCGCTTCATCGGGACTCCGACCCTCGCCCCGGCGTTTGTTGATCACCGCCCGGGCCTGGGCATTGACACGATCCAGGCGCGATTTGCCCTTGGCCAGTTGCAACAGTTTCAACTCGGTGCTGCTGGCGTCCGGTTCGGCATAGGCTTCGTGCAGCAGCACATCGAGGCCCATGTCGCTGAACGCCACGGTGATGCCGTCGGCACAGGCGTCCCCTTGCGGTGCGTTGGCCTTGGCAAAGAGTTTCTCGCGCAGTGCGGTGTCCTCGACCGCGGCCTTGACCATGCGCCGGACCTTGTCCTTGAGCGTGGCGCGCGTGGCCTCATCGCCAAAGTCGGCCGACTCCCTGAGGTCGCCGATCACCCGGAAAAACGCCTCGGACTGCTCGACCGGTTCTTCGCCGGCCAGGCGCATCCAGGCGTCACGGAAGGCCTCCTGTTCCTTGTTGTCGAGCCCTTCCATCCAGGCACTTTCATCCCGTGAGACGAGTTCCCGCGAGCCCTGCGGACTATGTGCCGGCGGTTCATCACCGCTCACGCTGGCATCCGAATCCGAGTCGTTCGGGATATCCAGCCCCAGGTCGAGTCCGGTTTCCGCGTGGTATTCCACGGCGTCATCGAAATAGTCGGTGCCGATGGGGTTGTCATGGAGATTGATAGCCCTGGCCATGCGTTGCCCTTCCTCACTGGTATCCAGGACTGATTCCGGGATCGTGGTCAACTGGTTGAAGCTCAGGTCCAGGTGGGTCAATGCCGGCAACTGCTGGTAGCCGGTCGGCCATTGAGTGAGCCCGGTGTTGCGCAGGACGATACGGGTCAGCTCGAGCATTGCGCTGAAATCCGGCGTACGACCCAGGGTCATATTGTTGCCCAGGTCCAGTTCCCGCAGGTGGGTCAGCCCGGAGAGCAGGGTGGCGGTTTGCTCGTTGAGGACGATATGGTTGCCGTTGAGGTTGAGGTAGGCCAGTTCGGACATCGAGCTCACCGCCGGCGGAATCTCGCTCAGGGCCCCGCCGCTGATATACAGGCGCCGCAGTTGCGGGAAACCTTCGAGGAAACTGTTCAGCCCCTGGGTAGTGTCCGGGTGACCCAGGCTCAGAAGCAGTTCGGTGACATGGCTGAAGTCGGCCGACAGCACCGGCAGCCGGACTCCCGCGTCGTACAGTACGAAGTTGAGTCGGTAGCCTTGATCAGGGGCGCTCTGAAAGAACTCCCGGCGCCAGCATTGCTTGATCGATCTGGCCATATACATTCTGACCATCCTTTGCAGGGTGGGCTCCGCCGATGTATCGACCCAGGCGGCGAGCTCCGTGCACAAGGTGTTGTACTCGATCTCCAGTTCTTCGAGGCGGTTTACCGCCGCGACGTCGTTCAGGCCGCGCAGGCCGAGAAAGATCTCGACCTGTCGCCAGGAATGTTCGGGATAAAGGCGTTGCGCCAGTGTGGTGAATGCCAGCGAGCGTGTGCCCGGGATTCTTTCCTCGGCCTCGGGGCCGGCGACCGATGTGCTGGGGCGACGGGCGGCCAGGCGCATGGGCGGTGTTTCGTTGGGCTTGGTGGGTGGCGCTCCGAGGAGTTTTTCCAGTTCCTTGCGCGGCGGTAATGGCTGATCGAGTACGGTCTGCTTGAGGTTGGCCGCCTCATGGGGGCTGGGAAAACCCAGGGCCTTGCGCTCGGTGTCGGGCAGGGCATGGAGGACGCTGCTGTACAGATTGTCCGGACCGTGCAGCTCCTGGCCCAGGGCGTCATGGGCTTCGTACTGGCCGGCACTTTTGACCAGCACCTTGCGAATCGGCGCCTGCTCCGTGCCGAGGCTGTCGAGCAATGGCCCGCTGAAATGCGGCTCGCGTATTTCCAGGCGAATCTGGTCCGACCAGCCCGGCAGCTTGCCGATCTGGCTGAGGATCAGTTTGTCGGTATCGGGGTTGCTCGTTGCGTCGAGGTACAGTCCTTCACGGGCTCGCGCCAGACGCAAGTTACGGCTGTAATACCGGGCCTCTTCCGCCAGTCGCAACGGTACGCGCTTAGCATCGAGCAGGAGCCGCCGCTCGGCCGGGTTGGCGTTTCTGGACAATTCCTCCGCGACCGGATTGGACAGGCCCGGAAATTCCTGGCGGATCACCGTGACGGCAGGGTCGTTGCTCTGGGTGCGATAGCGATAGTGTGAGTAGAACAGTTCCCTGCGACGATTGCTGGCCTGGGTCGCGAGTTTGCGCCTGAGGGCCACGGTACGCGCATCCACGCTGATGGGACCGGCGCCGAAGTCCTCGCCCAGCAAGTTACGGGCTTCGGTTTCATCGAGGTTTTCCAGGACCTTGCGCAATAGTTGGTTGGCGTTGAGCCCGGGCCAGCGCAGGTCGATGCGTCGCAACGATTGCGCCTGGCCGGCGGGGTATTCCTTCAGCGGCGCGCCGTGTCGATCCAGCAGGCGCAACACTTTCGATTGTGGCCAGACCGGTTCGCTGGTGAGCAATTGCAGTTCCATATGCAGTTCGTCCAGTGAGCTGTTGGCCTCGCCACCGCTGTGCAGGCGTTGCACCAGGCGCTTGAGGTCCTGGTCGAGCTTGAAGCGTGTCACGCTGTCCTCGAGCAGGGCCGGAGGCGGTTCCTGGTCCAGGTGCAGCCGACGCAGGATGCCGTCGTCAACCTCGCTCAACTGCATGACCTTTTCCACCGATGCCGGGTCCAGGCTGGCCGCATCCGGCCCCAACCGGGAAAACAGTTGCGCTCGTTGCCACTGCAAGGGTTGTTCGAACTCATGGAGCCAGGCGCCCTTGCCGTTGTGATAGACCAATGGGGCATAGGTGTCGGGGTTACTCGGGTGTTGCAGGCGGAAGCGGTTGGCGGTTGCATCGGGACGGATCCGGTAATGGCGGCCGTTGAGGCCCAGGTAGGTCTGGTCCTGATGGTGATAGAGCCCCGAGGCATCGGCTTTCAGTTCCGGCGAATCGGGCAACGGGTGTTCGTAAGGGGTCAGGTCGGGTTTCCACAGTGCCGGCTTGCCTTGGGGGGATTTGATCGGCTTGAGCCCTTGGACAAACGACGCACCTTCGACATCCCGGGCCAGAGCGGTCCCGGCCCCCAGCAGTTCGACATTCAGCAGCACGCCGATAAAGCCGAGCACCGCTTGCATTTTTTCTTCATGGCGCCATTCGTCGATGCCGTTGTAGAGCTGTACGAGCATCTGTGCGGCCGCGACCGCGAGCATCGCCTCGCCGAGCCCGGGCACCAGGAACAACAGGTTGATGCCCCAGTTCAGCAACGAGTGCAGGCGGGCAACACGGGTCTTCTTGTCCTCATCGCCCGTGGGCACCGCGCTGACGCGGGCATCGTCGAGCTTCTTGACCGTTTGCAGGACGCAGAACTCGTTGAACGGGTTGTCGCCCAGCGAGCTTTTCTCCAGGTGCAGGCTGGCTTGCGCGGCGGCCTTGCGTTGCCCGCTGACGGGATCGAGCGGGTTCAGGCGATCGTCGAGGGCCTGGAAGAAGGCCGGTTGCGTGCGCAGGTGCACATAATGCTTGAAGAACGCCTGGTAGGTTTTATCCCGCAGGCGTTCCCTGAGTTCGTTGTGGAATGCATTGACGGACGGGTAGCACTTGACGGCCTGTTGCGGATCGCCGGACAAGTAGGCCACGCAGGGCAGGTCGCCGTTGCTTGCCGGCACGCTGTGCTCGATCAGCATGACGCCCTTGAGCAACGCACCCCAGCCGCCACTGTCGACGTTCGGGAAATCCAGCAGGGTCAGGGAGTAACAGTGCACCGGGCGCTTGTTCCACTGGGGTGTCTGCACGGGGGCGAGCAGACCTTGCAACATCTGGTAGGCCGATTGATCCACGTGGCCCTTGATCAGGGCGATTTCCGTCTGTACCGCCAGTTCGTCGCGCGCCTGTTGCTCGAAGAGCACATTGTAGAGCGGGCTTGGACGACCTCGTCCGGTGGGCAGGAGAAAGTGTTCGACGTGTTGCTTGTACTGGCCGCCGAGGTCGAGCCGTCGACAGACGGCGGCGAAATCCGTGGGCGTGATGGGTTTGTTCAGGGGCGCGGTGTTTTTGCGCAGGATTGCCGAACCGCGATCGAAACCGAAGGGACCGGTTTCGCTGCTTTCGAAGTTCTGCAGGGCGGCTTGCAGCAGGCTTTGCACGAGGGTGTTTTCCTGGCGCGGCGCGCCGAGGGTAGCGGCAGCCAGGATATGTACGTGGCGGAGCTGGTCCTGGTGAATATCCAGGCCTGGGCCGTAGTGGTCATCCAAGGCTCTGGACAGTAGCGGGGCGGCAAAATCCTTGACGCTTTTGAAGCCTTGGAGGTACTGCTTCAGTGCACTTTTGGATATCTGGCTCTGCTTGAGGCGCGTAGCGAAGGCCCGGCGCCGTTCGAGGGGGGCCTGGGTCAGCCAGGGTGGTAGTTGCTTGAGGATCAGGCGATGGTTACGGGTCGACTGTAGTGGTGCGGCGGGGCTGGCAAGTGGGGGTTGCGGGGTACTCATGATAATCAGCTTTTTCCGTGGATACGGTATTCAGCTTATGCCGAATACCTGTCCGTAAAGGTTGAAAAAGTTGAGTAAAATCAGTTAGTTATTATCTGTTATTCGCGTCTTTGAAGTAGCTGGTTATGGTCTTTTTCCCGGCGTTTCGTGGTAGCGCCGCGAACGATGTTCATCGGGTTGCGGCTAGGAGGATTTGCCATCGAATGGCAGGAAGGCAGGAACACGAAGGGGAGCCGAAGCTCCCCTTGAATGCGTTGTTGTGTGCTCTTTTTTTATTATTGAGGGGCGGTCTGTTGTTGTTTTTGTCAACCGTGGCCCTTTACCGCTGTTTTGGCTGACCCCCATCCGGGGTCAAAGAGCAAACGTATTTTTTTGAGCGCTGATCTGCCTTATCAGGTGATCCAACCAGTTCGGGAGCTACCTTGAGGTAGTTTTATTGTTCTCTGCCCGGTTGCGGGTGACGGTTAAGTCCCCTGAAAGCACACCTTCTCCAAAAAAATCTGTTAGCTGCGTCTCTGCCGTGTTGTTTTTGTTATGTCAGAGTCGGTACGTCTTATTTTTATGGGTTTGCTGCTTTTTATTCTTGTTATGCAAGAGATATAGCAGGTGGCGTGCCAACTTTTTCAAATCCTTTTAAATCAATGGTTTGAAGATTTAGCTCGACAATCGCCGCAGGAAAAATCGCTGAATCTGTTTCCGTGTTACTCGTTTGTGTTTCCAGGCGGTAACACCCGGACACATTCATCCCGCCTGCCGTGCCTTGGCCACCCGTGAGCCAGTAACACGTCCCAGTACCGCGCAGATTTCCTGGCCGGCGAGCAGCAGGCGGTCGAGGTCGATACCGGTGTCGATACCCAGGCCGTTGAGCATATAGAGCACGTCTTCGCTGGCGACATTACCGCTGGCGCCCTTGGCATAGGGGCAGCCGCCCAGGCCGGCGATGGAGCTGTCGAAGACCTGGATACCTTCGAGCAGGCTGGCGTAGAGATTGGCCATGGCCTGGCCGTAGGTGTCATGGAAGTGCCCGGCGAGTTTGTCCCGTGGCACCTGGGCCGCGACCACCTCGAACATCCTGCGGGTGGCGCCTGGCGTGCCGGTACCGATGGTGTCGCCCAGGGACACTTCGTAGCAGCCCATGGCATACAGTTCGCGGGCCACCACGGCGACCTGCTCGGCGGCGACCGGGCCTTCATAGGGACAGCCGAGTACACAGGACACGTAGCCACGCACGGTCACGCCATGCTGGCGGGCGGCGTCCATGATCGGCACGAAGCGTTCGAGGCTTTCGCTGATGGAGCAATTGATATTGCGCTGGGAAAAGGCCTCGGAAGCGGCGGCGAACACCGCCACCTCCCTGACCCCGGCGGCCATGGCATCTTCGAAGCCGCGCAAGTTGGGCGCCAGCGCGCCGTAAGTGACCCCGGGCTTGCGCTGGATACGGGCGAAGACTTCGGCGGAGCCGGCCATCTGTGGCACCCATTTGGGTGACACGAAGCTGCCCACCTCGATGTAGCCCAGGCCCGCATCGGTCAGGCGATCCACCAGGCGGACCTTATCGTCCACGCTGATGGGCTGGGCTTCGTTCTGCAGGCCGTCGCGAGGGCCGACTTCGACCAGGCGTACGTGGGTAGGTAATGACATGGGGAAACACCTTGTATAAAGAGGTGGTCGGTATTGATGCGATCCCTTGTAGGAGCCGGCTTGCCGGCGATGGCGTCCGTACAGGCAACGCTGGGTTCGAGGACCTCATCGCCGGCAAGCCGGCTCCTACAGGGGGCGTTGTGTCCACGGTCGGGCTAAAGGGGTTGGGTTTCCAGGCTCTGCAAGGCCTGATGGCAGCGCTCTTCGGCGGTATCGAGTTCCAATTGCATCTGCTCGATATCCAGCAACTGCTGTTCGAGCTGGGCACGGCGCTCGGTGATTTTCGCCAGCATGCTATTGAGCTGTTTCTGGTTGCCGCTGGTGGGATCGTAGAGTTCGATCAGCTCGCGGCATTCGGCCAGGGAAAAGCCGATGCGCTTGCCGCGCAGGATCAGTTTCAGGGTCACCTTGTCGCGGGCCGAATAGATGCGTTCCAGGCCGCGGCGCTCGGGGCAGAGCAGGCCTTGCTCTTCATAGAAGCGAATGGCCCGGGTGGTGATGTCGAGCTCGCGGGCGAGGTCGGAGATGCTGTAGGTCTGGCTGCTCATGAAAGCGCTCGGCAAAGGTCTTGGCGCTAAGCTAAGGGCTGCTTGACGTATACGTCAAGCATGTCCCTGCATGGCGGTGGTTTCAGGCCTTGTCGAGTTTCTTCTCATGGGCCGTGACCTGCTGGCACAACTCGATCATCTGCTCGCGCATCCAGCGGTTGGCCGGGTCCTGGTCGGTGCTTTCATGCCAGTAGAGGTGGGTTTCCACCGGCGGCACGTCGTTGACCGGCAACTGGAAGTAATGCAGGTCATGGCGGCGGGCGAAGCGCTCCGGCACGGTCATCACCATATCGGTCTGCTGCAGGACCTGCGAAGCCATCAGGTAATGCTGCGAGCGCAGGGCGATCTTGCGCTGGATGCCCATCTTGCCCAGGGCCAGGTCCACGTAGCCGAGGCCGTTGCGGCGGCTGGAGATATGGATGTGGGTCAGCCCCAGGTAGTCGTCCAGGGTCAGCTTGTCCTTGCCCGCCAACGGATGGCCCTTGCGCATGGCACAGACATAGCGGTCTTCCATCAGCTTGACATGGCGCACCTGCGGGTCGGTGTTGAGCGGTGCGTCGACGGCGAAGTCGATACGTCCGGCGGCCAGTTCCTTGGTGGTTTCGCGGCGTTTGGAGAGAAAGCTCTCGATTGCCACGGTCGGCGCCAGGCGGCGCAGGCGCTGGAACAGCGGCGGCAGGATCACCGCCTCGGTGAGGTCGGTCATGCTGATGCGGTAGGTCTTGTTCGCCTGCAACGGGTTGAAGATGCGGCTTTCCTGTACCGAAATCCGCAGCAGCGAGAGGGCGTTGCGCACCGGGCCGATGATGTTCTGTGCCATGGGCGTGGGTACCATGCCTTGCGCGGTGCGCACGAACAGCGGGTCGTTGAAGGTTTCGCGCAGGCGCGCCAGGGCGTTGGAGACGGCTGGCTGGGTGATGCCGACGATCTGCCCGGCGCGGGTCAGGTTGGCTTCGGTATAGATGGCGTCGAAGACGATGAAAAGATTGAGGTCGACCTTGCTCAGATTCATTTCGCGGCGCTCTTATTATGGGGTTTCGATCAGCCGATCATATATCGGTGATGAATGTTAATACACGCCGAGAATAGCTTTGGTAAATTTTCGTAGCTGATCTAGCATCGATTCCATGACCCCGACCACCTGCTCAAAAAGGTAGCTGCCCATGGATTTCGCCTATTCGCCCAAGGTTCAGGAATTGCGTGAACGCGTGACCGCGTTCATGGACGCTTATGTGTATCCGGCCGAACCGGTGTTCGAGCGCCAGGTCGCCGAAGGCGATCGCTGGCAGCCCACCGCAATCATGGAAGAGCTCAAGGCACGGGCCAAGGCCGAAGGCCTGTGGAACCTGTTCCTGCCCGAATCCGAACTGGGCGCCGGCCTGACCAACCTGGAATATGCACCCCTGGCGGAAATCATGGGCCGCTCCCTGCTGGGCCCGGAGCCGTTCAACTGCTCGGCGCCGGACACCGGCAACATGGAAGTGCTGGTGCGTTATGCCAATGAAGAGCAGAAACAGCGCTGGCTCGAACCGCTGCTGCGTGGCGAGATCCGCTCGGCGTTCGCCATGACCGAGCCGGACGTGGCTTCCTCCGACGCCACCAACATGGCCGCCCGTGCCGAGCGCCAGGGCGATGAGTGGGTGATCAACGGCAAGAAATGGTGGACGTCCGGTGCCTGCGATCCGCGCTGCAAGATCCTGATCTTCATGGGCCTGAGCAACCCGGATGCGCCGCGTCACCAGCAGCACTCGATGATCCTGGTGCCGGTGGATGCCCCGGGCGTGAAGATCGTCCGGCCGCTGCCGGTGTTCGGCTACGACGATGCTCCCCACGGCCACGCCGAAGTGCTGTTCGAGAACGTGCGGGTGCCCTATGAGAACGTACTGCTGGGCGAGGGCCGGGGCTTCGAGATTGCCCAGGGGCGCCTTGGCCCTGGCCGGATCCACCATTGCATGCGTTCCATCGGCATGGCCGAGCGGGCGCTGGAATTGATGTGCAAGCGCTCGGTCAACCGCACCGCGTTCGGCAAGCCGCTGGCGCGCCTGGGCGGTAATATCGACAAGATCGCCGATTCGCGGATGGAGATCGACATGGCCCGTCTGTTGACCCTGAAGGCGGCCTACATGATGGATACCGTCGGCAACAAGGTGGCGAAAAGCGAAATCGCCCAGATCAAGGTAGTGGCGCCGAACGTGGCCCTGAAGGTGATCGACCGCGCGATCCAGATCCATGGCGGAGCCGGGGTCTCGAATGATTTCCCGCTGGCCTACATGTATGCGATGCAGCGCACCCTGCGCCTGGCCGATGGTCCGGACGAAGTGCACCGTGCGGCGATCGGCAAGTTCGAGATCGGCAAGTATGTGCCGCGGGAGATGATGCGTTCGGAGCGCTGAATCCCACACCGCTGCCGGGGTGAGCCCGGTCCCCTGTAGGAGCTGGCTTGCCAGCGATGAGGTCCGTGAGGGCAAGGCCTGTCTTGAGGGCCTCATCGCCGGCAAGCCGGCTCCCACAAGGTGGGCTTCTCGCAAGCTCAGTCTCCTGTAAGGTCGGCTTCCCATGAGGTCAGTCTCCTGCAAGGTCAGCTTCCTGCAAGGGCCTATCCCTCAGTACACCCACACCTCGACCCGGCGGTTCTTGATCCGTCCTTCGTCGGCGGTATTGGCCGCCACCGGCATCTGGGCGCCGAAGCCCTGGATATCGCGAAACACCACGCCGCCCTTGAGCAGTTCCCGGCGCACCGCCATTGCCCGCAGCCTGGACAGCAACGCCGCCCGTTGCGGATCGTTCTTGGCATCGCCAAATCCCACCAGCGTCACCCGCTTGTTCAGCTTGTTCTGGTCACGCAGGTAATCGAGTACCCGCAACACGTCCTGGCGGGCCTTGTTGTCCAGGCTGGCGCTGCCTTCTTCAAAGCGGAAGTTCACCGACAGGCGCTGCGCCCGTTTCGCCAACTGCTGGTAGCCGGGCGGCATCTGTGGATTGGCCGGCACCGGTATCGCCTGGACCGTCTGGGCGATAAAGCCGCTGCTGGCGACAATCGCCTGTCCGGCCTTGCTCTGGGCAAAGCGCACCAGCGATTGCGCCCAGGGATCGGGCATGTCGGGCGGCAAGTAGAAGAACAGCCGGCGTGACAACGGATAGTCCTCGGTGGCGATCAGGCTGTTGAGCGGCAGCATCGGCTGTGAATCACCGTCGACAATCGCCACGGCCTTGGCCCGGCGCACATAGGGCAGGCCGATGAAGCCGATGCCGGCCGGGTCCTGGCTCACCGCGTCCGAGAGCTGTTCGCTGGACTCGAAGCGCTTGCTCCCGGCAGCCAGGGACTTGCCGCGCCGGGCGAGGACCAGGTCCTTGAACGTGTCCCAGGTGCCGGACTGGTCATCGCGGGCATACAGGTGGATCGGACCGCCGATGCCGCCCAGTTCTTCCCAGGTCTTCACTTCACCGGAAAAGATCTTCGCCAGTTGCTCGGTATCGAGTTGGTTCAGCGGGTTCTGCGGATGCAGGATGATCGCCACGCCGTCGATGGCGATCACCTGTTCGGCCTCGGGGCTTTTCAGGTCGCCGAGGTTTTCCAGGGCCAGGCGTTCGGACTCCTTGATCGGCCGGGAGGCGGCGGCGAGGTCGGCGGTGCCGGTCTTGAGGGCGGTAAAGCCGGTGCTGGAGCCATGGGCGGCGACGTCCACGCGGACTTTGCGTCCCTGCGCGGTGGTGGCAAGCAGCCGTTGTTCGTTGTCCTTGCCGGTGGCGACGTCATGCACTCCGCGCAGGCCCTGTTCCTCGAGCCAGCCCTTGACCAGCGCCGGGACGAGGCTGGCACCGATGGTGTTGGAGCCCTGAATACGCAGCACCAGGCCGTCTTCGGGCGGTGGAGGCAGGGCGGCCAGCGCCAGGGGCGTCAGGCCGCACAGTATCAGCAGGGAGAGCGCGCGCAGCATGAGAGCGGCACCTTTTATCAACAAAAGTGCTGCGAGAATGAGTCAGTCAGGTTTCAGTTAAATGACATCGCTGAGCGCCCGGTCCAATTATTGAATACGCCGTGGACCCTGTAGGAGCCGGCTTGCCGGCGATGACGGAGGCATTGGCGATGCAAGACTCACGGGCCTCATCGCCGGCAAGCCGACTCCCACAGGTTTGTGCTGACCGGACGAACGCAGGTCAGCTCAGTTCCAGCCAGATCGGTGCGTGATCCGAGGGTTTCTCCATGGCGCGCAGTTCGTAATCGACGCCGCCGGCCTTGACCCGCGACAGCAGGCCGCTGGAGGCCATGATCACGTCGATGCGCAGGCCGCGCTTGGGCTCGTCTTCAAAACCACGGCTGCGGTAGTCGAACCAGCTGAAGCGATCGTTCACCTCGGGGTGCAGGTGCCGGAAGCTGTCCACCAGGCCCCAGTTCTTCAGGCGCGCCAACCATTCGCGCTCTTCCGGGAGGAAGCTGCATTTGCCGGTTTTCAGCCACCGCTTGGCGTTGTCGGCACCGATGCCGATATCGCTGTCTTCCGGAGAAATATTAATGTCGCCCATCACCACCAGCGGTGTGTCGTTGCTGAAGCGGCTCTCCAGCAATTGCTGCAGGTCTTCGTAGAAACGCGCCTTGGCCGGGAACTTGGTCGGGTGGTCACGGCTTTCGCCCTGGGGGAAATAGCCGTTCATGATGGTTACCGGGGTGCCGTCTTCATCGGCGAAGGTGCCCCAGATAAAGCGTTTCTGCGACTCGTCGTCGTCGCTTTCGAAGCCCTTGTGCAGACTCAATGGCGCCTGGCGCGAGAGCAGGGCGACGCCGTAATGGCCTTTCTGGCCATGGAAGTGCACGTGGTAACCCAGGGCTTCGACTTCGGCCTGGGGGAACTGGTCGTCGGAAACCTTGGTTTCCTGCAGGCCGATCACGTCCGGCTGGTGCTTTTCGATCAGCGCCGCCAGCTGATGGGGACGGGCGCGCAGGCCGTTGATGTTGAACGAGACGATCTTCATGGGCGGCAGTCCTGGCAAAACAGCGATGCTAGCCGACAAGTCGGATCCCGGCCAGCATGGCGGCAGGACAAATGCGCTGCTAACGTCTTTTATCAAGATGTTGCCGGCAGCCACTTTGAACTGTCGTGCCCGTCCGGAGCTCGTACATAACAACAAGCTGCGTCCACGCAGCGTCCAGGGAGATCGACCGTCATGCCTGACACTCCAGAAACCATCGCCCAGGTTCACCTGCTGGACGGCGGTTATTCACGCGAAGCCCGTTCCTTGCTGTACCAGGCCTATCGTCACGAGCCGACCTTCGGCTACCTGTTCGAGTCCGAGCGTTCGGGTTACGAACAACGGGTCCGCGCCACGGTACGGGAACTGGTCAAGCAGCACTTTCTCCAGGAACTGCCGGCCATTGGCCTGCTGGTCAACGATCGCCTGATCGGCATCGCCCTGATCGCGCCGCCGCAACGCCGGCTGGGGATTACCGAGAGCTGGGCCTGGCGCATGCGCATGCTGCTCAGCACCGGTTTCAAATGCACCCGGCGTTACCTGGATTATCACCAGGCGGTGCTGGCCTGCGTACCTTCGCCCTCGGTGCATGTGCTGCCACTGCTGGGGATTCACCCGCAGTTCCAGGGCCAGCACTACGGCGAACAACTGCTGACCGCGGTGCATAACTGGTGTGCCGAGGACGAGCATTCCGAAGGGGTCGTCCTCGATACCGGCAACCCGCGCTACCTGGAGTTCTACAAACGCCAGGGTTATGAGGAGATCGGCGAAGTGGCGGTAGGACCGATCCTGGAGCATGTGTTCTATCACGCCAACCCGCAGGTGTTACAAACAGCAATGGCTTGAGGGTCGAACTTTTAACGTCCGCCGGGGTTCTATGACGGTCCCCAGCCCGTGGTAGCATCCGCGCTTATGACGTTTTCAGGAAGATTCACCAGCGGCCTGCTCCTGCTTTTTTGCAGCGTGGCGGCGTTGGCACAAAGTGAACTCGATGTTCGGGTCAAACCGGCCAACGATGAGTTGAAGTCCAATGTGGAAGGCTACATCGGCAGCCTCGGCAATCGCGGCGAGCGTGGGCTCGAGCGCTTCAGCCGGGGGGCCGAGGAGCAGGCGCGAAAAGCCGCCCAGGCCCTGGGCTACTACCAGCCGCGGATAGAAACCGAGGTCGAGGGCGGCAAGACGCCGCGCCTGATCCTCACCATAGATCCCGGAGAACCGGTGCGCCTGCGCAACGTGACGGTGCGCATCGAGGGGCCGGCCGCCAGCCTGAAGGCATTCCGGGTACCGAAGAGCGATACGCTCAAGCCCGGCGCCGTGCTCAATCATGGGCATTACGAAGACGCCAAGCGCCTGATCCAGAACCAGGCTTCGCGCTACGGTTTCTTCAGCGGGCGCTTTACCGCGCAGAAACTCCTGGTCGACCCACAGGCCGGTGTCGCCGATATCGAACTGGTCTACGACAGCGGCCCGCGTTATGCCCTGGGCCAGGTGCATTTCGCCGGTGACACGCCGTTCGACGATGACCTGCTGCAACGCATGGTGCCGTTCAAGCCCGATACCCCCTACGATTCCGAACTGATCGCCGAGCTCAACCAGGCCCTGCAATCGAGCGGCTACTTCGAAGGCGTGCGGGTCGACGCCGCACCCACCGCCGCCACCGCCCGGGTGATTCCGGTGGACGTCCAGTTGCAGACCCGCAAGCCGCGCACCATGGGCCTGGGCCTCGGCTATTCGACCGATGTCGGCCCGCGCGGCAAGGCCAACTGGACCCGTCACTGGGTCAATGGCGAGGGCGACAGCTACGGCATCGAAAGCGAAATCTCCGCGCCGCGCCAGAACATCGGCGTCTGGTACGACCATCCGCTGGACCCGCCACTGACTGATAAGTTGCGCTGGGCGGCCGGCTATCAGTATGAAGAACTGGCCAACACCGACAGCCTGAGCAAGCTGCTCACCGTCGGCCCGGAATGGCACAGCAAGCTGCCCAGTGGCTGGCAGCGGGTGATCTCGCTGAAATGGCAGCGCGAAGAGTATCGCCTGGGCGATGATTCGGGCCTGAGTACCTTGCTGATGCCCGGTGTCAGCTACTCGTACCTGCGCAGCGACAACCGCATCGACCCGCACGACGGCTATCGCCTGCAGTTCGATGCCAAGGTTGCCAAGGAGGGCCTGGGCTCGGACAACAACCTGCTGTACGGCACCGCCATGCTCAAGGGGCTGACCACGGTCCTGGACAAGCACCGTTTCCTCGGCCGGGTGCAATTCGGCGGTAGCGCCACCAACGGCTACAAATCGGTGCCGCCGTCCCTGCGCTTCTTTGCCGGTGGCGACCAGAGCGTGCGTGGTTATGAATACCAGAGCCTGTCCCCGGAAAACGACCAGGGCGATCGGATCGGTGGTCGCTACATGGTGGCCGGCAGTCTCGAGTACCAGTATTCCGTGGCCGACAAATGGCGGATCGCGACCTTTGTCGACCAGGGCAATTCGTTCAATACCCTGGACTTTCCCAGCCTGAAGACCGGTGTCGGTATCGGCGTGCGCTGGGTCTCGCCGGTCGGTCCGATTCGTCTCGACCTGGCCCATGCGCTGGATGATCCCGGCGGTATCCGTTTGCACTTTTCAATGGGGCCTGAGCTGTGAAGCGTGGTTTGAAAATCTCGGGCCTGGTGATCCTCGCCGTCCTGCTGTTCGTCGCGGCGTTGCTGGGGCTGGTGCTGGGTACCCAGTTCGGCAGCCGCTGGGCGCTGGGGCAAGTGCCGGGCCTGAGCGTGGAGAACTTCCAGGGCCGCCTCGGCGGGCAGTGGAGTGCCGATCATCTGCTCTGGCAGCAGGACGGCAGCAAGGTCGAGCTGCTGCAGCCGCGCTTCGACTGGTCGCTGCCGTGCCTGGCACGCTTGAACCTGTGTATCGAGCAGTTGGATGTCGAGCGGGTCGAGTTGCACTTTGCTCCGAGTACGCCGGCCAGCAGCGGTCCGCTGACGTTGCCCGAACTGAAACTGCCCCTGGCGATTCGCCTGGAGCAGGTGCGTATCGGCAGCTTCCTGCTGGATGGCGGTGAGCAGTTCAAGGAACTGCAACTGGCCGCGCGCTGGGCGGACAACGGTCTGCAGATCGACACTCTGCATCTGCAACGCGATGACTTGAGCCTGGAGCTGTACGGGCAGTTGCAACCCACCGGCGACTGGCCGCTGGCGTTGCGGGGCAAGCTGATGCTGCCGGCACCCGGCGCCACGCCGTGGTCGCTGGCGCTGGATGTCCAGGGCGACCTGCTCAAGACCTTGCGGCTCAAGGCCGACAGCAGCGGTTACCTGCAAGGTCAACTGACGGGGGAGCTGCAGGCCCTGGCGGAAAACCTGCCGGCGCGGGTGAAGATCACCGCCGACGGCTTCAAGGCCAGCGCCGACCTGCCGGATACCCTGCAACTCAATCAGCTTGAACTGACCGGCAACGGCGACCTGAAGAGCGGCTACCAGTTGCAGGGGCAGGCGACCCTGCCGGCCGAGCAGGGGCCTATCGGCCTGGCGCTGCAAGGCCGGGTCGATGCCAACGGTGCGCAGATCGCCGCGCTGGACCTGACTGCCAGTGCCGACCAGCGTCTCAAGGTCAGCGGGCAACTGGACTGGCACCAGGGCTTCAGTGCCGACGCCAATGTCGACTGGCTGGACTTCCCCTGGCATCGGCTGTACCCGCTGATCGACGAACCGGCGGTCAAGGCCCGGACCTTTATCGGCGAAGTGCACTACACCGACGGCAACTACCTGGGCAATTTCAAGGCTGACCTCGATGGTCCGGCGGGCCGCTTCAGCCTGCTCAGTCCGTTCAGCGGCGATCTGCAGCAGATCGCCCTGCCGCAATTCGAACTGACGGCGGGGCAGGGCAAGGCCAGCGGTTATCTCAAGTTGCAGTTCGCCGATGGCGTGGCCTGGGATACCGCGCTGGACCTCAGCGCGCTCAACCCGGCGTATTGGGTGGCGGAGTTGCCCGGCACCCTGGCAGGTCCCCTGCGCAGCAAGGGGCAGTTCAAGCACGAGCAGCTCGACCTTGAGGCCAATCTCGATCTCAAGGGCAAGCTGCGCGGGCAACCGGCGGTGTTCCAGGCCAGGGCGAGCGGCGCAGGTGAGCAGTGGGATCTCGCTGCCCTGGATATTCGCCTGGGTGATAACCGCGTCACCGGCAACGGCAGCCTGCAGCAGCGCCTGGCCGGTCAGCTCGACCTGGATATGCCGCGTCTCGGCCAGCTCTGGCCGCAGTTGCGCGGGCAGCTCAAGGGCCGGGTCGACCTCGCTGGCAGCCTCAAGGCGCCCCAGGGCAAGGTCAACCTGCAAGGGCAGCAGTTGGTGTACGCCGACAACCGCTTGCAGAGCCTCAGTCTCGATGCCAGCCTCGACAGCGCCCAGCGTGCCCGTCTCGAACTGAAGGGTAACGCGATCAAGCTCGGCGAAACCGACCTGGGCAACCTGCTGGTCAACGGCGAAGGTGATCTCAAGCGCCAGCAGTTGCATCTGGCTCTGCAAGGGCCACTGTTGAAGCTGGCCCTCGGCCTGGACGGCACGCTGGATCAGGGCAACTGGCGCGGTCGCCTGGCCTCGGGCGATGTGCAGACCGGCGGTCAGGATTGGAAGCTGCAGAACCCGGCGAAGCTGGAACGGCTGGCTGACGGTCGACTGAATTTCGGCGCCCATTGCTGGTTGTCCGGCGACGCCAGTCTGTGTGGCGAAGATCAGCGCCTGATGCCCGAGCCCAAGCTGCGTTATCACCTCAAGCAATTCCCGCTGGAAAGCCTGGCGCAATGGATGCCCCGGGATTTCGCCTGGCAGGGCCGGCTCAATGCCGACTTGCAACTGGACCTGCCGGCCAGCGGACCGAAGGGCCAGATCGTGGTCGACGCCAGTGGCGGTACCTTGCGCATCCGCGAAAAGCGTCGCAAGTGGCTGGACTTCCCCTACGAAACCCTCCGGCTGACCAGCAACCTGACACCCCGGCGCGTCGATACCCACCTGGATTTTCGTGGTGGCAAGCTCGGTGAGCTGACCCTCCAGGCGCAGATCAATCCGCTGGCGAAGAACAAACCCCTGAGCGGTGATTTTCGCCTCAGCGGCGTCGATCTCGCGGTGATCCGGCCTTTCGTGCCGATGGTCGAGAAACTGGCCGGGCGCCTGGACGGCAGCGGACGCCTGTCCGGTGGTTTGCTGGCGCCGCAGGTCAACGGCAACCTGAACCTCAGCGGCGGGGAAATCTCCGGACCGGAACTGCCGACCACCATCAGCGACCTGCTGGTCCAGGCGCAGATCGCCGGTGAGAACGTGCAGCTCAACGGCACCTGGAAGGGCGGCGAGTCTGGGCAGGGCAGCCTCGGCGGGCATATCGGCTGGGCTGACGCGCTGTTGGTGGACATCGCGGTCAAGGGCGCGCAGTTGCCGGTGACCGTCGAACCCTACGCGGCACTGGAAGTCGCCCCGGACCTGAAGATTTCGATGCATGGCGACAAGCTGGCGATCACCGGCAAGGTCCTGGTGCCCAAGGGCGAGATCACCGTGCGCGAGTTGCCGCCGTCGACGGTAAAAGTCTCGGATGACACGGTGATCGTCGAGCACCAGACCGAAGAGGGCAAGACCCCGCTGGCCATCGCCATGGATATCGATGTGGTGGTCGGCGAGGACAAACTGAGCTTCAGCGGTTTCGGCCTCACCGCGAACCTGGCAGGGCAGGTGCATATCGGCGACAACCTCGATACCCGTGGCGAGCTGCGCCTCAACGACGGACGTTACCGGGCCTACGGCCAGCGCCTGACCATTCGTCGCGCACGCCTGCTGTTTGCCGGCCCGGTCGACCAGCCGTACCTGGATATCGAGGCGATTCGCCAGACCGACGATGTGATCGCTGGCATACGCCTGAGCGGCAGCGCCGAGCAACCGACCACGCAGATCTTCTCGGAGCCGGCGATGAGCCAGGAGCAGGCCTTGTCCTACCTGGTGCTGGGGCGTCCGTTGAGCACCACTGGCGAAGACAACAATATGCTCGCCCAGGCCGCGTTGGGGTTGGGCCTGATGGGCAGTTCATCGGTGACTTCGGACCTGGCGAAGAACCTGGGTATCCAGGATTTCGAACTGGATACCCAGGGCAGTGGCACCAATACCGCGGTGGTGGCCAGCGGCAAGATCACCGAAAAGCTCAGCCTGCGCTACGGGGTGGGGGTGTTCGAGCCGGCCAACACCATTGCCTTGCGCTACCTGCTGAGCAAGCGCGTGTATCTGGAGGCGGCAAGTGGCGTTGCCAGTTCGCTGGATATTTTCTACAAGCGCGATTTCTAGGGCCCTTCCATGACGGCATCCCTGTAGGAGCCGGCTTGCCGGCGATGGCGTCCGCAATGTCGCAGCAAGGCTCAAGGGCCTCATCGCCGGCAAGCCGGCTCCCACAAGGGGCGCGCGCGGTTTCAGGGTCGTTCCCATGCTCCGCGTGGGAATGCCTCTCTGGACGCTCTGCGTCCGCTCTTGTGACGCGTAGCGTCACGGGCTGCATTCCTTTGCTGCGCGTGGGAACGATCAAACATGTAGGAGCAGGGCTTGCCCGCGAAGGGGCCTCTAGAATCACCAGCGACCCGCTTGTGTAACTTGCCTAGCGGTTGAGGCTCGGCATCGCCGCCTCGGGATAACGCAGCCCCGCCGCCGCATTCGCCGGGAAAACAGCCTCCAGCGCCTGCAATTCAGTTGCACTCAGTTGCACGTCCAGGGCCCCGACGTTCTCTTCCAGGTACTTGCGCTGCTTGGTCCCGGGAATCGGGATCAGGTAATCGCCCTGGGCCAATACCCAGGCCAGTGCCAGCTGTCCGGCGCTGATCCCTTTCTGCGCCGCCAGTGCCTGCACCTGCGCGACCAGTTGCAGGTTCTTCGCGAAGTTCTCGCCCTGGAAACGTGGGCTGGTGCGACGGAAGTCGTCGACGGCAAAGTCTTCCGGGGTTTTCAGCGTTCCGGTGAGGAAACCACGGCCCAGGGGGCTGTAGGGTACGAAGGCAATGCCCAGTCGCTGGCAGGCCTGCAGGCAGCCGTTGTCTTCCTGGTCGCGGCTCCACAGCGAGTACTCGCTTTGCAGTGCACTGATCGGATGAACCTTGTGTGCCCGCTCCAGGGTCGCCGCCGAGGCTTCGCTCAGGCCCAGGTAACGCACCTTGCCGGCCTTGACCAGTTCGGCCATGGCGCCGACGGTTTCCTCGATGGCCACGTCCGGATCGACACGGTGCTGGTAGTACAGGTCGAGGGTTTCGATGCCCAGGCGCTTGAGAGTGCCGTCGATGGAGCGACGGACATACTCTGGCCGGCCGTTGACTCCGCGCAGGGACGGATTGGCCGGGTCGCGCAGAATACCGAACTTGCTCGCCAGGAAGACCTGGTCGCGCTTGCCGACGAGCGCCTTGCCGAGCAGTTCTTCGTTGCTGTAGGGACCGTAGATATCGGCGGTATCCAGCAGGGTCACGCCCAGCTCCAGGGCGCGGTGCAGGGTGGCGATGGCTTCGCCGGTGTTGCTGCCGGTGGTATAGAAATCGCTCATGCCCATGCAGCCCAGGCCTATGGCGGAAACCCGCGGACCGTTTTTACCCAGTTGACGAGTGTGCATCGATAACGCTCCTGTACGAAAGATCAGCCATTGTGATCCTCGAAAAAAGCGCGATAAACCGGCTAAAAGTGCTATCACTATTCGTATTTTCTAAATAATGGATCGCCGATGGACCGTTTCAACGCCATGCGTGTGTTTACCCGGATCGTCGAACTGGGCGGTTTCGCCAAGGCCGCGGACAGCCTGCAACTGCCCCGCGCCTCGGTGACGATCCTGGTCAAGCAGTTGGAAGCGCACCTGGGGGTGCAGTTGCTGCGCCGGACCACCCGTCAGGTCAGCACTACCCTTGATGGTGCCGCCTACTACCAGCGTTGCGTGCGTCTGCTGGCGGACCTGGAGGAAACCGAGGCGGTGTTTCGCGCCACCCGCCTGAATCCGCGCGGAACCTTGCGGGTCGACATGCCGGCGGCCATCGGGCGGTTGATCGTGATTCCGGTGCTGCCGGAGTTCACCGAGCGCTATCCGCTGATCGAGCTGGAGATAGGCCTCAACGACCGCCCCGTGGACCTGATTCGCGAAGGCATCGATTGCGTGTTGCGCGGTGGCGGGGTACTGGATGACTCGTTGGTGGCCAGGCCGCTGGTGACGGTCGAGCAGGTGATCTGCGCCAGCCCGGCCTACCTGCGCAAGTACGGTGTGCCCACCTCGCTGGAGGCGCTCGCGGAGCACCAGATGGTCGAGTATTTTTCCGGTGCCAGCGGCAAGCGTTATGGCCTGGACTTCCTCCAGGACGGCCAGTTGCAGGCCCTGCACCTGGCCAGACGGGTCGCGGTCAGCAGCGCCGACGGCTACCTGGCTGCCTGCGAGGCCGGATTCGGCCTGGCGCAGATTCCGTATTACCACGTGGTCGAGCAATTGCGCGATGGCCGTCTGTGCGAGGTGCTGCCGGGGATAGCGCAGCCGGGACTGCCGCTGGCCGCCCTCTACCCGCCGCACCGGCAGTTGTCCCAGCGGGTGCGGGTGTTTGTCGATTGGCTGGTGGCGGTGTGTGCCCGTCCGGGCATCGGTTTCAAGCGTTGAAGGACGGGGCGGTGGCCTGAAACGAAACGGGTGAGCCGAAGGGCTCACCCGTGGATGTCAGCGATGGTAGTAACCGGGACCGCCTCCGTAGTACCCGGGGCCGCCTCCATAGTAACGGTGGTCATGCCAGCCACCACCGCCGTGGGGAAATATGATGCAACCGCTCATGGACAACATGAGTAACACAGGAATCAGCAGTGTGATTCGACGAAACATGGACACTTCCTCATGGTTGAAGCCGGGAAGCGAAAACTCTTGCCCGGCTGTATCATGAGACTGCGTACGGGGCGGCTTATTCGGCGAGCGCTGTAGGTGCTTGGCATGAATGCCGATACAAACCCGATACAATTTTTCGTTTCAGGCTTTATTTCAGGATGCATGCAATGACCCAGGCACAACGTTTGAAGTACTCGATTCTGATCGTCCTGGTGGTGCTGGGGATCATGTTCGGCCTCACCTACCTGCAGAACACCGGCGTGATCAGCGAGAAGCTGTTCCAGTACATCGCCATCGGCGTGGCGGTGGTCGTGGTGATCATCAATGGCGTGATGCGGCGCAAGGTCAAGCCCTGACCCTCAGTCCTGCTGTTCCAGCGCCGTCAGCGCATCGGGGTGCAGGCTGTAGCTCTTGTCCGTGTTGAGCACCACCACACCCTCGCTGCACAAGCGCTTGAGCACTTCGCGCACGCTGAGGAAGGACAACGGAATGTCCAGTTCCAGCAGGTGACTGTGGACGCCGCGCACGCCCAGGCGGCGCTGGCCGCTGCCGGCGTCGAGCAGGGCATCGATCACCTTCAGCCGGATCAGGCTGGTGCGCAAGCCGAAGTGCTTGAGCAGTTGGCGAATACGCTCGTTGCCATTGCGCTCGGCAGGTTTGGCAAACATGGCGCCCGAGCTATAGGTAGGATCGCGTTGCAAGGAAATACCGTCCGTTGGCCTGTGCTGGTCGTACATGCAAAAACTCCTTTTCAGAGCCTGATCAGGAAAGTGATGTCTGCTCTCGCTTATTAAGACGAACGAGACGGCTAAATCATGAAGCCCCGAATGTAGAAAATTTGTCGGTATCAGGTCGCAGACATGTCGAGAGGCCGACCTCCGGATGTCCGGCCGACTAAATTCCGGGTGTGGCATTCGTCTTTATGGGCAGGCATCGGCTGCCCGTTGCTTTTTTCCCGTGGGCGCCGGTTTTTCCAGGCGCCCGTTCGCGGTCATGTCCCGTGCTGCCTGGTATTCGATTTGTTCTATCAGGAGTCTGCGTGATCACTTCCCGGCCATTTCCCAGGTACTGTCTTGCAGCGTTGCTGATCGGCCTGAGCCTGGGCGCCCATGCCCGTTCCGCAAGCAGCGAACTGAGCGCCGATATCCGTCGTACCACCTTCGGTGTCCCGCACATCCTGGCGAGCGATGAGCGTGGCCTCGGCTATGGCATCGGCTATGCCTATGCCCAGGACAACCTGTGCCTGCTGGCCAACGAGGTCGTCACGGTCAATGGCGAGCGCTCGAAGTATTTCGGCCCCGAGGCGTTGACCGTCGAGCAACGGGAAAACCTCACCAGCGACCTGTTCTTCAACTGGCTCAACACGCCGGCGGCGGTTTCGGCGTTCTGGCGGGCGCAGAGTCCCGAAATCAAGCAACGGGTCGAAGGTTATGTCGCCGGTTACAACCGCCAGTTACGCGAACGCCAGGCCCAGGGGCTTCCCGCGCAGTGCCAGGGTGACTGGGTGCGACCGATCACTGTGCTGGACCAGGTCAAGCTGACCCGGCGCCTGTTGGTCGAAGGCGGTGTCGGCCAGTTCGCCGAGGCGCTGGTCGCGGCGACGCCACCCGAGCAGACCGCGCAGTTGCCATCGGCGGCGTTCCAGCTGGCCGCCGAACGCATGCAACGGTTCGCCCTGGATCGCGGCAGCAACGGCGTGGCGATCGGCCGCGAACGCTCGTTCAACGGTCGCGGCCTGCTGCTCGGCAACCCGCATTTTCCGTGGATCGGCGGCATGCGTTTCTATCAGATGCACCTGACCATTCCCGGCCGGCTCGATGTGATGGGCGCTGGGCTGCCAGGCTTGCCGCTGATCAATATCGGCTTCAGCCAGCACCTGGCCTGGACCCATACGGTCGATACCTCCAAGCACTTCACCCTGTATCGCCTGCAACTCGACCCCAAGGACCCGACTCGTTATCTGCTGGATGGAAAATCCACGGCCATGGACAAGCGCCAAGTGACGGTCCAGGTCCGGCAGCCGGATGGTAGCCACAAGGCCGTCTCGCGGGTGGTCTACAGCTCGGTGTTCGGACCGGTGGTGCAATGGCCCGGCAAGCTTGACTGGAACCATCAGCTAGCTTTCAGCCTGCGTGATGCCAACCAGGACAATGATCGTGTGCTGCAGCAGTGGTATGCGATGAACCGGGCCGGCAGCCTCAAGGCGTTGCAGGCGGCGGTGCACAAGATCCAGGGGATTCCCTGGGTCAATACCCTGGCGGTGGATGACCAGGGTCAGGCGCTGTACATGAACTTGTCGGTGGTGCCGTATGTGGACGCCGGCAAGCTGCGCGAGTGCAGCGATCCGCGGGCCGGTACCGAACTGATCGTGCTCGACGGTTCACGCCGTGGCTGTGCCTGGAGCGTGGCCGCGAATGCCGCACAGAAGGGGATTTTTCCGGCGGACCGGTTACCGCAACTGGAACGTGACGATTATGTGCAGAACTCCAACGATTCGGCGTGGATGGTCAATCCGGCGGCGCCGCTCAAGGGTTTCTCGCCGGTGATCAGCCAGGACGGCCAGCCCCTTGGCCAGCGTGCGCGTTTTGCCCTCGATCAACTGGCGCGCCTGAACCAGGCCGGGCCGGTCAAGGTCGAGGACCTGCAACGGATGGTGATGGACGACCAGGTCTACCTTGCCGGCCAAGTGTTGCCGGACCTGCTGCAATTCTGTGTCGCTGACCTGGGCGCGGACGCGGCAGCCCTGGCACCGTTGTGCAGCAGCCTGAAGAACTGGGACCAGCATGCCAATCTGCAGAGTGGCCTGGGTTTTGTGCATTTCCAGAATGTCATGGGGCAGTTGTTCGAGAGTGGCGATATCTGGCGGGTCAAGTTTGATCCGGCCGATCCGCAGCACACTCCGCGCGGGCTGGACATCGACCAGGCCGAGGTGGCCAAGGCCGTGCGCGAGGCAATGTTGGCGTCGGTCGAGAGTGTGAACAAGGCGGGGCTGACGGCCGATACCCGATGGGGTGATGTCCAGCAGGTCAGCCAGGGCGGGCAACCGGTGCCGGTACATGGCGGACCGGCCACGCTGGGGGTGTACAACGCGATCCAGAGTGTCCCGGGCGAGGGCGGCAAGCGCGAGGTGGTCAGCGGCACCAGCTACCTGCAGGTGGTCAGCTTCGATGAAAACGGCCCGCGGGCCCAGGGTCTACTGGCGTTCTCATTGTCCAGCGATCCGGCATCGGCGCATTTCCGCGATCAGACCGAAGCGTTCTCGAAGAAGGCCTGGAGCGTCCTGCCGTTTACCGAGCAGCAGATCAAGGCCGACAAGCAGTATCGCTTGCAGGTGATCAGCGAGAAGCGTCCTGTGGGCGGGAAGCTGGCTCGGGAGTAGTTGGAGCTGGACGCGGTCTGCGGCGAGCGGACTTGTGTGGGAGCGGGCTTGCCCGCGAATCAGGCGGCGCGGTGTTTCAGGTACGCCGCGTTATCGTTCTTCGCGGGCAAGCCCGCTCCCACGGGGGACCGAGTGTTTCAGAGATATCGCATGAGCCTCAGGTCCGCGGCTTGTCCCGGGGAATCGAGTTGAGCACCGGATTGCCGTCCTTATTTTGGGTCAGGTAGACCGGCAGGACCTTGGGCAGCGAGGTGATCAGCTTTTTCACTTCCCCGGTGCTGTAGATGCCGCCGATGCGGATTGCCCCGGTGGCCGGGTCCGCCAGCAATACCGGGCTGCTCAGGTAACGGTTGATCAGCGGCAGGGCATCGCTCAGGCTCAGGTTATCGAGGATCAGCTTGCCGTTGCGCCAGGCCAGGGAAGCGTCGTTGGCGTAGGTCTGGCTGATCTGCGGCTCGTAGTCGCCGGCCTTGTAGCGCGCCTGCATGCCCGGATCGAGGCGATAGCCGCCGGGTTGGCTGGTGTCGCTGCTGACCAGTACCGAGCCCTGGAGCAGGGTCACACGGACCTGGTCTTCATACATCCAGACGTTGAATTTGGTCCCGGTGACACGGACCTGGCCCTTGGCGGCCTTCACCACGAAGGGATGCCCGGTGTCATGGCTGACGTCGAAAAAGGCTTCGCCGTATTTCAGCGTGACCCGTCGTTGATTCTTGTAGTCGCTGTAGGTCAGCCGGGTGCCGAGGTTCAATTCCACATGGCTGCCGTCGGCGAGGGTGACGCGCTCGACCTGGCCCGTGGCCTCGAAGCTCTGGTAGGAACTGGGCACCCAGCCGAGGTTCCAGCCGATATAGCCGGCCAGCGGAATCGCCAACAGGCTGACGGCGGCGGCGACCCCATAACGTGGCCAACGGGGGCGCCTGACAGGCAACGGGATAATCTCGGCCTCGGCCGGGCGGGGCAGGTGATCGGCGACGTCCCAGATCTCCAGCATCGCCTCGTATTCGAAGGCATGCAGCGGATCGGCCTTGAGCCAGGCGTCGAACTCTGCGCGTTCGGCCGCCGTGCAATCCTGCTCATGCAGCCGCATGCACCAATGCGCGGCGGCATCAGTGATCGCATCGTATTCGGCTTCGGAGAGGATCGGCTCTGTCATTGACTCTTCCCTATTTCCTACATTCTAACCTTCCCTGGCACTTGCCGAGAACAGTAGATGGCAAATGCATATCAATTCGGCTGGAGTTTTTCACCAAACGGCCCGGTAAAACAGTCCCTTCCTCATCTTTTCATAACGGCTCAGGTGATGTGAAAACATTGCAAAATCGCCGCTTGTACCTTGGTCACGGCCGGATCGAGCGACGCACTGGTGCGCCAGCCCAGTTCGATCGGGTACTGCGGCAGGGTCATGGGGCAGGGCAGCAGGCTCAGTCCGCTCAGTTCGGCGATGGCCCGTGCCGCATGGCCGGGGATGGTCGCTACCGCCTGGCTGCCCTTGAGCAGATGGGGCAGGGCGGCGAAATGGCTGGTCGAGGCGCTGACATGGCGGCTCAGGCCGAGGCCGGCCAGCGCTTCGTCGGTGATGCCGATAAAACCGCCGGACGACACCAGGATATGGTCGCGGGCCACGAATTGCTCAAGACTCAGGTGGGTTTGACCGATCTCCAGGCTTTGCGGGTCGACCAGGCAGCCATAGTCGCCTTCACCCAGTACCCGCCGGCTGAGCAGGCGCTCGGCGAAACCGCCGGCGGCGATGGCCAGGTCGAAATGACGTTGCAGCAGGCCTTCGCCGACGATCTGGCTATGGGTCTGGCGAAAGATCAGGCGCAGGCGCGGCGCCTGCACGGCGATCAGTTCCATCAGGCGCCGGCCGTAGGCGATTTCGAAGTCATCCGACAATCCGATGATCACCGACCGGCCTTCGTAGTGTCGGGCCAGCGGATCGACCAGTGCCAGGCTTTGCCGGCACTTGTTCAGGGCTTCGCTGATCACCGGCTTGAGCTGGTCGGCGCACAAGGTCGGCGCCAGCCCGCGTCCGGTGCGGACGAACAGCGGATCGCCGTAGACCTCGCGCAACCGCCGCAGGGCGGCGCTGATGGCCGATTGCGTGACACCCAGGCGCACGGCCGCGCGGCTGGCGCTGGACTCGTCGTGCAGGGCCTCGAAAACCTTGAGCAGGTTCAGGTCCAGGGTCTTGATATTCGTGTTGTTCATATCATTCAGTGATGAAGTGGGCTTTATTCATGATCCGGTTCGCCACGACAATCTGCAACACGCATTCATTCCTGGAGCACCGTTCATGTCCAAGTCCATCGTCGCTGCGTTGCAAATCGGTTCCCTGCCCGGTGGCAAGGGTGAAACCCTGGAACAGATCCTCGGCTATGAAGGCGCGATCATTGCCGCCGGCGCGAGCCTGGTGGTGATGCCCGAAGCTTTGCTCGGTGGCTACCCGAAAGGCGAGACCTTCGGCACCCAGCTGGGTTATCGCCTGCCGGAAGGACGCGAGGCGTTCGCCCGTTATCACGCCAATGCGATCGATGTGCCGGGGCCGGAAACCGAGGCCCTGAGCGGATTGTCGGCGCGTACCGGGGCCAACCTGGTGATCGGCGTGATCGAGCGTAGCGGCCACACCCTGTACTGCACGGTGCTGTTCTTCGACCCGCAACAGGGCCTGGCGACCAAGCACCGCAAGCTGATGCCGACCGGCACGGAACGGCTGATCTGGGGCAAGGGCGACGGGTCGACCCTGCCGGTGCTGGAGGGCAAGGCCGGGCGCATCGGCTCGGCGGTCTGCTGGGAAAACTACATGCCGTTGTTGCGCACGGCGATGTACGCCAAGGGCGTTGATATCTGGTGTGCGCCGACGGTGGACGAGCGGGAAATGTGGCAGGTGACCATGCGGCATGTGGCCTGCGAGGGGCGCTGTTTCGTGGTCAGTGCCTGCCAGGTCCAGGCGTCGCCCGCGGCCCTGGGCAGCGAGGTCGCCAACTGGCCCGCCGAGCGGCCGTTGATCAACGGTGGCAGCCTGATCGTCGGACCCATGGGCGATGTGCTGGCCGGGCCGCTGGTCGGTGAAGCCGGCCTGCTCACCGCCGAGATCGATACCGAGCAACTGGTTCGTGCTCGCTATGATTTCGACGTCACCGGTCACTACGCCCGTCCGGACGTGTTCGAATTGCAGGTGGATGAGCGCGCCAAGCCGGGGGTGCGCTTTCTTCAGAATTAAAAAGCCAGGATTAAAGAACCGGGATCGATCGGCGGCCGCGCCGCCATTCTTCGCGGGTGATTTCCCAGATATCGCAAGGCAGTGTCCCGCTGACGAAATAGCGTTCTTCGCTACGCACCAGACGCATGCCTTCGCGCTCCGAGACCCGCCGTGAGGCCTGGTTGGGCGCGGCCTTGGGCACGCACAACACGCTCCGTCCCAGGGTCTCGAACCAGTAGTCGGTAACGGCGACGCTGGCTTCGGCCATCAGACCCCGGCCCTGCCATTGCGGCGCCAACCAGAATCCACGGTTGTTGTCGATTTCCTCCATCAGGCTGATGGAGCCGATCAGTTGTTCGGGGGCCGACTTCAGGCGCATCGACCAGTGCCATTCTTCCCCGCGTTCCATGGCGGGCAGGGCGACATCCCGCAGGTAGCTCAGGGCGCCGTCCGCGGGGTAGGGCCAGGGCACCAGGGCGTTGAGGAAGCGCACCACTTCCCAGTGGGGGAACAGTTGCTGGATGGCGGGGGCGTCGGCCAGGGTCATCGGGCGGAGGATCAGGCGTTCGGTGTGCAACGTGGGATATTTTTCCATGGGGCGTGCCGTCCAGGGCGCAAATCGAAAGGTCTTTTATAACAGCCTTTGCTATCACCCGGGCGGCGGTTCACCAGGTGCCGGCGTTGGGGCCCGACAGGTTCAGTTGGCCGCGCTCGACGAAACGCATCGTACCGAACAGTCCGCCGGCCAGCTTGCCGCGCAGGACGTAGGGCAGGTTGTCGAGTTTCTGCGCCTGGCTCAGGCCCAGGGTCTGGCGCAGCACGGAAAACGCCGAGACGCTGATCGGCACCGTCAGCGTCGCTTCGGAGAAACGCTGGATCGAGCCCTGCTGATTGCTGACACCGGAGGCCAGCGGGCGGCCGTTGACCTCAAGGTCCAGGGCCACGCCGTTGTAGTCGATGGCGTTTTCATTGGGGTT
The DNA here is from genome assembly GCF_013385635.1 of Pseudomonas gingeri. GTDB lineage: Bacteria > Pseudomonadota > Gammaproteobacteria > Pseudomonadales > Pseudomonadaceae > Aquipseudomonas > Aquipseudomonas gingeri_A. Next base: position 106,703 of record NZ_JACAPR010000004.1, read on the forward strand.
CTGCAGGCGCAGGGTCACGGCGAAGCGTACCTCCATGTCCTGGCTGGGCAGCGGTTCGATGCCGACCACATTGATATTCAACGGGTCGCGGTCGGGGAACAGGGCGCAGGCACCGAGGGTCAGGAACAGCAGGCCGAGGCCCAGGAGTTTGCGCATGGCGAAGGTCTCTCGAAAGTCAGGCACTACGGCCAAGCATAGACGCCTGGATCTTTCGAGAGTTCGTTTACCGGTCGATCAACGCCGATCGTTCCCACCACGCAGCCCGTGACGCTCGGCGTCACAGGAGCGGACGCAGAGCGTCCAGGAGGCGTCCCCACGCTGGAGCGTGGGAACGATCATCAAGATCGGGAGCCTCAGATCACCGGTATCAGCGGCAGATCGAACGGCTCGCTGCCACGGTAGCGGCCCATCGCTTCGGCAATGATTGCATGGGGTACGCCAGGTACCACGCTGCTGACTTCATCCAGTCGCGCCAGATGTTCAGGGCTGAGCCGCACCTGCAAGGCGCCGAGTGTGCCGTCGAGTTGTTCCCGCGTGCGTGGCCCGAGGATCGGGATCAGGCTGGTGACCGAGCGTTTCGCCTGTTCGCGCAGCCAGGCAATGGCAACGTGGGTCGGCGTTGCGCCCAGCTCTTTGGCAACCGCCAGCAACGTGTCGATCAGGGCACTGTCGCGGGCGTTCTTTTCCACATGAATCAATCGGCCCAGTTTGCTCGCCCGGGTATTTTCGCTGCTTTCGCGGTACTTACCGGTCAGCAGGCCACCGCCCAGTGGTGACCACAAGGTAGCACCCAGGCCCAGGGCCTCGGCCATCGGCAGCAGGTCACGTTCGGCACTGCGTTCGGCCAGGCTGTATTCCGCCTGGATCGCGACGATCGGCGCATAGCCGCGTATTTCGGCGAGCAGGTCGGCCCGGGCGATACGCCAGGCCGGGAAGTTGGAGAGGCCGGCGTAGAGGATCTTCCCCGAACGCACCAGGTCGTCGAAGCCACGGAGGATTTCTTCCATGGGCGTCAGGCCGTCGCTGATATGCGCCCAGAACAGGTCGATATGTTCGGTGTTCAGGCGTTTCAGGCTTTCTTCTACCGCACGGACCATGTTCTTGCGATTGTTGCCGGTATGGGAAATCCCCGCGCTCGGCGTGGTGCCCATGGTGTATTTGGTCGCCACTACCAGACTATGGCGTTCAGCGGCAATGAACTCGCCGACCATCACCTCCGATTGCCCGGCCTGATAGCCGTTGGCAGTGTCGATGAAGTTGCCGCCGGCCTCCAGGTAACCGTCGAAGATGCGCTTCGCTTCGTCGCGCTCGGCGCCATGACCCCAGCCCGTACCGAAGTTACCGGCGCCCAGCGCCAGTTCCGAAACACGCAAGCCGCTACGACGGCCAAGGACTTTGTAATGCATGGGATGACTCCTGAAGGCAATTTAGATTTCGTACGACATGTATTTAATATGATGTGTGTAATTTATTTGGTCAAGCCGATTTTCCAGGTTCTTCGTCTCCTGACAATTTCTGACAGGACTCTCTGCTAGGCTGCGCGAATCCGTGTCTTCCAGGTTGAACACCGTGTCCCGTACTTCCCGACTGTTGACGTTGCTCCAGGTGCTGCGGGCCAAGAGCCGCCCGGCCACCGCCGCGGTGCTGGCCCGCGAGCTGGAGATTTCCGAGCGTACGGTCTACCGCGATATTGCCGAACTCACCGCCCTCGGCGCGCCGATCCAGGGTGAGGCGGGGATCGGTTATGTATTGCGTAGCGGGTTGTTCCTGCCGCCGCTGATGCTCAATGCCGACGAGACCGAAGCCATCGTCCTGGGGTTGCAGTACGTCGATCAGCGCGGGGACGAGGTCTTGAGCAAGGCGGCGTCCGATGCGCTGGCGAAGATTGCCGCGGTGCTGGCGCCGGCGGCCCAGGAGGCGTTGCGCAATCCCACGGTGCTGGCCGGGCCGGCCTGTTTCGGTTTTCCGGAAAACATCGTGCCGCTGAGTGTGCTGCGCCAGGCCATCGGCCAGCAGTTGAAGCTGCACATCGATTACGCCGACGTGAACAGGATTGCCAGCCAGCGCCTGATCTGGCCCCTGGCGTTGGGGTTCATGAACGAGGCGCGGGTGATCGTCGCCTGGTGTGAATTGCGCAACGACTACCGGACCTTTCGCACTGACCGTATCGCGGCGGCGCGCGAGCAGGGCGAACGCTATCCGGGACGCCGCAGCGACCTGTTGCGGGCCTGGCTGAAAACCCATGAACCGGCCGACAAGAGCGAGCGTTTCACTCCTGACAAGAACTGACGCGAGGCTGTCTTAGGATAGCTCCACTCCCACCAGCAAGGAGCTGTCAGCCACATGAACACCTTATCCGCATCGACCACCCTGGCCCCGGCCATCGAGGCCTACATCAACGCCGCCAACGCCCGTGACACTTCGGCGGTCGAGAGTTTCTTCGCCCCGGATGCGAATGTCTTCGACGAAGGCCAGCATCGCGTCGGCACCCTCGCCATCGCCCAATGGATGGATGAGACCGCGCGCAAATATCAGCCCCGGGTCGAAGTCCTCGACGTCGCCCAACGCACCGGCAAGGTGCTGGTCAAGCAGCTGGTTTCCGGCAGCTTTCCCGGCAGTCCGGTGGAGTTGCGCTACGTGTTCCGGCTCAACGAGCAGGGCAAGATTGCCCGGCTGGATATTTCCCTCTAGGACAAGCTGGCATACTGCTGTGCTCCCGCTTGCGAGCCTGCACGACGCCATGACTGCCGATTCTCCCCTGAGTGTCGATTCACCCCTGAGTGCTTATCGCGCTGCCGTCGAGCAGCGCGGTTTTCTTCATGACCCGGCGCAATGGCAGGCGGTGCAGGCCTTGCAGCGCTGCCATGGGGCCTTGCAGGCGGGCCAGGTGCCCCGGGGTGTTTACCTCTGGGGGCCGGTCGGACGCGGCAAGACCTGGCTGATGGATCAGTTCCACCAGACCTTGCGGGTGCCGTCGCGGCGCCAGCACTTCCATCACTTCATGGGCTGGGTCCACCAGCGCTCGTTCCAGCTCAGTGGTATCGCCGACCCGCTGCGGGCCCTGGCCCGTGAGCTGGCCGGGGAAGTCCGGGTGTTGTGTTTCGATGAACTGTTCGTCAACGATATCGGTGATGCGATCATTCTCGGGCGACTGTTCCAGGTGATGTTCGATGAAGGCGTGGTGATCGTCGCCACGTCCAATCAGCCGCCGCAACAGCTGTATGCCGATGGTTTCAATCGCGAGCGATTCCTGCCGGCGATTGCCGCCATCGAAGAGCATATGGAGGTGGTGGATATCGATGGTGGTGAAGATCATCGTCTGCATCCGGGGACCGTGCTGCAGCGTTATTGGGTCGAGCCCGCGGGACAGTCGACGGCACTGGTCGAAGCGTTCGATGGGTTGACGGCCGGGCAGCCGGTTTCCAGCGAGCCGGTTGCCATGGGCTATCGGACCCTGGCGGTGGTGCGGGCTTCGCCCACGGTGCTTTGCTGTCGTTATGCCGAACTGTGCGAACAGCCTCTGGCGGCCATGGATTTCATGGCGCTGTGTGACCGCTACACGGTGATTTTCCTGATCGAGGTGCCCAGCCTCAGTGCCCGCCAGCGTCCCGGACGCATCGCCCGTGGCACCGAGGACGCGGCGCAGCGTGTCGACGCCGGGGACCGTGAACTGCCGCCGCTGTCTGTGCACGACGATAGCGTGCGGCGCTTCATCGCCCTGGTGGACGAGTGTTACGACCGCAAGGTGCCGCTCTATCTCTGCGCCCGGGTGGCACTGGACGAACTGTACACCGAAGGTTACCTAGCTTTCCCGTTCCGCCGTACGCTCAGTCGTTTGCACGAGATGCAATTGCAGCGCTTCGGCCGTTGAAGCGTTTATTTTGCTTCCGTTACCCGCCACGGACAGGGTTACAATCGGTTTCCTGACCCACAAGAGTTGCCCTTAATGGTTTCGCCGAGGACTGACATGGACGTTGCCGACATACTGGTTTTACAAGCGAGCTACACCAACCCGGTGCACGCCGAAGCGATTGGACTGGTACTCAATCACTACGCCGAAGACCCCATGGGCGGCGGCGAGGCCCTGGCGCCGGACGTGCTGCAACAACTGCCCGGTGAACTGGCCAAGCGGCCTCATGCCTTCAGCGTGCTGGCGTTTGTCGGCGGTGAGCCGGCCGGGCTGGTGAACTGCTTCGAAGGTTTTTCCACCTTTGCCTGCCGCCCCCTGGTGAACGTCCATGACGTCTCGGTGGTGAGCAAGTTTCGCGGCCTGGGGCTGAGCCAGAAGATGCTGCAGAAGGTCGAGGATATCGCCCGTCAGCGCGGCTGTTGCAAGATCACCCTGGAAGTGCTCGAAGGCAACGCCGTGGCCCAGGGCTCTTACCGCAAGTTCGGTTTCAGCGGTGCGCAGCTCGATCCGCAGCACGGCCAGATGCTGTTCTGGAACAAGTACCTCTAGTTTCAATACCTCTAGTTTCGCCCTCTTGTAGGTTGTCCTCTGTCGCAAGAGGGCCTATCCCGCTACCGCACACGACGCCTGTCGCCAGGCTTGAATCCCTCGGGAGTCGTGGCCGGCGAGCCGATGCGCCAGGTAACGACTCGTTCCCATCATTCGAACGAGGACGTCAACCATGTCAACGCAGTCGCCGGTTGCGGAGAGTCAAGCAATGCACCCGACTTCGGTCGCCAAGGCACTTTTCGCCGACCCTCCCGATTTGCTCTCGGTCGCTACACCGCTGGTCCAGGGCGTGTTGGACCAGCACTATGGCGAATTCGACCTGTCGGCCGAGCGGGTACGCCTGGCGGTACCCTATTGGGTATTGGCCCAGGGCATCGACGGTGCCCCGGCCGGGCATAACCACTACAGCCTCGCCGAGGTCATGCTCGAGCGTTTTGCCCTGCGGGCGCCGGTCTGGGGAGCTTCCAGGAGCCCGCGTGGGGAGACGCACAACCTGCTCTGGCGCGACCGGCCACCGGCGGCGACAAAGCCCCTGGCAATCGATCTCGACGGGCTGCTCAAGCGTCTGGACCAGGCGGCGCGGGCGTTGTTGCTGGAAAATCTGAAGCAGCAACTGATCGAGCGCTGGAACCAGTCGCCACAAGGGCACGGGCCGAGCCGTTGGGCACGGCTCGCGGCGGCGATCGGGCGCTTGCTCGTCGCCGGGCAGATGCCTGGGCGGGGAGGGCTGCCCGACCTGAGTCGCCTGCCGTTCTACATGGGCTACTCGCCTGACGATGCCCAGGGTAAAAGCCCGCCCCTGGATATTCGTGCCTTCGAGACAAGAGTCTTCAGCGTGGATGAGCAGGGGCGACGTTACCCGGAGTTGTACCCGGTGATCGACTTCCGGCGTTATGACGAGCGTCTGCAGCGATTGCCCTATCCGTTGTATTTTCATCCGGGCGAGGGCGGTCTGCGCTCGGGTAAGTTGGACAGTGCCGAGTTGGTGGCGATGCTGATCGGCAGCCGGACCGCCGGACGTAGCCTGGAAGTAAGCGAGTCGCTGGTCTGGCGCTGGAACGAACCCGCCGAAGTGATCGGTGACAGCCTGGCCAAGGGTTTGCTGGAATATCAACTGCAGGCGCTGAGCGCATTGCCGCCGGGCGACCTGCACGGCAGGGCCCATCTGCAGCGCTGGGTGGACGAAATCACCGATCCGGGCCAGTGGTTCGCCGTACCCGCGAGGATCTCCGATACGGGACGGTTCCAGGTGCTCAGACAGGAACGCTGCGGTGCGGCGGCCCTGGGCATGAGCAGCACGTCGCTGCCGGACTGGCTGCTGGGGGCCTCGATTGCCGATCGGGCGAGCTACAGTCACCTGCTCACCGAACTGGCGCGCACGCAGTGCGAGTCCGCCGGCCGGCATTTCCTCGAAGGCATCGGCACCCTCGATGAGTTCGCCACACGGCGCTTGCAAGCGTTGATGCACAAGGACCATCCCACTGCCGCCGCCATCGACCCGCATACGATCAAGCTCAATATCGACAAGCTCGATTACTCCTCCACCCAGACCCTTGACCCGCAGCAGGCGCAGGTCACGGTTGCGGTCGACATGACGCTGGTGGAACTGGCGCTGGCCAACCTGGGCGGCATGCGCCATACCGGCATGCGTATTCGTATCGAGGTGCGCGGGTTGGCGCAGCCGGTGCCGGACTGGATGGCCCCGGATTACCTGCGTGGCCTGGTGACCCGCGCCGATATCGGCCAGGCCTACCCGGACCTGCTCAAGGCCCGGTTGCTCACCGACGCCGCCGAGGCCCGGCGGCGCGAGGCCTTGTTTGTCGCGCAATGGCGGGTTCGCCTGCCCTTGCAGGCCCTGGAATTGAAGATCAGGGACGAGTCGGGGGTCAGCGTCGACGGCTTTCGTCATGTGCAGGCGCTAGTCCAACCGGCGGCTCCCGGCCGACGGGTCGATGGTATGGAAATCGTCCTGCGGCCCCTGGCGTTCAAGGCCAGAGCCGACTGGCGGGCTGACGCGGTGCAGGCGATGTTTGTCATCGGTCCACGGGATATGAGCCGCGGCCCGTTGCTCCTGTTCCGCCCACTGTTCCTGCAACAACCGCTGCGCCAATTCGCAACCGCCCAGGCGTTGCTCGACGCGATCCGCCAGCCCGGCGATCTGCAGCGCAGCGTCTTGACCTGGATGAGCGAAACGGCGCGCCAGCGTTATGACCATGGCGGTTTCGACGCGCCGCATATCCAGCAATTCCTGCCTGGCGACGAGTTCGCCCCGGCACCGGCCAAGCCTGTCCCGGCAATGCTTGGCGAAGAGACGGTCGAGGGTGCCTACCTGTCGGCGATCTTCGCCGCCATGGTCAGGGCCCAGGTCGAGCAGGCCGACCGGCAGTCGGTGTCCAATGCCGAACAACGCTGGGCGGACTGGAAGCAGGGCGCCTGGCAAGTGCTGCTGAGCATCACCCAACTGCCGTTTGCCGGACTCCTGCCCTACGTCGGACGCCTGGTGGAAGTACTCGGCTGGCTGGTGACCCTGGAAATCGGCCATGACGACCTGCGGGCGCTGGACAGCGACAACCGACTGGAACAGTCGTCGGGGGCCGCGGACCTGTTGTTCAACCTGGCGGCCTTGTTGCTGCACTATCGCGCCGACTCTTCCTCGGGGGAAACCGCGGTCCCGCCGTTGCGTCCGCTTGAGCCACCGCCGCCCGCGACAGCTTTGCCCGCGCCGACCATCGCCCGTGTGCCCGACTTGCCTCGTACCGAACTGAGTGCATGGTCGCTGTCCGGTTGGCCGGTCCCGGAGGCGCTGATGAAGCGTGTCCGGCCTTATCGCCTGCATGCGTTCGATAAGCCGGCATCGGCCTTGGCCGAGCTGGGCGTCGTGGCGGACTCGGGGCCGGCGCGAGGGTTGGTGCATATCGAGGAGGGCGGCAAGGGCAAATGGTGTGCATTGCTCCTGGGCGATCTTTACGAGGTGGCCTGGGAAGCCGAGGCGGACGGCGTGCGGATCATCGACGATCAGGGCAATGCCGGTCCCTGGGTGCGCAGTGACGAGCAGGGACGCTGGAGCCTGGACATGCGTTTGCGCGGTGGCAGTCCGCCCAAGCGGGTCCGGGCCGGTGGTTCGCAAACCGTCATCGAGGGACGTGCGGAACTGATGGAACTCAACCAACAGATCAAGGTGAGCGAACCGTCGGTCAGCAACAGTGTCAAGCGCTGGAAACTGGCGACCGAAGGCGAGACGGCCAAGCGGGTGACCTACGAGCGGCGTACCGAACTGCTCGGTGAGATGACCACCTTGCTGGAAGCCAATCTGCGGAACTACAGCCGACAGCTGGAATTGAGCAGAAGTTTGATGGCCGATCCGCGGCTGACCAAGGTGGTACGACCCTTTCAGATCAATGCGCTGGAAAACGGTGTGATTGAACTGCAGACCTTGCTCCATGCCCAGCAAACCTGGCTGTTGGAAAGACTGGAGCAGCCCCATTCGACATTTTCGCAACTGCCTGAAGAGCAGATGGATCTGACGCAGATCCAGGTCGAGTGGGAGCGGGATGCAGCGGCCACGGACAAGGCGCTTGGCTGGGCGCTTCAGGAGCGCGACTGGCTCGAACAATTGAGTCAGATACGCGATGGCCGCGAAAACTATCAGCGGGTGCTGACCACCGTCGGCTGGGGCTCCATCGCGGTGGAGGTGCGTGCCTGGAAGACGGCGCAGTTGAAGAACCGTTTTGTCCTGGCCCAGATAACGCCCGAGTATGTCGGGCAGGAGATGTTCGAGGCGATCTGGGATCAGTTCAGGCAGTTGCAGGTGTCCTATTACGCGTCTCCCAATGCACTGGAAGAGAGCGGTCTGTCAGCCGGCGAGCGTATCGAACTGCTGGAGTCGCTTGCCGAGCAATCCACTGATTTTCAGGAAAAGCTTGAATTTCATTTGACTACGCTGGTCGATCGTCAACTGCCCACGGAGTGCCTGGACCGCTTGCTCGTGTCCTTGAAGGGCCTTGTGCAGGATACCCAGGAGGACCTGCGGCAATTGTTGGGCAGCGATGACTGGGAGCTGCCGCCCCGGCCCGTTGCCGGCCCATCGGTGAAAAAGACCACGAAAAAAGTCATCCGCACGCGCCACCGGCAGCTGTTGTCCGGTGAGGTCAAGGCACCGACCTCGGCGGATGGCGAGGAGATCGTGGAAGTCAGCGATGGCTATGGCCGGGTGATCGAGACCTTCCGGCAAAATACCGCCGACGGACTTTGGGATGCGGTGGTCGCCCCGGACAGGACTGTGGTGATCAGGCCCCAGGTCGGACTGGAGAAACGGGTATCCGATGCACGCCAGTTGCTCAACGACGAAGCCACGGCGACCGAGCGCGTCATGAAGCAGGCCGGGCGTTCCAACGCACCAAGGGCACAGGAGGACATCCTGCGCTTGCAGGCCGAGGCGATGGAGCTGCAGGCCACGGAGATCGACAAGCTCCTGGCCGTGGTGCAAACGCCGCCGCGCAACCCGGACCGGGTCAGGAATGCCCAGGCGGTGGTGCGCCAGTTGCGCGAGGCGGCCCCACGACTGCTGGCCGCCGGACAGCGCGCACGTATCGCCGCGATCAAGGCCAATCCGCCGGAAATGCCGCGTATCGACTACCTGTTGGCGCTGGGCGAGGTGACCCTGCGCAAGGAAGGCGAGCGCATCAGGCTCGGCAAGCACGATTTCCTGCAGGAGTACGTGCTGCTCGACCAGGACGGCAAGCCGCTGTGGTACGCGCACTTTCATTACGCCAGTGTGGCGGCAGTGGACACGGCCTTCGAGGCCGCTCACCTGAAAACCGCCGCGCAGCGCAAGCTCGGCGGCAAGTACCAGTCACTGGAGCAGGAAAAGGCCTTCAAGAAGATCCAGACGGGGCAGGGCGGCAATGCCAACCTGGCGCTGCAGATCTATCGCAGCCGGATCGACCTGGCGGCAGCGCAACAGCACTTTTTCCCCGGCTGACCGCATAGTCCTCGGGCGGTATCCCGCTACCGCCCGAGGACCGGGGGGGTCTTGTCAACTGGCCGCTTTCCCTCTTCAAGGATTGCGGCCTCATGACCTCGCTGCCGACCTCCCCGCCGACTTCGTTGCAGATTTCACTGCAACAGTACCGAAACACTGCCCGCGCGCTGTTCGCCGGGCGACCGACGGGCACGACGCTCGACAGTGGCGACGATGCCCAGCTCGAAGTGTTCAAGGTCCGCCTGATCGAGTTCTGGAATGAAGCGGTACCCGACTGGGCCGGCAAGGTGCCGGGATCGGATGCTTGGGTGCCGGGCTGGGACCGGCACTCGCCGACGATTCCCAGCCGTTGCGCGGCACTCTCGAACCTGCTGTTCGTGTCCATGTATGGTGCCGGGAACCGGCCCAACAGCCTGGCGTTGCAGGCCAACCAGATGCTGCCCAAGGCGCTGGTCAGCGAAGACCAGCCAACCCGCGACAGCCTGCTGGGCAAGCATGCCCTGGCCGCCTACCTGTTGTATGCCAGGGGACCACGGGAACGATTCGGCATCACACCGGTCGCGGTGGTCTTCGCCCGTCAGTTGCCCGCGCAGGCCTTTGCCTATTTCCTGCTGCGTCCGGGCCATGATGTGCAACGTTTGCAGCACCTTGATGAGCTTTGGACACTATTGCGCGGGCAACTGCCTGACCCTGGCCGGCTCGAACTGATCCCTTCGCAGGTGAATGTCTTCGACAACCTGGCCGGGGCGTTGCTGGAAAACCAGTTGCAGGCGCTGGAGCGTCTGTCGCGCGGCGTGACTGACGGAACCGGCGAGTCCTGGGCGACGCGGGTCGCGCGGGCCACCGATCCTGCGCACTGGTTCGTCATCCCCGAGCCCGCGCCGCTGACACCTCTGCAACGGCGGGTGCGCGAGGCAGCGCCGCTGTGGCTGCTGGATGCGGCGGATACGGATCGGCGCGACTATGCCGGGCTGCTGTCGACCCTGGTCACGGCGCTGGGCAAATCGTCATCCCACAGTTTTTTCGACGATGTGGCGTCGCTGTCGGATTTCAGCCGCCAGGCGCTCAGGGCGGCCATGGTGCGGCGGCATCCACGGATGCCGGATATTCCCATGCAGGACATCCAGCTCCGGCTGGAAAAGTACCGGCGCAAGCCGCTGTTGCCGGATGTGCTGGGGGCGTTCGAGGAAGTCGGGTTGACGCTGCCCGAACTGGCGCTGGAAAACCTCGACGATTTTCGTTTCGGCGCCACGCGGATGCATATCCGATTGGCTGACGGTAGCCCGCCGCCGGACTGGATGACCGCCGATTATCTGATTGAGCTGGTCAGCGCCGTCGATATCGGCGCCGGTTACCCGGCTTACCTGCGCCAGCGACTGTTGGGCGATACCCGTTATGCCGTGATCCGCCAGCAGCGCTTTTTCCGTCAGATCCAGGCCCAGTTGCCCCTGGCGGCACTGGAGCTCAAGCTCCGTGGCGAACAGGGCATCACCGAACGAGGCTACCGCTGGGTCAAGGCGGTACTGGCGTTCGACGCCCATGAACGCGAGGTCGACGGTGTGCCGATCGTGCTCCGCCCCCTGGCCTTGCGGGCCAGCCCCGAGGCGAGCCCGGACAAGGTCATGGGCATGTTTCTTATCGAACCCCGTGACCCTGCTCAGGGGCCGCATGTGCTGTACCGACCGCTGTTCGATCCGCCCCTGAGCGAATACGCCAGCCGGCCGGAACTGCTGGCGGCCATCGAACAAGTCGGTGCCTTGCAGGACAGTGTGCTGGCCTGGCTCGATAGCCAGAGAGTCGCCGTGTATGCCAACGGCGGTTTCCGCCAGCCCCGCCTCGGTTCGTTATTGCCGGGTGATGAAGCCGCGCCGCTGCCAGCCCCTCCGGCACCGGCCACCCTGGGCAATGAGGAAGTGACCGAGGACTACATCCATCATCTGTTTCATGCTTGTATCGATGCGGTCATTCGCCAGGCCGATGTGCAGTTGTTGTCGAATGCGGAAAAGCGCTGGGAGCGGCTGAAGGACAGTGGCTGGCAACTGTTCAGTTCATGGCTGATGTTTGCCAGCGGCCCCTTGACCCAGGCCGGCTGGCTGATCCTGCTCTACCGTGGGGTTCGCCAGGATCTGCCGGGGTTGCAGGGCGACGACGAGGACGCCCGGGCCCAGGCCTGGGCCGATATGCTGAGCAACCTGGCGGCAGTGCTGTTGCATGAAGTGATCGCGAGCGAGCGCGAAGCACTGCCGGAACTGACGGGCAAGCGGGAATCGCTGGCGACCGGAGGGGAGGTGCTGCTGGAGCGGATCACAGCACCGCCGGCCGCCGATGACTTGCCACAACTGCCTTTCGACTTGTCCTGGTCGAATCCGCGCCGCGCCCTGTCGGCAGCCTCGCGCCAGGCGCTGGAGAAGCTCCGCGTCAGGGTCTTCGATACGCCTCCACGACTCGATAGTCTCGGTATGGTCTCCGCAAGTGGTCCGAACCGGGGTCTGGTGCATCTTGGCGAGGCTCGGGACAAGGGATGGCATGTGCTGATCGAGAACGCCCTGTATCAGGTGGCGTGGAGCGATGACGGTCCCCGTGTGGTCGATGCGGCGGGAACCCCGGGACCGTTTCTGGAGCGGGACGGACAGGACCGTTGGCGCCTGGACCTGCGCTTGCGCCTGCGCGGCGGCAGCAGCCGTGACACCGTGCAGGCGCGCCTGCAGCGCAAGTTGCGCGACCGCGCCACGGCCCTGCACGGGCAAGTGATCCAGGCGTCGGCGCGTATGGGCCGTCTGATCGGCGAGGCTGAAACCCTGCGCAAGCGCCTGGAAACCATGAGCGAGGGCCGGACCGCGAACAACTTCAGCGACCGGCAACGCAGCGACAAGCGCCGCGAATACCTGGGCAAGCTGGAGGACTTGCAGGTTGTCATCGAAGAAAAGATCGCGCTGATCAAGGAACTCCATGGCAATCGCCAGGTGGTGCCCAAGCCGCAGATGCTGGTGACGGCCCTGGCCGACAGCGTGCGCAATTGCCGGATGCTGCTGAACGTGTCCCTGGCGGTGGGGCGCGAAGGCAGCCTGAGTGCCCGGCAGATCGACGAGATGATCGCCAGCGACACCGATGCTCGTTATGTCCAGGTGGTCGCCAACCTGAAGAACAATGTCGAGATCACCGACAAGCAGATCCTCTGGAGCACCCGGGAATATACCGCGCTCGATGAGTTGCGGGCGATCCCCGAACTGGGGCCGGCCCAAGCGGATACCCTGCAACAGGCGGTGGTGCAACCATTCACCCCGCAGGACTGGCAGGCGGTGCAACTGCCGACCCTGCTGGCCTTGACCCTGGACGAGTTGCCCTTGCAGGTCACCTTGCAAATGGACGATCAGATATTCGCGGCCATCAAGCACAGTGCCGAGCAGACTCGCTACGTGACCAATACCATCAATCGCCTGAGTGCCGAGGATCCGCGCCAGGACCGGATCGATGCCTTGCTGACGGCGATCGGTCGCTATGACGAGACCCGCGACCTGCTCGATTACCTGAAGACGCTCATGCCGGGTCGGCGCCTGCTCGAATATGCCCGCCGCCTGTCGGAACTGTTGGCGCGGTTGCGCGATGGCGCGTTGAACAGCCTTTGCGGGTTGTGGGACGAGAGCGAACCGGTCGAACCCGAGCCGGCACCCAGGCCGGGTACGGGGGGTGGCAGCACACGGAAGAAGTTTATCCGCACGCGCAATCGCGAGGTTTATGCCGGTCGGGTACGCGAGCGCACGCCCGAGCAGGAGGATGAAATCGTCGAGATCACCGATCCCAACGGCGAACTGGTGTCGGCGTTCAAGGAGAACAGGGAGGATGCCCGGGATCCTTTCTGGGAAGAGGTCAAGGTCGAGCCGGCACCTGCGCCACCGGGCCAGCGCAAGGTCGGGCTGTCCCGATTGATAACCCAGGGGCAGGCCGAACTCGCTGGCGTCGAGTCCGCGATTCGCCAGGTGACGGCGCTCACCGGTACGTCCAAGCCCCCCCGCGACCTGCAAGGTATCCTGGAACTGAAGGGGCAAAAACTGAGTGCCCTGGCGGACGATATCCAACAAACACTCGATGAAGGCAGCGGGACATCGGTGTCGGTGAAAACCGCCCAGGCGCTCAAGGACAGCCTGCGCCGGGAAGCCGCTCGCCTGATCGTCGAAGGGCGCAACGCGCGTATCGCCGCGATCAAGCGCAATCCGCCGCGCTTGGAGCGCCTTCAGTACCTGAAAGAACAGGACCAGGTGGATATCCACCGCGCCGGTGGACGACACGCGGAGCGGCAGGGCGGCTACCTGCAAGAGTATGTGGTCAGCCACAAGGACGGCAGTCCCCTGTGGTACGCGCATTTCCATTACCCGACGGCCACCACGGCCGATACGGCGTTTGTCAGCGCCCATCTGAAGACCTTGGGGCAACGCTACCTGGGCAGCAAGGCCCAGGCCATGGCCCGGCAGCACGCTGCCGCCAGGGTCCAGGCCGGGCAGGGCGGCCGGGCGCAGTTGACGCTGGATATCCACCGTGCCCGGATTCTCGACAAGGGCGTGGCCCAGGCGCTGTTTTTCAATACTGGCGAAGTGGATACAAGCGCCTGAAAACACGTCGGTGGGGCTCTGCGACCGTCGCCCCGACCGATATCGAGACAGACATCCGCGTGCCGCTGGGCTAAGGTGTGTCAGAGTTTTTCATCGATATCGGGAGTACGCTGCATGCAACTGGGAATCATCGGACTGGGCCGCATGGGCGGCAATATCGCGCGGCGCCTGATGCTTGATGGCCATCAGACAGTGGTGTATGACCGCAATACCGACTTCGTCAGCGGCCTGGTCAAAGAGGGCGCCCGCGGTGTCGCCGACCTGCCGGCACTGGTGGCCGGCCTGGATAAACCCCGTGCGGTCTGGGTGATGCTGCCGGCCGGTGCGCCGACCGAGGACACCATTGCCGAGTTGAGTAAATTGCTGGACGCCGGCGATGTGATCATCGACGGCGGCAACACCTTCTACAAGGACGATATCCGTCGCGGCCAGGAGCTGGCGCAAAAGGGCATCGACTATATCGATGTCGGCACTTCCGGCGGTGTCTGGGGCCTGGAGCGCGGCTACTGCATGATGATCGGCGGTGATGCCAAGGTAGTCGAGCGCCTCGATCCGCTGTTCGCCACCCTGGCCCCGGGGATCGGCACCATTGCCCGTACCCGCGACCGGGTCAGCGCCGACGACCGTGCCGAGCGCGGCTATATCCATGCCGGACCACCGGGTTCCGGGCACTTCGTCAAGATGATCCATAACGGTATCGAGTACGGCATGATGCAGGCCTTCGCCGAAGGCTTCGATATCCTCAAGACCAAGAACTCGCCGAGCCTGCCCGAAGACCAGCGTTTCGACCTGAACCTGGCGGATATCGCCGAAGTCTGGCGGCGTGGCAGTGTGGTGTCGTCGTGGTTGCTGGACCTGACCGCCGACGCCCTGGCCAGCGATCCGAAACTCGACGGCTACAGCGGCGCGGTCGCCGACAGCGGCGAAGGGCGCTGGACCATCGAGGCAGCCATGGAGCAGGCGGTGCCGGTGCCGGTCTTGTCCAACTCGCTGTTTGCCCGTTTCCGTTCCCGCCAGCAAAGCACCTACGGTGACAAGCTGCTGTCGGCGATGCGCTTCGGCTTTGGCGGACACGTGGAGACGCCGAAAAAATGAATGCCATCCGCAGCAAACGCAAGGCCGAGCCGGCGCCGCCGACCACCTTGTTTCTCTTCGGCGCCCACGGCGACCTGGTCAAGCGCCTGCTGATGCCGGCGCTGTACAACCTGACCCGCGATGGCCTGGTGGGCGACGGCTTGCACATCGTCGGCGTCGATCACAACGCCATCAGCGATGCCGACTTCGCCAAGAAACTGGAAGACTTCAGCCGTGCCGAAGTCGCCGCCAAGAGCAGGAAAAGCCCGGAGGAGGCGCTGGACGCCGCGCTCTGGAGCAAGCTGGCGAAGAACATCAGCTACGTCCAGGGCGATTTTCTCGACGATTCTACCTACACCGCGCTGGCCGCCAAGATTGCCGCCAGCGGCACCGACAACGCGGTGTTCTACCTCGCCACCGCACCGCGCTTCTTCAGTGAGGTGGCGCGGCGTCTGGGCTCGGCCGGTCTGCTCGAGGAAACGCCCGAGGCGTTCCGCCGGGTGGTGATCGAAAAGCCCTTCGGTTCCGATCTGGCCACGGCCGAGGCACTCAACGCCTGCCTGCTCAAGGTGATGAGCGAGAAACAGATCTATCGCATCGACCATTACCTGGGCAAGGAGACCGTGCAGAACATCCTCGTCAGCCGTTTCTCCAACGTGTTGTTCGAAGCGTTCTGGAACAACCACTACATCGACCATGTGCAGATCACCGCCGCGGAAACCGTCGGCGTGGAAACCCGCGGCAGTTTCTACGAGCACACCGGCGCGCTGCGGGACATGGTGCCCAACCACCTGTTCCAGTTGCTGGCGATGGTCGCGATGGAACCGCCGGCGGCGTTCGGTGCCGATGCGGTGCGCGGCGAAAAGGCCAAGGTGGTCGGCGCGATCCGTCCCTGGAGTGTCGAGGAGGCACGGGCCAACTCGGTGCGTGGCCAGTACCGCGCGGGTGAACTGGGCGGTAAATCCTTGCCCGGTTACCGTGAAGAAAACAATGTGGCGCCGGACAGCAATACCGAGACCTATGTCGCCCTCAAGGTGATGATCGACAACTGGCGCTGGGTCGGCGTGCCGTTCTACCTGCGTACCGGCAAGCGCATGAGCGTGCGCGACACGGAAATCGCCATCTGCTTCAAGCCGGCGCCGTATGCGCAGTTTCGCGATACCGAGGTCGAGCGTCTGCAGCCGACCTACCTGAAGATCCAGATCCAGCCCAACGAAGGCATGTGGTTCGACCTGCTGGCCAAGCGTCCGGGGCCGGCGCTGGACATGGCCAATGTCGAGCTGGGTTTTTCCTATAAGGATTTCTTCGAGGTGCAGCCGTCCACCGGCTACGAAACCCTGATCTACGATTGCCTGACCGGCGACCAGACGTTGTTCCAGCGTGCTGACAATATCGAGAACGGCTGGCGTGCCGTGCAGCCGTTCCTCGATGCCTGGCGCGAGGATAGCCAGGTGCAGGGCTACAAGGCCGGCGAAAACGGTCCGGCAGCCGCCGACGAACTGCTGGCCCGTGACGGCCGTGTCTGGCACGGCCTCGGATGAGTGGCGCGGCGCAGTATCCGATCCGGCTGGTGCTCAGCGATATGGACGGGACCTTGTTGCGTCCCGATCACAGCCTCAGCCCGCGTACCGTCGAGGCGGTGCGGGCATTGCGGGCAGCGGGGGTGTTCTTCAGCCTGGCCACCGGGCGTCCGCCACGGGCGATGCGCGAGCAGATCGACGCGCTCGGTGTCGACCTGCCGGTGGCGGCGTTCAACGGCGGCACGCTGATGCATCCGGACGGCAGTTATCTGGTGGCCCACCATGTGCCACGGGCCGCGGCAATTTGTACGCTGGAGCTGTTGTCACGGCATGAGGAGGTCGAGGTCTGGGTGTTTGCCGACGACCAGTGGCTGCTGCGCAATCCCCACGGCACCATGGTGCCCCGGGAACAGCACGCGCTGGGTTATCCGCCGACCGTGGTGGACGACTTCGACCCGTACCTGGACCGTATCGACAAGATCGTCGGTGCCAGCGGCGATGCGCAGTTGCTGATCGACCTGGAGGCGGTGCTGCAACCGCTGGTGGCCGACCAGGCCCTGGCCAGCCGTTCGCAGCGGGCCTACCTGGATATCACCGCGATGCAGGCCAACAAGGGCGAGGCGCTGGTGACGCTGGCGAAATTCCTCGGCGTACCGCTGGAGCAGACGGCGGCCATCGGCGATGGCGGCAACGACCCGGCGATGTTTCACCGCGCCGGGTTGGCGATTGCCATGGGCCAGGCCGAGGAAGTGGTCAAGCGCCAGGCGGATGTGGTGACCGGCAGCAATACCGAAGATGGCGCGGCGCGGGCCATTGATGAGTTGATCCTGGCCCGGCGGTAGGCGTCTTGTGAGTGGCCGCCTTGCGGCGGTTCGCGGGCAAGCCCGCTCCCACGGTGACGGGGTCGTGCAGGCGTCCCGGGTTCGACTCGAAACCGTGGCAGCAGGCCTGCCACTCCCACAGGTATGGGGTCGTCCATGCCTTCCAGGCCGACGCGATAAACTGTGGGAGCGGGCTTGCCCGCGAACCGCCAGAGGCGGCCATTCACCTCACAGCCAGTGACTCACCGCGTACCAGCCCAATACCCCCATCACCACCGTATACGGCAAGGCCATCCATACCATCCGCCCGTACGACAGGCGAATCAGCGGTGCAATCGCCGACGTCAGCAGGAACAGGAACGCCGCCTGGCCGTTCGGTGTCGCCACGCTTGGCAGGTTGGTGCCGGTGTTGATCGCGATGGCCAGGGTCTCGAAGTGCTCGCGGCTCATCTGGCCGCTGGCGAAAGCCTGTTTCACCTCGGTGATGTAGATCGTCGCGACGAACACATTGTCGCTGATGGCCGACAACAGGCCGTTGGCGATAAACAGCATGCCCGGCTGCTGGTCGGCGGGCAGGCTCAGTACCCAGTGGATCAGCGGGGCGAACAGCTGTTGATCGTGGATCACCGCCACCACCGCGAAAAACACCACGAGCAAGGCGGTGAACGGCATGGCGTCCTTGAACGCGCTGCCCAGCCGGTGTTCGTCGGTGATCCCGGTAAAGGCGGTGATCAGCACGATCACCAGCAGGCCGATCAACCCCACCTCGGCCACATGCAGGGCCAGCCCGACGATCAGGATCAGTGCCGCCAGCCCTTGCACGATCAGGGCGGCGCGCTGGCGCGGGGTGCGCTCGGCATCGTCTTCACGGGCATAGGCGGCCAGCACCGCGCGGACATTGTCCGGCAGCAGCGTGCCGTAGCCGAACCAGCGCAGTTTCTCCAGCAGCACGCAGGTCACCAGACCCGCCGCCAGGACCGGCAGGGAAACCGGTGCGACCTTCAGGAAGAACTCGCTGAAATGCCAGCCCATTTCATGGCCGATCAGCAGGTTCTGCGGTTCGCCCACCAGGGTGCACACGCCGCCCAGGGCCGTGCCCACCGCGCCATGCATCAGCAGGCTGCGCAGGAACGCGCGGAACTGTTCGAGGTCGGCGTGGTGCAGGCTCGGCAACTGGTGGTCGCTGCTGAAGTCGCTGTCCTGGCGCGGATCGTTGCCCGAGGCCACGCGGTGATAGACCGAATAGAAACCGACGGCGGCGCTGATGATCACCGCGGTGACGGTCAGGGCATCGAGAAAGGCCGACAGGAAGGCCGAGAGAAAGCAGAACAGCAGCCCCAGCAGCGCCTTGGAGTGCACGCGCAGCAACAGGCGGGAAAACAGGAAAAGCAGCAGGTCCTTCATGAAGTAGATGCCGGCCACCATAAACATCAGCAGCAGGATCACCGGGAAGTTGTGCAGCAGTTCGTCGTACACCGCCTGGGGGCTGGTCATGCGCAGCAGCAGGGCTTCGACCAGCAGCAGGCCACCGGGCATCAGCGGGTAGCACTTGAGGGCCATGGCCAGGGTGAAGATGAACTCCAGCACCAGCAGCCAGCCGGCGGCGACCGGGCCGACACTCCACAGCACCAGGGCATTGAGGATCAGGAAGGCCAGGATACTGGCCTTGTACCAGCGCGGGGAGTGCCCGAGGAAGTTATGGGCGAAGGCTGAAGTCAGCGATGACATCGGCGGGTCCTTGTTTGTAAGAGTGCGCGAAAGGTGACGTAAGAATTCATGAAGATCAAGGCGCAGGTCCGGCTTTTGGCATATCCGCTTCCTACAGCCTTGGGCGACCCCTTGCTATAGTTCCAGCCTTCTCATTGCCCTGCCAAGGATGCCCGTCATGTCCGAATACCAAGCCTTTCGTGTCGACCTGGCCGACAATATCGCCCACGTGCAGATCAACCGCCCGGAAAAGATCAACGCGATGAACGCGGCGTTCTGGAGCGAAATCGTCGAGATCTTCCAGTGGATCGATGACACCGATGCCGTGCGGGTGGTGGTCCTGAGCGGCGCGGGCAAGCACTTTTCCTCAGGTATCGACCTGATGCTGCTGGCTGCGGTCGGCAATGAGCTGGGTAAGGATGTCGGCCGCAACGCCCGCCTGCTGCGGCGCAAGATCCTGCAGATGCAGGCTTCGTTCAATGCCGTCGACCATTGCCGCAAACCGGTGCTGGCGGCGATCCGGGGCTATTGCCTGGGCGGCGCCATCGACCTGATCGCCGCCTGCGACATGCGTTATTGCGCCGAGGACGTGCAGTTCTCGATCAAGGAAGTGGATATCGGCATGGCCGCCGATGTCGGCACTTTGCAACGTTTGCCGCGTATCATCGGCGACGGCATGCTGCGTGAACTGGCCTATACCGGTCGCCAGTTCGGTGCCGACGAAGCGCAGCGCATAGGCCTGGTCAATCGTGTCTACCCCGATCATGGCGCCCTGCTCGATGGCGTGATGGGGATTGCGCGGGAGATTGCCGGCAAATCGCCGATTGCCGTGACCGGTACCAAGGAGATGATCAGCTACATGCGTGATCACCGGATCGACGATGGTCTGGAATACGTTGCCACCTGGAACGCCGCCATGTTGCAATCGACGGACCTGCGTGTGGCCATCGCGGCCCACATGAGCAAGCAGAAACCCGAATTTCAGGACTGAAGCCTGGTCTTCCAGTCCCTAAGGAACCCGCAATGACTCAAGGCTGGACAACCGCAGTACTGGATATCGAACAACCCGGTGGCTGGGCCGTGGCCCGAGGTCCCGAGGGTTTCCTGCTGGATGACAACGGCGTGCTGTTTCCCCGTGAATGGCTCAAGCGCCAGGACCTGCCGGTGCTCTGCGAGCATGGCATCGGTCATCGCGACGGCGAGCCGGTGTACCTGCTGGAGCTCAAGGCCACGGCCGAAGTGCCGGGTTGCCGCTGGCAGGGTTTGCGCCGGTTCATGCTTGAGGGCGATTTCACCACGTACCGCATGCTCGGTTATGCCGCGCAGATCGGTACCTGGGCGCGCGAGCACCGTTTCTGCGGCAGTTGTGGCCAGCCGGCACGGCAGGTGCCGGGGGAGCGCGCGATGTACTGCCAACCTTGTGACCTGCGGGCCTATCCGCGGATCTCGCCGAGCATGATCGTGCTGGTCACCCGTGGCGATGAAGTGCTGCTGGCGCGTTCACCGCGTTTCGTCACCGGGGTCTACAGCACCCTGGCCGGTTTCGCCGAGCCCGGCGAGTCGGCGGAGGAGTGCCTGATCCGCGAAGTGCGCGAGGAAGTGCAGGTCGAGGTCAGCAATATCCAGTACATGGGCAGCCAGTGCTGGCCGTTTCCGCATTCGATGATGCTCGGTTTCCATGCCGAATACGCCGGTGGCGAGATCGTGCCCCAGGCCGACGAGATCGAGGACGCCCAGTGGTTCAACGTGCACAACCTGCCGCCGCTGCCGGCCTCGCGTTCGATTGCCCGCTACCTGATCGACCTGTATGTGGCGCGCCGTCTAGGCCACGCTGAACCAGTGCTGCCAGGCTAGGCGTACGGTCAGTCCGAGGACCACGGTGATGAACACCGGGCGGATGAATTTCGCCCCGCCGCTGATGGCGGTGCGGGCGCCGAAGAAGGCCCCGGCCATCACCGAGATACCCATGCTCAGGCCGATGATCCAGTCCACCTGGCCGGAAAAGACGAACACCGACAGCGCCGCGATATTGCTGACGAAGTTCATGCTGCGCGCCACGCCGCTGGCCTTCACCAGGTCGATGGGGTAGAGCAGCATGCTGCTGACGGTCCAGAAGGCGCCGGTGCCGGGCCCGGCCACGCCGTCGTAGAAACCCAGGCTGAAGCCCTGGGGTAATTGCCATTTCTTCCTGATCGGCGCGTCACTGTCCAGCGGCGCCTTGGGCGTGCCGCCGAACAGCAGGTACAGGCCGCAGCCGAAGACAATCACCGGGAGCATCTTGTTCAGCCATTCGGCCGGGAGGAAGTGCGCGGTCACCGCGCCGATCAGTGCGCCGGCGAGGGTGCCGAAGATTGCCAGCTTCCACTGACTGGGGTGGAACAGCTTGCGTCGGTAGAAGGTGAAGCTGGCGGTGGCCGAGCCGAAGGTCGAACTGAGTTTGTTGGTGCCCAGCACCAGGTGCGGTGGCAGGCCGGCGGTGAGTAGCGCCGGGGTGGTCAACAGGCCGCCACCGCCGGCGATGGCGTCGATGAATCCGGCGATAAAGGCAACGACGGCAAGAATGGCGAGGGTGGTCAGGTCTACGCTGAGATCGAAAGGCATGGGTTCGGCTTAGGTCGGCAGGCGGCGCGGCAAGATGGCGCGCAAAGGTCGCCATCTTACCCATTCGCGAATATCGCCGCGACCTTATCCGGCTGCTGCGCTGTCTGATCCATCGTCTTCGCGGGCAAGCCCGCTCCCACAATATTTCGCGTCATGCCTAAGCTCTGTGTACACCCGAAAACCTGTGGGAGAGGGCAAGCCCACCACAATATTTCGCGTCATGCCTAAGCTTTGTGCACACCCGAAAACCTGTGGGAGAGGGCAGCCCGCGATCACGATATTTCGCGTCATGCCTAAGCTCTGTGCACACCCGAAAACCTGTGGGAGAGGGCAAGCCCGCGATCACGATATTTCGCGTCATGCCTAAGCTCTGTGCACACCCGAAAACCTGTGGGAGCGGGCTTGCCCGCGAAGGCGTCAGACCAGACACCACTAATATTGGCTATGACTGGGGCTGCGGCCCGTTACCGATCTGCCACACAAACGGTGGCTCGGTGCCGTTGATCGCCCAGTCGCCGATGATCCGTGCCTTGTAGATCACCGGATTGTGTGACGACACCGTCCGCGCGTTGCGCCAATGGCGGTCCAGCGCCTTGCCCTGGCGGACATCCGAGGCACCGAGGGCATTGAACAGTTCGCCGGTGGCACGCTGGATCAACTCGGACACCACCACTTGTGCGGTGGCGGACTGGATTTCCGCGTCGACGTTGGCCTGCCGTTCCACCTCGGCATCGCCGCCAAACCGGGCGAGGTAGGCCCGCTGTGCCGGGTGCGCGGCGCGTATCGCGCTGGCTTCGGCGGCATACACCAGGGCGGCGACCTCGCCGACCACCTGCTGCACCTGGGCGTCCTCGCTGGCCCGCTGGGCATTGCCATGGCTATAGATGCGCTGGCGCTCGCGTACCTGGCGCGCGACATCCTTGAGCGCCGCACGGCCGATACCCGCCAGGGTCGCCAGCAGCACCAGTTGATAAAACGCCGTCTGGTACTTGAAGCGTTCGGCGAAGTCGATCACATGTCCGGCCTCCACTACCGCCTCGACAAACCGCGAAGTGCCGCTGCCGGTGGTGCGCTGGCCGAAACCGTCCCAGTCATCGCTGTGCTCGATCCCCGGCTGGCGGGCGCGCACGGCGGCAATCACATCGCCGCCGGTATCGCTGCGACGGGCGTAGACATCGATCCAGTCGGCGAAGATGCTCCCGGTGCTGTAGAACTTCTCGCCATTGAGGCGCCATTGTTCGCCGTCCGGAGTGACCTTGGTCACCACATCGCCAATGATCACATTGCCGATTTCGGTCCAGGCGCAGCCGACGATATCGCCGTCGACGAAGCGCTTGAACCACTGGTCGCGGGCGGGACCGGGGGCGGCGTTCAGGCGGTCCTCGGCAAAGGCGAAGTGCCCGCGCAGGGCCTGGGGCACATTAGAGTCGGCCTCGGCCAGTTCGATCAGCAGTTGGAACAACTGCGGTACCGACGCGCCGCCACCGCCATATTCCACCGGCACGCGCACGGCACCGAAGCCGGCCTGCTTGAGCCACTGGATCGGCTCGTGGGGCAGGCCGCGGGACAACTCGCGTTCCACCGCCCCGGCGGCGATGCGGGCAAAGACCGGCCGAAAGCGCGCGGCTAGGGTTTCATAGTCGACGCCAAGGGACAGCGGATTGATCACCTGGTGTTCGGTCATGGGACAGCTCCTTGAGGGCAGGCAGAGAAAACTGCGATTGCCGGGGCTGTTGCAGGGTCCATGCCGAGCCGGATGTGACCGGCGGCGCGATGGTTTACCTCGGCTGGATTGGAGGTAACTGTTGGTGGGCGAACAGTGCTTCAGCAAATCGTCCTGCCAGACGACAAATCGTCCAGCTCCTACAAGGGACGTGGCGTTCATGATCGTTCCCACGCTCCGGCGTGGGAACGCGGCCCGTGACGCGGTGGGAGCGGGCTTGCCCGCGAAGCTTTTAGCTGCCTCGCCGGCCTCATCGCCGGCAAGCCAGCTCCTACCGGGGATTGCGGTGAGGACGCTAGATGTGTTGGTAAGGGGAGGGCCGGACACTGGCACGCTTGCTGCTCTACCCCTTCGACATTCCCTGGTCCGAGGTGCAACACCATGAGTCAGCAAGCCGTGAAATTCGCCTACTGGGTGCCCAATGTCAGTGGCGGGCTGGTGGTCAGCAAGATCGAGCAGCGCACCAGCTGGGATATCGACTACAACCGCAAGCTGGCGCAACTGGCCGAGGCGGCCGGGTTCGAGTACGGCCTGACCCAGATCCGCTTCACCGCCGGTTATGGCGCCGAATACCAGCATGAGTCGGTTGCGTTCAGTCATGCCCTGCTGGCGGCCACGACCCGGTTGAAAGTCATCGCCGCGATCCTGCCCGGCCCCTGGCAGCCGGCATTGGCGGCCAAGCAACTGGCGACCATCGATCAACTCACGGGCGGACGGATCGCCGTGAATATCGTGAGTGGCTGGTTTCGCGGCGAGTTCCACGCCATTGGCGAGCACTGGCTGGAGCACGACGAGCGTTATCGCCGTTCCGAAGAGTTCATCCGTGCGCTGAAGGGGATCTGGACCGAGGAGGCGTTCACCTTCAGGGGTGACTTCTACCGTTTCAACGACTACAGCCTCAAGCCCAAGCCGCTGAGCCAGCCGCATCCGGAAATTTTCCAGGGCGGCAGTTCCCGCGCGGCGCGGGATATGGCGGCACGGGTCTCGGACTGGTATTTCACCAACGGCAACAGCCCCGAGGGAATCAAGGCCCAGGTCGACGATATCCGCACCAAGGCGGCCGCCAATGGCCACTCGGTGAAAGTCGGGGTGAATGCCTTTGTCATCGCCCGCGACACCGAGGAAGAGGCCCGGGCGGTACTGACGGAAATCATCGACAAGGCCGACCCCGAGGCCGTCGGGGCATTTGGCGATGCGGCGAAGCAGGCGGGCCGGTCGTCACCGGAGGGTGAGGGCAACTGGGCCAAATCCAGCTTCGAGGACCTGGTGCAATACAACGACGGTTTCAAGACCAACCTGATCGGTACGCCACAGCAGATCGCCGAGCGGATCGTGGCCCTGAAGGCGGTGGGCGTGGACCTGGTACTGGCCGGCTTCCTGCATTTCCAGGAAGAGGTGGAGTACTTCGGCAAGCGGGTCCTGCCGCTGGTTCGCGAGCTGGAAGCGCAGAAGGCTGGGCAGTTGGAGGAGGCGCTGGCCTGATTGCAATACCTTCCGTAGGAGCCGGCTTGCCGGCGATGAGGCCCGTGAGTCCTGCGTTGAATTCAAGGGCGCCATCGCCGGCAAGCTGCCACAAGGGAAGTGTACGGATATTCAAGTGTTTCCCCAGCAACAGCGAAGCTGCAATCTGCTGGTGAAAGAACGCCGGCAATAGCCGGATAATCGGTATAACTCTATGAAAATAAACAAATAATAATTCAGGCACAGAAGCTGCAATAGCTCAGGCAACACCATTCGCCCGAGAGCGTTCCATGTCGTCCCTGCCTGAATCTGCCGTTTACCCGATCCATTCCCCCAATGCCCACCTGATCCGCGACGAGGCCGAAGCCCTGGCGATCGCGCAGCGTGTCGCCGCCGGTCTGCTTGAGCAGGATGCGGAGCGTGATCGCACCCGCCAGGTGCCCGCCGACGTGGTGGACCTGTATTCCAACAGCGGCCTGTGGGGCATCAGCGTGCCTCGCGAGTTCGGCGGCGCCCAGGTGTCCTATGCGGTGCTGGCCGAAGTGATCGCGATCATCTCGGCGGCCGATCCGTCCCTGGGCCAGATCCCGCAGAATCACTACTGCCTGCTGGAAGACATCCGCCTGCAAGGCACGCCCGAGCAGCAGGCGCACTTCTTTGCCCTGGCGCTGCAAGGTCATCGTTTTGCCAATGCGCTGTCGGAGACCGGCGGCAAGAATGTCCAGGATATCCAGGCGACGATTCGTCGTCATGGCGACGGCCATGTGATCAATGGTCGCAAGGGCTACTGCACCGGCTCCCTGTACGCCCACTGGCTGGCAGTGCTGGCCCTGGATGAAGAGGGCAAGGGCCAACTGGCCTTTGTCGAGCGTGGCACGCCGGGGCTGGTGGTCGTCGATGACTGGGACAGTATCGGCCAGCGCACCACGTCCAGCGGCACGGTACTGGCCCAGGACCTGAAGGTCCCGGCGTTCAACCTGTTCCCGACCTATCGCTCCTACGAAAGCCCGACCCTGGCCGGGCCTTTCGCCCAGTTGACCACCGCCGCCATTGACGCCGGCATCGCCCGCGCGGCCCTGCGCGACACCGTTGCGTTTGTCCGCGAACACGCGCGCCCGTGGATCGATGCCGGTGTGGACAAGGCCAGCGAAGATCCGCTGACCATTATCCAGGTCGGTGGCCTGGAGATCCGTCTCGAAGCCGCCGAGGCCTTGCTCGAACGGGCCGGCAAGGCGCTGGATGTCGCGCGCCCGGCTCCCGATGAAGACAACGTGGCACGGGCCTCGCTGGCCGTGGCCAAGGCCAAGGTGCTGACCACCGAGATCGCCATCGAGGCCAGCAACAAGCTGTTCGAACTGGGCGGCACCCGCTCGACCCTGAAAAAGCACAATTTCGACCGCCACTGGCGCAATGCCCGGGTGCATACCCTGCACGATCCGGTGCGCTGGAAGTACCACGTGGTCGGCAACTGGCTGCTCAACGGGATCAAGCCGCCCCGTCACGACTGGTCCTGAGTCCATGGGTGAACTGCTGAAAAACATCTATTGGGGCGATATCGCCCAGGCCTGCCTCGACACCTTGAGCATGCTGGCGGCGGCCCTGGGGTTTACCGTCCTGCTGGGGTTGCCGCTGGGCGTGCTGCTGTTTCTCACCGGCAAGCGTCAGTTGCATGAAACCCCGCTGGTGTACCGGTCGTTGTCGGTGCTGGTGAATATCCTGCGCTCGCTGCCTTTCATCATCCTGCTGATCGTGTTGATTCCCCTGACCACCCTGCTGGTGGGCACCTCCCTCGGCGTTCCGGGAACCATCCCGCCGCTGGTAGTGGGTTGCACGCCGTTTTTCGCCAGGCTGGTGGAAACCGCCTTGCGCGAAGTTGACCGCGGCGTGGTGGAGGCGACCCAGGCCATGGGCGCCAGCACCTGGCAGGTGATCCGCCACACCCTCTTGCCGGAGGCCCGTGGCGGGCTGCTGGCGGCGGTGACGGTGACGGCCATCGTGCTGGTGGACTACACCGCCATGGCCGGGGTGATCGGCGGTGGCGGGCTGGGGGACCTGGCGATCCGCTATGGCTACCAGCGTTTCCAGACCGATGTGATGGTGGTCACGGTGATCCTGCTGCTGGTGCTGGTGCAAGGCCTGCAAATGACCGGTGACCGCCTGGTGGCCCGCTACACCCGACATTGACCCATTGATTTCGACACACCACAACCTGGCCCAACGTCCACCACACGCCGGCCCTTTCTGCCTCTCTGGAGCCTTGCATGAAAAAGACCCTGGCCGTACTGGCCGCCCTGATGTCCCTGGCGGTTCACGCCAATGAAAAACTGATTGTCGGTGCCACCCCGGTGCCCCACGCGGAGATCCTCGAATTCGTCAAACCGGAGCTGGCCAAGGAAGGCGTCGACCTGGAGATCAAGGTGTTCAACGACTTCATCCAGCCCAACCAGCAACTGGCCCTGAAGAACCTCGACGCCAACTATTACCAGTACCGACCGTTCCTCGATGATTACAACAAGACCCGCCACACCCACCTGGTGCCGGTGGTCGGCGTGCACATCGAGCCGTTCGGCGCCTACTCGACCAAGATCAAGAGCCTGTCCGAATTGAAGGACGGTGCCTCGGTGTCGATTCCCAACGACCCGGTGAACACCGGGCGGGCCCTGGTGTTGCTGCACGAAGCGGGCTTGATCAAACTCAAGGACCCGAGCAATACCCAGGCCACCCCGCACGATATCGTCGAGAATCCCAAGCACCTGAAGATCCGTGAACTGGAAGGGGCGATGCTGGCGCGCTCGGTGAGCCAGGTGGACCTGGCGTTCGTGTTTGCCAACTATGCGCTGGAGGCCGGGATCGACACCAATAGCGCGCTGATTGTCGAGAAAGGCAAGGACCTGTACGTCGAGTTCCTGGTGGCGCGGCCGGACAATATCAATGACCCGGGCATCCAGAAACTGGCCAAGGCGCTGAACTCCGACGCCGTGCGCCAGTTTATCCTGACCCGCTACAAGGGGCAGATTGCGCCGGGGTTCTGAGGACCGACCAAGACCGCCGATCACTACCCACCCGTAGGAGCCGTCTTGCCGGCGATAGCGATCTGACAGTCGACCTATTCGCCGGCTGATACACCAGCAATCGCTGGCAAGCCAGCTCCTACAAGCCCCGCGCCGCAGCATCGAGCGCAGCCATGACAACGCCTTGCAGTGTGGCCCTGGTACTCTGAAAGGCAGGCGCTAGATCGACAGTTGCAGCATCCGGTCACCCTGGACGTTTTCGCCGGGGCGGCGCTTGTTCACTGCCAGTTCGCCGATCTTGATCAGTCGGGTACGGGTCACGTTGCGACTCAGGCCCAGCAGGTTGGCGGTGTGCACCTGGTTGTAGTGGCTGAACCGGTAGGCGGCACGCAGCAAGGCATCCTCGACCTTTTCGTGGAGGGCTCCGGCCTGTTCCTCGAAGAGTTTCTGGAAGGCCCGGTTGAGCAGAGCCTCGGCCGAATCGTCGGTGGTCGCGCCAGTATCGTCCTGGCGTTCGATGCGCATGTTCGACAGGCGCAGGTCATCGCGTTCGATCACGCCGTTGTGGCAGATCAGCAAGGTGTGGTGGATGACGTTTTCCAGCTCGCGGATATTGCCCGGCCAGCTGTAGCTCTTGAGTTTCTGCTCGGCCGCCGGACTGATACGGACATCGCCGTAGCCCAGGCGCTGGCAATAGGCATCGATAAAGTGCCGGGTCAGCGGCAGGATATCGCCGGGCCGTTCGCGCAGGGGGCTCAACTCGAGGTTGACCACATCGAGGCGATAATACAGGTCCTCGCGAAAGTGCCCGGCGTTGATGGCCTTTTCCAACTGGACATTGGTCGCCGCCAGCACTCGCACATTGATCGGGATGCTCTTGCGCGAGCCCAGGCGCACCACTTCACGTTCCTGCAGGACCCGCAGCAGCTTGACCTGGATCGGCATCGGCAGGTCGCCGATCTCGTCGAGAAACAGCGTGCCGCCATCGGCTTCCTCGAACCAGCCGGCCTTGGCGCTGAGGGCGCCGGTAAACGCGCCTTTCTCATGGCCGAACAGTTCGGCTTCCACCAGGGATTCGGAGAACGCCCCGCAGTTGACCGCGACAAACGGTCGGTTGCGTCGCGCGCTGAGGTTGTGGATGTGCCGGGCCACCAGTTCCTTGCCGGTGCCGGTTTCGCCAATGATCAGCACGCTGGCTTCGCTCGGCGCGACTTGTTGCAGGTGGGCGAGCAGGGCCTGGGACTTGGGGTCTTCGAAGACCTGGGCGGTGGCGCGGATCGAGGTCGCCAGGGCTGGCGAGGGCGGTAACGTTAGCAGCTGCATAGGCTTCTCTAGGAATAGAAGGTGGGGATCGGCAGCGTCTGGTTCAGGGCCCAGTCGCCTAGTTCTTGGAGCTTGTAGTCCAGCGGGTCATGCAGGGTCTGGGTGCGCAGGTTGCGCCAGTGGCGGTCCAGGCGCAGGGACGCGTGGGTCGAGCGCGCGCCGGTGACTTCGAACAGCTTGCTGCACAGTTCCAGGCCATTGCGGCTGGCGGCGACCTTGGCGGTGGCGATGGCGGTAGCCAGGTGCCCGCGCTCCTCGGCGCTGAGGTTCTGGCCCTTGGCCCAGGCGCGGTCGAGCCCTTCGGCGGCGCGCTCGACCAGCAGGCGGACACCTTCCAGGGCGACCCAGAAGTCACCGTAGTGGCTGAGGATGTACGGGTCCTGGCGGATGTCCTCGGTGCCGGACTTGAACCACGGGCGTGTCTCGGTCAGGGTGTATTGCCGGGCTTCCTCGAAGGCACCTTCGGCGATGCCGAGGAACATGTGGGTGAAGGTCAGTTGCGCGATCAGCGGCCGCAGGCAGGCGAAGGGCGTGCTCAGGGGGCCGGGGTCGAGCAGCAGTTCCGACTCTTCGACCCGCACCCGTTCGAAGCTGGCGCTGCCGCTGTCGGTCTGGCGCTGGCCCATGTTGTGCCAGTCATTGTGCAGGGTGATGCCGGAGCGGCCGCTGGGAATCGCGGCGATCAGCAACTTGCCGCCGGCGCCTTCATCGACCGCCGAGGCGATCAGCATTTCCGAATCGCTGGCGCCGGAGCAGAAGCTTTTCTTGCCGGAAAATTCGCGCCAGCCGCCGAGCTTGCGCACCACGGTGCGGGTGTCCAGCGGATTGAGCGCGTTGCCCCAGAACCAGTTCTTGCGGGCGGTCTGTTCGAACCACGGTTGCCATTGTTCCGGGCGCGAAAACAGGCGCACGGTGGCGAGCATCAGGTGATGGAAACCGAAGACATGGGCGATGGAACTGTCGACCTTGGCGAATTCGCGGACCACGTTCAGCGTCTCGCTCCAGCTGGCGCCGAGGCCGCCGTATTGGGTGGGAATACTCAGGGCCAGCAGGCCGCTGTGGCGCAGGGCGTCACGCTGGGCTTTCGGCGTGCCGCCACGCTCGTCGCGCTCGACGGCGGTTTCGGCAAACTCGGCGGCCAGCAGGCGGGCGGTTTGCAAGGGGTTGAGCAGGGCGTTATGGGGTTGGGCCGTCACGCGGTGTCCCTCGAATAGATGACGTTGATCGTTCCCACGCTCCGCGTGGGAATGCATCCCGTGACGCTCCGCGTCACCGCCAGAGCGGACGCGGAGCGTCCAGTGCGGCATTCCCACGCGGAGCGTGGGAACGATCGGCTATGTGTTTCTCAGGCCCCGGTCTTGGCCGGCAACACATCGTTGGCGATCATTTCGCCGAACGGCCCGGTCAGGTTGGTAATGCCGCGCCCGGCCAGGCTGGCATAGGGTTCGGGCAGCAGCGGGAAGACCAGTTCGGCGAAGCGATAGGCTTCTTCCAGGTGCGGGTAGCCGGAGAAAATGAAACTCTCGATGCCCAGGTCGGCGTATTCCTTGATGCGTTCGGCCACCTGCTGCGGATTGCCGACCAATGCCGTACCGGCCCCGCCGCGTACCAGGCCGACACCGGCCCAGAGGTTCGGCGAGATTTCCAGGTTGTCGCGGCGCCCGTCATGCAGGGCGGCCATGCGCCGCTGCCCTTCGGAGTCGAAGCGCGAGAAGGATTTCTGCGCGGCGGCGATGGTTTCGTCACTGATGTGCTCGATCAGTTTGTCCGCGGCTTTCCAGGCGTCTTCCGCGGTTTCCCGGACGATCACGTGCAGGCGGATACCGAAGCGCACGGTGCGCCCCTTGCGCGCGGCACGCTCACGTACGTCCGCCAGCTTCGCGGCCACGGCGGCCGGTGGCTCGCCCCAGGTCAGGTAGACGTCGACCTGGTCGGCGGCGAGGTCATGGGCGGCATCCGACGAACCACCGAAGTACAACGGTGGATAAGGTTTCTGCACCGGTGGGTAAAGGGCCTTGGCGTTCTGTACGCGCAGGTGCTTGCCTTCGAAGTCGACAGCTTCGCCCTGCAATACCCGACGCCAGATCCTGAGGAATTCGTCGGTGACTTCGTAGCGTTCGCTGTGGTCGAGGAAACTGCCGTCGCCACGATTTTCGTCGGGGTCGCCGCCGGTCACCACGTTGATCAGCAGGCGGCCGTTGGACAGCCGGTCGAGGGTGGCGGCCATGCGCGCCGAGACGGTCGGCGAGATGATCCCGGGACGGATCGCCACCAGGTAGCGCAGGCGTTCGGTCAGCGGTACCAGGGCCGAGGCGATGACCCACGAGTCTTCGCAGGAACGGCCGGTGGGAATCAGTACACCGTGGTAGCCGAGGTTGTCGGCGGCCTGGGCCACCTGTTTCAGATAATTGAGCGTGACCGGACGGGCACCCTGGGTGGTGCCCAGGTAATGACCGTCACCGTGGGTGGGGAGAAACCAGAAGACATCCATGACAAGTCCTTAGGCGATTTTCAGCAGATGCTTGGGATGAACGCCGAACAAGGGCGCGGCGCGTTCTGCAGCAAGGCGGATGCGGGCCTTCAGGGGCTCGCTGGTTATTTGATAATTGGTGAAGTCCGTTTCGCTGGCGTAGACGCCGATGGGCAGGGTCAGCGCCTGGAAGAAGCTGAACAGCGGACGCAACTGGTGATCGAGGATCAGCGCATGACGCTCGCTGCCGCCGGTGGCGGCCAGCAGGATCGGCGTGTCGATCAGGGCATTGAGGTCCACCAGGTCGAACAGGTGCTTGAGCAGCCCGGGGTAGGAGCCGCGATAGACCGGTGAGCCGACGATCAGCAGGTCGGCGCTCTCGATGGCCTGCAACTCGGTCTCGACCTCGGTGCTCAGTTCGGCACGGGACAGCGCGGCGCCCAGGGGGCGGGCAATATCGCCCAGTTCGATCACCCGGCTTTCGATGGGCAACTGCTGCGCCAGTTCGGCCAGTAGTGCCTGGGTCAGTACCAGGGTGCGAGAGGGGCGGTAGGTTCCGCCGGAAAGGGCAACGACTTTCAGGGCACGAGACATGATCAGTTCCTTTTCAAACAGTTGCTCAGCGAGCAGGGTCGGTGACAGGGCTTGAGCAAGAGCTGTACCAATCTCCGGGTCCCGTATCTGCGGGCCCGCGGCACGCTGGGCAAGGGACCGTGTGCTGGCTGACGAGCTGTTTTGTTGATCGACTGTTGGCTGGCGAACAGTTGCCCGGGCAACAGCGGACAAGGTGTGCAGGCAGTTGTAAGGGATTTCTGTTATTCCGTAAAGTAACGTATTTCCATATTTATAGTTCTTTAAGGAATATTAGGCGTCGACTCCGGGGTGCGGTAGAAGCAATCGATAGCGACTATCGAGAAGGGTGATTTCTGCTCCGTCGGAGCGCCGGGTAGCCTGTGTCCATTGCCTCGCATCAGGTTTTCGGGAGTCACGCCATGAAACATTCACCCGCGGTTCTACTGCTTCTGCTGCTGTCGGTCCTGGCCGGTTGTGCCAGCCATCCGTCTCCCGAACTGCGTCCCTACAGCGCCGAGGAGAGCAAGGAGCTGGCACTGGAGGCGCTGAACCGCCGCGGCTTGTCCTTCGATGAGTACCAGCAGAAGAAAGCCGAATTGCTCGGGCAGCCGCGCAAGGTCTACGGCTTTGACGACCAGGGTGAGATCAGCGCGGATCGTGGCAGTAACAGACGTGGTCATCAGAGCTGAACGCTTCAACAACACCGTGTTCCCCCTCCCGCCGCTGGAGCAGGTCGTCTGTTCCGGCACGATTGACGCTCGCAACACCTTCCCGGGGCCTGTAAGCTGGATTTCAGGAGCGTTCCTACGCACTTTTACTGAAAGTTATCTTTCTTTAATTCTTTCCCATCGGGTATAGCTGTCCGTTCAGCCCTCGGTTGGCTACCCGCGAGAGTTCGATCCGCGGGACACGCTTTATGAGTCTTTTGCCATGAATCAACTTCCTTTGTACTTCGACTACGCCGCCACCACGCCGGTGGATGAGCGGGTCATTCAGGTGATGGTCGAGTGTCTTGGTTTTTCCGGCAACTTCGGCAATCCCGCTTCCAGCTCCCATGCCTTCGGCCAGCGTGCCCGGCAGACGGTCGAGCAGGCCCGGCAGCAAGTGGCGAACCTGGTGGGCGCCAGCCCCGAGCAGATCGTCTGGACGTCCGGTGCCACCGAATCGAACAACCTGGCCCTCAAGGGCGTGACCCAGGCCCGTGGGGTCAGCGGCGGCCATGTGATCACCAGCCAGATCGAACACAAGGCGGTGCTCGACACTGCCCGGCAACTCCAGGAAGCCGGGATCGCGGTCACTTACCTGGTACCGGATGCCGACGGCCTGATCACCGCGCAGCGGGTCAGCGAAGCCCTGCGCGAAGACACCTTCCTGGTGTCGCTGATGCTGGTGAACAACGAGCTGGGTACGCTCAACGATATCCAGGCCATCGGCCAGCGGGTCCGCGAACAGGGCGCGCTGTTCCATGTGGACGCCGCCCAGGGAGCCGGCAAGGTCGCCATCGACCTGGCGCAATTGCCGGTGGACCTGATGTCGTTCTCGGCCCACAAGTTGTACGGGCCCAAGGGCATCGGTGCCCTGTATGTCGGACCCCGTGCCCGGGAACACCTGCACGCGCAGATCCACGGCGGCGGTCATGAAGGCGGCCTGCGCTCCGGGACCCTGGCGACCCATCAGATTGCCGGCATGGGCAGTGCCTTTGCCCTGGCGACCGAATCCTTCGACGAAGAGGCGACGGTGATCCGGGCCCTGCGTCAGCGTCTGCTGGAACAACTGGCGGATATCCCGGGGCTGCGCCTGAACGGCAGTCCGAGCGAACGCATCCCGCACACCTTGAGCCTGACTTTCGCCGAGGGCGAGTTCAATGGTGCGCTGCTCAGCCAGTCGCTGGCCTACTCGGCGACCTCGGCGTGCAATTCGGCGAGCAATGCACCGTCCCATGTGCTGCTGGCGCTGGGACATGACGGGCGTTCCGCCGGTCGCACCATCCGCCTGAGCCTGGGCCGCTTCACCCGCGAGCAGGATATCGACCGGGCCGCGGCGGCGATCAAGGCCTGTGTCAGCGCACCGGCACCGTTCTGGGCGGTTGCCCCGTCGTGATGGCTGATCCATCATCGGCACCGGATAATAATTAAATACGTGATTAGCAGGAGACATGATGAGCACGCAGACCTTGAGTCAGGGAACCGTACCCCAGCGCCTGGCGCGTACCCGCGAGCTGATGAGCCGCGAGGGCGTCCACGCCTTGCTGGTACCGTCCGCCGATCCGCACCTGTCGGAATACTTGCCTGCCTACTGGCAGGGCCGGCAGTGGCTCTCGGGGTTCCATGGTTCGGTCGGCACCTTGATCGTCACGGCGGAGTTTGCCGGGGTCTGGGCTGACAGCCGTTATTGGGAACAGGCGACCAAGGAACTGAGCGGCAGTGGTATCGAGCTGGTCAAGTTGCAACCGGGGCAACCCGGGCCGCTGGAGTGGCTGGCCGAGCAAACGCCGGAAGGCGGCGTGGTCGCGGTCGATGGTGCGGTGATGGCGCTGGCTTCGGCGCGCACCCTGGGGGACAAGCTGCAAGCCCGTGGCGCCCGCCTGCGTACCGATGTCGATCTGTTGCAGCAAGTCTGGGAAGACCGCCCGGTATTGCCGAACCAGCCGATCTACCAGCACTTGCCGCCACAGGCGACCGTCAGTCGGGTGGAGAAACTCGCCCAACTGCGTGAAGAACTGAAGAATCGCGGTGCCGACTGGCATTTCATCGCGACCCTGGACGATATCGCCTGGCTGTTCAACCTGCGTGGCGCCGACGTGTCGTTCAACCCGGTGTTCGTCTCCTTCGCTCTGGTCAGCCAGGACCAGGCGACCCTGTTCGTCGCTCTCGACAAGGTCAGTGCCGAGCTGGTGCAGATCCTCAAGCAGGATGGCGTGAACCTGCGCGACTACAGTGAGATTGCCGCTGCCCTGGCGAGCGTGCCGGTCGGTTCGAGCCTGCTGGTGGACCCCGCCCGTGTCACCCGCGGCCTGCTGGACAATCTCGGTGCCGAGGTCAAGCTGGTGGAAGGCCTGAACCCGACCACCCTGGCCAAGTCGCGCAAGAGCCTGGACGATGCGGCTCATATCCGCCAGGCCATGGAGCAGGACGGTGCGGCCCTCTGCGAGTTTTTCGCCTGGCTGGAAACAGCGCTGGGACGCGAGCGGATCACCGAGCTGACCATCGACGAAAAACTCACGGCTGCGCGTGCCCGTCGCCCTGGCTACGTGTCCCTGAGTTTCAACACCATTGCCGCGTTCAACGCCAATGGCGCGATGCCGCATTATCACGCCACAGAGGAAGAACACGCGGTGATCGAAGGCGACGGCCTGTTGCTGATCGACTCCGGCGGCCAATACCTGGGCGGCACCACCGATATCACCCGAATGGTTCCGGTGGGTACGCCGACTGCCGAGCAGAAGCGTGACTGCACGCGGGTACTCAAGGGCGTGATCGCCTTGTCCCGCGCGCAATTCCCCCGTGGCATCCTGTCGCCGCTGCTCGACGCCATCGCCCGTGCGCCGATCTGGGCGGAAAGCGTGGACTACGGCCATGGCACCGGTCACGGCGTGGGTTACTTCCTCAATGTCCATGAAGGTCCGCAAGTGATCGCCTACCAGGCGGTCGCGGCCCCGCAGACCGCGATGCAGCCGGGCATGATCACCTCGATCGAGCCGGGCACCTACCGTCCGGGCCGCTGGGGTGTGCGGATCGAGAACCTGGCGATGAACCGCGAAGCCGGCAAGAGTGAGTTCGGCGAGTTCCTGCGTTTCGAAACCCTGACCCTGTGCCCGATCGATACCCGCTGCCTGGAACCGTCGTTGCTGACCGAGGGAGAGCGCGACTGGTTCAACGGCTACCATGCCGAGGTGCGTGAGCGCTTGAGCCCGCTGTTGACGGGGGCGGCGCTGGACTGGTTGAACACCCGCACTGCCGCGATCTGACAACCACCGCAACCCTTGTGTAGGAGCCGGCTTGCCGGCGATAGCGGCCACAAGGGCGATGCCAGGCTCAAGGGCCTCATCGCCGGCAAGCCGGCTCCTACAGGTTTGGGGGGTCAAAGCCCGGTCAGGGCTTCGCTCATATAGTCGACAAACGCCTTCACCCTGGCGGACTGCCGGCGATTGGCCGGGAACACCGCATGAATCGGCAGCGATTGCGCCTGGTAATCGCGCAGGATCGCCGTGACTCTCCCGGCTTGCAGGTCTTCGGCAAACAGCCACACGGGCGACAGCGCAATGCCGAGCCCGCCCAGGACCATTTCCCGAATTGCTTCCGAGTTGTTGCTCTGGGCGTTGCCCTTGATGCGCACGCTGTAGTGCTGTCCGTGTTTTTCGTAGTACCAGAGGTTCTGGCTGTTCAGCAGGTTGAACAACAGGCAGTTGTGTTCGCCAAGGTCTTCCGGGGTCTGCGGTTCGCCCCGGCGTGCCAGGTACGCGGCACTGGCCACGGTTATCCGTTGGGTATCGCCGATGCGGCGGGCGATCAGGCCGCTGTCGCTCAACTCGCCGATACGCAGGCTGACATCCAGGCCTTCGTTGACCAGGTCCTGGTTCTGGTCGTTGAGCTGCAGATCGATTTCCAATTGTGGATAGCGTGCCAGGAAATCAGGCAGCCGGCTGGCGATCTGCAGACGGCCGAAGCTCACCGAAGAACCGATGCGCAGGTTGCCCGCGACCTGTTCCCTGCCGGACTGGAAGCTGTGTTCGGCGCTGTCCACGGCGGCGAGGATCTGCCGGCACTGCGTGTAGTAGCGCTGGCCTTCGTCGGTCAGTGACAACTGGCGGGTGCTGCGGGCAATCAGCTTGCCGCCCAGCTCGGCTTCCAGGGCCTTGAGGATCTTGCTGATGGTCGGCTGGCTAGTCTGCAGCTCGCGGGCGACAGCGGAAAAACTGCCGCGCTCGACCACCCGGACAAAGATGGCCATTGCATTGAGTTTATCCATGATGGCCTCCAATTCATGCCAAATAGGCATGATCACTATAGCAATAGTGCGTCTTATCGGCATGAGTGAGGCGGCGCAAGATCGGCTTACTTTCACTGATCGGGGTTGCCGACATGTCTCACTCGCTTGAAATGAATGCCCTGCTGGTCGATACCGCCCATGCACCGTTGCGTCTGGTTGCCATTGACCGCCCCGTACCGGCGGCGGGGCAGGTGCTGGTTCGCATCAAGGCCTCGGGAATCAATCCGCTGGATGGGAAGGTGCGTGCCGGCCAGGCCGGCCATGCCCGTCAACCGCTGCCCGCGGTGCTGGGCATGGATCTGGCCGGGGTTATCGAAGCCCTGGGCGAGGGCGTCGACGGCTGGACGGTCGGTGATGAAGTCTATGGGATGGCGACCGGTATCGGGGGTGCCCAGGGTTCGCTGGCCGAGTTCGCGGCGGTCGATGCCCGCCTGCTGGCGCGCAAGCCGGGCAACCTGAGTATGCGCGAGGCGGCTGCGTTGCCGCTGGTGCTGATTACCGCCTGGGAAGGGCTGGTCGATCGGGCGCGGGTAAGCGCCGGTCAGGCGGTGCTGATTCATGGCGGTGCGGGCGGTGTCGGGCATGTCGCGGTGCAGATCGCCAAGGCGTTTGGCGCCAGGGTCTTCGCCACAGGTTCGGCCAGGCATCAGACGGTGATCGAAGGATTTGGCGCCACCTTTATCGATTACCGGCACCATACCGTGCAGGACTATGTGCAGCAGCACACCGTCGGCGAGGGCTTCGATATTGTCTATGACACGGTGGGCGGCGAAACCCTGGACGAGTCGTTCCAGGCGGCGCGGACTTATCACGGGCATGTCCTGAGTTGCCTGGGCTGGGGACAGCACAGCCTCGCGCCGCTGTCCTTCCGGGGGGCCACCTACTCCGGGGTCTTCACTCTGTTGCCGTTGCTGACCGGCCAGGGGCGCGATCATCACGGACACATCCTGGCCGAGGCCGCCCGGTTGATCGAAGCCGGCCAACTGAAACCCTTGCTCGATCCCCGACGGTTTACCCTGCAAACCGCCGAGGAGGCCTATACCTTGCTGGGCAACGGTGCTGCGCAAGGTCGGCTGGTGGTCGAGATCTAGTCTGTACGGATTTCAGAGCAAGGCTTCGCGAACGAAGTCCAGGCGGTCCTGGCCGAAGAACAGCCGATCGCCGACAAACAGGCTGGGTGCGCCGAAGACGCCGCGTTGCAGGGCCTCGTCGGTCCTGGCCTTGAGGGCGGCCTTGACCTCTTCGTCGGCGGTCAGCGCGAGTATCCGTTGTGGGTCGAACGCATTCTCCACCAGTAGCTGGGCGACAACGGCCGGATCGTTGAGGTTGCGTCCCTCAACCCAGAGGGCGCGATAGAGGATGTCGACGAAGTCGGCAAAACGTTCCGGGTGGCGCAGTTGCACGGCGGTGGTCGCGCGCATCAACAGCAAGGTGTTGATCGGAAAATACGGATTGAAGCGGAAGGGGACGTCGTAACGGCGGGCATAACGCGTCAGGTCATCGATCATGTAGCGTCCCTTGGCCGGTATTTCGGCGGGGGAGGCATTGCCCGTGGCCTTGAATACGCCACCTAGCAGCATCGGCTTGTAGATCAGTTCGGCGCCGGCCTGTTCACACAGGAGCGGCAACTGGGTGTAGGCCAGGTAGGAGGCGGGGCTACCCAGGTCAAAGTAGAACTCGACGGTTTTTTTCATGGATGAAGCATCCTTGTTGTTGTCGTGTGGCCCGAGCTTACCAGCGTTCATTCCAGGGGCGCAGGTCTAGTTCGAAGGTCCAGGCGTCGCGGGGCTGACTGTGCAGGTACCAGTAGTTCTCGGCGATATGAGCCGGATCGAGGATGCCGTCCTGATCCTTGAGGGCATACTTTTCCGGGAAGCTGGTGCGGATGAAGTCGGTGTCGATGGCACCGTCGACCACCACATGGGCCACGTGGATATTCAGCGGTCCCAGTTCACGCGCCATGCTCTGGGCCAGGGCGCGGATACCGTGCTTGGCGCCGGCAAACGCGGCGAACCCGGCGGCTCCGCGCAGGCCGGCGGTGGCCCCG
This sequence comes from Pseudomonas gingeri, assembly GCF_013385635.1. Taxonomy (GTDB): domain Bacteria; phylum Pseudomonadota; class Gammaproteobacteria; order Pseudomonadales; family Pseudomonadaceae; genus Aquipseudomonas; species Aquipseudomonas gingeri_A. Next base: position 146,070 of record NZ_JACAPR010000004.1, read on the forward strand.
GTGAAGAGGATGGTGCCGCGTTGCCGGGTGACCATGCGCTTGGCGACTTCCCGGGCATTGAGGAATCCGGAGAAACAGGCCATCTCCCAGATCTTGAAGTACTTGCGGGCGGTCTCTTCCAGGATGCTGCACGGCACGTTGGCGCCGATATTGAACACGAAGGCTTCGATCGGGCCGATCTGGCTTTCGATCTGTTCGATCAGTGCTATCACGTCGTCTTCCTTGCGGGCATCGCAGGCAAAGCCATGGGCCTCGCCGCCGGCCTGCTGGATGGCATCGACCAGTGGTTGCAGCTTGTCGGCACTACGCCGGGTGACGCAGGAGATAAAACCTTGCGCGGCGAAACGTTTGGCGATGGCACCGCCGGTGGCATCGCCGGCACCGACGACCAATACGACTTTCTTGTTGTTGAGGGCAGTAGTCATGGCGGATCGCTCTTTAGTAAACGGTCGTTAACTAAACGAACGTTATGCTACGATTCGAGAAGCGTCAAGGCACCGCACAGGAACAGCACCATGCGTTATTCGCTCAGCCACAAACAACAAACTCGCGAGCGCTTGCTCGAAAGCAGCGCGTCGTCCGCCAAGCGATCCGGCTTTGCGACCATCGGCGTGGATGGCCTGATGAAGGCCATCGGGCTCAGTGGCGGTGCCTTCTATGGTCACTTCTCGTCCAAGGACGAGCTGTTCAGTTCAATCGTCGAGCGTGAACTGAGCCTGAGTCTGGCGCGGCTGGGTGGAGAAGGAGAACCTGATCCGGCACGGCTCAAGCGTTGCCTGAAGCTCTATCTGAGCATGGCCCATGTCGAGCAGGCGGAGAGCGGTTGTGCCTTGCCGGCGCTGGGTGCGGAAATCGCGCGAGGGGATGCGGCGGTGCGCCAGCAGGCCGAGGACTGGATGTGTCGGTTGCAGCAGCGTTGGGCGCAGGTGCTTGGCAGTGAGAGCCAGGCCTGGTCGATCCTGTCCCAGTGCGTGGGGGCGTTGGTGGTCGCGCGGATGATGCTGACGCCGGATATTCAGCGCCAGGTGTTGAAGTCGAGTCATGACGAAATCAATCGCCAGATCGCAGGGCCGCTCGGGGAGTGACTAGCGCTTGCACATGATGATCATGCTACGACTGGTGTAGCCAGCGGGGTTAAGGCCGAAAGGGTAGTCACCAGGGTCTTCGACGGCATCACCTGACTTGGCGATGATCTTGTAGCCGTTTGCGTCGCAGGATTCAGCGGCTTTGGTGTAGCACTTTTCCCAGGAGGAGGTCAGTCCCGAGCAGTTGATGTGCACGCCTCGCTTGCCATATTTTATGGGCTTGGAGGTGGCGCTGCAGCCGGCGACGGCGAGTACTGCCAAGACGATCAAAAAGCGCTTCATTCCTGTCCTTAATCTCCAGCCCCCGGATCAACTCGTCCGGGTTTGGCTTTTTTCGTGCCCGCCTGCGTCTTCCATGAGTGCCCCGTCCAAAAATTATCAAGGCTGGCATTGAGTTAGATGTAAACATGTCTTATTTGCCGAAGAAATGCCAGAGCAACGTCACAGGTTGTATCAATCAGCTGCCATGGCGGGCTTGGGTTCGCTGCGCATGGTCAGGGTCGCGCCGACGGAAGCGCAGATGATGCAGGCAATCGCCAGCCATTGCGCCAGGGACAGGTACTCGCTCAGGAACACCAGGCCCGAGAGGGCGCCGAAGGCCGGTTCGATACTCATCAGGGTACCGAAGGTGCGTGCGGGGATTCGCGTCATCGCGACCATCTCGAGGCTGTAGGGCAGGGCGGTGGAGAGGACGGCGACGCCAAGAGCGACCGGGATCAGCGAGGGCGTCAGCAGTGCCGCGCCGGCGTGGGCGATGCCGAACGGGGCAACGAAGAGGGCGGCGATCATCACGCCCAGGGCAGCGGTCTGGATACCGTTGTCCGCGCCGGCTTTCTGTCCGAACAATATGTACAGCGCCCAGCAGACACCCGCGCCCAGCGCATAGAGCGTACCGACCAGGTCAATACTGGCGCTGGTGCTTGCCGTTGGAATCAATAGCAGCAGGCCGCTGATCGCCAGACCTATCCATAGATAGTCGATGGCCCGGCGCGAGGCGAGGATCGCCACGGCCAGTGGCCCGGTGAACTCCAGGGCGACGGCGATGCCCAGGGGCACACTGCGCAGGGACATATAGAAGAGCAGGTTCATGCCGCCCAGGGCGATGCCGTAGATGATCACGGTGCGCAGGGACCTGGCGGTGAATGTCGCCCGCCATGGGCGCAGTATCAGCAGCATGATGACGCTGGCGAAGATCAGCCGCAGGGTAGTGGTGCCTTGGGCGCCGACCAGGGGGAACATGCTCTTGGCCAGGGAGGCTCCGGACTGAATGGAAGCCATTGCGATAAGCAGCAGGCCGACGGGGAAGAGTGTCGTGGCCAGGCTGCGGGACTGCTGGGTCATGGGGTGGTGTCATCCGGAACGGGTAATAGAGGAGGGATAGCCGGTCTATGATGCTTAACAACGGCTGCTTGAGCAATATATTGCTCAAATCAAGCGCCTTCCTTGCTATAAAGGTGCTTTCGATAGAAAACTCGAATCAATGCTTGACGGCAGATTCTGTGAGTCTATAATTCGCCCCACTTCCG
>NZ_JACAPR010000040.1 GCF_013385635.1 Pseudomonas gingeri
TTTTTTCTGGGGCACTACATGCAAAATCAAGTCGGCGCACCAAAGCAGAGGCTCACCCTCAGCGATCCGCGAGTGCGCGCGTGGGTATTTCAGGTCATCACGGTTGTCGCGGTGATCGCCTTGGGCTGGTATCTGTTTCACAACACCCAGACCAATCTGCAACACCGGGGGATCACCTCCGGTTTCGGTTTCCTCGAGCGTAGTGCCGGTTTCGGTATCGCTCAACACCTGATCGACTACACCGAGTCGGACAGCTATGCGCGCGTGTTTGTCATCGGCCTGCTCAACACCCTGCTGGTGACCTTTATCGGCGTGATCCTGGCAACCCTGCTGGGCTTCATCATCGGTGTCTCGCGCCTGTCTTCGAACTGGATCATCAACAAGCTGGCCACGGTCTATGTGGAGATCTTCCGCAACATTCCGCCTCTGCTGCAGATCCTGTTCTGGTACTTCGCGGTATTCCTGACCATGCCGGGGCCGCGCAACAGCCATAACTTCGGCGACACCTTCTTCGTCAGCAGCCGTGGCCTGAACATGCCGGCGGCCCTGGCTTCGGAGGGTTTCTGGCCGTTCGTGATCAGCGTGGTGCTGGCCATCGTCGCGATCGTGTTCATGTCCCGCTGGGCGACCAGGCGCTTCGAAGAAACCGGCGTACCGTTCCACAAGTTCTGGGCCGGACTGGCGCTGTTCATCGTGATCCCGTCGCTCTGCGCGCTGATCTTCGGTGCGCCGCTGCACTGGGAAATGCCCAAGCTGCAAGGCTTCAACTTCGTCGGCGGCTGGGTACTGATCCCTGAACTGCTGGCGCTGACCCTGGCCCTGACGGTGTACACCGCGGCGTTCATCGCCGAGATCGTGCGCTCCGGGATCAAGTCGGTCAGCCATGGCCAGACCGAAGCGGCGCGCTCCCTGGGCCTGCGCAACGGTCCGACCCTGCGCAAGGTGATCATCCCGCAGGCCCTGCGCGTGATCATTCCTCCGCTGACCAGCCAATACCTGAACCTGGCGAAGAACTCGTCCCTGGCGGCCGGTATCGGTTACCCGGAAATGGTCTCGCTGTTTGCCGGTACGGTGCTGAACCAGACCGGGCAGGCCATCGAAGTCATTGCCATCACCATGAGCGTGTACCTGGCGATCAGTATCAGCATTTCCCTGCTGATGAACTGGTACAACAAGCGCATTGCGCTGATCGAGCGGTGAGGAAACGCCCATGAGTTCCCATACTTTCAAACCCGATATGCCACCGCCGGCCAAGGTCTTCGGCCCGATGGCGTGGATACGGGCCAACATGTTCTCCAGCTGGATCAACACGCTGCTGACCCTGTTCGCCTTCTACCTGATCTACCTGATCGTGCCGCCGATCCTGCATTGGGCGATCCTCGACGCCAACTGGGTCGGGACCACCCGTGCCGACTGCACCAAGGAGGGCGCCTGCTGGGTGTTCATCCAGCAGCGTTTCGGCCAGTTCATGTACGGCTACTACCCGCAGGAACTGCGCTGGCGCGTGGATTCGACCGTGTGGCTGGCGATCATCGGTGCCGCGCCGTTGTTCATCTCGCGCTTCCCGCGCAAGGCGATCTACGGCCTGAGCTTCCTGGTGGTATTCCCGATCGTCGCCTACTTCCTGCTGCACGGTGGTTTCGGCCTGGACAACGTGGCGACCAGCCAATGGGGCGGCCTGATGCTGACCCTGGTGATCGCTACCGTCGGTATCGCCGGCGCCTTGCCGCTGGGGATCCTGCTGGCGCTGGGGCGTCGTTCGAACCTGCCGGCGATCCGCGTGGTCTGCGTGACCTTCATCGAGTTCTGGCGCGGCGTGCCGTTGATCACCGTGCTGTTCATGTCCTCGGTGATGCTGCCGTTGTTCCTGCCCGAAGGCATGAACTTCGACAAGCTGCTGCGGGCGTTGATCGGGGTGATCCTGTTCCAGTCGGCCTATGTCGCCGAAGTGGTCCGTGGTGGCCTGCAGGCGATCCCGAAAGGTCAGTACGAAGCCGCGGCCGCGATGGGCCTGGGCTACTGGCGCAGCATGGGCCTGGTGATCCTGCCGCAAGCCCTGAAGCTGGTCATTCCCGGCATCGTCAACACGCTGATCGCGCTGTTCAAGGACACCAGCCTGGTGATCATCATCGGCCTGTTCGACCTGCTCAACAGTGTCAAGCAAGCCGCCGCCGACCCGAAATGGCTGGGCATGGCCACCGAAGGCTATGTGTTCGCCGCCCTGGTGTTCTGGATTTTCTGTTTTGGTATGTCCCGCTATTCCATGCATTTGGAACGCAAGCTGGACACAGGCCACAAGCGCTGAGGCGCTACCTAATTTAGGAAGTTCTGTTATGAGTGAAGCGATCAAACAGCCTGTGAGTCCTGAAGGCATTATTCAGATGCAGGGCGTGAACAAGTGGTACGGCCAGTTCCACGTGCTCAAGGACATCAACCTGAACGTCAAGCAGGGCGAGCGTATCGTCCTGTGCGGTCCGTCGGGTTCGGGCAAGTCCACCACCATCCGCTGCCTCAACCGTCTGGAAGAGCACCAGCAGGGCCGCATCGTGGTCGATGGCGTGGAACTGACCAACGACCTCAAGCAGATCGAAGCGATCCGCCGTGAAGTCGGCATGGTGTTCCAGCACTTCAACCTGTTCCCGCACCTGACCATCCTGCAGAACTGCACGCTGGCGCCGATGTGGGTGCGCAAGATGCCCAAGCGCAAGGCGGAAGAAATCGCCATGCACTACCTGGAGCGCGTGCGTATCCCGGAGCAGGCCCACAAGTTCCCGGGTCAGTTGTCCGGTGGTCAGCAGCAGCGCGTGGCGATTGCCCGTGCCCTGTGCATGAAGCCGAAGATCATGTTGTTCGACGAACCGACCTCGGCGCTCGACCCGGAAATGGTCAAGGAAGTGCTCGACACCATGATCGGCCTGGCCGAAGACGGCATGACCATGCTTTGCGTGACCCACGAAATGGGCTTTGCCCGCACCGTGGCGAACCGCGTGATCTTCATGGACAAGGGCGAGATCGTCGA
>NZ_JACAPR010000041.1 GCF_013385635.1 Pseudomonas gingeri
TCATTCAAAACCCCCATTGCGTGCATAGGGTTCTGTTTTCATTTTGGCGTCGAGAAAGATCTGCGACGGCAGTTTGAAACCCCGCAGTTTGAGCAACGCCAACGGTCCCGCCCCCAGTTCCGTGCGCAAATGCCAGGTCAGGCCCAGGCCATCGGGCGCCTTGAGGACGAGGCGGTACTGGCTGGCGCCATCGTCCAGCGGCGTGACCTGGGCCTGCTCCAGCAAGCGGATCAGTCCCCAGGTGCCCGAATAATCACCGAACAGGCGCTCGCCGGTGTGCACGCCGGTCCAGGTCAGGCTGACGCCCGGAGAGTCGCCGCGACCCGGCCAGCCGAAGCGCTGCCAGAACTCACGCTGATTGAAATAGTGATGGACCTCGCCATTGAGGACAAAGCGGGTCTGCACCAGGTCGCGTACCGGTTTGCCCCGCAACTCGAACCCCAGCCCCATGCCGCCATCGGTGTAGAGCACATCGGCCAGATGGCTGAGCTGGTTGATCGCGCCGAGGAATTTCGGATTGAAGCGCAGCCCCTGGCTATGGCTCGGATCGACCACCCAGCGGCTGCCTTCCTTGCGCAAGACCCCGCCCAGTTCACGTTGCAGGAACTGCTCGATACGCCCGGAATCGGCGCGGATCATCTGCCCCAGCATGGGCAGCGACGCATCACTGGCCGTGGCGGCAAAGGGGTAACGACTGGCGAAAGCACCGTGCCAGTCACTGACGACCGCCCGCTGCCACTGGCGGTTGAGCCCGGCCGCCGAGGGTTGCAGGACCTTCTGCCAGGCCTGTTCCAGTGGCTGCACAAAGAGGCTCTGGCCGACCCCGTCCCACTCGGCACCGAGGCTGGCGGCGATCAGGCTGCCGTAGGCACGGGTCTCGGTCAGCTCGACGCTCTTGCCCTGGAACACCGTCTGCGCCAGGGCCTGGGTCATGGCTTGCGGGTCGGCGGCGCTGCTCACTTGCTGCAGTTTCAGGCGCACGCCGGTGACCCGGGTGAGAAACGCCGGCAGGCTCAGGCTGTCATTGCCCAACTGACCTTCAGGGCCTTTGCCGAGCAGGGCCAGCAGCGGGCCGAAGGTGGCGTCCAACGGGCCAACCGGAGCCACCCCCTGAAGGTTGAGGGCCGGGACCTTGTCCTGGGCGATCAGGTGTTGCGCGGACTGGATCAGCGAGTCGGCCAGCGCCTGTCGACGCGCGCCGGCCTGGCCCTGGTAGGCCAGGGTGTTCATCAGGGCGATCAGCGGCGACTGGCGGCTGTCGCTCATCAGGCCCAGTTGGTCGATCACCTCGCCGAAGCTCTCCGCCGGGTGCCAGCGCAGGCTGTTGAGGAAGTCCAGCCAGACACCGGCGTAATCCTGGAAGTAACGTTCGCTGAGACGCTCCCTGAGCACCTGCGGGCTTATCTCGGGGTCGATCTCGGCAGGCTTGTCGCTGAGGACCCAATCGACTTGCTCGCGACGCGCCCGGGCGATGTCGTCGATGGCCTGACGCACCTGGCCCTCCCAGGCCTGGCGGGTGAACACGCCCGGTATCGTCGCGGTGGTGGAAAACAGCGTCTGCGCCTCGGTATCGCCGAGCAGCTGGCGCAGGTTCAAGTCGGGGTAGTGCGCGGCCGCCGCGTCGAGCACCTGGCGGTACAGGCTGGATTCGCCATTGCGCTGGCCCATCTGCCCCAGCAGGACCTGACGGGCCTGGACCACCAGCCGCGGGTCGGCCTCGATGCGCCACTCGGGATGGGCCGCCAGATGTTCGCCATAGAACTGCCACAGACCGGGGACAAAGCCTTGCCAGACACCCGGCGACACCTCGGCCCGACCCGCCTCGGCAGCGCCCAGGGTCTTGGTGAGGAAAGCGGCATCGGCCTTCTCGGGCCGCGCCAGCATCAGGTAGGCCTTGAGTTGGGCGTGGGCCGCCTGGGCCCGTCGCGCGCGCTCGGGACTGTCCGGCGGCAGCTTGACCAGGGCCGCGAGTTGCACGTGCAGATTCGCCGCCGCCGGGTCACGTATCAGTCGGTTATTGGCCTCGACATAACGCGGCCACAGCGTATCGAGCAGCGCACGGTTCTGATTCAGGCCAAAACGCAGGTACCAGGGCGTGCCGTGTTCGGCGCGGTAATCCAGGCGGGCCAGTTCGTGGACCAACTCGTTGAAGGCCAGCAGTTGTTCATCGCCAGTGCCCCGTTGTTCCAGGCCTGTCAGCACGGCCTGCGCCTGGACGATCTGCGCCCGGTTGCCGAGGAAGGACAACAGCAGTCCGGCACTCCAGACCACCGCCAGGCCCAGCAGCAACGCATAGGCGATACGCGGGGCCGGCCAGCCCAGGCGGCCGGGACGCGGCTTGTGGTCGAGCACGCCCTGCCAGGCCGGGTTCGGCGGCCAGAGATGGGAGAGTTCGCTGTCGACGCGTTGCACCGGCAGGCTGAACCACAACCCGCGCAGCGGCACGCCATGGGCGAACTCGCTGAGCAGCGGTTCCAGCGCCCGGCGCCAGCGGGCAATGCCTTCGACTTTCAGGTCACGGGACAGGCGATAGAGAAAGTCATGCTTGATCGCGCCGCGCATCTGGTTCATGCCCTGTTCGAGCAAGGGCGCCAACAGACTGTGCAGCAGGTCTTCCAGTTGCTGCGCGCTAACACGCGGCGGCAGGTCGATGCCGACCGGTTGGGTTTCACGCGTGTGCTGCGGCCAGTCGCTGTGGCAGACCTGCCACAGGTGCAGAGGCAGTTGCCAGTGCAGTTGACGGGCCAATTGTTGCAGGTGACGCAGGCCGGTACGCAGCGCGGCGGCTTCGCTGCTCTGCTGTTTGTCCAGCGCCCAGACCACGCCGTCCAGCGCCCGCCAGCGACTGAGGCCGCGCCAGGGTTCGAAGGCCTTGTCCAGCTCGACCTGCACGCTGCCGCCCCACAGCAGCAGGGTGCGCTGGCCTTGCTGCCAACGGTCTT
>NZ_JACAPR010000042.1:0-29434 GCF_013385635.1 Pseudomonas gingeri
GACTCAAGGGCCTCATCGCCGGTAAGCCGGCTCCTACAGGGAGGCATGTGGCGGTCTGGACTATGGGGCTTGCCACTGGCCCTGGCTCTGGCTTTCACAGAACGGCTTGAGGTACGCGGCATCCGTCGCCACGCCGTAATAGTGAATATTCTGGCGGTAAGGCATATTGGCTACCTGGGCGTTCCGGCAGACGCCAAACGAACCGCCTGGACACTGCTCGACGTATTCGACCTCGACCTGCTGTCCCGGCAGGTTCGGCTGGCAGAAGCCGTCGATGAACAGCTTGGCCGGGATATTGAGGTTTTCCTGGCAGACTTTGACGTCGAGCCGCTCGCCATGGCTGTGGACCACGCAGGCTTGCGCCTGGACCTGGCTCGAACCCAGTGCCAGCAATAGCCCCAGGCCAATCGACCGCATCATTCATTCACCCCTTCAAACCTATCGGCCCACTTATGTTGCAGAACATTCCCACGCATGTCATCGCCGGACCGCTCGGTGCCGGCAAGACCAGCCTGATCCGCCACCTGCTGGCGCAGAAGCCCGAGGGCGAGCGTTGGGCAGTGCTGATCAACGAGTTCGGTCAGATCGGTCTCGATGCCGCGTTGCTGACCCGGGCTGACGATGGTATCGCACTGGGGGAAGTGGCTGGCGGTTGCGTGTGTTGTGTCAATGGCGCGCCCTTCCAGGTCGGGCTCGGCCGGCTGTTGCGCAAGGCGAAGCCGGACCGGCTGTTTATCGAACCGTCCGGTCTCGGTCACCCGGCGCAGATTCTCCGGCAACTGGGTGCGGCGCCCTGGCTCGGTGTATTGAGCTTGCAGCCCTGCGTGCTGGTGCTCGATGCCCGGGCACTGGCGGTGGGCAAACCCTTGCCCGAGTCGCAGCAGGAAGCCTTGGCGCTGGCCGGCCTGCTGCTGTTGAACAAGTCGCAAGGGCTGGACGAAGCTGAACGCGAGCGGGCGCTGGCGCGCCTGCCGGAATGTCCGGTGCGCTGGAGCGAGCAAGGGGCGTTGGAACTGGAGGAGTTGTTGGCGCTGGCCGCGCCCCAAGCGGGCGAGCGGCGCGAGTCGGGAGTATTGCCCGCGGTCCCGGCGAACCCGGTTCTGCCGGCGATATGGGCCGATCCGACCCAGCCGATCTGCCTGGATCATGTCCAGGAAGGCAACTGGAGCATCGGCTGGCGCTGGCATCCAAGTCAGCAACTGGACGCCGAGCTTACCCGCCAGTGGTTGTCCGGCCTGGACTGGCTCAGGGCCAAGCTGGTTATCCACAGTCCGGACGGATGGCTTTCCGCCAATGCTGTGGATAACTCCACCTTGCAATGGCAGCCGAGCGAGTGGCGGCGTGATTCGCGTATTGAGCTGATCTTCGCGGAAAAACAGGGTGGCGAAGGGTTAAAGGCGGGAATGGCGGGTTGTCGTGTGCCGGGATGATGGGGGCGAAGGTGGCATCGCCATCGCCGGCAAGCCGGGCCCCTACAGAGGTTTGCAGTGTCATGATCATTCCCACGCGGAGCGCTCATCGTTCTACACAAGTCCTGAAGAGCCCGGAAAACGGGGTTAAAACGGTAGTGGCTGGCTGAATATCGATCACTGTGAGAGTGAGCTTGCTCACGAAAGCGACCGTATGGACGCCCTATTTTTCGGGGCTGTGTCGGCCTCTTCGCGGGCAAGCCCGCTCCTACAGTGGGCTGCCGTTAGTCAGTGGGACTTGTGTAGAACGATGAGCGCGGAGCGTGGGAACGATCAACACCACTTCCTGTAGCAGCCGGCTTGCCGGCGATTGCTGTCATGAGTCGTGCACCGGTAAACGGCTTAGTGGCGCGACTGGCTCTGGTCCTTGGGGTGATCCTGGCGCCACTGGCTCAGTTCGATCACTTCGGCGCTGGGCAGGTCGGGCTTGGCCTCGAACGGGTAGGGCGGCAGTTCGATCTGCGCGCTGTGGGCGCCGAACTGGGTAATGGTGCCGACGTGGCGCTGATCACCGGTGACGGTGAATTCGAAGTTGTAGATCCTGGCCAGGCGCCGCCGGCCGTTGGCGTCGCGGACAAAACCGATGCGCTTGAGGGCCACGGCGCCGTCGAGCAATTCCAGATCGAGCCTGGCGCAATGCAGCTTGACCCGCTCCAGGGCCCGTTCGCGCAGGCCGTGGTTGTGCCAGAGCCAGGCAGCGCCGGTCGCCAGCAACATCAGCACGAACATATTTCCCAGGGTCAGCATGAACGCCACTCCAACAAGTTGAGAGCAGCTTAACTGGCTCGCCGGTCTGTCGTACAGGCTCTGTTTCGTCGCATACTGCGCGGCTTGAATCCATCCGCCTTTCGGGAATCCGGAATGAAACGCACTCCTCATCTGCTCGCCATTCAATCCCACGTGGTTTTCGGCCATGCCGGCAACAGCGCGGCGGTTTTTCCCATGCAGCGGGTCGGGGTGAATGTCTGGCCGTTGAACACCGTGCAGTTCTCCAACCACACCCAGTACGGGCAATGGGCGGGGGAAGTGCTGGCGCCCCATCAGATTCCCGAGCTGGTGGAGGGCATTGCCGCCATCGGCGAGCTGGGCAACTGCGACGCGGTGCTCTCCGGTTACCTGGGCAGTGCGGCCCAGGGGCGCTCGATCCTCAGCGGTGTGGCGCGGATCAAGGCCGTCAACCCGAAGGCCCTGTACCTGTGCGACCCGGTGATGGGCCATGCGCAGAAGGGCTGCAGCGTGCCGACGGAAGTCAGTGATTTCCTCCTGGAAGAAGCGGCGGCGATGGCCGATATCCTCTGCCCCAACCAGTTGGAGCTGGACAGCTTCTGCGGGCGTTCGCCGCAGTCGCTGTTCGATTGCCTGGCGATGGCGCGCAGCCTGCTGGCACGCGGGCCGAAGGTGGTGCTGGTGAAGCACCTGGCCTATCCGGGCAAGCCCGAGGATAGCTTCGAAATGCTCCTGGTGACCGCCGAGGGCAATTGGCATCTGCGTCGTCCGCTGCTGGCGTTTCCACGCCAGCCGGTGGGTGTCGGCGACCTGACCTCGGGCCTGTTCCTGGCCCGTGTGCTGCTGGGTGACAGCCTGGTGGCGGCGTTCGAGTTCACGGCGGCGGCGGTCCATGAGGTCCTGCTGGAAACCCAGGCCTGCGCCAGTTACGAACTGGAACTGGTGCGCGCCCAGGACCGCATTGCCCATCCGCGGGTGCGCTTCGAGGCCTTGCCCATCGGCCTGTAATCGGGATAGTGAAAACACTCCGAACCCTGTGGGAGCCGGCTTGCCGGCGATGAGGCCCTTGAACCTTGCACCGCCCTTGCGGGCGCTATCGCCGGCAAGCCGGCTCCCACAGTGACCGCTTCATGGGGTCAAGGCGCGTCAGCCTTGATTTCCTGGTAGCGCTTTTCCAGCTCCTGGCGAATCTGCCGGCGCTGCTGCGCCTGGATGAAGCGCCGCTTGTCTTCGCTGGTCTGCGGTTGCAACGGCGGGACGGCTGCAGGCTTGCGCTGGTCATCCACCGCGACCATGGTGAAGAAGCAGCTGTTGGTGTGGCGCACCGAACGTTCGCGGATGTTCTCCGTCACCACCTTGATCCCGACTTCCATCGAGGTGTTGCCGGTGTAGTTGACCGAGGCGAGAAAGGTCACCAGCTCGCCGACATGGATCGGCTCGCGGAAAATCACCTGGTCCACCGACAGGGTCACCACGTAGCGGCCGGCATAACGGCTGGCGCAGGCGTAGGCCACTTCATCGAGGTACTTGAGCAAGGTGCCGCCGTGGACATTGCCGGAGAAGTTGGCCATATCCGGGGTCATCAAGACGGTCATCGACAGCTGGGCATTTCCGGGTTCCATAGCACGCTCACGGTAGGGTAGGCAGGGACGGGTTCAGGCACCTCTGCGGGCGCTTCCTTCATTTTCTCAGACACTCGATAACGGGACGCCGCCGATTGGGCCATCGTCACGCCCCCGGCGATCTGTTTCTACATATTGCACCGGCTTTTTGTCGGAAGTCCCGGTGTTAACCTTCAAAAAGCCATGCCATAGAAAATTCTTACACCTGGAACGGTGATCGCTCACAGCAGATGGAGTTGTGCGTGGTTGTCCGGTTGTTCGTGAAAACACAAGGAGCGTCACGCCATGCATGCCATCAGTTTTATTCAGGACCTGGCCGTGATCATGCTGGTGGCGGGTGTAGTCACCATTCTGTTCCACCGCTTCAAGCAGCCGGTGGTCCTCGGCTATATCGTCGCCGGTTTTATCATAGGTCCGCACACACCGCCGTTCGGCCTGATCCATGACGAAGACACCATCAAGACCCTGGCCGAACTGGGGGTGATCTTCCTGATGTTCTGCCTGGGGCTGGAGTTCAGTCTGGGCAAGTTGTTCAAGGTCGGGGCGACGGCATTTATCGCGGCGTTCCTGGAAATCGTGCTGATGATCTGGATCGGCTACGAGATCGGCCGCTGGTTCGACTGGAACACCATGGATTCGCTGTTCCTCGGGGCGATCCTGGCCATTTCCTCGACGACCATCATCGTCAAGGCGCTCAATGACCTGAAGATGAAGAACCAGCGCTTTGCGCAACTGATCTTCGGCGTGCTGATCGTCGAGGACATCCTCGGCATCGGCATCATCGCCCTGCTGTCGAGCATTGCGGTCAGCGGCACGGTGAGTTCCGGTGAAGTCTTCTCCACCGTCGGCAAGCTGTCGTTGTTCATGATTGTCGCCCTGGTGATCGGGATCCTGCTGGTACCGCGCCTGTTGGCCTATGTCGCCCGTTTCGAAAGCAACGAGATGCTGCTGATCACCGTGCTGGGCTTGTGCTTCGGCTTCTGCCTGCTGGTGGTGCGGCTCGAATACAGCATGGTGCTGGGAGCGTTCCTGATCGGCGCGATCATGGCCGAGTCGCGGCAATTGCTGAAGATCGAACGCCTGATCGAGCCGGTTCGCGACCTGTTCAGCGCCATCTTCTTCGTCGCCATCGGCCTGATGCTCGATCCGGCGGTGCTGCTCGACTACGCCTGGCCGATTGCGGTGATCACCGTGGCGGTGGTGCTGGGCAAGATGCTCTCCTGCGGTCTGGGGGCGTTTATCGCCGGCAATGACGGCCGCACTTCGCTGCGGGTCGGCATGGGGCTGTCGCAGATCGGCGAGTTCTCTTTCATCATCGCCGCGCTGGGGATGACGTTGCAGGTGACCAGCCACTTCCTCTATCCGGTGGCCGTGGCGGTATCGGTGATCACCACCTTGCTCACGCCTTACCTGATCCGCGCGGCGGACCCGCTGTCGCTGAAGCTGGCCGCGGTGGTGCCACGGCGCATCGGACGGGTGTTCAGCCTCTACGGCGAGTGGTTGCGCAGTATCCAGCCCCAGGGCGAAGGCGCGTTGCTGGCGTCGATGATCCGGCGGATCCTCTTGCAGGTCGGAGTCAACCTGGCGCTGGTGGTGGCGATCTTCTTTGCCGGCGGCTTTTTCGCGCTGCCGATCGCCGCTTACCTGGACGGCTGGGTCAGCGAGCCGAGCTGGCACAAGGCACTGATCTGGGGCGGTGCGCTGCTGCTGTCGCTGCCATTCCTGATCGCCGCCTATCGCAAGCTCAAGGCGCTGTCGATGCTGCTGGCGGAAATGGGGGTGAAGCCGGAGATGGCCGGGCGGCACACCCAGCGCGTACGGCGGGTGATCGCCGAAGTGATCCCGATCCTCTCGCTGCTGGTGATTTTCCTGCTGCTGTCGGCGCTGTCGGCGAGCATCCTGCCGACCAACGAATTACTCATGCTGATCGCCGTGGTCGCGGCGGCGGTGGCGGCGGTGCTGTGGCGCTGGTTCATCCGCGTGCATACGCGGATGCAGGTCGCCCTGCTGGAGACCCTGGAGAACAACAAGGATGCGGCGGGGCACTGAGGCTGTGGCGCCGATTTCCGCCTGCAGGAGCAAGCTTGCTCGCGATCCGCCACAGGCGGCCATACGACGATGGATCTCTGGCACCCGGAAGATGGCTATCGCCGGCAAGCCGGCTCCCACGGGCCAGCGGTGTCGCGCTGATCAGCTTTCCAGCCAGACGTCCCGCGCCCAGTGCCAGACCGATTCCCAGGACTCTTCGGTGATCAGCTCCTCTTCGCCGGACCACAGCACCACGGTGCCGTCTTCCTCGACGCAGTAGTAGTTGTCGCCGTCCTGGCAGATCGGGATCAGGTCACGAGGGACGCCACTGTCCCAGGCGTTCGCCGCCACATCGGGCAGGTAGGTGTGGGACTGCGGGTCGGTGACGGTCACCGGCTCCAGGCTGCCATAGACCACGTCGCTGACGGTCAGCAGGAATTCCTTGAAGACGAAGGGGATATTGATGAACAACTCCTCTTCCACTTCGACCAACTGATCCTCGTCGGGCAACTCCAGGGGCACCGGTACCGGTTCGTTGGCTTCACGCAATTGTTCGATGACTTCTTCCACGGCCTCAATCCTCTTGCTTCATGGCGCGGTATGTATGACGCGTTTTATACAGTAGCTTGCTACAAGTGCAATCGTGAAATGCAAAACCCCGGACAAGTCCGGGGTTTTTTATTGCTGTAGGCAAAGCGCCTGGATCAGCCGTTCTGGCGGATACCGGCGACCAGCCAAGGCTGGTTGTCGCCTTGCGGGCGTTCCATGTTCCAGCTTTCGCTGAAGGCCTCGCCCTGGTCGAAACGCGAGGTCTTCGACACGCCGCTGAAGGTCAGGGTGGCGATGGTCTTGTCGGCGCGATCATCCAGGCCGTCCAGTTGCACGTGCAGGTTGTCGATGTAGGTGGACTGGAAGCCGTCGCCCAGGTCCGCGCGTTCCTGCTTGAGGAATTGCAGCATCTGCGGGGTCACGAACTCGGCGATCTTGTCCATTTCATTGGCGTCCCAGTGCTGCTGCAGCGACTGGAAGTGGCTGCGGGCGGCTTCCAGGAAGCGCTCTTCGTTGAACCATGCCGGGGCGTTGATCACGCGACGGGGGGCTGCCGGGGCTGCCGAACCGCCGAAGATCGAGTTCTGTGCCGGGGCCGGTTGTTCGAACACTTCACGCTGGTACGGCGCGCCGGCCGGAGCCAGGTGCTCCTGCTGCTTGCGGCGACGTGCGGCGATAAAGCGGAAGATCACGAAGGCGATGACCGCCATGATCAGGATGTCGAAGAACTGCATGCCCTGGAAGCCGCCGCCCATGAACATGGACGCGAGCAGGCCACCGGCGGCGATGCCGGCCAGAGGGCCCAGCCAGCGCGAGGCGCCACCGGCCTTGGCGGCCGCGCCCGCGGCACCGGCCGCACCGACAGCCGCCGCACCGCCGGCTGCGCCAGCGGCAGGTGCCATCTGGCTGGTCTGGTGGCTCGGAGCCGAGCCCATGCTTTTGCCGCCGCCAAAGCGCTTGGCGTTGGCGTCGAGGCTCATCGTCAGGCCGATGCAGAGCGCCAGGGCGATGCTAAGAAAACGTTGCATAAGGGAATTCCCGTTTGTGGAGTGCACGCGCGCCATACTGCACAGGTGAAATGTTACTGGCTAGCGAGAGAGTGTTTCCGGCTTTTGCCTGATCCTCTCATTCCAAAGCTGAACATTTCATGAAAGGCAACAGGACCAATACTCATCGGTCTGTCATGCACATCATTAAGTTCTGTATGAAATCTTCTGGGCTAGCGTCGGAAAGCCAGCAATACCACGCCGGCGGTAATCATCCCGATGCCGCCCCACTGCCGCAGATCGAGTTTCTCGCCCAGCAGCAGGACCCCGATGATCGCCACCAGCACCACGCTGAGCTTGTCCACTGGTGCCACCAGCGAGGCCGGGCCGACTTTCAAGGCGCGAAAGTAGCAGAGCCAGGAGGCACCGGTAGCCAGGCCCGACAGCAGCAGGAACAGATAGCTCCTGGCGGATATCGAGCTCAATGACTGATATTGGCCCGTTGCGTACAAAATCAAGGCCAGGCTGATCAGGACCACCACGGTGCGCAGCAGGGTGGCGAAGTCCGAGTTGACGTTATCGATGCCGATCTTCGCGAAAATCGCGGTCAGGGCGGCGAAGGTCGCCGATAGCAGGGCCCAGAATGTCCACGAGGAAAAAAAGCCTGGACCCATGATTTCGCACTCCACATTGATCGTTCCCACATTGTGGGAGCTGGCTTGCCAGCGATGAGGCCCTTGGGATCGCTAAAAGCTTCGGGGGCAAGCCCCCTCCCACATGAGTCATTTCCACACTAGGCTCCCACAGCGTGGGAACGCTCCTTGAGCGCTAGATGGCTTCCAGCTTGGCGTAGCCGAGCATCAGCCACTTGCTGCCTTCGCTGAAGTTGACCTGCACCCGGGCCTGGGCGCCGGCGCCTTCGAAGTTGAGGATCACCCCATCGCCGAATACGCCGTGACGCACCGCCTGGCCGAGGCTGAAACCGGTATCGGGGATATCGCTGCCGCCAAACAGGCTGCTGCTTTGCTGCTGGCCGCCACCGAACGGGCGGCTGACACTGTTGGACAACCGCACTTCCTGGATCAGCCCCTTCGGCACTTCGCGGACGAAGCGGGACACCTTGTTATAGGTCTCGCTGCCATACAGGCGCCGGGTTTCGGCGTAGGTCATGACCAGGTTCTGCATGGCCCGGGTAATGCCGACATAGGCCAGGCGCCGTTCTTCCTCAAGGCGGCCGGGCTCTTCCAGGCTCATCTTGTGGGGGAACAGGCCTTCTTCCATGCCCACCAGGAACACGTAGGGGAATTCCAGGCCCTTGGCGCTGTGCAGCGTCATCAGCTGGATGCTGTCTTCGTGTTCGTCGGCCTGGGTGTCGCCGGCTTCCAGCGATGCGTGGCCGAGGAACGCCGCCAGCGGCGACAGGTCTTCCTCGTCTTCGGCGGCCTCGAAGTTGCGCGCGGCGCTGACCAGTTCCTCAAGGTTTTCCACCCGGGCCTGGCCTTTCTCGCCTTTTTCCGCTTCGTGGTAGGCGATCAGCCCTGATTGCTCGATGACGATCTGGGTCATCAGGTGCAGCGGCGTATCTTTGGTTTTCGCGGCGAGGTTTTCGATCAGCTCGATAAAGGCACCCAGCGCGCTGGCGGCGCGACCGGTCAGGCCTTTATTGGCGATCAGCTGGCCCATGGCTTCCCACATCGACACATCGCTGTGGCGGGCGTGCTCGCGGATGGACTCGACGGTCTTCTCGCCGATGCCGCGGGCCGGGACGTTGATTACCCGTTCCAGCGCCGCATCGTTGCCGCGACCTTCCAGCAGGCGCAGGTAGGCCATGGCGTTCTTGATTTCGGCGCGCTCGAAGAAGCGCTGGCCGCCGTAGATCCGATAAGGGATGCGTTCGCGCAGCAAGGCCTCTTCCAGCACCCGTGACTGGGCGTTGGAGCGGTACAGGATGGCGATATCGCTACGGGCCAGGCCGGTCTTCAGGGCGCTTTCGATGGTTTCCACCACGTAGCGCGCTTCGTCGTGTTCGTTGAACGCGGCGTAGAGATTGATCGCCTCGCCTTCGCCGCCGTCGGTCCACAGTTCCTTGCCCAGGCGTCCGGTGTTGTTGGCGATCAGGGCGTTGGCCGCCTTGAGGATACCGGCGGTGGAGCGATAGTTCTGCTCCAGGCGGATGGTCTCGGCGTCCGGGAAATCTTCGGAGTACTGGTAGATGTTCTCGATTTTCGCGCCGCGCCAGCCGTAGATCGACTGGTCGTCGTCGCCGACCACCATCAGGCTGTCGCCGCCCTTGGCCAACAGGCGCAACCAGGCGTACTGCACGGCGTTGGTGTCCTGGAACTCGTCGACCAGGATGTGCCGGAAACGTTTCTGGTAGTGCTTGAGCAAACCTTCGTTATTGCGCCACAGGTCGAGGGCACGCAGCAGCAGCTCCGAGAAGTCGATGACGTTGGCGCGGGCGCAGGCGGCCTCGTAGGCCTCATAGATGCCGCGCATGGTCGCCAGGAACAGGTCACCGCTGGCCTGGATGTTCTGTGGGCGCAGGCCTTCGTCTTTCTGGCCGTTGATAAACCATTGCGCCTGGCGCGCCGGCCAGCGTTGCTCGTCCAGGCCCAGCTCGCGGATCACCCGCTTGACCAGCCGCTGCTGATCGTCGCTGTCGAGGATCTGGAAGGTCTGGCTCAGCCCCGCTTCCTGCCAGTGCGCCCGCAACAGGCGGTGCGCCAGGCCGTGGAAGGTGCCGACCCACATGCCGCCGGGGCTGATGCCCATCAACTGCTCGATACGATGACGCATCTCGGCAGCGGCCTTGTTGGTGAAGGTCACCGACAGGATCGAGTAGGGCGAGGCGTTTTCGACCTGGATCAACCAGGCGATACGGTGCACCAGCACCCGGGTTTTACCGGAGCCGGCACCGGCCAGGACCAACTGACGGCCAACGGGGGCTGCTACGGCCTGGCGTTGGGCATCGTTGAGGGAGTTCAGCAGAAGGGAGAGATCATCGCGCATCGGCGCATTCTAGGGTGCTGGCCGCGGGCGGGCAAACCCTAATGCCGGGTGGTCGATATCGGACGGTTGCGGGGGAACGATCGGGTCCAGGGTCCCGGCCAGAGAAAAAACCGCGCCGATGACGACCGGTCGGTCACTGCCCGCAGGCGGCGTCGGCTCTGACTTAGCCCTGTATCTAAGGGTTTTGCCGCGGGTCAATCCATTACATTTTATGACCTGGAGCAGTTTGGTCCGGCCGGATGCTTGTGTATGCTCCTGCGACGTTTATGGCTCAATCATTATAAGAACAATGCCCATGACTCACAGCTTCGATGCGCTGAGCCCCTCCGTGGAGGCTGGGCGGGTTATCCGCAAGCAGTTCGCCACCGAGTTGGCGGTCGAGCGTACGCGCCTGTTGTATCAGGGCTCGTTGCTGCCCACCTTGTTCATGCTGATCAATGGCCTGGTCTGCGCCTGGTTGCTCTGGAGCCCGCAGCGTTACCTGCTGGTCAGCACCTGGCTGGTGTGGTTGATGGCGCTGGTGGCCCTGCGGGTGATCCAGGTCGCGGCCTTCGATTCGGCGATGCCCGGTCGCCAGGCCCAGCCGATCTGGCGCCGCATGTTCCTGCTGGGCTCCGCCGTCAGCGGCCTGACCCTGGCCTGCGCCGGCATCGCCCTGGTGCCCACCGACAGTTTTCTCGAACAGGCCTGGGTCTTCGGCCTGATCGGCGCGGCGACCCTGTCGGCCAGCGTCGCCTATGCCGTGAGCATCACCGCTTTCCTGAGTTTCACCTTGCCCTGCCTGCTGCCGGCCATCGCCTATCTGTTCTGGGGCGGCAGCGGGGCGCAGCAAGGCTGGGGCTGGCTCGGTCTGATCCTGCTGGTTTCGCTGAGTGTGGTGGCCCTGCAGATCAATCGACTGATCCAGCGCGGTCTGCTGCGGCGCTTCCAGAACCAGGCGCTGATCGAGAACCTGCAGCAGGCCCAGACCCGCAGCGAACAACTCAACCAGGAACTGGCGCGGGAGGTCGAACAGCGGCGCCGCGCCGAACTGGAACTGCGCGAAGCCCAGGTCGGTCTGGAAAGCCGTGTCGCCCAGCGCAGCCTGGAGCTGGACCTGGCGAACCGTGCCCTGAGCAAAAGCGAGACGCGACTGGCCCTGGCCCTGCAAGCCAGCGAACTCGGCCTGTGGGACTGGAATCTGCAGACCGACGAGGTGCATCACACCCAGCTCAAGGAGCTGTTCGGTCTCGATCCCGAATACGTGACGGCGATGCTCAGCCACCTCAAGCCACGCCTGCACCCCGAAGACCTGCCGGCGCTCAAGCGTGCCCTGGTGGAGCACCTGAAGGGCCGCACCGAGGACTACCTGATCGAATACCGGGTGCGTCATGGCGACGGCCACTGGGTCTGGATCGAGGACCGTGGGCGGGCGGTGGAACGTAGTGCCGGCGGTCGTGTACTACGGATGGTCGGTACCCGCCGCGATATCAGTTCCCACAAGGAGCTGGAAGGGCAGCGGCAACTGGCGGCAACGGTGTTCGAGGCCGCCAGCGAAGGCATCGTGATCTTCGACCCGAACTACGCGCTGCTGGCGGTCAACCAGGCGTTCAGCCGGGTGACCGGCTACCAGATCGAGGACATGCTCGGACGCAATGTCGTCGAACTGCCGTGCAGTCGTGACGCCCGGCGCCATTATTCGATGATCCACCAGTCCCTTGAGCAGCACGGCAGTTGGCAGGGCGAGCTGGTGGAGGCGCGCAAGAACGGCGAGCTGTATCCGCAATGGCTGCAATTGAATGTCGTGCGCGATGCTCGGGGAAAAGTCAGTCATATCGTAGGCTTCTTCGCCGATCTTTCGGCTCGCCGCGAATCCGAAGAGCGCATGCGCTACCTGACCCACTACGACGAACTGACCGGGCTGGCCAACCGCTCGCTGTTCAAGGAGCGCCTGCGCGAAGCCAACCAGCGCGCCCGCCAGGGCGGGCGCAGCCTGGCGTTGCTGCATATCAACCTGGACCGCTTCAAGCTGCTCAACGACAGCCTCGGCCATGAAGTCGCCGACCAGTTGTTGCAGAAAATGGCCCGGCGCCTGGTCAATGCCCTGCCGGAGGCGGACACCATCGCGCGGCTGTCCGGCGATGAGTTCGCGGTGCTGTTCGATGCCTACGGCAACCTGTCCAGCCTGGCCCGGGTGGCGACGCGCCTGCTCGGCAAGCTGCGGCTGCCGTTGACGGTGGAAGGCCATGAGCTGGTGGTGAGTGCGTCCATGGGTATCAGTCTGCTGCCGGACAGCGCGCGGGAAATCCCGGCGCTGGTCAGTCAGTCGAATATCGCCATGCAACATGCCAAGCACCTGGGCGGCAACAACTTCCAGTTCTACACCGACAGCCTGCAGGCCAGCACCCTCGAACGCCTGCAACTGGAAAACCAGCTGCGCAAGGCCATCGACGAGCAGCAACTGAAAGTCTTCTACCAGCCCAAGCTCTGTCTGGCGACGGGCCGGCTGAACGCCGCCGAAGCCCTGGTCCGCTGGGATCACCCGTCCCTGGGCCGGGTGCCGCCCGGGGACTTTATCGGCCTGGCCGAGGAGACCGGGCTGATCGGCCCTATCGGCGAGTTCGTGTTGCGCCAGGCCTGCTGGCAGGCCTGCGAGTGGCAGCGCCAGGGGCTGGCACCTGTACGGGTTTCGGTGAACCTGTCGGTGCACCAGTTGCGCCAGGGCAAGCTGGTCAGCCTGGTGCGCCAGGTGCTCGAAGAAACCGGCCTGGCCCCGCACCTGCTGGAGCTGGAACTGACGGAGAGCCAGTTGCTCGACAGTGTCGAACACATCATCGCCACCTTCCAGCAACTGCGGGACCTGGGGGTGAAGCTGGCCATCGACGACTTTGGCACCGGCTATTCGTCCCTGAGTTACCTCAAGCGTTTCCCGGTGGACTACGTGAAGATCGACCAGACCTTTATCCGTGGCCTGGACGAAGGCTCGGAGGACGCCGCGATCACCCGGGCGATCATCGCCATGGCCCACAGCCTGGGGTTGAAGGTGGTGGCCGAGGGCGTGGAGAACCCGCTGCAGTTGGAGTTTCTCAAGTTGCACGGTTGTGACGAGGTGCAGGGCTACCTGATCAGTCGGCCGGTGGAGGCGACGGAGCTGGTGCGGTTGCTGCGCGACGACAGCGGTACCCGGCTGTCATGAAACGCGGGCTGGAAAAACATCCCGAAAGAAATTTTTATGCCGTTCGGCCTCGGCGAGAGTGGCTTGCCACAGCGGCTACATGGCCTATACGACACGGCAACAGGGAGCCTGGGTACGCAATGGAGCGGGCAATCGAGGATTTCATGTAGTATAACTACAAGACTGCTACATCCCAGGCGTTCGCCCATAACAATCGAGTCCAGTCCTTTGAATCTGTTGCAACACATCGCCCAGTCCCGCAACCTGCTTCGCAAATCGGAGCTCAAGGTTGCCGATCACGTGCTGCTCGACCCGGCGGCGGTGATGCACAGTTCCATGGCCGATCTGGCCCACAGCGTGGGCATCAGCGAGCCGACCATCGTGCGTTTCTGCCGGGCCATCGGCTGCTCGGGGTTCCAGGACCTCAAGCTCAAGCTGGCGCAGAGCCTCGCGGCGGGCGCCAGCTTCGGGCAGTTCGCGATCCATGAAGACGATTCGGTCGCCGACTACAGCCTGAAGATCTTCGACACCACGCTGCACACCCTGATGGAAGTGCGCGAGAAGCTCGATCCGGCCGCGTTGCAGCGGGCGGTGACGGCGATGTCGGCGGCCCAGCGCGTGGAGTTCTACGGCTTCGGTGCGTCCGGCGCGGTGGCGGCGGACGCCCAGCACAAATTCTTCCGCTTGCTGCTGACCGCCGCGGCCTACTCCGATCCACACATGCAGGCGATGTCGGCGGTGACGCTCAAGCCCACCGACGTGGCGATCTGCATTTCCCAGTCGGGGCGTTCCAAGGATCTGCTGATCACCGCCAACCTGGTGCGTGAAAGCGGCGCGACCCTGATCACCCTGTGCCCGAGCCAGACGCCATTGGCCGAACTGTCGACGGTCAACCTGGCGATCGATGTGCACGAAGACACCGAGATCTATACGCCGCTGACCTCGCGGATCGCCCACCTGGTGGTGATCGATGTGCTGGCGATGGGCGTGGCGATGGCCCGTGGCCCGAGCCTGGTGAACCACCTCAAGAGCGTCAAGCGCAGCTTGCGCAGCCTGCGCCTGTCGCCCAAGTCGGTGAAGGCGCTGGACGACTGATACTGGTCAGGAAGTCCTGCGGCGCTCCCTTCGCGGGCAAGCCCGCTCCCACAGGTTTTTCCGGGCTTTGTGGGAGCGGGCTTGCCCGCGAAGACGACCGAACCGGCGCTCCATCACCCAAGGCAATATTCATCTGCCTGTCACCCGCCTGCCGCCAAACCGTAACGCCCGGCGTCCATCTTGAAAGTCTCTTACCCACCCTGGGAGACTCGAAATGGCCCGGCACCACGAAGAGCAAAGCAGCGTCAAGACCCGTCGGCAGCAGGAAGATCAGCGCCGCATGGAATTCCGTCGCGCGATCGAAGACCGCACCGAACTGCGCCAACTGCAACAGGAAATCGCCGCACTCAATTACTGGCAGGCTGACTCGGCAGCCGACCGTCGAAGCGCTCAACCAGCCCGCTGATTTGCAAACGTTCACTACGGATAAACCCCAGGAACGCATGGGCGACCGGTGACAGGCGTTTGTCCCTGGCCTGAACCACGCACCAACTGCGATAGAGCGGCAGTTCTTCCACCGGCAGTTCCCGGAGCACGCCGGTCGCCAGTTCCAGGCTCAGGGCGTGGCGCGTCAACAGCGCCAGGCCCAGCCCCGCCACCACGCACTCGCGCTGGGCCTCGCCCGAGGTCACTTCCAGCGTCTGCGAGAAGTGCACGCGTTTCTCCTTGAAGTACTCCTCGCAGGCCATTCGCGTCCCTGAGCCCGACTCTCTTATCAGCAGTGTGTAGGGCTCCAGGTCTTGCAAACGTAGCGGGCCCATATGGCACAACGGGTGGTCCGGGCGCGCCACCGCGACAATCGGGTTGTTCAGGAACGGCAGGAATTCCAGGCCCATGTCCTGCGGCACCATGGACATGATCAGCAGGTCGTCGCGGTTGTCCGACAGGCGTCGCAGCGCCTGCGCGCGGTTGACCACCGTCAGGTGCAGGTTGACCTCCGGATGCTGGCGCTTGAACGCGGCGAACAGGTGCGGCACGAAGTACTTGGCGCTGGATTCCACCGCCAGTTTCAGTTGCCCCTGCAGCGAACCCTGCATGTCCGAGAGTTGCATATCGAGGTTTTCCAGCCGGCCAAAAATGTCCCGGCTCGCCCGCTGTAACGCTTCAGCCGCCTCGGTCATGTAGAGCTTTTTGCCGACATAATCAAACAAAGGCTGGCCGATCAGCTCTTCCAGCTGACGAATTTGTAGGCTAACGGCAGGTTGTGTGAGAGACATTTCGTCGGCTGCGCGGCTGTAGGAACGCAGGTCGCAGACTTCATTGAAAATTTGCAATTGACGCAATGTCATACGCATCAATGACTTACGCATTTTCGGCCGCCACTCTCGGGTCTCAGGTCAATCAACTATAAGTCATTACTTATGAGTGACCCAATAATTATTGATTTTGGTTTATCGCTGCGTAGGACTAGTGTGATGACGCGACTGACTTGAAACATCTGGTCACGCGCCGACCCGTTTTCCCGGCTGTAGACAGGGTCGTTTGTTCCAGCGGCTTAGGAATTTCCAAGTGATAAAAAAGATCCTGATCGCCAACCGTGGTGAAATTGCCGTACGAATCGTGCGTGCCTGCGCCGAGATGGGCATTCGCTCGGTCGCGATCTATTCCGACGCCGATCGCCATGCCCTGCATGTGAAGCGCGCGGATGAGGCCCACAGCATCGGCGCCGAGCCGCTGGCCGGTTACCTGAACCCGCGCAAGCTGGTGAACCTGGCCGTGGAAACCGGTTGCGACGCGCTGCACCCCGGCTACGGTTTTCTCTCGGAAAACGCCGAGCTGGCGGACATCTGCGCCGAACGTGGAATCAAGTTCATCGGTCCGTCGGCGGAAGTGATCCGTCGCATGGGCGACAAGACCGAAGCCCGCCGCAGCATGATCAAGGCCGGCGTGCCGGTCACTCCGGGCACCGAAGGCAACGTCTCGGGTATCGAGGAAGCCCTCACCGAAGGCGACCGTATCGGTTACCCGGTGATGCTCAAGGCCACCTCCGGTGGTGGCGGTCGCGGTATCCGTCGCTGCAACAGCCGCGAAGAACTGGAACAGGCGTTTCCCCGGGTGATTTCCGAAGCGACCAAGGCCTTTGGCTCGGCGGAAGTGTTCCTGGAAAAATGCATCGTCAATCCCAAGCACATCGAGGCGCAGATCCTCGGCGACAGTTTCGGCAACGTGGTGCATCTGTTCGAGCGCGACTGCTCGATCCAGCGCCGCAACCAGAAGCTGATCGAAATCGCCCCCAGTCCCCAGCTGACCCCGGAACAGCGTGCCTATATCGGCGACCTGTCCGTGCGCGCGGCCAAGGCGGTGGGCTACGAGAACGCCGGTACCGTGGAGTTCCTGCTCGCCGAGGGCGAGGTGTACTTCATGGAGATGAACACCCGGGTGCAGGTGGAACACACCATCACCGAGGAAATCACTGGTATCGACATTGTCCGTGAGCAGATCCGCATCGCTTCCGGCCTGCCGCTGTCGGTCAAGCAGGAAGACATCATCCACCGCGGTTTTGCCCTGCAGTTCCGGATCAACGCCGAAGACCCGAAGAACAACTTCCTGCCCAGCTTCGGCAAGATCACCCGTTACTACGCGCCCGGTGGTCCCGGCGTGCGTACCGACACGGCGATCTACACCGGCTACACCATTCCACCGTTCTACGACTCCATGTGCCTGAAGCTGGTGGTCTGGGCGTTGACCTGGGAAGAAGCGATGGACCGTGGCCTGCGCGCCCTGGATGACATGCGCCTGCAAGGCGTGAAGACCACCGCCGCCTACTACCAGGAAATCCTGCGCAACCCGGAATTCCGCAGCGGCCAGTTCAATACCAGCTTCGTTGAAAGCCATCCTGAACTGACCAACTACTCGATCAAGCGCAAACCCGAAGAGCTGGCCCTGGCCATCGCCGCCGCCATTGCCGCCCACGCAGGCCTGTGAGGAATATGACAATGTCCAAGAAGATCCATGTAACTGACACCATCCTGCGCGACGCCCACCAATCGCTGCTCGCCACCCGCATGCGCACCGAAGACATGCTGCCGATCTGCGACAAGCTCGACAAGGTCGGCTACTGGTCCCTGGAAGTCTGGGGCGGCGCGACTTTCGACGCCTGCGTGCGCTTCCTCAAGGAAGACCCGTGGGAGCGCCTGCGCCAACTGCGCGCGGCGCTGCCCAACACTCGCCTGCAGATGCTCCTGCGCGGCCAGAACCTGCTGGGCTACCGCCACTACAGCGACGATGTGGTCAAGGCCTTCGTCGCCAAGGCGGCGGTCAACGGTATCGACGTGTTCCGTATCTTCGACGCGATGAACGACGTGCGTAACCTGCGGGTCGCCATCGAGGCGGTGAAGGCGGCGGGCAAGCATGCCCAGGGCACCATCGCCTACACCACCAGCCCGGTGCACACCATCGAGGCGTTCGTGGCCCAGGCCAAGCAGATGGAGTCCATGGGTTGCGACTCGGTGGCGATCAAGGACATGGCCGGCCTGCTGACCCCGTACGCCACCGGCGAACTGGTCAAGGCGCTGAAGAGCGAGCAGTCGCTGCCGGTGTTCATCCACTCCCACGACACCGCCGGCCTGGCCGCGATGTGCCAGCTCAAGGCCGTGGAAAACGGTGCCGACCATATCGACACCGCGATCTCCAGCTTTGCCTGGGGCACCAGCCATCCGGGTACCGAATCGATGGTCGCGGCCCTTAAAGGCAGCGAGTTCGACACCGGCCTGGACCTGGAGCTGTTGCAGGAAATCGGCTTGTACTTCTACGCCGTGCGCAAGAAGTACCACCAGTTCGAAAGCGAGTTCACCGCCGTCGACACCCGCGTACAGGTCAACCAGGTACCGGGCGGGATGATCTCCAACCTGGCCAACCAGCTGAAAGAGCAGGGCGCCCTGAACCGCATGGGCGAAGTGCTGGCGGAGATTCCTCGGGTACGCGAAGACCTCGGCTTCCCGCCGCTGGTGACCCCGACCTCGCAGATCGTCGGCACCCAGGCGTTCTTCAACGTACTGGCCGGCGAGCGCTACAAGACCATCACCAACGAGGTGAAGCTGTACCTGCAAGGCGGTTACGGCAAGGCGCCGGGCATCGTCAACGAAAAACTGCGGCGCCAGGCCATTGGCAGCGAAGACGTGATCGACGTGCGTCCGGCCGATCTGCTCAAGCCGGAAATGGTCAAGCTGCGTGGCGAGATCGGTGCCCTGGCCAAGTCGGAAGAAGACGTGCTGACCTACGCCATGTTCCCGGATATCGGGCGCAAGTTCCTCGAAGAGCGCGAGGCCGGCACCCTGGTGCCTGAAGCATTGCTGCCGATTCCTGAAGCGGGCGGCGTGCGCTCGGCGGGTGGCGAAGGCGTACCGACCGAGTTCGTCATCGACGTGCACGGTGAAACCTACCGCGTGGACATCACCGGTGTCGGCGTGAAGGCCGAAGGCAAGCGGCACTTCTACCTGTCCATCGACGGCATGCCGGAAGAAGTGGTGTTCGAACCGCTCAACGAATTTGTCGGCGGTGGCAGCAGCAAGCGCAAGCAGGCCAGCGCACCGGGCCATGTCAGTACCACCATGCCGGGCAATATCGTCGACGTGCTGGTCAAGGAAGGCGACACCGTCAAAGCCGGCCAGGCCGTCCTGATCACCGAAGCCATGAAGATGGAAACCGAAGTGCAGGCCGCGGTCGCCGGCAAGGTCACGGCTATTCATGTGGCCAAGGGCGACCGGGTCAACCCTGGCGAAATCCTTATCGAGATCGAAGGCTGAGCAAGGCCTTCATCTGCAACGCTTAATCCTCGGGGGGGCATGTGCCCCCTTTTTTTATGTGGGGTTACCCGATGAAACGGCAATCTGACGGACTCAGGCCGACTCTATGGTGAGAGACGCCAAGAACTGTACCTCTTCCGGCAAGGAGGAGGAGAGGGCATAGATGCCTGTGACAGTGACCTGGCCGACCTTGTTGGGAACGACGAAAGAGATGGTTTCCCAGTCGACGACATCGAAGCCGCTGATAAACGGGGCGTCGTTGCCACCCTTCCAGAAGTGGAGCAGATAGAGCCCGCTGAATGCGTTCACAATCGATCCCGTGAGCGTGAGTACATCGCCCACCTTCGCTTGTTCCGGTAGATCCACTTTCGGTTTTGGCTGCAATTTTTGGTTAATCATTTTGCACCTCCTGCGAAATGACAGTCCCGAGCAATGGTCGGGCCTGGATGACGGCGTCGAACATTGATTGATGACCAGGTTCAAGCTGGCTTGATGTTGAGGTTCCCGAGGATCTGCGCGTCATCGGGCACGGAGGTGCCGGAGGAATAGTACCCTTCGACCACGTGTTCACCGACCTGGTCGGGAACGATGAAAGAAATGGTGTCCCAGTACGAGCGTTGGATGGGGACGGCGTAGGGTTCGCCGGGGCCGCGAAACTCGAGCTCAAAGATTCCGCTGAATGCATTGACCGCCCGTCCCGTGATGTTGACCCATGTGCCTACGACCGCCTCTTCCGGCAGGTCGACTTGTGGTCTGTTTTCCTGTGTTTGCTCAAACATTTCACACCTCATTGCTGAAGTTCATCCATGCTCGCTCCCGGGTTGGCGAGCGGGCGACGTCTTCAGGCTACGAGGGTTTGGAGAGGCTCATCTACTGTCAGAAATGACAGTCCTGATCAGCGGTCAGTCGAGGTCGTATAAGGGCCGTGCAGGAGCCGGATCGCCGGCGATGAAGTTCGCGTGTCTTGCTGCGTTCTGGCGGGCGCCATCGCCAGCAAGCCGGCTCCTAGGGGTCATGGGGTGATTTCAATCGCCCGTTTTTTCAACCGAGCGGGCGGCAGGCCTTGTTTAAAAGGCCATCTTCCACTGGCCCATGACCCCGTTGCTGCGGCTGCTGCTGCCCATTTCGCCGTTGTAGGCCACGCCGATGGAATGCCTGGCCGACAGGTTGAGGTCCAGGCCGGCCTCGACCACCAGGCTGTCGCGGTCCTGGCCGATGGCCTTGGTGTTGAAGGTTCTGCCGGTCACCTGGTTGACCTGGGTACTGGTGTCGTCGAGCGCCCCGTACAGATGTTTCCAGCCCGCGCTCAGGCGTGGGGCCAGGCTCATGCCGCTGTCCATGTTCCTGATGCTGGCGGTGCGCAGGCCGAAGGTGGTGCTGAAGTTGTCCAGGGTCTGGGCACTGGCCTTCAGTGCGGCTTCGCCGCCTTTTTCCGTATAGCCCTTGCGCGAGTAACGCTGGTAGCCGAGGTTGGCGAAAGGTTCGGCGATCAGGCTGCCGGTGCCCAGGTTGTAGCCGAGTTCGGCGAAGGCCTGCTGGCTGGTGGCGTTGTAGTTGCCGGCGAGCCGGTCCTTGTAGCTGCCGAACTCCACGTTGCGCTTGGTCTTGCCGGAGTGGTCGCTGTGGATCGCGCCGAGGCGCAAGGCCACCGGCCCGCTCTGGTGCAGGGCGTAGGTGCCGACATGCCAGCTGTCGAGATCGCCTTCGAAGCGGCTGGCTTTATGCTCCGATTGCGACTTGCCACCCAGCAGGCCCACCCGCCATTCATTGTCCAGGGCCCAGTCGACGCCCATCACCAGGCCCTTGGTGTTCTGTTCGAAAGCCTTCGTTTCCGTGGGCTGGTCGAAGGTGCTGGCGTTGTTCAGGGCCTGTACCCACAGGCGGGTGTCAGTGGGCTTGATCTGCGAATGACCCGACAGTGAGACCTGGCCGGGCGCGCCGTTTGCTCCGGCGAGCAGGCGCTCCGAGGGGGCGTTGCCGAGCTGACGCATGGCCGAGAGGGCACTGTTGCCCACTTGGCTGGCACCCTTGAGGGTCGCCCGGCCGAGGTTGGCGTTGGCCGCACCGGACAGCTGTGCCCAGGCATCTCTTTTGGCCGTGGCGTTCAGGCCGGCCAGGGCATTTTGCAGGGGGGATTCGATCGGTTTGGGGGTAGGCGGCTTGGTGTTGCCACCCTGGCCACCGCGACGTTCATCTGCCTGGGGCAGTTCTTGAGATGCCTTGTCGACCTGAGCTTGAAGGTTGTTGTGTTGTGCTTCGAGTTTATCGAGGCGTTGCTTGTTCTCGGCGATGACCTTCTGAGTCTCGGCGTTTATTCCTGCGCCGTCCCTGCCGGGTTCACCTTGAGGTCCTTGGGGGCCAGCTACACCGTCCCTGCCGGGTTCACCTTGAGGTCCTTGGGGGCCAGCTACACCGTCCTTGCCGGGTTGACCTTGAGGTCCTTGGGGGCCAGCCAGACCGTCCTTGCCGGGTTCACCTTGAGGTCCTTGAGCACCAGCCAGACCGTCCCTGCCGGGCTCACCTTGCGGACCCTGATACGAGATCAAAGGTGGAGGAATCTGAGGGGTGGGCTGTTGGGGAGTAGCAGCATTTGGGTTGCTGCATGGCGAGCAGGGGGACGGGATAGGAGAGGTGTATACCGGAACAGCAGAACCGTCGGGCTGGATGTGCACCTCATAGACGCCTATTGGATCATCGTTGCGCTTAACCCAAAAAGAGTTGGGAGAAGGCTTGCCCCATGTATCGACTATCGTAAAGCTTCCTGGGCTCAGGACTTGTGAGTGTCGTGAGTCCTGAGCCAATACTTGCTGGGCCATAAGTCCGTTCAGCGCCAATGTCAGTGCAGCAGCAAGGTGGGTCTTCTTGGGGGACATTCCATTTCATCCTCGGAATAAATCGAGGCGGAAATGTATCTATCCATGTAATCGATAAATGTCGGGCGTTTTACCCGTCTTTTGCGCGAGATGTCGCCGCTTGCGCGGCGATTTGGTGGCGTCTGCGGGAGCGTGTGGGCCAGCGGTGGCCGAGGTGTCAGTCACTGCGTTTTCGGGGGGGCGGGCGCTGTGCTTGCGGGCTGTGCGGGTTAGCCGCGGCACTCGGCCAGGGTCTTGATCTGCCCGACCGCGCCGAGGTTCTCTTCCGACAACCAGCGCTCGAATCCGGCATTCACCGCCGGCCATTCCGAATCGATGATGCTGTACCAGGCTGTGTCGCGGTTCTTGCCCTTGACCACCATGTGCTGGCGGAACACGCCCTCGAACCGGAAGCCCAGCCGCTCGGCCGCCGCCCGGGAGCGGGCGTTGTCGTTGTTGCACTTCCACTCCAGGCGCCGGTAACCCAGGGCGAATGCTTCTCGGGCCAGCAGGTAGACCGCCTCGGTACTTTTGGGCGAACGC
This sequence comes from Pseudomonas gingeri, assembly GCF_013385635.1. GTDB lineage: Bacteria > Pseudomonadota > Gammaproteobacteria > Pseudomonadales > Pseudomonadaceae > Aquipseudomonas > Aquipseudomonas gingeri_A. The sequence continues at coordinate 22,779 of NZ_JACAPR010000042.1, forward strand.
TGCATCGGTGCGCCGAAGGTGACGTGGCCGATCTCGATACGGCCCTGGGCCGGGACGATCGACATCAGACTGAGGATGCCCTGGACTTCACCGTTGGCCTTGTCGACGACGGCGAAGAAATACGGGTCGGTGCTCGCCGCATTGCCGTTGAGCCAGTCATTGAACGCGCTGCGCTCCGGAAACGGCCCGTAGGGTAAATAGTTCCACAACTTCGGGTCGGCGCCGGGGCCTTCGAGGGCGCGAAACAGGTCATCGCCATGGCGCGCGGGGTCGAGCTTTTCCAGGGTGATGAAGCGCCCCTCGAGGTGGCGGGTGGATGGCGCCGGCGCGCCTTGCCAGTTGGCTACGGGTGTGGACATGACGCTTTCCTCGGGGGCTTACAACGCGTGGCGAAATTGAATGAAACCGGGGCGCTCGGCAATCCGCTCGTACAACTGGATGGCCGTGGCATTGGTTTCGTGGGTCAGCCAGTGCACTTTACTGCAATCGGCCCGGGCCGCCGTGGCATAGACGTGCTCGATGAGCAATCGGCCAAGGCCCGTCCCGCGTTGATCGGGCGCGACGAACAGATCCTGAAGATAACAGGAATTCTGCACGCTCCAGTTCGAGCGGTGGTAGATGAAATGCACCAGGCCCACCGCCTTGCCGTCCTGCCAGGCGAGGGCGGCATGGGTGGTTTCGGCGGGGTCAAGAAAGCGTTGCCAGGTCGACTGGTAGATCGTGTCCGGCAGCTCGGTTTCGTAGAACGCCAGGTAGGCTTGCCACAGCGGGCGCCATGCAGCGTGGTCGGCGGCGCTGACCGCACGGATTTCGATAGTGCTCATGCAGACTCCTTAACGCATCAAATGGGCGAGGGCTTGGTCCTGGCTGTCGGCACTGGCCGCCAGCCCTTGTTGTACACCGGCGATGTCGGCGGCGCTGCGGTTCTGGCTGAGCTTGCGCTTGCCTTCCAGGCGCTGGATCGGCAGGGCAAAGCCGACGATGGCCTTGAGCATGCTGTCGATGTACTGAGCAGGGGCGTCGTCGACCTTCCAGGGCTGTTCCCGGCCGGCCTCATGTCGGTCGGTCAGGGCGCTGACCAGGCTACGCAGGCGCCCGGCATCGTCGAACACCTCCGCCTCGCCGTAGGCATGCACTGCCACATAGTTCCAGGTCGGCACGACTTTGCCGTGCTCGGCCTTGGCAGGATAGAAGGACGGGCTGATATAGGCATCGCCCCCCGGAAAGATCACCAGGATTTCACCGCCTTCGGCCAGTTCCCGCCACTGCGGGTTGGCCCGGGCCAGATGGCCGTAGAGCGTGCCGTTGGGGCCTTGCCCGCGGTCCAGCAGCAGCGGTACATGGCTGGCTTGCAGGCCAAGCTTGCCGTGGGTGACCAGCGTTGCCAGGCGTGTGTCCTGGATATGCCGCTGTAAGGTGGGCAGGTCCTGCTCGGAAAAGGCGCTCGGTGTGTACATGAAGATTTTCCTTGGCGAATGCCTGCATCCTAGGCAGGCTATTGGTTGCTTGTAAGAGCCATTAGTGGTGATTTTGGTAGGTCCATTTCGCAAATCCATTCCACAGGTGCAACGCCATGCCCAATCCTTCGTTGCCGCTGCCGTTCGACCCTGCCGGGATTCATCTGGATCCGGCCAAGGGCTTGAGCCGCCAGCTCTACCAGGCGCTGCGCCTGCGGGTGCTGGACGGGCGCCTGGCCAGCGGCAGCCGCTTGCCGGCCAGTCGCGACCTGGCGGCAGCCCTGGCGATTTCCCGCAACAGCGTGGTGCGGGCCTATGACCAGTTGTACGCCGAAGGCTTTATCGAGGGCCGGATCGGCGATGGCACCTACATTGCGCAACTGCCGGAAAAATCCCTTCCGATCAAAAAGTTGTCCACAAAAGTATCCACAGGGTTTTCAACAGGCTTATCCACAGGATTATCCACAAAACCGACTGAAACCGCTGGGCTTACATCCAGTAAAGTTATCCACAATCGTGCTTTGGCGCGTATCAACGGCAACCCTTTGCACGAGCCGCCGTGTGGTCCGCCGCGGGCTTTCCGGGTGGGCGTGCCAGCATTCGATCTGTTCCCTTTTGGCGTCTGGGCCAAGCTGCAGGCGGCTTTCTGGCGCAGGCCGGACTTGCAGCTACTGTGCTACGGCGCGTCCGCGGGAGAGGAGCGCCTGCGTGGTTTGATCGCGGCTTATCTGCGTGGCTCCCGGGGCTTGTCCTGCACGCCTGAACAAATTGTGATCACCAGTGGCGCGCAGCAGGGCATAAGCCTTTGTGCACAGTTGCTGGTGGACCCTGGCGATGGCGTGGCGGTGGAAAACCCCGGCTACCGCGCGGCGCGGCTGGCCTTCGCGGTGGCGGGGGCCACGCTGCATGGCGTGGCAGTGGATAACGAGGGCATGGATTGCGCCGCACTCGGGCAATTGCCGGACTGTCGGCTGGCCTATGTGACACCATCCCACCAATACCCCACCGGGGTGATCATGAGCCTGGCCCGACGCCTGGAGCTGCTGGCCTGGGCCGAGCGCAGCGGCGGCTGGATCGTCGAGGACGACTACGACGGCGAGTACCGCTACAGCGGCGCGCCGCTGGCTCCACTGGCCGCGCTGGATCGACAGGGGCGGGTGCTGTATGTCGGCACTTTCGGCAAGATTGCCTTTCCGGCGTTGCGCCTCGGTTACCTGGTGCTGCCGCCGACCCTGGTCGAGGCCTTTTCCCAGCGCCGTGCCCTGGATATGCGGCACTCGGAGGTCAGCACCCAGGTGGTCATGGCCGAGTTCATGGCCGCCGGGCATTTCCAGCGGCATATCCGTCGCATGCGCCGGGCTGCCCTGAGCCGACGCAACACCCTGCTGGCCCATTGGCCGAAGGATATCCCGGGCTGCGGTGCGTTGACGGAGGCCGCGGCGGGCCTGCACGTGACGGTGCCGGTGGAAAGCCTGGAGCGGGAGCAGGAACTGGTGGCGCTGGCGCAGAGCGTGGGAGTCGAAGTCAGCCCCCTGAGCAGCTACTGGATGACCCAGCCGATGCCGCCCGAAGACCAGCGGGCCGGGTTGGTGCTGGGGTTCGCCGCGGTGCCGGAGGCGGATATAGAGTCGGCGCTGACGCGTCTGGGCAAGGTCTGGAAGCGTTAGCGGCAGCGGGTATTAACCGGCTATCGCAGGCAACAGGGCGGTCGATGTTTATCTGGTCCGGGAACCCGCAACCAGGATAGATGCACATGACGTCCCCACTTCCCGGCACGACCTTGAGCGACAACGAACAGGCTGCGCTGGTCTACACCCTCAGTGACTGTTTTGCCCGCCGCCCGACCCTGGAAAGCGTGGCCCCCGGCCTTGTCCGTGACATGCTGGAGAGCGAGTACCCGTCGCTGGGCGAGCGACTTGCCCACGCCGCGCTGATCGAACCGGAATCCTGCAGGGATGAGGTGGAGTACCGGGTCGTGACCCTGGTGCACCTGTTGATCGAGCGCTTCCTGGGCGAAGGAAAACTGCTTTGTCCGGCAGGCAGCTACCTCACGCTCTACCCGGGCGCGGAGCATCCGCAGAAGCTGTCCCTGAGTGTTGCGACGCTCGATACCCTCCTGAACGAGTGGGCCCCGTTGCTGCCGCAGGCGTATAAACAGGCTCTGGTGGACTTCTGGAGCACACCGTCGGCGGAGGGTGTTGCACCCTGGCAACAACTCTCCGAGTTCTTTGCCGAACAACTGCGCCAGGCCTGCGCGGCGCTGTCGGGCGACGAACTGGGCACCGTGCAGGCGGTGCTCGACTATCCCGACCTGAAGGAGCGCCAGGTCAGGTTCGGGACGGATTGCGCGCAGGCCTATATCCCCATCATCGATACCCGCGTCAAGGGCCCCGAACCCTTGCATGTCCAGGCGCTGGTCATGAGCCGTTGGGTCGGCGAGCGCCAGATCGTCTTGCTGTACACGCTGTTCGGCGGGATCGAAGCATTCGATTCCACGCAAGCGCTGGAAAGCTCCCTGGGGGTGACCTTGGGCGGGCAGGAGGCGGACTTCAGGAGTTATTCGCCAGACCACCACGTCTTCGATGCCCTGACCGTGACCCTGCTGATACGGCAGTTGGAGGCCATTGATGCGATCAGGCCGGGTGACTATCGCGACCCGGAGGCCCTTGAACAACAGCTGCGGGAACTGACGGGGCTGCAGGCATTGTTCGGTGCCTTCCGTTCCGGTCACGAGGCGAAACTGGGTCGCTTGCGTGACTTGCTTCCCGAGGATCTGCGCAAGGCTTCGGCGGCGGATCGCACCCTCTATGGTCGTTATGTCGTGGCGCTCGCGGCGGTCTACCGGCGCCATGCCGGCAAGGCGTTTCTCGATGGCATTCCCGATGTCGCGAGCTTTGCCGGCGCGTCGTTGCAGGCGAGCCTGCTGGAGATATATCCACAGGCCGCAACCGTGTCGGTCAGCGATATCAGCGTGACCTTGACGCGTGTCGCAAACCCTCCACTCGAGATGGTCGACAGTGCTTCCGACGTTCGCTATCAGACGCAGACCCGGGATTATGTCGCCCTGGCGCTGAAGAACCTCGCGGCCTTTCCTCTTGGGGCGTCGGCGCAGATTCGTTACCAAGGCCAGGCGTCGCCTTCCTGGATGACCTATGAGGTGCTGCGCACGGCGGTCAGCGATGCCGATATCGGCCGGAGCTACCCAGAGTTGCTCAGGCAGAAACTGCAACGCGACCCGGTCGAGCGAGCCCGGCAGGAAGGACTTTTCAGCGACTATCTACGCGTCCTGCTGCCGATGCTGGCGCTGGAGTTGCGGTTCAAGCGGCAACTGACGGAGACCGCACGCCTGTATGTCGAGGCGGTGGTGACACAGGATAACGGCGTACATCAGGTCCGCGGCCAGTCGATTGTGGTCAGACCCCTGGCTTTCCTCGCCCAACCGCAGGCCACGGCGGATCGGGTGCGCACTATGTTCGTGATCGGCCCGCGGGCCACGGATCAGGGGCCGCAGGTGCTGTGTCGTCCTGGCAGTGACGTGCTCCTGCGCGAATTTTCTTCCCTGGATGACCTGCTCACGGCCATTCAGGCGCCGGGGGCGTTGCAGCAGTCGGTCCTCGACGGCCTGGACAGCACCAGGCGTCCGATCTATGACCAGGGCGGCTTCAAGGAGCCGCACGTGATCAGGGTCACACCTCTGGATATGGGCCTGCCGGCTATTCCCGCGCCGGCGTCGCTCGATATCACCGAGCTGTCCGGGGCGTTCGGCGCCGCGTTGTTCGCCGCCACCGTCGAGGCATTGATCATCCAGGCCGAGGCGGTCGCCGTATCCGATGCCGAAGACCGCTGGAACCGTTTCGCGGACCTGGGATGGGCGCTGTTCAACCTGCTGGCACCCTTTGCGACCGGGCCTCTGGCAGAGGTCGGCTTGCTTGTGCAATTGATGTCCAGTCTCAAGACTTTCGCCGATCCGAACGCGTCCGAGCCCTGGGCGGCGTTCGCCGACGTCCTGCTGAGCCTGGCGGTGGTCCTGGTGTATCACCGTCGGCCATTCAATGAGCCGGCGAGGACTTCGGTCCCTGTCGTCCCCCCCATCGGTAACGCTGTGCTCAAGGACCCTGCCATCAAGGTCACCAGCCAGTTGGTCTTTGCCTGGACCCGTCCGGATCGTCAGTTCACGGCCTCCGAACTGGTCAGGCTGGAGTCCTTCAAACTGCTGTTGGACGACTCCCCTGGCCGCTTGCTGGACTCGGGCGAATGGCAAGGCTTGTATCAGCGCGACACACTTTTCTATGCCCGTGTCGACGATGCGTGGTTTCGGGTGTCGCGCAGGCTCGATGGGGTGGTGATCATCAATGACCGGCATCCGGCGCGCCAGGGCCCCTGGTTGCGTCGCGACAGCTCGGGGCTCTGGCGGTTGGATCGTGGCCTGCGCCTGCTGGGAGGCGTGGGAGAGTTGAGCGTGCGTGCGGCGAAGAAGCTCAAGTCCCTGGAGAGGAAGGGTCGTGATCTGTTGGCGACTTTGCCGGCGCTGCTGGCGGACGCCGAGCGCACCGCGAAAGTCGTGCATTCGCCTCTCGATATCCAGCACATCCTCAAGACCAAGGCGCAGCCTTTCGAGGAGGTCATCCAGGAGCTGCGAGGATTGACCCGCGGACTGACGCAGTCGCCCCGCACGTTGATTGCCGAGCTTGAGGAGGCGGCCAGTATCCTGGCCAACGAGGGGCTGAACCTGCGGATCAGCTTGACCCGCAAAGCCTTGCCGACCGTCACCGCGATCAGGTTTCTGCGGGAGCAGGAACAGATCACGATCCGCAAGCTGGGGAGGCGCCGGGCTATCCCCGGCGGCAAGAAACCCGACTTTCTCGAGGAGTACGAGATCCGCGACCGGCAGGGCCGGCCTTTATGGTACGCGCACTTCCATTACGACACCGCGAGCAAACCGCTGGCCGAGTACGGCAAGGCGCACCTCAAGACCCTCCAGCAACGCCATCTGGGCATCAGTTTTCAGAGTGCCCAGGAGGCCGCGGGTGTGAACATCACGCCCATCTGGCGTGGACCGATCGACGCCGAGACCGCCGCCACGCTGTTCCTGCCGCTGAGTGGCTGAAGATTGCCCACGCTCCCCTTGTAGGAGCTGGCTTGCTGGCGATGAGGCCGGTGAGTCTCGCATCGACTGTCCGGCCGCCATCGCCAGCAAGC
>NZ_JACAPR010000042.1:29572-33077 GCF_013385635.1 Pseudomonas gingeri
AGGCTTGCTGCGTCCATTCGGACGCCATCGCCAGCAAGCCGGCTCCCACACAGTGGTGTTTCAGCGCGAAACGCCGGTAGAACGCAGCTCGATACTCAGGTCCCCGACTTGATCTTGGTCCAGGCCCGCGTCCGTGCCCGTTCGGCCTTCTGGTCCAGCGGCTGCAAGGTGTAGAGCGTCTTCATCGCCGCTTCGGTGGGGTACAGGTTGGCATTCGTACGGATCGCCGGGTCAACCATTTCGGTGGCGTCCTTGTTCGGGTTCGGGTAGCCGACGAAGTCGCTGATCGGTGCGATCACCTGGGGTTGCAGCAGGTAGTTGATAAAGGTGTAGGCGTCTTCCGGGTTCTTCGCCCCCTTGGGGATCGCCAGCATGTCGAACCAGATCGGCGCGCCTTCCTTGGGCAGGCGCATGTCCACCACCACGCCGTTCTTGGCTTCCTTGGCACGGTTGGCGGCCTGGGAGAAGCTGCCGGAATAACCGACGGCCACGCAGATGTCGCCGTTGGCGATGTCCGCCATGTACTTGGACGAGTGGAAATAGGTGATGTACGGGCGGATCTTCAGCAGCAGCGCCTCGGCTTTTTCATAGTCCTTGGGGTTGTTGCTGTTGGGGTTCAGACCCAGGTGCTGCAAGGCCAGCGGCAGGATCTCCGAGGGCGAGTCGAGCAGGGCGACGCCGCACTGCTTGAGCTTGCTGATGTTCTCTTCCTTGAAGATCAGGTCCCAGCTGTCCACCGGAGCGTTGTCGCCCAGCGCCGCCTTGACCTTGGCCGGGTTGAAGCCGATGAGGATGGTGCCGTACATGTAGGGCACGGCAAACTTGTTGCCCGGGTCGTTGGCTTCGATCAGTTTCATCAGCTTGGGGTCGAGGTGGTTCCAGTTCGGCAACTTGCTGCGATCCAGCGGTTGGAACACCCCGGCTTCGATCTGCTTGGCGAGGAACACGTTGGACGGCACCACCACGTCATAGCCGGAGTTGCCGGTGAGCAACTTGGCCTCCAGCGCTTCGTTGGTGTCGAAGATGTCGTAGACCAGCTTGACCTGGCTGTTCTGGGCCTTGAAGTCGTCCAGGGCCTTGGGCGTGATGTAGTCAAACCAGTTGTAGACCCGCAGGGTGCGGTCCTCGGCCTGGACTGCGCCGCTGAGCACGGCGGCGCACAGGGCCGGGGCGATAAAACGCTTGAGTCTGTTCATTCTTCTAGTTCCTCATTGGGCGTTCTGGAAACCTTCGAGTACGTTCACGGCATTGATGCCGATTTCTTCCACCGCATAACCGCCTTCCATCACGAACAGCGTCGGCTTGCTCAGGCGGGCGATGCGTTCGCCCATGCGCAGGTAGTCCGGGCTGTCGAGCTTGAACTGCGAAATCGGGTCGTCCTTGAAAGTGTCCACGCCGAGGGAAACCACCAACACATCGGCGGCGTAGCGCTCGATTTCCCCGCAAGCCTGTTCCAGGGCCGCGCTCCAGCGCTCCCAGCCGCTGCCGGCGGCCAGCGGGTAGTTGAAGTTGAAGCCTTCCCCGGCGCCTTCGCCCCGCTCATCGGCATAGCCGAGGAAGAACGGGAATTCCGCTTCCGGGTGGCCGTGGATCGAGGTGAAGAGCACGTCGCTGCGCTCGTAGAAAATCGATTGGGTGCCGTTGCCGTGGTGGTAGTCGACATCGAGGATCGCGACTTTCCCGTGGCCCTGGTCGAGGAAGGCCTGGGCGGCGATGGCCGCGTTGTTCAGGTAGCAGTAGCCGCCCATCAGGTCGCTGGCGGCATGGTGTCCCGGCGGTCGGCACAGGGCGAAGGCGGCGCGGGCTCCGCGCTGGATTTGCGCTTGGGCGGTCAGGGCCACCTGGGCCGCGCTGTAGGCTGCCTGCCAGGTGCCGGCGGTGATCGGCGCGCCGCCGTCGAAGCTGTAGTAGCCGAGTTCGCCGTGCAGGTTGGTCGGGATCACCTTGCGCAGGGTCCGTGCCGGCCAGGTAAATGGCAGCAGATCGCCGTCATGACCGAGTTCGGCCCAGCGCGCCCAGGCGCCCTTGAAGAAGGTCAGGTAGGCGTCGTCGTGGACGCGGCGGATCGGTTCCAGGCCGAAATCCTCTGGCTCACGGACCGGGCCCAGGGCCTGGTGGTGCACACGGGCCAGCACGTGGTCGGCGCGCGAAGGCATCTCGAAGCAGGGCATCAGCTGCCCGTCTATCAGCTCGCAGCGGCCGTGATGCAGGTGGTGATCGTCTGAGTAGACCGTCAGCATTTATTGTTCTCCGGTAGCGTGGACGTGGGCTCATTCTTGATGCCCGACGCGGTTCGGAGAACGGCAGGAGCGGCCAAAAGGGGATCGATATGGCCAAAAGGTATGTCCGAATTTCGCCCCTCAATGAGGCAATGCCGCCCTTTTGCGGGGCGGTGCCGGTCAGGGGCGGAACTGGCTGGGGCTGACGCCGCTCCAGCGGACGAAGGCGTGACGGAAGCTGGCGGTTTCGCTGAAACCCAATTCGTCGGCGATGCGATGGATCGGCAACTGGTCGTCCGCCAGCAACTGCTTGGCCCGCTCGAAGCGTAGCTCGTCGAGCAGTTCCTGGTAGCTGCAGCCGAGGTCGTGCAGGTGGCGGCGCAGGGTCCGCGCCGAACAGTTCATTTGCTCGGCCAGGCCTTCCAGGCCCGGTGCGGTGTGCAACTGGGCGGCGAGCAACTGGCGGATACGCCCCAGCCAGGCCTGGCGCCCGGTGAACTCCAGATTCTGCTTGCGGCAGCGTTCGGCCATGGCCTGGTGGGTGATGGCATCGGCCAGGGGCAGCGGCTGGTCGAGCCAGTGCCTGTCGAAGGCGAAGGCGTTGCGGGTGGCGCAGAACTGCAGCGGGCAGTCGAAGCTGTCGGTGTAGTTGGCGCGGTAGTCCGGCGCCTCGTGTTCGAAGCGCGCGGCCAGCAGCGGCAGCGGGCGTCCGAGCAGGTCGTCACAGATGACTTTCAGCGACACCAGGCAGAACTCGACGTTGAACACGGCCAGCACCGGATTCTCCCGGTAATCGCTGGCGGTGAACCAGATCCGTTCGCCGTCCTCGTCCAGGCTCAGCTCGAAGAGTGTTCCCAATAGCGCCGGATAACGCAGGGCCAGGCGCAAAGCGTCACCGAAGGTGGCACTGGTGAGCAGGGCGTAACCGAGCATGCCATAGGACGAAACGTGCATCCGCCGGCCCAGTTCCAGGCCGATTTCCCGGCGCAGGGCCACGGCATTGGCGCATACCTGCATCTCCTGGTTGGTGGTGATGCGGGTATCGGCGCGGCTCAGGTCGGCGGCGCTGATGCCGCTGCCGGCCAGCAGCACATCGCTGGACAGGCCCTCGTCACGAAAGGCATTGAGCACCAGGGACACAGCGTTGAGAGTGGTGAGGTGGGAGTGGAGCATGCTCGATTCCGGCCTTGGGAGGTGGGGACTCGAGCAAGTTATATGCCGCACACCCGATCCGCCGCACTGCATAACCCTGTAGGAGCCGGCTTGCCGGCTCCTATGTATGGACT
>NZ_JACAPR010000043.1 GCF_013385635.1 Pseudomonas gingeri
CTACTGGTACAAGTACGTGGGTCTGGAAGGCCGCGTGATCGGCATGACCACCTACGGCGAGTCGGCGCCTGCGCCGGCCTTGTTCGAGCACTTCGGCATCACCCTGCAGGGCGTGCTTGAGGCGGCACAAGCCTTGTCGGACCGGTCGCGGATGAAGCGATGAGTGTGTAGGCGTTATCGCGACTGAACCGGACAGTCCCGCCGGGTGGGCGGCCCGAACGGGTTGCTCCCCCGGCGGGCGGGTGCTCGTGGTCAATTATTTACCTGGAGTGACATATGCTTCTCAGAAAGCTGAACCTCGCGCCTCGTTCGGTTGTATGTTTCGGGCTGTTCTGCCTGTTGATCATTGGCATGGGTTTGTTCGCACTGAGACAGGCGGCAGCGCTCAATGACGCCGAGGACCTGGTCGAGGGCATGGTCCTGCCGACGGTCCAGGTCCTGGGCGAACTCGATAAAAGCTTTGTCCTGGTCCGTGCCGACAATGCCAGCCTGCGCAACCCGCTTGAAACCGAAGAGGTCAATGCCCGGGGCCTGGAGGAGATAACGGCGTTGCGTGCCAGCACCGGGGAGCAGATGAAGCGCCTGTCGGGGCTGATCGTCACGGCGCAGGAGCGGGCATTGTTCGACGCGTTGCAAACCAGTATCCAGGCCTTCAATGTCATCGAGGACCGCTACCTGGCCTTCATGACGGCAAACGATCTGATCGGCGCCAACCGTTTCACCCAGAGCGATGTGCGTCCGGGAATCGACCGGGTGTCTTCCGGCATCCAGGCGCTGATCGAGCAGGGGCAGCTCAAGGCCAGGAATGCCGGCGAAGCGGCGAGTGCGGTCTATCGCCAGACACGCATCATGGTCAGTGTGCTGATCGTCGCGTCCCTGGTCATCACATTGCTGCTGGCCTGGCTGTACACCCGCAGCGTCATGGTGCCCCTGGGGCAGTCCCTGGAGATCGCCCGGCGTATTGCGCGCAACGATCTCAGTCAGCCCGTCGAGGTCAAGGGTTCGGATGAACTGGCTCGACTGCTGGTAGCACTGGTCACCATGCAGGCCAATCTGCGGGAGACCATCACCCGGATTGGCGGTTCGTCCACCCAGTTGGCCGCCACCGCCGAGCAAATGCAGGCGGTGACGGAGGAGGCCGCCAGGGGGATGGTTCGCCAGGACAGTGAGATCGCCATGGCGGCCACGGCCGTCACCGAGATGAGCGCCGCCGTCGATGAGGTGGCCAGCAACGCGACCCTGGCCTGTACCGCCGCGAACACCTCGAGCCTGACCGCCTCGCGTGGGCGTGGTCGTGTCGATGAGACCCTGGGTGCCATTGGCCTGATGGTGTCGAGCGTGCAATCGACTTCCACGGATATAAAGAGGCTGTCGCTCATGGCCGTGGACATCAGCAAGGTGATGGATGTGATCCGGGCCATTGCCGAGCAGACCAACCTGCTGGCCTTGAACGCGGCGATCGAGGCGGCGCGTGCCGGCGAGGCCGGGCGCGGCTTTGCCGTAGTGGCCGATGAAGTGCGGGCGCTGGCCCACCGTACCCAGGTCTCCACGCAGGAAATCGAGACGATGATCGGCGATATCCAGGCGGGCACCGGCCATGCCGTGGCCTCCATGGAGCAGACCACCACGCAGGCGGAAAAAACCTTGCGCCTGGCCGAGGCGGCGGGCCAGGCCCTGAGCGAGATCACCGAATCGATCGGCCATATCAACGAGCGCAACCTGCTGATCTCGACGGCTGCCGAGGAGCAGGCGCAGGTCGCGCGGGAGGTGGATCGAAGTCTGGTCAGCATTCGCGACCTTTCGACGCAAACGGCTACCGGGTCGCACCAGACGTCCATTGTCAGCGGCGAGCTTTCCAGGTTGGCCGTCGGTCTCCAGGGGTTGGTCGAGCAATTCAGGCTGTAGAGGGGTTGCCGGGTCGCCCGATCAGCCCCGTTGCGCCGCCAGGTGTTCCACCAGGTACTGCGCATCCCGGGCAATCCCCGAGAACCTGCCCGAGCCCCAGGTGTGCAGCCACGGCAGGCCGAGGAAATACAGGCCGGGGCGAGAGGTGACGCCACGGTGGTGCCCGGGATAGCTGCGGCCATTGAAAACCGGCACATCGACCCAACTGAAGTCCGGCTGGAAACCAATGCACCAGATGATGCTGGTGATGCCGCTGCCGCTCAGGTCCAGTTCGTTCCTCTCGGCTTGCGGGGTCCAGAGCGGGGTGTACGGTGTGCCGGCAGGCGCCTCGATGGCGTTATCGGCGATGTATTTGTCGATGCTGCTGTTGATGCGGTTGTACACGGCGTCGGCGGCATCCAGGTTGGTCCCCAGGTCGCCGGCGAATTTCAGGGTACTGTCGTCCAGGCTGTCCAGCCGCCCGAACAATTCCATGCCTTCGCTGGCGAAGCGCCGCAAGTCGATGTCGCGCCCGCCATCACGCCCGGTGACGTAATGGTTGGTGTTGTCGCGCACGCCTTCGCGCAGTGGGTGGGTGTCGACGCCGATATCGTAGTAGCCCATCTGCGCCAGCCAGTCGACCACATCCTTGCCGCGATAGAAGCGGGCGCAACGCGGCGCGTCGCCGACCGCCAGGAACACCTTGCGCCCGGCCAGGTGCAGGTCCTCGGCGATCTGCGCCCCGGACTGCCCGGAGCCGACCACCAGCACCGCACCGGCGGGCAGGGCCTGGGGGGTGCGGTACTGCTCGGAGTGGATCTGGCTGATCCCGGCGGGCAGGCGTTCGGCCAGCCGCGGGATGATCGGCGTGTGATAACCGCCACTGGCGACAATCACCTGGTCGGCGGTGAAGTCGCCGGCCGAGGTGTTGAGCAGGTAGCCGCCCTCGGCGCGCGCGGTCATGCGCTGCACGGCCACGCCTTCCCGGACCGGCGCCTTGACCTTGGCGATGAACCCGTCGAGGTAGTCGATGATCTGCTCTTTCTTCATGAAACCATGGGGATCGTCACCCTCATACGGGTGGCCTGGCAGGGCACATTGCCAATTCGGTGTCACCAGGCAGAAGGCATCCCAGCGCTGGTTACGCCAGGTGTGCGTCAGGCTGTGCTTTTCCAGCACCAGATGATCGATGTCCTGTTGTTGCAGGTAATAACTGGCGGAGAGTCCGGCCTGGCCGCCGCCGACGACGATGGCTTTGTAGTGAGTCATGTTGCAATCCTCCTGGGGGATGAGCGGGGCGCTCAGATATCGCCGAAGCCCGCGTAGTGAACCTTGCCGGCACCCTGGTTGCTGATGTCCAGCACCTGCACCCGGGCATCCGGATCGGCAAAGGCGCGGGCCATCAGGCGCAGGCCGCCGAGGCTGTCCATGGCCGAACTGCAATAGAACCCCTTGACCTGCCTGACCCGCTCCGAGGCGGCGTTCAGGCCGGTTTCCGCGCGGCGCAGAAACTCGGCCATGGCATAGGAACGACCGGCTTCGAGGTGTTCGTAGATGGTGGTCGAAGGGGAGTAGGCGTTGCTTTCCTGGCCATCGGGCCAGCGCAGGCGAATATTGACGGCGGGCATGTCAGTGCTCCTTTGAGATGACTGAAAGTGCAAAGTCGGGGTAGCTGAAGCCGGTGAACGGTTGCTCGGCCAGGTTCCAGAACTCGTATTGCTCATCGCCCTGGCCGACCCGCAGCCGGGCGCTGTCATCGACCTCGCCGATGCAGGCGCAGTGAATACCTTCAAAGGCAAAGGCGGCCTCGACGGTGGCCACGTCCTTGCGCGCCAGGGTGAGCAGGAAGCCGTAGCTGGGGAACGCCTGCAGCCAGCGCTCCAGCGCGGCACCGACCGGCAGGGGCAGGGCGTCGAGGTCGATGCGCGCACCGCAGGTCGTGGGCTCCAGCAGCATCAGCAAGGTGCCGAGAACCCCGGCGTTGCTGATGTCCTTGGCGGCCAGCAGGAGGCCGGCTTCGGCCAGGCGCGGGATGACTTCGAGTTTTTCCCGCAGGCGTTCGGCGGGCACGTTTTCAAAGGCTTTCCAGTAGGGCGCGGTGCCGTGCCAGCTGCCGTCGAGGTCCACGGCCATGGCGATGACCTGGCCCGGCGCGACGTGCAGGGTCGATAGCAGGCTGCGTGCCCAGCCGCTGATCGCCACCGCCAGGGCCGCCGGATTGCCTGGGGCCTGGCTGGTGTGGCCGCCGGCGAGGATCAGGCCGTAGGCCTGGCAGGCGTCACGGATGCCGGCCAGGACACTGTCGGCGGCTTGGCTGTCATGGTGCCAATAGGCGTTGACCACGGCGCTGGCGCGACCGCCCATGGCGGTGATATCGCTGACGTTGGCCATCACCGCCGACCAGCCGGCGAACCACGGCGCCTGCTCGACAAAGGCCGGGATCATGCCTTCGATGGCCAGCAACTGATACTGGTCGCCACAGCGGATCGCCGCCGTGTCATCGCCGGGTAACGCATAGTGATCGTCGTGGCTGATGGCGTGTGCCGGCAGTGTCCGCGCCGGATGCTGTATCGCCAGCTTGGCGCGCATCGCCGGAGTGTCACGCAGCCTGTGCAGCATGGCCGGCAGTGCGCTCTGGACGCGTCTCGGATCAGTCATGTCGGCTTACCTTGCGGGGCACCAGCGCGACTTGCCGGGGCATGAACGGATAGCGCTCCAGCCGGGCCTGCATCAGGCAGTGCGGCTGACCCAGCAGGTCCATGGGCCGCAAGGTCTGCCAATGCAGGCTGTGGAAGTAGCTCTCGTTGGCCTGCTGCACGGTGGCGAGGAAGGTCCGGCAGCCGAGGTCGATGGCCCGCGACACGGCCTCGTTGACCAGCGCCTTGCCGATCATGCCGTGACGACGGTAGGCCCGCTCGACACACAGGCGGCCGCCATACCAGGTTCCCGGTGCGCTCTCGTAGATGCGCACCGCGCCGACGACCTGCTCGGGCATGCCGCAGTGATGGGCCACGGCGACGATGGGGATGGCCTGGAAATCCTTGTCGTCCTTGTCCTGGGCCAGCAGTTGCTGCTCGGCGCAGAACACCGCACGGCGCAGCGCGTAGTAATCCTGGCGCTCCCAGGCTTCGGCGGCGGGCTTGACCAGCAGGTCATCGGCGAGAAAATCGCTGAAGGTGCTGTCGATCAGGGCAAAGGCGTGTTCGGCCATGGCGTGGGACTCCCGTTACTCGTGGTGTTTCAGGGCTGAGCAGGCGCCGCATTTGGCGCAGCCGGCGTTGATCTGGTCCGAGTGCAGGCCGTGCCTGCGCAGGCTGGCGCCGATGCGCGGGTAGAGTCGCTGCATGAAGGCGCTGTCGGGCTTGGGATGCTGGGCCAGCGGCGTGCCATCGATGGGCACGAACGGCACGACGAAGGGGTACACGCCGGCACTGGCCAGGCGTTCGCTTATCTGCGCGATGGCGTCTTCGCTGTCACCCAGGCCGGCGAGGATGTAGGTGCTGACCTGGCCTCGACCGAACACCTGGACGGCGGCGTCGAAGGCACTGAAGTAGCGCTCCAGCGGCACCTCGGCCTTGCCCGGCATGATGCGTTGGCGCACGGCGTCGGTGACCGCTTCCAGGTGCATGCCCAGGGAAACCACGCCGCTGTCCTTGAGGCGCTGGAACCAGGCATCGTCGTCCGGCGGTTCGCACTGGGCCTGGATCGGCAGGTCGACCACGGCGCTCACGGCCGCTGCGGATTCGCAGAGAATGGCGGCGCCACGGTCGGGCGTCTGCGGCGTGCCGGTGGTCATCACCATGTGCTTGACGCCATCGAGCTCCACCGCGGCCCTGGCGACTTCGGCCAGTTGCGCGGGGCGTTTGCGGGCGATGGTCTTGCCCGTGGCGAGGGACTGGCCGATGGCGCAAAACTGGCAGGAGGTTGCGGCTTCGTTCATGCGGATGCAGTGCTGCAGGATCGTGGTCGCCAGCACGTCTTTGCTGTGCAGCGTGGCGATTTTCCAGTAGGGCGTGCCATCTTCGGTGCTCAGGGCATAGAAGTTCGGCACCCCTGGCAACTGCACCCGGCCGACCTGGAGGCCTTCACGAAAGATCAGCGCCTGGCTTCCGGCCGCATCGGGGACGGCGGAGTAGGGCGAGTCCAGGGAGGCGCGGTTGAGCATCGGTACCATGGCGGTGTGGGCGCCCAGGCTCAGCGCCTTGTGGTCCGAAGGCCCGGCGCCGCCTTTGCGCGACAGGCCGTCGGCACCTTGCCAGCGCACGCCGTGGCATTGCAGTTCGGCCAGCAGGTCGGTGCCGGCCGGGGAGGCGGGCAGGCTACTCATGGGCCTGCCCCGCGAAGCTTTCGCGTCGCTCATGCAGGTGTGCGGCGGGGCGCCGGTCAATCAGCAGGCTCAGCAGTTCGGGGCGGCTGTAATGTCCCACCGAGTCCATCATCCGCTTGCGCTTGTCGATCAGGTTGAAGTCGAGATCGGCGATCACCACCCCTTCGCCACTGCGCAGCGGCTCGCCCAGCAACTTGCCTTCCGGCGAAACGATGGCGGTGAAGCAGCCGCCGGAAATGGGTTCCAGGGCGCAGCCGGTGTCGGCCATGATCCGGGCCTGCTGTTCGGCATCCAGCCATGCCGTGGCATTGACCACGAAGCACCCGGACTCCAGCGCGTGGTGGCGGATGGTGACTTCAATCTGTTCGGCGAAGATCTGCCCGACCAGGGAACCGGGGAACATCGCCGCATGAATCTGCTCGCCATCGGCCATCAAGGCATAGCGCGCCAGCGGATTGTAATGTTCCCAGCAGGCCAGTGCGCCGATGCGGCCGACGGCGCTGTCCGTGGCACGCAGGCCCGAACCGTCGCCTTGGCCCCAGACCATGCGTTCGTGGTAGGTGGGGGTGATCTTGCGCCGATGCTGGATCAGCGTGCCGTCGGCATCGAACAGCAACTGCGCGTTGTAGATCGTGCCGCCATCGCGTTCGTTGATACCGATGCAGGCGACGATCCCGGCTTCGCGGCAGGCTTCACCCAATTGCCGGGTCACATCGGACGGCACGGTGACCGACTGTTCCAGCAGCTGCAGATGCTCCCTGCCCATCGCGAAGGGTGGTTGGACAAAGGAAAAATAGGGGTAGTAAGGCACCACGGTTTCCGGGAACACCGCGAACCGCACACCTTGGCGGCCCAGGTCCAGAAGCGTGTTGCAGAGCTTCGCCACCGTGGCTTCACGGGAGTACAACACGGGGCTGAACTGCACGGCGGCAGCGCGGATAGTGGGCATGTCGGGGTTCCTGTCGGGGAGATCGGCTGTCGAGCGGCGTTGAACGTTGCGGTGCCGGCGATGGCGCTCACGGTCGCCATCGCACACCCACCAGGTTCGAGGCGAGCTTATGCGGTCCAGGTGTCGATGATCATGGCGCCCTCGCGGCGCATCAGCAGGCGCAGGTCCATCACGTCCAGCGGGTTGATCGGGCGGATGCCTTCGATCAGGGCTTTTTCGGTTTGGCCATAGAGGGCTTGCAGGGCGAAGCGACAGGCGTAGACCTCACCGCCTTCGGCCATGAAGGCCTTGATCTGGTTGTTCACCGCCAGATGGCCGGGGAAGGCTTCGGCGCCGAGGGTCGGGAAGCCGCGCTGTACACCCAGTTGCACACCAGGTCCGTAGAGCAGGATCTTGGTTTCGAAGCCTTTGCGCAGCAGACGCTTGGCCTGCAGCAGGTTGACCAGGCCGATGGACCCTTCGAAGGCGATGGTATGGAACGTCAGCAGGGCCTTGGCACCGGGTTCGGCCTTGACGTCCTCGAAGACTTTTTCTTCGTAATTGACCAGGAAGTCGCCGTCTTGGTAATGGGCAATGTCCACGTTTGGCATGTTGTCGTCTCCGTTATGGTTGCTGTTATCGATGGCCGGGGAGCGGCTGATCGTTGCAAGGCATAGAGCGAAGGGCGTGCCAGTTTTTCGTGGTGTCGAGCGGGTGTTTTTATCTTGTTGAAAAATATAAGTATTTTTATTTTTTGGCGAATTTTTTGAGCGAATCTGAGGAGATAAACGGCTACGTAATTACGTAGAAATACGATTATTCGTAGTGTGCTTCGACGAGAGTTCGTATCCGCCGGGCATTGCCGTGCAACGCCCGGGCGGTCTCATGCCTGCTGGATGATGGAGCCGTTGTTCAGGAACTCGCGCACATAGGCGCTTGGCGTCTTGCCCGTGAAGGCGGTAAACGCCAGGGTGAACGCGGCGCCGCTGTTGAAGCCGACTTCCAGGGCGGTCTGGGTCACCGACATCTGCTTGCGCGTGAGCAGTTCGATGGCGCGGGTCATGCGCAGTTCCTGGAGGAAGCGGCGCCAGCTCATGCCCAGTTCCTCCTGGAAATGTCGACGCAGGGTGCGCGTCGAGGTCCCGGCCGCTTCGGCGGCCAGTTCGATGGTCGCGGTGTCCAGTCGCGTGCGGGTGTAGGCGACGGCGCGCTTGATGATCGGCGATTCGCCATAGGGCACCCACATCATTCTCGAACATTCGAACCAGTCCTTGCAGAGCAGGCCCAGGGTATTGAGGTAACCGTTGGCCACGGCATCGTCGGCGTCCCGCGTGCGTCCCCAGCGCAAGGCATAACCGAACATTTCCCGGGCCAGGCTGCTGATCGAGGCGGCCCAGCAGCCTTCGTGCTGCCAGACGGTATGTTCCGCGCCCAGGTGGATGACCACCAGCACGGCATCGGCACTGGCATGGATCCGGTAGGGCCGGTCATGGGGAATGAACACCATGTGCGCCGGCAGGATCAGCCATTGGCCGTGGGGACCTTCGAGTTTTACCCGGCCACGCTCGACGCAGAGGATCTTGTTCTTGCTGTCGCCCCGCGAACCGACCGTCAGCCGGCCCGGTTCGATGCGCTCCACGCATTCAGGCGTGGGGGCGTCGCAGCGAAAAGGGTTATATGCGTCATCTTCCGGTTCGATCCAGACCGATAACTGCGCCGCGTCACTCATGTCCTCACTCCAGTGGAAGGGCTGCTGTGCACCGAGTCGCGCCTGAGGGGTGGCCGATATTCGATGAATGATTGGCCGATTTCAGTCGGTGGCAATTTCTGTGGGGCGGATAATAGCCGAAAACAAAAATAATATGGCCATAAAACTAAAATCGGCCACGGAGGATGATATGCAAGCTGAGCTGCATCCGCAAAACCCCACGCCAGGTACTGCCGCGCCGGCGATCCTCACGGTTGAAGGCATCGGGAAAAAATTCAACGGCGTGCCCGCCCTGATGGACGTGAGTTTCCAGATTGCCCCCGGCGAAATCGTCGCCTTGCTGGGTGAGAACGGCGCGGGGAAATCGACCCTGATCAAGATTCTCGCCGGTGTCCACCTGCCGTCCGGCGGGCGCCTGCTGTTTCGCGGCGAGCTGTTCGATCCCGCCGCCAACCACAAGCGCATCGCTTTCGTGCACCAGGACCTGGGGCTGGTCGACTGGATGACCGTTGCCGAAAACATCGCACTCTCGACGTTCTATCCGAAAAGGTCCGGGCTCATTCATTGGTCGTCGGTCATCCGCCGGGCGCGTGAGGCGCTGGCGCTGGTCGGTGGCGAGATCGATCCACGGCAACGGGTCGGCGAGTTGAGCCGGGCCGAGAAATCCCTGGTGGCGATTGCCCGGGGATTGTCCAGCCAGGCTGATGTCATGGTGCTGGACGAGCCGAGTGCCAGCCTCCCGGAAAATGAGGTGCTGCGACTCCACGAGGTGCTGAAGGGGCTGCGGGCAAGGGGCGTGGCGATGATCTACGTGTCGCACCGGCTCGACGAAGTCTTTGCGCTCTCGGATCGCATCGTCGTGTTGCGCGACGGGCGCAAGGTGGCCGAGCAAGCCACCGGGCAGACCCGCCCGGACGAATTGGTCCGGCACATCATCGGGCGTGAACCCGACTCGGTGTTTGTCCGGCCGGAGCTGGTCAGGGCGGCACCGACCGTGTTGACCGTCAGGGGGTTGGTGACGGAGGACGCCGGACCACTGGATTTCGACGTGCGCCGGGGCGAAATCCTCGGCCTGGTGGGGCTGCGCGGGGCCGGACATGACTCGTTGGGCAAGGCGCTGTTCGGGGCCGTGCCGATCGTCAGCGGTGAAATCCTGCTCAACGGCACCGGGGTGAATCTGTCGACACCCGCTGCCGCCATCGCCAGTGGTGTCTGCCTGGTGGCCGGAGACCGTTATGGCGAGTCGATCGCGCCGGGCCTGAGTATCCGCGAAAACCTCTTCCTCAATCCCCTGGCCAGCGGACGCACGGGGCTCAAGCCGCGTTCCCCGGCCAGCGAGGGTTGTGAAGCACTTGAACTGGGGCGCCGCGTGGCCCTGGCCCCGAATGATCCCTCGGCGCCGATCGAGACGCTGTCCGGCGGCAACCAGCAGAAGGTGGTGATCGCCCGCTGGCTGCGTATCGGTGCCCATGTGCTGATGCTGGAAGACCCCACCGCCGGCGTCGATATCGGCGCCAAGGTGGAGATCTATCGCCTGCTCGGCGATGCGGTCCGGACCGGCATGGCCGTGCTGCTGATCTCCTCGGACTTCGAAGAGACGGCGCAGATCTGCCACCGCGCCCTGATCTTTCGCGATGGCCGCATTGCCCGCGAGTTGCCGCTGGCGCAATTGAGCGTCGATGCGCTGTTGCGCTGCGCGTCCCTGGATGCCGTCGATCCGCTCCCACAACAATAATCAAAACCGCGTGAGGTTCCACCATGCAATCGCTTAAATCCAACGCGCTCGAACCGACCCGTCGAGAGCTGGCCGAGCTGTCGGGGTTCGCCCGCCTGTTGCGGCTGTTGCCGGTGTTCGGCCTGCCGATCCTGACCCTGTTGCTGATCGCGCTGTTCTCGATCCTGCTGCCGGATACCTTCCCGACGCTGCTCAACCTGCGCTCGATCATCGGCGACAAAGCCATCATCGCGATTCTCGCGCTGGCGGCGATGATCCCGATGTCCAGCGGGCGTATCGACCTCACGGTGGGCTACGGCATTGTCCTCTGGCACATCCTCGCCATCAGTTTGCAGACGGTCTACGGGCTCGACTGGATCACCGCCGTGCTTATCGTCCTGGTGCTGGGCGCGTTGCTGGGGTTGCTGAACGGCTTGCTGGTGGAAATCGCCCAGATCGATTCGTTCATCGCCACCCTGGGCACCGGCACCGTGCTGTATGCCGTCGCCATGTGGCACACCCAGGGGCGGCAGGTCATCGGTAGCTTGCCGGATGCCTTCACGGCGCTGTTCACCAGCCACCTGTGGGGCATGCCCATTGTCGCGGTGTACGTGCTGGTCATCAGCCTGGTGTTGTGGCTGGCGGCCGATTTCCTGCCGGTCGGGCGTTACCTGTATGCCATCGGCGCCAACTCCCGCGCCGCCACCCTCAACGGTATTCCCACCCGCCGTTATGTGATCGGCGCGTTTGTGGCCTCTGGAGCATTGACGGCCTTCGCCGGGGTGATCCTGGCCGCCAAGCTGCGCATCGGCCAGGCCAGTGTCGGGCTCGACTTCCTGCTGCCGGCACTGGTCGGCGCGTTCCTCGGGTCGACCACGATCAAGCCGGGGCGGGTAAACGTCTGGGGCACGGTGGTCGGGGTGGTGATCCTCGCCGTGGGCATCTCCGGTATCCAGCAACTGGGCGGCGAGTTCTATGTCGAGCCGCTGTTCAACGGCATGACCCTGCTGGTGGCGATCGGCATTGCCGGTTATGCCCAGCGTCGGCGCAGCGTGGCCCGCAAGCGCCCGGCTATCGCGACCGCCGCAGCCGGCGATCCGCAGGGAAAAACAACCCCTGTCTGAAACCTTCTTTCCAGCCCTGCACCTCAATCCAAAAACAACAAAAGGGGACACCATGAAAATGCTCGATCTGAAGCGGCTACACCTCTGCGCGGCCATGGCCGTCTGGTTGCCACTGACCGCGCCGGCCCATGCCGAGGAGGCCTTTCTCGAACAGGCGCGTGCGTATACCCGCGACGTCACCCAGCCCGGCCAGCCCTGGACCGGCCCCACCACCGGAGCGCCCGCCCAGACGGGCAAGAGCATTGTCTTCGTTTCCGCGGACCAGCGTGACAGCGGTCCGCGTGGCGTCGGCCAGTCGGTACAGGAGGCGGCCAAGGCCATCGGCTGGACCTTCCGCTCGATTGACGGCCAGGGCTCCATCTCGGGCCGCTCGGCAGCCTTGAACCAGGCCATTGCCCTCAAGCCGGACGGTATCGTGCTGGGCAGCGTGGATGCCAACGAGCAGGCGCAGTTGATCAAGGATGCCAGCAGCCGGGGCATCCGCGTGGTCGGCTGGCATTCGTTGTCCAGGCCGGGGCCCGCGCCGGCGGCGGGACTGTTCACCAACCTGGCGACCGACCCGCTCGACGTCGGCAAGGCGGCAGTGATGTACGCCGTCGCGCAGTCCGACGGCAAGGCCGGGGTGGTGATCTTCACCGACTCCACCTACGAGATCGCCATCAGTAAATCCAATGCGATGGCCGACCTGGTCAAGCAATGTCCGGGTTGCCAGTTGCTGAAGGTCGAGGATGCGCCCCTGGCCGATTCCGCGACGCGCATGCCGCAGCTGACCACCACGCTGTTGCAGCGTTTCGGCGCGAAGTGGACCTATGCCTTGTCGATCAACGACCTGACGTTCGACTTCATGGCGCCGGCGTTGCAACAGGCGGGTTATGCCGCGGACGGGCCGTTGCTCGGGGTCTCGGCCGGCAATGGCAGCGAAACCGCCTTCCAGCGCATTCGTACCGGGCAATACCAGAGCGCCACGGTCGCCGAGCCGGTGTCCCTGCACGGCTGGCAAGCGGTCGATGAGCTGAACCGGGCTTTTGCCGGGCAGTCGCCGAGTGGTTTCAGTGCGCCCGTGCATCTGGTCGTGGCGGGCAACATCGCCACCGATGGCGGCGCCCGCAACCTGTATGACCCGGACAACCATTACCGGGATGTCTACCGTGGCATCTGGGCCGGCCAATAACGCTATTTCCTCGTGCAAATCCAGGCTCGGCCCCCGTGGGCCGGGCCTCCATCCCCGCATCACCGCGAAAGAGGCAAGACCATGACCAAGACGTTCTGGCCGGAAGGTGTCCGGCTCGTGATATCGGTTTCCATGCAGTTCGAAGCGGGTGGCGAAGCCCCCTTCGGCGCCATGGGGCCGTTCAGCAACATGTTCGGCATGAAGGATGGCTACCCGGATTTCCCCACCCAGTCCTGGTACAAGTACGGCTACCGCGAGGGCATCCAGCGGATGCTCGATCTCTGGGACAAATACGCCATCAAGGTCACTTCGCACATGGTCGGCAGTGCGGTGGACCGCTCCCCGGAGGTGGCGAAGGAAATCGTCCAGCGCGGCCATGAAGCGGCTGCCCACGGACGTGACTGGATCCCGCAGTACGACTTGTCCCTGGACGATGAGCGCAGGTTCATCGCCGACAATATCGACAGCATCATCAAGGCTACCGGCGTGCGTCCGGTCGGCTACAACGGCGCGGCCATGCGCGGCACGCCCAATACCCTCAACCTGCTGCAGGACCTGGGCTTCGAGTACCACATCGATGATGTCAGCCGCGACGAGCCGTTCCTGATTCCGGTGCGGGGCAAGGATTTTGTCGTGGTGCCCTATACGATGAACCTCAACGACATCATCCAGTTCGAGGGCTACCAGTACAGCGTCGACGCCTTCGAGCGCCAGTTGCACGACGAGTTCGACCAGCTTTACGAAGAGGCCGGCAGCCGGCGGCGGATGATGTCGATCAGCACCCATGACCGCATCGCGGGGCGGCCGGCACGGGTACGTTCGCTGGGACGATTCCTCGAATACGCCCTCAAGCAACCGGGGGTGGTGTTCATGCGCAAGGACGAGATCGCCCGTTTTGCCGCATCGAGCCCGGATACCGTGCGCGATATCAACGAATACGATGTCTGGGCCAGGAAACTCGGGTTGAGCGCCTGACGGGGCAGGGGGCTGCCGGCGGGCAGCCCTTTTTCACACCAGGTCCCGGGACGTGAGCAGGCGAACGCCCTGGGGCCTGGACAGCACGGCGTCGATCATCACCCGGGCGATATTGGCCGGCGGGTTGATCCACAGGCCGCGTGGCAGTACCGGCCGAAGCAGGGCTGCCAGGGGCAGTACCAGGCGTTCGGCGGGGCGGAACTCTTCGCGGCTGCCGCCAATCATGCCTGGACGAATGATCGTCAGCGAGCGGAACCCGATGCCCTGGATATCCCGCTCCAGCTCACCCTTGATCCGGCAATAGTAGAGCGGTATGGACAGCGAGGCGCCGGGCGAGGAGATGATTGCGCAGGCCTTTGCTCCCAGCGCCAGGGACCATTCGGCGAACTTGATCGGCAGAACGTAGTCGACCTGTCGAAACGCCTCCTTCGAACCGGCCTTGGCGATCGTCGTGCCCATCGTGCAGATCATGGCGTCGATGGACAGTCCGGCGATATCGGCAAAGGTCTGGTGCAGATCGGCCGATACCGGATTGAGCAGTTTGGGGTGCTCCGCGAGCGCCCGGCGCGTGGGCGCGATGATCTGTTCGATGTGTTCGTTTGCCAGCGCCTGCTCCAGCAAGTTGCGGCCGACCTGGCCCGTCGCCCCGAGAATCAGTACCTTCATCGTGGTTGCCTCTGTATTCAGCGCACGCCGGGGCGCGATGCCGGGACATTGTCGTGAAAGATCGAGCCGTAGTAGGCATGACCGCTGCCGAGGTGGTGGCCGAAGGCGAAGCCTTTCTCCAGCATCACCTGCATGTCGGCCTCGGTAATACGCATCACGTAACTGTGTTCGGTGGTGCTCAGTACGCAGTCCGAACCCTGTGCTTCGCGAAGATTGAACCACTTGCCAGGGGCGGCATGCCCGCTGGGAAACCCATGGCCGGCGTGCTCCAGCTGCCAGCCGCCGTCGAGCAGGATCCAGTAGTCGGCGGCCGATGCGTTGGCCTGATCGCTCCTGACGATGACCGATCCGTTCTCGGTTTCCCATTCTTGCGAATGGTCGATCACCCACTGCAACTGGTCGCTCGACAGCGCCGTGAAGAACGGCGTGTGCCGCAGCAGATGCAAATACGTGATGGAAGGTTTCATGCTCATCTCTTGCTTGGCGTCAGGTATCGGTGTGCTTGCGCACGCCGTGAGTGCGATCGCTGCGAACAGCCCGAAGGTTGCGATCCGCAGGCAGGCGCGCAGCGCGGCGGAGCCTGGTGGCGGTCGAGGGTGCATGGCGTGTTTCCTGCTGCGGGTGCGAACGGGGGCAATGGTGGATTGTTTTCCCGAAGAGATAATTACCTCGAAATGGACAACATAATTCCATTTTCCCCAACTATCGGCTGCGGCATACGCCGGGATGATCGGGTTATCTGAGACGTCTTTTTCAGGTCGATCTGATCCTATCGGGATGCTACGAAATTCCGTATAACTGGCAGTCTTCAACACTGGCGGTCACGGGATTTCGTAGGTATGAGCGAGACTGATTTCCTGGCCGGCTGGGCCGACCTGGCCTATTCCTCCCGCCACATGGTGTTCGAGCACTGCGCCGAAGCCATTGCCCTGCTCAACCCCTACGGCGACCGCTTCGGTGACCTGAACATCGCCACCTGCCAATTGCTCGGCTATCCCCGCCAGGAACTGCTGGAACTGCCGGTCAGCAAGCTGTTCGGCCATCAACTGGCGGACCTGATCGTCTTTACCCAGGCGGTGATGGACAAGGGGCGGGGCTGGACCGACGAGCTCAGTTGCAACTGCAAGAGCGGCGAGCGCATCCAGCTCGAAATCTCCGCCACCGTGCTTCAGGTCAAGGGCCAGCCGCAACTGATCCTGGTGCTGCGCGAGCAAAGCCGGCAACGCTACCATCGCGACCAGGCCGACACCGAGCGCACCATGCGCGGTGGCCTGATCGAGTGGCGCAACATCATGAACCTGTTCCAGGAAACCGAGCGTGACAAGCAACTGCTGCTCAGTTCGGTGGGCGATGGCATCTACAGCATCGACAGCGAAGGGCTTGCCACCTTTGTCAATCCGGCCGGTGCGCGCATGCTGGGCTGGGCCCCCGAGGAGATGATCGGCAAGAACATCCATCGCATCCACCATCATACCCACGCCGATGGCAGTCACTATCCGGTCGAGGACTGCCCGATCTACAAGGCGGTGCACGACGGCATGGTGCACGAGGGGCGCCAGGAAGTGTTCTGGCGACGCGATGGCAGCTCCTTTGCGGTGGAGTTCACCAGCACCCCGGTGATCAGCGACAGCCGCATTGTCGGTGCGGTGGTGGTGTTCCGCGATATCACCGAGCGTCGCACCACCGAATTGCAACTGCAGAACGCCCTGGCCGAACTGCAGGCGCTGAAGCAGCGACTCGAGGAGCAGAACGCCTACCTGCAGGAAGAAATCCATATCGAGCACAACTACCGGGATATCGTCGGCCAGAGCGAGCCGATCCTGAAGATCGTCCGGCAGATCGATGTGGTCGGTCCCACCGATGCCAACGTGCTGATCCATGGCGAGTCCGGTACCGGCAAGGAACTGATCGCCCGGGCCATTCACCAGGCCAGCCGGCGGCGCGAGCAGCCGCTGATCCGGGTCAACTGCGCGGCGATTCCGGCCGAACTGTTCGAAAGCGAGTTTTTCGGTCATCTGCGCGGCGCCTTCACCGGGGCGGTGCGCGACCGGGTCGGGCGCTTCGAGCTGGCCGATGGCGGCACGCTGTTTCTCGACGAGATCGGCGAGATTCCCCTGGAGCTGCAGAGCAAGCTGTTACGCGTGCTGCAGGAAGGGCAATTCGAGCGGGTAGGGGAAGAGCGTACCCGCAGCGTGGATGTGCGCATCATTGCCGCGACCAATCGTGATCTGCGGGCCGAAGTGCAGGCCCGGCATTTTCGCGAAGACCTGTTTTTCCGGCTGAACGTGTTTCCCGTCCATTCGCCGAGCCTGCGCGAGCGTCGTTCCGATATTCCCTTGCTGGCCTCGCACTTTCTGCAACTGATCGGGACGCGGCTGAACATGTCCGGGCGGCGCTTGAGCAAGGGTGACATGGTTCGCCTGCAGGCCTACGACTGGCCGGGCAATATCCGTGAGCTGCAGAACGTGATCGAGCGGGCGCTGATCACGGCCATCGGGTCGGAGTTGAATATCGACCTGCCCGGCTCGGCGTTGCCCGGCCAGGCACCGGCGCTGGAGCAGCACCGGCCGATCATGACCGAACAGCAGTTGCGTACGCTGGAGCGCGACAACCTGTGCGCGGCAATGGCTGCCTGCGGTGGCAAGCTGTTCGGCAAGGACGGTGCCGCCGAACTGTTGGGTATCAAGCCGACCACACTGGCTTCGCGCTTGAAGAAACTGGGCATTGCCTAAGCCTGGGCGAATTGCCCGGCAAGCGGTATTCCCTGCTCTGGGTGTGAAGTGAATTTCATCCCCGACCTCTAATGGCTCCGAGGGATTGTCGCTAGTGTCACAGCGAAATAGCGACCCCGGGAGCAGGACATGCCGCCAATCATTCGTCGAGACTTCCTCAAAGCTGCGGCGGCCATGCCGGTGCTGGCCAACGGACTCATGCACGGCGCGCCCGTCACCGCTGCCGATACACCGCCGCCAGCGCTGCCGCGAGCCGGGGCACCGGCCGGGCATTTCGACTATGTGGTGGCCGGCGCGGGCCATAACGGCCTGGTCTGCGCCGCCTATCTCGCCAAGGCGGGCTACCGGATCCTGGTACTCGAAGGCGACGCGCTGATCGGCGGTGGCTGCAAGACCAGCGAACCGCTGCTGCCGGGCTTCAGGGAAGACCTGTGCTCCAGCGCCCATGGCGCGATCCTCGGCAACCCGCTGATCCGCGACCATGAGCTGGACCTGGCACGGTACGGCTACGAACTGCTGTATCCGGATGTAGTGCTGCACTATCCGTTTCTCGATGGTGCGTCCTTCACCGTGTTTCGCAATGACGTCGAGCGCACGGCCGCGACCATCGAGCAGGTGTCCCGCAAGGATGCCCAGACCTTCCGGCGCGCGGCAGCGGTACGTGCGAGCCTGGCGGCCATGCCGGCGGAAGCGGCGGCGGCTTCCCGTGACGGTCTGTACCTGCGCCGGCTCGGCGAAATGACCGGGTTCGCGGCCGCCCGGGTCGTCTGGGAAAGCCCTCACATGCGGGCGGCAGCCTTGTCCGGCGGCCGCTTCTTCGGACCGATGGGCAGCGACTACGGCACCGGGCGACAGGCGTTCTCGATGCTCGATCACCTCAAGGGCCGACCGATCCCCAAGGGCGGTTCGGGGATGTTGAGCGTGGCGCTGGGCGGCTTTATCGAAGCCCATGGCGGGGTCATTCTGACCCGCAAGTCGATTGTCCGGCTGGTGATCGAGCAGGGCGCATGCAAAGGCGTCGAGTGCGCCGACGGCACGCAGTACCGTGCCGACCAGGGCGTGGTGTCCAGCATCCATGTCAAGCACCTGGTCGACATGGCGCCGCGTGAACTGTTTGGCGATGCCGTTCTCGATGGCGTTGACCTCATGCAACCGGAACTGGCGATGTTCCAGTTTCACTTCGCCTTCACCGAGGAGCCCGCCTATGCGCAGGCCTCGGGCGGAACCATTGCCAGTTGCGAAGCCGCGCTGATGGAAGACCCCGCGAGCATTTTCACGCTGACCCCGGACGACGCCCATGGCGAGCTGAATATTGCCGACTATCCGCTACAGGTCTGTCATCCCTCGGTCTTCGATCCGACGCGGGTGCCGGCCGGGCGCGGGTTGCTGAAAATCGAAGGGTGCATGCCCTACACCCTCAAGGGCGGGGCGCAGCACTGGGACGATATCAAGGACCAGGTCGCCGATGCGGTGCTGACGCGCTACCTGCGCTACACGACCAACCTGAGCCAGGACAAGCTGCTCGGCAAATTCCTGCTCAGCCCCCTGGACATCGAACGGATGAACCCCTCCATGTGGCGCGGTGGCGCGCACCATTTCGACAATCGCGGGGCCAACTTCGCCCCCTGTCGCATGGGCATCCCCGGCCTCTATCAAACCGGTGCCTGCACGGCGCCTGGCGGATCGATCAGTGGCCTGCCGGGACGTAACACGGCGCAGGCGGTCCTGCAGGACCAGGGCCGCAGCCTGAAGGAGGTGGTCGGTACGCCGGTGCTCTCCTGAGTGGCTATCGCTGAGCAGTTTTTCGAATATGAAACCCTGAAAATGATTGAAGTGATCATAAAAATGATTGCTTGCGCATATCAAGGCTTTGTCATACCGTTATTGTGACTGAATCAATCATGGTGATGACTGATTCGGTCAGGCTTGCTCAGCAGCGCCCCTATAAAAATAAGGAGTACCCGCATGGCCCAGTTTCCCATCAAGCGGTCGATCGAACGCGTCCCGGGCGGCATGATGATTGTCCCGTTGCTCATCGGTTCGCTCGTCGCCACGTTCCTGCCCGATATGCCGAAGTTTTTCGGTTCCTTTACCAATGCCATGTTTACCGGTGCCCTGCCGATCCTGGCGGTGTTCTATGTCTGCATGGGCGCGAGCATCGACGTCAAGGCAACGCCCTACCTGCTGAAAAAAGGCGGCGTGCTGTTCGGCACCAAGGTCGGCACCGCCATGCTCATCGGCATTGTGATGGGGCATTTCCTCGGCGAGCAGCCGATATCGTCCGGACTGTTTGCCGGGCTGTCGACCCTGGCGCTGGTAGCGGCCATGAACGATACCAACGGCGGCTTGTACATGGCCCTGATGGGGCAGTACGGTCGTTCCGAAGACGTCGGTGCGTATTCGGTGATGTCGCTGGAGTCCGGCCCGTTCCTGACCATGGTGACGCTCGGTGTCGCCGGCCTGTCGGCATTCCCCTGGCCGACCCTGGTGGGCGCGATCCTGCCGCTGCTGCTGGGCATGTTGCTGGGCAACCTTGACCGCGAGATGCGCGACTTTCTCGCCAGGGCCGTGCCGGTGATGATTCCGTTCTTCGCGTTGGCCCTGGGGGCGACCCTGGACCTGCATAAAGTCTGGCAGGCCGGCTTGCTCGGTATTGCCCTGGGCATCGCGGTGGTCGTGGTCACCGGCATCCCGTTGTACTTCGCCGATCGCCTGTCGGGCGGTACCGGCGTGGCGGGGGCGGCGGCGGCCAACACGGCCGGCAATGCTGCTGCGGTGCCGGCCCTGATTGCCGCGGCGAATCCGGTCTACGAGCAGGCGGCGGCCAGCGCTACCTTGCTGGTGGCTTCCTGTGTCGTGGTCACTGCGATCGTCTCGCCGGTGCTGGTTTCCGCCATCGCCAAGCGGGTCAAGGCGCGAGAGGCCCATGAGGCCCGGTCACAGGCAACGGACGGGCAGGGAGCCCCACGATGAGCATGCTGATCATCGCCGACGACCTGTCCGGGGCCGCCGACTGTGCCATCGGTTTTGTCTGCGCGGGCCTGCGCACGGTGGTGGCGTTGAGTCCGGCGCAAGTCACGGGCGATGCCCAGGTCATCGCGGTGGACACCGACTCGCGCCGCTTGCCGGCCCGCGAGGCGGCTGAGTGCGCCAGTGCCGCGTACCAGGCGTTGATCCGGCCGGGGCAGCGGCTGTACAAGAAAATCGATTCGACCTTGCGCGGCAACTGGGCGGCCGAGGTCGCGGCGCTGCAGCGCCTGGCCGGCCTGGCGATCGTCGCCCCGGCATTTCCGGCGACGGGGCGCACACTGCGCGGCGGCCGCGTGCTGGTCAACGGTGTTCCCCTGGAAAGTACCGAGACCTGGCAACTGGAAAATGCCGGTCGCCCGGCGGATGTCGACGGCATGCTCGTGGCCGCCGGCCTGAGTACCGCCCAGGTGGCAATCGAGCTGTTGCGCGGCCCTCCGGCACAGCTCGTCCGGCATCTGCACGAACTCAGGAACCAGGGTATCCAGGCGCTGATCGTCGATGCCGAGACCCGCGACGACCTGCGCATCCTCGCGGACCTGACCGTACACCTGGAACCGCCCTTTTTCTGGGTCGGCTCCGGAGGCCTGGCCCGCGAGATCACCCATCTGCCCGAATTGTTGCAAGCTTCGACACCGGGCGAGGTGAGCTTGCGCAACGGCGCGGGACCGGTGCTGGTCATGGTTGGCAGCCTGTCCGCTGTTTCCGAGCGCCAATGCGCGGTGCTCAAGGCCCGCAGCGCGATTGCCGAGCTGGTGGTGCCGTCCGCCGTGTTGCGACTGGGCACGGCGTCCGCGCAGTGGCCCGTGTGGGCGACGCGCATCCATCAACACCTTGGCCGTGGCGAGGACCTGTTGCTGCGCATCGGTCGCGACGAGGCGTTCGACCCGGCCGAAGGCGCGCACTTGTCGAGCATGCTGGCGGCCATGGTCAAACCCTGTTTCGCCCACGTCAGTGGCCTTGTGGCGACGGGAGGGGAAACCGCCCGGGCGATGCTCATGGCCGTCGGTATCGAGAGCCTGGAACTGGTCACGGAAATCGAAGCCGGAGTCGCCGTGGGCCGCCCCCTTGCCATTGAACACGGCCGGCGTCCGGGCATCGTCACCAAGGCCGGCGCCTTCGGCAGCGAACAGGCGCTGTATGCCGCCTGGCTTCATTTGAGCGCGGACACCGGGTCCGGCGCTCCACTTCATGCATTGAAAGGATCAAGGTCAGTCTTATGAGCAACTATCTTCCCGTTATCGGTCTTACCATGGGCGACGCCGCGGGCGTCGGGCCGGAAATCATCGTCAAGAGCCTGACCCATGACGTCGTCTACCAACAATGCCGGCCGCTGGTGATCGGCGATGCCCGCCGTCTTGAACAGGCCAATCGGATCGTCAACGGCAGTGCCACGGTTCGGCGTATCAAGGACGCCGGCGAAGCCTTGTACCAGCCGGGCACCATCGATTGCATCGACCTGGACCTGATCCCCGATGACCTGCCGTTCGGGCAACTGTCGGCGGTCGCCGGCGATGCGGCCTATCAATACATCGCCCGCGCCGTCGAACTGGCGCAGGCCGGGCAGATCGACGCCATCTGCACCGCGCCGCTGAACAAGGAAGCACTGCATGCCGGCGGTCACAAATACCCCGGCCATACCGAATTGCTCGCCCACCTGACCCATGTCGACGAGGTCTCGATGATGCTGGTCGCGCCGCAACTGCGGGTGATCCACGTGACCACTCACATCGGCATCATCGACGCGATCCGCAAGATCGAGCCGGGCCTGGTGCAACGCACCATCGAGCGGGGCAACGCGACGCTGATCAAGGCCGGCATCGCCAGGCCACGTATCGGTGTGTGCGGCATCAATCCCCATGCCGGCGAAAACGGCTTGTTCGGCTATGGCGAGGAGGAAGAGAAAATCATCCCGGCGGTGCAACTGCTGCAGGCGCGCGGTTTCGACGTGACCGGTCCGCTACCGGCCGACACGCTGTTCTTCCGCGCCGGACGGGGCGACTTCGACCTGGTGGTGGCGATGTATCACGACCAGGGGCATGGCCCGGTCAAGGTGTTGGGGCTGGAGGCGGGGGTGAATGTCACCGTCGGACTGGAAGTGGTGCGCACCTCCGTCGATCACGGCACGGCGTTCGACATCGCCGGCAAGGGCATCGCCGACGAACGCAGCCTGCTCGAAGCGCTACGCCAGGGGGCCGAGCTGGCGACCCGGCGATAAGCCGCCAGGCACGCTGGCGTGACACCAGGCCGTGCA
The DNA here is from genome assembly GCF_013385635.1 of Pseudomonas gingeri. GTDB lineage: Bacteria > Pseudomonadota > Gammaproteobacteria > Pseudomonadales > Pseudomonadaceae > Aquipseudomonas > Aquipseudomonas gingeri_A. Next base: position 22,511 of record NZ_JACAPR010000043.1, read on the forward strand.
GCACCTGGAGGTGCTGCCAGGTTATGCGGGGCTGACCACGACGGTCTCGACCGTCACCATGTCCATTTCCCTGAAGGGCTGGAGTTCCACCTCATCGCGCGATGACGTGATCAGCCGCCATTCCCGTTCCAGTGGCGTCCAGTGCTGTTGGCGCGCCCGGCCCAGTTTCTCCGAGTCGGCCAGCACGAACACCTCGGCCGCGCGGCGGATGACGCACTCTTTCAGGTAGGCCTGCTGGGCACTGGCTTCACACAGGCCGAACCCGGCGACCACACCATCGGCGCCGAAGAAGGCGCGGTCCACGCTGAGCCGGCTCAGTGACAGTTCGGCCAGCGGGCCGAGCGTGCTCATGCTGGACTCGCGAAGTTCACCGCCAATCAGGGTGAGCCTGGCACCGGGAACATTGGCTAGCGCCATGACAACCAGCAGGTTGTTCGTCACCACGTGTATGTCCTGGTGGGAATAGAGATGCATGGCCAGGGCGACGCAACTGGTCCCGCTGTCGAGGAAGATCGTGTCGCCATCCTGGATGTGCAACGCCGCGGCCTTGGCGATGGCATCCTTCTCGTCGCGGCGCGCGCTTTTGCGTTCTTCCAGCGACGCTTCCGGTTCATGCACGCCGATCAGCGCGGTGGCTCCACCATGCGTACGCACCAGCAGGCGCTGCCTGGCCAGCAGGGTCAGGTCCCGGCGTACGGTGGCTTCGGATGCGCCCAGCGCTGCGCTCAACTCTTCGACGTTGGTGTCGCGCGTTCGAACCATATCGAGAATAGTACGGTGGCGTTCGGCCGGCTTCATGAAGGATCTCGCTCAATGATGGGTTCCGATATTACAGGACAGTCTGTCGGTGACTCATCTATTTTGCGTTCAGGGCCGGCCGGGCAACCCGTGTGCCCGCTGCCGAAAGGCGTGCGCACGGGGCCGTTGGCGAGACGTTTCAGGGCTGGCGGAAAACCTGCAGGATCTGTTTGTACTCCATGAAGTCATCCAGGCAGGCCAGGCCGCCCAGGCGACCTTGCCCGCTGTTCTTGAAGCCGCCTTCCTCGAACTCGACCTGCATGCCGGCCCAGTCATTGATGCAGATATGGCCGGCCTCGAGCTGGCGGGCGACACGAATCGGCCGATTGACATCGCGACTCCAGATACAGGCGCTGAGTCCGTATTCGCTGTCGTTGGCCATGGCTATCGCTTCATCCTCGCTGTCGAACACTTGCAGCGTCTGGACCGGGCCGAAGACCTCTTCTCGCGAGATGGCCAGGCCCGCGGCCGGCACCTCCAGCAATGTCGGGCGGTAGAACGCGCCACCGGCCAGGGGACCTTGGCTGATCAGGCCGCCACGCACGATTACCGTCGCTCCCTCTTCGAGGGCGGCCTCGACCTTCCGATCCACCCCTTCGGCCGCCTCGCGGTCGATCAGTGGGCCCATCTGGCTGGCCGGGTCGGCCGCGGGGCCGGGCTGCACCGCCGAGAGGCGTTGCGTGAGCAGGTCCTTCAGTTTCTGTGCGATACCCCGCTGTACCAGGATACGGCTGCCGGTCACGCAGAACTGCCCGGCGAACACGGTCGAGGACGCGACGATGGCCGGCACGGCCGCTTCCAGGTCGGCATCGTCGAACACCAGGTGCGGGGTCTTGCCACCCAGTTCCAGGCCGATGCGCTTGAAGTGCGCGGCGCCGGCAGCGGCGATCAGGCGACCGGTCGAGGTGCTGCCGGTGAAGTTGATCACCGGTACGTCAGGGCTGTCGACGAGGAACTTCGCCCCCTCGGCACCGCTCTCGATAAAAATATTGATCGCGCCCCGGGGAATCTCCGGCACGCTGGCCAGGATCTGCGCCGACAACCAGGCGCTCTGCGCGGCCTGGGCCGGCAGCTTGATGACTGCCGTACAGCCGGCGGCCAGCGCCGGGGCGAGGGCGCGGATCAGCAGGAACGCCGGAGAGTTCCACGGCACGATCAGGCCCGCCACGCCCACCGCCTGGCGCAACGCCATGGACTGGGTACCGGGGCGTGGCTCGGCCACACGGCCGAACGTGTGCAGTGCCAGGCCGGCGGCAAAGCGCAGGGCGCGGACGATCTGCATGGCCTCGAAGCCCGCTTCGATTTTCAGCTTGCCGTTTTCCATGGCCAGGCAGTCGATGATCTCCTCCGAGCGCTGCTCGTAGGCATCGGCCAGGTGACTGAGCGCGGTCGAGCGGCGCATGGCATCGACCTTCCAGTCACTGTCGAGAAACACCTGCCGGGCGGCGGCCACGGCCTGTCGCGCTTCGGCCAGGCCACCGTCATGGAAGGTGGCGAAGGTCGCGCCGGTGGCCGGGTTGATGCTGTCGCGCAGCGGTCCGCTGTCCATCCACTCGCCGTTGATCCAGTGCTTTGCTGGCTGTGTCATATGAAAACCCTTGAAGTGATTGAAGAGGGAGAAAAAGTGCGTGGCTCAACCCGGGTAGGCGGCGTGGCGCAGCGCGGTCGGGAAGTCACCGCTCATGCCGGCGACCGCGGTATTGGTCAGGGTCACGACGCTCAGGCGTTGTACTGGGTCGACCCAGAAGTTCGTGCCGTAGACACCGGCCCAGTGCCAACTGCCGGGGTTGAGCGGCAATTTCGCCGCCACCGGATCTTTCAGCACCGCCACCCCCAGGCCCCAGCCGAAGCCCGGGCCGGCCGCCGCCACCGGCAGGTCGCCGATGGTGTTGCGGGTCATGGCCGCCATCGTCTCCGGGCGGATGATTGCGCCGCCACCGGTGCGGATAGCCTCGACGAACCGCAGATAGTCCCCGGCCGTGCCGACCATGCCGACGCCACCCGAAGCGAAGGCATTGGCATCGAAGGCCCGGCTGGGCGAATAGACAATCGCACCGGGTCCGAAAGGCAGGGAAAAGGGCTCGGTCATGGGCTCGGGGCGGGGTGCCGCGTCACCGTAGGGGGTTGCCAGCACGGTGCCGGGCGCGGCCACGAAACGGATACTGGAAATACCCAGCGGGGCGGTGACGATCTGCTCGACCGCCTCGGGCAAGGTCATGCCGGTGACCTGTTCGATAACCGCGCCGAGCACATCGATGGCCACCGAGTAATGCCAGGCGGTTCCCGGCTCGAACAGCAAGGGGGCCGAGGCGATGCGGCGCAGGTTCTCTGCCAGGCTCAGGCCGCGGGCGTCCAGCCCGTCGGAGACCCCGAGCCGATGGTAGGCCCCGTCGGGTGCTTCGAGAAAACCATAGGACAGGCCCGCCGTATGGGTCAGCAGATGGCGCACGGTGATGAGTGGCTCACGGCCGTCCGCCAGCTTCGGACGAAAATCGGCGAGCCAGCGGGTCAGCGGGTCATCCAGGCCGAGCCGGCCCTGGTCGATCAGGGCCAGGGCCGTCACGCCGACGATGGGTTTGGTCATCGAGGCCAGGCGACAGATTTCGTCTTCTTGCATGGGCCGGCGCTGTTCCCGGTCGGCAAAGCCGGCCGCGCGCCGATAGACGATTTCACCGTCTTTGGCGGCAATGACCGTTGCCCCGACAATCCGGCCACGGTTCACCGCGTCGACAATCACCGCGTCCATGGCCTCGGCCCGGTCCCACGTCGGTTGTCGTGTCGCCGCCAGGGCGTTGGAAAGTGGGCCTGCGAGGGCGGCACCGAGGCCGCCCATCGAGGCGCCGACCAGTAACTGACGGCGTGACAGCCCGTGGGAGGAGGATGCGTTCTGGCGTGTCTTGGAGTCCATCGTGGAGCCCTGTCTCAAGCGTGGTGGTGTCGTTGCGCGTCACTCTATATATTTACTGTCAGGGTGATAACTCGTTGATCTGTCGATTCAGTTTTTAACCGGAGTGAGAAATAAAATGCTTGATCGTATTACCGGCATGCAGATTTTCTCCCAGGCCGCTCATCTGGGCAGCCTGTCGGCCGGCGCCCGGCAGATGGGTGTGTCGCCGGCGATGGCGACCAAGCATGTCGATGCGCTGGAACGGCGCCTGGGCGTGCGGCTGTTTCATCGCAGTACGCGAAAACTCACCCTGACCGAAGCGGGCCAGCAGTACCTGGACGCCTGCGGCCGCCTGCTGCCCGACCTCGAGGACGTGGAGGCGATGATCGCTTCGCAGCGGGTGGAGGCGACCGGTTTGCTGCGGCTCAATACGCCGCTGTCTTTCGGCGTGCGCTTTGTGGCGCCCTTGTTGCCGGAGTTCTACCGTCGGCACCCGGGCGTCACGGTGGACCTGGGGCTCAATGATCGCGTGGTGGATCTGATGGAAGAGGGCTGGGACCTGACGATCCGCGTCGGGATGCTGAAGGACAGCCGCCTGGTGTCGCGCAAGCTGGCCGACAGCGCCATGATCGTCTGTGCCGCGCCGGCCTACTGGGACCGCCATGGACGTCCCGCGCGCTGGGCGCAATTGCACACGCACAATTGCCTGAGCTTTTCCTTGTCGAGTCTGTCGCGTCCCGATGAGTGGCGATTCGGCAAGGAGGCCGACAAGCGTGTAGCGGTCAAGGGCAGCCTGCGTACCAACAACGGCGACGCCCTGGTCGCCGCCGCCACCGCCGGGCTGGGAGTGCTCTACGAGCCGGAGTTCATCGTCACGGACGCCATTCGCCGGGGTGACCTGGAGCCGGTCACGCTGGACGCGCCATCGGCCGACCTGGGCGGGATTCACCTGGTGCGCTCGTCCGATCGCACGCCGCCGGCGAAGGTCCGGGTGATGATCGACTTCCTTGTCGAGGCGTTCAATCCGCAGGCGCCATGGTCGCTGCCTTGAAGTCGTGCGGCGGGTATCAGTCAGGCTTGTGCTCGGCCACGCGCGGGCCGGTAGCCGGGAACGCCCGGACCGGTGTCGATTGACGTTTGCCCGGCAGGGTTTCGCGCAGGAACAGGCCGGCCAGCAGGCCGATCGCCAGGCTGCCCAGCGCCAGCAACAGGGTTTTCTCGATGCCATAGTGCTGCGCGATAAAACCCGCCAGTGCCGGCGCGACCGCGCCGCCGAACAACTCCGCGGCACCGACCACCAGCCCGGTCGCGGTGGCGATCTGCGCCGGCGACACCGACTCGCTGGTCAGTGGCCCGTTGATCACGCAAATCATGCTGAAGTTGAAGAAGGTGGTCATGAACAGCAGTCCGAACAACTGCATCGGTTCGGCGCCGGTGTTGATCAGCAGCCACAGCGACAACGCGGTGGCAACGAATGACAACAGCAACACTGGCTTGCGTCCCAGGCGATCCGACAGCGAGGGCATGATCATGTCCCCGGCGAAGCCGCCGAAACCGATGGCGGACATGACGAAACCCATCTGCGCGAGGCTCAGGTGCAGGTAGTCGGTCAGGTAGTTGGCGGTCATCACACTGACGACAAACAGGCAGGTCAGCGCGCAGCACATGCAGATGATGTTCAGCGGCATGTTGCGATGACGCAGGACGGTCAGCCAGCGGTGTTTCTCGACGGGCTCGGGGGCGCTCGTCGGGGTCCTGGCGGCTTGGGGCCGGGTTTCCTTGAGGTTGCGGTAAATCAACCAGGCCAGGATGAAGCCCGGCAGCGCGACGATGGCAAAGACCCAGCGCCAGGAGGGCACCACCACGAGCAATTGCGTGGCGATGATCGGCGCCAGCCCCAGCCCGAGCAGAGGAAAGAAGCTCAGCTGGATGCCCATGTTTCGCCCACGGCGCAACGGATGGGAAACCTCGGCATTGGTGGCGATCGAGGTGGTGGTGAAGGCTCCCTCGGCCACGCCCATGATCGCCCGGATCACCAGCAACGAGGCGATGCCTGTCGCCAGGCCCGAGACGCCGGCCAACAGTGAAAAAACGATGAGCGAGGGGATCAGTACCTTGCGTCTGCCGAAGGTGTCCGAGATGCGACCGATCAGGATCGAGGACAGCGCCCAGGCCAGGGCCAGCACCGCCGAGATATTGCCCAGGTCCTGATAATCCAGGGACAGGTCTTTCATGATCGCGGGGAACAGCGGCAGGATGATGAAGCGGTCCAGTCCGACCAGGCCGAAGCCGAAGGCCAGGAGCAGGACGGCTTTCCATTCGTAACGCGAGTCCCATGCAGTCTTGTGGTCATTCATGGTTCGGGTTTCCAGATTTGAGGATGAGGCATGCCCGTGGCCGGGGAGATCCGAGGCCAGGAGCGGCTTGGGAACAGTGGTCTAGAAGTAGAACAACGCGTCCATGCTGGCGGTCAGCTGATCGCGATCACGCCCGTTTCCGAAGGGGTGGTCCTGGCGGTTGCCGTCGAACCAGTCGTAACGCAGTTCCGGGCGCAGCGAGAGGTAGCGGTTGACGTCGTAGCGAAAGCCGGCGGTGAGGGCGTTGAAGTCGCCACGGGCACTGCTGACCGGGAACAGGGCGAAACCATCCGGGTCGCTGAAGTGCTCGCCACGTACCGAGAACGCCAGGTCCTTGCGATAGCGGTAAGTCACTACCGCATTCGCCCCCCACCAGCGGGCACCGTCGAACCCCGGCCCGTTGACGATATCGATGGTGTCCGGCCGGCCGTCGCCGGCCTGATGGCCGTAGAGCACTTCGGCGCCCATCGACCACCGCGCGTCAAACTCATGCCAGCCGTTGAGCGAGTGCTGCTGCTTGAGTTGGCCGTATGGCGAGACCAGCCGCTGGATCGGTGCCTGGACATCCTTGTTGCTGCTGTTCTCCTCGTTGCCGACGACGAACTCATAGTCGATCCAGGTCTTCATGTCCGGCGTGCGCCAGCGCACGGCACCGGTCAGCGATTTGCTGTCGTTGTTGTCGCGCAGGTTGTTCCAGCCTTGCACCACGCCCAGTTCGACCCCCAGCACGCCGCTGTCGTTGCTCATCAGACGGGTGCCCATGAGTACGCCGGAAAAGGTTCCGGGCTCCGAGACCAGGGCGTAGGTCTTGGTGGCGAAGGCATTGCGCGCTTCGCGAATGTCCGGTGGGATTTCGTAGCCGATTCCCGGGCCGAAGATTCCGGCCATGACGGTCAGGCCGGTGCCGATCGGCAGGTAGGCGGTGGCGGCCAGGTTGGGCACGGCGAGGAAGCGTTGCTTGTCGCGCTGGGCCTTGGCCGGATCGTTGTCGCCCGGGGCATTCACGCCCCAATGCATGTCCCAGCCGAAGGTCCGGGCGAATTGGGCATTGCGCCCGTAGTTGCCTTCGAAGGTGAAGCCGAACGAGAACTTGTCGGGTGTCGGGCCGGGCAGTGGGGTGACGCGCGGGACCATGTTCGAGTCCAGCGGCTTGTCGATGAACAGGCGCAGCGAGCCGAACTCCAGGCCTTCGTCGCCGGCGCCGATCAGTGGGAAGTTACTCATGCCGTCCTTGCGTTCGTCCGCCGTGGAGCGGTTGTTCCTGGAGTAGGTGGTTTCCGAAAGCCCCGAGACGATGATCCCGGTCTGCTTTTCCAGACTGTCGCCGAAAAGCGCGGTAAACAGGGCGCCTTCGCCACGGTCTTCGGAGGGGGCGGCGTGGACGGTGAGCGTTACGCAGGCGGCCAGGGCCGCACCAAGCTGAGCGATCTTGATGGTATGCATTGCCTTTCTCTTGTTTTTATAGGTAGGCGGATTCGCTGCCGCCCGCATCAGGCGACTGCCGGGGAGCGGGCGGGCAGCGTGTCGTTTGCGTCGGGATTCAACCCATGCGCAGGATCGGTTTGACGGTCAGGCCGCTCTGGGCGTCGGCAACGGCCTGGTTGATATCCTCGAAGTCGTAGAAACGCACCAGTTGGTCGAACGGAAATCGTCCCTGGCGATACAGCTCCAGCAGGCGCGGGATGAACACCGAAGGAATGCTTTCGCCCTCGATCACCCCGCGAATGGTGCGGCCCTGGGTCATCACCTCATTGACGTCGAAGCTGGCTTCGGTGCCGGCCGGCGGGGCACCGACGATGGCGCAGGTACCGCGCGCCCTGAGAGCATCGATGGCCTGGCGCAGCACCGCCGGGCGACCGCTGGTTTCCAGGGTGCAATGGGCACCGCCGGCGGTGATGCGCCGGACTTCGGCCACCGGGTCGACCTCGCGGCTATTGATCACATGGGTGGCCCCCAGCGTCTTGGCCAGTTCCAGCCGGCCGGGGGTGATGTCCACGGCAATCAGCGTGGTCGCCCCGGCAATGCGCGCCGCCATCAGCGCGCTGAGGCCGACGGCGCCGGCACCGAATACGGCAAATGCCGTGCCGGCCTTTGGCTGCAAGACATTGAGCACCGCGCCGGCCCCGGTCTGCACGCCACATCCCAATGGCCCCAGCAGCTCCAGCGGCAGGTCCTTGTCGACCTTGACGAGGTTGCGGCGATTGGCAATCGAGTAGGTGGCAAACGATGACTGGCCGAAGAAATGGTCGTGGATCACCTGCCCGTGGCTGTCCCGGGTCGAGCCGCTGCCGTCGAGCCGGCTGCCGCCGAAATTCAGCGCGAAGGTGTGGGTGCAATAGGTCGCCTCGCCGGTGCAGCAGGGTTCGCAGTGCCCGCAGGAGAGGTAGCTCATCACCACGTGATCGCCGACGCTGAAGTCCTTCACCTCGGCCCCGACCGCCTCGACCACCCCCGAGCCTTCGTGGCCGAGGACCATCGGCAGCGGGCAGGGGAAGTACTGGTCACGCACGATCAGGTCGGTGTGGCAGACCCCGCAGGCGACCACCCGTACCAGTACCTCGTCGGCACGGGGCGCTTGCAGTTCGATCTCTTCCATCAGGAAGCGACCGCCTTTTTCCCGGATCACCGCCGCCTTGGCGCGGTGCAGGTTTGGCTGTGGCTGTTGCATGAACAATCACTCCTCGGCTCAGAACGGATAAGGACGTGGTGCGTGCTGCACGCTGATCCAGTGGTCGGTGGTGAAGGCGTCGATGATCCAGTCGCCGTTGAAGCGGCCCAGCCCGCTGTTCTTCACGCCACCGAACATGCTGTTGGGGCTGTCGTTGGCCGGGATGTCATTGATATGCGCCATGCCCGCCTGAAGCTGCTGGGCAAAGCGCAGGCCACGGCCTTCGTCACGGGTGAACACCGCGCTGCTCAGGCCGTATTCGGTGTCGTTGGCCATGTGCAGGGCATGGGCTTCGCTGTCGGCGCGGATGAGCTGCGCGATCGGGCTGAACAGCTCGGCCTGGGCCAGGGCCGAATCATTGCCGACCGGGCCGAATACATGGGGTGGCAACACCAGCCCCTGCGGTTCGCCACCGAGCAGTTGCGCCAGGCCATCGGCGCGGGCCCGGGCGATATGGGCCAGTGCGCCGTCCAGTTGCCGCCGGTTGATCAGCGGACCGATCACCGTGTCGGCGGCGTCCGGGTCGCCGAACTTCAGGCGTGAGACCCGCTCGACGAACAACTGGACGAAGTCGTTGTAGAGCGAATGGTCGACGATGATCCGGTTGGTGCTCATGCAGATCTGGCCCTGGTGCAGGAAGCGCCCGACCACGGCGGCGTGCACCGCGTGCTCCAGGTCGGCATCGTCGAGGACCACCAGCGGCGCGTTGCCGCCCAGTTCCAGGGCGACATGCTTGAGGGTACCGGCGGCGGCGATCTGCGCATTGATATGGCGCCCGACATTGTTCGAACCGGTAAAGGAGATGAAGCGCAACGTCGGGTGCTGGACGAAGGCGTCGCCAATCTCGCTGTTCTGGCCGACCACCACGTTCAACAGCCCGGCCGGCAGCCCGGCTTCTTCATAGATACGGGCCAGCAGCAGGCCGCCGGTGATCGGGGTTTCCTGCGACGGCTTGACCACCACGGCGTTGCCCAGGGCCAGTGCCGGGGCGATGGAGCGGTGCGACAGGTGCATCGGCCAGTTCCAGGGGCTGATGACCCCGATCACCCCGAGCGGCTTGCGGTAGACGCGGCTTTCCTTGTCGGCGATGTCGATCGGCAGGATCCGTCCGGTGACACGGTTGGGGAAGGTCGCCGCTTCGAGCATGCCGTCGCGTACCGCGGCCCATTCCATGTTGGCCTTGGTCCGGGTGCTGCCGCTTTCACGGATCAGCCAGCTGACGATTTCCTCACGACGCGCCTGCATGATCTGCACCGCCCGGTGGAACACGGCGCTGCGTTCGGCCGGCAGTGCCCGCGCCCAGCCCTGTTGCGCGGCCTGGGCCGCCTGGCAGGCGTGTTCGAGGTCCGCGAGGTTGGCCAGTTGCAGTTCGGCGATCACTTCGCCGTCGTACGGGTTGACGTCCAGCAGGCACTGGCCGATGCCGCCAGGGCGTTGTTCAGCGTCGATGTATTGACCGGCAAAGCCGGTGTAGTGACTGGAACTCATGCTCTTCGCTCTCTTGATGTTGGCGAGCGCCGGGCGCTCGTTGGCGTTCTCAGCGGCGCTGCAGACGCGGGAACAGGCGCAGCGCGTTGCCGCGGGCAATGGCTTCGTGTTCACTGGCAGTCAAGCCTTCGAGAGCGCGGAAGTGGTTCACGTTGGCTTCGACGTTGGCCGCCGGTTGGAAGGGAAAGTCCGTGCCGAACAGGATCTGCGACAGCGGGGCCAGCGTGCGCAGGCCATCGAAGGTCGGCTGGTTGGCCGACATTGCCACGTCGTAGTACAGCCGTTGCAGCTCCGCGATCACCTCGGTCCCCGGCTTGGGCGCCGGCTTCATCGCCGGCATGCCGGAGAGCAGTGCGATACGCCGGGCAATCGACGGCAGCACGCCACCGGCGTGGGGCAGGATCAGGTTCAGCTCCGGGCAGCGCTTGAAGGTGTTGGAAAACACCAGGTCGATCACTGTACGGGCGGTGTCCACCGGAAACTCGAACAACGGTGCCGGGCGGCCCAGGCCGACCGCGTCGAAGCATTGCGGCGAGGTCGGATGCAGGAACACCGTGGCCTGGCGACGGTTCAGCTCATCGAAGATCGGTGCCAGGTCCTCGCTGCCCAGGTACTTGCCGTCGGCGTTGGTTTCGATGACCACGCCATCGAATTTCAGCTCGTCGAAGGCGTAGGCGATTTCTGCCAGCGACTCCGCAACGTGGGGCAGCGGCAGGGTCGCGAAGCCGCCAAAGCGGCCCGGATGCTGCTGGATCACCGCCGCGGTGTCTTCGTTGATTGCACGGGCCAGGGCCACGCGTTCGTGCTTTTCCTTGAGAAAGCCGACGCTGGGCGACGACACCGAGAGGATCATTGTTTCGATATTGCCGGCATCCATGACCGCGAGCGCTTTTTCCGGCGACCACTGCGGCACCGGATAACCGCCGTCCAGGGTCAGCAGGCCGGCGCGGGTCAGCGCGGCCTGGTAGGTGGGCGACAGGCAATGGGCATGAACATCGATCAGGCCGCAGTGGCAGCGGGCTGTCGAAGCGATTGGCTGGGACATGGTGATTCCTCGACTCAGTACAGTTGCAATTCGATCGGCAACCAGCGGTAGCCGCCATCACGCGCGACCAGATGGCCGTGCCCGGGGAACGGGAAGTGATAGGACAGGACGGCATGGCGTTCGCGCGCGACTTCTTCGAGCACGCGCATGCGGGTGTGGGCGGCGGCGGCATTGTCGAAGTCGAACAGGAAACCCCACTCCGGGCGCTGCAACAGCAGCACCTGGTGGTGGCACAGGTCGCCCCAGAGCACCAGGGTCCGTTCCTGGCTTTCGATCTTGTACAAGGTGTGGCCCGGACTGTGGCCGGGGGTGCTGACCGCGGTGATGCCGGGCAGCAATTCGAAACCGTCGCCGATCAGGATGATGCGTTCGCGCTCGACGTATGGCGTGAGGTTCTTGTGCGCGCCGAGGAAGTGATCGCGCATGTGCGGGTTCATCGCCTCGCCCTTGGGTGTCGAGAGAATGCTCAGGTCGGTCCAGTAGTCCAGCTCCCTGGGGTCGATGGCGATCCGTGCATTGGGGTAGAGCAGTTGACCGTCATCGTCCACCAGGCCCCAGCAATGGTCGGGGTGGGCGTGGGTGAGGGCGACAATGTCGATGTCCGCCGGATCGATCCCCGCCGCCCGCAGGTTGGTCAGGGCCTGGCCGGTCTGCGCCCCGAAGGTCTTGATACCGAAATCGGCATTGACCCCGGAGCCGGTATCGAACAGCACCAGCTGGCTGCCGGTGTTGACGATCAGGATATTCTGGTTCAGTGACATCCGGTCCTTGGGCAGGAAGTTGTCTTCCAGCAACTGATCGATTTCCTTCGGATCAGCCCCGATAAAGGTCGGATGCGGCGCACCCATGTGCAACGGGCCGTCGGTAATGACCGTGCACTCGAATTCGCCATGCATGAAACGGGTCCAGCCACCTTGCAGTTGCTGAGTGAATGAAGCGCTCATAGGTCACCTGTCTGTTGTTTTTGTGGTGTTGATCGAGGGTGTTGCGCTTCAGCTCCTGATCCAGGCCTTGCCCCAGGAGTTGAGCGAGTATTCGCAGTGCGGCCAGACTCCGGCCTGGCGTTCCGGACCGGTGATTTCCAGCTCGGAGGACAGCTCCAGGCGGTTACGGTCGGCATCCACCACCATGAAGAACAGGTTGTTGCCGGGGCCATGGCGGCCGGGACCGAAGAAGATCGTGATGCGCTCGGCGGCGAAGCGATCGCCCCAGTCGCGAATGTCGTTCCACTCGTTGGTTTCGTAGCAGTGGTGATCCAGTTCGTTCCTGGAACCGCGGAAGAACGCCAGCGAATGGTGCTCGTTGTCCGAGCGCATGAAGCGGGTCATCAGGGCGCCGTTGGCCTCGTCGACCACATCGTCGGATACGGTGAAGCCGACCTTGTTGATGTAGAAGTCCAGCACCGCTTCCAGCTCGGTGGTCTGGAACACCACATGCTGCAGGCGACCCGGCATGCCGGGATGGCTGGCGTCGGGAATACCCTGGCTGACACCGAACAGCAGTTGCCGGCCCTGGGGATCGCGAATGCTGAAGGCGTTGTCCTCCAGCAGCGGCGAGCGGACGTCTTCGGGCTGGCAGCCGCGGGCCTGCAGGTTCACCCGCAGCCGGCCGAGGCTGGCCTGGTCGGCCACGCCATAGGCCGCGGCGAGAAAGCCGTTGCTGTCGGCCGGGCTGATCAGCACGGCGCGTTGCGGCCCGGTCAGTACCCAGGTGCCATCGGCCTGCCGATAGCCCTGCAGGTCGAGCATGCGCTGGTAAAAGTCCACCTGGCGCTGCGGCTCCTTGCTGGAGAGGTGCAGGTACAACAGGTGCGCAGGGGTTTGGGTCTGCAAGGTGTGCATGACGGTCTCCTTAGCGTGAATTTCGCAGTAATGATTCGTCGAGGGCTGGCGCATCGACCCTGTCGCTGGCCGGGGTCTGCTGGATGCCCAGCAGGGCGGCGAAGCCCTCGGCGATATCCTGTTCCTCGGCGAGCGGGAAAATCGCCGCGACATACCGGTCGGGACGCAGCAGCAACAACTGCCCCGAGGGCTCGCCGAGCAGCGTTGCCAGGGCTCCGTCGCTGTCGGTCCAGACGTTCATGCGCGCCGGATCGGATGTGCTGTCCTTGGGCTGGATCAGGATGCGCCGGGCTTCCAGGCGCTCCCACAGCGGGTGCCGCAACGCGTCCAGTCGACTGTCGGTGGGGCTGGCGTATTGCAGCAGGGCGAAGCCGGTGCCGAGGACCTTGTCCAGCAGCACGCTGTTGCCTTCGGCATCCTCGACCCGGGGTTGCGGGAACATCTGCCCGCAACTCAACTGCCCGCAGCTACCGTTGCCGATCACCAGGCCCTGGGTGAAACGCGGCTTGGGCTTGAAGCGCATCTGCAGGAAGTAGTCGCGCAGCGGCGGCAGCAGGCCGATGACGCGAAATGCCGCGCTGATCAGGTTGGCCCGCCAGACAGTGGACGGCGCCATCACCACGCCCAGGCCCAGGGCCAGCTTGATCAGGGCCCAGGCGTGATCGCGACGCTCGGTTTCATAGCTGTCCAGGGCATCGCTGCCGAGCTGGCCCTTGAACACGCCGGCCAGTTTCCAGCCCAGGTTATGGGCATCGCGTACACCACTGTTCATGCCTTGCCCGGCGTAGGGCGGGGTCAGGTGCGCGGCGTCGCCGGCGAGGAAGATCCGACCTTCGCGCCAACGCTCGGCCACCCGGGCGTGGAAGGTGTACACGGTCTTGCGCACGATGGAGATCGGTTTGTCACCCCGGAAGGGTTTGACCAGCTCTTTGATCCGCTCTTCGTCGAGCATCTCCTCGTCGCTTTCATCGGCCTTGAGCATGAACTCGTAGCGCCGGGTGTGATGGGGGCCTGGCACGTCCACGGTCGGACGACGGGCGTCGCAATACATCCGGCATTGCCAGAACGGATCGTCATCCCGCTCGGTGTCCACCACCAGCCAGCGTGACTGGAAGCTCGAACCCACCAGGTTAATACCCAGTTGCTTGCGTACCGGGCTGCGCCCGCCGTCGCAGGCCACCAGGTAGCGGGCCCTGACGATGAGGATTTCACCGGCGGCGTTGCGCACGCTGGCGGTCACTCCCGTGGCGTCCTGTTCGACATGCAGCAGTTCATGGGCGAAACCGACCCGCAGGTTGTCGAAGCGCTGCATGCCTGCATGCAACGTGGCCTCGAACAGCGGTTGGCGGAACGCATTGCGCTTGGGAAAACCGTACAGGGTCGAGGTTGGCTCGACCTTGCCGAAACAGCGGCCGCCCGGACGGGTGTAGTAGTGCACGCCATAGCCGGGCACCACGTCCTTGAGCACGGCCTGGTCCATGCCCACCGCTTGCATGGTGCGCAGGGATTCGTCGTCGATCGAGACGGCCCGCGGTTCGCCGACCGTGCCCTGCTTGCGGTCGATGATGAACGTCTCCACGCCGGCCTGACCCAGATAATTGGCCAAGGTCAGGCCCGTGGGACCGGCGCCGCTGATCAGTACGCCGGTCTTGATGATATTGGAAGTGGTCATGGTCGATACCGATGCTGTTTAGTCCAACGGCCGGGGACGCCCGGAAAAAGCCTGCATGAGTTGCGATAGCTGCCGGGCCAGTTGCACGATCTGCTGGCCATACTCGTCATCGCGGGCGGCGTCGCATTCACTGTCCGGACGCACGCAACTGATACTGCCGATGGCCTTGCCATCGCTGTCGAGGATCGGTGCCGCGATGCCGCAGATGCCGCTGTCGACTTCAGCGCGCGAGACGACATAGCCTTTCTTGCGCAGACGCTGCATCGAGCGACGAAACTCCTCCCAGTTCTGCCCCAGGTGGCTGAGGCGGATCTCTTCGTGCTTTTCCAGGTACAGGCGGTTGTGCTGGCGTGAACCCAGGTTGGCGAGAATGGCCTTGGACGTCGCCCCGAGGAACAGCGGGCGCGGCGTGCCGCGGGTGTAGCTGACTTCGCTGGTGATGCTGCCGCTCTGGTGCACGCAGACCACCTGGTCCTTGAACAGCCGGCAGGTCAACCAGACCTGTGATGGGCTCCACTGCGGGAACTGGCCGGCCAACTGGTTGGCCGCGCGCACCAACGGATCGCTGACCCGCAGTTGCCGATCCCAGGTGATGATCCGGGCACCGAGTGCATAGCGGCCGGCCTCGACCTGGAATAACAGATCCACTTCGGCCAGTTCACGCACATAGCGGTAGATCGTCGAGCGGGTGAAGCCCATGGCACTGCCCAGGTCGTCGACGGTCCACACCGGCTGGTGCTCGGTGAACAGGTCCAGCACCTTGAGCATGCGCTCCAGGCTGGAGCCCTTGGCGTCGGCGGTGCTTTCCAATGTCTCGGTCGATGGCGGGGGAACGACGGGTTGGTTGGCTTCTGTCATGATTCAGATCTCGTCCGCGATGGTGTTGCGCAGGATGCCCAGGCCGGAGATTTCCACTTCGACCACGTCGCCCGGTTTCATCCACACCGGTGGTTCGCGGAAGGCGCCGACGCCGCCGGTGGTGCCGCTGACGATCACATCGCCGGGAGCCAGTTCGGTGAAGGTGCTGCAGTACTCGATGAGTTTGCGCACATCGAAAATCATGTCGCTGGTGGCGGTGTGCTGCATGACTTCGCCGTTGAGGCGGGTGGTCAGTTCCAGATCCTGCGGATCGCCGATTTCATCGGCGGTCACCAGCCAGGGGCCGAAACCGCCGGTCTGCGGGAAGTTCTTGCCGGGCACGAACTGGATCGTGTGTTTCTGCCAGTCACGCACGCTGCCATCGTTGTAGCAGGCGTAACCGGCCACATGGTCGAGGGCATTCTCGGCCTTGACGTGACGCGCCTTCTTGCCGATGACGATGGCCAGCTCGCCTTCGAAGTCCAGCTTGTGCGAGGCCTTGGGGCGCAGGATGGCTTGCAGGTGGGCGACCTGGCTGTCGGCGAAACGGGTGAAGATCATCGGGTAGGTCGGCATTTCGCGACCGGTTTCGCGGACATGGGTGGCGTAGTTGATGCCGATGCACAGCACCTTGCCGGGGTTGGGGATCACCGGCAGGAAGGTGACTTCGGCCTGTGCCAGGCGGGGCAGGGCGGCGATGCGCTCAGGTGTCAGGCTGCCCAACAGACCGTGGGTGATCGCGGCTTTCAGGTCATAGCCCAGTTCGGCTTTCAACGATTGCAGGTCGAGCACCTGGTCACCGTCGACAATGCCGTAGCTCGGGATGCCCTGGTTGAGGAAGCTGGCAATTTTCATGGTGGGTCTCCTGGAAGGATCAATAAGTCGGGGTAGGGTGGGAAGCGTTGGCGCGGCGCTGGCTGAAATGAATCGCCAGCAGCGCGCACAGGGCAATCAGGCTGGGAATCAGCGCCGCCATGAAGACTTGCTGGACGTGCCAGCCGAGGCCGACCATCAGGCCGCCGAGCAAGGGGCCGAGGATCGAGCCGATGCGACCGACGCCCAGTGCCCAGCCGATACCGGTGGAGCGGATTTCCTGGGGATAGAGTTCGGCGGCCAGGGCGTTGAGCCCGGCTTGCGCGCCCTGGATCAGTACGCCCATCAGCAACAGCAGGGTCAGGAAGCTGGCCGCCTGGAGCGGCAGCATCACCAGCAACAGGACCAGCACTTGATAGGCGAGGAATTCGGCGATCAGTACCCGATGGGCACCCAGTGCATCCATCAACCGGCCTTGGACCAATGAGCCGAGCACACCACCGAGACTGAACAGCACGATGGCCTGGACGCCGGTATGAGCGGGCAGTCGGGCGCTGCTCAACACGGTCGGCACCCAGCTCATGATCGAGTACAGGATCAGCAGGTTCATCGCATAGGGCAGCCACAGCAGCAGCGTCCGGCGCCACATACCGTGTTCGAACAACCGATAGGGGGAGATGCGCGGGGCATTTGCCCGAGGGCGTTCGAACAGCGTTTCCGGCAGGGTTTCCAGGCCCGGCACCAGGCGTGAAACGATCCTCGCCACCTGCCCGCGGTTGGCGGCTGTCCGCGACAGGAACTCCACCGACTCCGGCAAGCTGCGCCACAACAGGTCGGCGAAGACCAGCGGCAGCAGCGCACCGCAGATGAACACCGCGCGCCAACCCAGGGCCGGCAGCACCTGCTCGGCAATCAGTCCGGCCGCCATGGCGCCCAGTGGCATGCCGCAGAACACCAGCGTGACCGCGCTGCGGGCATGGCGCCTGGGGGTGTATTCGCAAACCAGGGCAATCAGGTTGGGAATCGCGCCGCCCAGACCCAGGCCGGTGAGAAAGCGAGCCAGGAGCAGTTGTTCGTAGCTGTGGGTCAGGGCGGTGAACAGTGAAAACAGACTGAAGGTGGCCACGCAGCCCAGCAGGACTTTCTTGCGTCCGATGCGGTCGGCCAGGGGGGCCAGGCTCAAGGCACCGATCATCAGCCCGAACAGGGTGCTGGCGAATACCGGGCCGAAGCTGGCCGCCGGCAGGCCCAGGGAGTCGGCCATCGGCCCGACGAGAAACCCCATGACTTGCGTATCGAAGCCGTCGATGGCGGCGAGGATCACACACAGGCCGATCAACTCGAACTGCAGACGCCCCATGGGACGTGGGTCGATCACGTCGCTGAGGACGTTTTCTGTTTCAGGCACGGTTTGCATGGCATGGACTCTTTTTTTTGTTTTTGCGGCCCGTGTTTCGGCAGGCGGGCCATGGAGTCAATCTATGCCTAATCAAAAATTCTGTAAATAGGGATTTATCAAATATTTCGTATTGTGGGATTTAGGTGATTTTTCGAAAAACTGCCAACGAGATGCAAGGCGATCGGGCAGCGAGCATTGGGGAAGGTGGAGGGGAGTCAGGAGCAAAGGACGTGACCGGTGCAGCGGTTGCATTCGCCTGGGCGGTTGGAAGAGCCCGCACAGGCGAATACGCTGGATCAGTCATGGAGAGGGAGCGGGGCTTTGGGTCAGGCCGGCGACACCGCTTGATGCGTAGCGCTCCAGACCGGGTAATCGGTGTAGCCCTGCTCCGTGCCGCCGAACAGCGAGCCGCCATCGAAGTCCGCCAGCGGCAGGCCCTCGGCGAGTCGGTGTGGCAGGTCGGGGTTGGCGACAAAAGGCCGACCGAAGGCCACCAGGTCGGCATAACCCTTGGCAAGCACCCACTCGGCCCGCGCCTTGTCGTATTTCCCGGCAACGATGATCGAGTTGTGGAAACGCTGGCGGATATCCTGGCGGAACTGCTCGGTGAATTGCGGGGCATCGTCCCAGTCCGCTTCCACCAGGTGCAGATAGGCGATGTCCCTGGCCTGGAGGTATTCGCTGGCCTCCAGGATGGTCGGCAGGATATCCGGGCAGCCCATGCCGCGTGCGGTGAGGAACGGCGCCAGGCGGATCGCGGTGCGCTCGGCGCCCACTTCGTCGACGATCGCGTCGATCACTTCCTTGAGGAAGCGCAGGCGGTTTTCCCGGGAGCCGCCGTATTCATCGGTGCGTACATTGGAGGTGGTGCGCAGGAACTGGTCGACCAGGTAACCGTTAGCGCCGTGCACTTCCACGCCATCGAATCCCGCCTCGATGGCATTGCGCGCGGCCTGGCGGAAGTCGTCGACGATGGCCTTGATCTCGTCATGGGACAGCGCCCGGGGTGTCGGGCTCGGCACCATGGCGCCGATACCGGTGGCCGGGTCGACCTTCCAGATCGAGCCGTCGAACGGCACTGCGGAGGGGGCGACCGGCAGTTCGCCGTCGTGGAAGTCCGGATGGGACATCCGGCCGACATGCCAGAGCTGCAGGAAGATACGGCCATGGGCATCGTGCACCGCCTGGGTCACCTGCTTCCAGCCGGCAATCTGTTCCGCGCTGTAGATGCCCGGGGTGAACGAGTAGCCCTTGCCCTGGGGCGTAATCTGCGTGGCTTCGCTGACAATCAGTGCGGCCGAGGCGCGTTGGGCGTAGTAGCGGGCATTGAGGGCATTGGGGATATCGCCGGGTTGGGTGCTGCGGGCCCGGGTCATCGGCGCCATGACGATGCGATGAGGCAACTCGTGGCAGCCAAGCCGGGTGGTGCTGAACAGCTTTGATGTCGTGGACATTGTCGTCTCCTGGATCAGGTGGGATAAGGAATCAGTTGCCAAGCGATACACAAGGGGCGGCAGTCTTCGGTTGGGCCGACAACCTGGCCTCCTGCGACCAGATGAAGAGCAGGCCCAGCACCGGGATGATGGCTGCGGCAAACGGGATCGCGGCGGCACCGAGGTGGCTGTCGATCACTGCGCCGCCGATGAAGCCGCCCAGGGCGTTGGCGATGTTGAAGGCCGAGATATTCGCGGTGGCCGCCAGTTCGGGCGCTTTCGAGCCGTACTTCATGACCCGCATCTGCATGGGGGGCAGGTTGGCGAAGGTGGTCACGCCGTAGATGAATGCCGCGACCAGGAACAGCCATTTGTAGGGGGCGAGGAAACCCACCAGGAGCAGCGCGGCAATCATCGCCAGCGGCCAGAAGTTCAGTGAGCGACGCAGGTTGGCATCCGCGGTCCGGCCGCCGATGCTGTTGCCGACCACCAGGCCGGCGCCGACCACGACCAGTACCCAGGTGATCGCACTGCGGTCGAAGCCGGCGACCTGTTCGGCCACCGGTGCGATGTAGCCGTACAGCGTCATGAAGCCCACCCAGCCGAGCATGGTGAAGGCCAGGCTGGCCAGAAGGTTGCGGTCGCGGAACACCGAGAGCTGGGCCAGCATCGAGGCCGGTCTGTTTTCCGGGCTGCGGGCAATGG
Source organism: Pseudomonas gingeri (assembly GCF_013385635.1). Classification (GTDB taxonomy): domain Bacteria; phylum Pseudomonadota; class Gammaproteobacteria; order Pseudomonadales; family Pseudomonadaceae; genus Aquipseudomonas; species Aquipseudomonas gingeri_A. Next base: position 42,475 of record NZ_JACAPR010000043.1, read on the forward strand.
TGACGGCAATCATCAGCATGGCGACGACGCCCATGACCGCCACCACGAGAAAGGCGGTGTGCCAGTCGAAGGCATTGCCGATCCAGGCACCGGCCGGTACGCCCAGGACGTTGGCGAGGGTCAGGCCGCCGAACATCTGGCCTACCGCACGGCCGGCCATGTTATCGGCCACCATGCGCGTCGCCACCACCGCACCGATACCGTAGAACGGGCCCTGGGTGAGACCGGCCACCACCCGGCTGATCAGGAGCATCGTGTAGTCGGTACTGAAGGCGGCAATCAGGTTGCCGGCGACAAACAGTCCCAGGAGCACGATCAGCACGTTGCGTTTTTCGAAGCGAGCCAGCCACAACGTCAGCAGGGGACCACCGATCACGATGGCCAGGGCATAGGCGGTGATCAGGTTGCCGGCTTGTCCGGTGCTGATCTTCAGGCTGTCGGCGACCTGGGGCAGGATGCCGGCTATGAGGAATTCGGCGGTGCCGATGGCGAAGGCGGAAAGGGTCAGGATCCAGATCTGGATCGGCATTCTCGAGGTCAGTGACATGAGGCTTCTTCCTATGCACAAATCAGTGGGTTGCCGGCGTACGCCTTGCCGGTGGATGTGGCGAAGATAGACATTGCGGAACGACTTGATAATTGCTTAGGATTCGAAATTATATTTCGGAGTTTCCGAAGAATGACCCTGGATAACCTGGCGCTGTTCCTGATGATCGTCGAGAAGGGCGGCCTGTCTGCCGCGGGGAGGGAGTTGGGGTTGTCACCAGCTTCGGTTTCCGAACGGCTGGCGGTGCTGGAAGGCTATTACGGCGCGAGCCTGCTCACCCGCACCACCCGTTCCATCAGCCTGACCGACGAGGGGCGTTTGCTGGCCGACGGTGCCCGCCGCCTGCTGGCCGAAGCCGAGGAACTGGAAAGCAGCATCCGCCTGGGGGCGCAGAAAATTTCCGGACTGATTCGCCTCAGTGCCCCGGTCGATCTGGGGCAGGCGCAGATCGTGCCGGTCCTCGACCGTTTCCTGGCCGAACATCCTGACGTGACGATCGATCTCAACCTCACCGACGGTTTCGTCGACCTGGTCAGCCAGGGGATCGATTTCGCCGTTCGTTATGGTGCCCTGGCCGACAGCACGCTGCGCTCCAGGCCCATCGGCGAGAACCGTCGCGTGATCTGCGCGGCGCCTCGTTACCTCGAACTCCATGGCACGCCGCAACACCCGGACGATCTGGCGCGGCATGACTGCATCGTCATGCGCTTTGGCACCAATATCGATCGGATCTGGACCTTCCGGGTGGGCGACGAAAGCCATCGCGTGGCGGTGAAGGGGAGAAGGGTGGCCAATAACGGCGGGCTGGTCAGGCAGTGGTGCCTGGACGGTCACGGCATCTGCAACAAATCGGTCTGGGACGTCCAGGCCGACATCGCGGCGGGGCGGCTGGTGGAGGTGCTCCCGGACTATTCACCCGGCCAGACGGCGCTGCAGATCGTCTATCCTCCGGTGCGTGTCCTGCCGCGCCGTGTCCGCGCCCTGATTGACACCATCAGTTCGCAGTTGGCACTGGAGGCGGGGGGCTGAGCGGCAATCCCAGCCCCCGCGGTTTCAAGGGTGGGTCGGATAGTCGATATAGCCTCGGTGGTCGCCACCGAAGAAGGTCGTGGGGTCGGGTTCGTTCAGCGGCAGGTTGTCTCGCAGGCGTACGGGCAGGTCCGGGTTGGCGATGAACGGCCGGCCGAAGGCAATGATGTCCGCGCGCCCGTCGGCAAGCGCCCGCTCGGCGCTGTCGGCACTGTAGCCACCGGCGAGCATCAACACACCACGGTGCAGCGTCCTCAACTGGTGGATGATTTCATCCCAGCGCGGGTCGAAATTTTCGTCTTTCACGGTCCCGACCACGGCCGGTTCCACCAGGTGCAGGTAAGCCAGGTCCCAGTCGTTGAGCCGGCTGACGATATGGCCGAAAGTGTCTTGCGGTGTTTCGTCGCCCATGCCCATGAACCGGCCCATGGGGGTCAGGCGCACGGCGACCCGTTGGGCACCGACTTCGTCTACCACCGCCTCGACCACTTCCAGCAGCAGGCGGGCACGGTTTTCCACGGTGCCGCCATAGCTGTCGTGGCGATGATTGCTGTTGCTATTGATGAACTGGTCGAGCAGGTAACCGTTGCCGGCATGAATCTCGATCCCGTCCATACCCGCGCGGATGGCGTTGCGCGCCGCACGCCGATAGTCGCCGATGATCTCCTGGATACCATCAACAGTCAGTTCGCGGGGCACCGGCACATCGCCCCAGACACCATTGCCCTGGTCATCCACGATGAAGGTCTTGCCGGGCACGGGCAGCGCACTGGGGGCGACCGGCAGTGCGCCATCGGGTTGGAAGCTCGGATGAGAGACCCGACCGACATGCCACAACTGCATGAAGATCGTGCCGGCCTGCTCATGCACGGCCGCGCTGACCGCTTGCCAGGCCTGGACCTGTTCTTCGCTGTAGATCCCCGGGGTCCAGGCGTAACCCTGGCCCTGACGGGAGATCTGGGTGGCTTCGGTGACGATGAATGCCGCGCCGGCACGTTGCCGGTAATACTCGACGTTCAGGGCGGTCGGCACATCGCCGGGCTGGCCGGCGCGGGAGCGTGTCAGCGGAGCCATTGCCACCCGGTGTTGCAACGTGGAAGCGCCCAGCGTGATGGGTTGGAAAAGATGTGTGATCAAGGTGCTGCTCCTTGGGAAGGTGGTTGCTCTTGGTCGTCACTGTAGGTCGTAGCGTGATACTTGATAATTGGGCAAAATCGGTTAAGTTCATTGCACAAGACGCAAAGGTGATTCATGGACACATTCGCAGCGCTCAAAGCATTCGTGGCCGTGATCGAGGGTGGAGGATTCGCACCGGCCGGTCGGCGGATGGGGGTCGCCACTTCGTCCGTGACACGTCAGGTCGATGCGCTGGAGAAAAGTCTCGGGACCCAGCTACTCAACCGATCGACCCGTAGCGTGACGTTGACCAGCATGGGCGAGAGCTACTTCGAGCAGGCGGTGCGTATCCTGGGTGACCTCGAAAACGCCAACCTCGAGGTCAGCGAGGCGGCGGGGCCGCCCCGGGGACTTCTGAGGGTGAGCCTTCCCGTGACCTTCGCGCGCCTGCATATCGCCCCGGCCATCGCGGCGTTCTCCAGGTTGTATCCCGGCATTCGACTGGATCTCTCGCTGTCGGACGACAGGGCCGACCTGGTCGGTGAGCGCCTGGACCTGGCCATTCGTCTCGGCAGCGCCGAAACGCCAAGTGTGGTTGCACGCAAGATTGCACCCCATCGTCGGCTGCTGTGCGCAAGCCCCGATTACCTTGAACAGTGGGGCGAACCCCAGGCGCCCGCAGAGCTTGCCGAGCGCAATTGCCTGACCTTTTCCTACACCCGGGGCCATAGCACCTGGTGCTTTTCGGGACGTTCCGAGCAGGTCGTCCGTGTCAGCGGCAATCTGCGCACGAACAATTCCGAGGTGCTGCGCGAAGCGGCGGTCGGCGGCATGGGGCTGGTACTGCTGCCGAGCTGGCTCGTCGGTGCGGATATCGAGGCGGGGCGCCTGCGCGTGGTCCTGCCCGACTGGGAGGCGGGACTGGGCGGCAATGGCGGTTTTATCTACGCGGTATACCTGCCGGGGCGTCGGACGTCGAAGAAGGTCCGTGCGTTCGTCGACTTCCTTGTCGAACGTTTCGGCTCCCCGCCCTACTGGGATGTCCTGAGCGACGCCACTGAACCGTCCATGAGCGCTGATGGCGGTGAGAGCCCTGCTGACTTCTCCGAGGAGGCGCGAGCCCCGTCAGGCTTAGCCCGGGACTGACAAACCATCGGGTTCGACCAGGGCCTTGAAACCCATCGGCATCGATTCGAGCATCGCCAGCGCGGTCCGCAGTGCGCCGGGCAATACCTTCACCGGCCGGCGGTTCGTACTGTGCACATACACATGCACGAAATGCCCTTGTGCCACGGCGAAGTCATGGTCGTCGCGAAACACCGCCAACTCGTAGCGAACGCTGCTGGTGCCGACATGGGCGAGCCGCAAGCCGATCTCCAGCACATCGGGAAACTGCGCCGAGGCAAAGTAACGACACTGGGTCTCGACCACCAGGCCAATGGTTTCGGCGCCGGCCTCCAGGGACTGCAAGGCCCCTTGCTCCATGAGCCAGGTGTTCACCACGGTATCGAAATAGGCGTAATACACCACGTTGTTGATATGCCCGTAGCTGTCGTTATCCGCCCAGCGCGTCGGCATCCTGCGCAGCACGGGAAAGCGGTCGCGGGTTGGTGCGGCCTGCCGCTGGGTCACAGAGCCTCCTGGTAGATCGCCAGGGCCGCATCGTAGGTCATCTCGCGCGGGTTGTTGACCAGCAGGCGGGTCTGTTTCATGGCGTCCCCGGCCAGCTTCGGCAGGTCGGCGGCGGCAATGCCCACGTCGGCCAGACGGGTCGGCAGGCCCAGTTGCAGCGGCAGGCGGGTCATGGTCCGCAGCAAGGCAGCGGCCAGTTCGCCACTGTCGCCCCGGGCATCCGGCACCACCGCCCTGGCCAGTTCCGCATACAGCGGTCGGGCTTCGGGCAGGTTGAAGGCCATCACGCCGGGCAGCAACAGGGCGTTCGACAGGCCGTGGGGCACATGGAACAACGCCCCGACGGGATAGGCGAGGGCGTGGACGGCCGCCACCGGGGCATTGGCGAACGCCATGCCGGCCAGGCAGGCACCGAGCAACATGGCTTCGCGGGCGGCGACATCCTGGCCCTGCTCGCAGGCCCGGACAATGTTGGCGCTCAGGAGTCGCAGGGCATCCAGGGCCAGGCAATCGGAAATCGGGTTCTTCAGGCGTCGGCTGGTATAGGCCTCGATGGCGTGGACCATCGCGTCGATCCCGGTCGCCGCCGTGACCGGCTTGGGCAGGCCCAGGGTCAGCAAGGCGTCGAGCAGGGCGCAGTCCGGCAGCAGCAGGGGCGAAACCACACCTTTCTTTTCACCGCTGGCGGTGGTGACGATGGCCACGGGGGTGACTTCGGAGCCGGTGCCGGCGGTGGTCGGAATCAGGATCAGCGGCAGGCGTTGGCCGCTTGCCAGGTCGACGCCGTAGACCATGTCCAGCGTCTGCTCGCCTCGGGCCAGCAGGGCGGCGAGCTTGGCGACGTCCATGGGACTGCCGCCACCGATGCCGATCACGCCATCGGCACCGGCGGCGCGGGCGGCGGCCGCGGCGGCTTCGACCATGCTGGCGGTAGGGTCGGCCTCGACTTCGGTGAACAGGGTCACAATGATGTTGCTGGCCCGCAAGCTGGCAATGGCGGCGTCCAGCAGGCCCAGGCGCTGCACTCCGGCGTCGGAGACCAGCAAGATCGAATGCATGGCGTGACGCTCGGCGATTTCGCCAAGACGACTCACTGCGCCGGCTTCGACGAGCAGGGATTTGACGGTCTGGAAACTGAAGCTTTTCAACATGGGCAGACTCTCGATGGTCGTGGGTAATGCCATGCCGCGGAGAAAGATGGCAGCCATGGCTGTCCAGGGATTATCGATGGCGGCTCTCGCGGGCAGTAGCGTGTAATTCCATTGAGTGGGATTGGCTTGAGTGTCATTCTCGCGCTACCTGTAAACCGTTGCATGACCATCATGATGAACACCCAGGAGTGTCCCGATGCCCAGAAAAGCCACCGAGTCGCGCAGTTCTCCCTCCAACCGCTCGGTCGAGCGTGCGCTGTTGATCCTGCGGGCCTTTCGCCCCGGTGTGGCGTCGCTGGGCAATGCCGAACTGGTGGAACTGACCGGCCTGCCACGCTCGACCATCAGTCGCCTGACCCAGACGCTGGTGGAAAACGGTTTCCTGCAATACGAGTTGCAGCGCGGCACCTATCGCCTCGGTCCGCCGCTGTTGAGCCTGGCCCATGCCCTGCGCCTGGAGTCCGAGATCCTCAAGCTGGCCCAGCCGCTGATGCGCGAAATTGCCGAGGGTCACAAGATCAATGTGGGCCTGGCCGTCGCCGACCAGACGGACATGGTCTACCTGGAGTCCGTGCGCAAGAACCGCAGCGGCCTGTTCCGCCATGTCACCAGTGGTTCGCGGGTGCCCATTGAAATCACTTCGTTGGGGCAAGCCTATTTGTCGACTCTGTCCGGGACGGCCCTGGAAACACTCCTGGAGCAACTCAAGCCACGGCACCCGAAGAACTGGAAGCAGGTGCGCGCCGCGATCGCCGCGGCGCGCAAGGCCGTGCACAGTCGGGGTGTCTGCCAGGCGTCATGGCAGGCCGGTATCACCTCCATCGCCTTGCCCCTGGGTCTGGAGGATCAACCGCCCTATGTGTTCAACATCAGCTTCGCCAGCCAGGATTTCACCGCCGGGCAAATCGACAGCGAACTGACCCCCTTGCTCGAAGGACTGTTGCAAAAAGTCCGCGAGCAACTGGCGCAAGTCCGTTCGCTGGAAGACTTGTCGTAGAGGGTCGGCGTCCCTGAGCGACGGGGCATGGCGCTGAAGGTCCGCAGTACGTGGACACAGACAATTCCACTGTGTGGGATTAGGCCGTCGCTGCCCGGCGAGTGCTTGCACATAATCGGTTGACATGACCTGTGGCCCCTGCGCCGCGGTGAAAACAAGAAACCGTTATGGAGATCGTTTTATGGGCACCTCATCCCGACCGTCAGTGTCGACTTCCGGTGCGCTCAAGGGCGTACGCGTGATCGATTTGTCCAGGGTGCTGGGAGGACCGCTGGCGGCGCAGATTCTCGCCGACCATGGCGCCGATGTGATCAAGGTCGAACCGCCGCAGGGTGACGAGACCCGTGAATGGGGCCCACCCTTCCGGGGAGATGCCTCGGCCTACTTCCTCAATGTCAATCGCAACAAACGCACCCTGGCCCTGGACCTGTCCCTCGAGGAAGGGCGCGAGGTGCTGATGCGCCTGCTCGAAGACGCGGATATCCTGATCGAAAACTTCAAGCCCGGGACGCTGGAGAAGTGGGGCATCGGCTTCGACGTATTGTCCAGGCGATTCGAGCGCCTGATTCACGCCAGCGTCACCGGTTTCGGCAAGGACGGCCCGTTCGGCGGCCAGCCGGGCTATGACCTGATGGCCCAGGCGTGGTCAGGGTTGGTGTCGACCAACGGCACGCCACAGAGCGGTCCGCTGCGCCTGGGTATTCCGGTGATCGACATGTCCACCGCCAGCAACGCGGTGATCGGCATCCTGCTGGCGCTTTATGAACGCGATCGTTCCGGCCAGGGCCAGCATATCGACCTGACGCTCTACGACACCGCCATCAGCCTGTTGCACCCTCATGCGCCCAACTGGTTCATGTCCGGCAAGGTGCCGGGACTGACCGGCAACGAGCATCCGAGCATTTCGCCCTACAGCCTGTTCCAGACCAAGACCCAGCCGGTGCTGATCACGGTGGGGAACGACAACCAGTTCAAGCGCATGTGCGCGGTGCTGGAACTGCCGGAACTGGCCGAGGACGAGCGCTTTTCCAGCAATGCCAGGCGCATCGTCAACCGTCGTGTACTGACCGATGCCATGGAAGCGCAACTGGCGCATTTCGAAGGCGTCGATATCTGCCAGAAGCTGATGGCCGTGGGCGTGGGCGCCGGTGCCGTGCAATCGGTGGATCAGGCCCTGAGCCATCCTCATACCCTGCATCGCCAGATGGTCGTGCAGCTTGGCGAGTACCAGAGCACCGGGATTCCGATCAAGTTGTCCCGCACTCCGGGACAGGTGCACAGCGCCCCGCCGGAATACAACCAGCATGCCCGGCAGATCCTCGGCGAGGCGGCCTATTCGGACGCGCAGATCGAACAGATGCTCAGTCAGGGCGTGGTGTTGTCCGAGAGAAAGCGCCATGGTCAATGATTCCGCGGTTGTCCGGGAAAACGGCCCCTCGGTGTTGTATCTGCTGGATCGCCACGTGGCCTGGATCACCCTCAATCGTCCGGAACGACGCAATGCCCTGAGCGCGGACATGGATGCCGAATTGCGTACCTGCGTGCTCCGTGCCGAGGGCGATTCCGATTGTCGCGTGATCTGTATCAGCGGCATGGGCGAAGGTTTCTGTTCCGGGGCCGACCTGAGCGTATCGCCGGCGCTGCCGGCGCAGCTTCCCTACAGCCTGGAACCGCACAGCCTGGAGGCTTTTCGCTTCGGCTACCTGATCCAGGCCCGCAAGCCGATCGTCGCGGCGATCAACGGCGCGGCGGTGGGCGTCGGGCTGGTGCTGGCGGCGTTCTGCGACATCCGTATCGCCTCGGCCCGCGCGCGGTTGGGGTTTACCTACAGCCGCGTTGGCCTGGTCGCCGAATATGGCATTGCCTGGTGGCTGCCTCGCTTGATCGGGCCGGGAGCGAGCAATGACCTGTTGTTGTCCGGTCGCCTGGTCGAGGCGCTCGAAGCGCGACAAATGGGCCTGGTCAATCAGGTGGTCGATGGCGAGGGCTTCAACGCGCATGTCGAAGACTATCTGTTGGCGCTGGTGGAGCGTTGCTCGCCGCGTTCCCTGGCGGTGATCAAGCGCCAGGCCTGGGCCGCCCATGAACAGACCTTGCTCGAAGCGGTTCGCGGCAGCCAGCAGGATCTCGACGTTGCACGGCGCAGTGCCGACCATCAAGAAGGACTGCAGGCGTTTCGCGAGAAACGCCTGCCCCGGTTTTCTGGAGATACCCAATGACTGATGTTCCTTTTGTCACTGTTGCCGAACGGGACGGCATCGTTCTGCTCACGCTGAATTCGCCGGATACCCGCAATGCCCTGAGCACCGCCCGTGAGTTCGATGCCATCGAACGCGCCTGCGCACGGATCCAGGCTGACCGGAGTATTCGCGTCGCCATACTGACCGGCGCCGGCAAGGCATTCTGCGCCGGCGGCGACGTCAAGCTGATGCACCAGCGTGCCCAGGACCGCACCGCCGAGCCCATTGAAGAACGCTACCGCTACCAGGAAGGCATCCACCGCGTGACTCTGGCCCTGCATCGCCTGGAGGTGCCGGTGATTGCCGCGATCAACGGGCCGGCCATCGGTGCCGGGCTGGACCTGGCGTGCATGTGCGACCTGCGCATCGCCAGCGAAAAGGCGACCTTTGCCGAGAGTTTCGTCAAGGTCGGGATCATTCCCGGTGATGGCGGGGCCTGGTTGCTGCAGCGGGCCATCGGGGTTGCCCGGGCTGCGGAAATGACCTTCACCGGCGACACGATCGATGCCCCCACGGCCCTGGCCTTTGGTCTGGTTTCCCGGGTGGTCGGACACGAGACGCTGCTGGATGAAGCCTGGGCATTGGCCGCGCGCATCGCCGTCAATCCCGGTCACGCGTTGCGCATGGCCAAGCGCTTGATGCGCGAGTCGGCCCATGCACGGCTGGAAACCATCCTGGAAATGTCCGCGGCGTTCCAGGCGCTGGCCCATGCCACCGACGACCACCGTGAGCGGGTCGAGGCGATTGTTCGCCGTATCGGCTGACCCTTGCGGCTTCACTTTTTCAGGATTTTCCTGCCATGACGACACTTTATGAAGTACACGCAGGGATTGCGTTGCTGACGCTGGATAACCCGCCGGTGAACGCCTTGAACCATGCCTTGCGGCGTTCGTTGGGCGAACGCCTGGAACGCTGCCTGGCCGACCCGGCGGTGCGCGGCATCATGCTGATGGGGACGGGCGGACGGGCTTTTTCAGCGGGGGCGGATATCGCTGAGTTCGACTTGCCGGCCAGCCACGCCGAACCTTCCCTGGACGTCTTGATCCGGCGGATCGAGAACGCGAATCTGCCGATACTGGCCGCCATCGATGGGCACGCATTGGGCGGTGGCCTGGAGTTGGCCCTGGGCTGTCATTGGCGCATCGCCAGCCGCCGCTCCCGCCTGGGGTTGCCGGAAATTCACCTGGGGCTGATTCCCGGTGCCGGCGGTACCCAGCGTCTGCCCCGGCTGATCGGCCTTGAGCCGGCTTATGACATGATGCTCGGCGGCCAGCCGGTCGATGCCGACCGGGCACTGGGCCTCGGCCTGGTGGATGAGGTGTGTGACGGCGAGGTTCGCGAACAGGCGCTCAACTGGTTCGCCGCCTTGCTCGACAGCGGTAAAGGCGTGCGCCGCAGTTGCGCGCGGCAGGTTGTCGAACAGGCACTGCCGGCACTCTCCGGACGGGCCGCCAGCCGTGCCGCGCAGGCTTTGCGGCAGTGCGTCGAGGCGTCCGTGCACCAGCCGTTCGAGGCCGCGCTGGACCTGGAGCGCACGACATTCGCCAATCTGGAACGCAGTGCCGAGTCGGCCGCCCTGCGCCACGGTTTCTTCGCCGAGCGCCGCGCCGGTACGCTTTTGGGGCTGGCGGCCGGAACACGTCCGCTGGCCCTGCACAAGATCGCGGTGGTCGGTGCCGGCACCATGGGCAGCGGGATCGCCATGTGCTTCGCCAATGCCGGGTTTACCGTCGGCCTGCTCGATGTCAATCCGGACTCGCTGGCGCGTGGGTTGGCCGGCATTCGCCAGAACTACCAGGCACAAGTGGACAAGGGCCGCCTGAGTGCCGGGGCCGCGCGGCAGTTGGTCGGGCGGATCGAGCCACATGACCGCTTCGAGGCGATTGCCGACGCGGACCTGGTGGTCGAGGCGGTGTTCGAGGACCTGGCCGTCAAGCAGACGGTATTCGCAACCCTGGATCGGGTCATGAAGCCGCAGGCGTTGCTGGCGAGCAACACCTCGACCCTGGATATCGACCATATCGCCGGGTTCACCCGCCGTCCGAGGCAAGTCCTGGGCCTGCATTTCTTCAGCCCGGCACCGGTGATGCGCCTGCTGGAAATCGTGCGCGGTCGTGCGACCCGCGATGAGGTGCTGGTCACGGCCCTGGGCCTGGCCAGGACCCTCGGCAAGGTCGGGGTGGTGGCACGCAGCGCTGACGGCTTTATCGGCAATCGCATGTGGCACCAGTACCTGCGCCAGGCCTCGCTGCTGGTGGAAGAGGGGGCCTCGCCGATGCAGGTGGACCGCGCCCTGCAGGACTGGGGCTTCGCCATGGGGCCGTTGCGGGTCGCCGATCTCGCGGGCCTGGATGTCGGCTACAGCATTCGCCAGCGGCAATACCGCGACTACCCGGATCAGCGCTGGTCCGGTTGGCTCGACCGCGTCAGTGAAAGTGGTCGGCTCGGCCTCAAGGGCGGCCAGGGTATTTATGCGTACCCGCAAGGCAGTCGGCAAGCGGTCGAAGACCCGTCGGTACAGGCATTGATCGAGGCCTACCGGCGCGAACGGGGTGTCATGCCCCGGGCGTTCACTGATGAGGAGATCGTCAGTCGCTGCCTGGATGCATTGAGTGTCGAAGGTATCCGCCTGCTCGAAGATGGCGTGGCCCAACGGGGTTCGGATGTCGATGCGGTCTTCCTCAACGGCTACGGTTTTCCTCGTGTACAGGGCGGACCGCTGTTTCAGGCCGACGAGGCCGGGTTGCCGGCGTTGATCGAACGCTTGAATCGGCGTGCCGCCCAGGATGACGCTGCGTTCTGGGCCCCGCCGCGCCTGCTGGGCAATATGGCGCAGCGCGGTGCCCGCCTGTCGGCCTACGAAGGAGAAGAACGCTGATGAACGAAGTCGTGATTCTTTCCACTGCCCGCACGCCCATTGGCAAGGCCTATCGCGGTGCTCTGAATGCCACCCACGGTGCGACGCTGGGCGGGCACGCGGTGGAACATGCGTTGAGGCGATCGGGCCTTGATGCCAGCGAGATAGACGATGTGCTGATGGGCTGCGGTCGCCCGGAAGGCACCGCCGGGGAGAATATCGCCCGGCAGGTGGCCTTGCGTGCCGGGCTGCCGGTATCGGTGCCCGGTGCGACGATCAATCGCCTGTGTTCCTCCGGGTTGCAGAGCATTGCCATGGGCGCGCAGATGATCGCCTGTGGCGATGCGCAAACCGTGATCGCCGGAGGCCTGGACAGCATTTCCTGTGTACAGAACGAGCACATGAATCACTTCATGGCGCAGGACCCCTGGCTGCTGGCCCGACACTCTTCGATCTACCTGAGCATGATCGAGACCGCCGAGGTGGTTGCCCGGCGCTACGGCATTTCCCGGGAGCGCCAGGACGCCTTTGCCGCGCGCAGCCAGCAGCGTAGCGAGCGGGCCCGGGCCGAAGGCCGGTTTGCCGCCGAAATCGCGCCCATGGAGGTGTGGCGTCAGGTGCGCGACAAGGAGAGCGGTCAGGTCGGCAGCGAAGCCTGTCACTTGAGCGAGGATGAGGGCATTCGCCCCGGCACCACCGTCGCAGGGCTGGCTGTGCTCAAGCCGGTGATCGAAGGCGGTTGTGTCACCGCCGGCAACTCCAGCCAGTTGTCCGATGGCGCTTCGGCTTGTGTGCTCATGGACGCCCGCCGGGCCGAGCGGGCCAACCTGCGGCCGCTGGGGTATTTCCGTGGCTTTGCCGTGGCCGGTTGCGAGCCGGATGAAATGGGCATCGGGCCGGTCCTGGCGGTGCCTCGCCTGTTGGCGCGGCACGGTTTGCGTGTCGACGATATCGATCTCTGGGAGCTCAACGAAGCCTTTGCCGTACAGGCGTTGTATTGCCAGGAGCGACTGGGCATCGACGACGCACGCCTGAACGTCAACGGCGGCGCGGTCGCCCTCGGCCATCCCTACGGTATGTCGGGGTCGCGCCTGGCCGGTCACGCCCTGATCGAAGGACGACGACGTGGCGCGCGCTGGGTGGTAGTGACGATGTGCGTCGGCGGAGGGATGGGCGCAGCCGGTTTGTTCGAAGTGGTCTGAGACCGCCAATTTCAATAAAAACAACAACACGAGAGCTTTCTTATGAACACAGTCAATAACGGTGTGATGGCCGGGGCTTCGGCGCCGACGTCATCAGCAACGACGCCCGACGCCAGTCGCCAGTCCATTCGCCGGGTGGTGTTGGCCGGCGCGTTCGGGACCGTGGTCGAGTACTTCGATTTCAGTGTCTACGCCTTCCTGGCGACCACTCTGGCCGCGGTTTTTTTTCCGGCCCAGAACCCGACCGCGGCACTGCTCTACACCTTGGGCGTCTTTGGCGCGGCCTTTGTCGCCCGTCCCCTGGGCGGCATCCTGATCGGCCACCTCAGCGACCGCTATGGCCGGCGCCCGGCCCTGACGGTGGCGGTGGTCGGCATGGCGTTCGCCAGCACCCTGATCGGGCTGCTGCCGGTCTATGCCAGTATCGGAATTGCCGCGCCGGTACTGTTGTTCGTCCTGCGTTGTGTGCAGGGGCTATCGGCCGGCGGCGAACTGGGCAGCGCCGGCTCCTATGTGGCGGAAGTGGCGCCGGATGCCCGTCGCGGCTTTCTCACCAGCACCACCCAGGTCGGTACGTTGGTCGGCACCATGCTCGGCTCGCTGTGTGTCGGCCTGATGCACATGGGGCTCAGTGACGAGCAGATCCTGTCCTGGGGCTGGCGGATTCCGTTCCTGATCTCCCTGCCGCTGGGGATTGCCGCCCTGATCGTGCGCAGCAGGATGGAGGAGTCGAAACAGTTCGAGTCCGTGGAAGAGCAGGGCGCGGTCGCGAAGATCCCGGCATTGTCGGCACTGGTCTCCCACCCTCGGGCGGTGTTCACCGTGTTCGGCCTGACCCTGGTGTCATTCGCCTCCTACTACCTGGTGTTCACCTACATGGCCACCTACTTCGAACGCCAGGGCATCATGCGTCCGGGGCTGGCGGCCTGGTCGACGACGTTGACGCTGCTGTTGGCGGCGGTGGCCATTCCGGTCTGGGGCAAGATCACCGACCGCATCGGTCGGCGACCGATCCTGATCGGCGTGTGCGTCGCCAATCTGTTGCTGGCCTGGCCGTTGTTCCTGTTCATGCAGAACTCGGTGGGTGCGGCGTTCTTTTCGCAGATCGTGCTCGGACAGATCGAAGCCGCCTACCTGGGGGTTATCCTGGCCGCTTACTGCGAGATGTTCCCGGCCCGGGTGCGTTCCAGCGGCTTCAGCCTGGGCTACAACTTCTCGGCGATTCTCGCCGGCGGCAGCGCGCCGTACCTGGCCACCTGGCTGATCTCGGTAACCGGCGTGCCCCATGCCCCGGCCTGGATCCTGATGGCCATGGCTTTTCTTTCCCTGCTGGTGGCCTTGACGGTGTCCGAAACCGCCAATCGCCCTATGCCGACCGTTTAACGCACTGGAGTCCTTCATGAGCATTGCGAGTTATCCGCAGATTTATCAATTCATTGCCGGACACTGGGTCGAAGGCGGCGGGCAGGCCGTCGAAGAGGTGCTCGACCCGGCCACCGAACAGGTGCTGGGCCGTTACCGCCACGCCTCGCCGGCCGATATCGATGCGGCCCTGGCCGCCGCGGACGAGGCCTTGCCCGGCTGGCGCGGCAAGAGCGCCGAAGCGCGTTACCAGATCCTGCGCACGGCCGCCGGACTGTTGCGCCAACGCACCGAAGAAGCAGCGGCGATCCTCTGCCTGGAGCAAGGCAAGCCGCTGGGCGAGGCACGGATGGAAATCCAGGTCAGTGCCGATGTGCTCGACTGGTACGCCGAAGAAGGCCGCCGGGCCTACGGCCGGGTGATTCCCGGTGCGGCCAACACTCGCCTGCTGGTGGTCAACGAGCCGATCGGCGCGGTGGCGGCGTTCACCCCGTGGAATTTTCCCGCCACGACCGTGGCCCGCAAGCTGGGCGGGGCATTGGCCGCCGGCTGCACGGCGATCATCAAGGCCTCGGAGGAAACCGCAGCGACGGCCATGATCATTTTCCAGTGCCTGGAACAGGCCGGGTTGCCGGCGGGCGTGGCGAACCTGTTGCTGGGTATCCCGGCGGAAATTTCCACGCGGCTGTTGAGCAGCAAGGTGATCCGCAAGGTGTCCCTGACGGGGTCGTTGTCGGTCGGGCGGGTGCTCGGGCACCTGGCGGTGGACAACGATCTGGTGACCACCATGGAGCTGGGCGGTAATGCCCCGGTGATCGTGTTCGACGATGTCGATGTCGAGGCGGTCGCCACGCTCTGCGCCACGGCCAAGTTCCGCAATGCCGGGCAGGTCTGCAATGTACCGAGCCGGTTCTATGTGCACGAGCGCATCGCCGAACGCTTTGCCGCCACGGTGCAGGCGTTCGCCCGGGACCTGCGGGTAGGCCCCGGTATCGAGGCCGGCACGCAGATGGGGCCGCTGGCCAATGCCCGGCGGCTGGCGGTGATGCAGCAACTGATCGATGACGCACGGGCGCGCGGGGCCGACCTGCTGGCCGGCGGCAAGCGCCTGGAGCGCGACGGCTACTTCTTCGCGCCGAGCGTGCTGGCCAATGTCCCGGATGCGGCACGGGTGCTGGTGGAAGAGGCGTTCGGCCCGATCATGCCGATCACTACCTTCAGTGATCGCGATGAGGTGTTGGTGCGTGCCAATGACACCCGTTATGGCCTGGGCTCCTTTGTCTTTACCGAGTCGCTGGACCACGCGACCTACGTCAGCGATGTCCTGGAAGCCGGGATGGTCGGCGTCAATACCACGGTGCTTTCGCGCACCGAAACACCGTTTGGCGGAATCAAGGCCTCCGGGCATGGCTTCGAGTCGGGAATCGAGGGCCTGGAGGCGTACCTCCGCAAGAAGGTCGTCCTGCAACACCCACCGGTTCGCGGCGTTGCACGCTGAATCTTGTCGATCAGGTCGCCCGCATGAGCGGGGCGGCCAAGAGGGAGAACATCATGTCTGTTGAAAAAGTCGCCGTCGTCACTGGCGCCGGCAGTGGCGTAGGTCTCAAGACGACCGGGCTGTTGCATCAGAAGGGCTTCCGGGTGGTATTGCTGGATATCGATGGCGACGCGGCCGCGACCCAGGCCGCATTGCTGGACCCCAGCGGCCTGAGCGTGTTGGCGGCACGGGTGGATATCTGCGATGCGCGGCAGGTGCGTGCGGCCATCGATCAGGTACGTGCGCGTTGGGGACGAGTGGATGTACTGGTCAACAACGCCGGCATGCCCCAGGCCAATCTGCCCTTCGAGGCGGTTTCGGCGCAACTCTGGAGCCAGGTGCTGGACGTCAATCTCATGGGGATCGTCCACCTTGCCCAGGCGGCGGTGCCCCTGATGCGCGAGCAGGGCAGCGGGCGCATCGTCAATGTCACCTCGGTGGCCGGCAGTCGTGCCCGGCCCGGGATGAGCGCCTATTGCGCGGCCAAGGCCGCGGCGATCTCCCTGACCCAGACCCTGGCACTGGAGCTGGCGGACGCCGGCATCCTGGTCAATTCGGTGGCTCCCGGCTCACTGGAAACCCCCATGTTCAGGAAGTTCCTGCAACCGGATGAAGCCTGGGACGCGGCCATGGAGCGCTACCTGCCGAACATCCCGCTGCACCGCTTGGGGCAACCCGAGGAGATCGCCGAAACGGTGGTCTGGGTGGCCAGCGAAGCGCCCGGGTTCATGACCGGGCAGAACATCATTGTCGACGGAGGGCGATGCCTGTAGCACGGCCGCACCCGTGTTGCGTCGCTCGGCGGCGCAACACGAAGTGCAATGAAGAGGCCGTCATGAAAGTTCATGTAACGCATTAACTCAAACCCGATAAACGCTTTAAAAAACAGTTTCGTACTTCGAAGCTGCGGATTCTTTTTGTCTGATAAATCCAATAATAAAAGGTGGCAAATATGAAGGTTTCATCGCGCTCAACTGCTTTTCTGCTGGCCGGGACCGTGATGTTGAGCGAGTCGGCGCTATCGGCGGAGGCCTTCGACACGGCCTCGCCCTGGATGCTGGGCGATTGGGGCGGCTTGCGTCGGGAGTTGCAGGAAAAGGGTTACGACTTCGGTCTCAGTTATATTCCGGAAGTGGCGACCAATATCAAAGGCGGCTATGACCATGATCGCACGGCGCGGTATGCCGATCAGTTCGCCCTGAGTTCGCATTTCGACCTGCAGAAGATTCTTGGCATCCAGGATGCCGATTTCCAGTTGACGCTCACCGAGCGCAGCGGCCGGGACATCACCAATGACCGGCTGGTGGACCCGCGAGCGGGCTACATCTCATCCTCCACTCAGGAAATCTATGGTGCCGGCCAGACCTGGCGCCTGACCAGGATGTGGTATCGGCAGCTGTTTTTCGACAAGGCGCTGGATATCAAGTTTGGCCGGATTCCCGTGGGCGACGACTTCGACACCGTCGGCTGCGAGTTTCAGAACTGGGCCTTCTGCGGTGCCTTGGGTGGGCACGGCTCGAAGGTCTGGTACAGCGCTCCCGTCAGCCAGTGGGCGGCCCGGGTCAAGTACAACTTCAACAAAGAGACGTATTGGCAGGTCGGCGCGTTTGAGTTCAATCCCACGGAGCTGGAACCGAACAACGGTTTCAAACTCAATACCAGCGGGCGGACCGGTACGACCTACCTGACCGAACTGGGCTGGAACCCGCTGTTTGGCGCCGGCTACCCGGGCATGTACAAACTCGGTGCCTATTACAACACCGCAAAAACCACGGATGCCCTGGATGACCGCAATGGCTCGCCACAACCCCTGACGGGCCTGCCCCTGGCCGAACGCGACAACAAGCAGGGCTGGTATGCCTACGCCCGGCAGAAAATCACCGCGCAGGCTGGCGATCCGCGTCGTGGCCTGAGCCTATTCGCCCATTACTCGGCCAACGACAAGACCACCTCGATGATGGATTACCAGGTGGAACTGGGTGCCATCTATACCGGGGTATTTGCTTCGCGCCCCGAGGATGACCTGGGCTTCGCGGTGGGTGCGCTGCATGTCAACCCGGCGTTTGCCAAGCGTATCGACCTGCAGAACCAGGTGCGCAATCTCACCGACTACAACGACCCGCGCTATCAGCCCGAACGTTCCGCCGAATACGTCGCCGAACTGCATTACGGCATCAAGGTGGCCCCGTGGTTGACCGTACGCCCGAATATCCAGTACCTGGCCAATCCGGGGGGTGCTTATCAGGTCGATGACTCGGTGGTCCTGGGTGTGCAGGTCATGAGCAACTTCTAGGGACGCGCCGCTCTTGAGTCGACGGGGGGCCTGCAACGGGCCTCGTCGTCATCCAACGCGACATTTGACCCGCCTTGTTAGCCGGGCTTCAAAGGCTCTGAAGGCGGCATCGATTCTCCGGGGCATGAGTAGGCCCTAGGATGACCGATAGCATTTTGATCAGCGGCGACGCCTGGCGCACCGCTGACCCATCGACTGGCAGGAGCTGAACATGACCCAGACATTGAAGATAAATGGCATCGTGCACACGGTCGATGTCGATGACGATACGCCGCTGCTCTGGGTCCTGCGTGACTTGCTGGGCATGACCGGGACCAAGTTCGGTTGCGGCATGGCACTGTGCGGCGCCTGCACCGTGCACATGAACGGCGTGGCGATCCGCTCCTGCCTGATGCCGGTCAGTGCCCTGGCCCAGGCCGAGATCACCACCATCGAGGCGGTCGGCGAGACCGTTGCCGGCAAGAAAATCCAGGAGGCCTGGCAGGCCCTGGAAGTGGTGCAATGCGGTTACTGCCAATCCGGGCAGATCATGTCGGCGACGGCGCTGCTGGCGAGCAATCCCAACCCCAGTGACAGTGATATCGACAACGCCATGGCCGGGAATATCTGCCGTTGCGGCACCTATGTGCGCATTCATGCGGCGATCCGCCAGGCAGCCGGGGCGAGCTTCGTCAAGGTGGGCGCATGAGCATCCGGCTGGATACCACTGCCGGCGACATGGTGTCCCGGCGCGGCTTTCTGAAAATCGGTGCGGCCAGCGGCGGCGGGCTGTTGCTGAGCCTGGCCTTGCCCGGGGCCATCGGTACCAGCCTGGCCGATGGCAACGCGCCGTTCGAACCCAACGCCTTTATCCGCGTCGACCGCCAGGGCAAGGTGACGTTCACCATTGCCCAGGTCGAGATGGGGCAGGGCACCTACACCTCGATTCCGGTATTGATCGCCGAAGAGCTGGCGGTGCGGCTCGACCAGGTGCTGATCGAGCATGCCCCGGCGGACAACAAGCGCTATGCCAATCCGCTACTGGGTTTTCAGGTCACCGGCGGCTCGACCTCGATCCGCAGCGCCTGGGAGCCCTTGCGCCAGGCCGGCGCCACCGCCCGTACCCTGCTGCTCCAGGCCGCCGCCTTGCAATGGAACGTTGCTCCCAGCAGTTGCGTGGCCAGCGAGGGGGTTGTCCGCCATGAGGCCAGCCAGCGGTCCCTGGCCTACGGTGATTTGGTGGAGAAGGCGGCGACCTTGCCGGTCCCGGAAAAGGTCGAATTGAAAAGCCCGGAACATTTCCAGTTGATCGGCCTTACCCGCAAGCGCACCGACTCGCCGGCCAAGGTCAATGGCACGGCCCTGTATGGCATCGACGTCCGTCCGGAAGGGGTCAAGGTCGCTGCGGTGACGGCCTGTCCGGTGATCGGCGGCAGTCTCGCCAGTGTCGATGATCGCGCGGCATTGGCGGTCAAGGGCGTGCTGCGGGTCATCCGGATCGACAACGCCGTGGCGGTGGTGGCCGAGCATATGGGCGCCGCGCGCAAGGCGCTGGCCTTGCTCGAAATTCGCTGGAACGACGGCGCCAACGGGCAGTTCTCCACGGAAAAAATGCTCCAGGCCATCGAGCAGGCTTCCCGGGCGGCCGGTGCCGTGGTGCGTAACGTCGGCGATGTCGAGCAGGCGCTGGCTCAGGCCGAGAAGAAATTCGAGGTGGTCTACCAGGTGCCGTTCCTGGCCCACGCCTGCATGGAACCGATGAACTGCACCGTGCATGTCCGGGCCCAAGGTTGCGATCTCTGGCTGGGGACCCAGGTGCCGGCACGTGCGCAGGCGGTGGCTGCACAATTGACCGGCCTGGCCGAGTCCCAGGTCCAGGTGCACAACCACCTGTTGGGCGGCGGCTTCGGCCGGCGTCTCGATGTGGACTTTGTTACCCAGGCGGTGGCCTTCGCCAAGCAGGTCGAGTTTCCGCTCAAGGTCATCTGGTCCCGGGAGGAAGACACCCGCCACAGCACCCTGCGGCCCTACCATTTCAACCATTTGAGCGCCGGGCTCGATGCCGCTGGGCGGCCGACGGCCTGGACCCATAAGGTGACGGGCTCGTCGATTCTGGCGCGCTGGCTGCCGGCGCGGTTTACCAACGGCATCGACGGCGATGCCATACGCGACCCGAGCGGTCCCTACGACTTCCCGAATATCGGCGTCAGCTATATCCGCCATGAGCCGCCCGCAGGCATTACCACCGGTTTCTGGCGCGGTGTCGGGCATACGCAGAACGTGTTCATGGTCGAAGGCTTCATCGATGAACTGGCGGCCAGTGCCGGACAGGACCCGGTGGCCTATCGCCTGGCGCTGCTGGATAAGCATCCGCGTGCGCGCAAGGTGCTCGAAGCGGTTGCGCAGCATTCGGGCTGGGGCACTCCGCTGGAGAAAGGCCGCGGCCGGGGTGTGGCGCTGACCTTCTGCTTCGGCACCTATGCCGCCCAGGTGGCCGAGGTGAGTGTCGATGCCGCCGGACAGGTCCGCGTGCACAAGGTGACCTGCGTGGTCGATTGCGGGCGCGCCATTGTCCCCGACAGCATCGTTGCGCAGATGCAGGGCGGGGCGGTCTTTGGCCTGAGCGCGGCGTTGTTCGGCAACATCACCTTCAAGGATGGAAAAGTCGAGCAGGGCAATTTCGACACCTACCGGGTCCTGCGGATGAACGAGATGCCGAGCATCGAAACCCATCTGCTGGACAGCGACGAGACGCCCGGCGGAATTGGCGAGGTGTCGACGGTGACGATTGCTCCGGCGCTGGTGAACGCGGTATTTGCCGCGACGGGCAAGCGCCTGCGTCAATTGCCTGTCGATAGCGCCAGATTGGCGAGCGCCTGAGCCCGCCGCTGAGCGCGGATTCAGCGCGCTCGGGTTGCGCCGCCGCGCAAGGCGATCAGCAAGCCCAGCGTGCAGATGGCCAGGCCGCACCACTGGCCCGTCGTGGGCAGTTCGCCGACCAGCGGCACGCCGAGCAGGATTGCCACGGCGGGCGCCAGTGCGGGAAACAGTGCGGCTCGGCCGGCGCCCAGGTAATGCACGGCCCGGGCGAAGGCGAAGAGCGCGACGATGCCCGAGAGCAGGCCCTGTACGACCCCCTGCTCGATGAGCAAGGCGATCGGTGCCGCCGACAGGCGTTGCGTGCCGATGGCGATGATGTACAGAGGGGAATAGACCACGGCGCTGAGCACCGAGACCGCCGCCGTGGTGGCGAAGGCATTGAGTTTCCAGCTCCGCATCAGGATCGTGAAAACAGCGAACATCGACCCGGCCAGGGCAAACAGCAGGTCGCCGATCCAGGCCCGGGAGTGGGCAGCCAGCAGGCCCGGCCCGGCGATGCTCATCAGGCCGGCGATGATGATGCAGAGCCCGATGATCCGTGACCTCTTCAGCCGTTCGCGCAGCAACAGGGCCGCCAGGCAGACGCTCATGAGCGTCAATACGCCGAGCTGGATGACCGCGCCATGGGCCAGTGGCGCGAACAGGTAGCCGCTGGCGCCGATCAGTATGAACAGTGGGCCGGCCAGCAGTGACAGGAGAATCCCACGTCGCCAGCCGATACCGGCCAAGGTGCGCGGCGAATGGCCCAGGAGCCAGGGCAGCAGCAGGAGACCGGCGACGGCGTAGCGAATGAACGCAAGGTCGGCGGCATGCAGCCCGACCCCCATGCCATGGCGTGAAACCGCGAGGAACGCCCCCCAGATAATCGCCGCTATCGACCCGCAGGCAATCCCGTAGTGAAGTTCACGACGATGTGCCGGTAAATCCGATATCAGCGCAGTCTGGCCTGGCATGGTGTGTTCATTGCTCCTGTGCGCCCTCGAAGCCTCATTGCCCGGGAGCGGGGACTTCATGGTAGAAGCGCCTCAAGCGACGGAGAACCCCTCTGTGCAGGGATGCCCTTTGAAGAAAAACTTCACAGGTACGGGTGCATGGACGGTGGCGTTGCTTCATTCCCGTCTGGGAAAGACGCTGTGTCTTATAAGCAAAGAACATTTTGGCCGGTGCCTCTGCGACGGCGTTACTGTATGAATACCGGCTGCAACGCCATCAACCACCTGACTGTCGTCGGGCTCGCTCTATCCAGAAATCCAGCGAATCCAACGGGGGGAACCAACATGTCAGGTTTGCAAGAGCGCGTGGGCGGCCGGGAGTGGCGTGCCGATGTGCTGATCATCGGCGGGGGGCCGGCGGGTACCTGGGCAGCCATCAGCGCCGCTGCCCGGGGCGCAAGTGTGGTATTGGCCGACAAGGGCTACTGCGGCGCGTCCGGGGCCACGGCGCCGTCGGGCACCGCGGTCTGGTACGTCGAACCCGATGTACGCAAGCGCGAAGCGGCCAAGGCCAGTCGTTATGCCAGGGGCGGCTATCTGGCCGAGACGGCCTGGATGGATCGCGTGCTCGCGCAGACCTACAGCAATATGCAGACCCTTGCCGATTGGGGCTATCCCTTCCCGCTGGACAGTGATGGCGAGCAGCGCCGCATGTCCTTGCAGGGCCCCGAATACATGCGCCTGATGCGCAAGCGGGTGAAGCAGGCCGGCGTGCGTATTCTTGACCACAGTCCGGCCCTGCAACTGCTGACCGACCCTGACGGACGTGTCAGCGGTGCCTCGGGCATCTCGCGGCAGAAACATCAGCAATGGCGGGTGGAAGCGGCGTCGGTGGTGATCGCCACCGGGGGCTGTGCGTTCCTCAGCCGCGCCTTGGGCTGCAATGTATTGACCGGCGACGGGCACCTGATGGCAGCCGAAGCCGGTGCGCAGTTTTCCGGCATGGAGTTTTCCAACGCCTATGGCCTCTGCCCGGCATTCGCCTCGGTGACCAAGTCGGCGTTTTACCAGTGGGCGAACTTCTATCATGGCGATGGCCGGCTCATGCAGGGCGCCGGTTCCGCGCAAGGGCGCAGTGTGATTGCCAAGGCGCTGCAGAGCGAAGCGGTGTATGCACGGCTGGACAAGGCCGACGCCCAGGCCCAGGCCCAGATGCGCCTGGCACAACCGAACTTCTTCCTGCCGTTCGACCGCCTCGGTATCGATCCCTTCAGCCAGTTGTTTCCCGTGACCTTGCGCCTGGAAGGCACCGTGCGCGGTACCGGCGGCCTGCGCATTGTCGACGAGCAATGCGCCACCAGCGTGCCGGGGTTGTTCGCTGCCG
This sequence comes from Pseudomonas gingeri, assembly GCF_013385635.1. Classification (GTDB taxonomy): domain Bacteria; phylum Pseudomonadota; class Gammaproteobacteria; order Pseudomonadales; family Pseudomonadaceae; genus Aquipseudomonas; species Aquipseudomonas gingeri_A. The sequence goes on from NZ_JACAPR010000043.1 coordinate 65,613, forward strand.
GCGATGCGGCGACCCGCGAACTGATCTGTGGCGGTTTTACCGGAGGGGGCAGCCACAATGCCGCCTGGGCCTTGTCTTCCGGTTTCTGGGCCGGGGCCGGTGCGGCGCAATTCGCCCGGGGCAACCGGTTGTCGGTCGGTACTCATCTGCGTGAGCAGGGGGGCGCGGGTCTGCTCGATGCCCGGGGACGGCAACTGGACCCTGGCGAGTTGATCAAGGCGGTGCAGGACGAAGTCTTCCCGTACCAGCGCAATTGGTTTCGGCGCGGTGACGAATTGCAGGCCTCGTTGGGTCGGCTCGACACGCTGTGGCAACGGGTACGCGCTGCGGCACCGGCCTTGGATCGCGAGCAGACCCTGCGCCTGCGCGAAGCCAGCGCGATGCTGGCGGTCTCGCGCTGGATGTATCGCAGCGCCCTGGAGCGCACCGAAAGCCGTGGCATGCATCGGCGCAGCGACTACACCGGTCTCGACTCGGCCCAACGCCATCGGGTGCTCAGTGGCGGCCTGGACGAAGTCTGGACCGGCCACCAGCCGCTGGCACCGGTGGACGAACAACTTCTCGCGGGGCAGGCGGCATGATCGAACTCATCGACGCCCAGCGCTGTACCGGCTGCAACATCTGCGTCCTGGCCTGCCCGACCAACGTCTTCGCGCCGGTGGCGGGGCAGGCACCACGGATCGCCCGGCAGGATGACTGCCAGACCTGCTACATGTGCGAAGTCTACTGCCCGGAAGATGCCTTGTTCGTGGCGCCCTACGCCGATCGGCCGGCCACTGGCGTCGAGATCGCCCGGCAGGCCGAACAGTGGCTGGGCAGCTACCGCGAGGCGGTGGGCTGGGGCAAGGGCCGGCAGTCCACGGCCAGCGCCGACCAGAGCTATCAGCTGCTGGGCAAGGCCTGATTCATCGGGCCCGGCCACGGATGGCCTGGTCGAGGAACAGCGCCGCGTTTTCCAGCGCCTGCATCCCTTGCGGCAGAATCGCCGCGAACAGATGCCAGACGTGAAACATCTGCGGCCAGACCTCCAGCGACACCCGTACGCGGTTCTCCCCCAGGTGGGTGGCGAGCCGCATGGCGTCGCTGAGCATCACTTCGTTTTCCCCGATCTGCACAAGAATCGGCGGCAGCCCCCGGACATCGGCGAACACCGGTGAGGCATCGGGATCGGTAGGCAACGCACCGTTGAGAAAGGCCTTGGCGAGTAACGTCAACCCCAGGCGCGAGGCCTGCGGGTCGAGGCCGTCGCGGTTGTCGATGGAAGCACCGGTATGCGCGAGGTTGGCCCATGGCGACAGCGCCGCGCCGCCCGCCGGCAGGGGCAGGCCGGCGTTGCGTGCCTTGACCATCACCGAGACGACCATCGCGCCGCCGGCCGAATCCCCCGAGAACACGATGGAGCGTGGGTCGTTACCCTGATCGAGCAACCAGCGGTAGGCCGCCAGGGTGTCATCGATCGGGATCGGGAAAGGATGCTCGGGGGCCAGGCGGTAGTCCGGCAGAAAGACCTTGGCCCCCAGCAACTTGGCGAAGTGCCCAGCCAGGCCCAGGTAGCCCTTGGGACTGCCGCCCACGTAACCCCCGCCGTGGATGTAGAAAAGAATCCGCTCGCCTTGCAGTCCGTCGGGAATCACCACGGCGCCGGGGATGCCGCCCATATCGATGGCATGGGTGGTAACGCCCTCGGGAATCGGGTGCGAGGACAGCACCTGTTCGTAGGCCTGGCGTTGCTGGTCAAGGGTGGTGGTCGTTTCCTGACCCAGGAGAAAAGGGCCGAAGTCGGCGGCCGATGCGACCCAGGCGTCGAGACGGGCCTGGACAAGGGGAGTGAATGCCATAAAGGGTTCCTTGTGTGGCAACCCCGATGCAGGCTCGGGGTTGGCGAATGAGGTTCCAGTTTATGCTCGGTATTGACGAATGGATTTCCCCTCTGTGGGGCCGGCCTGCCTCGACAACCGATTGATTCGAACGGCTCTGGATCAGACCTGTGAGGACAGGTTCTGCTGTGAAACGATCCACATGAACCCCGTGTTTTCAAGTCTCGAGTGGTTGTATGTTTTCGGTTTATGTTCATTGTTTTTGTTGGGTAATGGGATGTAGGCAATTTCCGTTAGCGCTGTAGAAACGTCTTGATGTTGTCTTGGGGGCTTGGAATACGTGCTTGAGACAATTCATTGTGTCTGGGTGGAAAACGATAGTACGAAAGGGAATTTTTTTGCTTGTGGTCGACGGTTTTTTGTATGGGTCGGCTAATGGGTATGAATTCCAGTGTTTTTTGATGATGCGATAGCGTCGGGCTGTTGTGTCGATGACTGGAGGAACTATGGCTGCAAGCAGTTTTCAGAATGAAGTGCCCAAGGCACGTATCAATATCAAACTCGATTTGCACACCGGCGGTGCGCAGAAAAAAATCGAGTTGCCCTTGAAGCTGATGCTGATGGGGGATTACAGCAATGGCAGGGAGCAGAACGCATTATCCGAAAGGAAAAAAGTCGGCATCGACAAGAATAATTTCGATAATGTTCTGGCCGAGTTCGCGCCGGGTCTGAGGCTGGCGGTGGAAGATACCTTGGCCGGTGACGCCCGTGATGTCTCCGTCGATTTGCATTTCAAGCGCATGAAGGATTTCGAACCGGAGCAGGTGGCGCGGCAAATACCCCAACTGCGGGTGCTGCTGGCCATGCGCAATCTACTGCGCGATCTCAAGTCGAACCTGCTGGATAACGCCACCTTCCGTCGCGAGTTGGAACGCATTCTCAAGGATGATGCCCTGAGTGATGAGCTGCAATCCGAACTGGCCGTGCTGGCTGCGCAATAAGGTCGTTAGTTTACCCAGGTTTATTTAAAAGGAAGTTTTCATGACGTCCACAGAGTATTCCGACGCGCAATCGCGCGGCGCTACAGTATTGTCTGAAGAAAACAAAAGTGTATATGAAACCCTGTTCAACAAGATCAACCTGAAACCGGTTGAAGCGTTGATGGGAATCGAAACTTTCCAGAGTAGTGAGGCATTGTCCGAGGCGTCTACCGATGAGCGGGTTACCGCCGCGGTCAGTGTGTTTCTCAACTTGCTCAAGGGCGCTTCGCAGAAAGTCGAACGTCTGGATAAAACGCTGTTGGATGAACACATTGCATCGCTGGATACGCAGAGCAGTCGTCAACTGGATGCAGTGATGCACCATCCTGATTTCAAGCGTGTCGAATCAACCTGGCGTGGGGTGAAGTCGCTGATCGACCAGACGGACTTTCGCCAGAATGTCCGCATTGAATTGTTGGATATCAGCAAGGATCACCTGATACAGGATTTCGAGGATGCGCCGGAGATCGCCCAGAGCGGCCTGTATGTTCATACCTACACTCAGGAATACGATACGCCGGGTGGTGAGCCGATTGCCGCGGCTATTTCCAGCTACGAGTTTGACCGCAACCCACAGGACATAGCACTGCTGCGCAACATCTCCAAAGTCGCGGCCGCCGCGCACATGCCTTTCATTGGCTCCGTGGGCCCGGCGTTCTTTGGCAAGGAATCGATGGAGGAAGTGGCCGCCATCAAGGACATCGGTAACTACTTCGACCGCGCGGAGTACATCAAGTGGAAGGCTTTCCGTGACAGTGACGACGCGCGTTATATCGGCCTGACCATGCCGCGCGTGCTGGGGCGCCTGCCCTATGGGCCGGACACCATTCCGGTGCGCACTTTCAATTACGTCGAAAGCGTCAAGGGGCCCGATCACGACAAGTACCTGTGGACCAACGCATCGTTCGCCTTCGCGGCCAATATGGTGAAGAGCTTTATCGCCAACGGTTGGTGCGTGCAGATTCGTGGGCCCCAGTCAGGCGGCGCGGTCACTGAGTTGCCGATTCATCTGTACGACCTGGGAACAGGTAATCAGGTGAAGATCCCTTCGGAAGTGATGATTCCGGAAACCCGCGAATTCGAATTCGCCAATCTCGGTTTTATTCCGCTGTCGTACTACAAGAATCGCGATTACGCCTGTTTCTTCTCGGCCAACTCGGCGCAGAAACCGGCGCTGTATGACACCGCCGACGCCACCGCCAACAGCCGGATCAATGCACGCCTGCCCTATATCTTCCTGCTCTCGCGCATTGCCCATTATCTGAAGCTGATCCAGCGCGAGAACATCGGAACCACCAAGGACCGCCGGCTGCTGGAGCTTGAACTGAACAGATGGCTCGGTGGCCTGGTAACCGAAATGACCGATCCCGGCGACGACCTGCAGGCATCGCATCCGCTACGTGAAGGGCAGGTCATCGTCGAGGATATCGAGGACAACCCGGGTTTCTTCCGCGTCAAGCTGTATGCCGTGCCGCATTTCCAGGTGGAAGGCATGGACGTCAATCTGTCGCTGGTTTCACAGATGCCCAAGGCGAAAGCCTGACGCGTCCGTAGGGAGACAATCTGATGAAAATCGACCGCCCCCTATGGACCGCGGGAGCCCTGCTGTCCCCGCAGCAATTCCAGCAGCAGGCACGCTGGGAAGCCTGGACCAACGAAAGTCTTGCTTATCTGTCTCGGGTGCACCCCTGGGGTGTTCAGGCGGTAGCCTTCGATCTGGAAGCCTTGCGCCTGGGCAAGCTCAAGGCTACCCGGCTGCGCGTGCGCATGGCGGATGGAACGTTGATCGATACCGACCACGTGGACCGTTTGCCACCGGCCCTGAAGCTGTCCCGGCTGATACCCGATGACCGCCAGGACATCACCTTGCTGCTGGCCTTGCCACTGGAGCAGGCCAATGGCAACAACTGCCTGTTCGAGGACGGGAGGGTGGACCGACCCGTGCGCTATCGTCGGGATTGGCGCCAGGTGCAAGACCTGTACGCCGACGAGACGCAGTCGATCGGTGTGCTGGAGCACGTGTTGAGCGTGCGCCTGGATCACGACGAGAACGCCGATTACCTGACCTGTCCGATCGCGCGGCTGGTAGGTGACGGGCAGGGTGGCTGGAGCCTGGATCCGGGTCATGTGCCGCCGCTGCTGAGCTTCGCCGCTCATCCGGGATTGGTGACACAACTGGATAACCTGTTGACCCAGTTATCCGCCAAGCGCCAACACCTGATGAGCATGCGCCGCGAGAGCAACCAGCGCATGGCCGATTTCGCCGTGGCCGATGTGTCGTTGTTCTGGCTGCTCAATGCCTTGAACACCTACCAGCCGGTTTTGGCTGATTTCATTGCTCATTCGGAGCGGCACCCCGAGCAGGTCTATCTGGAACTGGCCAAGCTGGCCGGCAGCCTGTTGACCTTTTCGCTGGAACACGATCTTGATGATATCCCGGCTTATCGGCACGAGGACCTGGAAGCAGTATTTCCACCGCTGATGCGGACCATCGCCACCTTGCTCACCACCAGCCTGCCATCGCGGGTCGTCAGTCTGCAGTTGGAGGCGCATGGTGCCAATCGCTGGCAGGTCCAACTCAACGATGTACGCCTGCGCGAGCTCGACGGTGCCGATTTCTATCTGTCGGTGCGTTGTCGCCTGCCGGCGGCGCAGGTGCAGAGTCAATTCCCCCGTCTGTGCAAGATCGGTACTCCGGATGAAGTCGATCAGTTGATCAATGTCGCACTGGACGGTGTGCCCTTGCAGTCGCTCAGCCATGTGCCGGCAGCTATTCCGCTGCGTCTGGAAAACCAGTACTTCGCCCTCGATCTGCGACACGCCAAGGGGCAGGCCATGCTGGCCGAAGGAGTCTTTGCCTTCTACGTGCCGAACACGCTGGCCGACGTGACGCTCGAACTGTTCGCGGTACTGCGCACATGAGCCTGAACTTATCCTCCAATACGATCCGCGCGGCGGCCGTTATCGATGCCCTGATGCAGGACAGCTACCTGCTGGTGGTGGAACTGCGACAGGGAACTTCGGCGCAAAACAGCCCGGGGCTGCGCGAGCGCTGCATGAGTCAGATCGAGCAGGTGCGCCAATCACTCGAGAGTGTCGGGCTGAGCCCACGCAGCATCGACCTCGTTAGCCATGCCCAATGCGCCTTGCTGGATGAGACCCTGCTCCATTATGCCAAGGGCGACGTCCATGCCGACTGGGCCAGCGAGCCCATGCAGGCCAGGTTTTTCAACCGCCATCAGGCGGGTGAGTTCTTGTACGAGGACATCCGCGAAGTGCTGCGTGAGCCGGCTCCCGATCCCCATGTACTGACGGCATTCCATCGTGTGCTGATGCTGGGCTTTCAGGGGCGTTATCGCGACATCAACGATGCCGAGCGTGGGCAGGTGCTGGCGGCCCTCGATGCGCGGGTCGCGCCACTGTTGCCCAGCCATGCCTTGACCACCCGGGTGGGCACCGCCCCTCGAATGAGCCTGCAACCTTGGCTGCAATCGCCGCTGCTCCATGGTCTGGCGACGGGACTGCTGTTGGTCGGTGCCTGGTGGGGACTGGATCAATGGTTGGGTGCCGTGATCGCCACGTTGTCGCCGGTGCAGGCATGAGGGCCGGGCGATGACGTTCAAGCAGGTACAAGCTCTTTGGCTATGGGCGAGTGCACTCACCCTGGCGCTGTCGATCATTATCCCGCTTACCAGCTGGATACGTTTGCTGGTCGTCCTGAGTGTTGGCGTCGTTGCCCTCCTGGCCTGTCGCCGGGTCAGGCGGCAGGCGGAGAGTCGCGGCGAGTCATTGATTCTGGCAGAGAGCCTATCCTTGCCGCCTGCCAGTTACCGTCAGCCGGTGGTACTGGTATGTGGTGACGGCCTGGTCGGCCTGTTCGGCGAAATTCCAGCGGACCGCCTGGCGCTACGGACGACCGGGCAAGGTTGTTATGTGCGGGTAATGAACCCTGAGCGGTTACCCACGATGATCGCCGATCTGCTGGACCTGCGTCCGGGGTGGGGCGGGCAGTTCTGCGTGATGTTCGTCACCAACCCCGGCGAGCACCGTGACGCCGCGGTATTGGCCGGCCAGGTTCGCGCTCTTTGTCATCAGGTCGGTTTGCTCCGCAAGCGCGGCATGGCGCTGCCGTTACTGCGGGTCAGTTATCTGCAGGCTTCACGAGGTGACGGGCTCTGGTTCAGTTGGGAGGCCGGCCAGTGTGGTCCCGTTGTGCGTGATGGCGGTGCGTGCGCCAGTTTCGACGATTGGCAGCGACAAGCCAGCGATCCGAGATCCCGTGCCTTGCGGCTACAGGCAGGTATCCATCTGAACAGCATGGCGGCCTGGTTGGAGGAGGCGGTCCAGCCATGTTTCACGCATGCCGAAAACCGCCATCGCGTTTCCCTGGCGCTGGCCTGCGCCGTCACCCTGGTGCCGGCCTTGCCCGGGATGCTGGCGGGCAACCTATGGCAGCAATGGCTGCGTGACAAGACCGCATTGGTGGATGGACGGCAGGCTCGGTCCGGGACGCAGGTGTCATTGCCGTTCCCCGATCCCTTGCTGACGCTGTTGTCGGCACATACCCGGCGTACGCCGGCACGCCGCGCGAGTTTGGTGGCACTGTGGTTGTTTGTACTGGCCGGCCTGGTCGCCCTGGTCAACTCGGCATGGCAGAACACGCTGTTGGTGCGTCAGGTCAGTGATGACTTGCGTCGTTACCTGGCCATTTCCCCGTCAGAGCATCGTGATCATCCTGAGTTTGCCCAGCGGGAAGAGGCTCTCGCGGTGCTGCGCCAGGATGCCGAGCGGCTGGAGGGTTACTACCGGCATGGCGAACCCCTGGCGTTGGGTCTGGGGTTGTACCGAGGTGCCTACCTGCGGGCACCGTTGCTGGCTGCGATTGCCGCTCACCGCCAGCCACTGATGGCCCCGATAGAGGCGGGTACGCCTGATCCGGTGCGTCTGGACGGTCTGTCGTTGTTCAGCTCCGGCAGCGCCCGGCTCAAGCCCGGCTCAACCAAGCTGCTGATCAATGCCCTGGTCGATATCAAGGCCCAGCCCGGCTGGCTGATCGTCATCGCCGGACATACCGACAGCACGGGAAATGCCGAGCATAACCTGCAGCTATCCCGGGCTCGGGCCGCCGCCGTGCGTGATTGGATACAGCGCATGGGCGACGTTCCCGACAGTTGCCTGGCGGTCCAGGGCTTCGGTGCCAGCCAGCCCATCGCCAGCAACGATACCGAGGCCGGGCGCTCGGCCAATCGTCGTGTCGATATCCGTCTGGTGCCCACGGTGGGGGCTTGTGTGTTCCCCCGTGGGTCATCGGACAGACACCCCCTGTCGCATCCCGCGACATTCATGATCCAAGACAAGGAGTTTCAAATGGCAATTCCCATTTACCTGTGGCTGAAAGATGACGGTGGCGCGCAGATCAAAGGCGCGGTGGATGTGCAAGGTCGCGAGGGCAGTATCGAGGTGATCGCCCAGGACCACAGCCTGCACATTCCCACCGACGACAACACCGGCAAGCTGACAGGTGCACGGGTGCATACACCGTTTCTGTTCACCAAGGAAATCGATGCCTCCACCCCCTACCTGTACAAGGCGGTGAGTACCGGCCAGAGCCTCCAGAGTGCCGAGTTCAAGTGGTATCGCATCAACGATGCGGGCCAGGAGGTCGAGTACTTCGTCACCCTGCTGGAAAACGTCAAGGTGGTGAAAGTCGCGCCAAAAATGCACGACATCAAGGATCCGACCAAGGACAAGCACAACCACCTGGAGGAGATCGAGTTGCGCTACGAGAAGGTCACCTGGACCTACAAGGACGGCAACATCATTCACTCGGACGCTTGGAGCGAACGCCAGAGCGCTTGATACGAGAGGGCCGGCAGACGGGATTTTCGCCTGCCGGCTCATCGACCTTCAAACCCGTGTCAGTTGCACCGACCACGTGCTGAAACCCAGAGCAAGGACGTACCCGTATGGCATACAGTTCGACCCGTTTGCTTCGCCGCCTCAATCCCTACTGTGCCCGTGCGCTGAGTGCCGCGGCCTCGCTGTGCCAGAGTCGAGGCCATGCCCAGATCAGCGTTGAACACTGGCTGCTCAAGCTGCTGGGGCAGGGCGAGGGGGATCTGAACGTCATCGCGCGTCGCTATGAATGGGACATGGAAGCGCTCTGGTATGGTCTGCTCAATTATCTCGACGGTCTGCCGTGCAGCGTGCAGGACAAGCCGCAGTTGTGTGAACGGCTGCAGCAACTGATCAAGAACGCCTGGCTGCGTGCATCGCTGGGCGACGATAACGTCAACCTGCGTTCGGCCCACCTGCTCGGCGCGCTCCTGGAGAGCCCCGGACTGCTGGCGTGCGAAGCCGCCTGGCCGCTGCTCAGTGTCAGTGAAGTTCAACTGCGGCAGTTGTTCGTGCTGCTCGACCAACATTCCGAAGAGCGGCCACAGATCCAGCATGAGATTGTCCCCGAGCGAACGGAAGTTTCCCCGTGCCCCTCAGTGGGTGTCGACCGGGATGAAGCTTTACGCAGCGTGCTGGACAGATTTACCCAGGATGTCACCACCAAGGCCGCGGAGGGCCGGATCGACCCGGTGTTCGGCCGTGACGATGAGATTCGCCAGGTGCTCGATATCCTCGGTCGCCGTCGCAAGAACAATCCGCTCCTGGTGGGCGAGCCCGGGGTGGGCAAGACCGCCCTGGTCGAAGGCCTGGCTTTGCGGATTGCCCAGGGTGATGTTCCGGACAGCCTCAAACCGGTCTGCGTGCGTACCCTCGATCTGGGCTTGTTGCAGGCGGGCGCCGGAGTCAAAGGTGAGTTCGAACAACGTTTGAAAAATGTCGTCGATGCCGTGCAGCAATCAGAAAAGCCAGTGCTGCTGTTTATCGATGAAGCCCATACCCTGATCGGTGCCGGTAACCAGGCCGGCGGTGCCGATGCCGCGAACCTGCTCAAGCCCGCCCTGGCCCGTGGCGAGTTGCGCACCATCGCAGCCACCACCTGGAGTGAATACAAGCAGTACTTCGAACGCGATGCGGCCCTGGAGCGGCGCTTCCAGGTGGTCAAGGTCGACGAACCGGACGACCTCAATGCCAGCCTCATGCTGCGCGGCCTCAAGGCGCGTTATGCCAGCCACCACGGCGTGCATATCCGGGATTCGGCGGTGCAGGCCGCAGTCAGCCTGTCGCGGCGTTACCTGACGGGACGACAACTGCCGGACAAAGCCGTCGACCTGCTCGACACCGCCAGTGCCCGGGTGCGCATGAGCCTCGATTGCGAACCGCAGAGACTGGTGCAGCTCAAGGCCCGGCAGGTAGCCCTGGAGCTGGAGCGCCAGGCGCTGGAGGAGGACGCACAACTCGGTGGTGGTGGCGCTGGCGAACGTCTGGCGGTAATCGCTGTGCAGCAAGCCGAGCTGCATTGCCAGCAAACCGGCCTGGAACAGCAATACCGGGATGAGTTGGACCTGACCCGACAACTGCTCGCCGCACGTCAGGCCGACCCGACCCGGGTGGATGCCTGTGTGGCGTTGCAACGACGGTTAGGCGAGGTTCAAGGCGAACAGCCGCTGCTGTCCCTGGATGTCAGCGCCCGGAGCGTGGCTGAAGTGATCGCCGACTGGACGGGTGTGCCCTTGGGCAGCCTGCTCAAGGACGAACCGGCGAACCTGCTCGCGCTGGAACAGCAACTGGCCGAGCGCGTCATCGGCCAGTCTTCGGCCCTGAACGCCCTGGCCCAACGCCTGCGTGCAGCCAGGACCGGCCTGACCGGGGAAAAGGCCCCGCTGGGTGTCTTCCTGCTGGTGGGCACCAGCGGTGTCGGCAAGACCGAAACCGCCCTGGCCCTGGCGGACGGCCTCTTCGGCGGCGAGAAATCGCTGATCACCCTCAACCTGTCCGAATACCAGGAAGCCCACACCGTCAGCCAGCTCAAAGGCTCGCCGCCCGGCTACGTTGGCTATGGCCAGGGCGGTGTGCTCACCGAAGCCGTGCGTCAACGACCCTACAGCGTGGTGCTGCTCGATGAAGTGGAAAAAGCCCACCGCGACGTTCTCAACCTGTTCTATCAGGTCTTCGATCGCGGTTTCATGCGCGATGGGGAAGGGCGTGAGATCGACTTTCGCCATAGCGTCATTCTCATGACCTCCAACCTGGGCAGTGACGAGTTGCAAGCCTGCCTGCACGAATGCCCCGATGCGTCCGACAGTACGCTGCACGAATGTCTGCGTCCCATCCTGCGCGCGCACTTCCAGCCGGCCCTGCTGGCACGTTTCCAGACCCTGATCTATCGCCCACTGCAAGCCGATGCGCTCAGGCGCATCGCCGCCCACAAGCTGGCTCAGGTTGGCAGGCGCTTGCAGCGTCACTACGGGTTGGAGTGCCAGATCGACGAGGCCCTCAACGATGCCCTGGTAGCCGCGTGCCTGTTGCCCGATACCGGCGCCCGCAATATCGACAGCCTGCTCAACCAGCAGATCCTGCCCGTACTCAGCCAGCAACTGCTGCAACGCCAGGCGGTCGGGCAGAAGACCCGGGGTGTGACCCTGGGCTACCACGAAGACACGGGTATCACCCTGGACTTCATCGACACCCCGGCTGCGACGCTTGTCGCCCCTGTGGAGGCCTGACCATGCTCAAAGAACTGCGCACCGTCTTCTTCGACCACACCCGCCACAAACTCTGGGTCCGTGGTATCGACGCCGGGCTCGATGT
>NZ_JACAPR010000044.1 GCF_013385635.1 Pseudomonas gingeri
CCAGTTCAGCTTGCCAGCGATGGGGCCAGTGAGTCTTGCATCGATCTGCCGGACGCCATCGCCGGCAAGCCGGGCTCCTACAGGGGAAGAGTGTCGAACACAAAATCTGCGGATAACGCAAACCTGTGTAGGAGCTGGCTTGCCAGCGATGGGGCCAGTGAGTCTTGCATCGATCTGCCGGACGCCATCGCCGGCAAGCCGGCTCTTACAAGGGAAGGTGTCAGGCCTTGCGCCACACGCTCGCCAACCACGGCTGCTGCTCACGCGGCAGTCCGGCGGGGCGATAGTAGTGTTCCAGTTCGGCAAAACCCGCCGCCGTCAGCAGTTCACGCCAGGCTTCCAGGTCGTGGTACGAACCATAGCGTTCACCGTTCCAGCCCTCCTGGTTTTCCCCGCGCGGATTGGAGCTGAACAGCACGCCGCCCGGCTTGAGCGTCGCATGCAGCTGTCCCAGCACCCGCGGCAGTTCCTGACGCGGGATATGGAACAGCACCGCGTTGGCAAAGATCCCGTCGAAGCGTTCTGGTGGCAGTTCGAGTTCGAGGAAATTCTGTTGCAGCACTTCGCAACCACTGTCCTCGCGGGCCATCTGCGCAAAGCGCTCGGAGCCGTCGAGGCCGACCGCGACATGGCCCATGCGGGTGAATGTCTGCAGATCCCGACCCGGACCGCAGCCGAAGTCCAGCACGGTAAACGGCGCCGTACCCTGGATATGCCGTAGCAGTGCGTCGATGTTCTGGCTCACATCGTGGTCGCGGGTGCCTTCGCGGAAACCCTCGGCACTGCGGTTGTAGTGACCGAGGGTGGTGGAAGCGATCTGTTCGAGGTCGTTGGGGCCGAGGGTTTTCATCGCAGGTCTGCGTTGGGGGAGATGATGCGAATATATCACCAGGCGGGTTTTTGCTGTGGCTGCAAAGGCCCCTTCGCGGGCAAGCCCGCTCCCACAAGGTACCGGGGTGAACCCAAAACCTTTAGGAACGCCTTTTCGCGGGCAGGCCCACTCCCACAAGGCACCGGGGTGAACCCAAAACCTTTAGGAACGCCTTTTCGCGGGCAGGCCCACTCCCACAAGGTACCGGGGTGAACCCACAACCTTTAGGAACGCCTTTTCGTGGGCAAGCCCGCTCCCACAAGGTACCGGGGTGAACGCAAAACCTGTGGGAGCGGGCTTGCCCGCGAAGAGGCCGCCACTCTCAGCGCTTGTTCAGCACCCGCGCCAGGCGATCACCACCGAGCTGGATCACCGCCACCAGGATCACCAGCAACACGATCACCGTCAGCATCACCTGGCTGTCGAAGCGCTGGTAGCCATAACGATAGGCGATATCGCCCAATCCGCCCGCGCCGATGGCACCGGCCATGGCCGAGGAGTTGATCATGGTCACCAGGGTGATGGTGAAGCCGCCGACAATTCCCGGCAATGCCTCGGGCAACAGCACATGCCAGACGATATGCCAGCGCCGGCAACCCATGGCCTGCGCCGCCTCGATCAGGCCATGATCGACCTCGCGCAGGCTCACCTCGGCGATCCGCGCGAAGAACGGCGTGGCGGCGATGGTCAGCGGCACCACGGCGGCCCAGACGCCGTAGGTGGTGCCGACGATCAGCCGGGTAAAGGGAATCAGGGCGACCATCAGGATCAGGAACGGGATCGAACGGAACAGGTTCACGAACGCCCCCAGTACCCGGTTTACCGCAGGGGCCTCGTAGATCCCGCCCTTGTGGCTGGTGACCAGGATCACCGCCAGCGGAATACCCAGCAACAAGGCGATCAGCGAAGACACACCGACCATCAGGAACGTGTCGATCACGCCCTGCCACAACCGATCAAGCCACATAACCCAGTACCTCCACCTGTTGTGCCCACCGGGCCGCGCGCTGCCGCAGTTCCTCGGCACCCAGCGCAGACGCGGTCACCGCCAGCAGCAGTTGCCCCAGCGCATGCCCCTGGATGCGTTCGACACCGCCCTGCAACAGGCGCACACGTCCGCCCAGGGCATTGAACAAGGCCGCCAGGTCCGGCTCGTCGGCGGCACTGCCGGTAAACCGCAGGCGCAATACCACCGCCGCCTCGGGAGATGGCGGCTGTGCCTGCAAGCGGCCTTGCAGCTCCTCGGGCAGCGCATGCTGCAAGGGCGCGAGCAAGGTCTGGCTGACTTCATGCTGCGGATTGCCGAACACCTGCCAGACCGGCCCCTGCTCGACGACCCGACCATGCTCCAGCACCACCACGCGGTCGCAGATATCGCGGATCACCGCCATCTCGTGGGTGATCAGGACGATGGTCAGGCCCAGCCGTCGGTTGATCTCGCGCAGCAGGCCGAGGATCGACTGCGTGGTCTCCGGGTCCAGCGCCGAGGTCGCTTCGTCACACAGCAGGATCGCCGGATCGTGGACCAGCGCGCGGGCAATCCCGACCCGCTGTTTCTGGCCACCGGACAACTGCGCCGGATAGGCCTTGTGCTTGTCCCGCAAGCCCACCAGTTCCAGCAGTTCGCGGACCTTCTGCTCGCGTTGCAGCTTCGGCACGCCGGCCACTTTCAATGGCAGCTCGACGTTCTGCCAGACGGTCTTGGCCGACATCAGGTTGAAGTGCTGGAAGATCATACCGATGCGCCGGCGCAGCTCCACCAGGCGGTTTTCATCGAACTCGCCGATGTCCACCTGGTCGATCAGCACCCGGCCTGAACTGGGTTGTTCCAGGCGGTTGATGGTACGGATCAAGGACGACTTGCCGGCACCGCTGCGGCCGATGATGCCGAACACTTCGCCACGCTGGATCGCCAGGTCGATGCCCTGCAAGGCGTTCACCGGCCCCTGGCTGCCCTCATAGGTCTTGCCCACGCCGATAAAGCGCACATGGGCCAGATTGAGCTCCGGGTGCAACTCGGTCCGTTCGGCCTCGCGTGGCGCGGCGTCCGGCGGACGCTGGAGATTGGCGACACTCATCTCAGCCTTCCCAGCCGGCCTGGTACAGCTTGCCATGGGCTTTATCCAGGGCAGCGCGCACGGCCGGCGAATGTTGGTAGATGTCGACGAACTTGATCAACCGCGGGTCGGTTTTCTCCTTCGGCTGGATCACGAACTGGATCACGTACTCCTTGTGATCGAGGCCGTCGAACAGCAATGCGGAACCGGCATCGAAGGTCTTCGCCAGGCGGATGTAGGCCGGGTAGCCCTGGACCAGATCGGCGTCGTCGTAGGCGCGGACCAGTTGCACGGCCTCGACCTGGAGGATCTTGATCTTCTTCGGGTTGCTGACGATGTCGTCTTCGGTGGCCTTGTAGCCGACACCGGGCTTGAGGGTGATCAGACCGGCCTTGGCCAGCAGTTGCAGACCGCGCCCGCTGTTGATCGGGTCGTTGGCGATGGCCACGGTGGCGCCTTGCGGCAGCTCGTCGAAGCTTTTGTATTTCTTCGAGTAGAGGCCGACGTTGTTGATGATTCCCGGGGCGAAAGGCACCAGGTCAAAACCGGCGGCGGCCTTGGCGTTTTCCAGGAACGGGATGTGCTGGAAATAGTTCACGTCGATATCGCCGGCGGCGAGGCTGACATTGGGCGCGATCCAGTCGGTGAACTCCACCAGCTCGACCTTGAGGCCCTGCTTGCCGGCCTCTTCGACAGCAGCTTCCAGGGGGATGGCGAAGGCGGCGGTGGTGCCGACCTTGAGCGGCGCGTCAGCGGCGTGGGCCACGGCGCTGAAAAGTCCGAGAGCGAGGGCCAGTGCTTTGACTGGGTGGGTGAGACGTGTTGTTTTCATGATGGGTTTCCAGTCAGTCATAAGTATTGTGAGATCTCACTTGTGGCGAGCGGGCTTGCCCGCGCTCGGCTGCGAAGCAGTCGCAAAACCAGACACCTCGTTGTACCTGACACACCGCGATCACTGATTTTGGAGCCGCTTCGCGACCCAGCGCGGGCAAGCCCGCTCGCCACAAGTTGGTGCTGCAGAGAGCCTGTCAGCCAGGAACGAAGCGATAGCCCGCCCCGGCATGCTGTTCGGGCAAATGCGCTGCGTCGTGGAACAGCTTTTCGCGCAAGGTTCCGCCGTCGTAGGCGGTCTTGTACGAACCGCGTCGCTGCAATTCGGGAATCACCAGCTCGATAAAATCGACATAGCTTTCCGGGGTGACGATGCGGGTCAGGTTGAAGCCGTCCAGGCCGGTTTCGGCGATCCACGACTCCAACTCATCGGCCACCTGTGCCGGCGAGCCGACCACGGTGAAATAGCGCCCGCCCAACGCGTGCTGGTCGAGCAACTTGCGCCGGGTCCAGTCGTTGTTCTGCAGATTCTTTGTCGCCGACTGGATCGCGTTGCTCTTCACGTACTGGATCGGTTCGTCCAGTTCGTACTCGGAAAAATCTATGGCCGTGGAGGCCGAGAAATGCGCCACGCCGGCCTCGGCGCTGGCATAACCGAGGTACTCGGCATGCTTGGCCCAGGCCTCCTCCTCGGTCGCGCCGACGATCACGTTCAGGCCCATGAACACCTTGATGCCTTCAGGATCCCTTCCTGCCGCCACCGCGCTGGCACGCACCTTGTCCACCTGGGCCCTGGTCGCGGCCTTGTTCTGCCCGCTGATGAACACGCACTCGGCATGCCGCCCGGCGAACACCAGGCCGCGCTCGGAACTGCCGGCCTGGAACAGCACCGGGGTGCGTTGCGGCGACGGCTCGCAGAGGTGATAACCCTCGACCTGGTAGAACTCGCCCTTGTGCCGCACCTTGTGGACCTTGTCCGGCTGGGCGTAGATCCGCTGCGCAGGGTCGTTGAGCACCGCGCCGTTTTCCCAACTGCCCTCCCAGAGCTTGTAGAGCACCTCCAGGTACTCGTCGGCCTGGTCGTAGCGGCGGTCGTGCTCGGCCTGGCCATCGAGGCCCATGGCCTTGGCGGCACTGTCGAGATAGCCGGTGACGATGTTCCAGCCGACCCGGCCACGCGTCAGGTGATCGAGGGTCGACAGGCGCCGGGCGAACAAGTACGGCGCCTCATAGGTCAGGTTGGCGGTCAGGCCGAAGCCGAGGTTTTTCGTCACCGCGGCCATGGCCGACACCAGCAGCAGCGGGTCGTTGACCGGCAGTTGGATCGACTCTTTGAGAGGCACGGCCACCGACTGCTGGTAGACGTCGTAGACCCCGACGATATCGGCGATAAACAGGCCGTCGAACAGCCCGCGCTCCAGCAACTGCGCCAGCTCGGTCCAGTATTCGAGGGTCTTGTACTGGGTCGAGTTGTCCCGCGGATGAGTCCACAGCCCGTGGTTGATATGCCCGATGCAGTTCATGTTGAAGGCGTTGAGCAGGATCTTCTTCCTGGTTCCTGGAGAGCCGGCCATCAGATCGTGCCCCGCAGCGGCGGATTTTCCGCATTGAGGTAGTAGTTGCCCACCGCGTGGTACTTCCAGCGCACCGGGTCATGCAGGGTGTGCACACGCGCATTGCGCCAGTGGCGATCCAGGCCGTGTTCGGCCAGGGTTGCCTGGCTGCCGGCCAGCTCGAACAGGGTGCTGCCGGCGGCCAGGGAGATTTCCGTGCTGACCGCCCGGGCCTCGGCAACGGCGATGGAAGCTGCCGCCACCGTATCGACAGTGGTGTCGACCTGGGCGCGGTCGAGGAATTCGCCGGCCCGCTCCAGCAGGGCTTCGGCGGCATGCAGGCGAATGCTCAGATGGCCGACGCTTTTCAGGGTCAGCGGATCTTCGCTGGCCTTGTCGTTGCCCGAATCGATCCATGGCCGGGTGCGGGTACGGACGAAATGCAGGGCGTCTTCATAGGCGGCGCGGGCAATTCCGGTGTCGATGGCCGCATGGAGAATCTGCGCCAGCGGGCCGACCGGGGTCGGACGCTCGAAGGCGCTCTGAAAGGGGATCACGTCTTCGGCCGCGACAAACACATCCTCGAACACCACCGAACCGCTGCCGGTGGTGCGCTGGCCGAAACCGGTCCAGTCGTCGATCACCGTCAGCCCGGCGCTTTCGCGGGAGACAAAGGCCAGTTGCTGGACACCCTGCTCATCCACCACCGAGGTGGGAATCCGCTGGGCGTAGAGCGAACCCGTCGAGTAGAACTTGCGGCCGTTGATGCGATAGCCCTCGCCATCGCGACGCAGGTCGGTGACCCGATCGTGCGCCGTTTTCGTACCGAACTCGGCCAGCGCATTGCCGAAGCGGCGACCGGCCAGGACCTCGGCATACAGCCGCCGTTTCTGCGCCTCGCTGCCATTGACCCGCAGGACTTCCAGCGCATAGAAATGGTTCTGCGGAATCTGCCCGAGGGACGCGTCGGCCTCGGCAATCAGTTGCGTGACCTTGGCCAGGGTGACATTCGACACACCGGCACCGCCGTACTCCTTCGGTACGCTGATGCCCCACAGGCCAGAGCGGGAAAACACTTCCAGCTCGGGCAGCGGCAGGCGCCGTTCACGGTCGCGCAGCAGGCTGTCGCGCTTGAAATCCTCGGCCAGGTCACTGGCCACGATCAGGGCTTGCTCGTCGCTGGAAATGACCGCGACGTGTTGGGAAAGCTGTGACATGGGTGTCTCCAGAGGTCTGGTCAGATCCAGGAATGGCGAGCGGGCAAGGTGCCGTTCAGGTGATAGGCGCCGACCGCGTGATACTTCCAGCGCACCGGGTCGTGCAGGGTATGCACCCGGGCGTTGCGCCAGTGCCGGTCGAGATTGAATTCGGCCAGGGTCGCGCGGCTGCCGGCCAGTTCGAACAGCTTCTCGCTGGCCAGCAGGGCGATTTCGGTGGTGAGCACCTTGGCCTCGGCCACGGCGATCGAGGCCCGGGCGGCGGCGGCCACATCCACCGGACCGGCATTGACCTGGTCCAGCACCTGCGCGGCCTTGCGCAGCAGTGCCTCGGCGGCGTGCAGTTCGATTTTCAGTTTGCCGATATCGGCGATCACATAGAGATCGTCGCTGGCGCGTTCGACCTTGGCATCGATCCATGGCCGCGAACGCTCACGGACAAAGGCAATGCTGTCGTCGATGGCGGCGCGGGCGATGCCGGCGTCGATGGCGGCCTGGATCAGTTGCGACACGGCGCCCTGGATATTCGGGGTGTCGCCCTGGCGCCAGTTCTCGACGACATTTTCCGCCTCGACCCGCACGTTGTTCAGCAACACCGTGCCGCTGGCGGTGGTGCGCTGGCCGAAACCGGACCAGTCATCCACCACCCGCAGCCCCGGCGTGCCACGACGGACAAAGGCCATGACCTGGCGACCTTCATCGTTGATCGCCTTGACCGCCACCCAGTGGGCAAACAGCGCGCCGGTGGAATAGAACTTCTGTCCGCTGATGACGTAACCGTCACCGTCGGCGCTGATCCGGGTCTTCAGTTCCAGGGTGTTGCGGGTGCCGCGCTCGGGCCCGGCATTGCCGATCCGCCAACCATCGAGCACGCTCTGGAACAGGTGTTTTTTCTGCCGTTCGGTGGCCGTGCCGAGCAGCAGTTGGAGAATGCCGAAGTGGTTCTGCGGGATCTGCCCCAGGGCCGGATCGGCGGCGGAAATGATCGCGAAGACTTCGGCCACGGTGACGAAGGACACCTGGGGCCCGCCGTACTCGCGGGGAATGGCGATGCTGCCCAAGCCGCTGCGGGTGAACTGCTCGATCTCGGCCCAGGGCAACTTGCGCTGGCGGTCGCGGCGCGCGGCCTGCAGGCGGGCAACCTCGGCCAGTTCACGGGCCGCTTGCAGGGCTTCGGCATCGTTGCGCAGCACCCGGGCCGGCAACAGCAGCGGGGCGATGTCCTGGTCGCTCTGGACCTGTGCTTCGTTCAAGTTAGACATCAACGCCACTCCGTGGCGCGCGCAATGCCCTGGCGATCTGCACGAGGGTGATTGTGTTCCTGACCATACCTACCTCATCTCTCTCTGGAAGCATCGCAACGGCGACGCAGGCGAAATCAAACGGGTCCGGTGGTCCGGTTCATATACCCTAAGCGCGTATAAATATTAAATAAACTAACTTATAGGAATATGCATAGAAGGCCCGGCCCTCACTCCCGGCGGCGCTGGGCGGCGAGTTTGAAGGCCGGTTTGCTTGTGCGGATAAAGTGCCGCGAAGTGCCCACGCGCAACCTTCGCGTCGGTGCCCAGCGAGAGTTGTTGCCGACCCGGTCGATCACGCAATAGGTGATGTCCAACCCACGATCCTCACCGGCTTCCTGGATCACCCCGGCGGGGACGAATACCGTGACCGGCTTGCCGATATCCGCCGGAGCGAGCTTGGGCAGGTCGAGCCGGACGTCGCCCCAGAGCAGGGTGATTTCATCCTCGACCGCCATGTTGAGATAGGGCGCCAGGGTCAACGGCACACCCCGCCTCATCTGGCGCGGGTTGACCCCGTAGCGACCGATGGGCCCGGGGATGATCAGCGGCGCCAGGCCCTGGTTCTCCTCGCCGATCGGCAGGCCGCCGGGGCACGCCAGCTTGACCGGCAGCTTGAGTTCCGGCGAGGCCAGGGCCGCGCTGCCGATGCGCATCAGGCGGTAGTGAATCCGCGCCACCCCTTCGAGGATGAAGCTTTCCGGCACCCGCAGGCTGATCGGCTGGCCGACCTCGGCGGCGAGGACCTGCCTGGACGTCACGTAGCAACCGTCCCAGAACAACTCGACCAGGTCCCCTTCGTCCATATCGGGATAGACCGGGATCGTGATCGACAACTGCTCGGCGGCCAGGCGACCGATGCCGCGCCTGTGGGCCTGGGGAACGGTGGGCAGCGCGAGTCGGGGATGCTCCGCGGGATAATTCATGAAATCGTCCTTTTGATAGTTGCCGAAAGTTCAACTTGCAAGAGGCGACCGAGTCCTTCCGGACAAATACCGCCACTGGCGCTTTCGCCGTTTCCTTACAACCGAAAGATCATGCCGCGGGAATACCGGGACACCCCGGCGGAACTTGAGTGAAATCCGGATAACGCCGCGCAAGTCGTTAAAGGCAGCTAAAAGTTTTGCAACGCAAGTGTCAAGGCGTTAATCGATAATGATTATTATCGCGCAGCTATTCGGACAGGTCCTACTTTGCCCGCCTATAACCACCGGGGCCCGCTGGGACAAGCCACGCATGCGGTAATCAGCGTTCGACATCGCCACGCACAACAACGTCGCGCGGTCCCGACAAGATCGGCTGATAATTCAAGAGGGGATTTTTCCGAAGATCAGGCAGGTCATATAATAAGATGACCCAAGGCTTGTTAAAACAGTCATGCCTTGAATACCGTACTCACTCCCTGAGTACGTTATATCAACTAAAGAACATTCCTACGTATTACCCAGAAACTTACTGAGGAATTGGCGGGTACGTTCTTCTTTCGGATTGGCAAACAGCGCCTTGGCTTCACCCTGTTCGACGATCACGCCCTTGTCGAAGAAGATCACGCGGTTGGCCACGTCGCGGGCAAAACTCATTTCATGGGTGACAATGACCATGGTGCGTTTTTCTTCCGCCAGGCCACGAATGGTTGCCAGCACTTCACCCACCAGTTCCGGGTCCAGGGCCGAAGTCGGCTCGTCGAACAGGATCACCTGTGGCTCCATCGCCAGGGCCCGGGCAATCGCCACCCGTTGCTGCTGCCCACCGGACAGCCGACGCGGATAGGCGTCTTCCTTGCCCGCCAGGCCGACCTTGGCCAGCAGCTTGCGGCCCAGGGCCTCGGCCTGGTCACGCGGGGTCTTCTTGACCACCAGCGGGCCTTCGATGACGTTCTCCAGCGCCGTGCGATGGGGAAACAGGTTGAAGTTCTGGAACACGAAGCCCACCTGCTGGCGCAGCTTGCGCACCAGGTTCTGCTGCTGATTCAGCGGGCGACTGCCATCGATCGCGATGTCGCCGACCTTGATCCGGCCGCTGGAGGGTTCTTCGAGGAAATTCAGGCAACGCAGGAGGGTGGTCTTGCCGGAACCGCTGGGGCCGATGATGGCGACGACTTCGCCTTCCTTGACCTCGAGGTCGATACCGTTGAGCACCACCTGACCCTTGAATTGTTTGGTCAGCTTTTCAACCACGATCATGCTTCAAGACTCCAGGTCATGCCGGTTGACCCGGTCTTCCAGACGATTTTGAAAATGCGCCAGGATGCTTGCCAGTACCCAGTAGATCAGGGCGGCGGACAGATACATGGTGAAAATCTCAAAGGTGCGCGCCGACACCAGTTGGGCCTGGCGGAACAGCTCGGGCACCTGGATCGTGGCCGCCAGCGCCGTGTCCTTGACCAGTGAAATGAAGCTGTTGCCCAAGGGTGGCAGGGCGGTGCGCATCGCCTGCGGCAGGATGGCCCGGCGCAGGGTTTGCGCGCGGGTCATGCCGATACTGGCGGCGGCTTCCCACTGGCCACGCTCGATGGAGGCGATCGCGGCACGCAGGATTTCACAGGCGTAGGCGGCCATGTTCAGCGAAAAGCCGATCATGGCCGCCGGGATCGGATCCAGCTCGATGCCCACTTGCGGCAAGCCGTAGTAGATCAGGAACAGCTGCACCAGCAACGGCGTGCCGCGAAAGAACGACACGTAGACCCGGGCGATCCAACTGAGCAGCTTGAAGCGCGACAGGCGCATCAAGGCCAGCCCGAAGCCCAGCACCAGGCCGAAAAACATCCCGCCAAGGCTGAGAATCACCGTGTAGTACGCGCCCTTGAGCAGAAAGGGCGCGGAGTCCAGCGCGAGTTGGAAACCTGCTTCCATTATTGAGTGACGTCTGCGTTGAAGTATTTCGCGGACAGCTTCTTCAAGGTGCCATCGGCGCGCAGCTTGTCGAGGGCCTTGTTCACCGCATCGAGCAGTTCAGGCTCGCCTTTGCGCAGGGCGATACCGGCTTCCTGACGGGAGAAGGCGTCGCCGGCAGTGGCGGTGTCCGGGGCTTTCTTGGCGTATTCCAGAGCCGCCAGGCGGTCGATCAGGATGGCGTCGATACGGCCGATGCGCAGGTCCTGGAACTTGGTGGGGTCATCGTTGTAGGTCTTGATAATGGCTTTAGGCTGGTTGTCCTTGAGCCATTGTTCGTAGTTGGTGCCCAGGCCCACACCGACTTTCTTGCCGGCCAGGTCGCCAGCGGTCTTGATCGCGTCGACGTTCTTCTTCAGGACCAGCGCCTGGATACCGGAGACGGTGTAAGGCGTGGAGAAATCGTACTTCTTCTTGCGCTCTTCGGAGATGGTGACCTGGTTGACCACGGCGTCCAGGCGCTTGGATTCCAGGGCCGCGAGGATACCGTCCCACGGCGTGGCTTGCAGCTTGACCTTGACGCCCAGCTCCTTGGCCAGCGCCTCGGACAGCTCGACCTCGAAACCGCTGAGCTTGCCGCTTTCATCGACAAAGCTGAACGGCGGGTAGGTGCCTTCCAGGCCGATCTTGATCTCGCCGGCTTTCTTGATCGTGTTCAGTTGTTCACCGGCAACGGCCTGGCCCAGCAGACCGGCGCCGAGCACCAGACCCAGGCTGCCGACCAGCAGACGCTTGCGAAATGCAGAAATATTCATGAAGAGCCCCGTGTGTTTTCTTATGGGAAAGGAAGGCAAACCTGACACTTTGATGACAAGCGCCAATCCTGCCTCAAAGCAGGGTTGGCGTCTCGCATCAAATTCGCCTGAGGCGAAACTATAAAACGACTCTTTTATAATTTTAAATAATATAAAAGAATTTTATTATTCCTTTTTAGCTGGACTCACTAATCGTTCCCACGCTCCCCGTGGGCATGCAGCCCATGACGCTCCGCGTCACAAGAGCGTCCAGTGAGGCGTTCCCACGCAAAGCGTGGGAACGATCGAACGCAGCGCGCCCTTCGCGGGCAAGCCCGCTCCCACACAAGTGGGCATTCAACGATCCGATGCCGCTCAGTCAAACGCCGAATTATAGGCAAACAACGCCGGTGCTCCACCCGTGTGCAGAAAGATGACAGGTCCTTCGTCGAAACGCTGCCGGCCAATGCCGTCGAGCAACCCGGCCATCGCCTTGCCGGTGTACACCGGGTCGAGCAGGATGCCTTCCTGGCTCGCCAGCAACTTGACCGCCGCCAGGGTTCCGGCATTCGGCTCGCCGTAACGCGGGGCGAAATATTCGTCCCAGAGTTCGACCCTGAAGCTGGCCGGCAGCTCCACCCCCAGCAGCTCGGCGGTACGTTCGGCCAGGCCCTGCACTTTCGGCCGTTGCGCCTCGTCGGTACGCGATACCGTCACCCCCACCACCGGCAACTCCGGCAGCGCTTCGCTCAATGCCAGGCCGAGGCCGCTGTGGGTCCCGGCGCTGCCGGAAGCCAGCACCACGGCGGCGAACGCCAGCCCCGTCGCTTCGATCTGCGCCGCCAGCTCCAGCCCGGCGCGCACATAACCCAAAGCACCGAGGGCATTGGAGCCGCCGATCGGTACCACATAGGGCTTGCGGCCATTGTTGCGCAGCCGCTCGGCCAGGGCCTGCAACTGCTCATCGGCATTATCCAGGTTGTCCACCAACTCGACCTTGGCATCGAACAGGTCCAGCAGCAGCCGGTTGCCGTTGCGCAGGTAATTGTCGTCCTCGGTACCGATGGGATTTTCCACCAGAGCCACGCAACCCAGGCCCAGGCGGGCCGCCAACGCGGCGGTCTGGCGCACATGGTTGGACTGGATCGCGCCGGCGGTGACCAGCGTATCGGCACCCACCGCCAGGGCATCGGCAGCGAGGTATTCGAGCTTGCGCAGCTTGTTGCCGCCCAGGGCCAAAGGCGTCAGGTCATCGCGCTTGATGTAGATATCGCGCCCCACCCAGGCCGACAGGCGTTCGAGTTTTTCCAGGGGAGTGGCTTGGGCCAGAAGTTCCAGGCGGTTAAAGCGGGCGAGCTGTTGTTTGATCATGGGTCCGAACTGACGGTAGGAAATGCCTCGACTATAGGCAGGCACTTTTCCCCAGGCAACCACCTTGCGCTTATGTCGGAAAGTTCTGAGCAAAGCACTATTAGTTCTTAATTCCCGTTCGGGGCGG
Organism: Pseudomonas gingeri; assembly: GCF_013385635.1. Lineage (GTDB taxonomy): Bacteria > Pseudomonadota > Gammaproteobacteria > Pseudomonadales > Pseudomonadaceae > Aquipseudomonas > Aquipseudomonas gingeri_A. The sequence goes on from NZ_JACAPR010000044.1 coordinate 12,954, forward strand.
TGCCGTAAAGTGAAAGCCATTCAGGCGACCCGATTGTCTGGTCGCCAGGTCGGAGATTTGATCGTGAGCGAGCGTTCCAGCCATTGGCAACTACAGACCATCGTCAGCCAGCTGCGCAGCGCCCGGGATGAGTGGCGCAGTCGCAACGGCCGGGTCAGCGACGAACAGGGCGGGCGTGAACTACCGTCACGCCAGGCCATGGCCGAGATTCTCGAATCGCTGTGCGGCGCGCTGTTCCCCATGCGCCTGGGGCCGGTGGACCTGCGCGAGGAAAGCGAGGACTTCTATGTCGGCCACACCCTCGATGCCGCCCTCAATGCCCTGCTGGCCCAGGCCCGCCTGGAACTGCGCTACGTGGCGCGACATGGCGGCGAGTCGGACTCCGAGGTCAATGCCAAGGCGGTGCAACTGATCCAGGCATTCGCCATGGCCCTGCCGGAGCTGCGTCGGCTGCTCGATACCGACGTGCTCGCGGCCTACCACGGCGACCCGGCGGCGCGTAGCGTCGATGAAGTGCTGCTGTGCTACCCGGGGATTCTCGCGGTGATCCATCATCGCCTGGCCCACCACCTGTATCGCGCCGGCTTGCCGCTGCTGGCACGGATCAGCGCGGAAATCGCCCACTCGGCCACCGGGATCGACATCCACCCCGGCGCACAGATCGGTCGCAGTTTCTTTATCGACCATGGCACCGGCGTGGTGATCGGCGAAACCGCGATCATCGGCGAGCGGGTCAGGATCTACCAGGCGGTGACCCTGGGTGCCAAGCGCTTCCCGGCGGACGAGGACGGCCAGTTGCAGAAAGGCCATCCGCGCCATCCGATCGTCGAGGACGACGTGGTGATCTATGCCGGGGCGACCATCCTCGGGCGCATCACCATCGGCAAGGGCGCGACCATCGGCGGCAACGTCTGGCTGACCCGTAGCGTGCCGGCCGGCTGCAACCTGACCCAGGCCAATCTGCAGCAGCATGAGAACGAGATCCAGCGCTAGTTATCAGGCCGCCCCTCAACCTGTGGCGAGCGGGCTTGCCCGCGCTCGGCTGCGAAGCAGTCGTAAAACCTGTGACTGCGTTTTGCCTGACACAATGAAGCCGCTGGTTTTAGGGCCGCTTCGCGCCCCAGCGCGGGCAAGCCCGCTCGCCACAAGACTGTGCCCGCCAGGAGGCCGGAACGATTCACCCATGACTACCGTCATACCCCTACCTGAAGCTCAGGTAAGAACAGCGCCGCCCAGCTCCGCGATTAGTCCCGCAAGCCCTATCCGTGTTTAACTTGACCGCTTGTTCAAGTTAAACCGGCGGTTCGCTGCCCGCTCACAACAGGAGGCTTGCCTTTGCTGAGTCCGAGATGCCCAGCCATGTTTCATCCCTTCGAGGTGCCCGTCGCATGAGTACCTCCGCTACCCCGTCAAGCGGTCTGATCCGCATGAACCCACCGGTGTTCTACTTCGCCGCGAGCTTTATCCTGCTGTTCGGCCTGGTGGTCATCAGCCTTCCCGAAGCCGCCGGCCAGTGGCTGCTGGCGGCACAGAACTGGGCGGCCAATACGGTCGGCTGGTATTACCTGCTGGCGATGACCCTGTACCTGGTCTTCGTGGTGGTCACCGCCTTGTCCGGCTACGGCAAGATCAAGCTCGGTGCCGACCACGACGAACCCGAGTTCAGCTACCTGTCCTGGGCCGGCATGCTGTTCGCCGCCGGGATCAGCATCACCCTGTTCTTCTTCTGCGTCTCCGAGCCCCTGACCCACATGCTCCAGCCGCCCCAGGGCGAAGCGGGTGGGCAGGCCGCGGCACGCCAGGCGATGCAGATCCTGTTCCTGCACTGGGGCCTGCACGGCTGGGGCGTATTCGCCTTCGTCGGCATGGCCCTGGCCTACTTCGCCTACCGGCACAACCTGCCGCTGGCCCTGCGCTCGGCGCTCTACCCGCTGATCGGCAAGCGCATCAACGGGCCCATCGGCTACGCGGTGGACGGCTTCGGCATCATCGCCACGGTGTTCGGCCTCGGCGCCGACATGGGCTTCGGCGTCCTGCACCTCAACTCGGGCCTGGACTATCTGTTCAACGTGCCCCACACCCAGTGGATCCAGGTCGGGCTGATCACCCTGATGATGGGCGCGGCGATCCTGGTGGCCGTGGCCGGCGTCGACAAGGGCGTGCGGGTGATGTCCGATATCAACATGCTGCTGGCCTGCGCGCTGTTGCTGTTCGTGCTGTTCGCCGGGCCTACCCAGCACCTGCTCAACACCCTGATCCAGAACCTCGGCGACTACCTGGGCGCCCTGCCGACCAAGAGCTTCGACCTCTACGCCTACGACAAACCCAGCGACTGGCTGGGCGGTTGGACGGTGTTCTACTGGGCCTGGTGGATTGCCTGGTCGCCGTTCGTGGGCCTGTTCATCGCACGGATTTCCCGGGGCCGGACCATCCGCGAATTCGTCTTCGGCGTGCTGCTGATCCCGTTGGGTTTCACCCTGGCGTGGATGTCGATCTTCGGCAACAGCGCCATCGACCAGGTGCTCAACCACGGCATGAGCGCCCTCGGCCAGTCGGCCATCGACGACCCGTCGCGAACCCTGTACCTGCTGCTGGAAACCTATCCCTGGAGCAAGGCGGTGATCGCCGTCACGGTGTTCATCAGCTTCGTGTTCTTCGTCACCTCGGCCGATTCCGGCACCGTGGTGCTCTCGACACTCTCGGCACGTGGCGGCAGCGCCGATGAAGACGGGCCGAAATGGCTGCGGGTGTTCTGGGGCGCGATGACCGCGCTGGTCACCAGTGCGCTGCTGTTCTCGGGCAGCATCGACGCGCTGAAGTCGGCGGTGGTGCTGACCTCGCTGCCGTTCTCGCTGATCCTGCTGTTGATGATGTGGGGACTGCACAAGGCCTTCCACCTCGAATCGCAGAAACGCATTGCCCAACTGCATTCGCTGGCGCCGGTTTCCGGCTCGCGACGCGGCAAGGGCGGCTGGCGCCAGCGCCTGAGCCAGGCCGTGCATTTCCCGTCGCGGGACGAGGTCTATCGGTTCCTCGACCAGACCGTGCGCCCGGCCATCGAGGAAGTCAGCGCGGTGTTTGTCGAGAAGGGCCTGAACGTGATCACCCAGCCCGATCCGGCCAACGACAGCGTCAGCCTGGAAATCGGTCATGGCGACCAGCATCCGTTCGTCTACCAGGTACAGATGCGCGGCTACTTCACACCGTCCTTCGCCCGTGGCGGCATGGGTCCCAAGGAACTGCGCAACCGCCGCTACTACCGCGCCGAAGTGCACCTGAGCGAAGGCAGCCAGGACTATGACCTGATGGGCTACGGCAAGGAGCAGATCATCAACGATATCCTCGACCAGTACGAACGGCACATGCAGTTCCTGCACCTGGTGCGCTGACGCGGCGCCGGGCGAGTTTTCGTACGGAACACTAGGCCTTGTCCAGCAACATGAACAGGGCCATGGCGATGGCCGGCAGGCCGAAGACGGCAATGGCGATCACCAGTTCGGAAATCATCGACTGGTGGGCAATGATCACGCCGATGGCACCGTTGACGATCGTTGCCAGCAACCACATACCGAGGAAACCGAAACCCAGGGTCTGCCGGCTGATGCCCAGGCGCTGGCCGAAGAACAGCGTACAGCCCAGCAGGACCAGGCCGACGGTAAGGATGATGGCGGTGTGCATGGGGATATCCTCCGCAAAGTGCATCCGATCGTTCCCATGCGCAGCAAAGGAATGCGTACCGTGACGCTCTGCGTCACAACGCGGACGCGGAGCGTCCAGGGCAGCATTCCCACGCAGAGCGTGGGAACGATCATCAATGGTTCGACATCAGGAAGTACCGCCCCAACCTCCCTGATTAACACTGTAGATCGAATCCAGCCTCTTCAACGACTACCGACACGCAACAGATCGTCCAGGCCGATGCGCCGGAACATTTCCGCCCGCACCCGATCAGCCATGGCATTGACCACTTCGGCACCGTCCTCGGACGGGTCGATATGGCGTCGGAACGGCCGGCTGCCGTGGGGCAGGTCGACAATCTCGACAATCGCCCGGGCCACCTCGACGACATCCGCATCTGCCGGCTCCAGCGCCGCCAGTCCTTCCAGCGCCTGGGCCGCCACTCCGGCATAAGGCCCCTCGGTGTATTCCAGGGCACGTGCCTTGTCAGCCGGTGAACCGGAATGCACGAAGTGGTTGGTGCCCTTGGTGAACGCCCCCGGCACCACGATCGAGGTTTCAATGCCCCAGCGCACCAGCTCGCTGGCGTAGGACACCGCCAGGGAGTCCATCGCCGCCTTGGCCGCGAAGTACGGCGCGAGGAACGGCGGGGTGCCGCCACGGGCGCTGCTGGACGAGACCCACAGCACCAGTCCCTTGCCCTGCTTGCGCAGTTGCGGCAAGGCGGCGCGGTTGACCCGCTGGGTGCTCAGCACGTTGATGTCGTAGAGCTGGGCGAACTGCTCCGGGGTAAAGGCCTCGGTGGGACCGAAAGACATGTGCCCGGCGTTGTGGATAACCACATCCAGCCGCCCGCAGTCGGCGATGATGCGGGCCACGCCGGCTTCGACCGATTCGCCGGACGCCACGTCCAGTTCGACGCTGCGCAGGTCCACCGCATGCTCGGCGGCATAACGCTGCACCTCGGCCACCTGTGGCGCATTGCGGCCCAGGGTTTCACGCATGCTGGCATAGACGGTGTGGCCGGCATCGGCCAGGGCGCGGGCGGTCAGGGCGCCAAAACCGCTGGAGGCACCGGTAATCAGGATCACGGATTTCATGGGGTTTCACCTCAGGCTCTTGGAGAAAGGGGTTCGCAGGGGCAAGACCGCCCGCGAACCGGGCGATCATTCAGGGAACGAGGTGTCGATCAGACCAGGCCGCCATTGGCACGCAGGACCTGGCCGTTGACCCAGCCGGCAGCCGGGCTGACCAGGAAGGACACCACATTGGCGATATCTTCCGGCTGACCGAGGCGTTCCAGCGGCGGCATCTTGGCGAAGGTCTGGATCTGCTCTTCGCTCTTGCCGTGCAGGAACAGTTCCGTCGCTACCGGGCCGGGGGCCACGGCGTTGACGGTGATCTGGCGACCGCGCAGCTCCTTGGAGAACACGTGGGTGAACGACTCCACCGCCGCCTTGCTGGCGATGTACACCGCGTAGCCGGGCATGTTCAGGGCCACGGTGCTGCTGGAGAAGTTGACGATACGGCCGCCGTCGTTCATCCGGGTGGCCGCGGCACGCAGGGTGTTGAAGGTGCCGCGGGTGTTGATGGCGAAAGTCTGGTCGAACAGTTCGTCGCTGTGCTGGGCCAGCGGCAGGACCTTGAGGATGCCGGCATTGTTGATCAGCACATCGACCTTGCCCAACTGCTGTTCGGTTTCGTCGAACAGGCGGGTGACATCGGCGGAGTTGGCGACATCGGCCTTGATCGCTATGGCCTGATGGCCGGCCTGGCGCAATTCCACCACCAGCGCCGAGGCTTCGGTGGCGCTGCTGGCGTAGTTGATGGCGACGGCAAAACCGTCCGCGGCCAGTTGGCGGGCGATCACCGCGCCGATACCACGCGAGGCGCCGGTGACGATGGCAACTTTCTGAGTCTGGGTAGTCATGTCGAATCTCCTGGGGTGCAAGTGGGTGTGAAGCCAATTTCACATGTTTACCCAGGGCGATAAATGCGCGAGAGTTGCCTTGACTGTTCAATAATTACCAACAATCAATCACAACGGAGCACCCATGGACCAGGTCAAGGCCATGAAGGTCTTTGTACGGATCTACGAGCGCAGCAGCTTCACCCTGGCAGCCGAGGACCTGAACCTGCCTCGCGCAACCCTGACCCACACCCTGAATCAGTTCGAGGCCTGGCTCGGTACCCGGCTCCTGGAGCGTAGTACGCGACGCGTGCGCCCGACCCTCGATGGCGAAGCCTATTACCAGCGCTGCGTGCAGTTGCTGGCGGAACTGGAAGAGGCCGAGCTGGCCTTTCGCACGGTGGCGCCCAAGGGTCGCCTGCGGGTGGACCTGCAGGGGACCCTGGCAAAGTACTTCGTGGTCCCGGCGTTGCCGGCGTTTCTCGAACGCTATCCGGATATCGAAGTCTCGATCAGCGAGGCCAGTCACTTTATCGACCTGATCGCCGAAGGCGTGGATTGCGTACTGCGCTCGGGCAACCTAGGCGACTCGTCGCTGATCGGCCGGCGGGTCGCCAACCTGCGCCAGGTGACCTGTGCCAGCCCGGCGTACCTGCGCAAGCATGGCGAACCGCAGGGCCTCGACGACCTGCGCCGGCACCAGGGTGTGAACTACGTGTCGCGGGCCACCGGCAAGCTGTTTCCGTTCGAGTTCACCGTGAACGGCGAGCTGCGGGAAGTGCCGTTGGCGGGCAAGGTCTCGGTGTTCGGCGCCGAGATCTATGCGGCCTCGGCCGTGGCCGGGCTCGGGCTGATCCAGGTGCCGCATTACCGGGTGGCGGAGCAGATCGCCCAGGGCTTGCTCAAGGAAGTCCTGCCGGACCATCCGCCGCCACCCATGCCGGTTTCCGTGCTCTACCCACAGAACCGGCATATGTCGCCAAGGGTGCGGGTGTTTGTCGACTGGATAAGCGAGGTTTTTGCAAACGCGCACTGATCAAGGGGCCCACATCGGAAAAATCGGCTTATTGCGGCGCCTTTACCTGTACAAACTCATACCATGTAGCATGTGTACCGATCCATAAACTTATGAGTTTCCAGATTTTATTGGATTAAACCTGGATATCCGGCATAGAGAAAAAGTAGGTAGATATGTACCAAGTCGTACTGACAAAAATCCAGGAGTAGAAAGTTCAGGCGGATGTCAATCGTTCATCGCCTGGATAGGCATTGATCATTCAACCCGGGTGACTTCACCAGAGCAGGGAAAACCAGGAACGAACCGCCGAGAATTATGAAACGTTTCAGCAAACCCTCGGCTCCGGGGTTGGCTTGATCTTTCTTGGGCGTATGCTGGGGGACTTCGCCCCCATCAGAGCGATGCCACGCCAGGGGGAAGCGGGCCTGTCCGCGAAGATGTCACACCCCAATGAGAGAGGATTCGATGACTTACCAAGCTGCCGAAAACCGCTACGACTCCATTCCCTACCGCCGCGTCGGCCGCAGCGGCCTGGTGCTGCCGGCCCTGTCCCTGGGCCTGTGGCACAACTTCGGCGACAGCACGCCGATCGACACCCAGCGCGCCCTGCTGCGTACCGCCTTCGACCTGGGCATCAACCACTTCGACCTGGCGAACAACTACGGCCCGCCCTACGGCAGCGCCGAGATCAACTTCGGCCGCCTGCTGCGTGAAGATTTCAAGCAGTACCGCGACGAACTGATCATCTCCAGCAAGGCCGGCTGGGACATGTGGCCGGGTCCGTACGGCCAGGGCGGCGGTTCGCGCAAATACGTGCTCGCCAGCCTCGACCAGAGCCTGCAGCGCCTGGGCCTGGACTATGTGGATATCTTCTATTCGCACCGCTTCGACCCGGATACCCCGCTGGAAGAAACCGCCAGTGCCCTGGCCACCGCCGTGCAGCAGGGCAAGGCGCTGTACATCGGTATCTCGTCGTATTCCGGGGTGAAGACCCGCGAGATGGCGGTGCTGTTGCAGGAATGGAAAGTGCCGCTGCTGATCCACCAGCCGGCCTACAACCTGCTCAACCGCTGGGTGGAAAAGGACCTGCTGGACACCGTCGAAGAGCTGGGTACCGGCGTGATCGCCTTTACGCCGCTGGCCCAGGGCCTGCTGACCGACAAATACCTCAACGGCGTGCCGAAGGATGCGCGGGTCAATCGTCCGGGCGGCGGTTCGTTGCAGGCCTCGCACTTGTCCGAAGCGAATATCGCCCACGTCCGGGCCTTGAACGAGATCGCCCGGCGTCGCGGCCAGAGCCTCGCGCAACTGGCCCTGGCCTGGACCCTGCGTGATCCACGGGTGACCTCGGCCCTGATCGGCGCCAGCCGGCCGGAGCAGATCATCGAGAACGTCGGTGCGCTGAAGAACCTGAGTTTCAGCCAGGAAGAACTGGCGGAAATCGACCGGTTCGCCCAGGAAGGCGGGATCAACCTGTGGGAGAAGCCGTCGACGGCGGAGTGATTCCTCCCCTCGGATGATCGTTCCCACGCTCCAGCGTGGGAATGCCTCACTCGACGCTCTGCGTCCGCTGTTGTGACGCGCAGCGTCACGGGATGCGTTCCCACGCGGAGCGTGGGAACGATCAGAACCAGTGGGAGCCGGCTTGCCGGCGATGGCGTCCGGTCAGGCGATGCAAGGCTCACTGGCCTTATCGCCAGCAAGCCGGCTCCTACACGGGAACTGGGGCCAGCCCCAAAAACCCTGCTAAGCGGCGTCCCGCTTCGGCTCGCGGATCCTGTACCACGCCACATACAGCGCAGGCAGGAACATCAGGGTCAGTACCGTCGCCACCACTATCCCGCCGATCATCGCGTAGGCCATCGGGCCCCAGAACACTTCCCGGGCAATCGGGATCATGCCCAGGCTCGCCGCCGCCGCGGTCAGCAGGATCGGCCGCCGCCGATGCTCCGTCGCTTCCACCACCGCATCCCAGGGCTCATAGCCGTTGCGCTCGTACTCGTCGATCTGGGTCACCAGGATCACCGAGTTACGGATGATGATGCCGATCAGCGCGAGAATCCCGAGAATCGCCACGAAGCCCATCGGCGTCCCCGTCGGCACGAGCGCCAGGACCACGCCGATCAATCCCAGCGGCGCGACACTGGCCACCAGGAACATCTTCTGCACGCTGTGCAGCTGGATCATCAGGAAGGTCGCCATCAGGAACAGCATCAGCGGCACCACCTTGGCGATCGGACCCTGGGCCTTGCCGCTCTCTTCCACCGTACCGCCGGTGACCACCTTGTAGCCCACCGGCAGGCCGGCCGAGAACTTGTCGATCTCGGGCTTCAGTTGCCGGACCAGGTCGGTCGGCTGGATACCCCCGCGGACCCCGGCCTTGAGGGTGATGGTCGGCAGGCGATCACGCCGCCAGACCAGCGGCTGCTCCAGCTCATAACGCACCGTGGCGAACGCCAGCAGCGGAATCGAGGTACCGCCGGGCGTGACGATCTGCAGGTTCTGCAGGGTTTCCGGGGTGCCGCGCTCGCTGTCCACCGCGCGCCCGACCACATTGACCAGGTAGATATCGTCCTTGACCTGGGTGACCGGTGAACCACTGACAATGCTGTTCATCAGCTTCGCCACGTCCTCGGAGGACAGACCGAACTGACGCGCCTTGTCCTGGGCGATATCGATGCGCAGCACCTTGCCCGGCTCGTTCCAGTCGTAGATGGTTTCGCCGACATTGCGGTTGCTGTCGAGGATGGTCGCCAGCTCGATGGCGTGCTTGCGCACCTGGTCGATGTCCTTGCCGCTGACCCGGTATTGCAATGGCCGGCCCACCGGCGGGCCCATTTCCAGGGTCTGGACAAAGCTGCCGATACCGACGAAATCATCGCGCAGGCGCTTGTTCAGGCGATCCATCAACGCCGCCCGTTGCTCCAGGCCCTTGCTGACGATGATCAGCTGGGCGTAGTAGGGATTCTGCAATTGCTGGTCGAGGGGCAGGTAGAAACGGATCGCGCCCTCGCCGATATAGGTGCTCCAGCGCAGGATATCCGGGTCGTCCTTGAGACTGGCCTCAAGCTTGTCGACTGCCTTGCGCGTCTCGTTGATCGAGGCGTTCTGCGGCAGGTTGAGGTCGACGAGGATTTCCGGGCGGTCCGAGGAAGGGAAGAACTGGTTCTGCACGAAGCGCATGCAGAACACCGACAAGGCGAAGATCAGCACCGTGAGGCCGATGGCCCACCAGCGGTTGCGCAACGACCACAGCAGCCCCGCATTGAAGGCCCGCGCAACGCGCCCCGCCTCCGCATCATGGCCCTTCACCTTTTCACTGAGGATATGCACGCCGATCACCGGCGCGAACAGCACGGCGACGATCCACGACACCAGCATCGCCACCGCGATCACCGCGAACAGGGTGAAGGTGTATTCCCCCGCCGAGCTGGCATTGAGGCCGATGGGCACGAAGCCGGCGACGGTGACCAGGGTCCCGGTAAGCATCGGGAAGGCCGTGGAGGTGTAGGCGAAGGTCGCCGCCTGTTCCTTGCTGTCGCCCTTCTCCAACCGCGTGACCATCATTTCCACGGTGATCATCGCATCGTCCACCAGCAGGCCGAGGGCGATGATCAGCGCCCCGAGGGAAATCCGCTGCATGGTGATGCCGCTGTACTCCATGAACACGAAGACCATCGCCAGCACCAGCGGGATCGAGCAGGCCACCACCAGCCCGGCGCGCAGGCCGAGGGCGACAAAACTCACCACCAGCACGATGATCACCGCTTCGAACAGGGCGCTGGTAAAGCCGCCGACGGCCTTTTCCACCACCTCGGCCTGGTCGGACACCTTGTGCACGCCGACACCCACCGGCAGTTCGGCGGTCAGGCTGTCCATGCGTTCGTGCAGGCTGCGGCCGAAGTCCTGGATATTGCCGCCCTTCTTCATGGCAATGGCCAGGCCGATGGCCGTCTGGCCGTTGTAGCGGAACAGCGGGGTCGGCGGGTCGACGTAGCCGCGCGTGATCTCGGCGATATCCGCCAGCCGGTAGAAACGATCGTTGAGCTTGAGGTTGACCGCTTCCAGGTCCTTCTCCGAAGCGTATTGCCCGGAGGCCCGCACCGAGATCCGCTCGGGCCCGGCTTCGATCACCCCGGCCGGAGTCACCGCATTCTGTGCTTGCAGGCTCTGCACCACCTGGCGCTGGTCGATGCCCAGGGCCGCCAGCTTGCGGGTCGAGAAGTTCAGGTAGAGCACTTCGTTCTGCTCACCGATCATCTCGATCTTGCCCAGCCCCGGCACATCGCGGATCTGCGCCCGTACCTGCTCCACGTAGTCACGCAGCTGGCGCATGCTCAGGCCGTCACTGGTAAAGGCGTAGACCGAACCGAACACATCGCCGAACTCGTCGTTGAACCCCGGCCCCTGGATACCCTGGGGGAATTGGCCCCGGATATCGTCGATCTTCTTGCGCACCTGGTACCAGATCTGCGGGATATCCTTGCCGCTGGTGGTGTCGCGCAGGAACACGAACACCGTCGACTCGCCGGGCCGGGTGTAGCTTTTCACGTAGTCGAGGGAGTCGAGTTCTTCGAGCTTTTTCTCGATGCGGTCGGTGACTTGCTCCAGGGTTTCATCCACCGTGGCGCCCGGCCAGGTGGTCTGGATGATCATGGTCTTGATGGTGAAGGACGGGTCTTCCTCGCGCCCCAGGTTGATATAGGAAAACACCCCCATCAACAACGCGACGAACATCAGGTACCAGACGAACGACTGGTGCTTGAGGGCCCACTCGGACAGGTTGAAGCTCCCTTTCATTGTGGGTGTTCCTCGTCGATTTTGACTTTCTGCCCGGGCTTGAGGCTGTTCACCCCGGCGCTCACCACTTTCTCGCCGGCCTTGACCCCCGAGGCCAGCAGCATCGTCTCACCCTCGCGGCCGAGTACCTGGACATCACGGGGCGAGACGGTGTGGGCCTGGGGTTCGATGATCCAGATCTGTGTCTTGCCGTCATGCTCCCAGAGGGCCGACAGCGGCAACTGGGTGCGCGGCTCGATGGCCGAACTCAGGGTGACGCTGATGGAGGTGCCCAGGCGGAAGGCCGCCGGCGTCTCGGCCAGCGTCAGGCGAGCCCGCCGGGTCCGCGTGGCGCTGTCGGCCTGGGGTTCGATTTCCCGCAGCCGTGCGGTGGTGTTGACACTCGGATCGAGCTGGCCGGCGACACGGAATTCGACGCCCTCGCTGAGCTGCTCGGCCAATACCGCCGGCAGGTCGATCACCGCTTCCTTGATATCCGGGCGCGCCAGGGTGACCACTTCCTGGCCGGCACTGACCACCTGGCCGGCCTCGACTTTCCAGTCGGTCACCACCGCGGCGTGGTCGCTGTGCAGCTCGGTGTAGCCCAACTGATCGTTGGCCTGGCTGAGCGAGGCGCGGGCCTGTTCGAGGGACGCGCCAGTGGTCTTCAGGTCGGTCTGGGCCACATCCAGCTGGGCCTGGGCGCCGACGCCACGGTCGAACAATTCCTGCTGGCGACGGGCATTGGCCTGGGCGTTGATCCACTGCGCCTGGATCCGCGACAGGTCGCCCTGGGCCGCGCGCAACTGGTTCTGCTGATCAGTGGGGTCGAGGCTCGCCAGCAAGGCGCCCTGGGCCACTTCACTGCCGACATCGACATAGCGCCGGGCGATCCGCCCCGCGACCCGGAAGCCCAGGGTGCTTTCATAACGCGCCTGGATGCTGCCGGCAAAACGCCCGAGGTTCTGCACCGACTCCGGCGTAACCTCGACAAACAGCACCGGCCGTACCGGCTCGGGTGGCGGTTCCTGCTTCGAACACGCGGCGAGCAACAGGCCGCCCAGCAGGACCAGCGACAAGCGCTTCATGGCTGCGCTCCCGAGGCGGTTGCCGGACTCGGCCGGGCGATCTCCACCAACATGCCCGGATGCAGCAACTGGCCGCCGGCGATCACGACGTTCTCGCCGCCCTCCAGGCCTTCGCTGATCATCACATGGCCAGTCAGGTAACGCCCGACCTTGACCCGGTGCAGGCTGACCTTGCCGTCGGCGTCCACCAGCCACACCGCCGGTTCGCTGACATCCTTGGTCAGGGCCGACCAGGGCAATTCGATACTCGATCTGGCCGGCGCCGTGGCGGTGGCGCTGACCACCGAGCCCAGGTCCATACCCGCCGGCAGTTCGCCCAGGGCCACCTTGACCTGCACCGTACCGCTCTGGGCCGAGACCGCCGGGGTCACTTCACGGACCTTGCCCACGGCCTTGATCGCCGGGTTGTCGAGCAGCGTCACGGTGATCGGCCGGTCATCCGGCGGCTCCACCAGCAGCGACTCGTAGACATTGAACACCGCATCGCGCTCGCCATCGCGGGCCAGGCTGAAGATCGGCATGGTCGCCTGCACCACCTGCCCGACCTCGGCCTGGCGGGCGGTGATCACCCCGGGGGCTTCGGCGATCAGCGCGGTATAGCCCAACTGCTCGCGGGCATTGGCGAGCTGGGCCTGGGCCGCCGTCAGGGCGCTCCTGGCGCTGAGCACGCCGGCCTGGGCGGCGTCATATTCGCTGCGGCTGGTGTAGCCCTTGGGCAGCAACTTCTGCTGCCGGACAAAGGCCGCGCTGGTCTGCTGCACTCGCGCCTGCTCGGCGTTGACCTCGGCCTGGGCCGTGTCGACATTGGTCTGCAGATCCTTGGGGTCGAGCTTGGCGAGCACTTGGCGGGCGGAGATCCGCGCCCCGACATCGACACTGCGCTGGATGATCTTGCCGCCGACGCGGAATGACAGGTCGGTCTGTACCCGGGCCTGAATGTCGCCGGTCAGGGTCACGGCGGCCCCGAAGTCCTTGCGCTGCACCTGCTCGACAAAGACCCGTGGTCGTTCGGGCTCCGGAGGCTTTTCATGACCGCAACCGCTCAGGAGCGCCACAAGCACCAGAGCCACTTCCCATTTCACTCGATGCTCTTTCATACACACTCCTTCGCGTAATGCTTACCCGCCGTGTCGTTACGACTGTTAGCGTAGAACAGGGTTCCTTCCCTGCACGGACAGAAAGGCGCACATAACTCCGTGGCGAGCGGGCTTACCCTGAGACCGCTCGGTCATGGAAATGGGAACTTGAAAACGCTGCATAACCCGTAGGAGCCGGCTTGCCGGCGATGAGGTCCTCAAGCCGTGCAGCGCCCATGCGAACGCCATCGCCGGCAAGCCGACTCCTACAGGAATCGCATCAGGGCAAGCCCGCTCGCCACAAGGCCGGCTATTTTTCACGCCTGGCAATCGGGCAAACTATTCATTCGCTCGCCAGGACTTTCACTCATGCTCAAGACCCTCGCGGTGGCCAACTACCGCTCCATCAACAAGCTGGTGGTGCCGCTCGACCGCTTGAACCTGATCACCGGTCCCAACGGCAGCGGCAAGTCCAACCTGTACCGGGCCTTGCGCCTGCTGGCGGAAACGGCCCAGGGCGGCGTGGTCAACGCGCTGGCGCGCGAAGGCGGGCTGGATTCGACCTTCTGGGCCGGACCGGAAGCCATCAGCCGGCGCATGCGCAACGGCGAAGTGGCGGTGCAGGGCCTGGTACGCCAGGGTGCAAAACGCCTGCGCCTGGGCTTTGCCGGCGAAGACTTCAGCTACGCGATTTCCCTCGGCCTGCCGGAGCCGAGTTCCTCGCAGTTCTCCCTGGACCCGGAGATCAAGCGCGAATGCATCTGGGCCGGCCCGCTGTATCGTCCGGCCAGCCTGCTGGTGGGCCGCTCAGGCCCCATGGTCAAGGCCCGCGAAGGGCGCGACTGGGAAGTGCTGGCACAGCACACGCCGGCCTTCGACAGCCTGTTCGACCAGGTCGGCAATCTGCGCGGCTCGCCGGAAGTGTTGTTGCTGCGCGAGAGCATTCGCGGCTGGCGCTTCTACGATCATTTTCGCAGCGATGCCGAGGCTCCGGTGCGCCAACCCCAGTTGGGTACACGCACGCCGGTGCTGCATCACGACGGGCGCGACCTGGCGGCGGCGCTACGGACCATTATCGAGATCGGCGATCCCCAGGCCCTGCAGGCGGCGATCAGCGATGCCTTTCCCGGCTCACGACTGGAGATCGCGCCATTGCAGGGCGCACGCTTTGCCATCGAATTCTATCAGGAAGGGCTGCTGCGACCGCTGTCCGCCGCCGAGCTGTCAGACGGCACCTTGCGTTACCTGCTGCTGGTGGCGGCGCTGCTCACCCCCAGGCCGCCGACCCTGATGGTGCTAAACGAACCGGAAACCAGCCTGCACCCGGACCTGCTGCCGGCGCTGGCGCGCCTGATCATCCGTGCTTGCGAACGTTGCCAGGTGTGGGTGGTGTCCCACGCCAGCCGCCTGATCGCAGCGTTGCAGCAGGACCCCGGCTGCAACTCCATCGTCCTGGAAAAAATCCTCGGCCAGACCGGGATTGTCGGACAAGGCATGCTCGACGAGCCGGCCTGGAACTGGCCGGACTGACCCTTCGCGCCATCCCGCCCAACGGATTTGCCGGATGCTCGGCAGAGGGCTACCTTGCTTTTCATCGCGACACGGATCTTTTGTGCCGATGGACGCTCCAACCACGGACGAAAACAGCTTGCCCAATGGCCAGCCGATAACAAGGAAGATGATATGGACCAGGCAAAAGCACCGGAAAAGCTCGATCCGCAGGACATCGTGAAACTGCTGGTGGCCTTGCGCCGGGCCGTCAGGCCCCAGCCCGGGTCGCGCTCCGGCGATGCGCTGTACAAGGCCTGCATCGACTAGCCGGCGCCTACGGTTAACGATCGTTCTCACGCTCTGCGTGGGAATGCCGTCCCGGACGCTCCGCGTCCCCCCGCAAATCCGGACAATAAAAAACGCCGACGCTGGTTGCTCGTCGGCGTTCAAACCTTGAAGGGGTTATTGGCGAATCAGAACGCCGGCAACACCGCGCCCTTGTACTTCGAATCGATGAACGCTTTCACTTCCGGGCTGGTCAGGGCCTTGGCCAGCTTCTGGATCGCGTCGCTGTCCTTGTTGTCCGGACGGGCAACCAGGAAGTTCACGTAAGGCGAATCGGCGCCTTCGATCAGCAGTGCGTCTTTAGCCGGGTTCAGACCCGCTTCCAGCGCATAGTTGGTGTTGATCAGGTCCAGGTCGACCTGGTCCAGGACCCGCGGCAGCAGGGCCGATTCCAGTTCCTTGAACTTGAAGTGGCGCGGGTTCTTGGCGATGTCTTTCGGCGTCGACAGGGCGTTTTTCGGATCCTTGAGTTCGATCAGGCCTTTGCTTTGCAGCAGCAACAGGGCACGACCGGCGTTGCTGCCTTCGTTCGGAATCGCGATGGTCGCGCCATCCTTCAGCTCGTCCAGGCTCTTGACCTTCTTCGAGTAGCCGCCGAAAGGTTCGACATGGACGCCGATCACGGTGACCAGGTTGGTACCCTTGCCCTTGTTGAAGTTATCCAGGTAAGGCTTGGTCTGGAAGTAGTTGGCGTCCAGGTGCTTCTCGGCAACCTGGGTGTTCGGCTGTACGTAGTCGGTGAAGACCTTGATTTCCAGGTCCACGCCTTCTTTGGCCAGGGTCGGCTTGATCAGCTCGAGGATCTCGGCGTGGGGGATCGGCGTTGCCGCCACCACCAGTTTCTCGCCGGCCTGGGCCAGGCCAGCGGTCAGAGCAGCCGCCAATGCGGTAAACAACAGAACCTTTTTCATGCAGTGTCCTTATCGAGAATCTTGGTCGTCACTGACGACAGCCCGGAGAAGAGAGCGGTGCCAGCAAAGTGATATCGCTGGCGTGGAGCAGAAGATACCGATATTTTTTATTCCAGAACAATATCTTTTATTCACCTTCATATTCCATTTTGTTCATGTAGCCTGGGTACAACACCACCCTGTGGGAGGGGGCTTGCCCCCGAAGCTTTTTAGCTCCCACACGTTTCGCACCGGCAAAAAGTCAGGCCTTTGTATGCGCCAACAGCCCCTTGAGCGCCGCCAGTTCCTCGGGGGAACTGCTGCTGATGAATTGTCCGATCAACGCCAACGGCTCCGGCAGGTTCAGATGCTCCGGCAGGATCTCGTCGCCGCTGCTCACCAGCAAGGCGAAGTGAATGACGTTCTCCAGCTCGCGGGTATTGCCCGGCCAGCTGTGGCGCTCCAGCGCGCGCTGGGCGCTGTCGCTGATCAGCGGCACCGGCAGGCTCAGGCGCTGGCTGTAGATGCCGAGGAAGTACTCGGCCAGGGACAGGATATCGCCGACCCGCTCACGCAACGCCGGCAACTCCAGCCGGCCTTCGCTGAGGTAGTGATAGAGCCGCTCGTGGAATTTTCCCGCCGCCACCGCCTGGGCCAGGTCGATGCTGGTCGCCGCCACCAGGCGCACATCCACCGGGCTGGGCTGCTGCGCACCGACCCGGGTCACCTCGTGATTTTCCAGGGCCGCCAGCAATTTGGTCTGGATCGGCAGCGGCAGGTCGCCGATCTCGTCCAGGTACAGGGTCCCGCCATTGGCCGAACCGAACCAGCCCGCCCGGCTGCTCACCGAACTGCTGTGGGCACCCGCCGCATAACCGAACAACTCGGCATCGGCGTAAGTGGGGCTGATGGCCCCGCAGTTGACCGAGACAAACAGCCCGGTACGGTCGCTGGCGCGGTGGATATGTCGGGCCAGCAGCTCCTTGCCGCTGCCGGTTTCGCCGCGGATCAGCACCGGCAGTGCCTTGGGCGCCAGTTGTTCGAGTTCTTCGCGCAACTGGCGCGAACGTGGATCGACGAACACCAGCGCCTTGGCGCGGATGCTCAGCGGGCTTTTTTCCGCATCGGGAAAGGTCAGCAAAGGCTGGCCGAAGGTTTCATGCAGGCTCATGGCAGACTCCCGCCCCGACCGCCTCGCGGCGGGGGACGTTCAAGCAAAGGAAAAAATCAGGCGCGGCGCAGGGAATGCTGTTCCATGCGGGTTTGCAGGCGGTACAGGTAGGCGAACCCCTGCTCCCAGCGCTGGTGGCCGGATTTCACATTGATATGCCCGGCACCACTGATGATGCCGGCTTCGGCGCCCCAGCGACGGGCCAGTTCGAGGGCCCGCGGGGCGCTGACGGCGGCATCGTTGTCGGAGGCGATGACCTGGCTCGGGAACGGCAGCAGGTCGCCCGGGATTGGCGCGAAATTACGCAACGCCGGGGCGCAGGCAGGCCGTTCGACATCGGCCGGGGCCACCAGCAAGGCACCATGGACCTGCCGCAACAGGTGCAACGGCGCGGTCTGTGCCCAGTGCGCGACCGTGATGCAACCCAGGCTGTGGGCGATCAGGATCACCGGCGTGTTGTCGGCGGCAATGGCTTCGGCCAGGGCCGCGACCCAGTCTTCGCGACGGGGCGTCAGCCAGTCGGCCTGCTCCACCCGCGCACTGTTGGGCAGGCTGTTCTGCCAATGGGTTTGCCAATGATCTTCTGGCGATCCTTGCCAGCCCGGCACGATCAGATAACGAATCGACTCGTTGCGCATGGGGTACACCTCCTCCAGCGTTTGCGTTCCGGATCGAGTATAGGGAGGAGAGTTATATTCGTTAAGGAATAAGAAGCTATTTATTAAGATCACAAAGAAATATAAAGCACACGAATCATTGTCTGCTGACACAACCCCCCGTAGGAGCCGGCTTGCCGGCGATGAGGCCCTTGAGACGTGTATCGCCCGCACGGACGCCATCGCCGGCAAGCCGGGCTCCCACAGGTTTTGCGCCGCCCCATCATTGCGCGGAAAACAAAAAAAGGGCCGCACCCTGCCAAGGAGACGGCCCGAGAAACTCGAGGATCGGTTGCGTTCAGCGGGCGGTGATCACCGATAACTTGGTGATTCCGGCCCGCTCGATGGACGCCATGGCCCGGGCCACTTCGCCGTAGTTCACGCCATTGTCGGCCTGCAGTTGGACCCGCAGGTCCGGGTCCTTGGCCTTGGCGGCCTGCAGGTTGAACTCCAGCAGTTCTGGCTTGATTTCGTCCTTGTTGAGAAACAGCTTGCCGGTCCCGTCGATGCTCACCACCAGCGGGTCCTTCTGCTCCACCGGCGCCACAGCCTCGGTCTTGGGCAGGTTGATCGGAATCGCGTTGGTCAGCAGCGGCGCGGTGACGATAAACACCACCAGCAGCACCAGCATCACGTCCACCAGCGGCGTGACGTTGATCTCGCTCAGCACTTCATCGCTGTCTTGGGTGGAAAAGGCCATGTCAGGACGCCTCCTTCACTTTCTGTGCGGAGCCCTGTGCGGCGCTCTTGTTCGCCGTCGGATGGATCAGCACACGGAACGAGCTCTTCTGCGCCAGGCTGTAGAAGTCATGGGCGAAGTCGTCGAGGTCGGCGGCGGTGAGCTTCAGGCGGCGCAGGAAGTAGTTGTAGACCAGCACCGCGGGCACCGCGACGGCGATCCCCACTCCGGTCGCGACCAGCGCGGCACCGATTGGCCCGGCCACGGTTTCCAGGCTCGCGGAGCCGGCGGCGCTGATGCCTTTCAAGGCTTCCATGATCCCCCACACAGTGCCGAACAGGCCAATGAACGGCGAGGTACTGCCGATACTGGCGACCACCGCCAGACCGGTTTCCAGGGAGCGCCGTTCACGCACGATCTGCTGGCGCAGGGCGCGTTCCAGGCGGTCCTGGTGATTGATCGCCTGACTCAGGTCGGCGGCGTGCGGCGCCTCGCCGACCTGGATCGCGGCATAGCCGGCCTGGGCCACACGGGCGGCGGCACCGGGCTGGGTTTCGCTCAGTTCGGCCGCCGAGTCGAGGCTGGAAGCCGCCCAGAATTGTTTGTGGAACTTGCGATCCTGGCCCTTCAGGCGACCGAACTGCACGGCCTTGAGCAGGGCCAGGCCCCAGGTGGCGACGGAAAAGACCACCAGTAGCCAGATCACCGCGCTTTCGATGGATTGGAGTGGAGATGCCAGTAACGTCATGATGTGTTCCCTCTGTAAAAGCGTTCAGCGCGTGGGTTGCCGATCAGTGGATCTTGAAGTCGATGGGTACGCTGACCCAGCCGACCTGGGCGACATCGCCCTGTTTGGCCGGGACAAAGCTCCAACGCTTCACCGCTGCCAGGGCGGCCTCGTCGAGTTGCTCGCGACCACTGCTTTTCTGAATCTGGATCTCGCCCGGTTTACCGCTGGCCAGCACCTGGACCCGCAGCAGCACCGTGCCTTCCCAACCGCGACGCTGGGCCAGCGACGGATACTCCGGCGCCGGGTTCTTCAGGTACGCGGCACTGGCCGAAGCCGGGGTCACCGGGGCCGGGCTGGGCGGAGCCGGTGGCGCGGGTGGCGCTGCCGGTTGTGGCGGTGCCGGCAGCTGTTCGACCGGTTTCGGTGCGGGCTTGGGCTCAGGCTTGGGCACCGGTTTTGGCTTCGGTACGGGTTTGGGTTTGGGCGGCGGTGGCGGCTTGACCGCCAGTTCGTCGACCACCGGCGGTGGCGGCTCGACCACCGGTGGCGGTGGTGGTGGCGGCACGGGCGGCGGCGGCTCGACCACGGGCGGTGCCGGTTGGGAAAACTCGATGGTCATCGGCGGGATTTCCGGCGGTACCACCGGCAGCACCGGGGTCTGCTGCTGGCTCAGCCAGTAGATCACCGCGCCATGCAGCACCAGCGCGAAGACACCGAGCAAGATCGCCTCGCGTCGGCTGAGGATGCCCTTGGGCACTTTCTGCAGACGCAACTGCCCCAGCGGCGCGCGATGGAGCCGGCCGATATCGACCAACTCGCCACCCGGTGCCTGAGGCCTGCGCACCTCATGTGCACTGGCAGCGGTCTGGACATTGCCCATTGAATAACTCCTGCGGTCTTCAGCAAAAAATCATCGAGGCGCGCTTGGCGACGTCGAGGTGCCGATGATCCACGGAGGCTGTTTAGTCCTTAAAGTAATATTTGAAGTTATAGATAGATCGAAAATGAATATTGAGTTTTACCGATTCGCGCAAAGCCCCGTGTTTCAAGGGCTCCAGCCCAGCGCGCGAAAATCGATGCTTTTCAGGCATTGAAAATATTCCCTGAAGGCATTCTTTCAGAGCCGGAAAACCTCTGTGCACGCCGATAGTTCCGAACACAGGCAACTCTCGCCACGCCACCGAGCGCGCGGACAATAAACAAGAAGAGATAAATGAATGATGGGATAGTTACAACTGAAAGCGCAGGAACCAACTTTTATTTATTCACAGGCACGACAACACATACTGCCAGATTTCCAATAGGACAAGCGCGAAAACCCGCTTGTCCTTTCGTTGGTCTGGCAGTATGTCGGTATTGCCATTGTTACCGCTGGACGGCTACTGTTTCACAAACTCGCCACCCAACCCGACCACCTGACCATCAAAGCTGGCCCGTGATCCGCTGGCGCGCAGTTTCACGTAGATATGGTCAGGGGAGTAGGCGGTAAACGCCACGTAGCCCTTGTCGCTGTTGGTGCCGATAAAGGAAATGGTGGTGGGATTGCCGGTGCTGTTCTGGAAGTGGTAGTGACCGGTGACGCTGTAGTTCACACCTGCCTGGGTGATTTGCCCGTTGAAGGTACCGTTCGAATCGTTGCCATCGGTGACCACCAGTTTGGCGTCGGCGTTGTTATTCAGATAAGTTCCGTTGATGCTCGACATGATGCGTTCTCCTTATGTCGTTAATACGCTCTTCCGTTGAAAGCGAGTCTCTCCTGAAACTCACGACTTCCAGAATGGTTGGACTTCCAAGTTCTGTCCAACCGCGCCATGCGGTATTTATCAATTGATTGGCTATATGTACCATGAAGGTTGTGAATAACTTATATCCGGCATGTGTCTTATTACAGCCGGCATGTCATCACGACGGATCAGAAGTCATAGCGCCCGGTGACCCCCAGGGTCCGCGGCGTGCCGAGCAGCCCTTCATAACCGCCGTTGCCGCCGGTCCAGAGGGTGGTGTAGTAGGTCTTGTCGAACGCGTTCTTCAGCCACAGCGAGACATCCCACTGGCCCTGGTTGAAATCCCCGCGCAATCCGGTGGACAGGTTGACCACCGCATAGCTGGGAATCTGTCCGTAGGTCGAATCCTCGACGGTGCCGACGGCCTTGGAGCGGAAGGCGTAGCTGGCAGTAACATACTCTTCCCAGCCGTTATCCAGGTTCCACTTGTACTCGCCGTTGGCATTGCCGATCCATTTCGACGCGCCGACCACCTGGTGCCCACTCAGGTCGCAGGAAGCGGGAGCGCCCGGTTGCAGGCTGACCTCTGGTGGGCACGGCGCATCCTTGTAGGACAGGTAGCGGACATCATTGTAGGAGCCGTTGAGGTTGAGCGTCAGGCCGCGCAGGGGAATCACGGTGCTCTCGACTTCCAGCCCGCGTGAACGCACGGAGCCGGCATTGGTCAGGTACTGCACGCGGTTGTCGGCATCGTAGGCGTTGGTCTGGTAACCGTTGACCTGGGTCCAGAACAGGTTGGCATTGAGTTGCAGGCGCTTGTCCCACAGCGTGCTCTTGAAGCCCAGCTCGGCGTTGTTGGCACGCTCGGTGCCGATCAGCAGCGAATCGGCGCCCGCCGTCGGGGCCGAGCCCACCGCGAGGTTCACGCCTCCGGATTTTTCCCCGTGGGACAAGGTGGCGTAACCCAGCAGGTCATCGCTGAAGCGATAGCTCAGGTTCAACAGGCCGGACGGGCTGGTGCTGTACTGGCTCAGGTTGCCGGAGTCATAGAGACCGGCACGACCGCGGCGGGCGGTGGCGGCGGCCCCCGTCACGGCAGCACCGCCGACCGGCGCGTCACGGGTCACCCAGGCGCTTTTTTCCTCGTAGCTGCCGCGCAGGCCGGCGGTGAAATCCAGGCGCTCGGTCAGGTGCCAGGTGCCCTGGGCAAAAAGCGCGAAACTGTCGGTATCGATATGCCCGTTGCCGATGCTGGTGACGTTGTTCAGCGCCCCGGTGGGAGTGCCGTTCCAGATGTCGGCCTGGGGGCCGTAGTAGCTGAAGCTCTTGTTATCGAGCTTCGAACCGAAGTAGTACGCGCCCAGCACATAGTCGAAGAAACCGCCCGTGGGCGATGCCAGGCGAAACTCCTGGGACCACTGTTTATCTTCCACCGAGACCCCGGCGTTATAGGCCGCCGGGACATTGAGGCCATCGTCGTTGCGCGGGGTGAAGTTCCACCAGCGATAGGCGCTGACGGAGGTCAGGGTGAAATCGTTGGGCAGGGTCCAGTTGGCCTCCAGGGAGCTGCCACCCTGGAATACCGTGACATGCTGCTGGCCGTCGAGATTCACCTCGCGATGGGGGCCGTTGGCGAGGGTCGCCCCGGCGGCATTGGCCCGCGACTGGTAGAGGTTGACGCCATTGATGGTCGGACCGGTGCTGTACAGCACGCGGGTCCCGGCACTGGAGTCCTCTTCGTTGTAGTCGCCGATCCAGCGCAGGTTGAAGTTCTCGTTGGGCTTGTACAGCAGTTGGGCACGGAAGCCGTCGCGGGAGCCGCCGTTCAACTCGTGACCGTCGTATTCGTTCTTGATATCGCCGTCGCTGCGGGTGCGATAGGCCGACAGGCGACCGGCCAGCTGATCGTTGAGCGGGCCGGAAATCGTGCCCTTGCTCTGGAAGTAACCGTCCTCGCCGACCGAACTTTCGATACTGCGCTCCGGGGTGAAGCTCGGCGCCCGGGTGTTGATATTGATCACCCCGGCGGTGGTGTTCTTGCCGAACAGCGTACCCTGGGGACCGCGCAGGACTTCCAGTTGCTCGATATCCATCAGGTCGAACACCGCCATGCCCGGACGCCCCAGGTAGACGTTGTCGATGTACAGCCCGACGCTGCCTTCCAGGCCGTCGCTGGCCGGGTTGTTGCCCAGCCCGCGAATCGACACGCTGGACTGGCGCGCATGCATGTAGGCGACGTTGACGCTGGGCACCAGTTGCTGCAGATCCTGGATGCGATAGACCCGCTGGCTTTCCAGGGCCTGGCCGCCTATCACGCTGATGGGCGTGGGCACGCTCTGGGAGCTTTCCTCGCGGCGCCGGGCGGTGACGGTCACGGTTTCCAGCCGGCCGCTGTCAGCCTTGGGCTTGCTGCTGGTGGCGACGGGAGCCGCCTCCACCGGGGTTTCGCTTTCGGCGGCATGGCCTAGCGACCAGCTGGCACTCCCCGCCAGCAACAGGGCCAGGGGCAAGCGCTTGAGCCGCCGCGAGGGGTGATGCACAGCAGGTTTGAACGAACTCATGGGCGGCTCCTGGTCAAAAAATACACAAGACGTATATTCTTTAAAGTTATTTATTTATGTTTTTACAAAGATTTACTGCATAAGAGATTGCCTTTATAAGGAGTTGACCTAATGCATAGCCAATGCATTTCCCCGATATTTTTTATGTGAAAAATGCATATCGATCTGCGCCAACTTCGCCACTTCATCGCCCTCGCCGAGCAGCGCAGTTTTGTCGCCGCCGCGCTCGCGGTGAACCTGTCGCAGTCGGCGTTCAGTCGCAGCATCCAGGCGCTTGAACACAGTGCCGGCTGCCAGTTGGTGGATCGCGGACGCAAGGACCTGGCACCGACCAAACAGGGCCAGGTACTGCTCGAACATGCCCGGCGACTGGTCAGCGGGGCCCAGCAACTGGCCAATGAAATCAGCCAGTTCAACGGCCTCGAGGCCGGGGAGTTGCGCTTCGGTTGCGGGCCGGCGCCGGCCTCGGGACTGATCCCGCGGGCCATCGGGCATTTCATCGGGCGCTACCCGAAAGCCCGGGTGCAGTTCCAGGTGGATGACTGGCAGAGCCTGAGCAAGCGCCTGCTGAACGAGGAGTTCGAATTCTTTGTCGCCGACACCCGCAGCTTCGAAGCCAACCCGGATTACCTGACCCAACGCCTGCGCCCGCGCAAATGGCATTTCTGCTGCCGGGCCGGGCATCCGCTGGCGGCGCAAGCGAGCGTCACCGCCGAACAGTTGCTGAGCTATCCGCTGGCCTCGACGATTCGTCCGCCGAACCTGCGCAAGGTGATCGTCGACCTCAGCGGACGCCCGGACTTCACCCCGCAGGTGGAGTGCGAAAGTGCGTTCAGCCTGCTGGGCGTGGTGTTGCGTTCGGATGCCATCGGCATCTGCGGGGAGAACAGCGACGCTTGGGAATACGCCCGCGGCGAGCTGCGGCGGCTGAAGATCGAGGGGCTGGCGGACGATCTGGAGGAGCTGTACACCCGCTACGGCATCGTCAGCCGGGCCGGGTATCGGCTGTCACCGCTGGCCGAGGCGATGATCGAGCAGATCAAGAGCGAGGATGCGCTGGAAGTGGATGAGGTGTGCAACCTGGAACAGGTTGCCGTCTGAACCGGCCCTTTCGCGGGTAAGCCCGCTCCCACAGGGGGGCGAACACTGCGGGCATTGTGGGGGCTTGCCCGCGAAGAGGCCCTCGGCATCAGCACAAATCGCCCCCCATGCACACCATGCATCGAAAACAGTCGCCAAATGCGCTTGCCGAAAATCGCACCGGAACGCGAAATCCTCCCCCTGTCTTCCGCTGCGGTGAACCCTTATGCCCCACGTGCGCAACGTGCTCTACATCATGTGCGACCAACTGCGTCGCGACTACCTGTCCTGCTACGGCCATCCCCATCTGCACACGCCGAACATCGACCGTCTGGCCGCCGCCGGCGTGCGCTTCAGCCGTGCCTATACCCAGGGCACCATCTGCGGGCCGTCGCGGATGTCGGCCTATACCGGGCGTTATGTCAGCAGCCACCAGGTGGCCTGGAACGCCGTGCCGCTGCCCCTGGAAGAGCTGACCATCGGCGACTACCTGCGGCCCCACGGCATCCGCACCGCCCTGGTCGGCAAGACCCACGCCACGCCCAATCTCGACGCCCTGCAGCGACTGGCCATCGACCCCGACAGCGCCCAGGCCGAACCCCTGAACGAAGTCGGCTTCGAAACCTGGATGCGCCACGACGGCATCTACCCCGACAGCCCGTTGTTCGACGACAAGCGCGAGTCGGCGCCCTATACCCATTACCTGCGCGCTCTCGGTTATGGCGGCAACAACCCCTGGCATGACTGGGCCAACGCCGCCGAAGGCAGCGACGGCGAAATCCTCAGCGGCTGGAAAATGCGCCACGCCCATCTGCCCGCGCGCATCCCGCAGCAGCATTCGGAGACGGTGTACACCACCGACCGCGCCATCGAGTTCATCGACCAGCAGGGCGAGCAGCCGTGGTGCCTGCACCTGTCGTACATCAAGCCGCATTGGCCGTACCTCGCCCCCGCGCCGTACCACGCGCTCTACAGCCGCGAGCAGGTGTTGCCGGCAGTGCGTGCACAACCTGGAACGGCCAGCGATCACCCGGTCTACAAGGCTTTCCGCGAGCACGAGGAAAGCCTGAATTTCTCCCGGGACGAGGTGCGGCTGAATGTGGTGCCGACCTACATGGGCCTGATCAAGCAGGTGGATGATCAACTCGGGCGACTATTCGAGGTCCTCGAAAGCAGCGGGCGCTGGGATGACACCCTGATCGTGTTCACCAGCGACCACGGCGATTTTCTCGGCGACCATTTTCTCGGGGAAAAGGAGTTCCTGCTGGAGCCGGCGGTCGGTGTGCCATTGATCGTGCGCGACCCACGGGCGGCGGCGAACAGCACACGCGGCACGGTGGACGAACGCCTGGTGGAAACCATCGATGCGCTGCCGACCTTTCTCGACGCGCTGGGCCTGCCGACGGCGGAACATCGCCTGGAGGGTCGTTCGCTGGTGCCGTTGCTGCAGGGCGGGCAACCGGACTGGCGCCGCTATGCCATCGCCGAATACGACTACGCCTTCCAGGCCCCGGCCCGGGAGCGGCTGGGGCAGGCGATCGATCGTTGCCGGATGACCATGGTGCGCAGCGAACGCTGGAAATACCTGGCGTATGACGGGTTCCGGCCGCAGTTGTTCGATCTGCAGAACGACCCGCAGGAACTGCATGACCTGGGAGCCGATCCGGCGTTCGCGGCGGTGCGTGAAGAGCACCTGGGTTATCTGCTCGACTGGCTGCGCGGCCTGAAGCGCCGGACCACTATCAGCCATGAGGAAATCGACCTGCGCGGACAGCGCTTTCGTTATGGCGAGCCGGAGGTGGAAAAGGTGGTGCAGATCGGGGTGTGGTAACCCCCTGAGGGCCGCCAGCCCAATATGCTCTCAAGCCAGCAGGGGGATGTGGCGAGCGGGCTTGCCCGCTCGCCACCTATCCTCGCCCGCGCCAAACTCAAGCGCCCTTGAGCGTCTGGCTGCGCTGCCCCTGCACGCCCACCGGCACTTCGCCCTTGAGCGTCACCCGCCGTACGATCCGCTCCTGGGTGCCATAGTCGTCCACCGCGTAATGCTGGGTCGAACGGTTGTCCCAGATCGCCACGTCGCCGCTCTGCCAACGCCAGCGCACGGTGTTTTCCAGGCGGGTCACATGGCTCTGCAACAGGTTGAACAGGTGCGCCGAATCCGCCAGCGAATAGCCCTTGATGCGTTTGACGAAGTGCCCCAGCAACAGGCTCTTCTCGCCGCTGACAGGGTGCACCCGCACCACCGGATGCTCGGTCTCGTACACCGTCGAAGTGAAGATCTGGCGATAGCGCTCAAGCTTTTCCGCCGAGACATTCGGCCGCGAGCCGGCATAGTCGTATTCGTTGCTGTGCACTGCCCAGAGCTTGTCCGCCAACTCGCGCAGTTCCGCCGGCAATTCCTCGTAGGCCGCCGCCGTATTCGCCCACACGGTGTCGCCACCGGAAGTCGGCGCCAGCACCGAGCGCAGGATCGAGGCCTTCGGATAGGCATCGACGAAGGTCACGTCGGTGTGCCAGGAATTGGCCCGCTGGCCTTGCGCACCATCCAGCTCCAGCAGGTAGCGCGTGCCATCGCGCACCGGCACCGTCGGGTGCGCCACCGGCTCGCCGAGCAAGTGCGAAAAGGCTTCCTGGCTCTGGTCGTCGAGGTGGCTCTGGCCGCGAAAGAAAATCACCTTGTACTGCACCAGCGCTTGCTGGATCGCCTCGATGAGGCCGGCCTCCAAGGCACCGGAAAGCTCAAGGCCGCGGATCTCGGCACCGATACGGCCGGCCACCGGATGAATATCCAGGGTGTGCACAGCGGGTTTTACAGCAAGTGCGGCATTGCTCATGGGGGAACCCTCGTCGGACTGCTTACGGTTTGAGCCGCAGCGAAACAACGCTCTATCTATATTCAATTTAGGTCTAATAGATAATAACATGCTTCGTTGACGGAATAAGAGCTTGCATTTAAAACCTCAAGCCTCACTCGTCGCAAATGCCTTCGAGCTATTTTTCGGATGCCGGGAAAGCATATGGATCTTCGCCAACTGCGCTATTTCATCGCCCTCAACGAACACCGCAGTTTTGTCCGCGCGGCGGACGCCATGGGCATCACCCAGCCGGCCTTCAGTCGCAGCATCCAGGGGCTGGAACAGGAGTTCGGCTGCGTGCTGGTGGACCGTGGCAACAAGGACCTGCGCCCGACACCGGAAGGCCAGGTGGTGCTGCAACACGCCCTGACCCTGGTCCAGGGCGCGGCGTTGCTGAACGCCGAAGTGACCCAGATGACCAAGCTCGATGCCGGCGAACTGCGCTTCGGTTGCGGCCCGGCGCCGGCGGTGAAGCTGGTACCGGAAGCGGTGGCGCGGTTTATCGACGCCCACCCGAAAGTGCGTACCCGGTTCCAGGTGGATAACTGGGAAAAACTCAGCCGCAGCCTGAGCCGCGAGGAGATCGAATTCTTTATCGCCGACATCCGTCATTTCGAGGCCGACCCGAATTTCCAGACCCAGGCGCTGACACCCCGGCGCGGGGTGTTTTTCTGCCGCCCCGGACACCCGTTGCTGGCCAAGGACAGCCTGTCGACCAACGATATGTTCGACTATCCGCTGGCGACCACGCTGATCCCGCCGGGCATCCGCAAGCTGCTGGCGAACCTCAGCGGGCGCACGGATTTTTCGCCGAATATCGAGACCGAGCATTTTCCGGCGCTGGTGAAGATCGTTCGCCAGTCCAATGCGATTGGCGTCGGAACCCACGAGGCGTTTGTCGAGGATGTGGCCCAGGGCTCGCTGGTGTTGCTGCACTGGCGCAACCTGCCGCAGAACATCGAGAGCATGAACGCCCGCTGCGGGATCGTCAGCCGCACCGGCTTCCGGCTGTCGCCGGCGGCGCGGGCGATGATCGAGACGCTGGTGGCGGTGGACAGCCAGGAAGATCGCGTCGCCGTTTAGGACCTCTTCGCGGGCAAGCCCTCAGGCGCCACGGATCACAACCCTGCCGCCGCCAGGTTCGGTGCCACCCAGTCGGTCACCTTGAACGGCTTGCGGATCAGCTTCTGCCGGACCGCCAGATCCACCGAATCCTGCAGTTTGCCAAGGAACACCGGGTCCAGTTGCGAAGGGAAAATCTCGCTGAGTTTCTCGTCCTTCAGGTCCTGCTGGAGAATCACCGGTGGATAACTGGCCAGTCCCGAGACCAGTTGGACATAGGCATCCTTGTTGCCATCCTCGGTCAGCCACTCCACGGCTTGCTGCTGGGCCTTGAGCAGCTTGTCGACCACATCCGGATGGGCATCGACAAACGCCCCGGAACCCACCAGCACACTCTGGATACTACCGGCCCCGCCCAGCGCCTTGGTGTTCACCGGCAATTCGGCCAGGCCCTTGGCCTGCAAGGCCGTCAGGTTCGAACTGCCCCACGACGCATCGATCTGCTTCGCCGCCAAGGCCGCCACCGCCGCGCTGAAATCCAGGTTGATGACCTTGAAGTCCTTCTCGCTCAGGCCCTGGCTGGCCAGCGCGGCATCGAAGGAGAGCTGGCTGGCGGTGCCACGGAATACCGCCACGCGCTTGTCCTTGAGGTCCTCCAGGGTCTTGATCCCCGAACCGGGCACCACGCCCAGGTACTGCTTGACGCCACGCGCCGACGCGCTCAGCAACCGCGTATCCAGCCCGTTCGACTTGCCGATGATCGCCGCCAGGTCGCCCAGGTAAGCGAAGTCCACCTGGCCGTTGGCGAAAGCTTCATTGATCACCGGGCCGGCACCCTTGAAGAAATTCCATTGCACCTTGATGCCCTGGTCGGCAAAGGCCTTTTCGTAGATCTGCCGGCTGCGCAGCACATCCACCACACCGCCGCCACTGTGTTCGGTGCCGGCACTCAGGTCAGGCACGGCAATACGGATCTCCTTGATCTCGGCCGCCTCGCCCGACAGCGGCAGGTAGCCCAGCACGCCGGCCAGGGCGGTGGTGGCGAACAGGCGGGCAACGCTGCCCTTGAACAGGGTTTTCATGGGGTGGTGCTCCTTTGCGACAGGCTTCGAGGCGCTGAAGGTAGGCACAGCCATGACCAACAATAAAATACTAATAATTCACATTTTAGTAACTTTAAAGAATATATACGCTGGAACAGGGCTCCCATCACGGTATGCATAACGCGCATCGAAAATATTCTTCGAATGCATTGGATGCTTGCCCTGCGCAGGCCTTAAATGGCCTTTCCTTATCTCCCAATAGAATCGATAAGATTTTTTATAGATCGAACAAGCATATTCAAACGAGCTCGTTCAAATCAGCGCCGTGCATCGCCCGGAACACCGACAACGGAGGTCTGCCATGGCCCGTGTATCTCTCCTCAGCCTGCCCCTGGCACTGCCGCCCGCCGGGAAGCAGCGGTCATGGCCCAACCTCGGCCCGCGGGCCTTGCCCTGGCTGCTGCCACTGACGCTCGCGGCCCTGTGGTGGATCGCCAGCCGTGAGCGCTGGATGAGCGAGCAGATCCTGCCGCCGCCATCGCTGGTCTGGCAAAGCGCCCTGGACCTGGCCGGCGGCGAATTGTGGAGCCACCTGTGGATCAGCCTGCAACGCCTGCTGCGCGGCTTGCTCGCCGGGGTCGGCATCGGTGCCCTGCTGGGCGGCTTGCTGGGTTTC
Source organism: Pseudomonas gingeri (assembly GCF_013385635.1). GTDB lineage: Bacteria > Pseudomonadota > Gammaproteobacteria > Pseudomonadales > Pseudomonadaceae > Aquipseudomonas > Aquipseudomonas gingeri_A. The sequence goes on from NZ_JACAPR010000044.1 coordinate 43,465, forward strand.
AGTCGGCGTGCCGAACGCTGGGTGTTCCCCACCTTCAGCGCCCTCGCACAAATCCCGACCCTGGCCTGGATTCCGCTGTTCATGGTGTTTTTCGGCATCGGCGAAATGCTCAAGCTGGTGGTGCTGATCAAGGCCGTCGTGGTGCCGGTGACCCTGCATACCCTGGTTGGCGTGCGTGATGCCCAACCGAGACTGCGCGAGGCTGCAGCGGTCCTGCGGCTACCGCCGTACCTGCTGGTCCGCCGGCTGATCCTGCCGGCCGCGCTGCCGGCGTTCATGGCCGGCCTGCGCCTGGCGCTGGCCGCCGGCTGGACCTCGCTGCTGGCCGTGGAACTGCTGGCCTCCAGCGAGGGCATCGGCTACCTGATGGTCTATGCCCGGCAACTGTTCATGCTGGATATCGTCTTTGTCTGCATCCTGGTCATCGGTGTGCTCGGCGTGCTGATGGATCGCGGCATCGCCCTGCTCGACCGGCGCCTGGTGCACTGGCCGCATCCGGCCACCGCGCAGATTCCCCGTGGCCCGCGCTATCGGGGCTGGCAACGCCTGCAACCCTGGGCGTTGCCGCTGATGCTGCTGGTGCTCTGGCAACTGGCGAGCGACCAGCAGTGGGTCGACGCGAATATCCTGGTCAGCCCGTTGGCGGTGCTGCACAGCCTCTGGAACGGCACTCTCGACAACAGCCTGCCCGCCAGCCTGGGCCTGAGCCTGAAACGCACCCTGGCCGGCCTGCTGCTCGGCGGATCCCTGGGCTTTGGTCTCGGACTGCTCCTGGGACTGTCGAAAATCGGCGAGCGCCTGCTCGGCCCGAGTCTGTCGGCGCTGCGCCAGATCGCGATTTTCGCCTGGGTGCCGTTGATCACCGCCTGGTTCGGCCTGGGCGAACTGGCCAAGGCGGTGTTCGTCGCCCTGGCCGCCTTCTTCCCGTTGTTTATCGCCACCCAGCGCAGCGTCGCCAACCTCTCGCCGCAACTGACCGAAGCCGCCCAGGTACTGCGCCTGGACCTCTGGCAGCGCCTGCGCAAGCTGGTGCTGCCCGGCGCCGCCCCGGGGATTTTCGCCGGGCTGCGCCTGAGCCTGATCTACGCGTGGCTCGGCACCCTCGGCGCCGAATACTTCATGCCGTCCAACGGCGGTATCGGCGCGGTGATGATCGGCGCCCAGCAACTGCTGCGCATGGACGTGATCATGGCCGGCATGCTCCTGGTCGGCCTCACCGGCGCCCTGATCAACCTGCTCGGCCAACGCCTCGAAACCCGCGCCACCCGCTGGAGACACGCATGAACGCACCGATTGTCAGCTTCAACCAGGTCGGCAAATCCTTCGCCGTCGACGGCGCCGAACTGCAGGCCATCGACGAATTCAGCCTGGACATCGCCGAGGGCGAATTCGTCGCCATCGTCGGCTCCAGCGGTTGCGGCAAATCCACCTTGCTGCGCCTGCTGATCGGCCTGGACACCGCCTTTCGCGGCGAGATCCGGGTCGATGGCCAGGCGATCAAGGGCATCGGCAGCGAACGCGGCATCGTGTTCCAGGAACACCGGCTGTTTCCCTGGCTGACGGTCGAGGAAAACATCGGCCTGGGTCTGGTCAACGAACCGTTGGGTAACGCCGAACGCCAGCAACGCATCAACGATTTCATCCAGTTGGTGGGGCTCGGCGATTTCACCCGCGCCTATCCGCACCAGCTCTCCGGCGGCATGGCCCAGCGCGTGGCGATTGCCCGCGGCCTGGTGGCCAGCCCGCGCATCCTGCTGCTGGACGAACCCTTCGGCGCCCTCGACGCCCTGACCCGCCAGCAGATGCAGGACGAGCTGCTGGCCATCCGCGCCCGGGCCAGGATCACCACGCTGCTGGTCACCCACGATGTCGAGGAAGCGATTTTCCTCGCCGACCGCGTGGTGGTGATGGAGCCGCGCCCCGGCCGGATCAAGCAGGTGGTCGAAGTCGCCCTGCCCCACCCGCGCCAGCGCAGCAGCTTCGATTTTCACCAACTGCGCGAAGAACTGCTCCACGAACTCACCAGCGACGACCACTACCAGCCGCCGGCTCCCGAACAGATTCGCGACCTGCCCCTGACCTTCATTGCCTGCTGAGAGGAACCCCGACATGGCGCAACGCCCGAATTTCCTGGTGATCCTGGCCGACGACCTCGGCTTCTCCGATATCGGTGCCTTCGGCGGCGAGATCGCCACGCCGAACCTCGATGCGCTGGCCCACGGCGGCCTGCGCCTGACCGACTTCCACACCGCACCGACCTGTTCGCCGACGCGCTCGATGCTGCTGACCGGCACCGATCACCACATCGCCGGGATCGGCACCATGGCCGAGGCGCTGACCCCTGAGCTGATCGGCAAGCCGGGCTACGAGGGTTATCTCAACGATCGCGTGGTGGCCCTGCCCGAACTACTGCGCGAAGCCGGCTACCAGACCCTGATGAGCGGCAAATGGCACCTGGGCCTGACCGCCGGGCTGGCGCCCCATGCCCGTGGTTTCGAGCGTTCGTTCTCGCTGTTGCCCGGTGCGGCCAACCATTACGGCTTCGAGCCGAGCTACGACGACAGCACCCCGGGACTGCTCAAATCGACCCCGGCGCTGTACATCGAAGACGACCGTTTCGTCGAGCAACTGCCGGCGGATTTCTATTCTTCCGATGCCTTCGGCGACAAGCTGCTGCAGTACCTCAAGGAGCGCGACCAGACCCGGCCGTTCTTCGCCTACCTGCCGTTTTCCGCGCCGCACTGGCCGTTGCAGGCACCGGCCGAAGTGGTCGCCCGGTACAAGGGGCGCTATGACGCAGGGCCGGAGGTGCTGCGCCTGGAACGCCTGGAAAAGCTCAGGCGACTGGGACTGATCGACACGGACGTGGAGCCGCATCCGCTGCTGGGCCTGAATACCGAATGGGCAGCCTTGAGCGAGGAACAGCGCCAGCTGTCCGCACGGGCCATGGAGGTCTATGCGGCGATGGTCGAGCGGATGGACTGGAATATCGGCCGGGTAGTGAGCTACCTGCGCAACCAGGGCCTGCTGGACAACACCTTTATCCTGTTCATGTCCGACAACGGCGCCGAAGGCGCGCTGCTGGAGGCCTTCCCCAAGTTCGGCCCGGAACTGCTGAGCTACCTGAACCAGCACTACGACAACAGCCTGGCGAATATCGGCCGGGCCAACTCCTATGTCTGGTACGGTCCGGCCTGGGCCCAGGCGGCGACGGCACCGTCCCGGCTGTTCAAGGCCTTCACCACCGAAGGCGGGATCCGCGTGCCGGCGTTGCTGCACTATCCGGCGCTGACCCGGCCGGGGCAGATCAGCCATGGTTTTTCGACGGTGATGGATATCACCCCGACCATTCTCGACCTGGCCGGCGTGCGCCATCCGGGCAAGCGCTGGCGCGGCAAGGAAGTGGCGCCGCTGCGCGGCAAGTCGTGGCTGGGCTTCCTCTCGGGCGAGACGGCGCAGGTGCACGACGAACACACGGTCACCGGCTGGGAGCTGTTCGGCCGGCGGGCGATTCGCCAGGGGCACTGGAAGGCGGTGTATATCCCAGGCCCCGTGGGGCCGGCGACCTGGCAGCTGTATGACCTGAGTGTCGACCCCGGGGAAATCCACGACCTGGCCCAGGCCCTGCCGGACAAGCTCGCCACCCTGATCGGGCATTGGCAGCGCTACGTCGAGGAGACGGGGGTGATCCTCAGTGCTTCGCCGTTCCAGCCGGATTGAGACAAGAGCAAAACCTGTAGGAGCCGGCTTGCCGGCGATGGCGCCCTTGAGGACAACACAAGACTGACCGGCCTCATCGCCGGCAAGCCGGCTCCTACAAGGTTGAGGTGCTCGCCGCTTGCGGGCTGCGCCGCTCCTGCCCGGCAAACCGGTTCGCCCGGCCGAACGTGCCGAGATCATTGAAGCGCACGCCCATCTCGGCCATCACCTTGTGCGCCACCGACGCGGTCATCTGGCGGATATAGAACGGCTCCTTGACCACGAAATGATGAATCCCGTGGGTGCTGCCGAAGTTGCAGCAGAACGCCTGCAACGGCCACAGCCACCAGGGATTGAGCACCTGGGTCTGCTGGATCACGTTGCCCGGCTCGACATCGCCGTAGTAGTGCATGTTCGAGCTGATGAAATGCAGGCAGAAGGTACGCAGCACGTTCGGCCCGATCAGCACCACCACGGCGATATCGATCACCCGCATCACCGCCAGGGTAGCGGCCGACCAGTCGATAGGCGCCCCGAGCAGGCTGGCGAGGCCATTGGCGCCATGAAAGCCGAGGAATACATACCACGCGCCCCAGTGCAGCAGGGCCAACGGCGCATAGACCAGGAACACTCGCTTGAGAATGCTGCGCCGGTGCGCCCAGGTCTTGGCGCGGGACATGCGGATCAGCGCCGACATCATGTTGTCACCCACCATCAGCAGCCGCGCCAGGCCCCAGGGCTCGCCGTTGGTGATCGCCCGCTCCTCCATGTCGGCCTCGGTGCCGGAGACCTTGTGGTGGTTGAGGTGCAGGTGACGACGGACCCACGGGTTGATGGTGCTCGGCCGCGCCAGCCAGACCAGCGCCAGCATCAGGTTGTGGGGCAGCCGCTGCTTGCGGAAGTACATGCTGTGGATCAGGTCGTGTTCCAGCTCGTGGGTCAGCGACGCCAGGAACGCATTCAGCAACAGGCACGCCCACCAGGCCAGGTAGCCACTCAGGTAGAGCGTCGCCGAGCCGAGCATGCCGGCCAGGGCAAAGGCCAGGATGCCGGCGCCCAGGGCGTCCTGGTGGTTGAGCAGCGGGTAGCGCCGACGCAACTCCACGCCCCGGGCCATGACCACTTCACGAATGTGTGCGCTGCGTTGCTGAGCATTCAGGCGCTCGGGACTTGCGTAAACACCCTCCATGATTCCATCCTCTGGTTATTGATGTTGGCATCCTGCGCCGCGCCGTCACCCAACGTAGTAGCCGCGAACGCCAACCTGTTGACCGGATGCGCCAACATGCCTGAACCGACCTCGCTTTCCAGCTGGACCCGCGCCCTGCGCAAGCAGCTCGACGCCCTCGGCCTCGACAGCGCCGCCCTGTGCCGCGAGGCCGGGCTCGATCCGCAGTTGATGGACGACCCCAACGCCCGCTACCCGCTGTCGGCCACCACGCGCCTGTGGCAACTGGCGGTGACGGCCAGCGGCGATCCGGCGATCGGCTTGCGGGTCTCGCGCTTCGTCAGCCCCACCACCTTCCACGCCCTCGGTTATGCCCTGGTCGCCAGCGGCAGCCTGCGCGAGGTGTTCGAACGTATCGTGCGCTATCACCAGGTGGTCAGCGACGCCCTGGAGCTGGAACTGAGCCGCGAGGGCGAGTGCTACCGCTTTCGCCTGCAGGTGCCCAAGGACAGCCCGACACCGGCGCCGGAAGCCATCGACGCCTTCGCCGCGATCTACGTGCGCACCTGCCGCAACCGCCTGGGCCGCGAATACGCACCGCTGGCGGTGCATCTGCGCCGGCCCGAACCGGCCGATCCGAAGCCTTGGCACACGGTGTTCCGCGCCCCGGTGTTCTTCGCCGCCGAGGAAGATCGCCTGGAGTTCGCCTGTGCCGACTTCGACAGCCATCTGGACGACGCCAACCCGGAACTGGCCGAGCATAACGAAGCAGTACTCAACCGCACCCTGGCGCAGCTCAAGCCGCTGACCTGGGAACGCAAGGTGCGCCAGGCCATCGAGGCGCAGTTACCGGAAGGCGAGCCGTCCGCCGAACGCATCGCCCAGGCCCTGCACCTGAGCCTGCGCAGCCTGCAACGGCACCTGGCCGACGAGGGCTGCCGCTACGACACGCTGCTCAACGAATGCCGGGAAAACCTCGCGCTGCTGCACCTGCGCGACCCGCAGTGCTCGCTGAGCGAGGTCAGCTACCTGCTCGGCTTTGCCGATACCAGCAGCTTCAGCCGGGCGTTCAAGCGCTGGACCGGAATCACCCCGGGACAGTTCCGCGACGGGCTGCGCTGACCCTTTGCAATACTGGCTGTGGTCTGGCTGCGAGCCTACGGTGACGATCACTGTGGCGAGCGGGCTTGCCCGCGCTGGGCTGCGAAGCGGCCCTAAAATCGGCGAACCCGGTATATCAGGCAGACCAAGTTGTTCGGTTTTGCGGCTGCTGCGCAGCCGAACGCGGGCAAGCCCGCTCGCCACAGAAGCGCCTCATCGCCACAAGACGGCGGCTCGTCGCAGATTGCCGCGATACTCAGTTGCTGGCCGCCGCCCGCAGGCGTTCCAGGTCGAGAATCTCGATTTCACCGTAGTTCAGGTGGACGATGCCTTCGTCCTGCAAGCCCTGGAGAATCTGGTTGGTGGTCTGGCGTGACAGCGACAGCATCGACGCCAACTGATCCTGGGCCAGCGGGATCAGTTGCCGCGAGCGATTGAGCTCGCCATAGCCTTCGGCGATCTGCAGCAGCCGATGCGCCAGGCGCGCGGGGGCCGGCAGCAGGCTCAACTGTTCCAGGCCGATAAAGGTCAGGCGCAGTTTCTGGCTCATCAGCAGGGCGAACTGCCGCCAGTATTCCGGGTGCTCTTCCAACAGTTCCAGCAGGACACTCTGCGGCACCTGCAACAGGATGGTGTGGCCGACCGCGTAGGCATCGTGGGTCCGGGGCAGGCCGTCGAACAGGGAAATCTCGCCGAACCAGTACGGCAGCTCGATCAGGCTGAGCAGCGCTTCCTTGCCTTTTTCACTGACGGCGCCGACCCGTATCGAGCCTTCGAGGACCGCATACAGGCCGCACGGCGGGTCACCACGCTTGAACAGGCGCTGACCCGGCGTCAGGCGCCGCCCCTTGGCCGCGGCCAGCAAGCTATCCTGCAAGTGAGCAGGCAGGTTGCTGAACCAGTGACCCGTCAGCAGGCGCGAGCGCCAGGCAGATACGTCCATGAGAACTCCAAAACGATTGTCGTCTAGCCGACAGTGCAAATTTTCCGGTTGGGGCATGATCCCATCACCCTACAGGAGGAATAACAATGAAAAACCTCGTCGAGCATCTCAGTCAATACGCGGCGTACCACCGTGATCCGCGCAATATCGCCAGTCACTTCATCGGTATTCCGCTGATCGTGGTCGCCGTCGCGGTGCTGCTGTCACGGCCGGGATGGCCGGTGGCCGGGCTCTGGCTGACCCCGGCGGTGGTTTTGGCGGTGGTCTCGGCGTGGTTCTATCTGCGCCTGGAAGTGGCCCTCGGGCTGCTGATGACGGTGCTGCTCGGCCTATCCGTTTGGCTAGGCCAGATACTTGCCGCGCAGAGCACGATGGTCTGGTTGAGCAGCGGCCTGGGCCTGTTCGTGCTCGGTTGGGCGATCCAGTTTGTCGGGCATTACTACGAAGGGCGCAAGCCGGCGTTTGTCGACGACCTGAGCGGATTGATCGTCGGACCACTGTTCGTGGTGACGGAACTGGCGTTCCTGCTGGGGCTGCGCAAGGCGCTCAAGCATGAAATCGAGGCGCGGGCGGGAGTGGTGCGGTTGCGGGAGAAAAACGTCAGGGCTTGAAATGATCATGGTGGCGAGCGGGCTTGCCCGCGCTGGGGCGCGAAGCGCCCCCCAAAACCTGAGAACTCGGTGCATCGGATAGGCCGAGCTCCAAGGTTTTACGACTGCTGCGCAGCCGAGAGCGGCGGTGCGGCGTTCCGACAAGCCCGCTCGCCACACGTATTGCAGGGCCGATCAGATATTGGCCAGTTTCTGCCAGACCTTGGGCTTGAAGAACAGCGTCTCGCCCCGCGCCAGGCCGATCAGGCTGTCGTGGTCCTTCACCACTTCGGCCTCGATCAGTTCGCTCTGGCCCTCGACCTTCAGCGTCACCCGGGTGGTCGCGCCCAACGGACGGATATCGCGCACTTCGGCCGCATGATGGTCTTCCAGTTCATGCCGCGACAACGACACCTCGTGGGGACGGAACAGCACATGGTTGTCCTCGCCCAGGTGCAGGCGGTTGGAGTCGCCGAGGAAGTGGTAGACGAAATCGCTGGCCGGGTTCTCGTAGACCTCGCCCGGTGAGCCGATCTGCTCGATCACACCCTTGTTCATCACCACGATGCGATCGGCGACTTCCATCGCTTCTTCCTGGTCGTGGGTCACGAACACCGACGTCAGGTTGATGTCTTCATGCAGACGCGCCAGCCAGCGCCGCAATTCCTTGCGCACCTTGGCATCCAGGGCACCGAACGGCTCGTCCAGCAGCAGCACCTTGGGTTCCACCGCCAGGGCCCGGGCCAGGGCGATCCGCTGGCGCTGGCCACCGGACAGCTGTTCCGGGTAACGGTCGGACAGCCAGTCCAGTTGCACCATGTTCAGCAGTTCATGGACCTTGGTGGCGATCTGGCTTTCGCTCGGGCGCTGGTTCTTCGGCTTCATGCGCAGACCGAAGGCGACGTTGTCGAACACGGTCATATGGCGGAACAGCGCGTAGTGCTGGAACACGAAGCCGACGTTGCGATCACGCACGTCGTGACCGGAAACGTCTTCGCCGTGGAACACGATGCTGCCGTCATCCGGGGTTTCCAGCCCGGCGATGATCCGCAGCAGGGTGGTCTTGCCGCAGCCGGACGGGCCGAGCAAAGCCACCAGCTCGCCGCTCTGGATATCCAGGTTGATGCTGTTCAGGGCCTTGAAGGCATTGAAGTTCTTGCTGACATTACGGACTTCGATCGACATGACTTATTCCTCCGCGGCGCTGGCGCGCAGGCGGTTGATTCGGTTTTCGCTCCACTGCTTGAGCAGCAGGATGAAGAGCGCCAGGATCAGCAACAGGCTCGCCACGGCGAACGCGGCCACGTGGTTGTATTCGTTGTAGAGGATCTCGACGTGCAGCGGCAGGGTGTTGGTCACCCCGCGAATGTGCCCGGAAACCACCGACACCGCGCCAAACTCACCCATCGCCCGCGCCGTGCAGAGCACGACGCCGTAGATCAGGCCCCACTTGATGTTCGGCACGGTGACATGCCAGAACATCTGCCAGCCGTTGGCGCCCAGCAATCGCGCCGCCTCTTCTTCCTGGGTGCCCTGCTCCTGCATCAGCGGGATCAGTTCACGGGCAACGAAGGGCACGGTGACGAAGATGGTCGCCAGGACGATGCCCGGCAAGGCGAAGACGATCTGGATATCGTGGTCCGCCAGCCACGGGCCGAACAGGCCCTGGGCGCCGAACATCAGCACATAGACGAGACCGGCGATCACCGGCGAGACCGAGAACGGCAGGTCGATCAGCGTGACCAGCATGCTCTTGCCGCGAAAGCTGTACTTGCTCACGCACCAGGCGGCGCTGACGCCGAATACCAGGTTCAGCGGCACCGAGATCAGCACGGCGATCACCGTCAGTTTCAACGCCGACAGGGCGTCCGGCTCGAAAATCGCGGTGAAGAACGCGCCGAGGCCGAGCTTGAGGCCCTGGGATACCACGATAAACAGCGGCAGCAGCAGGAACAGGGCAAAAATCAGCCAGCCGAGGCCGATCAGGAGCCGTCGCGAAACGGCACTGCCACGACGGGCAGCATTGGCCGAGGAAGCGGCGCTTATGGACGATTGGGACATGTTCGCGCCTCCTTATGGGGTTTCGATACGCCGCTGCAGCAAGTTGATCAGCAGCAACAGGACAAAGGAAACCACCAGCATCATTACGCCGATGGAGGTCGCGCCGGTGTAGTCGTACTGGTCGAGCTTGACCATGATCAGCAGCGGCAGGATTTCAGTCTTCATCGGCATGTTGCCGGCGATGAAGATCACCGAGCCGTACTCGCCGACGCCACGGGCAAAGGCCAGGGCGAAGCCGGTCAACCAGGCGGGCAGCAGCGCCGGCACGAGGATATGGCGGAACACCTGCAGGGGCTTGGCGCCCAGGCAGGCCGCGGCTTCCTCGACTTCACGGGGAATATCGGCGAGCACCGGCTGTACCGTGCGGACCACGAACGGCAGGGTCACGAAGGTCAGCGCCAGGGTGATGCCCAGCGGGGTGTAGGCGATCTTGAAGCCCAGGTCGGCGGCGAACTGCCCGACCAGGCCGGTGGGCGTGTACAGCGCGGTCAGCGCGATACCGGCGACGGCGGTGGGCAGGGCGAACGGCAGGTCGATCATCGCATCGATGATCTTGCGTCCCGGGAAGGTGTAGCGCACCAGCACCCAGGCCAGCAGCGTACCGATAATGCCGTTGATGATGGCCGCATACAGCGCGGTGCCGAAGCTCAGCTTCAGGGCCGCGAGCACCCGCGGTGCGGAAATGATCGCCCAGAACTGTTCCCAGGTGAGTTGGGCGGCGTGCACGAACATCGCCGCCAGCGGTATGAGCACAATCAGGCTGAGGTACACCAAGGTGTAGCCCAGCGTCAGCCCGAAGCCGGGTATGACGGGGGAGATACGACGTGACATAAAAGTCCTTGGTTGTGACGCACAAAAGCCCCGAATGAAATCCGGGGCTCCGAGCTTGGCTTACTGTAGGTTACCGTTTCAGTTACTGGGCCTGGTAGATCTGGTCGAACACGCCACCGTCATTGAAGAATTTCGGTTGCGCCGACTTCCAGCCGCCGAAGTCCTTGTCGATGGTCACCAGGTCAAGTTTCGGGAACTGCTTCTCGTACTTGGCGGCGACCTTCTCGTCACGTGGACGGTAGAAGTTCTTCGCGGCGATTTCCTGGCCGGCCGGGCTGTACAGGTGCTTGAGGTATTCGGTGGCGATCTCGGTGTTGCCTTTCTTCTCGGCATTCTTGTCGACGACAGCCACCGGCGGTTCGGCGAGGATCGACAGGGAAGGCACGACGATATCGAACTTGTCGGCGCCGCCGTCTTCCTTGAGGGCCAGGAACGCTTCGTTTTCCCAGGCCAGCAACACGTCGCCCTGACCGTTGTTGACGAAGGTGATGGTCGAGCCACGGGCGCCGGTGTCGAGGATCGGCACGTGCTTGAACAGTTCCTTCACGTACTCCTGGGCCTTGGCTTCGCTGCCGCCGGCTTTCAGGCCGTAGGCCCAGGCGGCGAGGAAGTTCCAGCGGGCGCCGCCGGAGGTTTTCGGATTCGGGGTGATGACCGAGACGTCTTTCTTGATCAGGTCGTTCCAGTCCTTGATGCCCTTGGGATTACCCTTGCGCACCAGGAACACGATGGTCGAGGTGTAGGGGGTGCTGGCGTCCGGCAGGCGCTTCTGCCAGTCCTCGGGCAGGGTCTTGCCGAGCTTGGCGATTTCGTCGATGTCGCCGGCCAGGGCCAGGGTCACCACGTCGGCACGCAGGCCGTCGATCACGGCACGGCCCTGCTTGCCGGAACCGCCGTGGGATTGCTGGATCTTCACGTTGTCGCCGGGATGAGCCTGCTTCCAGAAGCTGGTGAACTCGGCGTTGTAGTCCTGGTACAGCTCACGGGTCGGGTCGTAGGACACGTTGAGCAGTTCATAATCCTTGGCAACAGCGGAACCGGCAAACACGGCACTGGCGAGCGCGGCCAGGGCGTAACGGCGAATCGACGACATGGTGAAGCTCCCGAAATTTTTTGGTGTGTTGGCTTTTTTCTTATGGCGCTTCAAGCCCGCATTCGTGCTTGAACGCTGCAGTTTTTTCTGGGGGGCATGGATGACGCCCTCCGGTTGACCAGTCGGGCCTCTGACGAACTCAGAGGGTGATGCGCAATTCAGCTGGGTTTGTTGCTGGGGTTTTGCAGACGGAACTTTTCCTTGCGTTCGATCTGTACTACCTGAGCGTTGTGGACGGTGATTTCCACCGCACCAAAACGCAGGTCGCGCAAGGCGCTCTGGATCTCACGCAGGATGGTTGCTTCGTCCTGGCCGTCAACGCTACGCAGAGATGCGCTCATGGTCGTGCTCCTGAAATAAGGGTTGCCCCGGCAGTGGCGGAACTGCTTATGGCGTGGAGGCAATCTTAGACAGGCGAAGTTATTCTTAAAAATACTATTTAAGAATTTTAATATAACCAAATTGTCATCAGGGGAATATGGAGAGCTGGCCGCCGCTGCGCGTCGGTTCGCCGGCAAGCCGGCTCCTACAGGTTCTGGGTGTATGCAGCTCTCTGGCAGGGCTCAAACCGTGCAGGAGCCGGCTTGCCGGCTCCTGCAGGTTCTGGGTGTACGCAGCTCTCTGGCAGGGCTCAAACCGTGCAGGAGCCGGCTTGCCGGCTCCTGCAGGTTCTGGGTGTATGCAGCCCTCTGGCACGGCTCGAACCGTGCAGGAGCCGGCTTGCCGGCTCCTGCAGGTTCTGGGTGTACGCAGCTCTCTGGCACGGCTCGAACCGTGTAGGAGCCGGCTTGCCGGCTCCTGCAGGTTCTGGGTGTATGCAGCCCTCTGGCACGGCTCGAACCGTGTAGGAGCCGGCTTGCCGGCGATGGCGCCCGATCAGGCGCCACAAGGCTCAGACGATAGACGGCGCTCTCAGCCAATCGAGCTTTTGCGCCGGCATCGGCCGACCGAACCAGTAGCCCTGTCCCAGATCGCAACTCTGTTCGAGCAGGAACCGCGCCTGTTCCTGCTGTTCGATGCCCTCGGCATGCACCTGCATGCCCATGCTCTGCGCCAGCGCGATCACCACGCGGACAATCGCCGCATCGTCCTCATCCCACGGCAGGCCGGCGACGAAGCCCTGGTCGATCTTGAGTTTCTGCACCGGCAGGCGCTTGAGTCGCAGCAACGAGGAATAACCGGTGCCGAAATCGTCGATCGCCAGGCTCACCCCCAGTTCACGCAGGCGATGCAGTTGCTCCAGCGCCACCTCGGGATCCTCCATCACCGCGCTTTCCGTCACTTCCAGTTCCAGCAGCGCCGGGTCCAGGCCGGTGTCGTCCAGCACCTTCGCCACCTGCTGGTACAGCTCGCGACGGGCAAACAGCCGGCTGGAGACGTTGACCGCGATAAACGCCAGCGCCACCCCCTCGCTCAGCCACTGGCACATCTGCCGGCAGGCCTGCTCCATGACCCAGGCATCGATCTCGGCGATCAGCCCGGTCCGTTCGGCAATCGGGATGAACTCGCCGGGCGACACCAGTCCGCGTTGCGGGTGCTCCCAGCGCACCAGGGCCTCGACCCCGATCAGCCGGCTGCTGCCGAGCTCGTGCACCGGCTGGTAATAGACCCGCAGCTCATCCTGCTCCAGGGCCCGGCGCAGCTCACTGGCCATTTCCACCCGGTGCTGGGCGTGGGCCGTCAGTTCCTCGGTGTACAAGGCATAACCTTCACGACCGGCGCTCTTGGCCTTGAACAGGGCCGAGTCGGCATTGCGCAGCAACTGTTCGGCATTCAGTGCATCGCTGGGAAACAGGCTGATGCCGATGCTGGCGTTGATGAACAACTGGTGCTCGTCGAACTGGAACGGTTCCTTCAGGCCTTCGATCACCCGCTGGGCCAGGGCCGCCGCCTGGACCACCTGCGGGCAGTTCTCGGCCAGTACCGCGAATTCGTCACCGCCCAGCCGCGCCAGAGTGATACCGCCGCCGAACAGGCCTTGCAGGCGCTCGCCCACCGCCTTGAGCAACTGATCGCCGATATTGTGGCCCAGGCTGTCATTGATGATCTTGAAGTGGTCGAGGTCGATCAGCAGCAAGGCGCAACCGCGCTTGTGCACCTGCGCCGAGGCCAGCGCCTGGGCGGCACGGTCGGAGAACAGCAGGCGATTGGGCAGGCCGGTCAGCGGGTCGTAGTGCGCCAGCTGGCTCAGCTCGTACTGGGAATCCTTGATCGCACTGATATCGGAAAATACCGCGACATAGTGGCTGAGCTGGCCCTGGTCGTCGCGGATCGCGCGGATCGTCTGCCACTGCGGGTAGATCTCGCCGCTCTTGCGTCGGTTCCAGATTTCGCCGCTCCATTCGCCACAACCCTCCAGCGCCTGGTAGACCTTCTGATAGAAGTCCGCCGAATGCCGGCCGGACTTGAACAGGTTCGGCCGCTCGCCCAGCACCTCGGCCTCCTGGTAACCGGTAATCGCGACAAACGCCCGGTTGACGTGGACGATCAGGCCGTCCCTGTCGGTGACCAGCACGCCTTCGCGGGTGCAGTCGAAGACGGCGGCGGCCTGGCGCAGGCGTTCCCGGTCGCCGGCCGTGGAGGCGCGCTCGGCGGCGGCATGGGCAAAACGCTGGTAACGGGCATGGATAAGGAAAATCAGCACCGCACTGACACTGACCCACAGGTAACCGCGAATGATCTGCCAGTGTGCCAACTGCTCGGGCTCATCGAAAAAACTGCTCAACAGCTGTTGGCTGAGCTGGATCCAGAGGATCGACAGCAGCAGGTACAACACGCCCGCCTTCAGAGCATTGCGGTATGAAGTTGCCATAAACGGTGCTAATTCCCTCTAGAAATGCCAAATTGCCCTACAAATCGGCCGGAATTATAGAGTAAGAAACATCCGGCCACTCTTATCTGAAACAGCGACTGGTTTTCTCTGGTGGCTCGGTGATAATGCGCTGGCTGTTCTTTACTTTATCGAGGGCCATACAGCCTATGTGGTACAACGGTTTTCTTGACCTGTCAGCCTGGCAACTGGTGGCAGTCACTCTGTTGATGACCCACGTGACCATTGTCGGCGTCACGGTCTATCTACACCGCTATTCGGCTCATCGCTCCCTGGAGCTGAATGCCGGCCTCAAGCACTTCTTCCGTTTCTGGCTGTGGCTGACCACGGCCCAGAATACCCGCGAGTGGACCGCCATCCACCGTAAACATCACGCAAAATGTGAAACCGTCGACGATCCCCACAGCCCGGTGATCCTCGGCCTGTCCACGGTCCTGCGTACCGGCGCCGAGCTGTACCGCGCCGAGGCGCAGAATGCCGAGACCCTGCGCATCTACGGCAAGAACTGCCCGGAAGACTGGCTCGAGCGCAACCTCTACTCGCGCTACAAGCTGCTCGGCATCGGCCTGATGGCGGTGATCGACCTGCTGCTGTTCGGCGCCATCGGCATCACCATCTGGGCGATCCAGATGATGTGGATCCCGTTCTGGGCCGCCGGCGTGATCAACGGCCTGGGCCACGCGGTCGGCTATCGCAACTTCGAATGCCGCGACGCGGCCACCAACCTGGTGCCCTGGGGCATCCTGATCGGCGGCGAAGAACTGCACAACAACCACCACACCTACCCCAACTCGGCCAAGCTCTCGGTGAAGAAGTGGGAGTTCGACCTGGGCTGGGCATGGATCAAGGTCTTCAGTTTCCTGCGCCTGGCCAGGGTGCAACGCGTCGCGCCCATTGCCCACCGAGTCGAAGGCAAGGGTCACCTGGACATGGACACCGCCATGGCGATCCTCAACAACCGTTTCCAGATCATGGCCCAGTACCGCAAGCTGGTGATCGCCCCGCTGGTGAAACAGGAGCTGGCCAAGGTCGATCATTCGGTCCGTCACCAGTTCCACCGGGCCAAGCGCCTGCTGTCACGGGAAACCAGCCTGCTCAGCGACAAGCACCAGCTGCGCATCGAAACCATGCTGGCACACAGCCAGGCGCTCAAGGTAATTTACGAGAAACGCCTGGCCCTGCAACAGATCTGGGTCAAGACCAGCTCGAATGGTCACGATATGCTGGCGGCGATCAAGGACTGGGTCCACGAAGCCGAGGCCAGCGGCATCCAGTCGCTGCGTGAATTCGCCAACCAGCTGAAAACCTACTCGCTGCGTCCGTCCGTCGCCTGACACCGTTGATCGGCGCACCTCGCCTTGAGGTGCGCCGTTCGGAACTTAGCGGCCATTCCCTTATCTCAAAATGCACTTCGCCATCCCGGCGGGTTGTCGGTGTCGCCGCGCCAGATACTGGCGTGACACACCCTTTGAGATGTGTGCCGATGATCAATAAAAACCCGCGACCGCCTTCCCTCCAACAGTGGCCCGAAGCCGCTGAAACCCTGCTCGCCCTGATGCACGCGCAAGGTGAAGTCGCGCGCCTGAGTGAACGCGAACAGCTGTTCAGCTCCCTGCTGGTCAGCGTCAACGCCGTGTTGTGGGCCTTCGACTGGGAGGCCCGGCAGATGCTCTATGTCAGCCCAGCCTACGAACGCATCTTCGGCCGCTCCGCCGGCCTGTTGCTGGCCGACTACAACGAATGGCGCGACAGCATCTACCCCGACGACCTCGACTACGCCGAGCGCAGCCTCGCCGAAGTCCTGGAAAAAGGCGCGGTGGAAGACCGCGAGTACCGCATCATCAGCGCCGACGGCGAGATCCGCTGGCTCAGCGACAAGTGCTTCATCAGCCGCCATGCCGAACCGGGGCAGCGGGTGATCGTGGTCGGCATCGCCGAGGACATCACCGAAAAGAAGGCCCTGGAAGACGAACTGCAGCGCCTGGCGACCACCGATGTGCTGACCCGCAGCAGCAACCGCCGGCACTTTTTCGAATGCGCCCACCGCGAGTTCGAGCAAGCCCGCCTGCAGGACTCGCCGCTGGCCTTCCTGCTGCTGGATATCGATGACTTCAAGTTGATCAATGACACCTACGGGCACCCGGAAGGTGACGTGGTCCTCCAGCGCATCGCCGAGACAGGCCGTTCGGCGTTGCGCAGCGGCGATCTGTTCGGCCGTATCGGCGGCGAGGAATTCGCCGCGCTGCTGCCCGGCTGCGCGCCGGACATGGCACGACAGATTGCCGAGCGACTGCAACGGGAAATCCAGCGCCTGGCGTTCAGCCATGACGGCGAGCAGTTCGGTATCACCGTCAGCCAGGGCCTGACCAGCCTGACCCCCGAGGATGAAGCCCTCGACAGCCTGTTCGCCCGGGCGGACGGCGCGATGTACCAGGCCAAGCGCCAGGGCAAGAATCAGATCGTGCTGGCGTAACGAAGATCTCGAGTCCAGCGAGATTTGTGGCGAGCGGGCTTCGCCCCAAACTTCCTGCAGGATCCCGCATCCAACCTGACCCCAGGGGTCGTCAGTTCTTGCGCAATCGCATCAGCTCCGGCAAGCCGATGCGCAGTAGTCGCGCCGTGCGGCTCTTGGCCAGTTCCTCGACGCCCTCGTTGGGCGTCAGGCGCGCCAGTTGCGCCGACAGGCTCATCACCAGGGCCTCGCGTGAATACACTCCGCCACCGAGCTGATAGACCGCCGCAATCAGCTCCCGCAGCTCCAGCGGCAGGCGCCAGCGGGTGCGCAACGCGGAACCGTAGCCGGCGCCGAATTCGTAGAGCGACTCGCCGATCAGTTCGTCATCCAACTCGCCACCCGCCTGCTGCCATTCCTGCATGCAGCGCAACAGCGCCAGGTCGCCCAGACGGTGCAGCAGGCCCGCGCAGTAACAGCGCTCCTGATCGAGGTCGAGCAGGCGCGCCAGGGTGCGGCCGTACTCGGCGGTATGCAGCGACAACTCCCAGTAACGTTCGGCGTAATCGGCCAGCGCGGCATCGCTGAGCTTGGCGCTGCGCTTGAGGCTCAGGCCGAGGATCAGGTTCATGCTTTGCGCCGCACCCAGGCGGTGCAGGGCCTGGGCCAGGGTCTGCACCGTGCTGCCATGGTGCTGTGCCGCACTGTTGGCGGCGGCGATCAGTACCGCGGTGATCTGCGGATCGGTGCGGATTTCCTGCTCCAGCAACTTCAGGTCGAGGCCATTGGGATTGAGGCTGCGCTTGACCGCGACCTGCACGTCGGCCATCAGCGGCGCGCCCTCGGACTCTTCGCGACGGCGTTCAAGAAAGATTTTCAGGGTCATGCCCGGCGCCAGGGCCGGAATCTCGCAGGACACGTTCTGCCCGGCATCCAGCAGCAGGTCCTGCAGGCGCTGGGTCAGGCTTTCCATGTTCAGGGGTTTGGTCAGGTAGGCCGTCGGTTGCAGCGCCACGGCTTCACGCACGCTGGCGACGTCATTGCGCGAGCTCAGCAGAATGAACGGCAACAATGGATGACGCTTTTTCTGGCGCACGCCGTAGAGCAGGCTCAAGCCGTCGACGCCCGGCAACTCCCGGTCGGCGATCACCAGGTCGAAGGGTTGTTCATTGAGCAACTGCAAGGCTTCCTGGCCATCGGCGCACAATGCCAGCCGTGCATCGCAACGCACATTCAACAATACCTGCTTGAGCAGGTCCCGTGACCAAGGATCCGCCTCGGCAATCAACACACGGGGTACAGCGGGTAAATCCACAGCAGTCATCAAGCTCTCTCCGAGGGCGCTCCTAGCACCTTAGTCAATGCTGACCCAGGCATACAGCTAAACGCCACCATTGCGTTCTTTTGACACAAAAAAACCCGCCGAAGCGGGTCTTTCTGTCTATCGCGTCACAACTCAGGCGAGTTCGGCGAAGCACTCTTCGATGATCGCCAGACCCTTGTCCAGTTGCTCATCCGGCGAGGTCAGCGGGACCAGCACGCGCAGGACGTTACCGTAGGTGCCGCAGGACAGCAGGATCAGACCCTTGTCGCGGGCCTTGGCCACGACCTGGGCCACGGCGGCCGCGTTCGGCTTGTGGCTGTCGCCGCCTTCGAACAGTTCGAGCGCGATCATCGCGCCCAGGGCACGCACTTCGCCGATCACCGGGTACTTGGCCTGAATCGCTTTCAGACCGGTCACCAGGCGCTCGCCGACGGCCTTGCAGCGGTCCAGCAGGTGCTCTTCCTCGAACACTTCCATCACGGCCAGGGCTGCGGCGCAAGCAATCGGGCTACCGGCGTAGGTACCGCCCAGGCCGCCTGGAGCGATGGCGTCCATGTATTCGGCCTTGCCGCAGACACCGGCCAGCGGGAAACCGCCGGCGATGGACTTGGCGAAGGTGGTCAGGTCGGCGGCAACGCCCATCTGTTCCATGGCGAAGAAGGTGCCGGTACGACCGGCGCCGGTCTGCACTTCGTCGGCGATCAGCAGGATGCCGTGCTGGTCGCACAGGGCACGCAGACGCTTCATGAACTCTTTGGGCGCGACGTAGAAGCCGCCTTCGCCCTGCACCGGCTCGATGATGATCGCGGCGATATCACGTGGCTCGGCGTCGTTCTTGAAGATGCGCTCGATGCTGGCGATGGAGTCGTCGATGCTCACGCCGTGCAGTTCGTTCGGGAACAGCGCGCGGAACACGCCGCCTGGCATCAGGCCCATGCCGGCCGAGTAAGGCACGACTTTGCCGGTCAGGCCCAGGGTCATCATGGTGCGACCGTGGTAGGCGCCGGTGAAGGCGATCACGCCGGCACGGCCAGTGGCGGCACGGGCGATCTTCACGGCGTTCTCGACCGCTTCGGAACCGGTGGTGACCAGCAGGGTTTTCTTGGCGAAATCGCCCGGAACCTTGGCGTTCACTTTCTCGCACAGCTCTACGTAGGGTTCGTAGGCCAGGACCTGGAAGCAGGTGTGGGTCAGCTTGTTCAGCTGTGCGGTCACGGCGGCGATGATTTTCGGGTGCACGTGGCCGGTGTTCAGCACGGCGATACCGCCGGCGAAGTCGATGAACTCACGGCCTTCAACGTCAGTCACGGTGGCGTTCTTCGCGTGGTCGGCGAAGATCGGGTGGATCTGGCCGACGCCGCGTGGAACAGCGGCCTGGCGGCGTTGCATCAAGGATTCGTTGGTCTTGCTCATGGTGTCCTCATTCACCGCTCATCGGGCGGCGTGGTTCAAGGATGACGCGGCAGGGAGAGCACTGCACCAGCATACGATGATCGACTGGCACAACGTTCCGGCCACACTGAAGTGTCGTTTGAAACGCGACAGGAGCAGCGCTCTCGTGCCCCTGTCGCTGAACCACCTGCCGGGTCAGATACCCAGGCAGAGATATTTGATTTCCAGGTAGTCTTCGATGCCGTACTTGGAGCCTTCACGGCCCAGGCCCGACGCCTTGATGCCGCCGAACGGCGCGACTTCGTTGGAGATCAGCCCGGTGTTGACGCCGACCATGCCGTATTCCAGGGCCTCGGCCACACGGAACACACGGCCCAGGTCACGGGCATAGAAGTACGAGGCCAGGCCGAACTCGGTATCGTTGGACATCGCGATGACTTCGGCTTCGTCCTTGAAGCGGAACAGCGGCGCCAATGGACCGAAGGTTTCTTCCTTGGCCACGGCGGCGTCCCTGGAGACGTTGACCAGGATGGTCGGCTCGAAGAAGTTGCCTTCGATGGACTTGCCGCCGGCCAGCAGGGTCGCGCCTTTGCTCAGGGCGTCGGCGATGTGCTCCTGGACCTTGGCCACGGCCTTCTCGTCGATCAGCGGACCGGTGGTGGTGCCTTCTTCCAGACCGTTGCCGATCTTGAGCTTGGCGACCGCCACTTTCAGTTTCTCGGCGAATGCGTCGTAGACCGCGTCCTGAATGTACAGGCGGTTGGCGCAGACACAGGTCTGGCCGTTGTTGCGGTACTTGGAGATGATCGCGCCTTCGACGGCCTTGTCCAGGTCCGCGTCGTCGAACACGATGAACGGAGCGTTGCCGCCCAGTTCCAGGGAAACCTTCTTGATGTCCTTGGCGCATTCGGCCATCAACTGGCGACCGATCTCGGTCGAGCCGGTGAAGGACAGCTTGCGCACGATCGGGTTGCTGGTCAGCTCGCTGCCGATATCGCCGGCGCTGCCGGACACCACGCTGAACACGCCTTTCGGAATGCCGGCACGCTGGGCCAGTTCCGCCAGGGCGAAGGCCGAGAACGGGGTCTGCGAAGCGGGCTTGAGCACCATGGTGCAACCGGCGGCCAGGGCTGGGCCGGCTTTACGGGTGATCATCGCGGCCGGGAAGTTCCACGGGGTAATGGCAGCGGTCACGCCGATCGGCTGCTTGATCACGATCAGGCGCTTGTCCGGCTGGTGGCCCGGGATCACATCGCCATAGACGCGCTTGGCTTCTTCGGCGAACCACTCGATGAACGAGGCGGCATAGACGATTTCGCCCTTGGCTTCGGCCAGCGGCTTGCCTTGTTCGAGGGTCATCAGGCGGGCCAGGTCGTCCTGGTTCTCGATCATCAGTTCGAACCAGCGACGCAGTTTGTTCGAACGCTCTTTGGCGGTCAGTGCACGCCAGGCCGGCAGGGCCTTGTCAGCGGCTTCGATAGCGCGACGGGTTTCGGCAGCGCCCATTTTCGGCACGGTGCCCAGGATTTCGCCCGTGGCCGGGTTGTTGACCTTGATCGTCTGACCATTGTCCGCGTCGACCCAAGCCCCATCGATAAAGGCTTGCTGGCGGAACAACTGGCTGTCTTTGAGCTGCATGTAGGCTTTCCTTAACAGCACCGCGCATGCGCGCAGCGTTTTATTGATTGTAGAAAGGCGCCTTGATGGCTGCCGTCAGGAAATTCATTCACCGGGCCGAAGCACATAAATAGCGCACATGAGATCAATGTGCGGTTCAGCACCCAGACAAGAGCGTTTGAAATCTCAAACGAATCCTAGGATCAATGGGGGTAAAGGACAATAGTCTGTTCGAAAAAAAGAACGAAAATGCCGCATTCGCGAGGTTTTTCTGATCAACGTAATGCCTGGGCCCTGGCGGGGCCCGAAAGTGGTCCCGGATCCGCGCAGCGTCAATGCTTGCCTGACGGACTGCGCGGAACAAGGCGTGCCGGGCTGTGCGCAAGTCAAACCGCACAAAGGGAATTTCCCGACAAAACCCGAATGGACGCCCCGAGCCGACATGGGTATGATGTCGCCCGCATAAGCACCAGTAGCTCAGCTGGATAGAGTACTGCCCTCCGAAGGCAGGGGTCGTGGGTTCGAATCCCGCCTGGTGCACCACCTGCAGAACAAATGCCCCGGATCTTTGATTCGGGGCATTTTTGTTTTTGGGGCTGGCCTCACATCGGTTCTGAGCGCGTCAGTCAAATGGATGCCAAATGAGCTCATACCCAACCGGGTAGATAGCGATAGCGTTTGCGAACGAGGCTACCCATCAATTCGCCGCCCCACCACCTCCAGCAAATCCGTCCCCTCTCGAAGCAACAGATACGCCGCGCTGGTAAATCGGTACAGGTCGCTATCTTCAAGCCCGGTGATGCTCACGGACGTGATGCTTTCCAACAGGTCGGTGCCCGCCTTGATGCGCTGCTGCGCGCACTTCAAAAGCTGCGTCACGGGGACGTGGCTGTCGATCAGCAGGACGGGCAATGCCATCGTTCATCACTTGATCCATTTTCGTCATGGGAGGAGCGTTATCTGCGAGCTGAATGCATAGGCACGGCGTATCAAGGACGTGGTACCGAGCGTTCAGAATCGGACCGCCCCCTCAGGTTTACGAGTGGCCTCATGGCTTCAATAAACCTGTTGCCGCTTCAAATGGAGAGTGTATGGCCCCGATTTCTAAGGACCGGAAATGCCGCTATACGACAATGCCGAGTATCTCATCCGGGCCAATCTGAACGAGATTGCTCAAGGGCGGCGAGTACGAGCTGTTGTAATTGGCGTCCTGACAGAAGTGCAATTCGAGGCAATCAACAGACAGAAGGAAAGCCAAGGGTTGCCTCAGCTTGAGGATCCAGAAATCGTTTTCCTCGGCAAGCATGCGTATGAAAGCCGGGTTGTGGTTGTACGTGATGGCCACACCATTGATGACATGGTTGTGCAAATTGTCTTCGCCTTGGCCGAAACCGCTATTGCGGTAGCGTCCCCGAGGATGACGGCGATCAAAAGTACGCAATTGCGTCTGGATGGCTATGGGAATGAGGTGACGGATGAGGCGATTTTCGAACTCACCGCTCGCAAGCCCAAAGCGGAGCTTTACTCCATCGTTCCGAAGGGCGACAGAATCAAACCCAAACGACAGGCAAAATAAAGGCCGCTATAAGCGGCCTGAGTACAACCAAGAAAACACTCGCCCGGATAACTTGAAACTCAGCCGGCGCACCAATGCTTCCCTGATTTTAAGGCTACGCTTTAGTCGCCGCCAAGGCCATTCGTCATGACAACGAGGCTTCGCTCGCTCAAGGTACCCACGAAAGAACATGACGCAACTGCACCTGACTTGATCCGGATCGCCAAATCCGGTCGCTGGTGTTGTACAGCGACAGCGCGAACTACCGGATCCCTCTTTCCGCCAGCCACGCCCGGCCCGCATCGGTCGTCACGTAGGCCTGTTGCAGATAATACGTCGCCGGCCCGGCACCGCCTTTTATCAGCAGATGATGCTGGTGATGCAAACGACCCAATACCTGGCTGGCCGACAACGTATCCAACCCGCTGACAGCGCGCAACGCGGCGTTGTCCCCCCCCGTTTCCGCCGCCAGTATCAGTGCCTTGGCCTCGTCTCCGGTCAATTGCAAATGGCTGAACTGCTGCAACCAGCGCAGTTGCTCCTCACCCAACAGTTGATGAAGCAGATAAATCGAAGTGAACTGATTTTCCAACTGATAGCTGTTGAAGACCGGGGCAGCCAATCCCTGGCCATCCAACAGCCGTCGCATGGTCCGGATACCAGTGCCTTTGGTTTCCGCGAACTCCAGATCGTAAAAGACACTGGCAATGACGGGATTACGCAGCAGCGAGCCCATCTCCCCCAGCATTGCCACGGGTTTGAGCGAATAACCCGCATTACAGTATCACCTGCACGAAGCTCAAGCCGGACCTGGCCAGCAGCAGTGGTTCGATTTCTTGCTGCGAACACTCATAGTCTCCGTTGAGCCCTCGTCGCCAAACGTCTGTCTTGCGTTTGCTCTTGCTGTCGAACTTACCTTTGAACACGCGGGGTTTCGAGCCTCGCATTTATTTTCCACATTGCTTCTGGCGAAACTGTAAGTTCCTACCGAAGATTGGATACCTACCCGAACGGCCAGTTGTCCGGTTTTACCTGATTGGGCAGCATCTCTCACGCCGCTCCGGCGAAATCCTCTCCCACATCCATTAGCACAACAACGGTGCTCGAGTCTCCTTGGGCGTATGAAAAGGAAAGCACAATGAGCAATATGGAAAGGCTCGGCACTGCCACCGATGATAAGGGTGAGACGCTCAGTAGTCTGCAAAGCAGGGTGCAGATGGTGGAGTACATCGACGACCGCATTCCAGGCTTTCCAAAGCCTGACCACTTGGCGCAGATCGCGACATGAGGCGCTACCACATCACCGTGGGGGCGAAGACCTCGGTGGGCGGTACCGTGAAGACTGGCAGCCAATCCTCCAGTATTGCCGGCCAGCCCATTGCCAGGGAGCGCGATCTGGTTTCCTGCCCGGTGTGCCGCAGCGACGGCGTTATCGTCCTCGCTGGTCGGCATCTGGTGGAACTGTAC
>NZ_JACAPR010000045.1 GCF_013385635.1 Pseudomonas gingeri
GCGGCATTCCTTTGCTGCGCGTGGGAACGATCATCCCCTTGTAATTGGATGGACTCGCCCACGCCGAGGCGTCAATGCGCCACGGTGGCAGTCTAAGAAGCCAACGACAGCGAGGGCGAGTCCATGAAAAAGCATACTTCGGTTGATCAATCCTTGTCTCCTTCCGATTTGTCGGCCTGCACAACGGTAGCGGTCGACCTTGCCAAGCGGGTTTTCCAGGTTGCAGGTGAAGATGCCCTCGGACAGGTGCTTTACGAGGAGCGCATCAAATCCCGTGAAGCCTTCTACGCCTTTTTGCGCAAGCTCCCCCCAACCACGGTGGTGCTGATGGAAACGGGGCCGGGGGCTCAGGCTTGGGCACGGCAGCTGCAGGCCCAAGGCAACCTGGCGCGGATTCTTCCGGCTCAGCACGTAGCTGATCATCGCAGCGGCGCCAAGAACGACCGCAACGATGCACTTGCAATATTGCGGGCGGGACGGGATACGAGAATTTTGGCTGTACCGATCAAAAGCGCGGCAGCCTTGGCCATGCAAGCGCTACACCGTGCCCGGCAGGGCTACGTGCGTCGACGCACCGCGATGAGTAATCAGATGCGGGGGCTTCTGTTAGAGCACGGGGTTGCCTTGGCTCAGGGCGATGTCGCCATCAGCCAGACCATACCTCGGATACTGGAAGATGCTACCCAGCCTTTGCCGGATATGCTGCGTGAGTTAATCGACGAGTTACTGGGCGAGTGGCGCCACCTGGGCGAGCGCATCAATGTATTAACCGGGCGTCTGGAGGCAGCGGCCAGCGCGGACAAGACCGCCAAGCGGTTGATGACCGTGCGCGGCATAGGCCCGATTATCGCCACAGCGCTGCTGGCCAAGCAGACCCAGCCGGAGCGCTTTGCCGATGCGCGTCAGTTTGCCGCTTATTTTGGCATGGTGCCCGACCAGCACAGTAGCGGAGAAAAGGTGCGCATGGGCAAAATGAGCAAGCGTGGCGACCGGTACGTCAGCAGCCTGATGATTCAGGGAGCACATGCCGTGTTGAGGCAAATGCGGCCCGACTCAGAGCAGCCTGATGATCGCCGCCTGCAACGCTGGGTAAGTCGCCTGGGGCGCAAGGAAGCTGCGGTACGGCTGGCTAACCGAAATCTGCGCATCGTCTGGGTGCTGCTACAGAATGAACAGACTTATCGTCGGCAACCGGGTAACGGCCAGGAAGCGGCGGTGAGCCACTGATCCACAGAGTTCTGCCACCGGGGCGCTGAAGCGCTCCCGCCCCTGCTAGAAAACATTGACCCCAGGTAAGACCGTCGCGGATTGATGCCTTGGCTCCTACCGGCCTTCGAGGCCTGATCGTAATTGGCATACCGCGAGCTCAACCAATGTTGGCCAGAAGCCGAAGACGGCTTCCTCGAATAGGCCTTATACATAGATGCAACCGGGCAGCAGTGTTTTAAAAGCGGGGTAGACAGTGGAGGCGAGTCCATACATAGGAGCCGG
>NZ_JACAPR010000046.1 GCF_013385635.1 Pseudomonas gingeri
ACACCGCATCCTGCGCCGTCAGGCCATATTCGTCCTGCATCCACAGCAGGCGGTTGACCACCGCGCCGTGTTCGTTCATCACGCCCTTGGGTTGGCCGGTGGAGCCCGAGGTGTAGATCACATAGGCCAGGTGTCGCGCGTTCAGCTCCGATTGGTCGGGACGGGTGACGGACAGGTCTTGCCAGGCATTGAGGCCCAGATCGATCACCGGCACGGCCACATCACCCAGCAACTCGCGGGTAGCGCCCTGTACCAGCACCGCCACCGGCGCGCTGTCCTGCAGCATGTAGGCGATCCGCTCCGTCGGGTAGGCAGGATCGAGCGGCACATAGGCGCCGCCCGCCTTGAGGATGCCCAGCAGACCGACCACCATGTCCAGGCTGCGCTCGACACAGATTGCCACCCGGGCATCCGGGACGACGCCCTGCCTGCGCAGATGGTGGGCCAGCTGGTTGGCACGCCGGTCCAGTTCGCGATAGGTCAACTGATACTCGCCAGCGATCACCGCCACCGCATCCGGTGTGCGCTCGACCTGCGCTTCGAACATCCCGTGCAAGGTCTGCTCGAGGTGGTAGTTCACCTGCGTGGCATTAAGATCGAACAGCAGATGCTCGCGCTCCGCATCATTGATCAGGCGTACCTGCTCCAACTGCGCCTGGTCATCGGCGACCATGGCCTGCAGGACACGAATGAAGTACCCGGCATAACGCTGAATCGTCGCCTCGTCGAACAATGCCGTGGCGTACTCCAGGGTGCCGCTGATGCCGTCACGCACTTCGCCGAGGCTCAACGACAGGTCGAACTTGGCGAAGTGGCTGGGCTCATTGAGCCCTTCGAGTTTCAGGTTGCCCAGCACCCCTTCGGCCCGTTCGCTGTTCTGCCAGGTCAGCAGGGTCTGGAACAGCGGACTATGGGCGAGGCTGCGCAACGGCCGGGTGATTTCCACCACCTGTTCGAACGGCAGGTCCTGGTGTGCCTGAGCCGCCAGAGTACGTTCGCGCACCTGGGCCAGCAACGCCTCGATATCCGGCGCGGCGGCCACCTCGATGCGCACCGCCAGGGTGTTGACGAACAGCCCGATCAGCGTCTCGACCTCGGCGCTCATGCGGTTGGCCACCGGCGAGCCGATGACCACCTCGTCCTGCCCGGACAGACGGCTCAACAACAGCGCCCAGCCGCTCATCATGGTCATGTACAGCGTGGTGCCATGGCGCTGGCTCAACGCCCGCAGTCCTGCGGTCAGGGCTTCGTCCAGCCAGACTTCGACACTGCTGCCGGAGAAGTCCTGCTGCGCCGGGCGTGCACGATCGGTAGGCAGCATGAGCAAGGCCGGCGCCCCGACCAGGGCCTGCTGCCAATAGGCGCTCTGGCGCGCCAGCACTTCCCCCTCCAGCCATTGCCGCTGCCAGACGGCAAAGTCGCCGTACTGCACCGCCAGCGGCGGCAGCGGATCGCTTTCGCCACGGCTGAAGGCCGCATAGAGCGCCGCCAGCTCGCGCGTCAGCACGCCCATCGACCAACCGTCGGAGACGATGTGATGCAGGGTCAGCAGCAGCACATGGTGATCGTCGCCAAGAATCACCAGGCGCCCACGAATCAGCGGTCCGCGCGCCAGGTCGAACGGTGCCGAGGCTTCGCCCTGGATCAACGCCTCGAGGGCCTGCCAGGCCTGGGGATGGCGGCGCAGATCCTCGATATGCAGCTCCAGCCCGGACCCGACCGGTTCGATCAGCACCTGAGGCACTTCATCATGCTCGACAAAACGGCTGCGCAGGGTTTCGTGACGCGCAACGATCCGCGCCAGCGCCCGTTGCAACGCCACTCCGTCAAGCTGGCCACGCAGGCGCAGGGCGACGGGAATGTTGTAGGCGGTATTGGCGCCCTCGATCTGTGCCAGGAACCACAGGCGCTGCTGGGCGAACGACAGCGGCAGCGGCTGGTCGCGGGGCACCGGCAACAGGGCCGGCAAGGCGCTGTGCCCGGCGGTTTCCAGAACCCGCGCCACGGCCGCCAGCTCGGGATTGGCGAATAGTTCGCCCAGCGACAACTCCCGCTGCAGGTGCAGACGCACCTGCGAGACCATGCGCATGGCCAGCAGCGAGTGGCCGCCCAGTTCGAAGAAATGATCGTGGCGACCGACCCGCTCGACCTGCAGCAACTCGGCCCAGATCCGCGCCAGGGCGGTTTCCAGTTGCCCTTGCGGCGCCAGGTACTCACGGCTGAACAGCGCCTCCCGGTCCGGGCGCGGCAAGGCCTTGCGATCGAGCTTGCCATTGGCCGTCAGTGGCAGTGCCTCCAGCCGCACGAAGGCCGCCGGCACCATGTACTCCGGCAACTGCTCGAGCAGGCGTGCACGCCAGTCGCCCATCGCCAGGGGCTCGGCCCATTCGCGGGCGGTGAAATAGGCGACCAGGCGCACCTGCCCCGGCTCGTCCTCGCGGGCCAGCAGCACCGCTTCCTTGACCCCCGGCAACTGATTCAGGCGGCTCTCGATCTCGCCCGGCTCGATACGCACGCCGCGCACCTTGACCTGGTCGTCATTGCGCCCCAGGTAGTCGAGCGTGCCGTCGGCCAGCCAGCGTGCCAGGTCACCGGTGCGGTACATCCGCGCCTGCGCCGTGTCGCTGAAGGGATCGTCGAGGAAACGTTCGGCGCTCAGTTCAGGGCGGTTCAGATAACCGCGGGCTACCCCGGCGCCACCGACATACACTTCCCCGGCCACGCCCACCGGCACTGGCCGCTGTTGTTCGTCGAGCAGGTAGACCCGGGCATTGGCGATGGGCTTGCCGATATGCAGGACCTGCCCGGCTTCCAGACGCCCGGAGGTGGCGACCACCGTGGTCTCGGTCGGCCCGTAGTTGTTGACCAGTGCGAAACGCGGGGGCTGGGCCAACTGCCGCAGGCGGTCGCCACCGATCAGCAGGGTGCGCAGGGTCGGGTGTTCGAGGCCCTGGCCGAAGGCGTATTCGGCGATCGGCGTTGGCAGGAAACTGACGTCCAGGGGCTGGGCGTGCCACCAGTCCAGCAGCGCATCAAGGTTGCCATGGCCGAGGCTGGCCGGTGGCAGATGCAGGGTCGCACCGGCACACAAGGCCGGCCAGACCTCCCAGGCCATGGCATCGAAGCCGAAGCCGGCGACACTGGACGTGTGGCTGCCCTGGTGCAGGTCAAAGGCAGCACAGTGCCAATGCACCAGGTTTTCCAGGGTGTGGTGCTCGACCATCACCCCCTTGGGCAGGCCGGTGGAGCCGGAGGTGTAGGTCACATAGGCCAGGTGTTGTGCCGTCAGTTCCTGTACCTGGGGATTGGTTTGGGGCTGGTCCTGCCAGATCGGCCGGTCCAGGTCGATCAGGGGCATGCTGGTGTCGCCAAGCAACGTGCGGGTCGCGCCCTGGGCCAGCACTGCCACCGGGGCGCTGTCCTGCAACAGATAGGCCATCCGCTCCGTTGGATGAGTCGGGTCCAGCGGCACATAGGCGCCGCCCGCCTTGAGGATCGCCAGCAGCCCCAGCACCGTGTCCAGGCGGTTTTCCAGGCAGATCGCCACCCGCGAATCCGGGCGCACGCCCTGCGCCCGCAGGTAATGGGCCAGTTGGTTGGCCTGCCGGTTGAGCTCGCCATAGTCCAGGCGCCGTTCACCCATCTGCAGCGCCACGGCACCCGGCGCAAGTTCGGCCTGCCGCTCGAACAGCCGGTGCACGGTCTGGCCAACCGGGTAATCGGCCCGGTGGGCATTGAAATCGCGCAGCAGGTGCTCGCGTTCGGCGTCGTCGAGCAGGTTGACCTGGCCCAGCGTCGCCTGGTCATTGGCGACCAGTTGCTGCAACACCGACATGAAGTAGCCGACATAACGCTCGATCGTCGCCGGGTCGAACAGCGCCGTGGCATAGGTCAGGTTGCCGGCCAGGCAGTCCCCGACCTCACCGAGATTGAGCGCCAGGTCGAACTTGGCGAAGTGCTCGCTCTCGCCCAGGCTTTCCAGTTGCAGGTCGCCCAGGGCGAGCTGCTGCGGCGGCGCGCTCTGCCACGACAGCATGGCCTGGAACAGCGGGCTGTGGGACAGGCTGCGGGCCGGCCGGGCGATTTCCACCACCTGCTCGAACGGCAGGTCCTGGTGCGCCTGGGCCGCCAGTGTCTGCGCCCGGACCTGCGCCAGCAGCGCCTCGACGCTCTGCTCCAGCGCGGTATCGATACGTACCGCCAGGGTATTGACGAACAGCCCCACCAGCCCCTCGATTTCCGCCCGCCCGCGATTGGCCACCGGCGAGCCGATGACGACGTCGGTCTGCCCGCTCAGGCGTCCGAGCAGCAAGGCCCACGCCGCCATCAGGGTCATGTAGGCGGTGGTGCCATGGCGTTGCCCCAGGGCCTTGAGCCCGGCACTCAGGCGCTCGTCGAGCTGGAAGCCGACGCTGCTGCCGGTGAAATCCTGGCGCGGCGGTCGTGGTCGGTCGGTGGGCAGCGGCAACAACGTCGGCACACCGGCCAGCGCCTGTTGCCAGTAGGCGCCCTGTTGCTGCAACAACTCGCCGCCCAGCCAGCGGCGTTGCCATACGGCATAGTCGCCGTACTGCACCGCCAACGGCGGCAAGGGGTCATCCTGGCCACGGTGGAAGGCGTCGTACAGCGCCATGACCTCGCGGGTCAACACGCCCATCGACCAGCCATCGGAGACGATGTGGTGCAGGGTCAGCAGCAGCACATGGTGTTCATCGGCCAGGCGCAGCAAACTGGCGCGAATCAGGGGCCCGCGCTGCAGATCGAAGGGCGCGACCCGCTCGTGACGGATCCGCGCCCGCAGGACCTGTTGTGCTGCGGCGTCCCCACGCAGGTCCTCGACCACCAGGTCGAAGGCCTCGCCGGCCGGTGCGATGTGTACCCGTGGCTCGTCGTCGTGCAGGACAAAATGGCTGCGCAGGACTTCGTGACGCACGACGATACGTGCCAGGACACGTTGCAACGCCTCGCTGTCCAGGGACCCGCGCAAGCCCAGGCCGATGGGAATGTTGTAGGCACCGCCGGCCGTGCCCAGCTGCGCCAGGAACCACAGGCGCTGCTGGGCGAAGGACAACGCCAGGCCCTCCTCGCGCGACACCGCGAGAATCGGCGGCAAATGGCTGCGCCCGGCCCGGGCCACGGCGGCGGCCACCGCCAACAACTCGCCATTGGCGAACAGTTCGCCCAGTGCCAGTTCCACGCCCAGGCGCTGGCGCACCTGCGACACCATGCGCATGGCCAGCAGCGAGTGACCGCCCAGTTCGAAGAAGTGATCGTGGCGCCCCACCCGCTCGACGTGCAGCACCTCGCTCCAGATCTGCGCCAGGGTCGTTTCGATCGCGCCCTGCGGCGCCTGGTATTCACGGGTGAACAGCGCCTCCAGTTCGGGTCTTGGCAGTGCCTTGCGGTCCAGCTTGCCGTTGGCGGTCAGCGGCAGCGCAGCCAGCTTCACATAGGCCGCAGGCACCATGTAGTCGGGCAAGTGGGCTTGCAGCCAGGCACGCAACTGCGCCATCTCCAGCGGCGCGACCTGCTCCTGCTCGATAAAATAGGCCACCAGCCGTGGCTGTCCCGGCTGGTCCTCGCGGGCCAGGACCACGGTTTCCTTGATGCCCGGCAACTGGTTGAGACGGCTCTCGATCTCGCCCAGCTCGATGCGCACGCCACGAATCTTCACCTGGTCGTCGTTGCGCCCCAGGTATTCGACAGTGCCGTCCGGCAACCAGCGCGCCAGGTCGCCGG
Organism: Pseudomonas gingeri; assembly: GCF_013385635.1. Lineage (GTDB taxonomy): Bacteria > Pseudomonadota > Gammaproteobacteria > Pseudomonadales > Pseudomonadaceae > Aquipseudomonas > Aquipseudomonas gingeri_A. Next base: position 5,740 of record NZ_JACAPR010000046.1, read on the forward strand.
TGCGGTACATGCGCGCCTGCGGTGCACGGCTGAACGGGTCGTCGAGGAAGCGTTCGGCGGTCAGCTCGGGACGGTTCAGGTAACCCCGCGCGACGCCGGCACCGCCCACATACAGTTCTCCCGCCACGCCCAGCGGCACCGGGCGCTGCTGTTCGTCCAGCAGGTAGATCCGCGCATTGGCCATCGGCTTGCCGATATGCAGCAGCTGCCCGGCCTCGACCCGGCCCGAGGTGGCGACCACCGTGGCTTCGGTCGGGCCGTAGTTGTTGATCACCTCGAACGACGGGTTCCTGGCGAAATGGCGCAGGCGGTCGCCGCCGATCAGCAGCGTGCGCAGGGTCGGGTGGTCGAGGTGCTGGCTGAACGCATGCTCGGCCACCGGGGTCGGCAGGAAACTCACGTCCAGGGGCTGGGCGCGCCACCAGTCCAGCAGTGCGTCGATATCCTCGCTACCCTCGACGGGTGCCGGCAGGTGCAACGTTGCCCCGGCGCACAGGGCCGGCCAGACTTCCCAGGCCATCGCATCGAAGCCGAAGCCGGCGACGCTGGAGGTGTGCCGGCCCTGGCGCAGGTCGAAGGCCGTGCAATGCCAGTCCACCAGGTTGCACAGGGTCTGGTGCTCGACCATCACCCCCTTGGGCAACCCAGTGGAGCCCGAGGTATAGATCACGTAGGCCAGGTGCCGCGGCGTCACCTCGGGGCGCTGCCCGTGGGCAACGGCGTGTTCCTGCCAGAACGGCTTGTCGAGGTTGATCACCGGCACCGAAAGGCTCGGCAGGCGCGCCAGCAGGTTGTCCTGGGTCAGCACCGCCACCGGCGCACAGTCGTCGAGCAGGTAACGCAGGCGCTCGGCCGGATGGGCCGGGTCGATGGGCACGTAACCAGCGCCGGACTTGAGGATCGCCAGCAGGCCGACCAGGGTATCGAGGCCACGCCGGGCAACGATGGCCACGCGATCATCGGGTTGCACGCCCGACTCGCGCAGATGATGGGCCAGGGTATCGGCCCGGCGATTGAGTTCATCGTAAGTCAGTTGCTGGCCCTGGCACACCGCCGCCAGCGCCTGGGGCTGGGCCAGCGCCTGGGCCTCGACGCGCTGGTGCACCGTGAGGTCCTGAGGGGCATCGGTGGCACTGGCATTGAAGTCCTCCAGCAGCAGCGTCCGTTCGGCCAGGGGCAGGATAGACAACTGCTCCAGGGCCCTTTGGGGCGCCTGTTCCAGGGCCTGCACCAGGTTTTCCAGGGCGGTCCGCAGGTAGGCACAAATACGCCGGGGATCGACCTGGGTACTGGCCAGCAGGGTCAGGCGGAAATCTTCGCCCAGGTCGTCGATGCTCATGGTCAGCGGGTAATTGGTGCGTTCCTCGGAACTGAGCGTGCTGATGCCCTGCCAGGCCGACGGGGCGGCGCCCGCGCCAGGTGCCGCCGAATGCCGGTAGTTGAGCAGCGAACTGAACAGTGGCGTCGGTATCGCCACGCCGCTGCAACGCTGGGCCAGGGCCAGTGGCGCATGTTCGTGGCGCAGCAGGGTGGTCAGCCGCGCATGGGTCGCCCTGACCCCGGCTTCGCTCCCCTGCCCATCGATATCCACGCGAAACGGCAAGGTATTGATAAAGATCCCCAGCGCCCGGTCGCCCTCGCCACCGCCCTGCATCCGCCCCATCAGCACGGTGCCGAACACCACGTGGCGCTTGCCCGAAACCTGCCCGAGCAGCAGCCCCCAGGCCAGGTGGAACAGGCTGGCGGCGCTCACCCCGAGTTGCTTCGCGCGGCTGCGCAGGTTGCGGCTCAGGTGTGGATCCAGGTCCAGGCTGAACTCCTCGATGGCGGTGCCATCGCCCTGCACATCCTGCAGGCCGAAGGGCAGCGTCGGTTCCTCGATATCGCCGAGCATGTCGCGGAAGAAACGTTCGTGTTCCTCCTCGCGGGTGCCGAGCCGGGCCTGGGCCACGTAGTTGCGAAACGGCACTGCCGGACCCAACTGGCCGCCGAGCCCCATGAGGAAGGCCCGCATTTCATGACGCACCACCTCCAGGGCACTGTGGTCCAGGGCCATATGGTGGAACAGCAGCATGGCCACCCACCGCCCATGGACCTCGTCCCGGGCATGGACAATGCGGATCAGCGGCGCCTGGCCGACATCCAACCGGTAGTGACGACCGTCGAAACGCTCGTGCAACTGCGCGAGCACGTCCCCGTCCGCCGGGTCGAGCGCCACCTCCTGCACCACCAGCGTGGCCTGGCGCCAGACCACCTGCACCGGGTTCTCCAGACCTTCCCAGTGCACGGCGGTACGCAGGATGTCGTGACGATCGATCACCGCCTGCAAGGCCTGGGCAAACGCCTCGAGACGCTGGCGATCCTCGAAGGCGAACTGCGACTGCATCACATAGGGATCGCCCTGCCCCGCGCTGACATGGTGGTAGAGGATGCCCTCCTGCAAGGGCGCCAGCGGGTAGATGTCCTGCACATTGGCCACGCCCCCGGGAACGCTGGCAACGATGCGGTCGATCTGCTCCTGGGTCAGGGTCGCCAGCGGCAGCATGGCCGGGGTGATCCGCGTGACCTGCGCGGTAATGACATTGGCCGGCACCGCGACCTGGCCCGACGCCGTGGCCGAATACTCACCGCTGCGGATCATCTCGATCAGCAGCACCTTGTGCTCGCGCAGGCGGGCAATCACCTCAGGTTCGGTCAGGGCCTGCTTGTTGCCCTGCACGACCAGTTGATCACCGCGAACGGCCAGTTGGATGTCTTTTGCCTTCAATGTCGCCAGCAGTTCAGTCACGCTCACAGGACGATCTCCATTCTTTCGGTCATTGCGGCGTATCCGGCCAGCGTCGGCTGTTCGAACAACGCCCTCACATCGGCTTCCATGCCTTCCTGGTGCAACCGGCCTATCAGGCTGACGGCGAGCAGCGAGTGCCCACCCAGCTCGAAGAAATTGTCATGCCGCCCAACCCGCTCGACATTGAGCAATTCGCGCCACAACCGCGCCATCAGGATTTCGGTCTCGCCCAGCGGCGCCTCGTATTCGCGGCTGGACAAGGCCGACGAGTCCGGGGCTGGCAGGGCCTTGCGATCGAGCTTGCCGTTGGGGCTCAGCGGCAAGGCAGCGAGATGCACGAACACCGCCGGGACCATATAGTCCGGCAGGTTTTCCAGCAGATGGCCGCGCAGGCTGTCGATCTCCTGGCGCTCGGCGGCGGTGTAGTACGCCACCAGGCGCTTGTCCCCTGGAGCGTCTTCACGAGCCACGATCACGGCTTCGTCGATGGCTGGATGGCGGACCAGGCGCGCCTGGATCTCACCCAACTCGATACGCAGGCCGCGAATCTTCACCTGATCGTCATTGCGCCCCAGGTACTCGATGGTGCCGTCCGGCAGGTAGCGCCCGACATCGCCGGTGCGGTACATACGCGCGTTATCGAGCGGACTGAACGGGTCGTTGAGGAAACGCTCGGCGGTCAGCTCGGGACGATTCAGGTAACCCCGCGCCACCTGCACCCCACCGATATACAACTCGCCCACCACGCCCATGGCCACCGGCTGCCCCTGCCCATCGAGCAGGTACATCCGCGTATTGGCAATCGGCTTGCCAATCGGCGTGTTATCCGGGGTCTGTTCGAGCGGACCGGCGCAATTCCACGCCGTGACATCCACCGCCGCCTCGGTCGGACCGTAGAGGTTATGCAGTCCGGCCTTGGGCAACTGCGTCTTGAAGCGACGTACCACGCTGCCCGGCAACGCCTCGCCGCTGCAGATCACCCGCTTCACTCCGGCGCACCGGCCCGTGTCGCCATGGGCCAGGAAGACATCGAGCATCGACGGCACGAAGTGCAAGGTGGTGATGTTCTGTGCCTCGATCACCTCACCCAGGTAGAGCGGGTCCTTGTGCCCTTCGGGACGGGCCATCACCAGGCGTGCACCAGTAAACAGCGGCCAGAAGAACTCCCACACCGACACATCGAAGCTGAACGGGGTTTTCTGTAACACCGCATCCTGCGCCGTCAGGCCATATTCGTCCTGCATCCACAGCAGGCGGTTGACCACCGCGCCGTGTTCGTTCATCACGCCCTTGGGTTGTCCCGTGGAGCCCGAGGTGTAGATCACATAGGCCAGGTGTCGCGCCGTCAGTCCTGGCACCTGCGGACCTACGCTCGGCTGTTCCTGCCAAGTGCACTGGTCGAGATCAATCACTGGCACGATCACTTCGCCCAGCAACTCGCGGGTAGCGCCCTGGACCAGTACCGCCACCGGCGCACTGTCCTGCAGCATGTAGGCGATCCGCTCCGCCGGGTAGGCAGGATCAAGCGGCACATAAGCACCGCCCGCCTTGAGGATGCCCAGCAGACCGATCACCATGTCCAGGCTGCGCTCGACACAGATCGCCACTCGCGCATCCGGTTCCACACCCTGCTCGCGCAGATGGTGGGCCAACTGGTTCGCACGCTGGTCCAGCTCGCGATAGGTCAACTGATGTTGGTCTGCGACCACCACCACGGCATCCGGCGTACGCTCGACCTGCGCTTCGAACATCCCGTGCAGGGTCTGCTCGAGGTTGTAGTCCACCTGCGTGGCATTGAGATCGAACAGCAGAAGCTCACGCTCCGGCGGCGTCAGCACCGGCAGGCGGTTCAACGCCCGCTCGGGCGCCTGCTCCAGGGCCGCGGCCAAGGATTGCAGGGCATGCTGCATCAGCTCGCAGATACGTTGGGCACCGATCTGCGCCGCTGTCATGGCGGTCAGGCGGAAACCTTCGCCCAGGTCGTCGACGTTCAAGGCCAGCGGGTAATTGGTACGCTCCTCGCTGGCCAGGGTCTCGATCCCTTGCAGCTGTTCGCGCACCTGCGCCTCCACCGGAGCGCTGGCGCTGTGGCGATAATTGAGCATCGCGCTGAACAGCGGCACGGGCGCCGCCACCCCGCTGCAGCGCTGGGCCAAGGCCAGCGAGGCGTGCTCGTGACCCAGCAACGCCGTCAGCCGTGCGTGGATCGCCTTGACCCCGACGCGCACGCCGGTCTCGTCGATATCGACCCGCAGCGGCAAGGTGTTGATAAACATCCCCAATGCCCGGTCCGCGCCTGCGCCACCCTGCATGCGGCCCAGCAGCACCGTGCCGAACACCACCGCCTGCTTGCCGCTGGTGGCGGCCAGGACCTGCGCCCAGGCCAGGTGGAACAGGCTCGCGGCGCTGACCCCAAGCGTGCGGGCGCGGGCCCGCAACTCGCGACTCAAGGCCGCCGGCAGCAAGTGCCGGACTTCCTCGATGGCGCTGCCATCGCCCTGCACATCCTGCAGGCCGAACGGCAGGGTCGGCTCGTCGATCGCCCCCAGCATCTCGCGGAAGAACGCCTCGTGCTCCTGCTCGCTGATGCCCAGGCACGCCTGGGCCACGTAGTTGCGGTACGGCACCGGGACGCCCAGGGTGTCGGCACGGTCCAGCAGGAAGGTGCACAGCTCCTGGTTGACCACGTCCATCGCCGTGTGGTCCAGCGCCAGGTGATGGAACAGCACCAGCACCACCACTCGCCCACGGTCGGGATCGGTAGCGTAGAGCAACTGGATCAACGGCGCCTGGCCGATGTCCAGACGGTGATGGCGGGCATCGAAACGCGCCTGTAACTGCTCGAGGATGTCACCCTCGGCCGGGTCCAGCAGCACCTCGCGCACCAGCAGCGATGCCTGGCGCATGACCACTTGCAGCGGCTTGGCCAGGCCTTCCCAGAACACCGCCGTGCGCAGGATATCGTGGCGGTCGACCACCTGTTGCAAGGCCCCGGCGAAGCGTTGAAAACGCTCCAGGCTGTCGAAGGCCATCTGCGATTGCAGCAGGTACGGGTCGCCCTGCCCGGCACTGATGTGGTGATAGAGAATACCCTCCTGCAACGGCGCCAGCGGGTAGATATCCTGGACATTGGCCGCGCCGCCCGGCACACGAGCGATCACCCGGTCGAGGCTGGCCTGGTCCAGTTCGATCAATGGCAGCAGCTCGGGCGTGAGGTGCGTGCAACCGACAGGGATCAGGTTCGCCGGCACCGCGATCTCGCGGCCACTGCCGATCGCCGCGGCCAGGGCGGCCAGGGTCGGCTGGTTGAACAGCACCCGCACATCAGCGTTCAGGCCGGCCTGGCGCATGCGCTCGATCAGGCCCACCGCCAGCAGCGAATGGCCACCCAGTTCGAAGAAGTTGTCGTGACGCCCCACCTGCTCGACCTTGAGCACCTCGGCCCAGATCCGCGCGAGGGTAGCCTCGACCGCGCCTTGCGGCGCCTCGAACTCGCGGCTGAGCAAGGCGTCCTGGTCCGGTGCCGGCAGGGCCTTGCGGTCCAGCTTGCCGTTGGCGGTCAGCGGCAGCGCCTCCAGGCAGACATAGGCCGAAGGCACCATGTGGTCCGGCAGGCGTGCTTGCAGCCAGGCACGCAGGTCCTCGATATCCAGCGCCCCCTGGGCGGTGAAATAGGCCACCAGGCGCCCGTCGCGCATCAGCACCACGGCCTCGCGCAAGCTTTCATGGCGGGCCAGGGTCGTCTCGATCTCGCCCGGTTCGATACGCATGCCACGGACCTTGAGCTGGTCGTCGTTACGCCCCAGGTAGTCGATATTGCCATCGGGCAACCAGCGCGCCAGGTCACCGGTGCGGTACATCCGCGCGCCCGGCAGGTCGCTGAACGGATCGTCGAGGAAACGCTCGGCGGTCAGGTCCGCACGGTTCAGGTAACCGCGGGCCACGCCGGCACCGCCGACATACAGCTCACCCGCGACACCGACCGGCACCGGACGCTGCTGCGCGTCCAGCAGGTAGACCCTGACGTTGGCCATCGGCTTGCCGATATGCAATGGCCCGTCGACCGCCATGGGCCCGGAGGTCGCCACCACCGTGGCCTCGGTTGGACCGTAGTTGTTGATCACCGCGAAGCGCTGCGCCCGGTTGAACTGGCGCAGGCGATCACCGCCGATCAGCAGCGTGCGCAGGGTTGGATGCTGCAGGTCCTGGCTGAAGGCGTATTCGGCCACCGGTGTCGGCAGAAAGCCCACCTCCAGCGGTTGCGCCCGCCACCAGTCGAGCAGGCCGGCGATGTCGCCATGGCCGAGATCGGTTGGCGGCAGGTGCAGGGTCGCGCCGCCACACAACGCCGGCCAGACCTCCCAGGCCATGGCATCGAAACCGAAGCCGGCGACGCTGGCGGTGTGTCCGCCAGGGCGCAGGTCGAAGGCCGCGCAGTGCCAGTGCACCAGGTTTTCCAGGGTCCGGTGCTCGACCATCACGCCCTTGGGCAAACCGGTGGAGCCGGAGGTGTAGATCACATACGCCAGGTGCGCCGGGAGCAACCCGTCGATCCGGGGACTGGTCACGACTTCGTCATCCCACTGCGGCCGGTCCAGGTCGAGCAGCAGCACTGCCAGCTCGCCAAGCAGGTCGCGGGTGCTTGCATCCAGCAGCACCGCCAACGGTGCGCTGTCATCGAGCAGGTAGTGCAGGCGTTCGACCGGCAGCGCCGGATCGATCGGCACATAGGCGGCGCCGGCCTTGAGAATCGCCAGCAGCCCCACCAGCATGTCCGGCCCGCGCCGGACGCAAATCGCCACGCGAGTGTCCGGCTGCACACCCAGCTTGAGCAGATGACGGGCCAACCGGTTGGCGCGCCGATCCAGCTCGCGATAGGTCAGTTGCGCCGTGCCCTGGACCACCGCCAGCGCCTCGGGCATGGCCTGCGCCCGGGCTTCGAACAGGCCATGCACGGTGTGGCCGCGAGGACAGTCCACGGCACTGGCATTGAAGTCGACCAGCACCTGGCGTCGTTCCGCCGCGGGCAGGATCGACAATTGATCCAGGCTGCGCTCCGGCGCCTGTTCCAGGGCCTGCACCAGTTGCTCCAAAGCCCGCTGCATATAGCCACAGACCCGCTGTGCACCGATCGGCGACAGGGCCAGCACGCTGAGGCCGAAGCCCTCGCCCAGGTCGTCGACACTCAGGGTCAGCGGATAGTTGCTGCGTTCTTCCCCGCCCAGCACCTCGATGCCCTCCCAGACCGCCTTGCCGGGCGAGGTGTCCTCGACCGGCGCACTGTGGCGATAGTTGAGCAAGGCACTGAACAACGGCGACGACTGGCCGACCGCGCTGCAGCGTTGGGCCAGGGCCAGCGAGGCATGCTCGTGACCCAGCAGCGCCGTCAGTTGCGCGTGGGTGGCACGCACACCGGCGCGCACGCCCGTCGCGCCCAGGTCGACCCGCAGCGGCAAGGTATTGATAAACATCCCCAATGCCCGGTCGGCCCCTTCGCCGCCTTGCAGGCGCCCCATCAGCACGGTGCCGAAGACCACCTGATTACGCCCCGACACCTGGCCCAGTACCAGGGCCCAGGCCAGGTGCATCAGGCTGGCGGCGCTCACCCCGAGGGTGCGCACCTGCTTACGCAAACGCCGGCTCAAGGCCCGGTCCAGCGGCTGGCGTGCCTCCTCGATATCACGTCCGTCGCCTTGCACATCCTGCAGGCCGAAGGGCAAGGTCGGCTCATCGATGTCGCCCAGCCTTTCGCGGAAAAACGCCTCGTGCTGGCGTTCGTCCAGGCCCAGGCGGGCCTGGGCCACGTAGTTGCGATAAGGCATCGCCTCAGCCAGGGCATGCGTCGGGTCCAGCAGCAAGGCGCGCATCTCCCGTACTACCACCTCCATGGCGGTATGGTCGAGGGCCAGGTGATGGAACTGCAGGATCGCCACCACGCGCTGGTGCAGCGGATCATGGGCATAGACCAGTTGCATCAGCGGCGCCCGGGTAATGTCCAGGCGGTAGTGGCGGGCATTGAAGCGCGCCTGCAACTGCTCCAGCACGTCGCCGTCCGCCGGATCGATGGCCACTTCCAGCACCGGCAGTTCGGCGCTGCGCCGCACCACCTGCACCGGACGCTCCAGGCCCTCCCACAGCACCGCCGTGCGCAGGATATCGTGACGCTCGACAATCTTCTGCAACGCGGCGGCACAGGCCTTCAGGCGCTCCAGGCCGGCGAAGGCCAGGCGCGATTGCAGCAGGTAGGGGTCGCCCTGTTCGGCGCTGAGGTGGTGATAGAGAATCCCCTCCTGCAACGGCGCCAGCGGGTAGATATCCTGCACCTCGTCCGTCCCGCCAGGGATGCGCGAGACGATCAGGTCGATGGCGCGCTGGTCCAGCGCCACCAGGGGCAGCAGGTCGGGGGTGATGCGCTGGCAACCGGGCACAATGCGATTGGCCGGCACCTCGATTTCCCGACCGCTGCCGATGGCGGCAGCCAGGGCCATCAGCGTCGGCTGGCTGAACAGCACGCGCACATCGGCATTCAGGCCGGCCTGGCGCATGCGCTCGATCAGCTTGACCGCCAGCAGCGAATGACCGCCCAGCTCGAAGAAGTGATCGTGACGACCGACCTGCGCGACCTGCAGCACTTCGGCCCAGATCCCTGCCAGGGTGTTTTCCACCGCGCCCTGCGGGGCCTCGAAACCACGGCTGAGCAGCGCGTCCCGGTCCGGCTCCGGCAAGGCCTTGCGGTCCAGCTTGCCGTTGGCGGTCAGCGGCAGCGCCTCCAGGCGGACATAGGCCGAAGGCACCATGTAGTCCGGCAACCGCGCCTGCAGATGCTCGTGCAGCGCCTGGATCTCCACGGCCTCATCGGCGCAATAGTAGGCCACCAGGCGCTTGTCGCCCGGCGCCACTTCACGCACCAGGACCGCCGCATCCCGCACCTGCGGGTGCTGGCCGAGGCGGGTCTCGATCTCGCCCGGCTCGATACGGAAACCGCGGATCTTCACTTGCTGGTCGTTGCGGCCCAGGTACTGCAGGGTGCCGTCGCTATTCCAGCAGGCCCGATCACCGCTGCGATACATCAGGCTGCGCGGCTGCGGGTTGAACGGGTCGGCGATAAACGCCGCGGCCGTCAGTTGCGGCCGGTTCAGGTACCCCTTGGCCACACCAGCCCCACCGATGTACAGCTCGCCCGCCACGCCCACCGGCACCGGCTGCTGTCGGGCATCGAGCACGTAGGCACGGGCGTTGCCGATCGGACGCCCGATCGGAATGCTGCCCGCGCCGACCGCGCGGATCTCGAAGGTGGTCGAGAAGGTGGTGGCTTCGGTTGGCCCGTAGCCATTGAGCAGATGCTGCGGAGCCCCCTCCCGCAGCACCCGTTGGATCACCGCCGGGTCCAGCACATCGCCGCCGACGATCAGATAGCGCAGTTTGCCGAACGCTTCCAGCAGGCTCTCGGCATATTGATGGAACAGCCCCGCCGTCATCCACAGGACGCTTACCGCCTGCTCACGCAGCAGCGCGGCGAATGCCTCGCGGGACAACAGCACATCCTGGTCGACCACCACCACCGCCCCGCCGTTGAGCAGTGGGGCCCAGACTTCCAGGGTGCTGGCGTCGAACGCCGGGTTCGAGGCGAAGGCCACGCGGTCGTGCGCGTTGAAGTCGGCATAACCATTGTTGATCACCAACCGGGTGATCGCCCGGTGCGGCACCAGCACGCCCTTCGGTGTACCGGTGGAACCGGAGGTGTACATGATGTACGCCACCGTCTCCGACAGCTGCGCCAGGGCCGGGTTGTGTTCCGGCTGGCCCTCGAGCGCCAGGTTATCCAGGTCGATACGGCGGGCCGTACAGGCCAGGGTTTCATCGCGATGAGTCAGGAGCGCCACGGCCTGGCTGTCGCGCAGCATGAAATCCTGGCGCTCGGCCGGGGCATTGATATCCAGCGGCACGTAGACCGCCGCGCACTTGCTGATCGCCAGTTGGCTGACCAGCAGGTCCAACGAGCGCGGCAGCAGAGTCGCTACCGGGTCACCCGGCCGCACGCCCAACCCCGCCAGATGATGCGCCAGGCGGTTGGCCCGGCGATTGAGCTGGCCGTAGCTGAGGGACTGGCGGCCATGCACGGCCGCCAACGCCTCGGGATGCGCCTGTACCCACTCCTCGAACCGCTCATGCAGGGTCTGCTCGGCAGGATAGTCGCGCCAGGTGGCATTGAAACCCTGCAACAGCTGGTCGCGCTCTTCCTGTGCCAGCACCGACAGTTCATGCAGCGCCGTGGTAGGCGCCTGTTCCAGAGCACCCACCAGGTTCTGCAAGGCACGCTGCATGTAATCGCCGATACGCTGCGGATCGGCTTGCGCCACCGCCTGGATATTCAGCGCGAAGCCTTCGCCCAGGTCGTCGATATTGAGCACCAGCGGGTAGTTGCTGCGCTCGCGGGACTTGAGCAGGTGAATGCCGTCCCACACCGCCAGATTGTCGGTCGTGCCTTGTCCCGCTGCGCTGTGGCGATAATTGAGCAGGCTGCTGAACAGCGGCAGCACCGCCGGTACGCCACTGCAACGTTGCGCAAGCACCAGTGAGGCATGCTCATGGCCCAGCAGTTGCGAGAGCCGCCCGTGGGTGGCCCGCACCGCCGCCTGTACGCCGATAGCGCCGAGGTCGACCCGCAGTGGCAGGGTATTGATGAACATGCCCAGTGCGCGGTCGGCGCCCTCGCCACCCTGCATCCGGCCCATCAGCACGGTGCCGAACACCACCTCCTCGCGACCCGAGACCTGGCCCAGCACCTGGGCCCAGGCCAGGTGCATCAGGCTGGCGCTGCTGACCCCGAGGCGGCGGGACTGCTCGCGCAGGCGCCGGCACAGCGCCGCGTCCAAGTCCTGGCGCAACTCGATGACATGGCTACCATCGCCGCCGACTTCCTGCAGGCCAAAGGCCAGAGTCGGTTCCTCGATATCGCCGAGCATGTCACGGAAAAACGCTTCGTGTTCCTCGTGACCAGCCCCCAGGCGGACCTGGGCGACATAGTTGCGATACTGCACGGCGGCCGGCAGTTGCCCGCTGTCGCCGGCCAGGCTGATGCCCATTTCATGCACCAACACTTCGAGGGCGGTATGGTCCAGCAGGATATGGTGGAACAGCAGGATACCCAGCCAGCGCTCGTTGACCTCGTCGCGGGTATAGGCCAGGCGCATCAGTGGCGCCTGCTTGAGGTCCAGGCGATATTGGTGCGGGTCGAAGCGTTCCTGCAGGTATTGCAGGGCCTGGGCATCGTCGGGTGCCGTGTCGATCCGCTCCAGCACCAGCGGTGCCTGGCGCCAGACCACTTGCACCGGTTCATCGAAGCCTTCCCAGAGCACGGCGGTGCGCAGGATGTCATTACGTTCGATCACTGCATCGAGCGCGCGAGCAAAGGCCTCGACCTGCATCAGGCCGGCAAACGCGAACTGCGCCTGCAGGACATAGGGGTCGCCCTCCTGGGTGGCCAGGTGGTGATAGAGGATGCCGGCCTGCAACGGCGCCAGCCCGTAGATATCCTGCACATTGGCGACACCACCGGGAACGCTGGCGACGATACGGTCGATGGCGGCCTGGTCAAGGTCCACCAGCGGCAGCAGGTCCGGGGTGATGCGCTTGCAGTCGGGCGTGATGCGGTTGGCCGGGACCACCACCTCGCGCTGCCCACCGACTGTAGCCGCCAGGGACGCCAGGGTCGGCTGGCCGAACAGCACGCGCACATCGGCGCCGAGGCCGGCCTTGCGCATACGCTCGATCAGCTTGACTGCCAGCAGCGAGTGCCCGCCCAGTTCGAAGAAGTTGTCATGCCGCCCAACCCGTTCGACCTTGAGCAGTTCGCTCCACAGTCCGGCCATCAGAATTTCGGTGTCGCCCAGCGGCGCCTCGTATTCGCGGCTGGACAAGGCCGACGAGTCCGGGGCTGGCAGCGCCTTGCGATCGAGCTTGCCGTTGGGGCTCAGCGGCAAGGCAGCGAGATGCACAAACACCGCCGGGACCATATAGTCCGGCAGGTTTTCCAGCAGGTGAACGCGCAGGACCTCGACAGCCAGCGCTTCGCCGGTGTAGTACGCCACCAGGCGCTTGTCCCCTGGCACATCCTCGCGGGCCACGATCACGGCTTCGTCGATGGCCGGGTACCCGACCAGGCGCGCCTGGATTTCGCCCAGCTCGATACGCAGGCCGCGAATTTTCACCTGATCGTCATTGCGCCCCAGGTACTCGATGGTGCCGTCCGGTAGGTAGCGCCCGACATCGCCGGTGCGGTACATCCGCGCGTTGTCGAACGGGCTGAACGGGTCGTTGAGGAAACGCTCGGCGGTCAGCTCGGGACGATTCAGGTAACCCCGTGCCACCTGCACCCCACCGATATACAACTCGCCCACCACGCCCATGGCCACCGGCTGCCCCTGCCCATCGAGCAGGTACATCCGCGTATTGGCAATCGGCTTGCCAATCGGTGTGTTGTCCGGGGTCTGTTCGAGCGGACCAGCGCAATTCCACGCCGTGACATCCACCGCCGCCTCGGTCGGGCCGTAGAGGTTATGCAGTTCGGCTTCGGGCAACTGCGTCTTGAAGCGGCGCACCACACTGCCCGGCAACGCCTCGCCG
>NZ_JACAPR010000047.1 GCF_013385635.1 Pseudomonas gingeri
CACAACAATCATCGGTGTTGCACCGCCGAACTGTGGGAGCCGGCTTGCCGGCGATGGCGTCCGTTCGGGCGATGCATGGCTTATGGGCCTCATCGCTGGCAAGCCTCCTACAGGGTCCGTGTACGGGATTACTTCTTGACGACGTCGGCAGGTGGAGAAACAGTCTTGGGCTTGATCAGGCTGAAATCGATCAGGGCCTTCTGCGCACGGGCGTAGGGATCACCGATCAGCAAGGGGCGAACCTTGAACTGATCGTTGACCACACTCTTGCTCAGGTCCTGCTCGTCGAAACTCAGGCCGGCCAGGTCGGTCCAGGTATGGACCAGGTTGGAACTGCTGTAGGGCCGGTTCAGGTCCGAAGCGAAGTTCCACTCATGGGTTTCACGCCATTTCGGCGATGCCCAGGCGATAAACGGAATGGTGTACATCGGCGCGGTCGGCCTGGCTTCGTTACGCCCCAGGGTCGCATGGCCGAGCGAGTCGAAGACATCTTCGCCATGGTCCGACAGGTACAGCAAAAAGCCGTTGGGGTCAGTCTTGGCATAGTCCTTGATCAGGCTCGATACCACGAAGTCGTTGTACAGCACGGCGTTATCGTAGCTGTTGTAGGTCGGTACCTGGTCATCGGTCAGGCCGGGCGGGACACCGGTACGGTCGGCGAACTTTTCAAAGGTCGGCGGATAACGGTACTGGTAGCTCATGTGCGTGCCCAGCAGGTGGATCACGATCAGCTTGCGCGGTGCGCTGTCCGCCAGGGCCTTGTTGAACGGCTCCAGCACGTCGCCGTCGTATTGCCGGGCATTCTGGTTGCGGTTGTTGTTGAGGTACACCTGCTCGTCAGCCTGTTCGGAGAAAGTCGTGAGCATGGTGTTGCGCTTGGTCATGGTCTGCTGGTTGGTGATCCACCAGGTCTTGTAGCCGGCCTGTTTCATCACGCTGACCAGCGATGGCGTCTTGAGATACAGATCGGGATTTTCTTCGTCAGCGAACGTCAGGACCTGTTGCAGGGCTTCGATAGTGTAGGGCCGCGGCGTGACGACATTGTCGAAGATCGCCAGCTGTTCCTTGAGCTTGTCCAGATTCGGCGTGGTTTCCCGAGGGTAGCCGTAGAGGCTCATGCGTCCGCGGTTGGTCGATTCGCCGATAACCAGCACCAGGGTGGCGGGCAAGCCGGCCTGGCTGTCCTTGAGGTTATGCAGTGGCGGGATCTTGCTGACGTTGTCGAGCATGCCCTGCATATTGTCCAGTTGTTCCCGATAACGACGGTAGGCCACCAGCATCTGCCAGGGCACCGCGGGCTCGACGCGGGTCTCGAAGCGCTCCAGGCCCTCGGCCAGGGTCGCGCTGCGATTGATCTGGGTGAACAGCGGGTAGCCGATCACCGCCACCAGGATTGCCGTTGCCGCGACCAGGGCCTGGCCGCGTGGCAGATGGACCGGGCGCAGGCGGGTCCACAGGAAGATCGCCACGGCGGTATGGGCGATGAACGCCAGCACAATCCACCAGGCAAAGTATTGGGTCATGTACTCGCCGGCTTCAGCGATGTTCGACTCGAACATGATGAAGATGACGCTTTGCGAGAACTCCTGCTGGTAGATGAAGAAGTAGCCCAGGCTCGCCATGGAGCAGGCCCACAGCACCAGGCCGATCACGGCACTGAGCAGGCGGGTCTTTCTGGGAAACAGCAGCATCGGCGCCAGCCAGATGGCGCTCATGAAGAATGCCTGGCGAAAGCCGGTGAAGCCGGAAGTGCCAGTCAGTTGGATCAGCAGTTGGGTGATGCCCGAGAAGTACCAGAAGAACAGGAACAGCCAGCCGAATCCGGCCCAATCAAAACCTTTCGCAGACTTGGGGCTGCGTTTGAACATCGCCATAGAACACTCCAGCCAGTCGCTACCTGAATCGTGGCGCCGATAAAAAAAGCGTCCACGAAAAACGGCCGCACGAATTACGCACGGCTAAACCGGTTGGAGTATCGGTAGATGAATGTGAAAAGTTCGTGAGTCGGGAGCATTCGCTCCCGTCCCTGAAGGGGCAGGCGTGGCACCGGGTACAGCGGTAACCGGCGTCGGTCGATCACTGCCCCAGCTGTGGCACCGGGGCTTGCGCGGCCAGGGCCTGCGTGTGCAGCGCTTCGCGCAACTGGGCAACCTGTTGCAGCAGGGCTTCGCGTTCGTCTTTCAATTGCCGCAGTTCATCACGGCGGATCGTGACATACAGGGTTTGGGGAGGACGTACTGCGGATACCGTACCCATTGCTCACCTCGCGAAGGGTCTGTTGCGGTGGAGCCCGCACCGCTGGATCGCAGCGGGCGGCTCATTCACAGTAATTTTGGATTCTTTTTTCGCACTTGGGAACTTTTTTATTTTTTGTTGTCGCTGTGTCCCGCAGGCGGCGCCGAGCGTAAGGCGCCGCCGAACATGAGCCTGCGGCGGCCAGGCTCAGTCGCTCTTGTTGGCCAGGGACTCGACGATCGAGTCCTCCACGGCCTTGATCTGCCGACCTCCAACCGCATAGTTGTTGGTCAGCATGGCGAACACCAGCAGCCGTCCGTCGCGGCTGGTGACGTAGCCGGCCAGCGACGACACACTGCGCATGCTACCGGTCTTGGCGTGCAGGTTGTTGGCCGCTGCCGTCCCGCGCAGGCGCTTGCGCAGGGTGCCGCCGATCATCCGGTCAGGATTGCCGGCCACCGGCAACGCCGCGTACCAGGCCTGGAACCAGGGCTGGGTGCGCGCCGTCAGCAGCAGATCGCCGAGGGTCCGTGCGGAAACCTGGTTGCGGCGCGACAAGCCGGAACCGTCGACCTGCAACAAGCCCGTGGGCGGTATGCCATGGCGCAGCAGGAAGCCGTTCACCGCCGCCGCGCCCGCCACCGCGGTACCGGCATTGGCGGTCTTGCGGCCCATGGACTTGAGCAGGATTTCCGCCATGTTGTTGTTCGACAATTTCAGCAACGGCGCCATCAGGTCTGCCAGTACCGGCGACTGGTGTTCGACCAGCGGTCGGGCCATGGCCGGCGTGGCCATACCCAGCACGCTGCCGCCTTCGACGACGATGCCTTCACGGACCAGGGCGCTGCGGAACAGATCGGCGACCAGTCCGGTAGGCTCCCAGACCGTGACCTGGGCGACGCGCCGGGCGCCCTTGGGCAACGCCCCGTCGATGCGCAACAGATTGCCGCCATGACCGCGGCTGACCACCAGCGGCCCGCCACGTCCGGTGGTGGCACGGTTGACCAGCGTCATATAGCGATTCTCGGGCGTGAAGCTGACACGCGGTGGTTGACGCGCACCGGCTGAGCTCACGTTGACCAGGATCGAACCGACGTCGAAATCGTCATTGGGCGATACGCTCAACGCGGAAATCTGCGCGGAAAAATACTGCTGCTCGTCCGCGCTGTCCCAATCGAGCCCGAGCCGCTCACGGTCAAAAGCAGTGTCATCGAGGATCAGCCGGCCGCGCACCCGGGTGATGCCCTTGCGCGCCAGCCCGGCCGCCAGGGCCTGGTAATCTTCCTGGCGCATCGTCGGATCGCCCGTGCCGCGCAGGTAGAGGTCGCCGACCAGCAGCCCGCCTTGCTGCGTCCCGGTGGTCAGCAGGCTGGTGGAAAAGCGGAAGTTGGCGCCGAGCACTTCCATCGCCGCCGCCGTGGTCACCAGTTTCATGCTGGAGGCCGGGACCAGCCGGGTTTGCGCGTTGAATTCACAGACCAGCTTGCCGCTGTCCGCCTCGCGCACCACCAGCGAGGTCACCGCGCCTTGCATGACCGGACCGCGCAGGCTGCTGTCGAGACCGGCGCAAAAGTTCGAGCGGGGCAATGGCAGTGGCAACTGCGCCGCTTGCAGGATAACCGTCCGTACCGGTTCTGGCGCTTTCGGCGCCTTGCTGGAGCAGGCCCCCAGCAATACCAGCAAGGCCGCCGCGACCCCCTTGCCCATGCAACCTTGTAGCCAATTCATCTTCTGCCTCAATTTCAACCGACACATACAGAAGAGCCGCGCCGCAAGGCACGGCCCATCACTCAGGAGGCACGTAAGGACAAGGCACTTATCGAGTCAACGCGGGGAATTATGCGGTAACACTGTCCCGGGAATCCATGCGCGATTGACCGGCATTCCAGGGACAGGGCGGTATTAGAAGACCGGCAGGCATGAACTGACTTGTGCAGGAGCCGGCGTGGGCGATGAGGCCAGGACAGGTGCCGCAAGGCTCGGAGGCCCTATCGCCGGCAAGCCGGCTCCTACAAGGGGTATGACGTCTTCAGAGCCCATGCCCGAGCCTGGGGGACATCATCAGAACTCCAGGGTGCTGGACAGCGACACCTGCCGCGAATCGCCCATGGAGACGAATACCCGGCTGACCGCCGAGGTGTAGTAGGTCTTGTCGAACAGATTCTTCACGTTGAGCTGGAACTTGACCTTCTGCCCTTCGACCTTGGTGTCGTAGGTGGCGAAGGCGTCCGCCACGGTGTAGCCCGGCAGTTCGAAGGTGTTGGCCGCATCGCCGGCACGTTCGCCGACATAACGGGCACCGGCACCCACGCGCAGTTGGTCGCCGCCCACGATAGTGCCGAAGTCATAGACCGCCGACAGCGAGCCACTGTTCTTCGCCACGTTCTGCAGGTCATTGCCCTGGAAGTTGGCGTCCTTGGTCACCTCGGCATCGGTGTAGGCGTAGCTGCCGATCACGCTCCAGCGATCGCTCAGTTGGCCACTGACGTCCATTTCCAGACCCCGGGAACGCACTTCGCCAGCGACGCTGTACTGGTTGGTCAGGCCTTCGGCGACGGTCACCAGCACATTGCGCTTGTGGATATCGAAGAGCGCCGCGGTGGCGGTCACACGACCGGGGATATCGAGCTTGGCCCCCAGTTCCCAGGACTTGGACTGTTCCGGATCGATCGAGCCGTCGAGGACCAGCCGCTGGGTGCCGGTGGTCACCAGCGGGGCGATGGTCGAGTTCGGCTTGAAGGATTCGGTGTAGCTGCCATAGAACGACAGCTCATCGGTGTAACGGTATACCAGGCCATAACGCGGCGAGAATTTCTGGCCGTTGGTGTCGGTATTGACCTGGAACGGACGACCCTTGCCGGCATATTCGTCGAATGTCTCGAAGCGCCCGCCGGCGACCAGGATCCACTGGTCGTTGAGGTGGATCGAGTCCTGCAGGAAAGCCGCGTCGCTACGCAGCAGGTCGGTCTGGTCGCTGTCCTTGGGGCTGACAGTGGCCCCCTCGACTTCCCGACCGTACACCGGGTCCAGGTAATTGAAAGGGCCGCGCTGGCTCTGGCGGATCAGGTCGGCACGGTAGATCTTGCGGTACTCGTCATCCAGGCCGAACACCAGGTCATGCTGCATGCCGGCGACCTGGACCTTGCCTTCGAGGCTGGCGGTAGTGAAGCGGTCGGTGGTCAGCGCGCCCTGGGTGCCGTCCATGCTGCGGGTCAGGGTGCCGTTGGGGTTGACCGAAACGGTACGGACCTGGCTCGCATCATAGGTCTCGCGGTTCCAGCTGTAGCCGAAGTGGGCTTTCCAGTTGTCGTTAAGGTCGTGATCGGCCTCGAAGTGATAGAGGTCGGAGCGGCCTTCCATATTGTTGAACGGTTCGTCCAGGCGGCGGCCGGCGGGAATATCCAGCGGGTGGTTGGTCTTCGGGTCGATGGCCGTGCCACGGTCGAACGGCGTGAGGAACTCACGGTGTTCATAGGCGAACAGCAGCTTGGTGCTCTCACCGAACCAGGCCAGGGACGGCGCGATCAGGGTTTCGCGATGAGTGCCGAAGTCGCGCCAGTAGTCCTCGTCCTCATGGTCGACGATCATCCGGTAAGCCAGGTTGCTGTCGCCGATGGCGCCGGTGCTGTCGAGGCTGCCACCGCTGCCGTTCTTGCCGTTGCCGTAGCTTGAACCACGGATGGTCACGGCGTTGTATTGTTCCAGTTGGGGTTTCTTGCTGACCAGGTTGACCACCCCGCCCGGGTCCTGGATGCCGTAGAGCAGCGAGGCCGGGCCCTTGAGCACTTCGACCCGTTCGGTGGTGGCATTCAGCGCGCGGCCCTGCACCAGTGGCATGCTGTCCTGCATGATCGAGCCGTTGCGGTTGTCGCCGAAGCCGCGAATCATCACCGCGTCCTGGGTGCTGCCGAGGGTGTTGGCCTGGGTGATGCCGCTGATGTTCTTCAGCGCGTCATCCAGGTTACGCGGGGTCTGGTCACGCACGACCTGGGCCGGGACCACGTTGATGGTCTGCGGGATTTCCTGCAGCGAGGCGCTGGAGCGGGCGATCGAAGTGACCTGCGGCGGCTGGTAGCTGCTACCGCCACCGTCCACCGGGCGACTGCCGCTGATGGTGGTGGCGCCGAGGTTCAGTGAACCCTGGGTCGGCAGCGGCTCCAGGGCCAGGGTGTGTTCGTCGGTGCGGCGGAAGGTGAAGCCGGAGTTGCCCAGCAGGCGTTGCATGGCCTGCTCGGCACTCATCTGCCCGCTGACCGCTGGCGCCTGCAGGCCGTAGGGGGCTTCGTCGGTGTAGACCACGCTCAGGCCGGTCACCCGGCTGAAGTCATTCAGGGCCTGGGGCAAGGGCTTGGCGGCAATCGAAAAGTTGAAGACGGCACTGTGTTGCGTGCTCGACTCGACGGCCTGGGCCACGCTCAGCGGCAACAGGGCCAACCCCGAAACCGCCAGCGCCGAAGCGCCGAGCCACTGTTTGACCGAACTGCCTGCCACCGATTTTGCCCTGGACTTCATGCTGGAGACCCGTGTGTAGATAAGCCATTAATGCGAATGCATCGCACTTTCACTCACTACACGAACGTCGCCCGGGTTTACCTCACCTGTTTTTTGAAAATATTTTCACAGGCAAGGCGAATCGTTCCTACGGTCCCCGTGGGAACGCCTCACTGGACGCTCTGCGTCCGCCGTTAATGTGACGCAGAGCGTCACGGACTGCATGCCCACGCGGAGTGTGGGAACGATCACGATCATCAGCGCAGGACGATCAGCCGCCCCAGCAGCGTGTGTTGTTCGAATCCCAGCACGCCCTGCAACGAATCCAGCACCGCCTGCGGGTCCTTGTTCGGGAAACTGCCGCTGACCCGTCGTGCCGCCAGTGAGTCGTTGAACACCAGGATCCGTCCCGGGTAGTAGCGCCGCAGGTCGTCGACCACTTCGGCCAGGGAGGCCTTCGAGTAATTCAGCCAGCCCTGGCGCCACGCCAACTGCATATCGCTGTCAACGCTGTGCAGCGGCTGCGCGGTGCCGTCGGCATAGGCCAGTTGCTGGTTGGCGGTCAGTACCTGCTGCTGCGCCCCCTTCTGTGGCGTGACGCCGACCCGGCCCGACAGTACGGTAACGCGGACACCCTCGGCTTGCAGGCGCACTTCGAACTGGGTGCCGAGCACCCGGGCCTCACCGCCCAGGGCGTCCACCACAAAGGGTTCGCCGGTATGGCTGACGCTGAAAAACGCCGAGCCACGACGCAGCCGCACATGTCGTTCACCACCGCTGAAATCCACGGCGATAGCGCTGTCGGTATCCAGGGTCACTTCCGACTTGTCGGCCAGCACCACCGTGCGTACCTGCCCCGGCGCGGAGACATAATCGGCACCCAGGTCGTCGAGCCAGCGCTGCGGCTGCCAACCGGCACCGAGGGAAATCATCAACAGCAGGCAGGCGGCCATCGCCAGCGGCGCGGACCAGCGCCATGGCCCGCTGCGTCGCGGGCGCTCCATGGCCCTGAGAAACCCCTGCAGGGCAAAGGCCTCTTCCTGCGCCAGCTTGCTCGCCGGCACCTCGCTCAACTCCCAGAGCACCTGCGCCTGGGCATAGGCTTCGGCATGGGCCGGATCGGCCTGCAGCCAGCGACTGAACGTCGCCTGGTCGCCACTGCTCGGCTGGTCGTGCAACAGGCTCAGCCAGGCCAGCGCAGCCTGTTCCTGATCGGGCGTCACCTGGACGCTGGTGCTGTTCATTGCGGTGCATTCCCTGGCGTACGCGATATCTGGGGATCTCGAAGACTGGCCTTGCAGGCTTCGAGCGCGCGCATCATATGTTTTTCCACGGCACTTTGCGAAAGGCCCATGGCCTTGGCGATTTGCGCGTACTTGCGCCCATGGATCCGGTTCAGCAGGAAAATCTGCCGGGTACGTTCAGGCAGCGCACGCAAGGCCGCCTCGACATGGCGCAGGTCGTTGCCCGCCTCCAGCGCGGCCTGGGGCTCGACACTCTCGTTGTGCTGCTCGGGCAGCCAGCCTTCATTGACTCGCACGCGGGCGCCCTCGCTGCGCAAATGGTCGATGGCAATGTTGCCGGCACAGCGCAGCAGGTAGGTGCTGAGCTCCTCCACCTGCACCAGCGGTCGCCGCCAGAAACGCAGGAACAGGTCCTGCACCAGATCGGCCGCCGTCGCCCGGCAACCGACGCGCCGGCTGACCAGCGCTTCCATCTGCGAGCGCTGGGATAGAAATACCTGGAGAAAATGCGCGCGGCCGATGCTGCTATCCAGCTCGTTCGCCTCCGGTGATTCCGGCGGTGTCAGCATCAGGTTCAAAACGGCACCACCCCGGTACGAATAATCGCGCAATATTAATGATAAATATTCTCATATGCAAAAGGCGCCGACGAAATCCCTCCATCGTGCCGACTCGGTGCCGCTTGTCGAGCCCCGGGTAAAACGCCTGGGCAAAACAAAGGGCGCCTGATCAGGGCGCCCTTGGCGTGGTGAGCCTGCAAGCAACGCAGGCCCGTGGTTCTTTCAACGCTGACGATCAGCCATTGGCGGCCAGGCGTACGCGCTCTTTTTCTTCAAACTCTTCTTCCAGCAGGGCGGTCTCCAGGTCGCGGCGTTCGCCTTTGACGATCACCGCGCGTTTGGCCTGCAGCTTGCCAAACAGATGTTCCAGCGCATGCTCCAGCTTGTTGGCCGCCCCATCGATCGCCTGTTCCAGCGTATCGGCTTTATGGGTGACCGAAATCGGTTGATGGTTTTTTGGCCGCGCCTCCATCTGGCAGCGCATATCGTGCGGACCCGGCTTGTCGCCGTTCTCGTCCTTCAGGTGAATTTCGACCCGTGTCAGGTCTTCTTCATAACGTTCGAGCGCGCTCTCAACAGTTGTGCGGACCCACTCCTCCAGTCGAATGCTGCTTTGAATATGGTTATCACTATTGACTTGGATTTGCATAGTTCTTCCCTTATTTCAGCTAGCTCGCAAGAGGTTCGCCACACCGCTGGGAGGCGGTGCAAAACGCAACCTCTTGTCTACACAATTGGGCAGCTGAAAAAACAATTCAAGCCTTTTTGAAAGATAATTTTTTCCGACGAAAAAAGCCGGACAAGCCGCAAAAGCACTGGTAAGGTCGGGAGTTGGGTCGAAGTGCTTTACTGTCATTTTCTGATACAACCCCGGCAGAAAAGGCCAGCCGCCAGCGCTTTTCGCACCCTGCGCTCCTCCCCATCCCGATCAGTTGTTGCCCTGCCCCGCCAGCACCTTGCGTTCGCGTGTGTAGCTCAGGACAAAATGCGCCACCAGGCCGAAGATCAGCCCCCAGAACGCCGCCGCCAGGCCCAGGTAACTCATGCCCGACGCCGTCACCAGAAAGGTGATCAGCGCCGCTTCACGCTGTTTCTCGTCAGCCATCGCTCCGCTCAAGCCGGCACTGATCGCGCCGAACAGGGCCAGCCCGGCGAGTGAGGCGATCAGCTCCTTGGGCAAGGCGCTGAACACCGAGGCCAGGGTGGCGCCAAAGGTCCCCATGAGGATGTAGAACAGCCCGCAGGCGATCCCGGCGATATAACGCTTGTCGCGGTTCTCGTGGGCCTCACGGCCGGTGCAGATCGCCGCCGTGATCGCCGCCAGGTTCAGGCCGTGGGCGCCGAAGGGCGCCAGCAGCAGCGAGCCGATGGCCGTCAGGGAAATGATCGGCCGCGCCGGATTCAGGTAGCCCGCCGTGCGCAATACCGCCATGCCCGGCACGTACTGGCCGGTCAGGGTGACCAGGGCCAGGGGCAGACCGATATTGATGATCGCATGCCAGCTCCACTGCGGCGCGGTGAAGATCGGTTGTGCCACCGCCACGGTGACAGCCGAGAGGTTGAGTTCGCCCATGAATGCCGCAAAGCCGCAGCCGACCAGGAGCACCGCGAGAATCGCATAGCGTGGCGAGAAACGCTTGAAGACCAGGTAGGCGGCGATCATCGACAGCACCAGCGCCGGCTGCACACGGATCGAGGTGAAGAGTTCGGCGCCGAAACGAAACAGGATTCCCGCCAGCATCGCCGCCGCAATCGCCTTGGGCAGACGGTTCATCAGCTTGTCGAACGCCCCGGACAACCCCACCACGACGATGATCAACGAGGCCACCAGATAGGCACCGATGGCTTCGGCGAAGGACACCGTCGGCAACATCGACACCAGCAGCGCCGCCCCTGGCGTCGACCAGGCGGTGATCACCGGGATCCGCAGGCGCCAGCTCAGCAGCAGGCCGGTAACGCCGCTGCCAATGGAAATCGCCCAGATCCACGACGACACCTGGTCGCTCGACAGGTGCGCCTGGGACGCCGCCTGGAACACGATGATCAGCGGCCCGGCATAGGAGATGATCACTGCGATAAAGCCGGCGATGACCGCCGATAACGAAAAATCCTTGCTGAGGCTGCTCATTGCGTCGGTGCCTGTCGGGAAGAGGAACGGGGGAGAAGCATTGATTCGATTGAATCGAAGAGCATTCAGTCTATTCCGAACAATTGATTCGATTCAATAGACTCAATCCGTTTTATTGCTTCGCCCCTGTGATAAGCTGCTGCACATTCCTGTTTCCATGATCGGCAGCCAATACACATGTGGGTTCCTCAACTCGGCGACTTCAATCAACCGGTGTACCTGTCCATCGCCGATGCCCTCGCGCGGGATATCACCAGTGGCAAACTGCGCGCCGGCGACCGCCTGCCGACCCTGCGCGAGTTGGCCCAGGCCCTGGATGTCACCCCCGGCACCATCAGCCGGGCCTACAGCGAAGCCCAGCGACGCAAGCTGGTGCAGGGCGCGGTCGGTCGCGGCACCTACGTGCTCGAACAGAACCCGTCGACGCCCTCGCGCCAACCGACCGCCGCCCAGCTGGGCAGCGGGCCGGGCGACCTGCTCGATCTATCGATCATCAAGCCCCACGGCGATACCCTCGAACACGGCCTGCGCGACGCCCTGGTGACCCTGGCCAACGACCCGGATTTCACCCGCGCCCTGGACTACGCCCCCGATGGCGGCCATCCGGCCCATCGCGAAGCCGGTGCCCAGTGGCTGCGCCATGCGCTGCCCGAGGCGCAGTGGCAGCAAGTGGTGATCACCGCCGGCGCGCAACATGGCCTGATGGTGGCGATCAGCGCCTTGAGCAACAGTGGCGACCTGGTGCTCTGCGAGTCGCTCTGCTACCCCGGCATCATCTCCCTGGCCCACGGCCTGGAACGGCGCCTGGGCGGCATCGAGATGGATGAGGAAGGGATCATTCCCGAAGCCCTGCGTGAACGCTGTCGCCAGGAAAAACCGGCGCTGCTGATCTGCGTCGCCACCTGCCAGAATCCGACCACGGCGATCATGTCGGCCAGGCGTCGGGCGCAGATTGCCGCGATTGCCGAAGAGTTCGACTTCATCATCATCGATGACGATATCTACGGTTTCCTCGCCACCGACCCGAGCATCCCGGCACTTTCCAGCTACGCCCCGGAACGGTCGGTGTACCTGACCAGCCTGTCGAAGGCGGTGATGCCGGCGCTGCGCATCGGCTACCTGTACAGCCCGCCGAAACTGCTGTCGCGCCTCACGTCCATGGTGCGCAGCAGCGTCTGGATGCCCTCGCCGCTCACCGCACAACTGGCCAGCACGGTGCTTGCCGAAGGGCTGGATACTCAACTGGTACAGGTCCAGCGCCAGGAAGCGGCGGCCCGCCAGGCCATCGCCGCCGAGGTCTTCCACGGTTTCCAGATCAGCGCCCAGCCCCACAGCTACCATCTCTGGCTGACCCTGCCGGAGCCCTGGAGCGGCGACGAGTTCACCCTGCTGGCGCGGGCCAATGGCGTGCTGGTACTCAGCGGCACCCAGTTCCAGGCCGAACGCAGCAGCCCGACCCGCAGCGTGCGGATCGTGCTGATGTCACCCACCAGCCGCGAAGAACTGCGCTTCGCCCTGACCAGGCTGGCCAGCCTGATCGACTCCAATCCACGTCGTTACTACTGAACGGTCGTCCAATCGGCACAGGGCTTGCTAAGTCATTGCCGAGGTCCTGCCCCGGCATGAGGCCAGGGCAGTCGACCTGCCAGTGGTCCGGAATAACGAACCAATCCGGATACCGACCAGTCAATGACTGCATGTTTCGATTAGAGCGGTGAAGACCATGGATAATCCCTTTCAGTTGATCAACGACGCCTTCCAGCCCGAGTACCGCGTCAACCTGAGTCTGCAACGCCTGGATGGCAGCATCATGCTCACCTTGTCCAATGCCGGCGGGGTCGTCGCCAAGCGGATGATCAGCGCCGAGCAACGCAATGACCCGCAACGTTTGAAGCGCTTGATCCAGAGCGTACAGTTCGGCATCGCCATCGAGCAGGGCCACAGTGCCCTGGATATCCTCACCGCGATGACCGACAGCGACAGCCTCAAGTTGCTGGCCCGACCACCCAAGGTCGGCGGACACGGCCGTGGTTACCTGGCCAATGGCCTTTAGAGCAACTGCAACCCATTGGGGCGCGCGCCGGGGAAAACGGTCTGAAGTTGCGCACCGGACAAGCCCCAGGTGCGCCCCAGCAGGCCACCCAGCACATCGCGATAATTGTTGAGCACCGGATAATCGCGGTTCTGCAGCAGGCCGACGGCATTGACCGCGACCTGCTCGCCGGCGATCCGTCCACCTCGCACGCTGCCGCCCAGCACCCAATACACCGTGCCATGTCCATGGTCGGTGCCGCGATTGCCGTTCTCGCGAAAGGTCCGGCCGAACTCGGAAACCACCACCACCGTGGTGTCTTTCCATTGCTCGCCCATGGCCTCGGCGAAAGCCGCCAGGCCCTGGCCGAGGTTGGCAAGGTTGTTCGACAACTGCCCGCGCGCGGCGCCCTGGTTGACGTGGGTATCCCACCCGCCGACATCGACGAAACCCAGGCGATACTGTTCGCGCATCAAGGTAGCGATCCGCCGGGTCTGCACCGCGAAGTTCTTCGCCGTCGGCGCGCCACGCCCGGCTTTCATCATCTCGTCCTGCAAGTCCCTGGACACCTGCTGGCGCAATTCCAGTCCATCGGACACCGAAGCGGCCTGCGGCGTGCCCTGGTACATCGAGGCAAGGATCGCCGACTGGCGATCGTCGAATACCGGCTTGGAAACACCGCGCAGCGACAGGTTGGGAATGTCCTTGCCGCCCTGGAAACTCAAGGGCAACGCATCGGTAAAGGCAATCGGCGCACTGCCCGGGGCCGCACCCGCCAGGCGCGCCAGAAACCCCGAGCCGTAGTGACCGTGCTGGCCGCCGGGCAGGCCGGCTTCGATATTGTCCTGGGTCTCGAAATGGCTGCGGGACAGGTCATCGGTCCCGGCAAAGGGGATAAATGCAATCTGCTTGCGCTGCCACAACGGATAGAGCGAATCGCGCAGGACCGGATTCAAGCCCCAGTGAGCGTCAAGGGCGATGGCGCTGTCGGCGTTGTGTGGATCGGGCCGGGCAATCGCCAGGGTCGGGCGCGACTCGTAATAGAAGTCGCTGGCATACGGCACCAGCAGGTTGTTGCAATCGTAGCCACCGCGCAGGAACACCATCAGGAAACGCGGGGCCGATGCGGGCGCGGCGAACAGCTTCGCGGAAAACGACAAGGTCGGCAGCGTTGCAGTCACCGCGCAAGCCTGCAGAAAGTCTCGACGATTCATCACGGCACCTTTTCTTGGGTAAAGCCTGTGGTGGTAAAGAATGGGCAGGGTCAACGGTTGTTGAAGTCCGGCGAGGACAACAGAAAGGTATTCCACTCCTGGGGCGACCGGGCCTGGTTCAGCGCCGCCGTGGTGGCCGTCGACAGATGGGGGCCGATGGCGTCGTAGTACAGCGGCGTGGTGATCAGCGGAAAACCACCGCCTGGCTGCTGGCTGCCTTCGGGGGTGAACAAGCGGTTATTGCCCGCGCCGATGGCCCGGGCGATTTCGAAGCGCTTGGACATCTGCCCGGAACTGGCCCAGCCGGCGGCATCCAGCGGCCAGCCATCGGGCGTCTGGCGGCCGAACAGCGGCTCGCCCAGTTGGTTCAGCCAATTGAGCAGCGGACGCGGGTTGGCGATCGGCTTGCCGTCATAGGCCAGGCGCACGGCCGAAACCACGAACTGCATCGGGTCCTTGAACTTCCTGCCGGCGCTTTGCAGCAGTTCGGGAGACTCGAACAACGTGCGCATGACCTGGGCGATATCGCCGTCGGTGCGCTGGAAGGTCAGCGCCATGCGATCCACCAGCGCCTGGGGCGGCTGATCGGCAACAAAGTACTCGGCCAACTTGCGGGAAATGAACCGGGCGCAGGCTGGCTGGCGGGTGATCAACTCGACGGCACGGGTGATCTCGTCAAAACCACTGCCCGGAATCGACTGCCCCAACAGCACCTTGTCGCTGAAGTCGTGACGTTTGGGATTGAACTCGAACATGCCGTCGCGCACCACCTGGGCAGCCACCCGTGGCCCGAATTTCTGCTGGCGGCCATCCATCGGCAGCACGCCCGCACCGGTCAGGATCAACGCCAGTTGCTGGACATCCTGCTGGGTATAGCCGGCGCCCACGCCCAGGGTGTGCAGTTCCATCAATTCACGGGCATAGTTTTCATTGACCTTGCCCTTGGCGTTTTGCGCATTGTCGAGGTACTCCAGCATCGCCGGGCTTTTCAGCGTGGCCAGCACCAAGTCCTTGAACTTGCCCAGGGCATGCGGGCGGATCACCCGCTCCTCGTAGTCCGCCGCCATCAGCCGCACCGCGCCCTTGCCGGAAAAGAGGCTGAAATGGTTGAACCAGAACCACACCAGCTGTTCCTTGAGCTGGTTGCCGCCATACACCGCCCGCAACAGGACGATCTGCCGGGCCTGGTCGGCGGCGTCATTGGCCTGTTGTTGCACGGCCTTTTTCACCGCGACCTGGGCGTCGCCCTCGGGCATCGACTTGAACTGCTCCTGGGCCTGCTTGAATGCCAGCAAGGTCGCCTGCAAGGGGGTCGCCAGGATCGGATAGCTGCGCAACTGGGCCTCGATGGACGCCGGCAACGGATCGCGGATGCGATCGCCCAGTTGCGCCTGCAACAGGCCGGCACGGCCCATGGCCCGAAAGCGCGCGACATTCGCCGCGTCCAGGTCAAAACCGTCACGCCGCAGCCACGCCGAATCGGCGGGACTCAAGGGCTCCGCCATGGCCGGTACGGGCAGCAGCAACCCCATGAAAATCGACACATACAACGAGCGCAAGACAGCACGAACAAGCGGCATGCAAAAGGCTTCCTGGCTAAGGGAAAAACATCGTCCACCACAGCGCCAGTGTCTACCCGATTGCCTGTCCGGATGCTGACAGACAAGCACTCCTCGGCGGGATCCACGCGCGCCGACAGACGGTTTCATATCGAACGGAAAAAGCCTCCGGCTTCAGGCAACGGACAGATACAGGCTGTTACAACAAAGCATAGCCGGTCGCTTGTGACGGCCCTGTTGTTCAACCAGAAACACGTCATGTCCGGGACAATCCGAGGAGGTCTGATGTTTTTTCGTTATGCCGCATTGGCGGCGGTTGTCGTCGCCGCATCGGGCTGTGTGCAGGAGCGGGTGGTGCACGAGCGCCCGGTGATCGTCGAGCGTCCGGGGCCGCGTTACGTCGAGGTGGTGGCACCGCAACCGCCGCCACAGGAAGTCATCGAAGTGGAACCGGCCTACCGTCCGGGCTTTGTCTGGGCCCGTGGCTACTGGCACTGGGACGGCCGCCGGTATGTGGCGATGCACGGCCATTGGGAACCCGTGCGCCCGGGCTACCGCTATGTGCACCCGCACTGGGAACGGCTGGGTGACGGCTGGCACCTGCGGGCCGGGGTGTGGGTCAACTGACCCGTTGTTTGATCGTGCCCACACCGCGTGCCGATCGTTCCCACGCTCTGCGTGGGAATGCCTCACTGGACGCTCCGCGTCCGCTCTTGTGACGCGGAGCCTCGCGGCTGCATGCCCACGCTCTGCGTGGGAATGATCGGCGATGCTCAGGTTTCGCCCTTCTCCACTTCCGGGTGCTCGCTGGAGCCCTCTCCGGTCTTGCGCTGCGGATGCTCGATCTTCACCGACGGGAACTGCGACGAGGCATAACGCACCACCAGGATCGCGAACGCCAGCAGCAGGATCGCCCCGGACAGGTACACCACGCCCATGTCCGGTGGATTGTGGTGCGACACATTGGAGATCAGCAGCCGGGTCAGCGCGGTGATCGCCACATAGATCAAGAAGCGCACCGGCATGTGGTTGGTCTTGAAATAGATCCCGACCATCGCCCCCAGTTCGAGGTAGATGAACAGCAGCAGGATGTCGTCGATCTTGATGTGACCTTCTTCGATCATCACCAGGAACTCCATCACCGCCGCCCAGGCCGTGACCCCGCCGATGGCGAACAGTGCCAGGTAATGGAAGGACTCGACGAACAGGTTGCCCAGGGATTCGGCTACCTGGTGCACGTTTTGCCGCAGATTCTCGGCCCAATTGATTTTCACGGTGCACGTCCTTAGATCGGTTCGATCGGATGATGCGGGTTGAAGGTGACTGTTTCACTGCATTCAACTGCATGCAGAAAAAAGGCCAGAAGCCTGAGTGAGATGGTGGGCATGTGTTTCAAGGCACGTTCGGTCTTGCCTGTGCCGGCCCTTTCGCGGGCAAACCAGCTCCCGCAGGATTTGCGTCGAGTACAAGATCCTGGCAAGAAATGGAGGCCGAGGGAGCCGGCTTGCCCGCGAAGCAGCCGTCGTGGTTCCCTGACAAACCCTGAAACCCGGCTACATTAAAAAGCCACTACCCAAACCCTGGGGATTGGCTTATCCTTTATGCTGTATATAAATACAGTAATCGCAAAAGACAATTTATCGTGAAGGCATATGAGGTGGTAAATGGCCGTCGAAGTGGTATACCGCAGCAGCCGGGACCTGGAGCGTTTGTTCATGGATAAAGCCGAAGCTGACCGTCATGACAAGATGCTCGAACTGGCCGAGTTGCTGGCTGAAGTCCTGCAAAAAGCCGTGCCCTCGCTGAGCGAGCAACAGGTGGAAGAAGCCGGTATCTACATGGCGAAAAACCGCGATGTGTTTGCCAAGGCCTTCAAGAGCCAGCCGGATGCCCTGGCCGAGCTGCTTTCGGCACCTGCCGAATAAGACACCGCCACCTGTAGATATCAGTTTGTGGGAACTGTGTTTATGTGGGAGCGGGCTTGCCCGCGAAGAGGCCGGCGAGAACGCTAAAAGCTTCGCGGGCAAGCTCCGCTCCTACAAGGTCCAAGCCGGCTCCTACAAAGGAAACTGCACACCTGCCCCCTCAGCGGTACAGCAGTCGCTCCGCGAGCTCGTCCGCGACCCGTGCCGGCGAGCGTTTTTCCGCCTGGGCATGGGCAAAGACTTCGGTCAGGCGCGTACCGATCCGCGACAGGTGCGCGGTGATGTTCGGCAGTTCCTCGCCCCGGTGCTTGAGCGCCACATAGATCAGGCCACCGGAATTGATCACGTAGTCCGGCGCGTAGAGGATCCCGCGCTTTTCCAACTGGTCCGCGACGCTCAGGTTGGTCAGCTGAGTATTGGCGGAACCGGCGACCGCCGCGCAACGCAGTTGCATCACGCTCTGGCTAGTGAGGACATTGCCCAGGCCGCAGGGGGCAAAGATATCGCAGGGCGTACTGATCAACGCCTCGGTGGCTACCGGATGCGCGCCGAACTGCGCCATCGCCAGTTGTACCTTACCCTGGTCATTGTCACTCACCAGCAGTTCCGCCCCCGCCGCATGCAACTGCTCGGCCAGGGCATAACCGACATTGCCCAGGCCCTGCACCGCCACCCGCAGGCCTTCGAGATTGTCGCTGCCCAGGCGCGCCATGGCGGTGGTGCGGATGCCGGCGAACACGCCCATGGCCGCATGGGGTGACGGATCGCCGGCGCTGGTGGTGCTGGTGACGTGCTGGGTGTACTGGGCGATGCAATCCATGTCCGCGGTCGAGGTACCGCTGTCGATCGCGGTGATATAGCGGCCGTCGAGCTGTTCGATACAGCGACCGAACGCTTCGAACAGCGCGGCGCGGCTTTCGACATGGGCCGGGCGGATGATCACCGCCTTGCCACCGCCCACCGGCAACCCGGCGAGGGCGGCCTTGTAGCTCATGCCCTGGGCCAGGCGAATGGCATCGATCATGGCCGTTTCATCATCGGGATAGGCAAGGTAACGACAGCCGCCCAGGGCCGGTCCCAGGCGACGGTTATGGATGGCAATCACCGCCTTCAACCCGGTCACCGGGTCGACGCTGAGGTGCAGCGATTCAAGGCGAGTGCTTTGCATGAGAGCAAACATCGAATAGCCCCCTGATCACTTCTTGTACAGCGAGTATAGGCTTCGCCGCAAAGAATGCCGAAGTACCGGGGAATAAGCCGATGCTCGTTGCAGGCTTTATGACATAACTCATCCGGGCTGCGAAGGCACTGGACGAAACCCCGCCGCAGGGCTAAAACGGAGCATCTGCCGGAGATTTCGATGAACCCCCGCCAAGCCTTTTTTGCCTGCCTGGAGCGCACACCGCCTGCGGTGTTCGAGGCCGCGCTGTGGCTGGCCGCCGAGCATGACCCGAAGGTGCAGCCCGACAGCCTGTTGCAGGATTTCAAGGACCTGCAGCAACGGGTCAGCGCTGGGTTGCCGATGCTGCCGGTCAGCGAACTGGCACAACCGCTTTTGCGCCGCTTGAACGACCTGGGTTTCCAGCAGGATGAATTCACGCCGCTGCGTCCCCATGCGGCGCTGCTCGACAAGGTCCTGCAACGCAAGCGCGGGCAGCCGCTGGTGCTGGCGCTGATCGCCCTGGAACTGGCCCGACGCCTGGAGATCCCGCTGGTGGGCGTGAATTTCCCCGGACATTTCCTGCTGCGGGTGCCGGGCGCCGACCATCTGCTCGATCCTTGCGGCGGACGCCGTTTATACCCCAACGATTGCCGCGAACTGCTGAGCCGCCAATACGGCCCCGGCATGCTCCTGCGTGCCGAACATATGCAGACCGCCACGCCGACCCAGATGCTCCAGCGCCTGTCACGCAACCTACGGCAACTGCACCTGGCCAACGATGACTTCCTGGCCGGGCTAAGGGATGCCGAGCGGGTCCTGGAACTGGGCCAGGGCAATGCCAGCGACTACCTGGCCCGCGCCAGCCTGTACCAGAAACTGGAGTGCCCACGGGCCGAGCGCTACGACCTGGAACGGGCCCTGCTGCTCAGCGAAGACCCGATCCAGCGCCTGCGCCTGACGGAACGACTGGGGCAGTTGCCGCCCAATACGGTGGTGCATTAGTCCGAAGGGAGCGTCAAGCCAGAACCTTCGGATCAAAACAGTCCCGATTTGAGTAGCACCTTGACGTTTATTCTTCTCGTCGGACTCTTGTCGCCCAATGACTCATCCATTTCCCGCATGACCTGGGTGTAGTGATCCCTGACGCCCCCCTTGACGCAATGATGTCCTCCCTTGACATAGTCATGGACTATTTCGGTCTTTATTTGCGCGGGCAAACCCAGATATTCGTTGGTTCCAAAGACCAATCCGAAATCGACCGGAACAACACTACCGGCACCGTTCTTTATAAAATTGCGGGGAGCAGGATCGCCCATCATGAACCCGTGCCCATAAAGCTCCTTGACCGCCTTTTCCACTTCGATATTCGTCGGTATTTCGCCCTGGATAAAAGGCATGATCAACTTCCGCTCGATCATGAACGCCCTGGGTGAAGCGCTTGCCTGTGAGTCCAGGTACCGATTGCACAGGGCCAACTCATGGGCAGCCGCCTGCCTGTCGGTCTCCTTGAATGACTTCACGGCATACGGACCTACGCGAGTATCGAAGGCGTCCTTCGGTGGAGCGGACGCGGAGCGCCCAGGGCGGCATTCCCACGCTGGAGCGTGGGAACGATCGGGTACGGTTATCAGGCCGGGGTATCGGGCTGGTTCGCCGGGTGGGCCTGGATAAACGCCGGATGCTGCTGCGCCAACGCGGCCACCCGGCGAATGCGCGGATACGCCTCCAGGGAAATCTTGAAGCGCTCGGCCGCATACAGCTGGGGCACCAGGTAGACATCGGCCAGCCCCGGCTCATTGCCAAAGCAGTAGCCGATATCGCCGATCAGTTGCTCCACAGCCGCCAACCCCTGGCTGATCCAGTGCCCGATCCACTCCTGCACCTGTACCTCATCATGCCCCCACTGACGCAGCAGATTGAGCACGCTGACATTGTGCAGCGGATGGATATCGCAGCCGATCAAGGCCGCCACCGCCCGCTCCCGGGCGCGGGTCGACAGGTCGCGGGACAGCAGCGGCACCTGGGGATAACGCTCTTCCAGGAACTCGATGATCGCCGGCGACTGGGTCATCACATGACCGGCATCGGTGCGCAGCGCCGGCACCCGCCCTTGCGGGTTGATCGCCAGGTACGCCGCCTGCCGGTGCTCGCCGCCGCCAGCGGCAATCAGGTTGACCGGCAGCGCCTGGTAATCCAGGCCCTTGAGGGCCAGGGCGATGCGCACGCGATAGGACGAGGTCGAACGGTAGTAGGTGTAAAGCTCCATGACCCGCTCCTCTCAACGCGCCGGCAGAATCTTGCCGCGACATTCGCCGAAGCCGATGGAGGCGAAACCTTCACGGCTGCAACGGGCGCGCAGGATGATTTCGTCGCCGTCCTCAAGGAACTTGCGTACTTCGCCCGACGCCAGTTCCACCGGTTTCTTGCCGCCTTCGGTGATCTCCAGCAGGCTGCCGAACTGCCCGGCCTCGGGACCCGACAAGGTGCCCGAACCGAACAGGTCGCCGGCCTGTAACTGGCAGCCGTTGACGCTGTGGTGCGCGACCATCTGCGCCACGGTCCAGTACATGTGGCGGGTGTTGCTCAGGGTCAGTCGCTCAGGTGGCAATTGCTGTTCGCGCATCGATTCGGTCAACAGCAGCACTTCCAGTTCGATATCGAAGGCACCGTTTTCCTGGTCGCGTTGATCGAACAGGTACGGCAGCGGCCGCGGGTCGCCCGCCGGACGCGGCGGCTGGGCTTTGCGGAACGGCGCCAGGGCCTCGGCGGTGACCACCCAGGGCGAGATGCTGGTGATGAAGCTCTTCGACAGGAACGGTCCCAGCGGCTGGTATTCCCAGGCCTGCACGTCACGCGCCGACCAGTCGTTGAGCAGGCAGAAACCGGCGATATGCTCCGCCGCATCGGCAATGGCAATCGAGTCGCCCATGGCATTGCCCTGGCCGATCCAGATACCCAGTTCCAGCTCATAGTCCAACCGCGCGCAAGGCCCGAATACCGGCTCGCTCTGCCCGGCCGGCAGGGTCTGGCCCTTGGGCCGGCGGACATCGGTGCCGGATGGGCGAATGGTCGAGGCGCGGCCGTGGTAACCGATGGGCACGTACTTGTAGTTGGGCAGCAGCGGGTTGTCGGGACGGAACAGCTTGCCGACGTTCTGCGCGTGCTCGATGCCGACGTAGAAGTCGGTGTAGTCGTTGATCTGCGCCGGCAGGTGCATCACGCAGTCCGCCGCCAGCGGCAGTACGCCCCCCCCCAGGGCCTCGATCCGGTCGCGCAGGCTGCTGCCCTCGCCCAGCAACTCCAGCAGGCGCTCACGCAGGGCGACACGGGCAGCACGACCGAGGGCAAAGAAAGCGTTCAACCGGCCGCCAAGGGTGGCCTCGACCGCGGCCTTGGCGGCTCCGTCGAACAGCCCTGCGTCCAGGGCCGCCTGCAGGTCGAAGATATGCTCGCCGATCGCCACGCCGCTGCGCGGTGCCGAACCCTGGCGGCTGAACACGCCCAACGGCAGGTTCTGCAACGGGAAGTCGGCGTGGCCGTTGGCGGACGCAACCCAGCTGCGCGTGAGGGTTGGTTGAGTCATGGGTTATCTCCGATCCGGGTTGAAGGTGGCGGGCAAGGTCGCCCAGCAAGCGTCGTAATTGTTCTGCAACTGCGGGCAGTCGAGGGCGAAGCGGCTCGGGCGCAACACCTGGCTGGTCTCGAACATGAAGGCCATGGTGTTATCGATCTTGCTCGGCGCCAGGTCGGCGGCAATCGCCTTGCTGCAGGTTTCGCCGTCCGGACCGTGGGCACTCATGCAACTGTGCAGGGAAGCCCCGCCCGGCAGGAAGCCTTCGGCCTTGGCGTCGTAGGCGCCCTGGATCAGGCCCATGAACTCGTTCATCAGGTTGCGGTGGAACCACGGCGGCCGGAAGGTGTTCTCGGCCACCATCCAGCGTGGCGGGAAAATCACGAAGTCGAGGTTGGCCAGGCCGTGGACGCTGGTCGGCGAGGTCAGGACGGTGAAGATCGACGGATCCGGGTGATCGAAGCTGACCGTGCCAATCGTGTTGAAGCGCCGCAGGTCATATTTGTACGGCACGTTGTTGCCGTGCCAGGCGACCACGTTCAGCGGCGAATGATCGAGCTGGCAACCCCACAGTTCACCAAGGAATTTCTGGACCAGGGTGGTCGGTTGCTTGAGGTCTTCGTAACGGGCCACCGGCGCGAGGAAGTCACGGGGGTTGGCCAGGCCGTTGCTGCCGATCGGCCCGAGGTCCGGCAGGCGCAGCGGCGCGCCGTGGTTTTCGGCGATATAGCCGCGGGCCTGCGGGTCGAGCAGTTCGACACGGAATTTCAGCCCCCGGGGCAGCACGGCGATTTCCAGCGGTTCCAGCTCCAGCACGCCGAGTTCCGTGGCGAGACGCAGGCGGCCCAGTTCAGGTACCAGCAGCAGTTCGCCATCGGCATTGAAGAACACCCGCTCCATCGAGCGGTTGGCGCGGTAGCTGTAGATGCTGATACCCGCCGGTTTGTCCGCGCCCGAGTTGGCCGCCATGCTCACCAGGCCATCGATGAAGTCGGTGGGCTCGGCCGGGATCTCCAGCGGGTTCCAGCGCAGGCGATTGGGGGTCACGGCGCCCAGCGGGCCGCCGGCCAGTTGCCGGTCGAGCCGGGCGAACGCCGGGTGATTGGCCGACGGCTGGATGCGATACATCCAGGTCCGCCGGGCTTCGCTGCGGGCCATGGTGAAGGCGGTACCGGAAAACAGTTCGGTGTAGAGCCCGTAAGGGGCTTTCTGCGGCGAGTTCTGGCCGACCGGCAGGGCACCGGGCAACGCCTCGCTGCTGAATTCGTTGCCGAAGCCGGACTGATAGGCCAGCGTCGTGGAGTCGAGGTTCATGGAGCCTCCTGGTGGAGTGGACCGTTGCCTGCCTCGATTATCGACGTGCAGCCAGGTCGGTTTGTTTTTATCGGTTGGAAATTATGAATTGCGTAATTCGATTATGCAAAACGTAATTTGATTGGCGGTGCCCGTCAAGCTATAAAGACGCCCATTCGTCCCGGGATCACATCGCCTCCATGGAAAAGCCGCGCAGCACCAGCGACAGCAACGGTAAACAGAAAGTCCGCTCGGCCGAGGTCGGTACCGACATCCTCAAGGCCCTGGCCGAGCTGTCGCCCAGCACCTCGCTGTCGCGCCTGGCCGAACACGTGCAGATGC
The DNA here is from genome assembly GCF_013385635.1 of Pseudomonas gingeri. Classification (GTDB taxonomy): domain Bacteria; phylum Pseudomonadota; class Gammaproteobacteria; order Pseudomonadales; family Pseudomonadaceae; genus Aquipseudomonas; species Aquipseudomonas gingeri_A. The sequence goes on from NZ_JACAPR010000047.1 coordinate 23,757, forward strand.
CGGCGAGCAAGGTCCACCGTTACCTGCAGGCGCTGATCGCCAGCGGCTTCGCCGAGCAGAACGTGGCGACCAACCACTACGGTCTCGGCCGTGAGGCGCTGCGGGTCGGCCTGGCGGCGCTGAACGGCATGGATGTACTGCAAGTGGCCGCGCTGCCCCTGGCGGAGCTGCGCGACGACCTCAATGAAAGCTGCTTTCTGGCGGTCTGGGGCAATCACGGCGCAACCGTGGTACATATCGAACCGGCGGTGCGCGCGGTGACGGTGGTGACGCAGTTGGGTTCGGTGCTGCCGTTGCTCAGCTCGTCCACCGGGCTGGTGTTCAACGCCTTTCTGCCGGATCGCGAGACCGTCGACCTGCGTGAGGCCGAGCTCAAGGCCGGCCACCCTCACCCGCTGGCCGATGCGGCGACCTACGCCATGACCTGCGAACAGATCCGCCGACGCGGCCTGCATTTTGTCCACGGGTTGTTGATGCCGGGGGTCGATGCGCTGTCGGCGCCGGTATTCAATGCCGTGGGCAAGGTGGCGGCGGTACTGACCGTGGTCGGCCCGACATCCCTGTTCCATGCCGATGAGGATGGCCCGGCGGCCAGGCGCCTGCTGGCGGCGAGCGAAGCCGTCAGTTGGCGGATGGGTTACCAGAAGACCTGAATCAAACACCGACCTTGTAATTGGATGGACTC
>NZ_JACAPR010000048.1 GCF_013385635.1 Pseudomonas gingeri
TCATTAGGCCAGTTCAAGCCCGCTCCTACACTGTTCGGGTTGTCCTGGATATTGCGGGCGCCTGAGGCCTCTGTGGGAGGGGGCTTGCCCCCGAAGCTTTTGGTGGCCTTGAGGGCCTCTTCGCGGGCAAGCTCCGCTCCTACAATTCAGAACCCTTCCAGCACGATCTTGCCCTTGGCCTTGCCGCTTTCCAGCAGGGCATGGGCGCGGCGCAGGTTGGCGGCGTTGATCTTGCCGAAGTGCTCGCCGACCGTGGTTTTCAGTACACCGGCATCGATCAGTTCAGCCACCCGGTTGAGCAGGTTGTGCTGCTCGATCATGTCCTCGGTCTCGAACATCGAACGGGTGTACATGAACTCCCAGTGCAACGACAGGCTCTTGCGCTTGAGCTTGCTGATATCCAGGCCTTTCGGGTCGTCGATCAAACCCAGCTTGCCTTGCGGCTTGAGGGCCTCGACCAGTTGATCCAGGTGCGTGTCGGTCTGGGTCAGGCTGGCGACGTGGGTCACGTGTGGCTGGCCCTGGGCCTTGAGTTCGTCGCTGAGCGGCTTGCTGTGGTCGATGACCAGGTCGGCGCCCAGGGCCTGCACCCAGTCCCGGGTTTCAGGGCGCGAGGCGGTGCCGATGACTTTCAGTCCGGTCAGTTGGCTGGCCAGTTGCGTCAGGATCGAACCCACGCCACCGGCCGCGCCGACGATCAGCAGGCTCTGGTCCTGATCAGCCTTGTCTTCGCGCACTTGCAGGCGCTCGAACAACAATTCCCAGGCGGTGATCGCGGTCAGCGGCAAGGCGGCTGCTTCGGCGAAACCCAGGCTTTGAGGCATATGACCGACGATGCGCTCGTCCACCACGTGCAGTTCACTGTTGGCGCCGGGGCGGACCAGGGAGCCGGCGTAGAACACCTTGTCGCCGATCTTGAACAGGCTGGTGTCGCTACCGACCGCCTTGACCACGCCGGCCACGTCCCAGCCGAGGACCTTGGCCTCGCCGTTTTCCGGCGGCATGTATTGACGGACCTTGGTGTCCACCGGGTTGACCGAGATGGCCTTGACCTCGACCAGCAGATCGCGGGGACCGGCGACCGGCACGGGCAGTTCGATATCTTGCAGCGACAGTGGATCGCTGCTGGGCAAGGATGAGTAGAAGGCAATGGCTTTCATGGGGAAGACTCCAGGGAGATTGGTAAACAAAGGGGTTGTCAGGAGAGAAACCGCAGGCGTTTGAGTTCGAACTGCTCGATCAGCCCTTCTGACTGTTGGCGGAACTGCTGGAAGTGGGCCGCCGCGAAATGGCTCGCCAGCGCGGCTTCATCGGTCCACTGCTCCAGCATGTAGAGGGTGTCGGCCTGCTCCAGATCGTCGTGCAGATCGTATTGATGGCAACCGGGTTCGGCACGGGATGGCACCTGCAGCGCTCGGAGCAGCTGTTCAAGCGCAGGGCGCCGGTCAGGTTTTGCAACCAGGATGGCCAGGGTGGTGAGAGTCTGGGACATGGGTGACGCCTCATGCTGTAACGGTGTGTGGCGGCATGATTAGTCATTTCCCTTGAGGATAAAACCGGCTAAAACAGCAGTCTCTTTCAATATTTTTTTGATAATCCGGGGGCTTTGGTGCTGCGTTTCGACGATTTGCAGTTGTTTGTGCGTGCCGCCGACCTGGGTAGCCTGTCGGCGGCGGCGCGGGTCATGGACTTGTCGCCGGCTGTGGCCAGTGCCTCGCTCAAGCGTATCGAGCAGCAACTGGGCGCGCGCCTGCTCGCCCGCTCGACCCGCAGCCTGCGGCTCACCGCCGAAGGCGAGGGGTTCCTGGAATATGCGCGGGCGGCCCTGAGTAACCTGGACGAAGGTCGGCGATTGCTGGCCAGCGGTCAGGATCAGGTCAGCGGGATTCTGCAGCTGTCGGCGCCTTCGGACTTCGGGCGCAACCTGCTGCTGCCCTGGCTCGACGAGTTCCAGCGCGAGCATCCGAAGCTGACGGTGCGCCTGCTGCTGGGCGATCGGATCGCCGACCTGTTCCGCCAACCGGTGGACATCGCCCTGCGCTATGGCGAACCGGAGGACTCGAGCCTGGTGGCGCTGCCGATCGCTCCCGATAACCGCCGCGTGCTGTGCGCCGCGCCCGACTACCTTGCGCGCCAGGGCGAGCCCTCTACCCTGGAGCAACTGGCCCAGCACAACTGCCTGCTGTTCATGCTCGGCAGCCGGGTCCATGACCAGTGGAGCTTTCACGATGGCAAGCGCGATATCAGCCTTACGGTCAGCGGCGATCGTTTCAGCGACGACGCCGACGTGGTGCGCTTGTGGGCACTGGCGGGAGCGGGGATTGCCTACAAGTCCTGGCTCGATGTCGGCACCGATGTGCTGGCCGGGCGGCTGAAGGTCCTGCTCCCGGAGTTATCCTGCGAGCGGGCACCGCTGAATCTGCTGTGCGCCCATCGCGCTCAATTGAGTAAGCCGGTGAACCTCTTGCGCGAAATGCTCAGCCGCCGTTGTGCCGAGCTGTCACGCCGGGCCCCGGCACGTCTCGCTTCCGGCGGGGGATAGCGGGGGTGTTTGGCGCGGGGCTTGTTACAACCGGTGCCGGAATAAAAGTCAGCACTGCTTCTATTGTGGTTTAGGCTTGATTCATTGGATCCAAAGCTTTTCGGCTGAAACGCATTTTGTTACGTTCGCCGGAGTTGCTTGCCGGAATGAGAAAATTTCCCGGATTTTGGCACTTTTGCGTCTTGGCTGGAGTGCCGGGATTTTTCAAGATGGCTTTGTGCGGTCGATCAATGTTTCAACAGGGAGTGAAGACATGGAATATGCACCTTGCATCAGTCAGATAGCCGCGTTGCTCGCAGACCCCAAGCGCAGCGCGATGATGTGGGCGTTGCTCGATGGCAGCGCACGGTCTGCCGATGAACTGGCCTTGCTGGCGGGTTTGTCCCTTTCATCCGCCAGTGCCCACCTGGCCCGCTTGAGCGGCGGCGGCTTGTTGCGGCTCGAGGCCCGTGGGCGCAAACGGTTCTTCCGCCTGGCGGCACCGGAAATCGCCACGGCCGTGGAAGCCCTGGCGAGCGCTTCCCTGGCCAGCGCGCCGCTGGCGGTGCAGAACTCGATCAAGCTCCCCGCCCCGGATGCGGCGGCGCTCAAGCGCGCCCGGCTGTGCCACGATCACCTTGGCGGCGAGCTGGCCTGCGAGCTGTACCAACGCCTGCTGATGGCCGGCTGGATCGAACAGCACGAACAACGGGTCCGCGTGACCAGCGCCGGTGCCCAGCGTTTTGCCGAGCGGGGGCTCTATATCCAGGCACTGGCCCATGGCAGCCGTGAGATGGTCTGTGTCTGCCATGATGTCCGTGAGCGACGTCCGCATCTGGGCGGTGTGCTCGGTGCGGGGCTGTTGCAGTTATTCCTGCAATCGGGCTGGCTGGCACCGATGGATGAGTCCAGGGCCTTGCGGGTTTCTTCGCTGGGAGAGCGGCAGATCGACAAGTTCGCCGCCCTGGTCGAGCTCGAACTGGCCGGTTGAGCCCGCCTGTTGCGGTTGCCTGCGACAGGGACGGCGCAGGCGTCGCTCAGGGATGCGAACAGGTCGTAACCAGAAATAAAGCCATCCGGTGATACCGCACACTCGATCGAGCATTCGAATCGAGGGATATCCCATGGAAAAACAAGGCTACAGCGCGGCGGAACGTCTGGAACGGCTGCCGATCAGCGGCTATCACCGACTGATCTTCATCATCATTGCCCTGGCCTTTTTCTTCGACTCGATGGACCTGGCCATGATGACCTTTCTGCTCGGCTCGATCAAAACCGAGTTCGCCCTCAGCAGTGCCCAGGCCGGCCTGTTGGCCAGTTCGAGCTTTTTCGGGATGGTGCTGGGCGCATCCCTGTCGGGCATGCTCGCCGACCGTTTTGGCCGCAAGCCGGTGTTCCAGTGGAGTATCGTGTTGTGGGGGCTGGCCAGTTACCTGTGCTCCACGGCGCAGACGGTGGAGACGCTCACGCTGTTCCGGATTCTCCTGGGGATCGGCATGGGCATGGAGTTTCCGATTGCCCAGTCGATGCTGTCGGAGTTGATCCCGGCCAAGCGCCGCGGACGCTATATCGCCCTGATGGACGGTTTCTGGCCCCTGGGTTTTGTCGCGGCAGGCGTGTTGTCGTACTTCCTGCTGCCGTTGGTGGGCTGGCGCGATATCTTCCTGGTCCTGGCGGTCCCGGCGGTGTTTGTCCTGGCGATCCGCTTTTTCATTCCCGAGTCGCCGCGCTGGCTGGAACAGGCCGGCCATCACGAGGCGGCGGACAAGGTGTTGTGCGGTATCGAGGATCGGGTCCGCGCCTCGCTCAAGCGCGCCGCCTTGCCGATGCCGGTACGCCTGCCACGGAGTGCGGACCGCCCGCCGAGTTTCTTCTCGGCCTTCCAGCAGTTGTGGTCGCCGCTGTACCGCCAGCGCACGATGATGATCTGGAGTGTCTGGTTCTTTGCCTTGCTCGGTTTCTATGGCCTGACCTCCTGGCTCAGCGCCTTGCTGCAGCAGTCGGGGTTCGCGGTGACCCAGTCGGTCTATTACACGGTGCTGATTTCCCTGGGCGGTATCCCGGGGTTCCTGGTGGCCGCCTGGCTGGTCGAGCTGTGGGGGCGCAAGCCGGTGTGCATCGTCACCTTGCTCGGCGGTGGGGTGATGGCGTTCCTCTACGGCCAGAGTGCGGTATTCGGCGGCAATGTCAGCCTGCTTATCGTGTCGGGCCTGCTGATGCAGTTCTTTCTGTTTGGCATGTGGGCGGTGCTTTATACCTACACCCCGGAGCTGTATCCGACGTCGGCGCGGGCCACGGGCTCGGGCTTTGCCTCGGCCATCGGCCGGGTCGGTTCACTGCTCGGGCCGCTGGTGACCGGGCTGGTGTTCCCGGTGACCGGGCAGGGCGGGGTGTTTGCCCTTGGCGCGCTGTGCTTTGCGATTGCGGCAGCGGTGGTCTGGCGCTTCGGCATGGAAACCCGCGGCAAGACGCTGGAGGAGTTGAGTGAAGGGGCGGTGGGTTAGTCTCCCACACAAGCACCGCTCCCCCAGGGGGCTGGACTAGGGTTTGACCAGTCGTGCATCCAGGCTGTTCTGCGCCAGGCGTCGGGCCTGGTCCTGGGTCATGCCCAGGTGGGTGTGCAGCGCGTGGAAGTTCTCGGTGACGTAGCCGCCGAAGTACGCCGGGTCATCCGAGTTCACCGTCACTTTCACACCCCGTTCGAGCATGTCGAGGATGTTGTGCTGGGACATATGATCGAACACGCAGAGCTTGGTGTTCGACAGCGGGCAGACGGTCAACGGGATCTGCTCGTCGATGATCCGCTGCATCAGCCGCTCATCTTCGATGGCCCGCACGCCGTGGTCGATCCGCTGGATCTTCAGCAGGTCGATGGCTTCCCAGATGTATTGCGGCGGACCTTCTTCACCGGCGTGGGCGACGGTCAGGAAACCTTCATGGCGCGCCCGGTCGAAGACCCGCTGGAATTTGCTCGGCGGGTGGCCCATCTCCGAGCTGTCCAGCCCGACCGCGACAAAGGCATCGCGAAACGGCAGCGCCTGGTCGAGGGTTTTCTGTGCTTCGTCTTCGCTCAGGTGACGCAGGAAGCTGAGGATCAGGCCGCTGCTGATGCCCAGTTGCTGCTCGCCGTCCTTCAGCGCCGCGGCGATGCCGTTGAGCACCACTTCGAAGGGGATGCCCCGGTCGGTATGGGTCTGCGGGTCGAAGAAGGGTTCGGTGTGGATCACGTTCTGCGCCTTGCAACGCAGCAGGTAGGCCCAGGTCAGGTCATAGAAGTCCTGGGACGTGCGCAGCACATCGGCGCCCTGGTAATACAGGTCGAGGAACTCCTGCAGGTTGTTGAAGGCGTAGGCCTGGCGCAGGGCGTCCACGTCGTTCCAGGGCAGGGCGATCTTGTTGCGCTCGGCCAGGGCGAACAGCAACTCAGGCTCCAGCGAGCCTTCCAGGTGCAGGTGCAGTTCGGCCTTGGGCAGGGCGTTGAGCCAGTCGTACATAGGTTTTTCTCATCAGGTGCAGATGACCGGCATTCTACAGATGACGGCCGAAGTATTGGCTAAAACCTGACCGGGCGGTTCAAAGCGCCTTGGCTTTGCGGCGATCCATCCGACCCCGGCCATGGCTGCGCCAAGATGTAACGAAACGCTGGCGGCTCGCCGCAGTCTGTAAGCCATCACCCTTGAGGCCGTGCGATGCTAACTCTATTGCGAGAAGAAAGGTTCCTGTTGCTGGCCGTGGTCATGGCGGCCGTCGCCTTTCCGCTGGAACATACGCTGCTGCACAGCGGCCGGGGCGTCGCGCTGGTTGCCGGACTGGTATTGATCGGGGCGATTGTCTGCGCTTCGATGCGGGTCGCCCATCACGCCGAGCTGCTGGCGGAAAAGGTCGGCGATCCCTACGGCACGATGATCCTGACGTTGTCGGCGGTACTGGTGGAAGTGGTGATCCTGGCGATCATGATGAGCAACGAGGCCTCGCCGACCCTGGTGCGCGATACCATCTATTCGGCGGTGATGCTCGATATCAACGGCATCCTCGGCCTGGCGGCGCTGATGGGCGGGATCAAGCATGGCGAGCAGTCCTACAACGATGATTCGGCGCGCAGCTACAGCGTGATGATCCTCACCGCGATGGGCGTGTCCATGGTGGTGCCGGAGTTCATTCCCGAGGCGGACTGGAAGATCTATTCGGCTTTCACCATCGGCGCGATGGTGTTGTTGTACACCTTGTTCCTGCGCATGCAGGTCGGCCCCCACAGTTATTTCTTCAGCTACAGCTACCCGGAGAAAAAGCGCAAGAATCCCAGCCAGGCGCAGACGCCACCGATCAACCTGGGGCAGTCCATCGCGACCCTGATATTCGGCATCGTGGTGATCGGCGCGCTGGCCGAGGTGATGTCCAAGACCCTCGACCTGGGCCTGGAGCATACGGGCGCCCCGCCGGTGATCACGGCAATCCTGGTGGCGGCGATTTCCGCCGCACCGGAAATCCTCACCGCCTTGCGCGCGGCCCTGGCCAATCGTATGCAGTCGGTGGTCAACGTGGCGCTGGGGGCGTCGTTGTCGACCGTGATCCTGACCGTGCCGGTGATGGAGGCCATGGCGCTCTACACCGGCCAGCCGTTCCAGATGGCGATGACGCCGGTGCAGACGGTGATGGTGTTGATCACCCTTATCGTCAGCGCGATCAACCTCAACGACGGTGAAACCAATGCCATCGAGGGCATGACCCACTTCGTGCTGTTCGCCACCTTTATCATGCTGTCGTTGCTGGGGCTCTAGGACCTTCGCCGCTTACCAGGGAATGGTCTCGCCCTTGTAGTTGATGAAGTGATGCCCGCCCTTGCCGGCAAAGGCATTCACCTGGTCGACCAGACCGCGGGTGCTGGTGGCGACATCGATGTCCGCGCCTTCGCCGCCCATGTCGGTTTTCACCCAGCCCGGATGCATCGACAGCACGGTAAAGGCCGGTGCCTCGATTTCGCTGAGGAAACTGTTGGTCATGGAGTTCAGCGCCGCCTTGCTCGCCTTGTAGAACGCCAGTTCCGGCGCATCCGGCACGGTCACACTGCCCAGGCCCGAACTCATGAAGGCGATCACCCCATAGCCCGGACGGATCTGATCGACAAAGCGCTGGGCCAGGGCCACGGGAGCGATGGCGTTGGTCATGAACAGTTGGCCGATTTCCGCCAGTGAGGCATTGCCCGGTTTCTGGTCCGCCGGGCCCTTGACCCCGGCGTTGACGAACAGCAGGTCGAAGACCTGGCCATCCAGGCGCTGGGCGAGGGCGGCAACCGCCGACGGGTCGTCCATCTCCAGGGTTTCGATCTGCACGTTGCCGACGGCTTTCAGTGCATCGGCCTTGTACACATCGCGCACGGTGGCGGTGACGTTCCAGCCGTCGGCCAGCAACTGTTGCACCAGACCCAGGCCTAGGCCCCGGGAGGCCCCGATGATCAATGCGTTCTTATCGCTCATGAGGTGATTCCTTGTGAAGTGAAGACTGGGTTCTCAGAGGACAACTCTGTTGCAGGCGATGCTGCAATTCCTGACGCAAGTCGCCAAGTTCGGCGATGCGTGCCTCGATCAGGTTCAGTTTGTCCTGCAGCAGTTGCGTGACCGCGGTGTCCGGGTCGGGCGCGTGCCACAGCGCCGCGACGCTGTTGCCGATTTCGCCGAGGCTGAAGCCCAGGCGCTGGGCGGTCTTGATATATAGCACCAGTTGCAGCATCTCGGGTGCGTAGTCACGATAACCGTTGGCGCTGCGCCGGGCGGCGATCAGCCCGCGCTGCTCATAGAAGCGCAAGGTATCGCGGCTGACGGCGCTGGCCCGGGCTAACTCGCCGATACGCATGGGATAGGCTCTCCGAGGGCTTGACCTTGGAGCATACTCCAGGCTTTAGGCTTTGTGCTCCCTGTCTGGATCTGGAGTTGTCGCATGTGGAGCACCGCACATTATCGTCGATTGGTCCGGGCCAGCGCCTGGTACGACCTGATCGTCACCGCTGCGTTTGTCACCCCCTGGAGTTTTCTCGCGCTGCACACCGTTTTGCGGGAGGTGAGCCAGGCACTGGGTTTGCCGGGGGAACTGCCGCCCTTCGAGCCTGTGCATATGTTGATGGCCAATCTGCTGGGCTCGATCGTCTGCGTCTGGGCGGTGCTGCGCATTCGTGATCCGCAACTGCTCTTCGGCCGTTATGACGCCGTCGGCCGGCTGCTGTTCGCGACCTGGCAGGCCTATGCGCTGAGCCAGGGGGCGAGCGCGATTATCGGCGTGTTCCTGTTCTTTGAAATAGCCTGGGGTATTGCGCAGTTGTCGCCGGTAAACGAGGGGCCTGCCCCCATAAGGCTCGACGCAAGACACTGAATGGGTGTGACGTTCGCGGTGGATCGCTACGCGGATGGTTTTTGCTGATCAAAAAACAACCAATCGTTCACAGGCTCGACCAGACCGGCAACCGGGACACCCTTGCACGGGTTATCCACAGGTTGCTCCACAGTATTTGTGCGCAAGCGCGAAACTTGGGCATAAGCGCCGGGCAGCTATTTCCCAAACGCGATAAACCCGGCTAAGCCGTTGTTTTCAGAAAGTTTCGGCCGTTATGGAGAACAATTGGACGAAAACTGATCAGCGCCCGCAAAGCCACGTTGCAGAAGGGTTACAGGCGGATGTGCTCAGGTTATCCACAGTCGGGTGCACAGTCATTGTGGGCAAAAGCCCGTGTGGCGGGTTGTCTGTGTATTACGCCTGTGGACAACGTTGTTGTGGTTTATCGCTGCAAGAGGATGCGTCCGCGACTGAGATCGGCCAGTTGCCGTTGCAGGGTGTCGATATGGCGTTCGCCGAGGGCCAGTTGCAGTTCCACGCCGTTGGCGGTGAATCGCTCCTCCACAATCAGGCCACCGGCTTCGGCGACCCGCAGCTTGACCAGCGCCAGTTCATTGAAGCCACAGGCACAACTGAGCGGCACGCGGCTGATCAGCTCGATGCGCTCGGCATTCTGCAGGCACTTGTTGGCACCGCCGCCATAGGCGCGGGCCAGTCCGCCGGTGCCCAGTTGGATGCCGCCGTACCAGCGGATCACCAGTACCGCCACCTGGTCGCAGTCCTGGGCCTCGATGGCTGCAAGGATCGGCCGTCCCGCCGTGCCGCCCGGTTCGCCGTCGTCGCTGCTGCGGTATTGATCGGCGAGTTTCCAGGCCCAGCAATTGTGGGTGGCGTCCAGGTCGCTGTGCTGCTCGATGAAGGCCTGAGCCTCGGCGACGCGGGTGATCGGGGCGGCGAGGGTGATGAAGCGGCTTTTGCGAATTTCTTCGCGATATTCGCAAAGGCCGGCAAGGGTAAAGGGCATACGGGATCGGCTTTGAGTGAGGGGTCAGAGCGGCGGCGTCAGGCCACAGCCCTTGAGAATGATACGGATCAGGTTGTTGCCGGCGTCTTCCATGTCCTGCTTGGTCAGGCGCGTGCGGCCGGTGACGCGGCAGATCTGGGTGGCGAAGTCGGCATAATGCTGGGTGCTGCCCCAGAGCAGGAAAATCAGGTGCACCGGGTCCACCGGGTCCATCTTGCCGGCGTCGATCCAGGCCTGGAACACATCGGCCCGGCCCTGGAACCAGGCGCGGTAGTCCTGGCTGAAATACTCGCTCAGGCATTCGCCGCCGCTGATGATCTCCATGGCGAAGATCCGCGAGGCCTGGGGCTGGCGGCGGGAGAACTCCATCTTGGCGCGGATGTAGCGCGTCAGGGCTTCGGCCGGGTCGTCCGCGGCGGTGAGGTGGTTGAAGGTGCTGTCCCACAATTCGAGGATGTTGCTCAGCACCGCGACATACAACCCCAGCTTGTTGGTGAAGTAGTAATGCAGGTTGGCCTTGGGCAGCCCGGCATTCTGCGCAATGGTATTCATGCTGGTGCCCTTGAAGCCATGACGGGCGAATTCGTCTTCGGCGGCCTTGATGATCGCCTCTTCGTTTTTCTGGCGAATGCGGCTGGCGGGTTTTCCGACGTGGGCAGGGACTTCAACGGTCATAGGCAGTTCCGAGCTGATCTGTGGGTGCAACCTGTGCACAGATAACTTACCCACAGGAATCAGACAAGCCTTAGCGCCATAAAAGCCTCGATGCTGCTCCATCCTGTCGCTTTCGAGGGTGTGATTTGCGGCAGCGCTCAAGCCCCGTGGGAGCGGAGCGTGTGCAGGGGCGGGGCTTGCCCGCTAAAGGTTTGGCGGCCTCAAGGGGCTCTTCGCGGGCAAGCCCACTCCCACAGGTCCGGCAGATGCCTGTTCAGCGTGTCGCCGCCAGGTTCTCCAGGAAGCTTTCCAGCACCAGGTGGGGACGCCGGCCCTTGCGTGTGACCGAGGCCAGGCTCAGGTCATAGAAACGGCTGCCGGCCTTGAGTGCGCGCAGCCGACCCTGCTGTACCCAGAGACTGGCGTAGTGATCCGGCAGGTAGCCGATATAACGGCCGGTCAGGATCAGGAAGGCCATGCCCTCGCGATCGGAGGCGCTGGCGGTGCAATTGAGCGCCTGATAGTGCGCCTGGATCTCGGCCGGCAGGCGGAAGGTCGGGGCAATCGCGTCCTGGTGGTTGAGGCGCTCATCCTCCAACTGCCGGTCATCGACATAAAACAGCGGATGCCCCACCGCGCAGTACAGCAGCGAACGTTCGCTGTACAAGGGCTGGTATTCCAGTCCCGACAGGGCGCTGGCCTGGGGCACCACGCCGACATGCAGGCGGCCGTCGAGCACACCCTGTTCCACTTCGTTGGGGGCGATCATGCGGATCTGGATCTGCACATCCGGCCCGCGTTCCTTCAACTGCGCCAGGGCATGGGTGATGCGCATGTGGGGCAGGGTGACCAGGTTGTCGGTCAGACCGATGATCAGTTCGCCGCGCAGGTGCCGGTGCAGGCCGTTGACCTCGGTGCGAAAACTCTCCAGGGCACTCAATAGCTGCAAGGCCGATTGATAGACCTCGCGTCCTTCCTCGGTCAGGGAGAAACCGGCGCGACCACGCTGGCACAGGCGCAGGCCGATGCGCTGTTCCAGGTCGCTCATCTGTTGGCTGATGGCCGAGCGACCGATGCCGAGCACGGTTTCCGCCGCGGAAAACCCCCCGCATTCGACGACGCTGCGAAAGATCCGCAACAGACGGATATCGAAATCGCTGACTTGCGCCAGGGGATCGGGGCGGCGGCTGCTCATGGTTTAGTCTGCTATTAACTGAAGGTTAGAAAAGTTGCATTTCACCGACTTTATCGCCGTGGCAATTTAGTCGCAAGAACGCTTTTAACGCCCACGCCGCTTAATGCCCTGCGAGGTTTCGCTCATGAACATGCCTGAAAACGCTCCGTCGTCCCTGGCCAGCCAGCTCAAGCTCGATGCCCACTGGATGCCGTACACCGCCAACCGCAACTTCCAGCGCGATCCTCGCCTGATCGTCGCGGCCGAAGGCAGTTGGCTGATCGATGACAAGGGGCGCAAGGTCTATGACTCGCTGTCGGGCCTGTGGACCTGCGGCGCCGGGCACACTCGCAAGGAAATCCAGGAGGCGGTGGCCAAGCAACTGGGCACCCTCGATTACTCGCCGGGCTTCCAGTACGGTCACCCGCTGTCGTTCCAGCTCGCGGAAAAAATCACCGCGCTGACGCCGGGCAACCTGAATCACGTGTTCTTCACCGACTCCGGTTCCGAGTGTGCCGATACCGCGGTGAAGATGGTCCGTGCCTACTGGCGCCTGAAAGGCCAGGCGACCAAGACCAAGATGATCGGCCGTGCCCGTGGTTATCACGGGGTGAACATTGCCGGCACCAGCCTCGGTGGCGTGAACGGCAACCGCAAGCTGTTCGGCCAGTCGATGATGGATGTCGACCACCTGCCGCACACCCTGCTGGCGAGCAATGCTTTCTCCCGTGGCATGCCGGAGCAGGGTGGTATCGCTCTGGCCGATGAACTGCTCAAGCTGATCGAACTGCATGACGCGTCGAATATCGCCGCGGTGTTTGTCGAGCCGATGGCCGGTTCCGCCGGTGTGCTGGTGCCGCCACAGGGCTACCTCAAGCGCCTGCGGGAAATCTGCGACCAGCACAATATCCTCCTGGTGTTCGACGAGGTGATCACCGGCTTCGGTCGTACCGGCGCGATGTTCGGTGCCGACAGTTTCGGTGTGACTCCGGACCTGATGTGTATCGCCAAGCAGGTCACCAACGGTGCCATCCCGATGGGCGCGGTGATCGCCAGCAGCGAAATCTACCAGACCTTCATGAACCAGCCGACGCCCGAGTACGCAGTGGAGTTCCCCCACGGCTACACCTACTCGGCACACCCGGTGGCTTGTGCGGCCGGCCTGGCGGCACTCGACCTGCTGCAGAAGGAAAACCTGGTGCAGAGCGTGGCGGAAGTTGCACCGCATTTCGAGAACGCCCTGCATGGCCTCAAGGGCAGCAAGAACGTGATCGACATCCGCAACTATGGCCTGGCCGGGGCAATCCAGATCGCCGGTCGCGACGGTGATGCCATCGTGCGTCCGTTCGAAGCGGGCATGGCGCTGTGGAAAGCCGGGTTCTATGTGCGCTTCGGCGGCGACACCCTGCAGTTCGGCCCAACGTTCAACAGCAAGCCGCAAGACCTCGACCGTCTGTTCGATGCGGTCGGCGAAGTGCTGAACAAGCTCGACTGATCCTTCTCTTTATAAAAGCTGCTTTCGCGGGAGCGAACCTTCGCTCCCGCTGACCCCTGTTCAGGAGCCCGTAATGAGCGCAATCCAACATTTGATCGACGGCCAACTGGTCAGCGATTCCGGTCGCACCGCCGCGGTATACAACCCATCGACCGGCGAGGTCATCCATCAGGTGCCGCTGGCGGATCGCGAGACTATCCAGCAAGCCATCGATTCGGCCAAGGCGGCGTTCCCGGCCTGGCGCAATACGCCACCGGCCAAGCGTGCCCAGGTGATGTTCCGCTTCAAGCAACTGCTGGAGCAGAACGAGGCGCGTATCGCCCAGTTGATCAGCGAAGAACACGGCAAGACCCTGGAAGACGCCGCCGGCGAACTGAAGCGCGGAATTGAAAACGTCGAGTACGCCTGTGCCGCTCCGGAAGTGCTGAAGGGCGAATACAGCCGCAATGTCGGCCCGAATATCGATGCCTGGTCGGACTTCCAGCCGCTGGGCGTGGTGGCGGGTATCACCCCGTTCAACTTCCCGGCCATGGTGCCGCTGTGGATGTACCCGCTGGCGATCGTCTGCGGCAACTGCTTTATCCTCAAGCCGTCCGAGCGTGACCCGAGTTCGACCCTGCTGATCGCCCAGTTGCTGCAGGAGGCCGGTCTGCCCAAGGGCGTGCTGAACGTGGTGCACGGCGACAAGACCGCGGTGGATGCACTGATCGAAGCGCCGGAAGTCAAGGCGCTGAGCTTTGTCGGCTCGACGCCGATCGCCGAATACATCTACGCCGAAGGCACCAGGCGCGGCAAGCGCGTCCAGGCCCTGGGCGGTGCGAAGAACCATGCGGTGCTGATGCCCGATGCCGACCTGGACAACGCCGTCAGCGCGTTGATGGGGGCCGCCTACGGTTCCTGTGGCGAGCGTTGCATGGCGATCTCCGTGGCGGTCTGCGTGGGTGACCAGGTGGCGGATGCCCTGGTGGCCAAGCTGGTGCCACAGATCAAGGCGCTGAAGATCGGTGCCGGTACGTCGTGTGGCCTGGACATGGGGCCTCTCGTCACCGCCACCGCGCGTGACAAAGTGGTCGGCTATATCGACGACGGCCTGGCCGCCGGTGCCGAGTTGGTCGTGGATGGTCGTGGCTACAGTGTTGCCGGTCATGAAAGCGGCTACTTCCTCGGTGGCACGTTGTTCGACCGCGTCACCACGCAGATGCGCATCTATAAGGAAGAGATCTTCGGGCCGGTACTGTGCATCGTGCGGGTCGACAGCCTGGAAGCGGCCATGCA
Organism: Pseudomonas gingeri; assembly: GCF_013385635.1. Lineage (GTDB taxonomy): Bacteria > Pseudomonadota > Gammaproteobacteria > Pseudomonadales > Pseudomonadaceae > Aquipseudomonas > Aquipseudomonas gingeri_A. The sequence goes on from NZ_JACAPR010000048.1 coordinate 14,468, forward strand.
GTTGATCAACGATCACGAATACGGCAATGGCACCTGCATCTTCACCCGTGACGGTGAGGCGGCCCGCTTGTTCTGCGACGAGATCGAAGTCGGCATGGTCGGGGTCAACGTGCCGTTGCCGGTGCCGGTGGCCTATCACAGCTTCGGTGGCTGGAAGCGTTCGCTGTTTGGCGACCTGCATGCCTATGGTCCGGATGGCGTGCGCTTCTACACCCGTCGCAAGGCCATTACCCAGCGTTGGCCACAACGTGCCAGCCATGAAGCTTCGCAGTTCGCGTTCCCGAGCCTGTAAAGTCACGGGATTGAACGCGGTCCCTGTGGGAGCCGGCTTGCCGGCGATGGCGTCTTTATGGGCGGTGCAAGGCTTG
>NZ_JACAPR010000049.1:0-569 GCF_013385635.1 Pseudomonas gingeri
TCCTGGGCATAGCGGTCCCCGATCACACTGTAGGGCTCGGCGTAGTGATAGGCCTCGCCGTAGGTGGTCTTGGCGCCCCGGCTCTGGTCCACTTCGCCGTCGAGCCAGGCGCCCGCATCCCGGTGTTGGTAAGCGCGGAAGTTGATGTGTTGCTCCACCACCTGATGCTGAGTCTGCAGCTTCCACACCGCGTCCTCGTCGCCACTGTTGAGCCCGGAGGGCGGCAGACAGGGCAGTTCGATCCGCGGCCAGGTGTAGTGGCGCTGGTCGTCGTGGAACTCGACGACGTCGCTCCTCAGGCGGTCATCGTGGCTGAAGCGATACCAGATACCGACCTCGGCCAGCAGGCGCGAGATAAATGCCAGGTCGCTTTCGTCGCACTGCATGACCTGCGGGCGTCGCGGGTAGTCGCGGGCCAGGGTGAAGAGAAAATCATGGGCCCTGAACTCATGACGGCTGCGTAACACCTTCTCGACGATCTCCGGCACCGACTGGTGTTGGTAGAGACGCCATTGTTTGCCCCGTTCGAGCAGGGCCAGGCGCGGCTGCAGGGTGACCTCGTAGCGCGC
>NZ_JACAPR010000049.1:645-808 GCF_013385635.1 Pseudomonas gingeri
CCGTTTGAGGGGCAACGGGTGCAGGCTGAAATGGCCCTCCTGGCCGAGCAGTTGTTCGGCGGCCAGGTCCTGCTGTGTGCTGGTGAATTCCACGCTGTACTTGAACGGCTGGCTCAGGCCTTCCTCGCCCGTGAAGGCCAGGACATCGAGCCCGGCGTCGATA
>NZ_JACAPR010000005.1 GCF_013385635.1 Pseudomonas gingeri
CCCCATCGCTGGCAAGCCAGCGCCTACAGGGGGTGCGGTGTTTGTGCCGTCTCACTTTCAGGCATCGCCTCCGCCGGTCGGCCCCGGGTCGAGCGCACCGCAGTGACGATCGCCAGCAGCGGCGCCAGGGTAAACACCGCGAACAACCAGCGCGCCGCGCTGGCCGTGCCTTCGGTTCCCGTCACTTCGCTGATACCGGCCATATTGGCGATCACCCCCGCCAGCGCCGCGCCGAGCGCCATGGCGAACAGTTGCACGGTGGTGATCGACGAGGCCGCGGCATCCTGGTCCTGCGCCGAGGCCATCTGCAGCAGACGGGTCAGCAGATGCGGCCAGCCCACGCCGATGCCGAAACCGACCAGGGTCAGCCCGAGACAGATCGCCGCCAGCAGTATCCGGTTGCCCAGGTCGATCAGGGGCGTGGTCAACGCCAGGATCACCAGGCCGGTCAGGACAATCACCGGCCCGCTGATGATCGCTCGCTGCACATTGCGTCCGGTCCAGCCGGAGCTGGTGATTTCCGCCACGGTCCAGCCCGCGGCCATCAATGCGGTCATGTAGCCGGCGATCAGTGGTGACTGGCCGTGCAGGTGCTGCAGGAAATACGGCATGAAGATATCGCTGCTCATGCCGATCACCAGCAGGCTCGTGGTGGCGTAGAGCGCGCAGAGCGGCGTACCGAGATGAAACGCACCTTCGGGCAACAGGCGGATCACCGCCGTGGATTCAACGCGGATCAGCGCCACCACCAGCACCATGCAGGCGGCAATGCCCAGCAGGTTCCAGCTCGGCAGCGTCGAGACACTGCCGGCACACACCGCCAGCACGGCGGCGGCCAGCAGGATCAACTGCGGCACGGGCAAGCGCACGGTGGCGGGGCGGCTGGCCTCGCGCCGGGGCAGCACGTTGCTGGTGAGCACGATGTACGCCAGGCTCACGGGCACCATCGAGCCAAAGGCGAAACGCCAGGCATCCATCTGCGCGAAGACCCCGCCGACGGCCGGCCCGACCAGTGTCGCCACGCCCCACATGCCGGAGATCAAGGCCATTGCCCGGGGCCACAGGCGCTCTTCGAAGATCAGTTGGATCATCGAGTAGCACAGGGCGAGCAGCAGTCCGCCGCCAAGGCCCTGCAGCGAGCGTCCCGCGAGCATTACCGGCATGCTCGGCGCCAGGGCGCAGATCAGCCCGCCGAGCATGAACACCAGTGCCGCCGTGGCGTAGGCCAGGCGCGGCCCGGTGCTGCGCAGGAGTTTGGCGGTGAGGGCGGAGCCGAGGATCGAGGCGACCACATACAGCGTGGTGTTCCAGGCGTAGAGCCCCAAGCCGCCGATCTCCGTAACCACTGACGGCAGGATGGTGGTGGCGATATAGGTGTTGGTCGCATACAGCGCGATACCGCCGGAAAGGGCGATGGAGCGGGCGGCGTTCTTGCCGGAGAGTAATTCTCCCCAACTGCTTTCCTGGGTGTGCATGGGCGGTTCCCTGTGGCTGCCGTCGCCGCGCGCAAGTCGGCGAATTGCGTCGGCGTCACGCTTGAGTTAATTTGCCAAGTAGATGCTTTGAATATTGCGGCGAGGCGATTTAGTTTGTCAAGAAATGACTTGGAATATTCGACGGCGTCCCCGGCGGATCGTCTGTTGCACCTGCTCAAGACCCGCGGACCGCAACTGGCTGGCGAGGCGGGGGTGATCCTCGGTACCACGGGTGAAGCGGTGCGCCAACAGTGTGTGAAGCTGGCGGCGAGCGGGCTGGTGGAAGCGCGTTCCGAAGCCCGTGGCGTGGGGCGCCCGACCCAGGTCTGGCAACTGACGGCGGCCGGTCATGCGCGGTTTCCCGATGGTCATTCGGAACTGACGGTGCAGTTGCTGCAGACCGTGCGCGAGACGTTCGGCGAGGACGCCATCGAGCGTCTGATCGGAGTTCGCGAGCAGCAGACCCTGGCGCTGTACCAGCGCGAGATGGACGGTGCCGCAGACCTCAAGGCGCGGGTCGAACGCCTGGTGGCGTTGCGGGGGCGCGAGGGCTATATGGCCGAGTACAGCGAACAGCCCGATGGTGCCTTGGTACTGGTGGAAAACCACTGCCCGATCTGTGCCGCGGCGACCGCCTGCCAAGGCTTCTGCCGGGCCGAATTGCAGGTGTTCGAGCAAGTGCTGCGGGCCAGGGTCGAGCGGGTCGAGCACATCTTGCTGGGGGCACGGCGTTGCGCTTATCGCATCACTGCGGTTTGAGGCGGGGATCATTCCTGAACCCCAAAGGGTGGCAGGCGCAAGCCGAAAGGATTTTCTAGGAAAGTTCACGCAAGGGAAAGGGAATCGTCCTCAGGTGGTGCGCAGAGCACTTCCTTGTGGCGAGCGGGCTTGCCCGCGCTGGAGCGCGAAGCGCTCCCAAAACCAGTGATCACGGTGTGTCAGGCAGAACAAGGTGTCTGGTTTTGCGGCTGCTGCGCAGCCGAGCGCGGGCAAGCCCGCTCGCCACAAGGGGTAGGCCCACAATCATGTGTGCCCATCGCTTACAGCTGGCGATGGATACCTCGGTGGATTTCACGAAGGCGATCACTTCACTGCCGACGACCAGCGCTGGATCGCTCCCACGTTCCCGCGTGGGCATGCAGCCGTGACGCGGTGGAGCGGACTTGTCGGATCGCCGCGCCGCCGCGAAGCTTTGAAGCGGACGCGGAGCGTCCAGTGAGGTCTTCCTTTGCTGCGCGTGGGGACGATCACTGTGAACGCCGCAAAAACCTGTAGGAACAGAGCTTGCCCGCGAAGCTTTTAGCGATCTTCACGACGCCATCGCCGGCAAGCCGGCGCCTACAGGTTTTTGCGGCACGTTCAGAATTGAGGCAAATCCGCATCTGCGCGCGGAGCATGTTCAGCGTATCAATACTGTTGCGCGAGCAATCCATCCACCTGGCTCTGCGCCAACTCGATCAGATGCACCGAGGCCATCGCCAGTTGGCGCGGCGTACCGCTGAGTTGGTCGGCGGATTCGTAAGCCGTAGCGGCCGCTGAGCGCAGGATCGAATCAAGATTGTTCAGGATGTCTTCGGTGTTCGGCAGGGGCGTTTTGCGCATGGGATGTCGCGGCAACTCATAGTGGGCGAAGGCGCGTTCGGTGGCCTCTGCGTCTGCAAAAGAGACACTTTGTAACGGTGGGTCAGGAACGATTTTTTTCATGACAACTCCTCGATTGATGGAGCCGACACTGATCGCTACCAAACGATGAGGGTGGCGGCTATACGCAGGTTGGTAGACCGGGAATCAAGGAACCCAGCGCACTCGAAAGTGCCCTGCGCAGAGCCGCCATAGACGAAAACCATGGGCAATAAAAAACGCCAACGGAAAAGCGACTCGGTGGCGCCATGCGCCTTGATTGATCTCGGGCTACCAAACCCGATCACTGTTTTTTGCAGTGACAGGACCAAGCCTAGGTGCCGAAGAGTGGCAGGCGCAAGCCGAAAGGATTTTCTAGGAAAGTTCACGCAAGGGAAAGGGAATCGTCCTCAGGTGGTGCGTAGAGCACTTCCTTGTGGCGAGCGGGCTTGCCCGCGCTGGAGCGCGAAGCGCTCCCAAAACCAGTGATCACGGTGTGTCAGGCAGAACAAGGTGTCTGGTTTTGCGGCTGCTGCGCAGCCGAGCGCGGGCAAGCCCGCTCGCCACAAGGGGTAGGCTCACAATCATGTGTGCCCATCGCTTACAGCTTGGCGATGGATACCTCGGTGGATTTCACGAAGGCGATCACTTCGCTGCCGACGACCAGCTCAAGCTCTTTCACCGAACGGGTGGTGATCACCGAGGTGACGATGCCCGAAGCAGTCTGTACGTCGATTTCCGACAGTACGTCGCCGGTGACGATTTCCTTGATGGTGCCCTTGAACTGGTTGCGGACGTTGATGGCTTTGATGGTCATGGCGTTGATTCCTGTCATTGATTGAGTAGGCAAGGCATGGATTACAGCGCCCAACGCAACTGCGTGGGCAAGGGTGAAACAGGTTCCGGCTCGGGCGGTACGCCAGGCAGCGACAGCACCCGGTTCAACACTTCGGTTTCCAGCGCCGCCAGGCGATGGGAGCCCCGTACCCGGGGGCGCGGCAGTTCGACGTGGAGGTCGAGGCCGATCTCGCCGTCTTCGATCAGGATCACCCGATCGGCGATGGCCACGGCTTCGCTGACGTCGTGGGTCACCAGCAACACGGTGAAACCATGCTGCTGCCAGAGGCGCTCGATCAGTTGCTGCATTTCGATCCGGGTCAGGGCGTCCAGCGCCCCCAGCGGTTCGTCGAGCAGCAGCAGGCGCGGTTGGTGAATCAGCGCACGGGCCAGGGCCACGCGCTGTTTCTGGCCGCCGGACAAGGCCGCCGGCCATTCATTGGCGCGGTCCGCCAGGCCGACCGCTTCCAGGGCTTGCAGGGCCTGTGGCCGCCAGTTGCCCTTGAGGCCGAGGCCGACGTTGTCGATGACTTTTTTCCAGGGCAGTAATCGCGCTTCCTGGAACATCAGCCGGGTGTCCTCGCGTGCTTCGCTCAGCGCCGCGGAACCGGCCAGCAACTCGCCGCCGGTGGGTTGGTCGAGGCCGGCCAGCAAGCGCAGCAGGGTGCTCTTGCCGCAGCCACTGCGACCGACCACGGCGACAAACTGCCCGGCCGGGATATGCAGGTCGATCTCGCGCAGTACCTGGCGTTCGCCAAAGGTCTTTTGCAACTTGCGCACCGCCAGCGGAATACCGCGCAGCAGGCGTGGAGGTTGTTGAGCTGTCATGCGCCACCGCCTTTGGCCACTTGATACGCCGGGTGCCAGCGCAACCAGACGCGTTCCAGGCCCCGTGCCGCGAGGTCGGCCAGTTTGCCGAGCACGGCGTAGAGTACGATGGCCAGGACCACCACGTCGGTCTGCAGGAACTCCCGGGCGTTCATCGCCAGGTAGCCGATACCGGAGCTGGCCGAGATGGTTTCGGCGACGATCAGCGTCAGCCACATGAAGCCCAGGGCGAAGCGCACGCCCACCAGGATCGACGGCAGCGCGCCCGGCAGGATCACCTGGCGGAACAGGCCGAAGCCGGACAGGCCGTAGCTGCGGGCCATTTCCACCAGGGCCGGATCGACGTTGCGGATGCCGTGGTAGGTGTTGAGGTAGATCGGGAACAGGGTGCCCAGGGCCACCAGGAAAATCTTCGCCGACTCGTCGATGCCGAACCACAGGATCACCAGCGGGATCAACGCCAGGTGCGGCACGTTGCGGATCATCTGCACCGAGCTGTCGAGCAGGCGTTCACCCCATTTCGACAGGCCGGTGATAAAGCCCAGGGCCAGGCCGATACCGCCGCCGATGGCAAAGCCGATACCGGCACGCCAGCCGCTGATGGCCAGGTGTTTCCAGATATCGCCGCTCTGCACCAGCGCGACGCCGGCTTCGATCACGGCGCTTGGCGCGGGCAGGATCCGGGTCGACAGCCAGCCGGCCGAGACCGACAGCTGCCACACCGCCAGCAACAGCACCGGCAAGGCCCAGGGCGCGAGCCTGTGGGTGATTTTGGTCAGGGTCGTCATGGCACGGCCTCAGCTCTGGGACGCTGCTTTGGGCAGGATGTCGTTGGCGACCATCTCACCGAAGGGGCTGACGTAGCCGGCGCTTTTCGGCAGTTCCGGGCGTTCGATATCCAGGTGCGGGAACAGCAGCTCGGCGACCCGGTACGACTCTTCCAGGTGCGGATAACCGGAGAAGATAAAGGTGTCGATGCCCAGGTCCGCGTATTCCTTGACCCGTGCCGCCACCGTCGGGCCGTCACCCACCAGCGCGGTACCGGCACCGCCACGCACCAGGCCGACACCGGCCCAGAGGTTCGGGCTGACTTCCAGGTTGTCGCGACTGCCGCCGTGCAGGGCGGCCATGCGTTGCTGGCCGACGGAGTCGAAGCGCGCCAGGGATTTCTGCGCGCGGGCGATGGTCTCGTCGTCCAGGTGGGAGATGAGTTTGTCAGCGGCCTGCCAGGCTTCGGCATTGGTCTCGCGAACGATCACATGCAGGCGGATACCGAAGCGCACGGTACGCCCGAGCTTGGCCGCCTTGGCCCGCACCTGTTCGATCTTCTCGGCGACGGCGGCCGGCGGTTCGCCCCAGGTCAGGACCATTTCCACCTGTTCGGCGGCGAGGTCCTGGGCGGCTTCCGAGGAGCCTCCGAAGTACAGCGGCGGACGCGGTTGCTGGATCGGCGGATAGAGCAGCTTGGCGCCTTTGACGCTGATGTGCTGGCCATCGTAGTCGACGGTCTCGCCTTCCAGTACGCGGCGCCAGATACGGGTGAATTCCACCGAGGCCTGGTAGCGCTCTTCGTGGCTGAGGAACAGGCCGTCACCGGCCAGTTCGTCCGGGTCGCCGCCGGTCACCAGGTTGAACAGCGCGCGGCCACCGGACAGTCGGTCGAGGGTCGCGGCCTGGCGCGCCGCCACCGTTGGGGAAATGATCCCGGGGCGCAGGGCAACGAGGAACTTCAGGCGTTGGGTCACCGGGATCAGTGACGCGGCCACCAGCCAGGAGTCCTCGCAGGAGCGCCCGGTGGGGATCAGCACGCCGCCGAAACCGAGGCGGTCGGCCGCCTGGGCCACTTGCTGCAGATAGCCGTGGTCGACGGCGCGAGCGCCTTCGGCGGTGCCAAGGTAATGGCCGTCGCCGTGGGTAGGCAGGAACCAGAAAATATTGAGGCTCATGGAGTTGTCTCCTAAGGAATACGGTTCAAGGTGCGGTGGCAACGGCGGCCGGTGGGGTCCAGATCACGTCCTTGATGCTCAGCGGCTTGGGAATCAGCTTGAGCTGGTAGAAGCTGTCGGCGATTTTCTGTTGCGCGGCGATCACCTCGGGGGTGAGGAACTGCGCGCCGTAACCCTGGCGCTTCACCGAGATCAGGGTGATGTCGGCGGGCAGGCCGAGCAGCGGTGCCACCTGGGCGGTCACCTCCTGGGGATTGGCCTTGGACCAGTCGCCCACGGCGCGGACTTCCTCCACCAGGGTCTTGATCACTTGCGGGTGTTTTTCCGCGTAGGGTTTGGTCGCCAGGTAGAACTGGTTGTTGTCCACCAGGCCGGTACCGTCACGCAGGGTGCGGGCCTTGAGCTGTTGTTCGGCGGCGGCCTGGTACGGGTCCCAGATCACCCAGGCGTCGACGCTGCCACGCTCGAAAGCGGCGCGGGCATCGGCCGGCGGCAGGTAGACGGTCTCGATATCGCTGTACTTGAGGCCGGCGTCTTCGAGGGCACGGACCAGCAGGTAGTGGACGTTGGAGCCTTTGTTGAGGGCGACTTTCTTGCCCTTGAGCTCCTGCACCGATTTGATCGGCGAGTCCTTGGGCACCAGGATCGCTTCGCTGGTCGGGGCCGGTGGCTCCGAGGCGACATAGAGCAGGTCGGCACCGGCGGCCTGGGCGAAGACCGGCGGGGTTTCACCGGTGACGCCGAAGTCGATGGAGCCGACATTCAGCCCTTCGAGCAGTTGCGGGCCGCCGGGGAACTCGGTCCATTGCACCTGGACGCCCTGGGCGGCGAGGCGTTTTTCCAGGGTGCCCTTGGCCTTGAGCAGCACCAGGGTGCCGTATTTCTGATAGCCGATGCGGATCGAATCGGCTTGAGCTTGAGTAATGGCGCCGAAGGTGACAGCCGCAGCAAACAGAGCGACCAGACCGCGACGCAAAATGACAGTGCGCATGGCGCTCTCCTTTTTGCAGTGAGGGTTTTGGCTGCACCTGCTTGCCCGTTGGCGGGCGAGTAAGGCCAGTACATCTAATGTCGGGTGAAACGGCTCAGATGCTCCAGCGAGCACTCAGCAGGCGATCATTCAGCAGTGTCGGGTCCAGGGGCTTGGGGCGGCGCGCGAGGGCGCTGTGGAACTGCTCCAGGGCCTCGCTCAGGCGTTGTTCCAGTACCGGCACCAGTTGCGCTTGCGCGCTGCCTTCGCCATAGGCGATCTGGCTGTCCTCGGCGAAGATGCCGTGGAGCATTTCCTGTGCCTTCAGCGCGGCCAGGACCGGCTTGAGCGCGTAGTCCACGGCGAGCATGTGGGCGATGCTGCCGCCGGTGGCCATGGGCAGCACCACCTTGTGGCTCAGGGCGCGTTCGGGCAGCAGGTCGAGCAGGGTCTTCAGGGCACCGGAGAACGAGGCCTTGTACACCGGCGTGGCGATCACCAGGCCATCGGCGTTTTCAATCTGTTGCAGCAGGTCGACGATCTGCGGGCTGCCAAAGCGTGCGTGGAGCAGGTCTTCGGCGTTGAAATCGCGGATCTGGTAGCTCACGACTTCGATGCCTTGCTGGTTGAGCCAGCGTTTGGCGTAGTCCAGCAATACCCCGGAGCGCGATCGCTGGCTGGGGCTTCCTCCGAGTGTCACGACCAGCATGAAGGTCTTTCCTCAAAACGTGTGGCGGCGATTCGCGGCGTGCGATCTCGCTTAAGTTGGACAGACCTTACCAGTCAATTTATATATCCATAAATCTTATTTATTCATTTGTTTATTCTTTAAATGCATATATGGCCAGGATTATTCCAGGCAAAAAAATAGGCCGTCGAAACGGCCTTAAAACCCCTGCTTTGTGATTCGGTGACAGCTGGACGCGGAGCGTCCGGGGAGGCATTCCCACGCGGAGCGTGGGAACGATCAGGCGGGATCGCGCCAGCCCCTTGTGGCGGGCCTTTCAGCGGTTGGGCTGCGGCGTCAGGCGCAGGTAGGGTTTTACCGCGCGATAGCCTTTCGGGAAGCGTTTCTTGATTTCCTCTTCGTCCTTGAGCGACGGCACGATCACCACCTCATCGCCGTCCTGCCAGTTGGCGGGCGTGGCGACCTTGTAGTTGTCGGTCAACTGCAGCGAGTCGATCACCCGCAGGATCTCGTGGAAATTGCGCCCGGTGCTCGCCGGGTAGGTGATGGTCAACCGGATCTTCTTGTTCGGATCGATCACGAACAGCGAGCGTACGGTGAGGGTGTCGTTGGCGTTCGGGTGGATCAGGTCATACAGGTCCGAAACCTTGCGGTCGGCATCGGCCAGGATCGGGAAGTTGACGAGGGTGTTCTGGGTCTCGTTGATGTCTTCGATCCACTTGTGGTGCGAGTCCACCGGGTCCACTGACAGGGCGATAGCCTTGACGCCGCGCTGGGCGAACTCGTCCTTGAGCTTGGCGGTGAAGCCCAGCTCGGTGGTGCACACCGGGGTGAAGTCCGCCGGATGGGAAAACAGCACGCCCCAGCTGTCACCGAGCCACTCGTGGAAACGAATCTTGCCGGCGCTGGAATCCTGTTCGAAGTCGGGGGCGATGTCGCCGAGTCTGAGGCTCATGTGCTGCTCCTTGGGTGAAGGTCTGATGGCCTTACTGTGCCTGTTGGCGGATTTATTTAAAAAGAATAAATATCGATTTGTTTAGAAGATTAAGAAATATTAAAAACATCTTCATTGGACGCCGGGCACGGCCAGGAGCACTCTTGTCCACAGCTTGTGAGAGGGCTAAGGGGATGTAAATCAGTGGAGTGCCGAACGCCGGGATGTGGCTGGTTGGCGTGAGGCCGAAGCTGAAAAGGTAGTTGTATGCAAGACGTGAAGCACTCAGCCCGGCATTGCGCCGGGCTGAGTGTGGATCTTGGATCTAGACGATCACGCGCTTACAGCAGCGGGATCGAGTAGCTGACGATCAGGCGGTTTTCGTCCTGGTCGCGCTGACCTGGAATGTCGTTACGCCACATGGCGTTTTTCCAGGCGAAACCCAGGTTCTTGAAGGTGCCTTGCGGTACCACGTAAGCCAGGGTCAGGTCGCGTTCCCACTCGGTGCCACCGGTGCCCAGAGTACGGGTTTGAGCGGTGCCGACGTTACCAGCGGTGTCGATGTTGTTGCCGCGCAGGTAGATGATACCGGCGGTTAGGCCAGGTACACCGACCTTGGCGAAGTCATAAGCGTAGCGAGCTTGCCAGGTACGCTCGCCGGCACGGGCGAACTTCTGGATCTGCATGTCGGTGATGGTGCTGTTCGACGAACCGTCACCCTGGTTCAGCCAAGGGAAATCGCTGTCGCCCTTGCTGTACTGGTAACCGGCACCGAAGGTGTGGCCTTCAACCGAGTACAGGGCCAGGTAGCTGTACAGATCGTTGTCGACTTTGCCCTTGGTGTTAGTGGCAAAGCTCTTGTCGTCGTAGTAGCCGCTGGTGAAGTACGCCGAGGTGTCGCCGTTCGCGCCGTTGTCGCGACTGCGGTAGTAACGCAGGTCGCTTTTCAGCACGCCAGGACCGATGGACCAGTTGTGCACCAGGCCCAGGAAGTTCTGCGAGTAGAAATCTTTCAGCTCACCGTAGTAGTACGAAGCGACCAGATCCTTGGTGATCTTGTAGTCGGCACCGCCGTAGTAGAACTTGTTGCTGCGGCGACCAGTTGCAGTCGGGCTGTTCGCACCGGCAATGGACAGGCCTTCGGTGTTGCTGGAGTTACGACCCTTGGCGTGCTCGATCTGACCGGCAGTCAGGGTCAGGTCTTTGATTTCGTTCGAGGTGATCTGGCCGCCCTGGAAGGTTTGTGGCAGCAGACGACCATCGTTGTATTTGATGACCGGGTTGTTGGGTTGCAGGGTACCGATCTTCAGTTCGGTCTGCGAAACCTTGACCTTGCCGGTCAGGCCTAGGCTGGAGAAGTCGTTGACGGCTTTGCCGTTCGACTCGCTCGGGAACACGGTGCCGCCGTAGGAAGTCGAGGTCGCGCCGTTGGTGCCGCGACCGGAGTCCAGGCGTACGCCCAACAGGCCGATGGCATCGATACCGAAGCCGACGGTACCTTGGGTGTAGCCGGAGATGAAGCGCAGGTCGAAGCCTTGGCCCCACTCTTCGTTCTTGCTCTGAACGCCGGTGGCCTTGACCTTGGCGGTGCCAGCGTCGGAGTCACGGTTGTCAGTGTTGATGTAGTAGTTACGCAGACCCAGAGTGGCCTTGCTGTCTTCGATAAAACCTGCGGCGCTTGCCTGCTGCGCCAGAACCCCTACGGCCACAGCCAGGGCCAAAGTGGACTTCTTCATTGGTCTTGCTCCTCTCATTTCTAATTTTTGTAGGTCTAGGCTCGGGATCTACGCCCCTTTTGCGCCACAGATTGCGCGATTAGCGCCAGATCGTGACTGGCAAGTCAATCGTAACAAGCCATGTCTACGACTTTGGTCTAACTGCTGTTGTTTGGTCCTTGCAGGGTAATGGCTTTGCCATAAATCCAAAAAGAATTGTTTCGTCCTTTTTCAGATGATTCAGGAATAACGTATTTCACCGAATACGACAGCCTGGGGTTCTTATCGACCGCTGGGCTCATTCCTGAAAAGTATTTGCTGCCTGTTTTTTAGAACCCTTGACGCGAGGAAAGGCCTCCGTACGTCACTGGCGATCAAAAAGGCGACGCAATCATGGCTAAACGCTGCCACTCCCGTCAATTTATTACGGCGTTTGTCAGATGAAGATTGCCATGGGGCTGTCATATTCCGACGTTCGGTTCAACTCGTGACCGATAAGGCGAACCGTCAACCCTAGACCATAAAGTGCAATGTTGCCGATCCGATTGTATCGGGGATGAGGCGCGAGCCCTCGTTTCGCGTGGTTTTGCGAACGTATTTACTCTCATAAGCTAATGCAAATAAGTTATTTATTTTAAGATTCTTAGATCATTTAGTCTTCTCAGCACGCCGACTCCCGGCCACCCGTTGAGGAGCTTCTCCCATGAAACTGCATTCCCCACTCCGCCTGCTGGCGGCGTTGTCCCTGGCCGGGGCGAGCTTGTTTGCGCAGGCTGCCGACGTCACCGTGGCCTACCAGACCACCGTTGACCCGGCGAAAGTCGCTCAGGCCGACGGTTCCTATGAAAAAGCCACCCACGCCAAGATCGACTGGCGCAAATTCGATAATGGCGCCGACATCATTGCTGCCATTGCCTCGGGCGACGTGCAGATCGGCTACCTCGGTTCCAGCCCGCTGACAGCGGCCATCACCCGCAAGGTACCGGTCGAGACCTTCCTGATCGCCACCCAGATCGGCGCCGCCGAAGCCCTGGTGGCCCGCGACGGTTCCGGGATCAATTCGCCCCAGGACCTGATCGGCAAGAAAGTCGCCGTGCCTTTTGTCTCCACCGGGCACTACAGCCTGCTGGCCGCGCTGAAGCACTGGAATATCGATCCGTCGAAAGTACAGATTCTCAACCTCGCGCCACCGGCCATCATCGCGGCCTGGAAGCGTGGTGATATCGATGCCACCTACGTCTGGGATCCGGCGCTGGGTGTCGCCAAGGAAAACGGCAAGGTGCTGATCACTTCCGGCGAGCTGGCCAAGTTCGGCGCGCCGACCTTCGACGCCTGGATCGTGCGCAAGGATTTCGCCGAGAAGCATCCGGAGATCGTCAAGGCGTTCGCCAAAGTGACGCTTGATGCCTACGCGCAATACCGCAAAGACCCGCAGGCCTGGCTGGCTGACAAAGGCAACGTCGACAAGCTGGTGAAGCTGTCGGGTGCCAAGGCTTCGGATATTCCGCTGCTGCTGCAAGGCAACGTCTACCCGCTGGCGGCCGACCAGGTCACCGTGCTCGGCAAGCCGACCGCCCAGGCCATTACCGATACCGCGGCCTTCCTGAAAGAGCAGGGCAAGGTCGAAGCGGTGCTGCCGGACTACGCCCCGTATGTCAGTGCCAAGTTCATTACCAACTGATTGAAGCAGCCTGATTCAAACAACCCGGGACCGAGGAGCCCATCGCCATGGCCTTGTTACAGCTGGAGCGCATAAGCGCACAGTATCCCGGTGCGGCCGAGCCGGTGCTGTGGGATATTTCCCTCAGCCTGGGGCCCCAGCAACTGCTGGTGGCCCTCGGTCCGTCGGGTAGCGGCAAGACCTCCTTGCTGAACCTGATCGCCGGGTTCGTCGAGCCCAGCGCGGGGCGCATCACCCTTGACGGTGTGGCCGTCAAGGGTCCGAGCGCCGAGCGCGGCGTGGTGTTCCAGGACGATGCGTTGCTGCCCTGGCAGGACGTGCTGGCCAACGTCGGTTTCGGCCTGGAACTGGCGGGCGTGCCTCGGGCACAACGCGAAAGCCGCGCCCGGGAAATGCTCGCCCTGGTCGATCTGGCCGGCTTCGACAGCCGGCGCGTCTGGCAGTTGTCCGGCGGTCAGAAGCAGCGCGTCGGCCTGGCCCGCGCCCTCGCGGCAGACCCTCGGGTGCTGCTGATGGACGAGCCGTTCGGCGCCCTCGATGCCTTTACCCGCGAACAGATGCAGGAGTTGTTGCTGCAAGTCTGGAAGCGCACCGCCAAGCCGGTGTTCCTGATTACCCACGATATTGAAGAAGCGGTTTTTCTCGCCACCGACCTGGTTCTGCTGGCGCCCGATCCGGGACAGATCGTCGAGCGCCTGAGCCTGGATTTCGGCCAGCGCTACAGCGCCGGCGAGTCCGCCCGGGCGATCAAGTCCGATCCGCGTTTTATCGAAACCCGCGAGCATGTGCTGGCCCGTGTGTTCTCCCAACGCAGCGCCGCGCCGCGGCAGGAGTTCGTATGAGCAGCTATGAATTGCCGGTGGCCGTGACCGCCAAGCCGAGTACGCCCGTGGCGCGGCGCAGCCTGAGCACCCGCTGGATCAGTGTGCTGACCCTGCTGACCCTGGTGCTGCTGTGGTGGGCCGTTACCGCGGTCGGCGTCATCGAGCCGCTGTTTCTGCCGCCGCCTTCGGCGGTGCTGGAAAAAGGCTGGTTGCTGGCGACCAGGGGCTATATGGATGCGACCTTGTGGCAGCACCTCGGTGCCAGCCTCGGGCGGATCGGCGTGGCCCTGGGCGTTGCCGTGCTGACGGCGATTCCGGTGGGGATCGCCATCGGCCACAACCGCATTGCCCGGGGCATTCTCGATCCGCTGATCGAGTTCTACCGGCCGATTCCCCCGCTGGCCTACCTGCCATTGATTGTGATCTGGTGCGGCATCGGCGAGTTGTCGAAAGTGCTGCTGATCTACCTGGCGATCTTTGCCCCGATCGCCATCGCGACGGCCACCGGTGTGCGCACCGTCGATCCGGCCAAGCTGCGGGCGGCGCTGTCCCTGGGCGCGACCAAGGCCCAACTGATCCGCCACGTGATCCTGCCCAGCGCCTTGCCGGACATTCTCACCGGTGTGCGCATCGGACTGGGGGTCGGCTGGTCGACGCTGGTCGCCGCCGAGCTGATCGCCGCCACCAGCGGCCTGGGCTTCATGGTCCAGTCGGCGGCGCAGTTCCTGGTGACCGATGTGGTGGTGCTGGGGATTCTGGTGATCGCCTTTATCGCCTTCGCCATGGAGATGGGCCTGCGCGCCCTGCAACGCAAGCTGGTGCCGTGGCACGGCCAGGCTCACTGACTACAGACAGACCGCAGCCTGTTGAATAAGCCGGCTGCCCGGCATGCATTTGAAGAGACTGACCATGAGCGTGACCATTACCCCCCTGAGCGCCGCCCTCGGTGCGCAGATCGACGGTATCGAGTTGAACCGGCCGTTGAGCATCGAGCAGCGTGACGTCATCGAACAGGCGTTGCTCAAGTACCAGGTGCTGTTCTTTCGCAACCAGCCGCTGAACCCGCAACTGCAGGCGGCGTTCGCGGCTAATTTCGGTGATCTGCATGTGCATCCGATCTATCCGAATGTGCCGGAGCAGCCCGAGGTGATGGTCCTCGACACCGCATTGACCGATGTGCGCGACAACGCGATCTGGCACACCGACGTGACCTTCCTGCCGACCCCGGCGCTGGGTGCGGTGCTCAGTGCCAAGCAGTTGCCGGCCTATGGTGGTGACACCTTGTGGGCCAGCGGGATTGCTGCGTTCGAGGCTTTGTCGGCGCCTTTGCAACAGCTGTTGGACGGATTGACGGCGACCCACGATTTCACCAAGTCGTTCCCCCTGGAGCGTTTCGGCAGCACCGCCGAAGACCTGGCGCGCTGGGAAGAAACCCGCAAGAAGAACCCGCCGCTGTCCCACCCGGTGATTCGTACGCACCCGGTGAGCGGGCGCAAGGCGCTGTTCGTCAACGAAGGCTTCACCACCCGTATCAACGAGCTGGAAGAGGCGGAAAGCGCGGCGATTCTCAAGCTGCTGTTCGCCCACGCCACTCGCCCTGAATTCACTATCCGCTGGCGTTGGCAGGAAAATGACGTGGCATTCTGGGACAACCGCGTGACCCAGCATTACGCGGTGGACGATTACCGGCCGAACCGGCGAGTGATGCATCGGGCGACAATTCTCGGTGACGCGCCGTTCTGAGTCCCTTAACCCGAGCCCTGTGGGAGCCGGCTTGCTGGCGATGAACGATAATGCGGTGTGCCTGAAACACCGCGTCGCCTGAATCGCCAGCAAGCCGGCTCCCGCAAGGGGGGGATTCGCAGGGCCGGATCCCGATCGTTCCCACGCTCCGCGTGGGCATGCACCCGGTGACGCTCCGCGTCACAAGAGCGGACGCGGAGCGTCCAGTGAGGCATTCCCACGCAGGAGCGTGGGAACGATCAATGTCCGTCAGAGCGGGATTTCGCGCTTGGGCAGGTACGGCGGCAGGTACAGCCCCAGATACGCATCGAACACCCGCATGCCTTCCTCGGCCATGCGCGGGGTGATCTGGTCGTGCAACTGCACCGACCGCGCATAGACCCGATCGCCCAACTCCATCGCCAGTGCAAACACATCGACATCGCCCGGCAGCGTCGGCAGCTCGAAGTGGCGGATAAACAGCTTGTGCATCAGGTCCCCCAGCTCGATATCGTGCTGGCGGTCGGCCTGGGTGACTTCCGTCAGGCCGTGCTGGGCGAGGATCAACTGGCGCGCCGCGGCGTCCTCGCTGTAGATGCTCAACATCCGTTGCTCCACCAGCCGTGACAGATCGCGCCAGCTGCCCAGGCCGGCATGGTCGATCGGTGCTTCCAGGCAGGCGCGGAACGCTGCGTGGACATCGGCGGTGAGGGCTTCGAGCAGCGCCGGGACGCTGGCGAAGAAGTGATAGACCGAAGACGGTGGTATCTGCGCACGCTCGGCCACGCTATAGATCGACAGACTGGCCACGCCTTCGGCGGCAAGCAGGGTGCGGGCGGCGTCGAGGATCGAGTCGATCCGCGCCTGGCTGCGTGCACGGGGTTTGCGAGCGGTGGCGGGGCGGGTCATGGGGTTCTCCGGCAAGGGCAGCGGGCATTGTACGCGAGGTTCCGTGGAGTCTGTGAGGACGCCTTCGCCGGCAAGCCGGCTCCCACAGGGTTTGTGTCGTGCCGAATGTGCCGCGCGCCGCTGTGTAGGCGCCGGCTTGCTGCTGATCCGCGCGCCGCCTCGCCACGGACCCTCGTCTGGCCTGGGATCTTGTGGGAGCCGGCTTGCTGGCGATCCGCCGGCAGGCGGGCATAAAAAAACGCCGCTGGCCCAAGGCCGGCGGCGTTCTTCTTTATTACCGCAACCGCTTACACGGTATGCAGGTACCAGTTGTATTCGAGGTCGGAGATGGAGTGTTCGAACTCCTCCAGCTCGCTCTCTTTACAGGCCACGAAGATATCGATGTATTTCGGATCGATGTACTTGGCCATGATCTCGCTGTCGTCCAGCTCGCGCAGGGCATCGCGCAGGTTGTTCGGCAGGCTCTGCTCGTTCTGCTCGTAGCTGTTGCCTTCGACCGGGGCGCCTGGCTCGATCTTGTTGGTCAGGCCGTGGTGCACGCCGGCCAGGACCGAAGCCATCAGCAGGTACGGGTTGGCATCGGCACCGGCGACGCGGTGTTCGATACGCACGGCGTCGGACGAGCCGGTCGGTACGCGAATCGCCACCGTCCGGTTGTCCAGGCCCCAGCACGGCGAGTTCGGCACGTAGAACTGTGCGCCGAAACGACGGTAGGAGTTGACGTTCGGGCAGAGGAAGGCCATCTGCGCCGGTAGGGTCTCGAGCACACCGCCGATCGCGTGACGCAGTGCGGCGTTCTGCTCGGGATCCTCACTGGCAAAGATGTTCTTGCCTTCCTTGTCGAGAATCGAGATATGGACGTGCAGTCCGTTGCCCGCCTGGCCCGGGTAAGGCTTGGCCATGAAGGTGGTGTCCATCTCATGGTCGTAGGCGATGTTCTTGATCAGGCGCTTGAGCAGGACCGCGTAGTCGCAGGCCTTGATCGGGTCGGCCACGTGGTGCAGGTTCACTTCGAACTGCGCCGGGGCACTTTCCTTGACGATGGCGTCGGCCGGGATGCCTTGCTCCTTTGCACCTTCGAGGATGTCCTGAAGGCAGTCGACGTATTCGTCGAGGTCGTCGATCAGGTAGACCTGTGTCGAGTGCGGGCGTTTGCCGGAGATCGGCGAGCGGGGCGGTTGCGGACGGCCGTTCACGTTCTCCTGGTCGATCAGGTAGAACTCGAGTTCGAAGGCGGCGCAGATGGTCAGACCGAGGTCGTCAAATTTGCTTACAACTTGGCGGAGCACTTCGCGAGGGTCGGCGAAGAAAGGTTCACCTTCGAGTTCGTGCATGGTCATCAGCAGTTGCGCGGTGGGGCGCTTTTGCCAGGGTTCATTGCACAGGGTGTCAGGGATCGGATAACAGATTCGGTCAGCATCACCGATGTCCAGGCCCAGGCCGGTGCTTTCCACCGTAGAGCCATTGATATCCAAGGCAAATAATGAGGCCGGCAGGTTGATGCCTTTCTCGTAAACCTTGTGGAGGCTGGTGCGTTCGATGCGCTTGCCGCGCACCACACCATTCATATCCGCAATTAGAAGGTCTACGTACAGAACCTCAGGATGATCCTTAAGGAACGCGTTCGCTTCGTTAAGCTGAACGGCACGCGGGGGTACCGACATGATGCAACACCTTTGTTGTTAAAAATATCAATCATTGATCTTTTCTGGTTTCAGTCAACCCGAACGGCATGCCGAAGTCAAGCGAGGCATTTTTTGCCCTGAAAAAGCGCTTGAAGGCCTTTTTTGGGGCATTTTGGGGCGTTTTTTGCCCCTGTGCGCCCTTGGGCACCGCAGGCTTGAGCGGGCCGTGTTGTATTTTTTACGGGGGTGTTGTGTAAAAAAATGAACAAGGCTAAGCTCGATTAAAACCCATAACAGCAATAATACCGGGGTGCTTCATGTCTCGCCTGCCGTTAATCGGCGTCACCGCCTGCTCCAAACAGGTCGGTTTGCATGCTTATCACATCAGTGGCGATAAGTACGTCCGCGCAGTCGCTGTCGCCGCCAAGGGCTTGCCAGTGATCCTCCCGTCATTGGCGGACCTGTTCGAGCCGTCCGATATTCTGGACGGTATCGATGGCCTTCTTTTTACCGGCTCTCCCTCCAACGTAGAACCTCATTTGTACGGCGGTCCGGCCAGCGCGTCGGGCACTGCTCATGATTCTGCACGGGACCGCGCCACCCTGCCGCTGATCCGCGCCGCCGTGGCGGCGGGCATTCCGGTGCTCGGCATCTGCCGCGGCTTCCAGGAAATGAATGTGGCGTTCGGCGGCAGCCTGCATCAGAAGGTTCATGAAGTGGGAACCTTCATGGATCATCGTGAAGACGAAAGCCAGCCGCTGGAGGTCCAGTACGGTCCCGCGCACGCGATGCAGGTCGAGCCGGGTGGCGTCCTGGCGGGCCTCGGCCTGCCGCTGGAGTTCCAGGTCAATTCGATCCACAGCCAGGGCGTCGACCGCCTGGCGCCTGGCCTGCGGGTCGAGGCACGGGCCCCGGACGGCCTGATCGAGGCGGTCTCGGTGACAGGAGGCAAGGCTTTTGCTTTAGGTGTGCAATGGCACCCGGAATGGCGGGTCCAGTCGAATCCCGTCTACCTGGCGATTTTCCAGGCATTTGGCGATGCCTGTCGAAAGCGGGCAATACAACGCGACGCGGATGCGTCAACGAACGCCTGACCTCTATTATGCAGGTCAGGAAACCCAGCCCAGAGGCATTTATGAGTAACAACCTCGACCAGCTCACCGATTGGTTGAAAGACCACAAGATCACAGAAGTCGAATGCATGATTGGCGATCTCACCGGGATCACCCGGGGCAAGATCTCGCCGACCAACAAGTTCATTGCCGAAAAAGGCATGCGCCTGCCCGAGAGCGTTCTGTTGCAGACCGTGACCGGCGACTATGTCGAAGACGACATCTATTACGAGTTGCTGGACCCGGCGGACATCGACATGATCTGCCGCCCCGACAGCAACGCGGTGTATCTGGTGCCCTGGGCCATCGAGCCCACCGCCCAGGTGATCCACGACACCTACGACAAGCAGGGCAACCCCATCGAGCTGTCGCCGCGCAACGTGCTCAAGAAGGTCCTGAAACTTTATGCCGACAAGGGCTGGCAGCCGATCGTGGCGCCGGAAATGGAGTTTTACCTGACCAAGCGCTGCGAAGACCCGGACTTCCCGCTGCAACCGCCAATCGGTCGCTCCGGCCGCCCGGAAACCGGTCGCCAGTCTTTCTCCATCGAGGCGGCCAACGAATTCGACCCGCTGTTCGAAGATGTCTACGACTGGTGCGAACTGCAGGAACTGGATCTCGACACCCTGATCCACGAGGACGGCACGGCCCAGATGGAAATCAACTTCCGTCACGGCGATGCCCTGTCCCTGGCCGACCAGATCCTCGTGTTCAAGCGCACCATGCGCGAGGCGGCGCTCAAGCACAACGTGGCCGCGACCTTCATGGCCAAGCCGATGACCGGCGAGCCCGGCAGTGCGATGCACCTGCACCAGAGCATCATCGACATCGAGACCGGCAAGAACATCTTCTCCAATGAGGACGGGACCAAGAGTGACCTGTTCCTCAACCATATCGGCGGCCTGCAGAAGCTGATCCCCGAGTTGTTGCCGCTGTTCGCGCCGAACGTCAACTCGTTCCGCCGCTTCCTGCCGGACACCTCGGCGCCGGTGAACGTGGAATGGGGTGAAGAGAACCGTACCGTGGGCCTGCGGGTCCCGGATGCCGGCCCGCAGAACCGTCGGGTGGAAAACCGCCTGCCGGGTGCCGACGCCAACCCGTACTTGGCCATCGCCGCCAGCCTGCTGTGTGGCTACATCGGCATGGTCGAAGGCATGACGCCGAGCGCGCCGGTGGTCGGTCGCGGTTACGAGCGGCGCAACCTGCGCCTGCCGCTGACCATCGAAGACGCCCTGGAGCGGATGGAAAACAGCAAGACCATCGAGAAATATCTGGGCAAGAAATTCATCACAGGCTACGTCGCGGTCAAGCGGGCCGAGCATGAAAACTTCAAGCGCGTCATCAGTTCGTGGGAGCGGGAATTCCTGCTCTTTGCCGTCTGATGCGCCGGGCGCGGCGGTTCATAGCCGCGCCCTCACTGTTATCCAGGAGAACCGTATGACCAGCAACAACCCGCAAACCCGCGAGTGGCAAGCCCTCAGCAGCGATCACCACCTGGCCCCCTTCAGCGACTTCAAACAGTTGAAAGAGAAAGGCCCGCGCATCATCACCAACGCCAAGGGCGTTTACCTCTGGGACAGCGAAGGCAACAAGATCCTCGACGGCATGGCCGGCCTGTGGTGCGTGGCCATCGGTTACGGGCGTGACGAACTGGCCGATGCCGCCAGCAAGCAGATGCGCGAGCTGCCTTATTACAACCTGTTCTTCCAGACCGCCCACCCGCCGGTGCTGGAACTGGCCAAGGCCATCGCCGATATCGCCCCCGAAGGCATGAACCACGTGTTCTTCACCGGTTCCGGCTCCGAAGGCAACGACACCATGCTGCGTATGGTTCGCCACTACTGGGCGATCAAGGGCCAGCCGCAGAAGAAAACCATCATCAGCCGCAAGAACGGTTATCACGGTTCCACCGTGGCCGGCGCGAGCCTGGGTGGCATGACCTACATGCACGAACAGGGCGACCTGCCGATCCCGGGCATCGTCCATATTCCACAGCCTTACTGGTTCGGTGAGGGCGGCGACATGAGCCCGGAAGAGTTCGGCATCTGGGCGGCCAACCAGCTGGAAGAAAAGATCCTCGAACTCGGCGTGGACACCGTCGGGGCCTTTATCGCCGAGCCGATCCAGGGCGCTGGCGGTGTGATCGTGCCGCCGGACAGCTACTGGCCGCGGGTCAAGGAAATCCTCGCCAAGTACGACATCCTGTTTGTCGCCGACGAGGTGATTTGTGGCTTCGGCCGCACCGGTGAGTGGTTCGGTACCGATTTCTACGGCCTCAAGCCGCACATGATGACCATCGCCAAGGGCCTGACTTCCGGCTACATCCCCATGGGTGGCCTGATCGTGCGTGACGACGTGGTCGCGGTCCTCAATGAAGGTGGCGATTTCAACCACGGTTTCACCTACTCCGGCCACCCGGTGGCGGCGGCGGTGGCCCTGGAAAACATTCGCATCCTGCGCGATGAAAAAATTATCGAGAACGTCCACGCCGAAACGGCACCCTATTTGCAGAAACGTCTGCGGGAACTGAACGATCACCCGCTGGTGGGTGAAGTTCGCGGTGTGGGTCTGCTGGGGGCCATCGAACTGGTCAAGGACAAGGCCACCCGTGCGCGGTACGAAGGGAAGGGCGTCGGCATGATCTGCCGGCAGTTCTGCTTCAACAATGGCCTGATCATGCGTGCCGTCGGCGACACCATGATCATTGCCCCGCCACTGGTGATCAGCAAGGCCGAGATCGACGAGTTGGTGGCCAAGGCACGTCAATGCCTGGATCTGACCCTGAGTGCGTTGCAGGGCTAAGTGCTAGGCTCTGAGCGCAAGTGTGTTGTAGGCACTTTCGCTCGGAGCGATCAGAAAGGCGGGTCTTTCCTTGAAAGCCCACCTGGGATCTTGCCAGACTACCCCACTGTTCCGAGTTGCCCGGGAATCGGCCGCCGAACAGCTGGTCAAAAAGAAAAATTGGAGCATGACGCATGAAGGCATTAGGTTTGAAGAACACTGGCAAGACTCTCCTTGCCCTGTCTTTGCTGGGCGCGATGGCTGCCGCCCAGGCCGATGACAAGGTGCTGCACATCTATAACTGGTCCGACTACATCGCCCCGGACACCATCGCGAACTTTGAAAAAGAGTCCGGGATCAAGGTGGTCTACGACGTATTCGACAGTAACGAAACCCTGGAAGCCAAGTTGCTGGCCGGCAAGTCCGGTTACGACATCGTGGTGCCGTCCAACAACTTCCTGGCCAAGCAGATCAAGGCGGGCGTCTATCAGGAACTGGACAAGTCCAAGCTGTCCAACTACGACAACCTGAACAAGGATCTGCTGAAGGCGGTTTCGGTCAGCGACCCGGCCAACAAGCACGCGTTCCCGTACATGTGGGGTTCGATCGGCATCGGCTACAACCCGGAGAAGGTCAAGGCCGCACTGGGCGTGGACAAGATCGATTCGTGGGACATCCTGCTCAAGCCGGAAAACATTGCCAAGCTCAAGAGCTGTGGCGTGAGCTTCCTCGATTCGCCGACCGAGATGTTGCCGGTGGCGTTGCACTACCTGGGCCTGCCGACCGATAGCCAGAAGAAGGAAGACATCAAGAAGGCCGAGGATCTGTTCCTGAAGATTCGTCCTTCGATCACCTACTTCCACTCGTCCAAGTACATTTCCGATCTGGCCAACGGCAACATCTGCGTGGCTGTCGGTTACTCGGGTGACGTCCAGCAGGCCAAGTCCCGCGCCGCCGAAGCCGGTGACAAGGTCAAGGTCGCCTACGACATTCCGAAGGAAGGCGCAGGCAGCTTCTATGACATGGTCGCCATTCCCAAGGATGCGGAAAACGTCGACGGTGCCTACAAGTTCATGAACTACCTGCTCAAGCCGGAAGTCATGGCCGCGATCACCAACAGCGTGCGCTTCCCGAACGGTAACGCCAAGGCTACCGCCCTGGTCGACCAGAGCATCACCAGCGACCCTGGCATCTACCCGCCCGCGGACGTACAGGCCAAGCTCTACGCTATCGCCGACCTGCCGGCCGCGACCCAGCGCGAGCTGACCCGCAGCTGGACCAAGATCAAGTCGGGTAAATAAGCGGCCCCACCTGTAGGAGCCGGGCTTGCCCGCGAAGAACGATAACGCGGTGTGCCTGACGCACCGCGGCGTTCTGGCGATTCGCGGGCAAGCCCGGCTCCCACAAGGTACACGCCCATCGACAGAAAACTTTGCTGGATCGGTTTATCGAGGGTAAGTTGCGCGCCGGTTTTGTCACCGGGCGGTTTGACGCCATGTGGCCCGGGCAACTCAGGCCCAACTAATGAGAGGACCTGCGAGTGTCTATTTCTTTGTTTCGCAAAGCCATGCTGGTCGGTGCCGGCCTGACGTTGACCGTCAGTATCCAGGCCGCGCCCACCGTGCATATTTATAACTGGTCCGATTATATCGGCGAGAACACCCTGGCCGACTTCGAGAAGGCCACCGGTATCAAGCCGGTCTATGACGTGTTCGATTCCAATGAAACCCTGGAAGGCAAGTTGCTGGCCGGGCACACCGGCTATGACGTGGTCGTGCCGTCCAACCACTTCCTCGGCAAGCAGATCAAGGCCGGTGCCTTCCAGAAGCTCGACAAGTCGCAGTTGCCCAACTACGCCAACCTCGACCCGCTGCTGATGAAACGCCTGGAGAAGAACGATCCGGGCAACCAGTACGCCGTGCCGTACCTGTGGGGCACCAACGGCATCGGCTACAACGTCGAGAAGGTCAAGGCGGCGCTGGGCGTCGACAAGATCGATTCCTGGGCGGTGCTGTTCGAGCCGGAGAATATCAAGAAGCTTTCCAGCTGTGGCGTGGCCTTCCTCGACTCGGCCGATGAGATGCTGCCGGCGGTGCTCAACTACATGGGCCTGAGCCCTAACAGCACCAATGAAAGCGATTACAAGCTGGCCGAAGAGAAGTTGCTGAAGGTGCGTCCGTACGTCACCTACTTCAACTCGTCCAAGTACATCTCGGATCTGGCCAACGGCGAGATCTGCGTGGCCGCCGGGTTCTCCGGCGACATCTTCCAGGCGAAGAAACGCGCCGAAGAAGCGAAGAAAGGCGTGGATATCGCCTACGTGATTCCCAAGGAAGGCGGCAACCTCTGGTTCGACATGCTGGCGATTCCCAAGGACGCCGGCAACGTCAAGGAGGCTCACGCTTTCATCAATTATCTGCTGCAACCTGAAGCCATCGCCCAGGTCAGCGATTATGTCGGTTATGCCAACCCGAACCCAAAGGCTGGCGAACTGATGGATCAGTCCGTGCGCACCGACGAAGCGGTTTACCCACCGCAAGCTGTAGTGGACAAGCTTTATGTCAACTCTGAACTACCCCCGAAAATCCAACGCTTGATGACTCGTAGCTGGACCAAGGTGAAGTCGGGCAAGTAGCCCGAAGGGACCCTCGGGTCAAACTATCCAACGCCGGGCCGTCTTGGCCCCGCGGTTAAATTTTGTTGGGAGTTTTGCAAATGGCTGTTGCCTCCGGCGCCTATAAGAAAGCCCTCGAGGGCGACCAATCACCCAAGCAGGTGTTGGTCAAGATCGACCGGGTCACGAAGAAGTTCGACGAGACGATTGCCGTGGACGATGTGTCCCTGGAAATCAAGAAGGGCGAGATCTTCGCCCTGCTCGGCGGCTCGGGTTCGGGTAAATCCACCTTGCTGCGCATGCTCGCGGGTTTTGAACGGCCGACCGAAGGCCGGATCTACCTCGATGGCGTGGACATCACCGAGATGCCGCCCTACGAGCGGCCGATCAACATGATGTTCCAGTCCTATGCATTGTTCCCGCACATGACCGTGGCCCAGAACATCGCCTTCGGCCTGCAGCAGGACAAGATCCCGAAAGCCGAGATCGATGCCCGCGTGGCCGAAATGCTCAAGCTGGTGCAGATGAGCCAGTACGCCAAGCGCAAGCCGCACCAGTTGTCCGGCGGCCAGCGCCAGCGCGTGGCCCTGGCCCGCTCCCTGGCCAAGCGGCCGAAGCTGTTGCTGCTCGACGAGCCCATGGGTGCTCTGGACAAGAAGCTGCGTTCGCAGATGCAGCTTGAGCTTGTCGAGATCATCGAGCGCGTCGGCGTGACCTGCGTCATGGTGACCCACGACCAGGAAGAGGCCATGACCATGGCCGAGCGGATCGCGATCATGCACCTGGGCTGGATCGCCCAGATCGGCAGCCCGATCGACATCTATGAAACCCCGACCAGCCGCCTGGTCTGCGAGTTCATCGGCAACGTCAATATCTTCGAAGGCTCGGTAGTCGATGACGCCGAAGGTTATGCGCGGATCACCAGCCCCGAGCTGGAACGCAGTATCTATGTCGGCCACGGCGTGTCCACCTCGGTCCAGGACAAGAGCGTGACCTACGCGATTCGTCCGGAGAAGCTGCTGGTCACCACGACGCAGCCGCAATGCGAGTACAACTGGTCGCGCGGCAAGGTGCACGATATCGCCTACCTCGGTGGTCACTCGGTGTTCTACGTCGAGTTGCCGAGCGGCAAGCTGGTGCAGTCCTTCGTCGCCAACGCCGAGCGCCAGGGCGCGCGGCCGACCTGGGGTGATGAAGTGTACGTCTGGTGGGAAGACGACAGCGGCGTGGTACTGCGCTCATGAACATGCGAAAGCTCAAGCGCCAGCTGCATCGAATAACCCCCTCTGGCCGCCATGTGGTCATCGGGATCCCTTTCCTCTGGCTGTTCCTGTTCTTCATGCTGCCGTTCTTCATCGTTCTGAAGATCAGCTTCGCTGAAGCGGACGTGGCGATTCCGCCGTATACCCAGATCTACACCTTCGTCGAACAGAAGCTGCAACTGATCCTCAACCTCGGCAACTATTCGATGCTGGGCGACGATGACCTGTACCTGGCGGCCTATCTTGGCTCGTTGAAGATGGCCTTCTTCAGCACGTTGTTGTGCCTGCTCATCGGCTATCCGATGGCCTATGCCATCGCCAGCGCCCGCAAGGAATTGCAGACCGTGCTGGTGCTGCTGATCATGATGCCGACCTGGACCGCGATCCTGATCCGCGTCTATGCCTGGATGGGCATCCTCAGCAACAACGGGCTGCTCAACGCGTTCCTGATGTGGACCGGGCTGATCAGCGAGCCGCTGCAGATCCTCAATACCAACCTGGCGGTGTATATCGGCGTGGTGTATTCCTACCTGCCGTTCATGATCCTGCCGCTCTACGCCAACCTGGTGAAGCACGACAACAGCCTGCTGGAAGCCGCATCCGACCTGGGTTCGAGCCGCTTCAACAGTTTCTGGAAGATCACCGTGCCGCTGTCGAAGAACGGCATCATCGCCGGCTGCATGCTGGTGTTCATCCCGGTGGTGGGCGAGTTCGTGATCCCCGAGCTGCTCGGCGGTCCGGAAACCCTGATGATCGGTAAAGTGCTGTGGCAAGAGTTCTTCAACAACCGAGACTGGCCGGTGGCGTCCGCGCTCGCCGTGGTGATGCTGGCGATCCTGATCGTGCCGATCATTCTGTTCAACCGCAGTCAGGCTAAAGAAATGGAGGGCAAGGAATGAAGCGCTTCAGTTTTTCAAACCTGATGCTGGTGCTGGGCCTGTTGTTCATCTACCTACCGATGCTGATCCTGGTGATCTACTCGTTCAACGCCTCCAAGCTGGTGACGGTCTGGGGCGGCTGGTCGGTGAAGTGGTACGTCGGCCTGCTGGACAACACCCAACTGATGGGCTCGGTCGCCCGCTCGCTGGAAATCGCCTGCTACACCGCCATCGCGGCGGTGGCGCTGGGCACCCTGGCGGCGTTTGTCCTGACCCGTATCACCCGCTTCAAGGGCCGCACCCTGTTCGGTGGCCTGGTCACGGCCCCGCTGGTGATGCCGGAAGTGATCACCGGTCTGTCGCTGTTGCTGCTGTTCGTGGCCATGGCGCAGATGATCGGCTGGCCCCAGGAGCGTGGCATCGTCACCATCTGGATCGCTCACACGACGTTCTGTGCGGCCTATGTGGCGGTGGTGGTGTCGGCGCGCCTGCGCGAGCTGGACCTGTCCATCGAAGAGGCGGCCATGGACCTCGGTGCGCGGCCGTGGAAGGTGTTCTTCCTGATCACCATCCCGATGATCGCGCCCTCGCTGGCGGCGGGCGGCATGATGTCGTTCGCCTTGTCCCTGGATGACCTGGTACTGGCCAGTTTCGTTTCGGGTCCGGGTTCCACCACCTTGCCGATGGAAGTGTTCTCGGCGGTGCGCCTGGGCGTGAAGCCGGAGATCAACGCGGTGGCGAGCCTGATCCTGCTGGCGGTGTCGCTGGTGACCTTCCTGGTCTGGTACTTCAGCCGTCAGGCCGAAGAGCGCCGCAAGAAAGCCATCCAGCAAGCCATCGAGGAAGGTGCGGCGGATTCGTGGAAACAGCCGGACGTGCGTCGCGCGCCGGCGACCGAGACCGCGTAGCGTTCAAAAAGCTTCGCGGGCAAGCCCGCTCCCACAGGTTCTGGTTGTACATGGATTTTATGTACGACTGGAACCCCCTGTGGGAGCTGGCTTGCCAGCGATGAGGCCCTCGGAATGCCGCAATGCGGGCAAGCCCGCTCCCACAGGTTCTGGGCGTACATGGATTTTGTGTACGACTGGAGACCCCTGTGGGAGCTGGCTTGCCAGCGATGAGGCCCTCAAGACCACCGACACATCCGCAGGTGAGTCACTCAGCCCACGGCGAACGCCGGATCACCTCGACGAAGTTCATCGGCTTGAAGCTCGGGTCCTTGTCCTTCAGCACGTCGGTCTTGACGTTGCCGAAGGTGGTCAGCGGACGATGACGCAGCCCGTCGGCGAATGCGCAGATAATGCACTCCTTGAACCCTTCACCCCGTGGATGCGCATGCACCACCGCTTCACGCTGCGCGGTCGGGAACGCGGCATAGTCCATCCCCAGTACATCCATCTCCACCCCCGCCGTCACCAGCGCCACGGTCGGCCGCAGGTACTGGGGCACGCCCGGCGTGGTGTGCAGGGCAATCGACAGCCAGACCTGTTCGATGTCGTCATCCGACAGCCCGTAGGGCTTCATGAACGCCTTGGCGGCGTTGGCGCCGTCCACTTCGAAGCGGTCGTCGTCGCTGCGATGACCTTCCACCAGGCCAAGGTCGTGGAACATCGCGCCGACGTAGAGCAGTTCCGGGTTGTAGGCCAGTTGCTTGCGTTCACCGCTGAGGGCGCCGAACAGGAACACCCGGCGCGAGTGGTGGTACAGCAGGTCGCTTTCCACGTCGCGGATGTATTCGGTGGTTGCCCTGGCCAGTGCGCTGTCGGGGATCCTGATACCGGCAATGGTGTTGCTCATGGTCATGACTCCTGGGGGCGAGCGCCGGGTTGGCGCCGATGGAACCAGTCTGGCGGGGAGGCGGGTTGGCCGCTATCGACACAAGGTGGCGATTGCGGCCATTCGGGGCGGGTTTCGCGCCAGTGTCGATTCCCCGCAGGCACCGAGACGGCTCGCGATCAGCCGGCAGGCTGAACGTGCAAACACGGCCACCGGCTCGATTGCTCAAGCGTAGTAGGCGTCGTCCAGCAGCATGTCTTCGAAGAAGGCACCGAAGCGTTTCTGCGGGTCGCGGATATGGATCTCGAGGATCCAGCGCATGGCCGAGGGGCTCAGTTCGAACTCGGCCAGGGAACCGGTGTGGAGGGTCGCATGGGGGAAGTCCGAGACTCGGTGGCCCGGCAGGTCGAAGTTCAGCTCCCAGCCCATGGCGCGGGCGATACGGTCCGCATGGTCGTACAGCGCCCGTCCGCTGAGCTTGTCGCGGGTCCAGATTTCCCGCACTTCGTGGAACAGGTTCTCGGCGTCACGGGCGCACCGTTGGTATTCCTTGTGCTGGCCGACCACGAAGGTCGCGCCGCCGTCGCCTTCCCAGGCTTCGACACGGGGTGCCAGGTCGATAAAGAAAATGTCATTGTCCTGGAGCACGATGCCGGGCTCCGACGACTGCTTCATGGCCTTGGTGGTGTTGCTGCCAAAGCGTACCCGGGTCGGGTGCCAGCTCAGTTGCAGGCCGCTGCCGACCAGGACCTGCTTGGCCATCTCGACCGCCTCTTCCTCGACCATGCCCGGCTCCACGCGCTCGGCGATACGGGCAATCACTTCACGGGTTTTCTGCCGGGCCAGCAGCATGCCGTCGACCGAAAAGGCCGGGCCGACACGTTCGGCGTTTACAACAACAGGGGTGCTCATGGTGTACATCGCTCCGCTCAACGACGCGGCGCCAGTGCCGCGTCAAGGCCGGCTATTATCAGGATCGGCCAGGGCGCCCCGTAGCCGCGCGAGGGGCGCAATCCGGACAGCCTGGCGGGTTTTCCGGCCGGGCTCGCGGCAGGCGTCGCAATCGTGCCAAGCAGCGGGCTTTTCCGGCCAGCGGCAAGGTCCGCCTCGCATCGTGTCAGGGCTTTGGTTACCGTAGGGCTGATCTGAATGAGGCTTGTTCCATGACCCGTACCGTCGCCGTTGTCGTGTTCTCCGGCGTCCAGTCCCTGGATGTCACGGGGCCGATGGATGTCTTCGCCGAAGCCAACCGCTTCCTCCTGCCCGAGGCCCACTACCAGCTCGACGTGATTGGGGTCGAACGCGGCTGGGTGCCGTGTTCCAACGGTCTGGCGATCCAGGCGCACCGGCATTTCAGCGAAGCCCTGGCGAGCTACGACCTGTTGTTGTGTGCCGGCGGGCCAAGCCTGCCGGGGCAGGATTTCGGCGATGAGTTCCATGCCTGGCTGCGGGCGGCCAGCGCGCGTGCCGGGCTGTTCGGTTCGATCTGCAACGGTGCGTTCATGCTGGCCCGTGCCGGATTGCTGGAGGGGCGGACGGTGACCACCCACTGGAATGACTCCCAGGCCCTGGCGGCGCTGTGCCCGACCACGCGGGTCGAGGCCGACCGCCTGTATATCCAGGACGACACGTTGTTCACTTCGGCGGGGGTGACGGCGGGGATCGACCTGTCGCTGTACCTGTTGTCCCGCGACCAGGGCGCGGAAGTGGCCCTCAACGTGGCCAAGCGGCTGGTGGTGTTTACCCAGCGCTCGGGCGGCCAGTCGCAGTTCAGTCCCTACCTGACACCCTATGCCGAGGCGTCCTCGCCGGTGGCCCAGGTACAGCAGTATGTGCTGGCGCATCTGACCGGGGACCTGAGCATCGCCGAACTGGCCAGGGCGACCAACATGAGTGCGCGTAACTTCTCCAGGGTGTTTGTCCGCGAGACCCGGGTGACCCCGGCGGAGTTTGTCGAGAGTGCGCGGGTGGATGCGGCGCGGGTGATGCTCGAAAGCGGCAACTCGCCATTGAAGACCGTTGCCTACGAATGCGGGTTTCGCGACGCGCACCATATGCGCAGTGTGTTCCAGCGACGCCTGGGGGTGACGCCGCAGCAGTTTCGCCAGCATTTTGCCGGTTTGGTCTGAGCCTTGTGGTGGCTTCAGCGGCCTCTTCGTGGGCAAGCCCACTCCCACAAGGTCCTGGTCGTACACAGACATCAGGTATGGCTCAGAACCCGTGGGAGCGGGCTTGCCCGCGAAGAGGCCATTGGCCTGCGCACAAGGCTCCCGTTGTGCTCAATTCCCGGAGCAGCCGTCGCCCCACACCTGATACGCCAGGGTATGCCGCACGCCCTGTGAATCCTCATAGACCATCTGTACCGGCACGATGCCGCAGGCTTCCTGCGTGTCGGTGATGGAGATGACATGTGCAATATCCGGCTTTTGCGTGGGTTGCCCATCGGCGAAGGCAGTGACGGAAACGGCGGTCAGGAACAGGGCGATCAGGGTTTTCATGGCAGTACTCCAGAGGTAGTAAAAAAGCGGGGCGGGAAAAACTTCAGGTACGTTCACGCAGCAACGCACGGGCGGAATCGGCAATCACCAGCACGGCACCGGCGAGCATCAGGGTGTCCTTGAGCACCAGCCGACCACCGCCGGACAGGTAGGGAAAGCCGTGCTGGGCGTCGCCCAGCGCCGAGACCCAGGCGTCAGGCGTGGTGACCAGGAAGGACAGCGTGACCAACGGCGTGGCGAACGACAGCAGGCCACCGAGCAGTCCCAGGCGCCGTGACAGCGGGTTGAGCAACACCAGCAGGCCGATGCCGATTTCCACCAGGCCAAGGCCGAAGGAGAAGCGGTAGGTGTGGTTGGCGGTCTGCCAGGCGCGTTTCTGTAGGTCGAGCTCACCCTCGTGGGTCAGGTGCGCCTTGTAGTCCTCGGGGTGCTCGTAGAAGAACGACATGAACGGACTGTTGGCGACAAACGGGGTGATGCTGTCCGCTTCGAACGGCACGAATTTCAGTGCGCCGATCCACAGGAACACAATACCGATGGCCAGGCGCATCAAGTGGACGCCGAGGGTGTCGAGACCGCCGAGCAATCGCAGCCAGGGAGTAGAGGAAGACGACATGGTGTTTCTCCGAACTTCAGTGGTTAACAAGTGGGTTTATTCTGAAGTTTCGGAAGTTGTTGTTCTTGTCTGTTGTGCTCAACTTTTTACTCATTCGTCTCAGGTGTTCTTGTGGAAAGAAATGAATAAATAAAAAAAGAGCCCGTGACAGCAAAGTGCCCGGGCCCAAAAGGGAGAGAGAAGCAGAACAGCGTCGGCGATGACTCAGGGTTTCAGGCTGTCGTAAGCCTCCAGAGCATGCAGCGAGTAGATATAGGCGGCCCCGGCGTTCAGCGAAATAGCCGTGGCCAGGGCGGCGGCGACTTCCTCGCGGGTCGCGCCGGCCTTGATCGCGGCGTCGGTATGGGCGCCGATGCAGCCGTCGCAACGGGTGGAAATCGCCACGGCAATGGAAATCAGTTCACGGGTCTTGGCGTCCAGCACATTGTTTTCCGCCGCGGCTTCATCCAGCTTCATATAAGCCTGGACCATCTTCGGATTGGATTTTCCCAACGCGCCAAATGCATTCTTGATGGTGGGTAGTAGTTCGGGCCAGTTAAGAAACATGGTGGTAACTCCTGAATAAGTGAGAGTAGACTGTTCAAACAACGAACTTAGTGTTCCCTATTGGGTGTAGACACTTTTGTCCGATTTACTCAACCCTTTGTCCGATATGCGCAAATGAACTCGATCGATAAACTCATCGTGCTGGCCGGGGTCCGTGGCAGCCTGGATCTGCGCTGCCAGTTGCAGGGCGACTGGGCGATGGATCATGAGCGGGAAAACGTCGGTGTCGCGCCGTATCACATCGTCCTCGGCGGCGATTGCCAGGCCGAATTGCCGGGCGGCCGCACGGTGCGTTTGCAGGCCGGGGATATCCTCGTTTTTCCCGGCGGCGGCACGCATCTGCTGCGTAGCCCCGGGCAGCGCGTGGCACCGGCCCCGCCACGGGTCAGCCAGGGCGGCCTGCTGCCGGTGCATCGGCTCGGCGGCGAGCGCGTGGAGCTGGACCTGCTGTGCGGGCGTTTCCATTACCAGCGCGAGTCGATGCTGTTCGCGGCGCTGCCGGAGTACCTGCTGGTGTCCAGTCGCGACCTGCCGGCCAGCGGGCAATTGGCGGCGCTGGTGGGGCTGTTGCGGGTCGAGGCCGATGGCGATCAGGCCGGGGCGCGGTTCCTGGTGGATGCCTTGTCGTCGGCGCTGTTCACGCTGATCCTGCGGGTCTACCTGCAACAGCAGGTGCAGGCCAGCGGGACGCTGGCGCTGCTGGCGGACAAGCGCCTGAGCCAGGCCTGGCAGGGCATGCTGGAAGATCCGGCCCACGAGTGGACCATCGACGGCCTGGCGGCGCTGGCGAACATGTCGCGGGCCACCTTCATGCGGGCGTTCGTGAAGGTCGCGGGGGAATCGCCGTGGGTGCTGCTGACGCGGGTACGGATGGAGTTGGCCTATAACCTGTTGAGCAATTCCCACCTGGGCCTGAGCGATATCGCCGCACAGGCCGGCTATCAATCGCAGGCGGCGTTCAGCAAGAAATTCAAGGAAATCTACGGCGAGGCGCCAGGGCGTCTTCGCCGGGCGGGTGGCTAGAGTTGTGGGAGCCGGCTTGCTGGCGATTCAGGCGACGCGGTGTTTCAGACACGCCGCGTTATCGTTCATCGCCAGCAAGCCGGCTCCCACAGAGAAACCTGTGTTTTGATGATCGTTCCCACGCTCTGCGTCGGAATGCCTCTATGGACGCTCTGCGTCCGCTTTTGTGACGCGCAGCGTCACGGGCTGCGTTACCACGCGGAGCGTGGGAACGATCAGGGGGAGTTATCTGGCCGGCATCAGCTTGAGCACGCTGCGGGTATTGGCCGAGACCTCGACCTCGTTCATGTGCACCTGCTCGTACCCGCCTTCGATATAGGTTTCGGCCTGGTCGCTGTAGTGCTTGTCGAACACCACGCCGCTCTGTCCCACCGGGTTGATGGTCAGGCTGTGGTCCGGATCGGCGAA
The DNA here is from genome assembly GCF_013385635.1 of Pseudomonas gingeri. Classification (GTDB taxonomy): domain Bacteria; phylum Pseudomonadota; class Gammaproteobacteria; order Pseudomonadales; family Pseudomonadaceae; genus Aquipseudomonas; species Aquipseudomonas gingeri_A. The sequence continues at coordinate 33,289 of NZ_JACAPR010000005.1, forward strand.
GTCGATCAGGCGGCGGGTCGACGGGCCATAGGTCACCGGCCAGGGCGCCGGGCCGATTTTCGCCGAGAGGTTGTTCGGCACTTCGTGGGTGCCCGGCGCATCGAACGGGCCGACATTGAACAAGCGGTCCAGCGGCTTCTGCCGTCCCAGCGGATGGCCGTGGGTCAGGGTATGGGCCTTGCCCCACACCCAGGCGCCCGGATCGTCGCCGTAGGTGGCCTTGAGATGGGCCAGCGTCGCCTGCCAGGCACGTTTCACCGTGTCGGCGCGGTTGCCGTTCCACCAGGGTGAATGTTCATCGGCGGCCAGGCGCGGTAACGCGGCGTCCACCACTCGGGTGCTGAGCAGGGTGTTGAAGTAGTCGTCGCCGAGCTTGTCATGCATGGCCGCGCGGGCCAGTTCGTAGAGGAACTGGTTGAACAGCGTGGCACTGGTGGAGCTCATCGGGTAATCGCCCTTCCACATTGCCAACTGCTCCACCAGCTTCAGTTCGGCCGGGTCCTTCGCCGCTTCGCGCAGCGCCGGCAGCAGCGGCCTGAGCAGTCGTGGGCCGTAGTCGGTGGTGGTGCCCAGTTGCAGTTTCTGGCTGTTCTCCAGGCTCCAGCGCACGCTGGTATCGGCCAGTTGCCGGTTCAGTTGCTGGCCGCGATCGGCGAGGTTGTAGTAACCGGGAATGACCATGCCGGTGGGCGAGGCCGGCTGGGCGTTGGCCGAGACGATATAGCCACGCGCAGGATTCTCTTCCTGGGGATTGGCGCTGAAGGGGTAGAAGCCGTCCTTGTCGGCGTCGCCGGTGCTGCCATCGAGAATGAACGCCGGGTTGACCCCCGCCGGACGCTTGGGCAGCAAGGCCGCGGCCCACCAGCCGATATCGCCCTTGGCGTTGGCCCACATCAGGTTCAGGCCCGGCGCCTGGATCTTGCTGGCGGCTTCGCGCACCTTGTCCAGGGTGTCGGCACGGTTGAGTTCGTAAAAACCCTGGAGGATCGGATTCGGGGTGTCGAGAAAGGCCCACCACATGGCGATCGGCCTGGCCCCGGCGTTGGCCCCGATCACATCGTTGACGATTGGTCCGTGGGGTGACTGCAGCAGGGTGAAGGTCACCGGCGACTGGCCCTTGACCGCGATCTGCTGTTCCGTGCGGGTCATCTCGACCCACTGGCCGTGGTACCAGACCTGGTTGGGGTTCTCGGGGTTGGTCTTCTCGGCGATCAGGTCCAGGTCGTCGTTCTGGAACATGGTCAGGCTCCAGCCGAAGGCCGGGTTGTTGCCGAGAAAGGCGAACGGCACCAGCGCCTGGTGATAACCGTACAGCTCGAAGTTCGGCGCCGACAGCTGGGCTTCGTACCACACCGCCGGGGTCGAGAAGGCGATATGCGGATCGCCCGCCAGCAGCGGCTTGCCGCTTTTGGTCCGGCTGCCGGACACCGCCCAGGCGTTGCTGCCTTCGAACTGCGGCACCCCGGCATCGCGCAGGGCGTCGTCGCTGAGCCGGGCCAGCGCGCCGAGGCCTTTCCAGTCGGCATCGGCCAGCGGTGTCGGCGAGCCGAGCATGCCCTGGGGGCGCCAGTCCAGGTCAAACACCTTCAGATAGTCGGCGCCCAGCTTGTCCCGCACATAAGTCAGCAGCGGCTCGGTGCGGAACGCGGCGGCGAAGCTATAGGCCATGTAGCCGGCGATGCTGATGGTGTCTTCGGCGGTGAAGGGCCTGCGCTCGATGCCCAACACGTCGAACTCCACGGGCCTGGCGTGAGTGGCCTGGTACTGGTTGATGCCGTCCAGATAGGCTTGCAGGGCCTTCCAGGCGGGGGATTGCTTGTCCAGTTCAGCGACATAACGGTCGGCGCGGTCACGAATGCGCAGGCTGCGGAACAGCTTGTCGGTTTCCAGGGCCTTGGGACCGAGGATCTCGGCCAGCTCGCCACGGGCCAGGCGCCGGACGATTTCCATCTGGAACAGGCGGTCCTGGGCATGCACGTAACCCAGGGCGCGATACAGGTCGGTCTCGTTCTCGGCGCGGATATGCGGTACGCCGCGCTCGTCGTAGCGCACGGTGACTGGTCCCTGCAGATTGTTCAGCGTGACCTGGCCCTGGCGCGTCGGCAATTTGCCCTGGACGTACCAGGTTCCCCCGCCGGCCAGGGCGACGATCAGGACAGCGAGAACGGTCATGCTGCGTTTCATGCGGGGTTCCTTGTACGTGTCAGGGCTACCGGTACAGAGCCGCTAAGGTTTAGCACAGGCGAGTAGTTGGATGCATCGCACCAATGAGTGATTACTTTAAAAAGTCCGGTTCGCCTTGTTCATTTGCCAACCCCGTCCCACGGGCAGTAACAGCCCACCGCCATGTTGTGGGTGGCATTGACCGTGCGCCCCTCGCTCAGGGCCTGCAGGATCGGCTCGATAAAGCTGTTGCTGGAATTGCAGGTGGCGCCCTGGCTGTAGGGGCCGAAGTAGGCGAGCCGGCCGTTGCGGTCCCAGATCGCCACGGCCGGGCTGACCGTCAGGTGCTCGGCGCCGGGGAGGTTCGCCAGCGGGCGGATGGCGCCCAGGGTGGCGGGCAACTGGCCATGGGTGCCGGGTTTCTGCACCGAGTAGAAGTCCACGCCCAGCGGTGCAAAATGCTCGATCAATTCGCCCAGGTGCTGCTGGTTGCCGACATTGCAGGGACAGGCCGGGTCCCAGAAATGCACCAGGCGGATCCGGCCCGGGCCGGCCAGGTCCGCCGGCAGGCTGAGGCGGTCACCGGCAAACAGCGCGGTCTGGTCGCTGAAGGCACGGATATAGCGGCCCTGGAACCAGTCGTAGGCCAGCCACAGGCCCGCCGCGCACACCACGGCGAGCAGGCCGGCGAGTAATGTCTTGTGACGAGTCTGGGGCATGACGATTCGGTCCTCGAAGGTCGCGTAGCTTGCCATGCCCGCCCTGACAGAAGAATATCGCAGATCAGTAAAACGCCTCGACGTTGCCGCACCCTTGCCTGGAAGCCCCTTATGCCTGCCACTTTCGACCCCGATTCCCTGCGCGCCAGCCTGCGACCCCTGGCCGCCGCGCAGCCCTTGTCGGCATCGGCGCAGGCCTACCAGCGTTTCTATGGCCTGGACCTGGCCCATCGCACCACGCCCTTCAGCAGCCGCCTCGGCGCTTTCAGGAGCGGCGGCTTCGACCTGGTCAGCCAGCTCTGGCTGCCGCCCAACCCCGTGGCGACGCTGTTCCTGTTCCATGGTTTCTACGATCACATGGGGCTGTACCGCAACGTGATCGACTGGGCGCTGGACCGCGGTTTCGCGGTGATCGCCTGCGACCTGCCGGGCCATGGCCTGTCCAGTGGCGAGCGGGCCAGTATCGACGATTTCGCCGAGTACCAGCGGGCGCTGGAGGGTTTGTTCGACGAGGCCAGGTCCCTTGACCTGCCACAGCCCTGGCACCTGTTCGGCCAGAGCACCGGGGGCGCGATTGTCGTCGATCATCTGCTCCGGCACGGCCTCGACAGCCCGGCCCAGGGCAAGGTGGTGCTGCTTTCGCCACTGGTGCGGCCACGGGCCTGGGGCTGGTCGAAACTCAGTTACTACCTGCTCAAGCCCTTCGTCAAAGGCATTGCCCGGCGCTTCAGCGAGAACACCCATGACCCGGCGTTCATGCCGTTCCTGCAGGCCGATCCGCTGCAACCGCAACGTCTGCCGACCGCCTGGGTCGGGGCCCTGGCGCGCTGGATCCCGGGTATCGAAGGTGCGGCGAAAAGCCCGCGGCGACCGCTGATCGTCCAGGGCGATGGCGACATGACCGTCGACTGGCAGCACAACCTGACGGTGCTGCGCAGCAAGTTCGACCAGCCCGAAGTGTTGATGCTGGCCGAGGCCCGGCATCACCTGGCGAACGAACTCCCGGAATACCGCGAGCGCTATTTCAGCTTTCTCGGCGCCCATTTCTGACCGCTCGTCTTCGAGCCGAGGCCCTTATGACCGAACGCCTGCCACAACGTGCCGATTACCGGCATTTCCAGCCGATCATCACCCGCTGGCACGACAACGATGTCTACGGCCATGTGAACAACGTCACCTACTACAGCTTTTTCGACACGGCGGTGAACACCTACCTGATCGAACAGGGTGGACTGGATATCCACGACGGCGAAGTCGTCGGCTTTGTGGTCAGCTCCGCCTGCGATTACTTCGCCTCGGTGGCCTTTCCCGAACGCATCGAGATCGGCCTGCGGGTCGGCAAGCTCGGCAACAGCTCGGTGCAATACGAACTGGCGGTGTTCAAGGCCGGTGAAGACGAAGCCTGTGCCGCCGGGCGCTTTGTCCATGTGTTCGTCGATCGCGCGAGCAACCAGCCGGTTTCGATCCCCGGCGGCCTGCGTGACGCCCTTCAATCATTGATCTGAATGATCCCTTCGCGTACCGCGAACAGCACCAGCCCGGCGATGTCGTGAATCCGCAGCCGGTGCATGATCTGCGAGCGATGCGCCTCCACGGTCTTGACGCTCAGGCCCAGGCCGACGGCAATGGAGCGGGTCGATTCGCCCCGGGCGATCAGCCGGAGGATTTCCAGCTGGCGGGCGGTCAGCGCGACCTGGCTGGCCTTGATCGGCTGCTCATGGCTCTGTCGTACCGCCTGGTTGACCACCAGTGGCACCACCGCCGAGGACAGGTACTGGCCACCGTGGCGCAGGGCCTTGAGGGCCAGTTCCAGTTCCAGCACCGTCGCGGTCTTGAGCAGGTAGCCATGGGCGCCCAACTGCAGGCACTTCATCACGAAGTGCGTGTCGGTGTGCATCGACAGCATCAGCACCTTGCTGCGCGGCGCCCGCAGGGACAACTCCTTGAGCGCCGCGACGCTGTTCATGCGCTCCATCGACATATCCAGCAGGACGATGTCCGGCTTGAGACTGGAAGCCAGTTCGATCGCTGCCTGGCCATCGCCCGCTTCGCCGACGATTTCGTATTCTTGTTGTTTTTCCAGCAATGCCCGCATACCCGCGCGAAACAGCGGGTAATCGTCGGCAAGCAGTATTCGACAAAGCATAAGCTCTAGCCCATGGCGCAAAGGGAAGGGCGCAGCCGCCGCGTGGGCGTGCTGCGGTTTTTTGTGTCTGGATTCCAACCCAGGGTCTACACGGATTCAGGCACGGCCCGCCCGCATGCCGGGCAGCAACGGGCTCGCCACACGCTTATCGGGTTCAGGTCAACCGTGGCGGCCGCTGTCGCCAAAGTGCTGGATCAGTTTCGGCAGCTTCGCCAGGGGCTCGACCGAGTGCGCGGCACCCAGGCGGATCGCCTCCTTGGGCATGCCGAACACCACGCAACTGGCCTCGTCCTGGGCAACGGTACAGGCACCGTTTTCACGCATGGCGAGCAGCCCGCGGGCACCGTCGTCACCCATTCCGGTCATGATAATCCCCAATGTATTGGCCCCGGCCTGTCGAGCCACTGAACGGAACAACACGTCCACCGAAGGCTTGTGCCGGTTGACCGGCGGGCCGTCGAGTACCTCTACCTGATAGTGCGCACCACTGCGTTTGAGCTGCATGTGCAAGCCTCCGGGAGCCAGCAGGGCCAGGCCGCTATGGACGCGATCCAGGTGCTTGGCCTCGCGAACTTCGATCTGGCAGAGCTTGTCCAGGCGCCGGGCAAAATCGGCGGTGAACTTCTCCGGCATGTGTTGAACGATGACAATCCCCGGGCAGTCACGTGGCAACTGCCGAAGGATGAATTCCAGCGCCTGGGTGCCGCCCGTGGAACAGCCGAGGGCAACTACCCGGTCGGTGGTCCTGAACACCCCGGGAACGGCTGGCGTCGTGGGAGCGGATTCTGCGGCAGGGGCACTGTGGCGAAGGGCCATCGGTCGTGCCCGGGCGCTCTCCTCGACCTTGCGGATCAGTTCGGCGGAGAGCTGTTCCAGGCTCTGCTTGAGCCCCAGGCGGGCCTTGGTGAAGACGCCGACCGCCCCCGCCGCCAGTGCCTCGACGCTGACCGCCGAGCCCTGTTCGGTGAGGGTCGAGCAGATCAGCGTGGGCGTCGGGCGCTCGGCCATGATCTGGCGCAGGAAGGTCAGGCCATCCATGCGCGGCATCTCGATATCGAGGATCAACACATCCGGCCAGTCACGGCGCAGCTTGTCGATGGCATACAGCGGGTCGGCCGCCTGGCCGATCACCTTGATGTTCGGATGGCTTTCCAGGCACTGGGTCAGCACCTGGCGTACCAAGGCCGAGTCGTCGACGATAAACACCCGGATCATCGTGGCCGTTTCCCCAGCAGCAGCGGTTGCACGCTGTTGCGCTGGCAGTCGATCACACCGCTGCTGCCGTCGATATGCAGGCGGCGGTAGTGCTGGCCGTTGAGGTCGCAATGGTCCACCGGCCAGTTGCGCAGGCTGAACTGTTCGCGGGCAAAGGCACTGTTGCTGTGGCCGATCTTGCGGGTCGGCGTGCCTTCGAAACGCACCAGGCTGCCGCCGCCGAAAATCCCTTTGCGGTACTCGTTGGGATGGGTGCCGTGGCGCCGCATGTCGGCCTGGATGCGCTGGAACACGCCCTCGCCGTAGCGGGTGTCGAGGCCGTTGCGCGCGCTCGGGTCGTTCGGCAGCAGGTAATGCGAGACCGCCAGCAGGCGCCAGCGCGGGTGCCAGAGAATGATCGACACGCAACTGCCGAGCAGGGTGGTGACCGTGCCTTCGTGCTGGCCGAAGAAGTAGTCGCCGGGGCGCAGGAATAACGGCGAATTCATAGGCGTTCGTAGACCGACGGGTTGAGCAGTCGCACTGGCAGGTCGAAGCCGTGGATGCTTTCCGCATGACCGATGAAGAGCAGGCCGCCGGGGCGCAACTGGCTGACCAGGCGCTGGACGATGCGCTGCTTTTCTTCGTTGTTGAAATAGATCAGCACGTTGCGCAGGAAGATCACATCGAACAGGCCGAGCCCGTCGGGTAGCGGCTGGACGATATTGACCTCGCGCAGGCTGACCCGCTCGCGCAGGGCGGCCTGGACCCGGAAGCGCCCGCTCATGTCGCCGACGCCGCTCAGGCAATGGCGTTGCAGCCAGCCCTGGGGGAAGTACTTGGCCTGGGCCATGTCGTAGATCCCTTCGGCGGCCTTTTCCAGCATGCTCAGGCTGAGGTCGCTGGCAAGGATCGACCAGTCGCCGCCGCGCAGGTTTTCCTGGATCACCATGGCCATGCTGTAGGGTTCTTCGCCGGAAGAGCAGGCGGCGCTCCAGAACTTCAGCGGGCCTTTCTGGCGAGTCAGCCAGGTGCCGAGGAAGTCGAAGTGCGGGTGTTCGCGAAAGAAATAGGTTTCGTTGGTGGTCAACAGGTCCACCACCAGCCGCCGCTCCTTGAAGTACGCCGGCTGGTCGAGCATCTGCAGGTACTCGACGTAGTTGTCGAGCTGGTAATGGCGCAGGCGTTTCATCAATCGCCCGGCCACCAGCGGACGCTTGTTCGGCGCCAGGACGATGCCCGAGGCCTCGGCCATCAGTGTCTGCAGGCGGCGGAATTCGCTGTCGCCCAGGGTCGGCAGCTTGAGGTAGCTCGACATCTCAGCTTCCCTGGGTCGCGGCAAGGCTGAGCTGGCGGATGTCATCCAGGGACAACACCTGCGGGATGTTCAGGATGATGGTGAAGCCTTGTTCGCCGCGGGCCATGCCGGCGATGAAATCGGTACGGATCCCGGCGCCGAAGGTGGGCGCGGCGACCACCTGCTGCGGGTCGATATCGAGGACCGCATCCACCGCGTCGACCACCAGGCCGATGCGCTGGCTGAGGTCATCCAGTTCCAGTTCGATGATCACGATGCAGGTGCGCTTGCCGGCGGCGGTCAGTTCGAAACCGAAGCGCGCGGCCAGGTCCAGCACCGGCACGACGTTGCCGCGCAGGTTGATCACGCCATGGATGAACGCCGGCATCATCGGCACGGCGGTCACGTCGCCGTACTCGATGATCTCGCGCACCAGGTCGATGGGCACCGCATAGGCCGCCTGCCGCACCCGGAACGACAGGTGCTGGATGCTCAGCGCCACGGGCGCGTCGGGCAGGGCCTGGAGCTGCCGGCTGAGGTTCGCAGTCATGATCCGGCCCTCAATTGAAGCTCACGAATTGGCCTTCATCGACCGCCGCGCGACTCTTGAAACCGTCACGCGGGGCGTTGAAGGCATAGCTGTCCTGGCTGCGCGGCTGCGGCCGATGGGCCGGCCCCGATTCTTCCTCGATGCGGAAGAAGCCGATCAGTTCCTGCAACTGCCCGGCCTGGGCGTTCATTTCTTCGGCGGTGGCCGCCAGTTCCTCGGAGGCCGAGGCGTTCTGCTGGGTGATCTGATTCATCTGGCCCATGGCGATATTGATCTGCCCGGCGGCACCGCTCTGTTCCTGGGACGCCGCGGTGATTTCCTGGACCAGGTCGGAGGTCTTCTGGATATTCGGCACGATCTCGTTGAGCAGGCGCCCGGCCTGTTCGGCCAGTTGCACGCTGCTGGAGGCGACCTGGCCGATTTCCTGGGCGGCGACCTGGCTGCGTTCGGCCAGCTTGCGCACTTCGGCCGCGACCACCGCGAAGCCCTTGCCATGGTCGCCGGCACGGGCGGCCTCGATGGCGGCGTTGAGGGCCAGCAGGTTGGTCTGATAGGCGATGTCGTCGATGATGCTGATCTTGTCGGCGATCTGCTTCATCGCCAGCACCGTGTCGCCCACCGCGCCGCCGCCCTGCACGGCGTCATTGGCGGCCTTGCCGGCGATGCCGTCGGTGATCTTCGCGCTTTCGGTGTTCTGGGCGATGGAGGCTGACATCTGCTCCACCGAGGCACTGGTCTGCTCGACGCTGGCAGCCTGTTCGTTGGCGGCCTGGCTCAGCGACTGGGAGGTCGAGCTGACCTGTTCCGAGGCCGAGGACAGCGAGTCGGCGGCGCTGCGCACATCGCCGAGAATGCTGCGCAGGCGCACGGTCATGTTCTGCATGGCGGCCAGCAACTGGCCGGTTTCATCCTTGCTGATCACCGGCAGGTCCTGGCTCAGGTCGCCGGCGGCCATGCGGTTGGCGGCATCCACGGCGCCGTTGAGCGGACGGGTGATGCTGCGCGTGACCAGCACGCCGATCAGCATGCCCATCAGGGTCGCGGCGATCACCAGGGCGATCATCTGGGTCTGGGAACTGGTGGCGATATCGTTGATCTGCTGATTGGCTTCGGCGGCACGATCCTGCTTGCCACGGGTGACCTGGCCGATCAGCTTGTCGACCACATCGCCGCTGGTCACGGCCTTGGGCAGCAGGTCGGTGACGTCGCTGGTTTCCTGCAACTGGTTGGATTGCTGGTGGGTGCTCAGCACCTGGTGGATCAGGTTCTCGTAGTCCTTGAGTGGCGCATCGATCTGGTCGATCTGGGCCTGGCCTTCCTTGGTGATAAAGGCCTTGCGTGCGTCGGCGATCAACTTGCGGGTCTGCTCCAGGGCGACACGGGCCTGGTTGGCGGCTTGTTCACGACCGGCCTGGCTGGTGGCGAGCAGGCTGTGGCGCATCGAGCGCCCGGCGACGATCAGCTGGATATTGGCTTCCTGCATCAGGCTCATGCCGGTGACATCGAGGTCGTACATGCGGTCCGACAGATCGTTGACCTGGGACAGGTTGCGGATGCCGATCACGCCGATGATCGCGGTCAGCACCACCACCAGCAGGAAACCCGCGGTGAGCCGGATGCCTATCTTCATGTTCCGAATGAATTGCATGATTAATCTCCTGAAAGGCTTGGCAAAGGGGTGTGGTGCGTGAGCGGCGCGATCGCCTCGGCGGGGGCTTGCAACTGGCGGAACAGGCTGGCGATATCGAGGATCAGCGCCACCTGGCCGGAGCCGAGGATGGTCGAGCCGCTGATACCACGCAGGTGCTGGAACATCTGGCCGAGGGGCTTGATCACGGTCTGCAGCTCGCCCAGCAACTGGTCGACGATCAGTCCCGCCTGCTGCCGGCCCTGGCTGACCACGACGATGTTGCGGCGCCGGGCGCTGCTTGGCGTCAGGCCGAAATGCCGGTCGAGGGCGATGCAGGGCAAGGGCTTGCCGCGCAGGTTGAGATAACCCTGGCCCTGGCTCAGCCATTCCGGGCCGGCCTCCATGCATTCGGTGACCATGTCCAGCGGGATGACGAAATTGTCCTGGCCGACGCCGACCTGGAAGCCGTCGATGATCGCCAGGGTCAGTGGTAGGCGGATGCGGAAAGTGCAGCCCTGGCCGGCTACCGAGTCGATCTCGATCATTCCGCGCAACTGGTCGATGGCGCTGCGCACCACATCCATGCCGACACCGCGGCCGGAGAGGTTGGAGACCTGTTCGGCGGTGGAGAATCCGGCTTCGAAAATCAGCAGGTGGATATCCGCATCGCCGAGCTGCGCGTCCGGATCCACCAGGCCCTTGTCGATGGCCTTGGCGAGGATCCGTGCGGTGTTCAGGCCACGGCCGTCGTCGCTGACTTCAAGGACGATCATGCCGGAATCGTGGTAGGCATTGAGGCGCAGGTTGCCCTCGGCCGGCTTGCCGACGGCGAGGCGTTCGGCGGCCGATTCGATGCCGTGGTCGATGGCATTGCGCACCAGGTGGGTCAGCGGGTCGGCGATCTTGTCGATCACCGATTTGTCCAGTTCGGTCTCGCCGCCGACCAGGCTCAGCTGGATATTCTTGTCCAGCTCCTGGCTGACGTCGCGGACCACCCGATGGAAGCGATTGAAGGTCTCGCCGACTTCCACCATGCGCAGTTTCAACGCCGCTTCGCGGATCTGCTCGACGTGCTGGTGCACCGCCTGGGTGGTTTCCATGCAACCGCTGTCGGCGCTGCGCCGCGCCTGCATCTGGGCCCCGGCGGTGCTGATCACCAGTTCGCCGACCAGGTTGATCAGCTCGTCGAGCTTGTGCGCGGCGACCTTGACCATGGTCGTGTCGAGGGCGCGGCGGTCACGGCTGGCCGTGGTTTTTGCCGCAGGCGTATCGAGGGCTGGCGGCAGCCCGGCGACGGGCAGGAGCGCTGCCGTGGCGGGCGGTTCGGGAGGCGTGAGCTGGAGGTTGCAGAAGTCCTGGATAAACTCGAAGACCTCTTCGATTTCCGTTTGGCTGGCCGCGGTCAGCAACTGGAATTCAAAGCCCAGGTGACAGGTTTCCGGATCCAGCTGATCGAGGGTCGGCAGGGCCTCGCTGCGGGTCCGCAGGGCGATGATTTCGCCCAGCCGCTTGAGGTAGCGCAGGAAGGCCGCGGGGTCGAAACCGTTGCGAAACAGCTCTTCGGAGAAGCTGATGGAGACCTGCCAGGTGACCGGGGCCGCCGACACCGGGAGCTCATCTTGCGCCTGAGCCGGCGCCGATTCCTCGGGCTGCTGCCCCTGGGCTTCGAACAATGCCGCGAGCAGCGGTGCCTGGCGGGCTTCGTCGGCGTCGAGCAGACCGCTGTCGGGGTCGACGCGCTCGATCATCGCGCTCAGCTCGTCCATGCAGTTGAGCATCAGCGAGGTCAGTGCCGGGGTCAGCGCGCGCTGGCCGTCGCGCACCGACATCAGCAGGCTTTCCAGATGGTGGGTGAGGTTGACCAGTGGCGTCAGCGAGAAGATCCCGGCAGAGCCCTTGAGGGTATGCACGGCGCGGAACAGGCTGTTGACCGCATCCTGGTCGGCGGGGCTGGTTTCCAGGCGTAGCAGGCTGTCTTCGGCGTCCTTGAGCAGGTCGCGACCTTCGCTGAGAAACCCCAGCAACAGCTGGTTCCATTGTTCGCCACTGAGCATGGGTCAGTCCTCGGTCTGGACGGCGGGGTACAGGGATTCCAGGTTCAGGAGTGTCAGCAGTTCTTGCGCCGTGGCGGAAACCTGGCTCACGGTGGCGGGGTGATCGATGGAAGACAGCGCCCGCTGGATCGCCAGGAGCAACTGGGCGCCGGCGCTGTCGAGCTCGCTCAGGCCGCTCAGGTCCAGCTGCCAGGGCCCCGGCGGCAGTGGCAACAGGCCGAGCAACTGTTCGCGGGCCATACTGACTTCGTAGAGGGTCAGGTCGCCCTTGAGGCGCAATTGCGCGGGCGTGCCATCGGCGGCGGGTGTCAGCGAGAACATGGTGTGTTCACCCCAGGAGCTTTTCGACAGCCGCCAGCAGTTGCTGGGGCTGGAACGGCTTGACGATCCAGGCCTTGGCGCCGGCGGCCTGGCCCTCGGCTTTCTTCGACTGCTCGCTTTCCGTGGTGAGCATGATGATCGGCGTGAAGCGGTACTCGTTGCGTGCCTTGACCGCTTTCACCAGCCCGATGCCGTCGAGGTTGGGCATGTTCACGTCGCTGATGATCAGGTTGATCTTCTGCCCGGTCAGCTTGGTCAGTGCGTCGCGGCCGTCGCAGGCTTCGATGACCTGGTGACCGGCGGCGGTCAGGCTCATCTTCACCAGTTGGCGCATCGACAGGGAGTCGTCGACGATCAGGATGGTCTTGGCCATGTTCATCACTCTTGCAAAGGGAAAAGCGGAGGAAACTAGAAGAAGGTCACGTCGCTGCTGGCCGCCGCCTGGGGCCGACCCTGTCGCTCTTCGTCGGTGGTGAAGCGCTGGCGCAGGCGTTCGAGCCAGGCGGGCGGGTCATTGAGGCTGGTGTCCTGGCGGGCGATGGCGTCGAGCAGGTGCGCGAGGTCGGCCTGGACATGGTCGAGCATCTGGTCGGTGCGGTCCTGGAACTGCAGGCTGACCATGATCGCCTGGATGTCGGCCTGGGTATCCCGGGCGTCCTGTTGCAGGGCGCGGGAGGCATCGGTCAGCTCGTTGAGGTTGTCCCCCAGGCGCGCCATGACCTGGGTCACCGAGCGATTGAGGAAGTCCAGGTTGGCCTGTTCGCTGGTGCCCAGTTCGGCGGCGGCGCCGATGGTGGTCTGGATCGCGTGGTTGATTTCGCCGACCTTGGCGTCCATGCCCTGGCCGGTTTCGGCGGACAGGGTGGAGAGCTTGCGTACCTCGTCGGCGACCACGGAAAAGCCCCGGCCGTATTCACCGGCGCGCGCCGCCTCGATGGCGGCGTTGAGCGCCAGCAGGTTGGTCTGGCTGGCGATTTCCTGCACGCGCTTGGCCATCTGCTGCAACTGGCTGGCGTAGTCGCCCAGGTGGCTGATGGTGTCGAGCAATTCGTGCTGGCGCTGGCTGCTGGTTTCGAAGGATTGGGTCACTTCGTGCAGGCGGTCATTGGCATCGCGCAGGCTTTCGCCGACACCACCGCTGCCGAGGATGCTTTCGGAGTTGTGCAGGCCGCCTTCCAGGCGTGTGGCGATATTGGCGAAGCGCTGGAACAGCTCGCTGATATTGGCCTGCAGCAGTTCGCGGCTCTGGCCGATGCTGTCGCTCCAGCTCGGCGCGACGGCCGGCAACAGCACGTGCAGTTCGGCAACAGGAGCGGCGGTATCAGGGTGTGGCGTAAGGGTGGCGGTGACCGCGGCGTTCGGCGTTTTGGCGACACGCAGGGCGATAACGGCGACGGCAATGAGCGCGAGGCCGGCACCATTGAGGAGGGGGTGGGCGAGAAACAGCCCGACTGCACTTAGCGCGATCCCTAACCAGACTCCAAGATAGATCCGCATCTCCTGCTTCCATTGCATAGCTCAAGGTCGGCGGATCATATCGGTAGCATATTGATATCAGTATCGGGATAACCCTTAATCCGACCGGCCGGGCGACTTGGGGTTTCGATAGGAGCATTAATTTTTAAACTGACCAATCGGTCAGATATTGCAACCATCATCCAGTAACGGCTTAGCCTCCTGGGATAATGGCTAAAAGGCTCTAACGTGAGCCTTCTAGGAAATTGCCTTAAGGCATCGGCAAGCGAGAGATGTAATGGAATGTAACGAATTCCCCGTGACCACGCATCGCGGGAGGGGACGGATTAAGTGTAACGCTTACACGCACAGCGGCCCTCGGGGGAGAGCCGCTGTCGATAGATCAATGCACGAACAGCGCGATCAGGATAATGATCGGGATCGGCACACCCAGAAAGAACAGGAGTAGTGAGCGCATGTTGATTCTCCTCGGTTTAACGCAGGGTTACGGCTTCGGTGCGGTATTCGCCGGCTTTCAGGTACGTCACGCCGTCACGCTGGCGACCGCCGAACGTGGCGGCCAGGCTGGCGAAGAACGCACCGATCAGCAGCGCGATAAACATCCACAGGGTTGACCAGGCGGCGGCTTTGGCGGCCCGCTCGGCAGCCTGCCGGGCATCGTCGACCGCCTGGCGGGCCTGCCCGTAGACCTGGTCCACGCGCGCTTCGGCCTGGGCCTGGCTGAGGTTGGTCCGCTGGCTCACCAGTTGTGCCAGATAGGCACGGTCGTCAGTGCTCAATTGGCCGTTGCCCAGGCTGCGCACGAAAATCCGCGTGACCACGGCGTGGGCCGCGTCTTCACTGACCGCAACCGGACGGTTATCGCGAAACAGCAGGTCGATGAAGTAGTCAGTGCCGCTGCCGCTGTTCTGCGCGATGGTTCCGGCGAGGCTGCTGGTGGCTCCGGAGGCGGCTGTCGCCCCCGCCTTGACGCCGCTGCCAAGCATACCGCTGACGGAGCCGGCGACCACCGTGACGGTCAGCAGGGTCGCCACGGCCCAGGCCAGAAAGCCATGGGCGGTGTCACGGAAGTAGACTTCATCACTGTGCATGCGGGTCCATTTCACCCGCAGGCGCCCGGCGAGATAACCGCCCATGCCCGAGGCGAGGATTTGCGTCACGGCCAGCCAGACGATCGCCGAGACGCCAAGTCCCTTGGCGCTGACACCTTCGCCCGACCACGGCGAAACGGCGGAAAAGCCCAGTCCGGCACCGAGCATGAGCAGCAGGAGAGACAGCGCGGCCGCGGCGGCGGCGCCGGCGAAGATCGCCGCCCAGGAAACTCCTGAGTGATTCGACGAATCGTGCACCGCGCCAGGGTAGGTTTCGGCGTTCCCGATCATTGTTGTTGTGCTCCATAAGTGAGAGAGGTGCAGCCTTCACTCAGGAGATAGCAGCGGACGTGCCAAGCCTCTGATTGTTGAATAATCAGTGATTTCAACGACTTGAAATCATGGCTTGGTCTGAGGCCCATGCAATCTGCATGGTCGACACGCTGGACGACGGGTTTTATGCACTGGGGAACGCAAAGCACCACATAACCTGCAGGAGCCCGGCTCCTACAGGTCCGATCGTTCCCACGCTCCGCGTGGTAACGCCGCTATGGACGCTCTGCGTCCGCTTCTGTGACGCAGAGCGTCACGGGCTGCATGCCCACGCTGGAGCGTGGGAACGATCACTGTGCGGAAGATCGGCTTTTGGAGCCCGGCTTGCCCGCGAAGCCGTTGCGGCTGCACGGGCCTTCTGGCGACTCAGTCGCGCCAGTGGCGACCGTGCTTGCGATGGCCATAAGCGTGACCACGGCCACGGTGGTCGCCGCGATAGTCGCGACGGTCATCCCGGTAACGGCGATCTTCACGGTCGCTGGAGTTGCCCATGTAGTTGCCCAGTGCACCGCCGGCGCCACCACCGGCTGCGGCGCCGATCAGGCTGCCGGTGCTGCCGCCCATGCTGCGGCCGACCACGTTGCCGCCGGCAGCGCCCAGGGCCCCACCGATGGCGGCTTCGCCACGGCTGCGGCGGTCGGCACCCACCGCACTACCGCCCGCGCCACCGAGGGCCGCGCCGATGGTCGAACCGGTGTTACCGCCCAGCGACTGGCCGACGGCGGAGCCGAGCACGCCGCCCAATGCGCCACCAATACCGGCTTCGGTGGTACCGCCAGCCGACGCGAGGCCACTGGCCAGGCTCAGGGACAACAAGAGAATCGACGAGAACTTCATGTGAGAGGAGCCTCAAAGGGATGACGGCGCGATCCTGAGGCTTGTGACGCAGGCGTTACAATGCAAATCCGACGAATAGCACGGGTTGTATACAAAATCATAACTTACTGTTTTTACTGGGGAACTTAGTCGAAAAAAGACAGTCCTACATCACTTCAACCCTGCCGTTTCGCGCGTCCTGCGCATCGTCAACGCGCTTTTTCGACGCTAACGCCGACTCCAGAAAAGCGACTCGCTCCAGCGTTTTTCCATCCCGTAGAACTGCTTCCGGTTAACCAGGTAGGCGGCGTAGATCCGTGCCAGCAGATCGGCATAGGCCGGTAGCGCCTTGTCGTCGCCCTGCAGCGCGGCATGCACGGCCTGGGCACAGTGAATGCCGCAGTAAAGCGCGGTGGCGATACCTTGCGAGGACAGCGGGTCGAAGGACAGGGCGGCATCGCCGACGGCCGCCCAGCGCTCGCCGTGGAACATGGAAAGCCGCCCACTGCCGGCGTCCATGCCGTGGACCGAGGTGCCGGGCAGGTAGCCGTGTTGCCGGCACAGGTCCGACAACAGGCGGGTCTGTTGCAGCCGTTGCCACAGGCCCTGGCTGTTCAGCAACTGCTGGCGATCGAGCAGGTCAAGGTCACTGAGGTAGGTCACCAGCCGTTCTCCCGAGGGCAGCAGCACGCTGTACCACCAGCCGTTCTCGACGGCTTCGACCAGGGTCCGGCCGTCCCGGTCGGTGCCCTGCTGACTGTGCAGCAACAGATAGAACGCCACCAGTCGATCATTTTCCAGGCGCTGCGCACCCTGTCGGCGGGCGAATACGGCGGGGCGGCCACTGGCGTCGATCAGCCAGCGGCTGTGGGCGAGATGTTCGCGGCCGTCGCGGGCCAGGCGCAGGCAGAACCCTTCCTCGTCGGGTGTTTGGCTCAAGCGCGTGGATTCGTGCAGCGCCACCCCGGCCTGGCGGGCGCTGGCGCGCAGGTGACGATCGAACGCGCCACGGTCCAGCTGGAAGCCCTGGCCGTGGGTATGGAAGATGAAGTCATCCGTGTGCGGCTCGTCCGAGCCCCACACAGAGACATTGCCGTAGCTGGGGCGATGCCCGGCGGCGAGAAAGCCGTCGAGCACCCCCAGGTCGGCGAGCAGCGAGCGGGCCGAAGGCGGAAAACCTTCGCCCACCCGGAAACGCCCGGCGGGCGCCGAATCGGCCAGCAGCACCCGCCAGCCCAGGCGCGCCAGGGTGATGGCGGTCGCCGAGCCGGCCGGACCGCCACCGACGATGGCGACGTCGTAGCGCTCCATCTAGACCGGACGGTTGCCGGGTTTGACGGCGCGAGGGGCCTCCAGTGCTTCTTCCTGACTGCTGAAGTTGGCCCCCTTGGGTGGACGCGGTCCCGAGCTGATCGGGCTGCCCGCCGCCGCGAAATCGGCCGCCAGTTGCGGGCTGGCAAAGGTCTGCGCCGGTGGAATGGCCGGACCATAGCTGGCAACCATCATCGTGTCGGGGTACAGCGGATTACCGGGGACCCCCTGGCGTACTTCCAGCAGCCCCATGGAGCCGAAGATATCGACCATGGTCTGCATCTGCACGGCGGTCGGGGTCTTTTTCGGGTAGTTGATGTCCAGCGGTGCGTTCCAGTTGGTGCGATCGGCGAAAGCATCCCGACGTTGTTCCGGTGCTACTGAAGGGTCGATGACCAGGTCGTAGTCGACCTCGCTGAGTACCTGGTTGGGCACGCGGGCCGGCCAGAACGTCGAGGTGAACGGGTTGTAGGCCTGGTCATAGCCGCCGCGGCAATAAGCGGTGTCGGCCTGCCAGGGCAGGCCCATCCAGCGGTTCAGGTCGCCGGGGGCTTGTCCGTACAGCGGGCCGCCGACGGCCAGCGCCTGGGTTTGGTCCAGGGTGGCGCCGTAGTCGGGTTGCGGGCTGTTCGCCGGACGTTGGCGAATACGCCAGGGCTTGGCGTACAGCGGCAGGTGGCGCATCGGCCAGGTCAATTCGCAGCCGGGATGGAAGGCATCGGCCAGGCAGAAGTCCAGGGCTGCGCGATCAAGCATCGCCGGCTGTTCGGCCAGGGGCACCGAATCGAGATGCCCCGGTAGCGGGTCGCTGCTCCAGTCGGCCTCGAAGGTGCCGGCGGCCCAACTGCTGAGCGCCAGGTACTGGGTCTGGGTAATCGCCGCGTTCTGCCGTGGACTCGGGTTGGGGATCGAGCTCATGGCGTCGCCATAGATCCAGGGCCAGGGCAAGACGTTGCCATCGGTCGGATCGGGCTGGCGGAAGCTGTTGAGGATCTGTCGGCGGGTTTCGGCGAACAGGTCATAGTTGCCCGCTGCCGGCTTGCTCGCCAGTTGGGCGATAAACGCCGGGTCTTCGAAGTTGTAGCGACCGTTATGGCCGAACTGGGTGGCAAAGCCCTGGTTGACCCATTGCAGGCCCGACAGGCGTTGCAGGATGGGATAGACGTCATGCCGGAACGATACCGAGGTGTTCGGTGTCAGCCAGCCGGCCTGGATAAACAGATCGTAGGTCAGGTCGTACAGCGTGCGTATGGCCTTGACCTGCGGCGCATAGTTCGGCGGCGCGGTGACGACCCAGGCCGGTTCCACCGGGATCGAGCGCCCGCCGATGCTGACCTGGGCGCTGACCGGGCCATCGGAGGTATCGTCGTACCAGCCGTCGGCGTTGATGAAGCTGTTGCCGTCTGCCGGATTGAAAATCGGTGTGCCCTTGGGCGAGGCCGAGACGCCACGACCACCGAGGAACAGCAGCCGCCCCTGGGCATCGGTGCGCAGTTCGCCAAGGTTTACCGGTACACCTTCGTATTGCCCGTTGAATTCGACGCCACTCTGGTTCAGCCCGCTGATACTTTGCAGGCCACCGTCGATGGTCAACGCCGCACGGGCGCTGGGGTCGGTGATTTTCGCGTTGCGCAGCGGCAACACCACGCTGGCGGCTTCGGGGATATCCATCGCCAGCTGCCACTGGAACCACTGTGCCTTGCTGTTGGCGACATGGGCCGACCAGGTGATATCGGCGTTTTCCGCGGTCAGCTCGGCGACCACTTCACCGGCCAGGTTGTAGCCGTAGATCCGGAACTCGGCGGCCTGGCGCTTCAGCGCGCCCTGGGCATCGCGATAGAACCCCAGGGGCTCGGGCCGGGGTTCCGTCACCTGGGGGCCGACAAAGTATTCCGCCTCGCTGTTGCCGACCCGCGCGACGCCGATGGCCGGGTGGATCGCGGCGCTGACGATGCGGTTGTCCTTGCTGGGGGCGGTTGGGGTGTCACCGTGGTAGTGCGTGGTATGACCGGGCGTGATCGACATGAGTGCTCTCCGCAATCCGTGCTAAAGAGGAATTGCCCGACCTGCGGGCAGGATCCCTGGGCCGGTGCCGGCCATCGCATGGGAATGGATGAAGAGCACCGCCCGGAGACTCTAGTAAAGGGCCATCGGTTTGTCGAATGGCCTTTTGCTATTGCCCGGGCGGCGATCCGAAGCGCTGGTTATAGAGCGCCTGGAGGGGCAGTCGATCAACTGGCCTTGGCCATGATCAACGCGGTTTCGCTGGCCATTTCCAGGCGGATCGCGACGAACTTGGAGGTCGGTGTATGGCTGCCGTCGCCGACGCTTTCCAGAGGCACCAGCGGGTTCACTTCCGGGTAGTAGGCGGCGGCCTGTCCGGCGGGAATATCGAAGGCCAGCAGGGTGAACCCTTTGACCCGGCGCTCGCGGCCGTCTTCCCAGAGCGAGACGATATCGGCCTTCTGCCCCGGCTTGAAGCCCAGGCGGATGATGTCCGCTTCGTTGACGAACAGTACGTCGCGCTGGCCCTTGACCCCACGGTAGCGGTCATCGAGGCCGTAGATCGTGGTGTTGTACTGGTCGTGGGAGCGCATCGACTGCATGATCAGGTCCGGCACCTTGCCGGTGGCGTGGGTGCGTTCGTGGATCAGGTCGGCCGGCAGGATGTTCGAGCGGAAGTTCGCCCGGCCCGAGGGGGTGTTCCAGCGCCGCGCGCCGGCGGCGTTGCCGAGGTAGAAGCCGCCCGGGAGTTCGAGGCGCTGGTTGAAGTCCTTGAAGCCGGGAATGGTGTCGGCGATCAGGTCGCGGATACGCCCGTAGTCGGCCACCAGCCAGTTCCAGTCCACCGGGTGCGTGCCGAGGGTCGCGGCAGCGATGCCGGCGATGATTGACGGCTCCGAGCGCATCTGTTTCGACAGCGGCTGCAACTGGCCGTTGGAGGCATGGACCATGCTGAACGAGTCTTCGACGGTGACGGCTTGTGGGCCTTCGGTCTGCAGGTCGATATCGGTGCGGCCCAGGCACGGCAGGATCAGAGCTTCCTTGCCGTGGGTCAGGTGGCTGCGGTTGAGCTTGGTGCTGATCTGCACGGTCAGGTCGCAATTGCGCAGTGCTTCAAAGGTGCGCGGGCTGTCCGGGGTCGCCTGGGCGAAGTTGCCGCCCAGGCCGATGAAGACCTTGGAGCGGCCGTCGAGCATCGCGTGGATGGCTTCGACCACGTTATGGCCGTTGCTGCGCGGGACCTTGAACTGGAAGCGGCGCTCCAGGGCGTCGAGGAAAGCCGCCGGTGGCCGCTCGTTGATGCCCATGGTGCGGTCGCCCTGCACGTTGCTGTGGCCTCGTACCGGGCACAGGCCCGCGCCCGGGCGGCCGATATTGCCGCGCAACAGCATCAGGTTGGCGATTTCCTGGATGGTCGGCACCGAGTGCTTGTGCTGGGTGATACCCATGGCCCAGCACATGATGACGTTCTTGCCCTTGAGGTACATCCGCGCCGACTGTTCGATCTCCACCAGGGTCAGGCCCGATTGCGTGACGATCTGTTCCCAGGGGGTGTCGTCGATGGCGGCCAGGTAGTCGAGGACGTTGGCGGTGTGCTCGTTGAGGAAATCATGGTCGAACACCGACGGCTCGTTCGCCGCCTGGGCATCGCGTTCCCATTGCAGCAGGAACTTGGCCATGCCACGCAGCAGGGCCATGTCGCCACCCAGCGCGGGGCGGAAGTACGCGGTGTTGGTCGGCTTGTCGCCGTTGGTGAGCATCTCCAACGGGTGCTGCGGGTGCTGGAAACGTTCCAGGCCGCGCTCCTTGAGCGGGTTGATGCAGACCACCTGGGCGCCACGTTTCACCGCTTCACGCAGCGGTTCGAGCATCCGTGGGTGGTTGGTGCCGGGGTTCTGGCCCCAGACGAAAATCGCATCGGCATGTTCGAAGTCGTCGAAGGTCACGGTGCCCTTGCCGACCCCGACGCTTTGCGCCAGGGCCACGCCGCTGGCTTCATGGCACATGTTCGAACAATCGGGGAAGTTGTTGGTGCCGAAGGCGCGGATAAACAGCTGGTACAGGTACGCCGCCTCGTTGCTGGCCCGGCCCGAGGTGTAGAACTCGGCCTGGTCGGGGCTGGAAAGGTTCAGCAGGTGCTTGGCGATCAGCGCGTAGGCCGCTTCCCAACTGATGGGCTTGTAGCGGTCGGTCGTCGGGTCGTAGCTCATCGGCTCGGTCAGGCGACCCTGGTATTCGAGCCAGTAATCGGACTGCTCGAACAGCGCGCTGACGCTGTGCTTGGCGAAGAAGGCGGCATCCACCCGGCGCTTGGTGGCTTCCCAGTTGACCGCCTTGGCGCCGTTTTCGCAGAACTTGACCATGCCGCTTTCCGGCGAGTCGCCCCAGGCGCAGCCCGGGCAGTCGAAGCCGCCGTTCTGGTTGGTCTTGAGCATCATGCGCAGGTTCTTCAAGGCGTTGTCGCTGGTCAGCCAGGCCTGTGCCACGCTGATCAAGGCGCCCCAGCCACCGGCCGCGCCCTTGTAGGGCTTGTAGCGTGGGGTCGGGATCTGGTCGGCTTGTTGATGATTGCTCACGCTTGTTTCTCCATCGCAGGGCTGTAGACCCGCGGCGCACTTTTCTGCGGCAGGTGGATGAGATTGAGGTTGTGCCGGCGGGCCCATTGCAGGGCCAGGCCGGTGGGGGACGACAGGCTGACCAGGGTCTGGATGCCGGCCCGCAGGACTTTCTGGATCAGTTCGAGGCTGCAGCGGCTGGTGACGATGGCCAGGCCGCCGGCGGTCGGGATCTGTTGGCGGATCAGCGCGCCGATCAGCTTGTCGAGGGCGTTGTGCCGACCGATATCCTCGCGGCCCAGCAGCAGTTCGCCCTGGTCGTTCATGAACAGCGCGGCATGCACCGCACCGGAGTACTGGCCCAGGGGCTGGAAGGCGCTGATGCGCTGGCGCAGGTTGTCGAGCCAGGCGGCGGGCGGCAGGGGCGCGCCGGGCAGTACCGCCAGTTCGGGCAATGCCTGTTCCACCGCTTCCACGCCACACAGGCCGCAGCCGCTGGTGCCGGCCAGTTGGCGGCGTTGTTCCTTGAGGTTCCAGAACGCGCGGCTGGAAATTTCCACCTCGGCATGTTGCGCCGAGCCGCTGCCGCTGAGCTTCAGGTCATAGAGTTCGCAGGCGTCGTGGATAATCCCGCTGCCGATGCTGAAGCCGACGATAAAGTCTTCCAGGTCGGTGGGCGTGACCAGCATCACGGCCTGGCTGATGCCGTTGTAGGCAATGGCCAGCGCCACCTCTTCGGCCAGCGCCGTTTCGGCGGCTGCGCTGTGATCGAGGTTGCAGTACTGGTAACTCTGGCTGGCGGCGGGCGCGGGTGCTGCCGGGGCAGGGATCGCGCAGGCCTCTGGCTTGGCCTTCATGGGGGGATTACCGGTGGAATATCCAGTATCAAGACTAAGCGCGGCAAAAGGTCGCGTCTAATCGCTAGTACTGATCCACCGATAGATGACGTCGATCAAGGTTCGCTCTGCAATTTCTGATAGAGCGCGAAACAGGCTTCCGCCAGGGCCGAGCGCGGGGCGCCACGGCGCATGATCAGGCCCAGTCGGGCCAGGGTCTGGGCGTTTTCGATCGGTTGCAGGCGCAGGTGGTCGGTCAGGGCTTCGAAACCGCCGTGCAGCGGCATGATCGCGCAGCACAGGCCGCCGTGTACGGCTTGCAGCAACTGATGAACGGCATCGGTCTGCAGCAGCGGTTGCGGGCTCAGGCCGCGGCTGTGGAAGTTGTGGTCGATGGACTGGCGAAAGTGCATGCCGCTGGTGAGCATGCCCAGGGGCAGTTCAATCAGCGCTTCCCAGCTCAGGGGTTGTTCGCCGAAGTTGAAGAAGCGCTGGTCATAGAGCAGGCCCATGGCGGTTTCGCTCAGGGCCAGGGCTTCGAAGCGGTCGGTGTCCAGGCGTTCGAGGTAGGACACGCCGAGGTCGAGGCGATTGCTCGCCAGTTGTTCGAGGATCTGCTCGGAACTGAGGGACGACAGCTCGAAGCGCAGGCTCGGGTGTTCGCCGTGCAGGCGTTGCATGAGGTGCAGCGGGTCGAAGCTCGACAGCGGCACCACGCCCAGGCGCAGGGTGCCGACCAGGTTGCCGCGACAGGCGGCAGCCTCGGCCTGCAACCCGTCGTAGGCGGCCAGCACGGTGCGGGCCCAGGCCAGCACCCGTTCGCCGGGGGCGGTGAAGCCTTCGAAGCGTTGGCCGCGGTTGACCAGTTGCAGTTCGAGCTCTTCTTCCAGGCTGCGCAGGCGCATGGACAGGGTCGGCTGGGTGATATGACAGCGCGCCGCCGCCTGGCCGAAGTGGCGGGTCTCGTCCAGGGCAATCAGGAATTTCAGCTGTTTGATGTCCATCGTCGCTCCAGGCGCGGTCCAGGCCGGGATTCTAGCGCGGTTGGACTACGCTGAGTCATTGGTCGGTCCGGAACCTGCCGCAGACGTCGCCGGTCTAGTCTTTCGCGTCTGGGTATCACTCTATAAGGAGAAAGAACCATGAGTATCTTGAGCTTTGTGAAAGAAGCAGGCGAGAAACTGCTCGACCTGCTGACCCCGGGCAACGCCAATGCCAGCGAGCAACTCAAAGACCATATCGCCAAGGTCGGGCTGGGCAATCCGAATGTCCAGGCCACGGTGGACGGCGACAAGGTCACGGTGACGGGGCAGGTGGCCAGCCAGGAAGAGAAGGAAAAAGTCCTGCTGGCGCTGGGCAATATCGCCGGTATCGGCAGTGTCGACGACCAGATCACCGTTAGCGGGCCGGGCCAGTCGGCCGCGCGGTTTGTCGTGGTGAAGAAGGGCGACACCTTGAGTGCGATTGCCCTGACGGTCTATGGCAACGCCAACCAGTACAACAAGATCTTCGAGGCCAATAAACCGCTGTTGTCACATCCCGACAAAATTTATCCGGGGCAGACGCTGCGCATTCCCGATTGATCCATATGCTGTGGAAGATCGTTCCCACGCTCCGGCGTGGGAATGCCTCTTCGGACGCTCTGCGTCCGCTTCTGTGACGCGGAGCGTCACGGGCTGCATGCCCACGCGGAGCGTGGGAACGATCAAATGGCGCCAAAGGCTTCGCGGGCAAGCCCGGCTCCTACAGACCCTTGATCAGCTCGCGGTAGTCGCCGACCGCCGCGAACTCCTCCGTATCCTTGGGGCCCTTGCGACTGTCCGGTTCGCTCACCGCCAACAGGTGCGCCACGCCGAAGCGCCCGGCGCTGCGCAGGATCGGCAGGGTATCGTCGATAAACAGGCTGCGCGCCGGATCAAAGCCGATATCGGCCTGCAGTGCATCCCAGAACTGCGGGTCTTCCTTGGCAAAGCCGTAGTCATGGGAACTGATCAGCCGTTCGAAATATGCCGCCAGTTCGATTCGCTCCAGCTTCAGCGACAACGAGTCGCGATGGGCATTGGTGATCAGGATCACCCGTTTGCCCGCCTGGCGGATCGCCGCCAGAAAGGTATCGGCATCCGGGCGCAGGGCGATCAGGTCGGCGGTTTCGCGCTTGAGTTCGCGCACTGGCAGCTTCAACTCGGCACTCCAGAAGTCCAGGCAGTACCATTTCAGCTGGCCGGCATGGTCCTTGAACAACGGGCCCAGTTCGGCCTCGGCGAGGGCCAGGCTGACGCCGTGCAGTTCGGCATAACGCCGGGGCAGGTGCTCCATCCAGAAGTGATTGTCGTAGTGCAGGTCGAGCAGGGTGCCGTCCATATCCAGCAGAACGGTATCGATGTCGCGCCAGGGTAATGAGGGCATGGAAAACTTCTCGAACGGTAAAAAGATATCCGACACAGACAATCGGAAAAGCCACGGTATAGTAACCCGTTCACTTCAAGGAGCCGCCATGCGCCAGAAACCCACCGTACTTGCCCGCGAAATCGTCGCCAGCAGCCGCCTATTCCGTGTCGAAGAGGTGCAGTTGCGTTTTTCCAATGGCGTCGAGCGCACCTACGAACGTTTGGTGGGCAAGGGCGCGGGGTATGGCGCGGTGATGATCGTGGCGATGATCGACGCCGAGCATGCGCTGCTGGTCGAGGAGTATTGCGGCGGCACCGACGAATACGAGCTGTCGTTGCCCAAGGGCCTGATCGAGCCGGGCGAGGATGTGCTGGCGGCGGCCGAGCGTGAGTTGAAGGAAGAAGCCGGTTACGGTGCCCGGCAACTGGAGCACCTGACCGAGCTGTCCCTGTCCCCCGGTTACATGAGCCAGAAGATCCAGGTGGTCCTGGCCAGTGACCTTTATGAAGAACGCCTGGAAGGTGACGAGCCGGAGCCGATGCGGGTCGACCGGGTAAACCTGCGCGAACTGTCCAGCCTGGTGCTGAATCCGCAGTTCAGCGAGGGGCGTGCCCTGGCGGCGTTGTACCTGGCCCGGGACCTGTTGACCCAGCGTGGAGTGTTTCAACCATGAGTGATCTGTTCATGAATCTGCCGCACCCGTACCTGGCCCCTGTGATCGAACTGGCGCACCAGGCCGGTGAGGCGATCCTGCCGTTCTGGCGCGCTGATGTCGAAGTGATGGACAAGGCCGATGCCTCGCCGGTGACGGCGGCGGACCTGGCGGCCCATCACCTGATCCTGGCCGGCCTGACCGCACTGGATCCGAGCATCCCGGTGTTGTCCGAAGAGGACGCCGATATTCCCCGGGAGGTGCGCGCCGGTTGGCAGCGCTGGTGGCTGGTGGACCCGCTGGACGGTACCAAGGAATTCATCTCCGGCAGTGAAGAGTTCACCGTGAATATCGCCTTGATCGAGCAGGGGCGGGTGGTGTTCGGCGTGGTGTCGATGCCGACCAATGGCCGCGTTTACTTCGGTGGCGCCGACCTGGGTGCCTGGCGCGCGGATGCCGGTTTGCCGCCGGAGCCGATCCGGGTGCGCGAGCTGCCGCCGGCCGGTGCTGCGTTTACCGTGGTCGCCAGTCGTCGGCATTCGAGCCCCGAGCAAGAGCAGTTGCTGGCCGGGTTGAGCGCCAGCCTGGGTGAACTGGAACTGGCGAATATCGGCAGCTCGCTGAAGTTCTGCCTGCTGGCCGAAGGGGCGGCCGACTTCTATCCGCGCCTGGCGCCGACGTCCCAGTGGGACACGGCGGCGGCGCAAGGGGTGCTGGAAGGCGCTGGCGGCGAGGTGCTGGAGTTGAGCGGTGAGCGCTTCAGCTACCCGGCGCGCCCGTCGTTGCTCAACGGGTTTTTCCTGGCGTTGCCGGCGAAGGCCCAGTGGCGTGGGCAGTTGCCGGACCTGCTGCGCGACTGAAAACGCCGTGCCCTGCAGGTGCCGGCTCCCACAAAGATCAGCGGTGCAGCACGTACTGCCCGCTGAACTGCACGGCGGCGTCCTCGCTGCCGGTATTCATCACCTGGGTCTCCAGGGTCAGGCGCGCCCGCCCGTAGCGCTGGTAGGTCGCGAGGAATTTCTTCCAGGTCTTTTCCTCCGGTGCCGCGCAGCGTGCCTCGGCATCGCCGGTGACCGGCAGGGGATAGCTGATCCGGCCTTCCTGGATCACGATATGTCCGTCCTCGATCCCCGCCTCGCGCAGGCTCAGGTGCAGCCAGCCCCAACCGGCCAGCACCGCGCCGCAGTACAGGCTGCCACCGAACATGGTGCTCTTGTGGTTGACGTTCGGCTCCAGCGGCAATTGCAGGCGCAGTTGCCCGGCGTCCCAGCCGCCGACCTTGAGACCCATCTCGCGGGTCAGGGGAATGTCGTGGTGGAGGATGGACTCCAGGTAACGACTGTCGCGGTTCATGCAGTGACCTCTGTGGCGTGATTCATTCGAGTTCGTCGCTGGCACTGTTGCCGCCGCTGTCGAAGTTCAGCCCGTGCTTGCGCAGCTTGTCGTGCAGGGTCTTGCGCGGGATGCCCAGGGCTTCGGCGAGGCTGCGCAAGGAACTGTGGGAGCGCGCCAGCTCGGCGGCGATCAGGGATTTCTCGAAGTGCTCGACCTGCTCGCTGAGGCCGCCTTCGATCACCCCGGCGATGCTCGCGTCGAGGCTCTGCGACGCGTTGTTGTCCAGCGCCAGTTCCAGGCCGAGGGCAAAGCGTTCGGCGGCGTTCTGCAGTTCCCGCACATTGCCCGGCCAGGTGTGGCGCAGCAGCAGCGCCCGTTGTGCCGGTTGCAGGCTGTGGGGGGGCAGGCCGTGGCGACTGCTGGCCTCGTCGGCGAAATGCTGGAACAGGATCAGCGCATCTTCGCCACGTTCGCGCAGGGGCGGAATCCGCAACGGCGCGACATTCAGCCGGTAGTACAAGTCGGCGCGGAAACGGCCCTGGTCGGCGGACTGGCGCAGGTCTTCCTTGGTCGCGGCGATGATACGGATATCCAGCGGGATCAGCTGGTTGCCGCCCAGGCGTTCGACCACCCGCTCCTGCAAGAGGCGCAGCAGCTTGACCTGGACATCCAGGCTCATGCTTTCGATTTCGTCGAGGAACAGGGTGCCGCCGTTGGCGAATTCGAACTTGCCGATACGGCGCTTCTGCGCGCCGGTGAAGGCGCCCGGTTCGTGACCGAACAGTTCGCTTTCCACCACCGATTCGGCCAGGGCTCCGGCATTGATCGCCACGAACGGGCCGTTGCGCCGGCTCGACAGGTCGTGCAGGGCGCGGGCGACCACTTCCTTGCCGGCCCCGGTTTCACCGAGGATCAGCACATCGGCCTTGGTCGCCGCCAGGGCACCTATCTGCTCACGCAGGCGCAACATCTGCGGCGAATGGCCGACCAGGCGTGCACTGAGTTGCTGGCGATCGCTCAGGGCCAGGCGCAGGCTGCGGTTGTCCAGCACCAGGCGGCGCAGGGCCAGGGCACGGCGCACGCTGTCGAGCAGGGCGTCGCTGGCGAAGGGTTTTTCCAGGAAGTCATAGGCGCCGGCGCGCATCGCCTGGACGGCGAGGGGCACGTCGCCGTGACCGGTGATCAGCAGCACCGGCAGATCCGGGTCCTGGGCATGCAGTTCATTCAGCAGGTCGAGGCCGTCCATGCCCGGCATGCGGATATCGCTGACGATCACCCCCGGCCAGTCGCGTTCGATGCGCCCGGCCAGGCCCTGGGCCTCGGCCAGCGGCAGGATCTTCAGGCCGGCGAGATCGAGTGTCTGGCTCAGGGCCTGGCGCAGGTGGGGATCATCGTCGATCAATACCACCTGGATGTGGTGGTCGATATTCATACAATCGAATCCTCGGCAGGTTGCAGGCTGACCCCGGGTGCACCGGCGCGCAGCCGCAAGGTAATCAGGGCACCGCCTTCACGGTGGTTGGCGAACAGCAGTTCGCCGCCGAAGGCGCGCATCAGGGAGTCACAGATCGCCAGGCCGAGGCCGAGGCCCTGGGTGCGCGTCTTGGTGGTATAGAACGGTTCGCCGGCGCGGCCCAGGGCTTCGAGACAGAACCCCGGGCCGTTGTCGCGAATGGTCAGGGTGACGCCTTCCGGTGACGATTGGGCGCTCAGCCAGAGTTTGCGCGGCGGGCCTTTTTCGGTCAGGGCATCAAGGGCGTTCGCCAGCAGGTTGCCGAGCACCTGGCGCAGACGGGTTTCGCCGGCCTCGACCCACAGCGCGGCGGCCGGCAGGTCGCGGATCAGCTCGACTTCCATGGACCGCCGACGCTTGGCCAGTAGCGCCAGGGCATCGTCGAGCGCCGGTTGCAGGGCCACGCTTTCCGGGGCATGGCGGTCGCGGCGGGCAAAGGCGCGCAAATGGGCGATGATCGAGGCCATGCGTCCGGTCAGTTCGCTGATCAGCTTGAGGTTGCCGCGGGCGTCATCGGTGCGTTCGTGGTCGAGCAGTACTTCGGCGTTTTCCGCATAGCTGCGGATCGCCGCCAACGGCTGGTTGAGTTCGTGGCTGATGCTCGCCGACATGGTGCCCAGGGCCGAGAGCTTGCCGGCCTGGACCAGGTCGTCCTGGGCGCGGACCAGCTCCTGCTGGGCGTGTTCGCGCTCCAGCACTTCCTGCTTGAGCCGGCGGTTGAGGCCTTCCAGGTCGCTGGTCCGTTCGGCCACGCGCATTTCCAGTTCACGCCGGGCCTTGGCCTCGAAGGCGATCCGCTCCAGGTAGTGGCGACGGCGTTGCATCATCAGGCCGAGCAGCAGCATCAGCACCAGCAGGGTGGCGCCGCCGACCGCGACCACGGTCCGTACCGGACGGTCGATCAGGGTGCGCGGGGCGAGGATGCTGACGCTCCAGCCGGTTTCTTCGATCTGCTGGGTCTGGGTCAGCCAGGCCTTGGGATTGATGTTCAGCGGCTGCGGATTGCGCGTCGGGTAGGGCTGGATGGCGGTGATGGCATCGCGTTCCGTATCGCTCAGGGTACGGGTCGCACGAAAGCGCCACTCCGGCCGCGAGGTGAGGATCACCACGCCGTTGTGGTCGGTCATCAGCAGTTGTTCCGGGGTCTTGCCCCAGAGGCTTTCGGTATGGTCCAGGTCGACCTTGACCACCAGCACGCCGATGACGTGTTCGCCGTCGCGAACGGCGGCGGCGAAGAAGTAGCCGCGCTTGCCCGAGGTGGTGCCGAGGCCGAAGAAGCGTCCCAGGCGACCGGCCATGGCTTCGCTGAAGTAGGGCCGGAAGGCGAAATTACGCCCGACGAAGCTGTCGTGCTTGTCCCAGTTGGAGGCGGCCAGGGTCTTGCCGCTGGTGTCCATCAGGTACATGACTTCGGCACCGGTCTGGCTGCAGATATCGCGCAGCAGACTGTTGGCGCTTTCGATGCGCGGACCCTGTTCCGGTTCGGCGAGGGCGGCGCGCAAGGCCGGCAGGTCGCCGAGGATCTGCGGCAACACCTCGTAGCGGTGCAGGGTGCCCAGCAGGTTGGCGACGTAGAGGTCGAGGGTCTGGCGATTCTGCCCTACCAGCTCGCTGCGGTAATAACGCTCGGCGAGGTGTTCCAGCGGCCACAGCAGCGGGGCCAGGCACAGGAACAGCAGGGCCAGGCTGCGCCAGCGGGGTCTGCGGGGAATAGGTGGGGTCGTGATCATCGAGAACATGCGCCGGTGGAGTCCGACGCATTATGTCTCAGCCCTGCTCCGCAAGACACTCGCGTAATGCGGTATGCCAATCCGGCTGGCTCACCTGCCATTCGCGCAACAGGCGGCTGCAGTCCAGGCGCGAGTTCAGCGGGCGGGTCGCAGGCGTCGGGTAGGCACTCGACGGGATGGCTTCGAGGATTGCGCAAGGCTTGTTCAGGGCCAGCAATTGCTCGCCGATGGCCTGGGCAAAACCGAACCAGGAGGTTTCGCCACTGGCGGTCAGGTGGTAGGTGCCCCAGGCACCGGCCTGGCCGGCCTGCCAACGCTCGATCAGGGCGCGGGTGCTGTTGGCGATGGTCCCGGCCCAGGTCGGCGCGCCCACCTGGTCGGCGACGATGCGCAGTTCCGGCTTCTCCTGCAGCAGCCGCTGCATGGTCAGCAGGAAATTGCGCCCGTGGCTGGAGTAGACCCAGCTGGTGCGCAGGATCAGGTGTTGGCCGTGGGCCGCGGCGATGGCCCGCTCGCCGGTCAGCTTGCTTTCGCCGTAGACGCTCAGCGGGTTGGTCGCGTCGTCTTCGTTGTAGGGTTCGCTCTTGCTGCCATCGAACACGTAGTCGGTGGAGTAGTGAATCAGCGGGACACCCAGGTCGGCGGCTTCCTGGGCGAGGATGCCCGGCGCGGTGGCGTTGATGGCGAAAGCCAGCTCCGGCTCGGACTCCGCCTGGTCGACGGCGGTATGGGCTGCGGCGTTGATGATCAGGTCGGGACGGTGGGCGCGGACGTGCTGGCGGATCTGCTCCGGACGCGCCAGGTCGAGCTGGTCGCGTCCCGGCACCAGCAGTTGGCCCAGGTCACCCAGGCGTTTCTGCAACTCGCGGGAGACCTGGCCGTGCTGGCCGCTGATCAGGATTTTCAGGGGAGATGGGCTCATTCGAACAGGTCGGCCTCGTACAGGGATTTACCGTTCTGATCCTTGGCCGAGAGTTGCACAACTCCTTCGAATTCCCAATCGATGGCCAGGGTCGGGTCGTCCCAGCGGATGCTGCGCTCGGCGCTGGGGGTGTAGTAGTCGGTGGTCTTGTAGAGGAATTCGGCGTAGTCGCTGAGCACCACGAAACCGTGGGCGAAGCCTTCGGGCACCCAGAGTTGGCGATGGTTCTCGCCCGACAGGCGTACGCCGACCCATTGGCCGAAATGCGCCGAGCTGCGGCGGATATCCACGGCCACGTCGAGGACTTCACCGGCAATGACGCGCACCAGTTTTCCCTGGGTGTTTTCCAACTGATAGTGCAGGCCGCGCAACACGCCTTTCTGCGAGCGTGAATGATTGTCCTGGACGAACGCCAGATCCAGCCCGGTGGCCTCCTGGAAGGCCCGGGCGTTGAAGCTTTCGTAGAAAAAGCCGCGCTCGTCGCCAAACACCTTGGGTTCGAGGATCAGCACGCCCGGCAGGCGTGTCGGTGTGGCCTTCATCGTTGCTCTCCGGCGAGGGTGAACAGGTACTGGCCGTAGCCGGTCTTGCCGAAATAGCGGGCGCGCTCAAGCAGGTGGTCTCGATCGATCCAGCCGTTCTGGTAGGCAATTTCCTCGAGGCAGGCGACTTTCAGCCCTTGGCGGTGTTCGATGGTCTGCACGTACTGCGAGGCTTCCAGCAGACTGTCGTGGGTGCCGGTATCGAGCCAGGCAAAGCCACGGCCGAAGCGCTCGACGTGAAGATCGCCACGCTTGAGGTAGGCATTGTTGACGTCGGTGATTTCCAGTTCGCCCCGTGGCGACGGTTTGACCGCCCTGGCGATCTCGATCACGTCGTTGTCGTAGAAATACAGGCCGGTCACCGCATAGCTGGATTTCGGCTTGGCGGGTTTCTCTTCGATGGACAGTGCACGACCTTCGCTGTCGAAGTCGATGACGCCGAAACGTTCCGGGTCCTTGACCCAGTAGCCGAAGACCGTTGCGCCGCTGGGTTGCCTGGCGGCGCTTTTCAGCTGGGTGCTGAAAGACTGCCCGTGGAAGATATTGTCGCCGAGGATCAGGCACACCGGATCGTCGCCGATAAACTCCTCGCCGATCAGGAACGCCTGGGCCAGGCCATCCGGGGATGGCTGCTCGGCGTAGCTGAAATGCACGCCGAACTGGCTGCCGTCGCCCAGCAGGTTGCGGTATTGCGGCAGGTCTTGCGGGGTGGAAATCACCAGGATCTCGCGGATACCGGCGAGCATCAGCACCGAGATCGGGTAGTAGATCATCGGCTTGTCGTAGATCGGCAACAGCTGCTTGGATACCCCGAGGGTGATCGGGTGCAGACGCGTGCCGGAACCACCGGCCAGGACAATACCTTTCATCATGCCAACAATTCCTTGTGATCGAGGGCGCCCAGGCGCTCGCCCTGATAGCTGCCGTCCTGGACCCGGCGGCACCATTCCAGGTTGGCCAGGTACCACTGCACGGTCTTGCGCAGACCGCTTTCGAAGGTTTCTTCCGGTGTCCAGCCCAGCTCACGCTCGATCTTGCCGGCGTCGATGGCATAGCGCAGGTCGTGGCCCGGGCGGTCCTTGACGAAGGTGATCAGGTCGCTGAACCGCTCGACGCCGGCCGGACGTGCCGGAGCCAGTTCTTCGAGCAGGGCGCAGATACCCCGGACCACGTCGATATTCTTCTGCTCGTTGTGACCACCGATATTGTAGGTCTCGCCCACCACGCCGTCGGTCACCACCTTGAACAGCGCGCGGGCATGGTCCTCGACGAACAGCCAGTCACGTACCTGCAGGCCGTCGCCGTACACCGGCAACGGCTTGCCGGCCAGGGCATTGAGGATCACCAGCGGGATCAGTTTTTCCGGGAAGTGGAACGGGCCGTAGTTGTTCGAGCAGTTGGTCAGCAGCACCGGCAGGCCGTAGGTACGGTGCCAGGCGCGAACCAGGTGGTCGGACGCGGCCTTGCTCGCGGAATATGGCGAACTGGGGGCATACGGTGTGGTTTCGGTGAACAGGTCGTCGACGCCATGCAGGTCGCCATACACTTCGTCGGTGGAAATATGGTGGAAGCGGAAGGCGCTTCTTGCCGGCTCGGCAAGCTTCGACCAGTAGCCGCGAGCGGCTTCCAGGAGGCTGTAGGTGCCGACGATATTGGTCTGGATAAAATCCGACGGACCGTCGATGGAGCGGTCCACATGGGACTCGGCGGCCAGGTGCATGATCGCATCGGGCTCGAAACGCGCCAGGACCGCGCTGACGGTCGCCTGGTCGACGATATCGGCCTGGACGAACTCATAGCGGGTATCGGTCGCGATGCTGGTCAGCGACTCGAGGTTACCGGCATAGGTCAGTTTGTCGAGGTTGAGGACTTCATGTGCGGTGTTGCGGATCAGGTGCCGAATCAGGGCGGAGCCGAT
Source organism: Pseudomonas gingeri (assembly GCF_013385635.1). GTDB lineage: Bacteria > Pseudomonadota > Gammaproteobacteria > Pseudomonadales > Pseudomonadaceae > Aquipseudomonas > Aquipseudomonas gingeri_A. The sequence goes on from NZ_JACAPR010000005.1 coordinate 66,785, forward strand.
AAAACCGGCGCCGCCGGTGACGAGAATACGCATGTCGGTGTGCCTTTTCCTTAGACGGACATTCAATTGATGCAGCATAGCTTGTGGGTAGGCGCGCAGCGGTGCAAGTACGATTGCTCTTGTATCGGTGCCGATCCTTCCTGCTTTACTTCCTGCTTGCGTATTGACGGCACCAATGGCGATATAGACAGCCAATAAAAACTTCAGGGAGTCGTTACATGTTGCTCGCCACGTTGATCCGCCGCGCCAGTCTGCCAGGCCCGAATGTCTCGCCAGCGCGGGCGCTGCAACTGCTCGAGGAGCATTACGGACTCACTGGCACCTTGCAGGCGCTGGGCAGCCAGCAGGACCTCAACTATCGGGTCGACAGCGCCGCAGGCCGGTTCGTTCTGAAAATCTGCCACGGCGATTACGCCACCGTCGAGTTGCAGGCCCAGCACGCGGGGCTGGCGCACCTGGCGGGTCGCGACGGCCTGCGGGTGCCGCGGGTGATTGCCGCGAACAACGGTCAGGACCTGCTGTCCCTGGAGCTTGGCGGGCAGCCGGTGCATGTGCGCCTGCTGGAATATATCGAAGGCCAGTCGTTGACCCACCTCACGCACCTGGGCCGCGACCTGGTGGTCGGCCTGGGGCGGTTGTGCGGCGAAATGGACCGGGCCCTGGCGGACTTCCAGCATCCGGGCCTGGAGCGCACCCTGCAATGGGATGCCCGGCATGCCAGTGCACTGATCAACCACCTGCTGCCGGTGATCCGCGACCCGCAACAGCAGTCGGTCATTCGCGAGGCGGCTGCCCAGGCCGAGCGTCGCTTGCAACCGCTGGTGGCAAAACTGCCGGTACAGGCCATTCACCTGGATATCACCGACGACAACGTGGTCTGGCGCCGCGATGGACAACGACACTGGCAACTGCAGGGCGTGATCGACTTCGGCGACCTGATCCGGACCTGGCGCATCGCCGACCTGTCGGTGACCTGCGCGGCGTTGCTGCACCATGCCGCAGACGATCCCTTTGTGATCCTGCCGGCGATCCAGGCCTATCACGCGGTCAATCCGTTGCAACGCGAAGAGCTGCTGGCCCTGTGGCCGCTGATCGTCGCCCGGGCGGCGGTGCTGGTGCTCAGTGGCGAACAGCAGGTCAGCATTGATCCGGATAACCACTACAGCCGTGACAATCTCGCCCATGAGTGGGAGATCTTCGAAGTCGCGACCTCGGTGCCCTTCGAACTGATGGAAGCAGCGATTCTCACCGCGCTCGACCAGCCCCTGGAGCCTATCGGCAGCGCAGGCTTTGCGCCCCTGCTGCCAGGGCTGGTGGGACGTGAGTTCGCGCTGATCGACCTGGGTGTGCTCAGCCCGCATTTCGAGGCCGGCAACTGGGAGCAGGACGGCATCGACCAGCGCCTGTTGGCCGATGCGGCGGCGGTTCATGGCCTGGCGGCCAGCCGCTACGGCCAGTACCGGTTGTCCCGCACCCGGCCGGACAGCGCGGTGGAGCCTGACACTTGTCCCTTGCATGTCGACTTGCAGGTCCCGGCCGGCACCACCGTGGAGTCGCCTTTTGCCGGGACCCTGCATGCCCTGGCCGACGGCGGCTTGCAGTTGGTCGGGCATCCCCTGAGCCTGCGCTTGTGGGGCCTGCAGGCGTCCCTCAGATCCGGCGCGGCGGTGCTCAAGGGGCAAGTCCTGGGTGAGACGGGCGGCGCGTTGCGGGTCCAGCTGTGCCGGCATGCCGAACTCGATCCGCCGTTGTTCTGCACACCGTCGCGTACGGCCGCCTGGCAGGCCCTGTGCCCGTCGCCGGCGGCGTTGCTGGGGCTGGCCTGCGACGCCGAGCCGGAGCTGGATGCGGCCGACCTGCTGGCCCGTCGCGCCGCCAGTTTTGCCCGTACGCAGAAGCACTACTACGTCGACCCGCCGCGTATCGAGCGGGGCTGGCGCAATCACCTGATCGACATGCAGGGCCGTTCCTACCTGGACATGCTCAACAATGTCGCGGTGCTCGGCCACGGTCATCCACGGATGGCCGCCGAGGCGGCGCGGCAGTGGTCGCTGCTCAACACCAACTCACGGTTCCACTACGCCGCCGTGACCGAGTTCTCCGAGCGGCTGCTGGCGCTGGCGCCGGACTCCATGGACCGGGTGTTCCTGGTCAACAGCGGCACCGAGGCCAACGACCTGGCGATCCGCCTGGCCTGGGCCTACAGCGGCGGGCGCGACATGCTCAGCGTGCTGGAGGCCTATCACGGCTGGTCGGTGGCGGCCGATGCGGTGTCCACCTCGATTGCCGACAACCCCAAGGCCCTAAGCAGCCGCCCGGACTGGGTGCATCCGGTCACCGCGCCCAACACCTATCGCGGTGCCTTTCGCGGTAGCGCCAGTGCGCCGGACTATGTGCGCAGCGTCGAGCACAACCTGGCGAAGCTGGCCGAAGAGAATCGCCAACTGGCCGGCTTTATCTGCGAGCCGGTGTATGGCAATGCCGGCGGGATTTCCCTGCCGCCGGGTTACCTGCAGCAGGTGTATGCGCTGGTGCGGGGCCAGGGGGGCGTGTGCATCGCCGATGAGGTGCAGGTCGGCTATGGGCGCATGGGCAAGTTCTTCTGGGGCTTCGAGGAGCAGGGCGTGGTGCCGGACATCATCACCATGGCCAAGGGCATGGGCAACGGCCAGCCGCTGGGCGCGGTGATCACCCGCCGGGAGATCGCCGAGGCGTTGGAGGCCGAGGGTTATTTCTTCTCGTCGTCGGGTGGCAGCCCGGTCAGTTGCCGTATCGGCATCGCGGTGCTGGACGTGATGGCGGAGGAAAAACTCTGGGAAAACGCCGAGATCGTCGGTGGCTACTTCAAGCAGCGCCTGGAGGCCCTGATCGACCGGCATCCGCTGATGGGGGCGGTGCACGGCTCCGGTTTCTACCTGGGCGCCGAACTGATCCGCAATCGCGAAACCCTGGAGCCGGCGACCGAGGAAACCGCGCTGTTGTGCGATCGGTTGCGGGAACTGGGGATCTTCATGCAGCCCACCGGCGATTACCTGAACATCCTCAAGATCAAGCCGCCGATGTGCACCACGCGCCAGAGCGTGGATTTCTTTGTCGATATGCTGTCGAAGGTGCTGGACGAAGGACTGTAAAAGCATCGCCGGCAAGCCGGCTCCTACAGGTTGCGGGTGTATTTGATCGTTCCCACGCGGAGCGTTGATCGTTCCCACGCTCCGCGTGGGAATGCCTCTGTGGACGCTCTGCGTCCGCTTTTGTGACGCGGAGCGTCACGGGCTGCATTCCCACGCGGAGCGTGGGAACGATCTTGATGTCGATTCTTATCGATAAAATAAACGTAAAAAATAGCTATTTTTAGTTTACATGCTTCTAAAGCCGATTTTTATCGGTTATAAAGTCGCCACTGCCTTCGCGTGGCGCTGTGGCGCCCGGCTGCTCTCAATCTGTCATCGGTCGACACCTGGAGTCGACCCTCTGCAACCGTTCAGGAGATGATTCATGAGCCGTATCGTTACCGTCGCCGCCACCCAGATGGCCTGTTCCTGGGACCTCGAAGCCAATATCGAGACCGCCGAGAAGCTGGTGCGCGAGGCGGCCGCCAAGGGCGCGCAGATCATCCTGATCCAGGAACTGTTCGAAACCCCGTACTTCTGCCAGAAGCCCAATCCGGACTACCTGCAGTTGGCCACCGCGGTGGAAGACAATGTCGCGATCAGGCACTTCCAGAAGGTCGCCCGCGAGCTGCAGGTGGTACTGCCGATCAGCTTCTTCGAACTGGCCGGCCGCGCCCGCTTCAACAGCATCGCGATCATCGATGCCGACGGCGCCAACCTCGGGATTTATCGGAAAAGCCATATCCCGGACGGTCCCGGCTACCATGAGAAGTATTACTTCAATCCGGGCGACACCGGCTTCAAGGTCTGGAACACCCGTTACGCGAAGATCGGCGTGGGCATCTGCTGGGACCAGTGGTTCCCCGAGTGCGCCCGCAGCATGGCCCTGCAAGGTGCCCAGATCCTGTTCTATCCGACCGCCATCGGCAGCGAGCCGCACGACAAGAGCATTTCCTCCCGCGACCACTGGCAGCGCGTGCAGCAAGGCCATGCCGGTGCCAACCTGATGCCGCTGGTCGCCAGCAACCGCATCGGCAACGAAGAGCAGGACGGTTACGACATCACCTTCTACGGCTCGTCATTCATCGCCAATCAGTTCGGCGAAAAAGTCGAAGAACTCAATGAGACCGAGGAAGGTATCCTGGTCCATCGCTTCGACCTTGACGAGCTGGAACATATTCGCAGCGCCTGGGGTTCGTTCCGCGACCGCCGACCGAACCTGTACAGCGCCCTGAAAACCCTCGACGGTTCCCTGGAGTCCTGATCCCCATGACTATCTTGCACAGCACCCCACGCGCCGACGGCTTCCATATGCCCGCCGAATGGGCGCCCCAGACCCAGGCCTGGATGATCTGGCCCGAGCGCCCGGACAACTGGCGCCTGGGCGGCAAGCCGGCGCAGGCGGCCCATGCCGCCGTGGCCAAGGCCATCGCCCGGTTCGAACCGGTGACGGTCGTGGTCTCCGCCGGCCAGTATGAAAACGCCCGGGCGCGCCTGGACGTACCGAATATCCGCGTGGTGGAAATGTCCAGCGACGACGCCTGGGTACGCGACAGCGGGCCGACCTTCGTCATCAACCATCAGGGCGAAGTCCGTGGCGTGCATTGGGGCTTCAATGCCTGGGGCGGTTTCGACGGCGGTCTGTACGCCCCGTGGAACCGTGACGAGCAGGTCGGCGGCAAGATTCTCGACATCGAGCGCTGCCAGGAATACCGCACCGAAGGTTTCGTGCTCGAAGGCGGCTCGATCCATGTCGACGGCGAAGGCACGGTGATCACCACCGAGGAATGCCTGCTCAATCGCAACCGCAATCCGCACCTGACCCGCGAGGAGATTGAACAGGTGCTGTCCGAGCACCTGGCGGTGGACCAGGTGATCTGGCTGCCGGACGGTCTGTTCAACGACGAGACCGATGGTCATGTGGATAACTTCTGCTGCTACGTGCGTCCGGGCGAAGTGCTGCTGGCCTGGACCGACGATCCGCAGAACCCCAACTACCCCCGTTGCCAGGCGGCCATGCAGGTCCTGGAGAACAGCCGGGATGCCAAGGGCCGCGCCTTCGTGGTGCACAAGATGCCGATTCCCGGTCCGCTGTACGCCACCGAAGAAGAGTGCGCTGGCGTCGATGCCGTCGCCGGCAGCCAGGAGCGCAACCCTTCGGTGCGTCTGGCCGGGTCCTATGTGAATTTCCTGATCGTCAACGGCGGGATTATCGCGCCGAGCTTCGACGATCCGATGGATGGCGTCGCCAGGGACATCCTGCAGAAGCTCTTCCCGCAGCATGAAGTGGTGATGGTACCGGGCCGGGAGTTGTTACTGGGTGGGGGAAATATTCATTGCCTTACACAACAACAACCTGCGCCGCACCATGGTTGAGTGGGCCTGTAACAAATAGTGGCACTGCTACAAATGATGGCACTTTTGCATCATGTTAAATATTTCTTCATCTAACCCGCGGCCCTGATGGGTCGCGGGTTTTTTTATGTGTCGTGGTCGACAGAACTGGCACTTTGGCATAGCTCTTGTATCAGCTTCCGCTATAGGCGAAGCGTCTTTTAGATTGCGACGTTCTGTCATAAACCTTGAGTAAGTTAGCCGCTCATGAATCAGGAGAGCGTCGAGATGAACGTAGCCAGCGAGCGAGTTTCGCATCCCCTGTCGGTGACGAGCGAGTCGCTTCAAGTTCTGGCCCAGTGGTTGAAAAGCAATGGAACGCGTACCACCCGAGGTCAGGATCCTCGTCGGATTATTATCGACCGCTATCCCGCGGGCTTGTTCAGCGAAGCTGAACTGGAAGCCTTGCTGGGGGTTTTGCAGGGTTAAAGGACTGAAGAAAAACGCCGCTGCCCGGAGCGATCCGGACAGCGGCGTTTTTTATCGCCCTCAGAAACTGTAGGTGCCGGTGACCACCAGGTTGCGCGGGGCGCCCGGCTGGATCTGGAAGGCACTGGTGGCCGAGGTGTAGTAGGTGCGGTCGCTGATATTGTTCAGTGCGGCGCGCACGTCCCAATCGCGGGTACGCAAGCCTACCAGGGCATCCCAACTGCCGTAGCCCGGCAGGACAACGGTATTGGCGTTGTCGGCATAACGGTCGCCGACCAGGGTCAGGCCGGTCTCGGCGTACCAGCCCATTTCCGGTTTCCAGGTCAGGAACAGGCTGGCGTTGCGCTTGGCGACGTTGCTCACGCGCTTGCCCTCGAAGCCGTTGTTGTCCTTGACGATGGTTGCGTCCTGGAGACCGATGCCGCCGCGCAGGTACCAGTTGCCGACGATCTTGCCGGTGCCGGTCAACTCGACGCCCCGTGAGCGTTGCAGGCCGCTGAGCAGGGTGATCCCCGGGTTCAGTGGATCGCTGGTGCGGCGGTTGTAGAGTTCCAGCTCGTAGACCGCCAGGGTGGTGCTCAGGTGCTCGCCGAGCCAGTCGCTTTTCACCCCGAGCTCTTTCTGACGGGTCATCTCCGGGCTCAGGTCGTTGCCGTTGCCGGCGGCGTTCGGGGTGATGCCGATCAGGCCACCCCCGACAGGCGAGAAGCTCTTGCTCCAGGAGGCGTAGAAGGAGTGGTCCTGCAAGGGCGTCCAGACCACCCCGAACCGCGGGCTGGTGCTGTGGCTGTCGCGGCTGTCCTTGACGCGGGTCAGGTTGTTGGTGGTCTCGACATCGAAGCTGTCGTAGCGCAGGCCGCCGAGCAACTGCCATTGATCATTCAGGCGCAGTTGGTCCTGGACATAGATCGCCCGGCTCTCGACTTCGGTGTGGTTGTCGCTGGACGGCACCATGGCGCCGGTGTGACTCAGGTTGTGGTTCGGGTTGAACAGGTCCAGCGACGGCACCGCACGGCCGCCGCGGTTGACGGCGAGGGCGGTGTAGAGTTTCGGATCACGGCGCTGGCTGCCCAGCTCCAGGCCGGTCAGCAGGCGGTGTTCGAGACCGAAGGTGGCGAAGCTGCCTTCGGCTTCCAGGTTGCTGTAGAGATTGCGGGTGTTGAGGTCCTGTTGCCAGCGCTGGCGCGTGACCTGGCGGGTCGCGGGCGTGTAGCCGGTCAGGTAGGTGTTGTCGAAATCGCTGTCGAGCTTGAATACCCCGAGGGTATGGCGCAGTTGCCAGTTGTCGCCCAGGGCGTAGGTCAGCTTCGAGCGCAGGGATTGTGCCTTGTCGTCGATGTAGTCCCGTGGGTCGCCATAGCTGGTGTCGCGCCCGACATCGGCCGGACGACCATTGACCCCCGGCACGCCGCGATCGGGTGTGCGGTTGTAGCGGCTGTATTCGTACTGCACCAGCCAGTTCAGGTCCGGTGTCAGTTGCCAGCTCATCGACGGTGCGAACAACTGGCGATTGCCGCTGACGCCGTCGCGGAAGCTGTTGGCGTCCTGATTACCCATGTTCAGGCGCAGGCTGAGGTTTTCCGTGGGATCGACGCTGAGGTCGGTGTAGAGGCTGCGCAGGTCATCGCTGCCGCCCTGCACTTCGACCGTGGAGCGCCGGCCGAACTGCGGCAGCTTGCTCACCCGGTTGACGATCCCGCCCTGGCTGCCACGGCCGTAGAGCACCGCCGCCGGCCCCTTGAGGACATCGATGCGCTCGATATTGTGCAGGTCGCGCACGTACTGGCTGTCGTCGCGGACACCGTCCAGGTAGAAGTCGTTGCTGGCGTCGAAACCCCGAATCCGCAGGCTGTCGAAACGGGTGTCGGCACCGCTGCTGACGTTGGGAATACCGCTCAACGCCTTGCCCAGGTCATTGGTGCCGTAATCGAGCACATTCGCGGTTTTCAGCGAGTCGATGGCCTGGGGCACATAACGCACCGGCGTGGCGGTGCGGGTCGCGGTGCTGACCTCCTTGACCCGCGGATCGTCCGGGTCGGCCTCGGCACTGATCGACAGCTCCGGCAGGGTGGTGGTCGTGGCGCCGGCAAATCCGGCGGACAGCAGAACGCAAAGCCCGAGGTTAATGGGCGTCAGGCAATAAGGGGCAGGCATCGAGGGGGTGTATCCGTAGGGGCGTGAGAGGGAAGGGAAAACAGAGTTAATAGTAACGATTGTTATTAACTACTGATAATACTTCCCAGTCGCGCCCGTTCAGAGTTTGTGTCTGAATGTTTCGATACTGTGAATCTGCCGCGTCGGTGGCTGATATGCCTTTTTTCGAGGTTGACCGAAAAATCTTGTCTAATTGCCGAGGATTCACGAAATTGACACTTTAGTCGTGTCGCGGATACGATCCGCGTCACGCCTGTGGCTATAAGCCATATAACAAAATAAATAAAAGGCCCGCTGCAGACACCTGCGGCGGGCCTTTTTGTTTCTGCGTGAAACCACCAACACACACAGGTTCAGCTCGGAGCCGCAGGGCGTTTCATCCAGCAATAAGGAAAATAATATGTTGAACAAACGGATCGGTCTGCTCGCACTGGGCATCCTCAGCGCTACTCAGGCCATGGCAAGCGAACAATCGGACGCCAAGGGTTTTGTCGAAGACAGCCACCTGAACATTCTGCTGCGCAATGCCTACATCAACCGCGATTACAAAGACGGTAACAAGGACAAGATCGAGTGGGGCCAGGCGGCCATCGGCACCTTCAAGTCCGGCTTCACCCAGGGCACCGTGGGCGTCGGCGTCGATGCCTTCGGCCTGTACGCCCTGCGCCTGGACGGAGGCCGTGGCGAAACCGGTGCACAAGGCATCGACTTCTTCGCCAAGGACAACAAGGGTGACCCGGCCCGTGATATCGCCAAGGCCGGCGCCGCGGTGAAATTCCGTCTGTCCAACACCGTGCTGACCTACGGCGACCAGATGCCGGCCCTGCCGGTCCTGAACTACGACAACTCGCGCCTGCTGCCGGAAAGCTACACCGGTACCCTGATCACCTCCAAGGAGATCAAGGGCCTGCAACTGGACGCCGGTCACTTCACCGAAGAGTCGCGCAAGAGCGACGAAGGTCGTGACAGCGGTGGCCTGAAAAGCATCAACGTGCTGGGCGGTAGCTACCAGTTCACCGACAACTTCAAGGCCGCGCTTTATGGTTCCGACATCGAAGACGTGCTGAAGAAGCAGTACGTGAACCTGAACTACGTGTTCCCGGTGGCCAAGGATCAGTCCCTGACCCTGGACTTCAACGGCTACCGTACCGAGCTGGACAAGGACTACGCGGCCAAGGCCGGTGCCGGCGGCGAAGACAACAAGATCTGGAGCCTGGCGGCCACCTACGCCCTGGGCGCCCACTCCTTCACCATCGCCCACCAGCGCAGCACTGGCGACAGCCTGCTGGGCTACCCGTACGGCGGCTACCAGCGTGGCCAGGGGCGTGTCGGTGACGGCGGCAACACCATCCTCCTGTCCAACTCCTACTGGTCCGACTTCAACGGCTCGGACGAGCGTTCCTGGCAGCTGGGCTACGGCCTGGACTTCGGTGCCTATGGCGTTCCGGGTCTGAGCTACAACGTGGCCTATGTACGCGGTGACAACATCACCACCTCCACCAGCACCGGCGGGACCGAGCGCGAAATATTCAACCAGGTCAAATACGTGGTCCAGAGCGGCCCGGCCAAGGACCTGAGCGTGAAGCTGCGTAGCTCGATCCTGCGTGTGTCGCAGAAGTCCAGCGAGTACAACGTCAGCGGTAACGAAGTACGTGTGTACGTCGACTACCCGATCAACGTGTTCTGATCGACGCGACAATGCTCTAGCAACCTGATGCCAGGTTGAACAAACGCCCCGACTGGTTCGGGGCGTTTTTGTTTGTGGCGGTTGCGAGTAATCTGTGGGCCTTGTGAGCCGACGCTTCCCCTGAGACCGAGACCCGGGCGCCATGACCGTCAGAACCTTTATCGCCCGTCGTCGCTGGTTGTCCCTGGGCTTGCTGGCGGTGTTCCTTGCCGTCGGCCTGCCCTATGGCTGTTCGCGACTGGCCTACAAGGAGCGCGAGTTGCTGTTCAATATCCAGCCGGGCACCGCCAGCTGGTTCAGCGGCATTCCAGCGGGGGTCAGGGAACTGCAGATCCCGGTCAGTGGCGGGCTGGTCGGCTCCGACTACCTGCACGCCTGGTGGTGGCCGTCGAGCCGGGCCAACGCGCCGGCCATCCTCTACCTGCACGGCACCCGCTGGAACCTGACGGCGCAGGTCGGGCGGATCACCCAATTGCGCGACCTCGGTTTCTCGGTGCTGGCCATCGACTATCGCGGCTTCGGCGACAGCCCCGGCGACCTGCCTTCCGAACGCAGCGTGTACCAGGATGCCGGCAATGCCTGGAAACGCCTGGTGCAACTGCAACCCGACGCCCGCAAACGTTATATCTATGGTCATTCACTGGGCGGCGCGGTGGCGGTGGACCTGGCCGAGCGCCTGGCCAGCGGCAAGGAGGCCCCCAAGGCGGCCGGGCTGATTATCGAATCGACCTTTACCGACCTTGGCGACGCCGCCCGCGCGGCGATTCCGACTTCGCTGCCGGTCAGTTGGATCCTCTCGGAGAAATTCGACTCCATCGACAAGATCAACCAGATCGACATCCCGGTGCTGATCGTCCATGGCACCGACGATCCCTATGTGCCGTCACGCTTCAGCAAGGCCCTGTATGAAGCCGCGGCGCAACCCAAGCAGTTGCTGCTGATCAAGGGCGGCAACCATATCAACAGCATGACCCTCGGCAGCCGCGAATATGCCAAGGCCCTGCGCCAGGCCTTCGATGGTTTCTCATCGCCCGTGGTTCGCTGACTTTGCAGGCCAAAACACTGGCAAACCCCAATAAACATTGCACTGCGCCGATAACGAACTAGCTTTATGCCAGCACGGATGGCGGTGGTCGAAAATGGAGGCTGCGCGTCTGCCTTTCCCGCCACGCCTGTGCTGACCACTGACGTTCACGGTTGATTTGCAGGAGCAGTACCATGAAAGGATTGCACAAGGACAAAGCCCGCCATGCGCTGGGCCTGATCGCCCTGGCGGTGATGGGCCACGGCGGCACGGCATTCGCGGTAGAACCTTCCCGGCTGTTCTACAACCCGCCGGGCCTGCAACAGGAAGCGCCCAAGCCGAAGACCGGGACCCTGTTGCTCAAGTCCACCCAGGCTCCCGAGGCGGCGCAAGGCCACGCCGGCACCGAGCGGCGCCTGGACTTGACGATCAAATACACCACCAACCAAATCTACGATCCCGCGACGCAGAAGGATGTCCCGGTCTCGCTGCGCAGCTACGTGGGCACCGATGTCGACCCGGCCGCACCGTTTGTGGCGCCGACCATCAATGTCACCCCCGGCGATACGGTGCGTATCAGCCTCAACAACACGCTGCCGGCAGACCCCAGTTGCACCCAGCCGCAGGCCAATCCGGATGCGCCGCACTGCTTCAACGGCACCAACCTGCACTCCCATGGCCTGTGGGTCAGCCCGTCGGGCAACAGCGACAACGTGCTGCTGTCGATCAACCCCGGCGTCAGCTTCCAGTATGAATACAACATCCCCGCCGACCACCCGGCGGGCACCTTCTGGTATCACCCGCATCGCCACGGTTCCACCGCGATCCAGGTTGCCAGCGGCATGGCCGGCGCACTGGTCATCCACGGCGATCGTCTGCCCGGCAAGGACGTCAACGGCGATATCGATACCCTGCTCAAGGATGACCAGGGCCAGGCGTTTCCCGAGCGCCTGCTGGTGTTCCAGCAGATCCCCTATGCGTGCAAGGGACCGGATGGCAAGTTCCGCTACAAGATCGTCAAGGACAAGGACGGCAAGGACAAGAAAGTCCTCGACTGGACCTGCAAGGACGGCGAAACGGGGGTCGTCGAGTCGTTCGACCAGTTGCAGCCTTCCAGCTGGTCCGACTCGGGGCGCTACACCAGCGTCAACGGCCTGGTGCAGCCGATCTTCGACGGTGCCAAGCCGGGCCGGGTCGAGCGCTGGCGGCTGGTGCACGCGGGGATTCGCGACACCATCAAGCTGAAGTTCCGCCGGCTGGACGACAGCGCCAAGCCCGCCAGCAACCTGGGTATCGCGGCGTCGGAGTCGGCGCAGTTCATCGACAAGCAATGCACCGGCAAACCGGTGGAATACCACGTCATCGCTGCCGATGGCCTGACCATGAAAGAGGCGCAGAAGCGCGACATGGTGACCTTGCAGCCGGGTTATCGCAACGACCTGCTGCTGACCTTCCCCGAGTCGGGGCGCTACTGCGTGATCGATGAACAGGCCAGTGCCTCGGGCAACGTCGACCAGGCGGCCAGCAGCCGGCAATTGCTCGGCTTTGTCGATGTCGGCGCGGGCGAAAAAGTCCCGGACACCACCGCGCACCTGACCAAGGTATTGGTGGCGGCGGCCAAGCAGTATATGCCCGATGACGTCCGCGACACGGTGGTCAAGGACCTGGAAAAAGGCCTGCACCTGGACAAGTTCATCCCGCACCCGGACATCGCCGAGAGCGAGCTCAAGGGCAAGGGCCAGACCCTGGTCTTCCTGATCGACACCAGCGATCCGGAGAACACCAAGTTCGCCGTGGGCAACACCTTGGCGGATGCCGTGCCCTACAAGCCGGGGACGATCAATCGCAAGCTGCAACTGGGCACGGCGGAGCAGTGGGTCCTGCAATCGGCGCGGGCGAGTCACCCGTTCCATATCCACGTCAACCCGTTCCAGATCGACAAGATCATCGGCCCGGACGGTACCGACCTGAGCGTGCCCGGATCGGTGGATAAAACCGACAAGGGCGACAACGAATACGCCGGCTTGAAAGGCGTGTGGAAAGACACCCTGTTTGTGAAAAGCCGCTCCAATCCGACAATATTCCCGAAGGGTGAAGGGGTCTACACGCTGTACGTGCGCACCCGGTACGAGCGCTATATCGGCGAGTTCGTGCTGCACTGCCACATCCTCGATCACGAGGACCAGGGGATGATGCAGAACGTGAGCATTGGCCTGTCGGATGGCTCCGGGGGGATTTCGGAGGGGGCGCATCATTGAGACAGGTTTGAGGAAACCGGCAGAGGCTCGCCGTTGGGCGGGCCTTTGTTTTTTGGGAAGCTTGCCAGGGAGTGGGTGGAACTATGCGCAATTATGTTGAAAAACATAATTATGGAATTTTGCATAATTGGACATAAACCAGGATCCCAACCCGTATTGAACAGGCGGGAGTTATTCCGTGAACGTGATGAATTACCAGGGTTAGGCTGCACGCATCTGGCCGTCAAGGCGCAGTTGGCTCATAAAAGTATCGATCAGTGGATTACGCTCCCAGAAGCGTTGGGACACCCGGATAACTGTGCGCTGTGCATTCAATCGGGTGACGTGGGACCGGATTCCCCAATGGGGGCCCAGGTATGCGCCACTTCAGAATCTTCCACTGATACCCAGCAAGGGCCCCTTCTGGACAATGTCGTAGACGAACCCATCGTGACGATAATTCACCCCCATGGCCCGGTAGCCGGCCACCGCCGAAAAGCCGGGCCAGAACTCCCAGCCCGCCAGCGCTGCCAGGTCCCAGTCTTCCCGGGACTGCCCGGCGCCCGCCATCCCCCAGGATGACAACCAGAACCGGTCATTCACGGCATAGTGCCCGCGCAGTCCCGCCATGGCGTCCGCCCACGTCGCGTTGTCCGAGCCCGATAGGCCACCCGCGGGCCCACCGTGCAGGCTGATGGTGGTGCCGCTGTACCAGACACGCACGCCGCCCGCGACATCCAACCGATGGTTGTCATCACCCAGCACCGTGTAGCCGCCCCCGAGGAATCCGGAGGCGGTCTTGCTTTCCACCTCGAGCTTGGACGCCGGGGCGCCCGCCGGCAGACGGTTGCGGGTGTCGGTGTCGATATACATCAGGTCGGCGAGTACGCTGTATGGACCCCGCCGCGCCTCGCCCATGAGCATCACCGACATATCGACGGTACGCGCGATATCGGAGAAGTCGGATTTTATAAACTGGGTGCCGGTGCTGCGATGGCCCACGTGTCCTCGGATACCGGCGCCCCACACGTAAGGGCCGCCGTTGAACTGCCACTCGTCGCTGTCTGCCGCCCTGGCCACGGTTGGCAGGCTGGCGGCGGCAAGGGCACCCGCCAGCAGCGCCAGGCAGGTCGGCCTGCGCCGGTTGTCACTGTGCATCATGGTTTTTCTCCGGTCAGTGCTGGGTCAGCGAGAGCGCCACGCCTTCGGCCGCACAGTCCTCTGTGGGTTTCAAGCCTGCTTTTTGCGCCGCCTTGACCTCTTCCTTCGCGGCCGCGAGGTCCGCGAGGAACGCCGGGTTGTCATGCAGGCTCGCCACCGTGGCGGCCCCCATGATGCGGCCGGCATCCACGTCGCTCTGCCAGTGTGCATCGCAGATGACCCGGCTCTGGCCGAATGACAAGCCGCGGGTCATCAGTTCAGTGGCGCGCGCCGGCTGAATCTCGGCCAGCACCAGCCCCCAGGCCCAGCCGGCCGCGGAGTGGCCGGACGGCCAGGAACCGTCCGTGCGCAGCAGCGGTTCCATGTCCTTGCGGCATGTCCCTTCGTCATGTGCCACGAAGGGGCGGGTTCGGTTGTAGGCATTCTTCCCGGCGTAGGTGGAGCCACCTGCGTCCGTCAGGGTGCGTTGCATCAACGTATAAAGGTGCGGCGTGTTTTTCTCGGTGATCGGCGTGCCCATCGCGCAGGAGAATGCCTGCGCCGGTCCTGGAAATGACAGCTCCGCATCCTTGGCCGCGAGTTTCTCCCGGGCCGTGCCCCGTAGCGACAGCGCCGCCCAGCGTGCTTCCTCATCCCGCGCAAAGGCAGCAGTGTCCGGCTTGGGTGGAGCGCCAAGCAACGCCAGGCGCACTGGCAGGTCTGCCGGGTCAAGATAGCCTGGCGCCAGCTTGAAGTGAGGGTCCGTGACCTTGGTGGTCGCATCGTCGGCCAGCACCAGCCCTGACCAGAGCAGGCCAGCCAGCCCCAACTGCTTGTATAGGTTGTTCATCGATTGTTCCTTTATCCAGCCCGGTTGCCGGTCGATCAAAACCGGTACAGGGCATTCAGATAGGCGCCCGCGCCGACCTTCTCATCCGTCAGCGGGCTGTTGCGGGCATCGGAGACCAGGGCATAGGTCTTGATGCCGCCTTCCAGTGCCAGCTGTGGCTGCCATTGCCAGGTGAGGCCCAGTTTCAAGGTCACGTCGCGCATCCCGCCGCCTGGGTGGTATTCGTCGAACCGGGTGCGCGCGGCTTGTTGGGCCGTGACGCCGAAGCGGGCCATCATGTCGTTCTCGTTGCTCCAGGTGCCGTACAGCGTCGAGTCCAGGGTCAATGTCGACGACAGTGGATACGCCGTGGCGACCCCGGCTTCCAGGTACGCCGTACGGCCCAGGCTTTCGCCACCGTAATCGCGGTTCTGGCTCGATTGCAGGCCACGAACAAACAAGCGCCCGGCCGGCAGGATCCAGTACGCTTCCGCCCCGACCAGGGCCGTGCTGTCCAGGTTGCCCATGCCCCTCAGGTAATCGTCACGACCGCCCAGGGTCTGGATTCTTTCCTTGCGCCCCTGGTCGTAGCCGATCAGCAGGGCCACCCCGAAAGGAGCCAGCCCCGGCAAGTCCCAACGCAGCCCCTCCGGGAAGGCCGCGGTAAACGTGCCCCAGCTTTCGGTCGGCAGGACCGCCTTGAGTTTTAGTGACGGGAACGCGGCGTACCGTGAAGAGCCTTCGTACAAAGGACCCACGGCAACGCCGCCGCCTGCCGTCACGGAGGGCGTCCTGCTTGAATCGTCCGCATGGGCGGGCAGTGCCATCGCCAATGCGAGGGTCGCACCTATAAAGGCCATCCCCTGATATCTGGAAAAGTGTGAATTAACCGGGCGTGTCATTGCTTCTTTCCCCTGATGTAAAACTCTGTAGTTCAGAGAAGTCCCTGACGTATCAGCTCTTGCGCTTGTTTATAAGCGTCGAAACTTTTTAGTTGATGTACTTGATTAGAGTTTGACGGGCTGCGGCTGTGGAAAACGCCATTGGCCATTGAGTATCTGGTAACTTGGCTGATAGAGCCTGACCGTATAGTTCCAGCCGGGAGGGGTAGGCAGGCAGTTGGCAATCTTGCCGTCACAGCCGCCGAACTGGATGACGATCGAGCCATCGTCACTTTTCCTGGCCGTGAGGTTATTCAACGAGTAGGCGTCATACGGGTTTTTCTGGAAGTAGCCGTCTGCGTTGTAAACACTCACAGACCAGAAACTGTTGACCGGGACATCTCCCACTTTGAGCCGGTAAACGGTTTTCCCATCGTTCTTCGGTATGGCGCTGCCAAGGTAGATCGCGTCCCTGGCCGGGTTTCCGCCCCAACCCGTCGCGGTTCCGATCAGGTGATGGATCGGATTGACCTTGCCCTTGGGGCCAAAGGATTGGTTGTAGTCGGGAATCGTCGAGCCCAGAACGGCCAGGGCATCGCGTATCTTTTTCTGGCTCGCCTGATCCCACTTCGGCACCACGAACTCCCCGCTTTTGGCCTGGCTGACCTTGATTGCATCCTGCAGTGCATGCACCTGTTCAAGGTCCTGGAGATCCGTGGGATCGAAGAACAGACGGACAGCGACAAAGACATAGCGTGTGCCGACAGCCTCTTTCGTCAGCATATGGTCGCCGGCTTCGTAGAGGACGGCGGGTACGTATTGATCTTCGTTGACCACTTGCATCGACATGAAGCGCTTGCCGGCCTCGGGCAACGTGATCGTCACGGGGCCGGCATCGAGATCGAACACTGCCGAGGAGTAAAGCGTGTCCCGGTTCATGCGGATGACATTCTGAGCGTCGATGGGCACCGGTTCGCGGCTATGCACAAACTGACCAAAACCCCCACTCGCCACCATTTTTCCCATGTAGAGATCGGACTCGGCACGGACAAAGTTATCCACACCAACCGGTATCGCCGCATCTGAGGATGACTGGGCGTTCGCACCTGCAAAAGTTGCCAGCGTCAGGGCAAGGATGCAGGCCATGGATGAATGGGACATTGAAACCTCGTGGTCTTATAAGTTGACGTTACCTTTTTGACTCTATAAGAACGTCCTGGTGGAAACTTGCCATTTGGTGCCAAAAGCGAAGCGGGCGCGTGCCAGTAGGGCAGCGCCTGAAGGAGGGAATGCTCGGGAGGAGGGGGATGGGTCAGGCGAGGATGTCAGCGATCGTGTTGCAGGACCGCGCGATAGCGCGATGGCGGGCTCCCGGTCCAGCGCTTGAAGGCCCGAGTGAAGTGCGCCGGATCGCTGTAGCCGACCATATAGGCAATTTCCGTGGCGGTGTATTTACCGCTGGCCAGTAACTGAAAGGCCTCGTTGCGACGGGTTTCGTCACGTAAAGCGTCGAAGTCGATGCCGCAATATTCGAGGCGACGCTGCAACGTTCGAGGCGACATTCCCATCTTTCTGGAAATGCTGGCGAGCCTGGATTGTTCCTGGTCGGATATCTGCCTGGCGAGCACATCGGCCGCCCGAGCGGTGGAGCTCAAGGCCCGGGTGGTCTTCCAGGCATCATCGCGGGTGTTTTGCAGGGGAATCTCGAGCAACTCACGATCGAATTCGATCATGTTGTACTCGGCGTTCATTTCGAGGTTCGCGCCCAGGTATTCTTCGAGCGCCTCGTCTCCTCGCTCCCTCGGGTTTTTCAGATGTATGCGTATGGCGCCAGGCTCGCCGGACATGAGAGGCACTTTTCTCAGCACCGCGAGGGTGCCGAGAATGACCTGCTTGGGATCGGCCCCGTGCTGCCCGGTAAATTGCTGGATCAGCCTCGTCGTACGGCCCTCGGTGATGATTTTTACTTCCCCGCCCTGATGCAGCAATTTCGTATGGACCGCCGCCGCCGCACAAGCCTGGGCGAGGTTGGTCGAGCCCAATATCAATTCGCCCCAGGCACCGAGGGAGCCCACTTCGATCAGGTGTCCCACGCAGGCCCCGGCGAAGGGATCCTGGGTGATCGCCGCCATTTCATTGGCGATATGAAAGCAGGCCGCTCGCGGTACCCAGGCATCAGGGTTCTGAAAAACATGAGGGGAAATATCAAAACGCCGAAAGAACTCCAGCGGTGACACCCCCCGCATGCCCAGATAGGGAGCGATTGGCCGAAGGGTGCTGAGTTTGATGGAGGGCGTGGCATTCGTCATGGGCGTTTACACCGGTATCATCGCTTGTTCGACATTCGCACCGTACCGTCGCCAATGCATTTCAAGGCGCAAGCCGTTTCAAAAAGCATAAGGCAGCATAGGCGAGATTCGCCAGCGCTCACCGCAACCCATACGAGTAAACCCCCACATCATTGCTGTCATACCCGTTCCCCGTGGCGGATGCAGCCGGTGCTGGCTGGGGGGATGCCGGAGAATGGCAGGTTGACCGGTTGAGCACTATCACTCAAGTAAAATGTTGCAGCGGTATCGCGGTCACTTATTGTTTGTTGAAGTTGTCGGTGTGACAAATTCTGCGTCATTACTCGTTTGGATGGTCGTTGAAGGGGTGAACCATTTTTTGTTTGATTCCAGTTTTGCAAAATCAATCCATCCATTAGATAGCTTGGGCATGTTTTTCTTGTTTTTCACCGCGCTCTCTATTTCTGAAAATTTGAGGTGTAGTATTTCGCTCTTCGCATCGCTGTCGCAGAACATGAAAGAGTGAAAGGATTCGGCGAACCAGATTTCATTTTTTCCTGAGCTGGCGACACCGTAGAACTGCACGATGGGGTCTTCCTTGAAGCCAGTCAGGTTACAGATATCAAACATCAGGATCTGTAACACCCCTTGGGGCAGATGCTTCTTTCTATTATCGATTTCTGTTCTTATCGTCCTCTCGACATTTGTTTCCAGCTGATCTTGCATCTGGATCGGCTTGTCAAGCAGGTCAAGGAAATCTATCATTTTACTTTGCGGGGTTTTCAGTTCAATCGCAAAGATTTGTTGGTTTTTGCTTACGTAGTAGTCTGGAAATGTCCCGGCAAAACTGCCCTTGTCGCTCCTCACGTCGTTAAGTCCAATCGCATAATGATTAAACAAAAAGCTCTTGGTTTTTGCCAGGCCATTCAAGAATCCGGGCTCTTCGACTACGCTGGTGCTGATGTTTTTACCGCGAAGCTCTTTGTTGTGTTTTACAAAAGTCATGGCTCTGGAGAAGAACAGGTAGCCTTTGGCATCCAGCATTTCATATATTTTTTCTTGTGATACAGACTCGCCAACCATGTATTTCTTTTTTTTATCCGTATGCTCCAGCTCTTCCTCACTTTTGGTTTTTATTTCGAATGGCTCTGCTATCAAGCTGTGTTCGCGTTTGTTTTTCGCGATTTTTTCTTTTTTTTCTTCCTCGACTTGTTTGAACATGCTGGTTGCGATGTCAGTATTTGATGAGGGCACTGGTGAGGGAGTTGTGGGTTTCTTGGGGGGCAGGGCAAACGGATTGGGTTGCACCGCTTTTACCAGAAATATTCCCGGGTTCTGTATTGATTTGGATATGGGTTTCCCACATGTCCCACACTTGTATTTGTACCATAAGTCAGGACTTATCTCTTTTTCCGATCTTGAGGGCTGTTTGCAGTTGATATTCGAGCACTCATAAAAATATGGCATGCATGCCCCCTGGGTTTGATGTCTGTAGCGGGTACGGTTTCACCAGACTGAAATACCCATCTGAAGCAGAAAGGATCATCAGCACATCGTTCAAGTAGAGTCAGACTAGTTTAGAAGAGGATTTCCATTCGGCAAGGCCGAGACCAGGGCTCTAAGTGGGGCCCCTGGGCGGCCACCGTTTCCGAGTGCTCCTGGCCGTTTTCGTGACACGCAGGCGCCCCGAGAAAACCGGTCAGTAATCGTCCCAAAATACCTGCCTTGACTCAGCAGGAATTGAGCGCCCGCAGGTGGCGCAGCTCCAGCACCTGCCCGACCACATTGCGCAGCGGCTGGAAGTACACCTCCCCGAACACCATGAACTCCAGCGCGGCACCATTCAGGGCCTGGCTGGTGTGGAAAGCGGTTCAGGTGGGCGGGCGCGGTAGTTGGGGGACTGCGGGGTGGGACGTCTAAGCAGCATCGGCAACCGCCGAACCGGGCGGCTGCCGAAAGGCCAGGTTCAGCTCGACAGCTGCGGGTTGGCCCCTGCAAGCAGAGAGTCCACCACCGTCCGCGACAGCTCCAGCGCATGCATCACGCCCCTGAACAGATCGCGATCAACGCCGTGCAGATGAGGACCGATTTCATCGGCATTCAACTCGGCAACTTTGAGCAAATCCGAGACATGGGCCAACGCGACCGTGGCGGTGATTCCTGGTTGTACGCAAAACAGCGCTGACCTATGGGCGCAGTCGGGAGGGGCAGCGTTGAAAGCAGTGGTGGTGAGAGTATCGAGCAGCAGGCACGGCGGTGGATCTGCATTGATCTGTTCTAAAGCGCCGTAGACGGCACCGCATAGAAAGTCGCTCTTTTCAGAAAGACTGGAAGTGCGGCAAGGAGGCGGATCGGGGGTGATTTTCTTAGCCATGGTGAATCTCCAACAGGTTAAGGAGATCTCCACTCTCGCTGCGAAACAAGGGTGGCGAACTGTACGCAGGTTCGCAGACCGGTCTGTTGGAACACCGGCAGGCATAAGCCTCCTGCGCACAGCCCGCCATAACGCAGACATGAAAAAGCCGCTTACGCGGCGCTGTGCGCCAACAGAAACCGCCGGGCTGCGAAACCCGCATCGCTGATTTTGCAGCGACCCTCGGAATGTAGACCCAGCAGTAAGCGCACACAACATTCTCCCACGTCCAAAATGCGTAGGAAATATGAGTTTTTTTGGAAAGCCATTTCTGCTCATTACAAGGCACCGGTGTAGCACTCAACCAATCCCGTATCTTGAATCGGCCGATTTGCTCCATCGTCTGCGTGCACTGTGGTTACCGGCAGCGCTTTGACGTCGTGTGAACAGGTCGTTGGTCCGAGCGCGCAGCTCGGCGTGCTCCACGGAAGCTCTACTCCGGTAATCTGAGCGTGCGACGGGTTCCGGTTCTTCATGCCACAGTGGCAGTCAAGGCGCAGTCGGCTCACAAGAGCATCAATCAGTGGGTTTCTGATGTCCTGGATCGCGAAGTCTGCGCCTGATCCTTCTCAAGCCAGGCTGTCTCATCAGAGCGGGCTTTTGATTTTAAATGGAGGCACCAGGAGTCGAAAAATCGGACTTTTTTAATTCAATACAATGAGATAACAGCTATGGTTAATCTGCTATACCCCTAAAGCTACCCTAAGATTTTGCAGTTTTTTCGCTAGGGATTATTCCCATAGCAGGTGCAACGATGTGGTTAATAAATTTCAGAGTCTACTTTTAGACCTTTGGCCTGCTGTGAGCCATCTTTAAAATCAGGCCGAAGTCGTAAATTTCTTTGATTTAGGCTGCTAAAGCTGCATTTGAGTTATACAAAATTCTCTAAAAATTCCGCGAGAGCATCTCCTTGGGAGTCTACCTGAGAAGAAAGCATGTTAATTCCCCATTGGTTAAGAATGGCTTCTTGGACGGGGTTTGGTCTAGGTGAAAATATGTATGACCGAGGCTGTGCCTCACTATTGCAGTTGGCCTTCCAGATTTTGGATAACTTGTAGAATAGAAACCTTAAATTTATATCGGCAAGTCGGTAACCAATGAATAGTACTGATTTGCCAAGCACGTCCGATCGCAATTTAATATCTAGAGGTGTTTCGAATTCTAATCTTTCAAAATAACTAGTTTCATCAAGTACTATCGAGGTGTCATCATCGAAGTCTCCGTGAAACTTAATTATTTGAGTGCTTCCAGGTCTTATCTTAGTTACGTCAGATACTGATGCTATTTTGGTGTATGGCTTTTGGAAGTGATCGAATGTGTTTTCGAGCCATCGATCATAGTTTGTAGTATAAATTATTGGAAAGTTGGCTTTTGCAATCAGTTCATGAATTTTCGACGATTCGATATTGATAGTCGGAGCATGCCAGCTTCGGTCCATCCAGCTTCGGAGGGGACCGATACTACCTTTTTTGATCCTATAATATTCGGCAAGGGCGTAATGATCGCCAAATGTCTTATAAATCTCAGGGTCATACCCTAGTTCTTGAGCGATTTTGTCGATCAGTTCGCCCCAAGATGGAAGCCCCAGATTGGTGGATACTCCAGCACCAACGAAAAGTATAACGTTGCCTTGCTTAAAAGATGATAGTAACTGTTCCATCAAGTATTTCCATCTTTAAGAAACTGTTTAAATTTATCGAATGCAATACGCCTCATCGATATGTCATTTTTTCTATCCCCCATTTCCGCGAAAGTTTCAGTAAAGCCTTCTGGAATAAAAACACAATCCCACTGAAAGTCTCTGTTTCCTCGGGGTTCAGCAGATATGGTGCCTTTTATTGCACCTTCAAAAAGATGGATTTTCATAGAGTCGCAATATCCAATTATCGTTTTTGCGACCAAGTTAGTATTTTCCCCGGATCCAAACAGGGTCGAAAATTTGTCAGCTTGAAGCTTGTCCCAAAAAATCTGTGTTAATCCACCTGGGAAGCCATTGAGGCTGTCAATATAGAGACCAGTATGCTCGACGAAAACAGGGCGTCCTATTATATTGAAAGCCTTCAGTAATTTATCTCTGACCAAACTATCAACATTCTCAGTTTGGATTTCATCAATTGAGTATCGGGCAGCAACGACCTCTACCCCAGTATCCTGAAGTATTTGTTGGACTTCTTGGACTTTGAAGTTGTTTTTTGAAACAAATCTAATTTTCATTTTGATCTTCCATGAAGCTATATTTTCTTTGTAAGGTCAGCATGTTCTCGAGGATGGCACTATTTTCTGTTTCTTTATAGAACTCATTATAGTCATCGCTAATGCTCGCACCGTGAATCGCCGGATTGTCCGAGCAAATAACGAATGGTACACCGAATTTTATGAACTCACATACAGGGTGGGACTCGCTTGATTTTACAGCACCTGTTAGGCGGTTGCTAATAGGGCATACCTCTACACATATATCGCGCTTGTGCATCAATTCCATGATTTTCGTTGATTTGAATGCGGCTGTACCGTGTCCAATCCTGTCAGCATCAAACTCGGTGATAGCTTCTATAATATTTTGGGGGTTGCCTGTTTCCCCTGCGTGTATAGTGACTTTTAATCCTAAATCAGATTTTGCTTTCCGATATAACTGAGGGAGCTCTGTTGGAGATACGGTATCTTCGTTGCCAGCTAAATCTAGTCCTACTATTATTCCGGGCTTACCAATAGATGCATAAGCGGCTAAGAGGGTACGTAGATGTTCCGCAGCGTAATCCCCGCGTGAAACTGTTAATATCAGCCCGCCCCTAATACCGTATTTTAATGAGGCGCTGTAAATCTCTTCGGTCAACCACAAGAGCGCCTCGGGTACTGTGACGTTATTAAGAAGTGCAAGATAAATTACGCTACTCCGTAACTCGACAAACTTTACATTTTGAGCTGCTAGGTTTTCGAATGCACTAAAAACCATTAAATTGAGAGCTGTGCGACCTTGAGGAATAAGCCTTAAAACTTGCCAAGGCTTTAGATATGTCTGAAGGTCAGGGGAAGGTGTAAACCTGGTGAGGTCTCTTTCTAAATTAAAATTATCAGGAATTTCTGCTCCCTGCTGCTGGAGTAAATCAATAACTAGGCGAGTACTGACGAGGCCATTTAAGTGTACGTGTAGCTCACCCTTTTCCATGCTTTTAAAATCGTGTTCCATCAGAGAGGTCTTCATCAATAAAAAGTTGATCTAGAGGCTAAATTGCGCTGGTAATATGAAGGGTGCGAAATAGGCAGTAAAGATCTCTAGACTTATAATGGGTAACAAGACTTTAGACACAGTTACAAGCTGAAAATCCTTGGGTGCCGATTTTATTAGATTTATGCTCATCGAGTCCGGACGTACTGCTGGGGGGCATCCCATACCCCCTTTTGATATATTGGTTCAGAAGCTAATTATCTTGGAAATTACTTCAAGAGCTCAATTCGCTTTCTTCTAAGCTTGAACCAATAACGGATAGCTCAAAGTTGTTAACTTCGGCCATCACATAGGCCAGATGGTGGCTAGTGTCATTGGTAATCCATTGTGGGTGCCCCCCCATACACTCTTTCTTGCTGCATTCTAAAATACGGTTATCACCCCAGCTAAAGGTTTCCCCCATATAGTATCTAGACTCAACAACAGTTTTGGCGAGCCCCCACATTTGTTGACCTTTTCCAGGAAGCTTCATGGAGTGACCGCGAACTATGAAAAAGTGCTTATCGATTGTATATCTGATTTTTCCATTAGCGTGAGGGTTTCGAATGCCTTCGTTACTCGACGGACCTCGTACACCATAGTCACTATAGATGATCCGCAATTTCGGATTGCTTTGACGGATCGCTTGCCATACCAACATTTCTTTGCGTGGAATGATATCTGATGTGTCGGGTTTCTTTACAGCTAGATCAATTGATTTAGGCAGTGAGCATCCTGATACAGCAATGTAGCTGAATGCGTATTTTTCAAGGATAGAAAGAATCGAATCTACCTTATCCAGCATGTCTACAACGGACCAACCGGTCACGTCGCCAAAATCAATTAGGCAAGAGCAGTTGCTTGGTTCAAGTGACAAACCGTCTAAGATAGACTCAATGTTCTCTTCGAAAAACTCTGGCTCTTCGGTGTCCTCTAAGGCTTGAAGATCAAGGCGTATACAGGACTGATGTAAAAGTTCTGGATCTAAGTTTTGTAGTGCCAATCGATAAGCTTGGTTTTCCCAGCGGTCATATCCGATTATTGGACGGATATTAACTCCGAGCGCGGTGAGTCTGCCATAAATATATTGGACGATATGCTCTCCAGACTCTACAGTCGCGTCTGGTTGCCAATGGAAGGCATCGACCATCGATGTTCTGCCTTTCCATACAGCGGCAATCCTATCAGTCACTTCGTTTAGGTACGCTGTGGTCAGATGAGCGCATCCTTCAAAACGCTTTGCTTCAGTAATGTTCTTGCCGATACGTGGGATTTCAAACAAAGGGCAAGTTCGGTCGGCAGTTATCTTGCTCATTTGAGCAACTGCTTTGAATTCGCTATCCATTGCTTTGAGAACAGGTATGTATCGAGGGGTCATTTGAAAACCTCGTAATCAGCTGTGGATAAAAACAACGATTTTACTTGGTGCTGCCCTGTCAAATCTGGAAAGCTACTATAATTTCCAGATTCTTTCCTCAATCTACCGGCAATTATAGCTGGATGGATTCTAAGCTCTCTTGCTAATGCCTCTATGTTTTCTCTATTTGGGGAGATGAAGGCATCACTTCTTCTCCAGATTCCTCTAGGAATAAATGCCTCTCGCGCCAATCGATTGGCTTCCGCCTCACGCCGATCCTCCGACTCTGTATTAAGATCGTCTAAAAAGGCATCTTCATTCCCTACATGCTTCCAAATATGGGCGACCTCATGAAGCAGCGTGAACCAGAAGTTGTCTAGCCTATCGTATCTCAGTGTTAACGCGACAATTGGAGTGCCATCATTATCTTTCAGAGCTGCACCGTCCAATTGGGTGCCTTTAAGGTGAGGCTCAATTACTACTGCTATTCCTTGCCTTTCCAAATACTCTACAGCAAGTAGCGGGCCGCGTTCCGACCAGCTAAGTTGTGCGAGCTCTCTTAAAAAATTGCTGGAAATATTTTCACTGTTGAACGGACCAAGTTTTGGTTTTCTTATACGTGCGGATTGTATTACTCTAGCTAGCCAAGCATAAAGGGAGTATTGGGTTGTTGGAGATTTTGCTTCTCCCGAAAGCGTTCTTCGAAATGCTGCGGCTCCGAACTGTAATCCTGCGTTTGAGATGAAATGTTTAACAATATCTTCAACCGAAGTTTTTGCTTGAAATGAAAAGTTTTGCAGCCATCCCCTACGTGTCATTTCTTTAATTGGAAATTTCGACCAATCTATATCTTGTTTTGTTTGCTCGTTATCAGGGCTTGATAAACCTATAAGAGTTTCTGCAGATATGCCCAGTCCAAGTGATAATGCTCGAATCATTTGAACGGTTAAAGGTCTTTTTCTATTTAAAACTTCTGAAACCCGACTGCTGGTACCGAAGTAGGGAACGAGGTCTGCCTGCTTCAATCCCTTTTCTTGCATGCGAAAGAGAATTGCATCAATTGGATCTGGCGGCTCAACTGGGTACTTACTATTTTCGTAGGCTTCAAGTAGGACAGTGAGTACTTCAAGTCTGTCACTATCAGTAGTGTAAAGGGATGGATTTTTGGCCATCAGTACCTGAACTTCTTCAAGGTATGCTCGGTACTGTTCGTCTGTCCGGATAACCTTAGTGTCCATGGGTGTCTTCGCTAACTTTTAGATCTGTAATAAGGGCTACACCCTGCGGGAAGACGATTAACAGTTGTATCGTTAAGCCGCCATTACATACAGGGAATAAAAACGTACCATTGCCAGTGTTTTTGGCATTTGGGAATTGGCTGCTCACTTCAGTGGGATGCTTCCAGTGAGCGCTCATGACCTCAGACGCCCAGGTTCGCACCCACTTCTCAATTTCGCTGCCGATGCCTTTCAAGCTGGCTAGCTTTTCACGTCCGATGAGTCGCATATTTTTTCTTCCCGATTTGGGAGGATAATGCTCGGATTAGATAAGGCTGTCAATATCCCAATTTGGGAAAACCATCTATGCGTAAGCGCCAGTGCTTTTCCCATGAAGGCTTTCGCGTGATGGTTGGCTCTCTTGGGGGTGGGGCGGAAATCCACAAGGTCGTTTCTCCTTGTTTTGACTGACTATCATTCCCACAAGCTATGGGTCTAGAGCAGACAATTTGATGGTACGTAACGTCCAGATCTTTCCGGCCCTTTTGCAAACCAAATGCGCGGTAACCAGATAGTAGGCCCGTGTGTAGGGGGAGTGCTGGGCTAGATGAATGTCGAAAAACCAGACGAGATGCTTTCGTTGCCAGGTCCAAGGATTGTCTCGTTGCCAGCGATCAGAGATCGCCGCTTGAATGATCTTTGCCTGGCGTATATGACGCTCGCGTGTGGCATGCGATCCGGTCAGGACGGCAGCCAAGAAAAGCTCGATGTCGAATGGCTTACTCACGTCCTACCGCCGATATAAGCTGACACAATGTCGACCCTGCCATGGCCCAGTTCATAGCTGATTTGGGTTCTGGTCTCCTGATCGAGACGCGGGTCGAGCTGGTAGCATCTGCCTCCGTTGATCGGCGCTTGATGGTGGGAGAGTTGCTCATAGCGTTCGCACGCATAGGCCGCCCGCAATTCGTGAAACCCTTTAAGGTTGTGCGTATGGAGGATGTCCCGGGCAGGCCGAACGACGCACTGCCTGAAGTCGCGAAAGCTTTCGTGCGGAGCTAACAGGTTGCGGCTACCGTCGGGCGAGACTTGTTCGGCAAACCTCAGCGCGTCACGAATATGATCATCTACCGTAATCCATCGATGTGCCGACGCACCCGAGCGCCCACCTTTGGTGCCATCCTGGATGTTGATCCTGCCGAATTGGTTTGCCTCACGTTTTAGGCGTACAAGGTCGGCCAAGATAGCCTCTCGCAAGCGCATTCCGGTGGCTCTTGCCAACTGTGTAATAGCGGCGGCACGGGGATGCTGTTCGCGAAGCGCGTCGATAATGCGTATCACCTGTTCACGATCCTGACCTTGCGGTATCGCTGAGCGGACCGTGGTGCGCTGCATTCCCAGCTCTTTGCTCGGACTCGGTACTTTTACATACTGATCACCGCGCAAAAAAAGGGGACAGATTTATTTTCCTAAAAATAAATCTGTCCCCTTTTTTTTCTTTTTTTTCATCCAGGCGGGGCGGCTTTGCAACCCTGCCTGGATGGACCCGTGTGGACAAGCGAATCACTGAAATCCTGCCGGTAAGCGCTTACTTTATTGCGCCCAATTTACCTTTGGCTAAGCGACGTTCTCGCTAGTCCGGTCCGAGAGTTTGTGAGCGATGACGCTGCACTATGGGAGATCGAGGTGCGTGTGAATTATTTTATTACAAATTACCCATAAGTTATGCACAGGCAATGGGCTTGCATAACTTTTGATGGCACATTATCTTGTGTTCTTGGCGTAAAAAAACACTACATGTTGTGTTATTCGCCAACAATCTGTCGTTGGGTTAAGCGTCAAAAATCTGCGAGTGATGGCACGAAGTTGTCGAGACCAGAATGCCATCACTCGCACCGCCCAAAGCCAGAAAACTATGCGTAGCCCAAGGGGGCTTGCATTGAGCCAAATCGTGACTTAACCGTCAATGACTCTCTGCTCGGCGTCCCCCCGATGGCTTGTTTAACTCAAAATCGGGAGGGCCCCCCATGGGACCTAACACCAAAGCTACATCGAATAAGGTTGCTCAACTCGCGTCCGAGACGCTTCGCAACCCAAATGCCTCAGCCATTGCCAAGAGCTTGGCGGCTTCAGCGCTTGCTCAGACGCACACGGATAGGCAAACCGGTGCTGATATGGAGCATAAAGCTGGGCAGGTACTTCAGAGTGAGAAATACAGCGAAGCGACGAAGACACTCGCCGGATCGTTGGTTTCTCAAGCTAACAAAGAACGCTGAGGGACGAACCATGAAAATTGATATGGCCCATGTAAGAACCCGTTCGACTACAGGTGGATGGATTGACTACGCATTGTTTAATGCGAAGTCTACCAACGGCGATAACGACGGTCTCTTGGCCCGGTTAACCGGCAATGCAAGAAACGCAGGTCTAAAAGTCGATCAGTCTGCACTTGTCTATTCCTCGGGAGGGCGTAACCGCTTTTATGGCTCGCGGCATTTGGTCGACCACTTAGCCCGTCATGGCGTGCCAAATTGGACCCATGAAATCGATCTCTGAGATCACAAAGCTACCCCCAGTAAGGGACTTGAGAACCTCAAGGCTCTTACTGGGCAGGGGAAGGTAAGAGTACTGACTTTCCACCTGTCCCCTTTTTTTGTCTGTCCCCTTTTTCTTGGCAGCCGAGAGGCGGTAATGCTCGCATAACCAACTGTACTGGAAGCATTGTGGGTGAGCGAGGTCGATATTCTTGCCAAAGCAGGGCCCGAGTTGGGTCGGGGCGGCGCAACTCGGGGTGGACATGAGCCCAGTCCGGCGTCGGACATTGATCGCCTGGTGCAGGCACTGTCGGCGGAAAAAGGCACCGATTCAGTTCAGCATCGGAAATCGACCATTCTCAAGGCGCGCACGATGTTCCTGGAAAAAGGATGCGATGGTGAGTCGAGGGCACTGCGTGGCGATTACTTCTTGGTGGCGGAGCCGAACACGAAGCCGAGGGCTGATGTTGTAAGTCCATACAGCCATTTTCTGGCTTCATTGAGCTCGGGAGATTCTTGCATGAAGAAGCTGCCGACGATCAGAAGGGCCGAAATGGCAATCACGAAACCGGCAATGTTGGTGGGGGCTGCGCGGTCGGTCGCTCCCCAGAATTTACCCAGCCAACCGAGGTTTTGTTGATTGTGCTGCAGGCGAAAATGCTGTTGGCCGTTGGCGAAAAAAGCATTTTCATCGTTGCCTGAGCCGTTGAGCACCGGTGTAGCGGCTTCAGCGGCAGGATCAATAGGCAGTGAGCCCAGGTTTTTGGTCTGGTTCATCAGACCTGGACCGCCGCCTGACCGTTCTGAGCTTTCTGGGTCGCCTCCTTGAAGTGAGCGGCGATCATCGGGAACGGAATGTCTACACCGCGTACCCCTTTTGCCGCAGACCAGGTCATGTCCCAGGGAGTGCCAGAAGCATGGGTCATTTCGGAGAGTCGAATGCCGGAGTAACGACCATAACTGTTATAGACGTTTTGCAGGAAGGTACGAATATCAGGGTCGGCCGGAACGGCCGCTTCTCTGACGCCCAGGGCGTCATACTCGAATGCCTTGCCCGCGATCTCGCCTGAGCCGAAGCGCTTGAATTCGTGATACAGCGAGGGAATGACGGGGCCGTACTGCCAGGCCTCGACTGCTTCGTTGATCAGCGGTTGGTCGGTGTAGCCGGCGTACCAGCCATGGGCGTAATAAACGAGTTTCTGCAGTTTCATGGGGCTAATGGACTCGCCTCTGGCAGCGGCCAGTTCGAGAAAGTAATTAGCTATCGACTTTGCATTGAACACGTTTTTCCTCCTTCTGCGACCTCGGCAGCCTGGCTACCGGAAGGCCCCGGCCCCTCGCGGATCCAGCCAATACAGCTCCTTCGGAGGCTAGTATGGCACAGCAATTTCGGATCCCATGATAAATAGCTATAGGCTAAACGCAAGGATAAAACTGTATCTATATACAGTTATTTGTGGCTGCCTGATAACAAGCTTTGCTACGTGTCTATGGCTTGCGCAGAAACAACAAAGCCCCTGCATTTCTGCAGGGGCTTCGTCTTATATGGTGCCGGCACCAGGAGTCGAACCCGGGACCTACTGATTACAAGTCAGTTGCTCTACCAACTGAGCTATACCGGCGTGTTAGGGCGACGATTATAGCGATTGGCAGAGTTCTGTAAACCCCTGATATCTGACTATTTTTGCTGAGCTGAGATTCTTTCGTCCGGCCCTTGTCGGCAACCCTGGGCCTGCTCCTCATGGGCCGGGCTTGCCGCGTCGATCACCGCCAGCAGCCGGCGTGCCGTTTCAAGCGCTGTTGGCGGGCCTTCAGGCTCGGGAAAAAACCAGCGTTATGTCGATTGGCTAGAGCGCTTATGCACAAGTGGTTGGTCGCTGGCGGGCCGGGAAAGCGAATTTGTGGACTCGTTCTCATCACGGCGCAACTGCCTGTTTTTTCGGTGCTTTATTTTATGAACAAAAAATGACCAGGCAGGCTTTGACGCTACAGGCTTTGTTTTCCGCGGTTGTCTAGCAAAAGCATCAACAGAGTTATCCACAGGCTGGACATGGCAATGTGACAGTTAGCCGCGTTCCGCCAGGAGCATCAGGTTGCGCGGCGTCAGCGGGCTTTCGCAGAACTGGCCGAGGCGAACGCGGTAACCCTGTGCTTCGAGGAACAGCGCGCGGTCGAGCACCAGCCAGAGTTCCAGCGGGCGGCGGAACAGGCCGCGCAGCAGTTCCAGGTTGCGCACCTCGGCCAGCCGTTGCCAGCCTGCGGCTTCCAGCGCCGTCCAGTCCTGTTCCCCCATTGTGGATAACTCTTTGAGCGCGGCCAGGTCGCGGCAGTAGTCGGCGAAGGGTTTGTCGAGCCAGGCGCTGGGCAGCGACGGGGTGGGCAGGTAGTCGTCGCGCTGGCGCAGTCGGCGTTGCAGCAGGTCGAAGGCCAGGCGGCGGGCCATGGAGGCGTCGCGCTGGCGCCGTACCCGGGCGCCGGCGGTCACGGTTTCGCTCAGGGGCAAGGCGAGGTCGTCCAGCGACAGCCGCAGTGCCGAGGCCTGGGCGGCGGCGGACAAGGCCTGGTAGTGATCGCCGCCGATACGGTTGTAGCAGCACGGGGCGATCGCCAGTTGCCGGCAGCCGGCGTGGCTGGCGAGGTGCATCAGGCGCACATGCAGGTCGCCGCAGGCGTGCAGGGCCACCGGGGTGTGCCGGGCGCTCAGGCGTGAAGCGGCGTCAGCGGCCATGACGTCTTGCCGGAGGTGGCTGGCGGGCAGGTGATGGTGGCGGCTCAGTTGCTCACCGCTGGCGACCAGGGCCGGATCGTATTCCAGGCAGGTCAGTTGCTGGCCCGGTTGCAGCAGGCGGCGGCCGAGATGGCCCTTGCCGGAGCACCAGTCGAGCCAGTGTTCGGGCGAGCGGGTGAAGTCGAGGCGGGCGGCGAAGGCTTCGATCTGCTGCCATTTGCGGCCGGGGACATCGACGTTCAGGCGGTGACTGGCGGGCGGCAATGCGGTTTCGCCGAGGGTTCCGATAGCGCCCAGGGTCCTGGATTCGGCCGCGAGCGCAGGAAAGGGCGCCGGGGCGGCAAGCTGCTCCGGGTGGTTGTGGCTGGTTTCGGCGTCGTCGAGGCTGCGTTGGCGTAGCCAGGTGGCGAGTTCCGGATGTCGGCGTTCCCACGGCAGGTGCAGATGGGTGAAGGGGCGCGGGCGCCAGAGCGGTTGGTGTGCCGTCAGGAACGCATCCAGGGCCTTGAAGCGGGTGTGCAGGGCAGGGCCTTGGAGGATCGAGGGCATGCTGCGGCTCCGGGTATTTAAGCGCCAATGCAAAGCAGTCACGGGACCTGTAGGAGCCAGCTCGCTGACGATGGCGGCGGTGAATGTTACAGCGCAATCGCCAGCAAGCCGGCTCCTACAGTGGATCGCGTTCGGGCTTCAATTGGCGGGGGATTTTAAGTCCCCCGCGCCGGGCAAGTCACCGCCCCTGGCAGGCATCGACCCGCATCCAGCGTTCCAGCTGCTTGAACGCCTGCACCAGCAGGAACGAGATCACCAGGTAGAACACCCCGGCGGTGAAGAACATGTCCACCGTCAGGTAGTTGCGCGCAATGATGGTCCGGGTCATGCCGGTCAGTTCCAGCAGGGTCACGGTACTCGCCAGGGAACTGGCCTTGAGCATCAGGATCACTTCGTTGCTGTAGGCCGGCAGGCCGATCCGCGCGGCGCGGGGCAGGATGATGTAGAACAGCGCCTTGGGCCGCGACATGCCCAGCGCGCGGGCCGCTTCGATCTCGCCCGGCGGGATGGCCTGGATGGCCCCACGCAGGATTTCGGCGATATACGCGGTGGTGTGCAGGGTCATGGTCGCCGCCGCGCACCAGAACGGATCGCGCAGGTAGGGCCACATGGCGCTGGTGCGGATCGACTCGAACTGCGCCAGGCCGTAGTACACCAGGAACAGCTGGACCAGCAGCGGCGTACCCCGGAAGAAGAAGATGTAGCCGTAGGGCAGCGCCCGCACGAACCACAGCTTCGAGGCCCGGGCGATGCCCAGCGGCACGGCCAGGATCAACCCCAGCACCACGGCGATGCCCACCAGTTCCAGGGTCAGCAGCGCACCCTGGAAGAACTTCGGCAGCCATTTGATGATGACTTCCCATTCCATTATGTGGTCCTCACAAAACCGCGCGCGGCGCGTTTTTCCAGGAAGTGCATGCCGATCATGGCGAGGATGGTCAGGCCCAGGTACATGAAGGCCGCCACCAGGTAGAAGGTGAAGGGCAGCTTGGTGAACTGCACGGCGTTCTGTGCCTGGCGCATGATTTCTTCCAGGCTGATGACCGAGACCAGGGCGGTGTCCTTCATCAGGATCATGAACAGGTTGCCCAGCCCCGGCAGGGCGATACGCCACATCTGCGGCAGAATCAGCCGGCTGAAGATGCGCACCTTGGACATGCCCAGCGCGACTCCCGCTTCGCGGTGACCCTTGGGGATCGCCAGGATCGCGCCGCGAAACACTTCCGTGGCGTAGGCGCCAAAGCACAGCCCCAGGGCAATCACCCCGGCGGCGAACGGGTTCAAGGCCAGTTCGGGGTTGCCGAAGATATCGCCCAGGGCACTCATCAGGTTGACGGTGCCGTAGTACATCAGCAGCACCCAGAGCAGTTCCGGCACGCCACGGACCAGGGTCGAATAGGTGCCCCCCAGCCATTGCAGCGGTTTGTACGGTGAAGTCTTGGCCAATGCACCGAGCAGCCCGAGCACCAGTCCCAGGCACAGGGCACAGAGCGCAAGCTTGACGGTCATCAGCGCGCCGGCGGCAAGCGCCGGGCCGAATCCGAAGAGATCAATATTCATGGGCAAGGCAGGCTTTGCTTGGGGACGACCGGCACCTTGCGTCGAGGTGCCGGCCATCGGGGCAGGATCAGAGGATGCTGAACGGGAAGTACTTGTCGTTGATCTTCTTGTAAGTACCGTCGGCGATGATTTCCTTCAGCGCGGCGTTCAGTTTTTCGCGAATCGGGTCTTTCTTGCGCACGGCGATGCCGATCTTGTCGCTTTCTTCCACCGGGTCGCCCTTGAACTCGTAAGACTTGCCGGCGTCGCTCTTGAGCCACTCATAGTTGACGTACTTGTCGGCGAGAATGCCGTCCAGGCGACCGGCCTGCAGGTCGAGGTAGGCGTTTTCCTGGGTGTCGTACAGCTTGATGCTGATGTCGTCACCGAAGTGGTCTTCGAGGAAGGTGCCGGCCAGGGTCGCACGCTGGGCGCCGATCACTTTGCCTTTCAGCGAGGCCTTGTCGGTCTTGAAGTCGACGTTTTTCGGCGCGAT
This sequence comes from Pseudomonas gingeri, assembly GCF_013385635.1. Lineage (GTDB taxonomy): Bacteria > Pseudomonadota > Gammaproteobacteria > Pseudomonadales > Pseudomonadaceae > Aquipseudomonas > Aquipseudomonas gingeri_A. The sequence continues at coordinate 100,996 of NZ_JACAPR010000005.1, forward strand.
GAATTGCAGCTTGTTGGAGTAGTACGGGTCGGTGAAGTCCACGGCCTGCTTGCGGTCGGCGGTGATCGACATCGAAGAAATCAGGAAGTCGAACTTCTTGGTGTTCAGGGCCGGAATGATCCCGTCCCAGTCGGAAGTGACCACGGTGCATTCGACCTTCATCTTGGCGCACAGGGCATCGCCTATGTCCTTGTCGAAGCCGACGACATTACCGCTGGCGTCCTTGTTGTTGAACGGCGGGTAGGCCGCCTCGATGCCCATTTTCAGGGTCTCGGCGAAGGCGCTGGCGCTGAAGGCCATGGAGACGGCAGCGGCCAGGAGGATTTTCTTGTAGGTCTGCATGCGTGTTGCTCCGTTAGCGGTTGCTGGACATGAATTGTTTGCAGCGTGCCGAAAGCGGGTTCTCGAAAACCTGCTGTGGCGTTCCTTGCTCTTCGACCAGGCCCTGGTGCAGGAACACCACTTCACTGGAGACCTGGCGGGCGAAGCCCATTTCATGGGTGACCAGCAGCATGGTGCGGCCTTCTTCGGCCAGGGCGCGGATCACGTTGAGGACTTCCTGGACCATCTCCGGGTCGAGGGCCGAGGTCGGCTCGTCGAACAGGATGACCTTGGGCTGCATGGCCAGCGTGCGGGCGATGGCCGCGCGTTGTTGCTGGCCACCGGAAAGCTGGGCGGGGTAGGCGTGGCGCTTGTCGGCGATACCGACCTTGGCCAGCAGCGCCTCGGCGACTTCTATGGCTTCGGCTTTGCTCTGGCCGAGTACCCGGCGCGGGGCCTCGATGATGTTGTCGAGGATGCTCATGTGCGGCCAGAGGTTGAAGTTCTGGAACACGAAGCCGATTTCGCTGCGCAGGCGATTGATCTGCCGGCCGTCGGCGGCCACCAGTTCGCCGTTCTTCGCGGACTTGAGCTTGAGTTCTTCACCGTTGACCAGGATCTGGCCCTGGTGCGGATTTTCCAGCAGGTTGATGCAACGAAGGAACGTGGACTTGCCGGAACCGGAGGAACCGAGGATCGAGATCACATCACCGTCGCGGGCGGTCAGCGAGATCCCCTTGAGTACCTCTAGCTCTCCGTAGCGTTTGTGCAAGTTGCGGATTTCCAGCGCGGGCGTGGCCTCAGCCATGTGCGTTCCTCATTGTTCTGTTGCGCTCCTGCTGTTGGCGGCCTTCCTGGCGAGCGCCAAGCTAGCATAGGGTTCGGACGGGGGAGGGCGGTGCGGTGGCAGGTTGTCGCATCGGCACAGCTGACTGTCGCCCCATCAACAACCGAACCTCCGTTTGACCCGCCTTCAGCCCGGCAGTCGCGTCAAAAAGGGCGCGATGTTGCCAGCTTTGGCCGAGGGTTGGAAGGGTAAACCGGCTTAACGGGCATTGGCTTGCCCCTTAATGGGGCGAGACGATGGTTTTTGCCTGTTCCCGGTGCGTGTCGAGAGATCGGGATCTGGGTGGCTCGGTAACGTTCTGGCGAATTGCCATTAATCTCAATGACTTATGATTTATCTTCGGACGGGCACATGGGCCCCGGCAGCCGGGAGCCTGTAACATTTTGGCGCAAATTTTGCGTAAAAAATAAAATACGCCCCCGTTGAGTTCTTCTTACAAGGTTGCCAGTGACGCGGGGTGGAATGAATAGCTCTTCATTGCATAGGTAGTCCTCAATGAGTGGTACGCACACTTCCAACAATCTGGAGCAGGGGCTCAAGCCCCGGCATGTGACGATGTTGTCGATTGCCGGGGTGATCGGTGCCGGGCTGTTCGTCGGCTCCGGGCACGCCATTGCCGAGGCCGGTCCCGCGGTGCTGCTGGCGTATGCCGCAGCCGGTACGCTGGTGGTCCTGGTGATGCGCATGCTGGCCGAAATGGCCGTGGCTTCGCCGGATACCGGTTCCTTCTCGACTTACGCCGACCGTGCCATCGGGCACTGGGCCGGTTTCACCATCGGCTGGCTGTACTGGTGGTTCTGGGTGCTGGTGATCCCGCTGGAGGCCAACGCCGCCGCGACCATCCTCCATGCCTGGTTCCCTGGCGTGGCGATCTGGGCCTTTACCCTGATCATCACTTTGCTGCTGACCGCGACCAACCTGTTCAGCGTGAAGAACTACGGCGAGTTCGAGTTCTGGTTCGCGCTGATCAAGGTGATCGCCATCATCGGTTTCGTGGTGCTCGGTCTGCTGGCGATCTTCGGCCTGCTGCCGACCAGCCAGGTCAGCGGGGTATCGCATCTGGTGGATACCGTGGGCTTCATGCCGAACGGCATGGGCGCGGTGCTGGCGGCGATGCTGACCACCATGTTCTCGTTCATGGGGACCGAGATCGTGACCATTGCCGCCGCCGAGTCGAAAGATCCGGGCAAGCAGATTTCCAAGGCCACCAACTCGGTGATCTGGCGGATCGGCCTGTTCTACCTGGTGTCGATCTTTATCGTGGTGTCGCTGGTGCCGTGGAATGATCCGACCCTGGCGGCTGTCGGTTCCTACCAGACCGTGCTGGACCGCATGGGTATTCCGAACGCCAAGCTGATCGTCGACCTGGTGGTGCTGGTGGCCGTGACCAGTTGCCTGAACTCGGCGCTGTACACCGCTTCGCGGATGCTTTTCTCCCTGGGCAAGCGCGGTGATGCGCCGGCGGTATCCAAGCGCACCAATGCCAGCGGTACGCCTTACTGGGCGGTGATGCTGTCGACGGCGGCGGCGTTCCTGGCGGTCTTCGCCAACTACGTCGCGCCGGCGGCGGTGTTCGAATTCCTGCTGGCCAGCTCTGGCGCCATTGCGTTGCTGGTGTACCTGGTGATCGCGGTCTCGCAACTGCGCATGCGCCGTCAGCGCATGGCGAAAGGCGAGAAGATCGACTTCAAGATGTGGCTGTTCCCGGGCCTGACCTGGGCGGTGATCGGGTTTATCGTCGTGGTGCTGACGGTGATGCTGTTCCAGGAAGCCCACCGCGTCGAGATCCTCGCCACGGGCTTGCTCAGCGTGCTGGTGGTCGCGGCCGGCCTGCTGGTGGCCCGTCGTCGGCGGCTTGAGAAGGCCGGGAAGGTGGTGTTGAACTGACGGTCTGGTTTGTCTGGAGGCCTTTATCGATCGTGAAGGCCTCATCGCCGGCAAGCCGGCTCCCATAGTTTGATGTGCGACGCGAACCTTGTGGGAGTCGGCTTGCCGGCGATGGTCGCGAACGATGACACGGGGTATCCGATACCCCGCGTTGCTAGTCGGCGGCTTTCTGCAGGGCTTGCGAGGCGGCGACATAGTCGGCCTGGAAGGCCGGGCTCTCGATCCAGGCCAGTGCGGCTTCCTCGCTGGCCTCGGTGGCCCACTGGCGGTATTCGATCAGGGCGGACAGGATGAAGTCCGTCGCCTCTTCCTCGCCTTCCTGCTCCAGGACCAGCTCCAGCAGCGGGTCTTCCAGGAAGACGCTGCACATGGCCTGCTGGCTGGTGGTTTCGGCGTTGCGCATTCTCTTGAAGAGATCGGTCAGGTCGACCGATTCGAAATCGATCCGGTCATCGTCCACCGGCAGCGACTCGGCCGGCTCGGCGCGACGGGTACGGTTCTGCTTGGCCTTGGCTTTCGCCCGTTGCGCGCGTTTGTCTTGCTTGTTCTGGGATGCCATGGGCTCTGCTGCTTTCGGAAAGAGGTCAGTGGGGAATTATCCCTGTGAACCATTGCAATGCCAAAGCGCATTTTTTCTCGGGCGCTGAGGGTGCGGTTCAATTCGTGACGCAGCGCGTCACACTTCAGCGCTGAATGACCTGCCCTGGCGTCTGTGCCCCCAGTTCCCCTTTTCTTAACCAGTGCAACGCAATCGGCCAAAGCTTTTCCTGATACTGGCTACGGAAGAACGCGAAATGCCCCACCTCGGTTTCGGCGATCTCTTCAGGGGCGATTCGCAGGTGGGTGCGTTCGCTGCTCGTGAAGTAGCGCAGGAGCCGCTCTATGGCCGCTACCGTGCCGAAAGGATCGTCTGTAAGGCTGATGGCGAGGATTTTCGCCTGTACGCGGGAGAACGGCAGGGTGGCGAGCTTTCGTGCGCTGGGGCGCTTCTCGTAGCCTGCTGTCGGGGTGCTCCAGTCTTTCACCACGCCGGCCGGGGTGTCTTCCAGCCAGCCGAGGCGCTTGCCGGGGAAATAGCCGTAGAGGCGGGTCAGCAGCGGCATCACCAGGTGCCACTTGGCGAACATCTTCCAGCGCGAGGCGGGTGCATAGTCGCGCCAGTAGGCGAACTGCGCGCCGACGGTGACCAGATGCCGGATCAGGTGGCCTGACGTCGCCAGTCCGGCGCCGCAGCCGCCGAAGCTGTGGGCGACGACATCGATCGGCTGGCCGGGGAATTCGCGACTGGCCCGCAGCAGCATCGATTCGAAATCCAGCGCGCCCCAATCGGTCCACGACGCTTGCAGCCCGCGCATCGATGCGGGGCGCGACTCACCGATGCCGCGATAGTCGTAGGTGATCACATCGAAGTCATTGGCGAACAGGTAGTCGGCAAAGCGCGAGTAGTAGCGGCAGCGCAACGAGGTGGCGGCGCTGATGATGACTACCGGGCGCCCGGCCCTGATCTCGCCGTGACGCCAGCTGAAACCACCCAGTACGAAGCCATCGACCGCGGCCTCGATAAAGGGCACGGCAATGCAGTCGGCGGGCGAAAGGGCGGAGGGGCACTCGGAGGTGGTCATTGAGCAGGTTCCTTGCGTTTGCAGCGAGGCTTGCGGGAGGGCCTCGTCACCGCTTTTGTCAGAACCCGACGCTATCAAATTCCAGGCAATAAAAAACCCGCACTGGGCGGGTTTTTCAGTTTTCAGATGACGTTGACACCACCTGAAAGTAATGAGTGGTGCGACGTAAACTCACAAGGAGCTTGGCGGGAAAGTCATCGATGACGGGTTGATTGGAGCAATGTTGTAGCGCTCAGGCTGAACGGCTCCAGATTTCACAAGGCGATCATAACGATCGTTGATCGCTGAAAGGCGTTCAGATCTCTCTCCCGAACGGATTACCGACTCGCGCTCGAGCGCCTCAGCTGTACGGTTTGCAAGCGTCGTCATGGCATCCTCCCTTGCTGGTTATGTGTAGTGAAGCATGAAAGCAGATCGTTGACGTTCTGCATGCTCTGCGATCAATTCTGAATAAACGCGCAGATTCTGCCTGAGTTCTTGATCATCAGTATAGTCTTCGATCTTTAGCTTCAGACCACCGGTTAGCGTGTTGATTCCGATCATTCTGCCGTGCGAGTGCCAACGGTTGTTATCGCTGAGATCTTTTGCGATCTGCTCGGCACGGGCCTCTTTTTCGGTTTCGGACACGGCCGTACCCGGGTTGGTACAACCATGAACTGTCCAGTCTTTGAATTTGTATTTCACAAGCCAGAGCTTTAGCAGGCTGACGGAGAGGTCCCTGGCTTGTTCATAACGACGCAGAGTAGCCAGATCCAGGCGCTGTAGCATCATGAACTCTGCATCTGTGAGGCTACCAGCTGCAGATTTTTCGATAAGTTGATTCACCTTGTCGATGTAACCGAGAGCAGGGACGAGCTGCCCATCTGCCAAGGGAACCTGCGGGTCAATGGGGCCGAGCGAGGAGGTGTAGTCCATGAAAATCTTATCGCCGGACATACAAAAAATGGTACCAGCGGACATTGCGGCCGTAGGAACCACGAAAAAAACTTCATCAAAATGATGTCGAGTTACCTCGACCATTTTTTCAACCGCTTCAACCACCCCGCCTGGCGTAGCTATGACGATGCAGATTCGGTTCGGATTTTCTGTATCTGCGCGATGCTGAACTAGCTCTTCTATCGCATTCACGTACGCGCTTTGAACTGCGGGATGTATTGGGCCTGAATATGCCAGCAACGAACATCCGAAGTGCTTTGCAATAAGTCCCCGGTAATGAGTCAAAGCAATGAGAATGTGATTATCAAGACTAGGCATATTTGATTCCTGAGTTCTCTCAACTCGACGGTGCAAGTGACTTTTACTAATGCCACCTTAGCTGGCAATTTGAGGTCATGCCATTTTGCCGCTGTGCTACGCAACACTACCCCGTACCGGGGTAGCGACAGAGAACGCTGTTTCTAGTTACCGTCGCGGTACTCTTGTGGAAGATCTCCGAGTGTGCGCATTGGCGCTGAACGAGCCCCATGAAAGA
>NZ_JACAPR010000050.1 GCF_013385635.1 Pseudomonas gingeri
CATCTTTCTGTCACAAGGGTCGGAAAAGCCCGAAAAAGCAGAAGGCCGGCCCCAGGGGGCCGGCCTTCTTCTATATAGCAGCTACGATCAAACGATTTTCAACGCCTTGAGGACAACCAGCGATTTCTCTCCAAAGGCTTCGGCCTGCTCCAGCAGTTCAGCCATGTTCTCTTCGGCCGTCGTCAGGGGGCGGCCATCCTTGACGATACCTTCACCCTGATCACTGATGATACCCCATGCCAGTTGCGCCCATTCAGCCGGAAGCTTTTTGCCCTGCTTGATCGATATCAGGAACAATTGCCCGAAGCGACTGACCGGCACGCCGCCGCCGGTCACGGGACTGGCCAGGGTCTGGATCTGATTACTGAACAACGAGCGCTTGCACAGATGCAGGTTGAGAGCGCTGCAACGCACTTGCACCAACTTCTCCGCCGCGTCGCTCTGGCAAGGTGCCGCAACACCCATACCGACCAGGACATTGACCGCCTGCTCCAGGTCGCCATAAGCCATCGAGGGCACAGCCACCGATAACTGACGCAAGGTTTTCGGCGCATAGGCACTGGCTGCCAGAGCCTCGAGTACAGGGCCATACACTTCTGCCTGCAGTGAAGCTTCGCCTGCCGGACCACTGACGACACCCGGCACGCTGTCTACTGCCTGCAACATGACAAAGCGCGTATTGAGCATCCTCTCGCGCTGTTCCGCTGCGGGCAATCGGCCGGCGCCGCGCAGGTACAGATCTCGCCGAAAATGCTGATTGACGAAGTAGTCGCGCGCCTGTTCGCGCATGATCGGATGATCGATACCCTCCAGGAAATCCATGCCTTCGGCGCTCAGGTTGAGCGGGTCCACCGAATCAAGCGGCGCGGCCGTCGCGGCATAGTCGAGCTTGGCAGGAGACAGGGCATCCACCACATCGGTGAAGTACATGCAGTTCCAGTCGCGATTGAAATACTCATGGGCAACATACTGGCGATTCTGCCCCTTGACGCTCTGCAACTTCGCCCCCAGGTTCGGCGCCGCATTGGCGTACAGGGGATTTGCCGCCAGCAGTGCCTCGGAGAACTGCAGCGCGGCATCTATACGTTCGGCCGGGCGTATGGAGGCACTGGAGGCAAAGCGGTCATGCAGACTGAACAACTGACGCAGCGGCGCCGACGGCGACCAACCCGGAAAACAGTTGTAGCTGATGTAGAGCAGCCCACCAGGCTTGAGATGCCGACGGGCGAATTCGACGATCAGTTTCTGGTTATCGCGACTGACCCAGGTCCAGATGCCATGCAGGCTGATACTGTCGAATTGCGGCAAATCATCACGGGCCAACAATTGCTCGAAGCTGTCGTCATAAAGCTGGGCATTACCACCGTAGCTGGCCGCCAGGGCATTGGCATTGGCCGCCTGGGTCGGGTGGAAGTCCGTACCCACATAGTTTCCCGGATTCGCCGCGGCATGGATATTGATCGAGACGCCCTGGCCGAAACCCAGCTCGCAGTGATAGGCCTGCGCACTCTCCACGCTCGCAAAACCACGCAACAACAAGCAGTAGCGCTGGAACACCGGATTGATTTCCCGGCTATATCCGTAGGTGTAACCTTCGTCCGTGAAATAGCCTTCATTCCAAGCTTCGCCCATAGCCTACGTCCCTCTATCTATTATCGAAAGCAGCAAGGCCTTTCTTATAAAGGGTGGCGATTGCACACCACAAGCGGAAAATCGCACACGCGCCTGCGCTCGCGAGCTTTACGCTCACTTCGCATTGATGGCTGGATGCTTTGAGTAAATATGGTGTCCCAGGGCAGGTTCGAACTGCCAACCTTCCCCTTAGGAGGGGGATGCTCTATCCAATTGAGCTACTGAGACAACGGCGACCGCCAGGACAGGCGGCGCAAAGGACGGCGTGCATGTTAACGGCCACGCCACCGTTTGTCATGTCGTCCATGGGCTTTTTGGCTCGTAGGTCGCGACAAAGCCATTTCCCGCGAGTGATCGCGTACAAAACCATCGGCCATACGCTAATTATCGTCATGGGCTCGCTCGCCAACCCAGTCATCCCGGTCCTTGTCGTCGGTCGGAAAACTCGCCTCAACCCCATATTGCGCCGTTCGTCCACTAGATAATCGGCCACTTGCCACTATTCTCTAACAGTAGAGGCAAAAGGCCAGATCACCGCGTAGCATATGCGGCAGGAAGGTTTGATGCTTCCAGACGGGCTTGGGATGGCTGATCAGAGCGCTGCACCGGTAAAAACTTTCAAACCAGTGCGCATTTCTGATAATTGGTGCTGGCATATTGCCTGTGTCCAGTTCAATATTTGTCACAGAATTGACGCCAATGATCTGGCAAATTTGAGGCATGATGCGGGCCTCTTATCAATTCAGGTTGAACATTTGGCAAAGCATGCTGTCCTACTGACATCCTGCGGCCAATTCCGAGAACCGCTCCCCTGAACTAACCGGTTTAAAACTATGCGCCCATTGAAACAGGCAATTTATTCCAGCCGTACCGCTGACAAATTCGTCGTGCGTCTGCCCGATGGAATGCGTGAACGCATCGCCGAGGTGTCTCGTAACCATCACCGAAGCATGAATTCCGAAATCATTGCACGCCTGGAGCAGAGTCTTATTCAGGAAGGTGCACTGGGTGACGAGCTGAGCATGCGCCTGGACAGCCCCGAGCTATCCCTGCATGAACGCGAGTTGCTGCAGCGCTTTCGTCAACTTTCCCACCGCCAGCAGAACGCCCTGGTGTCGTTGATTGCACACGACGCCGAAATGGCCGCAGACGCCAACTGATTCATCCCTGAAAGCTCAAGCCAGCCTCGCGCTGGCTTTTTTTTGCACGCCATTCAGGAAAAAGAGTGTGTAAGGACGGGGCAAGCCCGGAGACAACAGAAAGGTGGCGCAGCCGACCTGCAGGTGAAGGCCGCGCCAGAAGACTCAGAGCAGGAAAATCGTCGCTAGCCCGAGGAAGATGAAAAAGCCGCCGCTGTCGGTCATGGCGGTGATCATCACACTCGCCCCCATCGCCGGGTCACGCCCCAGCCGCGCCAGCGTCATCGGGATCAGCACCCCCATCAACGCCGCCAACAGGAGGTTCAAGGTCATCGCAGCCGTCATGACCACACCCAGCGACCAACTGCCATACAGCAGATACGCCACGACACCAATCACACCACCCCACGCCACGCCATTGATCAGCGCGACAGCCAGCTCCTTGCGCATCAACCTCGAGGTATTACCGGTGCTGACCTGGTCCAGCGCCATGGCCCGCACGATCATGGTGATCGTCTGGTTGCCGGAGTTGCCGCCAATACCCGCGACGATGGGCATCAACGCAGCCAGGGCGACCAGCTTCTCGATGGAGCCCTCGAACAGACCGATCACCCGCGAGGCGAGAAAGGCCGTGATCAGGTTGATCGCCAGCCATGCCCAGCGGTTGCGCAGGGATTTCCAGACCGACGCAAAGATATCCTCCTCTTCACGCAGACCCGCCATATTGAGGACTTCGCTTTCGCTTTCCTCACGAATCAGGTCGACCATCTCGTCAATGGTCAGACGGCCGATCAGCTTGCCGTTCTTGTCGACGACCGGCGCGGAAATCAGGTCATAACGTTCGAAGGCCTGGGCCGCGTCATAAGCATCTTCGTCAGGATGAAAACTCACCGGATCGCTGGCCATGACTTCGGCCACCTGCTTGTCGGGATCATTGACCAGCAATCGCTTGATCGGCAGCACGCCCTTGAGCACGCCATCGTAGTCCACCACAAAAAGCTTGTCGGTATGACCTGGCAGCTCCTTGAGCCGACGCAGATAACGCAATACCACTTCCAGGCTGACGTCTTCGCGGATGGTGACCATCTCGAAGTCCATCAGCGCGCCGACCTGCTCCTCGTCATAGGACAACGCGGAGCGAACGCGCTCACGCTGCTGACCATCGAGGGTTTCCATCAGCTCATGGACGACGTCTCGCGGCAGCTCGGGGGCCAGGTCAGCGAGTTCGTCGGCATCCATCTCCTTGGCCGCGGCCAGGAGTTCGTGATCGTCCATGTCGGCGATCAGCGTTTCCCGTACGGAGTCGGAAACCTCGAGGAGAATATCGCCGTCACGCTCGGCCTTGACCAGTTGCCAGACGGTCAGGCGCTCATCCAGGGGCAAGGCTTCAAGAATATAGGCGACGTCGGCGGAGTGCAGATCATCGAGCTTGCGCTGCAACTCGACGAGGTTCTGCCGGTGAACCAGGTTTTCCACCCGGTCCTGATGAGGGCCTTCCTGACGATGAGTCAGGTCCTCGACCACGCGCTGGCGCTGCAGCAGCTCAACGACTTGCGCGAGGCGGTCCTGCAAACTGTCTTGTGATTTCTTTACTTCAACTTCGGTCATAGGCGAACTCCACTCCCAGCAGCGGGGCACGCCGGAAGGATCAATCAGTCAATTCATGATTGGTAAAGCGGGGTACTGAGTAACTACTGGGTAAGTCCATGGAGGTATTCCACAAGCCCCGGCGGGGCTGACGGGCGCAATCATACACCGCCTCAGGTCGTTTAACGGCAAAAATCTTGGCAAGAACAAGCGCTTGCGAGACAACGCCGGGCATTTTTCGATTGCTTTCTACTGCGACGACTCATCCCGAAAAGAAAACACACGACCGATGAAAAAGTCAGCGACTAGGCTTGAGGGACCATTGTCATGGAGGACTTCCGATGCCCACCAGAGCCTGCTGCCTGCTGATCCCTCTCGCGCTGCACCTGCCCTCCTGCGCAAGCGCAGCCATCGTGCACCGCTGCGAAGACACCAGCGGCCATATCACCTTCACCACGCTGGGCTGCACACAGCAGCAGAGCCTGCGGATCCAGCGCGCCGACAACCCGGCACCTGGCGGCAAGACCCGCACCGCCACCCAGAAACCGGCACCACAAGCCAAAAGCAATGCCCCTCGGGAACTGATCGTAGTCGGCGAACATGACGATGGATGCGGCAATCAGCTCGACGCCAAGGCAAGACGCCAGGCCATCATCCGGCAACAGGTGCGCCCCGGCATGAGTCGCCAGGAAGTGGAAAGCGCCCTGGGCAGGCCGGACAGGATCATTACGAGCAACAGCGCCACGCGTTATCACTACAACCTGAAGAAAGGTCGCAGCAGCCTGGTGCTGTTCGATGAGAAGGGCTGCGTCAAACGCTAGATAGCAAAAAGCCCGCAACCAGTGCGGGCTTCTTGGTGTATGGTGCACTCGACAGGATTCGAACCTGTGACCGCTCGGTTCGTAGCCGAGTACTCTATCCAGCTGAGCTACGAGTGCAATTTGTGTTTTTAGACCAGATCACAACTGGTTGAAGCAACGTTGTTTGTATCACTACCAACAACGCTTAAATGGTGCACTCGACAGGATTCGAACCTGTGACCGCTCGGTTCGTAGCCGAGTACTCTATCCAGCTGAGCTACGAGTGCATTTGTTGCCGCGCATTATAGGCCGTCAAATCTCTTTGTAAAGCACTTTTTCTAGTAATTTCAACAACTTACAGAAGAAGCCAGATTGTAACGTACTAAACGAATAATGGCGGAGAACGGGGGATTCGAACCCCCGACACCCTTTTGAGGTGTACTCCCTTAGCAGGGGAGCGCCTTCGGCCACTCGGCCAGCTCTCCGCAACACGGGGCGTATATTAACCAGCTTTCTCCCCGTTTGCAAACAAAAAAAACGAGAAAAATTAATGGCTTGGTTCTTCGTCCTTCTCTTTCTTGATCCGCAGGTAGATTTCCTCACGGTGCACGGCCACCTCCTTGGGGGCGTTGACACCAATACGCACTTGATTTCCTTTGACGCCGAGCACGGTCACAGTGATTTCACCATCACCAATGATCAGGCTTTCTGCGCACCGACGAGTCAGAATCAGCATACCTATCTCCTCACGCATTTCAGTTCAGGGACAACACAGTCTGCAAAAAAAAGGGCTTCGGCCTACATGCTAGATAGCCATAGCCCTACGCACCTAAGTATTGACGAGCCCGGGCAAAAGAACAGCGCCTGCCCGCGCTTATCAAAAAACACGAAGGGCGCGGTTCAACCGCGCCCTTCGGGATAACGCATCACTCGCCTTGGCGGGCCGGTGCGTCCAGTTCAAACGCCGTGTGCAAAGCACGTACGGCCAACTCCAGGTACTTCTCTTCGATAACGACCGACACCTTGATTTCGGAGGTCGAGATCATCTGGATATTGATGCTTTCCTTTGCCAGCGCCTCGAACATGCGGCTGGCCACGCCCGCGTGGGAGCGCATGCCGACACCGACGATCGAGACCTTGGCGATCTTGGTATCGCCGACCACTTCCCGCGCGCCGATTTCACGCGCAGTGTTCTCCAGAACGGCTTGCGCCGCCTGGTAGTCGTTGCGGTGAACGGTGAAGGTGAAGTCGGTGGTGTTATCGTGCGCGACATTCTGCACGATCATGTCGACTTCGATGTTGGCGGCGCTGATCGGGCCGAGAATCTTGAAGGCCACGCCCGGGGTATCAGGCACGCCACGGATGGTCAGCTTGGCTTCATCGCGATTGAAGGCGATGCCGGAAATGATCGGCTGTTCCATGGATTCCTCTTCATCAATAGTAATGAGGGTACCCGGACCCTCCTTAAAGCTGTGCAGGACGCGCAGCGGAACGTTGTACTTGCCGGCGAACTCGACCGCGCGGATCTGCAGCACCTTGGAACCGAGACTGGCCATTTCCAGCATCTCTTCGAAGGTGATCTTGTCCAGGCGCTGGGCCGAGGACACGACACGCGGGTCGGTGGTGTAGACGCCATCGACGTCGGTATAAATCTGGCACTCGTCAGCCTTAAGGGCTGCCGCCAGCGCTACGCCGGTGGTGTCGGAACCGCCACGACCGAGGGTGGTGATATTGCCGTTCTCGTCGACACCCTGGAAACCGGCGACAACAACCACACGCCCTTCCTTCAGATCGGCGCGAATCTTCTGATCGTCGATCTGCAGGATACGTGCTTTATTGTGCGCGCTATCTGTCAGGATCCGCACCTGGTTACCGGTGTAGGACACCGCCGGTACACCACGCTTGATCAGTGCCATGGCCAACAAGGCAATGGTCACCTGCTCACCGGTGGAAACGATCACATCCAGCTCACGGGGAACCGGCTGGTTTTCGCCACTGATTTGTTTGGCCAGATCGATCAGGCGGTTGGTCTCGCCGCTCATCGCAGACAGCACAACCACCAGGTCATCGCCGGCTTCGCGGAATTTCTTAACCTTGTCGGCGACCTGCTCGATTCTCTCGACAGTGCCGACCGAGGTGCCTCCAAATTTCTGTACGATCAAAGCCATTTCTAAGCCGCCTCAGCCCGTAAAGGGGCGCCCATTAATCATTCAAACCACAGCCCCGTTGCCCGCCACTAGACGACGGGCATTGGCGAGGCCTTAAACGCCCTGCTCGACAAATGGCACGGTCAGGGCCAGTGCTGCATCCAGTGCCGCGGCGTCGGTACCACCGCCTTGCGCCATGTCCGGACGACCACCACCCTTCCCGCCCACTGCCGCAGCGGCCTGCTTCATCAGATCACCGGCTTTGAGTTGGCCGGTCAGGTCCTTGGTCACGCCTGCGACCAGAACGACCTTTTCCTCATGGACACTGCCGAGCAGGATCACTGCGCGACCGAGTTTGTTTTTCAATTGATCAACCAGTGCCAGCAGAGCCTTGCCATCCTGGCCATCCAGACGCACGGCCAGGACTTTCACGCCCTTGACGTCCTGGGCCTGCGCCGACAGGTCGTCACCCGCCGCGCTTGCGGCCTTGGCCTGCAATTGCTCGAGCTGTTTTTCCAGCAGGCGGTTGCGCTCCAGCACAGCCGACAGCTTGTCGATCAGGTTGTCGCGACTGCCCTTGATCAGGTTCGCGGCTTCCTTGAGTTGCTCTTCGGCGGCATTCAGGTAGGCCAGCGCCGCAGCGCCGGTCACCGCCTCGATGCGCCGTACACCCGATGCCACGCCGCCTTCGCTGATGATTTTCAGCAGGCCGATGTCACCGGTGCGGTTGGCGTGGATACCGCCACACAATTCGACGGAGAAATCCCCGCCCATGCTCAGTACCCGAACATTGTCACCGTACTTCTCGCCGAACAGCGCCATCGCGCCCTTCTTCTTGGCGGTGTCGATATCGGTTTCTTCGGTTTCCACCGCCGAGTTCTTGCGGATCTCGGCGTTGACGATATCTTCCAGGGCCTTGATCTGCTCAGGCTTGATCGCTTCGAAGTGACTGAAGTCGAAGCGCAGGCGCTGGCTGTCGACCAACGACCCCTTCTGCTGGACGTGTTCGCCCAGTACCTGGCGCAGTGCAGCGTGCAACAGGTGAGTGGCCGAGTGGTTCAGCGAGGTGGCATGACGCACCTCGGCGGCAACCTGGGTTTCCACCTGGGCACCGACCAGCAGGCTGCCCTGGGCCAGCACGCCATGGTGCAGGAACGCCCCGCCGGTCTTGGTGGTATCGCGGACATCGAAGCGACCGGCAGCTGCCTGCAGATAACCGCAATCACCGATCTGACCGCCCGACTCGGCGTAAAAAGGCGTCTGGTCCAGCACCACGACACCTTCCTCACCTTCATTCAAGACGTCGACCGACTGCCCTTCTTTATAGAGCGCGATCACTTTCGCCGAACCGCTGGTGGCGCTGTAGCCGGTGAACTCGGTGGCGACATCGACCTTGACCAGGCTGTTGTAGTCCATGCCGAAGGAACTGGCGGAGCGCGCACGCACCCGCTGGGCTTCCATCTCGCGCTCGAAACCGGCCTCGTCGAGGGTCAGGTTGCGTTCGCGGGCGATGTCGCCGGTCAGGTCCATCGGGAAACCGTAGGTATCGTAGAGTTTGAACACCACGTCACCCGGAACCACGTTGCCCTTGAGTTCGGCCAGGTCCTGCTCGAGGATCTTCAGGCCCTGCTCCAGGGTCTTGGCGAACTGCTCTTCCTCGGCCTTGAGTACACGCTCGATATGCGCCTGCTGGGATTTCAGCTCAGGGAAGGCTTCGCCCATTTCGGTCACCAGCGCGGCAACGATCTGGTAGAAGAAGCTGCCCTTGGCCCCCAGCTTGTTGCCATGACGGCAGGCGCGACGAATGATCCGACGCAGCACATAGCCGCGACCTTCGTTGGACGGCAGCACGCCGTCGGCAATCAGGAAACCGCAGGAGCGAATGTGGTCGGCGACCACTTTCAGCGAAGCCTGGTTGTCGTTGGTGCAACCGATGGCCTGGGCCGAAGCGCTCAGCAGGCTCTGGAACAGGTCGATTTCATAGTTGGAGTGAACGTGCTGCAGCACCGCACTGATTCGCTCCAGGCCCATCCCGGTGTCCACCGACGGTGCCGGCAGCGGATGCAACACACCATCGGCGGTGCGGTTGAACTGCATGAACACGTTGTTCCAGATCTCGATGTAACGGTCGCCGTCTTCTTCCGGCGAGCCGGGTGGACCGCCCCAGATGTCAGCGCCGTGATCGTAGAAGATCTCGGTGCAAGGACCGCACGGGCCGGTATCGCCCATGGTCCAGAAGTTGTCGGACGCGTAAGGCGCCCCCTTGTTGTCGCCGATGCGGACCATGCGCTCGGCCGGTACGCCGACTTCCTTGGTCCAGATATCGTAGGCTTCGTCATCGCTGGCGTAGACCGTGACCCAGAGCTTTTCCTTAGGCAGGTTCAGCCATTGGTCCGACGTCAGGAAGGTCCAGGCGAAGGTGATGGCATCACGCTTGAAATAGTCGCCGAAGCTGAAATTGCCCAGCATTTCGAAGAACGTGTGGTGACGAGCGGTATAACCGACGTTTTCCAGGTCGTTGTGCTTGCCGCCGGCGCGTACGCACTTCTGGCTGCTGACAGCGCGGGTGTAGGCGCGCTTTTCCTGACCCAGGAAACAATCCTTGAACTGGTTCATCCCCGCGTTGGTGAACAGCAGGGTTGGGTCATTGCCCGGAATCAAAGAGCTGGAGGCGACACGGGTGTGGCCTTGCTGTTCGAAGAAGCGAAGGAAGGCTTCACGGATTTCTGCGCTTTTCATAGGTTCTTCCACGGAGTCTGCGGCCGGAGGCAAGTGCATCACGTCTGAATGGATTTGCGACTTGCAAAGGGCCGCATTATATCGGCCCTGAGCCTTGGGTACAGTGTGTTTATACGATAGAAACCGTCAATTGGACGGCCTGCAGGCTCATTGGCGGTTAAATTCGGCAAATACCGCGACCACCTGCTCGATTTGTGCACGGTCGACGTCCATGTGGGTGACCATCCGCAGGCGCGGGGCGGCACTCAAGCGGATCCCGCGTTCGGCGGCAAACGCCTTGAGCGCATTCGCCCGCTCGCCGAGGTCGGCGTAGACCATGTTGGTCTGTACCGGCTCGATCCGGTAACCCGCCTCACGCAAACCATCGGCCAGATGCAGGGCATTGGCATGATCGTCGGCCAGGCGCGCGACCTGGTGATCCAGGGCATACAGCCCCGCAGCCGCCAGCAGGCCGGCCTGGCGCATGCCGCCACCGACCATCTTGCGCAGGCGCCGCGCCTTGCCGATCAGTTCCTCGCTGCCGCACAGCACCGAACCGACCGGTGCGCCCAGGCCCTTGGACAGGCAGACCGAGACCGAGTCGAAATGCCGGGTAATTTCCCGCGCATCGATCCCCAGCTTGACCGCCGCGTTATACAGCCGCGCGCCATCCAGGTGCAGCGCCAGTCCCGTTTCCAACGTCAGGCGCCGCGCCGCCGCCAGGTACTCCAGCGGCAGGACCTTGCCCTGCATGGTGTTTTCCAGGGCCAGCAGGCGGGTGCGGGCAAAATGGAAGTCATCGGGCTTGATCGCCGCCCGGACCTGCGCCAGATCCAGCGAACCGTCGGCCTGGACCTCCAGCGGCTGCGGCTGGATCGAGCCGAGCACCGCCGCGCCGCCGCCTTCATATTTATAGGTATGGCACTGCTGGCCGACGATGTACTCGTCGCCGCGCGCGCAATGGGCCATCAATCCCAGCAGGTTGCTCATGGTCCCGGTGGGCACGAAGAGCGCCCGGGCAAAGCCCAGCCGGTCGGCCAACTCGCTTTCAAGCCGATTGACCGACGGATCTTCGCCATACACGTCATCCCCCAGAGGTGCCTTCGCCATGGCCTCACGCATACCGGCGCTGGGTTGGGTTACGGTGTCACTACGAAGATCGATAACAGTCATGAAACAGGCCTCGGCAATGGAGCGCTGATGTCGGGAAAATCCCTTTCGAAAGCATTTACTGCGGTCATGGCGAGGGATAATCAAGCTCTGCCGCGGGAAATGTCGGTGATCCGCCAGGAAAATTCGATGGTTATTATCGTAAAGGCGGCATGCACACCCGTGAAATATATGGTAAAAATCGAGCGCCGCCAGAAAAGCTGGTGGCAACGTTCTCAGGGCGGGGTGTAATTCCCCACCGGCGGTAATTGCGCGCAATGCGCATAGCCCGCGAGCGCTTGACGAGGTGGACGGTCTCATTGGTCCCTCGACAAGGTCAGCAGACCCGGTGTGATCCCGGGGCCGACGGTCATAGTCCGGATGAAGAGAGAACGGGATTGACACCCAAGGGCCGTCCACAGGATCCCCGTGCGTTTGCCTGTCAGCATCGCACAGCCGAGCTGAACGTACCCTTGAATCCCATTCGATTCATAACGCCCTGTTTTTCACACAAACAGGAGTCAGAACAGATGCAACCCACCACCCTTCACCACACTCAGCGTATTGCGTTCATCCAGGCTTGCTGGCACAAGGATATCGTTGATCAGGCGCGCCACGGCTTCGTCTCGGAAATCACCAAGCTGGGTTATCAGGAAAGCGATATCGACTTCTTCGAAGTCGGCGGCGCCTTTGAAATCCCACTGCACGCCAAGCTGCTGGCCAAGTCCGGCCGTTATGCCGGCGTGGTCGCCGCCGGCCTGGTGGTCGACGGCGGGATCTACCGCCACGACTTCGTCGCCACGGCGGTGATCGACGGCCTGATGCAGGTCCAGTTGGACACCGAAGTCCCGGTGTTTTCGGTAGTGTTGACCCCGCACCACTTCCACGCGGGTGAAGAACACCAGAAATTCTTCTTCGATCACTTCGTGCACAAGGGCCAGGAAGCAGCGAAAACCTGCGCCGATACCCTGAGCAAACTGCGTGCACTGCCACGTCCTGTGGCACAGAAACTGGCGGTCTGATCCATCCCCGCACCTGCCGGCCCCGGCCGGCAGGTCATAACTATCTATCCCCTCCCGACGGCGCCAATGCGCTTAAGTGGACTCGACGTTTGGCCCCTCAGGGCTCTCGAACCCACCGCCTGCGGAGACACCGCTACATGAACGACTTCTCCAGACTCGGCAAGAGTCGACCCGTCATGCCTCACCAGGAACACTGGATCGACGGCAATGCCGAGACCAGCCAACCCCGAGTCATACCCCTGAACGAGTACCCGGGGGACCAGCGAGTCATGCACATCCACCAGCTCCAGCAGAACGAAAATGCCGTGGTGGAGCGCAAGAAACTCGAGGCAACGCCTGACTATCGTGGACCGAAAGACCATCTGGTCTTCACCACCGACGAGCGCTCCGACCGCATACACCTGTATATGACCGACCACCTGGTCCTGGACATCAATGACTGGCGCTATCATCTGACAACCTCATCCCCCGCACAGGTCCTGGTCCTGCGTACACAGGAAGGCGATGACGACATCAGGATCGATGACGACGTGCAGACCACGGTCTTCATCGACTCGGGTCCGGGAGACGACCGGTTGCTGAGCGGAGGCGGCTTCACCAAGGTCAATGCCGGCCCCGGCAACGACCGCATCTTCACACGCTCGGGCCCAAGCTATATCGAGGCAGGGGAAGGCGACGATATCGTTACGGCCCAGGGCCCTGGGCCCATGACCGTCTATGGTGGCAAGGGCCACGACACATTGAGCGGGGGCGAAGGTGTCTGCTTCATGGACGGCGGACAGGGTGACGATGTGCTGATCGGCGGCACGGGCCATAGCAACGTGCTCAGCGGTGCCGAAGGTGACGACCAGATCACTCCAGGCACAGGTCACACCACCCTCTACACCGGGACAGGCACGGACTTCATCACCCACCTGCGACCCGACGTGCACTTGTTCAACGCCTACTCCGCCTCCGAACCCGCGCCCTCCACCCTCGCCGATGATCCCGGCGTGATCATCGCAGCCAAGGGCCTGGACAGTTGCGGCGTGATCGTCGAGGGCACGCCACGCTTCCAGGAAAGGGTCAATGACGACCTCAGGCTGCTGCTGGGCTCAGGCAACGGTCGACAACTGCTCGATGCCCTCGGCAGGGCCAGGGAGATCGCCGGCGCCCCGGTAGTGATCAAGGAATTGAGCGAGGAGGAAAACGGCATGTGCTTTCCAGCACGCTCGGAGCACGACAACCCGTTTGTCACCGAGGGCCACGCCGGAATTCCGGTGCCCGGTTGCACGGTGTACTACGACCCGTCGTTCCTCAAGGGCGAAGTCACCAGCATCGTGCATCTCTATCACGAGCTGTGCCATGCCTATAACTTCATGACCGGGACGGTCTTTCCGGGCTACAGTGCGGACGGCGGAGGCATGGCTGACCGCACCGTTGCCAATGCCGAACTCCAGGCCGTGGGCCTGAACATCCAGGGCCCACCGTTCGAGTTCGACACGGATCCGGCGCTCCCACCGCTGATCACCAACCCCACGCCTTTCACCGAAAACGGCCTGCGCCAGGAATTCAGTATTGCGCCACGCAAGCAGTACCGGAGTGATTGACCCAGCCTAGACCAGGCCCTCATCTCCGGACGGCACCACCAGGATCCCCGCCCGCAGGCCATTTTTCACCTTCGGGTTGGGGAAAATGATCCGTGCGCCCTGCTCCTCCACCACCCAGCGGCTGTTCGCCAGGTCTTCGGCCAACAGATAGCCCTTGGGCAACTCGGTGAAGTTCTCTATATCCGCCGGCAGGTGCAGCAGAAAGGAGTCGCTGTGCTTGATGATTTCCCGCGCCACACTGAACAACTGCAGACCATCGAGGCGGTCATCGACAACCGGCTCGCTGCCTTCGATCAGTTGCTTGAGGCAGCGCTCGAGACGGGAAACATCAACACCCTGGTTCTGGCCGAACGGCCGCGCCTTGCCCAATTCCAGGGTAAAAGACTCGGCGCCCAGCTTGTCGTAGGTATAGCTGCTGAAGACGATGGAAGGTTTGTTCTGCAGCAGCACCGCCGACATGCCGGCGGCGCGCAGGCGGGCCAGTTCGCGACGCGAATGGGCACGCCCTTCCTTGTACGGGTAGAGCGCGAACTGTTCGATCTTCGAACCGCGAATCGCCGTATGCAGGTCGTAATGCACACGACCGCGATCGGGCAGGCTGAAAAAACTCGCCGCCAGCCGCTCCAGCTCGCAGGCGCGCAAGGCCTCGCTGCCACTGCTTTGTTCATGCCGGCCGTTGAACAGCCGATTGACGTCCTGCTCGATATAACGCTCGCCGCGACGCATCGCCTCGGGGTTGCCGAACAGGAACAGAATGCGGGCCCGCGGCTTCAGGTCGCCGCGGGCAATGTCGTGCAACAGGCGATCGAGCAATTCGATCGGCGCTGTTTCGTTGCCGTGGATACCGGCGGACAGCAACAGATCCTGCCCGTTGTCCCGGGCCTCGGGAGGCCGCACTTCCAGCGCGCCCTCGCTCAGCCAGCGCATCCGCACGCCTTCGACCGTCAGTTGAGTCTTCTCTGCCGGTTCGCGACCGGCGAGGGTCAATTCAAGCAGTTTGCCGAGGGCGAGCATAATGCGCTGTTCCTTGATCAGTGATCGTGGTTGCAATCGGGGCCGTGCACGTGATCGTCGTCGCCGACGTCGGCCGGTTCCATTTCCAGTTGCAGACTTACAAGATTAGTCGCCAATGGGCGAAGCAGCAGGTTGGCGTATTCGGCATCGCCTTCTTCGACATCGACGCCGATCAGCAATTGGCCGCGACCGTCGTGCTGGATCCACAACTCCTTGCCCTGCCATATCACGGCAACGCGCGTGCAGGAGGTTTCCAGTTGAGTGCCGTCGGTGTCTTCAAGGATCAGTTGCAGGGTATCGCTCATGGTCGTGCTCTCATCTGGAGGAAAAGCCGTGCGCCCGACCTTCTAACGAAGAAGGCCGGGCACACGCTTTCAATTGATCTGGAATGGATAAACCGCGCCCAGTTTAAGGATCTGCGTCAGTTCATCCAGTGCCGTCCGGCACTCCAGCAGCAACTGCGGGTCTGCCAGGTCGCTTTCGCGCAGGGAGTCGCGGTAGTGCTTTTCGACCCATCGGGTCAGCGTGTCGTACAACGGCGCGGTCATGATAACCCCTGGATTGACCGCCGCCAGCTCAGTTTCATTCAGCGCCACGCGCAGGCGCAGGCAAGCCGGCCCGCCACCGTTCTGCATGCTCTGCTTGAGATCGAAGACTTTCACCTCGCGGATCACCCCGGCGGCGGCGGTCAGGCCCTGCAGGTACTGCCAGACGCGCTCGTTCTTGTGGCACTCTTGCGGCACGATCAGCATCATCGTGCCGTCGGCGCGGGTCAGCAGCTGGCTGTTGAACAGATAGGAGCGCACAGCGTCATCCACTGTCACCAAAGCGCGCGGCACGCAGACCGACTGGAAGTTGCCGCCGCACTTGGCCAGTTTGTCACGCAGTTCGACGAGTACCCGCTCGGTGTCGAGGAAGGCGTCCTCATGATAGAACAGCACCTCGCCATTACCCACCGCGATCACATCGTTATGGAACACGCCCTGGTCGATCACCGCCGGGTTCTGCTGGGCATAGACCACACCGTCATCGCTCAGGCCATGCAGGCGGGCAACTGCCTGGGAGGCTTCGAGCGTCTGCCGTGCCGGGTATTTCTGCGGCGCCGGATAGCGGGTATCGAAGGCACTGCGACCGAATACGAAGAACTCGACACCGGCCTCGCCGTATTCACGGCAGAAACGCGTGTGGTTGGCCGCGCCTTCGTCACCGAACTGAGCAACGGCAGGCAAGGCCGCGTGGTGGGCGAAGTGCTTGCTGTCGGCGAACATCGCGCCGAGCACACGGCTGGTGGTCGGATGTTCGATGCTGCGGTGGTACTTGCAGTTCAGGTTGGCCGCGGTGAAGTGCACGCGACCGTCGGCGGTGTCGGCACTCGGGCTGACGGTGCCGGCATTGGCCACCCACATGCTCGAGGCCGAGCAACTGGCAACCAGCAACGGCATGGCCTGTTTGGCCGCCGTCTCGATCACCTGAGCGTCAGTGCCGGCAAAACCTAGCGCGCGCAGGGCGGCGACGTCCGGGCGCTCCTGGGGTGCGAGCACGCCCTGGACAAAGCCCATCTCCATCAGCGCCTTCATCTTCGCCAGACCTTGCAGCGCGGCCTCTTTCGGATTGGACGCCTGCTGGCTGTTGCTCTGGGACGCGACGTTGCCGTAGGACAGGCCGCCGTAGTTATGGGTCGGGCCTACAAGACCGTCAAAATTGACTTCAAAGGATTTCATCGGCGAGGCTCCACGAATCTGTTTTTATAAGCATCAAATCATCTGCGTATGGCGACCGCTTCGCGGTCATCGCCGGCAAGCCGGCTTCCACAAGGTTCGCGGTGCTGCACACGGCCCAATGTAGGAGCTGGCTTGCCGGCGATAGGGCCCGCAGGCCCAACGATTCAGCAAAGCCGAACACCCGGCGTCAGGCTGGCCGGCACCGTCAGGCTCGGTGTTTCCAGCGACGCCACCGGATACGCGCAATAATCCGCCGCGTAGTAGGCGCTGGCACGATGGTTACCCGATGCCCCCACCCCACCGAACGGTGCGCTGCTCGCGGCACCGGTCAGTTGCTTGTTCCAGTTGACGATCCCGGCACGGCTTTCCAGCCAGAACTGCTGGTAGCGCGCTTCGGAATCCGACAGCAGCCCGGCCGCCAGGCCGAACTGGGTATCGTTGGCCTCGGCGATCGCCGCAGCGAAATCGGCGTAGCGGATCACCTGCAGCAACGGCCCGAAGAATTCCTCGTCGACGCGCTCACTCACCGCCGTCACATCGAGAATCCCCGGTGTCAGCAAAGCCGCACCGACCTGTGGTTGAGTCATCGGCAACAACGCTACCGCACCTTTGGCCAGCAAGTGCGCTTGCGCATCCATCAGCGCCCGGGCCGCGCCCAGGGAAATCACCGACCCCATGAACGGTGCCGGCTGCCGGTCGAACGCACCGACCTCGATGCTCGAACTGACTTCGACCAGGCGCTCCAGCAACCGGTCGCCCCAGGCCCCTTCGGGTACCAGCAGACGCCGGGCACAGGTACAGCGCTGGCCGGCCGAGATAAAGGCCGACTGGATAATGGTGTAGACCGCCGCATCCAGGTCTTCGACCTGATCCACCACCAGCGGGTTGTTGCCGCCCATTTCCAAAGCCAGGATCTTGTCCGGGCGTCCGGCGAACTGCTGGTGCAGGTGATTGCCGGTACGGCTGGAGCCGGTGAAGAACAGGCCGTCGATCCCCGGATTCGCCGCCAGGGCGATACCGGTTTCGCGAGCGCCTTGCAGCAGGTTCAGCACGCCAGCCGGCAAGCCGGCCTCGATCCAGCACTTGACCGTCAGCTCGGCGACTTTCGGGGTCAGCTCGCTCGGCTTGAACAGCACGCTGTTACCAGCCAGCAACGCCGGCACGATATGACCGTTGGGCAGGTGGCCCGGGAAGTTGTAGGGACCGAATACCGCCACCACACCGTGTGGCTTGTGGCGCAAGACGGCGGTGGCATCGCCCAGCGGGCCGCTCTTCTCGCCGGTGCGCTCGCGGTAGCTCTGGATCGAAATGGCGATCTTGTTGACCATGCTGGTCACTTCGGTCGCCGATTCCCACAGGGGCTTGCCGGTTTCTTCGCCGATGCACCGGGCCAATTCGTCGGCATGACTTTTCAGGCTGGCGGCAAAGGCTTCGAGCACTACGATACGCTCATCCAGGCTACGCCGGGCCCAGGCCGGGAATGCTTCGCGGGCCGTCTGTACCGCCTGTTCGACCTGTGCCGCGCTGGCGCCGTTGCCGGACCACAGCACCTGCTGGGTCACCGGGTTCAACGATTCGAAGGCTTCGCCCTGGCCGGCGTGCCACTGGCCTGCGATGTAAAGCGTGCTCATTATTTCGACTCCCGGGAAGCAGACAACGGAACCGCGCGGACCTGGTCTCCCGCACTCAATTGAAGACGTTTGGCGGTCAACGGATCGACCACCAGCGTGCCCGCCGCAAATCGCGCGGGAGCGGCCGTGATGCGGCAGTCTTCGCGCTTGCGGTTGTGGATCAGGAACGGCGTGGCGTCATCGCCTGGCGTACCGATGGCCAGCACCAGCGCCTGGCTGTCGCGTACCGCGCGGATCTTGCCGGTTTCGCATTCCACCGCCGGGCCGGCATCGAAGATATCGACATAGCCCTGGTAGCTGAAGCCTTCGCTCTTGAGCATCGACAGTGCCGGCTCGGTGTCGGTGTGCACCTTGCCGATCACCGCCCTGGCATCTTCGGAGAGGAAGCAGGTGTACAACGGGAATTTCGGCATCAGTTCGGCAATGAACGCCTTGTTGCCGACGCCGGTGAGGTAGTCGGCCTGGCTGAACTCCATCTTGAAGAAGTGCCGGCCCAGGCTTTCCCAGAAAGGCGAGCGCCCGGCGGCGTCGGACATGCCGCGCATCTCGGCGATGATCTTGTTGCCGAACAACTGTGGGAATTCGGCGATAAACAGCATCCGCGCCTTGGCCAGCATCCGGCCGTTGAGGCCGCTGCGGTAGTCGGCGTGGAGGAACAGCGAGCACAGCTCGGAGTTGCCGGTCAGGTCGTTGGCCAGGAACAGCGTCGGGATCTCGCGGTAGATATTCAGCTCCTGGGAGGCGCTGACCGTCAGGCCGACCCTGAAGTTGTACCAGGGCTCGCGCAGGCCCACGGCACCGGCAATCGCCGAAATACCGACCACACGACCGTTATCGTCTTCGAGCACGAACAGGTAATCCGCATCGGCACGCCCGGCGTCGCCCCGGAAGGTTTTTTCCGCCCAGCCGACACGGTGAGCCAGACGCTCCTCGTTGGCCGGCAAGGTGGTCAGGCCGGTGCCGGTGCTGCGGGCCAGGTCGATCAGAGCGGGTAAATCGCTGCTGCGTACGGGACGAACGATCATGCTATCTCCTCAAACGGGAGCCGACTGACGGCACCCGCGAAACTCGCTGTAAGGCTGCTTTCGATACCGGCCTCAAACCGCCACCAGGCGCACGCTGGCACCTTCGCCGACGCCCAGGGCCTCGGCCGCTTGCAGGTCCAGGGTGACCGGTTTGCCCGGCGCGTAATCGAGCTCCAGCAGTACCGCGCGATAATCCTGCAGCAGTGCGTTGGACACCAGGTACTGGCGGCCGCCACCCTTGGTCTCGCCTATCTTCACCGGCACCACGCGGCTCTGGGCAATCGAACGGATTCCGGTGACCCGCGCATGCAGGGTCGGACCGCCGTCGAAAATATCGATGTAGTGATCGGTCTCGAAACCCTCGCGCATGAGGATGTCGAACGTGATCTGCGCACGCGGGTGCACCTGGCCCATGGCTTCCTGGGCGGCATCCGGCAGCAGCGGCACGTAGATCGGGTAATGCGGCATCAGTTCGGCGAGGAAGGTCCGGCTCTTCAGGCCGCACAGGCGCTCTGCCTCGGCGTAGTTCAGGTCGAAGAAATTGCGGCCGATGGCGTCCCAGAACGGCGAGTCGCCCTGCTCGTCGCTATAGCCGACAATCTCGGTCACCACCGAATCGGCGAAGCGCTCCGGGTGGCTGGCGACGAACAACAGGCGACCGCGGGAGTTGAGTTCCGACCAGGCCGAACCCACCAGCTCCGGCACCACGTAGAAGCTGGTCAGCAAGCTGTTGCCGGTCAGGTCGTGGCACTGCGAAAGCACATGGATCTTGTTGTGGATCTTCAGCTCGCGCGACGCATGGACAAAGGTCTCGTTGCGGAAACTGTAGAACGGCTCCGAGTAACCGGCCGAGGCGACGATTGCCGAGCAGCCCACCAGCTTGCCGGTATCGGTATCTTCGAGCACGAAGAAATAGCTTTCTTCACCGTTGAAGCTGACTTCGGCGGCAAACGAGGCTTCGCTCGCGGCGATCTTGTCGCGCAGGCGGCCTTCGTCATCCGGCAGGGAGGTGACACCGATAGGGCTGTCGGCGGCCAGACGCCGTACCTCGTCCAGGTCAGCCATTTGCGCGGGGCGCATCACCAGCATGGTGTCACTCCTTACTGAAAAACAGATCGGCTGAATCGGCCGACACAGGGAAAAAAATGCCGGGCAGGCCCGGCACAGGAAAAATCTGCCGGTCGCCGACCCCAGGGGGTCGACGACGGCGGTGCTGCTTTTCGATCAAACCAGCTCGATCAAGCCCGCCTCAATCAAACTTGAGTCAGCCTGGCCACGGCGCGCTCGAAACGATCCAGGCCTTCCTTGATGTCCGCATCTTCGACCACCAGGCTCGGGGCGAAACGAATCACATCGGGACCGGCTTGCAGGATCATCAGGTTTTCTTTCTCGGCCGCGTTGAACACGTCCTTCGCCTTGCCCTTCCAGGCATCGGCCAGCACGCAGCCGAGCAACAGGCCCATGCCACGGACCTGGGTGAACAGGCCGTACTTGGCGCCGATCTGCTCCAGGCGGGTCTTGAAGGCATCGTGCTTGGCATTGACGCCATTGAGCACTTCAGGGGTGTTGATCACGTCGATCACCGCGTTGCCCACCGCGCACGCCAGCGGGTTGCCGCCGTAGGTGGTGCCGTGGGTGCCGACCACCAGATGCTTGGCCAGCGCTTCGCTGGTGAGCATCGCGGCAATCGGGAAACCGCCGCCCAGGCTCTTGGCGCTGGTGAGGATGTCCGGGGTCACGCCGTAGTGCATATAGGCGAACAGCTTGCCGCTGCGGCCCATGCCGGTTTGTACTTCGTCGAATACCAGCAGCGCATCGTGCTGGTCGCACAGCTCGCGGGCGCCCTGCAAGTAAGCCAGTTCGGCCGGCAGCACGCCGCCTTCGCCCTGGACCGGTTCCAGCACCACGGCACAGGTCTTGTCCGAGATCGCCGCTTTCAGCGCGTCCAGGTCATTGAACGGCACATGGGTGATGCCAGTGATTTTCGGACCGAAGCCATCGGAGTACTTCGACTGGCCGCCGACGTTCACGGTAAACAGGGTACGGCCGTGGAAGCTGTTGAGCGCGGCGATGATTTCGTATTTTTCCGCGCCGAAACGGTCGAATGCCACACGACGGGCCAGCTTGAACGCGGCTTCGTTGGCTTCGGCGCCGGAGTTGCAGAAGAACACGCGCTCGGCAAAGGTCGCGTCCACCAGCTTCTTGGCCAGGCGCAGCGCCGGCTCGTTGGTGAAGACGTTGGATACGTGCCACAGGTTGTTGGCCTGCTCGGTCAGGGCGCCGACCAGAGCCGGGTGCGCGTGGCCCAGGACGTTGACCGCGATCCCGCCGGCGAAATCGACCAGCTCCCGGCCCGCCTGGTCCCAGACTCGGGAACCCGCGCCACGAACGGGGATAAAAGCCGCAGGTGCGTAGTTGGGAACCATTACCTGGTCGAAATCGGCGCGTTGCACCGGGGCTTGCTCAACGGACATCGGAGTCTCCTGAAGAGGAACGCCTGCCTGAAACTGGCGAGCGATGGGGGGATTGTAAGGACAGATTTCAGTCCGGCCTTGTCGCCAAGCGACAACTTCTTATAGCGCCAAACCGGGTTTTGCCGGGGTTGTCGGCAATGCGACAAATAGCATCGCAAAGGCGCAGTTTAAACGGTGGGAGGCTTTTGATGCAGGGTCGACGAGATGAGATTTTCGACTGACGAGCTTCGCTGCGTGAATTCCTGTGAAATGTTGTGAATTCGAGTGGACAGCCCGCCGGGGCTGAACAGGGGGATCGCTCATCACGGCGCCACGTTCCTGCTCTGTACCCGGTAGACAACCGGGTAGATATCCTTCCCCTCGCAGGCCACGATAAATGGCCTTTCGAGCCAAGGTTGCCAGTATTGCGCCAGCCACTCGACCGACTCACCGAAACCTGCCGGCAGACGCCTGAACCGCCTGTTTACATGGCTTTTGGCCTGCAATTGGCTCGAAAAATATGTAACAAAATGTACACACGTCTCGGGCTTCATGAGCAGGCCCCCGCTCAAGCGGCGGGTCGCCCACAGCGACCCGGTAACCCCGACCACACACTCGCTTCCTTTCAGCCAGCGCCGCCCGCGGCCAGGCCGGAGCAAGGCCGTGTGCCTGGAAAACGACCCTCAGGGAGGTTCTGCATGACCCCGATACGCACCGCTACCGACCCCGCCGACCGCAAGGTCGATGCCGCCCGGAACAAATTCGAGGTGGCGCTGTTCCAGGCCGGCAACCAGCCGGTCTTCGATCCGTCCAAGATCCGCGGCAATAACCTTCCCGTACCGTTCCAGAATGTCCAGCCGCCCAAGGATGGCAGCATCACCTACACACCGCTGGGCAGCGACAAGCCGGTGACGGTCAAGGAAAAGGATGACCCGACCCTGTACAAGCAGGTGCTGAACCAGTACCAGCTCAACCAGACAAGCGATGCCCACGAAGCCGGCATCGCCCAGAGCCAAAAGGATGGCTACGTACTGGCCGACAGCAGCACCGTCGCCCCG
This sequence comes from Pseudomonas gingeri, assembly GCF_013385635.1. Taxonomy (GTDB): domain Bacteria; phylum Pseudomonadota; class Gammaproteobacteria; order Pseudomonadales; family Pseudomonadaceae; genus Aquipseudomonas; species Aquipseudomonas gingeri_A. The sequence goes on from NZ_JACAPR010000050.1 coordinate 22,686, forward strand.
GGCCTGGCTAACTACAAGGCCATCGGCGCCGCCGGCGAGGTCGGGCCGGGGCTGATTCGCTACGAGACCTTCAGCGGTGAAAAGGTCGTGGTCAGCCAGAAGGACAACCCGACGCTGTTCGACCAGGTCAGCCAGGACCATGACAAGCTGATCGCGATCAACCAGAGCGAGGCCGAGGGCTATCGCCTTGCCGCGCCCAACGAAACCTTCGACGCCATGCACCTGGTGGGCGCACCTGAAGAAGTCGGCCCCGGCCTGATCCGCTACGAAACCGACTCAGGGCAAAAAATCATCGTCTCCAAGGACATGACCCCGGAGCTCTACAGCCAGGCCGCCAACGAATACAAGGGTGTCACCGGCGCCCCCGGTGCCAGCGACAACAACTGGATCGACAAGTCCAGTTACGCTGCCGGCGCCAAGGACTGGGACAAGATCACCGGCAACACCGGTACCCAGCCGACCCAGGAAGAACTCGACCTGAATCGCCCGGTCGCTGCCGCCGAGATGATCTCGGCCAACTGGAACGCCTGGGGCCTGCACGATACCCCGATCGATTTCGCCAATCCGCCGAGCACCTTGCCACCGGAAGCCCAGGCCGCACTCAAGTATGTCGCCAGCAGCCCGTCGCTGATGGCCGCGCTGGATACCGGTGGCCGGGGCAAGGCCGATGCAGTGATCACCCATGCCGATGTCGATCACTTTATCGCCAACGCCAAGGGCGATCTTTCCGCCGCGTCGAGCTCCTACTCGAAGTTCCTCGGCAACAACCCTGGCGACCTGGCCAAGGCCAACGCCAAGTCCGCCGCGATCCTCATGGCCAACAACTCCCTGGTCGCCAGCGCCGGCCCGAACATGACCACCGGCAGCAGCGACCAGCGCGAGAACAAGGGCGAGATCCACATCGACAACCTTACCGGCCTGGCCAGTGATCCGGGCCTGAGTTCGGAGCTGACCGGCGCCGCCGACCTCTGGTCACGCCCCGGCATGATGCGCTCGCTGGACCTGGGCGGTGACGACCCGGTGCTGTACCACGAAGACAAGATCATCGTGCGCGACAACATCGGCGCCTGGCTGGAAAAACAGGCACCCAAGACCGACTCCGATACCCTGACCTTCCTCGACGGTGCCGCCGTGCGCGACGAGGTGGCCGATGTCGACACCTCCAAGCTGACCGCCGATGTACTGCAACACCCGGAAAACTACGACGGCAAGACCAAGGCCGCGGTGCTCGTCCAGTTGACCGACACCCAGACCCGCCTGGCCCTCAGCGACTACAAGGACAACGACACCGGCCTGCTCGACAAATACACCTCGCCCAACAAAGGCCTCAACCCCAACGAGGACAAGATCAAGGGCCAGGTGCAGGACGCCATCCGCACCCTGATGGCCGACAAGGACGTCCAGGGCTTCCTGCAGAACAACCGCGGCCCGGCGCTGCAGGACATCGTCAACAGCGACCCGGAACTGAAGATCGCCCTGCAGTCCTACAAGGCCAACCAACTGGACACCGGCAACGTCCTCAACACCGACCTCAATGCCAAGGGGCCGGACGGCAAGCCACTGCCGCCCGGTGTCGCGCTACAGAACGCGGCCAACGACATCACCATCGCCAACCTCGCCCTGGGCGGCAACGGCGACGTCGACCTGCATGCCATCGCCGAAAAATCCGGGCAGATGGACAACCTCTACAACACCTACAAGAACGACTTCGTCTCGGGCCAGGCGTTCAAGGACATGGTCGCCAGCGGCATGGACCCGGTGGCGGCGGCCAGCAGCTTCGCCGCCAGCGCCTCGGCCTTCCAGGCCTTCCTCGGACCCAACGCCACCTCGGGCGACGCCGCGACCCTGCAGGTCAACTTCAACGAAGCGTTGTCCGATGCCCTGGTCAACAGCGCCGACAGCAACAGCCTCAACATCACCCTCGGCGATGCCAGCGGCAACTTCGATGAAGCCAAGGTTACCGCCGCCCTCAACGCCGCCGCCGAGGCCGACCCGCAACTGTTCACCGCGTCCGACGGCAGCAAGATCGACCCGGCGCAGGTGGTGGGCATGCTGCGCTCGGTATGGGACAGCGGCCGCCAGAACGACAAGATCATCGACGCCCTGCCCAAGGCCATCGACGGCTTGAAGCTGGGCAATGTCACCGACGCCTACAAGCAGGGCCTGCTGCATATCGGTAGCGCCATCCTCGCCGGCGGCGTACTGATCGCCCGCTCCGCCACCGGCAGCAACACGCCGATCGCCGATGCCAGTCGCGTTTCGGCGGGCCTGCAGTTCGCCGGCCTGTTGATGGAAGGCGGCACCAAGTACGCCAAGGAATTCGGCTTTGGCACCAGTTGGGTCATCGACAAGAACGTCGGCGAAGGCATTGGCGCCTTCCCGACCCGCGAACTGACCGGCAAGGGTCCGCTTAGCGCCGACGCCATCGCCAAGCTGGGCAACGTCGGCAAGCTGGTCGGCGGAGCCGGCAGCTTTATCGGTGGCGTGCTGGGCATCATGGGCGGCATCCAGGGCATCACCCACGGCGAACCCGTCAGCGGCGCCTTCGGCCTGGCCGGTGGCATCCTCGGTACCGGCGCCGCGACCGCCAGCCTGATCGAAGGCGGTGCCGGGCTGTTCGGCCTGAGCGACATCGCCGCCGTCGCCGGCTCCATCAGCGGTGTGCTCGGCCTCGCCGGCGCGATCCTCGGCGGTATCGGCAGCGCCTTTATCCCCTTCGCCCTGGCCGACGCCCGGGGCAAGGAGCAGGACAAGTTCTACGGCGAACTGGTGCCGATCCTCAAGCAGTACGGCCTGACCGGCGGACCGGAACAGCCCGGCGACTATCCGGAGGATCCGATCCCGGCGATCAATACCTGATACCCCGAAAGTCCGAGCGGTCGTCCACCCGTGGCGGCCGCTTCCCCCGTCCCCATTGCTCACGTAAAAAGGTAACACCATGAATTCCAGCGATATCGTTAACATCCCGGCACCGGGTGCCGTGTACACGACAGGCAGCCTGGAGCATGAAATCCATTTCGGCCCCTTCAAGCTGGTGCCCTGGCAACAGGCCCTGTTCAGGAACGGCCAACGCATCACCCTCGGTAGCCGGGCCATGCAACTATTGATCTGCCTGGCGTCGCGCGCCGGCGAGCTACTGGAAAAGAAACAATTGATTGCCCTGGTCTGGCCCAAGGCGATTGTCGAGGAGTGCAACCTGCGCACCCAGATCCGCGCGTTGCGCCTGGTCCTGGAGGAAGATGAACAGGCCCCGCATATCGTTACGGTAGCGGGACGTGGCTATCGTTTCGTCACGCCGACGACCCTGCGCCCGGCCTCGCGAACCATCGCCATCCAGCCCCAGCCGGATTACGCCGCCAGCTTCCTGCCACGGGCGATCGCCCAGTATCAGGTCAACGTCAACCTGAGCCTGGCGTATTCAGGCCCGGGCACGCGCCCACGGGATAACCTGTACCGGGAAAGACCGACGATGCTCTAGTCGCAAGGGGCGCTCAACCGCGCTCGGAAGGTACCGAGGACAGTTCGAACGGGCTGCTGCTGCGCCGCTGGTTGCGATCTTCCCGCGGCGTGGCGCCGAAGAAGTTGCGGTAGGCACTGGAGAAATGCGGCCCCGAGGAGAAGCCGCAGGACAGACCGATCTGAATGATCGACTTGCTGGTCTGCATCAGCATCTGCCGGGCCTTGTTCAGGCGCAGTTCCAGGTAGTACTGGCTCGGAACGCGGTTGAGGTATTGCTTGAAGATCCGCTCCAGCTGTCGCCGGGAGACACAGACATGCTGGGCGATTTCGTCGGTGGTCAGCGGCTCTTCGATATTGGCCTCCATCAGCAACACCGCCTGGGTGAGCTTCGGATGGCTGGAGCCCAGGCGATTCTGCAATGGAATGCGCTGGCGTTCACCACCTTCGCGAATGCGCTCGACCACCAGTTCTTCGGATACCGCGCCAGCCAGTTCGGCACCATGGTCACGGGCCAGCACCGCCAGCAACAGGTCCAGTACCGACATCCCGCCACAGGCCGTCAGGCGATCGCGGTCCCAGTCGAACAGATGACTGGTGGCGATCACCTTGGGAAAACGCTCGGCGAAATCATCCTGCCAGCGCCAGTGCACGGCAGCGCGATAACCATCGAGCAAACCCAGTTGAGCCAACGGATAGACACCGGCGGACAAACCACCGATCACGCAACCGGCGCGCACCAGTTGCTTGAGGGCGCTACTCAGTGCCGGCGCCAGCACCGTGGGCGGCTCATCGGCCAGCAGGAACAGTTTCTGACAACCTTCGAGCCTGCCCGCCCAGGGTTCACCCGGCAGTTGCCAGGCGCCTGGCAGTGCAGCCTCAGCGGGGGCCTCGGCCTGCAGGAACGACAACTCGTAGACTACCTCCGGATGCACCCGCTGAGCGACGCGCAAGGCCTCCTCGGCCAGCGCCAGCGTCAAGGCTTTAGTGCTGGGCCAAATCAGGAAACCAATTCGATGGGCAGTCATGGCGTGCAATCCGAAAACAGAACAGAGTGAAAAGCCGAGGGCAGCCAACTCAAAGTAGACCACACCGCGCACGGCGCGCAGCATGACCTATTTTGGTGCGCAACGGCAGCATAAAAAGCGACGACTATTTCAGGCTGCCCGACAGGAATTGCTGCAGACGCTCGGACTGCGGGTTGACCAGCACTTCGCGCGGATTGCCACGCTCCTCCACCACGCCCTTGTGCAGGAACACCAACTGGTTGGAGACTTCGCGGGCGAAACCCATTTCATGGGTCACCACGACCATGGTCCGACCTTCCTGGGCCAGGGCCTGCATCACCTTCAACACATCGCCGACCAGCTCCGGGTCGAGGGCCGAGGTCGGCTCGTCGAACAGCATGACCTCCGGCTCCATCGCCAGGGCCCGGGCAATCGCCACGCGCTGCTGCTCGCCACCGGACATATGCCCCGGATAGGCATCCTTGCGATGAGCCACGCCAACCTTGTTCAGGTAGTGCTCGGCCTTTTCCAGCGCTTCTTTCTTCGAGACGCCCAGGACGTGCACAGGGGCTTCGATGATGTTTTCCAGCGCGGTCATGTGCGACCACAGGTTGAAGTGCTGGAACACCATCGACAGTCGCGAGCGCATGCGCTGCAACTGTTTCGGGTCGGCGGCCTTCATCGCGCCGTCCTTGTTCGCCACCAGCTTCAGCTCTTCGTTGTTGAGCAGGATACGCCCGGCGTGCGGCTGCTCCAGCAGGTTGATGCAGCGCAGGAAGGTACTTTTGCCGGAGCCACTGGAGCCGATGATGCTGATCACATCACCGGCCTGGGCGGCCAGGGACACACCCTTGAGCACTTCGTGACTGCCATAGCGTTTATGCAGGTCTTGGACTTCAAGCTTGTACATGCGGTCGGTTCTCACAAAAACAGTCAGGTCAGTCGCTGAGCAGGCGCCCGTGGCGAAGAGGCTCGCGCCCCGCCACCTTGGCCAGCCAGATTGCGGGTTGGGCGTAACGCAGCCGTTCTACGGCATACAACACACCGGCTGTGCCGGCACACACAGTGCTGACCCGGTCGGATAAAGGATCGATCACTTCAAACAGCGGCTCGCCGGGCTCGACCCAACGGCCCACCGGACACAGGTAGCTGACCACGCCGGCATGGGGCGCGTAGAGCAACTCGGTGCCTTCGAAGGGCATGGCTTCACAGGCTTCATGCTGTGGCGCCGGCCATTCGCCGTCGATCAGGCCCTGCTCGGCGAGGAAAGCGAGGATGCCCTCGGCATGCGCCTCGGCCTCGGGGCGACCGGTATCGGCCTGGCCGCCCAGCTCGATGGTGGTGGACATGCCCGCCAGGGGAATCGACGCCTGCGGGAACTGCCGCGACAACTGCAGCCAGGGCAGCGAGCAAGCCTCATCGAAAGAGGTGCCGCCCGACTCTTCCGCCAGCAGCGCCACTTTCACATTCAGATGCGCCGCCAGCGAACGCCATTGCGGCCAGTGTTGCGGCAAGGCATACATATGCAGTGCCGCCTCGCAATCGCAGTGCAGATCCAGCACCACATCGGCGTCGCAGGCATGGCTGAGCAAGACCCGCTGCATACCCTGCAACGGGCTGCTCGCGGGTGGCAACGCCGCCAGCACATCACGCATGGCCTGGCGGATCAGCTGGACGTTGGCATGGGGATCGTCTCCCAGCCTGTCGCCCACCAATGCCGCTACCGGCTCGGCCAGCTCGACGAAGTCACGGTTGAAATTCTTGCCGCTGGCGTATTCGAAACGTCCCTGGTGATTGCCTTGCAGCAACTGCCCCAGGCCAACCGGATTGGCCACCGGCACCAGTTCGATAACCCCCTTCAGGGCACCGCGGGCTTCCAGTTCGAGCAGGCGCTTCTTCAGCTCCCAGGCGGTACGCATGCCCGGCAGTTCGTCGGCGTGCAGGCTGGCCTGGATATAGGCCTTGCGCTCGCCGCTGCCGAAGCGGAATACCGAAAGCTTGCGCTCGGTGCCCAGGCTGCCCCAGGGCAGGCAATGATCGATACGATGCATACTCAGTGCTTCCGTGGAGCCAGGTAGCCCAGCCAACGGCGCTCGGCCAGCTTGAACAGGCGCACCAGGATAAAGGTCAGGCACAGATAGAACACACCGGCGGTGATGTAGGCTTCGAACGGCAGGTAATACTGGGCGTTGACGGTACGCGCGGCGCCGGTGATATCGATCAGGGTGACGATGGAGGCCAGGCTGGTGGTCTGCAGCATCATGATCACTTCGTTGCTGTACTGTGGCAGCGCCCGACGCAGAGCCGATGGCAGCAGGATGCGCCGATACATCTTGTAGCGCGACATGCCCATGGCCTTGGCCGCCTCGATCTCGCCGTTAGGCGTGGCCCGCAAGCTGCCGGCGATGATCTCGGCGGTATAGGCACTGGTGTTGATGGCAAAAGCCAGGCACGCACAGAAGGTCGCGCTCGACAGCCAGGGCCAGAGGAAACTCTCGCGTACCGCTTCGAACTGGGCCAGGCCGTAGTAGATCAGGAACAGCTGCACCAGCATCGGCGTGCCACGGATCACGTAGGTGTAGAGCCAGGCGCTCATGTTCACCACCGGCTGCTTGGACACCCGCATCAAGCCCAGCGGCAAGGCTGCCAGCAGGCCGAAGAGCAACGACAAGGCCAGCAGTTTCAGGGTAGTCAGCAGGCCACCGAGGTACAGCGGCATGGCCTCCCAGATGACGTTGTAGTCGAAGATCATAGATCAGCCGCCCTTACGCCTACCGAGTAGCGCTTCTCGAGGTGACGCAATGCCAGCAACGAGACGCTGGTGATCACCAGGTACATCGCCGCCACTGCAAGGAAGAAGGTGAAAGGCTCGCGGGTGGCATCGGCCGCCTGCTTGGCCTTGAACATCATGTCTTGCAGGCCGACCACGGAAATCAGCGCGGTGGCCTTGGTCAATACCAGCCAGTTGTTGGTGAAGCCGGGAATCGCCAGGCGAATCATCTGTGGCACCAACACCCGGAAAAACACTTGCAGGCTGCTCATGCCGTAGGCCATGCCCGCCTCGGCCTGGCCCTTGGGGATAGCCATGAAGGCCCCGCGGAAGGTTTCCGACAGGTAGGCCCCGAAAATAAAGCCCAGGGTACCGATACCGGCTGCCAGGGGATTGAGATCGATGTAGTCGTCATAACCGAGCAACGGTGCGACGCGATTGAGCAGGTCCTGACCACCGTAGAAAATCAGCAGGATCAGCACCAGGTCGGGAATCCCGCGGATCACCGTGGAATACAGGTCGCCGAGCCAGGCCAGCCAGCGCACCGGCGACAGGCGCAACGCCACCCCGATCAGCCCCAGGACAATGGCCAGGACCATGGACGACAAGGCGAGCTGAAGCGTCAGCCAGGCGCCATCGAGGATAACCGCCCCGTAGCCTTTCAACATGATTCAGGTCCTCGAAAACAGGGATGAAAAAATGGCGCAAACCTCAGGGAGCCTGTTGCTTGCGCCATTTCGGACGAACTGCTGCGATGACTTACTTGCCGTAAATATCGAAGTCGAAGTACTTGTCCTGGATTTGCTTGTACTTTCCGTTGGCACGGATCGCGGCGATAGCGGCGTTGATCTTGTCCAGGTCGGCCTTGTCACCCTTGCGTACGGCGATGCCGATGCCGTCACCGAAATACTTCTCGTCGGTGAATTGCGGGCCGACGAACGCGTAACCCTTGCCGGTGTCGGTTTTCAGGAAACCGTCCTGCAACAGGGTGGCGTCAGCCACGGTGCCGTCGAGACGACCGGCGGCCACGTCCAGGTAGATCTCGTTCTGCGAACCGTAAGGCATGATCTCGGCGCCCAGCGGCTTGAGGACTTCCTCGGCGAAACGGTTGTGGATCGAACCACGCTGCACGCCGATCTTCTTGCCTTTGAGTTCGGACAGGTTATCGCTGACAACAGTACCGGCCTTCATCACCAGGCGAGCCGGAGTGTTGTAGTACTTGTTGGTGAAGTCGACCGACTTCTTGCGATCTTCAGTGATCGACATGGACGACAGGATCGCGTCGATCTTGCGTACCTTGAGTGCCGGGATCAGGCCGTCGAATTCCTGCTCGACCCAGACACACTTGACCTTCATTTCTTCGCACAGGGCGTTGCCGATGTCGTAGTCGAAACCGACGATGCTGCCATCCGGCGCCTTGGAGGCGAACGGAGGGTAAGCCGCTTCGATACCAATTTTCAGAGGCTTTTCATCGGCGAATGTCGGCAGCGACAGCACGGACAGTGCCAGGGCGCCAAGAAGCACGAGTTTCTTCATCTTAGGACTCCATCGGTAAAGGGCAAAAACGGCAGAGTGAGCGTGAGCCCAATATGCGGATGGGTTAAACGGGATAGCGGTGCCGCGTCCTGCAAGGAGCTGGTTCGAGTCCAGCCCCGGCAACGACGAGCGAGTGATCGGCATTCTAACGACAGGCCGGAAGTCGATATTTCTTCAATGCGACAACTAATTACAGAAGCATCGAGAATGCCGACTCGGCACATTGACAGCCCTTGAATTTTATGCAAGAGCAAAAGACAGGCAACCGATCTACATTGCAAATTGCGGGCCTATTATTCGCAAAGCCTTCTATTCCGGCAAGTACAGCGTGCAACGATGTTTTTTCGGCAGGCCATGCCGCCCGAAAAACGCGCGCGGGCGTTTCCCTTTGCCCCGGTGATGGGCGACAGGTGACATATTTGGTTACTTGACAGTGCAAGGGTAACAACCGGAAACGCCCTACGGCAAAAACCGATATTTATCTCCCTCTTATTCCTCTCTGTATAGGAGCTGGCTTGCCAGCGATGAGGCCCTCGAGCCCTGCACCCACCTCAAGGACGCCATCGCCGGCAAGCCGGCTCCTACAAGAAAAATCCCGGCCGGGAAGTAAAAAAGCCCCGCCCGGCTCACGCCGGACGGGGCTCGATCACCTTGAAGCGCCTCAGGCGACGTTCATGGTCTTGTGCGTATCGATCAAGTGCTGCACCACACCCGGATCGGCCAGGGTGGAGATGTCACCCAGTCCGTCGTATTCCGCCGTGGCGATCTTGCGCAGGATACGGCGCATGATTTTCCCCGAGCGGGTCTTCGGCAACCCCGGCGCCCACTGGATGACATCCGGCGAGGCGATCGGCCCGATCTCCTTGCGTACCCAGTTCTTCAACTCCAGACGCAATGCCTCGCTCGGCTCCTCGCCACTGTTGAGGGTGACATACACGTAGATGCCCTGGCCCTTGATGTCATGAGGCACACCGACCACCGCCGCCTCGGCGACTTTCGGGTGGGCGACCATGGCACTCTCGATCTCGGCGGTGCCCATGCGGTGCCCGGAAACGTTCAGCACGTCATCGACACGCCCGGTGATCCAGTAATAACCGTCCTCGTCGCGACGGGCGCCGTCACCGGTGAAGTACATGCCGCGGAAGGTCTTGAAGTAGGTGTCGACGAAACGGTCGTGATCGCCGTACAACGTACGCGCCTGGCCCGGCCACGAATCGAGGATCACCAGGTTGCCTTCGGCCGCGCCTTCGATGATGTTGCCCAGGTTGTCCACCAGGGCAGGCACCACGCCGAAGAACGGACGGGTCGCCGACCCCGGCTTGAGGGCATGGGCCCCCGGCAGCGGGCTCATCATGTTGCCGCCGGTCTCGGTCTGCCACCAGGTATCGACGATCGGGCAACGGGACTTGCCGACATTCTTGTAGTACCAGTCCCAGGCTTCCGGGTTGATCGGCTCCCCTACCGAACCGAGCAGGCGCAGACTGCTGCCATCGGCGCCTTCAACGGCTGCCGTGCCCTGGGCCATCATCGCGCGGATCGCCGTCGGTGCGGTGTAGAGAATATTGACCTGGTGCTTGTCGACGATCTTCGCCACCCGGGTGATATCCGGATAGTTCGGCACGCCTTCGAACAGCACGGTGGTCGCGCCATTGGCCAACGGCCCGTAGACGATATAAGTATGGCCGGTGACCCAGCCGACGTCGGCGGTGCACCAGTAGACTTCGCCCGGACGGTAATCAAACACGCGTTCGTGGGTCAGGGCCGCATACAACAGGTAACCGCCGGTGGTGTGCTGGACGCCCTTGGGCTTGCCGGTGGAGCCGGAGGTATAAAGGATGAACAGGGCTTCTTCAGCACCCATCTCTTTTGGCGCGCACACGCTGCCCGCCACTTTCATCAGGTCTTCGAACCAGATGTCGCGATGCGGGTTCCACTTGATGTCGCCGCCGGTGCGCTTGCACACGATGACTTTCTGGATGCTGCTGGTTTCCGGGTTGGTCAGGGCGTCGTCGACGTTGGCCTTGAGCGGGATCCGCTTGCCGGCGCGAACGCCTTCGTCAGCGGTGATCACCACTTTCGAGCGGCAGTCGATGATCCGACCGGCCAGGGCTTCCGGCGAGAAGCCGCCGAAGACCACCGAGTGAATCGCGCCGATCCGGGTACAAGCCAGCATGGCGACCACGGCTTCGGGAATCATCGGCATATAGATGGTCACCACATCGCCGCGATGGACATCCTGGCCACGCAAGGCGTTGGCGAATTTGCAGACCTGCTCGTGCAGTTCGCGATAGGTGATGTTGCGCGAGTCGGCAGGGTCGTCGCCTTCCCAGATGATCGCGACCTGATCGCCGCGTTCGGCCAGATGGCGGTCCAGGCAGTTATAGGAAACGTTCAGGGTGCCATCGGCGAACCATTTGATATCGACGTGGTGATCGTCGAAGGAAGTCTGCTTGACCGTGGTGAAAGGCTTGATCCAGTCGAGACGCTTGGCTTGTTCGCGCCAGAAGCCGTCTGGGTTGACGACCGACTGCTGGTACATCGCCTTGTAGGTCGCCTCATCGGTCAGCGTAGTCGCCAGGACCTCAGGACGAACGGGGTACAGGGAAGCCGCACTCATCTTTCTTACCTCGGTGGATAGTTGTTGTTTTATGGCCCTGTTGTAGCCGGGCTGACGCAGGTGAGCCATTCGACGATGGTAGTAACAAAACCCTACAAAACATCGTATTAACCGCCGGCAAGGCTCAAGCACGCCGCCTGCGGCGTTTTCTGGCCCGGTGAAAATAACTCGGATCCAGGGTGTGCGAGACGTTTTTCGACGATTGTTACAGGTTTTGTCAATAGTCTTTATCAAATGTCCCTCTATATGAATGGTTTACACGCTCTTAAAATCAACTTCGCCAACTAAGGCAACGAATTAACCAAGTGACAGCCCCCACCAAGGCCGTTAATTCGAATTCAAACTTTCGACAGCTTCACTCGCGGCCTCACAAGGGCCGCGTGCCCCCACACGACCGTCAACAGGTGAACCTTATGAAACTTTTTGCCGCTTTAATCCTCAGCAGCCTGTGTGCCACAGCCATGGCCGACGAGGCCTCGACCGATGCCGCCAGCCAGAACTTGCCAGTAGAGGAATACACTTACTCATCACATCCGGACATTCACAAAGTTATCTCCATGAGTGAAATTCCGGATGTTTGCGAAGTTGTACCAGCGCGCATGGTTTATGAAGACGCCAAGGGCGACCGGCACGTCATGGAATATCGCGTAATGGGTAACGGTTGTTCCAACGGCTGATAGCCGACATCAAAAGACCACCCGCCGCAGGAAACGATTCTTGCGGCAAAGGTGTATTCCCCGCCAAACCGCCCCGCTGAACCGATCGTCGAAAAATGCCCCTCCCGACGAAAAAACGCTTTGCCGCCAAAGCCCTGCAAATCCGAGCCATGTCCTGAAAAGCACGCACAAGGTCGGAATCCGTCACACCATTGACCCGAAAAAGCCCTTATAATGTCCCGGTAAACGGGTTCGTAACATTCCCTTGCAAGGTAGCGTTTTCACGCTGGCATCACTGCAGGACCAGGCGTCATTCCCTGCGCCACCCGCCCCTTGAGGGCCCCGTACAAATTTTCCGTTGTTTGCCTGCGTAGCTTTGCCTGCATAGCCAGGGCGACAAACGATTCCATCTATCCAACGCGGCCGTTGGGCCGTGTGAAAAACCGACCATCAGTGTTTTCACACGGGCGACAGGCCCTCACGCAGGAGACGACACGTCATGCTGAGCTGGGACGAATTCGACAAAGAAGAAGGTGAAGTAGCGGCCAAGGGCGCCAACGCCGGCCATGCCACCGAAGCCAACATGGACCGCCTGGACAGCGCCGGTGGTGCCGCCGCCCTCGAAGCCCGTGCCGTGACCGCGTCCGATTCGGCCGCCATCGCCCGTGCCAAGGCTGCCCTGGATGCCCTCGACGTTGCCGAAGGCCTGGCCGAACTCGACGGTGCCTCGGCCCGTGTCGCGGTC
>NZ_JACAPR010000051.1 GCF_013385635.1 Pseudomonas gingeri
GGCGAGTCCATCCAATTACAAAGGTGCACTTTTGATCGTTCCCACGCTCCAGCGTGGGAATGCAGCCCGTGACGCTCTGCGTCACAGAGCGTCCATAGAGGCGTTACCACGTGGAGCGTGGGAACGATCTGCTGGGCAGTGACAAACGGAGACTAGTCACGTGGCAGGACAGGCGCAATGACGTGGGGATTTTCTAGGAAACGTCACTCAAGCAAAAGGGATTTGCCCGAAGTTCTGATGGGCCACCCCAAGGGGAGGCCCGCTCGCGATCCTGTCGCCCCGGTTATTTCTCCGGCATGGCCGAGGAGTGGTGCGTGGAGATTTTCCAGTCCTGGCCATTCCAGGCGTAGGTGAAGGTGTAGCGGGCGGAGACGCTCGACTGGTCCTTGAAGGCGAAGGTGTAGGTGCCGGTGTCGATGGCCTCGTTGCAACCGATGCGAATGGTCCGGCTGTCTATCTTGCCTACCGGTTTATTGGCCAGGAAATGCTCGAAGTAGTCGACCCGCTCGGCATCGGTCATCCGCACCTTGTTCGAAACAGTGGGCAGCAACACCGCGTCGGGCAGATACTTGTCCGCTACTTTACGGGCATCGCCGGTTTGCAGTGCATTGTTCCAGTCATCAAACAGGCTTTCAATCTTTGAAGTTTCCACCGGACTGCAGGCCTGTGGTTTTGCAGCAAAGGCCGATACGGAAAAAAGACTGCACAGGGCAGTTATCGCGATCTGTTTTTTCATGGTTTTTCTCTGGTTTTCCTATGGCTGTACTGACAGCGTCTGAATAAGAAAGAGCCAAGGCTTCCATGACCGCACACCCGATCCGTTCGAGACGGGAGGCCCGCATTATCCAACTGATGCCCGGGTATCAGCCGGGCCGCTGTGCTTGGGTTCGCTGATAACGGATAAACAAGACCCACGCGCAAGTCGACGCTTATAGACAGGCGTGACACTACGTCGGCGAATTATCCGAAGTTATCGAGTTAAAGTAACAAGCGGCTCAATATGGGTATTTACTGAGCTTCTGTTATTAGTTGCAAACGGTGTTTAGGTCCGAGGTTAAAAACAGGTTTGTTTGTGATTTGCAACTTTTACCAGCCTACCCGAGGCGCTTGTGCAGGAGTAGTGTAGGAATGGTGTATAGGAATAATCCTACATATATATCGGGCGGTTCAGGTTGGCAGGGTAGGACGCAAGAGTTGGCCTCCAGTGCGCGGGTGCTCACTGGAGGTCGGGTGTTACATGGGGTTCTTTCAGCTCAGTTCGCCGCACAGGTCCAGTTCGACCAGGCGTCGCACTTCAGCCGATGCCAGGCCCGCGCCGAGCAGGGCATGCAGCTTGCCGAACACCGCTTCACGGGTCATGCCGCCGCCGGACAGCACGCCGACACCGCGCAATCGGCTACCGGCTTCGTAGACGTCCAGTTCGACGCCGCCTTCATGGCACTGGGTGATCGCCACAACGACGATGCCCAGTTTCTGTGCCCGCTGGAGGCTGGCGAGGAACGCCGGGTTATCGCTCGGCCCGGTGCCGCTGCCGAAGCACTCCAGCACCAGTGCCTGGATGCCGCTGTCGATCATGCCGTCCAACTGCGCGGCGTCGATGCCCGGAACCAGTGGCAGGACACCGACCGTCGTCAATTGGCGGGCCTGGTGATAGTCCAGCTGCACCGGCAAGGCTGTGGCCTTGGCCGCGCCACCGGCACGATTGAGGGCGGCGAACGGATGACGGCCAAAGCTGCGGATCTTCGCGCAACGGGTCGGCGAGAGCATTTCGCCATGGAAATGCAGGTGCACGCCGGGTGCGAGGCCCTGGCCGAGGGCGACCAGTGCACCGCAGACGTTTTCCCAGGCATCGCTGTCCGGTACACCCGCCGGCAGCATGGAGCCGGTAAACACCACCGGTGCCCGCAGGCCCAGCAACTGGAAGCTCATGGCCGCCGCGCTGTAGGCCAGGGTATCGGTGCCATGCAGGACCAGCACGCTATCGCACTGTTGTTGCTCTACCGCCTCGACTACCGCGTCCCGCAGGCGCAGCCAGTACTCGGGGGTCATGTTGGCGCTGTCGATCAGCGGGGCCATCTCGCGAAAGCGCCATTGGGGAACGACCAGTGCCGGTTGGCTGTGCAGATGCTCGCGCATCCGTGCTTCGAAACCGGAAGCCGGGGCCAGGCCACCGGCGCTGGTCTGCATGCCGATGGTGCCACCGGTGTAGAGCACCATGACGTGCCGTGCGGCGGGATATGTGGCGGAATTCATTGATGGTTCTCCTTGACGAATACACCCTGCGCCGCAGCATGCCTGCGGGCGCAAGGTGTGTCACGTCGGGCGGCTGGGACGCCACCCGGTGGATCTTTCGCATCGGACGGCAGGGCGCCGCCCGGGGGGACGGCGATCAGCGTTGCGTGGCAGGCACGCCCTGGGCCGCTTCCTGCTCGCGGGACACCGGCTCGCCCGGAGTGGTCGGCCAGGCTTTCAGGTCCAGATCCAGGTCGGCGAACTTGCTGGAGTCGAACACTGGCTGCTTGACGCCGGCGCGGCGCTGGTCGTCATAGTCGCGCAGGACACGCATGCCGATCTTGAACAGCAGGGCCAGGGCGATCAGGTTGACGAAGGCCAGGCAGGTCATGGTGATGTCGGCAAAGGCGAACACGGTCGACAGGTTCTGCATCGAACCCCAGACCACCAGTGCCAGCACCAGGCCGCGATACACCATCAGCACCGCGCGGTTGCGGGTGAGGAACTGCAGGCTGGTTTCACCCAGGTAGTAGTTGTAGAGGATGCAGGTGAAGACGAACAGCGACAGGGCGACGCTGACGAACACGCGACCCCAGTCACCCACTACCGCGGCCAGGGAGTTCTGGGTCAGGACGATGCCGTCACCTTCGAAGCCCGGGGTGTAGAAGCCCGACAGCAGGATCAGCAGTGCGGTACAGGTACAGATCACGAAGGTGTCGAGGAACACGCTGAACGCCTGGACCACACCCTGGGCACCCGGGTGCTTCACAGCGGCCACGGCGGCGACGTTCGGTGCGCTGCCCAGACCGGCTTCGTTGGCGAACACGCCGCGCTTCACGCCCATGACGATGGCCGTGCCGAGCAGGCCGCCGAACGCAGGGTCAAGACCGAAGGCGCTCTTGAAGATGGTTTCCAGCATGGCCGGAACGTGGTCGATCTGGCTGCCGATCACGTACAGGGTGACGCCAATGTAGGCCAGGGTCTTGACCGGAACCAGCAGGTCGGAGACCGCGGCGATACGCTTGATGCCGCCGAGGAATACGATAGCCAGCAGTACGGCCAGGGCGATACCGGTGTGGTTCGGCGAGAAGCCGAAGGCGTTCTGCAGCGAGTGGGTGACGGTGTACGACTGCAGGCCGTTGAAGGCGAAGCCGTAGGTGACCAGCAGCAGGATGGAGAACACCACCGCCATGCCCTTGAGTTTAAGGCCGTGCTGGATGTAGTAGGCCGGACCGCCACGGTACAGGCCATCGCCATCGGCGCGCTTGTAGACCTGGGCCAGGGTACATTCGAAGAAGCTGCTGGACATGCCCACCAGTGCGGTGACCCACATCCAGAACACGGCACCCGGACCGCCGAGGGTCACGGCGATGCCGACACCGGCGATGTTACCGGCGCCGACGCGGCCGGCGAGGCTCAGCATCAAGGCCTGGAACGAACTGAGTTGGCCTGCCTGGCCGCGAAGGGACTCCTTGAAGACCGAGAACATGTGGATGAAGTGGCGTAACTGTACGAAACGCGAGCGGATCGTGAAGTAGCTACCGAGCCCGACAATGAGCACGATCAGTACTTTCCCTGAGAGGAAGTCGTTAATGACTTCGAGCATGGATGGTTCCTCGCTGTTTTTGTGATGCAAAGGCGGCTCGTTTGAAATATCGCGTTACACCCGGTGTTACAGGGCAGTGTGGGCTGGCGATAAATCGTCCCGAGCTTTCGCGGGTTGTTTTTAGTGTTGTTTCGCGTGTTTCGGTTCCACTGTGCCGCGGATCGCTTACGCGAAGAGGGGCGGCACTATACCGATCAGGACCGCCAACGTCTGCACGGCCTGTCATTTTTCATCTTTGCACCCTGGAACCGCGTCCTAGAAGCCTCGCCAGTCGGTTGGCGAGTATTGCGCGTCTGCTGAACGGTTGTCGGGAACGGTGTTGCCATGAAAAATCAGTTAAAAAAAAGGGCCTGAAGAGTGACCTTCAGGCCCTCAAAAGGTGAGAGGTGTCTAGTCCCTCGACCTGGTGAGCGGTGTACGATCCGGCACTGAGGGTCAGGCCTTCAGTGGAACCAGACGTGGAGCAATCATGTTTTCCGGGCGCAGGATATCGGCGAGCATCGCATCGTCGAGCAGGCCTTCCTCGCGCACCAGTTCCAGTACGCCGCGGCCGCTTTCGAGGGCGATGCGGGCGATCCGGGTGGCGTTTTCATAGCCGATGTACGGGTTCAGC
Organism: Pseudomonas gingeri; assembly: GCF_013385635.1. Classification (GTDB taxonomy): domain Bacteria; phylum Pseudomonadota; class Gammaproteobacteria; order Pseudomonadales; family Pseudomonadaceae; genus Aquipseudomonas; species Aquipseudomonas gingeri_A. The sequence continues at coordinate 4,452 of NZ_JACAPR010000051.1, forward strand.
GCGGTGACCAGGCCGATGGAGTGTTCCACCAGTTCGCGGCAGCGGGCTTCGTTGGCGGTGATGCCGACGATGCAGTGTTCGCGCAGCATGTCCATGGCGCGTTGCAGCAGGCGGATCGAGTCGAAGATCTTGAAGGCGATCAGCGGTTCCATCACGTTCAGTTGCAGTTGGCCGCCTTCGGCCGCGATGGTCAGGGCCAGGTCGTTGCCGATAATCTGGAACGCCACCTGGTTGACCGCTTCCGGGATCACCGGGTTGACCTTGCCGGGCATGATCGAGCTGCCTGGCTGGCGTGCCGGCAGGTTGATTTCATTGATGCCGGTGCGTGGGCCGCTGGACAGCAGGCGCAGGTCGTTGCAGATCTTCGACAGCTTGACCGCGGTGCGCTTGAGCATGCCGGAGAACAGTACGAAGGCGCCCATGTCGGAGGTGGCTTCGATCAGATCGGCGGCCGGAACCAGCGGCTGGCCACTGATGATCGCCAGGCGGTCGACGGCCAGTTGCTGGTAGCGCGGGTCGGCGTTGATGCCGGTGCCGATGGCGGTGCCGCCCAGGTTGACTTCGGTCAGCACTTCCGGCGCCAGGGTCTTCAGGCGGGCCAGGTCTTCGCTCAGGGTGGTGGCGAAGGCGCGGAACTCCTGGCCGAGGGTCATCGGCACGGCGTCCTGCAATTGGGTGCGGCCCATTTTCAGGACGTGGCTGAACTCTGTACCTTTGGCGGCGAAGGCCTGGATCAGGCTGTCGAGGCTGGCGAGCAGGGCGTCGTGGCCCAGCAGCAGGCCCAGGCGGATGGCGGTCGGGTAGGCGTCGTTGGTCGACTGCGCCATGTTCACGTCGTTGTTCGGGTGCAGGTACTGGTATTCGCCCTTGCTGTGGCCCATGGCCTCCAGCGCGATGTTGGCGATGACTTCGTTGGCATTCATGTTGGTTGAAGTGCCCGCGCCGCCTTGAATCATGTCGACCACGAACTGCTCGTGGAAATCACCGCGGATCAAGCGGGCACAGGCCTCGCTGATGGCGGCGTGCTTGGCTTCGCTCAGGTGACCCAGCTCGCGGTTGGCGTCGGCTGCGGCCTGTTTGACCATGGCCAGGGCCACGACCAGTTTCGGGTAATGCGAAATCGGAACGCCGGAGAGGCGGAAGTTGTTCACCGCTCGCAGGGTCTGGATGCCGTAGTACGCGTCGGCAGGTACGTCGAGTACGCCAAGCAGGTCTTTTTCTGAGCGGAAAGATGCAGCAGAGGACATGATAGAAATCATCTCGAAATGGACCCGGTCAATGCCGGAACGTTGGCAATGCTAGGCTTGAGGGAATTTTTGGGCCAATGCTGTTCGGCACTGCCCTATGCACAAACGGCATAATGTCGGTGTGACGCATTGTGTGTGGCGAGCGTGTGAACCAAAATGGTGCGCTTGGAAGAGGGAAGGGCCAATGAATCTCGAAAGCAAATGGTTGGAAGATTTCAGTGCCCTGGCGGCGACCCGCAGCTTTTCCCAGGCTGCCGAGCGCCGTTTCGTCACGCAGCCGGCGTTCAGCCGACGGATTCGCAGCCTGGAAGCGGCGCTGGGGCTGACCCTGGTCAATCGCTCGCGCACGCCGATCGAACTGACGGCGGCCGGGCAGTTGTTCCTGGTGACGGCGCGGACGGTGGTCGAGCAACTGGGCGAGGTGGTGCGCCATCTGCATCATCTGGAAGGCGGGCAGGGCGAGGTCATGCAGGTGGCGGCAGCGCATTCCCTGGCGCTGGGGTTCTTTCCGCGCTGGATCGCGCAATTGCGCAATGAAGGACTGAACATCGCCACGCGGCTGGTGGCGACCAACGTCGGCGATGCGGTGCATGCGTTGCGCGAGGGCGGCTGCGACCTGATGCTGGCGTTCTACGACCCGGATGCGGCGTTGCAGATGGACGCGGAGATCTTCCCGTCGCTGCACCTGGGGCATACCGAAATGCTTCCGGTATGCGCGGCGGGAGCGGACGGCAAGCCGTTGTTCGACCTCGAAGGCGAGGCCAGCGTGCCGTTGCTGGCCTACAGCGCCGGGGCGTTTCTCGGGCGTTCGGTGAACCTGCTGCTGCGCCAGCGCAACCTGCGTTTCACCACGGTGTACGAGACCGCCATGGCCGACAGCCTCAAGAGCATGGCGCTGGAGGGCCTGGGCATCGCCTGGGTGCCGCAGTTGAGCGTGCGCGCCGAGCTGGCGCGGGGTGAACTGGTGGTCTGTGGCGGCGCGCAATGGCATGTGCCGCTGGAGATCCGTCTGTATCGCTGCGCGCTGGTGCGCAAGGCGAATGTGCGCTTGTTGTGGCGCAAGCTGGAAGGCGGTGCGGCGCAGACGCCGGCCCCGGTCTGAATGCTACCCGACCCGTAGGAGCCGGCTTGCCGGCGATGAGGCCCTTGAGCCTTGCATTGCTCTTGCGACCGCAATCGCTGGCAAGCCAGCTCCCACAGGATCGGGGCTCCCCACGGACTATCGTCCAGCCTGGGACCTTGTAGGAGCCGGCTTGCCGGCGATGGGGCCCTTGAGCCTTGCATTGCTCTTGCGGCTGCAATCGCTGGCAAGCCCGCTCCCACAATGTCCTGGATTGACCTGAAAGTCAGGTAAACCGGCTTTCAGCGGCTAAAGTTCAGCTCACGACAGACGGTCGCAGAAAGTGCGTATAGCGCAGAATTTTCGGTATACTGCGCGGCCTTCGGCCGGTTCGCCCGGCCATCATTCGTATAACAAGCCACGCCGGTCTTCCCGCGTGGCTTGTTGTTTTTTGACGCGCCCGCGGGCGCCCAAGAGAAGAGGCACGACGATGAGCGCACTGGTTGGCGTGATCATGGGCTCCAAGTCCGATTGGTCCACCCTTAGCCACACCGCCGATATGCTGGAAAAGCTCGGCATCCCTTACGAGGTGAAAGTGGTTTCGGCCCATCGCACCCCGGACCTGCTGTTCCAGTACGCCGAAGAGGCCGAGACCCGTGGCATCGAGGTGATCATCGCCGGTGCCGGTGGCGCGGCCCACCTGCCGGGCATGTGTGCGGCCAAGACCCACCTGCCGGTGCTGGGCGTGCCGGTGCAGTCGTCGATGCTCTCGGGCGTGGACTCGCTGCTGTCGATCGTGCAGATGCCCGCCGGCATCCCGGTCGCCACCCTGGCCATCGGCAAGGCCGGCGCGATCAACGCCGCGCTGCTGTCGGCGAGCATCCTGGGCGCCAAGCATCCGCACTTCCATACCGTGCTGAAGAAATTCCGTGCTGAACAGACAGACAGCGTGCTGGATAATCCAGACCCGCGCGTCGCCTGAGGTTTTTGACGATGAAGATCGGTGTAATCGGTGGTGGCCAGCTCGGCCGCATGTTGGCCCTGGCGGGTACGCCGCTGGGCATGAACTTCGCTTTCCTCGATCCGGCGCCGGATGCCTGCGCAGCCGCCCTGGGCGAACATCTGCGAGCCGACTACGGCGATCAGGATCACCTGCGCCAGCTGGCCGATGAAGTCGACCTGGTGACCTTCGAGTTCGAAAGCGTCCCGGCGGAAACCGTAGCCTTCCTGTCGCAGTTCGTGCCGGTCTACCCGAGCGCCGAAGCCCTGCGCATCGCCCGCGATCGCTGGTTCGAAAAGAGCATGTTCAAGGACCTGGGGATCCCGACCCCGGCCTTCGCCGATATCCAGTCCCAGGCGGACCTGGACGCGGCGGTCGCCAGCATCGGCTTGCCGGCCGTGTTGAAGACCCGCACCCTGGGTTACGACGGCAAGGGCCAGAAAGTCCTGCGTACCCCGGCCGATGTGGTCGGCACCTTTGCCGAGCTGGGCAGCGTCGCCTGCCTGCTGGAAGGCTTCGTGCCGTTCACCGGCGAAGTCTCGCTGATCGCCGTGCGTGCCCGCGACGGTGAAACCCGTTTCTATCCGCTGGTGCACAACACCCACGACAGCGGCATTCTCAAGCTGTCGGTCGCCAGCACCGACCATCCGTTGCAGGCCCTGGCCGAAGACTATTCCAGCCGGGTGCTCAAGCAACTGGACTATGTCGGCGTGATGGCCTTCGAGTTCTTTGAAGTCGACGGCGGCCTCAAGGCCAACGAGATTGCCCCGCGTGTGCACAACTCCGGGCACTGGACCACCGAAGGCGCCGAGTGCAGCCAGTTCGAAAACCACCTGCGGGCGGTCGCCGGCCTGCCGCTGGGCTCGACCGCCAAGGTCGGCGAGAGTGCGATGCTGAACTTTATCGGCAGCGTGCCGCCGGTGGAGAAGGTCATTGCCATCGCCGACTGCCACCTGCACCACTACGGCAAGGCCTTCAAGGCCGGGCGCAAGGTCGGCCACGCCAACCTGCGCTGCGCCGACAAGGCCACGCTGCAGCAGCAGATCCTGCGGGTCGAAGCGCTGATCGCCGAGTAAAGATATCCCTTTGCGGCGGGAACCATCGGATCCTGCCATCCTCTGATGGCAGGACGCCAAAGCGCTGGCTAGGCTTTGGCGTGTGGCTCACTCACTCAGAGGCAACGTCATGGGAATCATTGGCACCATTTTCATCGGTCTTATCGTCGGTCTCGTGGCGCGTTTCCTCAAGCCGGGCGATGACAGCATGGGCTGGATCATGACCATCCTGCTGGGGATCGGCGGTTCACTGGCGGCGACCTACGGTGGCCAGGCACTGGGCATCTACCAGGCCGGGCAAGGCGCGGGCTTTATCGGCGCGGTCGTTGGTGCGATTGTCCTGCTGGTGATCTACGGTCTGATCAAAAAGAACTGATCGAACTGACCAGGCCCTCTGCGCGCGGCGCGCGCGGAGGGCTAGAATGCTCGTCTGACTTCCTGTTGCCGAGCCCCTCATGCGCCGTCTTCTGTTGACACTCCTTTTGCTGGGCTGCGGCCTGGCCCACGCGGGCGAGCTCCCGGAAACCGACTGGCTGGAACTGATGCCCAAGTCGGATCAGAAAGCCCTCGAAGACATGCCGGAAATCAGCCACGACTCGCCTGAGGCCAACGGCACCTTTACCGCCAAGGGCGGCTTGAAGCAGAGCAAGGGCTTGCCGGCGGTGATGTATTCGACCAAGACCGTCGCGGCCATGAACGGCAAGGACATTCGTATCGGTGGTTATCCGGTGCCGCTGGAAACCGACGCCAAGGGCCGCAGCACCCTGTTTTTCCTGGTTCCCTATCCGGGCGCCTGCATCCACGTGCCGCCGCCGCCGCCGAACCAGCTGGTGCTGGTGCGTTATCCCAAGGGCCTGAAGCTGGACGATATCTACACGCCGCTGTGGGTGACCGGAACCCTGAAGGTCGAGAAGGTCAGCAACGACCTGGCCGATGCGGCGTATGCACTGGATGCGGGGAAGGTGCGGGTGGTGAAGGAGTCGGATCTTTAAAGAACAGATCGTTCCCACGCTCCAGCGTGGGAATGGCTCACTGGACGCTCCGCGTCCGCTCTTTTTGACGCAGAGCGTCACGGACTGCATTCCCACGCAGAGCGTGGGAACGATCATGAATGAGGTCGCTGGTTTTAGGGCCGCTTCGCAGCCCAGCGCGGGCAAGCCCGCTCGCCACGGGGTATTACAGGCGCTGACTGCCGATCGTCACGCCCAGCGTATGGCTGGCGCCCGGTGCCAGCGTCACCACGTCATCCATCACGTTCGCGGTTTCGATGCAGAGCATCTTCTGCCAGCCGTCGTCGGCCATGTCGCTGAACTGGCTGGCGCGGCCGATCCACGGGTTCCAGATCACCGCCGAGCGCGAGCCGCTGGTGTTCAGTTCGATACGCCGTTCCCAGGCCGGGTCGACGATGCTCAACTGCGCCGGCGCGTCCTGGTAGATACGGTCGGTTTCAGCGGCGAAACGCAAATCGCCCTGTTGCAGGACCGGCTTCCAGTCATCCGCGGTATCGATATAGGTCAGGCCGTCCACGCCTTCGACATGCACGTTGCGCACATCGCTGACGGCGAAATAGGTGTGCAGCGCCTGGCTGAGGGTGACCGGGTGATCATCGAGGTTTTCACTGGTGAGGCTGATCCGCAACCGCTCGCCCAGGTGAATCGCCAGCTTGAGCCCGACCTTGTGCGGCCAGCCCGGAAAACCGCCCTCGGGCAGTGACACGGCGAATTCCGCGAGCACACCGTCGTCTTCGGCCTGGATACCGAGCAACGTCCACTCCAGTGTCCTGACGAAACCATGGGCGGTTGGCGGCTCGCTGCTCTGGCGCATCGCCTGGACGCTGTCCGGGTTGCGCGGGAACACCCCGAACCACGGCCAGCACACCGGCACACCGGCGCGAATGCTCTTGCCGTGTTTGAACTCGGCCTGGTCGTTGAGCCAGATCAGCGGCGGTTGCCCGGCCAACTGATAACTGAGGATATGCGCGCCTTGCTGGGCAACCAGCAATTCGGCCTGACCGTGGCGAATCCGCCAGCAGTTCAGTTCATCCAGCTTGACCGTTTCAACGTAGGGCGTACTCATGGTGTTCTCGCTCGGCAACAGGAACTGCAATGGACCGCAAAAAACCGCCCGGGTTTAGCGCCGTGGCGGTACGGAGCGGGTACGGCCGCTGCCATCGATGGCGACGAACACGAACACCGCTTCGGTGACCTTGCGCCATTCGCTGGACAGCGGGTCGTCGCTCCACACCTCGACCATCATCTTGATCGAGCTGCGGCCGATTTCCAGGGCCTGGGTATAAAAGGACAGTTGCGCGCCGACCGCGACCGGCACTAGGAACGCCATGCGGTCGATGGCGACCGTGGCCACGCGGCCGCCGGCCACCTTGCTGGCCATCGCCGTACCGGCGAGGTCCATCTGGTTGACCAGCCAGCCACCATAAATGTCGCCGAAACCGTTGGTTTCACGCGGGAGCGCGGTGATCTGCAGGGCGAGATCGCCTTGCGGGATTGGGTCTTCTTGTTCGAGTTCGATCATACGGGGGGTGCCTCTGACCCGTGACGCTACGTTGGTACTGCCGGTGAATAGCCGTCTTCAGGAAAAACGATTCAGCTCGAACATACTACGTTCGTCACGTTTCTCTAAGGCGTACTAAAGGGAAACTCTGCGAAACCGGCTGGAATGGCTTTCCAGCGGCGTTTTTGCACAGCATCCATCATGGCGACACTGACCAGTATATCGATCGACCCGCTCGACTACGACCATCAGAAAGCCCTTTCGATCGCTCTATATCGGGCCATCATTTACTTTCTGAAACATTTTGTTATCTTTTTCCCGCCTTGTGCACCTCTCCGCTGCGACTCCGTCCGTATCGACCCCCGGGATATCTTCATGACCACCGTGCCTTTGAGTGTCGCGCAGCCTGCTCGTGCGCTGAATCGAGATGACTACAGGACGCTTTCATTATCGGCCCTGGGCGGGGCGCTGGAGTTCTATGACTTCATCATCTTCGTGTTTTTCGCGGCGGTGGTCGGCAAGCTGTTTTTTCCACCGCAGATGCCTCAGTGGCTGCAATTGACGCAAACGTTTGGCATTTTTGCCGCCGGTTATGTCGCCCGCCCCCTGGGCGGTATCGTCATGGCGCATTTTGGCGACCTGCTGGGGCGCAAGAAGATGTTCGCGCTGGGGATTTTCCTGATGGCCGTGCCCACCCTGGTGATGGGCCTGCTGCCCACTTATGCACAGATTGGCCTGTGGGCGCCGATCCTGTTGCTGCTGATGCGCCTGATCCAGGGCGCGGCGATTGGCGGTGAAGTGCCGGCGGCCTGGGTGTTCGTCGCCGAGCATGCGCCGCAGCGGCGCATGGGCCTGGCCTGCGGGATCCTGACCTTCGGCCTGACCATCGGCATTCTCCTGGGCTCGCTGGTCGCGACCGCGATCAACCGCAACTACAGCCCGGTGGAAATCGCCGACTTCGCCTGGCGGATTCCTTTCCTGCTGGGCGGGCTGTTCGGCCTGCTCGCGGCCTTCCTGCGTCGCTGGCTGCATGAAACCCCGGTGTTCCTGGCCTTGCAGCAGCGCCAGGCACTGGCGGCGGAAGTCCCGCTGCGCACGGTATTGCGTGGCCATCGCGAAGGCATCGTGATCTCGGTGCTGCTGACCTGGCTGCTGTCGGCGGGCGTGGTGGTGGTGATCCTCATGACCCCGACCGTGTTGCAGGCCGTTTACCATTTCGCTCCGCTGGTGACCTTGCAGGCCAACAGCCTGGCGACCATCAGCCTGGCCATCGGCTGCATCCTGGCCGGCACCCTGGTGGACCGCTTCGGCGCGGGCCGGGTGCTGATGATCGGCTGCGCGTTGCTGATGCTGAGCTTCTGGACCTTCTACACCCGCCTGCAGGACCACCCGCAATGGCTGTTCGCGCTCTACGCCCTGAGCGGTTTGCTGACCGGCACGGTCAGTGTCGTGCCGTTCGTGATGGTCAATGCATTCCCGGCGGCGATACGTTTTACCGGTTTATCATTTTCCTACAACCTGGCTTATGCGATCTTTGGTGGCCTGACACCGGTGATCGTCACTCTGATGCTCAAGGAAAGCCCGTTGGGCCCGGCTTACTATGTCTTGATCATAGGTGGCGTGGGCTTGCTGGTCGGGGCCTACCTGTGGAGAAACGACCGTTGAGGCCGGGTAACCACCATGACCTACTAATATAAGAGAAGCCTTGCAATGAGCACTGTGTCTCCCAGCCTTGCGCAACCTTCGCGCCCGCTGACCCGTAATGACTACAAGACGCTGTCGCTGTCTGCCCTGGGAGGTGCGCTGGAGTTCTACGACTTCATCATTTTCGTGTTCTTCGCGGCGGTGGTGGGCAAGTTGTTCTTCCCGGCGGACATGCCGGAATGGCTGCGCCTGATGCAGACTTTCGGCATCTTCGCCGCCGGTTACCTGGCGCGTCCCCTGGGCGGTATCGTCATGGCGCACTTCGGTGACCTGTTGGGGCGCAAGAAAATGTTCACCCTGAGCATTTTCCTGATGGCCGTGCCGACCCTGATCATGGGCCTGCTGCCGACCTACGCGCAGATCGGCATCTGGGCGCCGATCCTGCTGCTGCTGATGCGGGTGATCCAGGGCGCCGCCATCGGTGGTGAAGTGCCGGGCGCCTGGGTCTTCGTCGCCGAACACGTACCGGAACGGCAGATCGGCTTTGCCTGTGGCACCCTGACGTCGGGCCTGACCGCCGGTATCCTGCTGGGCTCCCTGGTGGCCACGCTGATCAACACCCTCTATACCCCGGTCGAAGTGAGCGATTACGCCTGGCGTATCCCGTTCCTGCTGGGCGGTGTGTTCGGCCTGTTTTCGGTGTACCTGCGTCGCTGGTTGCACGAAACCCCGGTGTTCGCCGAACTGCAGCAACGCAAGGCGCTGTCCGATGGCATTCCCCTGGGCGCGGTACTGCGTGATCACCGCGGGGCGATCGTGATCTCGATGCTGCTGACCTGGCTGTTGTCCGCCGGCGTGGTGGTGGTGATCCTGATGACCCCGACCGTGCTGCAGACCGCCTACCACTTCGCCCCGACCGTCTCGCTGGAGGCCAACAGCCTGGCGACGGTCTGCCTGACGTTGGGCTGCATCATCTCCGGCGCACTGGCCGACCGTTTCGGCGCGGGCCGCGTGTTCGTGGTCGGCAGCCTGGCGCTGATGGCGACCTTCTGGACCTTCTACAGCACCCTGCCGACCCATCCCGAGTGGCTGTTCCCGCTGTACGCCCTGAGCGGCCTGTTCGTCGGCACCATCGGCGCCGTGCCGTATGTCATGGTCAAGGCCTTCCCGGCAGTGGTGCGCTTCAGCGGCCTGTCGTTCTCCTACAACCTGGCGTACGCGATCTTCGGCGGCCTGACCCCGATGGTGGTCACCCTGCTGCTCAAGGAGAGCCCGATGGGCCCGGCGTATTATGTTGCAATAATTTGCAGCGTCGGCGTGCTGGTCGGCGGCTACCTTTGGGCGAAGGGCCGCTAGCTTATAGAAGCTGACACCCTCGCCTGCGGCTGATCCGGACACGGCATTCCTGCTCGGGTAGCCGTGCCCCCTGAGCTGTCATGCTTTCCAGTGAGTCGGCTGCCCGGGCGGGGGTGACGACAGTGTGCTCCACCATCAGATCCAGCAGCCAGAGCGCTCCACGTACCTGTAGCCCGTCACGTAACGCCTGGCGCCTGAGTCTGCCATCCCCGGTCAGAAGCGGGCGCCCTGTTTCCTGGGCCAGCAAATAGCATGAGACGTCGGCCAGGGAGCTGTTGTTGTGTTCTATCTTGAGCGTGAACAGCCTCATTACCCCATCACCGTCAAAAGATTCGACCCGTAACCCATGGGCAAGTAGCTCTTCGCGGGGGAAATCTTTCAATTCTGCCAGTACGAAGTCAGTGCAACACAAGGCGAACGTTAGCCTGAACAACTGCTCCAGCAATCCGGCATTTCTGAAGTCGATCCAGATATTCGTATCGCTGACGTAGATCAGACTCATGCACTCTCCAGTGATCCCAGAAAGTTCGGGTCAAGGGCGGTTACGGGCTTGCGTAAAAATTCGGCAGCACGGGACTGGGTGATCAAGCCTTCCGCATATCCCCAGAACACCAGTGATTCGAAGCGATGGGGAGCCCTGCATGGCATGGGCTCGGGTTCTGATTTGCGCCAGCCGTTGGCGCTGAATCGAATGATGAGGGATTTATAGCCATTCTCGCTGAGCAGATTCAGGTCCTTGAGCCTGCGTAACGCCGCGTGCATCGAGAGTCCATATTGGCGCTTGGCAATCAGCAGTTCGCGTGGATGTACTTTCGATCTGGGGTGATGGCCGAAATCGCCGATGACGCATTTGGCCGGATAAAGGAAAGCCCCAGCGAAGCGATGGCAGCAGTTTTCCTTGTCCCGCTCAGGCATCGCCTCGGGGAGTCGCATGACCCAGTGCCCCAGCTCATGGGCAGCGGTGAACCTGATGCGTTCACCGGGACGTTCGCTATTGAGCGCAATCAGCACATGGTGTCCGTCACGGGTGGCGGCACAGGCACCGTCGAAGTCATCCGGCCCCTTGAGCATGACCACCTTGATGCCATGTTCTTCCAGTTGCTCGCTCAAGTGGGAAACCGGGTCGCCACCAATGCCCCAGAATTCTCGCAAGGTCTGTGCGGCCTGCTCTGCCTCGTCCGCACAGGTCACGGGAATCATCTGGGCGGGAGTGGTGGAAGTCAGGATATCCAGGGGGTCGAAACACGCTTCCAGGGCGATATAACGCTCAAGGTATTCGCGCATCTGCTCTTCAACCTGAACCTGGCGGTACCGGGGCATCCTGGCCAGTTTGCGAAACTCCAGGGGAGCCAGCACCACCGAGTGCGCGCGGAAGAAGTACTCAGGGCTCATATCCAGAGCCCTGGACAATTGCAGCAGGCGTGTAGAGCTCGGAGTCACCAACCCTTTCTCATACTTGCTGAGGGCCTGCTTGGTGATATCCCCCATCTGAAGTGCCAGGGCCTCGAGAGTCATGCCTCGTAGCAGCCGGGCCTGGCGGATTCGGTCGTTGATCATGAAACCTCCTCAAGGTTGACAAATTTGTATTTTAGCTATGTTTTGTCAACTGGAGAGAAGTTTCAAGATGTAGCCGATCACTGCCGATTGCCTGGGCTCAGACCTGGATGGTGGCGGCAATGGTTTACAGAGTGTTTCTAAATGATGCGGAGCTTGTGCCGGGAATCTGGCTGAACGCGTGAAAATCCAAGGTTTTCAGGGGCTTTTCACAAAGGTTGGGATCGTTCTGTTTGATGCTGGCCTTTCATCTAATTGTCACATACCAGTCATAGAGTGTTCATGCGGCCTGCCGATACTTGGCCCCGATCCAACTTTAACCCTCTCTGCTAGGAGCAAGGCATGAAACTGAAACGTTTGATGGCGGCAATGACTTTTGTCGCTGCTGGCGTCGCGACTGCCCACGCGGTGGCCGCTGGTGTGGACCCGGCCATTCCTTCGTACACGAAGACCACCGGTGTGTCGGGTAACCTGTCCAGCGTCGGTTCCGATACCCTGGCAAACCTCATGACCCTGTGGGCTGAGAACTACAAGAAAGAATACCCGAACGTGAACATTCAGATTCAGGCCGCCGGTTCCGCTACCGCGCCACCTGCCCTGACTGAAGGCACCTCGAACCTGGGCCCGATGAGCCGCAAGATGAAGGACACCGAACTGGCTGCCTTCGAGCAGAAGTACGGCTACAAGCCGACCGCCATCCCGGTCGCCGTGGACGCCTTGGCGGTATTCGTGCACAAGGACAACCCGATCCAGCACCTGACCATGGAACAGGTCGATGCGATCTTCTCCTCGACTCGTCTGTGCGGCGCCAAAGCCGACGTCAAGACCTGGGGCGACCTGGGCGTGACCGGCGACCTGGCCAACAAGCCGGTCCAGCTGTTCGGTCGTAACTCGGTATCCGGCACCTACGGCTACTTCAAGGAAGAAGCCCTGTGCAAAGGCGACTACAAGCCTAACGTCAACGAACAGCCAGGTTCGGCTTCCGTTGTGCAGTCCATCAGCTCCTCGCTGAACGGCGTCGGCTACTCGGGTATCGGCTACAAGACCGCCAGCGTGAAAACCGTTGCCCTGTCGAAGAAAGGCAGCACCGAGTTCATCGAAGACAGCGAAGAAAACGCACTGAACGGCAAATACCCGCTGTCGCGTTTCCTCTACGTCTACGTCAACAAGGCTCCGAACAAGCCTCTGGCCCCGCTGGAAGCCGAGTTCGTGAAACTGGTTCTGTCCAAACAGGGCCAGGAAGTTGTCGTGAAGGACGGCTACATCCCACTGCCAGCCAAAGTCGCCGCCAAGGCACTGGCTGACCTGGGTCTGAAAGAAGGTGGCGAAGTCGCCAAGAAGTAAGCCTTAATCCGGAGCGCTGCTCCGGCATGTGGGAGCCGGCTTGCCGGGACGCCGGACCGCCGCGAAGGCGTCCGCTCCCACACACCAATTTCCGAATCCGCTGCCAGCCATGCTGGGCGGCGGCTTCCGTGCGTCACTGCACTGTCATCTTTCTGTCATACAGGATCGCTAGGGTGTGCGCATGAACGATCTGGCCAATTCCACCATGACTACGACTTCTCCCCCCAAGCGCATTGACTTCAATACGCCTGAACTCAAACGCAAGCGTCGCATTCGCGCGCTCAAGGACCGCCTGACCCGCTGGTATGTGTTTGTCGGCGGCCTGGCCGTCCTGGCGGCGATCACGCTGATCTTCTTCTTTCTCGCCTATGTCGTGGTGCCGCTGTTCCAGGGCGCTTCGCTGACCGCGGAAAAAGCTATTACCCCGGCCTGGATGCGTGATGCCGGCAACCCCCTGATGATCTCCCTGGAAGAGCAGAACCAGGTGGGCATGCGGGTTTCCGATCTGGGGCAGGTGCTGTTCTTCTCCGTTGCCGATGCCACGGAACTGTCCCGGGTCAACCTGCCGATTCCGGCGGACACCAAGGTAACGTCCATCAGCAAGGACCAGCCGGGTATCCCGCTGGTGATCGTCGGCCTGTCCAACGGCCAGGCCCTGGTGTTCCGTCATACCTATAAAGTGACGTACCCGGACGGCAAGAAGACCATCTCCCCGGCGGTTGAATACCCTTACGGCGAAACCCCGATCACCCTCGATGGCCAGGGTCACGCGCTTGAGCACGTGAACCTCAACGCCACCGATACGACGCTGATCGTCGTGGGCTCCAGTGGTGCGCAACTGCATGTGCAGGCGCTGACCAAGGAAGAGAACATGATGACCGGCGAGGTCACCAGCGAGCAGAAGAGCATCGACCTGCCGCAGATGACCGAGCCGGTGAAAGCCATCTACATCGATCCGCGCCAGCAATGGCTGTACGTGATCAACGGGCGTGCCCAGGCCGATGTGTTCAGCTTGCGCGACAAGAGCCTGAACGGTCGCTATAAGCTGCTGGACGATGCCAACACCGAAGTGACCGCCAGTACCCAACTGGTGGGCGGCATCTCGCTGATCATCGGTGACTCCAGGGGCGGTCTGGGCCAGTGGTTCATGGCCCGCGACCCGGATGGCGAACTGCGCCTGAAACCGATCCGCAGCTTCCAGATGGGCACCACGCCGATCGTCGAGATCACCGCCGAAGAACGTCGCAAGGGCTTTGTCGCCCTGGACGCTTCCGGCAAGCTCGGCGTGTTCCACAGTACCGCGCACCGCACGTTGCTGGTGGACCAGGTGGTCGACGGTCCGGGTGTCTTCGGCCTGTCGCCGCGGGCCAACCGGGTGATCGTCGAGCAGGGCGGCAAGATCCAGCCGCTGGCCCTCGACAACCCGCACCCGGAAGTTTCCTGGAGCGCGTTGTGGAGCAAGGTCTGGTACGAGAACTACGACGCGCCCAAGTACGTCTGGCAATCGACCGCCGCCAACACCGACTTCGAGCCCAAGCTGAGCCTGTCGCCGCTGACCTTCGGCACCCTGAAGGCCGCGTTCTACGCCATGCTGCTGGCTGCACCGCTGGCCGTCGCCGCCGCGATCTACACCGCCTACTTCATGGCTCCGGGCATGCGCCGCAAGGTCAAGCCGGTGATCGAACTGATGGAAGCGATGCCGACGGTGATCCTCGGCTTCTTCGCCGGCCTGTTCCTGGCACCGTATGTCGAAGGGCATCTGCCGGGGATCTTCAGCCTGCTGATGTTGCTGCCGATCGGCATCCTGGTCGCCGGTTTCGCCTGGAGCCGCCTGCCCGAGTCGCTGCGCCTGCGGGTGCCGGATGGCTGGGAAAGCGCGATCCTGATCCCGGTGATCCTGTTCGTCGGCTGGTTCTCGCTGTTCATGAGCCCGCACCTGGAGAACTGGTTCTTCGGCGGTGACATGCGCATGTGGATCTCCCATGACCTGGGCATCACCTACGACCAGCGCAACGCCCTGGTGGTTGGCCTGGCCATGGGCTTCGCGGTGATCCCGAACATCTACTCGATCGCCGAAGACGCCGTGTTCAGCGTGCCGCGCGGCCTGACCCTGGGGTCCCTGGCCCTGGGCGCCACGCCCTGGCAGACCATGACGCGGGTGGTGATCCTCACCGCCAGCCCGGGCATCTTCTCGGCGTTGATGATCGGCATGGGCCGTGCCGTCGGCGAAACCATGATCGTGCTGATGGCCACCGGCAACACCCCGGTGATGGAGATGAACCTGTTCGAAGGCCTGCGCACCCTGGCGGCCAACGTGGCGGTGGAGATGCCGGAGTCGGAAGTGGGCGGTAGTCATTACCGCGTGCTGTTCCTCTCGGCACTGGTGCTGCTGCTGTTCACGTTCATCATGAACACCCTCGCGGAACTGATTCGTCAGCGTCTGCGCAAGAAATACTCGTCGCTTTAATAAAGGTAGAAGTCTGTGAAACAGAACTCCCTGAACAGCTGGTTCAAGAGCGGCGCCCCTGGCGTCTGGATCAGCGGTGGTGCGGTGTCCATCGCGGTCATCATGACCATCGGCCTGCTGGCGGTGATTGCGGTTCGCGGCCTGGGTCATTTCTGGCCGGCGGATATCGTCCACGCCCAGTACAACATCCCGGGCCAGGCCAACCAGATCGTGGTCGGCGAAGTGGTGCAGAAGGAAGAAGTGCCGCGTGCACGCCTCAAGTCGGCCGGCTTGCCGGTGCCGGATCAGGGCCCCGAGTTCATGACCCGGGAACTGATCAAGGTCGGTAACCGCGACCTGAACGGCAACGACTTCACCTGGGTCGTCGGCGAGTGGCTGACCGAGCAGAGCACGCCGGCGCAACTGATGACCGTCGAGCGTCGTGAGTGGGGCAACTTCTACGGCACCCTGGTCAACGTCAAGGAAGACGGCAAGGTCATCGCCGAAGGGCAGGCCGCCTGGCCTGAACTGCAGGCGCGTATCGACCGTGTCAACGATCTGGCCAGGCAGCTCAAGAGCCTGGAAAAAACCGATATCGGCGCGATCAACGCCGGTCTCGAGCGGATTCGCCTGCATGGCCGCAAGCTTGAGCTCGAAGGCAAGCTCGACGCTACCGCCCAGGCCGACATGGACGCCGAGAAGGCCGAGCTGAATGCCCGTTACCAGGCCATCGAGGCCCGCCTGAGCGATCTGCACACGCAGTTCAACCGCGACAGCCTGACGGCCCGCGATGGCAACGGCAAGGAACTGGAAATCGGCATCGGCAAGGTGGTGCATGCCTACCAGCCGAATGCCATGGGCAGCCTGACCAAGGTCGGTTTCTACTTCGGCAAGGTCTGGGAATTCCTCAGCGACGACCCGCGTGAAGCCAACACCGAAGGCGGGATCTTCCCGGCGATCTTCGGTACCGTGATGATGACCCTCATCATGGCGATGATCGTGACGCCGTTCGGCGTACTGGCGGCGGTCTACCTGCGCGAATACGCCAAGCAGAACCTGCTGACCCGGATCATCCGTATCGCCGTGAACAACCTGGCCGGTGTGCCGGCTATCGTCTACGGCGTGTTCGGCCTGGGTTTCTTCGTCTATGTGCTGGGCGGTTCGCTCGACCGGTTGTTCTTCCCCGAAGCCCTGCCGGCGCCGACCTTCGGCACCCCAGGCCTGCTCTGGGCCTCACTGACCCTGGCGCTGCTGGCGGTGCCGGTGGTGATCGTGGCGACCGAGGAAGGCCTGGCGCGGATTCCCCGCACCGTGCGTGAAGGTTCGCTGGCCCTGGGCGCGACCAAGGCCGAGACGTTGTGGAAGATCGTGCTGCCGATGGCCAGCCCGGCGATGATGACCGGCATGATCCTCGCCGTGGCCCGTGCCGCCGGCGAGGTGGCGCCGCTGATGCTGGTGGGTGTGGTGAAACTGGCGCCGTCGCTGCCGGTGGACGGCAACTACCCGTACCTGCACCTGGACCAGAAGATCATGCACCTGGGCTTCCACATCTACGACGTCGGCTTCCAGAGCCCGAACGTCGAGGCGGCGCGTCCGCTGGTGTATGCCACGGCGTTGCTGCTGGTGCTGGTGATCGCCACGCTGAACCTGTCGGCCGTGTGGATCCGCAACCACCTGCGCGAGAAGTACAAGGCGCTGGATAGTTAAGAACATCTACCCCATCCACCGTAGGAGCCGGCTTGCCGGCGATAGCGGCCGATCAGGCGCTACAAGGCTTACTGGCCCCATCGCCGGCAAGCCGGCTCCCACAATGAATATGTCAGCGCAGGGAGTTTACCCATGCAGCATGAAACCCATACCCACGGCATCAACATGTCCGCCCTGGGTCGCAGCAAGCAGAGCCTGGACCTGGCAAGCGAAACCGTGGCCATCGAAGTCCCGGGCCTGAGCCTGTTCTACGGTGAGAAGCAGGCGTTGTTCGACGTCAGCATGAACATCCCCAAGCAGCGCGTGACCGCCTTTATCGGCCCGTCCGGCTGCGGCAAGTCGACCCTGCTGCGCACCTTCAACCGGATGAACGATCTGGTCGACGGTTGCCGCGTACAGGGCGAGATCAACCTCTACGGCAACAACATCTACCGCAAGGGCGAGGACGTGGCCGAGCTGCGCCGCAAGGTCGGCATGGTGTTCCAGAAGCCGAACCCGTTCCCCAAGACCATCTATGAAAACGTGGTCTATGGCTTGCGCATCCAGGGTATCAACAAGAAGCGTATCCTCGATGAGGCCGTGGAATGGGCCCTCAAGGGCGCGGCCCTGTGGGATGAAGTGAAGGACCGCCTGCACGATTCGGCACTCGGCCTGTCCGGCGGCCAGCAGCAGCGCCTGGTCATCGCCCGTACCATCGCCGTGGAGCCGGAAGTCCTGCTGCTCGACGAGCCGTGCTCGGCCCTCGATCCGATCTCGACCCTCAAGGTCGAAGAGCTGATCTACGAATTGAAATCAAAGTTCACCATCGTCATCGTGACCCACAACATGCAGCAGGCGGCTCGGGTTTCCGACTACACCGCGTTCATGTACATGGGCAAGCTGGTGGAGTTTGGCGACACCGATACCCTGTTCACCAATCCGGCGAAGAAGCAGACCGAAGACTACATCACCGGTCGTTATGGCTAGGAGCAGTGGCAAGCCGCGAGCCTAGAAGCGGCGCAATGGAAGCCGAGCGAGTTCAGATCAACCCATAACTGCTTGAAACGTGCAGCCTGAAACCTGCCTGTTTCGCGGAGCGAATCCCGATGATTGATAAAGACGGTCTTACCCACCATATCTCCGCGCAGTTCAATGCGGAGCTGGAAGAAGTACGCAGCCACCTGCTGGCCATGGGCGGGCTGGTGGAAAAGCAGGTCAACGACGCGGTCACCGCGCTGATCGAGGCCGATTCGGGCCTGGCCCAGCAAGTGCGCGAGATCGATGACCAGATCAACCAGATGGAACGCAATATCGACGAGGAATGCCTGCGCATCCTCGCCCGTCGCCAGCCGGCGGCGTCTGACCTGCGGCTGATCATCAGCATCTCCAAGTCGGTGATCGATCTCGAGCGCATCGGCGACGAAGCGACCAAGATCGCCCGTCGCGCCATCCAGCTGTGCGAGGAAGGTGAAGCGCCGCGTGGTTATGTCGAGGTCCGACATATCGGCGACCAGGTACGCAACATGGTGCGTGACGCCCTGGACGCCTTTGCCCGCTTCGACGCCGAGCTGGCGTTGTCGGTGGCGCAGTACGACAAGATCATCGACCGTGAATACAAGACCGCCCTGCGTGAGCTGGCCACCTACATGATGGAAGACCCGCGCTCTATCTCGCGGGTCCTGAGCATTATCTGGGTGCTGCGCTCGCTGGAGCGGATCGGCGACCACGCGCGCAATATTTCCGAACTGGTGATCTACCTGGTCCGCGGCACCGATGTGCGGCACATGGGCCTCAAGCGTATGCGCCAGGAAGTTGAGGGTACCTTGTCCGAAACCGCTAATGTTCCCGGCGAAGCTGACGATAAGTAAGATTGCCCGAGAGAAACGCCCGGCCTAAGGTCGGGCGTTTTTGTTTGTGGCGTACGAATTCTACGCGCACCCGCGAACGATAAAGTCCCGGCGTGACTCATCAGTTTTGGGCAAATAGCCATTAGCCAGTATGCTGGCCGGGATTTTTAGAGGAATGGTCAATGAGTAAAGTCAGTGTGTTGGTGGTGGATGACGCATCGTTCATCCGCGATCTGGTGAAAAAGTGCCTGCGCAATTACTTCCCGGGCATCCGGATCGAAGACGCCGTCAACGGTCGCAAGGCCCAGGCGATGCTGGCGCGCGAAGCGTTCGATCTGGTGCTGTGCGATTGGGAAATGCCCGAAATGTCCGGCCTGGAGCTGCTGACCTGGTGCCGTGCCCAGGACAACCTCAAGACCATGCCGTTCGTGATGGTCACCAGCCGTGGCGATAAAGAGAACGTGGTGCAGGCGATCCAGGCCGGTGTGTCCGGCTACGTCAGCAAGCCCTTTACCAATGAGCAACTGCTGACCAAGGTCAAGCAGGCGCTGCACAAGGTCGGCAAGCTCGACGCCGTGATGACCGCCCCGACCAAGGCGAGCTCGGCCTTCGCCAACGACTCCCTCAGTGCGCTGACCGGCGGCAAGGCCGCTGTCGTGCTGCCTGCGGCCGCTACGGCGCCTGCCGCGGCCCCGAGCAAGGGTTTGCTCAACAGCCCGCCGGTACGCCCCGTGGCGACGCCTGCAGCCAGTGCGGCCACCGGTGGTCGCGGCCAGGGCCAGTTGCGCCTGTCCAGCGGCACCCAGCAGTGCGTGATCAAGGCGTTGAGCATCAAGGAAGCCTTGCTGGTGGTGCGCCGTGGCGAGGTCCTGCCACAGGTCCTCGAAAGCGCCGTGCTCGACCTGGAGCAGGGCGACAACGCCGAGATCGCCCGCCTCAACGGCTACCTGCACGCGGTCGTCGCCCACGAGCCGAAGCCGGACAGCGACTGGCTGCAACTGACCTTCCGGTTTATCGACCAGGATGCTCAGAAGCTCGACTACATCTCCCGCCTGATCGCCCGCGGCACCGCCCAGAAACACTTCGTTCCCGGGGCCTGAGGCCGGCCTGATAACGCGGTGCGCCTGATGCACCGTGTTGTCTGTCACCCCTGGTGGCGTCTTTCCGACAGTCGCTGATGTCGACGTGATTAACACAAGCTCCATCCGCACCTGCTAGGCTGGCGCTCATGTTCGGTTCGGCGACTCCCGCATATGCTGCTGCGCTTGCTGTTTTCCTGCGGCCTGTTGATGGTCGTCACCTCGGCTGCGGCCATGACGATCTACAAGTACGTGGACGCCAATGGCGTGGTCTCGTACAGCGATCGGCCGGCGCCCGGCGCGCAGGTATTCGTGTTCCGCGATCGGATGGTCGAGCACCTGGAGCGCCAGGTACACCTGGATATTCGCAAGCAGAAGGGTGTCGACAGCGTCTACGTGCGCAACGACCTGTATGCGCCGGTGGAGATCGAGCTGGGCTTCGGCGCGCTGAAGAACGTCAGCGGGGCGCCGCTGCAGCCGATCCGCAAGGTGTTGCCGGCGCGCAGCAGCCAGCGTCTGGCGCTGCTCACCGCGACCCGGCCGGGGCAGCCTTTCCTGTATACCCCCAAGTTCCGTTATTCCCTCGGTGATCCTTCGGGGCAGGCCGAGGGCTATCGTTACCCGTTGCCGTGGCGTGGCGGGCCGTTTCGCCTGACCCAGGGCCCGAACGGTCCCTACAGCCACTTCGGCGCCAAGAGCCGCTACGCGATGGATATCGCCATGCCGGTGGGCACGCCGATCATTGCGGCGCGCGGCGGGGTGGTGGTCAAGACCGAGAGTGCCCAGTCCGGGCGCGGCACGGACCCTTCCGGCAACTTTGTCCGGGTGCTGCACGACGACGGCACCATGGGTGTCTACCTGCACCTCAAGCAAGGTTCGGTCAGCGTGCGCGAGGGCCAGCGCGTGGTGGTGGGCAGCCCGTTGGGGCTGTCGGGCAATACCGGCAACAGCACCGGCCCGCACCTGCACTTCGTGGTGCAGCGCAACACCGGGCTGGGGTTGGTATCGATTCCGTACCAGTTCAACCAGCCGGTGGAGGCGCTACCGAATTTTGCCCAGAGGGGGGAGTAACCAACACCCTTCAGTGAAGGAGACGCTGCGCTTGAAGGCACTACGAACCCTGTAGGAGCTGGCTTGCCAGCGATGGCGGCGGTGAAGCTTGCATCGCAATCGCCGGCAAGCCGGC
>NZ_JACAPR010000052.1 GCF_013385635.1 Pseudomonas gingeri
GGCCTTGCTGCCAACGGTCTTTGCTCAGGCCTGGAGCGAGGGCTTCAATCTGCTCGTGTTCGCCGACCACCAGCAGTACGCGGACCTTGCGGCGCCAGAAAGGACCGTGGCGGTCGCGCAGGTGTTCGAGCAATCTTGATCGTTCTTTCTGCGCGTCTGACTGGGCCGGAGGCAAAGTCGGCAGCGGCTCCGGACCAATCACCAATTTGCGCAGCCCGTGCAGCACGATCCGCCAGCTCAACGCCGCCAGGGCAAACAGCAGTGCCCAGCCCAGCAATGCCTTGAACAGGATGTCCTGCAACTGGAGGCGGCTGGCAGGCCAGGGGCCGGCCCACAGCCACCAGGCTCCGGTTCCGATCACGACCAGCACGGCCACAATCAGCGCCAGTAACAAAAGCGTATGCCAGGCGAATGGCACGTTTGTAGTATCAGTATCAGCGACGTGTAGTTGATTCATCGGGTTCCACAACTCCCAGGGCCAGGGTGTGATCAGGGTCGTTCGCCAGCCAGGCGCAAGGCACGCCATGGGCCTCGACATACGAGGCGGCCAGAGTCAGCACGACCATCGCCTCCAGGCCGGCCAGCGCGCCGAAGTTGGCGTCTTGCAGATGTTGTCGGGTATTCCAGCCGATGGCGGACAGGTCGGAAATATCCGGCTGGGAAAAGCCCACGCAGGTGTGCACCGGCGCCTCCAGTTCGCTCTGTCGCTGTGCCCGCCCGGCCACCGAAGCAAGACTGTCGGTATCAGCGGCAAACCACTCGCCACGGCAAAAGCGCACGCCACCTTGCGGGCCGAGCAGCCAGAGCAACGCGGCTTCGCCCGCGGGCAGGCGACTGTCCGGCTGCGTCGGCGAGGACTGGCAACCGGCACAGAGAATCCGTGCGTCAGCGGGTGCGCCCTGCAACCGGTCGATAATCGCGTCCAGGCTGGCAAGGCCTTGCCAGGGCTCGGGGTCTTCGGGCAATAGCACCTGCGGACAGGATTTCGTCATCTGTTCGACAAAGGCCCGCCAGGCAGCAGGTGTGCCCTGCCAGTAACAACGCAAGGGCTGCAAGACGATGGGTACCTCTCGTTGCGCCTGCCAGTGCAGGGCCAGCAGCGTCGCCAACTGGTGCTCGCGCTTGGCGCTGTCGCGACCGGAGACCTCGGGCAGACGAATCGCGACGCCCCCGGTAGTCTTGCGCGGCACGGGCGGCACATGGCCTGGCTTGAACAGACCTTGCATCTGCTCCGACGTGCGGCACGCGCCTCCCAGCAGCACCGCCTCGACCAGCGCGGCTTGCTGCCGATGGCGCTGCCACCAGCGTTGCTGTATCCGTCGCGCCGTCTCGCCATAGCAGTGCGCGTTATGGCGATTGAAACGGTAGTACAACACCCGCAGCAGCAGGGCCAATACCCAGAACAGCAATACGGCGACCATGCCAATCGCCGCCAGACGCACCTCGATAAAGGGCCGCAACAGCGCGCTGGCGCTGCCCACCAAAGCCAGCAGCGCCGCGCCGCCGGCCAGCCAGCGCGAATACACGGGAGGCGCCACCAGCGGATAGGCCGCGAACGTCGGCGCCGGGGTCATGAGGCCACCCACGAATCAGCCACGGAACTGACCAGGGTACAGCCGCACTCGCAGCGGTGGCCGTGCAGCGCCACCGGGCGATCGTTGACCTCGAACAGGTCGCTGCCCTCGGCAATGCGGGTCAGGCCATGCAGATTGCAGCGCACGGCATCGCCCTGGCAGGCAATGGGCTGGCCGTAGTAAGAGAAATGCCCTTCCAGTACCTCGCCACCAAACTCGCGTAGCGTGTCGCCTTGTCGAATCACCGGTTTCATCGCTTCACCTCCCACCCTTCAACACGCTTCACTGCGGACATGATTGCGGCTCCGGCAAGTGCAGCGGGGTCTTGATCGGATATTCGGGGCTGCCGTAGGCGTAGCAGGAGGTGCTGACCTGGAGTTCATCGCAAGGCAGGAAATGCACGGTGAGGCCACAGACTTTCTGACCGGTGTAGTCCGGTACCGGCACTAACTTGCTGTGTTGGCGCTTTTGTGAATTCACCTTTTCCTTCCAAGCCAAATACTTAGGCCAATCACCAAATCCGGGAAAACCTTTCGAGCTGCCCGCTCCTGTTTCCCAATCAATCCGCACCGTCATCCCCGGCTGCCAGCGCGCCGGGGCGACATAACAACAACCTCCTCCGCCCCCCTGATAGGGACCGATAATGTCGATCCCCGAACGGCCATCGACGCTGAAATGGTTGATCGCCCAGTGGGTGTGGTTGATGGCTTCAAGGGTGCTGGCCTGGGTGTTTTGCGCGAGCACGCTCGCGGCCAGGCCGCACAGGACACCGAGTCCTGTGCGCCACGCAGCGATTGTGAACAGAGGAAAAGCTTCTTGCGCAAGAGGACGCGGGATGACTTCAGACCTGCGCATCGCTCACCTCGCCGCTTTTGGCGTAAAAATCCTGCCACAGCGCATCGATGGCCTGTAGCGCCTGGGCCCGGCGTTCGGCATCCATGACCACGGGCACTGCCACAGGGGCAGGTAGGCCGGTGGCATCCGCCAGCAGCGGCTTGTCGTTTTCGTCATACAGCGCCAGGTCCCGTCTGCCGGCATCACCGAAGAACACCATGCGTTCACGTAGATAGCCGCCAAAAGGCTCGCGCGTCCCCAGGGCGGCATAGAGAAACCAGGCACGGGAGTCGTGGACCTGATCGTCGAACAGCGCCCGCAACAAGCCCTCGGGCTGGGTGACGTTGCGGCTTTCATCGACATTGCCGCGCCGGCTTTCATCCACGGAATCGTATTCATTCTTCGGTCGCGGGAATAACTGGCGGACCCTGGCATTCCCCGCCGCCTTCATCTGCTCGCGCTCGACCCGCGCTTCGGCAATCGCCTGCACACCAGGAACCAGCAGCCGGGCCCTAGAGATCGCCACGGAAAGCGATAGACCGCCGCGATAGTCCTGGGCGAATTCCTCGGCCGCTTCGCGCAACTGGGTTTGCGCCATCTCCGGGTCGAAGTCCTTGATCCCAGGCTTCATCGGCCGTTTCGGTTCACGGCCCAGGCGTTCCAGGGCCAATTGCTGCTTACGGTCCTTTTCGACTCCGGCCTGTTTCTTGTTGCGCAGGTCTTCGGCGTTCTGGCGTGCCTCCTTGTCGGCTTCGATATCGCTCGCCTGAAGGTAGAACGGCGTCTGCTTCAGGCTGGCAAAGGCATAACGGTCAATGCGCCAGGCGGTGATCCAACCCATCTGGTCGCGCAACGCCTGTTCCAAGGTTTCCTGGGCCAGTAACGGTTGGTAGTGTTCGGCCCGCTCGGTGGGCAGTGGTTGTGTTCCGGGGATCAGGCCCAGAGTGACTTGGCGCCAGGCGTTGAAGCGGTTGACCAGCTCTGGCGCTGCTTCGAATTCTTGTGCTAAATCAGGCGTCATTACTCGCCAACGCTCATGACTTAAAGTCACAGGCAGAGCGTCTTCTGGTACTTTCAAGGGCGCACCATGGGCAAAGGCATCGGCATACAGATCGTGCAGGGCTATCTGCGACAGCAACAGGCCGTCACCTTCGATATTGTCCTTACTACACGCCTTCCCCTGATCCCCAGGCGGATACCCACCCCCCTGATCCGAGTGCACACCGGGGTGCAGCACTTCCACGCTATTGGCCGGGTATTCACCGCTCTCACGGCGAATGGAGTCCGACGGGAAGCACAGGCGCTGCTCATGGCCAGCCACGATATGCAGGCAGCGCTTGACCAAGCTGCCGCTGGGCAGCTCCTGGGAACCGTCGGCCCAGCCCATATGTCCCTGCGCCCCCGGAATGATATCGGCGACCCCCACCGAGGCCACGGTATCCAGCAGCCCGAGGTATTCGACGCTGATAGGCAGCGTCATATCGAGCAGTTTCAGGCTGGGCGTTGCTTCGGAGCGGGACAGCAACTGGTTCAGCCAACTGACAAAGGCCCGCGCCGCCGCCGCGCCACGGGAAAATCCGTAGACATAGAGCTTGATGCCCAGCAACTTGGGGTGGCCGGGATTCGGTTGGCTCAAGGCGATGCCCAGGGGTTTGAGCAGGGACGCGAGCTGCGTGTAGAACTCACGACGGCGGCTACCCTGGCCGGTCACCGACTCCAGCCCGTGCGAGCTGCCCATGGCCTTGACCGCGGCGAACAGGGTGGCGTTGTCCTGGCGGGGTAGCCCGAGCGTGCGCCGCAGCGCATCGATGATCATCAGCAGGCCCCAGTTGATACGCTCTTCGCCGTAACTGGCCAAGGCCAGACCGAAGGTGCTGTAGTTCAGATCACCTACTTCCGGAAAAGGCGTACCCACGCCCGGCATGTAGTACTTGAAGTACTGGCCGTTGCCGGTGCCTGGAGCATCGGTCAACCATTGGGCTTTTTCGCTATGGGCGGTGCCGCCGGCGTACCCGTCGCCGATGCTGGCGCGGAACATGCGCGCGATATTGGTCGGGTGCCGGGGATCGGACAGATAGAAGTCATGGTTGAGGTTATTGCCGGTGCCGTCGAAGCAGAGGCTGATATGCAGGGTTTTGCAGCACGGCGGCATTCCCCGACGCCCGGCGGCCACAGCCAGGGCATTGTGGTAATCGCGCTCCAGTTGGCACTGGCGTTGGATATTCTGCTGGACCTGTGCGGGCCGAGAGGGCAGGCGACCCTGAACCGGAAACTGTGGTGGGTACCAAAGAGGGGCATGCTTTACTGCGGACATGATTGCGGCTCCGGTAAGTGCAAGGGAGTCTTGATCGGGTATTCGGGGCTACCGTAGGCGTAGCAGGAGGTGCTGACCTGCAGTTCATCGCAAGGCAGGAAATGCACGGTGAGGCCGCAGACTTTCTGGCCGGTGTAGTCCGGTACCAGGACTACCTTGCTGTGCTGGCGTTTTTGCGCATCGATTCGTTTAATCCATGCATGGTATTTGGGGCGATCAGCAAAACCAGGAAAGCCTTTCGAGCTGCCCGCTCCTGTTTCCCAATCAACCCGCACCGTCATCCCCGGCTGCCAGCGCGCCGGGGCGACATAACAGCAACCTCCTCCGCCCCCCTGATAGGGACCGATAATGTCGATCCCCGAACGGCCATCGACACTGAAATGGTTGATCGCCCAGTGGGTGTGGTTGATGGCTTCAAGGGTGCTGGCCTGGGCGTTTTGCCCGAGCACGCTCGCGGCCAGGCCGCAGAGCGTGACAGCCAGAAAATGGGGCATTGATAGTGTGGACATTGGATTCATTTCCTCTCCTTGTGGGGCGACCCACTCAGGCCTTACGTACCCTGTCGAGGGTGAAGGCTTCGCGTTCGGTGTCCACCAACACCCCGGCCTCGGTGGCATCGAGCATGGCGGCGTAACAGGCCTGAAAACGCCGTTCGGCGCTCCATTCGGCAGGCAGTGCCGTGCGCAGGTTCTCAAGGGCCAGGGTGGCGTCGCTGGCACAACCGAGGGTCTCCAACTGGCTGTCGCTGAGGTCGAAGGGCTTGAAGGTCTCAAGGCTGTCGGGCGTATCGGCGGCCCCCAGCAGGCGCTGGGGCGCGCCATCGCGATCGAGCCAGCTCCAGAACAGCACCGGACGCAACAACGCCTGTTGCTGCCCAGGCTCCAGGACATGACTGAACAGCAGCGGAAACAGGCGCGGGTCGTAGTAACGCAGCAGTCCCGGACAGCCGCCGTTGCTCGCCTCCAGGCATCGATCGAGGTACTCGGCCAGGGCCTGGAACGGCCACATCGAGGCCAATGCCAGTAATTGCGAGCAACCATCGAGTTCGTGCATCAGACCGGCCAACCAGTGCCGTTGCAGCGGTTGCGCCAGATCGACACGTACCAACAAGGGCGCCAGCTCTTCGGCGGCTTCTTCCGGCATCCCGGTGAACAGCGAATACCAGGGCAAGGGTGGCTCGACGCTGAGTACACTGGACAACCACGGTTCATCGCCGCCCGACTGATCGATGATGATGTCCAGGCAGGTGCTGGAGCCTTGCGCGCAGGCCGCGTCCAGCAGGCCGAGCCAGGTGTCGATATGGGGGGTGGTCATACGGCTATCTCCTTGCGTACGAAGCCCTGAGCGGCGGCTCGCGCCTTTTTCAGGCAGTCCTTGCACACCGAACCCGGCAACTCAGGAAGCGCAAACACCTCTTCGGTCGGATCGTTGACCAGGTGCCGCCCCTTGATGCTGATCAGTCCCGGACCATGGATCTGGATCTCCCCACTCGGGGTGATGCGGATATAACCGCCACCACACCCCAGGGTGATGCCGTTCCGGGCGGTCAGTTGCAGATGCCCCTGCACCGATTGCACGTCGATGTCCTGCTGGGCGATCAGCTTCAGCACGTCGGCGTGGGATTCGATTTCCAACGGGCCCTGGCCGGACACCAGGCGCATGCCCTCCTGCCGGGCCAGCAGGGAAATGCCCTGCCCGGCATGGGCGGACAGACGCCCGGCGGCGGCCAGATTGATCTCGGCCTGGCTTTGCAGGTAGAGCGCCTCGCCGCTGTTGAGCAACAGGCTGGCCGGGGTCAGCGTGCCGATGCCGTTGGGGGCGCTGAGCAGCATGGCCGGGGCACTCAGGTCCTTCGCGTCGGCCTGCAATCGCCCCAGGCCGTCGAGGTCGGGCTGGCGGCTGTGGTGGGCCTGGGCGATCTCCCGCCAGTCGGTCATTTGCTGCCTGGCGCCCTGGAGCAGGGCGGTGGCCGGTTCCATGTCGAGTTGCTGGCCCTTGGCTCGGGTTTGTTCGTCGGCGCTGATCAACAGCCCCTTGCCGGCGCGAATCGCGCCCCAGCCATCGCTGCGCAGTTCAAAACCATCGCCACGCTTTTGCTTCCCGGCATCCACCAGATGCCCCAGGTTGAGCTGGCTCTTGCCGGCGTACTCGGTGCTGAGCTTGACGTGCTCCTGGCCGCGCTTGTCCTCCATGCGCAGCTTGTTGTTGGCCGGGGTGCGCAGCACGTTGCGGCTGTCGTCGCGCCGGGCCAGGGTCACGTGGTCAGGGTGCAGGCTGTCGTGGAGTGCATAGGCTATATAGGGGCGGTCCGGGTCGCCCTGTTCGAAGGCCACCGCCACTTCGGTGCCGGCGATCAGCGGCAGGTGCAGACCGTGGGTGTCGCCGGCATAGGGCCGTGCCAGGCGTAACCAGGCGCTTTCATGGCCGGTCGGCCACGGGTCGCGGTCGAACAGGAAACGTACCCGGTAGCGTCCCTCGAAATCGATCTCGGCGTAGGGATCGTCTTCTTTCGGGTTGCTGATGCGCGCCGGCAGGGTCCCGGCGATCTGTCGCTTGGGCGGCAACGGCGGCCGGAAGCACATCCTTTGTGTGTAGGGGATGGCCTGGAAGGTGACTTCGAGGCTGCGGTCACGGGCGGCGTGGAGGCTCAGTTGGGTGATGACCGCGCCGCGGGCAAAGGCTTGCGGCGCGCCGCCGGTGATGTCGAGCATCTGGCCGGGGGCCAGGGTGGCGCTGCTGCTGGCGCCGCTCAGTTGGGTCTGCGCGTTGAGGTAACGCTCGTGGCGCAGGCGCGCGTAGAAGTAACCACTCTCGCTTTGCAGGTCTTCGTCCTCGAGTAGCGGGTTACCGAGCACGCTGTAGGGCTCGCCGTAGTGGTAGGCCTCGCCGTAGGTGGTCGTGGCGCCCCCGCCCCCGCCATCGGTCTGGTCCACTTCGCCGTCGAGCCAGGCCTTGGCGTCCCGATAGTCGTAGGCGCGCAAGTTGACGGTCTGTTCGACCACCCGGTGGCGGCTTTGCAACTGCCATACCGCGTCCTCGTCGCTGCTGCTCAGGCCCGAGGGCGGGAGATACGGCAACTCGATGTCGTACTGATAGCCGCGCTGATCGTCGTGGAACTCCACGACAGCGATTCGCACACGGTCGTCGTGGCTGAAGCAATACCAGATACCGACGTCGGCCAGCAGGCGCTCGATAAAGGCCAGGTCGCTTTCGTCGTATTGCATGACCTGCTCGCGACGGGGATACTCCCTGATGAGTCTGAAATGGAATTCATAGCCTTCGAACGCGTGGCGACCGCGCAGAATCTTCTCGACGATCTCCGGCACCGACTGGTGTTGATAAATGCGCCATTGCTTGCCCCGATCCAGCAGGGCCAGGCGCGGTTGCAGGACGATTTCGTAGCGGGCTTCGTCCCTGGAAGCGGACAGACGATTGAAATCGGTGATCACCCCGTACAAGGTCCGTAGCGGCTTGACCTCGGGCGTGGGAAAACCCGACAGCTGCTTGCGCCGCTTGTGCGGCGCGGTGTACAGGCTGAAGCCGGCGTCCTGGCCGAGCAGTTTTTCGGCGGGGATGTCCAGGTCGGGGGCAGTGAATTCCACACGGTAGTTGAATCGCTGGCTCAAGCCCTCGTTGCCCGTGAAGGCCAGGACGTCAAGCGTGATGTCGAGATTTCTGACCCAGAGTTTATGGCGGCTGTGGTCGAAGAAGGTGGGCGGCGGGCTGGACATGGATCCGGCCCCCATGGATTGTTTCGAGGCGAGCGAATTCATGGGCGCGGCCTCCACTCTGAAAGGGGACCGAAAGCGAGGATGTTGAACAACACTGTGTATATGTTTAGATTTTCCGCGGCCAGCACTACAGCGCCGCCAGAATAGGTGGATAACTGTTCTACGGACATTAAAGGAACTCCCCAGGCTGCCGGCGACAGCCAATAACTCCCTTGACTACGAGACATGCATGACATGCACTCGCTCACAAAGACAATAGAGTTATTACAAGACAACAATCCACTAAACAGAACGGTCCGGGAAGTTTCCTACCTTATATACGGATGGGACTACATCACTTACCCAGCCTTGTTGAAGTGTCGGCTTGAGTTGTTGATCGGCGGGGTAAAAACTAAAAGGCTATTTTTAATTGATTGAAAGTGAATGACTTGATGTTAAACATCAACCGTCATCGTCAATGTGTAGGAGCCGGCTTGTCGGCGATGGCGTGCGCAAGGGTACCTCAAGGCTCAAGGGCCTCATCGCTGGCAAGCCAGCGCCTACAGGGAGGGTGTTCGCCTTCATGATCGTTTCATGATCGTTCCCACGCTCCAGCGTGGGCATGCAGCCGGTGACGCTCTGCGTCACAAGAAGCGGACGCAGAGCGTCCAGAGACGCGTTACCACGCGGAGCGTGGGAACGATCGGACTTCAGCAATACCGGAGACGTGGTATCAGCGCACCACCCCTTCCTCGATCAACAACTTGAGGATCGCCTCGGCGCCCGCCTCGGCACTGACGCCCTTGAGCACCTGACCGCCACCACCGCTGGCCTTGGCCGTGGCGGCTTTCATGCGGTCGGCACCGCTCTTGGCCTTGATCACTTTCAGGCGCTTGGGCCGTGGCTTGGCCGGTTGCAGCTGCGCGCCGGCGAACAACTCATCCTCCAGCACCTCGACTTCCTCGGCCTGCAACACCCCGCGCTGTGCCGGACCATAGGCACTCTGGCGTGGCTTGGGCGCGGCGTTATCCACCGTGGCGAGAAACGGCAGGCGGACTTTCAGGCGCCGCCGCTGACCGCGCGGCAAGGCCTGCAGCACATGGGCCACGCCACCGGCAATCGACTCGACTTCGGCCAGCCCCACCACCAGCGGCCAACCGAGGTTTTCCGCCAACAGGAACGGCAGCATGCCCGAACCTTCGCCGGTTTCCGCCTGGCTACCCGTGAGCACAAGCTGTGCTCCGGCATCGCGCAGATAATCGGTCAGCGCCGGCAGCACATCGGCACCGGCCGGTTGTTCCAGCACGCGCAACTCGTCCAGGCCCATGCCCAGGTATGCCCGCAGCGCCGGCTCGGCGACATCGCCGGCATGCACCACCTGCAAGTTATCCCCGGCCAATTGCAGGCCCAGTTCCACCGCACGGGCATCCTGCTCGGCGCGCCGGGCGCGGCCGGAGGTCGGGTGGGCGCCGATGGACACCAGGCTGATTACATTCGTACTCATGAAGTCATCCCTACCTTAAGCCGCATCGCGCTTGGCGCCGTTGCGATATGCCGTCACCGCCGCGATCAGGGCACGGAAGATCTCGCTGCTCTCGCCGATCACCGACAGGTCGGCACGCTTGATCATGTCGCAGCCCGGATCGAGGTTGATCGCCACCACCTTGTCGCAGGCACCGATGCCTTGCAGGTGCTGGATCGCCCCGGAAATCCCCACGGCCACATAGACCCGCGCCGTGACCCAGGTACCGCTGGCGCCGACCTGGCGGTCGCGAGCCATGAAGCCGTCGTCCACCGCCACCCGCGAAGCGCCTTCGGTCGCCCCGAGGGCAGCGGCCGTTTCGTGGAACAGCGCCCAGTCCTTGACCCCGTTGCCGCCGGAGAAAATGAATTCAGCTTCGGCCATCGGAATCGCCGCCGGATCCACCGCCACCGCACCGAGATCCTCGATACGCGGCAGGCTGCGGGCGATGCTTGTGGATAACTCCACCGGCAAGGCTTCGTGACGGGTTTCGCTGACCGGCTCGGCGCATTCGGCGGCAGCCAGGATCAGGCGTGCCAACGGCCGCGCCAGGTCCTGCAGGCCGGCACCGGCTCGACCGATACACGCCTCGCCCTTGACCTGCCAGACCCGCGTGGCCGGGCGCTCGCCCAGGCTGGCGGCAAACCGCCGACCCAACTCGCCACCGCCGCTGCGGCTGTCCGGCAGCAACCAGTGCCGGGGGTTGAACTGGTTATCCACAGCCCGCAGGCCCTGGACCCGTTGTTCCGGTGAATATCCGTTGAACGCGTTGCCTTCGAGCACCAGCAAGCGATCGACGCCCGCGGCTGCAAAGGCGCTTTCCTTGTGCTCGCCGAAGACCACCGCCAGCACGGCGCCGTCCTTGCCGGCCAACTGATGGGCGAGTCCGAGCAGGTCGCGGTCGTGACTGCTCAGACGACCGCCGACCATGTCCGGTACCACACTGATATAAAACGCCGGTTGCGGCACCTGATGCAGCGGCAACTGCACTTCGACACTGGCCGAACGCTTGCTCGCGCCGCCCTGCTGGGCGCCGCTGCGGTCGATACGCTTGATGCCGTTGGGACCGATAAAGCCGATGCCGTGGACATTCTTGCGCACGATCCCATTGGGGCCCATCCAGCTGTGCTGCACCGGTTGCATGGCCGCATGCAGCGGATGCAGGCGGTTACGGGCGATCCATTCGGCGCGGGGATCACGGCGGATAATGTCGCTCATCAATGCACCTCCGCGGGTTCACGCTTGGGGGCCGGTTTGCTCGGCGCCGCTTCTTCAAGCAGGGCGTCGGCCACCAGTTCGGCCAGGTCCTTGATCAACGGCCGCGGCTCCACCACGCCTTCGAGCATCGCCGTGCATTGCGGGCAACCGACCGCCACCAGTTCGGCGCCGGTTTCGCGGATATCTTCCATGCGCATATCGGGAATCCGCTGCTTGCCGGGAATATCGGTGATCGGTGCACCGCCGCCGCCGCCGCAGCAACGGGAACGCAAACCCGAACGCTGCATTTCCCTGACCTCGATCCCCAGTGCCCGCAGCACGTCACGCGGCGCTTCATACTCGCCGTTGTAGCGGCCCAGGTAGCACGGGTCGTGGTAGGTCACGCTGTTGCCCTTGTGCTGCCCGAGGTTCAGGGCACCGGCGCCGATCAGCTCGGCCATGTAGGTACTGTGGTGCTGCACCAGATAGTCGCCGCCAAAGGCGCCGTATTCGTTTTTCAGCACATGGAAACTATGGGGATCGCAGGTGACGATGCGCTTGAAGCTGTACTTGGCCAGGGTCTGGATATTGCGCTTGGCCAGCAGTTGGAAGGTTGCCTCGTCGCCTAGGCGTCGTGCCACGTCACCGCTGTCGCGCTCTTCCAGGCCGAGCACCGCGAAGTCGACCTTGGCCGCTTTCAGCACTTTGACAAAAGCGCGCAAGGTGCGCTGGTTGCGCATGTCGAAGGCGCCGTCGCCGACCCAGAACAGCACATCGGTGGTTTTCTTGTCACTGAGCAGGTTGAGGTTCAGGTCCGCCGCCCAGTTCATCCGCCCGCCCGGGGCGAAACCGCCTGGGTTGTCGGTGGCGATCAGGTTTTCCAGGACTTCGGCGCCCTTGTTCGGGGTCGCGCCTTTTTCCAGGGTCAGGTGACGGCGCATGTCGACGATGGCATCGACGTGCTCGATCATCATCGGGCATTCCTCGACACAGGCACGGCAGGTGGTGCACGACCACAAGGTTTCGGCGTCCACCAGGCCGTTGACGATCGGCTGGTGCGGGTTGCCGGAGTGTTCGCCGACGGCCTTGCCAGGATACGGACTGCCGGCGAAGTTCGCGTCAGTGCCGCCGGCCAGGCCGACCACCATGTCCTGGATGAGCTTTTTCGGGTTCAACGGCTGGCCGGCGGCGAACGCCGGGCAAGCGGCTTCACATTTACCGCACTGCACGCAGGCGTCGAAGCCCAGCAGTTGGTTCCAGGTGAAATCCTTGGGTTTTTCCACGCCCAGCGGCGCTTGCGGGTCGCTCAGGTCCAACGGCTTGAGGCCGGTGGAGCGGCCACCGCCGAAGCGTTCGGCGCGACGGTGCCAGGCCAGGTGCAGGGCTCCGGCGAAGGCATGCTTCATCGGCCCGCCCCAGGTCATGCCGAAGAACAGCTCCGACACGCCCCACAGCACACCGACGCCGAGGATCACCGCCAGCACCCAGCCACCGAAATCCTGCGGAAGAATGCCGGCCACCGGCAGGGTGACCAGGAAGAACGACGCCGAGAACGCCAGCAGGCTTTTCGGCAGGCGCATCCACGGGCCTTTCGACAAGCGGCTCGGCGGATTGCGCCGCCGCAGGTAGACAAAGATCGCACCAACGAACATCACCGCCGACATCAGCAGCAAGGCATAGCCGAGGATGCGGTTGTGCAGGCCGAAACCGTGTACCAGGATCGCCAGGACGATCGAGGCCACCGCGCCGCCGGCCGTGGCGACGTGGGTGTTGGCGATGTATTTGTCCCGCGCCACCACATGGTGCAGATCGACCATGTAGCGCTTGGGCATGGCGAACAGGCCACCGAGCAGATCGACTTTCGACGCTCGACCGCGGCGCCACATGGCGACCCGCCGCAACGCACCGAGGACAGCGAGGCCCAGAGCAGCGAACAGCAGGATGGGAAGAAGGGTGTTCAACATAGGTGAAGCTCCCAAAGACCTCGGGTCTTGCAAGGGTCCATATGCATGCCGGTGAAGAGCATGCACCTACTTGTGGCGAGGGGGCTTGCCCCCGTTGGGCCGCGGAGCGGTCCCGGATCAGCCGGCGCGATGTATCAGGAAAACCGCGCCGACTGGCTTTGCGACTGCTCCGCAGCCGAGCGGGGGCAAGCCCCCTCGCCACAGGTGAGCATCGTGTCCGTTAGAAATCCTTGCACAGACGCAACGCGTCATAGATCGCCGCGTGCGTGTTGCGCTGGGCCACACAGTCGCCGATGCGGAACAGCAGGTAACCGTCACCCGGCTGACTCAACGAAGGCTGCGGCTTGATCGCGAACAGGGCGTCGATATCGATCTGGCCCTTGTTGCGCGAACCGTCCTTGAGCCCGTAGTAGATTTCCTCGTCCGGGCGCACGCCGTTCTCGACCACCACCTGATCCACGACCCGCTCTTCCTTGGCCCCGGTGTATTCGTTCTCCAGCACCGCCACCAGCTTGTCGCCCTCGCGGTAGACCTTTTCCAGCATCATGTCGCCGGTCATGATCACTTCTTTCGGGTACATGCTGCGGTAGTAAGTCGGGAACGACGTACCGCCGATCGCCACGCCCGGCTTGATGTCGTCGGTGACGATCTCGACCTGGCTGCCCTTGTCGGCGAGGAAGTCGGCCACTGACATGCCGGTGAATTCGCAGATGGTGTCGTAGACCAGCACGTTCTTGCCCGGTGCGACCTTGCCGTCGAGCACATCCCAGCTGCTGACCACCAGCCCTTCGGCGGCGCCCCAGTGCTCGTTCTGCTCAAGGAACGGATGACCGCCCACTGCCAGCACGACCACATCCGGACGCAGGTCGAGGATGGTCGCCGCATCGGCGGCGGTACCCAGTCGCACATCGACTTTCAGGCGTGCCAGTTCCAGCTGGAACCAGCGGGTGATACCGGCGATCTGGTCCCGTTGCGGTGCTTTCGAGGCTGTGGTGATCTGTCCGCCGATGGCGTCCTTCTTCTCGAACAGGGTCACGTCATGGCCGCGCTCGGCAGACACCCGCGCCGCTTCCATACCGGCAGGGCCGGCACCGACAACCACCACCTTGCGCTTGGGCCCGGTGGACTTCTCGATGATATGCGGCACGCCCATGTATTCACGGGAAGTCGCGGCGTTCTGGATGCACAGGACGTCGAGGCCCTGGTACTGGCGGTCGATGCAATAGTTGGCGCCGACGCACTGCTTGATCTGGTCGACCTGGCCCATCTTGATCTTGGCGATCAGGTGCGGGTCGGCGATGTGCGCGCGGGTCATGCCGACCATGTCGACATAGCCGCCTTCGAGAATGCGCGTCGCCTGGTTCGGGTCCTTGATGTTCTGTGCGTGCAGGACCGGCGCCTTGACCACTTCCTTGATCCCGGCGGCCAGGTGCAGGAACGGCTCCGGCGGGTAACTCATGTTCGGAATCACGTTGGCCAGGGTGTTGTGGGTGTCACAACCCGAACCGACCACACCGATGAAGTCGAGCATGCCGGTGTCGTCGTAATACTTGGCGATCTGCTTCATGTCCTCGTGGGACAGGCCGTCCGGGTGGAACTCGTCACCGCAGATACGCATGCCGACGCAGAAGTCGTCGCCGACCTCCTTGCGCACCGCCTTGAGCACTTCCAGGCCGAAACGCATGCGGTTCTCGAAGCTGCCGCCCCATTCGTCGGTACGCTTGTTGACCCGTGGGCTCCAGAACTGGTCGATCATGTGCTGGTGCACCGCCGACAGTTCGACGCCGTCCAGGCCGCCGGCCTTGGCCCGCGCCGCCGCGGTGGCGTAGTTGCCGATCACCCGCCAGATTTCTTCCGGCTCGATGGTCTTACAGGTGGCGCGGTGCACCGGCTCACGGATGCCCGACGGCGACAACAGGGTCGGCCAGTGTTCGCCGTCCCAGCGCGAACGCCGGCCCATGTGGGTAATCTGGATCATGATCTTGGCGCCATGCTTGTGCATG
The DNA here is from genome assembly GCF_013385635.1 of Pseudomonas gingeri. GTDB lineage: Bacteria > Pseudomonadota > Gammaproteobacteria > Pseudomonadales > Pseudomonadaceae > Aquipseudomonas > Aquipseudomonas gingeri_A. The sequence continues at coordinate 15,119 of NZ_JACAPR010000052.1, forward strand.
GCATCGGCCAGGTTCTGGAAGTGCGGAATGATCCGGTCGTCGGCCAGGTTCACCGATTTCCACCAGCCTTGCGGGCTGTCGATGGCGACGCTGGAAGAACCGCCGCAGATCGCCAGGCCGATCCCGCCCTTGGCTTTCTCTTCGTAGTACTTCACATAGCGGTCGGTGGTCATCCCGCCGTCGGTGGCATACACCTCGGCGTGGGCGGTACTGAGCACGCGGTTGCGGATGGTCAGTTTGCCGATCTGGATCGGCTGGAACATTGCTTCGAAAGCCATGACGGGTTCCTCGACTTACAACGGCTTGACGGTGAACAGGCCATCGTCGTGGCCTTCTTCGGAGCCGCCGTAGACCTGCTCGGCCACGGTGCGAACCTTACTGCCGCGAGCTTCGAGGATCTGGTCCATGGCGCCGGCGAACCAGCCGGTGAACATGTAGTCGACCTTGCGCCCGACCTTGCCGTAGACGTAGACGAATGCCGAGTGTTCGAGCTTGACGCTGGCGGTGCCCTTGTCGAGGTCGATGTCCTGGATCTTGAACAGGCCCCAGCCGCGTTGCGACAGGCGCTTCATGTAGTGCTCGAACACCGCGACGCCTTCCAGGCCATGGCATTCGGCTTCTTTTTCACACCAGTGCCAGGCGGACTTGTAGCCGGCCTTGTAGAGGATTTCGGCATAGGCCTCGGCGCCCAGCACTTCCTCGATGCCCATATGGTTGTTGACGAAGAAATGCCGTGGAACATAGAGCATCGGCAGGGCGTCGGAAGTCCAGACACCGGTCTCGCTGTCGACTTCGATGGGCAGTTGCGGGGCGATTTTAGCCATGGGAAACACTCCAGAATTCATTGATTGCGGCTGGCCGCTTACGCCCTGCGCGACGGGCGCGCAGGGTGAGGTGTCGGAAAGAGAAGCGGGCGGGACTTATTCGCCCCAGACGTCCTTGAGGACGCTTACCCAGTTTTCGCCCATGATCTTGCGCACCACGCGCTCAGGGTGACCGCGCTTGAGCAGGGTCTCGGTGAGGTTGGGGAACTCGCCCACGGTGCGGATGCCCAGCGGGTTGATGATCTTGCCGAAGCTGGTCAGGCGGCGGGCATAGCCCTTGTCGTGGGTCAGGTACTCGAAGAAGTCCTGGCCATGACCCTGGGTGAAGTCGGTGCCGATGCCGATGGCGTCTTCGCCGACGATGTTCATCACGTACTCGATGGCTTCGGCGTAGTCGTCGATGGTCGACTCGATGCCCTTGGCGAGGAACGGCGCGAACATGGTCACGCCGACAAAGCCGCCGTGGTCGGCGATGAACTTCAGTTCGGCGTCGGACTTGTTGCGCGGATGCTCTTTCAGACCCGAAGGCAGGCAGTGGGAGTAGGTCACCGGCTTCTTCGATTCGAGGATCACTTCCTCGCTGGTCTTGGAGCCGACGTGGGACAGGTCGCACATGATGCCGACACGGTTCATCTCGGCGACGATCTCGCGACCGAAGCCCGACAGGCCGCCGTCACGCTCGTAGCAACCGGTGCCCACCAGGTTCTGGGTGTTGTAGCACATCTGCACGATACCGACGCCGAGCTGCTTGAAGATCTCGACATAGCCGATCTGGTCTTCGAAGGCGTGGGCGTTCTGGAAGCCGAACAGGATGCCGGTCTTGCCCAGCTCCTTGGCCTTGCGGATGTCGGCGGTGGTGCGCACGGGCATGACCAGGTCGCTGTTCTCGCGGATCAGTTTCTGGCTCGAAGCGATGCTGTTGACGGTGGCCTGGAAACCTTCCCATACCGACACGGTGCAGTTGGCGGCGGTCAGCCCGCCCTTGCGCATGTCTTCGAACAGTTCACGGTTCCACTTGGCAATGATCAGCCCGTCGATAACGATGCTGTCGGCGTGCAATTCGGCTGGGCTCATCAGGCTGTCCCCTATAGGCGATACATGCGCCGAATCGTCTGCCGGCGCTTTGGGGCCAGCATATGCCCAGGGGGCGGCGGAGCCGGGTGCAAAAACGACAGGGGAATTGCCGAAAGCGTCAATCCGCGACAAAGCGCGTCAAGACGGTAGGCTCAAGGACTTGTCGCTGTACGACTATTCTTTGCATTCTGCTTGAGACAGAATTGCCCCACATCGCTCTCCTATCCCGTATCAGGACGCCGTAATGAAATCGATTTTCCTGGCCTTGGCCCTTGTCAGCATGGGCGTTCACGCGGCCGAAGAGTCCGACAACTCGCCTTGCGACGCGGTGCCGGACGACCAGCAGACCCTGGAATGCGCCACCTACAACAAAAACACCGCCGAGCAATTGCTCAAGGAGAACTTCCAGGCGCTGCTGGATCGGGTCGCGTCGCAATATGCGAACAAAAAGGCTGATCTGGCGGACATCACCGGCAAACTGCAGACTGCCGAACAGTTGTGGATAAAATCCCGCGATGCCGATTGCGCCATCGCCCCGTTCCCGGCGAAGGTCGGCAGCAAGCCATACAACATCGACCTGAACGACTGCCTGGCGAGCAAGAGCGACGAACGGTCGGAGTTCCTTGAGTCGCTGTTGCAGGAATAAGTCCGGATCGCTATCTACACTGCTTCAATCTGGCCTGGATTGGCTGTACAGGCGAGTTGTTCACGATAATCAGGAGATTTTCGTATGCGCTCACTTGCAGCCATTCCGCTCTATGCCCTCGCCATCTTTATCGCCATCGTGCTGTTTATCGAGATCGGCCGGCGCATCGGTACCCGGCATCTGGCCGCCGACCCCGAGGGCGCGCGGGTCGGCATCGGCGCCATCGAGGGAGCGGTCTTCGGCCTGCTGGCCCTGCTGATTGCCTTCACCTTCTCCGGCGCGGCCACGCGCATGGATGCCCGGCGAACCTTGATCGTCGCGGAAACCAATGCCATGGGCACCGCCTGGCTGCGCCTGGACCTGCTGCCAGTCGCCCACCAGCCAGCCTTGCGCCAGGATTTTCGCGACTATGTGGACGCACGCATCGCCTATTACCGCGACCTGACCGACATCGAACGCGCCACCCGGGAAAACGCCCGGGCCAATGCCCTGCAACTGGTTATCTGGAAAAAGGCCGTGGCCTCGTTGCAGGACATGCCGACACCGACCCTGGGGGTCAGCGCGTTGCAGGCGCTCAACGAGATGATCGACATCACCACCACCCGCAGCGTGGCGCTGGAAACCCATCCACCCTTGACCATCTACCTGATGCTGATCGCCCTGACCCAGATCAGCGCCCTGCTGATCGGCTACGGCATGGCCGGCACCGTCACCCGCCACTGGCTGCACAGCCTCGGCTACGCCCTGGTGATGGTCTGCGTGCTCTACGTGATCCTCGACTTCGAGTTCCCACGACTGGGCATCATCCGCGTCGACTACTTCGACAAGATCATGCTGGACTTGCGCAAAACGATGGATTAGGGACCTCGCCAATCCGGCAACATCAGGCAAACCTTGCCGCATTGTCGACACGGAGAATATAAGCAAATATTAGAAATTCTTATAAAAGACTTATATCATCCCATGAACACAATTTTCTGAACCCGGAAGGCCGTCAAACAGCTCCTGAAAATACATCGAGAACACCAGGTCCAGATTCGCGACGCAGTGTCGACGCTCAGTGACATGCCTGATGTGGGCAATGTGAAAAAACTTGTCCACCACGACTACGGGTACCGAATGCGAGTCGGTCATTACCGGATTCTGTTCGACTGGGAAGGCATCCTTAAAGTGGTCAGTATCCAAGAGGTAAAAAAAGCGCGATGAACGCACCTACTGACATCCAGATCATCAATGACGCCAACGGGCAGCCGGCTTTCGTCGTGATCCCCTACGCGCAATATGTCGCCCAACAAAGGGAGCCCGACCTGATCCCTCATGAGGTTGTCAGTCGCATGGTCGACGGGGCAACCCCCATTCGCGCCTGGCGCGAGTATCTGGATCTGACGCAAGATGAAGTAGCCAGGCGCCTGGGCATCTCGCAACCGGCCTATGCCCAGCAGGAATCCGTAGCCAGGCCGCGCAAGGCGACCCGCGAAAAAATCGCGGCGGCATTCGGCATCAAGGCAGACCAACTGCAGCTCTGATCTCCATTCCCAGCTACTCCCAAAGGACTCAAATGACTATCTGCGGCATCGAAATAAAAGGCAGCGAAGCCATCTTCGCCCTCGCCACCCTAAAGGACGGCAGCCCTGAACATGTTGCCGTCGCCATCAAGAAGATCGCCCTGGATGACGATGACGAAGCGGGTCACGTGAAAGCCTTCGCCGGCCAGATCAAGGCCTTTGTCCAGGCCAATGGCATCCAGCGCATCGCGATCAAGAAACGCAGCAAGAAAGGCGAGTTCGCCGGTGGACCGACCACGTTCAAGATCGAGGGCATCCTGCAGTTGCTGGACAACTGCGAAGTGACGCTGCTGTCACCCCAGACCCTCAACGCGCAGCACAAGAAGTTCGCCTTCACCCTGCCCGCGACGCTGAACAAATACCAGCATGAAGCCTACAAGGCGGCCTGTGCGGCGCTGCTGAAGAAGTAACCCTTTTCCAGAACATCACAAACCTTGTAGGAGCTGGCTTGCCAGCGGTGGCATCCGAAGGGTTGATGCACGACTTTACGGCCCCATCGCCGGCAAGCCG
>NZ_JACAPR010000053.1 GCF_013385635.1 Pseudomonas gingeri
CGATGAGCAGGGTGAGCCTTTGGCGATCCTGCCTTGGCGGGCGGTCAATGACGCCACTCGCGCAGCCTGCGCGCCTGAATGCTCGGGTGAGAGCGATGCCGAGGGTGTGATTCGTATCGAGGGCCTGCATCCGATCCCCATTACCCTGCAACTGGCGGCCAACCCCCTGGCCGAGCAACTGCAAACCCGTCGATTGCGCGCCGAGCGGGCCGAACCCCCACTGCCAGGCTTCGGTGATCGTACCCCGCTATACGGCCCGCAGCGCGCAGGCTTTTCGCCCATCGAACAACAGGCGCGCGCGGCAGGTCATGGTTACCACTACCTGCGTATCGGTCAGCTATGCGACCAGTTGCCGACCCTCGACCCGCCCCTGGTGGATCCCGATCATCCCCCGGCCTTTCACTTTCCGGACACGACCTACAGCGGTTTCACCGTCAGCGACGAGGGACTGGATCGCCGTCATGTGCTGGAAATCTGCCCGTTACGCGCCTGGTCGCTGGTCTTGCATCACCAGGCCGAGTACAGCCTGGCCAATGCCCACAACCTGAGTTTGATGAGCATCCTGGCATACAGCAGGTTTCCCGAGGAGCAACGAGGCTCCGTCGAGGAGTTCTTCGAGCAACAATGCCTGGATCTGTCGCGCACGCCACTGCTATGGGAAAACGGTCGATCGGCGCCTTGTCTGGTCACCGATGTGCCTTTCAATGATCGCTACACAACGGTCGAGACATTGGACACCACCAAGGCCGATCCACCGGAAGGCCATACCCAATTGTTCTATGCCATCAGCGCCTCCCAGGTGTTGGTGGCTTGGCGGGGCACAGAGATGGGTTTTCCCTTCACCGATCTGGCGACGGATGTGACCTTCCGCCCGGTCAAGCCGGAGGTCGCGGCCAATTGTGAACCCAAGGTGCCTTGTCCCGATCTGACCCCACAGGGGCGTGTGCATCTGGGGTTTCGCGAGGCGTTCGAGCTGGCGCTAAGGATCTATGCCGAGGATTTGGGCAAGACGATTCCTAAGGCTATTGAAGGTAAGAAACTGTTTATCTGTGGTCACAGCCTGGGCGGCGCCCTGGGCTTGATTCATGCGGCAGCGCTGAAGGACAAAAATCCGCTGCTCTACACCTACGGCATGCCCCGCACCTTCACCCTCAAGGCCATACAGAGCCTGAGCGAGATCAAGCATTTCCGCCATGTGAATGACACCGACACCATCCCCAGCGTGCCGCCCGAGGCTGAACTGGATAACTACCTGTACAACCTCTATGGCCCGTTGGGTACGACCCTGGGCTTTACCTGGTCGCTGCTTCAGTTGGCCACCAGCCCACTGTTCAAGCACGACGATCCTTACGGTCATCACGGCGAAATCGCCATGTTTTTCAAGACCGACCAGCACCGACAATCTCAAGGGTCGAACTCCCCGACCTTTCGTGGCAAGGACGGACTCGGCGCGCCCTACCACACCACGATCTCCTATCGCCTGCCGGAAATAGCCAAGCTCTACCTGGTGCCCAGTCTGAGCGAGGAGGACAACCAGAAGATCAAGCAAGCCCAGGGCGACTTTACCCAGTCCTTGACGAGCGAGAGCCGGCGCACATTTTTCCCGCCTTATAGCAACCCCAAGGCAGGTGGGCTGATGGGGATCGGCAATCACTTCATGGGTAAGTACCAGCCCTATATCTACGGCCAGTTGCTGGAGTCGATCAATGCCGAGCGCGATCCATTGCTGCTGCGCCAGACACAGCGACAAGCCTTCGAGCGGCAGATGAAGGAGCACGCCGCGAGCACTCCCGAAGTTCAATTGACCCGCAATCGCCTGTTCCTTGACCTGCAATACCAGTTGGGCAAGGCCTTGCACATGACCGAAAACGCCGAAGGCGGTGCCGAGGCACTGCAACGTTTCAACGCCGTGGCCGATCCTAAGGCCTTTTACGAGAAAACCTACGGTTGAGTCGCGACGACGCGGACAAGGAAAGGACCATGTTCAATAGAGTGCCCATTATTCTGCTTGGCCTGTTTGTCAGCCTGAGTGGTTGTGCCAAGGACTACAGCCTCGCGCCACCGCCTGACAGTGAACAGATCACCGTGACCGTGAAAGTGCCGAAGGAATTGGAAGCGGAAACCATGAATGTGATGTACCGCTCGCCGATTTGTAAACGCATCACTCGCGGGGCCAGCGGCCAACGTATCGAGCTGGACGGCTACCACGGTATTGATGTGCAACCGCAACGTCAGGGGCAGAGCGATCTTTATGAGGCCAAGCTGCCCATTGATGGCGGCGGAAAGTGCCAGTGGCGTTTGAGCAATGTAACTTTTGGTGTCGCTTACGCCAATCCCACTCGCTTTGGCGAAAATGTGACTTACGGCGCTGGGGGGGGGATTGTGGTGATCTTCGACCACAACAACTCGCCCCAAGGAGGGGCTGATTTCAAAGTTAGCGGCGACTTGATGATCAAGAAGGACTACTACCCTTGGATCGACGAGGAGTTTTTGGGGCCATACAAAAAAACAGTCAGCCTGGCGGGTGAGGGCGATATTTACCTGATGTATCGGGCATTGCAGGCGCGACAGGTATATTTCGAACCCGTCCTGCATTCCGATTTTGTTCTTTATTCAGCGGGGCCCAAGGTAAAGAAAAAGGGAAATTACACAGCCTTCACTTACCCCGATGGCAGCGTTTTCGCCGATGGTCGCTGGCATCCTAACTTTCTCAGGTTACAGACCATCCGCCTCGCTGCGGAGGGCAAATAATGAAACCTGTTCTTCCCGTGGCTTTACTTGGCCTGTTTGTCAGCCTGAGTGGTTGTGCCAAGGACTACAGTCTGGCCCCGCCACCGGATAGCGAACAGATCACGGTGACCGTGAAAGTGCCCGAGGGTCTGAAGGCACGCATCATGAACGTGATGTACCGCTCACCCATCTGTAAACGCATCACTCGCGGGGCCAGCGGCCAACGTATCGAGTTGGACGGTTACCACAATATTGATATGAAACCGCAGCGCCAGGGTCAAAGTGATCTCTACGAGGCCAGGCTGTCAATCGATGGGGGCGGTAAGTGTCAGTGGTATTTGAGCAATGTGACCTTTGGCGTGACCTACGCGGATCCCACTCGTTTTGGCGAGAACGTGACTTGGGGAGCGGGAGGTGGTGTAGTGGTGATGTTCGACCATAACAACTCGCCGCGCGGTGGGTCTGGCATAAAAGTCGATGGTGATTTGACGATCAAGAAGGACTATTACCCTTGGACTAGTGAAACTTTTTTAGGACGCTACACGAAAGATATCAATTTGGCGGGTGAGGGCGATATTTACCTGATGTATCGGGCCTTACAGGCACGGCAGGTGTATTTCGAACCTATCGTGCATTCCGATTTCATGGTCAGTTCGGAGGGAACAAAGGTACATAAAGTCGGTAGCTTTATAAGCTTCACCTATCCCGACGGTAGCGTTGTGGCCGACGGTCGTTCCAAACCAAACTTCCGAAAATTACAGGCCATCCGTCTCGCAACGGAGGGCAAACAATGAAACCTGTTCTTCCCATGACTTTACTTACCCTATTTGTCAACCTGAGTGGCTGTGCCAAGGACTACAGCTTGGCGCCGCCGCCGGATAGCGAACAGATCACGGTGACCGTGAAAGTGCCCAAGGAGTTGGAAGCGGAAACCATGAACGTGATGTACCGCTCGTCGATCTGTAAACGCATCACTCGCGGGGCCAGCGGTCAGCGCATCGAGCTGGACGGCTATCACGGCATTGATGTGCAACCGCAACCGCAACGTCAGGGTCAGGGTCAGAGCGATCTTTACGAGGCCAAGCTGCCCATTGATGGCGGCGGCAAGTGCCAGTGGCGGTTGAGCAATGTGACTTTCGGTGTCGCTTACGCTAATCCCACTCGTTTTGGCGAAAGCGTGGGGTATGGTGGAGGAGGTGGGATTATAGTGATCTTCGATAATAATAACTCGCCACAAGGGGGGGCTGATTTCAAAGTTGGCGGTGACTTGACGATCAAGAAGGACTATTACCCTTGGCTCAGTGAAATTTTTCTCGGTGGATATAGGAAATATATCAGCCTTGCAGGTGAAGGTACTATCTATCTGAAATATCGGGCCTTACAGGCACGCCAGGTGTATTTTGAACCCGCCCTGCATTCCGATTTCATGGTCAGTTCGGAGGGAACAAAGGTACATAAAGTCGGTAGCTTTATAAGCTTCACCTATCCCGACGGTAGCGTTGTGGCCGACGGTCGTTCCAAACCAAACTTCCGAAAATTACAGGCCATCCGTCTCGCAACGGAGGGCAAACAATGAAAGTTTTTCTTCCCATGGCATTACTCGGCCTGTTCGCCAGCCTGAGCGGCTGCGCCAAGGACCGCGGCCTCGCGCCGCCTCCTGATAGTGAACAGATCACGGTGACCGTGAAAGTGCCCAAGGAATTTGAAGCGGAAACCATGAGTCAGGGTCAGAGCGATCTTTACGAGGCCAAGCTGCCCATTGATGGCGGCGGCAAGTGCCAGTGGCGTTTGAGTAGTGTGATCTTTGGCGTTGTTTACTCCAATCCCACTTACTTTGGTGAGAATGTGACTTACGGAGCGTTGGAGGGGTTGTGGTGATGTTTGACCGCAACAACTCTCCACGAGGGGGCTGATCCGCAGTTATTGCCGTATCGGATTCCTGAGGCGGATATGCCCGGTTATAGCCGTTATGTGCTGGCGGATGAGTGGGGAAATGCACTCTTGGAGGGTGTTCAAAGTTGCCCTATCAGTGCTTGACCTACCAAACATTCAGTGAGGCTGAGAATCAGGTCGTGTTCCCTTTTGTTCGCTACCGGATCCTTACTCAGGAGGGGGAAATCTACAAAGGTGCAACGAACCAATACGGATTCACCCGTGCTGTGCCAACCCGTTACCCGGACGCGGCCAGAATAGAGTTTCCGAACACCTTGCCGGAGGCTGAGAGCCTCCCATCATTCAAAAAGTATTGAGTTCACTCTTGGCAAATAGCGAGGGTGTTATTCGACTCAAGGTTTCAGGAACATTTGTGAACGAATTTTTCGTTCACCACACATGATCAATGGAGTTCGATTTTTATGTCTCAAGGATTTGTTTTATTGGGTGACAAAACCACCCACAATGGAGAGGTCATCTCGGCCTCGTCCACGATGATTGTGCAGGGCAAGCCCGTGGCCTTGGTCGGCGACGAGGTCCGTTGCCCGATTCCCGGACATGGGGTCAATCCGATTGTCGAGGGCTGTGCGGACTGGTCCGAAAATGGTCGGGCGCTGGTGGTCAATGGCTGTCGCAGTGAGTGCGGTTGCCAGGTGATTGCCAGCACTGACGATTGTGCGGTGGGCTGAGCCATGGGCTGGAATCGTCAGTCACCGTCCGTGGCGCAAGCACCGGCCCCTCTTATGCCGAGCCGTTGGGCGCTGATGGCATTTCTGGCGCTACTGGCCTGTGTGCTGCTGTTCCTGCTGCATGTCTCGGAACCGATACCGCAGTTGCAGTTGCTGAATATCTGGATATTTTCCGGCGCGCCCTTGTTGATCTGGGTATTGGCGTTCGGTGCCCGTGCTTATGCCTATGGTGGGGCTCTGGGACGTTTCCAGTTTCTCCAGGAGGAGGCGCAAGGTGCGCAACAGTCCTGGCAGAACTGGGCACAACGTTCCCTGGTGGTGCATGCCAGTTGTGTGCTGCTGCCGGATCAGGTCAGCGCCAGCCTGCTGTCCCAAGGTGACGACGGCATAGCACCCCGCGTGGGACAGGCGCGACGTATCGCGACCTTGCCAACACAACGTGAAGAACGCGCCTTGGCCGGGCTGCATTTGTTGCTCCCTGCGCTGGAGCCCGTATTGCAGGCACTACCCGCCGGGCAGGAATTACGGGTGACCTTTTTGAGCGATATCGATCCCGAATATTACCCAGCGTTGCACGATGCCTGGCGGCAGAGCCCGGTCACCGCGAATCACTCACCGTCGCCGACGGTCACCGTGGCGAGGGATTTGTCGTACCAGTGGATCGAGGAAAAGCTGAAGGCGGCCAGTGCTGCCTTTGAATTGATTCTCGTCCTGCAAGTGCATGGCGAGGCGGCATATTCCGATGGACTGGCGGGGCTGTTGCTGTGTCCGGACAGTCTGGCTCGGGCGTGGGAACTGCCGGTGAAGGGTGCTTTGTTGCGTCCGATGCCATTGGATGCGTCCAGGCTGGGGAGTGAGCTGACGCTGTTTCTGAACACTCAACCCAGTGCCCTTCGGGCGACTGACCTGTTGGCCGATGGCGATGGTTGGCGGCCATTGATGGCTTGGATCCTGAGTGCCGAAGCTGCTCGCGGGGCCTCGCTGGCGGCACGGCAGCAATGGATTCTGGAGGGGCTGTGTGGACTGCCTGGCCCCTTCGGTCACTGGTTGGCGGTGGCGCTTGGAGTGGAAATGGCTCTGCATCAGCAACGACCAGTGGTGGTGTTGGCGCAAGAGGAGTCGCGACATTGGATCAGCACCGTCAATACGGGAGCGCTTGTATGAGTATCTCGAGCAACGCGTGGCGCCTCGCTGGCGCGATGGTGTGGATTATCACGCTGGCAGCGACACTGGGATGGCTGGTTTGGAGTCATGGGGAAAGTGTCGGGCTGGTGGAGCGTCATCACAAGCTGTTCGCCTTTCTGCTGGTCATCAGTACCGTTGTGGTGGTGTGCATGGCAGGGCGCCTGTTGGAATATCTCAAGCGCCAAAGCCATCGCGAGCAGGGTTTGGTGGACAAGGTCTACCCACAGGCTGATGTGCTTTTGGTGTCCCCTGACAATCCAGAATTCCGGTTCTCGGAGTTGGTAGAACACCTGCGCGACCGCCACGGTCCTTTCTGGCGCCGCAAGGTCCGCGTACTGCTGGTGGTCGGCGAACCCGAGCAGATTGAAGCCCTGGCCCCAGGCCTGACCGAAGACCGTTGGCAGCAAGGCC
>NZ_JACAPR010000054.1 GCF_013385635.1 Pseudomonas gingeri
AAGCGTGCCTGGATCGGCAGCAAGGGTTGATCACCGCCGATTTGTGCCGGGGCTTCAACCACGGCTTTCTTCTCGATCAGCCTGGCCACCGCGGCCAGTTGGCCGATGGTCTGCTTCTCGAACAATTGCTTGGGACTCAGCTTGATCCCCTGGCGCTTGGCCCGGGCAATGATCTGCAGACTGAGGATCGAATCGCCGCCCAGTTCGAAGAAGTTGTCGGTCGTGCCGACCCGCTCCAGCTTGAGCACATCGGCCCAGACCGCCGCCAGTTTCTCCTCGATCTCGCCCACCGGGGCGGTGTA
>NZ_JACAPR010000055.1 GCF_013385635.1 Pseudomonas gingeri
CAAATGCGCCCATGTACAAAAGCTTGGCCGGACCCGTCTCGACGCGCCGAAAACACCACGACCAGCGGGTTACTCCGGCAGGTACATCCTGAAAAATGACACCCGGGCACCCATGCCGTTTACCCGCTACCGGGCCACCACGCAACAAGGTGAGGTGTTCAAGGGCGTGACCGACAAGGACGGCCGCACCCTGAATATTCATACTTTGTTGCCGGGGAACGTGAATGTTGAATTCCCGGATAATACTTCGGAATCGGGTCCGGGGCACTGGGTGACAATTGATCATGATTATCATGTTTTGAAGAATACAGCTCTTCTGGCAATCAATCGTCTTGTATCAATGGGGGACGAGGGGAGGCTTTTTGGGGCGGAGGGCAAAGATTATGCGAATACCAAGCGTGACAAGATTCAGGAGTGGAGGCCGCTACCCGAAGACGTCGATGAAAATTTCAAGGAGCAATCAGCTGTTTATATTTATGGGGAGACGCGGAGAGTAATCCAGACATTTTTAGAAGGAGATGATTCTTGGGCAGCTGATGGACGCTCCTGGCATTGGCAACCAGTAATTTCCGATCGTGAGTACGAAAAGGAGGCTGATAAGAAATGAGTGCGAGATTTTTGTATCTGTTTTGGGGGGCGATGGATTTATTTTACATTGGTCAAGTATGCTATTTTAATTTTTCCCAGAGTAGAATCCCCGTTTATAGTGATGTGCAGTCTTTTCTCTCTTTGGAGGAAGAACACGGGGCTGTTTCTGTGCTGCTTTTTTCGGTTTCACTTTTTTTAATGGTTTCAACGGTTTTTTCAATGCTCTTGTTTTTCCGGGGAGCGCGCATGGCTCCATGCTTGGCCTACGCTCAGGTACCATTTAGAATTATTTTTGCTGTGCCTTCTTTGCCGTTTTTGCTTTGGCTGGCGAAATCGGGTGGAGTGACCTCTGCTGTCTTGTTGTTTGGGTTATTGTTGTTTTCTGAAGTAATTAAGGTTTTTTCTATTTTCTTTAGGGGGAGGATTTTTTAGGCGTTTATATAAATCATTTTTTGAAATGAGTAAGTGCTCTGAAGAGCTTTTCCAAGTTTCGGTGGCGGGCTTCTTACGCCTATATGAACGTGATTTTTGAGCGGGTAGCGATAAAGGAGGTGATATGAACGACAGAATACTTCGCACAGACACTATCTGCACCGTCCAGGAAGTGATCTGCGGTCCGCAGATCAAACACTGGGTCGAGTTCCAATTGCTCGATGAGCAGGGTGAGCCTTTGGCGAACCTGCCTTGGCGGGCGGTCAATGACGCCACTCGCGCAGCCTGCGCGCCTGAA
>NZ_JACAPR010000056.1 GCF_013385635.1 Pseudomonas gingeri
CGGGGACCGCTATGCCCAGGACGAAGACCTGAAAAGCGAAAGCGGTTATTTCTATGCGCGCCTGCGCCATGAACACTACCTCAACGAGCAGACCCTGCTCAGCGGTGTCAGCAGCAACGCGACCCTGGCTCCCGGCCAGGTCCTCAAGATCACCGGTGGTGCACCCCAGGCGTTTGCCCCCGGCGCGGTGATCACTCGGTTGACCCTGAAAGCGGCACGTGACCGCAGCCTGGAAGTCAGTTTCCAGGCCATGCCGTATGCGGAAACTATCTGCTTTCGCCCACCGCTACAGGACAAGCCGAAAATCGCCGGAACCCTGCCGGCTCGCGTCAGCAACCCGCAAAAGAATGATCGCTATGCCGAGATCGACCTGGAGGGGCGCTACCGGGTGCGTTTCCTGTTTGATCGCGACGCGTGGCCCATCGGGGAGGAAAGCTGCTGGTTACGCCTGGCGCGGCCCTATGCCGGCGATACCCACGGCCTGCATTTGCCGCTGATCGCCGGCACCGAAGTGGCGGTGGCCTTCGAACAGGGCGACCCGGACCGGCCCTATATCGCCCATGCCCTGCACGACAGCCAGCACCCGGACCCCGTGACCCTGGCCCGGCGCGACGAGAGCCGCAACGTGCTGCGCACCCCGGCCAACAACAAGCTGCGCATGGAGGATTTACGCGGCCAGGAACACATCAAGCTCAGCACCGAACAGAGCGGCAAGAGCCAACTCAATCTTGGACACCTGGTGGATGCCGGGAAG
>NZ_JACAPR010000057.1 GCF_013385635.1 Pseudomonas gingeri
AAGAAGACGATAAGAAGCAGCCCGAAATTGGGTCTGTAGCTCAGTTGGTTAGAGCGCACCCCTGATAAGGGTGAGGTCGGCAGTTCGAATCTGCCCAGACCCACCAATTTTGTGTGGGAAAAGCCTGTAGAGATACGGGGCCATAGCTCAGCTGGGAGAGCGCCTGCCTTGCACGCAGGAGGTCAACGGTTCGATCCCGTTTGGCTCCACCATTTACGTTGTGATGGTTGTTGGCTGTAGTTGCTTCTGCGTTTAAAGCTTAGAAATGAGCATTCCATCAAGGTGATGGTGAATGTTGATTTCTAGTCTTTGATTAGATCGTTCTTTA
>NZ_JACAPR010000006.1 GCF_013385635.1 Pseudomonas gingeri
CATCGCCGGCTTGCCGGCTCCTACAACATCCGTAATCAGGCCAGCCAATCCAGGGTCAGGATCAGTCGCCGCTCGCCTTCGGCCACTTGCGGCGAGCGATGCACCAGGCCAAAGCCTTCATTGCCATGCCAGCGTTCGCCCTTGAGCAAGGCCACCGCACCGCTGTCCACCTGACGGATCAGCGCAGCAGCCGTGGGTTCCGCCGCCGGATCGCCCAACTGCCGACGATCGAGCGCACCTTCCTCCAGCCACTCGCTGCCCACCCCGGCGTAAGTGGTGATCAGCCTGACCGGCACATGGTCGACGTGAAACCTTGGACACATGGCCTTGTCCAGCACCCGCAGGCGCAAGCCGATCCGCCGCGCTCCCAGCAGGCAGGCATAGGCACTGACCAACCAGGACACATCGGTCAGAAAACCTTCATAGCCCTCCAGATCACTGAAGCCCGAGGCCAGACCATGCAGGTTCGGCAGCGCCTCGTCATCCGGCATTTCCAGGCTCAGCGACTCCGCCAACGGCTCGCCCAGGGACAGCAGCAGATGGGCGAAATCAGCGATATGGCTGGGCAACTGACGCTGCCAGACCGCCAGGTTCACGCCATCCTCGAAGATCTCGCCAAGGACGGTCGGCGTCTCACCCCGGACCTGACGAACCGGCGGGCGCGCCTGCAAGCGCGGCGCCAGCATCAGGCGGCCGCCTCTTCGTCGTGCCACGGACCGAACGGATCGCGCAACAGCTGCCAGCCTTCGACGCCCAGGGCCATCTCGTCATCGGTCAGCAGGCAGCTGTCCAGGCGCGCGGTCATCTGCGCGAAGTCGATGTTCTGGCCGATAAACACCAGCTCCTGACGGCAATCGCCGGTGTCGACCGTCCAGTTCTGCATGATCGCCGCCGTGCTCTCGGCATCCTGCGGCCAGTGCTGCTTCGGCACGAAACGCCACCAGCGCCCGGCGAAACCGTGACGCATCAGGCCACCGGCCTGGGACCAGCTGCCCGCCTCCTGGTATTTGCTCGCCAACCAGAAGAAGCCCTTGGAGCGCAGCAGCTTGCCGTTCACCCAGGGCCGGTTGATAAAGTCGAAGAAGCGCTCGGGATGGAACGGCCGCCGCGCGCGATAAGCAGTGGAGGCGATGCCGTATTCCTCGGTTTCCGGCACGTGCTCGCCGCGCAATTCCTGCAACCAGCCGGGGGCCTGGGCCGCCCGTTCGAAGTCGAAGCGACCGGTGTCGAGAATCTTCGCCAACGGCACTTCGCCCATCACCATCGGGATGATTTCGGCCTGGGAATTCAGGCGCTCGAGGATGGCGATCAGTTCCTCGCGCTCCTGGCTGCTGATCAGGTCGATCTTGCTGACCAGGATCACATCGGCAAATTCGACCTGCTCGATCAGCAGGTCGGTGATCGAACGCTCGTCTTCCTCGCCAAGGGTTTCGCCACGGGAGGCCAGGCTTTCCGCAGCCTGGTAGTCGAGCAGGAAGTTCATCCCGTCGACCACCGTGACCATGGTGTCGAGCCGGGCGATATCGGCCAGGCTCTGGCCCTCTTCGTCGCGAAAGGTAAAGGTCTCGGCCACCGGCAGCGGCTCGGAGATACCGGTGGACTCGATCAGCAGGTAGTCGAAGCGGCCATCGCGGGCGAGCTTGCCGACCTCTTCCAGCAAGTCCTCGCGCAAGGTGCAGCAGATGCAACCGTTGCTCATCTCGACGAGTTTTTCCTCGGCACGGTTGAGACTGACGTCGCGCTGGACCTCGCTGCCATCGATGTTGATCTCACTCATGTCGTTGACGATCACCGCCACCCGCAGGTTCTCGCGGTTGCGCAGGACATAGTTGAGCAGGGTACTTTTACCGGCGCCGAGAAAACCGGACAGCACGGTAACGGGAAGACGTTGGGTCATGGTTGATTCCTCATCAGGTCGGCCGGGTCAAAGCGCCCGTTTATGGCGTTCGCGCAGCTCTTCACGTTCTTTGGCTTCGATGCACAGGCTCGCGGTAGGCCGCAGCAGCAGGCGCTTGAGGCCGATCGGTTCGCCGGTCTCGCGGCACCAGCCGTATTCACCACGGGCCAGGCTGTCGAGGGTCTGGTCGATCTTGTCCAGCAACTTCTTCTCCCGCTCCAGCAGGCGCAGTTGCCATTGCCGTTGCTCTTCGGCACTGCCGATGTCCGCCGGGTCGCTGCTCGGTTCGTGTTCGCGCAGGACGTCGAACTCGCCGCTGATACGCTCCTGCAGCTCACGGCGCTGGCTCAGCAACAGCTCGCGGAAGAACCCTTGCTGCGCGTCGTTCATGTAATCCGCCTCGGGCTGGGCGAGCAGTTCTTGTTCAGTCATGGGAGGTCAGGCATCGGGGATTTATTTAATGTTATATTATAACAATGCAATTTAGCCAATCCCCGCTTGCTCGCCGCGACGAAGGGCGCAATGCTGGAGCCGATTCCGCCCACGAGAACGCCGATGCGCCCTGCCCTGAAATGCTCGCTGCTGAGCCTGCTGCTGTTTGCCGCCGACGCCTCGGCACAGATCCCCGGCCCGCTGACCAGTTGCACCCGCAGCGCCACCCTGCTGGCGTGCAAGGACGCCGCCGGCAACGCCTATGGCGTCGCCACGGTGGGCAAGACGATTTACCTGCAGGGTTTCGAAGTGATCGGCAAGCGCTACTGGGCGCAGACCAGCAGCCGCTACGGGCAACTGACCTTCTTTACCGGCATCGCCTCGGATGGCGAAGCCTGGGTCGGTTACAGCCGACGCGTCGGCTGGACCACCCAGAACCGGTTTTCCAGCTCAGGCGGGTTGAGCCGGAAATTTGTCTGTGACCGGATGGTGGGCTGCTAGGCAATTCCATGAAATGCAAACTTGTAGGAGCCGACTTGCCGGCGATGAGGCCCTTGAGACCTGCATCGCCCGAACAGACGCCATCGCCGGCAAGCCGGCTCCTACAGGAGTAGCGTTCCTCAAGCACTGCGTGTCCATCGATGCCGCGCAGGATCTATACCAGCGCTTCCTGGCTTTCCTGCTGCCGCCAGGCGATATAGCTGTCCTGCGGCGGATTCTTCTCGAAGTAGGTCTTCAGGCCCTGGAACAAGCCATCGGCGATCGCCTGCTGGTGCCGGGCGGTGACCAGGCGCTCGCTGTCGCGGACGTTGGAAATGAAGCCGGTCTCCACCAGGATCGACGGCACGTCCGGCGACTTCAGCACCGCGAACCCGGCCTGCTCCACGCGTTTCTGGTGCAGGGTGGTGATGCCTTCCAGGCTGCCGAGCACGGTGTGGCCCAGTTGCAGGCTGGCGGCAATGGTGGCGTTCATCGACATGTCGAGGATCACCCCGGCCAGCATCGGATCCTTGTCCTTGAGGTTGAGCAGGCTCTGGGCACCGATCAGGTCGGCGCCGTTTTCGCGCTGGGCCATGAACCGCGCGGTGGTCGAGGTCGCGCCGCCTTCGGACAGGCAATACACCGAAGCCCCCGACGCGGTGATGCGCGGCGCCGCATCGGCATGCACCGAGATAAACATGTCGGCGTTGTTCTTGCGGGAAAACTCCACGCGCTTGCGCAGCGGCACAAAGAAGTCGTCGTTGCGCACCAGGCGTACATCGAAGCCCTTCTCGCGCTTCAGGCGCTTGGCCAGCAGTTGGGCGATGGACAGCACCACATCTTTCTCGCGTTGGCCCTTCGAGCCCAGGGCTCCCGGGTCCTTGCCGCCGTGTCCCGGATCGACCACCACCATGATGTCGCGCTTGGGATGCGGCTTGCCGGGCGCGGTTTCATGGCGCACCTGCGGTGCCGCCGCAGTCGCCGCCAGGGTTTGCGGCGCCACGGCCGCGGTGCCATTGCTGGTCAGGTCGAGCACCAGCCGATGACCCTGGCCGTCCTGGGGCGGCAGCAGGAAGCTGTTGAGCTGGATCGGCGTCGCCAGGTCCAGGACGATCCGCGTATCGCCCTGGCCGAAATGCCCGGAGCGGATCGAACGGATCACCGTGTTCTTCAAGGCCAACTGGCTGAAATCGCCGGTCAGCTTCGCCCCGCTCAGGTCGATGATCAGCCGCTCGGGCGAGGTCAGGGAAAACGTCTTGTATTGCACCGGGCCGCTGAGATCGAGCACCAGGCGCAGCTTGTCGCCGGTACGCCACAGGCGCGCATTCTGGATCTGTGCCGCGGACAGGCCCAGGGGTATGAAGGCCGCACCGGCCAACAGGAAATTGAGCAACTGACGTCTATGCATGAACCGATAACCAAAAATTAAGGGAGCGTCCGTACTCGATATCGCTGTGTGAAAGCCCCAGCAAAAAAGGCATCGTCGACAGAATAGTTATAATATAACATGTCATTTTATTTCCGACGATGGACCTGCTCATGAATGCGTTGACGCTGCCGGATATCGCCGCGCAGTCATCCCGGCAAGCCTTGCCCCTTGAGTGGGTGGGCATGTGCGGCATTGCTCTACCGGTCGCAATTGACGGCCACCGTCTCAATGCGCAAGCCGACGCTGGCGTCAGTCTCGACGACGGCGAGGCGCGTGGTATCCACATGTCGCGCCTGTACCTGGCCCTGGAGCGCCTGGAACAGCAGGAGCTAACGCCCGCGCTGATCCGTGAAGTGCTGCAACAGTTCCTCGACAGCCACGACGGTTTGTCCCACAACGCCTACCTGCGCATTCATACCGATCTGTTGCTCAAGCGCCCGGCGCTGGTCAGTCCGCTGGCCGGCTGGAAAACCTATCCAGTCAGTGTGTTAGCCGAACTGAAAAACGGAATGTTCCACGTGGAACTAAAAATTGACGTGGCCTATTCCTCGACCTGCCCCTGCTCGGCAGCCCTCGCCCGACAACTGATCCAGCAACAATTCGCCAACGACTTCGCCAACAAGCCTCTGGAGCACAGCGATATCCTCAGCTGGCTCGGCGGTACCCAGGGCATCGTCGCTACACCGCATAGCCAGCGCAGCATTGCACACCTGCAAATTCATCTTGATGAAAAAACGTATCGGTTTCCCTTCGAGGCCTTGATCAACGACGCCGAAGCCGCGCTCGGCACCGCCGTGCAGACCGCCGTGAAGCGCGCCGACGAGCAGGCCTTTGCCCTCGCCAACGGCCAGAACCTGATGTTCTGCGAAGACGCGGCACGTCGCCTCAACCTGGCGCTCAAGCGCTCGGACGCGGTACAGGGTTTCCAGTTGCGGGTGGTGCATGCCGAAAGCCTGCACGCCCATGACGCGGTGGCCGAAAGCCGCTGGAACTGGAGGCAGTCATGATCCGCTGCCAAGGCCTGCGCTGGGGCGCACCGGGCCAACCTCTCACGCCCGCGGTGGATTTCGAACTGGCCGCCGGCAGCCTGACGGGCGTGATCGGCGCCAACGGCACCGGCAAAAGCAGCCTGCTGAAGGTGATCGCCGGGCTGCAAAAACCCTTGGCGGGCAAGGTCATCCTCGATGTTCCACGCCGTGGCAACCTGTCTTTCCTGCCGCAGCAACAGCACCTCGACCGGCAATTTCCCATCAGCCTGCAAGAGCTGGTAGCGGCCGGTTTCTGGGGCATCAAGCTGACGCCGCAGCAACGTAGCGAACGCCTGGAGGCGGTGCTGGAAGACTGGTGCCTGAGCGGCCTGGAGCACCGGCCGTTGATGGCCTTGTCCGGTGGCGAATTGCAACGCGCCCTGCTCGCCCGCCTGAGCCTGGCCGAAGCGCCGATCCTGCTGCTCGACGAACCCCATGCCGCGCTCGACGAGGATGGCAATGCCCTGCTGTGGAAACATATCCATGCCTGGCACGCGGCGGGTCGCACCCTGGTGGTGGTCTGCCATGACCTGGCCTCCGTGCGTCACCACATCCCCGACGCCTTGCGAATCAAGAGCAGCGGCTGCGTGCTGGCGCCGAGCACCGAACTGATCGTGCAACAACCGATCACGCAGGTGGCCTGATGCTGATGTTTGCCCACCATCTCTGGCAGCCGTTCCAGGATTTCGTCTTCATGCGCCGGGCCTTGCTCGGTGGCCTGGTACTGGCCTGCAGTACCGCACCGCTGGGGGTGTTCCTGATCCTGCGGCGCATGAGCCTGATCGGTGACGCGGTGGCCCACGGCATCCTGCCGGGCGCCGCCCTCGGTTTCTGGATCGCCGGCCTGAGCCTGCCGGCCCTGACCCTCGGCGGACTCGGCGCGGGCATGGGCATGGCCGGCCTGTCGGCGTGGATCACCCGCCGCACCGGCCTGCGCGAAGACGCCAGTCTCGCGGCGATCTATCCGATCTCCCTGGCCAGCGGCGTGCTGATCCTTGGCATCGCCGGCAAGCGCCTGGACCTGCTGCACCTGCTGTTCGGCTCGGCGCTGGCGGTGGACGGCCCGACCCTGACCGGCATGCTCTGGGTCTGCGGCATCAGCCTGGTGCTGCTGGCGGCGATCTATCGGCCGCTGCTGCTGGACACCCTCGACCCATTGTTCCTGCAGACCGTCAGCCGCCTCGGCCCGTTGGCCCACGGCGTGTTCCTGACCCTGGTGGTACTCAACCTGGTGATCGGCTTCCAGGCCATCGGCGCGCTGATGGTGGTCGGCCTGATGATGCTGCCGGCCATCGCCTCGCGTTTCTGGAGCCGGCGCCTGCCGGTGCTGATGGCGATCGCCGCGCTGATCGGCTGCGTCTCGGTCGCCCTCGGATTATTGCTGTCGTTCTACTACTCGCTGCCCAGCGGCCCGGCCATCGTGCTGGTGGCTGGCGGCTTTTACCTGCTGTCCGTGGTTTTCGGTCCGGTGCACGGTCTGCTGCGCCGCCCGCCTTCGCTTACATCCCAATGAGGTGTCACCCGATGCGCGCTTTACTCGTGTTGTTCAGCTCCATGCTGGCCTTGTCATTGAACCTGTCCAGCGCCCAGGCGGCGGACAAGCTTCCCGTGGTCGCCAGCTTCAGTATCCTGCGAGACATCACCCAACAGATCGGCGGTGACCATATCGAGGTCACCGGCATGGTCGGCCCGGACGCCGACGCCCACACCTACGAGCCGACCCCGGATGACGCCAAGGCGTTGCTCAAGGCCAGGCTGATCGTCAAGAACGGCCTGGGCTTCGAGCCCTGGCTCGATCGCCTGGTGACCAGCACCGAGACCAAGGCCACCGTGGTCACCGCCAGCAAGGGCGTGATTTCCCACACCATGGAAGAGGACGGCGAGACCATTCCCGATCCGCACGCCTGGCACAACCTGGCGAACGCCGAACTGTATGTGAACAACATCACCAAGGCGCTGATCCAGGTCGACCCGGCGAACAAGGACGACTACACCCGCAACAGCCAGGCCTACCTGAAGCAGATCTATCGCCTGCTGGCCGAAGCCAAGGTCAAGCTCGGCAACCTGCCGGCCGGCAATCGTCGCATCGTCACCTCCCATGATGCCTTCGGTTACCTGGGCCAGGCCTACGGTATCCAGTTCCTCGCACCCCAGGGCCTGTCCACCGAACGCGAGCCGTCCGCTGCCGAAGTCGCCACGCTGATCACCCAGATCCGCAAGGACAAGGTCAAGGCCGTGTTCATGGAAAACATCAAGGACGCCCGCCTGCTCAAGCAGATCGCTGACGAGAGCGGCGCGCAGATCGGCGGCACCCTGTATTCCGACGCCCTCGCGGCCGAAGGTCCGGCGAGCACCTTTACCGGTCTGTTCGAATACAACATGAACACCCTGCACGCGGCGCTGAGCAAATGACCGCGCGGCCGCCCCTGTCGATGCTCGATCTGGAGAGCGCCGTTACGGGCAGCCGCTGGTCCCTCGCGGCAGTGCTCGATGCACTGCCGTGGAACGATGACGGCCTGATCGCCGCCATCGCCCAGCAACACGACAGCGGCGAAGTGCTGATGCTGGCCTGGATGAATCGCCAGGCCCTGGCAGAAACCCTCGAACAACGCCAGGTCTGCTACTGGTCGCGCTCGCGCCAGCGCCTGTGGCGCAAGGGTGAAAGCTCCGGACATCACCAGCGCCTGGTGGAAGCCCGTCTCGATTGCGACGGCGACGCCATCCTGCTGTTGGTCGAACAACAGGGCCCGGCCTGCCATACCGGGCGCCCCAACTGTTTCTACAACGCGATTCGTGATGGCGCGGTGGAAGTCATCAGTGCCCCCCAGGAGACCTCTGCATGATTCGCAAGAACCCTTCCGGCGACCTGCCGGTGATCGCCGAGTCCGCCTATGTGGACAAGACCGCGATCATCTGCGGCAAGGTGGTCATCGGCGAGAACGTCTTTGTCGGCCCCTACGCGGTGATCCGCGCCGACGAAGTGAATGAACGCGGCGAGATGGACCCCATCGTCATCGGCGCCAACTCGAATATCCAGGACGGCGTGGTGATCCACTCCAAGTCCGGCGCGGCAGTGACCATCGGCGAGTTCACCTCCATCGCCCACCGCTCGATCGTCCACGGCCCCTGCACGGTCGGCAACCGGGTCTTCATCGGTTTCAACAGCGTGCTGTTCAACTGCGCGGTGGGCGACGGCAGCGTGGTGCGGCACAACTCGGTGGTCGACGGTCGTGACCTGCCCCCCGGCTTCTATGTGCCTTCCACCACTCGCATCGGTCCGAGCACCGACCTGTCGCAGTTCCCTCCGGTGAGTGTCAGTGCCTCGGAGTTTTCCGAGGACGTGGCGCGCACCAACGTCGACCTGGTCCGGGGCTACAAGGCCCTGCAAAACGAGTTCTGAACATGAGCAGCCTGCTGATCCGCAATGCCCGCGTGGTGAACGAGGGCCGAGAGTTCGACGCCGATATCCGGGTGAGCAACGGCCGCATCGAGCACATTGCCCCACAGATCAGCAACGCCAGCGCCGACCGGGAAATCGACGCCGCCGGCGACTGGCTGCTGCCGGGGATGATCGACGACCAGGTGCATTTCCGCGATCCCGGCGCGCCGGACAAGGGCAGCCTTTATACCGAGTCCCGCGCGGCGGTGGCCGGCGGCATCACCAGCTACATGGACATGCCCAACACCCGCCCGGCGACCCTGACCCTCGACGCCCTGGCCGACAAGAAACGCCGGGCGGCGATCAACTCGGTGGCCAACTACGGTTTCCATTTCGGGGTCAGCAACGACAACCTCGACACCGTGGCGGCCCTCGATCCGCGACTGGTGGCCGGGGTCAAGGTGTTCATGGGCGCCTCCACCGGCAATATGCTGGTGGACGACCCGCGAGTGCTCGAACGGCTGTTCGCCGAGGTGCCGACCATCCTCCTGGCCCATTGCGAACATACACCGACCATCGATCAACGCATGGACAACCTGCGCGAATTGTTCGGCGACATGATCCCACCCGCCGCCCACCCGCTGATCCGCAACGCCGAGGCCTGTTATCGCTCCTCGTCGCTGGCGGTCGAGCTGGCCCGGCGGCATGGCACCCGACTGCATGTCCTGCACCTGACCAGCGAACGCGAGCTGGCCCTGTTCGAGAACAAGCCGCTGAGTGAAAAGCGCATCACCGCCGAGGTCTGCCTGCATCACCTGCTGTTCGATGACCGTGACTACCCGCGCCTGGGCAACCTGATCAAATGCAACCCGGCGATCAAGCACCAATCGGATCGCGATGCCTTGCGCGAAGCGCTGCTGAGCAACCGGCTGGATGTGATCGGCAGCGATCACGCCCCGCACACCTGGGAAGAAAAGCAGCGCCCCTACAGCGAAGCGCCTTCCGGCTTGCCATTGGTCCAGCACGCGCTACCGGCACTGATGGAACTGGTGGCGGCCAAGGTCCTTCCGCTGACCACCCTGGTGGAAAAGACCAGCCACCGGGTCGCCGACCTGTTCGCCATTGCCGAACGCGGCTATCTGCGCGAAGGCTATTGGGCCGACCTGGTGCTGATCAACCGCCAGCCGGTGAGCCGCGCGGTGAGCAACGAACCGATTCTCTACCAGTGCGGCTGGACGCCATTTGTCGAGCGCAGCTTTCGCCATCACGTCGGCACCACCGTGGTGTCCGGACAGCTCGCCTGGCATGCCGGGCAGGTCCATGACAGCTGCCAGGGCCAACCCCTGCAGTTTCTTCGCTGATTCACCTCTATCGCCTGATCGACCAAGGACACCCACCGATGATCCGCATCACCCTCCCCGACGGCTCGCAACGCGAGTACGACCAGCCGCTCTCGGTCTTCGAAGTGGCCGCCAGCATCGGCATCGGCCTGGCCAAGGCGGCGGTGGCCGGGCGGGTCGACGGCCACCTGGTGGACTGTGCCACCCTGATCGAACGGGATGCGCGCGTGAGTATCGTCACCGGGCGGGACGACGAGGGCCTGGAGATCCTCCGGCACTCCTGCGCGCACCTGCTGGCGATGGCGGTCAAGCAACTGTATCCCTCGGCCCAGGTGACCATCGGTCCGGTGATCGAGGACGGCTTTTTCTATGACTTCGCCTACGAACGGCCCTTCACCCCCAAGGACCTGGAACTGATCGAGGCGCGGATGCAGGCCCTGGCCGCGACCAATCATTCGATACGCCGGCGCACCTTGCCGCGCGCCGAAGCCATCGAATACTTCGAGGCCCTGGGCGAGCACTACAAGGCCGAGCTGATCCGGGCGATACCGGAAGGTGAAGCCTTGTCGCTGTATCGCCAGGGCGATTTCGAGGACCTGTGCCGCGGCCCCCATGTGCCGTCGACCGGCATCCTCCAGGCGTTCAAGCTGACCAAGGTGGCAGGCGCCTACTGGCGCGGCGATGCGAACAACGCGCCGCTGCAACGGATCTACGGCACCTGCTGGGCCAACGCCAAGGATCTCAAGGCCTACCTCAGCCGCCTGGAAGAAGCCGGCAAGCGCGACCACCGCAAGCTCGGCGCGCAACTGGACCTGTTCCATTTCGACGACTGCGCGCCGGGCTCGGTGTTCTGGCATGCCAAGGGCTGGACCCTGTTCCAACAGTTGATCGGCTATATGCGCAAGCGCCAGGAACAGGCCGGCTATGTCGAGGTGAACACCCCGGACGTCATGGACCGTGGCCTGTGGGAAACCTCCGGGCACTGGCAGAACTACCGCGATCACATGTTCACCACCACCACCGAGGATGAGCGGGTGTTCGCCCTCAAGCCGATGAACTGCCCCGGCGCGGTGTCGATCTTCGGCCATGGCCTGAAAAGCTACCGCGACCTGCCGTTGCGGATCGCCGAGTTCGGCAAGGTGCATCGCTACGAACCATCAGGCGCCTTGCACGGGCTGTTGCGGGTACGCCACTTCACCCAGGACGACGCCCACATCTTCTGCACCCCGGCGCAGATGCAAACCGAGTGTGAAACGGCGATTGCCCTGGTGTTCGATATCTATCGCGAGTTCGGCTTCGAGGATGTCGTGGTGAAGCTGTCGACCCGTCCGCTCAATCGCATCGGCAGCGACGAGACCTGGGATCAGTTGGAAGGCGCGCTGATCGGTGCCCTGGGACGGATGGGCATCGAGTACCGGATCAATCCCGGCGAAGGCGCCTTCTACGGGCCTAAACTGGAATTCGTACTGCGCGATGCCATCGGTCGCGACTGGCAGTGCGGCACCTTGCAGGTGGACCTCAACCTGCCGGAGCGTTTCGACATCGGTTACATCGGCGAAAATGGCGAACGCCAGCGGCCGGTGATGCTGCATCGGGCGCTGTTCGGCTCGCTGGAGCGGTTTATCGGGATCCTGATCGAACACTACAGCGGTGCCCTGCCGCTATGGCTGGCACCACGCCAGGCGGTGGTACTGAATATCAGCGAGGGCCAGGCCGATTATGCCCGGGAGCTGGCCGAGGGTCTGAAGAGCCGTGGTATCCGCGCCGTGGCGGACCTGCGCAACGAGAAGGTCGGCTACAAGATCCGCGAGCACAGTCTGCAGAAGGTGCCGTACCTGCTGGTGGTGGGTGAGAAGGAAAAGGCCGCGGGGCTGGTCAGCGTGCGCAGCCGGCAGGGAGAGGATCTGGGGGTGATGAACCTGGAGGCGGCGGTTCAGCAACTGACGCCATAACCCCTTGTAGGAGCCGGCTTGCCGGCGATGAGGCCCTTCTGATCGTTGATCGTTCCCACGCTCCGCGTGGGAACGCCTCTCTGGACGCTCCGCGTCCGCTCTTGTGACGCGGAGCGTCACGGGCTGCATTGCCCACGCGGAGCGTGGGAACGATCAGTTATCGGCGATCCGTGGGTTTCAGGAACGCGGCTTGACCGCCCCGCAGTCCTGCCCCAGCCAGACCGCCTTGGTGTCCATGCTGCCGTTCTGCTGGATACCCGTGGCATTGAAGGTGCCACTGACCTGGGTGGTGAACTCGCGATCACTGACAAAATGCGCCGTGCCCGCACCCTGGGCCTTCGGACAACTGAACTTGAACTTCCAGTTCGGCCCATTGCGTTCGGTGATCTGCTGGCTGCAGCCGGACTGCGGATCGGTCAACGGAATCGACTCGGAGGCCACCTGCTGCGGAGTCAGGCACATCCGCACGCCCTGCCCGCCGAGATTGATGCCCTGCTTTTCCAGGGCCGCCCGCTGCTCCGGCGTCGTGTTCTGCTTGAGCACACCCAGCAGCATGCCGACATCCAGCGACTGGTTTTCCACCTGCACATTGCTGGAGGTCAGCTCCCACAAACCGGGCTGCAGCACTTGCGCCTGGGCCACGGGAATCACGAAGGCACAGGCGATGGCCAGACCCGGCAGACGAAGGTTCATCGTATTGCTCCTAGAGAATTGTCCTGCTTAGACGTCAGAATGATGCTTGGGTTGCGTGATGAATTAAATAGCGACAATCGTGATGGAACATGGTCTGTTAGGCATTGAGAAATAAGGATCAGGACCTTATGGATTATTTTGGCCCCCATGTTTTCGGCTATCTGATTGCACTGATTCATTCACTCGGGACCATCGCGGCGATCCATGCCGTACTGACCGTGCGCACCGCACAGGGCTCGATTGCCTGGGCGCTGTCGCTGATCTTCATTCCCTACCTGACGCTGATCCCCTATCTGGTCTTCGGCCGCAGCACCTTCGATGCCTACATCAAGGCCCGGCGCCAGGCCAACGTGGAAATGCGCAAGGCCATCGCCGACCTGAACTGGCGTCCCTGGGTCGAGGAAGCCCTGGCGGCGCGCAACTCCCAGGCCTATGCCGCACTGCGGGCGATGCCCAAGCTCGGCCGCATGCCGTGCCTGGCGAATAACCAGGTGCGCCTGCTGATCAATGGCGAAGCCACGTTCGAGGCGATTTTCCAGGCCATCGGCCAGGCCCGTCATGCCGTGCTGGTGCAATTCTTCATCGTCCATGACGACCAGCTCGGGCGCCGCCTGCAAAGTCTGCTGTTGGAAAAGGCCGCCGAAGGGGTCGAGGTCTATCTGCTGTATGACGGTATCGGCAGCCACGCCCTGCCCCATGGCTACGCCGACACCCTGCGCGAAGGCGGTGTTCGGGTAAAGGCCTTTGCCACCCGCAGTGGCTGGCTCAACCGGTTCCAGGTGAATTTCCGCAATCACCGCAAGGTAGTGGTGGTCGATGGCCTGACCGGCTTTGTCGGCGGGCACAACGTCGGTGACGAATACCTCGGTGCCAAACCGCCGCTGTCGCCCTGGCGCGATACCCATGTGCAGGTCAGCGGCCCGGTGGTGGCCTGCCTGCAGGAGTCGTTCGCCGAAGACTGGTTCTGGGCCGCGCGGCAGTTACCACCGCTGATCCTGCCGGATGCCTATCCGGACGACGGCGTGCTCTGCCAGTTGCTCGCCAGCGGTCCGGCCGATCCCTTCGAAACCTGTTCGCTGTTCTTCGTCGAGGCGATTCACGCCGCCCGCGAGCGGGTCTGGATCACCAGCCCCTACTTCATCCCCGACGAAGCCGTGTTCGCCGCCCTGCGCCTGGCCGTGCTGCGCGGGGTGGACGTGCGCCTGCTGCTGCCCTCGCGGCCGGACCACCGGATCGTCTACGCCGCCTCCAGCCTCTATGCCTTCGAAGCGGTGCGCGCCGGGGTCCGGGTATTCCGCTATGGCCCGGGGTTCCTGCATCAGAAAGTGGTGCTGGTGGACAACGAAATCAGTGCCATCGGCAGCGCCAACCTGGACAACCGCTCGTTCCGGCTGAATTTCGAGTTGATGCTGCTGACGGTCGACGAAGCTTTCGCCAGCGACGTGGAGACCATGCTCCTGAAGGACTTCGACCTGGCCAGGGAAGTCACCCGCGAAGACAGCCGGGAAACCCACCGCCTGCAACAGCTCGGCATGCGGGTTGCCCGACTGATCTCGCCGATTCTCTAGATTACGAGCTCTAGCTTGCGAGCCTAGCGATACAAATCGTCGCGGGTCCAGGGCAGGTCGTGGCTGCCATCGGCGAAAGGTTTTACCGCGAGGATCTGGTGCAGATTGATCCAGCCTTTCTCGAAGGCGTAGGCGCAACCGGCCAGGTACAGCCGCCAGATCCGCAGGGCCTTTTCCGGAACCTGCCGGGCCGCGGCTTCCAGGTTGTTTTCCAGGCGCTGGCTCCAGATATTCAGGGTCTTGGCGTAGTGCAGCCGCAGGCTTTCCACATCGACCACTTCCAGTCCGGCTTCGCTGACATACGCCGAGATCATCGACAGGTGCGGCAGCTCGCCATTGGGGAACACGTAGCGATCGATAAAGTCCCCGGCCCCGCGCCCCACCGGACGCCCGTCGGTATGCTTGGCGGTAATGCCATGGTTCATCACCAGGCCGCCCTCGCGCACCGCGCCGAAAAGGATATCGCTGTACTGCTTGAGGTTGGCATGGCCGACATGCTCGAACATGCCGACACTGACCACCTTGTCGAAACGTCCGTCCTGCGGCAGGTCGCGGTAGTCGAGCAGTTGCAGGTCGACCTTGTCCTGCAAACCTTCGGCAATCACCCGTTCCTTCGCCAGGGCCAGTTGCTCCTTGCTCAGGGTAATGCCGAACACCTTGACCCCGAACTCGCGGGCCGCGAAGCGCGCCAGGCCACCCCAGCCACAGCCGACATCCAGCAGGTACTCGCCCGGCTGCAGGCGTAGCTTGCGGCACAGATGGCGGAACTTGGCCTGCTGGGCTTCCTCCAGGGTCGCGTCTTCAGTTTCGAAATAGGCGCAGGAATAGACCATCTCGCGGTCCAGCCAGAGCTGGTAGAACTCGTTGGAAAGGTCGTAGTGATAGGAAATCGAAGCCGCGTCGGTTTCCTTGTCGTGGGCCTGGCGCACCGGAAGGCTGTCCCCTTCGTCTTCCAGCAAGGCCTGGCTCAACTCGTCACAGACCCGCACCACCTCGCTGACCGAGCCTTCGAGCTCCAGCTTGCCCTCGACAAACGCAGTACCCAGCAGATCCAGCGTGGGATGCGTGAATTGCGCGACCAGCTGCGGGTCCTTGACGATGATGGTGACACTGGGTGTCGGCCCGAGATTGAATTCATGGCCGTCCCAGAGTCTCAGGCGTAGCGGAAGCTGAAGATTCTGTAAGGCCGGTGGAAGTTGCGCGAGCATGAGTAGTCCCCCCTTGTTTCAGACGTCTGATTAAAGGGTAGCGCATCCACGGAAACTGTCAGCCTATCGAGATAATAGTCCCGAACTATGAGGTTCGCCGCTGCACCAGGCCATCGTTCACCCACTGCTTGAGCCAGGTCACCGCCTGCAACGGCGCGCCCTCGCCCAGGCTGTCCGCCAGTTCGCCGCACAGTTGTGCGAAGCTCCAGCCGTCACGGGCCATGCCGCTCAAGGCCAGGGCTTCGGCCGGCTCCAGGCTGCGATAATGGCAGACCAGGCCAGCGCGCCAGACCAGGCAAGTCTGTGGTGCATCCAGCCGCTCGCTGTCCGGAAACGCGGTTTCAGCCTTCACTGCCCGCCACATCGCCAGGCTGTTGAAGGCGCATTCGAGCCAGCGGACGCTGGGCACCAGCTCAAGCTGCAGTCCCGGCCAGTCCTCGGGCGGCAGGGTCGCCATGCGCTCCAGGGTCATGGGGTCGCCGGGCAAGGCATCGAAGGCCAGGGTGAAGGCCCATTCCAGGCGGATCAGGTCGGTCAGCGGCGCACTTTGCTCCGCGATCAGGTGGCGCTGGACAAAGGCTTCGAATCCCGCCCCCAGCCAGCGCAGGCTGTAGTTCGACGAGGGGCACTCACGCAGGTAGGCGTGGGTCAGCGCATCGAATTCGTCGTCGCCCAGCCAGTTCCAGACCGTCGGGAAATCGCTGAGCAGGGTTTCCTGCAACCGCGAGCGATAGGCGTTGTGGTAGATCGCCAGGCCGGTTTCGACATCCAGCGTCGGCCCGCCGATCAGGCTCTCGCTCAAGACCGCACTGGCGCCGGGCGCCTCGCCCAGCAGGTAGCGTTCAAAGGCCAGTTGCCAATCGTTCAAGCGCATAACGGTCTCCGCGCCAGCGCAGCGCTGCCCAGCTCGCGGGCCTTGCCCAGCTCCGTCACCAGCTCTTCCAGCGGTGGGAAGTGATCGTCGCGCTCCAGCAGGGTCGCCACCGGCCCGAGGTGTTCCAGGGTGCGCTGGTAAAGGTCCCACACCGGGTCGCAGACCGGATGGTCATGGGTATCGATCACATAGTCGCCATAGTCGGCGTGTCCGGCCAGGTGCAACTGGCGGATCTTGCGCGCCGGCAGGCTTTGAATAAAGGTCCAGGGATCGAAACCGTGGTTGCGCCCGCTGACATAGACATTGTTGACGTCGAGCAACAGCTCGCAGTCGCTGAGACGGCTCAGGGCCTCGAGGAATTCCCATTCGGAAAACTCGTCGGAAGCGGCGCGCACGTAACTGGAGACGTTCTCCAGTACCAGCGGCTGTTGCAGTACGTCCTGCACCTGGCGCACCCGGCCGGCCACGTAATACAGGCTTTCTTCGGTGTAGGGCAGCGGCAACAGGTCGTGCAGTTGATGGGCGTTGCCACGGCTCCAGCACAGATGGTCGGAAATCCACGCGGGCTTTACCCGGTCGGCCAGCTGCTTGAGATTCTTGAGGTACTGCGCATCGAGTTCATGGGGCCCGCCGATGGACAGCGACACGCCATGCATCACCAGCGGATAGCGCTCGGCGATGGCATCCAGGTAATACAGCGCCTTGCCGCCCTGGACGAGGTAATTCTCGGAAACGATCTCGAACCAGTCCACAGCCGGCGACTGCTCGAGAATCTCCTGGTGGTAGTGACTGCGCAAACCCAGGCCATAACCCAGGAAAGGACGGGAAGCGGACATGCTGGACTCCTTGCAAAGTGTCCGCAGCGGCATGGGGGGCCGACCGCTGCGGGAGCACTCGGTCGTCGATTATTCGCCGACTTTACCGCCAGCCGCGTCGCAGGCCGACTTGCTCATTGCCTTGAAGCCCTGGCCTTTGCAGGAACCCTGGCCTTTGCAGGCGTGATCCTTGGTTTTGCAATCGTTCTGGCCTTTGCAGGCGTTGACGCCATAGCAGTGAACCTGAGCATCGGCAGCCGACGCCTGGGTCACAACGCCCGCAAACATGGTGGCAGCAGCGAGAGCGAGAGCAGCACCGGCGGCAGCAGATTTGATGTTCATGTTTTATATCCTCGAAATGATCGCTAGGGGTGTCGGTCCGAACGGAATGTTCAGTCTCGACATAGCACTAGAGAGCGCTCGCTTTCGGCTGTTACAGCGAGCGACAAATATTTTCGAGAGAAACCCTGAGTCCTGCCTTTGGGGGTGACGCGGAGCGTCACAGGCTGCATTCCCACGCAGAGCGTGGGAACGATCAAAGCCCTTTGTGTACCCTCGGAAAACAGTGAACCCTGTGGGAGGGGGCTTGCCCCCGAAGCTCTTGGCGCCCGCCAGGACGCCTTCGGGGGCAAGCCCCCTCCCACATTCCTTCCCACATTCCCTCCCACACATTCCCTCCCACACATTCCCTCCCACACATTCCCTCCCAAACAAGCCAGCCTTCACACAAGCTTTGCTGCTTATTCGGGCAATTTGAGCAGCGGCTCCTGGAAGCGCAACAGGCGTCCGGCATTGCCCAGCACCAGCAAGGTACTGAGGTTGTGCAGCAGCGCCGCGATCATCGCCCCTGCCGCCCCCAGCCAGCCGAAAGCCGCCGCCGCGACAATCGCCAGGGTCCAGCCCAGGCCGATCACCACGTTGACCTGCAAGGTCCGCCGGCACTGGCGGCTCAGGCGCACGCAGGTGCCCAGGCGGCGCAGGTCGCTGCCGATCAGGACCACGTCCGCCGAGGCCAGGGCGATATCCGCCCCGCCCGCGCCCATCGCCACGCCGACCACACCGGCCTTGAGCGCCAGGGAGTCGTTGATGCCGTCCCCCACTACCATAGGCCGGAAACCGCTGCCGATCTCGCCGAGCACACGAGTGAGCTTGTCTTCGGGCAAGGCCTGGGCCTCGATATCGCTGATCCCGACTTCCCGCGCCAGGCTGTCCGCCACGCTCTGGCGATCGCCAGTCAGCAGCAGTTGTCGCCCCAGCCCCAGTTCACGCAATTCGGCCAGCGCCTGCCGCGCTTCCGGCTTGACGCTGTCGGCCAGCAACA
Organism: Pseudomonas gingeri; assembly: GCF_013385635.1. Taxonomy (GTDB): domain Bacteria; phylum Pseudomonadota; class Gammaproteobacteria; order Pseudomonadales; family Pseudomonadaceae; genus Aquipseudomonas; species Aquipseudomonas gingeri_A. The sequence continues at coordinate 18,417 of NZ_JACAPR010000006.1, forward strand.
GCCAGGCGAGAAACTCGCCATTGAGCGCCAGCCCGGCAATCGGTCCGTCGTGCTCGGGCACCGCCGGGGTGGTGATCGCCAACTGCTTGAACAACTCGGGCCGGCCCAGTGCCGCCTGCCCCTGGGCGGTGCTCGCCACCACACCGAGCCCCTGGCGCTCATGGACTTCGCTCAGCTCGATCCACTGCGTCGGCGCCACCAACCCGGCCAGCGCACGGCTGACCGGATGGCTGCTGGCCGAGCCGAGGCTCGCTGCCAGGCTCAGCAATGGCGCCTGATCGGCAACGTCAGTCTGCAGCGATTGCAGGCGCAAGGTGCCATAGGTCAGGGTGCCGGTCTTGTCCACCACCAGCGAGGTCAGGTCCGCCAGCTCTTCGAGAAACGCCGAGCTGCGAATCAGGATCCCGTGGCGCGCCGCCACGGCAATCCCGGCAATCGCCGTCGCCGGTGCCGACAACACCAGCGCACAGGGACAGGCCGCCACCAGTACCGCGAGCATCGCCTGGGCATCGTTGGTGATAAACCAGGTCACCGCCGCAATCATCAGCACCAGCACCATGTAGCTGCCGGCGTAGCGTTCCAGCAGGCGGGTGATCGGCGGCTTGGAACGCTCGGCGCTCTGCATCAGCGCGATGACCTTGCCCAGGGTCGATTCGTCGCCGGTGCGGGTCACTTCGATGCGCAGCAACCCGTCGAGGTTGATCGCCCCACCGAACACCTGCACACCGGGGCCGGCCTCCAGCGGCACCGACTCGCCGGTGATCGGCGCGGTATCGAGGCTCGCCTGACCGGACAGCACCACGCCGTCGGCGGGCACCCGGTCGCCGGCGCGCACTTCCACCTGGTCACCAGCCTTGAGCGTGGCGTTATCCACTTCCACCACGCTGCCATCGGCCTGCACCCGGCGGGCATGGCTGCGGGTCAGGCGGCCGAGGGCGCCGATGGCTTCCTGGGAACCGATGACACTGCGCTCTTCGAGCACATGGCCGAAGATCATGATGATCGGCAACAAGGCGGCGGTCAGCAGGTCGCCGGTGGCCCAGGCGCCGAGCATCGCCAGGGCGATCAACTGGTCGGTGATCCCGTGCAGGCTCGGATAACGCAGGCTGTACCAGGCCGAACGCATGACCGGCACGGCCACCAGGACAGAGGCGAAGCCCAGCAACAACTGGCTGACACCGACCTGTCCGGGCGCCAGCCAGCGCCATACCAGGCCCAGCCCGAGCAGGCCGAGGGCAAGCATCGCCAGTACCAACTGGCGCGCCGCACTGCGTTGTTCGGCGCTGCTCAACAGACTGGGCGCGGGGCTCGCAACGTGGCTGCTCACAACATGGCTACTCATTGTTCAGCTCCCTGAATGATCAGGCGGGAATCGTCCCGTGGGTCGACCGTGGTCACCGACCCGGCCTGACCGAGAATCTTCGGCAAACGCTCGCGGTACAGGCGCAGCAACAGGCCCGGATCGCTGCCGTCCTGCTGCGCCCTGGCCAGGCTCACCACCGTTGCCGTATCGGCCTGGGCCTTGGCCAGGCGCTCGCTGGCCTGGGCCTCGGCGACCCGCACCAGGCGGTCGGCATCCTGGGTCGCCGACTGGCTGAGCTTGGCCGCTTCGTTATGGGCATTGGCGACCGCCTTGTCGGCCTGCTGGCTGGCGGTCAGCACCGCATTGAAGGCATTCACCGCCGGGCCCGGCAGGCTCGACTGGACGTCGACCCGCGCCACTTCGACGCCGATCCCCTGCCCCGTCGCTGCCAGCTCGACCAGCCGCCGGTTGACCCCTTGCAGCAGATCGCCGCGCAGACGCTCGCGGCGTTCGGCGGCCTGGCTGTCGCTGCCGATCAGTTCCGGGCGGGCCACCAGAATGGTGTCGAGGTCGCGCGCCGCCGTCAGCGCCACGGCGCTACGAGTGACGATACGATCGAGGGCCGGCAGCACATGCCCGGCCTGAAGCACAAAGGCGTAGGGATCGGTGACCTTGTAGAACACCCGCACATCCAGTTGCACCACCCCGGCATCGCCGGTCAGCAGGTAACCGGAGCCGGCCAGCGCATCGTTGACCGGCGTCGCCAGAGTCGCCTGGCGATCGGCCTGCAGGGCGGCGTCGGAGCGCAGCAGGCCTTCCACCCGCCGCTCGATCACCCGGTCCGCCGCCGGCAGGATCACCACCTGCTCGAATGGCCGCGGCCAGGCCAGCAACAGCCCGGCATTCTGGATCCGCTCCAGGGCGCCGAGACGCAGGACCACCGCACGGTCCTGCGGGTCGATCTGCCGGACATTGGAAAAGGCCCAGGCCAGCGCCGCCAGCAGCGTCACCGCATACAGGCCGAGAAACGCCAGGCGCCCGGCCTGGATCCACGGGCTGCTAAGGCCCACTTCCTGTTCAGGCCGCTCGCTCATGGCTGCGATCCGGTCTTGTCAGCCGACCCGGGCGGACCGTCCACCAATACCCGGAACGGCGCCGCATCGGTACGCAGGATCAGCTTGGTGCCGGGGGTGACAATGGTGCCGAGGGTGTCCAGCGAGCGCAGCAGGTTGTACAACTGCGGCGAACCGGCGTAGGCACGACCATAGATCCGCGCCGCCTCGACCCGCGACTGCGCCTCGATATCCGCCGCCTTGACCGTGGCATCGGCTTGCAGGATGCGCGCATCGCGTTCGGCGGCGGAGCGGATCTGCGCCGCTTCACGCTTGCCGATCGCCGTGCGTTCGGTGGCGATGGTTTCTCGCTCGGCGCGCATCCGGTCGACGGTGGCCGAGAGCGTGACCGAAGGCAGGGTCAGGCGCTCGACACCCACCTGCAGGACCCGCACGCCATAGGTCGAGAGCAATTGCTGGTCGATCTGCTGGCGCAGCTGGGCTTCGAAATCGGCGATCCGCACCTGGCTGGCATCGGTGTTGACCAGGCTCGACAGGTCGAAGCTGGCCGCGGTGGTTTCCAGGGCCGAACCGACGAAGGTGCGAATCTGCCGCGCCGCTTCGTCCGGCTGGTTCTGCACCGCGCGCATGAAGCGCTCGACATTCTGCGGATCGCCCTGCACCTGCCACGCCACATAGGCCTGGATGATGATGCGCAAACCGTCGCGGGTCCCGACATCCTGCAGGCCGCTGGAGGTGGTGCGCAGGCGCAGGTCGACCGGGATCGCCGCTTCGAACGGTGCCGGCCAGCGCCAGCCGAGGCCCGGCTCCAGCAGGACCCGCGACGGGTTGCCGAAACGGGTGATCACCGTGGCCTCGCCGGAACGCACCTGCACCAGACTCGCCGCCGCGACCGCGAACAGGATCAGCAACAGCGCCCAGCCCATGCGGCGCCACGGAAAAGGCCCGCCGCTCTCGCCCGCGCCATGGTGATGATGGTGGTGGCCGTGATGATGACCGTGACCGGCGTGATCGTGGCCCGCGTGATCGTGATGATCGTGTGAATGAGACAGGCTCAAGGGGTGACTCCTTGCTGAACGGCTTTACGCGGCGGCGCAGGATCGGCCGGCGGCGTGAATGAACGCAGATCGATGGTGGGCGCGCTGTTGCCACCCAGGCGATGATCGAGAATAAGCAGCCTGGCCTTGCCCAGGCCCTGGCTCAGTTGCGCCAGGTACTGCTCCAGCACGAAGGCCCGGCCGGCCTGGGCATAGGCTTTCTGTTCGGCGCTGAAACGCAGGTCCGCCGCCCGGGCGCCGGCCTGCACTTCATGCGCGGTGGCCTGGGCCTGGTCGCGGACAATGCTGGCCTGCAACTGCGCCTGGTTGGCCTGTTCGCTGGCGGCGCCGCGTTCGCGGGAGATCAGGGCCTGGGCGCTGATCTGCGCGGCCTGCACCGCGTGATAGGCATTGGCCGCGCCGGCCGGCGGGTGTATCGCCTCGACCACCGTGGCGAGGATCTCCACGCCACTGTCGAGTTGCTGCAGGTCGGCCTGCACCGCACGGCCGATATCGTCGGCCAGGGCACTGCGCTGTTCGCCCAGCAGGCCATCGAGGGTGCGGGAAGCGAAGTCATGCACCAGCACCCGGCTGGCGGTGCTGCGGATCAGCGTCGGCACATCGGCACTGTTGTAGGTGGCGGCCAGCGCCGCCTGATCGCTCAGGCCGATACGGTAGACAAAGCGCACGTCCATGTTGACGATCTGGAAGCCCTGTTTATCGCCACTGCTGCTGGCGATCACCTGGGATTTTTCGTTGACATGGCTGGCGTCCCACAGGCGGTTGGCGCTGGCCGGCGGCAGGCCCTCGGCCGGTTCGAGTTCGGCTGGGGCGGCGGCGTCGACGCTGGTCGCCAGTTCGTGGACCACGCCGTTCTCTACCGCCAGCACACGGCCCAGCGGCCAGGGCAGGCCGATATGCAGCCCGGGGCCGAAGACTTCCACGGGTTTGCCGAAACGTTCGTAGATGCCACGGCCCTGCAGCGGCACTTCGCTGATCCCGCTGAGCAGCCAACCGACCGCGAGCACCACCGCCAGCACCGGGGCAAACGCCCGGCGCATGTAGCTGAAGGCCCAGATCTGGCGCAGGTCGATACCGAAGCGGTTATGCAGTTCATGTTGCAGCGCCATCAACGGCCGGGGCGGCCAGCGCAGCAATCCGGCGACAAAACTGGTGGCGATCAGCCGTGGCTCAAGGCGTTCACGGCGCGGGCTGAACAGCGACAGCAACGCCCGCAGCAGCAACTCCGCCGCCACCAGTACCGGCAACAGGCCGATCAGCGTGGCCAGGCGTACCGGCCACACGGTGTCCGGACCGGTGAACAACAGGCACAGGGCACTGAGCACCAGCACCGTGATCGCGACCCTGCTCACCTGGGCCAAGGCCTGCGCCTCCGGCCATTCGGCCTCGTGGGCCTGGGCGAACTGACGCTCCAGCACCAGCAAGGCGAATGCCAGCAACAGACCCAGCGCCGCCGCGACGGAACCGCTCAACCCCAGGTTCGTCCCGACCAGCGCCAGGTTCCAACTCTGCTCGACACTCAACAGGACCAGCAGCGACCAGCCGACCAGCCACAGCGTGTCGGCACCGATCTGCGCCAGGGCGTTGCGCCAGGCGCCATTGAAGCGCTCGACCAGGCGATCGTAGAAACCGGGCGGCTCGACCGGCGATTGCGCCGCCACCTCGTCGGTCGCCACCGCCAGCGGTGCCCGCGCCTGCTCGCGCCAACGCGCCAAGCCGGCGGCCGACTGCAACGCCGCGACCACCACCAGCAGCGCAGCGGCGTTATTGCTCAGCAGGGTCGGCCAGATCGAAACCGGGGCAAACAACCCGACAAAGAACCCCAGTACCAGGCCACTGATCGCCAGCACGGCCAGGCCAATGCCCAGGCGGCGCAGCCGGCGAGCCTGGTAGCCCGCCTGTTGGAAACGCGGCAGGCCTTCCAGATCGGCCCCCGGCGCTTCAAGATCCACTCGCATGTCCACTCCAGACCCGATGCAACCATCGAGGTCATCCATCGTCGAAATCACTGGCGCGCCGGAACGCACATCGAACCGCCATGAAAGGGCGCGTTGCCGGACACCTTGAAGCATTTGGTTACGATATAACAGAAAGAGTGAATTTTCTGTTCACAGAACGCTTTTTATTCACATCGCTGGCAGATCCCGGCATTGCTCCGGGCACGCCGATAGACCGCAGGGCCTTAATATAAAAAGGAAGACCCCCGAAAAAAGGCAAGCCTGAATTTTTTTGTTATAGCGTTGGACAACTAAAGCAGATCGCTCTTACATACAACTTATATAGCTCCTACAAACTGATATACGCCGATAGATTGTTATTGTTCAGGGTTTGACCAATGTAACAAAATCCAACAACTACGCGACTTGATCGACGAATCACCAGTGACTAACATCCTGCCACTTGAATATTTATATGGCACCTTTTTCAGCGAGCCCACTCCGTTAAAACGAAGCCACTGAAAAGGTTGAAGATAAAGCCCGGCGCCTGCCAAACGGGCCTGGATATTCATGTAATGAAATACAATAAGTTCGAAACCCCATAACTATAGGCCGAACGGCCAAGACACTTGATACCCCTGTGCATGCTGGTGACCCATACTATCGCCAACACTCGGCATGCATTCCGAGCGACGGAGCCGCCATGAGTCAAGATCTGAATCAATATCGTTATTTTCAACGGTCGCCAAGGCCTGCCGGTCACTCCGGCAGAACCAGTTGCCTGACCATCAATCAACCCGGGGCACGCCTGGCACTGAACAACCTGCTGGATCTGATCAGCCATGAAATCCGCCAGGAAGACGATGAGAAAGTTCATCGCCTGACCTTCAAGAGCGGCCAGACACTTTGCATCACTATCGACGCCAGCCTGATCACGGTCCGAGGATCACGTGTCGATTTCCACACTGACTCGCGTTATCCCCATACCACCTATCTTGAAGATCCTTCCCTGATCAGTACTAGCAATAAGCTATCACTTTGAGTGTCCCGCCCATGAATCCAGGGGACTGACAGCTGGATTCATGGCGTGATCTGCACCTTCTGCGTGGGCTGTCCGAAGTTTGTTTCCAGAATATGTCCAGCCGCACGCATTTTTATCCGGAACCTAATGTCAGCCCTTGTCATTTGTGGCAATAATTCAGTTGCGCAAAAAACAGCCGTGCCTGCTTGCGCAAATCCTTCCCGGAACCGCTTCCCTCTCAGACAAGGACCGTCGCTTCCATGCCTTCGATCTACCAGCTCAAGCCTCGCTTCCAGAACCTGTTGCGGCCCATCGTCCAGCGCCTCTTCGACAATGGCACCAGCGCCAACCAGGTGACCCTGAGCGCGGCGATCATTTCCCTGCTGGTGGGTGCCGTGGTGGCGACCTTTGCCGTTCATCCCGGGGTGTTCCTGATCATCCCGCTGTGGATGATCCTGCGCATGGCCCTGAATGCCATCGACGGCATGCTGGCCCGGGAGTTCGGCCAGCAATCGAAGCTGGGCGCCTACCTGAACGAGCTGTGCGACATCGTCGCCGACAGCGCGTTGATCCTGCCATTCGCGTTGCTGCCCGAAGTCAGCCTGCTCGCGGTGCTGCTGGTGACCCTGCTGGCACTGTTCAGTGAGTACGCCGGCGTAATGGGGCCGCTGATCGGTGCCTCGCGGCGCTATGACGGCCCCATGGGCAAGAGCGACCGCGCCTTTGTCCTGGGTGTGATCGCCACCGCCGTGGCCTTCGGCCTGATCAATGCCCTGTGGATAAACGGCTTGTTCCTGCTGATGGCGGCACTGTTGCTGGTCACCCTGGTCAACCGCGTACGCCAGGGCCTGAAAGAGGTTGCCACGGCACCCTGACAGCGGCTCAGGAACCAGAAATCATAAAAATACAGACCTGCCCAAGCTCCCCACCGATCTGCGACACAGCACAAGGATATTGCAATGCGCGACGAGCAAGCCCGCACCTTCAGCACCCACGATGGCGTCGAACTGTTTTATCGTCACTGGCCGGCCAGCGCGCCCGTCGCCGGCGAGCCGCGCAAGGCCATCCTGCTGTTCCACCGGGGCCACGAGCACTCCGGGCGCATTGCCCATCTGGTGGATGAACTGAACCTGCCGGACTTCGATTTCTTCGCCTGGGACGCCCGTGGCCACGGCCAGTCGCCGGGCGCACGGGGCGACAGCCCGAGCTTCGCCACCAGCGTGCGCGACGTACAGACCTTCTGCGATCACCTCGGCGCCACGTTCGATATCGCCGAGGAAAATATCGCCGTGGTCGCCCAGAGCGTCGGCGCGGTGATCGTTGCCACCTGGGTGCACGATTACGCTCCACGGATTCGGGCCCTGGTGCTGGCCTCACCGGCCTTCAAGGTCAAGCTCTACGTGCCTTTCGCCCGGCCGGGCCTGGCCCTGATGCGGCGCTTTCGCGGCAACTTTTTCGTCAACAGCTACGTCAAGGCCAAGTTCCTCAGTCACGACCCGGAGCGCATTGCCTCCTATGACAGCGACCCGCTGATCACCAAGGCCATTTCGGTGAACGTGCTGCTCGGGCTCTACGAGGCCGCCGACCGGGTGGTCGCCGACGCCAATGCGATCCAGGTGCCGACCCAACTGCTGATCTCCGGTGCGGACTTCGTCGTCCATCGCAAACCCCAGGAGCAATTCTTCCAACGCCTGGGCAGCCTGAAAAAGGAGTTGCACATACTGCCGGGGTTCTTCCACGACACCCTCGGCGAACGCGACCGGCACCTGGCCGTCAGCCGTGCCAAACGCTTTATCGAGCAGAACTTCCTCAGCCCGGTCAATCGCCCGGCACTGCTCGACGCCGACCGTATCGGCGATACTTGCGCCGAATCCGAGGCACTGGCCGCGCCGCTGCCGCACAACTCGCCGCGCGATCTCTACTGGCGCCTGACCCGCGCCAGCATGGGCCTGGGCAGCAAGTTGTCGGCCGGGGTCAAGCTCGGCTTCGACACCGGTTTCGATTCCGGCAGCACCCTGGACTACGTCTACCGCAACACCCCCACCGGGCACAGCGCCCTCGGCCGGATGATCGACCAGAACTACCTGAACTCGATCGGCTGGCGCGGTATCCGCCAACGCAAGTTGCATGTCGAAGAGTTGTTGCGCCAGGCCATGGCCCAGTTGCGCGAACAGGGCCGCGAAGTACGTATCGTCGACATCGCCGCCGGCCACGGGCGCTATATCCTCGAAGCCCTGCAAGGGGTGACGCCACTGCCGGAATCGATCCTGTTGCGCGACTACAGCGATATCAACGTGCGCGACGGCAGCGCCCTGATCGTCGAAAAGGGCCTGGAAACTATCGCCCGCTTCGTCAAGGGCGACGCCTTTGACCGCGCCGACCTCGCCGCACTGGAACCCAAGCCGAGCCTGGCGGTGGTATCGGGCCTGTACGAACTGTTCGCCGACAACACGATGGTCGGCAACTCCCTGGCCGGCCTGGCCGAGGCCTGCGAGCCGGGTGCCTATCTGGTCTACACCGGGCAGCCGTGGCATCCGCAGCTGGAGCTGATCGCCCGGGCGCTGACCAGTCACCGCCAGGGCCAGGCCTGGGTCATGCGTCGGCGCAGCCAGGCGGAAATGGACCAGTTGGTGGAAGCCGCCGGGTTCCGCAAGATCACCCAGCGCGTCGATGAATGGGGGATCTTCAGCGTATCCCTGGCCCAACGGGTGCAATGATGATCGCCACCGTGCGCGAAGCCGGCCTGCTGAAACGGGCCGTGCTCTGGCTGATCCTGCTGGCGCCGCTGTTCTTCGCCAGCTACGGCTTCGCCACCTGGTACACCAGCCAGCGCAGCGATGTCGGCAGCTACGTGTTCGACTGGGAAAGCCACATGCCGTTCTGGGCCTGGACCATCGTGCCCTACTGGTCCATCGACCTGCTGTACGGCTTGTCGCTGCTGCTGCCCGGGAGCAAGCGCGAGCTCGACCGGCACGCCTTGCGCCTGCTCACCGCCCAAGTGATCGCCGTCTCCTGCTTCCTGCTCTGGCCGCTGACCTTCACCTTCAGCCGACCACCGCTGGACGGCGTGTTCGGCTGGCTGTTCGCGGTGCTGGCGGGCTTCGACAAGCCCTTCAACCAGGCACCGTCGCTGCATATCGCGCTGCTGGTGATCCTCTGGGTCATGTATCGCCGGCATTTCGCCGGGGTCGGACGCTGGCTGGTACATGGCTGGTTCGCCCTGATCGGGGTGTCGGTGCTGACCACTTATCAACACCACTTTATCGATGTCCCCACCGGCGCCCTGGCCGGCTGGCTGTGTGTCTGGCTGTGGCCGGACGATCGCTCCAGCCCTCTCGCCGTGGCGCGCCTGGCCCATGACGGCAAACGCCTCGGCCTGGCCGTGCGCTACGGGCTGGGAGCGGCGCTGTTGGCCATCGCCGCCTGCGGTTTTGCCGGTGTCGCCTTGTGGCTGCTGTGGCCGGCGCTGGCCCTCGGGCTGGTGGCGCTAAACTATGCGCTGCTCGGTGCCGCGGGCTTCCAGAAACGCGCCGATGGCAGCCTGAGCCCCGCCGCACGCTGGCTGTTCGCTCCCTACCGGGCTGGCGCCTGGATCAATTCACGGCTGTGGACAAGATCCCATCCACAGCCCGACCAGGTTGTGGATAACCTTTGGCTGGGGCGCCTGCCGAGCCGCCGCGAGCTGCAGGCCGGTCCGTTCAGGGCTGTTGTCGACCTGTGCGCCGAGCTGCCGCTGGCGCCACAAGGCCGGGCCTACCGGAGCATTCCGCTACTGGATCTGATCGCCCCGTCCGCCGAGCAATGCCGGCAAACGGCGCTGAGTATCGAGGAACTGCGCCAGCACGGGCCGCTGCTGGTCTGCTGTGCCCTGGGTTATTCGCGCAGTGCCACGGCACTGGCGGCCTGGCTGCTGCACAGCGGCCGGGCAGCAGAGATCGATGGTGCGCTGGCGCTGATCCGCGCGGCACGTCCCGGCGTGGTCTTGCATCCGCACCATCGCCAGGCGCTGGAAGCCATGCTCCACCTGGCGCCCGAGCCGACGCCCGGCAACCTGGGGATCGCCGATGTCCGCTGACATGCCGCTGCAAGTGGTCGCCAGCCTGCTGCGACGCGGGCGCTCGCTGGATCAGTTATCCACAGGGCTGACGCTGCTCGGCGTGCTGCTGGGACTGGCGCCGCTGCTGATCGGCACAATCAGTCACTGGTGCCTCCTGCTCAGCGCCTGGCTGGTGCTGTCGGGCCTGCTGCAGAAATACTGGGCCTTTCGCGTCGCCTTCGATGCCGACCTGTTCCAACTGATGGCGGGGGAACCCAGCGTCCTGGGCGACCGCACCGAAGCCCTGGACCAGGCGCTGCATGACCTCGACCTGCAACCACGGCAGGTGCCGACGCGGCCCTGGGCCGAACGCAGCCGCGGCGCGCTGGGTCTGCTCAAGCGCCAGGCGCTGCTGTTGATTGTGCAAATTTCCCTGCCACTGATCGTCATTCTGGCCAGCCCCTGGCTGCCCTTCGCCAGATAAGGAATCGTCATGTTCGAACCTGTGGTTGCCACCCTGATCACTTCCGGCGCCCGCCTCGTTACCGGCGCCCGCAGCCTGTGGATAGGTTGCGGGCCAGACCCGGTGCAGCGGATCTACTTCGCCAACCACAGCAGCCACGGCGACTTCGTGCTGCTCTGGGCCTCGCTGCCGCCAGCGCTGCGCAAGCTGACGCGGCCGGTGGCCGGCGCCGACTACTGGAACAAGAGCGCACTGCGCCGCTACATCATCCGCCGGGTGTTCAACGGCGTGCTGATCGACCGCGAACGCAAGGAGCCTGGGGATAACCCGCTGCAACCGATGCTCGACGCGCTGGAACAGGGCCACTCACTGATCATCTTTCCCGAAGGCACGCGCAACCAGGAAGACGGCCTGCTGCCATTCAAGAGCGGGATCTTCCATCTGACGCGGACTTATCCACAGGCGCAGCTGATTCCGGTGTGGATCGCCAACCTCAACCGCGTCATGCCCAAGGGTAGAGTCTTGCCCTTACCGCTGTTGTGCACCACCAGCTTCGGCGCCCCGCTGCGGCTCGAAGAAGACGAAAGCAAAGAACACTTCCTGCAACGCAGCCGCGATGCGCTGCTGGCCCTGGCACCGGAGCAACACTGAATGGATAGGCAGACCCTGATGTTGTTCGCCGGGATCGGCATGATCCTGGTCCTGGCTTCGCTGATCGGCTTCGCCCTGCAATGGCGTAGCCGCGGCACGCCGAACGCGGTGATCGACAACCTCAACGCGCGGATCAATGCCTGGTGGGTGATGGTGCTGGTGATCGGCGTGGCCTTCTGGCTCGGTACCGGCGCGGTGATCCTGCTGTTCTATGCGGTGTCGTTCTACGCCCTGCGCGAGTTCCTGACCCTGACACCGACCCGGCGCAGTGACTATCCCGCGCTGGTGGCGGCGTTCTACCTCGCCCTGCCGCTGCAATACCTGCTGATCTATAGCGACTGGTACGGGCTGTTCTCGATCTTCATCCCGGTCTACGTGTTCCTGCTGCTGCCGATCCTCGCCTCGCTGGGCGGTGACAGCACGCACTTCCTGGAACGGGCCTCGAAGGTGCAGTGGGGGCTGATGATCGCGGTGTTCTGCGTGTCATTCGTACCGGCGCTGCTGACCCTGGATATCGCCGGCTACGAAGGTCGCAACTTGCTGCTGATCGCTTACCTGGTGATCGTGGTGCAACTGTCGGATGTGCTCCAGTACGTCTGCGGCAAGCTGTTGGGCAAACGCAAGATCGCGCCCAACCTGTCGCCATCGAAGACCGTCGAGGGCTTTGTCGGCGGCATCACCCTGGCCTCGCTGATCGGCGGCGCGCTGTTCTGGATTACTCCGTTCAATCCCTGGCAGGCATTCCTGATCGCCTTGCTGATCAACCTGCTGGGCTTTGCCGGCGGCATCGTCATGTCGGCGATCAAGCGCGACCGTGGGGTCAAGGACTGGGGTCATATGATCGAAGGCCACGGCGGCATGCTCGACCGGCTGGATTCGGTGTGCTTCGCCGCGCCGATCTTCTTCCACCTGGTGCGCTACTGGTGGACCTGAAGCCGGCCTTGAAGAGATAAAACCTTGTGGCGGGTACGCTCGCCACACAGGTTGCCGCGTGGCAGCGAAGAGGCCCATGAAGCCGCTAAAAGCTTCGCTGGCAAGCCAGGCTCCTACAGGGTCCGTGTTCATCTTGACTGACAGGCATTGGGGCTTGTGCTGCCCGGTCGCTTGACCGGCGCTCTTCAATGCGCTCATATTATACTCATAATATTTTTACCCCCTCGCGACAAAACTTGCAGGAGAACAGCCATGAGCAGCTACGACGTCATCATCATCGGCGGCGGACCAGGCGGCTACAACGCGGCCATCCGTGCCGGCCAGCTGGGCCTGAAGGCCGCTTGCATCGAAGGCCGGGAAACCCTCGGCGGCACCTGCCTGAACGTCGGCTGCATGCCATCCAAGGCCTTGCTGCACGCTTCCGAGCTGTATGAAGCGGCGGTTGGCGGCGAACTCGCCAATCTCGGGATCGAGGTGACGCCCAGCCTCAACCTGGCGCAGATGATGAAGCAGAAGGACAACAGCGTTGCCGGGTTGACCCAGGGCATCGAGTACCTGTTCCGCAAGAACAAGGTCGAGTGGATCAAGGGCTGGGGCCACATCACCGGGCCGGGCCAGGTCGAAGTGACCAACGCCGCGGGCCACAAGACGCTGCTGCAAGCCAAGGACATCGTGATCGCCACGGGCTCCGAGCCGACGCCATTGCCCGGCGTGGCAATCGACAACCAGCGCATTCTCGATTCGACCGGCGCCCTGTCGTTGCCGCAAGTGCCCCGGCACCTGGTGGTGATCGGCGCCGGGGTGATCGGCCTGGAACTGGGTTCGGTCTGGCGGCGACTGGGCAGCCAGGTCACGGTGGTGGAATACCTGGACCGCATCTGCCCCGGCGTGGATGCCGAAGCCGGCAAGACCTTGCAACGCGCCCTCGCCAAACAGGGGATCGGCTTCAAGCTGGGTACCAGGGTGACCCGCGCGACGACCTCCGCCAGCGCCGTGCAACTGCGGCTCGAACCGGCGGCAGGCGGCGAAGGCGAACTGATCGAGGCCGATTACGTGCTGGTGGCGATCGGTCGCCGTCCTTTCACCCGCGGCCTCGGCCTGGAAAATGTCGGCCTGACTACCGACCCGCGCGGCTTGCTCGCCAACCGCGGGCACCGTACCGAGGCGGCGGGAATCTGGGTGATCGGCGATGTCACCTCGGGCCCGATGCTCGCCCACAAGGCCGAGGACGAGGCCATGGCCTGCATCGAACAGATCGTCGGCAAGGCCGGCGAGGTCAACTACGCGCTGATCCCCAGCGTGATCTATACCCGTCCGGAACTGGCGAGCGTGGGCAAGACCGAGGAACAGCTCAAGGCCGAAGGCCGCGCCTACAAGGTCGGCAAGTTTCCCTTCAGCGCCAACAGCCGCGCCAAGATCAACCACGAGACCGAAGGTTTCGCCAAGGTCCTGGCCGATGCCCAGACCGACGAGATACTCGGCGTGCATCTGGTCGGACCGAGCGTCAGCGAAATGATCGGCGAATACTGCGTGGCCATGGAGTTCTCGGCCTCCGCCGAGGATATCGCCCTGACCTGCCACCCACACCCGACGCGCTCCGAAGCACTGCGCCAGGCGGCGATGAATGTGGAAGGCCTGGCAACGCAGATCTAGATCAGTCGGGCAGATGGTCCAGCGGCAGCGGTCCGGGCGTCTTCACCGCCTGGATCGCGAAGTTGCTGCGGATGTCCCGCACGCCCGGCAGCCTCAGCAATTCACCGGTGAGAAAACGCTCGTAGGCACGCAGGTCGGGGACCACCACCTGCAGCAGGAAGTCCGATTCACCGGACACCAGGAATGCCGAGATCACCTGCGGCAAGGCCGTGACCGCCAGCCGGAAGGCCTCGGCGTCGGCTTCGTGGTGCCGCTCGACCTTGACCCCGACAAACACCGTCAGCCCCAGGCCGACCTCATCCCGGTCCAGGTTCACCTGGTAGCCGCGAATCACCCCGGCCTCTTCGAGCATGCGCACCCGCCGCAGGCACGGTGACGCCGACAGACCGATCTGCTCCGCCAGCTCGACATTGCTCAGGCGGCCGTCCCGCTGCAGCGCGGAGAGAATCTTGCGGTCGTAGGCATCGAGTTTTATTTTTGGCATATCCGACTACCTCTTCCGTCATGATTGGCATGAAGTGCCAAGTCTAAGGCTTTATCGGGTCGAATACGCAAGCACCTGCCCCGCTCTTCCAGCATAGACTTTTCCCTGGTTTCCCTTCGGACTTTTCACCCCGACCTCGGAGAATGGTAACGATGCTCCTCTACCTGCTCGCGCTGGCAATGATCTATCTGCTTCCCGGCCCTGACATGATCCTGCTGCTGCAAACCGGCGCACGGCATGGGCGCAGCCTGGCCCTGACCACCGCGCTGGGCCTGGGCATGGCCCGTGCCTGCCATGTCGGCCTGGCTGCCCTGGGCCTGGCGGCGCTGTTCAAGACCGCGCCCTGGACCTTCGATACAGTGCGTCTGCTCGGGGCCGCCTACCTGTTGTGGATCGGCGTGCGCATGCTGCGCCCCGGCACCCTGACCGCCCTGGGCGCCGACAGCGAAAGTGAGCGGGTGCACCGGCTGAACTGGCGCGGAGCGCTGCGCCAGGGGCTGTTGACCAATCTGCTGAATCCCAAGGCGCTGCTGTTCTGTTCGGTCCTGCTGCCGCAATTCATCGATCCCCGGGCCGGGGCGGTCGGCGCGCAGTTTCTCGGGCTCGGCGTGACGCTAGTGGTGATCGGCCTACTGTTCGACAGTTGCTATGCCCTGGCAGGAGCCTGGATTGGTCGATGGCTGGACAACAGTCCACGGGCCCAGCGTGTGCAGCAATGGCTGTTCGGCGGTTTGCTGATCGGCTTCGCCGCCAGGTTGGCGTTTATCCAGCAGGCCTGAGGAGCGGGCTGCCTGGCCCCTGACACAACACCTACCTTGCCACTGACACGCCACACCAACCTTGTGGGAGCCGGCTTGCCGGCGATGAGGCCCTTGAGCCTTGCATCGCCTGTCATACCGCCATCGCCGGCAAGCCGGCTCCTACACCAGAACATGTTCCATCGAAGGTGTAATGTCGTGCAAAAGAAATACGGTTAGCAGGTGAGCCGACGGCGTTTTTCTTATACATTTTGCCCTTCCTTTCCTGACTAGTTTGCGAACCATGACCAGCACGCTCGATCGTCTTATCGCCGGCACTCCCATTCTCTACGCGGGTAACCGGGTTTCCCCGGTGCCGCCGGAATTGGCCGAGCGTTTCCAGCCGGGCGATCACCTGCTGGTCGATCAGGGCAGCGGCGAACTGCTGTTGATCCCGCAGGCCGTGCAACAGATCGCGGCCAAGGCCATCGACACCGCGCAGGGTGCATTCACCGCCCTGGCGCAGGTGTCGGACGAAGCCATCAGCCGCTTCTTCGACCTGTTCGCCGAGCACCTGGAAACGCCCGCCTCCTGGTCCCTGATCGAGGCGGCGAACCAGGCCGACCTGGCCCGGGCCAAAGCCCTGGGACGCTCCACCACCCGTCTGCTGGCCAGCGAAGCCATGCGCCGCGACATGATCGCCGGGCTGCGCGCCTGGCGCGATGCACCGCTGATTCGCGGGCGAGTCCGCGAGTCCGTGGAACATGCCGGCTGGAAGGTCGAGCAGGTGGTCGCGCCGCTGGGCGTCGTGGCGTTTGTCTTCGAAGGTCGACCGAACGTGTTTGCCGATGCGGCCGGGGTCCTGCGTACCGGCAATACCGCCGTACTGCGGATCGGCAGCGATGCCCTCGGCACTGCCCAGGCGATCGTCAAGCATGCGCTGGACCCGGCGTTGCGTGAGGCCGGCCTGCCGGCGGGCGCGGTGTCGCTGGTGGAAAGCATCGATCGCGCGGCGGGTTGGGCGATGTTCGCCGACCGCCGCCTGTCCCTGGCGGTGGCGCGGGGTTCGGGCCATGCGGTGAAACAGCTCGGCGGCATCGCCCAACAGGCCGGTACCGTGGTCAGCCTGCATGGCACCGGCGGTGCCTGGCTGGTGGCGCACCAGGATGCCGATGCGGCGCGTTTTGCCGAGGTGGTGCGCAACTCCCTCGACCGCAAGGTCTGCAATACTCTGAATGTCTGCGTGATCCATCGCCAGCGCGCGGCCGAACTGGTGCCGCTGTTTCTTGAAGCGTTGACTCAAGCCGGCGTGGCCCGCGGCCAGAGCTGCAAGCTGCATATCGTCAGCGGTGACGAAGGTGTCCTGCCCGAGCAGTGGCTGAAGGCCCGGGTACGGATCCAGCGCGCCGATGGGTATCAAGAGGAAGCGCAGACCGAGTCCCTGGCCGAAGAGCAACTTGGCCGCGAGTGGGAATGGGAAGAGACGCCGGAAGTCAGCCTGAAGATCGTCGACGACCTAGACCAGGCCATCGGCCTCTTCAACCGCTACAGCCCGCAGTTTACCGTGTCGCTGATCAGCGCCGAGCGCCAGGCCCACGACTACTTCTACAACAGCATCAATGCGCCATTTGTCGGTGACGGATTTACCCGCTGGGTCGATGGGCAATATGCGCTGAACAAGCCGGAGCTGGGGCTTTCGAACTGGGAGGACGGCCGGTTGTTTGCCCGCGGGGCGATTCTGTCGGGCGACGGCGTGTTCACCCTGCGCAGCCGGATGAGCCAGATCGATACCGCTTTGCGGCGCTAAGACGCCCTACTGTAGGAGCTGGCTTGCCAGCGATGAGGCCCTTGAGCCCTGCATTGCCTGATCAGCCGCCATCGCCGGCAAGCCGGCTCCTACAAGTTTGTGCCTAACCGCAAAATATCGTTGCTACCACAGCCCCCTGTAGGAGCTGGCTTGCCAGCGATGAGGCCCTCGAACCCTGCATCGTCCGAACGGACGCCATCGCCGGCAAGCCGGCTCCTACAAGTTTGTGCCTAAGCGCAAAATATCGTTGCTGCCACGGTCCGTGTAGGAGCCGGCTTGCCGGCGATGAGGCCCTCGAACCCTGCATCGCCCGAACGGACGCCATCGCCGGCAAGCCGGCTCCTACAAATTTGTGCCTCACCGCAAAATATCGTTGCTGCCACGGTCCGTGTAGGAGCTGGCTTGCCAGCGATGAGGCCCTTGAGTCCTGCATCGCCCAAACGGACGCCATCGCCGGCAAGCCGGCTCCTACAAGATTGTGCCTAAGCGCAAAATATCGTTGCTGCCACAGCCCCCTGTAGGAGCTGGCTTGCCAGCGATGAGGCCCTTGAGTCCTGCATCGCCTGACCGCCCGCCATCGCCGGCAAGCCGGCTCCTACAAGATTGTGCCTAAGCGCAAAATATCGTTGCTGCCACGGTCCGTGTAGGAGCTGGCTTGCCAGCGATGAGGCCCTCGAACCCTGCATCGCCCGAACGGACGCCATCGCCGGCAAGCCGGCTCCCACAGAGATCGAGATTCAGATGTCCAGCAACAACGGCTCCGGGCTACTGGCTGGGATCGCACAACAGATCAGCACCTGCCCCTCGCCCGGCAGTTCGGCCGGGGGGTATGGATAATGCACCTGTCCACTGATCAAGCGTGTGCTGCAAGTCCCGCATGAACCAACCCGGCAACTGAATTCCGGACGCAATCCGCGACTTTCCGCCAACTCCAGCAGGCTGCCACCGTCCGGTTGCCAGCGGGCCTCCTTAGCCGACTGATGAAACACTACCGGTACCGCAACCGTCGCGGCAGGTGGCTGTTCGATCGGGCTCAAGCCAGGGTCCAGTTGTCGCCGCAAGGTCGACGGGCCGAAGGTCTCGGCGTGGATATGGTCATCGCGAATATCCATCTCCCGCAGTTGGTCGTACAGACTCTGGGTAAAACCGCCTGGCCCACACAGCACGAAATCCACCGCGTCATAGTCCTCGACCAGCAACAACGAACGCATGACTTCGACACTCAACCGCCCCGGCAGGTCGTAATCCTCACCCGGCACCGCCTCCGGTTCCGGCTGACTCAGCAAGCGCAGCACCTGCACGGTTTCGCCGCCGCGCTCCAGCAGTTCATCCAGTTCGTCGCAAAAAGGTAATTCCGCCTTGGACCGGGCACTGAGAAACAGCACGGTGGGCCGCATGCGCCGCGTGCGTTTTCCCTGGTATACCACTTCCCGCAACATCGACAGCAAGGGCGTGATGCCGACTCCCGCCGCGAGCAATACCAGTGGCCGTCGTTCATTCGCCGCCACCGTGAAGTGCCCTTGAGGAGCACGGGCTTCGATCCGGTCGCCCACCCGCAATTGGTCATGGATATGCGACGAGACTTGGCCATCACGCTTGACGCTGATCCGCAGAAACGAATCCGAGGGTGCGCCGGACAGACTGTAGGTCCGAATATAGCTTTGCCCATCGATGTCGAAGCGCAGGGGCAAATGTTGCCCGGCGAGAAATACCGGCATCCCTGCTCCATCGATGGGTTCCAGGTACAACGAACGAATGGTCGAACTCTCTTCGACAATCCGGGTGATCTGCAACGGCCGCCAGCTGTTGCCAAGGGCTTCGGCCTGCAAGCGGGCGGCGGCTTGCGGCCAGTTGCCGGTCATCAGGCTGTTGGGTGAAAAGGCTTCGAACTTCCAGCGCAAGGTCGATGCCGCCGGACGACGCACGGAATGTTCCACGTGGAACGTCCACAACCGCTCGGCACCCTGGAAGGCTTTCACCAGGGGACCGTCAAGAATGACTTCGGTACGTCCGCTGAGTTGCAGCAGATCACCGCTGTTGAAATCGATAAACAGCAAGCCGGCACGGGGATTGAGCAGCAGATTACCCAGGGTATTGAAGTGCAGGTTGCCGGCAAAATCCGGGATGGTCAGGCAATCGCCTTCCACCTGGACAAAACCGCTTTGCCCGCCGCGATGGGAAACGTCCACCGAACGGACTCCGTCAATGTCGACATAGCTGGCGACAAAGAAGGTATCGGCGGCACGAATCATCGCCGTCGCTTCCGGATCCAGCGTCTGGGCGCGGTGTACGACCTGCAGCGCCGGGTCAATCGCCGCCACCCGCCGAAACTGGCGCAACTGGATATATTGCGGGCAGTTACCGAAGCTGTGTTCCACGGCGATGTTCAGGCCTTGATCACCCCGGCTCTCGATATGTCCGTTGAGCCGATTACGCCGCCGCGTGTGCAATTCGATGCCCAACAAGCCCAATGCGGCACCCGCCTGCAATGCCGAAAAGGTCGGGTCCTGGGGCTGCGCGAAGCTGTCGAGCAGCAGATGCCGGGGATCGGGAGACAGGGCAAAACCGGGGTCGCCCTCGAACAGGCTCGCCCAGGGGCGACCTGCTTCATCCACCGCGCCGAACAGCATGAAGGGCAGTTGGCGATAGAAGTCGCGATGCTGGTCCGGCATATAGTCACGGACTACCTTGGAGCCCAGCTCCGCCATCCGCTCGGCCACGCCGACTTGCGTCTGCATCTGCCGCTCGCCCGCATGCCAGGGTGAAACTCCGGGTTCGTTCATCACGACTTCTCCACTGCAAAGGTCCCGGCCGGAACAGACCGGGACTTTATCCGTCTCAGGCGCTCTGCAAACCGGCAACGGTCCGCGGCATCGGCACAAAACCTGGCAAGGCTTCGATACGCGCCAGCCAGGCCCGGACATTCGGGTAGTCCGCCAGCGAGACATTGCCTTCCGGTGCATGGGCGATATAGCTGTAGCCGGCAACATCGGCAACGGTCGGCTCGCTGCCTACCAGATACAGCGTATGGCTCAGTTCCTGCTCGACCACCTTGAGCAGTGCGTGGGAACGGCTGATGGCTTCATCGGCGTCGAAGGAAGCGCCGAACACCGTGATCAGCCTGGCCCGCGCCGGACCGAAGGCAATCGGCCCCGCCGCCACCGACAGCCAGCGTTGCACACGGGCAGCACCCACCGGATCGGTCGGCAGCCAGCGCCCGTTGCCGTACTTCTGCGCCAGGTACACCAGGATCGCGTTGGAGTCGGCCAGGACCACGCCCTGGTCGTCGATCACCGGCACCTGGCCGAAAGCGTTCAGGGCCAGGTACTCGGGCTTCTTGTGGGCACCGCTGGGCAGGTCCACATGGATCAGTTCGACCGGAAGGCCAAGCAGGGACAGCATCAATTCGGCACGATGGGCGTGGCCGGAACGGGAGAAGTTATAAAGCTTGATGGCGGTCTGGGACATGATGGACTCCGCGGGCAGCGGCACGAACCGGGATGGATCGCACCAGTGGAGTCATCTTCCGCCTTCGCTGAAAACAACAGAATCACCAAAAATGGCAATCCAGTATTTCATGCAGCGAAATAAACCAGGTCTTTCCGCGCCGGTTCAGCCTTTCAGCGCCGGGTGTTCGCGCAGAGCCGCCACCACGAAATCGACAAAACTGCGGACCCGCACCGGGGCCTTGCGCCCGCCCTGGAACACGACATGGATCGGCAGCGGTGGCAGTTCGAAGTCTTGCAGCACCACCTCCAGCTCGCCGGAGACCAGTTTGTCGGCCACCTGGTAGGACAGCACCCGGGTCAACCCTGCACCCAGGCAGGCCGCACGGATCGCCGCCTGGTTCGCGGTCACCGCCAGGCGCGGCTCCAAGCGGATGCTCAGCGGCTTGTCGCCATCGACAAACTGCCAACTGCGCACCTGGGATGCCGCCGAGGTCATGACGATCCGCGCCTGGCGCAGTTCGTCCGGATGAGTGGGCCGCCCATGCCTGGCCAGGTAGCCAGGCGAAGCACAGACCACCCGGCGCACCTGCCCTACCCGCACCGCATGATGGCCGCTGTCCGGCAACTCGCCGATGCGTATCGCCACATCGATGCCGTCCTCGACGATGCGCACCACCCGATCGACCAGCAAGGCATTGATGTCCACGGCCGGATACTGGTCGAGATAACGCACCATCACCGGCGTGACGTACAACTCGCCGAACAACACCGGCGCGGTCACGGTCAGTTGCCCGCTGGGCTGCGCGTGACTGGCCGCCGCCGACGCATCGGCCTCTTCCAGTTCGCCGAGAATACGTCGGCAGTCTTCGAGATAACGCAGGCCGGGCTCGGTCAGGTGCACGTTGCGCGTGGTGCGGACCAGCAACTGCGCGCCGATACGTTTTTCCAGGGCCGCCACCGCCCGGGTGACGCTGGGCGCCGACAGGTTCAGGCGCCGCGCCGCCGCCGAGAACCCCTGCTCCTGGGCCACGGCAACAAACGCCTGCATTTCCTGGAATCTGTCCACGGCACGCCCTCGGTCAAATCAGTAAAGAAAAGAGCCGCATCGGCGGCTCTGTCTGTTCTATCAGCGTACCCAAAAGCCGGGCTGATTACCCGGGCAGTTTCGCCAGGAAAGCCAACAGCGCCTGGTTGACGAATTCCGGGTTCTCGATGCTGGAGATATGACCGGCTTCGGGGATGCCGATATACGCGCAACCGATCAACTCGGCCATTTCCCGTGCTTCGCTCGGTGGACGCGGTTTGTCCTGCTCGCCACACATCACCAGTGTGGTTTCCGCGTCCAGGGCCGCAAGCGCTGCCAGGCGGTCGTCCCGGCCAAAGATCAGACGGCCCAGGGGCACGATGCTGTTGCGCAGACGCTCGCTGGAATAGGTCGTCAGGGAGCTGCGCAAAGCCTGGTAGAACGAGGCCTCGGGGTCGACGCCGGCCTTGAAGAAAATCGGTACGATGGCATCGAGCAGGGGTGGCGGAATGCTGCCGGCGTCCTCGATCATCTTCAACATCGAGAAGTAATACTGCCGGGTGGCTTCCGGTTCGGCGCCGGCATAGGTATCCATCAGCACCAGCCCGCGAATACGCTGCGGCGCGGCCAGCGCCAGACGCGCGCCCCACATGCCACCGACCGACAGGCCGACCAGGCTGAAACGCTGGATATCCAGGTGATCGAGCAGGGCCAGGGTCTGGTTGGCCAGGTCATCCAGGGCCCGGGTATTTTCCGGCAGAGGTCCGGACTGCCCATGACCCCAGAGCTCCGGCACGATCACCCGATAATGCCGGGCCAGAACAGCGATCTGCGGCGCCCACATGGCGCTGTCCCACAGGTAGCTGGAGCCGAGGACAACCACCTCGCCCGCCCCCTGGTCCAGGTAATGAAGCGATTGCCCATCGATAGTCACAACTGGCATTGAATCCCCCTCAGGTCGTGGATCAAACAACGAATGCCCAAAGGCACTGATAAGCGAGCGAACAGTATTGGCCGTAGAGGCCACGCACGCCAGAAGCCCGATGTAACAGAACACCCGGCTGCGGGGTTTTATTCCATGACGATCGCACTTTTACACTTTGAAACCTTCGTTTTCCGCCGGGTCCAGGCGACTGCGCTAACCTCGTGGGCTTTCAAGCACAGAAATTGCCTTCATGACTTCTACCCAGTTTCTCTGCGCTGTACTGCTGTTTTCCCTGGCCGGATGCGACCAGTCAACGGCCTCCAAGGACGCGGTTCCGAAAAACGCCCTGTCCGAGCATGCCCTCAGCGACCCTAACTCGCCCTGGGCCCAGGCCAAGCAGCGCAATATCAGCTTTCGCGCCGTGGGCAATGAACCGGGTTGGTCGGTGGAAATCGGCCGGGGAGAAACACCGGCGCTGCATCTGGAAATGAACTACGGCGAACAGAAAACCGATGTCGCGAAGACCGAGACGACGCCCGAGGGTTTCTTCGGCAATGCCGCCGACGGCACCGAGATCCAGGTCCTGATCGACAGGGAAACCTGCACCGACGATATGAGCGGCCAGGAGTTCGAGGCGAGCGTCCTGCTCAAGGTCGGGGACCGGGACTACCGCGGCTGCGGTGTTTCCCTGGTGGACTGAAAAAACGCTTAATCCGTCGATAATCAGACAGCCCCTAAATGAGCAGACTTATTATCTTTATACGGGTAGCAGCATGGAACACAACCGAGTCACTCGCGAGCAGGTTCTTGCAGCCAGCAAGGGCATGTTGCAGAAGCAGTTCTATGCCGTGTTTTCGACGCCTGCAAACGGGATGGGCCCGGTGATGGACAACCTTCCCGTCCACCTCGAGCATCAATGCAAGATCGAGCGCGAAGGCATCCTGGTCGCCGCCGGGCCTCACTGGAGTGACGATGAGCAGTACTGGGATGGTGACGGCCTGTTCATCATCCGCGCCACCTCGATTGAACATGCCAGGGAAATTGCCGCGCAGGACCCCATGCATCAGTGCGGAGCACGCAAGTTTTCCATTCGGCCCTGGCTGGTCAATGAAGGGCGGCTGAATCTGAAAATCGAGTTCTCGACCGGAAAAGTCACTGTGGACTAATTGCCTTGGCGCCTCAGGCATCCACTTCGGCAACGTTCCCCATCAACTGCTCCACATAGGCGACAAATGCCCGGGCCTTGGCACTTGCCATGCGCCCGGTCGGGAAGATGGCCCAAAGGTCCATATCCGGCAGCGTCCAGTCCTCAAGCACCGACACCACCTCGCCGCTGGCCAACTCGGGCGAGAACATCCACTCCGAAGAGAGCGTGAGGCCATAGTTTGACAAGACGGTGGTTCGAACGCCCTCGGCAGCGCTGACTCGCACCCGGCCGCTGATGGTGACCGACTGTTCGGTGGCGCCTTTCTTGAACAGCCATGACGTTCCACCCCCGCCCAGCGAATAGATCACCGCTTCATGATCTGCCAGGTCCGCGGGGGACTCGGGTAGGCCACACCGTTCGAAATAGGCCGGCGTCCCCAGCACAAGCCGTCGGCAGCGGGCGATCCTCCTTGCCGTCAAACCCGAATCACTGAGGTTGCCCATGCGCAAGGCGACGTCGACGCCCTCCTCGATCAGGTTCACCGAACGGTCGTCCAGGCGCACGTCAACGTCCAGCAGAGGGTGCATCTCCAGGAACCTGCCCAGGTGGGGAAGAATATGCAATCGGGAGAACGTTACCGTCGTGGAAATACGCAGTGTGCCGCTCAACCCGGCACCCGCCCCGCGTGCGGCGAGTTCGGCTTCGCTGGCCTCCTCGATGACCTTCTTCGCCCGTTCGAAAAACAGCGTGCCGGCCTCGGTCGCGGATAACCCGCGCGTCGAACGGGTCAGCAGACGAACACCAAGGCGCTCTTCCAGCTGTGCGATGTTTTTTGAAATAGCCGGCTGCCCGACGTTCAGACGCCTGGCCGCCGCGGAAAAAGAACCCGTCTCCACGACGTAGACAAAGGTTTCCATGGCAGCCAGCCGATCCATCTTATTCTTCCCCGGAATGATTCATATCACTTCGAGCAGTCTGCCGGTATTGCCTGGGGGCATGCAAAATTTTTCTGTCGGTCATGAAACACCATGCCCCTCAAACCCCACAGGTAATCGACATGCTGCAAGTCCTCGCTTTTGCCACACCTAACAGCTTGAAGGTGCCCATCGCCCTGGAAGAGATGGGCCTGGAATATGAATTGCGGGCAATCAACGTTCGTCAGGGCGAACAAAAATCGCCCGAGTTCATCGCGATCAATCCAAACGCCAGAGTCCCTGTTTTGATCGACCCAGAAGGCGCCAACGGCCAGCCATTGGTGTTGACCGAATCAGCGGCAATCCTGGTTTACCTGGCCGAAAAACACGGTCGTCTTCTTCCGGCAGACGCTGAAACCCGCGCCCGGATATTTGAGCAGTTGTTCTTCCATGCATCGACCTTGGGCCCCGCGTTCGGCCATGCGGGCTTTTTCCTCAAGCACGCGCCCGAACCGCTGCCAGTTGCGATTGCGCGTTTTCACGGTGAAGCCCGACGCGCGCTCAGCGTGCTGAACGGTGTACTGGCTCGCTCGGAATTTGTCGCGGGCCATGAGTTTTCAATCGCGGACATCGCACATTTCGGATGGATGTGGCGCCGTGAGTTCGCCGATGTGGATTTCTCGGCATCGCCTCATGTTCAACGCTGGCATGAAACAGTCTCTGCACGACCTGCGGTCATTCGTGCCATCGAGCGTATCAACGCTCTGGTCCCCCAAGCCTGAACACTCCGAACTGAAGGTGAATGCTGATGAGTAACCTGTTCTCTCCGACGACCGTAGGTCCCTACAACCTCCAACATCGCGTCGTCATGGCGCCGCTCACTCGCCTGCGCTCCAGCGCGGGTGACGTGCCCGGTGACCTGATGGCGGCTTATTACGCGCAACGTGCAACCGCAGGCGGTCTGATCATCTCTGAAGCCTCGCCGGTTTCCGAATACGCTTATGGATATGCCCATGCACCCGGCATCTATACACAGGATCAGGTTGCCGGCTGGCGCAAGGTTATCGCCGCTGTGCACGGCAAGGGCGGGCGGATTTTCCTGCAGCTGTGGCACGTAGGTCGCCAATCCCACTCGTCACTGCAACCCGACGGCGGTGACCCGGTGGCCCCGTCAGCCATTCAGGCTGAAGGCGATGCGTACGCGGACAGCGGCCCCGTCCCCTTCGGCATGCCCCGAGCACTGGCCCTGGACGAAATTCCAGGCCTTATCGAGCAGTTCCGCAACGCTGCGCGGTTAGCCCTTGAAGCCGGGTTTGACGGTGTCGAGATCCACGGCGCGAACGGTTATCTGCCGGATCAGTTCCTTCAGGACGGCACCAACAAGCGCACTGATGTGTACGGTGGCTCCATCGAAAACCGCGCACGGTTCATGCTCGAGATTACTCGTGCCGCCATTTCTGTCTGGGGTGCAGGCAAGGTGGGTGTGCGTATCAGCCCAAGCAGCAGCTTCGGGTCGATGCATGACAGCGATCCCTGGAATACTTTCGGTTACCTCGCCGCGCAATTGAACGACCTGGGCCTGGCTTACCTGCACGTCGTCGAACCACGTATCAAGGGCACCGAAACCGTGGACGAACATGCAGGCCCTGTCGCCGTCGAATATCTGCGCAGGATTTTCAAAGGCCCGATCATTGCTGCCGGTGGTTTCAGCGGTGCCAACGCCGAAGCACTGCTGGCCAGCGGCGACGCGGACATGGTTGCCTTCGGTCGAGCGTTCATTGCCAACCCGGACCTGCCGAAGCGCTTGCGCGACGACCTGCCGTTGAACCCGCACGACCGCGACACCTTCTACGGTGGCGGCGAGCGCGGCTACATCGACTATCCGTTCGCCACGCCGGCAACTGAAGCGGTTTAAAGCAGTAAGCCGGCCTGATTGGCCGGCGTCCCTTATTTCTTACTCCACGGTCACCGACTTCGCCAGGTTGCGCGGCTGGTCGACGTCGGTGCCCTTGAGCACTGCCACGTAATAAGACAGCAGTTGCAGCGGGATGGTGTAGAGGATCGGCGCCAAGGTGTCGTGGATGTGCGGCATGGTGATGACGTGGGTGCCCTCGCCGTTGCTCATCCCGGCCTTCTCGTCAGCGAAGACGATCAGCTCGCCACCGCGGGCACGTACTTCCTGCAGGTTGGATTTGAGTTTCTCCAACAGCTCGTTGTTCGGCGCCACTGTGACGATCGGCATGTCGTTGTCGACCAACGCCAATGGGCCGTGCTTGAGCTCACCCGCCGGATAAGCCTCGGCGTGGATATAGGAAATTTCCTTGAGCTTGAGCGAACCTTCCATCGCCACCGGGTACTGCGCGCCACGACCGAGGAACAGAGTGTGGTGCTTGTCGGCGAACAGCTCGGCAATTTTCTCGACCTTGGCGTCCATCGCCAGGGTTTCGCCCAGGCGGGTCGGCAGGCGACGCAGCTCTTCCACCAGTTCCGCCTCGACACCCGGTGCCAGGGTGCCGCGTACCTGGCCCAGGGCCAGGGTCAGCAGCAGCAGGCCGACCAGTTGGGTGGTGAAGGCCTTGGTCGAGGCTACGCCGATTTCGCGACCGGCCTGGGTCAGCAGGGTCAGGTCCGATTCACGCACCAGCGAGCTGATACTGACGTTGCAGATCGCCAGGCTGCCGAGGAAGCCGAGCTCCTTGGCATTGCGCAGGGCCGCCAGGGTGTCGGCGGTTTCACCGGACTGGGAAACGGAGACGAACAGGGTGTCCGGTTGCACCACCACCTTGCGGTAGCGGAACTCGCTGGCGACTTCGACCTGGCACGGGATGCCCGCCAGGCCTTCGAGCCAGTAACGGGCAACCATGCCGGCGTGGTAGCTGGTACCGCAGGCGACGATCTGCACATTGCGCACCTTGGCGAACAGCTCGGCGGCCTGGGGACCGAAGGCCTGGACCAGCACCTGGTTCTGGCTCAGACGGCCTTCCAGGGTGCGTTGCACCACCGAAGGCTGCTCGTGGATTTCCTTGAGCATGAAGTGGCGGAAAGCGCCCTTGTCGGCGGCTTCGGCACCGTCGCGGTACTGCACCGCTTCGCGCTCGACGGCCTGGCCGTCGACATCCCAGATCTGCACGCTGTCACGGCGGATCTCGGCGATGTCGCCCTCCTCCAGGTACATGAAGCGGTCGGTCACCTGGCGCAGGGCCAGTTGGTCGGAGGCGAGGAAGTTTTCCCCCAGGCCAAGACCGATCACCAGCGGGCTGCCACTGCGGGCGGCAACCAGGCGGTCAGGCTGCTGCGCATTGATCACCGCCAGGCCATAGGCACCGTGCAGTTCCTTGACCGTGGCCTTCAGCGCCTTGGTCAGGTCGCCGAGGTCCTTGAGCTTGTGATTGAGCAGGTGGGCGATCACTTCGGTATCGGTGTCCGAGGTGAAGACGTAGCCCAGGCCCTTGAGTTGCTCGCGCAGGACTTCGTGGTTCTCGATGATGCCGTTGTGCACCACGGCGAGATCCGCGCCGGAAAAATGCGGGTGGGCGTTACGCTCGCACGGCGCGCCATGGGTGGCCCAGCGGGTGTGGGCGATGCCCAGGCGGCCGGCCAGCGGTTGGCCGGCCAGGGCCTGGTCCAGCTCGCTGACCTTGCCGGTACGCCGGGTGCGCTCCAGCGTGCCGTTATGGGTGAAGACGGCGACACCGGCGCTGTCATAGCCGCGGTATTCCAGACGCTTCAGGCCTTCGACCAGGATGGCCGTGATATTACGTTCAGCAACTGCACCGACAATTCCGCACATGCTCTTTTCTCCTAGCTGACAGCCGCGCAAATCAAATGTATACCGCGGGCCTGAATCTGTTCGCGTGCCTCAAGCGGCAAGCGTTCATCGGTAATAAGGGTGTGGACACTGCTCCAGGGCAGTTCCAGGTTGGGGATGCGCCGCCCGATCTTGTCGGCCTCGACCATGACCACCACTTCCCGGGCGACCTGGGCCATGACCCGGCTCAAGCCCAGCAATTCGTTGAAGGTGGTGGTACCGCGCTGCAGATCGATGCCGTCGGCACCGATAAACAGCTGGTCGAAATCATAGGAACGCAGCACCTGTTCGGCAACCTGCCCCTGGAACGACTCGGAATGCGGGTCCCAGGTACCACCGGTCATCAGCAACACCGGTTCGTGTTCCAGCTCGCTCAGGGCCCGGGCGACATGCAGGGAATTGGTCATCACCACCAGGCCGGGTTGCAGGCCCAGTTCCGGGATCATGGCGGCGGTGGTGCTACCGCTGTCGATGATGATCCGTGCGTGCTCACGCAAGCGCGCGACGGCGGCCCGGGCAATCGCCTGCTTGTACTTCGACACCGAGTGGCCCGGATCGCTGACCAGTTCATGGGGCATGCTGATCGCACCGCCATAGCGACGCAGCAGCAGGCCATTGCTTTCGAGGGCGGCCAGATCCTTGCGAACCGTAACTTCGGAAGTTTCGAAGCGCCTGGCCAGCTCGTCCACGCTCACCTCACCCTGCTCATTGAGCAAGGCAAGAATGCTGTGGCGACGTTGAGGTGTATTGCGTTTCGACATGGGAGTCTAAGTTTCGATTCGAAAGATAACGAACGCAATCAAAACCTATTGAAAGAAAATCGTCAAGCAAGAGATGCACAATCTTCAGGAGTCGGCTCGCCAGCGACGAGGTCCTTGAGCTATGCGGTGACCCTCCGGACGCCATCGCCGGCAAGCCGGCTCCCACAAGTTTTCGCCTCACCGCCAAATATCGTTGCTGTCACGGCCCCTGTAGGAGCCCGGCTTGCCGGCGATGAGGTAGTCATGGGCGCTGCAAGTCTCAAGGGCCTCATCGCCGGCAAGCCGGGCTCCTACAGGTAATCGAGCTGTGGATAACTCAGCTCTTCTTGATTTTCACCGGCCGTTTCCAGCCTTCGATATTGCGCTGGCGCGCACGAGCCACGGCCAGTTGCCCTTCGCCGACGTTCTGGTTGATGGTCGAACCCGCTGCCGTGCTGGCACCGTTGGAGATATCCACAGGCGCCACCAGGGAGTTGTTGGAGCCGATGAAGACGTCTTCACCCAACACCGTCTGGTGCTTGTTGGCCCCGTCATAGTTGCAGGTGATGGTGCCGGCGCCGATATTGGTCCGCGCGCCGATCCGTGCATCGCCCAGGTAGCTGAGGTGGCCGGCCTTGGCATCGTCGGCCAGGTGCGCGTTCTTCAACTCGACAAAGTTACCCACATGGGCACGCGCGCCCAGCACACTGCCGGGACGCAGGCGGGCGAAAGGACCGGCATCGCTGCCTTCACCGAGGATCGCGCCGTCGAGATGACTGTTGGCCTTGACCGTCACGCCTTTGCGTAGCGTGGTGTCCTTGATTACGCAGTTCGGGCCGATCACCACGTCGTCCTCGATCACCACGCGACCTTCGAGGATCACGTTGATGTCGATGAGAATATCGCGACCCACGCTGACTTCACCGCGCACATCGAAGCGTGCCGGGTCACGCAGGGTCACGCCCTGGGCCATCAGGCGCAGCGCCGCGCGCTTCTGGTAATGCCGTTCGAGCTCGGCCAGTTGCTTGCGGTCATTGGCGCCCTGCACTTCCATGGCGTCATGGGGCTGTTCGGTTTCCACCACCAGGCCATCACCGACCGCCATGGCGATCACGTCGGTCAGGTAGTACTCGCCCTGGGCGTTGTTGTTCGACAGACGGCTCATCCAGTCGCCGAGTCGCTGGGCCGGCAGCGCGAGGATACCGGTGTTGCCTTCGGTGATGGCACGCTGCGCCTCATTGGCATCCTTCTGCTCGACGATCGCACAGGCCTCACCCTGGGCATTGCGCACGATACGGCCGTAGCCGGTCGGGTCCGCCAGCTCGACGGTCAGCAGCGCCACCTGTTCAGGCGTGGCGTGCTGCAGCAGACGCTGCAGGGTTTCCACTTCGATCAGCGGGACGTCACCGTAGAGCACCAGCACGGTATCGCCGGTGATAAAGGGCACTGCCTGGGCGACCGCGTGACCGGTGCCCAGTTGCTTGTCCTGTAATACGAAGTTCAGGTCATCGGCCGCCAGTTGTTCGCGTACCTGGTCCGCGCCGTGGCCGATCACCACGTGAATGCGCTGTGGATTCAATTGCCGGGCGCTGTGGATAACATGTCCAAGCATCGAATTGCCGGCTACGGGGTGAAGAACCTTCGGCAACGCCGAACGCATGCGAGTGCCTTGACCTGCAGCGAGGATAACGATTTCGAGAGACATGACTGGCTACCAATCCTGGGTGGTCAGCGGCTGTGACCAGGTGATGAACATCGGAAAAGAAAAAAGGGTAGCCGAGGCTACCCTTTTTAATCAATCACACAACAAGCAGCGACTTAACCGCCGAACTTCTTGCGGATCTGCTGGACGGTGCGCAGCTGGGCTGCGGCTTCGGCCAGACGTGCAGCAGCGGAACCGTAGTCGAAGTCCGCGCCTTTTTCATTCAGGGCCTTCTCGGCAGCCTTGACGGCTTCCTGAGCGGAGGCTTCGTCCAGGTCGGCAGCACGTTGCACGGTGTCGGCAAGAACCTTGACCATGTTCGGCTGAACCTCGAGGAAACCACCGGAGATGTAGAACACCTCGGTTTCCCCGCCCTGCTTGATCAAGCGGATCGGGCCCGGCTTGAGATTGGTGATCAGCGGCGCGTGGCCAAGGGCGACACCCAGGTCACCCAGTGCACCGTGCGCAATCACCATCTCGACCAGGCCGGAGAAGATTTCCCCTTCCGCACTGACGATATCGCAATGGACTGTCATAGCCATCTGATTGCCTCAACCTAAATTAGCGCCCGTTGCCGGGCGCCGGGATTACAGTTTCTTGGCTTTCTCGATCGCTTCTTCGATGCCGCCAACCATGTAGAACGCTTGTTCTGGCAGGTGGTCGTAGTCACCGTTGAGGATGCCTTTGAAGCCAGCAATGGTGTCTTTCAGGGAAACGTATTTACCCGAGGCACCGGTGAAGACTTCAGCCACGAAGAACGGCTGCGACAGGAAGCGCTGGATCTTACGAGCGCGGGATACCAACTGCTTGTCGGTTTCCGACAGCTCGTCCATACCCAGGATCGCGATGATATCCTTCAGTTCCTTGTAGCGTTGCAGAACGTACTGGACGCCGCGAGCGGTGTCGTAGTGGTCCTGGCCGATCACGTTCGGGTCCAGCTGGCGCGAAGTCGAGTCCAGTGGATCGACCGCCGGGTAGATACCCAGGGAGGCGATGTCACGGGACAGTACGACGGTGGCGTCCAAGTGGGCGAAGGTGGTCGCTGGCGACGGGTCGGTCAAGTCGTCCGCCGGTACGTATACCGCCTGGATCGAGGTGATCGAACCTTCCTTGGTCGAAGTGATGCGCTCTTGCAGCACGCCCATCTCTTCAGCCAGGGTCGGCTGGTAACCTACTGCCGAAGGCATACGGCCCAGCAGTGCGGATACTTCGGTACCGGCCAGGGTGTAACGGTAGATGTTGTCGACGAACAGCAGAACGTCGTTACCTTCGTCACGGAACTTCTCGGCCATGGTCAGGCCGGTCAGGGCTACGCGCAGACGGTTTCCCGGCGGCTCGTTCATCTGGCCGTAGACCAGTGCCACTTTGTCCAGAACGTTGGAGTCCTTCATCTCGTGGTAGAAGTCGTTACCCTCACGAGTACGCTCACCCACACCGGCGAACACGGAATAACCGCTGTGCTCGATGGCGATGTTACGGATCAGTTCCATCATGTTTACGGTCTTGCCGACACCGGCACCACCGAACAGACCGACTTTACCGCCCTTGGCGAACGGGCAGACCAGGTCGATAACCTTGATGCCGGTTTCCAGCAGGTCGTTGCCGCCCGCTTGTTCCGCGAAGGATGGCGCCGGGCGGTGAATGCCCCAACGCTCTTCGGTGTCGATCGGGCCAGCTTCGTCGATCGGGTTGCCGAGGACGTCCATGATCCGGCCCAGGGTCGCTTTACCGACCGGTACGGAGATGGCAGCGCCAGAGTCGACAACGTCCAGACCGCGCTTCAAGCCTTCGGTGGAACCCATCGCAATGGTACGAACCACGCCGTCGCCCAGCTGCTGCTGAACTTCCAGGGTGGTTTGCGCGCCTTGTACTTTCAGCGCGTTGTAGATGCTCGGTACGCTGTCGCGTGGAAATTCCACGTCGATAACGGCGCCGATGATTTGAACGATACGTCCGCTACTCATAGCTGGATCCTCTGAATATTTGAACCGTTAAACCGCGGCAGCGCCGCCGACGATTTCCGAGATCTCTTGGGTGATCGCAGCCTGACGCGCCTTGTTGTAGATCAGCTGCAAATCGCTGATCAAATCACCGGCGTTGTCGGTAGCGTTCTTCATCGCGATCATCCGCGCAGCTTGTTCGGCCGCGTTGTTCTCGACCACCGCCTGGTACACCTGCGACTCCACGTAGCGCACCATCAGGCCGTCAAGCAGCTCTTTGGCGTCCGGTTCGTAGAGATAGTCCCAGTGGTGCTTGAGTTCTTGATCCGGGGTTGCCACCAGTGGAATCAACTGCTCCACGGTAGGCTGCTGGGTCATGGTGTTGATGAACTTGTTGGACACCACGGACAGGCGGTCAATACGGCCATCCAGGTAGGCATCCAGCATCACCTTGACGCTGCCGATCAGGTCATTGATCGACGGCTCTTCACCCAGGTGGCTGATAGCTGCAACGACGTTACCGCCGAAGTTGCGGAAAAACGCCGCACCCTTGCTACCCACTACACACAGATCAATCTCGACGCCGTTTTCGCGGTTTACCGCCATGTCCTTGACCAGGGCCTTGAACAGGTTGGTGTTCAAGCCACCGCACAGACCACGGTCACTGCTCACCACGACGTAACCGACGCGCTTGATTTCGCGGTCGATCATGAACGGGTGGCGGTATTCCGGGTTGGCGTTGGCCAGATGCCCAATTACCTGGCGGATACGCTCCGCATAAGGACGGCTAGCAGCCATGCGCATTTGTGCCTTGCGCATTTTGCTGACCGCCACTTTTTCCATGGCGCTGGTAATTTTTTGCGTGCTTTTGATGCTCGCAATCTTACTGCGAATCTCTTTTGCGCCTGCCATGTAACACCTATCAGGTTAGCAAGCGGGAGCCTTGCGGCTCCCGCTGCGGCTTACCAGGTTTGGGTGGCCTTGAACTTCTCGATACCGGCTTTCATGCCAGCGTCGATTTCGTCATTGAAGTCACCCTTCACGTTGATCTTGGCCATCAAATCGGCGTGATCGCGGTTGAAGTAAGCAATCAGCGCTTGTTCAAAGCTGCCGACCTTGGCGATTTCGACGTCAGTCAGGAACCCACGCTCAGCGGCATACAGCGACAGCGCCATGTCAGCGATCGACATCGGTGCGTATTGCTTCTGCTTCATCAGCTCGGTAACGCGCTGACCATGCTCAAGTTGCTTGCGGGTCGCTTCGTCCAGGTCAGAAGCGAACTGAGCGAATGCCGCCAGTTCACGGTACTGGGCCAGGGCGGTACGGATACCACCGGACAGCTTCTTGATGATCTTGGTCTGAGCGGCACCACCTACACGGGATACCGAAACACCGGCGTTCACAGCAGGACGGATCCCGGAGTTGAACATGGCCGATTCCAGGAAGATCTGACCGTCGGTGATGGAGATCACGTTGGTCGGAACGAACGCGGAAACGTCGCCAGCCTGGGTTTCGATGATCGGCAGGGCGGTCAGGGAACCAGTCTTGCCAGTCACGGCGCCGTTGGTGAACTTCTCGACGTACTCTTCCGAAACGCGGGATGCGCGCTCCAGCAGACGGGAGTGGAGATAGAACACGTCGCCCGGGTAGGCTTCACGGCCTGGTGGACGGCGCAGCAGCAGGGAAATCTGGCGGTAGGCCACTGCTTGCTTGGACAGATCGTCATAAACGATCAGCGCGTCTTCACCGCGGTCGCGGAAGAACTCGCCCATGGTGCAACCGGAGTACGGTGCCAGGAACTGCAGCGCAGGAGATTCGGAAGCGCTGGCAGCCACGATGATGGTGTTGGCCAGGGCGCCGTTTTCTTCCAGCTTGCGAACCACGTTGGCGATGGTCGATTGCTTCTGACCGATCGCTACGTAAACGCAGAAGATGCCGCTGTTTTTCTGGTTGATGATCGCGTCGATCGCCAGAGCGGTCTTACCGATCTGACGGTCACCGATGATCAGCTCACGCTGGCCACGGCCGACCGGGATCATGGCATCGACAGCCTTGTAGCCAGTCTGTACAGGCTGGTCTACCGACTTACGCCAGATCACGCCTGGAGCAACTTTCTCGACCGCGTCGGTCTCGGTGTTGTTCAGCGGACCTTTGCCGTCAACTGGGTTACCCAGTGCGTCGACAACGCGACCCAGCAGTTCCTTACCAACCGGAACTTCGAGGATGCGGCCGGTGCACTTGGCACTCATGCCTTCAGCCAGACTGGTGTACGCGCCCAGTACCACGGCACCTACGGAGTCTTGCTCCAGGTTGAGGGCCATACCGTAGACGCCGCCCGGAAACTCGATCATCTCGCCGTACATGACGTCGGCCAGACCGTGAATCCGCACGATACCGTCAGATACGCTGACGACAGTGCCTTCGTTACGGGCTTGGGAGGTCACATCGAGCTTGTCGATGCGGCCCTTGATAATTTCACTTATTTCGGAAGGATTGAGTTGCTGCATTGCTCTGCTGCCCCTTCAAACTCAAGATTTCAATGCTTCGGCCAATTTCGCGAGTTTGCCGCGAACTGAGCCATCGATAACCAGGTCGCCGGCGCGAATGACAACACCCCCGATGAGGGATGAATCTTCCGCAACTTGCAGGCGCACTTCCCGGTCGAGTCGTGCACTGAGAACCTTGGCGAGTTTGTCTTGCTGTTCTTGGTTCAATGCAAAAGCACTGGTGACTTCCACGTCTACCGATTTCTCTTGCTCGGCCTTGTACAGGTCGAACAGAGCGGCAATCTCCGGCAACAGCGGGAGACGGTCGTTTTCAGCAACGACGTGGATGAAATTCTGTGCCTTGGCATCGAACTTGTCGCCACACACGTCAATAAACGTGGTGGCCTTGTCTGCGCTCGTCAGTCGCGGGGCCTTGAGCACGCGCCGCATGGTGTCGTCTTGCGACACCGCTGCAGCCAGGCCGAGCATGGCTGACCAATTGGCCAGTTGCTGGTGGGCCTGAGCGTGCTCGAAGGCCGCCTTAGCGTAAGGTCGGGCCAACGTGGTCAGTTCTGCCATGATCGCCCTCGCTTAAATTTCAGCAGCCAGTTTGTTAACCAGCTCCGCGTGCGCGTTTTGATCGATTGTGGCACCCAGGATCTTCTCGGCACCGCCGACGGCCAGGCTACCCAGTTGGGCGCGCAGCGCGTCTTTGACGCTGTTCAGTTCCTGCTCGATCTCGGCCTGAGCCGAAGCCTTCACGCGTTCAGCTTCGACGCGGGCTTTATCAACAGCCTCTTCGACGATCTGGTTACCGCGTTTCTTGGCTTGCTCAATGATCTCGGCTGCCTGTGCTTTTGCGTCGCGCAGTTGGTGACCCGCTTTCTCTTGGGCCAACTCCAGGTCGCGAGCTGCACGGGTGGCAGCGTCCAATCCATCCGCGATCTTCTTCTGACGTTCGTGCAAAGCCGCGATGACCGGAGGCCACACGAACTTCATGCAAAACAGTACAAAAATGAAGAACGCAACGGACTGGCCAATCAGGGTTGCATTAATGTTCACGCCAACACCTCGCTCGTTCGTTGTCCATCACACCAATCAACTCGAAAATTCGAGTGATCAGCCAGCGAGTTGACCAACGAAGGGGTTCGCGAAGGTGAAGAACAGAGCGATACCAACGCCGATCATGGTTACGGCGTCGAGCAGGCCGGCCACGATGAACATTTTAACTTGCAGCATTGGAACCATTTCTGGCTGACGCGCTGCGCCTTCCAGGAACTTGCCGCCCAGCAGGCCGAAACCAATTGCGGTACCCAGTGCGCCCAGGCCGATCAACAGTGCAACAGCGATAGCGGTTAGACCAACTACAGTTTCCATCTTTCCTCCCGACTTTTACGTCGTATGGTTTAGGTTTTTTAGATTTTAAAGCGGTAAAACAAATCGTTTCATAGCCCCGGAGGGCCCCCTTCCCGTGTTACCGGGAAGGACATCAGACTAGTCGAGACTGGTCTTAATGGTTTTCTTCGTGCGCCATCGACAGGTAGACGATGGTCAGCATCATGAAGATGAACGCCTGCAGGGTGATGATCAGGATGTGGAACACGGCCCACGCCCACTGCAGTACCACGCCCAGGCCGCTGAGCCAGAGCAGGCCGCTGCCGAACATCACAGCGATCAGGATGAATACCAGCTCACCGGCGTACATGTTGCCGAACAGACGCAGTGCCAGGGAGATAGGCTTGGCGATCAGGGTGACGAACTCCAGCAGGAAGTTCACCGGAATCAGCAGGGCCTGGATGAAAATGTTCTTGCTGCCGAAAGGATGCAGGGTCAGCTCGCCGATGAAACCGCCGATGCCCTTGACCTTGATGCTGTAGAAAATGATCAGCGCGAACACCGAGAAAGCCATGGCCAGCGTGGCGTTCGGGTCAGTGGTCGATACGGCGCGGAACGGAATCTCGTGGTTGCCGGAAATGGCCGCGGCCAGTTGCGGGATCCAGTCGACCGGTACCAGGTCGACGGCGTTCATCAGGAACACCCAGACGAAAATGGTCAGCGCCAGCGGTGCAATCACCGGGCTGCGGCCGTGGAAGCTGTCTTTCACGCTGCCATCGACGAATTCGACCAGGACTTCAACGAAGTTCTGCAGCGCGCCCGGCTGACCGGAGGTCGCCTTTTTCGCCGCCATGCGGAACAACAGGATGAAGATCAGCCCCAATGCGACAGACCAACCCAGGGTATCCAGGTGGAATGCCCAGAAGCCCATTGCCTTGGCTTCTGCTGCGGAATGGGCAAAGCCCCAGCCGCCGGTAGGTAGCTGACCGAAGGTCAGGTTCTGCAAGTGGTGCTGGATATAGCCCGAAGCGGATTCTGCTGCCATGGTTGCCTCAAACGCCCTAAGGTCTCGAAAGTCTTGTTTTCATTAGCAGGGGAGCAAACCAGCTGACCGACTGGGTCAACACGAAGACGCCGAAGACTGCTATCGGCGCCAGTGGCTTCACACCTGCGAACGTCAGTGCAAACAGCACTGCCGTCAAAATTAACTTGCCCGCCTCGCCGGCATAAAAAGACCGGACGATGGACTGGGCTGCTCGGGCGCCGGAAAACCGAAAGGCCCTGTGAGCAAAATACACATTGGGTAGCAAGGCTATCAGGCCTCCGCAGAGTCCTGAGTATCCGGCAACGACACCGTGCCATTGCCAAAGCGCCAATGCGGCCACCAGCAATACGACCAATTGAGCCAATAAAACCGGAAATACCGCCAAGCGATGGAACGGCAACCTGTTTGGCCTGCGGGTTTCCATCACTCACGCTCCTCAAGGGTCGGCTGCCAGAAATCAATAACTTGGCATAAATTGTGCCGACAAAATGCGCGCAGAGTATAGGGGCGGTTCAGCCCCTATTCAACTGCCGGGTAGTGATTTCCGACTGCGCGCTACATGAGGAAATGTTTCAGCGGATGTGGGCAAGTACCCCTTGTAGTTCATCCAAGGAGTTATAGCGAATCACCAATTGGCCTTTTCCTTTCTGCCCGTGGCGAATCTGCACCGCAGAGCCCAGGCGCTCGGCGAGGCGCTGTTCGAGACGGCTGATGTCCGGGTCCGCCTTGGGCGGTTCGACCGGGGCCGGTTTGCCGC
Source organism: Pseudomonas gingeri (assembly GCF_013385635.1). Taxonomy (GTDB): domain Bacteria; phylum Pseudomonadota; class Gammaproteobacteria; order Pseudomonadales; family Pseudomonadaceae; genus Aquipseudomonas; species Aquipseudomonas gingeri_A. Next base: position 56,845 of record NZ_JACAPR010000006.1, read on the forward strand.
TCAGCCACTGGCGAACCAGTGCCTCAGTCTGGCGCACGGTGAGGCCACGTGCGACAACATGTCGCGCCCCTTCGACCTGCCGGTCATCCGGCAAACCAAGCAAGGCACGGGCATGACCCATTTCGAGGTCGCCATGGGACAACATGGTCTTGATGACTTCCGGCAGCGCGATCAGGCGCAGCAGGTTGGCCACGGTCACCCGGGACTTGCCCACGGCCTCGGCGACCTGTTGCTGGGTCAGCTGGAACTCCTGCTGCAGACGCTGCAGGGCCACGGCTTCCTCGATCGGGTTGAGGTCTTCGCGCTGGATGTTCTCGATCAGCGCCATGGCGATGGCGGTTTCATCCGGCACGTCGCGGACCATGGCCGGGATGGTTTCCTGGCCGGCCTGCTGGCTGGCGCGCCAGCGCCGTTCACCGGCGATGATTTCAAAACGCCCACTGCCGATCGGACGAACCACGATCGGCTGCATCACGCCCTGGGCCTTGATCGAATTCGCCAGTTCTTCCAGCGCCTGTGGGTCCATGTCGCGGCGCGGCTGGTATTTGCCGCGCTGGATCAGGTCCAGCGGCAGGTGTTGCAGTTCGCGTTCATCGGCCTGGACGGCCTGCTCTTCCAGCGAGCTGACAGTCGGACCACTCAGCAGTGCATCCAGTCCACGTCCGAGACCTCGTTTCTTGACGGCCATGGGGATTCCTTAAGTTGCCGGAGCGGCGGCGCGTGAATTTTTACGTTGCCGACGAACCATCTCGCCCGCCAGGGCCAGGTAGGCCACGGCGCCGCGCGATTGCTTGTCGTACGCCAGGGCCGGCATGCCGTAGCTCGGGGCTTCGGCCAGACGGATGTTGCGCGGAATCACGGTGTCGTACAGCTGGTCACCGAAATGTTCCTTGAGCTGTGCGGAAACGTCGTTCATCAAACTCAGACGCGGGTCGTACATGGTCCGCAGCAGGCCTTCGACCTTCAGCTCCGGATTGAGCAGCTCGGCGATGCGCTTGATGTTATCCACAAGGTCGCTGAGTCCTTCGAGGGCAAAGTATTCACACTGCATGGGGATAATCACCCCGTCAGCGGCGACCAGGGCGTTGAGGGTCAGCATCGACAGCGACGGCGGGCAGTCGATCAGGATGAAGTCGTAGTTCTCGCGGATCGGGGCCAGGGCGCTGCGCAGACGGCTTTCCTTCATCTGCATTTCCAGCAGCACCACTTCGGCCGCCGTCAGGTCACGGTTGGCCGGCAGCAGTTGATAACCGCCGTGTTCGGAAAAGTGCATGGCCTGCGCCAGATCGCATTCGCCGATCAGCACATCGTAGATGGAGTTTTCCAGGCCGTGTTTATCCACACCGCTACCCATGGTGGCGTTGCCCTGTGGATCGAGATCGATCAACAGCACCCGGCGCTTGGTGGCGACCAGGGATGCTGCGAGGTTGATACAGGTGGTGGTCTTGCCCACACCACCTTTCTGGTTCGCTATCGCGAATACCTTAGCCATTCTTGCTTGTGTTCCCAATCATGCCGTGCGGCGCAGTATCAGCAGATGACGTTGGCCTTGGCAACCGGGTACGGCCAAGGCGTGTTCGCTATCGAGGTGGAAGTCTGCCGGCAATGCTACCAGCTCATCCGCCGGATGGACGCCCTTCATTGCCAGCCAGCGTGTGTCAGTGTCGCCAAGATGGCGAGTCCAGTTGCTGAAGTTCTCCATGCTGCTGAAGGCCCGGGAAATAATCCCGTTGAACGGCTGCGGCGGCTGGAAGGCTTCGACGCGACTGTGGATAACTTGCAGGTTATCCAGTTTGAGTTCGAGTTTGACCTGGGTCAGGAAGCGGGTTTTCTTGCCGTTGCTGTCCAGGCAGGTCACTTGCGACCGTGGAAACAGGATCGCCAGGGGAATGCCCGGCATCCCGCCGCCGCTGCCGACATCGAGCCAGCGGCCATTTTCGATGAAGGACATCACGCTCAGGCTGTCGAGCAGGTGCCGTGAAACCATTTCGTCCGGATCGCGCACGGCGGTCAGGTTGTAGGCCTTGTTCCATTTGATCAACAGGGCCAGGTAACCCAGCAACTGTTCGTGCTGGGTTGCGGTCAGGTTGACACCGAGCTGGCGAGCACCTGTGGATAACTCTTCGGCGTGTTGCGAGGTGACCAACGAACTCAAGCGCTTTGCTCCAACTGACGGCCCGCGCCGCGTTTTTTCAAGTGAATCATCAACAGGGAAATCGCCGCCGGCGTCACACCGGGGATCCGCGAAGCCTGGCCCAGGGTCTCGGGCCGGGTCGCGCCGAGCTTGCTCTGGATCTCTTTCGACAGGCCGGAGATGTTCGTGTAATCGATATCCACAGGCAGTTTGGTGTCTTCGCTGGCGCGCAGCCGGGCGATCTCGTCCTGCTGGCGGTCGATGTAGCCGGCGTACTTGGTCTTGATCTCGACCTGCTCGGCGACCTGTGGATCTTCCGCGCCCTGTCCGGTCACCGCGACCAGACCAGCGTAGTCGATTTCCGGACGGCTCAGCAGATTCAGCAAATTGTATTCATGGGTCAGCGGCGTGCCGAACTTCTCGGCGATCGCATCGCCCTGCTCGGTGCCCGGACGGACCCAGGTGCCTTTCAGGCGCTGTTCTTCCAGCTCGATGCTTTCGCGTTTCTTGCAGAACGCCGCCCAGCGCGCATCATCCACCAAACCCAGTTCGCGACCTTTTTCGGTCAAGCGCAGGTCGGCGTTGTCTTCGCGCAGGATCAGCCGGTATTCGGCACGGGAGGTGAACATCCGATACGGTTCCTGGGTCCCGAGGGTGATCAGGTCGTCGACCAGTACCCCGATGTACGCCTCGTCACGACGCGGGCACCAGCTGTCCTTGCCCTGGGCACGCAACGCGGCGTTGGCGCCGGCCAGCAAACCCTGGGCACCGGCTTCTTCGTAACCGGTGGTGCCGTTGATCTGTCCGGCAAAGAACAGGCCGCCGATGACCTTGGTTTCCAGGCTGTACTTCAGGTCACGGGGATCGAAGTAGTCGTATTCGATGGCATAGCCCGGGCGAACGATATGGGCGTTTTCCATGCCGCGGATCGACTGCACGATCTGCAACTGCACATCGAACGGCAGGGATGTGGATATCCCGTTCGGGTACAGCTCGTGGGTCGTCAGGCCTTCCGGTTCGATAAAGACCTGGTGACTTTCCTTGTCGGCGAAGCGATGGATCTTGTCTTCGATCGACGGGCAGTAGCGCGGGCCGATGCCTTCGATTTCGCCGGCAGCGGAATACATCGGCGAACGGTCGAGGTTCGCCGCGATGATTTCGTGGGTGCGGGCATTGGTGTGGGTAATCCAGCAGCTGACTTGCCGTGGATGCTGTTCCTTGTTGCCCATGAACGACATTACCGGGATCGGCGTATCGCCCGGTTGCTCGGCCATGACGGAGAAATCCACGGAACGGCCGTCGATCCGCGGCGGCGTACCGGTTTTCAAGCGGCCTACACGCAATGGCAGTTCACGCAGACGGTGAGCCAGCGCAATCGACGGTGGATCACCGGCGCGCCCGCCGGAAAAATTCTGCAAACCGATGTGGATAAGTCCGCCGAGGAACGTACCGGTGGTCAACACCACGGAATCAGCGAAGAAACGCAGACCCATTTGCGTGACAACACCACGGACTTGTTCCTGCTCGACGATCAGGTCATCGGCGGCCTGCTGAAATATCCACAGGTTCGGCTGGTTCTCCAGGATTTCCCGCACGGCAGCCTTGTACAGCACACGGTCGGCCTGCGCACGGGTGGCGCGCACGGCGGGGCCTTTACGGCTGTTGAGGACACGGAACTGGATGCCGCCTTTATCGGTGGCGATGGCCATCGCGCCGCCGAGGGCATCGATTTCCTTGACCAGGTGGCTTTTACCGATGCCACCAATGGCCGGGTTGCAACTCATTGCACCGAGGGTTTCCACGTTATGCGTCAGCAACAGGGTTTTTGCCCCCATGCGTGCTGATGCTAGTGCTGCCTCGGTACCGGCATGACCGCCGCCGATGACGATCACTTCAAAACGGGAAGGGAAATCCACCACGCACCTCGTGCCTGCTTCCAGGTAGGTAAATAAGAAAAATTTGGACTCAACGAACAAGTATAGGGAATTAGCCCTTCCTAAAGAACCCTTTGCACAAAATTTAACCAGCTGTGGATAATCATGGGTAATAGAAATTAAAAGAGAGAAATTTATTAAAGCTTTGTTTTTATGTTTATTCTTAGTCAGCACCCTTTCTGTGGATAATCTTCTATAGGCCTTATTATACAATGTGTACAGAGACTCATAAGTCTGTGGTCATGTACCCTGGAGGGGTTGGGATAACCGGTGTAAGCCTGTGGATTAAACTGCTGCTTATCCACAAGCGGGTTCATCCTCAGTTTTCGGGCCTGGTTATCAACCGAGCTGAAGGGCGGTTATTCACAGGGCTTAATCCACAGAAAAACGCTTTCCTGGCGAATCACAGGCACGCAGAAACCTTCCGTGAGCCGGAATTCATCGAGAGAAGGGAAGGATCAGTGCGGCAAAAAGAGAGGAAGCACCGGGATCAGGCCCGATGCTTTTGTGAAACAGTGACTGAAATCAGACGTCGTCCCAGCTGTGAAATACAGCAGCCTGGCCGTGGATCACGCCTTCGGCATCCTGCAATTGCCAGACAAGGCCCTCGCGGATCCAGAAACGTCTGCCAGTCCTGGAGATACGAATCCCGGTGTAGCCGCTGGCATAACCCTGCTGGTGCACACGATCCAGCAAGGACTGGCGTTCCGCACGGTTCGGCGCCTCGGCCGATAGTCGCGACGGCAGCTGGGTGAATTGCGCCCAGTCATAGTCGAAACAGTGTTGCGCAGCCCGGTTGGCATAGATAAACCGTGGATCGGCATCGGTATTGTGGGACAGCACGCAAAAGGGCGCCTGCTCATACAACCAGGTCGCATCACTGTCCTGCGGCACCAGTGGCTGACCGACGAGCCGTTGATAACTCCCGGTCAGAAGTTCGAAAAAGGCTGGATCAATGGCTAACGAACTCATCATTCAGATTATTTCCCGATACAAAAACTCGAAAAGATTCTTCCCAGCAAGTCATCGGAGCTGAATGCGCCGGTGATTTCTCCAAGGAATTGCTGCGCCTGACGCAAATCCTCTGCCAACAGCTCTCCGGCACCTGCCAGGGTCAACTGTGCATGACCGTGCTCAAGGGCCGAACTGGCGAAGCGCAGGGCTTCCAGATGGCGCCGGCGGGCGCTGAAGCTGCTTTCCGATGTCTGTTCATAACCCATGCAGGCCTTGAGGTGGTCGCGCAGCAACTCCAGGCCATCGCCACCGGCCTTGGCACTGAGGCTGATGGTGACATGGCCATCCTCGCTAACTTCCAGGGCGATGCCCTCACCCGTCAGGTCGGCCTTGTTGCGGATCAGCGTCACTTTCGCCGGATCCGGCCGCTGTTCGAGAAACTCCGGCCACAGGGCAAAAGGATCCACAGCCTCCGGCGCGGTGGCGTCCACCACCAGCAATACCCGATCGGCCTCGCCAATGGCCTTGAGGGCGCGCTCCACACCGATCTTTTCCACATGGTCGTCGGTGTCGCGCAACCCGGCTGTGTCGACCACGTGCAGCGGCATGCCGTCGATGTGGATATGTTCGCGGAGGATATCCCGGGTGGTTCCGGCGATCTCGGTGACAATGGCCGCTTCGCGACCTGCCAGGGCATTGAGCAGGCTCGATTTGCCGGCGTTTGGCCGGCCGGCGATCACCACGGTCATGCCATCGCGCAACAATGCACCCTGCCCGGCTTCGCGCATCACTGTGGATAACTCGTCGCGCACGGCATCGAGCATCGCCAGTACATGGCCGTCGGCGAGGAAGTCGATTTCCTCCTCGGGAAAATCGATGGCTGCCTCCACGTAGATCCGCAGGCTGATCAACTGCTCGGTGAGGTTATGCACACGCTGGGAAAACGCGCCCTGCAATGAACGCAGGGCGTTGCGTGCAGCCTGGGCCGAGCTGGCTTCGATCAGATCGGCGATCGCCTCGGCCTGGGCCAGGTCGAGCTTGTCATTGAGGAACGCCCGTTCGCTGAACTCACCAGGTCGAGCCAGCCGGCAGCCCAGTTGCAGACAACGCTGCAGCAGCATGTCGAGGACAACCGGACCGCCATGGCCCTGCAGCTCCAGGACATCCTCGCCGGTGAACGAGTTCGGTCCAGGGAAATACAGCGCGAGACCTTCATCGAGTACCTCGCCGGCATCGCCGTGGAACGGACCATAGTGAGCAAAACGCGGTTTCAGTTCGCGACCGCTGATGGCCAGCGCCGCACTCTGCGCCAGAGGCCCGGAAATACGGACGATGCCGACACCGCCACGGCCCTGGGCGGTGGCAACGGCGGCGATGGTTTCCCGAGGGACGTTCATGGAGCGGGCCTCAAAGCAGAAAGTGACAGATAGCAAAACGCCCCACTAGGGGGCGTTTTGAGTGGTTATCCACAGAGTAAGTTACGCAGCGGCTTTTTTGGTAGCGGCTTCGATCTTACGGGTGATGTACCACTGCTGGGTGATCGACAGGCAGTTGTTTACAACCCAGTACAGCACCAGACCGGCAGGGAACCACAGGAAGAAGAAGGTGAAGATGATCGGCATCAGCTTCATCACCTTGGCCTGCATCGGATCCGGCGGAGTCGGGTTCAGACGCTGCTGGATGAACATGGTCGCGCCCATGATGATCGGCAGGATGAAGAACGGATCCTTGATCGACAGGTCGGTAATCCACAGGATGAACGGCGCCTGGCGCATTTCCACGCTTTCCAGCAGAACCCAGTACAGCGAGAGGAAAACCGGCATCTGCACGAGGATTGGCAAGCAACCACCCAGCGGATTGATCTTCTCTTTCTTGTACAGCTCCATCATGGCTTGCGACATTTTCTGCCGGTCGTCGCCATGTTGCTCTTTCAGCGCAGCCAGTCTCGGGGCAACGGCACGCATGCGGGCCATCGACTTGTAGCTGGCAGCCGACAAGGGGAAGAAAAGCCCTTTGATCAGCATGGTCAGGACGATGATCGAGAAGCCCCAGTTGCCGAGCAGGCTGTGGATATGTTGCAGCAGCCAGAAGATCGGCTGGGCAATGAACCACAGGATGCCGTAGTCAACGGTCAGTTCCAGACCTGGGGACAACTCTTTCAGCACGGCCTGGCTCTTCGGACCGGCGTAGAGGATCGCGCTGGTTTCGACTTTCTGGCCTGGTGCAACGGTCAGCGAAGGACCGGTGTAGCCGATGATGTAGTTACCCTGGCTGTCCTTGCGGGTGGTCACGACATTGCTGTCGCCCTTGGCAGGGACCCACGCGGTCACGAAGTAGTGTTGCAGCCAGGCTACCCAACCACCTTGTACGGTTTCTTTCAGCGGGCCCTTGTCGATATCTTTCATCGACACTTTCTTGTACGGCTCGGAACTTGTCCACAGGGCGGCGCCCAGGTAGGTCGCGGTGCCGGTGGCGGTGCTGGAAGACGGGTCGCTGCTGGCGTCGCGTTTCAACTGGGCGAACATCGCACCCGACCAGGGCTGGGCGCTTTCGTTGTCGATCAGATAGGAAACGGTCACGTCATACAGGCCGCGTTTCAGACTGAAACGCTTGATGTAGTTGACGCCGTTCTCGCTGAACTTCAAGTCGACGACCAGTTTGTCCTGACCGTCAGCCAGTTGATAACTCTTCTGTTCGGAAGAGTACAGAGGGCGACCGGCGGAGCTGGAGTCGGGACCGTTGGCGCCGATCAGGCCGCTTTGTGCCAGATAGGTACGCTCGCCGCCGTTATCGAACAGCTGGAACGGGATTTCCGGGTGATCCTGGCGACGTGGATACAGCGGCAACTTCAGTTGCGCAACATCCCCACCTTTTGGATCGATAGCCAGGTCGAGCACATCCGTCTTGATATGGATGAGGTCTTTGCTGGCGGCAACCGGTGCTTCAACGGGAGCACTGGTGTCATTGGCAGCTCGTGGAATGTCATCACTGGCGGCGGCATTGCTGCCGGTTGCGGTATCCGGCAAGCCAGAAACGGTGGTGCTGGCAACATTCTGAGTCGGCAGGGCAGCCTGACCGTAGTCCTGGTTCCATTTCAGGACCCCGACATAGGTCACGATTGCCAGGGCGACGATCAGGATCGTGCGTTTGATATCCATGATTACTCGGCCATCGAAGAAGAACGGGAGGTAGGGATAGGTGGAACCGGGTCATAACCACCGGCATTCCACGGATGACAGCGACCTAAACGACGAAAGGTCAGCCAGCCACCGCGCAGGAGTCCATGAGTTTCGATGGCTTCGTACGCGTAGCAGGAACAACTGGGGTAGAAACGACAGTGGCTGGCCATCAGGGGACTGATGGCGTAGCGGTAAAACTGGATCGGAACGAGCGCCAGTTTACGCATCTGGACTGTCTACCCCTGCAGGTTCGGTTTTGACGGTGGCTGCCGGCGCATTACGGGCCAGGCGCTTCCACAGTTTGCCGAAATGCTGAATCAATTCGGGGTTTTCTACGTCCCCCAAACCTTTGCGCGCGACGATAACAATGTCCCAGCCGACCAGTGAATCCTGGTGCAGACGGAACGATTCGCGCATCAGACGTTTGAGGCGATTGCGCTCAACGGAGAGCTTCACGCTCTTTTTACCGATAACCAGCCCCAGACGGGGATGATCGAGGTCGTTGTTGCGCGCAAGGAGCAGGAGATTTTTCCCCGGAACCTTGCCGGTAGGGGAGTCAAAGACTGCCTTGAAATGTCGTGGCGTAAGCAGACGCTTTTCCCGACTGAAGTCCTGACTCACCACCAGTGCCGGATTATCAAACTGCCAGACGAGCGCGGCCTTTGGCGCGACGACGCGACAGGACGGCACGGCCGTTCTTGGTTGCCATGCGAGCACGGAAACCGTGGGTGCGGGCGCGTTTGATAGTGCTGGGTTGGAAAGTACGTTTCATGGCGTTGCTACCTGGTTCGTCACAACGGGCCGGAATGGCCCCCGTTTTAAGAGACCGGGGATTCTAGAGAAAGCAAGCCTCTAGGTCAATTTCCAACCAGCTTTTACTTCTTATAGGTATTCGCCGTCCCCGTGCTTGATCAGCTCGTGACCTAGATATAGAAATAAAGAAGGGAATTATTTAAAGCTTTTCTGTAAAGCTTATAAAAGCTTAGGACGCCATCCTCTGTGGATAAGTACCTTAAGGCCTTTAATCACCTACTGTACAGAGAATGACAACACGGTGGGGAAACGGTGTCCTGCCTGTGCTGCGCTATCGGATAAGCTGTGTGTGGAATGGCCTGTTATCCACAGGCGGGTTACCCACAGACTTTCGACCCCACTTGTGCAACGGCCTCAAGGGCGGTTATCCACAGAGCTTATGCACATACCATTTGTCGCTTTGTTCACAGATAAGATGTTGATTCATTGGGTTCTCCCTTCAATCGACGTGTGGATAAGTGCTCTGCCTGCCGGTACAATGGCCGCTTGTTTTTGCCTCACCGGCTTTCAACTTAGGGGATATCCGTGTCAGTGGAACTTTGGCAGCAGTGCGTGGAGCTTCTGCGTGATGAGCTGCCTGCCCAGCAATTCAACACCTGGATCCGTCCACTACAGGTCGAAGCCGAAGGCGACGAGTTGCGTGTCTATGCACCGAACCGTTTTGTGCTCGACTGGGTGAATGAAAAGTACCTGGGACGTTTGCTCGAACTGTTGAACGAGCACGGTAATGGCCTGGCGCCTGCCCTTTCCTTATTAATAGGCAGCAAGCGCAGTTCCGCTCCGCGTGCTGCACCGAATGCGCCGCTGGCTGCTGCTGCCTCCCAGGCGATGGCGGCCAGTGCTGCTCCGGCACCGGCGCCCACACCGGCACAACAAGCCCCGACGCAGAAGCAGGTGGTCGAGGTCAGCGAAGAGCCGTCCCGTGACAGTTTCGACCCCATGGCCGGCGCCAGCTCGCAGCAGGCCCCCGTGCGTTCGGAACAACGTACCGTCCAGGTCGAGGGCGCGCTCAAGCACACCAGCTACCTGAACCGCACCTTCACTTTCGAGAATTTCGTCGAGGGCAAGTCCAACCAGCTGGCACGTGCCGCGGCCTGGCAGGTGGCGGACAACCCCAAGCACGGCTACAACCCGCTGTTCCTGTATGGCGGTGTCGGCCTGGGTAAGACCCACTTGATGCATGCCGTGGGTAACCATCTATTAAAGAAGAACCCGAACGCCAAGGTGGTCTACCTGCATTCGGAGCGCTTCGTCGCGGATATGGTCAAGGCGTTGCAGCTCAACGCCATCAATGAATTCAAGCGTTTCTACCGTTCGGTGGACGCCCTGCTGATCGACGACATTCAATTCTTCGCTCGCAAGGAACGTTCCCAGGAAGAGTTTTTCCACACCTTCAACGCCCTGCTCGAAGGCGGTCAGCAGGTGATTCTCACCAGCGACCGTTATCCGAAGGAAATCGAGGGTCTGGAAGAACGCCTCAAGTCGCGCTTCGGCTGGGGCCTGACCGTTGCGGTCGAGCCGCCGGAACTGGAAACCCGGGTCGCGATCCTGATGAAGAAGGCCGACCAGGCCAAGGTCGAACTGCCTCACGACGCGGCGTTCTTCATCGCCCAGCGTATCCGTTCCAACGTTCGTGAACTCGAGGGTGCGCTGAAACGGGTGATAGCCCACTCGCACTTCATGGGGCGCGACATCACCATCGAGCTGATTCGGGAGTCGCTGAAGGATCTGCTGGCCCTGCAAGACAAGCTGGTGTCTGTGGATAACATCCAGCGCACCGTGGCCGAGTACTACAAGATCAAGATTTCCGACCTGCTGTCCAAGCGCCGCTCGCGCTCGGTGGCACGTCCGCGTCAGGTCGCGATGGCCCTGTCCAAGGAACTGACCAACCACAGCCTGCCTGAAATTGGTGATGTCTTTGGCGGACGCGACCATACTACGGTCTTGCATGCATGCCGCAAGATCAACGAACTTAAGGAATCCGACGCGGACATCCGCGAGGACTACAAGAACCTGCTGCGTACACTGACCACTTGAGAACTGCAGCGCAGCTTACTAAGGCAAGGGACTAGACCATGCATTTCACCATTCAACGCGAAGCCCTGTTGAAACCCCTGCAACTGGTCGCAGGCGTCGTCGAGCGCCGCCAGACCTTGCCGGTGCTCTCCAATGTTCTGCTGGTTGTCGAAGGCCAGCAACTGTCGCTGACCGGCACTGACCTGGAAGTCGAGCTGGTCGGTCGCGTCCAGCTCGAAGAGCCCGCCGAGCCGGGGGAAATCACCGTGCCGGCGCGCAAGCTGATGGACATCTGCAAAAGCTTGCCGAACGATGCCCTGATCGACATCAAGGTCGACGAGCAGAAGCTGGTGGTGAAAGCCGGTCGTAGCCGTTTCACCTTGTCGACCCTGCCGGCCAACGACTTCCCGACCGTGGAAGAAGGCCCTGGTTCGCTGACCTGCAGCCTGGATCAAAGCAAGTTGCGCCGCCTGATCGAGCGCACCAGCTTTGCCATGGCCCAGCAGGACGTGCGCTATTACCTCAACGGTATGTTGCTCGAAGTCTCTGCCGGGGTGATCCGTGCCGTCGCTACCGACGGCCATCGCCTGGCGATGTGCTCGATGCAAGCCGATATCGGTCAGCCTGACCGTCACCAGGTGATTGTGCCACGCAAAGGTATTCTCGAACTGGCTCGCCTGCTGACCGAACCGGAAGGCAATGTCAGCATCGTGCTGGGTCAACACCATATCCGTGCCACCACGGGTGAATTCACCTTTACCTCGAAGCTGGTCGACGGCAAGTTCCCGGACTACGAGCGCGTCCTGCCCAAAGGTGGCGACAAGCTGGTACTGGGCGACCGCCAGGCACTGCGTGAAGCTTTCAGCCGTACCGCGATCCTGTCCAACGAGAAGTACCGTGGTATTCGTCTGCAACTGGCCAACGGTCAGTTGAAGATCCAGGCCAACAACCCGGAGCAGGAAGAAGCCGAGGAAGAAGTGGGCGTCGACTACAACGGCGGCTCCCTGGAAATCGGCTTCAACGTCAGCTACCTGCTGGACGTGCTGGGCGTGATGACCACCGAGCAGGTTCGCCTGATCCTGTCCGACTCCAACAGCAGTGCGCTGGTCCAGGAGTCGGATAACGATGACTCGGCCTACGTCGTCATGCCGATGCGTCTGTAACGGTGCCTCGCCTCTTCATGCCCAGCACACGTTAGATGTCCCTCAGTCGTGTTTCGGTCACCGCGGTGCGCAACCTGCACCCGGTGACCTTCTCTCCCTCCCCGCGTATCAATATCCTTTACGGCGCCAACGGCAGCGGAAAAACCAGCGTGCTGGAAGCTATCCACTTGCTCGGTCTCGCCCGTTCGTTCCGTAGTACCCGCCTGCTGCCAGTGATCCAGTATGAGCAACTCGCCTGTACGGTATTTGGCCAGGTCGAACTGGCCGAAGGTGGACACAGCGCCTTGGGAATATCCCGTGATCGCCAGGGCGAGTTCCAGATCCGCATCGACGGCCAGAACGCCAAGAGCGCCGCACAGTTGGCCGAGATCCTGCCGCTGCAGTTGATCAACCCGGACAGCTTTCGCTTGCTGGAGGGCGCGCCGAAGATTCGTCGACAGTTCCTCGACTGGGGAGTGTTCCACGTGGAACCACTTTTCATGTCGACCTGGCAGCGCCTGCAGAAGGCCCTGCGGCAGCGGAACTCATGGCTGCGGCATGGTACACTTGACGCCGCTTCGCAAGCGGCCTGGGACCGGGAATTGTGCCTGGCCAGCGCCGAAATCGATGAATACCGCCGCGCTTATATCAAAGCCTTGAAACCAGTCTTTGAGCAGACCTTGAGCGAGCTAGTCGAACTCGAGGGCTTAACGCTTAGCTATTACCGTGGTTGGGACAAGGACAAAGAGCTGAGTGCCGTGCTCGCCTCATCCCTGCATCGGGACCAGCAAATGGGTCATACCCAGGCCGGACCACAACGAGCTGATTTGCGCCTCCGATTGGGCGCACACAATGCCGCGGACATCCTGTCGCGGGGTCAGCAGAAATTGGTGGTCTGTGCATTGCGTATCGCTCAGGGGCATTTGGTCAGTCAGGCCCGGCGCGGCCAATGTATTTATCTGGTGGATGACTTGCCGTCCGAGCTGGACGAGCAACATCGTCACGCGCTGTGTCGCTTGCTTGAAGACTTACGCTGCCAGGTATTTATCACCTGTGTAGACCACGAATTATTGAGGGAAGGCTGGCAGACGGAAACGCCAGTCGCTTTGTTCCACGTGGAACAAGGCTGTATCACCCAGACCCACGACCATCGGGAGTGAAGGCATGAGCGAAGAAAATACGTACGACTCGACCAGCATCAAAGTGCTGAAAGGTTTGGATGCCGTACGCAAACGTCCCGGTATGTACATTGGCGACACCGATGATGGTAGCGGTCTGCACCACATGGTGTTCGAGGTGGTCGATAACTCCATCGACGAAGCTCTGGCCGGTCACTGCGACGACATCAGCATCATCATCCACCCGGATGAGTCGATTACCGTACGCGACAACGGTCGCGGCATTCCGGTCGACGTGCACAAGGAAGAAGGCGTTTCCGCAGCCGAGGTCATCATGACCGTGCTGCACGCCGGCGGTAAGTTCGACGACAACTCCTACAAGGTATCTGGCGGCCTGCACGGTGTAGGTGTGTCGGTGGTGAACGCACTGTCCGAACTGCTGGTGCTGACCGTACGTCGCAGCGGCAAGATCTGGGAACAGACCTACGTCCACGGTGTGCCTCAAGAGCCGATGAAAATCGTCGGTGAGAGCGAAACCACCGGTACCCAGATTCACTTCAAGGCTTCCGGCGAAACCTTCAAGAACATCCATTTCAGCTGGGACATCCTGGCCAAGCGGATTCGTGAACTGTCCTTCCTCAACTCCGGTGTCGGCATCGTCCTCAAGGACGAGCGCAGCGGCAAGGAAGAGCTGTTCAAGTACGAAGGCGGTCTGCGTGCGTTCGTTGAATACCTGAACACCAACAAGACCCCGGTCAACCAGGTGTTCCACTTCAACGTCCAGCGTGAAGACGGCATCGGTGTGGAAATCGCCCTGCAGTGGAACGACAGCTTCAACGAGAACCTGTTGTGCTTCACCAACAACATTCCGCAGCGCGATGGCGGCACTCACCTGGTGGGTTTCCGTTCGGCGTTGACCCGTAACCTGAATACCTACATCGAAGCGGAAGGTCTGGCGAAGAAGCACAAGGTCGCCACCACCGGTGACGATGCCCGTGAAGGCCTGACCGCGATTATTTCGGTGAAAGTGCCGGATCCGAAGTTCAGCTCCCAGACCAAGGACAAGCTGGTTTCTTCCGAAGTGAAGACCGCGGTCGAACAGGAAATGGGCAAGTACTTCTCCGACTTCCTTCTGGAAAACCCGAACGAAGCCAAGCTGGTGGTCGGCAAGATGATCGACGCCGCCCGTGCCCGTGAAGCGGCGCGCAAGGCCCGTGAGATGACCCGCCGCAAAGGTGCACTGGATATCGCTGGTCTGCCGGGCAAATTGGCTGACTGCCAGGAAAAGGACCCTGCCCTTTCCGAACTGTATCTGGTGGAAGGTGACTCTGCTGGCGGTTCCGCCAAGCAGGGTCGCAACCGTCGTACCCAGGCGATCCTGCCGTTGAAGGGCAAGATCCTCAACGTCGAGAAAGCCCGTTTCGACAAGATGATCTCGTCCCAGGAAGTGGGTACGCTGATCACCGCACTGGGCTGCGGTATCGGTCGTGACGAGTACAACATCGAGAAACTGCGTTATCACAACATCATCATCATGACCGATGCTGACGTCGACGGTTCGCACATCCGTACCCTGCTGCTGACCTTCTTCTTCCGCCAATTGCCGGAACTGATCGAGCGCGGCTACATCTATATTGCCCAGCCACCGCTATACAAGGTGAAGAAAGGCAAGCAGGAGCAGTACATCAAGGACGACGACGCCATGGAAGAGTACATGACGCAGTCGGCCCTGGAAGATGCGAGCCTGCACCTGAACGAAGACGCACCGGGTATTTCCGGTGAGGCGCTGGAGCGTCTGGTGAACGACTTCCGCATGGTGATGAAGACCCTCAAGCGCCTGTCACGCCTGTATCCGCAGGAGCTGACCGAGCACTTCATCTACCTGCCGGCGGTGAGCCTGGAGCAGCTGGGTGATCACGCGGCGATGCAGGAATGGCTGACCAAGTATGAAGTCCGCCTGCGCCTTAACGAGAAGTCCGGCCTGGTCTACAAGGCCAGCCTGCGCGAAGACCGTGAACGTAATGTCTGGTTGCCGGAAGTCGAACTGATTTCCCACGGCCTGTCGAACTACGTCACCTTCAACCGCGACTTCTTCGGCAGCAACGACTACAAGACCGTGGTGACCCTGGGCGCGCAACTGAGCACCCTGCTCGACGAGGGTGCCTACATCCAGCGTGGCGAACGCAAGAAAGCCGTGACCGAGTTCAAGGAAGCCCTGGACTGGTTGATGGCCGAGAGCACCAAGCGCCACACGATCCAGCGCTATAAGGGGCTGGGTGAAATGAACCCGGATCAGCTCTGGGAAACCACCATGGACCCGGCGGTACGCCGCATGCTGAAAGTGACGATCGAAGACGCCATCGGCGCCGACCAGATCTTCAACACCTTGATGGGCGATGCGGTAGAGCCACGCCGTGACTTCATCGAAAGCAATGCACTGGCGGTGTCCAACCTGGATTTCTGACGAGTTGCAGGTTCACAGAGTAGTTGTGCATTTACACACGTATAAATGGTTCGGCCAACCCCCTCGGGTTGGCTGACCATACCCAAAGGAGGCCCGCTGTCAGCGGGCTTTTTTTGGGTGCGGTAAAAGTGGGTAGAACGAGAGAAATATCAGGTGTCAACTTAAGTTTGACCAAAAAACTTGACTTGTGCAGAATCGCAACTCATTTTTAGCGTGCCAACCCATTGATACGAGGAGGCCGAATGGAGTACCGCACTGCAAACGACGTCCTTCAAGCGCATTGGGATGGACGTCTCCCCGTGAATCCTCAGGCAATTGCCGTAGCCATGGGGATCGAGGTGAAATCTCTCACACCCTTCCAACCGGAAACATGGAAGGAAAATGAGAGCGGCCACTATTCCTATCGTGAAGGAAAGCCTCTGATCACCTACAACTTCACGGACGCCCCTGTTCGACAGCGTTTTACTATCGCTCATGAAATTGGCCACCACGTGCACGGAGATCTTGATGCCCCACGAGACACCTCCGAACAGTTCAGTGCAAAGGCTCGCGATCCAAAAGAGATTGCCGCAAATAGGTTTGCCGCTGCTTTGCTGATGCCGGCGGCGCTGGTTAAGCACCTTGTGCTTGAGCAAAGAGATCACTGATCTGTCCCGCTTGGCTAGAACCTTCGGTGTCTCGACAGCCGCCATGGAGTTCAGACTGAAGGCGATTGGGCTTTTATGACCGATACCAGCGACGACTTATCTCTTGGCGAGGTCGACAATCCAGAATTGATCAGTGATTACCTAAAGAAAGAAGCCTGGAGGATGCGATGAAAGGACCGCAGCACTGATTCGAAGTCTATCCTCCCGCAAAGCTTCCCATTGCTTATGTTGGCGCTAGCCCTACACTCATTCGGCCAGCAGTAGCTCTTGCTCCTTCGCACACAACTCCAACAGAAAATCCCACACCACCCTCAGCCGCACCGACTTGTGCAGCTCCCTGCGGGTGCTCATCCAGTAACTGCGCTGGATCGTCTCCTGGGGCAGTATGCGCATCAGTTGCGGATCGTCCTTTGCCATGTAGTTGGGCAGCACCGCGATGCCCAGGCCGGCCCGTGCGGCGATCTGCTGGGCGATCACGCTGGTGCTGCGGAAGGTCACGTTCGGCGAGCGGCAGAAGTCGTCGAGAAACAGCAACTCCTGGCTGAACAGCAGGTCGTCGACATAACCGATCCACTGGTGTTGCGAAAGATCGTCGCGGCTTGTCAGCCGTGGTGCCCGGGCCAGGTAGGCCGGGCTGGCATAGAGGGCCAGGCGGTAGTCGGTGAGTTTGCGGGTGATCAGCATATCGGCGTGGGGCCGGTCGAGGTGGATACTGATCTCGGCCTCGCGGTTGAGAATGCTGACGAAGCGTGGCACCGCCACCAGTTCGACTTCCAGCCCGGGGTAGCGCTCGAACAGGCCACCCATGCGCGACGTGAGAAACATGATGCCGATGCCTTCGGTCACACCCAGGCGAATCTTGCCCAGGGGCGCGATGGCCTGGGTGATTTCCTCCTGGGCCAGCAGCGCGACGTTCTCCATGGCTTCGGCGTGCTTGAGCAAGGCCTGGCCCGAGGGCGTCAGTTCATAACCCTGGGCATGCTGGACGAACAGCGCGGTGCCCAGGCTCTGTTCGATGGTTTCGATATGCCGTGCGACCGTGCTGTGGGTGGTATTCAGCCGCTTGGCTGCTGTCAGCAAACGTCCGCTACGCTGTAGTTCGAGGAAAAATCGCAGATCGTTCCAGTCAAACATAGGGCTCCTTGTGAATCGTCGGGTTCACCTGCCTTGCTTGAAAACGCACAGCACTTGCGCAAAAACGAACGTTTTCATCTCGAAATTAATCAATAACATGAGCTGATACAAGAACAATAAACGGCGAGGTTGCTGATGCCATCTGCCCATTTGCCTTATGACTATGTGATCGTCGGTGCCGGGCCCGCCGGCTCTGTGCTGGCCAATCGGCTATCCGCCGACCCGCGGAACAATGTGCTGCTGCTCGAAGCTGGCGGTCAGGATAACTACCCGTGGATTCATATTCCGGTCGGTTACCTGTTCTGCATCGGCAATCCACGCACCGACTGGTGCTTCAAGACCGAATCCCAACCCGGCCTGCAAGGTCGTAGCCTGAGCTATCCGCGCGGCAAGGTGCTTGGTGGCAGTTCGTCCATCAACGGCATGATCTACATGCGCGGCCAGGCCGGCGACTATGATCGCTGGGCCGAACAGGGCAATCCGGGCTGGGCCTGGAAAGATGTGCTGCCGTTGTTCAAGCACAGCGAAAACCACTTCGGCGGTGCCGGCGAATTCCACAGCGACCAAGGCGAATGGCGGGTGGAACAACAGCGTTATTCCTGGCCGATCCTCGACGCTTTCCGCGACGCCGCCGCTGAAAATGGTATTGCCAGCGTCAGTGATTTCAACGCTGGGGATAACCAGGGCTGTGGTTATTTCCAGGTCAACCAGCGTTGCGGAGTACGCTGGAATTCAGCCAAGGCGTTTCTGCGACCGGTGCTCAAGCGCCCCAACCTGACCATCCTCACGGGCGTGCAGGTCGACCGGGTCAGCCTGGAGAACGGTCGGGCGACGGCGGTTCTGGCCCGTTGGCAAGGTGAGGAGCATCTGTTCCCGGCCCGCCGGGAAATCATTCTCTGCGCCGGCTCGGTCGGCTCTCCCGGGATCCTGCAACGCTCGGGTATCGGTCCGCGCCCGCTGCTGGAAAGCCTTGGGATTGCCGTCCGCCACGAGCTGCCGGGCGTGGGTGGCAACCTGCAGGACCATCTGCAACTGCGGCTGATCTACAAGCTCAGCAATGCCCGCACCCTCAACCAGGTGGCTAACAGCCTGTGGGGCAAGGCCGGCATGGGCCTGCGTTATCTCTACGACCGCAGCGGCCCATTGGCGATGGCACCTAGCCAGTTGGGCGCTTTTGTGAAGTCGAGCCCGGAGCAGAGTTCGGCCAACCTGCAATATCACGTGCAGCCGTTGTCGCTGGAGCGTTTCGGCGAGCCGCTGCATCGCTTCCCGGCTTTCACCGCTTCGGTGTGCAACCTGCGTCCGCTGAGTCGGGGCCGCATCGATATCCGTTCGGCCAATCCGGACGATGCACCGCTGATCGACCCCAATTACCTCAGCGATCCCGAGGACCTCAAGGTCGCCGCCGAATCCATTCGCCTGACCCGGCGCATCGTCGACTCCCCCGCCCTGCGCAGGTTCAAGCCCGAGGAGTACCTGCCCGGCGCTTCCCTGCAAAGCGAAGAACAGCTTTACGAGGCCGCGGCGAAGATCGGCACCACCATCTTCCATCCGGTCGGCACCTGCCGCATGGGCAACGGCCCGCAGGATGTCGTCGATGCCCAGTTGAGGGTGCATGGCGTGCCGGGGTTGCGAGTGGCGGATGCCTCGATCATGCCCCAGATCACCTCCGGCAATACCTGCTCGCCGACGGTGATGATCGCCGAGAAAGCCGCACAGATGATTCTGCAAGATGCCCCGGCCATTCATGACCGACGAACGGAGGAGATCCCCGTCCCCCTGTAGGAACTGGCTTGTGTAGGAGCTGGCTTGCCAGCGATGGCGTCGGCATGGGCAGCGCATGACCCAAGGGCCTCATCGCCGGCAAGCCAGCTCCTACAAGGACTGTGTTTCTCCGGTAGGGAATGTAAATACAGCAAAAGCGGATTCCGGTGGCAGTCAGCCGGAATTCACAGTGGAACAACAACAATAATCACTGTGGCCCACAAGGCCGAGGACATAACGCATGTCGGACTATATCGAGCAACAGTCAACGTCGGTGCCCGCCAGCACGGGCAAGGAAGAACGAAAGATCATTTTTGCGTCATCCCTCGGGACCGTTTTCGAGTGGTATGACTTTTTTCTCTATGGCGCCCTGGCGGCGGTGATCAGCAAGCAGTTCTTTGCCGGGGTCAACGACACCACCGCGTTTATCTTCGCCCTGATGGCCTTTGCCGCCGGCTTCCTGGTGCGGCCGTTCGGCGCGCTGGTGTTCGGCCGGCTGGGGGACATGATCGGGCGCAAATACACCTTCCTCATGACCATCATTCTGATGGGCCTGTCGACCTTTGCCGTGGGCCTGTTGCCGACCTACACCAGCATCGGTATCGCCGCGCCGATCATCCTGGTGCTGTTGCGAATGCTCCAGGGCCTGGCGCTGGGCGGTGAATATGGCGGTGCCGCGACCTATGTGGCCGAACACGCACCGGCCGGCAAGCGGGGTTTCCACACCGGCTGGATCCAGTCCACGGCGACCCTCGGCCTGCTGCTGTCGTTGCTGGTGGTTCTGGCCAGTCGCTACATCAGCGGCGACCAGTTCGAAGTCTGGGGCTGGCGCCTGCCGTTCCTGCTGTCGATCTTCCTGCTGGCGATCTCCACCTGGATTCGCCTGAGCATGCACGAGTCGCCGGCCTTCGTGAAAATGAAGGCCCAGGGCAAGGTCAGCAAATCGCCGATCCGCGAGTCCTTCGGCTCCTGGCCGAACCTGAAGATCGTCCTGACCGCGCTGTTCAGCATCAACGCCGGGCAGGCGGTGACCTTCTACACCGCCCAGTTCTACGTGATGTTCTTCATGACCCAGATGCTCAAGATGGACCCGACCCAGGCCAACACCCTGCTGATTATCAGCGTGGTGATCGGCGCACCGTTCTTTGTCCTGTTCGGCTGGCTTTCGGACAAGATCGGACGCAAACCGATCCTGATGCTCGGCCTGTTGCTGGCGACCGTCTGCTACTTCCCGCTGTTCAAGGCCCTGAGTCATTACGCCAACCCGCAGGTGGACGCCGCCAGCCGGCAGGCGCCCATCGTCGTGATGGCCGATCCGGCCGGTTGTACCTTCCAGTTCGACCCTGTGGGTAAAGCCCGTTTCGACAGCCCCTGCGACAAGGTCAAGACCTTCCTGGTCAAACAGGGCCTGCCCTACGATTCCCAGGCGGCGGCGCCTGGCTCCACGGTGATGGTTTCAGTGGGCGAGCAGAAGATCACCGGCTTCGACGAAGCTGCGATGCGTGCGGCCATCACCCAGGCCGGCTACCCGGCCAAGGCCGACGCGGGTTCGGTGAACGAGCCGATGGTGGTCCTGCTGATCGTATTACTGATCCTGATCGCCACCATGACCTACGGCCCATTGGCGGCGGTGATGGTCGAGTTGTTCCCGACCCGGATCCGCTACACTTCGATGTCATTGCCCTACCATATCGGCAACGGCTGGTTTGGCGGATTCCTGCCGACCGTCTCGTTTGCCCTGGTGGTCTACACCGGCAATATCTTCTACGGCCTCTGGTACCCGGTGCTGGTTACCGGGATCAGCCTGGTGGTCGGGCTGTTCTGCCTGAAAGAAACCAGGGATGTGGATATCGACAAGGTCTGAGGTTTTCACGGGCATGAAAAAACCGGCATTAGCGCCGGTTTTTTTATCGCCGGGAAAAACTTATGCACGATTTCCGTTGAAAAGTCATACCGAGAAATAAGTAGATAAATCATATACTTACAACATTTTTTCGGAAGAAATCAAAATCTTGTGCACAAGTTATCCACAATATCGTCAGGCCGCGCTCGGTGTTTCCGCCACGGCTTGCGGCGGTAGTGAACCCATTTCGCGCTGGGTATTCTCGTTCCATGCCTGAACCCGGTCGTTCAGCTCGGCAATGGCCCGTGGACCGCTGCCTTCGGCAAACATCGGCGCACCGATCACCACGGTGATGGTGCCGGCTTTTTTCGCCCAGCCGGTCTTCGGCCAGAACTTGCCGGCGTTGTGGGCGATCGGCAGCACCGGCAGTTCGGCGTTGACCGCCAGCGCCGTGCCGCCACGGGAAAACTTGCCGACGGTGCCGAAGGGTACACGGGTGCCTTCCGGGAAGATCAGCACCCAGACATTGTCCTTGAGCAGTTCGTCGCCCTTCTTCGCCACGTGCTTGAGCGCCGCCTTCGGGTTGTCCCGGTCAATGGCGATCGGCCGCAGCATGGCCATGGCCCAGCCGAAGAACGGCACATAGAGCAATTCACGCTTGAGCACCTGGCTCAATGGCGAGAAATAGGCCGACAGAAAGAATGTTTCCCAGGTGCTCTGGTGATTCGACAGGATCACGCAAGGGCGCTCGGGCACATTCTGCGCACCCTTGATCTCGACCGTGATGCCCAGGAAGACTTTGGTCAGCCACAGGGCGCAACGGCACCAGTACACGTTGATAAAGCGGTAACGTGCCTTGAACGGCAGGAACGGGGCGATAAAAAAGCTCAGGGAGCACCACAGCAGCGAACTGGTGCCCAGCAGCAGGTAAAAGAAAAAGGTTCTGATGGCCTGCAGGATCGACATAGCGGCATTTACCGTTGCGGGCATTGCCCGCCTGTTAATAAGTGCACCCCCGAACAGTCCTTGGTCAGGAAGTCAGAGAAGCGCTAATTGTGGATAAGTTCAGCGGCAACCGCCGCCAGATCGTCAAAAATCAAAGTGCCCACCGGCAGGGTTTTCCCCAGTGTCTTCTCGCCTTTACCGGTCTTAACCAAAACTGGCTGACAATCGACGGCGCTGGCGGCTTCCAAGTCACCCAGGCTGTCGCCGACAAACCATAGCCTAGCCAGTTCGACGCCGTAATGCGCGGCGATGGTCTTGAGCATGCCCGGCTTGGGCTTGCGACAATCGCAGCCCTCGTCCGGCCCATGGGGGCAATACACCACCAGCCCGAGCTCGCCACCCTGTTGTGCCACCAATGAGCGCAGGCGCTCGTGCATGGCATCCAGGGTCGCGAGATCGTAGTAACCGCGAGCGATGCCGGACTGGTTGGTCGCGACGGCTACCGTCCAGCCGGCCCGGCTCAGCTGCGCGATGGCCTCGATCGAACCGGGGAGTGGAATCCACTCCTCCAGCGACTTGATGTAAGCGTCGGAGTCGTAATTGATCACTCCGTCCCGATCGAGAATCAGCAGCTTCAAAACCAGCCCTCAGCCCAGCAGCGAAATGTCGGCGACGCCGAGGAACAGGCCCCGCAGGCGTGCCAGCAGCGCGTAACGGTTGGCCCGCACCCTGGCGTCGTCGGCATTGACCATCACCGCTTCGAAGAACGCATCCACCGGTTCGCGCAAGGCGGCCAGGCGTGCCAGCGATTCGTTGTACTGGCGTGCCGCGGCCATTGGCTGGACAGCATGGTCCGCCTGCTGGATCGCCGAGTACAGCGAGAACTCGTTGGCGTTGTCGAAGTATTTCGCCTCGACCGTGGCCGGGATGCTGCCTTCGGCCTTGCTCAGCAGATTCGATACGCGCTTGTTGACGGCGGCCAGTGCCGCGGCTTCCGGCAACTGGCGGAATTTCTGCACCGCCTGTACACGCTGGTCGAAGTCCAGGGCCGAACCCGGCTTCAGGGCACGCACCGACAGGTAGGTCGCGACGTCCACGCCTTCGTCTTCATAACGGGCACGCAGGCGGTCGAAGATGAACTCCAGGACCTGGTCGGCGAGGCCGGCAGCCTTGACCTTGGCACCGAAAGCGCTGACCGCGAAGGCCACGGTTTCGATCAGGTCGAGATCGAGTTTCTTGTCGATCAGGATCCGCAGCACGCCCAGGGCGGCGCGACGCAGGGCGTAGGGATCCTTGCTGCCGGTCGGCAGCATGCCGATGCCGAAGATGCCCACGAGGGTGTCGAGCTTGTCGGCAATCGCCACGGCCGCACCGGTCAGGGTGGTCGGCAGTTCGGCACCGGCACCGCGCGGCATGTACTGCTCGTTCAGGGCCAGGGCGACGTCTTCCGGCTCGCCGTCATTGAGGGCGTAGTAGTAACCGGCGACACCTTGCATCTCCGGGAACTCGCCGACCATCTCGGTCGCCAGGTCGCACTTGGACAGCAGGCCGGCACGGGCCGCGCGCTGGGCATCGCCGCCGATGCGTGGGGCAATGAAGGCGGCCAGCTTGGAGACGCGCTCGGCCTTGTCGTAGACGCTGCCCAGCTTCTCCTGGAACACCACGTTCTGCAGGCGCAGGTTGAAGTCGGCGAGCTTCTGCTTCTTGTCCTGCTTGAAGAAGAACTCGGCGTCGGTCAGGCGCGGGCGTACGACTTTCTCGTTGCCGGCGATGATCTGCTGCGGGTCCTTGCTCTCGATGTTGGCGACCGTGATGAAACGCGGCAGCAACTTGCCATCGATATCCAGCAGGCAGAAGTACTTCTGGTTGTCCTGCATGGTGGTGATCAGGGCTTCCTGCGGCACATCGAGGAAACGCTCCTCGAACGAGCACACCAGCGGCACCGGCCATTCGACCAGGGCGGTCACTTCGTCGAGCAGGGCCGGCGGCACGATCGCGGTGCCTTCCTGCAGCGTCGCCAACTCGGCGGTACGCTTGCTGATCAGTTCGCGACGTTCGTTGGCGTCGGCCAGCACGTAGGCGCCGCGCAGGTCGTCAAGGTAGCTGGCCGGCGAGCCGATGCGCACGCTGTGCGGATGGTGGAAACGGTGGCCACGGGAATCGCGACCGGCTTTCTGGGCGAGGATGGTGCAGTCGATGACCTGGTCACCGAGCAGCATCACCAGCCATTGGGTCGGACGGACGAATTCTTCCTTGCGCGCGGCCCAGCGCATGCGCTTGGGAATCGGCAGGTCGTTCAGCGAGTCTTCGACGATGGTCGGCAACAGGCTGGCGGTCGGCTTGCCAGGGATGTTCTGGCTGTAGCGCAGTTTTGGCCCGCTCTGGTCGATTTCGCTCAGCTCGACACCGCACTTCTTGGCGAAGCCCAGGGCGGCCTGGGTCGGGTTGCCTTCGGCGTCGAAGGCGGCCTGACGTGGCGGGCCGTCGAGGTTGATGCTGCGGTCCGGTTGCTGGGTCTGCAACTGGGTCAGCAATACGGCCAGGCGGCGTGGCGCGGCATAGACCTGTTTGGCTTCAAAGCCCAGGCCGGCGGCCTGCAGGCCTTTTTCGATACCGGCGAGGAAGGCCTCGGCGAGGGTATTGAGGGCCTTGGGTGGAAGTTCTTCAGTGCCCAGTTCTACCAGAAAATCTTGCGCACTCATTGTGCCGCCTCCAACTTAGCCAACACTTCATCACGCAGGTCCGGGGTTGCCATCGGGAAGCCCAGCTTGGCGCGTGCCAGCAGGTAGGCTTGGGCGACGGAACGCGCCAGGGTGCGCACACGCAGGATGTATTGCTGGCGTGCGGTCACCGAGATGGCCCGGCGCGCGTCCAGCAGGTTGAAGGTGTGCGAGGCCTTGAGGACCATTTCATAGCTCGGCAACGGCAGCGGCTGATCCAGCTCGATCAGGCGCCTGGCTTCGCTTTCATAGAAATCGAACAGTTCGAACAGCTTCTCGACGTTGGCGTGTTCGAAGTTGTAGGTCGACTGCTCCACTTCGTTCTGGTGGAACACGTCGCCATAGGTCACCTTGCCGAACGGACCGTCGGCCCAGACCAGGTCGTAGACCGAATCGACACCCTGCAGGTACATCGCCAGGCGCTCGAGGCCGTAGGTGATTTCGCCGGTGACCGGGTAGCACTCGATACCGCCCGCCTGCTGGAAGTAGGTGAACTGGGTGACTTCCATGCCGTTGAGCCAGACTTCCCAGCCCAGGCCCCAGGCGCCGAGGGTCGGCGATTCCCAGTTGTCTTCGACGAAACGGATGTCGTGCACCAGCGGGTCGAGGCCGACGTGCTTGAGCGAGCCCAGATACAGTTCCTGGAAGTTTTCCGGGTTCGGCTTCAGGACCACCTGGAACTGATAGTAGTGCTGCAGGCGGTTCGGGTTTTCGCCGTAGCGGCCGTCAGTCGGGCGACGGCTGGGTTGTACATAGGCGGCGTTCCAGGTTTCCGGGCCGATGGCGCGCAGGAACGTGGCGGTATGAAAAGTGCCGGCGCCTACTTCCATATCGTAGGGCTGAAGTACCACACAACCTTGCTCAGCCCAGTATTGCTGGAGGGCGAGGATCAAGTCTTGGAAGGTACGCACGGCTGGCGTAGGCTGGCTCACGAAATTCACCTGTTACTTGGGCTGCGATTTAAAAGGCGGGAGTATACCCGATTCGGTCGCGCCTCCACCCCCTTGGAGCCTTATGCCACGCTGCTTTTGGTGCAACGACGAGCCTTTGTACATGGACTATCACGATCAGGAGTGGGGCGTGCCGCTGCGCAACGAGCAGCGATTGTTCGAGTTGCTTTTGCTCGAAGGGTTCCAGGCCGGGCTTTCATGGATCACGATCCTGAGAAAACGCGAGCACTACCGCAAGGTCCTGTTCGGTTTCGATGTGCGCAAAATCGCGGCAATGAGCGACGACTATATCGAGACCCTGATGCTTGATCCGGGCATTGTGCGCAATCGCCTGAAACTCAATGCGGCCCGGCGCAACGCCCAGGTCTGGTTGCAGACAAAGGACCCGGTGGCCCTGCTCTGGTCGTTTGTCGGCGGCCTGCCGCGGATTCATCACTTCAAGGATCGCAGCGAGGTCCCGGCCGTCACGCCCGAGGCCGAAGCCATGAGCAAGGCCCTGAAGAAACGCGGCTTCAGCTTTGTCGGCCCGACCATCTGCTACGCCTTCATGCAGGCCTCGGGGATGGTCATGGACCACACCACCGATTGTCATAGCTATGCCGCGCTGGCCGTGCCACGGCTACAATAGCCGGCTGACGAGTGAGCACACCGGGAGTGACCTGTGGAAAAGTTTAAAGGCGCCATGCTGGTGGGGGCGTTGCGGTTGTTCGCGATGCTGCCCTGGCGTGCCGTGCAGCGTGTCGGCGCGGCCATCGGCTGGCTGATGTGGAAGCTGCCCAACCGTTCCCGCGACGTGGTGCGGATCAATCTGGCGAAGTGCTTTCCCGAGCTCGACCCGGTAGCCCGCGAACAACTGGTCGGGCAGAGTCTCAAGGATATCGGCAAGTCCCTGACCGAAAGTGCCTGCGCCTGGATCTGGCCGGCCCAGCGTTCCATCGACCTGGTGCGCGAAGTCGAAGGCCTCGACGTGCTCAAGGATGCCCTCGCCTCGGGCAAGGGCGTGGTCGGTATCACCAGCCACCTGGGCAACTGGGAAGTGCTCAATCATTTCTACTGCAACCAGTGCAAACCGATCATTTTCTACCGTCCGCCCAAGCTCAAGGCGGTCGATGAACTGCTGCGCAAACAACGCGTGCAACTGGGCAACCGGGTGGCGGCCTCGACCAAGGAAGGCATCCTCAGCGTCATCAAGGAAGTGCGCAAAGGTGGTGCGGTGGGCATTCCCGCCGACCCGGAACCGGCCGAATCCGCCGGGATCTTCGTGCCGTTCCTGGGCACCATGGCCTTGACCAGCAAGTTCGTGCCGAACATGCTGGCCGGCGGCAAGGCGGTCGGGGTGTTCCTGCATGCGCTGCGCCTGCCCGACGGCTCGGGCTTCAAGGTCATTCTCGAAGCGGCTCCAGAAGCGATGTACAGCGCCGATACAGAGACTTCGGCGGCGGCGATGAGCCAGGTGGTCGAGCGTTATGTGCGGGCTTATCCGAGCCAGTACATGTGGAGCATGAAGCGCTTCAAGAAGCGTCCGGCGGGTGAACAGCGCTGGTACTGAAACACCTCATTGGCATGATCTGTGGATAAAATCGCCAGTGATTTATCCACAGCGGCTTTATCCAAGGGCGCAATAGATGTCCGATAACAAGAATTACCTGCGTATCAAGATCCAGCACCCCAGTATTGGCGAGTGCCTGGGACAGACGCGCAATCTCTCCAGCAAGGGTGTGTACGTGCAGCACCCGAGCCTGTCGCGCCTGCCGACCGGGGCGGTGGTCTATGGCCAGGTGCAGGACCTGCCGGTGGCCGCGCCGCGTATTCGCATGGAAGTGATCCGGGTCGACGCCGAGGGCATCGGCCTGCGCTTCATCGATCTTTGAGCGCGGCTTTTTCCAGCTTCTTCAGGAACACCGTCATTTCCTTTTCCGCCTGCTTGTCGCCATGGGCGCGGGCGGCTTCCAGTCCCCGTTCCCACGCCTGTTTCGCCGCGTCGGTGTCACCGCCGGCCTGATGGGCCTTGCCCAGCAATTTCCAGGCAGCGGAGTATTTCGGGTCGAAGTCGACGCAGCGCTGCAGGTGTTCGGCCGCCTTGATGTGGTCGCCAAGATCCAGGTAACCCTTGCCGAGGCCAAAGCGCAGCAGGGAGTTATCCACACCCTTGGCGAGCATTTTTTCCAGTGATTCGAGCATGGCGGTCCTTCTGCGTTGTGGTTGAGATAGTCATCGCCGGCAAGCCGGCTCCTACAGGGTCCATCGATTTGCCCGCTCCTTGTAGGAGCCGGCCTTGCAGACGCCGCACTGCCTAGAAAAAACTCAGGCCGACGTGGAACAGCTTCTCCACATCGCGGATATGTTTTTTATCCACAAGGAACAGGATCACATGGTCGCCGGCCTGGATCACCGTGTCGTCGTGGGCAATCAGCACTTCTTCGTCGCGAATGATCGCGCCGATGGTGGTTCCGGGCGGTAGCGCGATATCTTCGATGGCCCGGCCGATCACCTTGCTCGACTTCGCATCGCCGTGGGCAATCGCCTCGATGGCTTCCGCCGCGCCGCGCCGCAACGAGTGCACGCTGACGATATCGCCACGGCGCACGTGGGCGAGCAAGGTGCCGATGGTCGCCAACTGCGGGCTGATGGCGATGTCGATATCGCCGCCCTGGATCAGGTCGACATAGGCCGGGTTGTTGATGATGGTCATCACCTTCTTCGCCCCCATCCGCTTGGCCAGCAGCGAGGACATGATATTGGCCTCGTCATCGTTGGTCAGGGCGAGGAACAGGTCGGCGTCGTTGATGTTCTCTTCCATCAGCAGGTCGCGGTCCGAAGCGCTGCCCTGCAGGACCACGGTGCTGTCGAGGGTGTCGGACAGATGCCGGCAGCGTGCCGCGTTCATCTCGATGATCTTCACCTGGTAGCGGCTTTCGATCGCCTCGGCCAGGCGCTCGCCGATCTGTCCGCCACCGGCGATGACGATGCGCTTGTAGCTCTCGTCGAGCCGGCGCATTTCGCTCATCACCGCGCGGATATGCGCCTTGGCGGCGATGAAGAACACTTCGTCATCGGCTTCGATCACCGTGTCGCCCTTGGGCATGATCGGCCGGTCGCGGCGGAATATCGCCGCCACGCGTGTGTCGACATTCGGCATGTGCGCGCGCAGCTGGCGCAGTTGCTGGCCCACCAGCGGCCCGCCGTAATAGGCCTTGACCGCCACCAGTTGGGCCTTGCCGTCGGCAAAGTCGATGACCTGCAAGGCACCCGGGTATTCGATCAGGCGTTTGATGTAGTGGGTGACCACCTGCTCGGGGCTGATCAGTACGTCCACCGGGATCGCATCGTTGTCGAACAGGCCGGCGCGGGTCAGGTAGGCGGCCTCGCGCACCCGGGCGATCTTGGTCGGAGTATGGAACAGGGTGTGGGCGACCTGGCAGGCGACCATGTTGGTTTCGTCGCTGTTGGTCACCGCCACCAGCATGTCGGCGTCATCCGCGCCGGCCTGGCGCAGGATCGTCGGGAACGAGGCGCGGCCCTGCACGGTGCGGATATCCAGGCGGTCGCCGAGGTCGCGCAGGCGCTCGCCGTCGGTGTCGACCACGGTGATGTCGTTGGCTTCGCTGGCCAGGTGTTCGGCCAGGGTGCCGCCGACCTGTCCCGCGCCGAGAATGATGATTTTCATCGGATGACTCCGTTCAACCCGGTTAGCCGCGTGCGGCAGCGATCTTGATCAGTTTGGCGTAGTAGAAACCATCGTGGCCGCCTTCCCGGGCCAGCAGTTGGCGACCGTGGGGTTGCTTGATGCCGAACGGCCCGGCGATATCCAGCTCGCGGGCACCGGAGGTACGGGCCAGGAACGCTGCGATCACCTCGGTGTTTTCGGTCGGCAGGGTCGAACAGGTGGCATAGAGCAGGATGCCGCCGACGTCCAGGGTCGTCCACATCGCGTCCAGCAGTTCGCCTTGCAGGGCGGCCAGGGCGGCGATGTCGTCGGGCTGGCGGGTCAGCTTGATGTCAGGGTGGCGACGGATCACCCCGGTGGCCGAGCACGGCGCGTCCAGCAGGATCCGCTGGAACGGCTTGCCGTCCCACCAGGTCGCGGTGTCCCGGCCATCGGCGGCGATCAGCTCGGCGGCCAGGCCCAGGCGTTCGAGGTTTTCGCGCACCCGCACCAGGCGCTTGGCTTCCAGGTCGACCGCGACCACGCCGGCCAGTTGCGGCTCGGCTTCGAGGATATGGCAGGTCTTGCCGCCGGGGGCGCAGCAGGCATCCAGCACTCGTTGGCCGGGGGCCAGGTCGAGCAGGTCGGCGGCCAGTTGCGCGGCTTCGTCCTGGACGCTGATCCAGCCTTCGGCAAAGCCCGGCAGGTTGCGCACGTCGCAGGCTTCGTCGAGGACAATGCCGTCCCGGCTGTAGTCGCATGGCTGGGCGGCCACCGCGGCATCGGCCAGCAGCTTGAGGTAGGCATCGCGGTTGTGGTGACGGCGGTTGACCCGCAGGATCATCGGCGGGTGAGCGTTGTTCGCCGCGCAGATGGCTTCCCACTGCTCGGGCCAGAAGGCCTTGAGGGATTTCTGCAGCCAGCGCGGATGGGCGGTGCGCACCACCGGATCGTGTTCCAGCTCGGCCAGCAGCGCCTCGCTTTCCCGTTGCGCGCGGCGCAGCACGGCATTGAGCAGGGCCTTGGCCCAGGGTTTTTTCAGTTTCTCGGCGCAACCGACGGTCTCGCCGATGGCGGCGTGGGCCGGGATGCGGGTGTAGAGCAACTGGTAGAGACCGACCAGCAGCAGCGCCTCGACATCGGCGTCGGCGGCCTTGAAGGGCTTCTGCAGCAGCTTCAGCGCCAGCGCCGACAGGCGTGGCTGCCAACGGGCGGTACCGAACGCCAGGTCCTGGGTCAGGCCACGGTCGCGGGCCTCGACCTTGTCCAGTTGCAGCGGCAGCGAACTGTTCAGCGAGGCCTTGCCGTTGAGCACGGCGGTCAGTGCCTTGGCGGCGGCCAGACGCGGGTTCATTGGCCGAGTACCGTGCCGAGGGCGAATTTCTCGCGGCGGCTGTTGAACAGGTCGCTGAAGTTCAGGGCCTTGCCACCGGGCAGTTGCAGGCGGGTCAGGCACAGCGCGCCGTCACCCGTGGCGACGATCAGGCCGTCCTTGCTGGCGGCGAGGATTTCGCCCGGCTGGCCCTGGCCTTCGGCGACGCTGGCGGCGAGGACTTTCACGGCTTCACCATTGAGGCTGCTGTGGCAGATCGGCCAGGGATTGAAGGCGCGAACCAGGCGTTCCAGCTCGACCGCCGGACGGTTCCAGTCGATGCGTGCCTCGTCCTTGTTCAGCTTGTGGGCGTAGGTGGCCAGGCTGTCATCCTGGACTTCACCGTCCAGGGCTCCCGCGAACAGAGCTCCGGCGGCCAGGCCGGCGATGGCCTGCAGTACCGCCGGCGGGCCGAGTTCGGCCAGGCGGTCATGCAGGCTGCCGCCGGTGTCTTCGGCGCTGATCGCAGTGACGGCCTTGAGCAGCATCGGCCCGGTGTCGAGACCGGCCTCCATGCGCATCACGGTCACGCCGCTCTCGCTGTCTCCGGCTTCCACCGCGCGCTGGATCGGCGCCGCCCCGCGCCAGCGCGGCAGCAGGGAGGCGTGGCTGTTGATGCAACCCAGGCGCGGGATATCCAGCACCACTTGCGGCAGGATCAGGCCATAGGCGACCACCACCATCAGGTCCGGATGGAGTGCCGCCAGTTCGGCCTGGGCGTCGGCATTGCGCAGGGTCGGCGGCTGCAGGACGCTGATGCCATGTTCCAGGGCAAGCTGTTTGACCGGGCTCGGCATCAGCTTCTGCCCGCGACCGGCCGGGCGGTCCGGCTGGGTGTAGACCGCGACGATCTCGTAAGGGCTGTCGAGCAGGGCCTTGAGGTGTTCAGCGGCGAACTCGGGGGTGCCGGCAAAGACGATGCGCAATGGCTGGGTCATGAAGGGGGCTCGCTTGAAAATGTACGAGCCGGGCTTGCCCGCGAAGTTTCCGGCGTTCTCAAGGACGCCTTCGCGGGCAAGCCCGGCTCCTACGGGTGAGGAAGGGGATCAGGCGTTCTGGCGGTGTTTCTTTTCCAGCTTCTTCTTGATCCGGTCGCGCTTGAGCGTGGACAGGTAATCGACGAACAGCTTGCCGTTGAGGTGATCGCATTCATGCTGGATGCACACCGCCAGCAGGCCATCGGCCTCCAGCTCGAACGGCTTGCCGTCGCGATCCAGGGCCTTGATCCGGACCCGGGTCGGGCGTTCGACGTTCTCGTAGAACTCCGGCACCGACAGGCAGCCTTCCTGGTACTCGCCCATTTCGTCGGTCAGCGGTGTGAACTCGGGGTTGATGAACACCCGCGGCTCGCTGCGATCTTCGCTCAGGTCCATGACCACGATACGTTGATGCACGTTGACCTGGGTTGCCGCCAGGCCGATGCCTGGGGCTTCATACATTGTTTCAAACATGTCATCGATCAGTTGCCGCACCTTGTCGTCCACCACGGCCACGGGCTTGGCGATGGTGCGCAGGCGCGCGTCTGGAAATTCGAGGATGTTTAAAATGGCCATAGGCGTATTTGCTGCACATGTGAGGTAAAGTCAGAGACGGTTGCCGATAATGTCCCGGCGGGATTCGGCTACCGTTGTAAAACGTTCTCCCTGGGAGCGAGCCGCGGGGGCTCTGGCGTTTCACGCGAAGGCACATAATAAAGGGATTCACTGCATGAGGAAAACACTACTCGCCCTGCTGCTGGCCTTTACCGGTGTCGTGCAGGCGCAAGTGCAACTCAAGGACGGTTATCCACAGCGCTATACGGTGGTGCGTGGCGACACACTCTGGGACATTTCCGGGAAATTTCTCCGCGAACCCTGGAAGTGGCCGGAAATCTGGCACGCCAACCCACAGATCGCCAATCCGGACCTGATCTACCCGGGCGATATCCTCACGCTGCAGTTTGTCGACGGCCAGCCGCGGCTGGTGGTCGAGCGTGGCGCATCCCGTGGCACCATCAAGCTGTCGCCGCAGGTACGCAGTTCGCCGGTGGCGGACGCGATCCCCAGCATTCCGCTGGAAAAGATCAATGCGTTCCTGCTGAGCAACCGTATCGTCGACAGCCCCGAGGACTTCAAGAGAGCCCCGTATATCCTGGCCGGCAGCAATGAGCGGGTGCTCAGTGGCATGGGCGACCGGATCTACGCCCGTGGCGCGTTCGACCCGACGCATTCGGTATACGGCCTGTTCCGCCAGGGCAAGGTCTACACCGACCCGCAGACCAAGGAATTCCTCGGCATCAACGCCGACGATGTCGGCACGGGCGAGTTGCTGGCAACCGAGGGCGATGTCGGCACCGTGGTGTTGCGCCGTACCACCGAGGAAGTCCGCCTCGGCGACCGGCTGTTCGTCAGCGAGGAACGCCCCATCACCTCGACCTTCATGCCCAGTGCACCCCAGGCGCCGGTCAGCGGCGTGATCATAGATGTGCCACGAGGTGTTACACAGATCGGGGTCATGGATGTGGTCACGATCGACAAGGGCCGCCGTGATGGATTGGCTGAAGGCAACGTTCTTGCGGTGTTCAAGACCGGTGAGACAGTGCGCGACCGCATCACCGGACAGCCGGTGAAGGTCCCCGACGAGCGTTCGGGCCTGCTGATGGTGTTCCGCACCTACGAAAAGCTCAGCTATGGTTTGGTACTCAATGCCACGCGGTCGCTGGCGGTGCTGGACAAGGTGCGCAACCCCTAGGGCTTGGTCGACGATGCTGTACCTGTAGGAGCTGGTTTGCCAGCGATGACGGCGGTGACTCTTGCATCGCTATCGCTGGCAAGCCAGCTCCTGCAGGTGTCCTCAACCCTAACTGATTTAGTTAGCAGGCTAAACAGGTTACTCACAGAGTTATCCACAGCTTGTTCCCGTCATGTCAGGACCGCCACAGATCAAGGATGATCCGATGTCGCTGTCCAATTGCACCTCCCTGTCGCCGGCGGAACTGGAAGCCCGCCTGCGTCTGCATCGCCTGCCGGAGATCGGTTCCCGGCGCTTTCGCACGTTGATCGAAACCTTTGGTTCGGCCTCTTCCGCCTTGAGCGCGCCCACCGCCGCGTGGCGTTCGCTGGGGTTGCCGGTGAGCAGTGCCGAGGCCCGCCGCAGCCCTGCCGTGCGCGACGGCGCCAGCGCTGCATTGGCCTGGCTAGAGCGTTCTAACCAGCATTTGCTGATGTGGGACCAGGCCGATTACCCGGCCCTGTTGGCGGAGATTGACGATGCCCCGCCGCTGCTGTTCGTGGCCGGCAACCCGACGATTCTGGACAAGCCGCAGCTGGCGCTGGTCGGTAGTCGACGCGCCTCGAAGCCTGGCATGGACACCGCCGCGGCCTTCTCCCGCTGCCTGGCCGGCGCCGGCTTTGTCATCACCAGCGGCCTTGCCCTGGGCATCGACGGCGCTGCCCATCAGGCCGCGCTGGATGTTGGCGGGCTGACCATCGGCGTGCTCGGCACCGGTCTCGAGAATTTTTATCCACAGCGGCACCGGACGCTGGCGCAGGCCATGATCGACCGGGGCAGCGCGGTGGTTTCCGAGTTCCCGCTGGATGCCGCGCCGCACCCGGGCAACTTCCCCCGGCGCAACCGGATCATCAGCGGTTTGTCCCTGGGTGTGCTGGTGGTGGAGGCCAGTGTTGCCAGCGGTTCACTGATCACCGCCCGGCTCGCGGCGGAACAGGGGCGCGAGGTCTATGCGATTCCCGGTTCCATCCACCATCCCGGCGCACGCGGCTGCCATCAGTTGATTCGCGATGGCGCGGTGCTGGTGGAGACGGTCGACGATATCCTGCAGAACCTGCGCGGTTGGCAGCGGGTTGCCGCCAGCGCGCCGCCCGCCGCGTCCGATCACCCGCTGCTGGCCTTGTTGCACGCGGCGCCGCATACCAGCGAAGGCCTGGCGCTGGCCTGTGGCTGGAACCTGTCGCGGGTGCTGGCGAGCCTGACCGAGCTGGAACTGGACGGCCGGGTTGCCAACGAAGGCGGACGCTGGTTAGCTCGCATGAGGTAGCCGTACCTGAGTAAACTGCGAGCAGCGTTGAATCCGGAGAACAAGCAATGGTCAAGAGTTGGCGTGTGCAAGAAGCCGCACGAGAAGTTCGCGCAGGAGCGGTGATTGCCTATCCAACCGAGGCGGTCTGGGGCCTGGGCTGCGATCCTTGGAACGAAGAGGCGGTGGACCGGTTGCTGGCGATCAAGAATCGTTCGGTGGACAAGGGCCTGATCCTGGTCGCCGACAATATCCGCCAGTTCGATTTCCTGTTCGAGGATTTTCCGGAAACCTGGCTTGATCGTATGGCCAGTACCTGGCCGGGGCCCAATACCTGGCTGGTGCCGCATCAGGACCTGTTGCCGGAGTGGGTGACCGGTCAGCACGACACCGTGGCACTGCGGGTGAGTGATCATCCGCTGGTGCGCGACCTGTGTTCACTGGTGGGCCCGCTGATCTCCACCTCCGCCAACCCGCAAGGGCGCCCTGCGGCGAAGACCCGCTTGCGGGTGGAGCAGTATTTCCGTGGTCAGCTCGACCTGGTGCTGGGCGGTAATCTCGGTGGGCGCAAGAACCCGAGCCTGATCCGCGACCTGGCGAGCGGCAAGGTCGTGCGCCCGGCTTGAGTCCGGTGTGAGCTGCTTCGCGGGCAAGCCCGCTCCCACAGGAGGGGGGGCACCACGCACTGTCGTCTAGCCCGGGACCTTGTAGGAGCTGACCAGCGATGACGATGCCAGCCGCACCGCCGCTTTCGCGGGCAAGCCCGCTCCCACAGGAGGGGGGGGGCACCACGGACTGTCGTCTAGCCTGGGACCTTGTAGGAGCTGGCTTGCCAGCGATGACGATGCCCGCCGCCCCGCCGCTTTCGCGAGCAAGCCCGCTCCCACAGGTCCGAGTCGTGCCCGCATTTTGTGATCGGCATACATTCTGTGGGAGTGGGCTTGCCCACGAACCGTTGCGCAGCAGCGGCCAGACACCACAGGACTAAGACAGCAGCACCGTCGACCCGGTAGTCCGCCGCGCCGACAGTTCGGTCTGCGCCTTGGCCGCTTCCGCCAGGCTATAGCGCGCGCCGATCTCGATCTTCAACTGACCACCGATAATCAGCCCGAACAACTCATCGGCCATGGCCTGCAGTTGCTGCGGGTTGCTGGCGTAGCTGCCGAGGGTCGGACGGGTCACATACAGCGAGCCCTTGGCCGCCAGGATCCCCAGGTTGACGCCGTCCACCGCGCCGGAGGCGTTGCCGAAGCTCACCAGCAGGCCCCGTGGTGCCAGGCTGTCGAGGGAAGTCAACCAGGTATCCTTGCCGACACCGTCATAGACCACCGGGACCTTCTTGCCGTCCGTCAGCTCCAGCACCCGCTTCGCCACGTCTTCATGGCTGTAGTCGATGGTTTCCCAGGCCCCGAGGGATTTGGCATAGGCCGCCTTCTGCGGCGAGCTGACGGTACCGATCAGCTTCGCGCCGATGGCCTTGGCCCACTGGCAGGCCAGGGCCCCGACACCGCCGGCCGCGGCGTGGAACAACACGGTTTCGCCGGCCTTGAGTTCATGGGTCTGACGTAACAGGTATTGCACCGTCAGGCCCTTGAGCATCACTGCCGCCGCCTGTTCGAAGCTGATCTGCTCCGGCAGTTTCACCAGGTGCGCCGCCGGCAACAGGTGGAAGTCGCTGTAGGCGCCCAGCGGTCCGGTGCCATAGGCGACGCGGTCACCGACCTTGAACCGGGTGACTTCACTGCCTACCGCATCGACGACGCCGGCGCCCTCCCCGCCCAGCCCGGACGGCATGCTCGGCGGTGCATACAGGCCGCTGCGCCAGTAGGTGTCGATGAAATTCAGGCCGATGGCCTTGTTCTGTACCCGTACCTGCTGCGGGCCCGGCTCGGCGGGGGTGTAGTCGACATATTCGAGGACTTCGGGGCCGCCATGGGCATGGAACTGGATGCGTTTGGCCATCGATACTCTCCTTGGGCAGTTTTCATCTTGAGGCTGCGCGAAGGGCCTATCGGACTCCTTCGTTTGACCTTCGTCAACTGCGACGGTCGCGAGGGCAGTGTTATGCTACGCCCCCCTTTGCCGCCGGCCGCCCGACGTGCCGCGTAGCTTTGCCCGATTCAAGGTGATGCCATGACTACCCGCACCGAGGCCGTGAAAGCCTACCTGCTCGACCTGCAAGACCGTATCTGCGCTGCGCTGGAAGCCGAGGACGGTGGTTCGCGCTTCGTCGAAGACGCCTGGACCCGCCCCGCTGGTGGTGGTGGCCGGACCCGGGTGATCGAAAACGGCGAGGTCATCGAGAAAGGCGGGGTGAATTTTTCCCACGTCTTCGGCAGCGGCCTGCCGCCGTCCGCCAGTGCCCACCGGCCCGAGCTGGCCGGGCGCGGTTTCGAGGCGCTGGGGGTGTCCCTGGTGATTCACCCGCACAACCCCCATGTGCCGACGTCCCACGCCAACGTGCGCTTCTTCATCGCGGAAAAGGCCGGTGAAGAACCGGTCTGGTGGTTCGGCGGCGGCTTCGACCTGACGCCCTACTATGGCAACGAAGAAGACTGCATCCACTGGCACCGCGTGGCCGAGCAGGCCTGCGCGCCGTTCGGGGCGGATGTCTACCCGCGCTACAAGGCCTGGTGCGACAGCTATTTCCATATCAAGCATCGCAACGAGCCACGGGGCATCGGCGGCCTGTTTTTCGACGACCTGAACGAATGGGACTTCGACACCAGCTTCGCCTTCATGCGCGCTATCGGTGATGCTTACATCGACGCCTACCTGCCGATTGTCCAACGGCGCAAGGCGGCGGCCTGGACCGAACAACAGCGTGAGTTCCAGGAGTTCCGCCGCGGCCGCTACGTGGAGTTCAACCTGGTCTATGACCGCGGCACCCTGTTCGGCCTGCAATCGGGCGGTCGCACCGAATCGATCCTGATGTCGCTGCCGCCGCAAGTGCGCTGGGGCTACGACTGGAAAGCCGCTCCAGGCAGCGAAGAGGCACGCCTCACCGACTACTTCCTGCAGGACCGCGACTGGCTGGCGGAGGACAACGCCTGATGGATCGTTATGTCGTCTTCGGTAATCCCATCGGCCACAGCAAATCGCCGCTGATCCACCGTCTGTTCGCCGAGCAGACCGCCCAGCAACTGGACTACAGCACCCTGCTGGCACCACTGGATGACTTTTCCGGCTGCGCGCGGGCGTTCTTCCAGGAGGGGCGCGGCGCCAATGTCACGGTGCCGTTCAAGGAAGAGGCCTTTCGCCTGGCCGACAGCCTGACGGCACGGGCGCAGCGGGCCGGCGCGGTGAATACCCTGAGCAAGCTGGCCGATGGCAGCCTGCTGGGCGACAACACCGATGGCGCGGGACTGGTCCGCGACCTGACGGTCAATGCCGGCTTCAGCCTGCAGGGCAAGCGCATCCTGTTGCTCGGCGCCGGTGGCGCGGTGCGCGGGGCGTTGGAGCCATTGCTGGCTTCGCGGCCCGCGTCGGTGATCATCGCCAACCGCACCGTCGAGAAAGCCGAGTTGCTGGCCGAACTGTGCGCCGACCTGGGGCCGGTGTCCGCCAGCGGTTTCGACTGGCTGCGTGAACCGGTGGACCTGATCATCAACGCCACCTCGGCCAGCCTCTCGGGCGATGTACCGCCGATTGCACCGAGCCTGATCGAGCCGGGCAAGACCTTCTGCTACGACATGATGTACAGCAAGGAACCGACCGCGTTCTGCCGCTGGGCCAGTGAACATGGCGCATCGGTGGCGATGGATGGCCTGGGCATGCTCGCCGAGCAGGCGGCGGAAGCCTTCCTGTTGTGGCGTGGCGTGCGCCCGGATACCGCGCCGGTGCTGGCGGAGCTGCGGCGCCTGCTGGCCCTTTGAACCGAAACCTTTTGAACTGAAACCTGTGAGAGCGGGCTTGTCGGAACGCCGCCCGCCGCGAAGCCGTTGGCGTCCTTGAGGGCGCCTTCGCGGGCAAGCCCGCTCCCACAGGATGAGTGTCTGAGGGGGGCGAGTGTGTTCAGTCCTCGAAGCGGATCGGGCACTTATCCACACCCTCCAGCTTGACCAGTTCCTCGACCACCGGGGCCCGCGCCTTTCTCAAGGTCAGGCTGCGGCCGTCCCGCGCCAGGCGCCGGGCTTCCTGGTGCAGCATCTCCACCCCGGAATAGTCGATGAAGTTGATCTGCTGCGCCTCGATCACTACCCGCGGGCCATGCAGCCGTTGCAGGCGTACCTGCAGGTAATGGCTGGCGCCGAAGAAGATCGAGCCGCCAACCCGCAGCACATCCTCGTCACCGTCGCGCCAATGCTGCACCCGTGGCTGTGAGGTACGTTTCAGGTAGAAGAACAGCGACGCCAGCACCCCGGCATAGATAGCCGTCTGCAATTCCAGGAGCAAGGTCGCCACGCAGGTCAGGGCCATCACCGCGAACTCGGCATGGCTGACCCGGAACAGCGCCCGGATACCGCGGTGATCCACCAGGCCCCAACTGATCAGCAAAATGCTCCCGGCCATGGCCGGAATCGGGATATGGGCGATCAGCGCCGAGCCGCACACCGCGAACAACGCCACCCATAACGCCGAGAACACCCCGGCCAGCGGCGAGCAGGCCCCGGCTTCGTAGCTCAGGGCGGCGCGGGTGAACGAGCCGGCGGACAGGTAGCCGGAAAACAGACTGCCGACGATATTCGACAGGCCCTGGGCGCGGACTTCCTGGTTGGCATCGAGCAGTTGTTGCGAACGTGCCGACAGCGAACGGGCGATCGACAGGCTGGTGACCAGCCCGAGCATGCCCACGGCGACGGCACTGGGTAGCAGCCGCAGCACCGTCTCGATATCCAGCGGCAACGGGCTGAACGGCGGCAGGCGCCCGACGAAGCCCTTGACCAGTTGCACATGGCCGAACATCCCCGGCCATAGCCAGACCAGCAGGCTGGCGAATACCAGGGTGATCAGCAAGGTCGGCCAGCGCGGCAGCAGCGACTTGAGCACCAGCCCCAGCAGCAGCGTGCCGAGGCCAAGGGCCAGCGATGGCCGGTCCAGTTCGCCGACATGCCGCACCAGCGCCAGCAGGCTGTTGAGGGCGGTGGCCTGGTTCGCCACATCGATGCCCAGCAGGTTGGGCAATTGCCCCAGGGCGATGACCACGGCGGCACCGAGGGTGAAGCCGAGCACCACCGAGTGGGAGACGAAATTCACCAGGGCGCCGAAACGCAGCATGCCCAACAGCCACTGGAAGATGCCGGCGATAAAGGTCAGCAACAGGATCAGGGTGATGTAGTCCTGGCTGCCGGGCACGGCCAACGGGCTGACACTGGCGAACAGGACAATCGAGATCGCGGCGGTCGGGCCGCAGATCAGGTGCCACGACGAGCCCCAGAGGCAGGCGATCAGCACTGGAATGATGGCCGCGTACAGCCCGTATTCCGGCGGCAGGCCGGCGATCAGGGCGTAGGCGACGGATTGTGGCAACGCGAGAATCGCGCCGCTGAGCCCCACCACCAGGTCACGGCTGACGCTGGTGCGGGTTTGCCGGGGCAGCCAGCTGAGAAATGGCAGGATTTTGTGGCGGTTGGTCCAGCCCATGGGTCTCTCGGTTGGTTGAGTCGGCGTCAGGGTGAAGTATTGGTGTGACAGGAGCGAGAAGCCGTGTCGGATCTTGTGGCGAGCGGGCTTGCCCGCGCTCGGCTGCGAAGCAGTCGTAAAACCGGTCACCTCGGTCTATCTGACGCACCGGGTTCATAGATTTTAGGGCCGCTTCGCGCCCCAGCACGGGCAAGCCCGCTCGCCACAGGTTATGGTGCATCTCAACAGGTTGCGTTGGATCTCACAGGTTGCGCGAGGATTAGAGCTTCGCCTTCACCACCGGCAACGCCTCCTGGCCATCCGCGGTCTTGACGCCGTCCAGCCACTTGTCCAGCACCGCCGGGTTGGCCTTGATCCAGGCCCTGGCCGCATCGGCGTTGCTCAGCTTCTTGTTCGCCACCTCGGCCATGATGCTGTTTTCCATGTCCTGGGTGAAGCTCAGGTTGCTCAACAACTTGCCGACGTTCGGGCAGGCCTGTGCATAACCCTTGCGGGTCACGGTGTAGACACTGCCGGTATCGCCGAAGTACTTCTCGCCGCCCTTGAGGTAATGCATCTTCATCTGCACGTTCATCGGGTGCGGGGTCCAGCCGAGGAAGACCACGAACTTCTGCTTCTTCACCGAACGGGCGACCTCGGCCAGCATTGCCTGTTCGCTGGACTCCACCAGTTTCCACTGGCCCAGGTCGAACTCGTTCTTCTTGATGATCTCCGCCAGCGAGGCGTTGGCCGGCGCGCCGGAGCCGATGCCGTAGAGCTTCTTGTCGAACTTGTCGGCGAACTTGGCCAGGTCGGCGAAGTTATGCACACCCGCGTCCCAGACATAATCCGGGACCGCGAGGGTGAATTCGGTGCCGTCGAGATTCTTCGCCAGTTGGGTGACATCGCCGTTGGCCACGAACTTGTCGTAGAAGCCCTGCTGCGCCGGCATCCAGTTACCGAGGAAGACATCCACCTGGCCATCCTTGAGGCCGCCGTAGGTGATCGGCACCGCCAGGGTGTCGACCTTGGCCTTGTAGCCCAGGCCGTCGAGCAGCAGGCTGGTAATGGCGTTGGTCGCGGCGATGTCGCTCCAGCCCGGGTCGGCCATCTTCACCGTGTCGCAACTCTGCTCGGCATACGCGCTCAGGCTGCTCACGGCCAGCAGCCCGGCGGTCAGTACTGTGGATAACTTCTTCATGGCCTTCCCCTTGTGTTCGTTATTGGTTTTGGCAGGGTTGTGGATAACGAGCCTTGCGCTCCAGATCGTCGAGGTCGATATGGTTGCGCATGTATTGCTGACTGGCGTCTACCATCGGCTGGTGGTCCCAGCTCTTCAGCTTTCCGAGGGTCAGGGCGTCGGCGACGAAACGCCGGCGCCGCTGACTGGCGAGCACCTGTTGGTGGATCGCCGGGATATTCCATTTCGCCCGGGCTTCGGCCAGGAAGTCGTTGAACAGCGCCTGGTGCTGCGGTGACCGGCTGAGTTCTTCCTCTTCGTGTGGGTCGTTGTGGACATCGAAGAGCAGGCACGGGTCGTCTTCGCTGTAGATGAATTTGTAGGCGCCCCGGCGAATCATCATCAACGGGCTGATGGTGCCTTCGGCCATGTACTCGCCGAACACTTCGTCATGCCCGCCCTCGCCGCGCAGGTGCGGCAGCAGCGAACGACCGTCCAGCGGCAGTTCGTCGTGCAAGGTGCCACCGGCCAGCTCGACCAGGGTCGGCAGCAGGTCGGCGGTGGACACCGCGGCGCTGACCCGTGCGGCGGCGAACTGTCCCGGTGCGCTGATCAGCAACGGGACGCGGGCGGCCATCTCGAACCAGTGCATTTTGTACCAGAGGCCGCGTTCGCCGAGCATGTCGCCATGGTCGCCGGAGAACACGATCACGGTGTCTTCGGCCAGGCCGGTGTCTTCCAGGGTCTGCAGGAGTTTGCCGACATTATGGTCGATGTAGCTGCAGGCGCCGAAGTAGGCGCGGCGGGCGTCGCGGATCTTATCCACGGGCAGCGGCTTGTCCCACAGGTCGTAGACCTTGAGCAGGCGTTGCGAGTGCGGATCGAGGCTGTCCTGGACCGGGGTCTGCGGTAGCGGGATATCCTCGTCGCGGTACAGGTCCCAGAACGCCTTGGGAATGGTGTACGGATCGTGGGGATGGGTCATCGACACGGTCAGGCAGAACGGCTGGTCGCCGTCTTCGCGGATATGGTCGAACAGGTACTGCCGGGCCTTGAACACCACCTCCTCGTCGAAATCCAGCTGGTTGGTGCGCACGCAAGGCCCGGCCTGCAGTACCGAGGACATATTGTGGTACCAGCTGGGGCGCACGTCCGGCTCGTCCCAGTTCACCGCCCAGCCGTAGTCGGCCGGATAGATGTCGCTGGTCAGGCGTTCTTCATAGCCGTGGAGCTGGTCCGGTCCGCAGAAGTGCATCTTGCCCGACAGCGCGGTGCGGTAGCCGAGGCGGCGCAGGTAATGGGCATAGGTCGGTACATCGGCGGGGAAATCGGCAGCGTTGTCGTAGGCGCCGATCTTGCTCGGCAACTGGCCGCTGACCAGGGTGAAGCGTGAAGGCGCGCACAACGGGCTGTTGCAGTAGGCGGCATCGAATACCACGCCGTCGGCGGCCAGGCGGTCCAGGTTGGGCAGCTTGATCGGCGACGGACCGTAGAACGGCAACAGGGGCGCGGCCATTTGATCGGCCATGATGAAGAGAATGTTCTTGCGCTTCATGATGTCGCGGCATTCCATAGTGAATTGTTATGCGATAGTGCTGTGATCCAGCATGTGGCCCACGCCATGTGCGGTAAAGCCCATGCCACACAATGACTAGGATAAGTACAGCTTATGTTTGATGCCTTGGGTGACCTGTCCCTCGACATGCTCCGGGTTTTCGAAGCGGCGGCCCGCCATCGCAGCTTTACCGCGGCGGCGGTGGAGCTGGGCACCACCCAGCCGGCCATCAGCCAGCAGATCAAGCGCCTCGAAGAACAGTTGGCGACACGCCTGTTCGACCGTATCTACCGTGGCATCGAATTGACCGAGGCCGGCTCGATCCTGTTCGAGCAGGTGCAGGCCGGGTTGCAGAGCATCGACAGCGGCTTGAGCGCGGTGACTGCCCACAGCCAGCACGAGGTGTTGCAGGTCGCCACCGACTTCGCCTTTGCCGCGTATTGGCTGATGCCGCGTCTGCACCGCTTCCATGCCGCCAATCCACAGGTCGATGTCAGCCTGGTGACCAGCGAGCGTAGCCACAACATGCTGCGCACCGATATCGACGTGGCGGTGCTGTTTGGCCAGGGACGGTTCAAGCAGGGCGAAAGCCATTGGCTGTTCAGCGAGGAAGTGTTCCCGGTGTGCAGCCCGCAATTGCTCCAGGGGCGTGAGCGGCCGTTATCGACCCAGTGCCTGCTGGATTTCCCCCTGCTGCACCTGAAGGGCGAGAACAGCAGCCACTGGTTCGACTGGAGCGGGGTGTTTCGCGAGCTGGGCCTCACCACCGCGCCGGCACCCGGGCAACTGCGTTTCGACAACTACACCTTGCTGATCCAGGCCGCGATTGGCGGCCAGGGCGTGGCCATCGGCTGGCGGCACCTTGTGGATAACTTGCTGGAGCAGGGCCTGCTGTGTCGACCGATCAACGAGAGGGTGCTTTCGACGTTCGGTTATTACGTGGTGCTGCCGCCGCGCAAACGCCGGGGACCGTTGATCCAGCGCTTTTTCGACTGGCTGATGGCCGAGCAGGCCAACAGTGCCCAGTCACTGGTGGGACTGGGATTGCCGTCGATTGCGGTGTAGCGTTGAGCCATTACCCAGGATCAACGAAAGAGAGCGGTATGCAACGTATCAAGGGCTACCACGCCCATATCTACTTCGATGTCTCGACGATGGATCAGGCACGTGAACTGTGTGAGCTGGCGGCGGCGACCTTTCCGTTGCGGATGGGGCGTATGCACCAGCGTCCGGTGGGGCCGCACCCGGACTGGAGCTGCCAGCTGGCATTCGACGCCCAGTATATCGGCGTCGTCTTGCCGTGGCTGGCGCTCCATCGCAAGGGCCTGGTGGTGTTCATGCA
Organism: Pseudomonas gingeri; assembly: GCF_013385635.1. Taxonomy (GTDB): domain Bacteria; phylum Pseudomonadota; class Gammaproteobacteria; order Pseudomonadales; family Pseudomonadaceae; genus Aquipseudomonas; species Aquipseudomonas gingeri_A. The sequence goes on from NZ_JACAPR010000006.1 coordinate 101,274, forward strand.
CCCGTTGACCGGCGATGACCGGGCGGACCACAGCGACCATGCGATCTGGATGGGCGCGATACGGCCGCTGGACCTGTCGATATTCCGGTGATTCTCCTGTTTTGATCGTTCCCACGCTCCGCGTGGTAACGCCTCCCTGGACGCTGCGCGTCCGCTCTTGTGATGCAGAGCGTCACGGGCTGCATTCCCACGCAGGAGCGTGGGAGCGATTAAGCGCTGTGGCGTGCAATCAATAGAGCACGCTGTTCAGCACTTCATAGACGATCCCCGTCCCCACCTCGATCAGCGCGACATCGCCGCCAACCCGACGCCACTCGTAACCGTGGTACACCGGCAGACGCGCCACGGCGCGTGGGTCCAGGCGTTCGCCGTAGTAACCGTGGGGCAGCGGCTGGCCGCGCATCACGCGGATGCCCGGCGGTGGCGGGGCACCACGGGTGAAGTGTTCGCGGTCGTCATGGATGATCTGCCGAACCGGGCCGAAATCCTGTGGCGGACGGCGCCAGTTCTGTTCCCCCGGACCCCGGTCGGGACCTCTTCCCTGCTGCTGGCCATAACCGCCGCGATCGTGATCCGGACCGCGACCGTCATCCTGCGGCGCCGCTTGCAGCAGCGAACTGGCACCGAGCATCAGCACGCCAAGACCGGCAACCAGGCGTTTGGGCATTTTCATCGGGGTATTCCTCACACACAGCTAATACAGCGAAAAAGAGGTTTGAAGACAGAGCTTCAAACCTCCTGGGTCTTGCTGTTTAGTCTGTGTGGGGACGCATAGATTCCTTTGTATCAGGAACTTTACCCTTGGCTGTAAAAGTAAGCTCTACGATACATAAAAATTTCGCCCTGTTCATACATTGAATTATGGGGAGGTTTTCTCCCGTAGGTGAATGGCACTCCGTCCATCCTGTCTTTTTTCTACAGACATGACAGTAAATTCTGTTTTACGCTTGAAAAAAACACCGCTGTCGTTTTCTGATGAGAACTTATAGGGCCGGCCTTCAATGTGAAATAACACGCTATTTTTGTCGTCATCTTTGCCGAAATCTTGCTGTCCAAGGGTGACGGGGAGGAATTTCTTTACCGTTGTCGAGCTGTTTGAGTTCGCCGCAATCCTGTAGTGTCTGAGTTCTTCAATTGATAAAGTGCTGTTGTGGGTATAGGTTTCTATTTTTTCGGCCTTATCGGTCAGGCCGATATTGGCCAACTCCCTGATATGACCAGGCGTAAATGACTTTATGTTCGAGTCCAGGCTTTTGGGTTTACTTTCGCTCCTGCCATTAAGGAAATCGAGGCCGTCCGTGCTGAATAGCAATTCAGCGGCTTTTTTCCCATTCAGCCTGACTTTTTCTGCTTCCGGCTCCAGTTTCTCTATTTTCGAGTTCTTTTCAACCAGTTGGTTTTTCAGCACCACGTACTGCTTGTTTCGTTCATCGAGAGCATCTTGTTGTTTTTTTATATCAATATTATTTCTAATCGTTTGAATAGGAGCTTTCGAGTTGATCTCTGCAAACTCTCTTGGCAGGGCCTCACTGAGATTGCCGAGTATCCGATGGCGAGTCACGGCTTTGTCAACGGAGTCAGGAAAGATGGTTGAATAATCTTTTCCTCGAATCTCGCAATACAATTCACGGGATTTATTTTTAAAACCTTTGTGCGCGCTCAGGTACATGTCTTCGCCGTTGCCGCGTAAGTAAAGCGCATGCTTTTCGGATTTTAATCCGAATTTTTTCAGTGTTCTGATATGAACCGAGTTTTTGTCATCGCCTGGAAGCTGGGATTTCAGGCGGTTGGCTAACTTTATGTTTTGCTCTAATTGAGCTTTATGTTTTTCATGCGCATTTATTTCCTTGTTTATGAATGCAATGTTCTTGGCTTGATCTTCCGCCTGGTTTTGAACCTTGACCAGGTTCTTACAGATGTTCATCTCTTTACGATGGGCAAGATGCTGAGCTGCGCGCACGGGGGCTTTGAAAATATTTATTATGTTGTTGGACACCAATATTCTCCTGGGTTGTCATTTGAATGACGACTTAAATTACAGTGTTGGCGAGAAATGAACGTCAGGCGGGAAGAGAACATTACCGTCGATAATGAGCTCTTCCCTGTTGTTTTTTGAGTTATCGCGTACCGGACGGGTTAAGCCGAGCCGGGCTTGCTCCGAGACTCCCAGAAAGCTTTCATTTGGCCAACCTGCCCCTCCGTTATTCCTGTTGTACTGTTTTCGGGATTGCTCTGGGTTCTATTCAGGTTTTTCAGGAGATCCACTTTTCGCATTTTTCGTATTGGCGTGGAATTCGTCCCGGCTTCCGACTTGCTACGTTTGACGAGTGAGGCTGGCTGCGCACTCTGGTCATCAGGTGTTTTTTGTTCGTTTTTGAATATTTCCTCAAATTCTCGTTCTATATCTTCTGCAGGCATTTTAATAAGCGTTGAGTCTGAGTAAAATAGTTTGTCGAACTCGCTGTCTATAGAATCATCAGCTGTTGGATTGCTATTCGACCGATCAAACATTTTCTCCACGGCTTCGGCTTCGGCTTCGGCTTGGGAGTTTTTGCCAGGAGCGCTTTGACTTCTCTCCAGGATTGCCTTGGATTGTGAAGCGTCTACAGCTTTTGTGGTGTTGTCCGGGGGGGCGCTCAGGCTTCTATCCATATCCCTTTTACGTGGCTTTGGGATCGGCTTGACGCCAGTGCTGGCGCCCGAGTTTTTGCATGCGACCGGTGGCGGTGGCGGATTGAAGTCTGGAGGGGGGAGAGTGTCATCATGCAGCTCCCTGCCCGAGACAGACCTTAGTTTATTCTGCTCAGCAACGTCGATTTTGATAATTGAATTAACCAGCTCGTTATTATGTTCTCTATGCGAGGCTAAACAATTTTTAAGATTTTCTTGAATGGTGACGCACTTTATTTTTTTGCCGAATTTGCCAAGTTCAAAATTTTTCATGTATTGAGGAAGCTCTGAAGCCCCCCCATCACGCAACCTGAATGTTTCCAATATGCTTCTATTTGGACTGAAATATAGACCGCCATTTTCTTTGTTAAAGCGAAGATAACCGCCGCCTTTTACGTTTTGAACGTTGCTGACCTCCGTTACCAATCTTGTAAGAAGCTTTATATTTTTTTGGTTAACCTGAAGTTGTGCTGCCAACTCGGTACGCTTTATGCTCTCGGACCTATTGAACCATTCAGTGTTCTGAGTAGTGCCTGCGGTAGATATTGAACCTGCACCCATTTTTTAACTCCCTTGCCCTATTCCATTATTTATATCTTTCACTCGCCGAACGCGCATGAAAGACAAGCGGGAGATGCTCAGCCACTTTTATCCGGCAACGCTTTCAATAAACGCACACCGAGACGATGATTGGATTATTACGCCCATGAAAAAGGGCTTCAGCGCTGTAGCGCTGAAGCCCTTCGGGTGTTACCGGTGACTCGATGGCTCAGTTGCGCGCGGTGCGCACCCCTTCCGCCAGTGCCGCGCATAGGCTCAGCACGCCATCGACGGCCTGTTCGTCGCTGGTGGCGTTGGCGATGTGGTCGATCAGCGCCGAGCCGACCACCACGCCGTCCGCCAGGCGGGCGATGGAGGCGGCCTGTTCCGGAGTGCGGATGCCGAAGCCGATGCTGATCGGCAGGTCGGTGTGGCGACGCAGGCGGCTCACCGCCTCTTCGACGTGTTCCAGGGTCGCCGAGCCGGCACCGGTCACGCCAGCCACCGAGACGTAGTAGACGAAGCCGGAACTGCCGTTGAGCACGGTGGGCAGGCGCACGTCGTCGGTGGTCGGGGTGGTCAGGCGGATAAAGTCCAGACCGGCGGCCTGGGCCGGGTCGCACAGCTCGCCATTATGTTCCGGCGGCAGGTCGACCACGATCAGGCCGTCGACACCGGCGGCCTTGGCGTCGGCGATAAAGCGCGGCACGCCGTAGTGGTGGATCGGGTTGAAGTAACCCATCAGCACCAGCGGGGTCTCGTTGTTGTCGGCGCGGAACTCGCGCACCATCTGCAGGGTTTTCGCCAGGTTCTGTTTGGCGGCCAGGGCGCGGATATTCGCCAGCTGGATCGCCGGGCCGTCGGCCATCGGATCGGTGAAGGGCATGCCCAGCTCGATCACGTCGGCACCGGCCTTGGGCAGGCCCTTGAGGATCGCCAGGGAGGTGTCATAGCCCGGGTCGCCGGCGGTGACGAAGGTGACCAGGGCGGCGCGGTTCTGTTGTTTCAGCTCGGCAAAGCGGGTTTGCAGGCGGCTCATCAGTGTTTCTCCTGCTGGGATTGCTGCATGTGGTGCATGACGGTTTGCATGTCCTTGTCACCGCGACCGGACAGGTTGACCACCATCAGGTGATCCTTGGGCAGGGTCGGTGCGCGCTTGAAGACTTCGGCCAGGGCGTGGGCGCTTTCCAGGGCCGGGATGATGCCTTCGAGGCGGCAGCACTGGTGGAACGCGGCCAGGGCTTCGTCATCGGTGATCGAGGTGTACTGGACGCGACCGATATCGTGCAACCAGGCGTGTTCCGGGCCGATGCCGGGGTAGTCGAGGCCGGCGGAAATCGAGTGGGCGTCGATGATCTGGCCGTCGTCGTCCTGCAGCAGGAAGGTCCGGTTGCCGTGCAGCACGCCCGGTACGCCACCGTTCAGGCTGGCCGCGTGCTTGCCGGTCTCGATGCCATGGCCGGCGGCTTCGACGCCGATGATTTCGACGCTGGTGTCATCGAGGAACGGGTGGAACAGGCCCATGGCGTTGGAGCCGCCGCCGATACACGCCACCAGGCTGTCGGGCAGGCGCCCTTCCTGGGCCTGCAACTGCTCGCGGGTTTCCTTGCCGATCACCGCCTGGAAGTCGCGAACCATGGCCGGATACGGATGTGGACCGGCGACGGTGCCGATCAGGTAGAAGGTGCTGTCGACGTTGGTCACCCAGTCGCGCAGGGCTTCGTTCATCGCGTCCTTCAGGGTGCCGGTGCCGGCCACCACGGGAATGACTTCGGCGCCGAGCAGCTTCATGCGGAACACGTTGGCCTGCTGGCGTTCGATGTCGGTGGTGCCCATGTAGATCACGCAGTCCAGGCCGAAGCGCGCGGCCACGGTGGCGGTGGCCACGCCGTGCATGCCGGCGCCGGTCTCGGCGATGATGCGTTTCTTGCCCATGCGCCGCGCCAGCAGGATCTGGCCGATGCAGTTGTTGATCTTGTGCGCGCCGGTATGGTTCAGCTCTTCACGCTTGAGGTAGATCTTCGCGCCACCGCAGTGTTCGGTCAGGCGTTCGGCGAAATACAGCGGGCTTGGACGGCCGACGTAGTCGCGCTGGAAGTAGGCCAGTTCCTCGATGAACGCCGGATCGGTCTTGGCGGCTTCGTATTCACGGTTCAGGTCGAGGATCAGCGGCATCAGGGTTTCGGCCACGTAGCGACCGCCGAATGCGCCGAACAGGCCATTGGCGTCGGGGCCGTTGCGCAGATTGGACTGGGTCATGGGAAGCTCCAGAGGGGCGAATGAATGAGCGATGGGTTCACTCTAACCATGACAGGCGCGGATGAAAACCGATAAGATCGCCATAACCTGTCAGGAAAACTCACAGATACCATGAGCCGCGACCTGCCCCCGCTCAATGCCTTGCGCGCCTTCGAGGCCACCGCCCGTCTGAACAGTGTCAGCCAGGCCGCCGAACAACTGCACGTGACCCACGGGGCGGTCAGCCGGCAATTGAAGGTCCTTGAGGAACACCTGGGACTGAGCCTGTTCGTCAAGGACGGACGCGGCCTTAAACTCACAGATGCCGGCCTGCGCCTGCGTGATGCCAGCGCCGAGGCCTTCGAGCGCCTGCGGGCGGTGTGCGCCGAGCTGACCCGGGACTCGGTGGATGCGCCGTTTGTCCTGGGTTGTTCCGGCAGCCTGCTGGCTCGCTGGTTTATCCCGCGTCTCGGCCGACTGAATGCCGACCTGCCGGATCTGCGTTTGCACTTGTCGGCGGGTGAAGGCGATCTCGATCCGCGCAAGCCGGGTCTTGATGCCCTGCTGCTGTTCGCCGAACCGCCGTGGCCGGCGGATATGCAGGTGCATGAGTTGGCCAGCGAACGCATCGGGCCGGTGATGAGCCCGCACTTCGCCCGCTACGGGGCCCTGCTCAACGCGCCGGCCCGGGCCCTGGTCGGCGAGCCGTTGCTGCACACCACGTCACGTCCACAAGCCTGGCCGAGCTGGGCCAGGCACAACGGTATCGATGTCAGCGAGTTGAAGTATGGGCAGGGCTTCGAGCATCTGTATTACCTGCTTGAAGCGGCGGTGGCCGGATTGGGCGTGGCGATCGCGCCGCAGCCGCTGGTGGCGGACGACTTGCGCGCCGGTCGCCTGGTCGCGCCCTGGGGCTTCAACGAAACCCCGGGACGGCTGGCGTTGTGGCTGCCCCGGCGCGCCGCCGATGGACGCGCCGGGCAGTTGGCGCAGTGGCTCAAGACCGAGTTGGAACGGGGCGTTCCCTGATCGGACTGACCGCCGGATGGGCGGCCCCTTGAAAACACCGCATACCCTGTAGGAGCCGGCTTGCCGGCGATGATGCCCTCAAGCCTTGTGGCGCCTGTCTGGACGCCATCGCTGGCAAGCCGGCTCCTACAAGAGGGGTGTCGCTCAATCCCCGCGTTTGCACAGCAGGTAGGCGGCCAGCAGGCCGAGGGCCCCGACCGCGACACCGGCGGTCGTCCACGGATGCTCCTGGGCGTAGTCGCGGGTGGCGATCCCGGTTTCACGGGTCTTGACCTTGACCTCCTCATACGCGTCGCTGAGCAGATGGCGGGAGTGCCGCAGGGCGCTTTCGGCATTGCCCTTCAGGGCCTTGAGGGTTTTGCGCGACTCGTCCGAAGCATCGTCTTTGAGGCTTTCCAGAGACTTGAGCAGGCTCTCGATCTCGGCTTCCATGCTTTGCAACGAGGCTTTGCGTAACGATGAATGGGCCATGTTGGTTCTCCTGCAGTGATGAGTGGCGTGTGAGGATTGGGACTGCACGGGTTTGCGAAAGTGCAGAAAATCTGCCGCCCACCCGCTCAGGGTCACTCGGGAAATCACTGCTAGGCTGTGTTTACTGCCCCGAAAGCCCAGGAGAACGCCATGAGTGATCATCACACCTACAAGAAAATCGAACTGGTAGGTTCCTCGCCCAACAGCATCGAAGAAGCGATCAACAATGCGCTGGCCGAGGCCGGCAAAAGCATCAAGCATCTGGAGTGGTTCGAAGTGCTGGATACCCGCGGCCATATCAAGGACAACAAGGCGGCGCACTTCCAGGTGACGTTGAAAGTCGGCTTCAGGATCGCCAATAGCTGACCGGATACTGGCCTTTTGAACTTCTACGCTGGCCGACTGCCATATTGATTGCTATACAGAAGGCTCTATCAAGCCTCATGTGCGTCGCCCAAAAGCCGACGCACTTTTTTTGATTCGACCAGGGAATGCGAGCGATGAAAAAACTTCTATTGGCGGTAGGTTTGTTGAGCATTGCGGGCACTACCCTTGCCGCGGGTAAGCCATGTGAAGAGCTGGAAGCGGAAATCCGGGCAAAGCTCGACGCAAAGCCAGTCCATGGTTATGCGCTGTCGATTGCCGACAAGGGTACTGGCCAGAATGATGGCAAAGTCGTCGGTACCTGCGAAGGCGGGACCAAGGAAATTGTCTACAAGCGCAAGTAATTTCGGTTGCCCTCAAAGCCGGCGCAGCGCGCCGGCTTTTTCATGGGCGTCGATAAAGCTTCAGCCCTTCATCACCTGCGCCAACAACTCGTAGGAATGCAGCCGGTCGGCGTGTTCGTACAGGTCGCAGGTGAAAATCAGTTCATCGGCCTGGGTCTGTTCGATCAGCACGTCCAGCTTGGCGCGGATTTTCGACGGGCTGCCGACCATCGCCAGGCCGAGGAAATCGCCGACCGCCTCGCGCTCATGGGGCAGCCACAGGCCGTCCATGGTCTTCACCGGCGGGCGCTGGACCAGGCTCTGGCCGCGCATCAGCGCGAGGATACGCTGGTAGACCGAGGTCGCCAGGTAATCGGCCTGCTCGTCGGTGTCGGCGGCCACCAGCGGCACACCGAGCATCACATAGGGCTTGTCGAGGACTTCGGACGGCTTGAAGTGGTTGCGGTACACGCGAATCGCCTCATGCATGAAACGCGGGGCGAAATGCGAGGCGAAGGCGTAGGGCAAGCCGCGCTCACCGGCCAGCTGGGCACTGAACAGGCTCGAACCGAGCAGCCACACCGGCACGTTGGTGTTGGTGCCCGGCATGGCGATCACCCGCTGGTCGGGGGTGCGCGGGCCGAGGTATTTCATCAGTTCGGCGACATCTTCCGGGAAATCGTCGGCGCTGCCCGAGCGCTCGCGGCGCAGGGCGCGGGCGGTCATCTGGTCGGAGCCGGGCGCGCGGCCCAGGCCCAGGTCGATCCGGCCCGGATACAGGCTGGCCAGGGTGCCGAACTGCTCGGCGATCACCAGCGGCGCATGGTTGGGCAGCATCACGCCACCGGAGCCGACACGGATGGTCGAAGTGCCGCCGGCCAGGTAGCCCAGCAGTACGGACGTGGCCGAACTGGCGATACCGTCCATATTGTGGTGTTCGGCGACCCAGAAGCGGTTGTAGCCGAATTTTTCTACGTGTCGGGCCAGGTCCAGCGAGTTGCGCAGGGATTGCCCCGGGCTGCCGTCCTGGCGCACGGGCACCAGGTCGAGGGTGGAAAACTTGACGTCGGACAGTCGCTTCATAAGCCTGCTACTCCTTTTTGGGGCACAGGCTTTCGGCGCGTGGCGAAATACCTGGCAATGTGTTCTGGCAATATGGGCATATACCCGAGTTTCAAGAGCCACCGGAATTTTTAGCCTGCAAAAAACGCAGAAGGCCCCTACACACCCCGATCGTTCCCACGCTCCAGCGTGGGAAGGCTTCTCTGGACGCTCCGCGTCCGCTGTTGTGACGCAGAGCGTCACGGGCTGCATTCCCACGCGGAGAGTGGGAACGATCATCATCACTTGATGATCACGCAGGGTGAACTTTGCAGGGCCGACTATCCTCAGAACCCTAGGTTCGGCGCAAACCCTCGCGCCGGCTTTTGAGGAGGCAGCTATGAGTATCACGAAGAAAGCATCGGCTCATTGGGAAGGCGACCTGAAAACCGGCATCGGCTCCATCTCCACGGAAACCGGCGTGCTGCGCGAGGCGCCCTATGGCTTCAAGGCGCGTTTCGAAGGCGGCCGGGGTACCAACCCCGAGGAACTGATCGGCGCGGCCCACGCCGGCTGTTTTTCCATGGCCCTGTCGATGATCCTCGGGGAAGCCGGGCTCAAGGCGGACAGCATCGACACCAACGCGCAGGTGACGCTGGACCAGGTCGACGGTGGTTTTGCGATTACCGCGGTGCACCTGATCCTCAAGGCGAAAATCCCCGGGGCGAGCCAGCAGCAGTTCGATGAGCTGACCCGCAAGGCGAAGGAAGGTTGCCCGGTGTCCAAGGTCCTGAACGCGAAAATCTCGCTGGATGCAACCTTGCTGAGCTGAGGATGGGCGGGCTTTTGTAGGTGCGGTACCTGTGGGTCTGAACTTGTGTGGGAGCGGGCTTGCCCGCGAAGCTTTTGAGCGATCTCAAGGGCCTCTTCTTCGCGGGCAAGCCCGCTCCTGCACAATGAGTCTGTCCGCGCAGATGTGAGCCGGGTCAGAACTTGGCTTGCCCGGTTGTGGTCCAATCGGGTGTGGCAACCCAGTGCGTACGCCCTTGCGACGCGTTGCCGCGAAGGAGCCTGACCATGAAACGCATTGCCCTGGGAATTTTCTGTTGTGCACTGGCTGCGTCGGCCCTGGCGGCCCCGAAAGATTGCCAGGAGCTGAAGAACGAGATCGAGGTCAAGATCCAGGCCAACGCCGTGCCGTCCTATACCCTGGAGATCGTCTCCAAGGAGGAGGCCGAGAAGCACGATCCCGCCATGGTGGTCGGGACCTGCGAAAACGGCACCAAGGCGATCATCTACCAGAAGAACAACGACTGAGGTCCTCTACGGCATGCAGAGCACATTCTGGCTTTCGCCGATCTGTTCCTGCTTGTCGTTGTAGAGCCGCGCGCTGGCGCTGAAGCTCCAGGAGATGGCTTCCAGGTGATAACGCCGGCCGGCTTCGAAGTGATCGTAGGGCACGGTGATGTAGCAGATGCGCTCCAGCGGATCGGTGTTCATCGCCATGCCGCCCACGTAGACATCGAAGTCGAAGCGCACGGTCAGTTCATGGGCGCCCGGGGTTACCTGGAAAAAGCGCCCGTCATCCAGGCGTTTTTTATCCACGCTTTCGGCCATGACCAGGGTGCCGGTGTGGGTGCCCATGTCGATCCAGGCCATTTGCGGGTCGACCGCCGGCAAAGGGCTGACGCAACCGCCAAGGCTGGCAAGGGCTAGGAAGGAAAGAAGCTTGCGCATGATGGACTTCGCTCGGTGATATGGGATTGAGCATACCCGTGATCGGTGCTTCGGGTCGCCTTGGCCAACATCCGGTGAACACCTGAGCCTCGACAATCATTCATGATTATTTTCCGCTCCGCGCGATAGTCTTGCGGCAAACCCCGACCGGATGACTTCCCATGGTGCACAGGCCGTGCTCAGGCCCCGGGCGACTCCCGCCCCTTTTACGTCCCGCGCTCGCCGGCGTGCTGCTGTTGCTTATCGGCGGTTGCAGCAGCGTGAGTTACTACAGCCAGTTGGCCGGCGGGCAGTTGAGCCTGTTGCGCGCCCGAGAGCCGGTCGACGCGGTGATCGCCGACCCGAGCCGCGATCCCAGGCTGCGCGAGCACCTGGCCCGCTCCCGGGAGGCGCGGACTTTCGCCAGCCAGCAGTTGCATCTGCCGGATAACCGCAGTTATCGCCTGTATGCCGATATCAAGCGGCCCTATGTGGTGTGGAATGTCTTCGCCACGCCGGAATTTTCCCTGACCCCGCGGAGTCACTGCTTCCCCATCGCCGGCTGCGTGGCCTATCGCGGTTACTACGACCAGGGCGCGGCCCGCGGCGAGGCGGCGCTGCAACGCCAGCAGGGCCTGGATGTGTACATTGGCGGGGTCGAGGCCTACTCGACGCTGGGCTGGTTCGACGACCCGATCCTCAACTCGATGATGAACTGGGGCGACGAGCGCCTGGCGACGCTGATCTTCCATGAGCTGGCGCACCAGCGCTTCTATGTGAAGGATGACACCGCGTTCAACGAGTCCTACGCCAACTTCGTCGAACAGGAAGGCACGCGCCAGTGGCGGGCCGTGCGGGGATTGCCGCCGGCCAAGGCCAACGATGTGGCGCAGAAGGATCAGTTCATCGAGTTGGTGCTGCATACCCGTGAACGCCTGCAGGCGCTCTACGCTCTGCCCTTGCCGGCCGAACAGATGCGTCAGCGCAAGGCCGCGGAATTCGAACGCTTGCGCGAGGAGTATCGCCGGGTGCAGGCGACGCAGTGGGCCGGGGACAAGCGCTACGACGCCTGGATCAACTCGCCACTGAACAACGCCAAGCTGCTGCCCTTTGGTCTGTATGACCAATGGGTGCCGGCGTTTGCCGCGCTGTTCCGGCAGGTCAACGGTGACTGGCCGGCGTTTTTCAGTGCGGTGGAGAAGCTCGGGGGCCTGCCGGCTGATGAGCGCAAGGCGGCCTTGCGTCGATTGATGCCTGGCTGACCGGCCTCTGTGGCGAGCGGGCTTGCTCGCGTTGGGGCGCGAAGCGTCCCTGAAACCTGTCGACTCAACGCACCAGGCAAACCGGGCTTGCAGGTTTTACGACTGCTTCGCAGCCGATCTCGGGCAAGCCCGCTCGCCACAGGGGACGACGCCCTACACAAACGCCCGATGCAACTCGGCCAGGGTCTGGAAGTGATACGCCGGCTGTTCGCCATCCAGCTCTTTGAAACTGCCGAAGCCATAACCCACCGCCGCCGCATCCAGGCCGTTGCGCCGGGCGCCGATCAGGTCGTGCTTGCGGTCGCCGATCATCAGCGTATTGCCCGGTTCCAGCTGTTCTTCGGCGACCAGGTGGGCGATCAGTTCCACCTTGTCGGTCCGGGTGCCGTCCAGCTCGCTGCCGTAGATCACCTTGAAGTGCCGGGCAAAATCGAAGTGCCGGGCAATCTCGCGGGCGAAGACCCACGGCTTGGATGTGGCGATATACAAGGTGCGACCTTGTCCGCCGAGGGTCTCCAGCAAGGGGGTGACCCCGTCGAACACACGGTTTTCATACAGCCCGGTGACCTTGAAACGCTCGCGGTAGAAATTCACCGCTTCCCAGGCCTTGGCCTCGTCGAAGCCGTAGAACTGCATGAAGGCCTGCAACAGCGGCGGGCCGATAAAGTGTTCGAGCTTGCTCAGGTCCGGTTCGTCGATACCCAGCTTGCCGAGGGCATACTGGATCGAGCGGGTGATGCCCTCGCGCGGGTCGGTCAGGGTGCCGTCGAGGTCGAACAAAATCGTCTGGTAATGCATGAAATACCCCAGTCTGTACAAATAACGATCAATCGACCCGGTGGTAACCTTCGGCGATATGCTGATCCTTGAGCTTCACGTAGTTCGAGGCGCTGTAGGTGAAAAACGCCTTCTCCTTGTCCGTCAGGGCCCGCACCTGCTTCACCGGGCTGCCAACATAGAGAAAGCCGCTGGCCAGGCGCTTGCCCGGCGGCACCAGGCTGCCGGCGCCGACGATCACCTCGTCCTCGATCACCGCCCCATCCATGACGATACTGCCCATGCCGATCAGGATCCGGCTGCCGACGCTGCAACCGTGCAGCATGACCTTGTGGGCGATGGTCACGTCGTCACCGATCAGCAGCGGGAAGCCCTCCGGATTGAAGGGCCCGGCGTGGGTGATGTGCAGCACGCAGCCATCCTGCACGCTGGTGCGGGCGCCGATGCGGATGCGGTGCATGTCGCCGCGGATCACCGTCAGTGGCCACACCGAGCTGTCGGCGCCGATCTCGACATCGCCGATCACCACCGCCGATGCATCGACAAAAGCCCCGGCGCCAAGGGCCGGCGTGTGATTCTGGTAGGTGCGAAGGGTCACGATAGGCTCTCTCTCTGTTGCTGATAGCTGCGGTGGGCATTGATTGTAATTAAGATGGCCCCATCTTTGTTCTTACATGTTTCTTCAGCCAAGGTGCCCACCGTGAGCGCGAACAACCCTCTTCTGCAGTCCTACGACCTGCCGCCGTTCTCGGCGATCCGTGCCGAGCACGTACAACCGGCCATCGAACAGATCCTCGCCGACAACCGTGCCGCCATCGAAGGCATCCTGCAAAGCCAGGGGAAAAATCCGAGCTGGGCCGGCCTGGTCCTGGCCATGGACGAGCTCAACGACCGCCTGGGCGCCGCCTGGAGCCCGGTCAGCCACCTCAATGCCGTGTGCAACAGCGCCGAACTGCGCGAAGCCTATGAGGCCTGCCTGCCGGCGCTGAGCGCCTACTCCACCGAGCTGGGCCAGAACCGCGCACTGTTCCAGGCCTTCGAAGCCCTGGCCAACAGCCCCGAGGCCGCCGGCTTCGACGTGGCGCAGAAGACCATTCTCGAACATTCCCTGCGCGATTTCCGGCTGTCGGGTATCGACCTGCCCGAAGCCGAGCAGAAGCGTTATGCCGAAGTGCAGAGCAAGCTGTCCGAGCTGGGCAGCCGCTTTTCCAACCAGTTGCTCGACGCGACCCAGGCCTGGACCAAACACATTACCGACGAGGCCGGCCTCGCCGGGCTGAGCGACTCGGCCAAGGCGCAGATGGCCGCCGCCGCCCAGGCCAAGGGCCTCGACGGCTGGTTGATCACCCTGGAATTCCCCAGCTACTACGCGGTGATGACCTACGCCGAGGACCGCGCCCTGCGCGAAGAGGTCTACTCCGCCTATTGCACCCGTGCCTCGGACCAGGGCCCGAACGCCGGCCAGAACGACAACGGCCCGGTGATGCAGGACATCCTCGACCTGCGCCAGGAGCTTGCGCAACTGCTGGGCTTCGCCAGCTTCTCCGAATTGAGCCTGGCGACCAAGATGGCCGACTCCAGCGACCAGGTGCTGACCTTCCTGCGTGACCTGGCCAAGCGCAGCAAGCCGTTCGCCGCCCAGGACCTGCAACAGCTCAAGGCCTACGCCGCCGAGCAGGGCTGCGCCGAGCTGCAAAGCTGGGACAGCGGGTTCTACGGCGAGAAACTGCGTGAACAGCGCTACAGCGTTTCCCAGGAAGCCCTGCGCGCCTACTTCCCGATCGACAAGGTGCTGGGCGGCCTGTTCGCCATTGTGCAAAAACTGTACGGCATCGAGATTGCCGAGCAGAAAGGTTTCGACACCTGGCACCCGGATGTCCGCCTGTTCGAGATCAAGGAGAACGGCCAGCACGTCGGGCGTTTCTTCTTCGACCTCTATGCCCGCGCCAACAAGCGTGGCGGTGCCTGGATGGACGGTGCCCGCGACCGTCGCCGCACCGTCGATGGCGTGCTGCAAAGCCCGGTGGCCAACCTGGTGTGCAACTTCGCCCCGGCCGACAGCGGCAAGCCCGCACTGCTGACCCACGATGAAGTGACCACCCTGTTCCACGAATTCGGCCACGGCCTGCACCACCTGCTGACCCGCGTCGAGCACGCCGGTGTCTCCGGCATCAACGGCGTGGCCTGGGATGCGGTGGAACTGCCGAGCCAGTTCATGGAGAACTGGTGCTGGGAGCCGGAAGGCCTGGCGCTGATCTCCGGTCACTACGAAAGCGGCGAGCCGCTGCCCCAGGACCTGCTGGAAAAAATGCTCGCGGCGAAAAACTTCCAGTCCGGCCTGATGATGGTCCGCCAACTGGAGTTCTCGCTGTTCGACTTCGAACTGCACGCCACCCACGGCGACGGCCGCAGCGTGGCGCAGGTGCTCGAAGGCGTGCGCAACGAGGTCTCGGTGATGCGTCCGCCGGCCTACAACCGCTTTCCCAACAGCTTTGCGCATATTTTCGCCGGTGGTTACGCGGCGGGCTACTACAGCTACAAGTGGGCTGAAGTGCTGTCGGCCGATGCCTTTTCCAAGTTCGAGGAAGACGGCGTGCTCAACGCCGAGACCGGCCGCGCGTTCCGCGAAGCCATCCTGGCCCGTGGCGGTTCCCAGGCGCCGATGGTGCTGTTCGTCGACTTCCGTGGCCGTGCGCCGTCGATTGACGCACTCTTGCGCCACAGCGGCCTGAGCGAGGACGCGGCAGCATGAGTGAGGCACCCGTGACCAGGACCAAGAAACGCTTTATCGCCGGGGCGGTCTGCCCGGCGTGCAGCGAGCAGGACAAGCTGATGATGTGGAGCGAAGACGACGTTCCGCACCGTGAGTGCGTGGCCTGCGGTTATGCCGATACATTGAATGAACAAGGCTTGTCGGTGCCCAAGGAACTGGGCACGCGGGTCAATGCACCGGTGGTGAAGGTCGCAGACAAGAAAGTCCAGACCGTGCAGTTTTTCCCCAATCCGAAGCTCAAGAAAGCCGAGGACAAGTAAACCCCCGCGTACGGGTCTCCCGAGGCGTCCCTCGCCCGGGAGACAGCGTCCCCTTTGTGTGCCCTATTTGCCGAACGGGATGATGAATTTCAGCCAGAGCCTTTCGCCCTGGGGCCGATATTCGCTTTCAAACTCATGCTGCCAGGTGGCGATGATCTGCGCCGGCCCGGCGTTGTACTTGATCGCCGGTCCCAGGGCGAAGGCCTGGCCCTTGAGTCCGTCCAGGCTATCGATGACGTCTTGCGTGGCCCGGTCGCTGACATGGTCGTCGGTGGTCTGCCGGTAGTAATACCCCGAGACACCCACCTGCCATTTGTCGATGTTGTAGCCGGCGGCGAAGTCGAAGTGCAATTCTTGCCCGGAACGGTAGTCGCTGCCAGTCGGGTTCAGCCCGGTAATCTGGGCGGAGGTGTTCTTCTGGTTGAAGTCGTACATGAACTTCATGTCCAGGGCGAAACCGTTGGGGTCGTAATAGGCAAACGCCACGACCGGCTCGAAGTTCCAGTAGTGTCGGCTGAAGTTGGCCTGGGCGTTGCGGTCGTAACTGCCGAGGGGCACGTTGATGTCCAAGCCGGTAGTGAGGTGCAGGCCATTGTCGAAATGCCAGCCCATGATCAGCGGATTCACGGTGATGTCCCCGACACCCCGGCGATGATCGTTGACCCCCGCCGCATCGACCTCCAGGTCCACCAGCGGGACGATGACGTGGCCACCCCAGTTCGCGCCCATGAATGTCTTGTCGCTGACGTAGACGGTTCGTGAAACCAGGGCATCGGCGCGGACCTTGAAGTCCGGCAGGAAGCCGGAATGGCCGCTGCCGTCATTGAAGCGATTGGCGCTGTATTGCGTCAGGTAGGTCAGCTCGTAGAGACCCGGTGGTGGCAGTGCCCCGGCCAGGTAGTTCTCGGCGCCGTTGGGATACACGCCGCCCCCGGTTTCCGTTGCCTGTGCGGCAGCGACCAGGCCGAGTGAGGCACAGAAGGTGGTGGCGATGCTGATATGTCTGATAGTCATGGTTGGATCTTCTTTTTATTAGTGGCCGGCCATGCGTCCGGCAGCCGTCGGCCGAGCGCATGTCGGGCAGTGGGGTTGCGGTGGTCTTGTCGGCGTTACAGCGGGTAGCGGCGTGGCTGCTGCTGGATCGTCATCCAGCGCAGGTCGGTGAACTCGGCGACGCCGGCTTCACCACCGAAGCGACCGTGACCCGAAGCGCCCAGGCCACCGAACGGCGCCTGCGGTTCGTCGTGAACCGTGGCGCCGTTGATGTGGCAGATCCCCGAACGGATCCGTCCGGCGACGTCCATCGCACGGGAAATATCGCGGGTGAACACGGCGGCCGACAGGCCATATTCGCTGTCATTGGCGATGCGGATCGCGTCTTCCTGGTCCTTGGCCCGGATCACCGATACCACCGGACCGAACGACTCTTGGGTATAGAGCTGCATGGCGGGGGTGACCCGGTCGATGACATTCGCCGGGATCAGCACGCCCTCCCCGTCGTCACCGGCCAGGCGTGTCGCTCCGGCTGCCAGGGCATCGGCGATCAGGGCCCGGACACGTTCCGCGGCCTGGGGATCGATGACCGAGCCCAGTGGCGTCGAGTGCTTGCGCGGGTCGTCCGCGCGCAATGCCATGGCCCGCTGTGCCAGGCGTTCGACGAAGGCTTCGGCGATGCCCGGGGTGACGATGACCCGCTCGGTGGACATGCAGATCTGCCCCTGATTCATGAAGGCGCCGAAGATCGCGGCATCCACGGCCGTTTCGAGATCGGCATCATCGAGCACCAGCAACGGCGCCTTGCCGCCCAATTCCAGCAGCGCCGGCTTGAGCTGGCGCCCGCAACGTTCGGCGATCAGCCGGCCGACCCGGGTCGACCCGGTGAAATTCACGCGCCGGACCGCCGGGGCATCGATCAGCGCATTGACGATGGCGCCGGCGTCCTCCGGGGCGTTGCTGAGGACATTCACCACCCCCTTGGGAAACCCCGCCCGCAGAAAGGCCTGGCCGATCAGCGAGTGCGTCTGCGGGCAGGCTTCCGAGGCCTTGAGGATGACGCTGTTGCCACAGGCCAGCGCCGTGGCGATCGCCCGCACCCCGAGGATCACTGGCGCGTTCCAGGGAGCGATCCCCAGCACGACGCCGGCGGCCTGGCGGATCGACATCGAGAAACAGCCGGGCATGTCCGACGGGATGGTTTCGCCCCGGACGGCCGTGGTCAGCGAGGCCGCCTCGCGCAGGATCGACGCGCCCAGGGCGATGTTGAACGTGGCCCAGCCCTGCGTGGCACCGGTTTCCCGGGCCATCGCCGCGGTCAGTTCCGCACTGAGGCCGAGCAGTTCGCTGGCCGCTTCCAGCAACAGCTTGCGCCGGTAATCCGGACCGCTCCGGGACCAGCCGACAAAGGCCTGGGCGGCGGCGTCGACCGCGCTGGCGGTGTCTTCGAGGGTGGCGGCGGCGGCGGTGGTGGCCACGGTGTCCGCGACAAAGTCGTGGCGCACGAACGTCGCACCGTTCGAGGCGGGCCGCAGCTTGCCGTTGATCAGTAACAGGGTGTTCGACATTTTGCGAATCTCTGGTTGGGAAGAAGCGATTGCGCGGTCAGTGTGTCGGTCGAGGACAGCCTCGCCGGTTTCAGGGCGCCAAGGTCCCGGCTTCCTTGCGCCGCGTACGTTCGGTCGCGGCCTGGACAAGACGTGGCGCGGTTTCGCGCAGGAACAGCGCCAGGCAGGTGCCGATGGCCAGGCCGACCATGGGAATCCAGAACACCTGGCCGATACCGAAGTGCTGCGCGACGAAGCCGGCGATCACCGGGGCCACGCCGCCACCGAAGAACTCGCCGGCTCCGGAGACGAAACCGATGGCCGAGGAGGTGAGTTGCGGGGATACGGCTTCGGTCGGGATGGGACCGGTAAGGATCGACGCCAGGCCGAGGCCGAAGAACGCGGTGATCGCCAGCCAGGTGAACAGCGTCACGCTATCCGCCGGGGCATGGAAAAAGCACCAGGTGCCGATGGCGGCGCCGATAAAGGCGATCACGGTCGCCAGCCGCCGGCCGATGATGTCCGACAGTCCCGAGATACCGAACTCACCGAGGAACCCGCCCCAACCCATCGCGGACAAGACGAAACCCATGGTGGCGGGGGTCAGGTGCAGTTGGTCCACCAGGTAGCTGGGGACCATCGCACCCATGACGAACACGCAGCTCATGGTGCAGAACAGGCAGGTGGCGGCCAGCAGCGCATTGCGCGACTTGAGCACCTGCAGCCAGGACGGCCTGTCGGCTGCCGGCGTTGCGGCGCGGGCCTGGCGGGTGAGGTGCGGCGGCTCGCGCAATACGCGATAGAGCAGATAGGCCACCAGTAGCCCCGGTAGCGCGACGAGCATGAACACTTCGCGCCAGGACGGCACCACCGCCAGCAGTTGCGTGGCGAGAATCGGTGCGATGCCGAAACCGAACAAGGCGAAGGTGCTCAGTTGCAGGCCCTGGTTCAGGCCACGTCGACGCGGATGCGAGGCTTCGGCGGTGGCGGCCACGCTGACCGGGCAGAAGGCGCCCTCCGCGGCCCCCATCACGCCACGGACCAGCAGCAGCGAGAGAAAGCCGGTGGCCATTCCGGAGAAGCCCGACAGTACGGAAAAGATCAGCAGTGCGGGAATCAGGATGGCGCGTCGGCCGACCCGGTCGGACACGTTGCCGATCAGGATGGAGAAGGCTCCCCAGGCCAGTGCCAGTGCGCCGACCAGCGTGCCGAGCTGGCTGTAGCTCAGGTGCAGGTCCTGCATCATGGCGGGAAACAGCGGGGCGAGAATCCAGCGGTCCAGGCCCACCAGGCCAAAGCCCAGGGCCAGCAGGAGGACGGCTTTCCATTCGTATCGCGAGTCGTGCGGTGTGGCGGATGTCTGATTATTGTTATTCATTTTTCTCTCCGGAAGCGGCTCGCTCGTTCTGTCGCGAGCACGCATCCGGGAGATTACGCAGTTGCCCAGGCGCTGCTTTGCCGCCAGGGAACGCCGGGTTTGTCGAGAGTGAACGGCGGCTCAATGAGCCGCGTTCGGCACGCCGTGCAGCGGTATCGACGACAGGACATCGGCCCGATAGCGGGTGGGTGACAGACCGAAGCGCGCCTTGAACGCCTTGCTGAAATGCGCGGCGTTGTTGAATCCCCAGTGGTAGGCGATGTCGGTGACCGAGCGGCTGGCCAGGCGACCGTCGCCGAGGGCGTCGCGGACACGCTCCAGGCGCGACTGCCAGATGAACTGGGCCACCGTGCTTTCGTCGTCGCTGAACGCCTTGTGCAGGTTGCGTTTGCTGCAGCGGAAGCGGTTGGCGATCAGCTCGACGCTCAACTGCGGGTTCATCAGGTTCTGTTGCACGAAGTCGTGGATCTGCAAGCGCAGGATCTCGCGGCTGGAGGGGGTTGCCGACTTGTGTCCGGATTCGAGCAGGGCCATGCGCAGCAGATGGGTGGCGATGGTGCCGAGTTCGGCGCGGGCACTGTGCTCGACTTCGTCGATCTCTGAAAACAGTCGTGCCAGATAGGTCGGCAGCATGCGTTCGACCCCCGCGCACTGGCCGAAGCCCCGGGCGGTCAGGGCGCCGACTTCACCGTTGCGCAGGCCCAGTTCCGCGCGTGGCACCAGCATCACCAGTTGGCGGACCCGCGAGAGGTTGGTCACGCTGTACGGGCGCCGCGTGTCATACAGTGCCCATTGGCCCGGCCCCAGGCAAGCCTCGCGACCGCCCTGGGAAAAGATCGCCCGCCCGCGTTGCTGCACCACCAGCTTGACCAGGTCGCGGTCGTCGCGGGAGATCATCGCCTGGCCGCGTTCGACACGGTGCGGCGTGGAGTCCAGCTGGCAGTATTGCAGCGTCCCGGCGTGGCCGAACATGGCCGAGGCCTCGAAAGGACCGTCACCGATCACCTGGGTGTCGAGGCGGCCGACCACATCCCAGATCAGGTTGCTCCACTGGTCGAGCTTTTCCCCGAGGGTTCCCACCGTGTTGAATTGAGAGGATGGCGTCATTCGGCATTGCCTCCGGCGTGCGGTTTTATTGTTGTTCTATCGGCGCAGCGGTCCTGGCCTTCCTGGTGGTCGCGTCGTCCATGCCGCTTGGTACGCTAGCAGGTGCCCGCCGGCTTCAGGCTCAGCTCCGCGGCCATGCCCTGAACAGGCCCAACTCCAGGCTGATGGAGGCACAGGCTGCGAGGCAGAGGGACCTGGCTTGATCTCGTTCTCAGGGCAGGGTGCCAATGGCAGCCTTTTCATCATCCCCGGCACCGACAGTGTGGAGAAGGGCCGCTTTGCGCGGAATGCCTCACTCTTGCAGAGTGAGCCGTGTATGCCCGGATCGCGCGTAAAAGGCATAGTATCGGTGCCTGATATCGATGCCAGCCTGAGGAAAAGAGGATGCTCGATCGAATAACCGGAATGCAGATATTTACCCGTGTCGCCTCCTCCGGAAGTCTGTCGGCGGCGGCCAGGTCCCTGGCGATTTCCCAGACGCTGGCCACCAAGCACATCGCTGCCCTCGAACAGCAACTCGACATCAAGCTGTTTTTGCGCAGCACCCGCGGCCTGAAGCTGACCGCCGCCGGCGAGCGTTATCTGGCGGGCGTGACACGGGTACTGCGGGATATCGAAACACTGGAAGAGGACGCGGCAGCCGATGACGCGGCCGTACGGGGCTTGCTGAGGCTGAATGCCCCGGCCTCTTTCGGGCATCGGATCCTGGCGCCGTTGCTGGCCGAGTTTTCCCGGCGTTATCCCGGGCTGAACATCGACCTGGCCCTCGATGACAAGCGCGTCGACCTCGTCGAGGAGGGCTCGGACCTGGTCATCCGGATCGGCAAGCTGAACAGCAACACCCTGCGCGCGCGTCGCCTGGCGCCGTGCGAGCTGGTGGTCTGTGCGGCGCCCAGCTACCTGGAGCGCCGCGGGGTTCCCGCAACGATCGAGGACCTCATCAACCACAACTGTATCGGCTATACGCTGTCGGAGCACCTGGGGCCGCGCAGGTGGACGTTCGGGGCACAGGGCGAACGCTCGGTACCGATCAGCGCGACGTTGTGCATCAACAACGGTGACGCCATTGTCGCCGCTGCGCTCGAGGGTTACGGCATCATCTACAAACCCTTGTTCATGGTGTACGAGCATTTGCGCAGCGGTCACCTGGTGTCCCTGCCACTGAATCACCCGCCCCTCGGGCTGCATGATGTGTTTGCCGTGTTCCAGGGCGCGCGCAAGCCTCCGGAGAAGGTGCGGGTGCTGATCGACTTCCTGCTGGAGAAGTTCCAGGCACCCCTGCCCTGGTCCGGTGACGGCTCCGCCGTGGTCAGTGGGCGTTGGCCGACTTGAACCAGTTCTGCACATTGCAGGTGGCAAACGGACTGGTGCTGCAGTCGCCGTTGGCCAGGGCCGTGCGCAGTTTCTCGACATCGGCCTTCATCATGTAGCGGATGCCGTCCTTGAAGTGCGAACTGTCGCCGAACCCGCCCTGGGTCATCTCGCTCAGGGCGTCTTCCTTGCTCCAGCCCTCGACGACCACGCGGTACATGGCGGCCATCAGGCCGGTGCGGTCGGAGCCGTGCTTGCAGTGCATCAGCACCGGGCCGTTGGCCTGGGCGTCCTTGATCGCCCGCAATGCGGCCAGCACGTCGGCATCGTCGACATGGTTGGTCCGGTACGGCAGTTGCACCTGTTTGATGCCCGGTGCGAAGAGCCAGCTGGCATCCGATTCCGGCAGGAAGGTGATCACCGTGCCGATCTTCAATTGCTCCAGCAACGGCAAGGCGTCCTTGTCCGGCAAGGCGCTGCGGTAGAGCGTCGGGCTCATTTCGTTCAGGTTGTATTTGCTGCCGACGGGCTGTGCCCATTGCGCCGGACGCTCGGCGGGCGAGCTGTCGGCTTGGGCCAGGGGCAGCAGGAACAGGCTGGTCAAGGCCAGGCCGAGGCTGGAGAGGACACGAAGAAGCGACATGGGAAAATGACCGAGAGAGGGACAATGTGCCGCAGCATGGCGTGCAGTCGGTCAAGGGCCTGTGAGGCGGGTGTCAAAGATTCGTGATCGGGGCGGGACGCCTGCCCGACGGTGCTAGGCAGATGCGTCAGACTCCATTACTGTATATAAATACAGTAATGGAGCATTCTCCGATGTCCACCCCTCTTCCGCCCCGTGGCCGTGGCACGGCGGCCAACCCGCACAACCGCTTCGCGCCGAACCGCTCGGTGGCCGAGGACGACGGCTGGTACCAGGAAGTCCCGCTGACCCAGGGTACCGAGGTGCGCATCGAGACGGCGAAGACCATCATCACCCGCAACACCTCCCCCGACCTGCCCTTCGATCGCTCCATCAATCCCTATCGCGGCTGCGAGCATGGCTGCATCTACTGCTATGCACGGCCCAGCCATGCCTATTGGGACATGTCGCCGGGGCTGGATTTCGAGACCCGGCTGATCGCCAAGAGCAACGCGCCACAGGTGCTGGAGCAGCAGTTGTCGAAGCCGGGTTATCGCTGCGCGCCGATCAACCTGGGTTCCAACACCGACCCTTACCAGCCGATCGAACGCGAGCACCAGCTGACCCGGCGCACCCTGGAAGTGCTGCTGCGCTACCGGCACCCGGTGACGATCGTGACCAAGGGCTCGCTGATCCTGCGGGACCTGGACCTGCTGGTGGAACTGTCCCGGCAGCGGCTGGTGGCGGTGATGATCAGCCTGACCACCCTGGATGACGAACTCAAGCGCATCCTCGAACCCCGGGCGGCGGCGCCCAAGGCGCGCCTGCGGGCCATCCGGGTGATGCGCGAGGCGGGCATCCCGGTGGGGGTGTTGTGCTCGCCGATGATTCCGATGATCAACGACAGCGAGATCGAGAGCCTGCTCACCGAGGCCCATGCCGCCGGTGCCCAGAGCGCGGCCTACATGATGCTGCGCCTGCCCCTGGAGGTGGCGCCGCTGTTCGAGGAGTGGCTGGCGGCCCATTATCCACAGCGTGCCGCCCACGTTCTGAGCCTGATTCGCCAGAGCCGTGGCGGTGAATTGTATGACAGCCGTTTCGGTGCACGCATGCGTGGTGAAGGCCCTTTCGCCGACCTGCTGGCCCAGCGTTTTGCCAAGGCGATCAAGCGCCTCGGGCTTGATCGCCGGGAAGGATTCAACCTCGATTGCAGCCTTTTCTGCCCGCCGGGCGCACAGATGTCATTGCTCTGACGTAAGCTCTGGAGTAGGACTTGTGTAGGATTACCAGTCATCTCCATGTACGGCGGAGATACCCCCTGCGGAAGATGTGGAACGCCCGTTCTAGAGCCTCTGATTCAGTTTGAGTTAAGTTTTTAAGGGTATGGTGATTGCGCCTGTTTCCTACAAATGACAGGCAGTGTTCAAGGAATCGGGCGTGCTGACCCGAAGAACGCTGGCTCTGAGCAAGCCAAATCAGGAAAATCCCCTTCAATCCGTCAGAAAAGAGGATGAATCATGAGTGACAAGGATAAACAGCCATTGGCTGCGTCGGCTTCAGTGCTCCCCGAGACCGAAAGCGCCGATGCAGCACTGCAGCATATCGTCGATGGCTTTCTGCATTTTCATCATGAAGTCTTTCCGCAGCAGCAAGAACTCTTCAAGAAGCTCGCCACGGCGCAGCAACCGCGGGCGATGTTCATTACGTGCGCCGACTCGCGCATCGTTCCCGAACTGATCACCCAAAGCTCCCCCGGCGACCTGTTCGTCACCCGCAATGTCGGTAACGTGGTGCCGCCTTACGGGCAGATGAACGGTGGTGTCTCGACTGCCATCGAATACGCCGTGCTGGCGTTGGGCGTGCAGCACATCATCGTCTGCGGGCATTCGGACTGCGGTGCGATGCGTGCGGTGCTGACCCCCGAAAGCCTGGAAAAGATGCCCACGGTCAAAGCCTGGTTGCGCCATGCCGAAGTGGCGAAAACCATGGTCCAGGAAAACTGCGACTGCGCCAATGAAGGCGAAAGCATGCAGGTGCTGACCGAGGAGAACGTGATCGCCCAGTTGCAGCATCTGCGCACCCATCCGTCGGTGGCTTCGCGCATGGCCAACGGGCACCTGTTCATCCACGGCTGGATCTACAACATCGAAACCAGCGAAATCAAAGCCTATGACGCGGATCGGGGCTGTTTCCTGCCTCTGGACGGCACTCGTCCAATCCCGAGCGCGACGCCCAAGGCCCGCTTCTGAAGCCTGAAGCTTTTCTCAATCGATAGGGTTCTGCCACGACTGCCATAGAGCGGTCTGGCTTTGCCATGCCTGAAGAAATCCTCAGGAGATTCATCATGCGTGCAGCACAACTGAAAGCTGTTTTACCGCGGGAGCTGCTGGCTTCCGTGGTGGTGTTCCTGGTGGCCCTGCCGTTGTGCATGGGCATCGCCATTGCTTCCGGCATGCCGCCGGCCAAGGGCTTGATCACCGGGATTGTCGGTGGCCTGGTGGTCGGCTGGCTGGCGGGTTCGCCGTTGCAGGTCAGCGGCCCGGCCGCCGGACTGGCGGTGCTGGTGTTCGAACTGGTGCGCCAGCACGGCATCGCCATGTTGGGGCCGATCCTGCTGCTGGCGGGTTTGTTGCAATTGATCGCCGGGCGTTTGCGCCTGGGTTGCTGGTTTCGGGTCACCGCGCCGGCGGTGGTGTACGGGATGCTCGCCGGGATCGGTGTGTTGATCGTGCTCTCGCAGATCCATGTGATGTTCGACGGCGCGCCCCTGCCCTCAGGCCTGGACAATCTGCTGGGCTTTCCCGCAGCACTGGGCAGGGCCTTGCCGATAGAGGGCGGCGGCCTTGGCTGGCAGGCCGGCCTGCTGGGCTTGCTGACGATCCTGGTGATGTGGCTGTGGGAGAAGTTCAAGCCCCATGGCCTGCGCTTCGTGCCGGGCGCTCTGCTCGGCGTGGGCCTGGCGACCCTGGCGAGCCTGCTGCTGGCGTTGCCGGTCAAGCGGGTGGAGGTGCCGGAGAATCTGGCGCAGGCCATCGACTGGTTGCGTCCGGCCGATCTGCTCAACCTGGCGGATCCGGCGCTGCTGATCGCGGCCTTTGCCGTGGCCTTTATCGCCAGTGCCGAAACCCTGCTCTCGGCGGCGGCGGTGGATCGCATGCACGACGGCCAGCGTTCCGACTTCGACCGCGAACTGTCGGCGCAAGGGATCGGCAACATGCTCTGCGGCGTGCTTGGGGCACTGCCCATGACCGGGGTGATCGTACGCAGTTCGGCCAACGTCCAGGCCGGCGCGCGGACGCGTTTGTCGACGATATTCCACGGCCTCTGGCTGCTGGCCTTCGTGCTGTTGCTGTCCAGTGTGCTGCAAAGCATCCCGGTGGCGAGCCTGGCGGGCGTGCTGGTCTACACCGGGCTGAAACTGGTGGACCTCAAGGTCTATCGAGGTCTGTCGCGCTACGGGCGGATGCCGATGCTGACCTACGCCGTCACGGCGCTGGCGATCATCTTCACCGACCTGTTGACCGGTGTGCTGGTCGGCTTCGGCCTGACTCTGGCGAAACTGGCCTGGAAGGCCTCGCGACTGAAAGTCAGCCTGGTCGATCTGCCGGGCGAAGGGGAAAAGGAACTGCGGCTGACGGGGGCGGCGACCTTTCTCAAGGTCCCGGCGCTGACCCGGGTACTGGCGATGGTACCGCCAGGCAGCACAGTGCATGTGCCGCTGAACAACCTGACGTATATCGATCATTCCTGCCTGGAGCTGCTTGAGGAGTGGGGGCGCGCCAACGCGACCAAGGGCTCGCGGCTGGTGATCGAATCCCGTGGCTTGAAACGGCGTCTGGAAGGTCGCCTGCGCACTACGACCGGTGTCGGGTCGACGGCTTAGTGCGCAGCGGCAAGATCAGGCGGCTGGCTGTTCCAGTTCCAGTTCTACGCCCAGTTGGCGGGACAGGCATGGCCAGCGTTTCCACGCGGCTTCGGTGTCCGGGTCGTTGAGGCGGTCGCGGTAGGCTTCCACCGATTCCAGGGCAAAGCTTTCTTCGTCGAGCATTTCATCGACCGCGTGGTGCACCGCCTCATCCAGTTGGTTGGCGAAGTCTTCGCCGATCAACTGGTGGGCGATCAGGTTGGCCACGGTGGTGTTCAACGGGATCAGCGACTGGCCGAAATGCACGATATAGAGATCGTTGACCTCTTCCACCAGGCGATGCGCCAGGTAGGCCTCGTCCAGCAGGCTGTCGAGACCGACATGGCCATCGAGGATCGTCGGCGGCTGCAGGAAAAACTGCTCGGCGATTTTCAGCACCGGCTTGATCTGCGACTCGATGCCCGCTTCACGGGCCACTTCATTGGCGGCATCCAGCAGGTCCGGGACCAGATCGATATAAGCGGTGACAAACCGGGTCATGACTCCTTGGGCATCGACTTCCGGTAATTGAATGGCGGGATGAAGGTGCGGCAACTGTACTTCCAGTTGGCGCGTCAATTGACCGGTAGCGGCCTCGTGTTGATGTGCACGTTGTATCTGCTCGCGCAATGCGGCGGTGTTCATGAAGGCTCCAGGATGGAAAACAAAGGGAAAAGGGAGAACATAAGGTAGCTGGGTTATAAAAGTTGCTAAGACGTATTTGTCATAATTATTTCATGGTTATATGTCTGCGTTATATCGGATTGCCATCATTTCTTTCCATCCCACGCCGTCCGTGGCCTCTGGCGTAATCACCGGTTCATTTTCCCTATCGCGTTGCGTGGTCCCAGTCGCTGTCTATACTCGGTTTTGTATGGAGTTAGCTGATGACGCCCGGCTGCATGTTCCGGCAAGACCGAATGGTCCGCTTGCGTAGTCCGACCATTTCCCTTTGCCCCAGGTGAAAGCCGGCGGGATAACAAGAACGATAAGGGGAACCCGCAATGATGCGACATCCACGGGTCTGGATGGGCCTCCTGTTGTGGTCGATATTCAGCCAGGCACAAGCCGCCTGGACCACGAATATGACCCAAGGGGCAACCGAGGTAAGCCACGCGGTCTTCGATCTGCACATGACCATCTTCTGGATCTGTGTGGTCATCGGCGTGATCGTCTTTGGCGCGATGTTCTGGTCGATGATTCTTCACCGCCGTTCCACCGGGCAGGTCGCCGCCAAGTTTCACGAAAGCACCACGGTGGAAATCCTCTGGACCATCGTGCCTTTCCTGATCCTGGTGGCCATGGCGATCCCGGCGACCGCCACGCTGATCAAGATGTACGACGCCAGTGAATCGGATGTGGACATCCAGGTCACCGGCTATCAGTGGAAGTGGCATTACAAGTACCTGGGCCAGGACGTCGAGTTCTTCAGCAACCTCGCCACCCCCGCCGAACAGATCCACAACCAGGCCGTCAAGGGCGAGCACTACCTGCTCGAAGTCGACCAGCCGCTGGTCTTGCCGGCGGGCGTCAAGGTGCGCTTCCTGGTGACCGCCGCCGATGTGATCCACTCCTGGTGGGTGCCGGCCTTCGCGGTCAAGCGCGATGCGATTCCCGGTTTCGTCAACGAGGCCTGGACCAAGGTCGACAAGCCGGGCATCTACCGCGGGCAGTGCGCCGAGTTGTGCGGCAAGGATCACGGCTTCATGCCGATCGTGGTCGAGGTGAAGTCCAAGGCCGACTACGACACCTGGCTGGGCGAACGCAAGGCCGAAGCCGCCAAGCTCAAGGAACTGACCAGCAAGGAGTGGACCCTCGACGAACTGGTGGCCCGTGGCGACAAGGTCTATCACACCACCTGCGTCGCCTGTCACCAGGCCGAAGGCCAGGGCCTGCCGCCGATGTTCCCGGCCCTCAAGGGCTCGCCGATCGCCACCGGATCGAAGGAAGACCACCTGCACCGGGTCTACTTCGGCAAGCCGGGCACCGCCATGGCAGCCTTCGGCAAACAGCTCTCCGAAGTCGATATCGCCGCGGTTGTCACCTACGAGCGTAATGCCTGGGGCAACAACAAGGGCGACATGGTCACGCCGAAAGACGTGCTGGCTCTGAAACAGGCGCAAAGCAAATGACCAGGTCAATGACGTGCTCCCTGAACTGGCCTGGGTCATGCCCCGGCCGCCCGGTTCAACCGTTTGCAGGAGACAGGACATGAGTGCTGTGATCGATGACCATGGTCATGCCGGCGACCACGCCCACGGCCCGGCCAAGGGCTTGATGCGCTGGGTGCTGACCACCAACCACAAGGATATCGGCACGCTGTACCTGTGGTTCAGCTTCGCCATGTTCCTGCTCGGCGGATCGTTCGCCATGGTGATCCGCGCCGAGCTGTTCCAGCCCGGATTGCAGATCGTGCAGCCGGCGTTCTTCAACCAGATGACCACCATGCACGGCCTGGTGATGGTTTTCGGCGCGGTGATGCCGGCCTTCGTCGGCCTGGCCAACTGGATGATTCCGCTGATGATCGGGGCGCCGGACATGGCCCTGCCACGGATGAACAACTTCAGTTTCTGGTTGTTGCCCGCGGCCTTCCTGTTGCTGGTGTCGACGCTGTTCACCGCCGGTGGCGGGCCGAACTTCGGCTGGACCTTCTATGCCCCGCTCTCGACCACCTACGCGCCGGAAAGCGTGACCTACTTCATCTTTGCCATCCACCTGATGGGCATCAGTTCGATCATGGGCGCGATCAACGTGGTCTCGACCATCCTCAACCTGCGTGCCCCGGGCATGACGCTGATGAAGATGCCGCTGTTCGTCTGGACGTGGCTGATCACCGCTTTCCTGCTGATCGCGGTGATGCCGGTGCTGGCCGGTTGCGTGACCATGATGCTGATGGATATCCACTTCGGCACCAGCTTCTTCAGTGCCGCCGGCGGCGGTGACCCGGTGCTGTTCCAGCACGTGTTCTGGTTCTTCGGCCACCCCGAAGTGTACATCATGATCCTGCCGGCCTTCGGTGCCGTCAGCTCGATCATCCCGACCTTTTCGCGCAAGCCGCTGTTCGGCTACACCTCGATGGTCTACGCCACGGCGAGCATCGCGTTCCTGTCGTTCATCGTCTGGGCGCACCACATGTTCGTGGTCGGCATTCCGCTGGTGGGCGAGCTGTTTTTCATGTACGCCACGCTGCTGATCGCGGTGCCGACCGGGGTCAAGGTGTTCAACTGGGTCAGCACCATGTGGCAAGGCTCGCTGACCTTCGAGACGCCGATGCTGTTCGCCGTGGCGTTCGTCATCCTGTTTTCCATCGGTGGTTTCTCCGGCCTGATGCTGGCGATCGCCCCGGCGGACTTCCAGTACCAGGACACCTACTTCGTAGTGGCGCACTTCCACTACGTGCTGGTGCCGGGGGCGATCTTCGGGATCTTTGCCTCGACCTACTACTGGCTGCCGAAATGGACCGGCCACATGTACGACGAAACCCTGGGCAAGCTGCATTTCTGGCTGTCGTTCGTCGGCATGAACCTGACTTTCTTCCCGATGCACTTCGTGGGGCTGGCGGGCATGCCGCGGCGGATTCCGGACTACAACCTGCAGTTCGCCGATTTCAACATGGTCTCGTCGATTGGCGGCTTCATGTTCGGCACCACCCAGTTGCTGTTCCTGTTCATCGTGATCAAGTGCATCCGTGGCGGTCCGGTGGCCCCGGCCAAGCCATGGGACGGGGCCGAAGGCCTGGAGTGGAGTATCCCGTCGCCGGCGCCGTATCACACCTTCACCACGCCACCGGAAGTGAAATGACACGGAGGGCTGTCCGATGAGCGACTCGATCGCACTCAAGCGCCTGGTCACGCGCCTGCTGCTGGTGGTGGTGGCGATGTTCGCCTTCGGCTTCGCCCTGGTGCCGATCTACGACGTGATGTGCAAGGCCTTCGGCATCAACGGCAAGACCGCCGGCCAGTACGAGGGCGAGCAGGTGGTGGATGCGTCACGCCGGGTCGGGGTGCAGTTCCTGTCGACCAACGCCGTGGACATGGTCTGGGAGTTCTATCCCAAGGCCGACCAGATCAGCGTCAATCCCGGTGCGGTCAACGAAATGATCTTCGTCGCCTATAACCCGACCGACCATGTGATGAAGGCCCAGGCGATCCCGAGCATTTCACCCGGCAATGCGGCGATGTACTTCCACAAGACCGAGTGCTTCTGCTTTACCCAGCAGACGCTGCAACCCGGGCAGCGGATCGAGATGCCGGTACGTTTCATCGTTGACCGTGACATGCCCAAGGACGTGAAGCACCTGACGCTGGCCTACACGCTGTTCGATATCACTGCCCGCAACCCACCCGTGGCCCACTCGGGCGGGTAGGCCATCCAGCGTGCCCGATAAGGAGAATAATAAAATGGCAACTCCAACCCACGAGCATTACTACGTTCCCGCCCAGAGCAAATGGCCGATCATTGCCACGCTGGGCATGCTGACCACCGTCTACGGCCTGGGCACCTGGTTCAACGACCTGAAGGCGGCGCGCCCGGAATCCCATGGCCCGCTGATCTTCTTTGTCGGCGGCCTGCTGCTGGCCTACATGTTGTTCGGCTGGTTCGGCACGGTTATCAAGGAAAGCCGCGCCGGTCTCTACAGCGCCCAGATGGATCGCTCGTTCCGCTGGGGCATGAGCTGGTTCATCTTTTCCGAGGTGATGTTCTTCATCGCCTTCTTCGGCGCGCTGTTCTATGTGCGGCACATGTCGGTGCCGTGGCTGGCCGGTGAAGACGGTGCCAAGGGCCTGGCGCATATGCTCTGGCCGGACTTCCAGAACGTCTGGCCGCTGCTGCACAACCCGGACCCGAAACTCTTCCCGCCGCCCAAGGGCACCATCAGCCCGTGGGGCCTGCCGCTGATCAACACGATCCTGCTGGTCAGTTCCAGCGTGACGGTGACCATCGCCCACCATGCCCTGAAGAAAGGCCATCGCGGGGCGCTGAAGATCTGGCTGGCGCTGACCGTGCTGCTGGGGCTGGGGTTCCTCGCGCTACAGGCCGAGGAATACATGCACGCCTACCACGAGCTGGGCCTGACCCTTGGCTCGGGCATCTACGGCGCGACGTTCTTCATGCTCACCGGGTTCCACGGGGCCCACGTGACCATCGGCACGCTGATCCTGTTCGTGATGCTGGTGCGGGTCATGCGCGGGCACTTCAACGCCGAGCATCAGTTCGG
This sequence comes from Pseudomonas gingeri, assembly GCF_013385635.1. Classification (GTDB taxonomy): domain Bacteria; phylum Pseudomonadota; class Gammaproteobacteria; order Pseudomonadales; family Pseudomonadaceae; genus Aquipseudomonas; species Aquipseudomonas gingeri_A. The sequence goes on from NZ_JACAPR010000006.1 coordinate 132,838, forward strand.
TTTCGAGGCGGCGAGCTGGTACTGGCACTTCGTCGATGTGGTCTGGATCGGCCTGTTCGTCTTCGTCTACGTGCTGTGAACCAGGCGCCGGCCTAGCCGGCGCCGCCAGGAACCAGCTGGCCGCTGTAGAAACCCCAGGTGATCAACGCGAGGGTGACCACGGCCAGACTGACGCGAACCGTCAGCGCGGTGAGCAGGCGATGCGACGGTCCGTGGTCCTTGACCAGGAAAAACAGGCCGCTGAACAGGCTGACAACCGTGGCTATCAGCATCAGGACAATCGCCGCTTTGAGCATGGTGAGACTCCGGGGGAGATGCGCGTGTACTTGAGTATAGCGAGTCCAATTCCTGCCCATCAGGTGCCGTCGTGAGGCGCTTTCGTCCCGGCGTGGCACCGACCCTGGTGGTGCTGGTGTTGCTGCCGCTGCTGGTGCTGCTGGGTTTCTGGCAGTTGGGCCGGGGCGAGCAGAAGCGCGTGCTGCTGGAGAGTTATGCCCAGCGCCGCACGGCCGAGCCGCTGAGTGGCGAGCAGTTGAAGGGCAGCGCCGATCCGGCTTTTCGCCGTGTGCAACTGCGCGGCCAGTTCGATGCCGAACACAGCTACCTGCTGGACAACCGCGTGCGCAATGGCCAGGTCGGCGTCGAGCTGATCCAACCCTTCCACGACCAGGCCAGCGGGCTCTGGTTGCTGGTCAACCGTGGCTGGCTGCCCTGGCCGGAACGGCGCACGCCGCCGGTCTTCGCGACGCCCGGGCAACCGTTGAATATCGACGCCTGGGTCTATGTCGCCCCGGGCGCCACCTTCCAGCTCCATGCCGACCCGCTGAACGCACCCTGGCCGCGCGTGGTGACGACGATCGAGCCCGGCAAGCTGTGGACGGAACTGGGTCGTGAAGGCTTCGCCTACGAGCTGCGCCAGGAGCCCGGGCCCGGTGCTTATGAAACCGGCTGGCCGGTGGTGGCCGAAGGCATGGGCCCGGAGAAACACCTCGCCTATGCCGTGCAGTGGTTCGCCATGGCCCTGGCGCTGTTCGGCCTTTACCTCTACCTCGGATGGCATAACGCAAGGGAGAAACACCATGGGAGCGGCCATGAATCGACTCAACACAGCTGAAGCCCGGCAGCCGGGGGGACGCGCCCGCGGGCGCTGGCAGTTGATCCTGATCGTGCTGATGGTCATCGGCCCGATGATCCTGGCCACCGGCATGTACAAGCTGCAGTTCTGGGTACCGGAGAGCCGCAGTTATCACGGCGAGCTGATCGGCAATGGCCAGGGCCGTGCCGACCTCGGCGTGCAGGCCGACGAGCAACGCTGGCAGATGCTGGTGACGGCGCCCCAGGAGTGCTCGGTGGATTGCCAGCAACTGGTCTACCTGGCGCGGCAGATCCAGATCGGCCTGGGCCGTGACGCTTCCCGCGCCAGCCACGCCCTGGCGACCGCGCAACCGCTGGACAGCGACTATGCCGCCAAGCTGCAACGCGAATACCCGCAACTGCAACGCTACCCGCTCGACCTTCCCGCCTACACCCGGGAAGCCCGTGGCAATGGCGCGCCGCAGCTGTGGATCATCGATCCCCACGGCAACCTGGTGCTGCGCTACGACGCCCGGGTCAAGGGCAAGGACTTGCTCAACGACCTGCGCCAGTTGCTGAAACTGTCGAATATCGGATAAGGGCATCGTCATGGCCAAACCTGGATTTCGCCTCGCCTTGTTCGCCACCCTGCTGGCACTGATCGTCGTGCTGCTCGGCGCCTATACCCGCCTGACCCATGCCGGCCTCGGCTGTCCGGACTGGCCGGGCTGCTACGGCTTTATCAGCGTGCCCAAGAGCGAGGCCCAGCTGGCCCATGCCGAGCTGCACTTCCCCGATACGCCGGTCGAGGCCCACAAGGGCTGGAACGAGATGATCCACCGCTATTTCGCCGGGACCCTCGGGCTGCTGATCGTCGTGCTGGCGGCCCGCTCCTGGATGGAGCGGCGGCGCGAGGGGCAGCCGCTGAAGTTGCCGCTGTTCCTCCTCGCGGTGGTGTTCGCCCAGGCCGCGTTCGGCATGTGGACGGTTACTCTCAAGCTCTGGCCGCAGGTGGTGACCGGGCATCTGCTGGGCGGCTTTGCCACCTTGAGCCTGTTGTTCCTGCTGACCCTGCGCCTGTCCGGCGTACTGCCGGCCCTGGCCGTGCCGCGCCGGTTGCAGCGCTGGGCGACGGCCGGGTTGCTGCTGGTGATCCTGCAGATCGCCCTGGGCGGTTGGGTCAGTTCCAACTATGCCGCCGTGGCCTGCATCGACCTGCCGACCTGCCACGGCCAATGGTGGCCGCAGGCGGACTTCGCCAACGGCTTCCACCTGACCCAGCATATCGGCCCGAATTACCTTGGCGGCCAGTTGGACAGCGATGCCCGCACGGCGATTCACCTGACTCATCGTGTCGGCGCCCTGCTGGTGACCCTGGTGCTGCTCGGGCTGGCCTGGCAATTGCGGGTGGTGGGCATGACCCGGCTGGCCGGGCTGCTGCTGATCGCCCTGGCGGCGCAGATCAGCCTGGGCCTGAGCAACGTCTACTTCCATTTGCCACTGCCGGTGGCCGTGGCCCACAACGCTGGCGGCGCCGCCCTGCTGCTGACCCTGGTGCTGATCAACTACCACGCGCGGACCGCCCTGGTCCGGGTCCGGCAACAGGCGCCCGTACGCTGGCGGCTCAGCCCGCGCAAACCCGCCCACGGTCCGATAACAATAAAAGGAGAAATGCCATGGCGACTGTAGTCAGTGAGCGTCACCGCCAGGCGATCTGGCGCGACTACCTGGAGCTGACCAAGCCCAAGGTGGTGGTGTTGATGCTGATCACCTCGCTGGTCGGCATGTTTCTCGCGACCCGTGCCGGCGTACCCTGGACAGTGCTGGTGTTCGGCAACCTGGGCATCGGCCTGTGCGCGGGCGGCGCGGCGGTGGTCAACCATGTGGTGGACCGGCGCATCGACGCGGTCATGGCGCGGACCCACAAGCGGCCGCTTGCCGAAGGACGGGTATCGCCGCTGGCGGCGCTGACCTTCGCCCTGCTGCTGGCGGTGCTCGGGCAGGCCGTGCTGCTGGCGTTCACCAATCCGCTGACGGCCTGGCTGACCCTGGCCTCGCTGCTCGGCTACGCGGTGATCTACACCGGTTTCCTCAAGCGCGCCACGCCGCAGAACATCGTGATCGGCGGCCTGGCCGGGGCGGCACCGCCGTTGCTGGGCTGGGTCGCGGCCACCGGGCATGTGAGCGCCGAGCCGCTGTTGCTGGTGCTGATCATCTTCGCCTGGACCCCGCCGCATTTCTGGGCCCTGGCGATCCATCGCAAGGAGGAATACGCCAAGGCCGATATCCCGATGCTGCCGGTGACCCACGGCGAGCAATACACCAAGGTGCATATCCTGCTGTACACCTTTGCCCTGTTGGCGGTCAGCCTGCTGCCGTTCGTGATCCACATGAGCGGCGTGCTCTACCTGCTCTGCGCCCTGGGCCTCGGCGCGCGCTTCCTGCAATGGGCGTGGGTGCTGTACCGTGGCATCCAGCCGCATGCGGCGATCAACACCTTCAAGTACTCTATCTACTACTTGTTCCTGCTGTTTATCGCGCTGCTCGTCGATCACTACCTATTGTTGAATCTATGACTCGAACCCAGAAAACCGTCTTTATTCTCGTCGCGCTGGTGGCCCTGGTCCTGGGGCTGACGGTCAACAAGGTCCTGAGTGGCAAGGGCCAGGGCGATCCCACGGCGATGATCGATGCGGGGATTATCCTGCTGCCGCAAAGCCGTTCGCTGCCGGATGTGAAGATGACCGACCAGGACGGCCAGCCGGTGCAGGTCAACCAGTTGAAGGACAAGTGGACGATGCTGTTCTTCGGCTACACCTTCTGCCCGGACATCTGCCCGACCACCCTCGCCCAGTTGCGCCAGATCAAGAGCGAACTGCCCAAGGACATCGTCGGCAAGCTGCAGATCGTCCTGGTCAGCGTCGACCCCAACCGGGACAATCCCAAGCAGCTCAAGCAGTACCTGGGTTACTTCGACCCCGAGTTCAAGGGGCTGACGGCGTCGTCCATCGAGGACCTGCAGAAGCTGGCGAACGCGGTGAGCATCCCGTTTATCCCGGCGGATACCAGCAAGCCGAACTACACCGTGGATCACAGCGGCAACCTGGCGATTGTCGGGCCCGATGGCAGCCAGCGCGGCTTTATCCGTGCGCCGTTGAACAACCAGAAACTGGTGGCGCAGTTGCCGGAGCTGCTCAAGCGCCAGTAGCTGTTCGATCGTTCCCACGCTCCGCATGCTCGATCGTTCCCACGCTCTGCGTGGGAATGCCTCTTTGGACGCTCTGCGTCCGCTTCAAAAGCTTCGCGGCGGTGCGGCGATCCGACAAGCCCCCTCCCACAGAGGCTTCAGGCGCCCGCAATATCCAGGACAACCCGAACATTGTAGGAGCGGGCTTGCCCGCGAAAGGGCCCTAAAGGCCTCGGCTGATCACTTGGCGAACATCTGCCCGATATCCTTGAACGCCTTGAATTCCAGCGCATTGCCGCACGGGTCGAACAGGAACATGGTCGCCTGCTCGCCCACCTGCCCCTTGAAACGCACATAGGGTTCGATCACGAACCGTGTGTCCCGGGCCTTCAGCCGTTCGGCCAGGGCTTCCCACGCGTCCCACTCCAGCACCACGCCGAAATGCGGCACCGGCACGTCGTGGCCGTCTACCGGGTTGCTCAGTGCCTGTTCCTGGGCAGCACTCCTGGCCTGGTGGTGGATCACCAACTGGTGGCCGAAGAAATCGAAGTCCACCCAATGGTCGCTGCTGCGTCCTTCCGGACAGCCGAATACATCGCCGTAGAAATGCCGGGCCGCAGCCAGGTCATGGACGGGGATTGCCAGATGAAAGGGAGAGAGCGCCATGGCGGATACCGGAGACAGGAAATGAGCTTTCAGTCTAGCGATGATTATTTTGCTGAAAAGCGCATATTCTTGCCGTCGAGAGACAATTATTCTGTTGAGTGAGTCTGATGCTGCGTGAACTCAAGACCTTTATCCGCGTGTCCCGGGAAGGCACCTTTGTCGCGGCCGGGCAGCAGCTCGGCTTGACCCAGTCGGCGGTCAGCGCACAGATGCGGGTGCTGGAGCAGCACCTGGGCGTACGCCTGTTCGACCGCAGTGGCCGCGCGGCGGTGCTGAATGCCGCCGGACGCCATGCCCTGCCGCTGGCCGAGCAGATCCTTGCGCTGTATGGCGCGATGGCCTTGCCCACCGCCGCGGCGGAATGGCAGGGCGAGCTGCGCATCGGTGCCATCGCCACGGTCCAGACCGGCCTGCTGCCCCAGGCCTTGCCGAGGTTCCGGCGGGCGGCGCCACGGGTCGACCTGAAGCTGGTGCCCGGGGTTTCCCTCAATCTGTTGAGCCAGGTCGACGCCGGGGAACTGGACCTGGCACTGCTGATCAAGCCGCCCTTCGAGTTGCCCAAGGAATTGCTGGCGATCCCGCTGGCCAGCGAAGCCTTTGTGCTGATCGCGCCGTTGCAACTGCCGGGCGACGACCCGCTGCAACTGCTCGCCGAGCAGCCGTTCGTACGTTATGACCGGGGTTCGTTCGGTGGTCGGCTGGTCAGTCAGTTTCTGCGGGAACAGCGGATCCAGGTGCGCGATGTGCTGGAACTGGACGAGATCGAGGCGATTGCGCGGATGGTGGAGTGCGGGCTGGGAGTGTCGCTGGTGCCCAGGGCCGGGCTATGGCAGCAGCGGGCGGATCAGTTGCGGGTGATCGAGCTGGGTGAGCTGACCTTCGAACGCCAGCTGATCGCGGTATTGCGCCGCGCCCAGCGCCAGCCGGCACTGGATTGCCTGCTGGAGTGCCTGAGTGACGCTGATCGTTCCCACGCTCCGCGTGGTAACGCCTCTCAGGACGCTCCGCGTCCGCTGTTGTGACGCAGAGCGTCACGGACTGCATTCTTTGCTGCGCGTGAGAACGATCATGGCGTCCTCACGGGCCTCATCGCCGGCAAGCCGGCTCCTACAGGGTGTTGTGTTCGGCCGGGTATCCGTGCGTTGTTTAGAACGCCGGAACGATCGCACCCTTGTACTTCTCGAGGATGAAGGCTTTTACTTCAGGACTGTGCAGCGCCGCGACCAGTTTCTTCATGGCGTCCGAATCCTTGTCGTCCTCGCGACCCACCAGGATATTCACGTACGGCGAGTCCGAACCCTCGATGAACAGAGCGTCCTTGGACGGATCGAGCTTGGCCTCCAGGGCGTAGTTGGTGTTGATCAGCGCCAGGTCGACCTGAGTCAGCACGCGCGGCAGGGTCGCGGCTTCCAGTTCGCGGATCTTCAGGTCCTTGCTGTTTTCGACGATGTCTTTCGGCGTCGACAGGATATTGGTGGGTTCCTTCAACTTGATCAGACCGGCTTTCTGCAGCAGCAATAGCGCACGACCGCCGTTGGTGGCGTCGTTCGGGATCACCACGTTGGCGCCGCCCGGCAGGTCCGCGAGTTTCTTGTACTTGCTGGAGTAGGCGCCCAGCGGCTCCACGTGCACAGGGGCAAGACTGATCAGGTGGGTGCCCTTGGCCTTGTTGAATTCATCGAGGTACGGCTGGTGCTGGAAGAAGTTGGCATCCAGGCGCTTCTCGGCCACTTGCACGTTCGGCTGCACGTAATCGGTGAAAACCTTGACCTTCAGGTCCACGCCTTCCTTGGCCAGCGTCGGCTTGATGAATTCAAGGATTTCCGCGTGGGGCACCGGGGTGGCGGCAACGGTCAGGGTCTCGGCGGCATGGGCGGAGAACGCCGCGACGGCGGCAAAGGCAGCAAGCAGTTTTTTCATCTTACGACTCCATGTGAGGTGCCCGGAGCGGGCACCTGCCGGCTCGAAGCCAGCTGATTCTCGGTTGCGAAAGCGTGTTGTTTTGCAGCAGTTATTTCCGGGAGAAGCGTGCCACCAGCTTGTCACCGATGGTCTGCAGTACCTGCACCAGGACCACCAGCATGACCACGGTCACCAGCATGACATCGTTCTGGAAACGCTGATAACCATAGCGGATCGCCAGGTCGCCGAGGCCGCCGGCACCGACCACGCCGGCCATGGCGGTATAGCCCACCAGGGTGATGGTGGTCACGGTGATCGCCGCCAGGATGCCCGGGCGGGCTTCCGGCAACAGGGCATTGAAGACGATCTGGCGGGTGGTCGCCCCCATGGCCTGGGTGGCTTCGATAATGCCGCGATCGACTTCCCGCAGCGCGGTTTCCACCAAACGAGCGAAGAACGGCGCGGCACCGATCACCAATGGCGGGATGGCGCCGGCCACGCCCAGCGAGGTGCCGGTGAGGAACACGGTGGTGGGGATCAGCACGATCAGCAGGATGATGAACGGCAGCGAACGCACCACGTTGACCACGAAGGCCAGCGCCCCATAGGTCGCCTTGTGCTCCAGCAACTGGCGCGGGCTGCACAGGAACAGCAGCACGCCCAGCGGCAGGCCGAGCAGCACGGTGAACAGCAGCGAGCCGCCGAGCATCATCATGGTGTCGCCGGTGGCCTCCCAGATATCCGCCCAGTCGATATTGGCGAAAAAGCCCAGAAAAAGATCCATCAGCGCAATACCTCCATATGGACGTCCGCCGCGATGAAGCTGGCGAACGCTGCGTCCATGTCGCCGCCGGTGATGGCGAGCGTCAGTTGCCCATAAGGGGTGTCCTTGATGCGGTCGATGCGGCCGGCGAGGATGCTGTAGTCCACGCCGGTTTCACGGGCGATGGTGCCCAGCAGCGGCGCGTAGGTGGCGTCGCCCTGGAAAGTCAGGCGCACGATACGGCCCGGCACGTGGGCGAAGTCGTCACGCTGCTCGCCTTCGTCGATCTGTTCGTCTTCCTGCACGAAGCGCCGGGTGGTCGGGTGCTTGGGGTGCAGGAACACCTGCGCCACCGGCCCCTGCTCGACGATCACGCCGGCGTCCATCACGCCGACCACGTCGCAGACCCGACGGATCACATCCATCTCATGGGTGATCAGCACGATGGTCAGTTTCAGTTCACGGTTGATCTCGGCCAGCAGTTGCAGGACCGATGCGGTGGTTTGTGGGTCGAGGGCACTGGTGGCCTCGTCGCACAGCAGGATCTTCGGCTTGGTCGCCAGGGCGCGGGCAATGCCGACGCGCTGCTTCTGGCCGCCGGACAGCTGGGCCGGGTATTTCTTCGCATGGTCGGACAGACCGACGCGCTGCAGCAGCTCGGCGACGCGCTGGTCGATTTCCCGACGGGACAGTTCACCGGCCAGGGTCAGCGGCAGCGCGACGTTGTCGGCGACGGTCTTGGAGGCCAGCAGGTTGAAGTGCTGGAAGATCATCCCGACCTGCTGGCGGAAGCGTCGCAGGCCGCCGGCGTCGAGGGCGGTGACTTCCTCGCCGTCCACCGTGATCGTCCCGCCGCTGGGCGCTTCCAGGCGGTTGATCAGGCGCAGCAGGGTACTTTTACCCGCGCCGGAATGACCGATCAGGCCGAATACCTGGCCATCCTCGACACGCAGGCTCGTCGAATGCAGGGCGGGAATATCCTTACCGGCGACCCGGTAGGTTTTATGGACGTTATGAAACTCGATCACGTAGCGAACCTTGTGGGGCGCAATGGAAATAGGTCAGCGGTTAGCCGGGCGCGCATTTTAGCCTGTCCGTATAGAGGCGATTAGCATTTATTTCGCATTCAACCTGTCATTTGGCAATAACGCGATCAATGGTCAGAAAAAAGGAACGGCGCAAATCATCGACAGTCACTCCTAAGGCAACTCGAATCTTGCCCCATTGTCCGGCATGACCGGGCGACTGCAAACGAGGAGTCTGTCTGATGAGTACCAAGAAAACCCCTGCAACCCAGCGCGCGGCCGCAAAGAGCCAGCTGGCGGGAACCGATACCCTGGATCGCGGCAACAGCAACGGCAAGCTCGACAGCCTGGAGCCCTTCCGCTCGGACGCCACCGGCCAGGCGTTGCGCACCAACCAGGGGGTGAAGGTCGCCGATAACCAGAACACCCTCAAGGCCGGCGCGCGCGGGCCCTCCCTGCTGGAAGACTTCATCATGCGTGAAAAGATCACGCATTTTGACCATGAGCGGATTCCGGAACGCATCGTTCATGCCCGGGGTACGGCCGCCCATGGTTACTTCCAGAGCTACGCGAACCATGGTGCGCTGACCAAGGCCGGCTTTCTCCAGGACCCCGCGGTCAAGACGCCGGTCTTCGTGCGTTTCTCCACGGTCCAGGGGCCGCGCGGTTCCGGCGATACGGTGCGCGACGTGCGCGGTTTTGCGGTGAAATTCTTCACCGATGAGGGCAACTTCGACCTGGTCGGCAACAATATGCCGGTGTTCTTCATCCAGGATGCGATCAAGTTTCCCGACTTCGTCCACGCGGTGAAACCCGAACCCCACAACGAAATGCCCACGGGCGGCTCGGCCCACGACACTTTCTGGGATTTCGTCTCGCTGGTGCCGGAGTCGGCGCACATGGTGATCTGGGTCATGTCCGACCGGGCGATTCCGAAGAGCCTGCGGGCCATGCAGGGTTTTGGCGTACACACTTTCCGCCTGATCAATGCCGAGGGCCGTTCGAATTTCGTCAAGTTTCACTGGCGCCCCACGGTCGGCACTTGTTCGCTGGTGTGGGACGAAGCGCAGAAGCTGGCGGGCAAGGACACCGATTTCCACCGCCGCGACCTCTGGGAGTCGATCGAGAGCGGCGACTACCCCGAGTGGGAGTTCGGTGTGCAGATCATTGCCGAGGAGGACGAGCACAGGTTCGACTTCGATATCCTCGACCCGACCAAGCTGGTCCCCGAGGAACTGGTGCCCATCACACCGCTGGGCAAGATGGTGCTCAACCGCAATCCGGACAGTTTCTTCGCCGAGACCGAGCAGGTCGCGTTCTGTCCCGGGCACATCGTGCCGGGGATCGACTTTTCCAACGACCCGCTGCTGCAAGGCCGGCTGTTTTCCTATACCGATACGCAGATCAGCCGCTTGGGCGGGCCGAACTTCCATGAGATCCCGATCAACCGGCCCGTGGCGCCTTTCCACAGCAGCCAGCGCGATGCCCAGCACCGCACGGTGATCGACAAGGGGCGGGCTGCCTATGAGCCCAATTCGATCGATGGCGGCTGGCCGAAGGAAACCCCGCCCGCTGCCCGCGAGGGCGGTTTCGAGAGTTATCCCGAGCGTATCGACGCGACCAGGATCCGCCAGCGCAGCGAGTCCTTCGGCGATCACTTCTCCCAGGCGCGGCTGTTCTTCAACAGCATGAGCCGCCATGAGAAGGAACACATCATTGCCGCCTACAGCTTCGAGCTGGGCAAGGTCGAGCGGGAAACCATCCGTGCTCGTCAGGTCAACGAGATCCTGGCCAATATCGACCTGGAACTGGCCGGGCGCGTCGCCGCCAACCTCGGTTTGCCGGCGCCGAAAACCGCCAGCGTGGCGCCGCGCAAGACGGATCTGGCGCGGTCGCCGGCGCTGAGCCAGGCGAACCTGCTGCCGGGGAACATCAAGACGCGCAAAGTGGCGATCCTGGCGGCCAACGGCGTCGATGGTGCGGCGATCGTAGCGCTGAAGAAGCTGCTCGCGGCAGAGGGCGCCCATGCCCGGCTGCTCGGGCCGACCTCGGCCCCGGTGACCACGGCCGATGGCAAGAGCCTGGCGGTGGACGGTTCGATGGAGGGCTTGCCGTCAGTGGCCTTCGATGGGGTCTACGTGCCGGGTGGCGAGGCCTCGGTCAAGGCGCTCGCCGGCAACGGCGTGGCCTTGCACTACGTGCTGGAGGCGTACAAGCACCTGAAGGCGATTGTCCTGCACGGTGAGGCGAAACAGTTGCTGGAGGTGCTGCATTTGCAGGCGGATGCGGGGTTGATCGTCGGTAGCGATGCCAAGGCGCTGAAGGTCTTTGTGGCGGCGCTGGCCCAGCATCGGGTCTGGGAGCGGGAGGAAAGGGCCAAGGCGGTGCCGGCTTGAGCGCGGCGGTGCGGGGCTCAGGGGCCTCTTCGTCGGAATGCCGCCCAGCTCCCACATGATCGTTCCCACGCTCCGCGTGGTAACGCCGCCATGGACGCTCCGCGTCCGCTCTTGTGACGCAGAGCGTCACCGGCTGCATTCCCACGCTGGAGCGTGGGAACGATCAAGCTTCGCGGGCAAGCCCGCTCCCACAGCGTCACGGGCGATCATCATCCTCTGTGGGAGCCGGCTTGCTGGCGATGGCGGTGCTACGGCTTGCGCGGAGTCAAGACCACCTGGGCCTGCACCTGCCGGTCGATCTGCTTGTCCATCTGCAGGGCAAAGGCCGGGTCGAGTTTCTTCACCCGTTTCTCCAGCAAGGTCGCCAGCCATGGATAATCCAGGGTGCGCGGGACCTGGAAGGTGACCGTGCACTGGTAATTCACCACGTCCGCCGCCAGCGCATCCATCTGTTTGCGCAGTTGTGCGATGTCCTGGATGTTCAGGGCGATGGTGCTGCTTTCGGCGCTGGGATCGATCAGTCGGGCAGCCGGCTTGGCTTCGGCGGCCTTGAGGGCGGCTTCGGCCTTGTCCAGCTCGACCTTGCGGGCCTGGGCAATGGCACCGTTGACGCCACCGGTCAGGGCCGGGGCCTTGGGCATCAGGGCCCGGGCACGACTCAGGGCGGTGGCCGCGGCGTTGACGTCACCCTTCTGCAGCACGATCTGGCTGCGTTGCAGATAGGCTTCGGCCAGTTGCCGCTGGTAGGGCACGAGCTGCGGGTCGTCCGCGGACTGTGCCTGCAAGGCGGCCAGTTGATCTTCGGCGGTGGCCAGTTCGTTGCTGTTGATGCTCTGCTCCAGCGCGGCAATCGCCGTGGCCCGGGCATCGGGCACTGCGGTATCGGCCGGCGGGGTGCTTTGGCAGGCACCCAACAGCAGGGAAAATGCGACAAGGAGCAGATAACGGGAGGCGGACAGCTTCATTCCTGCGACTCTCTAATTGCGCAAAAAACGAGCAAGTCTACACCCCTCTGCGTGGCAGGACAAAACTCAGCAGAAACAACCCGGCGGCGGTGACCACGATCGACGGGCCGGCGGGGGTGTCCTTGAACCAGGAAAGCGCCAGCCCGCCGCACACCGCGAGCATCCCCAGGACGCTGGCGCCGAGGGCCATCTGTTCCGGCGAACGGGCATGACGCTGGGCCGCCGCCGCCGGAATGATCAGCAGCGAGGTGATCAACAGCACGCCGACGATCTTCATCGCCACCGCGATCACCACGGCGATCAGCAGCATCAGCGCCATGCGCAGGGTCGCCACCGGCAGGCCTTCGACCGTTGCCAGTTCTTCGTGCACGGTGATCGCCAGCAGCGGCCGCCAGAGGCTGACCAGCAACACCAGCACCGCCGCGCTACCGCCGAGGATCCAGGCCAGGTCGGTGCTGCTGATCGCCAGCAGGTCGCCGAACAGGTAGGCCATCAGGTCGATGCGCACTTCGTGCATGAAGCTCAGGACCACCAGTCCGAGGGACAGCGTGCTCGGGGCGAGAATCCCCAGCAGCGTGTCGGACGCCAGCGGCTGGCGCTGTTGCAGGGTCACCAGCAGCACCGCCAGCAGCAGGCAGCCGACGGTCACGGCGAGGGTCGGGCTGACATCCAGCAGAAAGCCCAGGGCCACGCCGAGCAGGGCGGCGTGGGACAGGGTGTCGCCGAAGTAGGCCATGCGCCGCCAGACCACGAACGAGCCCAGCGGGCCCGCCACCAGCGCCAGGGCCAAGCCTGCGAGCAGGGCGTAGAGCAGAAAATCAGCCATGCTTGCAGCTATCTCCGTGAACGTGGGCGTGGGCCGCCGGGGCCTCTTCGCTGACCACCGCGCCATGCAGGTCATGGGCGTGGTCGTGATGGTGGTGATAGATCGCCAGGCTCTGCGCGTTCTTGCCGAACAACTCGACGAAGGCCGGGTCGCCGCTGACCTGCTCGGGGTGCCCGGAGCAGCAGACATGGCGGTTGAGGCAGACCACCTGGTCGGTGGTGCTCATCACCAGGTGCAGGTCGTGGGAAACCATCAGCACGCCGCAGCCGTGGCGGTCGCGCAACCGGGTGATCAGACTGTAGAGCTCGGCCTGGCCGGCGACGTCGACGCCCTGCACCGGCTCGTCGAGCACCAGCAGCTCGGGTTCGCGCAACAGCGCCCGGGCCAGCAGCACGCGCTGCATTTCTCCGCCGGAGATGCTTTGCACCGGGCTGTCGATCACCTGTTCGGCACCGACTTCGCCCAGGGCCGCCATCGCCCGGGCGCGATCGACACCCGGTACCAGGCGCAGGAAGCGCAGCACCGACAGCGGCAGGGTCGGGTCGACGTGCAGCTTCTGCGGCATGTAGCCGACCCGCAGCTTCGGCTTGCGCCAGACACTGCCACGCTCCGGCTTGAGCAGGCCGAGCACGGCGCGTACCAGGGTGGTCTTGCCCGCGCCGTTGGGGCCGATCAGGGTGACGATCTGCCGGGGCTCGACGCTCAGGTGAATGTTGTCGAGCACGTTCTGCCCGGCAAAGGTCACGCCCACCTGCTCAAGGCGAATCAGCGCAGTGCTCATCAGGCCCCCTGGCAACCCGAGCAGAGCCCGACCACTTCGACGGTCTGCGCCTCGACGACGAAGCCGACATCCTTGGCGCCCTGGACAATCGCGTCGCTGATGGCCTTCTGTTCGAGCTCGATGGCCGCGTGGCAGCTGCGACAGATCAGGAACTGACCCTGGTGGGCGTGTTCCGGGTTGTTGCAGCCGACAAAGGCGTTGAGCGAGGCGATGCGGTGGACCAGGCCGTTGTCCAGCAGGAAGTCCAGCGCCCGATAGACCGTCGGCGGCGCGGCGCGGCGGCCGTCCTGCTCGCTGAGCACGGCGAGGATGTCGTAGGCGCCCAGCGGCTTGTGGCTCTGCCACACCAGTTCCAGCACCCGCCGCCGCAGGGCGGTCAGGCGCAGGCCTTGCCGCGCGCACAGGGCATCGGCCTCGGACAGCGCGCTGTGCACGCAGTGAGAGTGATCGTGGGGACGACTGGCAAGGGGTGTTTTAGGCATGTGAGCGGCGACGATTGTTGTGAGAGACGTTATTATGTTACCTGTTCCTGCCGCCTTGAGTGCCCATCGTGTCCCGTCTTTTTACCTTTTTTGTCGCTTTAAGCGCCGGTTTGTTCGTGATCGGCCCTGTCCAGGCCCAGGTCAACGTCCTGACCAGCATCAAGCCCCTGCAACTGATCGCCGCCGCGGTGCAGGACGGTGTGGACACGCCCGAGGTGCTGCTGCCGCCGGGGGCTTCGCCGCACAACTATGCGCTGCGGCCTTCCGATGTGCGCAAGGTGCAGTCGGTGGATCTGCTCTACTGGATCGGTCCGGACATGGAAAGCTTCCTGCCACGGGTACTCAAGGGCCGCAGCCTGCCGACCGTGGCGGTGCAGGACCTGCCGGGCATGAAGTTGCGCCGCTTCGCCGAAGACAGCCATTCCCATGCCGAAGACGCCGATGAGCACGATCACGACCACCGTCCGGGCTCGCTGGATGCGCACCTGTGGCTGTCGACGGTCAATGCCCGGGTGATCGCCGCGCGCATGGCCGCCGACCTGAGCAAGGCCGATCCGGCCAACGCCCAGCGCTACCAGCACAATGTCGAGGCTTTCGACGGTCGCCTGGATGCACTGGATGCCCGCCTGAAAGCGCGCCTGGCCGGCGTTGCCAACAAGCCGTACTTCGTTTTCCACGAGGCTTTCGATTACTTCGAAGATGCCTACGGGCTCAAGCACACCGGCGTGTTCAGCGTGGCCGCCGAAGTGCAGCCGGGCGCCCAGCATGTCGCGGCAATGCGCACGCGCCTGCAGGAAGTCGGCAAGACCTGTGTGTTCAGCGAGCCGCCGTTGCGCCCACGCCTGGCCGAGACACTGGTGTCCGGCCTGCCGGTGAAACTGGCGGAACTGGATGCCCTGGGCGGCTACACCCCCGCGGCGGCTCATGGTTATGAACAGGTGCTGGAGAAGCTCGGCAATGACCTGGCGGGCTGCCTGGAATCCCTGTAGGGCTTGCCAGCGATGAGGCCCTTGAGTCCTGCATCGCCCGACCGGCCGCCATCGCCGGCAAGCCGGCTCCTACAGGAGGCTTGTGTCGTCCGCCAAACCGGTGTTCACCACAACTCCCTGTAGGAGCTGGCTTGCCAGCGATGGGGCCCTGGAGGCTTGCGTCGTCTGATCGGCCGCCATCGCCGGCAAGCCGGCTCCTACAGGAGGCTTGTGTCGTCCGCCAAACCGGTGTTCACCACAACTCCCTGTAGGAGCTGGCTTGCCAGCGATGAGGCCCTGGAGCCTTGCGTCGTCTGATCGGCCGCCATCGTTGGCAAGGGGGACGGTTTTACAGGGCAAACGGCAGCGGCGTGCTGATCTTCTGCCGCTGCGCCAGGCGCAGCTGGAACTCCATCGGATCATGAATCAGCACGTCCTGCCCGGCAAAGGACTCGGCGGCGATCAGGCGTGACAGCCAGAACCGCACGCAGGCCACCCGCAGCAGGGTCGGCCACAATTCGGCCTCGGCCGCGGTAAAGGGTCGCAGGCCGGCATAAGCTCCCAGCAGTGCCCGCGCCCGTTGGCCGTCGATCTGGCCGGCGTCATCCGAGCACCAGTCGTTCAAGGCAATAGCCACGTCATACAGCATCGGCCCGGAGCAGGCGTTGTAGAAGTCGATCAGGCCGGTCAGGTGCGTGCCTTCGAACATCGCGTTGTCGCGAAACAGGTCGGCGTGGATATTCGCCCGTGGCAAGGCCAGGATCTGCGTCTTGCGCTGGCTGATCTCGTCCAGTGCCGCCTGCAGCAGGGCCTGGGGTTCGGCGCTCAGGTGCGACATGAACTGGCCGCCCTCTTCGAGCATCCAGTCCAGACCGCGATCGGTCCGGCGTTCGAGGATCTTGTCGCGGGTCGCCAGGTGCAGGTGGCCGAGCAGTTCGCCCACCTGCGCGCAATGCTGGGCATTGGCCTGCTTGATGTGCTTGCCGGCCAGGCGCGGTTGCAGCAGCGCCGGCTTGCCGGCCAGTTCGCGCAGGGCCTGGCCGTCGGTGGTACGCAGGGCGTAGGGCACCGGCAGGTCGGCGCCATGGAGCACGTCCAGCAGGTCGATGAAGAACGGCATTTCCTGGACCGGTCCGCGCTCCACCAGGGTCAGGACGTACTCGCCCTTCTCCAGGCTGATAAAGAAATTGGTGTTTTCGCTACCGGCGGCAATTCCCTGGAAATCGAGCAAGCGACCGAGCCCATAAGGGGCGAGAAAGGTTTCCAGCTCGGGCCGAGCCAGGGGGGTGAACACAGACATGGTTAGAACTGCCAGTACGGGCGCCGCGAATCGAGCCGGCGCCGATCAAGGTTAAAGGGCTATTTCCATTCGAAGATCTTCCATGACGGAATCAGCATATCCGGCTGGTCCGAGCGGATAAAGTTTGCATCACTTCCGTCGGCGCGCACCAGGAAGTAAGGCGGGGCACCCTTGGGGGTGACCTTGATGGCGTACAGAAAGCCATTTTGCCGGTATTCCTGGATGACTTTATCGCCTTCCGTGCGAATGGTTACTTCTGGATCGGCCGAGGGTGCGTCATCCGCGGCAATGGCCGCCAACGGAGTGATTGCAAACAGGCCGGCCAACAACAGGCGATTGAGCGTGCTCATGATAACCTTGTCCCTTTGTCGTCAACGGTCCCGCTATTCTAGCGCCGGACCCGCCGAAAAGGTTGATCGTGCTCATGAGCAAAGCCCCTCTCGTCCTGGTGGACGGTTCTTCGTACCTCTACCGCGCGTTTCACGCGATGCCGCCGCTCACCACTTCCAAAGGTCTGCCGACCGGCGCGGTGAAGGGCGTCCTGAACATGCTCCGCAGCTTGCGCAAGCAGTACCCGGACAGCCCGTTTGCCGTGGTCTTCGATGCCAAGGGCGGGACCTTTCGCGACGAGATGTACGCCGACTACAAGGCCAACCGGCCGAGCATGCCCGATGACATGCGCGTGCAGATCGAACCGTTGCATGCCAGCGTGCGCGCCATGGGCTTCCCGTTGCTGTGCGTGGAAGGCGTGGAGGCCGACGATGTGATCGGCACACTCGCCCGCAGCAGCGCGGCGGCGGATCGCCCGGTGGTGATTTCCACCGGCGACAAGGACATGGCGCAGTTGGTCGACGGGCACATTACCCTGGTCAACACCATGAACGAAACGTCCATGGACGTGGCTGGCGTGAAGACGAAGTTTGGCGTCGCTCCCGAGCAGATCATCGACCTGCTGGCGCTGATGGGTGATTCTTCCGACAACATTCCCGGGGTCAAGGGTGTGGGCGAGAAGACTGCCGTGGCCCTGCTGGTGGGGGTCAACGGTGGCCTCAAAGAGCTCTACGCCAACCTCGACCTGGTACCGACCCTGCCTATCCGCGGGGCGAAGACCCTGCCGGCCAAGCTGCTCGAACACGAGGAGATGGCCTTCCTGTCCTACCGGCTGGCGACGATCAAGATCGATGTGCCGCTGGATATCGGCCTGGATGACCTGCATCTGGGCGAGCCGGACCGGGAAAAGCTGGCCGAGCTGTATGCCACGCTGGAGTTCAAGAGCTGGATCGATGAGTTGCAGCGCGAAGCCAGGCGCGCCGAGCTGCAGGCCGTCGCCGAGGTCGCCCCGGCAGCTTCCGAACCGGTGGCCGGGGAGCCGGTCGAAGCACCGGAGCCGGTTGCCAGCGAGCCGCAGTACGAGACCATCCTCGACCAGGCGCGCTTCGAGGCCTGGCTGCAGAAGCTCAAGGACGCCAAGCTGTTCGCCTTCGATACCGAAACCACCGGGATCGATGCCCAGCAGGCGCAGCTGGTCGGGCTGTCCTTTGCCGTGAAGGCCAACGAAGCGGCCTATATCCCGCTGACCCATTCCTATATCGGCGTACCGCAGCAACTGGATCGTGACAGCGTGTTGCTGGCGCTGAAACCGCTGCTGGAAGACCCGGACAAACTCAAGGTCGGCCAGCACGCCAAGTACGACATGAATATCCTCGCCAATTGCGCCATCGGCGGCGATCAGGCGCAGGGCATCACCGTGCGCGGCATTGCCTTCGACACCATGCTCGAATCCTATGTGCTGAACTCCACCGCGACCCGTCACGACATGGACAGCCTCGCGAAGAAGTACCTCGAACATGACACCGTCAGCTTCCAGGACATCGCCGGCAAGGGCGCCAAGCAACTGACCTTCGACCAGATCCCCCTCGAACAGGCGGGCCATTATGCGGCGGAAGACGCCGACGTGACCCTGCGCCTGCACCAGGTGCTGCATGAGCAACTAGCCGCCATTCCGAGCCTGGCCAGCGTGCTCAGCGATATCGAGATCCCGCTGGTGCCGGTGCTGGCCCGGATCGAGCGCCAGGGTGCGCTCGTGGACAAGGACCTGCTGGGTGTCCAGAGCATCGAGCTGGGCAACAAGATGGTCGAGCTGGAGCGCCAGGCGTTCGAGATCGCCGGCGAAGAGTTCAATCTCGGTTCGCCCAAGCAACTGGGGGTCATCCTCTACGAGAAACTCGGCCTTCCGGTGCTGAAGAAGACCGGCAAGGGCCAGGCCTCCACCGCCGAGGAAGTCCTCGCCAAGCTGGCCGAAGACGACTATCCGCTGCCCAAGGTGCTGATGCAGTACCGCTCCATGAGCAAGCTCAAGAGCACCTACACCGATCGCCTGCCGGAACAGATCAACCCGCGTACCGGGCGTATCCACACCTCCTATCACCAGGCCGTGGCCGCCACCGGGCGCCTGTCCTCCAGCGATCCGAACCTGCAGAACATTCCCGTGCGCACCGCCGAAGGGCGGCGCATCCGCCAGGCGTTTGTCGCGCCCAAGGGCTACAAGCTGCTGGCGGCGGACTACTCGCAGATCGAGCTGCGGATCATGGCCCACCTGTCGAAGGACGAAGGCCTGCTCAATGCCTTCCGTGACAACCTCGACGTGCACACGGCCACGGCGGCCGAGGTGTTCAAGGTCGAGCTGGGCGAGGTCACTTCCGACCAGCGGCGCAGCGCCAAGGCGATCAACTTCGGTCTCATCTACGGTATGGGGGCGCAGAAGCTGGGCAAGGACATCGGCGTCGACACCAAGACCGCCAAGGCCTATATCGATGTCTACTTCGCCCGTTACCCCGGCGTTCGCGAGTATATGGAACGCACCCGCGGCCAGGCGTCGGAACAGGGCTACGTCGAGACCCTGTTCGGCCGCCGGTTGTACCTGCCGGATATCCATTCCAACCGGCCCCAGGAGCGCGCGGCCGCCGAGCGTACGGCGATCAACGCGCCGATGCAGGGCACCGCGGCGGACATCATCAAGAAAGCGATGGTCAAGGTCGACAACTGGCTGGCCAGTTCGGGCCTGGACGCCAAGGTCATTCTCCAGGTGCACGACGAACTGGTGCTCGAGGTGCGTGAGGACCTGGTGGCCGAGGTCAGCGAGAGGATCCGCGAGCACATGAGCGGCGCGGTGCAGCTGGATGTACCGTTGCTGGTGGAGGTCGGGGTGGGTAACAACTGGGACGAGGCGCACTGAGCCCGGATGCGCCGCGCTCATCTGTAGGAGCCGGCTTGCCGGCGATGAGGCCCTTGAGGCTTGCTGCGCCCATCCGGACGCCATCGCCAGCAAGCCGGCTCCTACGGAAACGGCATCGAAAGGCCATTAGTTCTGAAATGTTCGGGTGCTATGCCAAATAGTTTTTGAAGCGGCTCGGAACTAAATGAGTGAAACCGGACTCAGAGTTACTGAATGGCTGGTGAAGCCCTTCGATGCTCCTATGTTGTGTTAAGTGTTGGCAGATATTCTGGACCCCGCCCTAGCGGTCCGGAACTTGGACCCCGAACTTCCCCTCCCCATACGAAGTCCGGGGTTTTTTTTGCGCGGAAGCCGGCAAGCCGGCTTCAACAATGGCTATTCGGCCTGCCCTTCGCTGCCCTTGTCCGCCAGTTCCATCCAGTCCGCCAGCACAGTGTAGGCTTCTTCCAGGCCCATGCGCTTGGGCGCGGAGAACAACTGGATGGTCACCGCGTCGCCCCAGCCCTTGCGGATTTCCGCCTGGACCTTGAGCAGGGTGTTCTTCGCCGCGCCATAGGTCAGCTTGTCCGCCTTGGTCAGCAGGATGTGCATCGGCATGCCGCTGGCAATCGCCCAGTCGAGCATCAGCAAGTCGAAGTCGGTCATTGGATGACGGATGTCCATCATCAGGATCAGGCCCTTCAGGCTCTCGCGGCTGCCCAGGTAGGCTTCCAGGTGACGCTGCCAGTGCTGCTTGAGCGGAATGGGTACTTTTGCATAACCGTAGCCCGGCAGGTCGACCAGACGGCGATCATCGTCTAGCTTGAAGAAGTTCAACAGCTGTGTGCGTCCCGGGGTTTTCGAGGTACGCGCCAGGCTGGCATGGGTCAGGGTGTTCAGCGCGCTGGACTTGCCGGCATTGGAACGGCCGGCGAAGGCCACTTCAAAGCCTTCGTCGTCCGGACACTGGTCGACTTTGGCCGCGCTGAGCATGAAGGTGGACTGTTGGCACAGGCCGAGAATGGGGTTCTTGAGTTGCATGGGATTTCCGATGTGGGCGGTGCCGGGGAGGCGCGACAAGCTGTGTCGTTTCCGTTTCAGTAGCGCCAGTATATAATGCCGCAGATTTTGTGTGCGCTTTGTCCCAACGTAGGATGAAGAACACGGGGACGATTGACCCAGGCTGCGCAATAGAACGCGGCACGTTCCCAACCCTGAAAAGGTCGTTTCATGACTAGATGGCTGCTCGTTGTCGGTGTCTTGATGCCGCTTTACGGCGCTCAGGCTACACAGGATCCGGAAGCCGTGTACAACCGTGTTTGCAGCGCCTGTCATGCCGGACAGTTGCCGATGGCCCCGCAGAAGGGCGATCAGGCCGCCTGGAAGCCAAGAATGGCCCAAGGCATGGATGTGCTGGTGCAACACGTGACTCAGGGTTTCAAGGCGATGCCGCCGCGTGGTTTGTGCATGGACTGCAGTGCCGAGGATTACCGAAGCATCATCCACTGGATGAGCGAGTAAGCCCGGTCCATAACTCTTAACCCTTAGCCGTAGTTGGATTAGCTGATGAACAAATTGATCGTGAGTCTGCTGTTGACCCTGGGGATCACCGGCCTCGCCCATGCCGCAGGCGACGCCGCTGCCGGTCAGGCAAAAACCGCTGTGTGTGGTGCCTGCCATGGTCCTGATGGCAACAGCCTGGCGCCCAACTTTCCAAAACTGGCGGGCCAGGGTGAGCGTTACCTGGACAAGCAGATGCACGACATTAAGTCGGGCAAGCGCACCGTCCTGGAGATGACCGGCCTGCTGACCAACCTCAGTGACCAGGACATTGCCGACATCGCCGCCTACTTCTCCAGCCAGAAAGGCAGCGTCGGTGCCGCCGATCCGAAGGTCGTGGCTCGCGGCGAGGCGTTGTTCCGTGGCGGTAACCTGGCCGAGGGCATGCCGTCCTGCACCGGTTGCCACTCGCCCAACGGCGTGGGCAATGCTGCCGCCGGCTTCCCGCACCTGGGCGGACAGCACGCGCAATACGTCGCCAAGCAACTGACCGATTTCCGCGAAGGCGTGCGTACCAACGACGGCGATGCCAAGATCATGCAGAGCATTGCCGCGAAGCTGAGCAACAAGGATATCGAGGCCGTCTCCAGCTATGTGCAGGGCCTGCACTGAGGTGCAATCGGACGAGCGGGTGAAAGAGGCAAACCTTTCCCCGCGTTAATGATCGATTAATCCTTCGCTGCAACGATAAAAGGGTGGCCTTGGCCGCCCTTTTTTGTGGCCGCTGCCGTTACACTAACGAACTAAGAGCCCGCTCGGTCTGTCTGAAATACAGGTCGCGACGGAAGCGACGTCTTAATGTCCAGGAGTAAAGCATGCGTAATCTGATCCTCAGCGCCGCACTCGTCACCGCCAGCCTGTTCGGCATGACGGCCCAGGCAGCCGACGTACCGTTGAAACCCGGTGAGACCTATGTGGAGCTGAAGAACCCGGTGCCGATTTCGGAGCCCGGCAAGATCGAAGTGGTCGAGCTGTTCTGGTACGGCTGCCCGCATTGCTACGCTTTTGAACCGACCATCAATCCATGGGTCGAGAAGCTGCCGGCGGACGTGCACTTCGTGCGCATCCCCGCCATGTTCGGCGGCCCGTGGAATGCCCACGGCCAGCTGTTCCTGACCCTGGAAGCCATGGGTGTCGAGCACAAGGTGCATGCCGCGGTTTTCAACGCCATCCAGAAAGAGCACAAGAAGCTGCTCGACCCTGCGGAAATGGCCGATTTCGTCGCCACCCAGGGCGTGGACAAGGACAAGTTCCTGGCCACCTTCAACTCCTTCGCCATCAAGGGCAAGATCGTCCAGGTCACCGAACTGGCCAAGAAGTATGAAGTCAGCGGCGTACCGACCATGATCGTCAACGGCAAGTACCGCTTCGACCTCGGCACCGCTGGTGGTCCGGAAGCCGCGCTGAACGTGGCCGATCAGCTGATCGCCAAAGAGCGGGCGGCCGGCGCGACAGCCGCCAAGTAAGGCGCCCGGCCATGGCTCGCTGGGGTTCGGAACGCATCGTTGGCCTGCATGAGCCGAAGGTCAACGAACACCATCTGGAAGCCAGCGGCCTGCCGGCGGACAACCGCCTGAGGCTGCTCAGTTTCAATATCCAGGTCGGTATCAGTACCCAGCGTTACCGGCATTACCTGACCCGTGGTTGGCAGCACCTGCTGCCGCACCCCGGGCGGGCCGACAATCTGCAGAAGATCGGCGGCCTGCTCGGCGATTTCGACTTGGTGGCCTTGCAGGAAGCCGATGGCGGCAGCCTGCGTTCGGGCTACATCAACCAGGTCGAGCACCTGGCCCAGCTCGGGGCCTTTCCCTACTGGTACCAGCAGCTCAATCGCAATCTCGGCCGCCTGGCCCAGCACAGCAACGGCGTGCTCAGCCGCCTGCGCCCCTGGGCGATCGAGGATCACCCGCTGCCCGGTCCTGCCGGTCGCGGGGCCATCCTCGTGCGTTTCGGCGAAGGTCCGGACGCGCTGGTGGTGGTCATGATGCACCTGGCGCTGGGCGCCCGTACGCGGACCCGGCAACTGGCGTATATCCGCGAGCTGATCGGCGGCTTCAGGCACCAGGTGTTGATGGGCGACATGAACACCCACGCCAGTGACCTGCTGCAACACTCGCCCCTGCGTGACCTGGGGCTGATCGCACCACAGGTCGAGGCGACCTTTCCCAGTTGGCGCCCACAGCGCTGCCTTGATCATATTTTGCTCAGTCCTACCCTGACCCTGGAGCGGGTCCAGGTCCTCGCCCAGCCGATTTCCGACCATTTACCGGTTGCCGTGGAAATTCGCCTGCCAGGTTCCATCGGTTCTGATACGTTGCCGGCCTTGAGTAGCTAAATCTCGCGGACGCCGTGCAATGAGCAGCGAAGAAGCCCAGCGCTGGAAAGAGAAGTACCTTAAAAGCATCGAACAACAGGAAAAGCTCGAGCGTCGCTGGGATGCTCGCCTGGACTTGCTGCGCCGTGGGCTGGTGCGCAGCACCCTGGCGGCGGAAGGTACCGATCGCGCGGTCGACCAGTGCATGAAGGAAATGCGCGAGGTGGTGCGCACCGACGACATGGACGGGCCCCTGGCGGCCTTGTTGCCACGCCTGGAAAAAGCCGTGCTCGATTCCGAGCAACGGCGTGAGACCCGTGTCGAACAGATCAGCAGCGCATTGACGGCGCTGGTCACCCAGCTCCAGTCCCTGCCGCTGCCGCGAGAAGTGAGCAGGCCGCTGAAGAATTTCGCCAAGCAGCTCGATGGCCGGGTCGGCCAGGCCCGCGAGATTCCCTTGCTACTCAGCGAATTGAGCGGTTTGCAGGGCAAGGCCCTGACCCAGCTTGAACAGCCTGTCGGGCCGGAGCGTCCGGGATTGTTGCAGCGTTTGTTCGGGTCGAAAGAGACGGTGGAGCCGGCGACCGGCGTCGCACCGCTCCAGGCACAGGAAGTCGCCGCTACTGCGACCGCCGCGCCAGTGGCTTCGCCGCTGTCGGTCGAGCCTGCGGCGGCGCTTGATCGCACGCCACCCGCGCCCGAGCCTGTCATCCCAGCCGTTGCCGCCCCTGTGGCGGTCGCGCCCGTTACCGAGCCGCCCGCTCCCGCCGTCGCTGCTATCGAGCCAGAATCAGAGCACGAGACGGCGTTGCCGACGGCCCCCGCCGAGGTGGTCGCCTACACGCCGCCGGTGGTGCTCTCCGAGGCGGCCGTTGCGCCTGCCAGCATGCCTGCGCCGGTGGTCAGCGATGTCGCGGTCGCGCCCGTGGTCGAGGCTGTCCCGGCAGCGCTGACGGAACCCGCGCCTGCCTCTGTTGCAAGCCCCGACCAGCCCGAAGCGGTCACACACGTGCCGCCCCCAGCGCTGGCATTTCTCGACAGCCTGCCATTGCCCTTGGTGATGGCCGAGGCCCTGGCGGCGGTCGATCCCGAGGACCCCGAACCGGATGTGCTCTACGCCCTGCCGGAATCGCCGGAGCCGTCCTACAGCTCCGTGGCCGAACACATTGAGTCCACCCTGCTCGGCCTGCTGGACGACCTGACGCTGCCCGAACGCCATCGCCCCCATGCCGAAGCCATGCGTCACCGCCTCGAACATGGGCTCAACTGGTACGAATTGCTGCCGATCCTCGACGATCTGGCAGTGCTGATGCTGGCGATCAACGACAGCGGGCAGCACGAGTTCGAGGTGTATCTCCAGCAGCTCAATGAGCGCCTGGAATCGTTCCAGACTCATCTCCAGGCGGCCAGCGAAGGCCACGCCGAAGGCCGCTCGGCGGCGAATGACCTGCACAGCCAGTTGCGCGAGCACGTCGGTGGCTTGCAGAGCAGTGTGCAGGACGCTGCTGACCTCGACAGCCTCAAGCATGTGCTGGAAAACCGCCTCGAAGGCCTGCTGGGCACCATGGACCAGCATCAGCAGCAACGCGACTTGCGTGAACAGGAAGTCGCCGGCCGCCTGCAAAGCCTGGCCGAGCGTGTCGCGCACATGGAGCAGGAAGCCCAGGGTTATCGCGATCACCTCGAAGAACAACGGCAGAAGGCCCTGATCGATCCGCTCACCGGCTTGCCCAACCGCGCGGCCTGGAGCGAGCGCCTGGACCACGAAGTCGCGCAATGGCAGCAGCATGGCAATACCCTGCTGATCGCCATGCTCGACCTCGACCATTTCAAGCGGATCAACGACAACTACGGCCACCTGGCCGGCGACAAGGTGTTGAAGATCATCGCCAGCGTGTTGCGCAAGCGCCTGCGCCCCAGCGACTTCATCGCCCGTTTCGGCGGCGAGGAATTCGTTCTGCTGGTACCGGGCACGCCAGTGGCGGCGGGGCTCAAGCTCGCCGAAAGCCTGCGGGCGGCGATTGAAGCCTGCCCTTTCCACTTCAAGGGCGAGCGCGTCACCATCACCGTGTCGATCGGAGTCTCGGCATTCAAGGCCGGCGAGCGCAGCGATCATGTGCTCAAGAGAGCCGATGAGGCGTTGTACCGGGCCAAGGATGCCGGGCGCAACCGGGTGGAAACGGGCTGAACGGGACCTGTCGTTTTGTGACAGAGTCTTGCTTTGGCCGGTGCCGGGGCCTGGCGTACGTTATGCTAGTGCGTTACTGCCCAGGCTTGTCATCTCTCTCATGAAATTGCTCCCTCTCCTTTTCGCGGCCCTGGTGCTTGCGGGCTGCTCCAGCGGTCCACGCATCGACAGCAGCCACCCATCGGTCAATCACGATAATCGCGTGCAGTTCGTCGTCGTCCACTACACCTCGGCGAATATGGAAAACTCGTTGCGCCTGCTGACCCACGGCCAGGTCAGCAGTCATTACCTGATCGGCGACAACAATCCCGCGACCATCTACAAGCTGGTGGATGAAAGCCAGCGCGCCTGGCACGCCGGGGAAAGCGAGTGGCAGGGGCGTACCTGGCTCAACTCCAGCTCGATTGGCATCGAAATCGTCAACCCTGGGTTCCGCGACACCCCTGCCGGGCGCGTCTGGTACCCTTACAGCGAAGCCCAGGTGCAGGCCTTGATCGTCCTGCTCAAGGACATCGTCAAGCGCAACAATATCGAGCCGCGCCATGTGATCGGCCACAGCGATATCGCCCCCTTGCGCAAACAGGATCCGGGTCCGCTGTTCCCCTGGAAACGCCTGGCCGCCGAAGGCCTGGGGGTGTGGCCGGACGAACAGGCCGTGGCCCGCCAGCAGGAGGCCTACGCCTATCAGTTGCCGAGTGCGACCTGGTTCCAGCAGCAACTCCAGTACCTGGGTTACAGCACGCCGCAGACCGGCGAATGGGATGTGGCCACGCGGCATGTGCTCGCGGCGTTCCAGATGCACTTCCGTCCGGCACGTTTCGATGGCGTGGCCGATGTGCAGAGTGCGGCGATCCTGCAGGTGCTCAACCGGTCAAAATAACGTCACCGCCGGACGGTCAGCGCTATTTTGCCAATCAGTTGCTATAACTCATTGGTAATTCTTCGGATATTCCATGATGCCGGCCGCTCGCGAGACGTTGCGCTCCTGGTTCCATCGTCCCTGGTCGCTGGCGTTGCTCGCGGCCCTGTTCAGTGCTGCCTTGCTGCTGAGCGGCAGCCTGGGCGTGGTGGTGCGCCAGGTCCGGCAGCATGAAAGCGAGCAGATGAATGCCCAGGGCCAGCGTTTCCTCGAACGCCTGGAGCAGCTTTTCGGCCAGTTGCGTGAAGGGCTCGATCTGCTCGAGGCCCAGCCCTTGCGTGATTGCGACGCGCAGATGATCGATACCCTGCAGCAATTGGGTTTCAGTTACCGGTTTATCTACGAAGCGTTCTACATCGATGCCGTCCAGTCCTGTTCCAACCGGCCCCGGCAGGACTCTCAGGTTTCCACGCGGGCGCCGGACATTCGCGGTCCGACCTACAGCTACTGGCTCAACACCTCGACCCAGCCCAACGACAACCTCGCGGCCCTGATGCTCGGGCGCGGCAACTTCCGCGTGTCGACCTCCCGCGGCCATCTGACCGATGTCGTCGAGCTGCCGCCCGGCGCCAGCCTGCTGGTGGTGGTCAATCACGGCAAGCGGGCGATTCCGGTCCTCGGTCCGATCCAGGAATGGCCGCCCAAGGGCTGGACGAGCCAGGGTAATGACCCGCTGCTGATCACTGATCAGGAATTGATCTATCGCATGCCGACCCGCACCCCCGAGTATCAGTTGGTGATGGTGGCCCCGCGCAGCGCCATGCAGTTGCAGTTCAACCCGCTCTGGTGGTGGCTGCTGCCCGCCAGCCTGTTGATCGCGGCCTGTATCGGTGGCCTGACGCTGCAGTTCGCCCGGCAGCGGCAATCGCTCAATGGCGAGTTGCAGGGGGCGTTGCGCCGGGGTGAGCTGCAGGTGTTGTACCAGCCGATCTTCGAATTGAGCAGTCGCCATTGCGTCGGTGCCGAGGCGCTGATCCGCTGGCGTCGTCCGGACGGCACGCTGACCAGTCCGGACCTATTCATTCCCCTGGCGGAAGACACCGGGCAGATCCGCCAGATCACCGACTTTGTCCTGCAGCGCCTGCTGGAGCAGCTCGGGCCGGTGCTGCGGGCCAATCCGCAGCTGTATATCTCGGTCAACCTGGCGGCGTGCGATGTGATGGTCCCGCGTATCGGCGAAGTCATCGGCCGCCTGTTGCGGGCGCACAAGGTGGCGGCCAGCCAGATTGCCTTTGAAGTGACCGAGCGCGGCCTGATCGATGTGGTGGTGGCGCGGGACAACCTGCAGGCCTTGCGCGATGTCGGGCACCAGGTGCTGATCGACGACTTCGGTACCGGTTACTGCAGCCTCGCCTACCTGCAGACGTTGCCGGTGGATTGCCTGAAGATCGACAAGGCGTTTATCGATGCCCTGGGACATGACGCCGCCAGCAGCGGTGTCGCGCCGCATATCATCCGCATGGCCCATGCCCTGCAGTTGCGGGTGATTGCCGAAGGCATCGAGTATGAGGCCCAGGCCATGCTGCTCAGTAGCGAAGGCGTCAACTACGGACAGGGCTGGCTGTTCGCCCAGGCGCTGACCGCGGTGCAGTTTATCGAGATGATCACCCGTGGCCGGCGCCTGACCGCAAGGCGCCTGGATGACGAGGCCTAGGGCCTAGAGCGGCAGCGCCATATAGAACTGGGTACCCTGCCCCGGTCTTGAGTAGACCCCCATGCGCCCGCCATGCAGTTGGACAATTTCCTTGCACAGCGCCAGGCCGAGACCGGCCCCGCCTTTCTTGCGTCCGACCTGGACGAAGGGTTCGAAGATCCGCCCCTGCTGGCCGTAGGCGATACCTTCGCCGTTGTCTTCGACGCTGATGATCACCCGCTCGCCATGTCGCCGCGCCTGCAGGCGGATCTGCCCGCCCTCGGCGGTGTGGCGCAGGGCGTTGTCCAGCAGGTTGTCGATCACCCGATCGAGTTGCGGGTGGTCGGCATGCAGGCGTGGCAGCGGCGGCTGGACTTCGATCTGCAGGTCGATACCCTGGCCGAGGGCCTGGTCGGCAAAGCGCTCGCGGGCTTTTTCCAGCAGCTCCTCGATATCGCAGGGCGTCAGCGTGAGCTTTTGCAGGCCATTCTGGTAACGCGAGAAATTCAGCAGGTCATTGATCAGTTGCATCAGCCGCTGCATTTCTTCGTTGACCGTGTTCAGCAGGTCCGCTTCCCGCGACTCGCTGTCGAAATGCACGCGCTCCTGCAACAGACCGAAAGCCATGTGCATGCCGGTCACGGGGGTGCGCAGTTCGTGGGAGGCGCGCAGGACGAACTCGCTGCGCACGCGCTCGAAGGCTCGCTGCTCGGTGACGTCGTGCAGCACCATCACCGCGCCGAGGATATGGCCCTGAGGATGGCTGACCGGCGTCAGGCTGTAGGTCAGCAGGCGGGACTCGCCTTCGACCTCGACTTCGAGGTCTTCCGGTGCCCGTTCCAGGCTGCCGCCGCGCAGGATCAGGCTCAGTTGTTCGTCCAGCTCCGGCCGCCCGAGGGCTTCGCCCAGGCCCTGGCCGAGACGTTCGGCGTCCCAGCCCAACTGGCGCTGGGCCACTGGATTGAGGTGTTCCAGGTGACCCTGACGATCGATCATCAGCAACCCGTCGTCGATGCTGTCGAGCACCGACTGCAAGCGCTGCTGGCCGGCCAGCAGTTCATCGATATTGGTCGCCTGATGCTGGCGCAGGGCCTCGGCCATGAGGCCGAAGCGTCGGGTCAGCTGGTTCATTTCATCGGCTGAAGAGATCGGCAGGGTGACTTCGAAATTGCCCTGGCCGATATGGTCCGCCGCCTTGGCCAGTGCCTCGATCGGTGCACCGAAACGCTGGGCGATACCGTGGGCGGTGATAAAGCCGATGATCAGTACCGCCAACCCGACAACCCCCAAGAGGCCGGCGATCAGCAGGGCGCGGTTGCGGGCGTCGCTTTGCGTGGAACTGATATTGCCCAGGGCCTGCTTGTGCTCGACGATCAGGCCGTTGCGCAGGGTGTTGAAGCTGGCGGTGAGTTCGTCGTTGCCGACCATCCCGCTGCGTGAGCGCTCGAAGACCTGCAGGAAGTTCTCGTAGTCGATCCGGGCCTGGGCGAAGCCGCCGCGTACATCGCTGTTCTGCTCATGGTCGATGCCTTCGCGCAGCAGCTCCAGGTAGTGCGTGCGCGAGGCCTGGAGGGCTGCCTGGTCGGGGTTCTCGCTGAGCATGATGATCAACTGGTCGCCCAGGCTTTGGCGCAGCTTGAGGCCGAGGTCGAGGGTGATGAAGTTGTCGCTGACCAATGACTCCTGGTTCTTGGCCATCTGCATCACGCTGACCAGGCCCAACAGCAAGCCCAGCAGGGCCACGGTGATCAGTGCCGAAATGCTCAGGAACAAGCGGGTACGCAACTTCATCGCCAGCTTCATGAGGCGCGCCTCACAGGTTGTACTGTTTGCGTTTGCGGTACAGCGTCGAGGCGTCTATGCCCAGGGTCTTGGCCGCCTGGTCCAGCGTGTCGCTGGTGGCCAGGACAGCACCGATATGAGCTTTCTCCAGCTCGTCCAGGCTCATCGAGGCACCGATGCGCGGGGCATTGTTGGTCGGTTGCTCGGCCATGCCGAGGTGGCCGATCTCCACGCGCTCCTGCGGGCAGATGATGCTGGCACGTTCGACCACGTTGCGCAGCTCGCGGATATTGCCCGGCCAGCGGTAGTTGATCAGCGCTTCGCGGGCTTCGTCGCTGAAGCCGCGGGCGGGCCGTGCATACTCCTTGACGAAGCGCGCGAGGAAACGGTCGGCGAGGGTCAGGATGTCCTCGCTGCGCTCGCGCAGGGGCGGCAGGTGCAGGGTGATGACGTTCAGCCGGTAGAGCAGGTCTTCGCGGAAGCGCCCGTCGCGCACCATGTCTTCCAGGTTCAGGTTGGTGGCGGCGAGGATGCGTACATCGGCGCGACGGGTTACCGGGTCGCCGACGCGTTCGTACTCCTTGTCCTGGATGAACCGCAGCAGCTTGGGTTGCAGGGTCAGCGGGAAATCGCCGATCTCGTCGAGGAACAGCGTCCCGCCGTCGGCCTGGTTGACCCGGCCCAGGGTGCTTTCGCTGGCGCCGGTAAAGGCACCCCGGCTATGGCCGAACAGTTCGCTTTCCATCAGTTCAGCGGTCAGCGACGGGCAGTTGATGGTGACGCAGGATTTCTTCGCGCGTTTGCTCCAGCCGTGGATGGCCCGGGCCAGTTCGCCCTTGCCGGTCCCGGACTCGCCGAGAATGAGGATGTTGGCATCGGTGCCGGCGACCTGGCGGGCGGTTTCCAGCACCGCCATCATCGACGGGCTGTGGGAGTCGAGGCCGTCCTTGGGTTTGCGCACTTCGCCTTCGAGGGCTTCGAGGCGTGCGGACAGTTGCCGGACCTCCAGTTGCTTGGCCGTGGCCAGGCGCAGTTGGTCGGGGCTGCAAGGCTTGACCAGATAGTCGGCGGCGCCGGCCTGGATCGCATCGACCGCGGTATCGACGGCAGAGTGGGCCGTGACGATCACCACCCGCATCCAGGGTGCCTGGATGCGCATCTGCGCCAGCACGTCGAGGCCGTTGTCCTCGCCCAGGCGCAGGTCGAGGAAACACAGGTCGAACACCTGGCGCTGTAGCAGGGTATCGGCCTGGGCGGCGCTGTTGGCCGTGGCGACGCTGTAGCCTTCATCTTCCAGGCAGTAGCGAAAGGTGCGAAGGATGGCGGACTCATCATCCACCAGCAGAATGCGGCCTTGGTGTTCCGTGGCTGATTCCATGTCCCACGCTCCTTAATATGAATGTTCCTGATGGATCCCGGACGAGTCGGGCAGGTTGCATGATCCCTTCTGATCGAGGCCATGACCCGCAGGGTAACGGTCTCTACCCCTGATTGCTAACCCGCTGATTTAGGGAATTTTTTAATCTCTTTGCTTCCGACAGCCGCCACCCCAGCTAATTCCGGCGGATTTGTGGCTGATTTGTTCCAGCATTCTAGGCGCTCTTGCATGAACCTATCGTGCATTTCGCACGACCACAATCCGGGCATCGTGCAGGATGCTGCTCCGTGCTGTTTTGGTGTGTTTATAACATATTGATTTTATTGGTATTTATCTGACAAAAAAGCTGGCATGCAGGCTGCAATAGTCCTCTTGCCCAAGGTTGAACCGGTCCCTCGCCGCGCCAACCCAGAATAAATACTGTGTCGGAGGAGCTTCAGGATGAATCGCCAACGTGCCGCCCAATTGCGTATTTCGCCACTGCACTTGCAGCAAGGGCTCTTTGCCCTCCTGGCGTTGCTGGTGACGCTGATTGCCGGCCAGGCGTTCCAGCGCTGGAGCCAGCCGGTGATCGAGGTACAGCGGGTGCCTTTCCAGGTCCCGGTCCAGACCCATTTCAGCGCCGCCGGTCCCGCTTCGGTCGACCGCGGTGCCTACACCCTGATGCCGGTCGAGCAAGCTGAATCGCCGGCCGATCTGCCACGGCAGGAACGTTGGGTGTTCTAGGTAACAAGCGCAGCGCCGCAGGGCGCTCCGTCGCAACGAGCAGTAACAGGCAGCCGCCAAAAAACGCAGGTCAAGGTAAGGAGAATCATCATGTTGAGCTGGGCAATCACATTCCTGATCATTGCCATTGTCGCCGCGGTGCTGGGCTTCGGTGGTATCGCGGGCACCGCCACAGGTATCGCCAAGATTCTCTTTGTCGTATTCCTCGTGATGTTTGTTGCTTCGTTTTTCTTCGGTCGACGCGGGCGCGGCTGACCGGGTTCGATGAATTGAAAGAGCAGAAGCCCGACACGGGCTTCTACCCCTGCACCGCCCGAGGACGGCGGTTGCATGACCAGGGGGCCGGGATGTTCTGGTTGTTTCAGGATCGGAGCGACCTACGGGTACAGGGAGTACCTGCGCAAGGGCCGGGTCAGGCGAAGGCAACAGGCGGCAAACTGCAGGGCGGTCCCTGTGGCTTGCCGCTGTTTCGTCTTTATGTCGTTCTGACATTAAGTGCTGATTAGTATCGGATCCAATCCCCCGCGTGACCGTATATCTAGAAAAACCCCGCCGAGGCTCTCTTCCAGAGCCTGAATTTGTAAGACTTTTCCACAAAAACAGCAGGATTTTTATCCGCCCGAAAGATAAGAGCAATTGCTCTGGGATGGCCGGTTTACGGTAGGTTGTACGGCAGAAACGTCTTGTTTTCAGTCCGTTGGCCGAACGTATCCTTGGATGAAAGTCATGCCGATTCGGCATAGGGTAGGCGTTTACGGCATTAGACGTGCCACCCTTGCATCGGAATAGTTGCGCCTTTTTTCGCCTGCCAAAGAGCCTTCAGGCTCGCTCGCGGTGACCTTCCATGAGGCAGATGCCCGCTCTTTTCGCGTGCCAACAGGTACGGGGGAGACGCTTCTGCCCGAGTCAACTTGAAGTAAGGGTAATGACATGAAGAAGGCAAAGCTCAGCCTCGCCTGGCAGATCCTCATCGGTCTGGTATTGGGGATTGCAATCGGCGCGCTGCTCAACCATTTCAGTGCCGAAAAGGCCTGGTGGGTCGGTAATGTCCTGCAACCGGCGGGCGACATCTTTATCCGCCTGATCAAGATGATCGTGATCCCGATTGTCATTTCCTCGCTGGTGGTCGGTATCGCCGGTGTCGGCGATGCGAAGAAGCTGGGACGCATCGGCCTCAAGACCATCATCTACTTCGAGATCGTCACCACCATCGCCATTGTCGTCGGCCTGCTGCTGGCCAATGTGTTCCATCCGGGCACGGGCATCGACATGAGCACCCTCGGTACCGTGGATATCTCCAAGTACCAGGCGACCGCCGCCGAAGTGCAGCATGAGCATGCGTTCATCGAAACCATCCTCAACCTGATTCCCTCGAACATCTTTGCCGCCATGGCGCGTGGCGAGATGCTGCCGATCATCTTCTTCTCGGTGCTGTTCGGCCTCGGGCTGTCGAGCCTGCAGGCGGAACTGCGCGACCCGCTGGTGAAGATGTTCCAGGGCGTCTCGGAAAGCATGTTCAAGGTCACCCACATGATCATGAACTACGCGCCGATCGGTGTGTTCGCCCTGATCGCGGTGACCGTGGCCAACTTCGGTTTCGCCTCGCTGCTGCCCCTGGCCAAGCTGGTGGTGCTGGTCTACGTGGCGATCATCTTCTTCGCCTTTGTCGTGCTCGGCCTGATTGCCCGCCTGTTCGGCTTCTCGGTGCTCAAGCTGATGCGCATCTTCAAGGACGAGCTGGTCCTGGCCTACTCCACCGCCAGTTCGGAAACCGTGTTGCCACGGGTGATCGAGAAGATGGAAGCCTACGGTGCGCCGAAGGCCATCTGCAGCTTCGTGGTCCCGACCGGCTACTCGTTCAACCTCGACGGTTCGACCCTGTACCAGAGCATCGCGGCGATCTTCATTGCCCAGCTGTACGGTATCGACCTGTCCATCAGCCAGCAATTGCTGCTGGTGCTGACCCTGATGGTTACTTCCAAGGGCATTGCCGGCGTACCGGGCGTGTCCTTCGTGGTGCTGCTGGCGACCCTGGGCAGCGTGGGCATTCCGCTGGAAGGCCTGGCCTTTATCGCCGGTGTCGACCGTGTGATGGACATGGCGCGTACCGCCTTGAACGTGATCGGCAACGCCCTGGCGGTACTGGTGATCGCCCGTTGGGAAGGCATGTACGACGACGCCAAGGGCCAGCGCTACTGGAACTCCCTGCCGCACTGGCGCAGCAAGGAGCCACTGCCGGCCGGTGAGACCGCCAAGGGCTGATGACCGGGCATTCCCATGCTCCGTGTGGGAGTGCTTCACCGGATGCTCCGCGTCCAGCTTTCCGGCGGCGACGCAGAGCGTCGAGGGCAGCATTCCCACGCGGAGCGTGGGAACGATCAGCGGTGCCAGACAAACCCCGGATTTTCCGGGGTTTGTTGTTTGTGGCCCGACCGCTATCATTCGCCGCATCTTCAAGGAGTTCTTTCGATGCTCAATGGCCTCTGGCTCGGCTTCTTCCTGGTGGCAATGGTCTCGGCCCTGGCGCAATGGCTGGTGGGCGGTAACAGCGGGATCTTCGCCGTCATGGTGGAAAGCATCTTCGCCATGGCCAAGCTGTCGGTCGAGGTGATGGTCCTGCTGTTCGGCACCCTGACCCTCTGGCTCGGTTTCCTGCGGATCGCCGAAAAGGCCGGGATCGTCGATTGGCTGGCCAAGGCCCTCGGCCCGCTGTTCAGCCGCCTGATGCCGGAAGTCCCCCGGGGCCACCCGGCCATCGGCCTGATCACCCTCAACTTCGCCGCCAACGGCCTGGGCTTGGACAACGCCGCCACGCCCATCGGCCTCAAGGCCATGCGCGCCCTGCAGGAACTCAACCCGAGCCAGACCGTGGCGAGCAATGCGCAGATCCTGTTCCTGGTGCTCAACGCCTCGTCCCTGACCCTGCTGCCGGTGACCATTTTCATGTACCGCGCCCAGCAGGGCGCGCCGGACCCGACCCTGGTGTTCCTGCCGATCCTGCTGGCGACCAGTGCCTCGACCCTGGTCGGCCTGCTCTCGGTGGCGGTGATGCAGCGCCTGCGCTTGTGGGACCCGGTGGTGCTGGCCTACCTGGTGCCCGGCGCGTTGATCCTCGGCGGTTTCATGGCGGTGCTGGCCGGCTTGTCGGCGACAGCCCTGGCGGCACTGTCGTCGATCCTCGGCAACCTGACGCTGTTTGGCCTGATCATGCTGTTCCTGGTGATCGGCGCGTTGCGCAAGGTGAAGGTCTACGAGGCGTTTGTCGAAGGGGCGAAGGAAGGCTTCGACGTCGCCAGGAACCTGCTGCCATACCTGGT
Source organism: Pseudomonas gingeri (assembly GCF_013385635.1). GTDB lineage: Bacteria > Pseudomonadota > Gammaproteobacteria > Pseudomonadales > Pseudomonadaceae > Aquipseudomonas > Aquipseudomonas gingeri_A. The sequence continues at coordinate 168,204 of NZ_JACAPR010000006.1, forward strand.
GGCGATGCTTTGCGCGATTGGTGTGCTGCGCGCCTCCGGGGCGCTGGACTTCGGCCTCGACGGCATTCGTCACCTGGTGCAGTGGGCCGGCTGGGACACGCGCTTTGTCGATGCGTTGCCGACGGCGATGGTCAAGCCGTTCTCCGGCAGTGCCGCCCGGGCCATGCTGATCGAGACCATGAAGACCCAGGGCGTGGACAGCTTCCCGTCACTGGTGGCGGCGACCATCCAGGGCAGTACCGAAACCACCTTCTATGTACTGGCGGTGTACTTCGGCGCGGTGAATATCCAGCGCGCCCGCCACGCGGTGGGCTGCGCCCTGCTGGCGGAGCTGGCCGGGGTGCTGGCGGCCATCGGGGTGTGCTACTGGTTCTTCGGCTGAAACCTGTGTTTGCCTGTGGTGGTGATGCCAGATTCAGCGCCGCCATCGCCGGCAAGCCGGCTCCTACAGGGTTCCGGGCTTGGCGATAGGCGGCGGTGAAACACCGAACTGTGGGAGCCGGCTTGCCGGCGATGAGGCCCTCAGCGTTTCGTCGAGCCCTCGCCTTGTTGTACTGCCCAACCGATCACCTGCCCGGTCAGTTTGTCGCCGGCCTGGCCGAAGCCCGCCACCACGCCGGGCACCTGTTTGTCACTGATCGGCTGGCGCACTTCAAAGCGCCGGCTGGCGAGAATCCGCTGGTCACTGCCGCGCACCAGCCGCGCATCGAGGCGGATCACCACCTCGGCGTCCTGTCCGCGGTACTCGGTCTGGAACGCCTGCAACTCTCCACCCAGTTCGAAATCCGCCTGCAGGTTGCTGTCGTCGGTGCTCAGCAGGCGCACCCGGCCGTCGCGCTGGAAGGCGTCGAGAATCCGGTTGCGCAGCAGCACCGGCGCCGGATCGCTCCAGCGCGATGCCTTGTAGTGGCTGATCAGGTCGCCCTGGGGCACCACGGCGATATTCGGGTTGTTCAGCGCATCGCTGGCGAGGGGCTTGGCGATCCGCAACGACCAGCCGACCGGCAGGCTGTTGGGCGCCGGGATGCTGTTTTGCGCCGTCGGCAGTCGGTAGACATCCGCCGGTTCCGCCTGGGGCAGGATCGAGCAGGCGCTGCCCAGGGCCAGGCCGGTGATCAGGGTCAGTTGGCTCAGGGCGCGACGGGCAAGCCTCATGGGGTGAATTCCTTGTTCTTGTCACGGCCGAGCAGATAGCCGCTGGGGTTGGCGTTCAAACGTTGCGAAATGGCCCGCAGGGTACTCAGGGTGTCACGCAGCTCGCGGATCGCCGGGGCCAGTTCATTGAGGCCCTGCAAGCCGCTGTTGACCGAATCCTGGTTGTTCGCCAGCAGTTTGTTGATGGTTGCGCTGCTCTGTTCCAGCGATTGCATGGCCCGCTCGGCGCTGCCCAGGGCCTGGGTGCCCTGCTTGTCGAGCAGGTTGTTGGCGTTGCGCATCAGTCGCGAGGTCTGCTCCAGGGTGGCACTCACCTGCTTGCTGACCTGGGTCATCTGTTGCAGGGTCTGGCGGATGTCGTCGCGTTGGCCGGCGATGGCACCGGTGGTCTGCTGGAGGTTGTCGAGGGTCTTGCTGACGTGCTCGACGTTCTCCCGGGAGAACAGCTCATTGGCATTGTGCAGCAGCAGGTTGATGCCGCTCATCAAGTCGTTGCTGTCGTTCAGCAGACGGGAGATGGGCGATGGCGTGGCGATGATCTCCGGCAGGTTGCCGTCCTTGCCCTTGAGTTCCGCGCTTTGCGGAGTACCGCCGCTGAGCTGGATCAGCGAAGTGCCGGTAATGCCGGTCAGGGCCAGCTTGGCCCGGGTGTCTTCCTTGATCGGCGTGTCGCCGAGCAGGCGGATGCGCGCGATGACCCGGCGCGGGTCCTTCGGATCGAGGCTCAGTTGCAGCACGTCGCCGACCTTGATCCCGCTGTATTGCACCGGGCTGCCCTTGGACAGGCCGCTGACCGCCTCGTTGAAGACCACTTCGTAGTCCTTGAATGCCGTGTCGACACTGGATTTGGCCAGCCACAGGCCGAAGAACAGGGCGCCGAGCACCACCAGTACGCTGAACAGGCCGATCATCACATGATGGGCACGGGTTTCCATCTCATCCCTCCTTGAGCGGTGTCGCCGCTTCGAATGCGGCGCGGCCACGGGGGCCATGGAAGTATTCGTGAATCCACGGATCGTCGGTTTCGGCGACCCGCTCGATGGCGTCCGCTACCAGCACGCGTTTCTGCGCCAGTACCGCCACCCGGTCGGTGATGGTGTAGAGGGTGTCGAGGTCATGGGTGACCAGGAACACGCTCAGGCCCAGGGCATCGCGCAGAGTCAGGATCAGTTGGTCGAAGGCGGCGGCGCCGATGGGATCGAGGCCGGCGGTGGGTTCGTCGAGAAACAGGATGTCCGGGTCCAGCGCCAGGGCCCGGGCCAGGGCGGCGCGCTTGATCATGCCGCCGGACAGCGAAGCCGGGTATTTATTGGCGGCGGACAGCGGCAGTCCGGCCAGTGCCAGTTTCACGCAGGCCAGGTGTTCGGCGTCGGCACGGCTCAGTCCGGCGTGTTCGATCAGCGGCAGGGCGACGTTCTCGGTGACGGTCAGCGAGGAAAACAGCGCGCCCTTCTGGAACAGCACGCCAAAGCGCCGTTCGACCTGCGAGCGGGCCTGTTCCGAGAGGCTCGGCAGGTCCTGGCCGAACACCCGCACCTCGCCTTCGCTGGGCCGGCGCAGGCCGATGATGCTGCGCATCAGCACCGACTTGCCGCTGCCGGAACCGCCGACCACGGCGAGGATTTCGCCCTTGTACAGGTCCAGGTCGAGGTTTTCGTGCACGCTCTGGCTGCCGAAGCGATTGCACAGGCCACGGACCTGGATCACCGCCTCGCTGGGCGGTCGCGCCATGCGGCTCACCAGCCCATCTCCATGAAGAACAGGGCGGCGATGGCATCCAGCACGATCACGATAAAGATCGACTGGACCACGCTGGACGTGGTGTGCGCCCCCACCGATTCGGCGCTGCCGCTGACCTTGAAACCCTCCAGGCAGCCGACGGCGGCGATCAGAAAGGCAAAGAACGGTGCCTTCACCAGGCCGACGAGGAAGTGCTGGGCGCCGATATCGGCCTGCAGCAGCGACAGGAACATTGCCGGCGAGATACCCAGCGACAGTGCGCAGACCACGCCGCCGCCGACGATCCCGCAGAGCATGGCGAGAAAGGTCAGCATCGGCAGTGCGATCAGCAGCGCCAGGACCCGTGGCAGCACCAGCAACTCCACGGGATCAAGGCCGAGGGTGCGAATGGCGTCGATTTCCTCGTTGGCCTTCATCGAGCCGATCTGCGCGGTAAAGGCGCTGGCGGTGCGCCCGGCCATCAGGATCGCGGTCAGCAGCACGCCGAATTCGCGCAGGAAGGAGAACGCCACCAGATCCACGGTGAAGATACTGGCGCCGAAGCTTGCCAGTACCGTCGCGCCAAGAAACGCCACCACGGCCCCCACCAGGAAGGTCAGCAGCGCCACGATGGGCGCGGCGTCGAGGCCGGTCTGCTCGATGTGGGCGACCATCGGTGTGATTCGCCAGCGCGAAGGCCGGAACAGGTTGCGGGCAAGTGTTTCGAGGATCAGGCCGACGAAACCCAGCAGTTGCAGGGTGTCGTTCCACACCTGGTCGACGGCGCGGCCGATCCTTTCGAGCAACTGCATGCCGGCCGCCTGTTCCGGTTCCTTGATCGGTTCGCAGAAGTCGGCCAGCGAGCAGTAGACGGTTTGCAGCAGCGCGCGGTCGGCGGCGGACAGGTGTTCGGCATGGTCGGCCAGTTGCCCGAGGCGTTCGGCACCCAGCAGTTCCACCAGCAGCGAGGCGCCGGCGGTGTCGAGGGCGCCCAGTTGGTCGAGGTCGACGGCCGCGGCGGCGTCATAGTTGCCGATCAGTCCGGCGGTGCGTTTTTTCAGCGCGGTGTAGTGGGCCAGCGTCCAGTCGCCGCTGATCCGCAGGCGTACGGGCGTGCTCGAGGTGTCCAGTTGGGCATTGCCGGCCATCGCGCTGATGATCATGAGCTCCGTGCTGGATAGGCGTTTACGCAAAGCACTTTAATAGCACGAGCGGTCGGCGAACCACTAGGACCCTTGTGCTGTGTTTGCCGGCGGTTCCTGGTCGGTGATCTCGAAACGCAATACGCCGAGCATCTGTCCGTCTTCGGTGAGCACCCGCACCAGCCAGCGTCCGCTCGGATCGGCCGGGAAATTCTGCTTGTGGGTCCAGGCACGGTAGCCCTCCTTGCGGCCACCGTGGATATCCAGGGCGATGCGGTCGACTTCCTGCCCGTTGAACTCCCAGACATGGTAGATCCGCTCGTCCAGCCCGCGCGGCGCGTTGATCGAAGTGTAGGCATAGAGCCCGGCATTGCGTACCTGGCTGGCGCTGACCTGTTTCAGGCTGTCGCCGGGGGTACGATCCTGCAATTGCGTGGTCACCGCGACTTCGGTCATCCACAGGGTCGCCGGCGGTACCCAGGAGCGCAGCAGCCAGCCCGAGCCGCCGATGGCCAGGGTCACGCTGACCAGCATCAGCCAGCCGCGTACGCTGCGCAGTGGCAGGCTGACCGCCAGGCTGGGGATCGACAGCAACATGGCGGTGCCCAGGGCCAGCTTGTAGCTCTCGGCGGTGGTCAGGTGCAGGATGATCGGCAGTGCGGTGAGCAAGGCGGCGAACAGCGTCAGGGTATGCAGGCCGAGCAGCAGCCAGCGTTTCGGCGCCAGCCACTTGTAGTACAGCGGGTCGGTGATCGACACCAGTGCCGCCGCGCCGAGCAGGCTGGTAAACACCAGCTGGCCGCTGTTCCAGGTGGTGGTGATGAAAAAGAACGGCAGGACGAAGAACAGGCTTTCCTGGTGGATCAACTGCGTCGCGTAGCGCAGCAGCGGTTCCGGGATCTCGCGCTTGAACAGCCGGCTGAACAGTTGGGTCAGGGCGTTTTCCAGCATCAGCCAGAGCCAGCTCAGTAACAGTACGATGGCGATCAGGCTGGCCTTGCTCTGCTGGCGGTCGACGAGGATGAAACTGGCGATCCCCGAGCAGAAGCCAAAGGCCGCAATAACCCCCGGATAACGCTTCATCAGTTCGAGGAGGCGCTGGATCAAAAGGGTCAATTTCGGCATTCGGTGGTGTTCACAGGACTGGCGGAAGAAATACCCCGACACAATACCGTTTTAGCGGTGCTGATGGGAGCCGGCTTGCTTGATGGCTTCTGGTGCAACTCCCCTTGTGGCGAGCGGGCTTGCCCGCGCTGGGTCGCGAAGCGACCCCAAAGCCAGCCATCGAGATGGATCAGGCAGAACGCGATCTCTGGTTTCACGACTGCTTCGCAGCCGAGCGCGGGCAAGCCCGCTCGCCACAGGGACGATCCCCGGTAGGGAGGCTAGCGGCGGCGGTAGGCGCGCCAGCCCAGCAGGCCGAGCACGATCAGCCCCGGCAACCCCGCGCCGAGCCAGAGCAACTGGTCATAGCTGAACAGCGGTTTTTCGATCCGCAGGTAGCCCGGCTGCTCGAAGAGTTTCTGCAGGACCTGGTTGGCATCCTTGAGCGTGACGGCCTGCAGGGCCTTGGCCGGGTTGCTGAAATGGCCGTCTTCGTAGTCTCCCAGGGCGCCCCAGTAGTAGTCGGCCAGTGCGCTGTTGCCTTGCACCGCCCAGGCCTGGCGGGCAATGGCGGCCTGTTGCAGGCGGGCGAAGGTCGCCGGGTCGAGGCCGTCCTTGAGCAGTTGCGCTTTCAGTTCGGCCAGCACCTTTTTCGCCTGGTCGAGGTTATCCCGTTCGACATCGGCATTCAGGCTGAAGAAGCCGACGCCGCCGAGCACTTCGCGTTCGCTCCATGGGCCATAGGACAGGCTGTGGGCCAGTCGCAACTGACGGTAGAGCGCCCAGTCGAGGTAGTCCTTGAGCAGGTCGACGGCCTCGTCGGGTTGATCTTCCAGCACCGGCTCGGGAAACAGCCAGTGGATCTTGGCGCCGTTGCCGACCCAGCCATGGGTCAGGTCGCGCTGCGCGGCGCCATGGTGGAGGATCTGCGGGAGCGGCAGGTGGTCGTTGGGTTCGATCGGCGCCAGTGCGCCAAAGGCCCGGTCCAGATAGGCCGGCAGCAGGCGATCGAGCTCGCCGACCATGATCAGGGTCATGTTGTTCGGCGCGTACCAGTTCTTGCGCACCGCCTCCAGTTGCGCGCGTGTCAGGTGCTCTACCCCTGCCCGCCCGGGACATTTGAGACCCAACTCCACGGCCAGTTGGTCGCTGCTGCGGTGTCCGCTGTCCTGAATATCCAGCCAGCGCTGCAGGTGCGAGTAGTGCCCGCCGTCCTCGCGTTCGACTACCTGCTTGGCGGCGGCGATATCGGCATCGCTGAAGCGGGTCTGGGTGAGGACGGCCAGCAGCAGGTCGAGAATCTTGCGCTGGTTGTTGGCCGGTGCCTCGATCACGAAGGTGGTATCGGCGTCGCTGGTATAGGCATTCCACTCGCCACCGAGGGCCTGCATGCGTTCTTCCAGGCCGCCCTCGCCGCTGCCGTCGATACCGCTGAACAGCAGGTGTTCGAGCAGGTGCGGCAGTTCCTTGTCGGCACAGGCGAAGTCGTCGAAGCCGACACCCACCACCAGCCGTATCGCCACGTGCCCGCGCTCGTTGCCCGGCTTGAGCAGCAGTTGCAGGCCGTTGGGCAACTGATAACCCTCGACCTGGAAGCGATCAAGGGCATGGGCAGGGGCAAAGGCGAGTAGCAGGCACACGAACAGCAGGCAACGCATAACCATTTTCCGAGGACAGGTTCCTACGCACAGACAACGGTCAAACCGTGGACGTTCAAGGCGAGTGGGTGATATCGGCTGTTTCTTCCGAGGCCAGCGCGCCGGTCTCGGAGGTTTCCAGGACCACATAGGCGCTGCTGCAGAATAACGAATTCAGGCGCTTCATGTCGGCAATCAACTCCAGATGCAGGGAACTGGTCTCGATGCTCTGGACGATCTTGCGTTGCAGGCGGCTGACATGGGCATGGGCGAGGCGCCGCTCCTGGGCGCGGAAGCGGCGTTTTTCCCGCAGTAACTGGCGGGCGCTTTCGCGGTCGGCGCTGAGAAACACCGAGAGGCCCAGGCGCAGGTTGTCGATCAACTGGCTGTGCAGGCCGGCCAGCTCTTCCAGGCCGACTTCCGAGAACGAGCGGCGTTGTGCGGTCTTCTGCTGCTGGACCTTGCGCAGCATGCGCTCGATCACGTCGGCGGCCAGTTTCAGGTTGATCGCCAGTTCGATGATTTCCGCCCAGCGCCGGCTGTCCTGCTCGCCGAGGTCTTCCCGGGGCATTTGCGCCAGGTAGAGCTTGACCGCGCTGTAGAGCACTTCGACGTCATCGCTCAGGCGGCGCATCTCGATGGCGACGGCGGTCTGTTTGCCCCGCAGTACATCCAGCATGGCGTCGAGCATGTTGTCGATCAGGTCGCCAATGCGCAGGGTCTCGCGCACGGCACTGGACAGCGCCAGGCTCGGCGTATCGAGGGCCGCCGGGTCGAGGTGGCGTGGCTTGACCTTGCCGTTGGCTTCCGGCCGTTCCGGCAGCAGCCAGGCGCACAGCCGCGCCATGGGCCCGACACTGGGCAGCAGCAACAGGCAGCGCACGGTGTTGTAGAGCAGGTGGAAGCCGATGACCATTTCCTGGGGGCTGAAGTCCAGGCTGTCGATCCAGTGCACCAGCGGAGTCAGCACCGGGATGATCAGCAGCAGGCCGATCAGCTTGTACAGCAGGCTGCCGAGGGCGACCTGGCGACCGGCGGCGTTCTGCATGCTGGTGCCGAGAAACGCCAGCACGCCGCTGCCGATATTCGCGCCGATCACCAGGCCGATGGCGACCGGCAGGCTGATCACCCCTGCCCCCGCCAGCGTCGCGGTGAGCAGCACGGCGGCCAGGCTGGAGTAGGAGATCATGGCGAACAGCGCGCCGACCAGGGCGTCGAGCAGGATGTCGCCGGTCAGCGAGGCGAACACCACCTTCACACCCTGGGCATGGGTGATCGGCGCGGCGGCTTCGACGATCAGTTGCAGGGCGAGGATGATCAGCCCGAGGCCGATGCCCACGCGGCCGAGTTGTCCGGCGCGGGTCTGTTTGCGCGAGAGAAAGAAGATCACCCCGAGGAAGATCAGCAGCGGCGACAGCCAGGACAGGTCGAAGGTCAGGACCCGGGCCATCAGCGCGGTACCGACGTCGGCGCCGAGCATGGTTGCCAGGGCCGGGGTCAGTGCCATCAGGCCCTGGCCGACAAAGGAGGTCACCAGCATCGCCGTGGCGTTGCTGCTCTGGACCATGGCCGTCACCAGGATACCGGCGACAAAGGCCAGCGGACGCCGGGACATGTTCTGGCCGATCACATGGCGCAGATTGGAGCCGTAGACCCGCAGGATACCGGTCCGGACGATGTGCGTGCCCCAGATCAGCAGGGTCACGGCGGAAAGCAGATTGAGCAGGGTCAGCATGGAGGGCCCCCTGGAATGCCGATGCCCTAAAAGGGCCAATGTAGATATACCGCGCGCCTTTCTACGACTTGTCCTTAAGCTTTAGTCGGCTATCGGGCCAAGCGCCAGCATCGCATAGCTAAAGCCTGCTTTGAAACAAAACTGTCACAAAATCAGCTTCCTGCGGACGCAAAAAAGGGGGCATGAAGCCCCCTTTCCTGTTTTTGCCGGCGCTTCGGGTTTATTGACCCGGAACATCCTTGCGCAGTTTCACCGGATCCTGCTGCTGTTTCTTTTTCTGCATCGCGGTGCGCATCTTGATATTGATCGCTTCCACGGCCAGGGAGAACGCCATGGCGAAGTAGACGTAGCCTTTTGGTACATGCACTTCGAAGGCTTCGGCGATCAGCACGGTACCGACCACGATCAGGAACGACAGGGCGAGCATCTTCAGCGACGGATGCTTGTCGATGAAGTCGCCGATGGACTTGGAGGCCAGCATCATCACCAGCACCGCCACCACGATGGCCGCGACCATCACCGGCACATGGGAAACCATGCCGACGGCGGTGATCACCGAGTCCAGCGAGAACACGATGTCGATGATCGCGATCTGGATGATGGTGTAGAGGAAGTTGCCGCCCTTGCCTTTCGGACCGTCGCCGACTTCTTCTTCCTCGCCTTCCAGGCCGTGGTAGATCTCCTGGGAGCTTTTCCACAGCAGGAACAGACCACCGAAGAACAGGATCAGGTCACGGCCGGAAATGCCCTGGCCGAAGACCACGAACAGGTCGGCGGTCAGGCGCATGACCCAGGTGATCGACAGCAGCAGGAGGATCCGCGTGACCATCGCCAGGGCCAGGCCGAAGATCCGGGTGCGCTGCTGCATGTGCTTGGGCATGCGGCTGACCAGGATCGAGATCATGATGATGTTGTCGATGCCCAGGACAATCTCCAGGGCGGTCAGGGTGAAGAAGGCAACCCAGATTTCCGGGTTGGTCAGCCATTCCATGTGTATTCCTTTGCGCGAGTGTTGGGCCACCCCGGCACCGACCTCCGCTGTGCGCAGTCCGGTGGCCGGGGGGCGGTGAATCGTTGTCTTTATAGACTGCCGAAAAACGGGAACGTCCCCAGCAGTAGTGCTCCCACTAGTATGCACAAGCACACCAGCACTGCCCATTTCAGGGTAAACCGTTGGTGATCGCCAAATTCGATACCGGCCAGGGCGACCAGCAGGTAGGTCGATGGTACCAGCGGACTCAACAGGTGGACGGGTTGGCCGACGATCGAGGCACGTGCCATTTCCACGGCGGTGATGCCGTAGTGGCTGGCGGCTTCGGCCAGCACCGGCAGCACGCCGTAGTAGAACGCATCGTTGGACATGAAGAAGGTGAACGGCATGCTGGCCAGCGCGGTGATCACCGCCAGGTAAGGGCCCAGTGCCGGTGGAATCACCGCCAGCAGGCTCTTGGACATGGCATCGACCATGCCGGTGCCGGACAGGATACCGGTGAAGATGCCGGCGGCGAAGATCAACCCGACCACCGCCAGCACGCTGCCGGCGTGGGCCGCGATCCGGTCCTTCTGCTGTTGCAGGCACGGATAGTTGACGATCATCGCGATGCTGAACGCGACCATGAACAGTACCGGCAGAGGCAACAGCCCGGCGATCAGCGCGCACATCAGGCCCAGGGTCAGGGCGCCGTTGAACCAGAGCAGTTTCGGCCGACGGGCATCGGGGAATTGCGAGACGCTGATTTCGCTGTGGTCGATATCGTCGCCGAGCACATGCAGCTCACCAAGGCGGGCGCGCTCACGCTTGCCGTAGAAGTAGGCGATCAGCAGGATCGCCACGACCCCGGCGCACATGGCCGGGATCATCGGCACGAAGATATCCGACGGATCGACGTGCAGCGCACTGGCGGCACGGGCGGTCGGGCCGCCCCATGGGGTCATGTTCATCACCCCGCCGGCAAGAATGATCAGTCCGGCCATGATCCGCGGGCTCATGCCGATGCGGCTGTACAGCGGCAGCATGGCGGCAACGCAGATCATGTAGGTGGTCGCGCCGTCACCGTCGAGGGACACCACCAGGGCCAGCACCGCGGTGCCCACCGAGACTTTCAGCGGGTCACCCTTGACCAGCTTGAGGATCTTGCGCACGGCCGGATCGAACAGGCCGGAGTCGATCATCAGGGCGAAATAGAGAATGGCGAACATCAGCATCACGCCGGTCGGCGCGAGCTTGGTGATGCCTTCGATCATCATCTTGCCGATGCTGGGGGCGAAGCCGCCGAACAGGGCGAAGATGATCGGCACGATGATCAGGGCGATCAGCGCGGACAGGCGCTTGGTCATGATCAGGTACATGAAGGTAATGACCATGGCAAAGCCAAGGAAAGTCAGCATGGGGATACTCCGGGCGTAACGCGGCTAGGGAAAGGCGAAGCGACTGAGGGTCAGCGCAGGGCGGTCAGCGCGAGAGGCACGGGCGGAGTTGCAGCGAGCAGGCGGGTCGTAGCGGACATCGGTATCACCATTGTTGTTGTTGATTGGGCCGTCGAGCGTCTTCAGGACGCGCCACGGCCGACCGGTCTGGTGCCGGCGGTGAGGCGATGCTAATGGGGGAAGCTTTCAGCCAGCTTTCGTTGTTGAAAGTCGGACGGAAGGTCGTGCCGCGGCGGATCAGGGCAGCTCCAGCCCGCCCGCCGCCTTGTGCAGGCTGCGCAGGTGCTCGCCGACCAGCTTCAGGTTGGCCTCGCTGGCTTCGATCTCGGCCTCGCGAGCGGGGTCGAGGAGCTTTCGGACTTCCTTGTCCAGATCGCCGGTAAGCCGTTGCAGTTGCTGCTGGCGCTGGCTGCTCTCGGCTTCCAGGCGCTGCCATTCGCCCGGTTGCGGCAAGCCGTAGCCGCCGCTGCCGAGCAGTTCCGCCGGGCGACTGAGGAAGCCGCTGTTGGCGAGGATCGCCTGCAAGGTGCGGTTGGCCTGGTCCATGCCGCCGTCCTTGATATCGCGTCCGCCCAGGTACTTCTGCTTGACCTCGTCCTGGGCCAGCAGCAGTTGCCGGCGATACCCCGCCTGTTCCAGCAGCAGCAGGGCGGCACTGGTGCGCAGGTCGGCCTGGGCGAACCACGGGCGGCGTTCTTCGGGGGACAGCGACAACCAATCCTCGACGGTTTCCTGCTTGATCGGCAGATGCTTCTTCAGTACTTCGAACATCGCCTGGTAGCGATCCCGGTAGGAGTCGAAGCGATAGCCCAGGCGCAGGGCTTCGCGCGGGTCGTCGAGCACGCTGGTGTCGGCCAGGCCGCGACCCTTGAGCACTTCCAGCAGGCCGTTGGGCATGATGCTGTCCAGGCCCTTGAGCTCGGCATTGTCGGTGCCGCTGCGCAACAGCTTGAGGGTCTCGACCGCGCAGTTGTTGGTCACGAAGTAGTAGTTGCCGTCGTAGCTCCAGTGCATCTCGGCGGCGTGTTCGACCACTTCCTCGATCTCGCGGCGTGACAGTTTCAGTGGCACCGAGGCCAGGCTGCGCAGTTCGGTCTTGGTGTATTCGTCGATGACCTGGGCCAGCGGCAGGACGAACAACCGCGATGGATAGGCGCCGGTCAGGCCGCCCCAGGTCGAGAGCTGCACATCGTTGACGAAGGCGCGGTAGGACAGCACCAGGTGCTGGTCGAGGTCCAGCCGGCAGTCCGGCCCGCGTGGGCGGCCGGGGGCGCAGATCACCAGGCGCAACATGCTGTGGCCCCAGCGGCTGACCCAGTTCTGGTTGGCCTCGGCCAACAGGTAGTCGACCTCATAGACCCGCTCGGGATCGATCCGGCCCAGCGGCGTCTTGCCGAAATCGTTGCCGGCATTCAGGAACGGGAAGGCCTTGTCGCAGGTGTCTTTCGCCGGTGGCGCCCAGCCGAAGCGTTCCTGGTAATAGCGGTACAGCGCCGGACGGCGGCAGGCGTAGGCCGGGTCGAGGAGAAAGTACTCCATGTTGACCGCGACGAATTCCTTGGGATTGGTGGTCTCGTAGATATCCGGGCTGCGCGCGACCTGCTTGTTGTGCTGCTCACGCTGGCCGCGGGTGCCGACCGATTGCTGCCAGCCGGCCAGGTCCAGCAGGCGCGGATCGTCGCTGAGGGTAAAGCGCCGGTTGGTCTGGCCCCGGCACTGATCGGGCAGGCCGACCAGGCCGGTGTTGCCGCTCTGGCGGCTGCAGCGCTGGATCAGCGTACGTTCGGCATCGGGCCACAAGCGGGCGCGGTCATAGATATGGGTCAGCTCATGGAGCACGGTGGCGAGCATTTCCTCGCGCACGGTGCCGTGGGGGCGGTTGGTCTTCTTGCTGGCCGCCGAACCGTCCACCAGGCCGGAGAGCAGGTTGCGGTTGAGGTCCAGTTCCGCGACCAGGGTCGCCTGCCCGTAGGCATTGGCCGGCATATCGGTCGACCAGCCGACATCAATGCGCCGGTCCAACTGTTCGATAAAGCGTGGCGGCAGGTGCGCCATGGCTTCATCGAGCAGGACCTGGCTGGCACGCTGCTCGGCCGGGCTCAGGCCGTCGGTCTTGAGCCGCAGTTGCAGGCCGGCCTGTGCCGCGTTGCCACTGAGCAACAGCGCGCAGGCCAGCAGCCAGCCGGCAGGTGCCCTCACAGGGCGAGGATAGCTTCGGCGAGGGTCTGGTCGCTGGCGTCGCGGGCTTCCGGCACCTGGGTACGCAGGGCATTGAAGGCGGCTTCCAGTTGCGCGCCGCGGATCTCGCCGTGGCTGGCGACAAAGCTGGCGGCATCGTCGTGGGCTTCGCGAACCACTTTCGAGTCGCGGATCGAGGTGGTGGTGTCCGAGGTGAAGTCGATGGTACGGCCCGAGGCCCGCACGATGATGTTACTGGTGGCCACCAGGGTATGCGCCGAAGCCACGTCGGCCAGCAACAACAGGCCGAGGGTAGCGGCGATCAGGGGGGTACGCATGAAGTGTCTCCGGGATACAGAAGTGACTATTGGACGAGAATTGCCTCGGCCAGTTCAAGGTCGCTGGCATGAAGTTTTGGCTGGGCCTGGCGCAGCCAGGCCAGGGCCGACTCCAGTCGCGCGCCGCGCAATTGGCCGTCGCTGGCGACAAAGGCCGCGGCATCATCCTGGGCCGCCAGTATCAGTTTATGGTCGAAGGGCGCGGTGGTCACCTGGCTGGTGGCATAACCGCTGATGACGACGCCTTGTGTGGTCAGGTCGAATGCGTGGGCCTGAGTGATCCAGCAGAGTGCTATGAGCAATAAGGAGAGTGAACGCATGGGTCTCGAGGGCTGAATGAACGAGCGTCAAGGCTAGCGGAATGCGCTGGCCAGAGCCAGCGCGCCAATGATTGTGCAACGGATCAATCAACGCGGCTCCTACAAGGCAAGGTTCAGATCGCCAGGATCGCCTGGGCCAGTTGCGCATCGCTGGCTTGCAGCTGTGGTGCCTGGCGACGGATCGTGTCGAACGCGCTTTCCAGCTTCACGCTGCGGATCTGGCCGTCACTGGCGACGAAGCTGGCGGCGTCGTCCTGTGCGGCGCGTACGATCTTGTTGTCACGCAACGACGAAGTGGCATCGGACGTCGCGTCGGAGGTGGCCTTGAGGGCGCCGACCAGGGAGTCGGTGGTGACGATGAAGCTGCTGGCATTGGCCGTGGCGGCAACGCACAACAGGGCGGCAGCGCTGAGCAGGCGAAGACGGGACATGATGGATCTCCTGGACATGGATAGGAACAGTGGCACAAGGCAACAACGGCCACTCGAACGCGATGAGCGATGAACCTCAGACGCACATTCCGCGCTGCGGGCTACCTATGACCGTGATAGTAGGCGGAGTTCCCTGTGGGCGGAAAGTCGGTTCTGTTGCCCTGATAACCGGGCTAGAGCCTTTTCGTCGGATTTCATAAACTGTACCTGTTTTATTTTGGATAATTTAAAACTGTACAGGTCATGGGTTCTGATGGTCTCCATCCGGAAATTCCCGGATGAAAACGACAGAGCCCGTCGCGGTTTCCCGCGACGGGCTCTGTTTTTTCAATTCGGGTGCTGGCGGTGGACCCGGTGGGTCAGGGCCAGCGAGCGCTGCTTAGCGCCAGAACGGCTTGCTCAACTCTTCGTAGCGTTGTGCTTCGCTGATACCGGCATCGGCCAGCAGGCGAGCATCCAGACGAGCCAGTTGATGGCGGCTGGCGATACGGCGCTGCCACAGCATCAGGTTAGCGAGAACGCGCAGAGGCAGGGCTGCTTGAGCGTTGGTAGCGGTGTTTTCGTAGAACAGGTCGGAACTGAGTGTACGTTCCATGATTGACATCCTTCCGCTTATGGCGGGATTAGGTAGTGGTTTAACTGATGCCAATGATCCTCCTCTTTGCCTAGTCTCTCTAGATACAGTTCACCTGTATTGTGAGGGACCAGTTAACTGTTTATAGGGGCTGTACTGCCCATAATTGAGGCAACTGTACCTGTCCGCACGTTAATGGTGCATTTGTGTGCGATGAAGGCAAAGGGAAGGAGATTTTTCGGGGGAAATGACCAGTACAGCAGTACAGTTTTTTTCAGATGTCTGCGAAAGGTTCGCCCGCTGACGAAACTGTGTTTGCATCAGCGGGAAACTGTATCAATCAGTCCGCCAGCATTTTCCCGGTTTCCTCCAGGTTGATGTGCCAGCTCAGTGCATCGCGCAGGATATGCGGCGTGTGGCCGCCCAGGGCGCAGGCGCGTTCGAAGTAGTCGTTGAGCGCCTCGCGGTACATCGGATGCACACAGTTGTCGATCACCACCCGCGCCCGCTCCCGTGGTGCCAGGCCGCGCAGGTCGGCCAGGCCGATCTCGGTGACAAGGATGTCGACGTCGTGCTCGGTGTGGTCCACATGGCTGACCATCGGCACCACGCTGGAGATCGCTCCGCCCTTGGCAATCGACTTGGTGACGAAGATCGCCAGGTGCGCGTTGCGCGCGAAGTCCCCGGAACCGCCGATGCCGTTCATCATCCGCGTGCCGCAGACGTGGGTGGAGTTGACGTTGCCGTACAGGTCGAACTCCAGGGCGGTGTTGATGCCGATGATGCCCAGGCGGCGCACCACTTCCGGATGGTTGGAGATTTCCTGCGGGCGCAGCACCAGCTTCTCTTTATAGTGTTCCAGGTTGCCGAACACATCGCTGTTGCGCCGGCTCGACAAGGTGATCGAGCTGCCGGAGGCGAAGGACAGCTTGCCCGCGTCGATCAGGTCGAAGGTCGAGTCCTGCAGCACCTCGGAGTACATGGTCAGGTCTTCGAACGGCGAGTCGATCAGGCCGCACATCACCGCGTTGGCGATATTGCCGATGCCGGCCTGCAGCGGGCCGAGCTTGTTGGTCATGCGCCCGTCGGCCACTTCTTCCTTGAGGAAGGCGATCAGGTGGTCGGCGATGGCCTGGGTATCGGCGTCCGGCGGGGTCACGGTGGACGGTGAGTCGGGCTGGTTGGTGATCACGATGGCGACGATCTTGGCCGGGTCGATCGGGATCGCCGTGCTGCCGATGCGATCGTCGACCTTCACCAGTGGAATCGGCGTACGGGTCGGGCGGTAGCTGGGGATATAGATGTCGTGCAGGCCTTCCAGATTCGGATTGTGCGCCAGGTTGATCTCGACGATCACCTGCTTGGCGAAGATCGCGAAGCTGGCCGAGTTGCCCACCGAGGTGGTCGGCACGATATGCCCCTGCTCGGTGATCGCCACGGCTTCGATGACCGCCAGGTCCGGCAGCTTGAGCTGTTTGTTGCGTAGTTGCTCGACGGTTTCCGACAGGTGCTGGTCGATAAACATCACCTCGCCAGCGTTGATCGCCTTGCGCAGGGTGCTGTCGACCTGGAATGGCATGCGCCGCGACAGGACGCCGGCTTCGGTGAGCTGCTTGTCGAGGTCGTTGCCCAGGCTGGCGCCGGTCATCAGGGTGATCTTCAGCGGTGACAGCTTGGCGCGCTCGGCCAGTGCGTGGGGGACGGCCTTGGCCTCGCCGGCGCGGGTGAAGCCGCTCATGCCGACGGTCATGCCGTCCTGGATCAGGGCGGCAGCGTCAGCCGCGCTCATCACCTTGCTGGAAAGAGAAGGCAAGCGAATACGATCACGGTACATGGAGTTTTTCTCGGGCAACGGAGGCAAGATGCGCAGTCTAGAGATTTCAAAAGGTTTCGCCGCCCGACCAAGGTCGAATGCCAAGCCCCGATTCAGAGCCTTTGGTCGGTTTTTCGCGGGCAAAGAAAAACCCCACCCTACTAAAGGATGGGGTTTTTGGTATTGCGCTACGGCAAGGTTTTACTCGACGGCCTTGACCATGTCCTCGATCACTTTCTTCGCATCGCCGAAGACCATCATGGTCTTGTCGAGGTAGAACAGTTCGTTGTCCAGGCCGGCGTAGCCGCTGGCCATGGAGCGCTTGTTGACGATGATGGTCTTGGCCTTGAAGGCTTCGAGAATCGGCATGCCGGCAATCGGCGACTTCGGATCGTTCTTGGCCGCCGGGTTGACCACGTCGTTGGCGCCGAGCACCAGCACCACATCGGCCTGGCCGAACTCGGAGTTGATGTCTTCCATCTCGAACACCTGATCGTACGGCACTTCGGCCTCGGCCAGCAGCACGTTCATGTGCCCCGGCATGCGCCCGGCCACCGGGTGGATCGCGTACTTCACGGTGACGCCACGGTGGGTCAGCTTCTCGGTCAGTTCCTTCAGCGCGTGCTGGGCACGCGCCACCGCCAGGCCATAGCCGGGCACGATGATCACCGTGTCGGCGTTGGTCAGCAGGAAAGTCGCGTCGTCGGCCGAGCCGGATTTCACCGGCCGCGCCTCTTTCGAACCGGCCGGGCCGGCGGCATCCGCGGTGTTGCCGAAGCCGCCGAGCAGTACGTTGAAGAACGAGCGGTTCATCGCCTTGCACATGATGTACGAGAGGATCGCACCGCTTGAACCCACCAGCGAGCCGGCGATGATCAGCATCGAGTTGTTCAGCGAGAAGCCGATCCCCGCCGCTGCCCAGCCGGAATAGCTGTTGAGCATCGACACCACCACCGGCATGTCCGCGCCGCCGATGGGGATGATGATCAGCACGCCCAGTACAAAGGCCAGGGCCAGCATCAGGGCAAAGGCGCCGAGGTTGCCGGTGAGCATGAAGGTCACGCCGAGGCCCAGGGTTGCCAGGCCCAGCAGCAGGTTCAGCTTGTGTTGTCCGCCGAACTGTACCGGTGCGCCCTGGAACAGGCGGAACTTGTACTTGCCCGACAGCTTGCCGAAGGCGATCACCGAACCGGAGAAGGTGATTGCTCCGATCGCCGCGCCGAGGAACAGCTCCAGGCGGTTGCCCGCCGGAATCGAGTCGCCCAGTTGCTTGACGATGCCCAGGGATTGCGGCTCGACCACCGCCGCGATGGCGATGAAGACCGCGGCCAGGCCGATCATACTGTGCATGAACGCCACCAGCTCCGGCATCTTGGTCATCTCGACGCGCTTGGCCATGATCGAGCCGGCGGTGCCGCCGATCAGCAGGCCGACGATGACGTAGCCGATACTGGCTGCGGCCAGCTCGGCTCCCAGCTTGTAGATGAGGCCGATGGTGGTAATGATCGCCAGGGCCATGCCGAGCATGCCGAACAGGTTGCCGCGCCGCGACGTGGTCGGGTGCGACAGGCCCTTGAGCGCCTGGATAAAGCAGATCGACGCGATCAGGTAGAGCGTCGTTACGAGATTCATGCTCATGACGATGGCGCCTCTTCTTTTACGGCTTTCGGGGCTTTTTTCTTGAACATCTCAAGCATGCGGCGCGTCACCAGGAAGCCACCGAACACGTTGACCGCCGCCAGGGCCACGGCCAGGGTGCCCATGGTCTTGCCCAGCGGGGTCACGGTCAGCGCGGCCGCGAGCATGGCGCCGACGATCACGATCGCCGAGATGGCGTTGGTCACGGCCATCAGGGGTGTATGCAGCGCGGGTGTCACGTTCCAGACCACGTGGTAACCGACATAGATCGCCAGCACGAAGATGATCAGGTTGTAGATACCGGGGGAGATAAGCTCTTCCATCTTCTGAATCCCTGCTTAGGCGTTTTTACGGATGACTTGGCCGTCGCGGCACATCAGGCACGCGGCGACGATGTCGTCTTCGAGGTTCACTTCGAACTGGCCTTCCTTGTTGAAGACCAGCTTCAGGAAGTCCAGCAGGTTGCGGGCGTACAACGCCGAAGCGTCTGCCGCGACTTCACCGGCGAGGTTGGTCGGGCCGCAGATGGTCACGCCATGCTCGACCACCACCCGGTCGGCCACGGTCAGCGGGCAGTTGCCGCCCTGGGCCGCGGCCAGATCGATGACCACCGAACCGGGCTTCATCTGCGCGACGGTCTCGGCGCTCAGCAGCACCGGCGCCTTGCGTCCGGGAATCAGGGCGGTGGTAATGACGATATCGGCCTGCCTGGCGCGCTCGTGCACGGCCTGGGCCTGGCGCTGCATCCAGCTGGCCGGCATCGGCCGTGCGTAACCGCCGACACCGACCGCGCATTCGCGCTCCTCGTCGGTCTCGTAGGGCACGTCGACGAACTTCGCCCCGAGGGATTCGATCTGTTCCTTCACTGCCGGACGCACGTCCGAGGCCTCGATCACCGCACCGAGGCGCTTGGCGGTGGCGATGGCTTGCAGTCCGGCCACGCCGGCACCGAGGATCAGCACGCGGGCGGCCTTCACGGTACCCGCCGCGGTCATCAGCATCGGCATGAAGCGCGGGTAGTGATGGGCGGCCAGCAGCACGGCCTTGTAGCCGGCAATGTTGGCCTGGGACGAGAGCACATCGAGGCTCTGCGCGCGGGAGGTGCGTGGCGCGGCTTCCAGGGCAAAGGCGGTAATGCCCTGGGCGGCCAGCCTGGTGATGGTTTCATTGCTGAACGGATTGAGCATGCCTACCAGCACGGTGCCGCTCTTGATCAGCGTCAGTTCGCTGTCATTGGGGGCGACCACCTTGAGGATCAGTTCGGCGCCGAAGGCATCGTTGGCGCTGCCAATGGTTGCGCCTACCGCCTCATAGGCACTGTCGACAACGCTGGCACTGATGCCTGCGCCGCTTTGTACAGTGACCTTGTGGCCCTGGCCGATCAGCTTCTTGATGGTTTCCGGGGTAGCAGCAACCCGCGTTTCACCCGTCTGGGTTTCGAGAGGAACACCAATGTGCACGTCAAATCTCCTGCGTGATCTTTTTTATAAGAAGGCCAGCGCACTGCGGATGGTGCGACTGGAGCGGCCGATCAGCACGATCCCGCCGGTTTCGAGGCGGGGCGCGGCATTTTGCAGGCGAAAACTGCCCCCTTCAAGATATTCTGAAAGGTGACGTAATATTAACTACAAGTCACCCTGTGACTGAATGTCGCACGGACCAGCCGCGGGCCCACAGAATAGAGGCCTCACAAGGATTCTGGCTGGAAATGGAGAAATTTCGAATCGGCGAGGTGAATAAGTCGATATCGCCGGTGAAATTGGCTGTAGGCCTTGATATCAGGCACTTTCGTGCAAGGTTGACGGGCGTCGGTACAGTCTGCTTTAAAGCGACATATTGTTATATCTGTAGGGTTTTAAATATACTGACTACGAAGTCAAGTTATAGCTGAAACCCTTCAGCCAAGCAGGTTATAGCTCTGGGCCTGGCTTACCAACCAGTCACGAAAAGCCCGTAAAGACGCCGATTCGACCTTTCGGTCGGGAATCATCAGGTAATACGCCTTGATGCTGGAGAGCGCATCGGAGTTGGCGATCACCAGGCGTTTCTCGGTCAGTTCACGCTGAATCAGGAACGGCGGAATCAGCGCGATCCCCATTTCGTGCATGGCCGCCTGTGCCAGCATGGAGAATAGCTCGTAGCGCGGACCTGTCATGTCGCGGGGGATATTCAGCTCCTGGGCGTTGAACCACTGGCGCCAGGCATAAGGGCGCGTGGTCTGCTGCAGCAGGGGCAGTTCGGCGATCTGCGTCGCGTTCAGGCTCTGGCGGTTGCCAAGCATGGCCGGGCTGCACACCGGCATCGGGTTCTCGCCCATCAGGCGGTGGGACTCGGTACCCGACCAGTCGGCATCGCCGAAGTAGATGGCGGCGTCGAAGTCGGTATCGGCAAACAGGAATGGCCGGGTACGGTTGGTCAGGTTGACCGTGACTTCCGGGTGCTGTTGCTGAAAATCCTTGAGCCGTGGCAGCAGCCATTGGGTGCCGAATGTCGGTACCACTGCCAGTTCGATCACATTGGCGCCCTGTTGGCCCATGACGGACAGCGTATCGCGCTCGACCGCATCCAGTTGCGTGGCGACACGGCGGCTATAGGACAGCCCTGCCTCGGTCAGCTTCACGCCGCGTCTTGACCGTCGGAAGAGTTCGACACTGAGGAATTCCTCCAGGCTGGCGATCTGTCGGCAAATCGCTCCCTGGGTGAGGGAAAGCTCCGCCGCGGCCTTGGTAAAGCTCTCGTGGCGGGCGGCGGCTTCGAAGCTGATCAGCGCGGCGGTGCTGGGGATCTTCCTGCGCATGTACGGCAACCTCACTAAAGGTGATGCGAAAAGGCTTTCAATAGTGTTTCGGAGTGAGAAATTAGCACAACAGCATGCAAAATCCTCGTTTGCCGGATCCTCGGGTGGCGCCTAGGATCAATCCACGATATTTGACCTACTTCGCGAGGACTCTCTCATGGGCGGTAAAGCTAGCTTCAACTGGATCGATCCCCTGCTGCTGGATCAACAGCTCACCGAAGAGGAGCGGATGATTCGCGACACCGCCCAGCAGTTCGCCCAGGACAAGCTGGCGCCACGGGTTCTCGAAGCCTTCCGGCATGAAAAGACCGACCCGGCGATCTTTCGCGAAATGGGTGAGGTCGGCTTGCTGGGTGCGACCATTGCGGTCGAGTACGGCGGCAGCGGCCTCAACTATGTCAGCTACGGCCTGATCGCCCGTGAAGTGGAGCGCGTCGACTCGGGCTACCGCTCGATGATGAGTGTGCAGTCTTCCCTGGTGATGGTGCCGATCAATGAGTTCGGCACCGAGGCGCAGAAGCAGAAGTACCTGCCGAAGCTGGCCTCCGGTGAATGGATCGGCTGCTTCGGCCTGACCGAGCCGAACCACGGTTCCGATCCGGGGGCGATGATCACCCGAGCGCGCAAGGTCGAAGGCGGCTACAGCCTGACCGGCAGCAAGATGTGGATCACCAACAGCCCGATCGCCGATGTGTTCGTGGTCTGGGGCAAGGACGATGCCGGTGATATCCGTGGCTTTGTGCTGGAGAAGGGTTGGAAAGGCCTGAGCGCTCCGGCGATTCACGGCAAGGTCGGCCTGCGCGCCTCGATCACCGGCGAGATCGTCATGGACAACGTCTTTGTCCCGGAAGAGAACATCTTCCCGGATGTCCGTGGCCTGAAAGGTCCGTTCACCTGTCTCAACTCTGCCCGCTACGGTATCTCCTGGGGCGCGCTGGGCGCGGCCGAGTTCTGCTGGCACACCGCTCGCCAGTACACCCTGGATCGCCAGCAGTTCGGTCGTCCACTGGCTGCCACCCAACTGATCCAGAAGAAGCTGGCCGACATGCAGACCGAAATCACCCTCGCCCTCCAGGGCTGCCTGCGCTTGGGACGGATGAAGGATGAAGGCACGGCGGCGGTGGAAATCACTTCGATCATGAAGCGCAACTCCTGCGGCAAGTCCCTGGACATCGCCCGCATGGCGCGGGACATGCTCGGCGGCAACGGTATTTCCGACGAGTTCGGGGTCGCTCGTCACCTGGTGAACCTGGAGGTGGTGAATACCTATGAAGGCACTCACGACGTGCATGCGCTGATTCTCGGGCGCGCACAAACCGGCCTTCAGGCGTTCTACTGACAGGAGCTCGGCTCATGGGCGCGCTTTCGCATCTGCGGGTATTGGATTTGTCGCGGGTATTGGCCGGGCCGTGGTCCGGGCAGATCCTGGCGGACCTGGGGGCCGAGGTGATCAAGGTCGAGCGCCCGGGTAACGGTGACGACACCCGTGCCTGGGGGCCGCCCTTCCTTAAGGACGCCTATGGCGAGAACACTACCGA
This sequence comes from Pseudomonas gingeri, assembly GCF_013385635.1. Lineage (GTDB taxonomy): Bacteria > Pseudomonadota > Gammaproteobacteria > Pseudomonadales > Pseudomonadaceae > Aquipseudomonas > Aquipseudomonas gingeri_A. The sequence goes on from NZ_JACAPR010000006.1 coordinate 190,750, forward strand.
AGCGGCTTACTACCTCTCGGCCAATCGTAACAAGCAATCGGTCACTATCGATTTCACCCAGCCCGAGGGCCAGCGCCTGGTGCGCGAGCTGGCGATGAAGTCCGATATCCTGATCGAGAACTTCAAGGTCGGCGGGCTGGCGGCCTATGGCCTGGACTATCCGTCGCTCAAGGCGCTCAACCCGAACCTGATCTATTGCTCGATCACCGGGTTCGGCCAGACCGGGCCCTATGCCAAGCGTGCCGGTTATGACTTCATGATCCAGGGCCTGGGCGGGCTGATGAGCCTGACGGGCAGGCCTGAAGGCGATGAAGGTGCTGGTCCGGTGAAAGTGGGCGTGGCCCTGACCGATATCCTTACCGGCCTGTACTCGACCGTGGCGATCCTGGCAGCCCTGGCCCATCGGGATCACGACGGCGGTGGGCAGCATATCGACATGGCCCTGCTGGATGTGCAGGTGGCCTGTCTGGCCAACCAGGCGATGAACTACCTGACCACCGGGGTGGCGCCCAAGCGCCTGGGCAATGCCCATCCGAATATCGTGCCGTACCAGGACTTCCCTACCGCCGATGGCGACTTCATCCTGACGGTGGGCAATGACGGGCAGTTCCGCAAGTTCGCCGAGGTGGCGGGCCAGCCGCAGTGGGCGGACGATCCTCGCTTCGCCACCAACAAGCTGCGGGTGGCCAATCGGGCGGTGTTGATCCCGCTGATTCGCCAGGCCACGGTATTCAAGACGACGGCCGAGTGGGTGGTACAACTGGAGCAGGCCGGTGTGCCGTGTGGGCCGATCAATGACCTGTCGCAGGTATTTGCCGATCCCCAGGTACAGGCGCGCGGGCTGGCCATCGAGCTACCTCATGCGCTGGCCGGGCGGGTGCCGCAGGTGGCGAGCCCTATCCGGCTTTCCGAGACGCCGGTGGAATATCGCAATGCCCCTCCTCTATTGGGTGAACACACGCTGGAGGTGTTGCAGCGGGTACTGAACCTGACTCCGGAGGCGGTGGCGGGGCTGCGGGAAGCCGGGGTGCTCTAGGCACCCTGCTCTCTTCTATATAGAAGCGCCGTTTCTGGCAATGCACATCTCCGGGATTTGTAGCCTGGCTTGCCAGCGATGGCGTCCTTATGGGCGGTGCAAGGCTTGCAGGCCTCATCGCCGGCAAGCCAGCTCCTACAATGTGTCGTCGTCCACTGATCTTGTATACGACACAACCCTGTAGGAGCCTGGCTTGCCGGCGATGGCGTCTTTATGGGCGGTGCAAGGCTTGCAGGCCTCATCGCCGGCAAGCCGGCTCCTGCAATGCGTTGTCGTCCATCGGCCTTGCATGCGCCACAATCAACTGTAGGAGCCGGCTTGCCAGCGAAGGCGTCCTTATGGGCGGTGCAAGGCTTG
>NZ_JACAPR010000058.1 GCF_013385635.1 Pseudomonas gingeri
GCCAACGCCATTCGTGCCCTCAGCATGGATGCCGTGCAAAAAGCCAACAGCGGCCATCCGGGTGCCCCGATGGGCATGGCGGATATCGCCGAAGTGCTTTGGCGCGATTATCTGAAGCACAACCCGAGCAATCCGTCGTTCGCCGACCGTGACCGCTTCGTGCTGTCCAACGGCCATGGCTCGATGCTGATCTACTCGTTGCTGCACCTGACCGGCTACGACCTGTCCATCGACGACCTGAAGAACTTCCGCCAACTGCACAGCCGCACTCCGGGCCACCCGGAATACGGCTACACCCCGGGCGTGGAAACCACCACCGGCCCGCTCGGCCAGGGCCTGGCCAATGCCGTCGGCTTCGCCTTGGCGGAAAAGGTCCTGGGCGCGCAGTTCAACCGTCCCGGCCATGACATCGTCGACCACCACACCTACGTGTTCCTCGGTGATGGCTGCATGATGGAAGGCATTTCCCATGAAGTCGCCTCCCTGGCCGGCACCCTGGGCCTGGGCAAGCTGATCGCCTTCTACGATGACAACGGCATCTCCATCGACGGCGAAGTCGAGGGCTGGTTCACCGACGATACGCCGAAGCGTTTCGAGTCCTACAACTGGCAGGTGATCCGCAACGTCGACGGCCACGATCCGGAAGAGATCAAGACCGCCATCGAGACCGCGCGCAAGAGCGAGCAGCCGACGCTGATCTGCTGCAAGACCACCATCGGTTTCGGTTCGCCGAACAAGCAAGGCAAGGAAGACTGCCACGGCGCCCCGCTGGGTGACGCGGAGATCGCCCTGACCCGTGCGGCGCTGAAGTGGCACCACGGCCCGTTCGAAATCCCCGCCGACATCTATGCCGAGTGGGATGCCAAGGAAGCCGGCCGCGCGGTCGAAGCCGAGTGGGACCAGCGTTTCGCGGCTTACTCCGCGGCCTTCCCGAGCGAAGCCAATGAACTGGTGCGTCGCCTCAGCGGCGAGCTGCCGGCCGACTTCTCGGAAAAGGCCTCGGCCTATATCGCCGAAGTCGCGGCCAAGGGCGAAACCATCGCCAGCCGCAAGGCCAGCCAGAACACCCTGAATGCCTTCGGCCCGCTGCTGCCCGAGTTCCTCGGCGGCTCGGCCGACCTGGCCGGCTCCAACCTGACCTTGTGGAAAGGTTGCAAGGGCGTCAGCGCTGAAGACGCCAGCGGCAACTACATGTACTACGGCGTGCGCGAGTTCGGCATGACCGCGATCATGAACGGGGTGACCCTGCACGGCGGTCTGCTGCCTTACGGCGCGACCTTCCTGATGTTCATGGAGTACGCCCGCAACGCGGTGCGCATGTCGGCGCTGATGAAGAAGCGCGTGATCCATGTCTACACCCACGACTCCATCGGCCTGGGCGAAGACGGTCCGACCCACCAGCCGATCGAGCAACTGGCGAGCCTGCGTTGCACGCCGAACCTCGACACCTGGCGTCCGGCCGACGCGGTGGAATCCGCCGTGGCCTGGAAACACGCGATCGAGCGCAAGGACGGTCCTTCGGCGCTGATCTTCTCGCGGCAGAACCTGCAGCACCAACAGCGCGATGCGGCGCAGATCGACAACATCAGCCGTGGCGGTTATGTGTTGAAGGATTGCGCGGGCGAGCCCGAGCTGATCCTGATCGCCACCGGTTCGGAAGTGGGCCTGGCGGTGCAGGCTTACGACAAGCTGACCGAGCAGGGCCGCAAGGTCCGTGTGGTGTCGATGCCGTGCACCAGCCTGTTCGATGCCCAGGACGCCAGCTACAAGCAGGCCGTGTTGCCGTTGCAGATCGGCGCGCGTATCGCCATCGAGGCCGCGCACGCGGACTACTGGTACAAGTACGTGGG
>NZ_JACAPR010000059.1 GCF_013385635.1 Pseudomonas gingeri
AACCCGCTGGTCGTGGTGTTTTCGGCGCGTCGAGACGGGTCCGGCCAAGCTTTTGTACATGGGCGCATTTGAGGTAGAGATTACCGGGTGCACCCACTTCGATCTCGCCATCCTTGAGGCGGATATAGGCCCCGCCGCAGTGCAGCACCAGTTCTTGCGGGGCGGTAATTTCCACGCGCCCTTCTGTACTTTCGATCTTGAGGTCGGTCTTTGCCAGGGCATGCAACCTGTCGTTTTGGGCATGCAGTTCGACCTTGCCGTGAACCGCCTTCAAGTGCAGATCGGCTTTTTGCGCAAGCACACTGACAGCCTCCTCGGCAGTGACAGTGATATCGCGACCGGCACTGATATCGGTGTTCTGCGCAGCCACGATGCCCACGCTGGCACCACCAGAAGACAGGCCGACGGCCTCAGGACTGACCAGGCCGATACCCGCCGGGGTATGCAGGAGCAGGCCGGGTTGGTTCAGGCCCTTGAGTGCCTGGACCAGGCGCTCCTGGCTGGCGGTATCGTTGGGTGTCGCTTGCGCGTTGCGAGCTGCACTGGCCAGGGAACGGGCCAACGACAGGGCACTTTCCAACTGTTCGATGGCAGCGCCCATATCGAGTTGCTGGCCCCGTGCCTTGGGCTGGGCATCGGCACTGATAAAGACTCCCTTGCCGCCACGAATCGCGCCCCAACCATCGCTGCGCAACTCAAACCCTTCACCGCGTTTTTTCTTCCCGGCATCCACCAGGTGTCCAAGATTGAGTTGGCTCTTGCCGCTCTGTTCGGTGCTGAGCTTGATGTGTTCCTGGCCGCGTAAATCCTCCATGCGCAGCTTGTTGTTGGCCGGGGTGCGC
>NZ_JACAPR010000060.1 GCF_013385635.1 Pseudomonas gingeri
CGGGGACCGCTATGCCCAGGATGAAGACCTGAAAAGCGAAAGCGGTTATTTCTATGCGCGCCTGCGCCATGAACGCTACCTCAACGAGCAGACCCTGCTCAGCGGTATCAGCAGCAACGCGACCCTGGCTCCCGGCCAGGTCCTCAAGATCACCGGTGGGGCACCCCAGGCGTTTGCCCCCGGCGCGGTGATCACTCGGTTGACCCTGGCGGCGGCCCGGGACCGCAGCCTGGAAGTCAGTTTCCAGGCCATGCCGTATGCGGAAACCATCTGCTTTCGCCCACCGCTACAGGACAAGCCGAAAATCGCCGGCACCCTGCCGGCTCGCGTCAGCAACCCGCAAAAGAACGATCGCTATGCCGAGATCGACCTGGAGGGCCGCTACCGGGTGCGTTTCCTGTTTGATCGCGACGCGTGGCCCATCGGGGAGGAAAGCTGCTGGTTACGCCTGGCGCGGCCCTATGCCGGCGACACCCACGGCCTGCACCTGCCGCTGATCGCCGGCACCGAAGTGGCGGTGGCCTTCGAACAGGGCGACCCGGACCGGCCCTATATCGCCCATGCCCTGCACGACAGCCAGCACCCGGACCCCGTGACCCTGGGCCGGCGCGACCACTCGCGCAATGTGCTGCGCACCCCGGCCAACAACAAGCTGCGCATGGAGGATTTACGCGGCCAGGAACACATCAAGCTCAGCACCGAACAGAGCGGCAAGAGCCAACTCAATCTTGGGCACCTGGTGGATGCCGGGAAG
>NZ_JACAPR010000061.1 GCF_013385635.1 Pseudomonas gingeri
GCAAGCCGGGCTCCTACAGGGAAGGGTGTCGAACACAGGATCCGCGGATGACGTAAACCCGTGTAGGAGCTGCCAGCGATGGGGGCAGTGAGTTTTGCATCGATCTGCCGGACGCCATCGCCGGCAAGCCGGGCTCCTACGGGGAAGGGTGTCGAACACAGGATCCGCGGATGACGCAAACCCGTGTAGGAGCTGGCTTGCCAGCGATGGGGCCAGTGAGTCTTGCATCGATCTGCCGGACGCCATCGCCGGCAAGCCGGGCTCCTACAGGGAAGGGTGTCGAACACAGGATCTGCGGATAACGCAAACCCGTGTAGGAGCTGGCTTGAACTG
>NZ_JACAPR010000062.1 GCF_013385635.1 Pseudomonas gingeri
GATACTGGAGTTACGCCAGCGCACGTTGAGTTCGCGGAAGGTGCCGCTCTGCACGGTATAGGCGAGTTCCGACTCACGGCCCCATTCCTTGCCATCGGTCACCGTGCCGATGTGCACGTTGTCGCCGCTGATATAGCGGTTCATCAACGTCAGTCCCGGAACACCCAGCGCGGCGAAGTTGTAGTCATGACGCAACTGCCAGGACTTCTCCCGCGCGTTGTCATAGCTATTGTTGTAGCTGTCATTGGCGAGCGTGCCGCCGCTGGTGCCGTTGACCCGCATCCAGGCGCTGTCGCCGGTGAGTTTCTGCAGGCCGACATAGAAGGTGTTGCCGCCATGGCGGGCGGAGAACATCCCCGACCAGGTCTTGTTCTCCAGGTCTCCGGCCAGGGCACTGCCGTCCTCCTTGCCGTAGAAGAAGCCGAGATTGGCGTCCAGGGTCCAGTCCCCCAGTGGCTGGCTGTGGACCAGGTTGACGTACTGCTGGCGGTAGATGTCCTTGAGTTGGGCATTCCACAGCCCGACCGTTGTGCGCTTGTCATTGAAGCTGTATTCGCCGCCCTGGAAGTTGAAGCGGTCGGAGGTGATGCCGGCCCTGCCGTTCATGAACATATCGGTCATGCTCGAATCGTTGCGCGGGCTGTTCTTCTGGAACTGGCCGCCGTAGAGCGTCAGTCCATCGATTTCCTTCGAGGTGATCTGGCCGCCGCGAAAGGTCTGCGGCAACGAGCGCCCGTCGTCCGAACGGAGGATCGGCAGCACCGGCATCCATTCGCCGACCTTCAGTTCGGTCCTGGAGATCCGCGCCTTGAAGGCCACGTCCAGGCGACCGAAGTTGTCGGCCGGGCGCCCGTCACGGTCCAG
>NZ_JACAPR010000063.1 GCF_013385635.1 Pseudomonas gingeri
TTCCGGGCTGTAGAGCGTCGAGTCCCCGATATCCCGTGGCCAGAAAGCCAGCAACATGACGTTGAGTGCCGAGCTTGCACCGGCGGCAACTCCGGCGAGTCCGCGTACTGCCCAAGCGCCAAGGTCGCTACCCAGTGTGCCCGCCACCCGCCCAACCGTACCGGCGGTGCCCGTCGAAGCCAACAGTGCCATGGCACCAAAGTTGTTCGCGGGTTCGGGTGCCGTTCCAGCGGCGATTGAGCCCGGAGGCACCGAGACGCAGGATTTGGCGAACACACAGGTGTCGGGAGGTGTGATGGGCGCGGTCGAGGTGACCCGTTGATCAACGCGGATTTCCTGCCACTTCAACGTCTGGTTGGCGATCAGCGTGGGCGGTGGCGTGCATTTGCACAGACAAACATCACCTTCCAGTGCGGCCTCCCTGTCTTCGTACAGTTCCACCAGATGCCGGCCAGCGAGGACGATAACGCCGTCGCTGCGGCACACCGGGCAGGAAACCAGATCGCGCTCCCTGC
>NZ_JACAPR010000064.1 GCF_013385635.1 Pseudomonas gingeri
ATCTGGGTGAAGCCGCAGTAGAAGAAGATGCCTTCCAGTACGCAGTAGTAGGCGATCAGGTTGCGCAGCAGTTCCTTGTCGGTGTCGACGGTGCCGGTCTCGAACTTCGGATCGGAGATCGAGCGGGTGTACTTCAGGCCCCAGGCGGCCTTTTTCGCCACCGAAGGAATCTCGTGGTACATGTTGAAGATCTCGCCTTCATCCATGGCCAGCGATTCGATGCAGTACTGGTAGGCGTGGGTGTGGATCGCCTCTTCGAAGGCCTGGCGCAGGATGTACTGGCGACACTCGGGGTTGGTGATCAGGCGGTAGACGGCCAGCACCAGGTTGTTCGCCACCAGGGAGTCGGCGGTGGAGAAGAAGCCGAGGTTGCGCATGACGATGCGGCGCTCGTCGTCGGTCAGGCCTTCCGGGTTCTTCCACAGGGCGATGTCGGCGGTCATGTTGACCTCTTGCGGCATCCAGTGGTTGGCGCAGCCGTCGAGGTATTTCTGCCAGGCCCAGTCGTACTTGAAGGGCACGAGCTGGTTGAGGTCGGCGCGGCAGTTGATCATGCGCTTTTCATCGACCGCGACACGGGCCGAGGC
>NZ_JACAPR010000007.1:0-93259 GCF_013385635.1 Pseudomonas gingeri
CGGGCGCCCGTCACGGTCCAGTGGCAGCAACTGTGTACCACCAGTGCCTTTGCCGCCGTCGAGCTTCTGGGAAAAGGTGCCGAGCAGATCGAGACCGAAGCCGACCGTACCCTGGGTAAAACCGGATTTCGCATCGAGGATGAAGTTCTGGGTCCATTCCTCGGCCTTGCCCTGGGTGTAGGCGGGGTTGGTGTAGTTGCGATTGATATAGAAATTACGCAGGTTCAGGGTGGCCTGGGCGTCTTCCACAAAGCCATGTTCCTCGGCCATTGCCGGCAGGGTCGCCGCGGTAATGGCGAGGGCCAGCAGCGTAAGGGAGGACAGCTTGCTCGTGTTCAGTGGCTTCATGGATCGGTCTCTCTAATTGTTAGGGATGAAGCAGGGCGCAGCCGCAACCAGAAGGTGCAGACAAAAGGTGTGAACAGGGAACGGGCGGGTGTGATCAGCCGCTGAGGGCAGGGCGTCGAGGCATGGCGGATGAACCTGTTGTTATTGGTATGGATTGAGAGGTATGGCTCTGTGCGAGGGAATGTTGCGTTGGACCCACCGCCCGGTTCAATCGCGCTTTGGCGGTTCTGGGCGATTACCGAACGGAACAGTGCCGGCATGAAAAAACCCGCCGATGGCGGGTTTTTTGTGTCGCATGAAAGGCCTCAGCCCTTCGGGGGTGTCTCGTCGATCGGGCGGGCCTGACCGGTCTGCTCGTTCCAGCCACCGCCGAGGGCCTTGTACAGGTTGACCTCGCTGGTGAGTTGCGACAGGCGATCGCTGATCAGCGATTGCTGGGCAGTGAACAGCTGGCGCTGGGCATCGAGGAAGGTCAGGTTGCTGTCGACACCAATGCGGTAGCGACGCTCGGCCAGGCGGTAGTAGTCCTGGTTGGCGGCGACCAGATCACGCTGTGCCTGCAACTGCTGGTTGAAGGTCTGGCGTGCGGCCAGGCCATCGGAGACTTCCTGGAAGCCGGTCTGGATCGCTTTCTCGTAGTTGGCGACGCTGATGTCCTTCTGGATCTTCGAGTAGTCCAGGCTGGCTTTCAGGCTACCGGCGTTGAAGATCGGGATGCTGATCTTCGGCGAGAACAACCAGGTTCCCGAACCGCCCTTGAACAGGCCGCCCAGGTCCGGGCTCAAGGTCCCGGCATTGGCGGTCAGGCTGATGCTCGGGAAGAATGCCGCGCGCGCCGCGCCGATATTGGCATTGGCCGCCATCAACTGGTGCTCGGCACCGAGAATGTCCGGACGTCGTTGCAGCAGGTCAGACGGCAGGCCAGCGGGCATGTCGCTGAGCAGCTTGGCCGACAGAGGCTGGGCCGCTGGCAGGTTGGCCGGCAAACCGGCGCCCAGCAGCAGCGTCAGGCTGTTCTGGTCTTCGGCGACCTGGCGGGTGAACTGCGCCAGCTTGACCCGTGCGCCTTCCACCGAGGTCCGCGACTGGCTCAGGTCCAGGGCGGAGGCCACGCCGACTTCGTTGCTGCGCGAGGTCAGCTTGTAGCTTTCCTCGTAGGCCGCCAGGGTGTCCTGGGTCAGCTTGAGCAGTTCCTTGTCGGCCTGCCAGGTCAGGTAGGCGTTGGCGACGCTGGCCACCAGGCTGATCTGCGTGGTGCGGCGGGCTTCTTCGCTGGCGAAGTAAGTCTGCAATGCCTGCTCGCTCAGGCTGCGGATCCGTCCGAACAGGTCCAGCTCATAGGAGCTGACGCCGAGGGTGGCCGAGTACTGGCTGTTGATCCCCGCCTTGCCGGTTGACGAAGCGTCGGCCGGCAGGCGCTGGCGGCTGCCGCTGCCGTCGGCGCTGACCGCCGGGAACAGGTCGGCACGCTGGATCTGGTACTGGGCGCGGTAGGCGTCGATGTTCAGGGCCGCGACACGCAGGTCGCGGTTGTTTTCCAGCGCCACCTGGATCAGCTGTTGCAGGGCCGGGTCGCTGAAGAACTGGCGCCAGCCCTGTTCGGCTGCCGCGACATTCGCCGCCTGGGCCGGCGAGTAGGCCGGTCCTTGCGGGTACTGAGCCGCTACCGGCGCTTGCGGGCGCTGGTAGTCGGGAATCAACGAGCAGCCGCTGAGCACGAAGGCGGCGACCGCTACGGAGAGAAGGGACTTGCTCATTGGCCAGCCTCGTTGCTTGGAGTTTCAGTAGTGTCTGGCTTCTTGTGCTTCTTCTCGCCGCCGATGGACGACACGGATACGAAGAACAGCGGCACCCAGAAGATCGCCAGGATCGTTGCGGTGATCATACCGCCAATTACGCCGGTACCGATGGCATGTTGGCTGCCTGAGCCGGCACCAGTGGAGATCGCCAGGGGCACCACGCCGAGGATGAATGCCAGGGAGGTCATGATGATCGGACGCAGACGCATGCGGCACGCCTCGATGGCGGCGTCGACCAGGGTCCGGCCCTGTTCATGCAGTTCCTTGGCGAACTCCACGATCAGGATGGCGTTTTTCGCCGCCAGCCCGATGGTGGTCAACAGACCCACCTGGAAGTACACGTCGTTGGACAGCCCGCGGAAGGTGGTCGCCAGCAGCGCACCGATAATCCCCAGCGGTACCACCAGTACCACGGCGATCGGAATCGACCAGCTTTCGTACAGCGCGGCAAGGCACAGGAACACCATCAGCAGCGACAGGGCGAACAGCGCCGGCGCCTGGGAGCCCGACTGCTTCTCTTCGTACGACAGGCCGACCCAGGAAATCCCGACACCCGCCGGCAGTTTCTGGGCGAGGGCCTCGACCTCAGCCAGGGCTTGGCCGGTACTGTAGCCAGGCGCCGGGGCACCGAGCACTTCCACGGCGGAAACACCGTTGAAACGCGACAGCTTCGGCGAGCCGTAGACCCACTCGCCCTTGGCGAACGCGGAGAACGGCACCATGATCCCGGCGCTGTTGCGCACGTACCATTTCTGCAGGTCTTCAGGACTCATCCGTGAACTCGGCTTGCCCTGTACGAACACCTTCTTCACCCGGCCACGGTCGATGAAGTCGTTGACGTAACTGCCCCCCAGCGCAATCGACAGGCTGTTGTTGATGTCCGCGAGCGATACGCCCAGGGCACTGGCGCGCTCGTCGTCGATGCTCAGTTGGTACTGCGGTTCATCGTTCAGGCCGTTGGGACGCACCTGGGTGAGCACCTTGCTCTGTGCCGCCATGCCAAGGAACTGGTTACGCGCGGCCATCAGCTTCTCGTGACCGATACCGGCCTGGTCCTGCAGGTACACGTCGAAACCGATGGCGTTACCCAACTCCAGTACCGCGGGGGGGGCGAAGGCAAACACCATCGCATCGCGGAACGTGAAGAAGTGCTGCTGCGCACGGGCCGCCAGGGCGAACACGTTGTTGGCCGTGGAGCGTTCGTGCCAGGGCTTGAGCATGATGAACGCCAGGCCCGAGCTCTGACCGTTACCGGCGAAGTTGAAGCCGTTCACGGTAAAGACCGAGTTGACGGTGTCGCCTTCCTTGTCCAGCAGGTACGAGCGCATTTCGTCGAGCACCACCTGGGTCCGCTCGGCACTGGAGCCCGATGGCGTCTGGACCTGGGCGAACAGCACGCCCTGGTCTTCTTCCGGCAGGAACGAAGTGGGGATACGGGAGAACAGCCAGATCATGCCGGCAAAGATGATCACGTAGACCAGCAGGTACGGTGCCTTGTGTCGCAGGATGCTGCCCACGGTACGTTCGTAGCCGCGCACACTGCGGTCGAAGTTGCGGTTGAACCAGCCGAAGAAGCCGCGCTTGGAAGTGCCGTGGTCGCCCTTGGCAATCGGTTTGAGCATGGTCGCGCAGAGCGCCGGGGTGAAGATCAGGGCGACCATCACCGACAGGGCCATGGCCGAGACGATGGTGATCGAGAACTGCTTGTAGATCACCCCGGTGGAACCGCCGAAGAACGCCATCGGCAGCAGTACCGCCGAGAGCACGAGAGCGATACCCACCAGTGCGCCCTGGATCTGCCCCATGGATTTCTTGGTGGCTTCCTTGGGTGACAGGCCTTCCTCGCTCATCACCCGCTCGACGTTTTCCACCACGACGATGGCATCGTCCACCAGCAGGCCGATGGCAAGCACCATACCGAACATGGTCAGGGTGTTGATGCTGAAGCCGGCCGCCGCGAGGATCCCGAAGGTGCCGAGCAATACCACCGGTACGGTCATGGTGGTGATGATGGTGGCGCGGAAGTTCTGCAGGAACAGGAACATCACCAGGAACACCAGCACGATCGCCTCGACCAGGGTTTCAACCACGCCCTTGATCGATTCGGTCACCACTGGCGTGGTGTCGTACGGGAACACCACCTCCATGCCTGGCGGGAAGAACGGCTGCAGCTTGGCAATGGTCTGGCGCAAGGCCTTGGCGGTGTCCAGGGCGTTGGCGCCGGCGGCGAGTTTCACGGCCAGGCCGGATGCCGGCTTGCCGTTGTACTGGGCGTTGACGCTGTAGTTTTCACCGCCGAGACCGACATCGGCGACATCGCCCAGGCGCACTTGCGAGCCGTCCTGGTTGACCTTGAGCAGTATCGCCTTGAACTGTTCGGCGGTCTGCAGGCGGGTCTTGCCGATGATGGTGGCGTTCAACTGCTGGCCGGGCATGGCCGGCAGGCCGCCCAGTTGCCCGGAGGATACCTGGACGTTCTGTGCGGCAATGGCGTTCTTCACGTCAACCGGGGTCAGCTTGAAGTTGTTCAGCTTGGCCGGGTCGAGCCAGATGCGCATCGCGTACTGGGCACCGAACACCTGGAAGTCACCGACACCCGGAGTCCGTGAGATCGGGTCCTGCATGTTGGAGACGATGTAGTTCGCCAGGTCTTCCTTGACCATGCTGCCGTCGGTCGATACCACACCGATGACCAGCAGGAAGTTCTTCACCGACTTGGTCACGCGGATACCCTGTTGCTGCACTTCCTGTGGCAGCAGCGGGGTCGCCAGGTTCAGCTTGTTCTGGACCTGGACCTGGGCGGTATCGGGGCTGGTGCCCTGATTGAAGGTCGCGGTGATGGTCATGCTGCCGTCGGAGTTACTCGACGACTCGATGTAGCGCAGGTTGTCGATACCGTTGAGTTGCTGCTCGATCACCTGGACCACGGTGTCCTGCACGGTCTGCGCGGAGGCGCCCGGGTAGGTCACGGCAATCGCGATGGCCGGTGGAGCAATGGCCGGGTACTGGTTGATCGGCAGCTTGAGGATCGATAGAGCCCCGACCAGCATGATCACCAGGGCGATAACCCAGGCGAAGATCGGACGGTCGATAAAAAATTTCGACATGGTTTACTCCCCTTTGCTGCCCGCGGCTTTTTCTGTGGCCGGGGCAGGCGCCGGGTTGGCTGCCTTCACGTTGGTGGCTTCGGTGGCCTTGACTTCAATGCCAGGACGCACGAACTGGAGACCTTCGGTGATCACGCGGTCGCCGGCTTTCAGGCCGTCCTCGATCAGCCATTGGCTGCCGACGGTACGGGTGGCCTTGAGCTGGCGCAGCTCGACCTTGTTGTCGGGACCGACGACCATCGCGGTCGGCACGCCCTTGAGGTCGCGGGTCACGCCTTGTTGCGGGGCGAGGATCGCGGCGCTCTTCACACCGGCCTGCAACTGGGCATGCACGAACATACCGGGCAACAGGGTGTGATCGGGGTTGGGGAACACCGCCCGCAGGGTCACGGAACCGGTGGTTTCGTCCACGGTGACTTCCGAGAACTCCAGCTTGCCGTCCTGCGTGTACTGGCTGCCGTCTTCGAGGGTCAGCTTGACCGTCGCGGCGTTGTCGCCGGCTTTCTGCAGGCGACCGCTTTCCAGGTCGCGGCGCAGTTGCAGCAGCTCCGCGGTGGACTGCGTGACGTCGACGTAGATCGGGTCGAGCTGCGAGATCGTCGCCATGGCATCGGCCTGGCCGGAGCTGACCAGTGCGCCTTCGGTCACCGAAGAGCGGCCGATACGTCCGGACAGCGGTGCATACACCTTGGTGTAGCGCACGTTGATCTGGGCGCTTTGCAGGGCTGCTTCCGATTGCAGGCGGTTGGCGACGGCGGTGTCGTACTCCTGGCGGCTGACTGCCTGTTCGTTCACCAGTTGCTTGTAGCGGTCGGCAATCGACTTGGTCGATTGCAGGTTCGCCTCGGCGCTCTTCAGGGTCGCTTCATAGACCGACGGATCGATCTGATAGAGCTGCTGGCCGGCTTTGACATCGCCGCCTTCCTTGAACAGGCGCTTGAGAATGATGCCGTTGACCTGTGGCCGGACTTCCGCGATGCGATAGGCCGTGGTCCGGCCCGGCAGGTCGGAGGTCAGGGTGAAGGTCTGGGTCTGCAGGGTAACGACGCCGACCTGAGGCGCGGGAGGGGCTGCCGGGGCGGCCTTTTCCTCTTTACATCCGCTGAGCAGCGATGCCAGGGCGACGGCGGTGACCAGAGCGGTAACAGCTGGCTTGAGTTGCATGAAGATCCTCGGGTCAGGCGCGCACGATGCGCACAAGAATAGTGGAAGGGTATTAAAGGTGATCCGACTGGATAAATAGGTTGCTAATGAATATACTTACATTCATGGTTGTTTGTAAATACTTGCACTTTTCGTGAAAGTAGTAACAAAGCATTGAATTCATTTCGGGAAAAGGCATAAGAATCGCCGCCCGTCGTTAATCTCGGATCAAGCCCAGGGGCCGTCCGAGGCCCCCTGATTGAGGTTGTACTGCCATGGTCCGTCGCACCAAAGAGGAAGCTCAGGAAACCCGCAGCCAGATACTCGAAGCTGCCGAAAAGGCGTTCTACGAGCGTGGTGTGGCGCGCACGACCCTGGCCGATATCGCGACCCTGGCAGGTGTGACCCGTGGCGCCATCTATTGGCACTTCAGCAACAAGGCCGATCTGGTGCAGGCGATGCTCGACTCGCTGCGCGAGCCTCTGGATGACCTGGCCAAGGCCAGCGAAAACCAGGAGGAGCTTGATCCGCTGGGGTGCATGCGCCAACTGCTGGTGCACTACTTTCAGCAGGTTGCCCTTGATCCGAAGGTCCGGCGCATCAATGAAATTCTGTTTCATAAGTGCGAGTTCACCGATGAAATGTGTGATCTGCGTCGCCAGCGACGTGCTGCCAGCCTGGACTGCAACGTGCACATCGAACTGGCCTTGCGTAATGCAGTGAACCGAGGACAGCTTCCCGGGAATCTCGATACGGCCCGCGCCGCCATCAGTATCCATGCCTGGATCGATGGCATTCTCTATCAATGGTTGCTGGCCCCCGACAGCTTCAACCTGGCTGGAGATGCCGAGCGCTGGGTCGATACAGGATTGGATATGCTGCTCCTGAGCCCCAGCCTGCGCAATTGAGTCAAAATGCGTAATTGAGTCTAGTTGTGTCAACATTTAACGCTAGTAACAAAAAAACAGCTCAGTTGCCGACAGCGGGCAACATTTATATACCTGTGAGCTGAAACTTGGTAGTTAGTGTGCTAAGTATTTTGTAGCAAATTTGTTGCGAGCGTGTGAATGAATGTATCGAACCTGCTGCACAAGAGTGCCGAGCAGCCACTCAAGGGTATTGCCCTGATCGGCGTGGCGGTGTTGCTGTTCGCCAGCCACGATGCCTTGTCCAAGTACCTGTCGGGTTTCTACCCGATCGTGATGGTGGTCTGGGCCCGCTATGTGGTCCACACCCTGCTGATGCTGGTGGTCTTCGTACCCCGCAGTGGCTTTTCCGCGGTGGTACGCACCCGGCGTCCCGGCCTGCAATTGTTGCGCGCCTTGTGCCTGATCGGCACCAGCCTGTTTTTTACCACTGGCCTGCGTTATATCCCCCTGGCGGAAGCCACCTCGGTCAACTTTCTCGCGCCCTTGCTGGTGACCGCCTTGTCGGTGCCGCTGCTGGGCGAGCGCGTGAGCCGGGGACAATGGGCGGCGGTGATCGCCGGTTTTGTCGGGGTGCTGATCGTGGTGCGGCCGGGCGGGGCATTGTTCACCCCGGCGATCCTGCTGCCACTGTGTTCGGCGTTGTGTTTCGGCTTTTATCAGTTGCTGACCCGGATGCTCAGTGGTGTCGACAGCCCGACCACCAGCAACTTCCTCACTGGCATCCTCAACAGTCTGATCATGAGCGCGTTGCTGCCGTTTTTCTGGAGCACCCCGACTCTGGTCCATGGCCTGTTCATGATCGGCCTGGGGACCTGCGGCATGCTCGGCCACATGTTCCTGACCCAGGCCTTCCGCCACGCGGCGCCGGCGATGCTGGCGCCGTTCAGCTACGGACAGATCCTGTTCGCGGGTATGTATGGCTACCTGATTTTCGATCACACGCCGGACATGTTCGCCGTGGCCGGGATCGCGGTGATCTGTCTGAGTGGACTGGCGGTGGCCTGGGGGCAACGCAAGCGCGGTTGACCCCCTGGGTATTCAGCCATTGCGATTTCGGCTGAGAAAGGTCGCCAGTGATGATTGCCAGCCGCCATTGCGGACCATCTGGAGCAGACTTCTGCGCCAGATGTCCTGCAGGGTTTCGGCTTTTTCCGAGTCCGGTGCCGGATTTGGCGCCGCAGGATTTTGCCCCGTGGCCTCCTGTTTCTGTCTTGCCAGGCGTTCCAAGGCCAGGGGGTTCAGAATCTCGCGGGATTTATGTTCGATGTAGCTTTGGTGCCTCTGATAAGTCTGGAAGTGTGGCGCAAGCGCCACCTCCGGGTCGCCTGTGGTGGAAAATCGGGTGACGACCTTTTCCAGAAAATCGAAGTCGCAGATATTGAAAGCACTGTAACCGGGATCAAGGAGATAACGCAGGAAACCTTGGTCCAGAGCGCTGCCTTTTATGGCTTCGCCATCGAGAATACGTGCAGCCGTTGCAGCGTCCTTGTCGATAAAGCTGTAGCTCAACTGGTGTCCTTCAATATCGTATATGTCGCCACTGTTCAAACTTCCCAGCAGGGCACCATTCTTGAATTGACGGTAATCGGCCAACTCCCTCGCGAGGGAGGTGACGTATCTTGGCGCGGCGCCTTGTTCTTGAGCAAACTCATAGATGCGCGCCAGTAGATCTCTGTCGGCTTTGGTCAGGTAATATTTTCCGCTCTTGGTGGTGTCCAGAACTGTTTCAAAGGGTGGGTTGAGTTCCCCGCCATAGAGGTGGGTGATCAGTAATGCCTCGCCGCTTAGGGAAACAGAGTTTGACGTGGTGGCTGGTACACTGTTCTTTGTAGTGGGTGGAGCTGGTGCCGCTTTCATTCGGGCTGAAGGGAAATTGTATGGATTTTCTGACTGGGTGATTTTCATGTTTTCAGTTCTCTGGGTATAGTAAAAATCCGTCAGCACCTATGTGCTGACGGAGAAACTTTGTCACTGGTAGCTGTATTCAAAAGTAATAGCGTCTTCCCCCAGCGCATGGGCGGGCTTTTCCAGGTCTTCCGACATGTGGGTGATGTGGATCTTTACGCCATGTCCAAATTTTTTTCCGTTAAAGCGATTGATGCTTCCGGTCGAGTTTGGATTAATGAATTGGCAGTCTGTTTCTACTTCTGTATTGGAGTAAGGCTCGAAATAACAAAGTCGGACCCTTTCATTTATTGCGTCTGGAAAAAGCGTTGTAGTCCAACGAATCTCTCTGAGCTTCATCATAAAGTTTGTCGGATGAGCGAAATCGGCGAGTAATATCCGATGTGTTGAGGTGCCTGTATTGATATAGCTGAACATACTCGGCGGTTTTGCCGATTTGGTAATGCTCACGTCGGTGGCGAAAGTTGGGGTACTTGCCAAAAGCAAGGCGAGCGAAAGCAGCTTTTTCATGAGGGTATTCCTGAAAAAAGAGCGTGTTGTTTATGTTTTATGGGACATGCCGGCTCCGGGTTTTCATGGGCGGTCCCCTGGGCGCGTGGCTGTACTGAGGGAGGCCAGGACCCGGAAGGGCGCGGCAGGCGGCAGGTATCGGATCAGTCATCACGAAGCGCCTCCACCGGTTGCAGGCGAGAGGCTTTCAGCGCCGGATGCAGGCCAAAGAACAGCCCGGTCAACAGCGAACTGCCGATCCCGAGCAGCAACGCTTCGGGGGCCAGATGCAGGGACCAGCCGGCAAGATGACTGAAGATCAGCGCGACCAGGCTTCCCAGAACCGCTCCCAGCAGGGCACCGAGCAGCGACATGCACAGGGCCTCGCAGAGAAAGGCATCGCGGATATCCCGGGGGCGGGCACCGAGTGCCAGGCGCAGGCCGATTTCCCGTCGACGTTCGGCGAGGTTCATCAACATCACGTTCATCACCCCGACGCCCGCCACCAGCAGGACAATGCCGCCGAGTCCGGCCAGCAGTCGGGAGAAGGTGGCGGCCTGGCGCTTCAGACCGTCGAGCAGTTGCTGCGGTATCCGCACCTCGACATCCCGGCCCCGGAGCAGGGCCCGCAAACGGACCTTCAGTGCTTGCGCCATGGCGTGCGGGTCGGCATCCGGCGCGATCCTGATAATCAGGCTGTCGATTTTCGGCTCGCTAAATAACCGTTGCAGACTGTGCACGGGGATCACGATCGAGTGATTGATGTCCAGTGGCAACAATGGATTATTGGGCTGGCGAGCCGCAATGCCGATGACATCGAACAGATAGCCCTCGATAGGCAATTGGTCACCCGGGCGCAGGGGACGGCCCTGTTCCGATAATTGTCGTGCGACCTCTGCGCCGACCACGGCAAAGGTTTCCCGGCGATCGAATACGCTCAGGAAACGACCGTCGCGCATCTGCAGGTCCAGGGCCGCCGCCAGATCGCCAGTGGTGCCGAGCAGGGCGCTGTCGACCTCGATTGCAGACCGGCGCAAACGCGTGGAATACAGGCTGACGGGGGCAATATCGATCAGATGGGGCAGGGCGTTGCGCAAGGTGGCCGGATCGAGCGTCGTGGTGGGTGTCCGGGAGGTTTTGCCGCTCGGCGGGAAGCTGACGACCAGCATGTCCGTCCCCATGGCCTGGAACGAACGCAGGGCTTCGGCTTGCGCACTGTTGCCGATGTTCAGCAGGGCAACGATCGAGCCGCTGCCGACCACTAGGCCCAACAGGCTCAGCCAGGTGCGTCGGCCGGCCAGCCACAGGTTGGCGATAGCCTCGGCGAGTACCTGGCGCGGGAGGGGGCCGTAATGTTCGAGATGGATCATGCCGCACTCTTCCTTTGGACCGATCACTGCGTAGCGCAGATGCCTCATAAGAGTCGGCCGTTGGAAGGGGGGCTAAATAGGAATGGTTTCCGCTTGTTGTGTGGGAATTTTCTATTGCCGGTAGCGAGTCGAGCGACGCCGAAGCGCCTGGTGAAGCAGGCACCTCACCGGGTACTCAATGGCTCAGCTCATGCTGAATTTCACGCTATAGCTGTAGGGCGGGGCCTTGAGCGTCTTGTTCAGCCGGGCCTTGCAGGATGCCCGGCGTTCGCCGATCGACTCGGCTTCCCGTGTCCACACCGGCAGGTAGCTGTGGCGGGGCGCCTGGGCGAAGCGCTGTTGCAGGGAGTGCTGGGCCACGAAGCGGCACTTGCGGGGCCCCGAGCCGTAGATGAACCAGGCCCGTGGTCCGGCGAGCTTCAGTTCCCGCCGCTCGCCGCCGGCAATGGAAAAGCTCGAAGGCGAGGCGCCATTCAGGTCGATGCCGGTGCCCAGCAACTCCAGGGGCTGGGAGGAGTCGTTGTGGATTTCCACCGCGGTGACGATGCCTGACGCATAGGCGGCAAATGAAAGCAGGGCGGACAGGGCACCGCAGAACAGCGCGATGCTGAAGGATTGCAGCAGGAGAGTCATGTTAATTCCTTTTAGGTCGGATCTTGGAAGCAACGCCATTCCATGGCGTTGCACGCTTTTCCGGAGAGGGGAGGAAAAGCGTCGTGTAAGTATGCGGACTGTGGCGAGGAATACCCTCGACAAAGCGCCCTTTGTCCTGTGAGTGTTTTCCGATAGTGATGTAGTGAAGTTTGGCAGATGCAAAAAAGCCCCGGCTCTGACGAACCGGGGCTTTTTCTTGCGACTGTCAGCGTGTTGCTTGCGGCTTAGAGCGTCGGGTAGTCGATGTAGCCGACCGGGCCCTTGCCGTAGAAGGTTTCAGGGTGGGCATCGTTCAGCGCTGCGTCGGCCTTCAGGCGTGCCGGCAGGTCCGGGTTGGCAATGAACGGTACGCCGAAGGCCACCGCGTCGGCCTTGCCGCCGGCCAGCCAGGCATTGGCGCTGTCCTTGGTGAAGCGCTCGTTGGCGATGTAGGGACCGCCGAACGCCGCCTTCAATTGTGGGCCGAGGCTGTCGCCGGCTTCCTTCTCGCGGGAGCAGATGAAGGCGATACCGCGTTTGCCCAGCTCACGTGCAACGTAGGTGAAGGTTTCCGAGAGGTTCTCGTCGCCCATGTCGTGGGAGTCGGCGCGTGGTGCCAGGTGCATGCCGACACGGCCGGCGCCCCAGACTTCCACCACGGCGTCGGTGACTTCGAGCAACAGGCGGGCACGGTTTTCCAGGGAGCCGCCATAGTTGTCGGTACGCTGGTTGGTGCTGCTCTGCAGGAACTGGTCGAGCAGGTAGCCGTTGGCGCCGTGGATTTCCACGCCGTCGAAACCGGCAGCCTTGGCGTTTTCCGCACCGACGCGGTAGGCGTCGACGATATCGGCGATTTCAGCGGTTTCCAGTGCCCGCGGCGTCGGGTAGTCGGCCAATGGACGGACCAGGCTGACGTGGCCCTTGGGTTGGATGGCGCTCGGTGCGACCGGCAGCTCGCCGTTCAGGTACGAGGTGTGGGAAACCCGGCCGACGTGCCACAGTTGCAGGAAGATCCGGCCACCGGCGGCGTGTACGGCCTTGGTGACGTTGCTCCAGCCACGCACCTGGTCGTTGGACCAGATGCCTGGGGTGTCAGGGTAGCCGACGCCCATCGGGGTGACCGAGGTCGCTTCGCTGAGGATCAGGCCGGCGGAGGCGCGCTGGACGTAGTACTCGGCCATCAGGGCGTTCGGTACACGGCCTTCATCGGCACGGCAGCGGGTCAGCGGTGCCATGATGATGCGGTTCGGCAGTTCGAGGTCGCCCAGCTTGATTGGATCGAAAATAGTGGTCATGTGTACAACCCTCTTGATGATTAGTTGGTAGCGGGAGCCAGGTCGGCATTGCCGCTCTGGCGAAACGTGATCAGGGTCACCAGCAGCGCGAGCACCGCCAGTGCCGCGGCGGCCAGGGGCACGCTGGTAAGGCCGAAACCGTGGGCGATGACACTGCCGCCGATCCAGGCGCCAAGGGCGTTGCCGACGTTGAAGGCGCCGATGTTCAGGGTCGAGACCAGGTTCGGTGCGGCCTGGCCATAGGTCACCACGTTGACCTGCAATGCGGGCACGGCGGCGAAACAGGCGGTGGCCCAGAGGAACAGGGTGATTTCAGCCGGAACCACGATCAGGCTGGTCCAGGTCAGTACGGTGGCCAGGACGGCCATGGCGATAAAGACTCCGATCAGCGTCGCCGACAGGCTCTTGTCCGCCAGCTTGCCGCCGATGATGTTGCCGGCCGTCAGGCCCAGGCCCATCAGTACCAGGGTCCAGGTCACGCCCCGTGGCGAGACGCCGGTGACTTCGCCGAGCAATGGCGCGATGTAGGTGAACAGGGCGAATACCGAGGCCGAGAACAGCGCGGTCATGCTCAGGGACAGCCACAGGCCGGCCCCCTTGAGGGCCGCGAGTTCGGCGCGCATGTCGAGTTTTTCCTCGTCGCGCCTGGCCGGCAGGAAGCGGATCAGGCCGATCAGCGCGATCACGCCGATAACGGTCACCGCCCAGAAGGTCGAGCGCCAGCCGGCCTGTTGGCCGAGGGCGGTACCCAGGGGCACGCCGAGCACGTTGGCCAGGGTCAGGCCGGTGAACATCAGGGCCACGGCCGAGGCACGCTTGTCCGGGCTGACCAGGTTGGCTGCCACCACCGAGCCGATACCGAAGAAGGCGCCATGGCACAGGGCGGTGACGATGCGGGCGATCATCAGCACGTTGTAGTCGCTGGCCACCGCGCAAAGCAGGTTGCCGATGATAAAGATGCCCATCAGGGCCACCAGGGCGGCCTTGCGCGGCAGCCGGGCGGTGGCCATGGCCATGAATGGCGCGCCGATGGCCACGCCCAGGGCGTAGCCGGTCACCAGCCAGCCAGCGCCGGGGATCGAGACCCCGAGGTCCGCCGCGACATCGGGCAACAGGCCCATGATGACGAACTCGGTCGTGCCGATGGCGAAGGCGCTCAGGGCCAGGATAAGTAGCGAGAGGGGCATCGTGTGCGGTCCTTTTAGAGCTCTTGGCTCATGATGCGGAGGAACTCCTGGATGGTTTCCTCGTTGCGTTTGAAGAAGTGCCACTGGCCGGCTTTCTGGCTGCTGATCAGGCCTGCCCGTTGCAGCGTTGCCAGGTGTGCGGACACGGTCGACTGCGACAAGCCGCAGCGTTGGTCGATCTGTCCGGCGCAGATGCCGAATTCATGGTGGTGCTGCTGGTCCGGGAACTGGGTTTTCGGATCTTTCAGCCAGTTGAGGATGTCTCGGCGTACTGGGTGTGCCAGCGCTTTTATTATTTCGTCGAGGTCGATGGTCATGGCAGTGTCTCAGGGTGGTAAAACGGTATATCGCGATGGGGCGAAATATAAATCGCTACTTCACGATATACCAATATGATTTCGATCTGATTCCAGCATAAATCGCTATATCGGGTTATAACGATATAGACGGCGAAGGTGCTAAGCTGCTTGGCATGAATTATCTCGCACACCTCCATCTGGGCGGCCAGCGCCCGGAACAACTGCTCGGCAGTCTCTACGGCGATTTCGTCAAGGGGCGTGTCGACGGGCAATTCACGCCCTCCATCGAGGCGGCGATCCAGTTGCATCGGCGCATCGATGTGTTCACCGACCGGCATCCCCTGGTGGACCAGGCGTTGTCGCGTTTCAGCCTGACCCGTCGGCGTTATGCCGGGATCGTCCTGGATGTGTTCTTCGATCATTGCCTGGCGCGGGACTGGGCGTTGTACGCCGAGGGTTCGCTGGACAGCTTTACCGCCGGGGTCTACCGGCTCCTGGCGAGCGAGCCGCAGTTGCCGGGGCGCCTGGCGCAGGTCGCACCCTATATGGCGGCCGATGACTGGCTGGGTTCGTATCGGCAGTTCGACGTGCTGCGCCAGGTACTGCGAGGGATTTCCCGGCGCTTGTCACGGCCCGAGGAACTGGCTCATGCGATGCATGAGCTGGAGCTGTTGTACGAGCCGCTGGGCGAAGATTTCCGGCGCTTCTATCCCCAGTTGCAGGCGTTTTCCCGGGAGCAGTTGCAAGCGCCTTGATCGCCGGGTGTTTGCCCTGATTTGTAGGAGCCGGGCTTGCCCGCGAAGCTTTTGATCGTTCCCACGCTCCGCGTGGTAACGCCGCGATGGACGCTCAGCGTCCGCTTCTGCGACGCAGAGCGTCACGGGCAGCATTCCCGCGCTGGAGCGTGGGAACGATCGGACGGGCCTCTTCGCCGGCAAGCCGGCTCCTACAGGGTTTATGCGGCTTCGGCTTCGGCTGCTGTGACCGGACGTGGCATCGCACGCTTCACTTCGGTGGCTTCGCCAAACAGGGCCATCTGCACCGCCTGTTGGGCCTGGAAGGCCAGGGCCGCGCGTTCCTGGCCGTTGCAGGCAATCGGTGCCAGTACCTGGATCTCCACCTCGGCCTGGTCATTGGAAAACAGCCGCATCAGGTGCGAGAGCAGATCATCGTCGCCAATGAAGGGTGCGAGCATGTCAGGCTGCCCGTCGCGCAGATAGCGGATCGCCACCGGTTGCAACGAGACGTCCGTATCGATGGCCGCCGACAGCAGGCGACCGTGGAAGGTACGCAGCGAACGGCCATCGGTGGTGGTGCCTTCGGGGAACATCAGCAAGGGATGCTGTTGCTCCAGGTGACGGCTCATCTGCTTGCGGATCAACTGACTGTCACCCGAGCCACGGCGGATGAACAGGCTGCCGGCCTTCGCCGCCAACCAGCCGGCCACCGGCCAGGTGCGGACCTCGGCCTTGGACAGGAAGGACAATGGCGTCAGTGCGCCCAGCAGGGCGATGTCGGTCCAGGACACGTGATTGCTGACCCACAGCATCGGTTGGGTCGGCAAAGTGCCACGGACCGTGACGCGAAAAGGCAGGGCATTGCTCAGCCGGGCCATGAAAAACCGCGACCAGCGCTGGCGACGGACCATCGAGTTGGCGATACCCAGGCGTTCGAACACACCGAACACGCTGGCCATGCTCAAGCCGAGGGCGACCACCAGCAGCACCCGGGCTATCCGCGCATACACCCGCAGCCGGCTCATTACACGGCCGCCTTGAAGTGGCGGGCGTAACGCGGGCACAACTCGTCGCGCTTGAGCAGGATGAACACATCGGCGACCTGGAAGTCTTCGTCCCAGCACGGCTCGCCACAGATCTTCGCGCCCAGGCGCATGTAGGCCTTGAGCAGCGGCGGCATCTCGGCGATGACGTTACCGGGGATATCCAGCGACGGCAGCGGTTTCTTCGGTTCGGCGCGCAGGTGTTCGGTGCTCAGGTAGCGTTCACGCAGACGCTGCATGATCGCGTGGGCCTGGATCCCGCCATCCTGCATCGGGATGCTCGCGCAACCCATCAGGTAGCTGTAGCCGCCTTCGTTGAGTACTTCGGCCAGCTCACCCCAGAGCACGGCGATGGTGCCGCCGTTGCGGTAGGCCGGATCGACGCAGGTCCGGCCGATTTCCAGGATCGGGCCCTGCAAGTGGCCGAGGCCATGCAGGCTGAATTCTTCTTCGCTGTAGAAGCGGCCCAGGGTATTGGCGGCCTTGTGGTCGAGCAGGCGGGTGGTTGCTACCAGGCGGCCGCTGTTCAGGTCGCGCACGCCGATGTGGCGGCAGTGCACATCATAATCATCCATATCCAGGCCGAGCTCGGCGCCTTTCAGCTTGGCGTTGAACTCGCCGCTGAAAACGTTGAAGCGCAAGGCCTGGGCTTCTTGCAAGGCCGCGGCGCCCAACAGGCGTTCGGCTTGCAGGCGGCGTTCATTGCCGGTGTCGCTGATGCGGGCGATCTGAGTCATGACGCGTCTCCGGTTGCCGGCCAGGGTTGCGGCCAGTCGACTTTGTTGTGCAAAGTCAGGCTATGTAGCCCCGGTGTCATCGCCATGAAGCTTTGGTGATGCTTATATGACAGCCCCCAAGGAGCCCGCCATGTCCTGGTCATTCCTGCTCGACCCGCCCCAACGCCTGCCTGTGCCGACCGATCTGGGCGAGGGCTTCGCGGTCCTGCTCGATGGGCTGGGAGCGGTGACGCCGTTCGAACTGGCGGTGCGCGGAGGGCGGATCATGGCCTCGCCGGGGCTGGCGTTCCTGGTGGGGTATCAGGCCGCCTTGCGCATGCTCTGGCCCAGCGCCCCGGCCAGCCTCGGCGCGTTATGCGCGACCGAGCAGCGCAGCCTGCGTCCGGCCGATATGCAGACCCGTCTCGATGGTCTGCGCCTGACCGGGCACAAGGACTTCGTCACTGGCGGTGATGCCGCCGACTGGCTGCTGGTGGCCGCGCGCAGTGAAGAAGAAGGCGGTTCGCCGCGCCTGAGCCTGGTGATCGTTTATCCGGGCGAGCCGGGTATTCGCCTGGAGAGCCTGCCGCCCTTGCCGCTGATACCGGATATCAGCCATGGCCGGGTGCATTTCGATAACGCCGCCTGCGAGCGCCTGGCCGGTGATGGCTGGGATGCCTATATCAAGCCGTTCCGAACCCTGGAGGATATTTATGTCCTCAGTGCCCTGACGGCCTGGCTGCAGGGTGTCGGCCAGGACAGCGGCTGGTCGCAGACGCTGCAATTGCGCCTGCTGGGCGTGTTGGCCGGCTGCGCCGAAGCCAGCCGGCAAAACCCGTCTTCGGCAGCGGGGCATGTGTTGCTGGGTGGTCTGTTTGCCCAGTTCGAGGCCCTCAAGGTCGAACTGGAAAAAGCGTTTGCGTCGGGACCCACTGAGTGGCGCGATATGTGGCTGCGTGATCGCGGGGTGCTGGATATCGCCGCCGGTGCACGGGCCAGGCGCCTGGCGAAGGCCCTGGCAACGCACTGAGCAGACAGAGTGCTGAGCAGAACTGTCATCAAATCCGCTTACACTCGACCGCGGCTATTTCTTCGAGCTTGCCCCATGCCCAAGGGTTCGACCTTTTTCGCGGTTTTCCTGCTGCTTGTCACCTCCGCCGTCCGTGCCGAAAACTGGCCCGGTGCCGACTGGGCCCAAGGGCCGAAGGTTGCCGGTCCTGCCGTCGAAGCCCTGCAGGCCTATGCCTTTGCGCCGCGCGACGATACGACCCGCAAAGGCGTGCGCACCGACGCCTTGCTGGTGATCCACCAGGGCCGGATCGTCTACGAGCAATATGCCGGACCGACCCGTGTCGATACCCCGCACCTCACCTGGTCGATCAGCAAGAGCATCATGGCGACGGTCATGGGCGTCGCCTACGGCGAGGGGCTGTTCCAACTGCACGATCCGGTGGCGAAGTTCTACCCGGCTTTCCAGGCCCACCCCAAGGTCACCCTGGAGCACCTGTTGAACTGGTCGTCGGGTATCGACTGGCAGGAGGACTATGAATACGCGCCGCTGAAGTCCTCGGTGGTGGCGATGCTCTACACCCTCGGCCATGCCGACATGGCCGGCTATACCGCCGGTCATGGCGAGTACAGCGCACCCGGCCGGGCTTTCCGTTATTCCAGCGGTGACAGCAACGTCCTGGCGGCGGCCCTGCGCAATATCGTCGGCGCCCAGCGTTATCCGGACTATCCCTGGACGGCCCTGTTCGACCCGCTGGGTATCCACGGTGCGGTGTGGGAGCGTGATGGCAGTGGCACCTTCGTGGCGTCGTCCTACGCCTATATGACCGCCCGCGACCTGGCCCGGATCGGCCTGCTGATGGAGCGCAATGGCCACTGGCAGGACCGGCAACTGCTGCCCAGGGCCTGGGTCGATTTCAACCGGCGCCCGTTTCCC
Organism: Pseudomonas gingeri; assembly: GCF_013385635.1. Classification (GTDB taxonomy): domain Bacteria; phylum Pseudomonadota; class Gammaproteobacteria; order Pseudomonadales; family Pseudomonadaceae; genus Aquipseudomonas; species Aquipseudomonas gingeri_A. The sequence continues at coordinate 18,946 of NZ_JACAPR010000007.1, forward strand.
GGCTACAAGCCGGGGCAGGATGAAGCCGTGGCGGGAGGCCAGTGGTGGCTCAATCGCTCCATCGACGGGGCGCCCAAGCCTTGGCCGGACGCGCCGTCGGATACCTTCGCCGCCCTCGGGCACTGGGGACAGGTGTTGTACGTGATTCCCAGCGCCGGCCTGGTGATCGTGCGCTATGGCGATGACCGCGACGGCAGCTACCGTCACAACGAACTGCTCAAGCGGGCCATGGTGGCCTTTGCGCCGAAGGTGCTGCCATGACGTCCACGGGGTTTATCCGCCGCCGCCCGTTTCTCAGCCTGCTGGCGTTGCTGCTGTTGGCGCTGTTCTCCTGGACCTGGCACGAGCGTGTCGCCCTGCGGGCCTTTCCGCAGATCATCAGTGCCTATACCGCCAAGGAATATTGCTCCTGCCGGTATGTCATGAACAATGCCGCCGACTACTGCCTCGGCTATGTGAAACAGTCGGTGCCGATCAGCCGTTTTGTCGACGACCCGAGCCAGCGCCGGGTCAGTGCCGAAGGCCTCGGGCGCAGCAGCACGGCGGTCTGGGTCGGTGAGCGCGAAGGCTGTCGGCTGGAGCCCTGAGACGTCGTTTGCCACCTCAACCGCCGCCGGTTAAGGTGACGCCTACGTTCAATCAGGAGCTTGCATGCACCGGTCCCGCCTTCTTCTGGCCCTGCTCGGGGCACTGGCCCTGCCGGCCCAGGCCAACTGGTACCTGGACAATGAGTCTTCGCGCCTGTCGTTTGTCACCACCAGGAACGCCGATATCTCCGAAGTCCACCGCTTCCTGACCCTGCACGGTAAGGTCGATAGCCAGGGGCTGGCGACCCTCGAGGTCGAGCTGGAGTCGGTCAATACCGGCATACCCTTGCGCGACGAGCGCCTGCGTCGCGACCTCTTCGAAATCAAGGCCCACCCCGAAGCGCAGGTCACCGCGCAGATCAATGTCCAGCCGATCAACGACCTGGCACCCGGTGCCCAGCTTGAACTGCGCCTGCCGCTGGTGGTCAGGCTGCATGGCCAGGAGCACAGCTACAACGCCGAATTGCTGGCGACCCGTCTCGATGACCGGCGCTTCCAGGTCGTGACCCTGGAGCCTCTGGTGGTGCACGCCGAGGATTTCGACCTCTTACCGGGCCTCACGGCGTTGCGCAAGGTTGCCGGGCTGTCGGCCATCAGTCTGTCGGTACCGGTGGGCGCGGTGCTGATTTTCACGGCGCGCTGAAATGGCCGGCGCGGTCTTTCCCTGGCGCAGCGACAATGCCTTCGAGCTGCTGATCGACGGCCCGGAGTTCTTTCCGCGCATGCTGGTGGCGATTGCCCGGGCCGAATGCCAGGTCGAACTCGAGCTGTACCTGGTGGAGGCCGGCGAGTGCGCCGAAGCCATGGTCCAGGCGCTGGTCCAGGCGGCCGAGCGTGGGGTGCAGGTGCGCTGCCTGTTCGATGACTATGGCAGCCTGGCCTTTACCCTGGGCTTGCGTCGGCGGCTGCTCGAGGCCGGGGTCGAACTGCGCTTCTATAACCGCCTGCGCTGGCGGCGTGGCATGCGCAACCTGTATCGCGATCACCGCAAGCTGCTGCTGGTGGACAAGTCCATGGCGGTGGTCGGAGGCACCGGCGTCACCGACGAATTCTGGACGCCTGGCAACGACCGTTTCGAATGGCACGAAGTCATGGTGCAGATCCGTGGTCCGCTGGTGCTCGACTGGCAGTTGCTGTTCGACCGTCAGTGGCTGGCCAACGAGCAACGCACCGCCTGGAAACCCGTTGCCCATTTCGGCCTGACGCGCGTGCCACGGCTACCGGTGGCGGGGCAGGGCATGGGGCGGGTGGCCTACGCCGATGCCCGGCAACATCGCGATATCCTGCAGTCGCTGATCCGTGCGCTGAGTGGCAGCAAGCAGCGGATCTGGCTGGCGACCCCGTATTTCCTGCCCACCTGGAAGGTCCGGCGTTCATTGCGCCGGGCCGCCCAGCGCGGGGTTGACGTGCGGCTGCTGCTGACCGGGCCGCGTACCGATCATCCTTCAGTGCGTTATGCCGGCCATCGTTACTACCCGCGCCTGCTCAGGGCGGGAGTGCAGATCTTCGAATACCAGCCATGTTTCCTGCATTTGAAGATGGTGCTGGTCGACGATTGGGTCAGCATCGGCTCGTGCAATTTCGATCACTGGAACCTGCGCTTCAATCTGGAAGCCAACCTCGAAGCGCTTGATCCGCCATTGACCGCAGCCGTGATGGCCAGCTTTATCAGTGATTTCGCCCTCAGCCAGCCGGTCAGCCTCGAAGCCTGGAAGGCGCGGCCGTTGTGGCGCCGGGTGAAACAGCGGCTATGGGGTTGGGTCGACCGCCTGGTGGTGAACCTGCTCGACCGTCGGCACTGATCGATTGTGCAACAGTGTCCCACAGGTCGCATTCAGGGTATTGCGACCGGTTTCCCTGGGATAGACTCCAGCCAATTCTTCCTATGTACGGGAACACCCCCATGACTCCATCGTTGCTTATGGCCGTCCTCGCGTCCGGCTTTATCTATGGCATCACTCCCGGTCCCGGTGTGCTGGCGGTATTCGGCATTGGTGCGGCGCGCGGACGGAGGGCCGGTGCCGGGTTTCTCTGCGGTCATCTGCTGGGGGATGTGATCTGGTGCAGTACCGCGCTGATTGCGATTGTCGGTGCGCGGGAAGTCGGCAGCACCGCCTTCGATGTGCTGGGCGTCATCAGCGGCCTCTACCTGTTCTGGCTGGGCTGGCGGGCACTGCGCAGCCGTCGTTCCAGCGGCGAATCCCCCCAGGGTGCGGCCCGGCAACCGTTCTGGCATGGCATCCTGTTCGGCCTGACCAATCCCAAGGCCTACCCGGTGGCGGTCGCGACTTTTACCGCCTTGCTCTCCAGCCGTGCCGAGCTACTCAGCTGGTCGATGCTGCCGGCGCTGATTTTTCTCAGTTTCCTTGGCGGCGTGCTGGCATACGCTATTCTCATCGGTGTTGTCGGTGCCCAGCGGGTGCGGGTGCTGTATCAGCGCCACGAATTGATGATTACTCGTTTGTGCGGTGTGATGTTCATCGGCTTTGCCATAAATGCGCTGACTCATGCGCTGCCGGGATTACTGCCGAACAAGGCTTGAGTCAACGGCGAGGGGGGCAGGGAGCCGCGTTTTTCCAGGGATCGATACTGACGCTTAATTTTTCGGGCGATCGCTTTCTGATGGAAACGAAGACTGTCACACCGCTGGCCAGCTATATCGACCTGCTGCTTGATGCGGTGTGTGCCGTTGATGTCGAAGGGCGTTTTGTTTTTGTCAGTGCCGCCTGCGAGCGCATCTTCGGCTATACGCCGGACGAACTGATCGGCACCGCGATGATCGAGCTGGTCCTGCCCGCCGACCGCGAGCGGACCCTCAGGGCCGCCAGTGAAATCATGGCCGGCGAGCCCAAGCCACATTTTGAAAACCGCTATGTGCGCAAGGACGGCCAGGTGGTGCATATCATGTGGTCGGCGCGCTGGTCCGAGGCCGATCAACTGCGTATCGCCGTGGCCCGGGACATCACCGAGCGCAAGCTCGCCGAGGCGAAGCAGGCGGCGCTCTATGCGATTTCCGAGGCCGCCCATGCGACCGAAGACCTGCTGACCCTGTTCCAGCGGATACACCGGATCATCGGCGAATGGTTGCCGGCGCAGAACTTCTGCGTGGCGCTGTATGACGTGCCGCGGGACCAGTTGAGTTTCCCCTATCACATCGACGACCGACGAGCACAGTGCAACGCCGATGGCCACTGCGCCCAGATCGTGCGCAGTGGCCTGCCGTTGCTACTGAACGACGAGGACGCACCTTGTCTCGGCGTACCACTGACCTCGCAGAACGGCATCATTGGCGCACTGCTGGCAAAGAGTTCGGATGGTGAGCGCTACACCGAGCACGACCAGGATCTGCTGCAGTTCGTCTCGGCCCAGGTCGCCGCGGCCATCGAACGCAAGCAACTGCATGCGCGCCTGCAATACATGGCGCGTTACGACCAGTTGACCCACTTGCCCAACCGGGCGTTTTTGCAGGAGCGCCTGAAGGCGGCGCTGGCCAGGGCGCGGCGTGAGCACGGGCAGTTGGCGTTGCTGTATGTCGACCTGGACAAGTTCAAGCAGGTCAACGACAACTTCGGCCATGGCGTGGGCGACCTGCTCTTGCAGGAAGTGGCCCGGCGTCTGCAGCAATGCGTACGCGAAACCGATACCGTGGCCCGTATCGGCGGGGATGAGTTCGTCATTCTGCTGGAGCAACTGCACCTGCGCGAACACGCCACCCAGGTTGCCGACAAGATCCGTCGCCAGCTCAACGAACCGATGGTCTGGGAGGATTGCGAACTGAGCATCATGCCGAGCATCGGCATTGCCCTGTACCCGGAAAACGGCGAGGAGGCGCAGCAGCTGTTCAAGCATGCGGACGAGGCGATGTATGGGGCAAAGCGCGCAGGTCTGGTAACTCATTGAGGCAGTGGAAAGGTATTTTGAAAAGTGATCTATAAATCACATTTAGCATGTAATGTGATTTATAGCCGACATGAACGATCTTCTGGTTCAGGATCAATTCGCCCAGCAGTTGCGGGCCTTGCGTAAACGCCGTGGCCTGACCCAGGCGCAGGTTGCCGCACTGGCGATGATTGACCGCAAGCAAGTGATCCTGGTCGAAAAGGGCTTGGGCAGTGTGTCTTTCGAGTTCTACAGCAAGGTCATCGCCGCCCTGGGATGCTCCATCGAAATCAAGCCGGCGACACGCCCGACGCTGGAAGAGTTGCAGGGTATTTTCAATGAATAACCCTCTGTCTCTTGAAGTGGTGACACCCTTCGGCTTTGCCGGTGATCTGTTTTTTTCCGATCACGCAAAGCACTACGTATTCCGTTATGACCGACAGGCAATACCTGCCCATGATCTTTGTCTCTCGATGCCGGTACGTATCGATGAGTATCCCAGCGACCAGATGCATCCGATTTTCCAGATGAACCTTCCAGAAGGTTTCCTGCTTGATGAATTGAAGCGGCGCCTGTCGAAAGTCGCCCGCCTTGATCCGATGATGCTGTTGGCGATTTCAGGCAGCGGTCATCCGATTGGTCGGGTGCGGGTCAGGGCCCCTGAAGCGGTGACCCGGCCGCAGCGACTTTCCTGGCCTGGCAATCAACGAGTTTCTCTGCATGTCCATGGCCAGGGAGGCGGGGCTGCCCGTGCCGGAGTTCTTCCTGTCGCAGAACCATGAGCTGTTCATCATGCGTCGTTTTGATCGCACTCCGGAGGGCGAGCCGCTGGGGTTTGAAGATATGGCTGTGGTCACGGGGCGGGGGGCGGAAGCCAAGTACAATGGCAGCTATGAAATGCTGGCGAAGGCGATTGATATTTTCGTGGCAAAGGAGCACCAACTTCAGGATCTGCGGCTATTGTTCCGGATGGTCGCGCTGTCATGCATCGTCGGCAATGGCGATGCCCATATGAAGAACTTCGGGCTGCTTTACAGCCCTCCTAGGGCGGGTGATGCACGTCTTTCTCCGGCCTACGACATCGTCAATACCACCGCCTATATCCCGGAGGATATGCTTGCTCTGACACTGAACGGCAGCAAGAGCCTGTTCGCTTCGTGCCTGGGTTTACTGGAGTTCGGTCGTCGTTGTCGCATTGATCAGCCCAGGCAGGAGATCTGTCAGGTCATGGCTGCTGTCGTCGATGTGTTGGAGCGTGAAACCTTGCTCTGTGAAGCAGTGCCGGCTGTGACTGCAGTGGTCAGGCAACAACTGAATCAGTTCGAGAGCAGTTTTGGTTGAGCACAGCGGAGTGGGTTCTGTATCCATTTGCTTACGTGGCACTCAAGTCCGCTTACTGGGCGCCGATAAGTCGATACAAGGATCTCTATCACGCTTGAGCGAGCATTGGCCATGGTTTCCATCAGCAACGTCACTATCCACAACCCGGCCTTGCAGGCCGTCCAGGGTGCTGCTGCGGCGTCGAAAGACAAGCCCGCCACTGCTTCGACCCAGCCGGTCGAAGGGGTTCAGGTGAAGATTTCTTCCGAAGGGCTGGCGGCGTCGAATGCTGCCAAGCCGACGGCCAAGAGCCCGGCAACCGCCCAGGCCCAGCAGATCGAAAAACTGCGCAAGATGATGGCTGAACTGCAAAAGCAGATGGCCGAGAAACAGGCGCAGATCCAGGCGGTTGCCAACAGCCAGTCGAGCGATGCCGAGAAGGCCAGCAAGGTCGAAGCGTTGAACACCGAAATGGCGACCCTCAGCGCATCCCTGACCAGCGCCACCGCGACCTTGTTCAACCTGATGAAGCAGAAACCGACGCCGGCGCTTTCGACCGAGCCTATCCCGGTGACGGCGACCGTGAAGTCGAATGATGCCCCGGCCGAGATGGCGCCGCTGGAGAGCTGACAGGCAGCCAAGGTCAAGCACGCTCTTTTGCAGGAGCAGAGCTTGCTCGCGAAGACGCTCTTGAGAGCGCTAAAAGCTTCGCGGCGGTGCGGCGCCCGGACAAGCACCGCTCCCACGCACTGTTCCCACGGTTGATAGCATTCAACCCGTTGACCTCAGGCTGCTCATTCGCCAAAGGACGGGTCGAGAGGGAGGCGTTCTCCCTGTCGGTTTTGCTCCCTTCAGCTTGTCGCTGTCACCGGTTCATTCTCCAGCACCGAATCCACCATCCGCTGCGCCAGTTCGATCAGGTGCACCACGCCCATCGCCACCTTGCGGCTGGGGCCGTTGAGGTTGTCGGCGTTTTCATAGGCCGTGGCGGCTGCGGACTCCAGGATCGAGCTGGCATTGACCAGGACTTCTTCGCTGCTTTGAAAATCGGGCAGAGGCTCGCGTATTGATATGGCGCCTGGGTGGTTTCTTTTGCGGAATGGCGGTAGATCGTAGTGCGCCAGGGCGCTATCAGCAGCCTTTGGATCAATCGTCTCGGGACTTGATGAATCCGGCGGGTTCGGTGTGACCTTGAACATGGCAAATCTCCAATCCAATTGAAGATAGCCATCCGGATTGGCAGGCACAAGCGGTCAGGATTTTCTAGGAAGTTTCAGTCAAAAGAAAGGGATGTGTCTTGCTGGCTCGGCAAAAACACTGGCTGATAGTAGCGAATCACAGAGGCTTCTGGACGCTTTGTATCTCTTCCTTTCTTTGTTCCATTTTGTGTCTACGCTCAAGGGCAGTCATTTTGCCAGTATGCCGAAGCACGGACTTGAACAGATAAGGAGTCGTTTATGGAGTTCTTTGAAAAGCTTGCCAGTCTCGCCGCAAAGGTTCGTTTGCAAGGGGCTGCGATTCAAACGGAGGAGGCCACCAAAAACGCCTTTGTCATGCCGTTTATCAATACCGTGCTCGGTTACGATGTTTTCGATCCGCTTGAGGTCACCCCGGAGTTTGTTTGCGATGTCGGGACGAAGAAGGGGGAAAAGATTGATTACGCGATCATGAAGGATGGGGAGGTTCAGATACTGATCGAGTGCAAGAAAATCGGTGAGCCGCTCAATATCAATCACGCCTCGCAATTGTTTCGCTATTTTCACGTCACCAGTGCCAGGATTTCCATCCTTACCAATGGGCAGGTCTACAAGTTTTTTACTGATCTGGATGCGCCCAATAAAATGGATGAAAAGCCTTTTCTTGAACTTGATTTGCTCGATATCGATGAGTACTCGGTTCCTGAGCTGACCAAACTCACCAAGTCGGCTTTTGATGTCGATTCGATTATAAACGCTGCCGGTGAACTGAAGTACGTCAGCCAGATCAAGAAGGTGATTGGCGCTCAAGTCAGCAAACCCGACGATGATTTTGTCAAAGTGTTTGCTTCAAGGGTCTACGACGGTGTGATTACGCAGAAGGTTCGTGAGCAGTTTTATGAATTGACCCGAAAGGCACTTGGGCAATTTCTTAATGACCAGATCAATGACCGACTGAAATCTGCGATGAGCGGTGCACTTCAACCGACGATCAGTTCCCTTCCACCTTCGTCTGAGCTGCCAGAGAACATTGGCAGTCGTGAGGATTCAGACGAGAAAATCCTGACGACGCTGGAGGAACTCGAGGGTTACCACATCGTTCGTGCGGTGGTGCGCTCGGTCGTTGACGCGAAGAGAATCGTGCAACGGGATACCCAGAGCTACTTCGGGATTCTGCTGGACGATAACAATCGCAAGCCAATCTGTCGCTTGCATTTCAATCGCTCGCAAAAATACATCGGGATTTTCGACGAGGGAAAAAATGAAACGCGGCACCCGATAAATTCCGTGGACGATATTTACGAGTATTCGGACCGGCTGAAGAAAACAGTGGGTTACTACGAATGAATTGTGAGATGGAGGTAAAAGCTCTTTAAACATCCGTTGATGTTCAGGCCAACTGGAGAGTGAGGGCGACTCTCCGGTTGAGATGACTCAAGCGCAAACCGTGCCGATCTCCGGCGTCAGGCGAATTTCTACCCGCTGCCCGAGTGCACGGGCGGCGTTGGCCAATGTGGCCAAGGTCATCCCTGGATCATTTTGATCCAGAGCACGATCCACAGCCGTTCGGCGGGTGTGCATACGTTCGGCCAGGGCTTTCTTGCTGACCCGTCGTGCTTTCATCAACTCGCCAAGCTGCCAGGCGATAACCCGCTTGAGCGCTGCTGCGCAGACTTCCTCTGTCAGACCTTCCTCTTCTAGAAAATCATCGAAAGCGGAGCCGATATGCTTGTTCATGGGCTTGTCTCAAAGGTTGGCTTTGCGTCGTTTCGCGAGTTGCAGGTCACTGGAAAGGAAAGTGTTGGTAGCTGTTTCTGCCTTTTCCGGAATGGTCGCTGGCGTAGTCAGGCGACTGGAAGCGGCTTCGTGGCTTTCTGTTTGGAGGGGGAGGGGACGACAAGGAAGGGGGGCGAGAGCGACCCGTATGAATTGTCGCTCTCAGACGCATCACAGCTTTTAAGGCTTCGGCTTGCCAGCCTGGTCTTTTCCTCGACCGACACGCAACAATCGGGAGACCGCGTTGCGCAAGGTGTTGTCGACGACACCCAGGGCACGACGCCCCGGTTCTTCCGGACGGCCATTGAAGGACGTTACGTGGAAGTAGGACTTATCGTCGTCGTCGGGAGATTCTTCGGAAAAGTAGTAGTTGGATACGCAGCAGCGCGGGCCTTCAACACGTACTTTGCTCACCGAGTGCCAGGAGTCCTTGTTGGTTTCCATCACGACCAGTCGGTTGAATTTTGAAACCAGGGTTTTTTGTGTCTTGACCTGTGGGTCCCACAGCTCGAAGTTCCCACCGTTTTCCAGCGACCAGTCCGGCGCCACGTAGTACAGCAGGTTCAGCCGACGATAGAGCGCCCGGGCGGCATCGTGGCTGTTGTCGATATGAGGGTTGAGGAAGTCATCCTTGAACATCATCGACAGGCCACCGGCATACAGCGTCGGATCCGGCAGGATACCGTCGATAGCGACCAGTTCGGCAATCTTGCCGACGACCGAAGGATGCTGCATCGCGAAGGTGATCGAACTGCAGCACGCGATCTACCGTTCGTCGCCGATCCGTAAAAAAATATTTGACATCGTTAGGGGCTTTGATTGAGTATTTATAAGTCGTATACGATTTAATCGTTAGCGATAGTAAATACTTCAACTCTTACTCTCTGGAGATTCGGCCATGAACACTGGAAGCCACCACCCAATGCTTGTCTCTACCGACCATGCTTCCCATGGCCACCAGAGCCACAACGAGAATAACTGGATCGCTGTATCAGGCGATTTCAATGGCTAAAATATCGTATGCGATATTTTAGCGCTAAATTAAAAACTCTGAGGAAACGACCATGAGCAAGATTGAAAAAGTACTGGCCACCGGCAAAACCCACACCACTCACAGCAGTGTCGGCGGTCAGAGAGGCAACCTCGATATCGAACTCTCGTCACCCGGTTCTGCCCAGCCGGCCCACGTATTCACTGGTGTCCAGCCGCACCCGAAAGCCGAGCAACTGTTCGCCGGGGCGTGGTCGGCCTGCTACACCGCCGCCGTCGGGCTGGTGGCCCAGGAGCGCAATATCGCCTTGCCAGCGGATCTGTCCGTCGATATCGAGGTCGACCTGGGCCAGACCGGATCGGCCTATTTCCTCCAGGCCCGACTGACCCTGCGTGTGCCCGGGCTGTCCCACGATGTCGCGACCGACTTGGCGCAGATCGCCGATTCCATCTGCCCCTACTCCAAAGCCACACGCGGCAACATCGACGTCGCGATCAAAGTCCTCACCGCTTGATGCACCATCTGGCCGACTTGCCTGGACCATCCTTGGCGAGTCGGTCATCGACCGTTGCAAAACGCATGCACATCAAGTGATGGCAGTCAGGAGGGCGGATTGCTTCTGATAACATCGCATGCGATGTATAGTTCTAGCTTGCAATACATCCGTTTTCGGTCGTAGAGAGTGCTTATGAAATCCACTGAAAAGATAGACCCCCTCGACCTGAAGCTTTCCCAGTTCCTGTGTTTTGCGGTCTATTCCTCCAACCTTGCCTTCGGCAAAGCCTACAAGCCAATGCTCGAGCGGCTCGGGCTGACCTATACGCAGTACATCACCCTCGTTGCGCTGTGGGAGGAAGACGACCAGACCGTTGGCAGCCTCGGCGAAAAGCTGTTTCTCGAATCCAACACCCTCACGCCAATCCTGAAGAAGCTGGAAGCGATGGGGTACTTGCTGCGCCAGCGCGACCCGGAAGACGAACGCCAGGTGCGGATCAACCTCACTCAAGAGGGGCGCAAACTGCGCGAAGGTCTTTCGGAAGACGGCTTTCCGCAAACCGGCCTCGATCCTGATGACTTCGTGCAAATACAGAAGGCAATCGTGAAGTTACGGAGCAATCTCATCCGTTCGACGAAAGACCGGGAGTAGCTCGCAAGAGGCGCCTGGAGATTCTTGTCGAGGGCGCCATGATGCAGGGCACGCACAGAGCAGCAGCGTGATTCGCCGTCTCCAGTCAGACGTATCGCCCGCCCATATCATGACTGGAAACTCGCGCCCTGCGGTTCAATCGCAACCTGAGCGTCGGCCTCCACCGCATGCCCGAAGAGCAATACTGTCAAAACCGTAACGTTCACCTCAGCTTTCTGAAAGCTCCTCCCGCCTACCATCCTTGTTCAGTGTCGTCGCTTCTGTGGTTGGTGAGGCTTCGATACCGAGGGCCGAAACAAGCTTGCCGGCTGGCTGATGGCGACTCTCGTTCAAACACGCACGTGGTAGTCCCAGATATCCAGGTCTGCGGCGCTGCTCCATGTGCTTGCTCTGGTATCTGATTCGCGGGGCGTGAAACGGTATGCAATCCAAAACATCCAGGCGCACCTTTGTGAAAGGCCTGACCTCTGGTGGCATTCTCGGCGGCCTGGGATTGTGGCGCACGCCCGTCTGGGCGATCACCAGCCCTGGCCAACCTGGCGTTTTGTCAGGTACGGAGTTCGATCTGTTCATCGCTGAGAGCCAGGTGAACATTACTGGCGTAGCGCGTACGGCGATGACCATTAATGGCGGTCTGCCCGGGCCTCTGTTGCGCTGGCGTGAGGGCGAGACCGTCACACTCAGGGTCAAGAACCGCCTGAAAGACATGACCTCTATTCATTGGCACGGAATTATCCTGCCCACGAACATGGATGGTGTCCCGGGCTTGAGCTTTCACGGTATCGATCCTGACGGTATGTACCTCTACCGGTTCAAGGTCAAACAAAACGGGACATATTGGTACCACAGCCACTCCGGCCTGCAGGAGCAGCTTGGGGTGTATGGCCCATTGGTCATCGACGCCAAGGAGCCCGAGCCCTTCACATATGATCGTGACTATGTGGTGATGTTGAGCGACTGGACGGACGAAGACCCCGTCGCGTTGATGAAAAAACTGAAGAAGCAGTCGGATTACTACAACTACAACAAGCGTACCGTGAGTGATTTCATTCACGATGTCGGGGAGAAAGGCTGGGCCGCCACGGTTGCCGATCGGAAGATGTGGGCCGAGATGAAAATGAACCCCACCGATCTCGCAGACGTAAGCGGTGCAACCTACACCTACCTCATGAACGGCCAGGCGCCGAACATGAACTGGACGGGGATCTTCCGACCGGGTGAGAAGATCCGGTTGCGGTTCATCAATGGTTCGTCCATGACGTACTTCGATGTGCGAATTCCCGGGTTGAAAATGACCGTCGTTGCCTCGGATGGCCAGCATGTAAAACCTGTCGTTGTTGATGAGTTGCGGATTGCTACTGCAGAAACGTTTGATGTCATCGTCGAGCCTGCTCAGGAGGTCTACACACTTTTTGCCCAGTCGATGGACCGAACCGGCTACGCACGCGGCACTTTAGCTGCACGAGCTGGCCTTGTTGCCCCTATCCCTGCGCTGGACCCACGACCATTGGTCACGATGGCTGACATGGGGATGGGGGGGATGGACCATGGCTCCATGGCTGGCATGGGCGATATGGCCGGAATGGACCACAGCTCGATGGCGGCTATGTCCGGGATGGACGGTGGAGAAATGCAGGGCATGGACGACATGGTCGGCATGGACCACAGCCAAATGTCGAACATGGCCCCAGGAAATGGGCACGGTATGTCGGGGATGGCCGACATGCAGTCTCATCCTGCAAGCGAAAACAACAATCCTCTGGTGGACATGCAGGCGATGGAAACTTCGCCGAAACTCGACGACCCTGGCATGGGCCTCAGGAATAATGGCCGTAAGGTGCTTACCTACTCGGACCTCAAAAGTACCTTTGAAGACCCCGATGGACGCAAACCCGCTCGCACGATCGAACTCCACCTTACCGGCCATATGGAGAAGTTTTCCTGGTCATTCAACGGTGTGAAGTTTGCCGACGCTGAACCCCTGCGATTGAAGTACGGCGAGAGAGTCCGACTGGTGTTGGTCAACGACACCATGATGACCCACCCGATTCATCTGCACGGCATGTGGAGTGATCTGGAGGACGAGTCCGGGGAGTTCATGGTGCGCAAGCACACGATCGATATGCCACCAGGTTCGAAGCGCAGTTACCGGGTCACGGCGGATGCGCTCGGACGTTGGGCCTATCACTGCCATCTCCTGTATCACATGGAAATGGGAATGTTCCGCGAAGTGCGTGTAGAAGAGTGAGACATTAATCATGATCAATAGACTTCGTGCGCGCCCCATCTACCTGACCATGGTGGTCACAAGCCTGGCATTTGCCACGACTTCATCAGCCCTGGCGAAAGACAGCGGCCTGCAAGTCATGGAGCAAAGTCGTACACCGATTCCCGTTCTGAACGATGCTGACAGAGCCGCTGTTTACAACGCCCCTGGCGGGCATGAAATGCAGGACGACGCCCTTAACTCTTTCTTCCTGATTGATCGGTTGGAGTGGCAGAACGCTGATGCGGGAAGTGCTTTCAATTGGGAGGCGAAGGGCTGGGTCGGTGGCGATATTGATCGTCTTTGGCTGCGCACCGAGGGTGAACGGCTCAATGGTCTGACTGAAAAATCAGAGGTCCAGGCGTTATGGGGGCACGCCATCAGCCCATGGTGGGATGTCCTCGGCGGTGTTCGCCAGGACTTCAAACCAGGCGACGCCCAGACCTGGGCTGCTTTTGGTGTTCAAGGATTGGCACTGTACAACTTTGAGGCCGAGGCGACCGCATTCATTGGCGAGCAAGGCCAGACTGCTGCGCGTCTTGAGGGAGAGTACGACTTTCTGCTGACCAACAAACTGATTCTCCAGCCAATGGCAGAGTTGAACTTCCACGGCAAGAATGACCCGCAACGCGGCGTCGGTTCCGGCCTGTCTGAAAGTGAAATAGGCATGAGGCTTCGATATGAGATTCGGCGAGAGTTTGCGCCGTATGTGGGTTTGACCTGGAACAGGTCCTATGGAAAGACCGCCGACTACACCTTGGCGGAAGGTGGTGATCGCAGTGAGGCACGCTTGGTGTTGGGTGTCCGTTTCTGGTTTTAATCGCAATAAACACGTGATGTAACTTACTAAATTAAATCCGGCAGCTTTGTGCTGTGAGGAGTCCTGCGTGCCCATTATTAGAAAAACGGCTGTAATTATTCTTCTATCCACAGGGTTGCTGATGAGTGCCTTGGTTCAAGCTCATCCAAAACTGCTGTCTTCCAGTCCGATGGATGGAGAGAGTAGTGTTGCTCCGGCGAAAATAGAACTGCACTTCTCCGAAAACCTGATGACCCAGTTTTCCGGAGCGAAACTCATCATGACGGATATGCCAGGCATGCCTGACTCCCCCATGGGCGTAAAGGCCAAGGTTTCAGGTGGCAGCGATCCCAAGACGATGCTTATCACTCCCGTGTCTGTGCTCACTGTCGGTACGTACAAGGTGGAGTGGCGTGCGGTGTCTTCCGACACCCATCCCATTACGGGTACTGTTACCTTCAAAGTGAAGTAGGTCATGAGCGACTTCATTAATATGGCACTGCGTTTCACCCTTTATACCGATCTCATGATGCTGTTTGGATTGGCGCTATTCGGCTTGTACAGCTTGCGGGGCCGAGAGCGGCGATCAGGGGTAGTGCTGCATTTTGAGTCGCTGCTGACAGGCTCCGCCGCTATTGGCATCGTGGCGTCTATTGCCGCACTGGTTGTGCTGGCGCAAAGCATGAGTGCCGCCTCGAGTTGGATCGAACTACACCCTCATATTGAAATGATACTGACTGAAACCGAAGTGGGGTTGAGCTGGATCATTCGCGTGGGCAGCTTGATCCTGGTGATGGCGGCTGCGGCCCAGAATAAGCGTTCGCCCACGGCAAGCCTGTGGATCGTCACCCTCGGCGGCGGGATAGCCCTGGCAACGCTTGCCTGGACAGGGCATGGGGCCATGGATGATGGGCGTCGCCGAATTTGGCATTTTGCCACGGACATCTTCCACCTGCTTGCCGCGGGTGGCTGGCTGGGGGCGCTGGTTGCCTTTGGATTATTGGTGAGACTCAAGAAAGTCCAGGCACGGCAATCAGTCGGGATTCTGGCCCGGGCGCTGACCGGTTTCGAGTCCGCCGGCGCTGTGATTGTCGGCATCATCATCGTCACTGGCGTAGTGAACTACCTGTTTATCGTGGGCCCCAACCTGGATGGGATCACGGACAGCACCTATGGCCTTTTACTGTTTTTGAAGTTGGCTCTGTTTGGCGCGATGCTGGGCCTCGCCGCACTCAATCGGTTTCACCTTGGCCCATTCCTCGAGCGTTCGCTCGCCAACGGTGATTACACGGTTGCGGCGAATACCCTGCGACGCAGCATGGTTGCCGAACTCGGCCTGGCCATCGTCATCATCTGTCTGGTGGCCTGGTTGGGAACGTTAAGCCCCGAGATGGACAGAGGTGAAAGTCAGACACAATCGGCCAGGTAATCCTCGATAGCGGCAGCAAACTCGGTGCGTAACCGCGTCACTGAGTCGGCCAGCGGCCGGCGTTTGATTTCTGATCGTTTCATCCGTGGATTCTTGTATGGTTTGGTTCGATTTTCGAGCGACCATGCATCGCGCCATACAACAAAATCAATGCTATGCGGGAATAGAGGGGATTGTGAGGGATTGCGCGGATCAGCCTTGGCTGTTGTAGCGCGGGACTTGCGAGGGATTGAGGCGTTTCGGGGTACGAGGGGGAATAAGATCGTGGAGCGGGTAGAGGGAATCGAACCCTCAACTAAAGCTTGGGAAGCTTTCGTTTTGCCACTAAACTATACCCGCTCGAACGGCTGACTTTGTACCAGATGTCGCCGCGGATTTGAAGTTTTTCTTTGCGAATCTGCGTTTTAGCAGCGATTGCGCAGCGGACTTTCGCCAGGTGTCATCGCGGGCAATCGAGCATCGGCCGGGGTGTTCCCCGCAACGCCGTTGCCCGCGATGGCGGTCGATCACATGGCGTGCGCATGGTGTTCCTGGACATGTCGGTAGTATCGAGCCCGGCTTTCCTGGTGGGTGGGTTCGAGGAAACCGAGCACCGCATGACGGCTGTCCCGGCACGCCGATTTGTGTTCCATGTCGAGGAAATGCCCGGCGCTCGGAATGGTGCTGAAGTGGCTATGGCGCACGTGGTTGCCGAATGCCCGCGCATCCCCGGCCGCCGTGTACTCGTCCCATTCGCCGTTCATGAACAGCACCGGTACGTCGATCTTGTCCGCGGCCTTCAGGTAGCACAGGCGATCACTGGCGAGTATTTCGCTGATGTGGAAGTGCATCTGCCCGTATTCGTGCTCGGCCAGGCTGCTGACATGACGGTAGTTGAAGCGCTTGAACAGCGACGGCAGGTGCTTGCCGATGGTGCTGTTGACCAGGTTGCCGACCCGGTCGCGGTCGCAGGCGCCGAGGTAGTCGACACCGCGCTCCAGGTAGTCGCGCATCGGGTCGTTGATCACCGGCGAGAACGAACTGATCACGGCCTTTTCCACCCGTCGCGGGCGCTCGGCCAGGGCGATCAGCGCTGCGGCGCCACCCCAGGAAAACGACATCACATGCTCGGCGGCAAAGTGGTCGATCAGTTCCAGGAGGATCTGGCCCTCGACTTCCTTGGTCAGCATTCTCTCATGACGGTTGTGGGCCTTTGACTTGCCCGCGTAGGGCTGGTCGTAGCACACGACATTGTACTGCGGGTGCAGGTTCTTCACGGTCTGTGCAAATGACGCAGTGGTGGCCATCGAGCCGTTGACCAGGATAATGGTCTTTTCTGCGGCATCTGCGCGATAGAACTCCGTGTAAACCCGATATTGACCCTGTATATCCAACACAGCGATTTCTGGCCTCATGTCCAAAGACTCCTGGCAAGCGGGTATGCGCGCAACTGACTGTGCACGAGCTATATGACAGGTAGGCATTCGCCTGGAATTTGCGGCCCATGTCGGTCCGGTGGAAGCCTGGCCGACGGGTGTTTTTATAGGCGGGCAATCTGCCGGAGAGCGAGAGCTGGCAAGCTCTGCAGCCGACAAAGAGTTTCTTGGAGTTATGAGGTGACTTGTCAGTCACAATCTGGCTGACGGTTTGATTCAAGCAGGCACCCGGTGATTGTGCAAGGAGCGATTTGGCATAAGCCGATCACTTCTGCCCAACGGTCGTCGACTTCAGATCAGGCGGATTTCTTCGTCTGTCAGCGCACGGTATTGCCCGGGGGCGAGGTCATCGTCGAGTACCAGTGGTCCCATGCGCTCGCGGTGCAGGCGCAGGACCTTGTTGTCGAAGTGGCCGAACATGCGTTTGACCTGGTGATAGCGGCCCTCGACGATGCTCAGCCGGGCGCTGCGCGGACCCAGCAGTTCCAGCCCGGCCGGTTGCGTGGTGAGGTCTTCGAAGGCGAAGTACAGGCCTTCGGCAAAGGTCGCGGCGTATTCGACGCCGATCACCTGCTCGGTCTCCACGTAGTAAACCTTGGGCAGCTTGGTCAGCGGCTGCGTGAGGCGCCGCGACCACTGTCCGTCGTTGGTCAGCAGCATCAGGCCGGTGGTGTTGAAGTCCAGGCGGCCGGCGATATGCAGCTCATGGACGTCCGGTTCCTGCAGCAGGTCGAGGACGGTAGGGTGCTGCGGGTCGCGGGTGGCGCTGACGCAGCCCTGGGGTTTGTGCAGCATGAAGTAGCGCGGCGGGCGACCGGCCTGCAGCACTTCGTCGTCGACTTCGACCTGGCTGAACTCGCGCACTTCATGATGCGGATCGGAGGCGATCAGGCCATCGACCCTGACCCGCTTTTCCACCAGCAACAGGCGTACCTGCTGGCGATTGAAACGGGGCAGGTTGCTGAGGAAACGGTCGAGGCGCATGGCGGGATGTTCATGGGAAAGCGGGCGGGCATTTTACGTCATGGCGCCGAGGATGGGGCCTGCTTCAACTGTTCGTCCACCTGCGCGCAACGCGGACACAGGCAGGCGGTGTTGCGCAACTCCGCGGGCAGGGCTTCGAGCACGGCCCGGTCGATGCTGACGCTGTAGCACCAGCAGGGCCGGTCGGCGGTACGCGGATCGGCCAGGGTGCAGTCGTTGCGGGCGCCGCAGGCCGGGCAGAGGCTGGGGTCATTATTCATTGGCGGACTTTGGCAGGTCGCTGCAGACGCGGTTGCGCCCGCTCTGCTTGGCGCGATACAGCGCATGGTCGGCGCGGGCCAGCAGGCTGTGCAGGGTGTCGTCCTGTTGCAGTGAGGTCAGGCCGATACTGACGGTCAGTTGCAGGCTGTGGCCGTTGTAGCTGTAGCGCTGTTGTTCGACATGTCGGCGAATCTTCTCGGCAACCAGCTGCGCATTGTTGCTGTCGGTGTCCTTGAGCAGCACGATGAATTCCTCGCCGCCCCAGCGGCAGATGATTTCCGACTGGCGCAGGCAGCTTTCCAGGTCCCGGGCAAAACCGCTCAGCACGGCATCGCCAGCGAGGTGGCCATGGCTGTCGTTGAGCTGCTTGAAGTGATCCAGGTCCAGCAGCAGCGCGGTCAGCGGCTTGGGCTCGCGCTGGGCTTCGTGCAAGGCCTGGGCCGCCAGCAGGTCGAAGCCCCGGCGGTTGGGCAGGCCGGTCAGGCTGTCGAGGGTCGCCAGGGCCTGGATCTTGCGCTGGTAGCGATGGATCACGCGGTTGAGCAGGGCCAGTACGATCAGGGTCACGACCAGGCAGATCAGCAGGTTCAGGTACAGCGATTGGCGGATCCCGCTGAGGGCGCCGTCTTCGCGCTTGTCGACGAACAGGTACCAGTTCAGTTCCGGAATGAAGCGCACGTTGAGGAAATGCCGCTGGCCGTCCGACTCCGCATAGTCGTAGCTGCCGTCGTGGGGCTTGGGCAACTTGGCCAGCAGGTTCTGCATGCTCGCCAGGTCGTTGAGCGACTTGCCGGCACGGGCGCCTTCGGGGCCGCCGTCGGCGCCGGTCAGTACCAGGCGGCCAAAGGTGTCGACGAAGTACACACTGCGCTGGTAGCGCTGCTGGTACTTGTCGATCAGCTTGATCACCGCGTCGACGGTGAGGCCGACTCCGGCCGCGCCGATAAAGTGTTCGTCGTAGTCGAAGACCTTGTAGTTGATGAAGAAGGTCAGGCGGTTGTTGTTGGCGCTGTCCGGGTCGACGTTGATCTCATAGGGTGGCTGCATGTCGCGCACGCGGAAGTACCAGAGGTCGTTGGGTTCATCGATGCGGACTTTCTTCAGCACGCCCTTGGCCTGGTAGTAGGTCAGGTTGCTGTTGGAAACGAAGAAGGCGGTGTAGGCGCCGTAGTGGGTCATGACCTCGTTGAGGTAGCGGGTCATCTGGTCCGGATCGCGCTCGCCGGCCACCACCCAGTCGCGCATGAAGGTGTCGCGGGCCATCATCGAGGAAATCAGGATCGGCCGCACCAGGTCCTTCTGGATTTCCGAATAGACCGTGTCGGACGTCAGCGGCAGTTCGGTGTTGATGATGCCGTCGCGGATCGAGGCGCGCGAGGCGTAGTAGCTGAGCAGCGAAGTGGCGAGGAAACCGCAGCCGAGCAGGGCGATCAGCGTCACCGCCAGCGAGCGTTGCGAATAGAGTACAGAGCGAAGCGGCATGACGATTCCGTAGGCGGTTCCCGATGGACGCATTCTAGTGCCCAGTCCGGTAAATGACTGCACATTTTGCAGGGATGTTGATGCCGTACTCTTCATTGGCTGAATGGTCCCGTATAGGCCATGGCGGTCTACGCTCTTGGGAGACCAACAAGAACGGGGGATACACCATGAAGTCAGGCCTGCTACGAGCCTTGTCAGGTTGCCTGCTGTTGCTGTGCGGGGGGATGGCGTCGGCCGCGACCGCGCCGGCCGACGAGGCGCCTGCCGCCAGGGCGCTGCTGGAAAAGGCCCTGGCCTATTACCACGACCAGGGCGACAAGGCGTTCGCGGCGTTCAGTCGTCAGGGCGAGTTCGTCGATCAGGATCGTTATGTGTTCGTGGTCGACACCCGGGGCGTGATGCTCGCCAGCGGCGGCCCGTCTGCGGCGTTGATCGGTCGGGACGTGTCCGAGGTGCTCGGCGCGGATTTGCGCAAGGCCTTCAAGGACGTGCTCAAGACTCCGGAGGGCAGCGGGATCCAGGAGACCGAGTATCGCTGGCAGAACTGGAGTGACGGCAAGGTCGAGCGCAAGCGGGTGTTTTTCCAGCGGGTCGGCGAGCGCATCCTCGCCGTGGGTTATTACCTGCCCCGGGCTTCGGCGGAGCAGGCCAAGGCCTTGCTGGCCAGGGCGGCGAGCGATCTGGGCAAAGACCGCAAAGGCACGCTGGAGGAGATCAACGGGCTGCAGGGCGGGTTCCTGCAGGATGACCTGTATGTCTTTGTCGTGGACCTGAAGACGCACCGTTACCTGGCCCACGGTACCAACCTGCGCATGGTCAATACCGATTTCGCCAAGGTCAGGGACCCTGACGGCAAGCCGGTGGGCGAGCCGATCCTGGCGATGATGGGCAAGCAGGAGCAGGGCGAGTACGCGTATCGCTGGAAGAACCCGGTGACCGGCAAGGTCGAGGACAAGCATGCTTACTTGCGCAAGGTCGGGCAGTTGCTGGTGGCGGTCGGGTACTACAGTCCCTGAGTAGACACTCCCCTTTTGAAGAGCGGGCTTGTCAGTTTAGGAAAAGGGATCTTGAAAATTTCACGCAACCTGTAGGAGCCGGGCTTGTCGGGACGCCGCACCGCCGCGAAGCTTTTAGCGGCTTCACGGGCTTCTTCGCTGGCAAGCCAGGCTCCTGCAAGGACCGTGTTCACTTAGTGTGCCTTGTCTTCCCTTCCGCGCAGTACCTTGTTCGGCATGGCGATGGCCGCGGCCAATCCGAGCAGGGCGACGCCGGCGCTGATCAGCAGCAGATGCCGGAAGGTCAGCAGCAACTCGGCCCGCAGGGCTTCCTGCGCCGGACCCGGTGCGGCGTTGAGGCCATCGAGCAGGGCGTTGCCCGAACTGCCTTCGGCGATCACCGCGGTGCCGGTCAGGTGGGTCAGGCTAGAGTCCTGCAACAACGCCAGCAACAGCGCCGACATCAGGGCCACACCCACCGCCCCGCCGAGGGAGCGGAACAGGTTTGTGGTGCTGGTGGCGACGCCGATATCCCGTTGCTCCACCGAGTTCTGCGTGCCCACCAGCGAGGTCGGGAACTGCAGGCCGCCGGCAATCCCGCAGAGCAGCATGAGCAGGCTGCTCGGCACCACGGCCTGGGGCGCGGTGAATGCCATGCCGACAATGGCCAGGGGCATCAGCACTGCACCGCTGAGGATCATCGGTTTGTAGTAGCCGGTCACCGAGGTCATGCGCCCGGCGAAGTAGGCGCCCATGGGCAAGCCCATCGCCAGCGGCAACAGGTGCAGCGCCGCGCTGTCGGCGCCGGCGCCGGTCACGCTCTGGAAGCGCAGCGGCATCAGCACGGTCAGCGAAATCGCCTGGAAACTGGTGAAGAAGATCGTGCACCAGCACAGCAGGGCATTGTGGTTGACGAACAGGTGCATCGGCAGCAGCGGTTCGGCGGTGCGCCGTTCATGCAGGACGAATAGCGCCAGGGCCACCACTGCCGTGGTCAGCAGCCCCAGCACATCGCTGTCGTTCCAGCGATGGCCCTGGCCGATCTGGGTGATACCCAGCAGCAGGGCGGTCAGGCCGACGATCATCAGCAGTGTGCCGAGGTAGTCGATGACCGGTTTACGCTGCGGGACCGGCAGGCCCACCAGTGTCCGGTGCGCCACCCACCAGGCGCCCAGGCCCAGCGGCAGGTTGATCAGGAACACCCAGCGCCACGACAGGTACTCGGTCATATAGCCGCCCAGCACCGGACCGGCGACGCTTGCCACCGCGTACATGCTGCTGAAATAACCCTGGTAACGACCGCGCTCGCGCGGCGGGATGATGTCGCCGATGATCGCCTGGCTGACCGAAATCATTCCGCCGGCACCGATGCCCTGGATGATCCGCGCAATCACCAGTTGCTCCATGCTCTGGGCCATGCCGCAGAACAGCGAGGCCAGGGTGAACAGGCCCATGCCGAACAGCATCAGCTTGCGTCGACCGTAGAGGTCGCCCAGCTTGCCGTAGATCGGCACGGCCACGGTCATGGCGACCATGTAGCCGGAAATCACCCAGGCCAGCAGGCCGACATCCTTGAACTGGGCGGAAATGGCAGGGATGGAGACGGCGACGATGGTCTGGTCCAGGGCGCCGAGGAAGATCGCCAGCATCAGGGCGATCAGGATGCTGCGAATCGCCGGCTTCGTCTGGCCGGGCTGATGAAGATTGGTCACGGTAGAACCTGCACGCTGAGATTGACCCGTGATCTGTCTTGAGCGCCGCTGTCCTCTGCACGCGCCGGGCCTGCCCGCGAAAAGGCCCTCGGGACCTTTGAATGTTTCGCGAGCAAGCCTGGCCCCCACAGGTATGCATCAGTTCCGGACCGACGGTTATCGGGACAAGCACGGGAGTGCCTGCCAGTGTACTAGATAGCCTGCTATTGGATAGCCTCGTAAGGGAGACCGACGTAATTTTCCGCGATGGTCTTGCGCCCGGCTTCGGAGCCGACGAAGTAGTCCAGTTCGGTCTGTTGCAGGCGTTGGCTGAAGGCATCGCTGTCGGGAAAACGATGGAGGATCGAGGTCATCCACCAGGAAAAGCGCTCGGCTTTCCAGACCCGACGCAGGCAGATCGACGAGTATTGCTCCAGCAGTTCGTGACGCCCCTCGCGGTAGACCTTGAGCAGGATGTCGAACAGGGTGCTGACATCGCTGGCCGCCAGGTTCAGGCCCTTGGCGCCGGTGGGCGGGACGATATGGGCGGCGTCGCCGACCAGGAACATCCGCCCGTACTGCATCGGTTCGACCACGAAGCTGCGCAGCGGCGCGATGCTCTTTTCAATCGACGGGCCGGTGACCAGGCGCTCGGCCAGGGTCGCCGGCAGGCGGGCCTTGAGTTCTGCCCAGAAGCGCGCGTCGGACCAGTCCTCGACCTTCTCGTCCGCCGGCACCTGCACGTAGTAACGGGTGCGTGTGGGCGAGCGCATGCTGCACAGGGCAAAACCGCGTTCGTGGCTGGCATACACCAGCTCTTCGCTGACCGGCGGCGTGTCGGCCAGGATACCCAGCCAGCCGAAAGGGTAGACCCGTTCGAAGGTCTGCAGCGACTCGGCCGGAATCGACTGTCGGGCAACCCCGTGGAAACCGTCGCAGCCGGCGATATAGTCGCAGTCCAGGCGGTGGGTCTGACCGTCTTTCTCGAAGGTCAGCCAGGGCATGTCGCTTTTCATGCCGTGGGGCTGAACGTTACTGGCGCTGTAGATCGTCGGCGCGCCGGCGGCCTCGCGGGCGGCCATCAGGTCGCGGGTGACCTCGGTCTGGCCGTAGATCATCACGCTCTTGCCGCCGGTCAGCGTCTTCAGATCGATATGCACCCGACGGTCGTTGAAGGCGAGTTCGAAGCCGTCATGCACCAGGCCTTCGGCATCCATGCGCCGGCTGACGCCGGCCTGGCGCAGCAATTGGACCATGCCCTGTTCCAGGACGCCGGCGCGGATCCGTCCGAGCACGTAGTCCGGTGCCTGGCGTTCGACGATCACGGTGTCGATCCCGGCGTTGTGCAGCAATTGACCGAGCAGCAGGCCGGAAGGACCGGCACCGATAATGGCGACTTGAGTTTTCATTGTTGTTCTCTCTGCAAGCCTCACGCGGCACGCCGGTGAGTCGGTTCTTGTAAGGACTCTTGTTACGAGTGCCTGTATTTTTCGCTTGCAGTACACGCTTTAGAAGGTGAAAACTGTGCATTTGCCGGTACTTTCCAACAATGCGGGCGATTATCGCCCAGGTCTTCCGCACCGATGAACAAGCCCGCCACCGCGTCGATTCCGGTCTTCAAGCTCTACGGTGAAAACCAGGACTGGATCACCCCGGATCTGCTGCACTGCGAGACCATTCCCAAGCGCAGCCGCCTGCATCACTGGGAGATCCAGCCACATCGGCATGCCGATCTGTGCCAGTTGCTGTTTCTCAACAAGGGCCAGGCCGAGGTCGATATCGAAGGGCAGCGCACCACCTTGCGTGAGTCGGCGATCCAGGTGGTGCCGCCGCTGTGTGTGCACGGTTTTCACTTTTCCGAGAATATCGACGGCTACGTGCTGACCCTGGCCGCGCCGCTGGTGGCACAACTCCAGCAGCAACTGGGCAGTTCGCCGGATGCCCTGGCGCTTGCCGCGAGTTATCCGGCGGGCCGGGACCGGGCCTATCTCAACCGTTTGTTCAGTGCCTTGCAGAGTGAGTACGCGGCGAATCAGCCGGCGCGGGACATGCTCCTGCGTTCGCTGGTCAGTGTGTTGCTGGTATGGGTCAGCCGTCAGGTGATCCGCCGCCAGGCAGCCGGACAGCTACCCGAGCGCGGGCGGGAGTACCTGAGTCGTTTCAACGGGTTGGTGGAGGCGCACTTTCGCCAGCAGCCGAGTGTCGAGCAACTGGCCCACAGGGTCGGCATTTCCGTTGCGCACTTGAACAGTACCTGCCGGGAATGGGCGGGGCAGTCGGCGTTACAGATGATCCACCAGCGCCTGTTGCTGGAGGCCAAGCGCAACCTGATCTACACGCGCATGAGCATCAATCAGGTAGCGGATGACCTGGGCTTTGCCGACCCGGCCTATTTCTCGCGGTTCTTCCGCCGCATGACCGGGCTTTCACCGAGCGCCTTTCGCGCCGATATCAGCCTAACGTAGCGCGCTCAGGCTCGCCGTATGCGGCACGCAGTGCTCAAGGTTGCAGGTGGAGAGGTTGCGCGGTGTCTGCCTGAGCTGTTCGACCCGCCAGGCGGCGGTGGCATACAGCGCAATGGCGGCGCAGACAGCGAGAACGGCGGCACATTTTCTTGTTTTGAGGATGTTCATGGTGCTGACCTCTTACTCAGTCGAACCCGGTTCGCTAGAAGGTACTGAGTTGAAGATTAGGTCAGTTGTGCCGACTTGTGTAGGAGCGGTGCTTGTCGGGACGCCGCACCGCCGCGAAGCTTTTAGCGATCTCCAGGGCCTCATCGCCGGCAAGCCGGCTCCTACAGGTCGGTGCATCACCGCAAAACGCAGGAACGATCTCTGGATGGTCCGTGCAGTCAGAGCCCCTCGTCCCAGGCCGGCGTCTCGGGAAAGCGCTGCACCAGGAAGTCCAGCATGCTGCGCAGGGTCGCCGGCATATGCTTGCGCGAGGCATACACCGCATAGATGTTCATCAGCCGGGGTTCGGCGTGGGGCAGCAGGCGTACCAGCTCGCCGCGGTGGATGTGCACCCCGGCCTGGTAGGTGGGCAGCATCGAGATGCCGGCCCCGGCCATGACCGCGCGTAGCAGCGTGCTGGCTTCGTTCGCGCTGATAGTGCCCTGGACCGGCACCGACACCTGCTCGCCGTCCTGCTCGAAATGCCAGAGGCTCTTGCCGAAGTAGGAGTGCGTCAGGCAGTTGTGCCGGCTCAGTTCCTCGACCCGTTGCGGCGCCGGGTGTTCGCGCAGGTAGGCCGGTGACGCGCAGATCACCGAGCGGCAGACCGTCAGCCGTCGGGCGATCAGGTTCGGGTCCAGGTCGTTGCTGGTGCGGATCGCCAGGTCGATGCGTTCGTCCACCAGGTTCACGGTGCGGTCGAGCATCTGCAGGTCGATGCTGACGCCGGGGAAGCGCTTGACGTATTCGGCCATCGCATCGACCAGTTGGGCCTGGCCGAAGGAAGTGCTGACACTGATCCGCAGCAAACCGCGTGGCGCCTGATCCGGGGTGCTGACGGCGGCCTGCAGGTCACTGGAAAGCTCCAGCAGTTGCCGGCAGCGCGGCAGGGTTTCGCTGCCAGCCGCGGTCAGGCTCAACTTGCGCGTGGTGCGGTGCATCAGCCGCGCGCCGACCCAGTCTTCCAGCTCCGCCAGATAACGCGATACCACCGGCCGCGACAACTCCAGGTGGTCGGCAGCCGCCGATTGGCTACCCAGGTCCACGACTGTGACGAACACCCGCATTGCTGTAAGACGATCCATGATTTGCCCGATTTTAGAAACAAACTATGTCCCAGCATCGCATTTTTTGTATCGGATCGGGCAACTAAGCTCTGTTTACTGCCAATCACGGCAAACAGACTCTGGAGCTGTACATGATCGGACTTTCTGCATTTCGCCGTCTCTTGCTCGCTGGCGCGACCCTCGGCTTTGCGGCCCTCGGTTTTGCCGGCCAGGCGGCGGCCCGGCCAGCCCTGATCCTGGATGTCTACAACCCGGGGACGGCGGCGATTTTCCCGGTGACTTCGGTGCTGGTCAGCGGGGAGAAGGAGGCGATCCTGGTGGACGCCCAGTTTGGCAGGTCCCAGGCCGAGCAGGTGGTGGAAAAGATCCGTGCCAGCGGCAAGCAACTGACCACCATCTATATCAGTCACGGTGACCCGGATTACTACTTCGGCCTGGACACCCTTACCCGCGCGTTCCCCAAGGCCAAGGTGCTGGCCTCGGCGCCGACCGTGGCGCATATCAAGGCCACCGTCGACGGCAAGCTGGCGTTCTGGGGGCCGAAGATGGGCGCCGATGTGCCTGCGCGAACCGTCGTGCCGCAGGTGCTCAAGGGGCATCGTCTGATGCTTGAAGGACGCGAGCTGGACATTATCGGCCTGGATGGCCCGCAGCCGGATCGCAGCTTTGTCTGGATCCCGTCGATCAAGGCGGTGGTGGGCGGCGTGGTGGTCGCACGGAACATCCATGTGTGGATGGCCGACACCCCGTCGGCCCGGTCCCACCAGGATTGGCTGGCTACGCTGCAACGTATCCAGGCGCTGCAACCGCAGACCCTGGTGCCCGGCCATTACCTCGGCGACGCCGCGCATTCCGTGGCGGCGGCGCAGTTCACCGCGGACTACATCAAGGCCTTTGATGAAGAGACCGCCAAGGCCCAGGATTCCACGCAGTTGATCGCGGCCATGAAACAGCGTTACCCGGACCTGGGCGAAGCGTCCTCCCTGGAACTCAGCGCCAAGGTCGCCAAAGGTGAAATGAAATGGTGAGCCCGCTCACCGCCTGATTGACCGTAAACAACCCATTTGGAGAGCGTCATGAGCAAGATTGCAATCATTGGTGCTACCGGTCGTGCCGGTAGCCAGTTGCTGGAAGAAGCCCTGCGTCGCGGCCATGGCGTCACCGCCATTGCCCGTAACCCGGCGAAGATCGAGGCGCGCGCCGGTGTCGTCAGCAAGGCGCTCGACGCCCTCGATGCGGCTGCGCTGGAAGCGGCCGTGGCCGGTCACGATGTGGTGATCAGCGCCGCGCATTTCGCCACCCTGCCGGCCGCGGCGGTGATCGGTCCGGTGAAGAGGGCCGGGGTCAAGCGCCTGCTGGTGGTCGGTGGGGCCGGTTCGTTGCTGCTGCCAGGTGGCGGGCGAGTCATCGACAGTCCGGGTTTTCCGCCGGAATACAAGGCTGAGGCCAGTGCCGGGGCGGCCTTCCTCGACACCCTGCGTCAGGAAAAGGAGCTGGACTGGAGTTTCCTGTCACCTTCGGCGGAGTTCGTCGAAGGCGAGCGCACCGGTAAATTCCGCCTGGGCCAGGATGACCTGCTGGTGAGCGCCGAAGGCCGCA
Source organism: Pseudomonas gingeri (assembly GCF_013385635.1). Classification (GTDB taxonomy): domain Bacteria; phylum Pseudomonadota; class Gammaproteobacteria; order Pseudomonadales; family Pseudomonadaceae; genus Aquipseudomonas; species Aquipseudomonas gingeri_A. The sequence goes on from NZ_JACAPR010000007.1 coordinate 46,502, forward strand.
GCTGGATCACCTTCGCCGACTATGCCATTGCCCTGCTGGATGAAGTCGAGAAGCCCGCCCACTCGCGTCAGCGGTTCGCGGTCGGTTACTGACCGCTTGTAGGCGCCAGCGCGGTGCTTGTCCGTGAAGCTTTTTGGCGCCTTCAAGGACGCGATCGCCAGCAAGCCGGCTCCCACAGGTTTGTGCATTACCGCGAAGTATTGTGGCAACCACGATCCGTGTAGGAGCTGGCTTGCCAGCGATGAGGCGCCTGAGCCTTGCGGCGCCTGTCGGGGTGCCATCGCCGGCAAGCCTGCAGCAGGGTCAGGCCGGTTGGACCTGGCCTTCTCCCGCCAAGCGCCGGTTCAACTGATGACGCCAGCGCACATACAGCATGGCGCTGCAGAACACCGCCAGGCTTGCGCCCATTTCCAGTACCCCGAACAGTTGCCGGTTGGGGTCGAAGGCCGCCAGTGCACCCTTGAGGAAATACAGGTTCACCACATAGCAGGTGAACGAGTGGCCGCGCGCACTGCCCAGCAACATCCCCGGCAGTAGCGGCAGCAAGGGCACCAGTTCGACCAGCAGGATCACCCAGCGCCGGGCGCCGTGCAGGTCGGCGAACATCAGGTAATACACGCAGAGCAGGCCGATCAGCCCGAGAAAGCACACCAGGGCCAGCGCCCTGCCGAGCTTTACCCGTGGCTCCAGCCAGTCCTGGCTGGGCAGAACCTTGGGCTTCCTAGCCACGACCGTTCTCCAGTTTCAGTGCAGTGTTCGCCAGGCGCAGGCCGAGGGCGCGACACAGGGCGATTTCATGTTCGTCCAGTGCACGCTTGCCGTCGCTGCCGGTGTGATGGCTGGCGCCGTAGGGCGTGCCGCCACCGCGGGTATCGAGCAGGGCCGACTCGCTGTAGGGCAGGCCGGTGACCAGCATGCCGTGGTGCAGCAATGGCAGCAGCATCGACAGCAGGGTGCTTTCCTGGCCGCCGTGCAGGCTGGAAGTCGAGGTGAAGACCGCGCCCGGCTTGCCCACCAGGGCTCCGGTCAGCCACAGGTTGCTGGTGCCGTCGATAAAGTACTTCAACGGTGCCGCCATGTTGCCGAAGCGGGTCGGGCTGCCGAGGGCCAGGGCCGAACAGTGCTTCAGGTCGTCGAGGCTGGCATACAGCGCGCCTTCCTCTGGAATGGCCGGGGCCACTGCCTCGCATTCGCTGGAGATCGCCGGCACGGTGCGCAGGCGTGCTTCCATGCCGGCCTGCTCGACGCCCCGGGCAATCTGGCGGGCCATTTCGCGGGTGGAACCGTTGCGGCTGTAGAACAGCACCAGGACGTACGGTTCACTCACGGCAGGATCTCCAGCACTTTTTCCGGTGGGCGGCCGATGATGGCCTTGTTCCCGGCCACCAGGATCGGTCGCTCCATGAGTTTCGGGTGCGCGGCGATGGCGGCGATCAGTTGGGCTTCACTGAGCCGGCTGTCGGCCAGGTTCAGGCTCTTGTATTCGTCTTCGCCGCTGCGCAGCAGTTGCCGGGCGTCGAGGCCGAGCTTGTCGAGCAAGGCCCGCAGTTGGCCGGCGTCGAGCGGGGTTTCCAGGTAGCGCACCACGGCCGGGGCCAGGCCGCGGGCTTCGAGCAGTTCCAGCGCACCGCGGGATTTCGAGCAGCGCGGGTTGTGATAAAGCGTCAGATCGGTCATGTGCGGGTCGCATCTTGCGTAAGGTGGCGGGTATTCTACCTGCCTGGCGAGCGCTCCTGAACCGTACGAGGTAAATGGTCGCAGTCGATGACTCAATTGACGGGGGATGGTGCACATGGCGAGGCGATTGGCCGCCGTATTGGCGATGATGGGCGCGCTGCTGCTCAGCGGTTGCGGCAACGATTACGGGGTTGACCAGCACGGCCGGAAGGTTGCCTCCGAGCGTCTGGACAAACAGTGGAAAGTGGTCAACTACTGGGCTGAATGGTGCGGTCCGTGCCGCACGGAGATCCCTGAGTTGAATGCCTTGTCCGAGCAGCTCAAGGGCCAGTCGGTGGGGGTGTTCGGGGTGAATTTCGACGGCTTGCAGGGCGATGACCTGGTCAAGGCCAGTGACGCGCTGGGGATCCAGTTCACGGTACTGGCGCAGGATCCGGCGGATTTCTTCGACCTGCCCCGCAGTGAGGCCTTGCCGGTGACCTACATCATCGATGACAAGGGCAAGGTCCGCGAACAACTGATGGGCGAGCAGACCGCGGCCGGTGTGCTGGAGCGGCTGAAGGCCCTCAAGGGCTGACGCTCAGGAACCCGGCGTCTTCGAGCCGGTCGCCGGTGGTTTTCCCCAGAGCGGTCGGACGATCAGCGCGATCATGATCACCAGCAGTGCAGCGCCCAGGCTGTTGGACACGCGCAGGTAGGTGAGGCCGATTTCACTGCCATCGGGTTGGCTCAACTGGGCCACCAGGATGAAGTGCGGCGTCAGAAACAGCATATAGGCCAGGTAGCTGATATTGCGGCAGGCCAGTGTCCCGATCGACAGCGGCAGGATCAGCCACGCCAGCAGCAACGGCGAGTGGACAAGATGGCCCAGCAGCATGGCGATCAGTGCACCGAGCACGGTACCTGCCACCCGTTCGACAGACACCTTCAGGGTGGCGGCAAAACCGGGTTGGCTGATCAGCAGTACGGTCAGGATCATCCAGTAGCCGTGGTCCAGTGCGCAGTAGTGCACGGCGGCCACTGCAATGGCCGTGGCGATGGCCACGCACACGCCGTGCAGAAAACCCTGTGAGTCGGGGTTGAGGTGTTGCCGTAGCGTGCTCGACAAGGTTACGGGCGGCTCGCCCGGGACCACCGCCTGCTCGTAGGGGCACCATGACAGCAGGGTGACACTGCTTGCCCAGAGGCTGCCGTAGAGAAAGTAGCAGCCATAACCGAGGGCATGTTCGAGGTCGTTTCCGGCAAAGGCCGTCGAGACCGCGAAGGCCGTGGCGACCAGCAACGCCGGGAAGCCGATCCGCTTGCCCGCCACGATAGCGAAGGCGCCACAGAAGCCGATGAACGCAGCCAGGCCGATCATCAGTGGCGCGCAGGCGGCGCTCCAGACCCCAAGCCCCGAAGCGAATGCGCCGGCCAGGCCAAATACCAGGGCGAACCGGCAGCGGCTGGCGAAGCGCCCGCCGGGCAGGCTGATGTAGCTCCAGAACGCGGCGATGGCCGACCAGCCGAGCAGCGGGTTGTGACAGTACGCGGCGAGGATCGCCGGGAACGCACACACGATCCCGCCGCGGAGGAGGTCGGCCAGGTGGCGCGGGTGGGCGGTATATGCGTCTGTCAACCGACGCAGGATCGCCGCCGCTTTCGAGGTCATGGGCTGTTGCATGATGGACTCAGCAGACCGGAGTGCGGGCGAGGATGGATTCGTTGATCTGATCGATCGACGTCACTCCGGTCAGGGTCATCGCCACGCGCATTTCCTGGGCGAAGATATCCAGCATGTTTTCCACGCCGTGTTGCCCTGCAGCCGCCAGGGCGTACACCGTCGAGCGCCCGAGCAGCACGCTTTTCGCCCCCAGGGCCAGCATCCGCACCACGTCCAGTCCCGAGCGGATGCCCGAGTCGACCAGCACGGTCAGGTCGCTGCCCACGGCCTGGGCAATCGGCGGCAGCGCCTTGGCGGTGGACAGCACCCCGTCGAGCTGACGGCCGCCATGGTTGGAGACCACGATCCCATCGGCGCCGAAGCTGACGGCGTCCTTGGCGTCCTGTGGGTCGAGGATGCCCTTGATGATCATCGGGCCCTTCCAGAATTCGCGGATCCACTCCAGGTCCTTCCAACTTATGGACGGGTCGAAGTTGTTGCCCAACCAGCCGACGTAATCTTCCAGAGTGGTGGCCCTGCCCAGGTAGCGGGAGATATTGCCCAGGTCATGGGGACGCCCGAGGACACCGACGTTCAAGGCCCAATCCGGCTTCATGGTCGCCTGCAGGATCCGCCGTGGCGCGGCGAACGGGCCGGACATGCCCGAATGTGCATCACGATAACGCGCGCCCGGGGTCGGCATATCCACGGTGAACACCAGGGTCTTGACGCCGGCGGCCTGTGCCCGTTCCAGGGCGTTGCGCATGAAGCCGCGGTCCTTGAGTACATAGAGCTGGAACCAGATGGCCTGCGGGCTTTGCGACGAGACTTCCTCTATGGAGCACACCGAGACGGTCGACAGGCAGTAGGGAATGCCCTTGTTGGCGGCAGCCTTGGCCGCCTGGACTTCGCCACGACGGGCATACATGCCGGTCAGTCCCACCGGGCTCAGGGTGATGGGCATCGCCATCGGCTGGTCGAACAGGCTGGTCTTCAGGCTCAGGTTGTCGACGTTCTTCAGGATCCGCTGGCGCAGGCTGACGTCCGCCAGGTCCGAACCGTTTTTCCTGAGGGTGTGCTCGGCGTAGGCGCCGCCATCGATGTAGTCGAACAGAAAGCGTGGCAACTTGCGACGTGCGGCTTCGCGGTAGTCAGTGGCCGATGAAATGATCATGGGAGCGATTCCTCTGAGTGACAGGGTTGGCGTACCTGAGCGTTGATCCGGGGATATCGCTGTGGGGTGGCCGACGGGGTCAGAGTAGGGAAAACTTCTTCATGATAAAAACAACTTTTTCAACTTGAATTAAGTCGCAAATGGAATACTGGTGAGCCTGCGGACGCGGAGCGCAACGACCTGGTGGCCGCCGGGTTGGGCATGGCTTTACTGCCGCGCCTTGCTGGAATTGGCGGAGGAAATGAAAGGGATGTGATGGGTGATGCAGGCGCCGTATGTTTCAGGTCACGACGCCTCGGCTATCCGGCTGAAAGCGCTTCAGCCTTCTTCCGACCACAAACGCAGGGGCTGGCCTTGAGCCGGCCAGAAACGCACCTGTTCCACCGGGGAAATATCCCAGCGCTGGACCGTTTCCAGGGCCTGCAGGAAGCGTTTTTCCTGCTCCATCAAGGCTGGGGCACAAAGCTTGCGAGTGCTGCCGACCTTGCCGAAGCTCAAGGTGTCGCCTTCCAGGGTATAGGGGGCGAACCAGTGGTTGCAGCCGCCGGTGCCGTAGGCCCGGCCATCATCGCCGAGGGTGATGGTCAGGTGGCTGTTGTCGATCAGCGGACGTTCGCCGATCCACTCCAGCACGTAGCTGTGATCCTGCTGCAACTGCACACGGTCGCCGGTACAGCCCAACAGGCTGGTCGCCAGCATCCCCAGAATCACCGCTTGTTTCATTATGTTGCCTCCTGGCATTTCGGGCAGAGGTGCTTCTCGCCCTGTGTGGTCCAACCCAGCTCGGCGATACGTGCCGTGGCTGCAGGTTTCTGCGCGGGAGCGCCGAGCTTGGCGTCCACCGCGAATTCGAAGTTCAGCTCCTTGGCGCAGCTGTCGCAGTTGACCTGCCACTGATGAATCGCCAGCTCGCCGAACACCGGTCCACGAGCCATGGCGGTCCACTGGCCCGGCGGGTTGATCAGGTGCCGCACGGTTTCGACGGTCAGGCGCATGGACAGGTCCTTGCTGCCCTTGAGGGTGACCAGCAGCACGTCGTCGATGCGGATCGAGCCACCGTTGCCGGTAACCTGGTAACGACCCGGCACCAGGGCGCGGCATTCGGTCAGGGTGTGTTGCGGGTTCATCAGGCTGTAGCGGAAATCGTGTTCGACCATGGGTCCTCCAAATATGGCCGGTATGCTAGCACGCAGACGCGAACCGGATAGCGCCGGCATGCGACCTTCGATCCGGTTCACGCCACTGTTGCCGGCTCAGCCGTGCACCAGGTTGCGGGCCTGGCCGGATTTCCATGCGGCGATGTTGTCCAGGGTGGTCGTGGCGATCGCCGCCAGCGCTTCGTGAGTGAGGAACGCCTGGTGGGCGGTGACGATCACGTTGGGAAAGGTCAGCAGGCGTGCCAGTACATCGTCCTGCAACGGCAGGTCGGAGCGATCCTCGAAGAACAGCTGTGCCTCTTCCTCATAGACATCCAGCCCGAGGTAACCGAGCTGGCCCTCCTTGAGCGCGTCGATCAGCGCCGGGGTGTCCACCAGGCCGCCACGTCCGGTGTTGATCAGCATGGCGCCGGGTTGCAGGTGGGCGAGGGTGTCGCGGTTGATCAGGTGCCGGGTAGCGCTGTTCAGCGGGCAATGCAGGCTGATGATCCGCGACCGGCCGAGCAACTCCGGCAGTTCCAGGTAGCGGGCGCCCAGGGCCACGACCTCGGGGTTGGGGCAGGGATCGTACGCCAGCAACTCGCAGCCGAATCCGGCCATGATCCGGGCGAAGGTCGCGCCGATCTGCCCGGTGCCGACCACACCGACGGTTTTCCCCACCAGGTCGAAGCCGGTCAGCCCGTGCAGGCTGAAGTCACCCTCGCGGGTCCGGTTGTAGGCGCGGTACAGGCGGCGGTTGAGGGCGAGGATCAAGGCCACGGCATGTTCGGCCACGGCATGGGGCGAGTAGGCCGGCACGCGCACCACGCTGAGCTCCAGGCGACTGGCGGCGTTCAGGTCGACGTGGTTGTAGCCGGCCGACCGCAGGGCGATCAGGCGGGTGCCGCCGGCGGCCAGTTGCTCCAGCACCGGGGCACTCAGGTCATCGTTGATAAAGGCACAGACCACTTCATGCCCTGCGGCCAGCGTCGCGGTGTCCGGGCTCAGGCGGGCGGGCTGGAAGTGCAGTTCGAGATCGGCCATCGGCGCGACGGCCAGAAAGCTGTCGCGATCGTAGGTCTGGCTACTGAAAAGAATTCCACGCATATCGGGCTTCCTTGGATATGAGCTGGCTTGCCAGCGAAGTTTCTGATTCTTTGCAGGAGCAGAGTTGGTGTAGAAGTGGGCGTGCCTGCGATGAGACCCTCGGGGCTGTTAAAAGCTTCGTGGGCAAGCCCCCTCCCACACAAGCCCACTCTCTCGCAAGCCCATTCCTGCACAAGCTCCGCGCCTACATAACCCCGATTCCGGAATGACAGCTCAGGATGGGCTCAGGCGCTGACACGGGCCTCGATGGCAAGGCGGGCGATAGCCATGTCCAGTTCGTCGAGGGCCTTCTGGGCGTTGGGATCGTCCTGCTTGAGCAGGGTCTCGCTGCGCTGGCAGGCAGCACGCAATTGCGGTACGCCACAGTAGCGGGTGGCGCCATGGAGGCGATGGACCCGCTCGATCAGGCCGTTGTTGTCATGGGCTTCACGGGCCGCGCGGATCGCTTCGCGGTCGGCGTCCAGCGAAGCCAGGAGCATCGCCAGCATATCGGCGGCGAGGTCGGCCTTGCCCGCGGCCAGGCGCAGGCCTTCGTCCGGATCGAGGACCAGCAGGTCGCTGCCGCTGTTCCAGACTTCGCCGCTGCGCTCCTGGCCCTGGTTACGCAGGGCCAGGCCGGTCCACTTCAACACCACCTGGGCCAACTGGCGTTCGCTGATGGGTTTGGTCAGATAGTCATCCATGCCGCTTTGCAGCAGGGCGCGCTTCTCGTTGGCCATGGCATGGGCGGTCAGGGCGACGATGGGCAGCGGCGTGCTCTGCCGTTCGTTTTCCCACTGGCGAATCGCCTCGGTGGTCTGCCGGCCGTCCATGCCGGGCATCTGCACGTCCATCAGCACCAGGTCGAAGCGCGCCGTCTGTACGGCATCGATCGCCGAGTAGCCGCTTTCCACCGCCACGACCTCGGCGCCCATGTCTTCGAGCAGGGTCTGGACCAGCAGCAGGTTGGCCGGGTTGTCATCCACGCACAGCACTTGGGGTGCACGGCTGCTCAAGGGTTCGATGGGCTCGATGCGCATCGGACGCGGGGTGATCAGGTCCGACAGGGCGCGGCGCAACTTGCGGGTGCAGGCCGGCTTGGCCTGGAGCTGGCTGTGGGGGTTGGGCACCGACAGGTGGAACAGCGTCTGCTCGGTGGTCGGGCAGAGCACCATCACATGGCAGCCGAGGTGTTCCAGGTCCCAGATATGCTGGTTCAGTCGTTCGGGCGGCATGTCCTGGGCGGTGACGCCGAGTACCGCGAGGTCGATGGCCTGTTCGGTCTGGTGCGCGCCGGTCACGCCATTGGCGAGGTTCTGCAAGGTGTTGAACGGAATCACTTCCAGCCCGCAATCTTCCAGTTGGTGCTGCAGTGCCTGGCGCGCCAGCTCATGGTTTTCCAGCACGGCGACGCGCCGGCCGAGCAGCGGCGCGGCGGGCAGGTCTTCGATATCGTCGCGGGTCTTGGGCAGGCTCAGGCTGATCCAGAACTCGGAGCCTTCGCCCGGCGTGCTGTCCACGCCGATTTCACCGCCCATCTGTTCGATCAGGCGCTTGGAGATCACCAGGCCCAGGCCGGTGCCGCCGGGCTGGCGCGACAGCGAGTTGTCGGCCTGGCTGAAGGCCTGGAACAGCGCCCGCACATCCTGGTTCGACAGGCCGATGCCGGTGTCCTGCACGCTGATGCGCAATTGCACGCTGTCTTCGTGTTCTTCCTCGAGCATGGCCCGGGCGACGATGGTGCCCTCGCGGGTGAACTTGATCGCGTTGCTCACCAGGTTGGTGAGGATCTGCTTGAGCCGCAGCGGATCGCCGATCAGCGACAACGGCGTATCGCGATAGACCAGGCTGACCAGTTCCAGCTGCTTGGCATGGGCGGCCGGGGCGAGAATGGTCAGGGTGTCCTGCAACAGGTCGCGCAGGTTGAACGGAATGCTGTCGAGTACCAGTTTGCCGGCTTCGATCTTCGAGAAGTCGAGGATCTCGTTGATGATCCCCAGCAGGCTGTCGGCGGATTTTTCGATGGTGCCCAGGTAGTCCAACTGGCGCGGGGTCAGCTCGCTCTTCTGCAACAGGTGGGTGAAACCGAGGATGCCATTGAGCGGTGTGCGGATTTCATGGCTCATATTGGCGAGGAATTCGGATTTGATCCGGCTGGCTTCCAGCGCTTCCTTGCGGGCCAGGTCCAGCTCGATGTTCTGGATTTCGATGGTTTCCAGGTTCTGCCGGACGTCTTCGGTGGCCTGGTCGATGCTGTGCTGCAATTCTTCCTGGGCGTTCTGCAGGGTTTCGGCCATGCGGTTGATACCCGAGGCCAGTTCGTCCAGCTCCTGGCTGCCGAGGGGCGGCAGGCGGGTTTCCAGGTTGCCGTCCTTGAGCTGGGCCACGGCCAGCTTGATCTTGCTGATCGGCGTATTGATGGTGCGGCTCATGCGCAGGGCCAGTAGCGCGGTGCCGAGCAGGCCGGTGGCGATCAGCAGCAGGCTGGCGAACAGGCTGCGATAGCCGCGCAACAACATGCCATTGTGGGACAGCTCCAGCTCGACCCAGCCGAGCAGCCGGTCGGCTTCGTCGGGGAGCGGTTCGCCGGCCATGTTGCGGTGCCGGCCGAAGACCGGCAGCAGGTAGCGGGTCGCGTCATTGCCGCTACGTTGCAGCATATGACTGCTGTTGCCGGTGGGCGGTTGGTTGAGCATGCTGGGGCCGGCATGGGCCAGCTGTTCGCGGTTGGCGCCGAGGAACGATACGGCGCGCACGTCGGTCTGTTCCAGCGCCTGGGTGGCGACGCGCTCCAACTGTTCGCTGTCGTTGCGGCCCAGCGCCGGAGCCACCAGCGGTGCCAGTTGTTCGGCGATCATTTCCCCGCGTTGCAGCAACTGGGTTTGCAGGTCCGACTGTTGCAACCAGGTGAAATAGCCGCCCAGCACCAGGGCCATCAGTGTGGTCGGCAGCAGGGTGAGCAGTAGGACGCGGCCTTTGATGCCCAGGTTTTTAAGCACGCAATACTCTCCATCAGATACAGCGTCCGGCAGACACGGCGATCTTCGATTCTCGGCGCGCGCTTCCTGCGCCCGCTCCACCTGCGCAGTGTAGGGGAGGCACAAACCACAAGCCACAGGCCTGCACGGGCTTCTGCCGTTTAAGCTTATAGCTGAAGTGAATAACGTCTGCACTTTGCGTGATATGGGCCGCAGGCGTTTGCCGGTATGATAGGCGCCCCCGCAGTCTGGATTGCGAATACGCCATGACCTTGCAGTACCCCACGATCGCCGATTGCATCGGCAACACGCCCCTGGTTCGCCTGCAACGCTTGCCCGGAGCGACCAGCAACACCCTGCTGCTCAAGCTTGAAGGGAACAATCCCGCGGGGTCCGTGAAGGACCGTCCGGCACTGTCGATGATCACCCGCGCCGAGTTGCGTGGGCAGATCCAGGCCGGCGACACGCTGATCGAAGCGACCTCGGGCAATACCGGGATCGCCCTGGCGATGGCTGCCGCGATCAAGGGCTACAAGATGATCCTGATCATGCCCGACAACTCCACCGCCGAACGCAAGGCGGCCATGACCGCCTATGGCGCCGAGCTGATCCTGGTCAGTCGCGAGGAAGGCATGGAAGGCGCCCGTGACCTGGCCGAGCGGATGCAGGCCGAAGGGCGCGGCAAGGTCCTCGACCAGTTCGCCAACGGTGACAACCCCGAGGCGCACTACACCAGCACCGGTCCGGAAATCTGGCGGCAGACCCAGGGCACCATCACCCATTTCGTCAGTTCCATGGGCACCACCGGGACCATCATGGGGGTGTCGCGCTACCTGAAAGAGCAGAGCCCGGACGTGCAGATCGTCGGCCTGCAACCAATGGAAGGTGCGTCGATTCCCGGCATCCGCCGCTGGCCCCACGAATACCTGCCGAAGATTTTCCAGGCCGAGCGGGTCGACCGCATCGTCGACATGGGCCAGGAAGAGGCCGAGGACGTGATGCGTCGTCTGGCCCGTGAAGAAGGAATTTTCTGCGGCGTGTCCTCGGGCGGCGCGGTGGCGGCGATGTTGCGCCTGTCCCGGGAAGTCGAGAACGCGGTGATGGTCGCGATCATCTGTGACCGCGGCGACCGCTACCTGTCGACCGGCATCTACGACGCGCCCAACTGATGGCCAAGCATGAGAGAGGCCTGCGCTTCCAACCGAGTGGCGGTAGCCGGGCCCCGCAAGTGCCTGTGGGCAAGAAACAACGCCTGACGATCGAGCGGTTGGCCAACGATGGCCGCGGGATCGCGTTTATCGAAGGCCGTACCTGGTTTGTCGCCGGCGCCCTGGCCGGCGAAGAGGTCGAGGCCCGTGTGCTCGGCGCCCATGGCAAGGTGGTCGAGGCCCGTACCGAACGGGTGTTCCTCGCCAGCGAGCGGCGGCGTCCGGCACCTTGCGCCCATGCCGGACGTTGCGGTGGCTGCAGTGTGCAACATATGCCCCACGATGATCAGTTGGCCCTGAAACAGCGCATGCTCGCCGAGCAGTTGTCGCGGGTGGCCGGTGTCGAACCCGAGGAGTGGGCGGCGCCCCTGACCGGTCCGGAGTTCGGCTATCGCCGCCGGGCGCGGGTGGCGGTGCGCTGGGATGCCAAGGCAAAAAAACTCGAGGTGGGTTTTCGTGCGGCGTCCAGCCAGGACATCGTCGGCATCGACGACTGCCCGGTGCTGGTACAGGCCTTGCAACCGATCATGAGCGGCTTGCCGGCAATGCTGCGACGCCTGGGCAAACCCCAGGCCTTGGGTCATGTCGAGTTGTTCAGCGGTTCGGCGCTGGCGGTGTTGTTGCGCCATATGTCGCCGTTGTCGGCCGATGACCTGCAGGTCCTGCAAGCCTTTTGCGCGGAACATGGCGCACAACTCTGGCTGCATGGCGAGGACGGGCCGCAACCGGTCGACCCGACGCGGTCCCTCGGTTATCGCCTGGAGGCGTGGGATCTGGAGCTGGCGTACCGGCCGGGGGATTTTGTCCAGGTCAATGCCGGGGTCAACGAAGCGATGGTGGCCCAGGCGCTTGACTGGCTCAAGCCTGAGGCCGGCGAGCGGGTGCTTGACCTGTTCTGCGGGCTGGGCAACTTTGCCTTGCCGCTGGCCCGTCGGGTCCGTGAAGTGGTGGCGGTGGAGGGCGTGCAGACCATGGTCGAGCGCGCCGCTGCCAATGCCGCTAGCAACAATCTGCATAACGTGGCTTTTTTTCAGGCCGATTTATCCCAGCCCCTGAGTGATGCCGGTTGGGCCAAAGCAGGCTTTTCTGCGGTACTCTTGGACCCACCACGCGATGGTGCTTTCGAGGTGGTGGGCAAGCTCGCCGCACTGGGTGCCGAGCGATTGGTGTATGTGTCGTGCAACCCGGCAACTTTGGCGCGCGACACGGTCGAATTGATCAAGCAGGGCTACCGGTTAAAACGTGCCGGGATCCTCGATATGTTTCCGCAGACCGCGCATGTCGAGGCCATGGCGTTATTTGAAGCGAGCTAGGATGCTCGTCTAGTCCGACTGGCCGCCCCCGTATTCCGACCAGCCTTGCCGGAATGCAGGGGCGATGAACGGCCAGCGATTTTGACGCATTGAATCTGCGTCGTAGGGAAGGTAAGCAAGATGGTACAGGTGAGAGCACACCAGCCGATCAACACTGACGGCAGTATCAATCTCGAGGCATGGCTCGATCATACGGTCAGCGTCGACCTGGCGCTGGACCGTGAAGCCTTGAAGGAAGCCTGCGAGTACGCACGGCTTGCCGAACAACAGACCAACGCGGCCCAGAATCTGTGGCCCGAAGGGGGTTCCAGTTTCAGCACTGGCCTTGAGATCGCCGAGATCCTCGCCGACCTCAAGCTCGACCAGGACTCCCTGGTCGCGGCCGTGCTTTACCGTGGCGTACGCGAAGGGCAGATCGCCTTGCCAGCGGTCAGCCAGAAATTCGGCCCGGTGGTGGCCAAGCTGATCGACGGCGTGCTGCGCATGGCCGCCATCAGCGCCAGCCTCAGTCCGCGCCAGTCCCAGGTCCTCGGCACCCAGGTGCAGGTGGAAAACCTGCGCAAGATGCTGGTGGCCATGGTCGACGACGTGCGTGTCGCGCTGATCAAGCTGGCTGAGCGCACCTGTGCCATTCGTGCGGTCAAGAACGCCGACGACGAGAAGCGCAACCGGGTGGCCCGCGAGGTGTTCGACATCTACGCGCCGCTGGCCCATCGCCTGGGCATCGGGCATATCAAGTGGGAGCTGGAGGACCTGTCCTTCCGCTACCTGGAGCCCGACCAGTACAAGCAGATCGCCAAGTTGCTGCATGAGCGGCGCCTGGATCGCGAGCGGTTCATCAGCGATGTGATGAACCAGCTGGAAAACGAATTGCTGGCCACCGGGGTCAAGGCCGATATCAGCGGCCGGGCCAAACACATCTATTCGATCTGGCGCAAAATGCAGCGCAAGGGCCTGGAGTTCAGCCAGATCTACGATGTGCGCGCCGTGCGCGTGCTGGTCCCGGAAATGCGCGACTGCTACACCGCGCTGGGGATCGTCCACACCCTGTGGCGGCACATCCCGAAAGAGTTCGACGACTACATCGCCAACCCCAAGGAGAACGGCTACCGCTCGTTGCACACGGCGGTGATCGGTCCGGAAGGCAAGGTGCTGGAGGTGCAGATCCGCACCCACGCCATGCACGAAGAGGCCGAGCTGGGGGTTTGTGCGCACTGGAAGTACAAGGGGACCGACGTCAAGTCCGGGTCCAATCATTACGAAGAGAAAATCTCCTGGTTGCGCCAGGTGCTGGAGTGGCACGAAGAGCTGGGGGATATCGGTGGCCTGGCGGAACAACTGCGGGTCGATATCGAGCCGGACCGGGTCTATATCTTCACCCCCGACGGGCACGCCATCGACTTGCCCAAGGGCGCGACACCGCTGGACTTCGCCTATCGGGTGCACACCGAAATCGGTCACAACTGCCGGGGCGCGAAGATCAACGGGCGGATCGTCCCGCTCAACTACAGCCTGCAGACCGGCGAGCAGGTGGAGATCATCACCAGCAAGCACGGTACGCCGAGCCGCGATTGGCTGAACTCGAACCTTGGCTATGTCACCACCTCCCGGGCGCGGGCGAAGATCGTCCACTGGTTCAAGCTGCAGGCCCGCGACCAGAACGTCGCCGCCGGCAAGACCCTGCTCGAGCGCGAGCTGACACGTCTCGGCCTGCCGCAGGTGGACTTCGACAAGCTGGCCGACAAGGCCAACATGAAAACCTCCGAGGACATGTTCGCCGCCCTCGGTGCCGGTGACCTGCGCCTGGCGCAACTGGTCAACCAGGCCCAGCAACTGGTCGAGCCGGAGCGTGGCAACGAACAGCTGGAACTGATCCCGCGCAAGGCCACCGGCTACAAACCGGGCAAGCGCGGCGATATCCAGATCCAGGGCGTCGGCAACCTGATGACCCAGATGGCCGGCTGCTGCCAGCCGCTGCCGGGGGATGCCATCGTCGGCTACATCACCCAGGGCCGTGGCGTGAGCATTCACCGCCAGGATTGCGCCTCGGTGCTGCAACTGAGCGGGCGCGAGCCCGAGCGGATCATCCAGGTCAGTTGGGGACCGGTGCCGGTGTCGACCTACCCGGTGGACATCGTGATCCGCGCCTACGACCGTTCCGGCCTGCTGCGTGACGTGTCCCAGGTGCTGCTCAACGAGCGGATCAACGTGCTTGCGGTCAATACCCGCTCGAACAAGGAGGACAACACCGCGTTGATGTCCCTGACCATCGAGATCCCGGGGCTGGACGCGTTGGGGCGGTTGCTGGGGCGGATTTCCCAGCTGCCGAATATCATCGAGACCCGACGCAACCGCACCCCTTGAGGATGGCGGGGGCGTAGCGGACTTGTGTGTGGGAGTTGGAAGGATGCCTTGAGGCCGCCACGAGCTTCGCGGGCTTTGTGGGAGGGGGCTTGCCCCCGAAGCGGCCCTTGAAGTCGACATGAGCTTCGTGGACAAGCGGAGCACCGTCCGGCACGGCCCCTACAAGGTTTGCGCTGTTTCCAGCGTGTGACAGAAACGAACGGAACAATCGATGTACAGCCTTCAAGACCTGCTCCATCTGATGGCCCGCCTGCGCGACCCGCAATACGGTTGCCCGTGGGATATCAAGCAAAGCTACGCCACCATCGTTCCCTACACCCTGGAGGAAGCCTACGAGGTGGCCGATGCCATCGAGCGCGGTGACTTCGAGCACTTGCAGGGCGAGTTGGGCGACCTGCTCTTCCAGGTCGTCTACTACAGCCAGTTGGCCCGCGAAGAAGGGCGCTTCGAGTTTGATGCCGTGGTCGACAGCATCACCCGCAAGCTGATTCGCCGACATCCCCATGTCTTCCCCACCGGCGATCTTTATGCGCCCGCCGACCTGCCGCGCCTGAGCGAAGAGCAGGTCAAGCTGCGCTGGGAGCAGATCAAGGCCGAGGAGCGCGCCGAGAACCACCGCGCGCCCGAGCAGTTGTCCTTGCTCGACGATGTCCCCGCCGCCTTGCCGGCCTTGTCACGGGCGGCGAAGTTGCAGAAGCGCGCGGCCCAGGTCGGTTTTGACTGGCCGGCCGCCCTGCCGGTGGTGGACAAGATTCGCGAAGAGCTCGAAGAAGTGCTCGAAGCCATGGCCGACAACGACCCGGCGGCCATGGCCGATGAGATCGGCGACCTGTTGTTCAGCGTGGTCAACCTGGCCCGTCACCTTCAGGTCGACCCGGAAAATGCCCTGCGTGGTGCCAATGGCAAATTCGACAGGCGCTTCCGATTTGTCGAACAGGCATTGCGCGACACCCACCGTCCCATGGAAGATTGCACCCTCGAAGAGTTGGACGCCTTGTGGGGCGAAGCCAAACGTCAGGAAAAGAATGCACCCAGCTGCGGCGCAGTTGTTGACCCAAGTGAGTAAGCACCATGAGCCTTTCCCTTCGTGACCAGTTGCTCAAAGCAGGTCTGGTCAATCAAAAGCAGGCCAAGCAGGTCGGCAAAGAGAAACAGAAACAGCAGCGGCTGGTCCATAAAGGCCAGGCCGAGGTTGACGACACCCAGGCGCGCCTGGCCCAGGAAGCGCAGGCCGAGAAGGTCAAGCGCGACCAGGAACTGAACCGCCAGCAGCAGGAGAAAGCCGAGGCCAAGGCGCGCACGGCGCAGGTCAAGCAATTGATCGAAACCTCGCGCCTGCCCAAGCTGACCACCGAGGACTACTACAACTTCGTCGACGACAAGAAGGTCAAACGCCTGTCGGTCAACACGCTGATGCGCAACAAACTCAGCAATGGCTCCCTGGCGATAGTGCACCATGGCGGCGGCTATGAAGTGATCCCGCGCGAAGCGGCGCTGAAGATCCAGGAGCGCGCCCCCGAGCGTATCGTCCAGCTCAATATCCTCACCGAGAGCCAGGTGCCGGACGAGGACGACCCGTACGCGGCCTACCAGATCCCTGACGATCTGATGTGGTAAGCCTCTGAACGGCACCCCTGAAACGACAAACCCCGCTCGAAAGGCGGGGTTTGTGCTTGTGGGTCATCGCCGGCTGCGTGGGCCGGGGGATGCCCATGGAGCTCAAGACTTCAGGAGGTTTGTGCCTGGCGTTTCATCTCGAGGGTTTCCAGCTCGTTCTTGTAATTATGAGCATCGGCCTCGTTGTGAAACATGCCTACCAGCAGGTCCTGTTGGTGTACATCCCAGATTCGAATGCCATTGGCTACGCCTTCATGGGACATATGTGCATCATCGCGTTCGGTCACTTTTACGGTCATCTGCAAGCTCCAGTCTCTGTTGAACTGCGGCAACGCGTCGCAGGCCTCTTTTATATGATTCATTAGCCTCCTACGTAAATCACTTGCAGACGAAATTCACCGTTGCAAAAACTGCAGTAATCGACAAAGCCCCGGATTTGTTGGGGGCGAGGTGATTTTTGCGGAGTTTTCTGACAAAAGTTTCATGTTCGATGGGGTGCAAAGCACGGATTAGAGCGATGCCTGACGATGATTCGCCAAGCCGGCGGTGAGCGCACGAAAGCAGTCGGCGATCCGTCAGGGCGCTTTCCACTTTCCGACGTTCTGTGGTAAATACCTCGCCTCGGATTTCCAGCCAGGTGGCTGGAACCATGGATAAAAGAAGTTCGGCATGGAAGCCACAGTCGATACCTGCGCTCGCTCGACAGCGTCCTGCTGCCCCTGCGGCGCTCTCCCGATCTCTCTTCCCGCCAGACGACAGGCCTGACCTGATTCGTGGGGAAAGTCGTGCCTCGGGTTCTGTGTTTTCCATGCCTTTGAACTTTTGCCGTCGGCCTGGTTGTGCCAGGAGACAGGTTTTTTCCGCTCGACCGGAAAAGCCGTGGACAGGAAATCAACCCAAAAGGAGCAAAAGCATGAAGATGTTCAAGTCTGTTATTTCGGTACTGGCCCTGGCCACGCTGACCGCCGGATCGGCCTTTGCCGGGCCTCCGGTAGCGGTCACTTTCAAGAACCTCGGCACCACCGATGCGGCCTACACGATCATTACCGGTAACGAAGCCAGCACCAACGTCAATGCGGTGCCAAAGCCCGTGGCGACGGTCCGGGCGGGTGGGGCCGATACCTATACCGTGCAAAGCAATATTTCGCCCAATGCCAACTACGCCAACCTGCGTTACACCATGGGCGGCAAGACCTGCACCTTCCTGGCGACCTACGTAGGGACCCTGGGCCCGTTGGGCTCGATCATTCCCAAGTGGAACAACACCGCGACTCCGAGTGGCGGCGCGGTCTGTACCGCGAAAGTGACCTCGACCAACATATCGACCTATTCGTGGACGGTTGAATTCACGATGAAGTAAGGCCATGACGGGCCTCGCATGGTCATGCCGTGCGAGGTTCGTGGTCCTGCCGTTCATCGTGAGACCTTACAGTTTCCCCGGCGGTTGCCGATAACGGTTGATGGGCCAGGGATTCGGGAGTGGCCACTAACAGGGAGGACGTCATCTTGGTAGGTTCAATCAATTCGAATTCAGTATCCGGCGCGCAGGTTTCCGGCGTGGCCGCGACTCCGGGCGAGCCGCTCGCCAAGGCCGGCTCCACGGCGCCAAGTCCCGCAGCCGAGCCTGCGAAAGACACCAGCAGTATTTCTTCGCTCTCTCGTCAGTTGAGCGAAAGCGCCGCGCGTGCGGCGACACGGGATGCCAGCTTGAGCAGGAAGGAGCTGGGTGCCAAGGCCAATGAACTGTTGAACAAGATTTCCGGCGATGGATATTTTGCCAACAAGGCAGCCAATGATGCCGAGGTGCCCGACACCCAGGATCCTGACTTGCTGGCGCGGGCCAGGAATGCCACGGACTTCGTCAATGGCAGCGGGAAGAACCCTTTTGCCGGAATGTCCAGCGACCAGTTGTCGCTGATCATCTACGATGACAGCGGCAATTTCACGGCAAACGAGCGGCGTGCGGCCTGGAGTGAATCATCTGATCAGGAGTACGCCTGGCGGCAGAAAGTCGTGGCCAGCTCGATTGCCGAGTACGATGGTACTGGCAAGCTGAGCAAATTCTTTACCGCGGCACTGGAGCATTACAAGGACCTGCCCGCGATCGAGCAGGCCCAGTACCCGAACAGCTACGAGGCGAAATTGCAGGCCTGGATTGCCCTCGACTTCAACTACAAGACCCATACCGTCGAAGGCCAGGGCAGTCCGCAGGAAGTGATGGACAAGGTCCTTGGGCTCGACAAGCAGATGTTCGATGAGCCCGGATCGGCCAGTTAAGAAGATGGGTTCTTGAAACGCCACGTAACCTGTAGGAGCTGGCTTGCCAGCGAAGCTTTCAGCGGCTTCACGGGCCTGTTCGCGGGCAAGCCCGGCGCCTACGGGACGATGTTTCACCACAAGATATCGTCGTGCTCGAAACCCTGTGGGAGCTGGCTTGCCAGCGAAGCTTTTAGCCGCTTCACGGGCGTGTTCGTGGGCAAGCCCGGCTCCTACAAAGGGGGGGGCATCAGTTGCCTTTGACAGCCTTGCCGTCGACGGTACCGTCCTGGAGCATGATGTTGTACTCCTTGCCGTCGGTCTCGACCTGGCGCAGGGCAACCAGGATGTAGCCCCAGTCCTTGGCGAACCACATTTGCGTGATGCGCTTGCTCTGTGTCGGGTCGCGGACACGCTCGACCTTGATCGCATCGATCGTGCCGGCCTTGGTCTGGACCTTTTCCGGACCGATCACGCGGAAGTCGTAGGTGTCGGTATCGGTGCCTTCGGCGACCCGGTAGCTCATGCTTTTCTTGCCGGCCGCGACATCACGCTGCAAGGCCAACTGATAGGTCGACTTGTCGAGCATGCCGCTTTCGAGGGGCAGGTTGACCGAGTCCTTGCCTTCGAAGCCGGTGACCTTGTTGGTCGCCCAGTCGAAGTCCAGGTTGATCTTCTTGGCCTTGCCCAGCCCGCCACGTTCGAAGGTGTAGGTCTGTGGCAGCAGCTTGTCCTTCTCGAGGCGCAGGGTGCTTTCCTCGGTCAGGCTGGCGATCATCATGGAGGCCTTGAAATTCAGGGTCCAGCTGCCATTGTCGTTTTTCGTCAGGCTACGTTCGGCCGAGCCGCTCATGGGGAGCTGTTTCCAGTCGGCGGTGTAACTGGCGGAGAATGGCTGAAGGTCCGCCGCCTGCACAACCGGCAAGGCAAGCAGGGTAAGAGCGAAGAGCAGGGCGCGACGCATAAAATCTCCTAGGTTCGAATCGAATGGCCGCTGGCCGCGAGTAATTGACCGTCCAATAAAGCCCCCTGGTCGTCAAGGCTCAAGCGGCCTTCGGCGAACCAGCGCACCGCCAGCGGGTAAATCCTGTGTTCCTGGGCATGAACCCGTTGCGCCAGACTCTGCGCCGAATCATCAGACTCTACCGTAACCACAGCCTGTACGACCAGAGGGCCGCCGTCGAGTTCCTCGGTGACGAAGTGCACGCTGCAGCCGTGTTCGGCGTCGCCGGCGTCCAGCGCCCGCTGGTGGGTGTGCAGGCCTTTGTATTTGGGCAGGAGCGAAGGATGGATATTGAGCAGGCGTCCCTGGTAGTGCCGGACGAAATCCGCGCTGAGAATGCGCATGAAACCGGCGAGTACCACCAGTTGCGGGTTGAAGGCGTCGATCAGTTCGATCAGGGCGGCATCGAAGGCTTCGCGGCCTTCGAAGGCCTTGTGATCCAGGGAGCGGGTGTCGATCCCCGCGTCCCTGGCGCGTTGCAGGCCGTAGGCATCGGCGCGGTTGGAGATCACCGCGGCGATGCGGGCCGGGTTGCCCCCGGTCCGTACGTCATCGATCAGGGCCTGCAAGTTGCTGCCGGTGCCCGACAGCAACACCACGACGTTACAGGTCGAGGTTATCGGCTCGGACATCAGTGAGCCTTGAGGTTCTTCAGCTCGACCTGGGCAGCGCCTTCGGCGGCAGTGGCGATCTGGCCGATGACCCATGGCTGTTCGCCGGCTTCACGCAGGACCTTCAGGGAGGTTTCAACGTGTTCCTGGGCGACGCAGATGACCATGCCGACGCCGCAGTTCAGCACGCGGTGCATTTCGGTTTCGTCGACGTTGCCTTTTTCCTGCAGCCAGTCGAAGACCGCCGGACGCTGCCAGCTGGCCACGTCGACCACGGCCTGGGCGCCTTTTGGCAGGACGCGCGGGATGTTGTCCAGCAGGCCGCCGCCGGTGATGTGGGCCATGGCCTTGACCGCGCCGGTGTCCTTGATCAGCTTGAGCAATGGCTTGACGTAGATACGGGTTGGCGCCATCAGCAGGTCGGCCAGCGGCTTGCCGTCGAGCTGGGTGTTTTCGATGTCGGCACCGGAGACTTCGATGATCTTGCGGATCAGCGAGTAGCCGTTGGAGTGCGGGCCGGACGATGGCAGGGCGAGCAGGGCGTCACCGGCCGCGACTTTCGAACCGTCGATGATTTCGGCTTTTTCCACGACGCCGACGCAGAAGCCGGCCAGGTCGTAGTCTTCGCCTTCATACATGCCCGGCATTTCAGCGGTTTCGCCGCCCACCAGGGAGCAGCCGGACAGTTCGCAACCGGCGCCGATGCCGGTGACCACCTGGGCGGCGGTGTCGACGTTGAGCTTGCCGGTGGCATAGTAGTCGAGGAAGAACAGCGGTTCGGCACCGCAGACCACCAGGTCATTCACGCACATGGCCACCAGGTCGATGCCGATGCTGTCGTGCTTGTTCAGGTTCAGTGCCAGGCGCAGCTTGGTGCCGACACCGTCGGTGCCGGAGACCAGGACCGGCTGCTTGTAACCTGCCGGGATCTCGCAGAGGGCGCCAAAACCGCCCAGGCCGCCCATGACTTCCGGGCGCGCAGTGCGCTTGGCCACGCTCTTGATGCGTTCGACCAATGCTTCACCGGCGTCGATGTCTACACCGGCGTCCTTGTAGCTCAGGGAGGGTTGCTTGCTCATGATCCAGGCCTTTAGGGGGGATTCAGGGGTATCGACCGGGAGTGACGGGACCACGGGAAGGAACGGCGCAAGTCGTTCTTTTCAGGTGTCCGGCCATTGCCGGTCTGCGAAGGCGCGCGATTTTATCAGGCTTGAGCAGCAGCGGCCATCCTCGGGCCGACGGGCAGGGCGATATCCGCGAAAAAATCCCTGAACGGTGGCGCTGGCTGCATCGGGCACGGCTGTATAAGGTATAGCTTTATCAACCGCTGTCTTGATGACGGCGGAAAAACTTTCAGCGACGGTATGAATGATGGCACTGCGCTGTGGTCACACGCCTGTCCCTTTGTATTCATATGGTCTTTCACGCCGTTTTCTGCCTGTCGGGAATTTTCCATGCGTTTGTTCAAGTTATTGAGTGTCGGTTGCCTTTCCCTGCTGAGCCTGGCGATTCATGCCGAAACCCTGAACGGTCTGTATCAGGTGCGCGAACCGGTCGCCAGCCAGACCCCGGATGAGCGTAACCAGGCCACCCAGCGTGCGCTGGAGACGCTGGTACTGCGCCTGACCGGCGACCCCAAGGCGGCGCAGAGCCCGGGGTTGGCCGAGGTGCGCAAGGACCCGCAGCAGATCATCAGCCAGTACGGCTATGACGCCGGGCCGCCGCAGAGCCTGCAAGTGGATTTTGATCCGGTGAGTACCGATCGTGCCTTGCGCGGTGCCGGGCTGGCCTTGTGGGGGAGCAATCGACCGTCGATTCTCGGCTGGTGGCTGAGCGATTCCACCGAGGGTTCGAGCCTGGTGGGCGACGGGCAATCGGCCGCCGAGCCGTTGCGCCGTGCCGCACAACATCGTGGTCTGCCACTGCGCTTGCCGCTGGCCGACCTGGATGAGCAGATCGTCGCTACCGCGAAGAACCTCGAAGGCTCCGATGCCTCGCCCTTGCATGCCGCGTCCGAGCGTTATGGCGCCGATGCCTTGCTCGCCGTGCATGCCCATCAGAACGGCGCGCAGTGGGAAGCGAAATGGCGCCTCTGGCTGGGCGACCAGAAGGAGCAGGGTACGGCCCAGGGCGCGGATACCGCAGCCCTGGCCGACGCCGTGCTGTTGGCGGTGAGCGAACGTCTCGCCCCGCGTTTTGCCGCCAAGCCCGGCGTGGCCACGGATCAGTTGCTGGAAGTGCAGGGCATGAACCTGGAGCGCTATGCGGCGCTGGGGCATCTGCTTGAGCCTTTTGGCGGCCGGCCGCTGAGTGTGGATGGCGACCGCATCGTCTATCAGGTCAGCGGCAGCGCGGAGCAACTGCGGGCGCAACTGGGGCTGGCGAAATTGCTGGAAGTACCGCCGGGCGAAGCGCAGGCGCCCGCGGCGGTCAGCGATCCCACGGCGGCTACCGCGGCACCGGCTGTAGCACCGGCACCGACACCTCAGCTGCGTTTCCGTTGGTAGTTCATCTTTCCTTCTATATATAAGGCTGGAATCGTCCATGACCGACACCCGTCGATGGATTTGGCTTGGCGCGGCGATCCTGCTGTGCGTGCTTGTGTACTTGCTGCACCCGATATTGTCGCCATTCCTGGTGGGCATCCTGCTGGCCTACATGTTCGATCCCGTGGTCGATCGGCTGGAGAAATCCGGTCTGTCGCGGACCTGGGGCGTGGTGGCGGTGTTCGCGCTGTTCACCCTGATCCTGATGACCCTGTTGCTGGTGCTGGTGCCGATGCTGGCCAAGCAACTGTTCCGGCTCTATGAGCTGGCACCGCAGATGCTCGACTGGTTGCAGCACACGGCGATGCCCTGGGCGCAGCACAAGTTCGGCCTGGCGGACGGCTTCTGGAAGTTCGACAAGGTCAAGGCTGCCATCAGCGAGCATATGGGGCAGACCACCGATATCGTCGGTGTGGTCCTGTCCCAGGCGACGGCATCGAGCCTGGCACTGATGGGCTGGTTGGCCAACCTGGTGCTGATCCCGGTGGTGAGCTTCTACCTGCTGCGGGACTGGGACCTGATGATGGCGAAGATCCGCAGCCTGCTGCCGCGTCAGCAGGAGGGGCATATCGTCGCATTGGCCGATGAGTGCCATGGCGTGCTCGGGGCTTTCGTTCGTGGCCAGTTGCTGGTGATGCTGGCGCTCGGGGTGATCTACGCCGGCGGTTTGATGCTGGTTGGCCTGGAGCTGGGGTTGTTGATCGGCCTGCTGGCGGGCCTGGCGGCCATCGTACCGTACATGGGCTTCGTGATCGGGATTGGTGCGGCGATCATTGCCGGTCTGTTCCAGTTCGGCGGTGACCTGTATCCAATGATCGGCATCGTCGCGGTGTTCATGATCGGCCAGGCCCTGGAAGGCATGGTGCTGACGCCGCTGCTGGTGGGCGATCGCATCGGCCTGCATCCGGTCGCGGTGATTTTCGCCATCCTCGCCGGGGGCGAGCTGTTCGGCTTTACCGGTGTGCTGCTGGCGTTGCCGGTGGCGGCGGTGATCATGGTGCTGGTGCGGCATGTCCATGATCTGTACAAGGAGTCGGATATGTACGGCGGCCAGGAAGATCCTGACCTCTGACGCGATTCCTCTGTGGATCGGGCTTGTGTTGATCGCTCCCACGCGCGGCAAAGGAATTGTTGATCGTTGTTGATCGTTCCCACGCTCCGCGTGGGAATGCCTCTCTGGACGCTCTGCGTCCGCTGTTGTGACTCAGAGCGTCACGGTCGGTGTTCCCACGCTGGAGCGTGGGAGTGATCGGCGAAGAACCTTTCGCAGGCAAGCCTCACCGCTACGATGATTTGTGTCATTTTTGACGACCCTGCCATCCCCTGATTCCCCTCGGTCAACGCAAACCTTTGATTTTGCTTGTGGTCTGCTGCATTGTGCGCCCGGCGTCACGGGTATAAACTTTGCAAACTTTACACAGAGGCCACTAACGGTTCCCTAGAACTGTTCAGTCAGCATGAAACCGATTCAGCTGCCCCTAGGTGTGCGTCTGCGTGATGACGCTACCTTCATCAACTACTATCCAGGCGCCAATGCCGCTGCACTCGGCTATGTCGAGCGACTATGCGAAGCCGACGCCGGATGGACCGAAAGCCTGATTTATCTCTGGGGCAAGGACGGCGTGGGGCGTACCCACCTGTTGCAGGCGGCGTGCCTGCGTTTCGAGCAGTTGGGAGAGCCGGCGGTCTACCTGCCATTGGCCGAGTTGATGGATCGTGGTGTCGAATTGCTGGATAACCTCGAACAATACGAACTGGTCTGCCTGGATGACCTGCAAGTGGTCGCCGGCCGGGCGGATTGGGAAGAGGCGCTGTTCCATCTGTTCAACCGTTTGCGCGACAGTGGCCGTCGCTTGCTGATTGCCGCGTCGACCTCGCCGCGGGAATTGCCGGTGAAACTGGCGGATCTGAAATCGCGCCTGACCCTGGCCCTGATCTTCCAGATGCGTCCGCTGTCCGACGAAGACAAACTGCGTGCTTTGCAACTGCGTGCTTCAAGACGCGGCCTGCATTTGACCGATGAAGTAGGACATTTCATCCTGACCCGTGGTACTCGCAGCATGAGTGCGCTGTTCGAGCTGCTCGAGCGTCTCGACCAGGCCTCCCTGCAGGCCCAGCGCAAGCTGACCATTCCCTTCCTGAAAGAAACCCTGGGCTGGTAAGCGACAGGTAAAGCCCCTAATATTGCGGGCTGCAAGCGGTTTTTCGCCAAATTCCAGACGCCACAAAACCCACGCCAAAAGCATTTTTCTGGCGCGTACGATCCGTTTGGGTATTAAGTCGTTAGATGTTTTCAGGGTGTGAGCGAGTCACATCTTGTCCCATAAAATTTGCAAATGAGGGTGATAGAGGGCATAGTCACGCCTTCTAACAATTCAGCCACGGTCGTGCCCATGCTAAATCGCTTCGCACCCCTCGTGCCTCTCGCACTTGTTACCCTGCTTTTTGGTTGCGCGGCACATACGCCGGTTTCGCAACAGCAGGTAGAAAATTCAGTCAAGGTTGCTTCGGTTTCTGGCGTCAAATCTTCGTCTGTACTGGACGATGAGCTGGCCACCGAGAAAGAGCTCGCCGAGTTCGCCGACAGCAAGCCTTATCAGTTGCCCGTCCTGGCCGACAGCATTCTCGAGCGCGGCATGTCCCTGATCGGTACCCGTTACCGTTTCGGTGGTACTAACGAGAGTTCCGGTTTTGACTGCAGCGGCTTCATCGGTTATCTGTTCCGTGAGGAAGCGGGCCTGGATCTGCCGCGTTCCACCCGTGAGATGATCAACGTGAAGGCGCCACTGGTTGCGCGCAACAAGCTCAAGCCGGGTGACCTGCTGTTCTTCGCCACCAATGGTCGTCGCGGTCGTGTCAGTCACGCCGGGATCTACCTGGGCGATGACCAGTTCATCCATTCCAGCAGCCGCCGCAGCGGTGGTGTCCGGGTCGATAGCCTGGGCGACAGCTACTGGAGCAAGACCTTCATTGAGGCCAAGCGCGCACTGGCGATGGCTCCAACCACGGTCACTGCCAGCAACAAGTAGACTTTCGGACGTTTCGGTGCCATCGGCCATAGCTGATGGCTAAATGCCAAGCCGCAAGGGCTGGCAAACTGTACAAAAAACGTCCGAAGTTAAAGTGATACTTGAAGTTTGGCTCATAGCCGCTAGAATCCTTACATATTGTTGAGTGTCTGACCGCGCAAGCCTGCTTGCGCGGTTTTGATTTCTTTACGCCACGGCAGAGCAAGCCGCATTCAGTCAGGATTTCTGCACATGTCGACCTCGGCCCGTATCGCCCTTATCGCCCTCACCGCATTGCTCGGTGCCTGTGCCAGCCATGCGCCGCCGCCGCCCGCGCCGGTGGCCCGTCCGGTGGTCTTCGCGTCCCCGCAACCTTCGTCACCGGAAGCCGAAGATGTCCTGTTCCGGGCATTGGGTCTGGTCGGCACGCCTTATCGCTGGGGCGGCAATACGCCGGATTCGGGTTTCGATTGCAGTGGCCTGATCAGCTACGTGTACCGTGACATGGCCGGTATCAACCTGCCACGTTCGACCCGTGAGATGATCGTGATGCGTGCGCCGAATGTGCCGCAGAACGCCTTGCAGACCGGCGATCTGATCTTTTTCGCGACCAATGGTGGCTCCCAGGTCAGTCATGCGGGGATCTATGTCGGCGAAGGTCGTTTTGTCCACGCGCCGGCCACGGGGGGCACGGTCAAGCTGGACAGCCTGTCCAAGGCCTACTGGCAGCGCGCCTACCTGAACGCCAAGCGCGTACTGCCGGCCGAACACCTGGCACGCAATCCCTAGACTGATTTCGCGAGGTTGTCATGACCGCTCGCACCCTCAAGCTCGACGATGCCCTCTACGGCTACCTGCTGGACGTTTCCCTGCGCGAGACGCCGTTGCTCAAGCGCCTGCGGGACGAAACCCAGGCGTTGCCCACGGCGCGCTGGCAGGTGGCTCCCGAGCAGGGCCAGTTCCTCTCCCTGCTGGTCAGGCTGACCGGCGCCCGGCGCCTGCTCGAAGTCGGCACCTTTACCGGCTACAGCGCCTTGTGCATGGCTTCGGCGCTGCCGGAGGGCGGTTCGTTGCTCTGCTGCGACATTCCCGGCGACTACAATGCCACGGCGCTGCGCTACTGGCAGGAGGCAGGTGTGTCCGGGCGGATCGAGCTGCGCCTGGCGCCGGCGCTCGATACTCTGACCGAACTGGAGCGGCAGGGTTTGGGCGAATCCTTCGACCTGATGTTCATCGATGCCGACAAGGCCAACTATCCACGCTATCTGGAGAGCGCCTTGCGCCTGTTGCGCAGCGGCGGCCTGGCGATTTTCGACAACACCCTGTGGAGTGGCCGGGTGCTGGAGGTGGATGCGCAAAGCGAGGACACCCGGGCTATCCAGGCATTGAACCTGGCCTTGAAGGACGACTCGCGAGTAGATCTGTCGTTGTTGCCCGTAGGCGATGGCCTGACCCTGTGTCGCAAGCGTTAGCGCGCAGCCCACAGGGTCATTGCTGTCAGCGGCCTATCGGTTGGCAGACACCCGCCAGATCTTGTTGCCGACATCGTCCGCCACCAGCAAGCCGCCTTGCTGGTCGATCACGACCCCGACCGGGCGACCCATGGCGTTTTCATCCTTGTCGAGAAAGCCTGTCAGCACATCCACGGGCTGCCCATTGGGCTTGCCAGCGGCAAAAGGTACGAAGATCACCTTGTAGCCGCTGTGGGGCTTGCGGTTCCAGGAACCGTGCTGGCCGATAAAGGCTCCCTGGGTGAACGGCGCCGGGAGTCTGCTGCCTTCGGCAAAGGTCAGTCCCAGGGACGCCGTATGCGGCCCGACGGCGTAATCCGGGGCGATGGCCTTGGCGATCATCGCCGGGTCCGAAGGTGATACCCGCACATCCACGTGCTGGCCATAGTAGCTGTAGGGCCAGCCATAGAACCCGCCGTCCTTCACCGAGGTGATGTAGTCCGGTACCAGATCGCTGCCGATC
This sequence comes from Pseudomonas gingeri, assembly GCF_013385635.1. Classification (GTDB taxonomy): domain Bacteria; phylum Pseudomonadota; class Gammaproteobacteria; order Pseudomonadales; family Pseudomonadaceae; genus Aquipseudomonas; species Aquipseudomonas gingeri_A. Next base: position 74,095 of record NZ_JACAPR010000007.1, read on the forward strand.
TCGTCCCGCTCGTTCACCGCGGTCCACAGTTTGCCGCTCTGCGGCTCCCAGGCCAGGCCGTTGGGATTGCGCAGGCCGGAGGCAAAGATCCGGTGGCTGTGGGTGGCCGGATCGACTTCCCAGATCGCGGCGCGACCTTCTTCCTTGTCCAGGCCGTTTTCGCCGACATTGCTGTTGGAACCGACGGTGACGTAGAGCTTTTTCCCGTCCTGGCTGGCGATGACATTCTTGGTCCAGTGGTGATTGAGGGTGCCGCCAGGCAGGTCGATGACCTTTTCCGGTTGTTCCTTGATCGTGGTTGCGCCGGGCTCGTAGTGGAAGCGCAGCAAGGCATCTGTGTCGGCGACATACAGGTCATTGCCCACCAGCGTCATGCCGAAGGGCGAGTTGAGTCGCTCGATAAAGGTCGTGCGGGTTTCCGCGACCCCGTCGTGATTGCTGTCGCGCAGCAGGGTGATGCGATTCGCGCTGGGCACCCCGGCCCCGGCCTTGCCCATGACCTTGCCGGTGATCCAGCCCTTGATCCCCTGGCTGTCATCGGGCTTGGGGGGCGAGTTGGTCTCGGCCACCAGCACATCGCCGTTGGGCAGGACATACAACCAGCGCGGATGATCCAGGCCCTCGGCGAAGGCGCCGACTTGGGTGCCGGGAGCGGCCACCGGTCTGGTGCCCTGGGGCCAGCCGATGGCGGGTGCGATGTTGACCGTGGGAAAGAGGGTCTTGTCCGGTTCCGGGAGCTTGGGCGAGGGGCCGGTGCCATCGGACACCGACAGGGTGGAGCTTTCGCCGCAAGCAGCCAATCCGCTGGCGAGCAGGATGATCAGGGCGTGTTTCTGCTGGAACATGCTGAATCTCCGTCGAGGCTTACGCTGGTCTAGAAGTAGAGAAGCGTAGTCGGCGCAGGTTCAATCCTTTTGCTCAGGCCTCCTTGAACAGCAGGGCGATGCCGGGATGGTAGTGGCCGGCTTCGTTGTGCAGCTTGCGGTAGGGGTAGGGGAAGTACCAGGCCACGGCGCAGCTGTTGGCTTTTTGCAGGTCGTCGACCATATCCTGCAGGTCTTCCGGGCTCGGGCTCTGCTGGGGTTTGAATGGCGAGACGAACAGGCAGCCGAGCTTGAGATGATGGGGATAGCTGACCTTCCTGGCGTCGCTGACCGCGTCGAGCAGGGCCGGCATCAGATTCAGGTTGTTGAAGCGCGGCCAGCGCTGACTGGCGCGGATATACGCCGAGGCGTCCGGCGTGGCGATATGCAGGTCACAGCGGCCATTGCGGTCGTCTTCCTCGGCCTGCTTCCTGGTCTGGAAATGCTCCAGGGTCACCATCTCCGCCGCCCAGGCCGCAGCCGACAGCAGGCCCAGGTTGGCGCGCTCATTGAACCAGTAGGGCGCCTGGCCGTCGCCGAGGACCTGGTTATAGCGGTCGATGCAGTCGGACCAGCGTTCCAGGGCCGGGCGCAGGAATTCCAGTTTCGGGTTGCTGATCGTCAAGCCTTGCATGCTGCTTACCCTTGTTATTGTTGGTTGGGTTATGGCTATTTGATATCACTTCTTGCAGTGTGGCACAAATTCTGGCGCCGGTTTATTGATCCGCATCGTCTTTCGATCAACGGGGCGCTCCTCGGCTTTAATTGACGCTCCACCCCCAACCCTCTAACCTTCGCGGCTTGTTTCAGGTGCTCTGTGGCGATCCGTCGACAGGGTGAAACAGGGAAGCCGGTGAGCCCCTTCGACAGGCGCGATTCCGGCGCTGCCCCCGCAACGGTAAATGAGTCAAGACTGCGCTTTTCGCCACTGTGCCGCGGCATGGGAAGGCGCGCGGTCCCGCGCTTGCGCAGCTCATGAGTCCGGAGACCGGCCTGATCCATCCCACGGCATCACGGCGGGCGATGCCGGACTGCCTCGGCCGTGCTTTTTCCTGCCCCCCGTTTGCCTTATCCAGCCCCAACGGAGAGCTGCCATGAACGAATCCCCCGATCGCGACGAACGTCACCTGGCGCGCATGCTGCGCAAAAAGGCCGTTATCGACGAACGTATCGCCAGTGCCCCCAACGAATGCGGGTTGCTGCTGGTCCTGACCGGCAATGGCAAGGGCAAGAGCAGTTCCGCTTTCGGCATGCTCGCCCGGGCCATGGGCCACGGCATGCAGTGTGGCGTGGTGCAATTTATCAAGGGCCGCAACAGCACCGGTGAAGAACTGTTCTTCCGGCGTTTCCCCGAGCAGGTGCGCTTCCATGTGATGGGCGAGGGCTTCACCTGGGAAACCCAGGATCGCCAGCGCGATATCGCTGCCGCCGAAGCCGCCTGGGCCGTGTCCCGGGAAATGCTCGGCAACCCGGATATCGGCCTGGTGGTGCTCGATGAACTGAATATCGCCCTCAAGCACGGCTACCTGGATCTCGATCAGGTACTCAGCGACCTGCAGGCCCGCCCGCCCATGCAGCACGTGCTGGTCACCGGCCGCGGTGCCAGGCCGGAGCTGATCGACCTGGCCGATACCGTGACCGAAATGGGCCTGCTCAAGCACGCGTTCCAGGCCGGGATCAAGGCGCAGAAAGGCATCGAACTATGAGTCAGTCGCGTCATTGCCCGGCGGTGCTGATCGCCGCGCCGGCTTCCGGCCAGGGCAAGACCACGGTGACGGCGGCCCTGGCGCGCCTGCACCGTAACCAGGGGCGCAGGGTCCGGGTGTTCAAGTGTGGCCCGGACTTTCTCGACCCGATGATTCATGAGCGGGCCAGTGGCGCGCCGGTGTATCAGTTGGACCTGTGGATGGTCGGCGCCGAGGAAAGTCGGCGCCTGCTGTGGGAAGCGGCCGGTGAAGCCGACCTGATCCTGATCGAAGGGGTCATGGGCCTGTTCGACGGTACCCCGTCCAGCGCCGATCTGGCGCGGCACTTCGGCGTGCCGGTACTGGGGGTGATCGACGGCACGGCCATGGCCCAGACCTTTGGTGCCCTGGCACTGGGTCTGGCGCGTTATCAACCGGACCTGCCGTTTGCCGGGGTGCTGGCCAATCGTGTGGGAACCCTGCGTCATGCGCAATTGCTTGAAGGCAGCCTGACCGAAGGCCTGCGCTGGTACGGCGCGCTCTCCCGGGAGACCGGGATCGAGCTGCCGAGCCGTCACCTCGGGTTGGTCCAGGCCAGCGAATTGAATGACCTGGATCGACGTCTCGATGCCGCGGCCGAGGCCCTGGCCGGCAGTTGTGAGGTGGAGCTGCCACCTCCGGTCGAATTTGCCGCGCCGACGCCGGTCGTTGCCGAGCCGCTGCTGGCCGGGGTGCGGATTGCGGTCGCTCACGACGAAGCCTTTGCCTTCATCTACGGCGCCAACCTCGATCTGCTGCGGGCGATGGGCGCCGAGTTGTGCTTCTTCTCGCCGATTCACGATGTCGCTCTGCCGGACGCCGACAGCCTGTATCTGCCGGGCGGCTACCCGGAACTGCATCACCTGGCCCTGGCCGGCAACCACGGCATGCTCACGGCGATCCGCGATCACCATGGCGCGGGCAAACCCTTGCTCGCCGAGTGTGGCGGGATGCTCTACCTGCTCGACGCCCTGACCGATGTCGAAGGTCAGCGCGCCGAACTGCTGGGCCTGCTGGCGGGGGAGGCGGTGATGCAGAAGCGTCTGGCGGCCCTGGCCCTGCAGGCCGTGGAGCTGCCGGAAGGTGTGCTGCGCGGGCATACCTATCACCATTCGCTGACCACCACCGAACTGGCGCCGATTGCCCGTGGGCTGAGCCCCAATGGTGGGCGCGGCGCGGAAGCGGTGTACCGCGAGGGGCGGATGACCGCCTCCTATGTGCACTTCTACTTCCCGTCCAACCCGCGAGCGGTTGCCGCGTTGCTGGCACCTGATGCCTCGATCAATTCTGCCAAGGCCGGCGCTCTCCCTGTGGGAGCGGGCTTGCCCGCGAAGAGGCCATGACCGACAACGCCTTTACCGCTGAAGAACGCCAGGCGGTCTACCGCGCCATCGCCGAGCGCCGCGACATGCGCCACTTTGTCGGCGGCACCGTGGCCCCGCAACTCCTGGCGCGCCTGCTGGAAGCCGCGCACCAGGCGCCGAGCGTCGGCCTGATGCAGCCGTGGCGGTTTATCCGGATCAGCGACCGCGCGTTGCGTGGGCGGATCCAGCAACTGGTGGAAGAGGAACGGGTCCGCACCGCCGAAGCCCTGGGCGAGCGTTCCGATGAATTCATGAAGCTGAAGGTCGAGGGCATCAACGATTGCGCCGAAGTGCTGGTGGCGGCGCTGATGGACGGTCGCGAACGGCATATCTTCGGGCGCCGGACCTTGCCGGAGATGGACATGGCGTCGCTGTCCTGCGCGATCCAGAACCTCTGGCTGGCGTCCCGCGCGGAAGGCCTGGGCATGGGCTGGGTATCGCTGTTCGAGCCGCAGGCGCTGGCGGACCTGCTGGGTTTACCGGCGGGGGCCAAGCCGCTGGCGGTGTTGTGCCTGGGGGCGGTCAAGGAATTCTACCCGGCGCCGATGCTGGTACTGGAAGGCTGGGCGCAACCGCGTCCCTTGAGTGAACTGTTGTACGAAAACTATTGGGGAGTGAGTCAATGAGTGTGGCGTTGTTGAGTGTCGCCGGGGTTGCGCTGGATGCGCTGCTGGGCGAACCCAAACGCTGGCATCCGCTGGTGGCGTTCGGCCGTATCGCCGATCGCATCGAACAACGTTTCAATGCCGGCGGTCGCGGCTGGCGCAGCCATGGTGTGACTGCCTGGGTGCTGGCCGTGTTGCCACTGACGCTGTTGGCCACGGCCTTGTCCTGGGCGCCTTATGTCGGCTGGGTCATCGAAATCCTGTTTCTCTATTGCGCCCTGGGCATGCGTAGCCTGGGCGAACACGTGGCGCCGGTGGCCCAGGCGCTGCGCGGCGGTAACCTGGAGCTGGCACGCGAGCGTGTGGGGTATCTGGTCAGTCGCCAGACCTCGGAGCTGGACGACACCGCCGTGGCCCGCGCGGCGACCGAGTCGGTGCTGGAGAACGGCAGCGATGCAGTGTTCGCCGCCCTGTTCTGGTTTGCCGTCGCCGGAGTGCCCGGCGTGGTGCTGTATCGCCTGAGCAACACGCTGGACGCCATGTGGGGCTATCGTAACGAGCGCTTCGAGCGTTTTGGCTGGGCGGCGGCGAAGATCGACGACCTGCTCAACTATATTCCCGCACGCCTGGTGGCGCTGACGTATGCGTTGCTGGGCAAGACCCGGCTGGCGCTGAAATGCTGGCGCGACCAGGGGCCGACCTGGGACAGTCCGAATGCCGGACCGGTGATGGCGGCCGGCGCCGGTGCCCTGGGTGTCGAGCTGGGCGGTGCGGCGATCTATCACGGCGAGTTGCACCAGCGTCCGCAGTTGGGCGAAGGCCCCGCCGCCGATGCCGACGCGATCGATCGCGGTTGGCAATTGGTGCAGCGCGGCGTGTGGTTGTGGTTGCTGATTCTCTGTCTGGGAGCTGAGTTTTATGCTTGAGCACGGCGGGCGGTTGCGCAAGGCGGTTGAGCAGTACGGGATTGCCGAGGCGGATTGGCTGGACCTTTCCAGTGGCATTGCGCCGTGGTCCTGGCCGATCCCGCCGATTGCCGAGCGCGCCTGGGCCCGCCTGCCGGAAACCGACGATGGCCTGGAGCAGGCCGCTTGCGCCTACTACGGTGCGCCGCTGGTATTGCCGGTGCCCGGTTCCCAGGCCGCGATCCAGTTGCTGCCGCGGCTGCGCCGGGCGGGCAAGGTCGGTGTCCTGTCGCCGTGTTACGCCGAACATGCCGAGGCCTGGCGCCGTAACGGTTATATCGTGCGCGAAGTGCTGGAGCATGAAGTCGATTTCTTTCTCGACAGTCTCGATGTGCTGGTGGTGGTCAATCCGAACAACCCCACGGGCCTGAGCCTGCCGCCGGAGCAGTTGCTGGAGTGGCATGGCCGACTGGCCCAGCGCGGCGGCTGGCTGGTGGTGGACGAAGCCTTCATGGATAACACGCCGCAACTGAGCCTGGCCGCGCATACCCACAAGGTCGGGCTGATCGTCTTGCGCTCGTTCGGCAAGTTTTTCGGCCTGGCCGGCGTGCGCCTGGGCTTTGTCCTGGCCGAGCGCAAGTTGCTCAAGTTGCTGGCCGAGCAGGTCGGTCCCTGGGCGGTGGCCGGGCCCACGCGGGTGCTGGGGCAGGTGTGCCTGGCCGACAGTGCCGGCCACCTCCGCCAGCGCTTGCGCACGGAGCAGGCCAGCGAACGGCTGGTCGCCCTGTTGGGGCACTACGGGTTTGCTCCCCAGGGCGGCTGTGCGCTGTTCCAGTGGTTTATCACCTCCCGCGCCGAGCACCTGCATGAATTCATGGCGCGGCGCGGAATCCTCCTGCGACTGTTCACCCAGAGCAGCAGCCTGCGTTTCGGCTTGCCGGTCGACGATGCCGACTGGCAGCGGCTGGAGCTGGCGTTCAAGGCCTATACCGAGGAACACCCATGAGCACCTTGATGGTCCAGGGCACCACCTCCGATGCCGGCAAGAGCACGCTGGTGACAGCCTTGTGCCGCTGGCTGACCCGCCAGGGTGTCCGGGTGGTGCCGTTCAAACCGCAGAACATGGCGCTCAACAGCGCGGTGACCGCCGACGGTGGCGAGATCGGCCGGGCGCAGGCGGTCCAGGCCCAGGCCGCCGGCCTGCAGCCGCACACCGATATGAATCCGGTGCTGCTCAAGCCCAACAGCGATACCGGCGCCCAGGTGATCATCCATGGCCGCGCGGTGACCACCATGAATGCCGTCGCCTATCACGACTACAAGGCCATCGCCATGCAGGCGGTGCTGGCCTCCCATCAACGCCTGAGTGACGCGTACCCGGTGGTGATGGTCGAGGGCGCAGGTTCGCCGGCGGAGATCAACCTGCGAGCCGGCGATATCGCCAACATGGGGTTTGCCGAGGCGGTGGACTGCCCGGTGCTGCTGATTGCCGATATCAACCGCGGTGGGGTGTTCGCCCATCTGGTGGGCACCCTGGAGTTGTTGTCGGCCACTGAGCAGACACGGGTCAAGGGCTTCATCATCAATCGTTTTCGCGGCGATATCGCCTTGCTGCAGCCGGGACTCGACTGGCTGGAGGCGCGTACCGGCAAGCCGGTGATCGGCGTGCTGCCCTATGTCATGGACCTGCACCTGGAAGCCGAGGATGGCCTCGACCAGCGCCAGGCCGACAAGGTCGAAAAGGTCCTGAAGGTGGTGGTGCCGGTTCTGCCGCGCATCAGCAACCATACCGATTTCGATCCGTTGCGCCTGCACCCGCAGGTCGACCTGCAGTTTGTCGGACCCGGCCAGTCGATCCCGGCGGCGGACCTGATCATCCTGCCTGGCTCGAAAAGCGTGCGCAGCGATCTGGCGTACCTGCGCAGGAACGGCTGGGAAACCGCGATCAACCGGCACTTGCGCTATGGCGGCAAGGTGCTGGGTATCTGCGGCGGGCTGCAGATGCTCGGCGAGCAGGTGCACGATCCATTGGGCCTGGAAGGTCCGGCGGGGTCCAGTGCCGGCCTTGGCCTGCTGGCCTTCAGCACCGAGCTGGAGCAGGAGAAGCAACTGCGCAATGTGCGCGGGCACCTGTTGCTGGAGGACGCCGAGGTCAGCGGCTACGAGATTCATGCCGGGGTGACCACGGGGAGGGCTCTGGAACACCCGGCGGTACGGCTGGATGACGGGCGCTGCGATGGCGCCCAGAGTGCCGACGGGCAGATCCTCGGCACGTATCTGCATGGCCTGTTCGAGTCGCCCGGGTCCTGTGCCGCGCTGTTGCGTTGGGCGGGCCTGGAAGCGGTGCAGGAAGTGGATTACCACGCCCTGCGCGAACGGGATATCGAGCGCCTGGCCGATCTGGTCGAGCGGCATCTGGACACCGATCGCCTGCGCGAGCTGTGCGGTCTTGGCTAAGCGGGTCTATTGAATATGCAGCAACTGATTCTGGGGGGCGCGCGTTCCGGCAAGAGCCGTCTGGCCGAACGCCTGGCTGCCGAAAGCCACTTGCAGGTGACCTATATCGCCACCAGCCAGCCACTGGATGGTGAACTGAGCGAGCGGGTCGCCTTGCACCGCCAGCGTCGACCGGCCCATTGGCGGCTGGTCGAGGAACCGGTGCAACTGGCGCGGGTCCTGCGCGACAACGCCGCCGTTGATGCCTGTCTGCTGGTGGACTGCCTGACCCTGTGGCTGACCAACCTGCTGATGCTGGAGGATGCTGCCCGCTTGCAGGCCGAGCGTGATGCCCTGCTGGACTGCCTGGCCGAACTGCCGGGGGAAATCATTTTTGTCAGCAACGAGACCGGACTCGGTGTCGTGCCGCTGGGCGAATTGACTCGCCGTTATGTCGATGAAGCCGGTTGGCTGCATCAAGCCCTGGCCGAGCGCTGCCAGCGAGTCGTACTGACCGTTGCCGGCCTGCCCCTGACTTTGAAAGGACCTGCGTTATGAGTGAATCGTGGTGGCTGAACCCGTGCAAGGCAATCGATCTGCAAGCCCGGGAGGCGGCGTTCGAGCGCCAGCAGCAGTTGACCAAGCCCGCCGGCTCCCTTGGCCTGCTGGAACAGGTCGCGGTGCAGCTTGCCGGCTTGCAGGGCCGGCTCAAGCCGCGGGTCGACCACCTGTGGATCGCGATTTTCGCCGGTGACCATGGCGTGGTCGCCGAGGGGGTATCGGCTTATCCCCAGGAAGTCACCGGGCAGATGCTCGCCAACTTTATCGGCGGCGGCGCGGCGATCAGCGTCCTGGCGCGGCAGCTGGGGGCGCAACTGGATGTGAATGACCTCGGGACCGTGACACCGATGCTCAACCTGCCGGGTGTCCGTCACCTGCAGATCGGCGCGGGCACGGCGAACTTCGTCCAGGGCCCGGCGATGACCGAAGCCCAGGGCCGACTGGCGTTGGCAGCCGGGCGTGACAGCGTGCGGCGTGCCGTGGCGGCCGGCAGCGAGCTGTTTATCGGTGGCGAGATGGGCATCGGCAATACCGCTGCCGCCAGTGCCGTGGCCTGTGCCTTGCTCGGTTGCCCGGCCAATCTGCTCGCCGGTCCCGGCACCGGCCTGGACCCGGCGGGTGTCAGCCACAAGGCGCAAGTGATCGAGCGTGCGCTGGCGTTGCATGCCGGACACACCAATGATCCGCTGCAGGCGCTGTTGTGCCTTGGCGGTTTCGAGATCGCGGCGCTGGCCGGGGCTTACCTGGCCTGCGCCCAGGAAGGCGTGGCGGCATTGGTCGACGGTTTTATCTGTACCGTGGCGGCGATGGTCGCGGTGCGCTTGAGCCCCGATTGCCGCGACTGGCTGATTTTTGCCCATCGTGGCGCGGAGCTGGGGCATCGGCATGTGCTGGAAAGCCTGCTGGCCGAGCCGCTGCTGGAATTGGGCCTGCGCCTGGGCGAAGGCAGCGGCGCGGCGCTGGCGGTGCCGTTGCTGCGACTGGCCTGCGACCTGCACGGGCAGATGGCGACCTTCGCCGAAGCGGCCGTGGCGGACCGTCCGGCATGACGGCCCTGCATCTGGATCTGCTGCGTCATGGCGAGACCGAGCTGGGTGGCGGCTTGCGCGGCAGTCTGGATGACGCGCTGACCGACAAGGGCTGGGCGCAGATGCGCAGCGCGGTGCTGGGGCAGGGGCCCTGGGATCGCCTGGTCAGTTCGCCCTTGCAGCGTTGCGCGCGGTTTGCCGAAGAGTTGGGCGGGCGGCTGGGCTTGCCCGTCGAACTGGAAAAAGACCTGCAGGAGCTGCATTTCGGTGCCTGGGAAGGGCAGAGCGCGGCGGCGCTGATGGAGACGGATGCCGATGCCCTGGGGCGCTTCTGGTCCGACCCATATGGCTTTACCCCACCCGAGGGGGAGCCGGTGTCACGGTTTTCCGAGCGCGTGCTGGGAGCGGTCGGGCGTTTGCAACAGCGCTATGCCGGCCAGCGGGTGTTGCTGGTCAGTCATGGTGGCGTCATGAAGTTGCTGCTGGCCCGGGCGCGGGGCCTGCCGCGCGAACAACTGCTGCAGGTCGAGGTCGCCCATGGTGCCTTGTTCACCTTGCGGGTGCCGGCCGATGGCGTGCTGAGGGAAGGGCGGTGAACCTGTTGCCCTTGTGGATTGCCCTGCAGTTTCTCAGCAGCCTGCCGATTCGCCTGCCGGGCATGCCGCAACCCGAGGAACTGGGGCGGTCGCTGCTGTGGTATCCGCTGGTGGGGTTGCTGCTGGGCGCGTTGCTGTATGGCGTCGACGGATTGCTGGGCGGGGCACCGCTGTTCTTGCACGGTGCGTTGTTGCTGACGGTGTGGGTGTTGTTCAGCGGCGGCCTGCACCTCGATGGCCTGGCCGACAGTGCCGACGCCTGGTTGGGCGGCTTCGGCGATCGCGAACGGACCCTGCTGATCATGAAGGACCCGCGCAGCGGACCGATCGCGGTGGTGACCCTGGTCCTGGTGTTGCTGTTGAAGTTCTGTGCCTTGCTGGCCCTGATCGAACAGCAGCAGACGGTGGCCCTGATCCTGGCCCCACTGATCGGGCGCGGTGCCCTGCTGGGCTTGTTCCTGGTGACGCCTTACGTCCGCGCCGGCGGCCTGGGCCAGGCACTGGCCGATCATCTGCCACGGCGCACCGGGCGTCATGTGTTGCTGGCGAGCATCCTGGGTTGCCTGGTCCTCGCGGGCCTCAAGGGGGCGTTTGCCGTGCTGCTGGCGGCGGGGTGTTTCTTCTGGTTGCGGCGGTTGATGATGCGGCGCCTGGGGGGCACCACCGGTGATACGGCAGGGGCCTTGCTGGAGTTGCTGGAAATGGCGGTACTGGTGGGGTTGGCGTTGATCTGACACGCTGCCGTTTTATCGATAAACTGGTTACACGTGTTTCGCGGGTATATACACCTATCATGTTGTCCACCGACTGTTTATGCATCAGCCTGCGTCGCGCCGCACGTGGCGTCAGCAGACATTATGACGGCGCTCTCGATGGCTTTGGGATCAACGTCGCGCAGTATTCTCTGCTGTGTAATCTGCAACGCCTGGACAAGCCGAGCATTTCCAGCCTGGCTGAAGCCATGGGCCTGGATCGCAGCACCCTGGGGCGTAATCTGCGGGTCCTCGAAGGCGAGGGCCTAGTGAAGTTGAGCGAGGGGGCCGACCAGCGCAATCGCCTGGTGTGCCTGACCGCTGCCGGAGCCGAACGGCTGGAGGCGGCGTTTCCGGCCTGGGAGGCGGCGCAGTTGCGCCTGGCCGAGCGGTTGGGAGATGAAAAGCGCGCCGCCCTGCTGGCGTTGCTGGATGAACTGGCGTGTGGCGAGTAATCGCCTTTAATTTGAATAAAAGTGGGTATATACCCGCTATTGGAGAACAATAATGACATCGCTCTGGCGTACCAGTGGCTGGATTCTTCTCGGGGGGGCGTTGATTCTCGCCTTGTCGCTGGGAGTGCGCCATGGCTTCGGCCTGTTCCTGCCACCGATGAGTGCGCAGTTCGGTTGGGGACGGGAGGTCTTTGCCTTTGCCATCGCCTTGCAGAACCTGATCTGGGGCCTGGCACAACCCTTCACCGGCGCCCTGGCCGACCGTTTCGGCGCGGCGAAAGTGGTGCTGGTCGGTGGCCTGCTGTACGCCGTCGGCCTGGTCTTCATGGGGCTTTCCGATTCGGCCCTGAGCCTGTCCCTGAGTGCCGGCCTGTTGATCGGGATCGGCCTCTCGGGCACCTCCTTCTCGGTGATTCTCGGCGTGGTCGGACGTGCTGTCGCGCCGGAGCAGCGCAGCATGGCGATGGGGATCGCCAGCGCCGCCGGCTCGTTCGGGCAGTTCGCGATGTTGCCGGGCACCCTGGGGCTGATCGGTTGGCTCGGTTGGTCCACCGCACTACTGGTGCTGGGTGTGCTGGTGGCACTGATCGTGCCGCTGGTGGCGATGCTCAAGGACAAGCCGCTGCCGGTATTGGCGGGTGAGCAGACCTTGGGCGAGGCGCTGCGCGAGGCTTGTTCCCATTCCGGTTTCTGGCTGCTGGCATTCGGTTTTTTCGTCTGTGGTTTTCAGGTGGTATTCATCGGTGTGCACCTGCCGGCCTACCTGGTGGACCAGCATCTGCCGGCCAGTGTCGGGACCACGGTGCTGGCGTTGATCGGCTTGTTCAATATCTTCGGCACCTACACCGCCGGCTGGCTGGGCGGGCGCATGTCCAAGCCACGGCTGTTGACGGCCCTGTATCTGGCACGGGCGGTGGTGATCGGGCTGTTCCTCTGGCTGCCGGTGACGAAGACTGGCGCGTATGTGTTTGGCATGGCCATGGGGTTTCTCTGGCTGTCGACGGTGCCGCTGACCAATGGCACCGTGGCGACGCTGTTCGGTGTCCGCAATCTCTCCATGTTGGGCGGGATTGTGTTCCTCTTCCACCAGATCGGTTCCTTCCTCGGTGGCTGGTTGGGTGGCGTGGTGTATGACCGCATGGGCAGCTATGACTTGATCTGGCAGGTGGCGATTCTCCTGAGCCTGTTGGCGGCAGCCTTGAACTGGCCGGTGCGTGAGCGGCCGGTGGCGCGCCTGCAGACGCAACTGGGGGCGGCATGAATACCTTGTGGCCCAGGCTGCTGACCCTGGCCGCCATGGCGTTGCTGCTGGCGCTGGCCTGGTGGGGCTGGCATCAAGGTGGCTTGGCCTTGATGCAGTTAGGCATGGGTGCTTGCTAGATGAGTTCGCAGGCGCGTAAGTTCGTTATCTGAGCTATGGGTCGAGGAGGCTGGATATGGCAATGCGCTGGTGGTGGGTGCCGACGGTTCTGCTGGCTTTTTCGGGCGCGGCGATGGCAGCCGATTGCCCCGAATTGTTGCAGGGGCAGTTGCCGAAATTGCGGGCCAAGGAGTCCATCGACCTGTGCCAGAAGTTTGCCGGCAAGCCGCTGGTGATCGTCAATACCGCCAGCTTCTGTGGCTTCGCGCCGCAGTTCAAGGGCCTCGAGGCGCTGTACCAGCGTTACCAGGGGCAAGGGCTGGAGCTGATCGGCGTGCCGTCCAATGACTTCAAGCAGGAGTCCAAGGATGGCGCCGAGACGGCCAAGGTCTGTTATGTGAACTACGGCGTCACCTTCACCATGACCGAGCCGCAGGCGGTCCGGAGCAGTGATGCGACACATCTGTTCAAGGTGCTGGCCGAACAGGCTGGGGCGCCGAAGTGGAATTTCTACAAGTACGTGGTGGATCGCCAGGGCAAGGTGATCGCGCATTTTTCCAGCCTGACCAAGCCGGATAATCCGGAACTGATCGAGGCGGTGGAAAAGGCCATTGCGTCGAAGCCTTGAGACAACCGGCCAATAAAAAACCCCGCGAGTGCGGGGTTTTTTCTGTTCAACCGATCAGCCGTTCAGGCTTGCGGTGAATCAGAACTTGTAGGTCGCGCCTACACCAAAGCCGTTCGCGCTGTTTTTGAATTCAGAGTTATAGGTCTGGTTGCCATTGTCGCCGCTGACTTTGACCTTTTCCTCTTTGAGGTAGGAGTAGGCCACGTCGATTGTCAGGTCGTCAGTGACGGCATAACCGGCACCCAGGCTGAAAATCGTACGGTCGCCTGTCGGAATACGTGGCGAGCGGTCGGTGTTGTTGGTCGGTGCCTGGTCGAATGTCAGGCCGGTACGCAGGACCCATTGCTTGTTCAACTGATAGGAGGTACCCACGGCGTAAGCCCAGGTGTCGTGCCAGTTCTGCTCTTCCTTGATGCTGGTAAACGAAGTCGGAGCAGCAGCACCGCCGGCGGCCACCGTTACACCTTCGTTGTTGACCGTGATGTCTTTCAGGCGGCTCCAGCGGGTCCAGGTGGTACCAGCGTAGAGTTTCCAGGCATCGCTCAGGTCTTGTGTTACCGACAGGTCGTACGATTCAGGTGTCTCGATTTTCAGCGAGGCATCATAACGATTGGGTTTCAACACTGGAGATGGTGTGCCTGCACCAGGTGTCACGGTGGTATGGCCTTCAAGCTTGTAGTTGACCTTCGAGTGGTAGGTCAGGCCGACACGAGTAGTGTCGGTGGCTTGAACCAGGACGCCGATATTGTAGCCATAACCGACATCGTCACCCTTGATCTCGACTTCGCCGTCATTTGGCGAAAAAGGCGTTTTCAGTGCGGACGACAAAGTACCGGAAATACGGTTGATGGTCGGACCGAAACCGATCGATACCTTGTCATTGAAGGCGTAGCTGACAGTTGGCTGGAAGGTGACAACCTTCACTTCGCTCTTGTCGGCCTGATTTCGACCCTGGAAGCTGCTTTCGTAGTTGGTAATCAGACCGAATGGCGCGTACACGCCAAGGCCGAAAGCCCATTGATCATCCAGTTTCTTCACGGCGAACAGCATGGGGACGGCCGTGAACGGCACCATGTCACCTTTGTTGGTACCGGTACGGCTACCGCTGGCATCGCGGATATCGGTCGAAGCATCAATGGCAGCAACACCACCTGTGATCTGATCGCGTTTGAGGAATGACATACCGGCAGGGTTGCCATAGACAGTGCTTGCATCATCGGCAGAAGAGGATCGACCCGCAAAACCAGTACCCATCCCGCTGATGCTCTGCTCGTTGAGGGCAAAGCCACTCGCGAAAAGCTGGGTGGATGCCAGGGTAACGGCGAGGCTGAGTGTGGTCTTGAGCATTACTTTTTTCATTATTAGAACTCCGTGGTGATCACCGAGGCGGAAATTACCAACATTTTCGCTTCGGCGCTATAGGCTGTATCGCAGGAGATAGAGCGGTTTTGTAGGACAATCCGACCAAAATCGGTAGTATTTTGCCGATATCGAAGGAGGACGATTAACAGGCGACAAAACTGACCGATGAGTCACAATTTTTCCAGGCGCGGGTGAAGTCGCGCAAACGTCCCTGTGGCTGGAAGATCTGTCGCCAGATTCGCGCCATGCCGAGCAGGTCGTCGGCGGCAGGAAGGCGCAGTTGTTGCTCCTCGATCAACAGCCAGGCAATGGCTGTGGCGTAACGCAGGTTCACGGTGAGTTCGAGGTGGGGGCTGCTGAGGAAGGCATGTTGGCTGGCGAGGCCGCGAACCAGGCTGGCGAGTTCGGGGTCGAGGGCCAGGTAGTGGTCCCAGAGTGCGGCATGACGGTTTTCACCGATGCGGTACAGGCCGTGGCCGCGACGGTTGTGCAGGGCCGAGCCCAGGTCCGATTGGCTGGCGGCGATGCCCAGCAGCAATGCTTCTGCGGTCTGGCTGTGACGGCCCAGGTACTGCAAGGTCGGGCGAATCACATAAAGGCGCAGTTCCCTCGCGGCAATACCCATAACACCCTCAAACTTATTATTGGCCGGCGAGACCTGGCGCTTGGCAGCGGTGGATCGATCAGGTCTGCCGGAAGCGGCTCAGACCGCTTGAGTTGAAGTGTAGTGTCATATCTTTGCTGTAAAGGACTGTTTTTAAAATATTTAAAACGTGCAGCCGGAGCTTATATATTTATTCGTGATTAGGACGGCGAGCAAAATCGCGAAACTTCAGGCAATAAAAAGCCCTGCTTCATGGGCAGGGCTTCTGGAGTGCGGCGGGTTCGAACTTCAGGCAACCAGTGCCTGACGGGTGCGTTCGATCACGGCCTGCAGCGGCTCGGCGCTGGAATACTGGTCCGGATACAGGCGTTCGCTGTGACGGGCGATGCCGTGTTCGTTGACCAGGGTGAAGCTGAAGCAACCTTTGCGAGCGGCCATGATCAGGCAGTTCATCGGTGCAAAGGCGTTGGTTAGGGTGCGAATGGCATCCTGAGCATGGATTTGAGTGGACATAGTTATTAGGTGTTCCTACAAATGACACGGTATCTGAACCGCGCAACGTTAAAACGTTCCAGTAACGCCGAACCACCATTGGTCGGACGAAGAACCTGACTGGAACAAAGCAGCCAGTTTGCAGCGCTTGAAATAAGTGGCGCTTGGGCTGGCAGGTAGGTACTTAGGAGGGCAGGCAATCACAACAGGGGCAAAGGTTCTGGGCCCGGGGTGAAGATCCTGATCAATTTGCAGGTTGGTTCGGTCAGAGTAATAACACCTGGCAACACCCTTTGCTTTCGATTCAAAGGCTGTGTTGTCGCAAGTTCTACCTGGAAACCATCGAGGTGGTCGGTCCCTTTTTTCAGCCGCTGATTCCTTTTCAGGACGCTTGCCGGGGGATGTGTTCGACCAGAATTGACTTTCAGCTTGGTACTAACGGTGCGGATACTATCGCATCGAGTCGGGGAATGGAAGGGGGGTGATGAAAAAACTCGGGTCCCGCACAGAGGGCCGGGCTACGAGGCCCTAGCTCCTGTCTTGACCGCTTGTCGAGACGTTTGCCGCGGTGTCGCGCCCGATTTTGCCCGCTTGTGCAAAAAAGGTGCGTCGATATAACCGTCAAAGTATGACTTGTGCACATTATTGGCCCGCCTTGTCACCTCGTTGTCATCTTCCGATTCAGGCCCTCGAATGCCTGTATCGGAAATACAAGTCAATGAAAAATATCGTATTTTTTTATTGGTGAAAAAATCGACAGTTTGACTGCGAGCCCCATTCCATGGGGGTTTGCGGGGATTAAAGAGTGGTTGTCCACTGAGTTATCCACAGCTTCTGTGGATTGTCCCAAGCGCTTGCTCTAGCACGGGCATATGACGTTTTTTCGACTTTACCTGAGCGGAAAAAAGAGTAGAGTGGCGCGCCCTGCGATCTACCCTACTGTCAGATATGAAGTTTCGCTCAAGCTCACCAACCCTATCTTCATCCAATACTATTTCAACCGAACCGAAGCGTTTTTCCCTGCGTGTCGCGCTCTGGTTGCTGGACAGCCCGAGCCTGGGTCACAACCCCAGCGTCAAGCACTTCGCCGGGCGCTTGCTGAAACAGCCGGCTCGCGAGGGTGTGGTGCTGGCCCAGCGCCGATTGGGGCAACTGATGTGCCGTGATTGCGGGAGTGCCCGGGACCAGCGTATCGGCCATGAGTTGCTGCGCCAGGCCGCGCGCGCCGGTGACCCGGTGGCACGGCGCGAACTGGACCTGCGCGAAGACTGAGCTGTCCCTGGCGGAGTGGGTTCGCTACCCTTGATCCTTTGAGTCCGGCCCTGGTGTCGGCGGCTAACGGGAGTGCTTATGGCGTTGGATCTGACCAGTCTGTTGCTGGGTGTGGCGGGGGCGGCGCTGCCGTTGCTGGCATTCGTCTGGCAGTTGCAGCGCCGTAGCAGTGCGGCGCAGGCGGAACTGGCCTTGCTGGACGAGCGCCTGAGCACCGCGCAGCTGGCCCAGGACGGTCTCAATGCCCAGCTGGATGCCTGTCGCGACGAGGTCAGTGACCTGGGCCAGGCCAATGCCGCGAGGCAGGCGGAGCTGGCGGCAACACGACGGGAAGTCGAGTTGTTGCAGATCGAACGCGACAATGCCCGTGATGCGGCCCATGCCTGGAATCTCGAGCGCAGCAACAAGGAAGCCGAATTGCGTCGCCTGGACGCCCAGGCCGCCTCGCTGAGCGCCGAACTGCGTGAACAGCAGGACAGCCATCAACAACGCCTGGACGACCTGCAAGGTTCGCGGGACGAGCTGCGCGCGCAGTTTGCCGAACTGGCCGGGAAGATCTTCGACGAGCGCGAGGCGCGGTTCGCCCAAAACAGCCAGGAGCGTCTCGGGCAATTGCTCGACCCGCTGAAGGAGCGCATCCAGTCTTTCGAAAAACGGGTCGAGGAAAGCTACCAGGCCGAGGCTCGCGAGCGCTTCTCCCTGGGCAAGGAGCTGGAGCGCCTGCAGCAACTGAACCTGCGCCTGAGCGATGAAGCGACCAACCTGACCCGCGCGCTCAAGGGCCAGAAGACCCAGGGTAACTGGGGTGAGCTGATTCTCGAACGGGTCCTTGAACATGCGGGACTGGAGAAGGGGCGCGAGTACCAGACCCAGGTCAGCCTGAAAGGGCCCGATGGCGAGCGTTTCCAGCCGGATGTGCTGATCCTGTTGCCGGGCGACAAGCAGGTGGTAGTGGACTCCAAGGTCAGCCTGACCGCCTATCAGCAGTACGTCGGCGCGGACGACGAGGTGATCGGTCAGGCGGCGCTCAAGCAGCATGTGCTGTCGCTGCGCAATCATGTCAAAGGTCTGGCCGGCAAGGACTACAAGCGCCTGGAGGGCCTGCACAGCCTCGATTTCGTGCTGCTGTTCGTGCCGATCGAGGCGGCCTTCTCGGCAGCCCTGCAGGCGGAGCCGAACCTGTTCCAGGAGGCTTTCGATCGTAATATCGTGATTGTCAGCCCGACCACGCTGCTCGCCACCCTGCGGGTTATCGACAGCCTGTGGAAGCAGGAGCGCCAGAGCCAGAATGCCCGAGAAATCGCCGAGCGGGCCGGCTGGCTGTACGACAAGTTCGTGCTGTTTATCCAGGATCTGGATGAGATCGGCGGTCGTCTCCAGCAACTGGACAAGGCTTACGCCGCGGCCCGCAACAAGCTGACGGAAGGGCGCGGCAACCTGATCAGCCGCAGCGAACAGCTGAAACTGCTCGGTGCCCGCGCCAGCAAGAGCCTGCCGGCGGACCTGCTGGAGCGGGCGATGACCGATGAAAACGGGGCGCTGTAGGCGTCTCACCGCAAAATATCGCTGTTGTCACGCCCCCTGTAGGCGCCGGCTCCCACAGGTTTGTGCATCACCGCGAAGTCCCGTGGCCGCCACGATCCGTGTAGGCGCTGGCTTGCCAGCGATGAGGCCCTTGAGCCTTGCGGTGCCTGTCCGGGCGCCATCGCCGGCAAGCCGGCTCCTACAGGTTAGTGCATCACCGCGAAGTATTGTGGCCGCCACAACCCGTGTAGGAGCTGGCTTGCCAGCGATGAGGCCCTTGAGCCGTGCGGCGCCTGTCCTGGCGCCATTGCCGGCAAGCCGGCTCCCACAGGTCGGTGTCTCACCGCAAAGTATCGTGGCCGCCACAACCCGTGTAGGAGCTGGCTTGCCAGCGATGAGGTCCTTGAGCCTTGCGGTGCTTGTCCGGGCGCCATCGCCGGCAAGCCGGCTCCCACAGGTTTGTGCATCACCGCGAAGTATTGTGGCAGCCACGATCCGTGTAGGAGCTGGCTTGCCAGCGATGAGGTCCTTGAGCCGTGCAGCGCCTGTCCTGGCGCCATCGCCGGCAAGCCGGCTCCCACAGGTTTGTGCATCACCGCGAAGTATTGTGGCAGCCACGATCCGTGTAGGAGCT
>NZ_JACAPR010000007.1:93426-571330 GCF_013385635.1 Pseudomonas gingeri
ATGAGGCCCTTGAGCCTTGCAGTGCCTGTCCTGACGCTATCGCCGGCAAGCCGGCTCCTACAAGGGGCGTGTTTCTCCGGTTGCATTCACAGCGGCAGATGCCGGCTCAACAAGGCCCGTAGCGCCGCCGGCTTCACCGGTTTGGCCAGATAATCGAGTCCGGCGCCGTGTACCTGGGCCACCGTCTCCGGGCGCCCGTCGGCGCTGATCACCACGCCGGGCAGTGGCTCGTTCAGCCGCGTGCGCAGCCAGGCCATCAGGCCGGTACCGGTCTCGCCGTCATCCAGGTGATAGTCCACCAGTGCCAGTTGCGGGCGAATGCCCTGTTCCAGCAGTGCGGTGCATTCCTGGCGATTGCGCGCGGTCCAGACCTGGCAACCCCAGCGCGTGAGCAGGCTGTGCATGCCGATCAGGATGCTGTCCTCGTTGTCGACACACAGCACCTGCGCCCCGCTCATGGCATGGCCGTTGTGGGTCACCACCTTGCTGGCCGCCGCCTGCGGGCCACGGGCCAGGGGTACGCTGACGCTGAAGACGCTGCCGCGCCCCGGCCAGGAACGCACCTGCAGTTGGTGCCCGAGTACCCGGCATAAGCCATCGGCAATCGCCAGGCCGAGTCCCAGACCCTTCTCGGCGCGGGTCTGGTGGCTGTCCAGGCGCTTGAACTCTTCAAAGATCACCTGGCGCTTGTCTTCGGGAATGCCCGGGCCGCGATCCCAGACCTCCAGCAGTAGTTGCTCGCCGCGCCGCCGCACGCCGAGCAGAACCGGCCCCTTGGCGTAGCGGAAGGCATTGGTCAGGAAGTTCTGCAGGATCCGCCGCAGCAACTTGATATCGCTGTCGATCTGCACGCGGCTGCCACGCACACGGAACTTCAGGCCCTGTTCCTGGGCCAGGGCCTTGAACTCCGCGCCCAGCGTGTCGAACAGTTCGTTGAGGGCAAAGGGTTTCGCGTCCGGGGTGATCTTGCCGTTTTCCAGGCGCGAGATATCCAGCAGGTCGCTGATCAGGTCTTCGGCCGAGCGCAGCGAGCTATCCAGGTGGTGTACCAGTTGCTGGGCCTCGCCGGAAAGGCCGTCTTCCTGATGGGAAAGCGCCGCGGAAAACAGCCGTGCGGCGTTCAGGGGCTGCATCAGGTCGTGACTGACCGCCGCGAGAAAGCGCGTCTTGGACTGGTTGGCCGATTCGGCGGTGCCCTTGGCCTCGGTCAGCGCGACGTTGAGTTGCGACAGTTCATGGGTGCGCTCGACGACCCGTTGCTCCAGGCCTTCGTTGGCTTCGGTGAGGGCTTGCTCGGCCTCGCGGAACGCGGTGATATCGGTGAAGCTCATGACAAAGCCGCCGCCGGGCATCGGGTTGCCGATCAACTCGATCACCCGGCCATTGGGGAACAGCCGTTCGGAGGTATGCGCCCGGCCCTGGCGCATCCAGTGCAGGCGCCGGGCGACGTGGACTTCGGCTTCACCGGGGCCGCAGAGGCCGCGCTCGGCGTTGTAGCGAATGATGTCGGCAATCGGCCGGCCGACGCTGATCAGTCCGTCCGGGTAGTTGAACAACTCCAGGTAACGGCGGTTCCAGGCCACCAGCTTCAGTGACTGGTCGACCACGCTGATGCCCTGGGTGATGTTCTCGATGGCGCCCTGCAGCAGGGCGCGATTGAACTGCAGCACCTCGGATGCTTCGTCGGCGATACGGACCACGTCCTCCAGTTGCATTTCCCGGCCTTCGATGGCGGCTTTCACCACTGCACGGGTCGAGGACGCACCGAGGACACCGGCCAACAGGCGTTCGGTGTGGGCGATCCAGTCGCTGTCGGCGTTCTGGTTCGGGTTGAAGCCCTTGCCCTGGCGATAGGCGAAACGGATAAAACTCTGACGCGCGCGTTCCTCGCCGACAAACCGTGCGGCGAGGGTCAGCAGGTCTTCGATCTGTACCGCCAGCATCGAGCGCGCGCTGGGGCGGGCGCTGATTTCCTGGCCGATGAAACGTCCGGCCTGCCAGTGCTCCGAGACGCGGGTCCGCGACAGCACCGAGACCCAGGCGAACAGCGTGAAGTTGCCGGCCAGCGACAGCACCACACCCTGGGTGAGGGGCGTGATGGGCAGGTTCAGCGGGTTGCCGTGCAGCCAGGCCAGGCCGGGAAAACTGTTCAGCGACCAGCCCAGGCTATGGGCGGCGATCGGCAGGATCAGGGTGTAGAACCAGAGGAAGGTGCCGCCGGCGATACCGGCAAAGACGCCGCGGCGGTTGGCCTGTTTCCAGTACAGCGCGCCGAGCATCGCCGGCGCCAGTTGGGTCACGGCGGCAAAGGCGATCTGGCCGATGGTCGCCAGGCTGGCGGTGGAGCCGAGCAGGCGATAGCTGACATAGGCCAGCAGCAGGATCACCACAATGCTGACGCGGCGCACCGATAGCATCCAGTGACGGAACACTTCGAATGGCCGCTCGGAATTGTTCCGGCGCAGCAGCCAGGGCAGGAGCATGTCGTTGGATACCATGGTCGACAAGGCGACACTGGCGACGATCACCATCCCGGTGGCCGCCGAGGCGCCGCCGATAAAGGCCAGCACCGCCAAGGCCGGGTGTGCCTGGGCCAGCGGCAGGCTGATCACATAGGAGTCGCGCAGGACCTCGGCGGGCAGCAGCATGCGCCCGGCGAGGGCAATCGGTACCACGAACAGCGCGGCGAGAATCAGGTAGGCGGGGAAGACCCACTTGGCCAGCCGCAGGTCCTGGGGTTCGATGTTTTCGACCACTGTGACGTGGAACTGTCGCGGCAGGCAGATGATCGCCATCATCGCGACCCCGGTCTGCACCACCATGGAAGGCCAGTTGACCGTTTCCTTCCAGTATTCGGCCAGCAGCGCCGAGGTCCTGGCCTGGTCGAACAGATCGTCGAAGCCGTCGTAGAGGCCATAGGTGACAAAGGCGCCGACCGCGAGAAAGGCGAACAGCTTGACCAGGGATTCGAAGGCAATCGCCAGCACCATGCCGCGGTGGTGCTCGGTGGCGTCGAGGTTGCGGGTACCGAAGACAATGGTGAACAGCGCCAGCACCAGGGATACGACCAGCGCCGTGTCCTGGGCCCGCACACCCATGGCGTCGGCGCCGGCGCCGATCAGCAGGTTGACCCCGAGCACGATGCCCTTGAGCTGCAAGGCGATGTAGGGCAGCACCCCGACCAGGCAGATCAGCGCCACCACCACCGCGAGGGATTGCGACTTGCCGTAGCGGGCGGCAATGAAGTCGGCGATCGAGGTGATGTTTTCCTGTTTGCTGATCAGCACCATCTTCTGCAGGACCCAGGGCGCGAACACCAGCAACAGCACCGGGCCCAGGTAGATCGGCAGGAATGCCCAGAGCTGGTCGGCGGCCTGGCCGACCGCGCCGAAGAAGGTCCAGCTGGTGCAGTAGACCGCCAGTGACAGGCTGTATACCCAGGCGCGCACCCGTGGCGGCAGGGGCGCGCTGCGGCGGTCGCCGTAGAAGGCGATGGCGAACATGATGGCCATATAGGCCAGGGCGACGGCGGCGATCAGCCCGCTGGACAGCGACATGGAAACTCCCGGCAAAAGATATCCCGAGGGCAGTCCGGCCCTGGCGCTACAGTCTCGCACGATGGCCCGGCGGCGTGTAGGAGCCGGTTTGCCGGCGATGGCGTCAGCAGGGGCGGCGCAAAGCCCGGCCATTTATCGATGGGAGAGCGCCAGTTCGATCTGCTGGTGCAAGGCTTCGACACTCAGCGGCGCACCGGAGAACAGTACGCGGAACACCGTCGGGGCGACGATCAGGTTGATCAGGTGATCGACGCTGGGCAGCGGTGTGTCACCCTGACGGTAGCGATCGAGGATGATCTGCAATTGCCCGCCGAGGATCTCCACGCAATAGCAGGGGCTGGAGGCGCTGTTCTGGACGTCGCGCATCATGTTGCGCCCTGGCTCCGAACTGATCTCGTCCAGGTACTGCTCGGCCCAGGCGCGCAGGTCGCCCGGCAGGCTGCCGGTGTCGAGCGGTTCGCGATCCGGCTGCATGCGTGCCAGGGCCACGTCCGCCAGCAACTCCGAGAGGTCGCCCCAGCGCCGGTAGATGGTCGATGGCGTGACGCCGGCACGCGCGGCAATTTGCGGGACGGTAAGGCTCGAGCGGTCCTGCTCCTCGAGGAGCGTACGGACTGCCGCATGAATCGACTCCTGCACCCGGGCGCTGCGGCCACCGGGGCGAATGCTTTCTTTGATCGCCATGGATAAGACCTTAACACAAAGAATTTGCTTTAAGCGAAAGTCGGTAGCACACTGCACAAAAGCAAAATATTAGCTTTTGTGGGGGTGCTTATGTCCAACCGTGTTGAAATGTCCGCGCCAAGCCATTCCGGCCTGGTGTTCCTGTCGCTCACCTTGCTGACTTTTCTCGCTGCATCCAGTGCGCCGACGCCCTTGTACCACCTGTATCAGGAGACGATGGCATTTTCCGCCGCGACCCTGACGCTGATCTTCGGCGTCTACGCCCTGAGCCTGCTGACGGCCTTGCTGACGGTCGGTTCGTTGTCGGATCACCTGGGGCGCAAGCCGGTGATTTTCGGCGCGCTGCTGCTTGAAATCGTCGCGATGGGGTTGTTCATCGTCGCTGACAGCATACCGCTGCTGATTGCCGCCCGGGTACTGCAAGGCTTCGCCACCGGGATGGCCACCAGCGTGCTGGGCGCGGCCCTGCTGGACCGCGACAACCGCAAGGGGCCGCTGGTCAACAGTCTGGCGCCGTTGCTGGGCATGGCCTGCGGGGCCTTTGGTGCCAGTGTGCTGGCCGAGTTCTGTGCGCGGCCCATGCAGTTGGTGTATGAGCTGCTCCTGGCGTTGCTGGTGCTCCAGGCCCTATATGTCTGGCGCCTGCCGGAAAGTGTCAGCGCGCAGCCCGGAGCGCTGGCATCGCTGCGCCCGACCTTGCATGTGCCGTCGCAGGCCCGGCGGGCGCTGTGGTTGTCGTTGCCGGTGGATATCGCGGTGTGGGCCGTGGGTGGTTTCTATTCATCGCTGGCGCCGTCATTGGTCCGGGCCGCAACGGGCTCGACCTCGAACCTGATCGGCGGTGGCCTGGTGGCGATCCTCACCTTGAGCGGGGCGGCGGCCATTTTCAGCTTGCGCGAGCGTCCGGCGGACAAGGTCCTGCAACTGGGGGCCGGCTTGCTGGCGGTCGGTGTGAGCCTGATCCTGCTCGCGGTGCACGAGGCGAGCCTGGCGTTGTTTTTTGTCGGCACGTTGGTGGCGGGCAGCGGTTTCGGTGCAGGCTTCCTCGGCGCCTTGCGCAGCGTGGTGCCACTGGCGTTGCCCCATGAGCGGGCGGGCCTGATGTCGGCGTTCTATGTACTGAGTTACCTGGCCTTCTGTCTGCCGGCGTTTCTGGCCGGTAGCCTGAGCCGGACCTTTGGTCTGATCGCCACGACCCAGGGCTACGGCGGGATACTGATCGTGTTGTCCCTGAGCGCATTGCTGGCGTTGCGCTTGCAGCGCCCGGCAAAGGCCTGTGCCGTTTGAGAAGGTTCGGGGTATCAGGCAGGCGAGCGCTAATTGAAAGTGGCGGGAAGAGGGGCAGGTCAGTCTGGTACGGATCCCACATCCGATTTTTCTAGGTCGATCATGCCCGTCTGCACATCCCCGGCATCCCCCCTGAACGCTGATTATCTTGTACAACAACTTTCTGTCGCGGACCTGGGCGAGGCCTTTGCCCTGGTCCTCGAGGTCGCCGCGCAACCCTTGTCGCACCAGGCCGACCTGCTGCTGAGCCGCGGTGTCCTGTTCGGTTTTCATCGGCAACTGCGACACGTCCTGCCCTCGGACTCGATGCGTCCCCAGGGCGCCGCGCCCCTGGCCTTTGCGTTCTATTCCCTCAAGGAAGCGCTGCTGTGCGAGCGTGATGCCCGGCGACGGGTGACTCATGCCCATGAGGTCATCGATAGCCTGCTGGCGAGGAGCGGCTGGCGCTGCATTGGCCGGCGTATCGCTGTTTTGCATGGTTTGGAGGCGATGGACATGGTGGTCCAGGGTTTTATCGCGCTGGTGGAAGTCTGTGCGTCGATCCTCAGGGACCGGGACTTTGTCATGGCCCGGCTGGGCATCGGTGGCGGCTGGTTCGGCCGGGAAACCGGTGTTGCCGCCAGGCTGGGACGGGCCGGCTTCTATGGTTCCGGCGGGCATATCAGCCGGGCGCGTTTTGCGATCTTGCGCAACGACCTGCTCCGTGGCGACGAAATCAAGCGGCCGGCACCGGGTATGGAGCCGGTGCTGGATGCCGCTTGGCTGCGCGGGGAATACCAGTTGGATGCCCGTCGCGGGGCGGTCGAGCCAGAGATCCGCACGGGGTTCAATGGTCTGCGCCTGTCTGCTGAATGATGCGCTGCCGGCTCAGCGCCCGATAAATTGGGCCTGGTAAGCCGATGGAGAAATCCGCAGCGGGGCGTTGAAGTGTTGCTGCAACGACAGTACCGTACCGAATCGTGAATTCTGGGGCGGGAGGCAATCATGAGCGCTCAAACCTGCCCATCAAGGAGTTGAACCATGTCCCGCTCTTCGATCCCTACCTCCAATCAACAGGCTCTGCAACGTTCATGACCATCATTCGAAGCCGTGATTTTACCGGCAGCCGTCCCTGGGCGGCGCTGGATATTGCCAGCATGAACGGCATCAGCACCCGGTTGCACTGGACCGACCAGCCTTATATCTGGCACGTCAATGACGGGCAGGAGGTATTTGTGGTGCTCGATGGCCGGGTCCGCATGCGTTATCGCAAGGACGGGATCGAGCAGGCCGTGATGCTGGAAGTCGGCGATATCTTTTACGCCGATATCGGGTGTGAGCACCTTGCCGAACCTTTGGGCGAGGCACGGGTGCTGGTGATCGAAACTGAAGGCAGTGTGTGACTTATATCTGTTAAATAGATAACAGATAGAGAAATTACCCGTTATATGGATATTCGATACGGTTCTATGATGACTGCAACCTCACCTGAGGACAGGAGTCAGCCATGCAAACTTGCCCCAATAGCGTCAAACCCGGACTGCGGCCCTTGAGCCATCTGCAGCACCCCCTTGAAGCCATTCGCCAGTTCACCCCGAACTGGTTCGCCGCCACCATGGGCACGGGGGTACTGGCCCTGGCCTTGGCGCAACTGCCCGGCGAAGTGCCGGGCCTGCGTGTCGTCGCCGAAGGCCTGTGGTTGTTCAATATCCTCTTGTTCAGCGTGTTCAGCCTGCTCTACGGTGCGCGTTGGCTGTTGTTCTTCGACGAGGCCCGGCGGATTTTCGGCCACTCCACGGTCTCGATGTTTTTCGGCACCATTCCCATGGGGCTGGCGACCATCATCAATGGCTTCCTGGTGTTCGGCGTACCGCGCTGGGGCGACGGCGCGGTGCAGGTCGCCGAAGTGCTGTGGTGGATAGATGTGGCGATGTCCCTGGCCTGTGGCGTGCTGATTCCCTTCATGATGTTCACCCGCCAGCAGCACAGCATCGACCAGATGACCGCGGTCTGGCTGCTGCCGGTGGTCGCGGCGGAAGTGGCGGCGGCCAGCGGTGGCCTGCTCGCTCCGCATCTGCTGGATACCCAGATGCAATTCAATGTACTGATCACCAGCTACGTGCTCTGGGCTTTCTCGGTGCCGGTGGCGTTCAGCATCCTGGTGATCCTGTTGTTGCGCATGGCGCTGCACAAGCTACCCCATGAAAACATGGCGGCATCGAGCTGGCTGGCGCTGGGACCGATCGGCACCGGCGCCCTGGGCATGCTGGTGCTGGGGGTGGATTCGCCGGCGATTTTCGCTGCCAATGGTCTGCCTGGCGTCGGCGAGATTGCCAACGGCCTGGGTCTGGTCGCCGGGATCATCCTCTGGGGCTTCGGCCTGTGGTGGATGCTGATGGCGGTGTTGATCACCCTGCGTTACCTGCGCGGCGGCATTCCGTTCAACCTCGGCTGGTGGGGTTTCACCTTCCCCCTGGGTGTCTACTCCCTGGCGACCCTGAAACTGGGCAGCACCTTGCACCTGGGCTTCTTCAGCGGGTTTGGCGTGGTCCTGGTGGGCCTGTTGGCGGTGCTGTGGCTGATCGTCGGCAGCCGTACGCTGCGGGGCGCCTATAAGGGCGAGCTGTTTGTTTCGCCTTGCCTTGCAGGAATCGTGAAATAAGTCCGCGGGATTAGGTAAGGTTGTGGCCTGGAGCGGTGATCCGCATTCCAATAAGAAAGCCGCTCTCGGCGCCACTCAGGACCATGGAAGATGAGTCACCCCTCACAGTTCAGCCTACTGCGTACGCGGCGCTTCCTGCCGTTCTTCGTGACCCAGTCGCTTGGAGCGTTCAATGACAACATCTTCAAGCAGTCGTTGATCCTCGCCATTCTCTATAAGCTGAGCATCGACGGCGATCGCGGGATCTGGGTCAACCTCTGTGCCTTGCTGTTTATCCTGCCGTTCTTCCTGTTCTCGGCCCTGGCCGGGCAGTTTGGCGAGAAGTTCGCCAAGGACGCGCTGATCCGCCTGATCAAGCTCGGGGAAATCGCCATCATGGCGGTCGGGGCCGTGGGTTTTCTGTTCGACCACCTGTCCCTGATGTTGGTGGCGCTGTTTGCCATGGGCACTCATTCGGCGCTGTTCGGTCCGGTGAAGTATTCGATCCTGCCCCAGGCGCTGCGCGAAGAAGAGCTGGTGGGCGGCAACGGCCTAGTGGAGATGGGCACCTTCCTGGCAATCCTGGCCGGGACCATCGGTGCCGGGATCATGATGTCTTCCAGTCATTACGCACCGGTGGTCTCCGTAGCCATCATCGGCGTGGCGGTCCTCGGTTATCTGGCCAGTCGTGGCATTCCCCGTGCGGCGGCGTCCAGCCCGCAACTGCGGCTGAACTGGAATATCTTCAGCCAGTCCTGGGCCACCTTGCGCCTGGGGCTGGGGCAGACACCGGCGGTGTCGCGCTCGATTGTCGGCAACTCCTGGTTCTGGTTTGTCGGGGCGATCTATCTGACGCAGATTCCGGCCTACGCCAAGGAATGGATGTACGGCGATGAAACCGTGGTGACGCTGATCCTTACGGTGTTCTCGGTGGGCATCGCGGTCGGTTCGATGCTCTGCGAGCGTCTGTCCGGGCGCAAGGTGGAAATCGGCCTGGTGCCTTTCGGCTCCTTTGGCCTGACGCTGTTCGGCCTGCTGTTGTGGTGGCATTCGGGCAACCTGCCGCAGAACATCCAGGCCAATGACTGGCTGAATGTGCTCGGCCATCATGAAGCCTGGTGGGTGTTGATCGATATCCTCGGCCTGGGTGTCTTCGGCGGTTTCTATATCGTGCCGCTGTATGCCTTGATCCAGTCGCGCACCGCCGAGAACGAGCGGGCCCGGGTGATCGCCGCGAACAACATTCTCAATGCGTTGTTCATGGTGGTTTCGGCGATCGTCTCGATCCTCTTGCTGAGTGTGGCGAAGCTGTCGATCCCGGAGTTGTTCCTGGTGGTGTCGCTGATGAACATCGCGGTCAATGCCTACATCTTCAAGATCGTCCCCGAATTCAGCATGCGTTTCATGATCTGGCTGCTCAGCCATTCCATGTACCGGGTCGAGCACAAAAACCTCGAGCTGATCCCCGATGAGGGACCGGCGTTGCTGGTGTGCAATCACGTGTCGTTCGTCGATGCGCTACTGATCGGTGGCGCGGTGCGCCGGCCGATCCGCTTCGTGATGTACTACAAGATCTACAAGTTACCGGTGCTCAACTTCATCTTCCGTACCGCCGGTGCCATTCCGATTGCCGGGCGCAGCGAAGACGCGGAAATCTACGAGCGTGCGTTCCGGAAAATCGCCGAGTATCTGAAAGATGGCGAGCTGGTGTGCATTTTTCCCGAGGGCAAGTTGACCACCGATGGCGAGGTCAACGAATTCAAGGGCGGCATGACCCGCGTGCTGGAGGAAACCCCGGTGCCGGTAATTCCCCTGGCGCTGCAAGGCTTGTGGGGCAGTTTCTTCAGCCGCGATCCGCAGAAGGGCCTGTTCCGTCGCCTCTGGTCACGGGTGACATTGGTGGCGGGGCCGGCGGTGGCGGCCGAGGTGGCGGTGCCGGCGCAATTGCGCGAGCAGGTGCTGCAGTTGCGGGGGATGGAGCATCGGTAGAGGGTTGCGTGTTCAACCATCACTTATGGTTGGACACGGCCCTTGTAGGAGCTGGCTTGCCGGCGATGGCGTCCGATCAGGCGATGCAAGGCTTACTGGCCTCATCGCCGGCAAGCCGGCTCCTACAGGGGATTGTGTTGGGGCAGGCAGAGTGTCAGGCCGCCGAAACCTTCAGGCCGATCAGCCCGGCAATGATCAGCGCCACGCTCGCCAGCCGGAACAGGGCCATGGACTCGCCGAACAGGATGATGCCGGCGATCACCGTGCCCACCGCGCCGACACCGGTCCAGATCGCGTAGGCGGTCCCCAGCGGCAATTCCTTCATGGCAAGGCCCAGCAGGCCGAGGCTGATGGCCATGGCGGCAACGGTCAGGGCGGTGGGCAGCGGGCGGCTGAAGCCATCGGTGTATTTCAGGCCGACGGCCCAACCGACTTCAAACAGACCGGCGAAAAACAGAATGATCCAGGACATGATGACCTCCATCGATTGACGGGGTCGTCCCCAGATTGATAACTCGATCGAGCCGCAAGGTCGTCCCTGCGTTGCGCACTATATTGCCCATTCTCAACCTGGGGATCAAGCTGTCACTCAGTCGGCCGTGCCCTGGGCGGCCAGTTCGCGGTCCTGCCTGTCACTCATCCGGCGGAACCAGGTCGAGAGCAGGGCCCCGGAAATATTGTGCCAGACACTGAACAGCGCGCTGGGCACCGCCGCCAATGGCGAGAAGTGCGCGCTGGCCAGGGCGGCGCCCAGCCCGGAGTTCTGCATGCCGACTTCCAGGGCCAGCGACTTGCGCTGGGCCAGCGGCAGCTTGAACAGGCGGCCGGTGAAATAACCGAGCAGATAACCGAAGCTGTTATGCAGCATGACCACGGCCATGATCAGCAGTCCCGACTCGGCGATCTTCGCCTGGCTGGCGGCGACCACTGCGGTGACGATGATCACGATGCTCACCACCGAGATCAGCGGCAGGACTTCCACCGCATGGCGTACCCGTTCCCCCAGCAGGCGTTGGGCAACCACGCCGAGCACGATGGGTAGCAGCACCACTTGCAGGATCGACCAGAACAGCTCCATGAACGACACCGGCAACCAGGCCGAGGCCAGCAGCCAGATCAGCGCCGGGGTCAGCAACGGGGCGAGCAGGGTGGTGACCGCGGCAATCGCCACCGACAGCGCCAGGTCGCCACGGGCCAGCCAGGTCATCACATTGGACGAAGTGCCGCTCGGGCAGCAACCGACCAGGATTACCCCGACAGCAATTTCCGCCGGCAGTTGGAAGGCTCGGCAGAGCAGCCAGGCGACGCCCGGCATGATAATGAAATGGGCGACCACGCCAAGGGCCACGCGCCAGGGATGGCGGGCGACTTCGGCGAAGTCTTCGAGTTTGAGGGTCAGGCCCATGCCGAACATCACCAGGCCGAGCAGGGGCACGATGGCGACTTTCAGGCTGATGAACCAGGCAGGTTGCAGAAACGCCAGCACGGCGAAAATCAGCACCCAGTAGGCGAAGGTGTTACCGACAAAGCGGCTGAGTGCGGCCAGTGCGCGCATGGGATTTCCTTGTTATTTGAGTTCGTCATCTTGACCCGGCCCCTTGCAGGAGCCGGCTTGTCGGGACGCCGCCTCGCAGCGATGAGGCCCTTGAGCCTTGTGGTGGCTGTGCGGACGCTATCGCCAGCAAGCCGGCTCCCACAGGGAATGGATGTCGTACGCCCGTTCCGTGCCCGACATGGCCCTTGTAGCTGGCTTACCAGCGATGAGGCGGACGCTATCGCCGGCAAGTCGGCTCCTGCACAGGGCCCGCGTCCGGCATCAGATGCCCTGCGGAATTTCCTCGCCACCCAGGGCGTCGAACAACTCAGGCAGGAACTCGCCGAAGGTCAGCATCATCAGGGTGAAGCTGGCGTCCAGCTGGCCCAGGGCTTCTTCGCCACCGTCCTGTTCCGCCTGGTCCTGCAGCAGGTCTTCGAACTTCAGGCGCTTGACCACCATCTTGTCATCGAGCACGAAGGACAGCTTGTCCTGCCAGGCCAATGCCAGCTGGGTGACCATCTTGCCGGTGCTCAGGTGCAGCTGGATTTCCTCGCCGGTCAGGTCCTGGCGCTTGCAGCGGACGATGCCGCCATCTTCCTGGGTGTCGCGCAGTTCGCACTCGTCGAGGACAAAGAAGTGCTCGGCGGCTTTCAGGGTCTTGACCCAGTCGGTCATCACCGCGGTCGGCGCGGTCTTCACGGTCAGCGGACGAACCGGCAGGGTGCCGAGTACTTCACGCAGGGTCGACAGCAGGTCTTCGGCGCGTTTCGGGCTGGCCGAGTTGACCAGGATCAGGCCCTGTTTCGGCGCGATCGCGGCAAAGGTCGCCGAGCGACGGATAAAGGCACGGGGCAGGAACGCCTGGATGATTTCATCCTTGAGTTGATCGCGTTCCTTCTTGTAGACCTTGCGCATTTGCTCGGCCTCGATCTCCTCGACCTTTTCCTTCAGTGCGTCACGCACCACGCTGCCGGGCAGGATGCGCTCTTCCTTGCGTGCTGCGACCAGCAGGAAGTCGCCGCTGACGTGGACCAGCGGGGCGTCTTCACCCTTGCCGAACGGAGCGACGAAGCCATAGGTGGTCAACTCCTGGCTTGCACAGGGGCGGGCCGGTTTGGTCGCCAGTGCGGTTTCCAACGCCTCGGCATCAAAAGGCAGATCTTGGGTCAGGCGATAGATAAGCAGGTTTTTGAACCACATGGGGTGAATCTCTCCTTTATACAAAGGAGGGCATTATTCTCTTCGTGGCCCGATAGGCCAACCCTCTGCTAAGTCTTTGGAAGGCCTGAGAAAAATATTAAAGAAAGTGCTTGCCAGAGTGTGGAGTGCTCCGTAGAATGCGCGCCACACCGAAAGCGAAGGGTGATTAGCTCAGCCGGGAGAGCATCTGCCTTACAAGCAGAGGGTCGGCGGTTCGATCCCGTCATCACCCACCATTCGTCAACAGTGTTACGCGCAGCGGTAGTTCAGTCGGTTAGAATACCGGCCTGTCACGCCGGGGGTCGCGGGTTCGAGTCCCGTCCGCTGCGCCATATTCGATGTTCTGGACCACTGAACGCCAGGACATCACGGAAAGCCCGCCTTGTGCGGGCTTTTTGCTGTCTGCTGTTTGCAAAAAATCCTGGATTTAAAAAAAGATTATTTAAATCAGTGCGTTATGGATTTTTTGTGGCATAATGCACCCACACCGAAAGCGAAGGGTGATTAGCTCAGCCGGGAGAGCATCTGCCTTACAAGCAGAGGGTCGGCGGTTCGATCCCGTCATCACCCACCATTCGATATCAGTGTTACGCGCAGCGGTAGTTCAGTCGGTTAGAATACCGGCCTGTCACGCCGGGGGTCGCGGGTTCGAGTCCCGTCCGCTGCGCCATATTCGATGTCCTGGACCACTGAACGCCAGGACATCACGGAAAGCCCGCCTTGTGCGGGCTTTTTTGTGCCTGTGGTTTTTTAGACGCATCGGGTGAGCCCGCTCGCCACAAGGGGCGTGCGGCTGCTCTTATTGCTCGGCGTTGCGGCTATGCCGGTAATCGCTGACCGCGTCATACACCGCCTTGCGCAAGCGGTTGATCCCGCCAACCGGCCGATGGGCCTCCAGGCCGTGCCACGGACTGAACGACTGATTGTCACAGGCGATATTCTGTTCCAGCGTATCGAAGTCCTGGGCCGGGATGCGCACGCGCGCCACGGTCTCGTACGGTGCATCGCTTTCCTTCCATTCGATGCTGGTGTCTTCGATCGGCATGTACTTGTTGGCGTTCTGGCGCTGGATCTGCAAGACGAAGCAGGCCGGTACGCGGTCTGTGGATAACTGCTGGACCAGGGCGCTGCGCAGGAAGTTGGGCAGGTCCTCGTTCTGCTTCGGCAATTCGTATTCCGGGCAGCTCTGCGGGTCGGGAGCCACTCGGAACTTGGCATTGGCGCTGCCGAACTTGTACGGCGATACGGAAAAGTAGGTCGTCCGGGTCGGGCTTTTCGGCGCCGGCGCCAGGGTTGCCAGGGCAATGAACAGATGGCGGATCTGCCAGCCGGTGGGATTCCAGCTCGGGAAAAACGCCAGGACCTTCTTGCCGTCGGCCTGGGCGCCGATGTTCTGCTGGTATTCGGCGACGTCGCTGACAAAAAAGTTCGGGTGACTGAACATCACGAAATCCTGCTCGTGACGGCCCTGTTGTCCCGCCAGCAACTGCTTGCCGGGGACATCCATCAATTTGATCGCCATGCCGCGGGCATCTCGGATGCTGTCGAACTGCGGGTAGGCGTTGCCATTGGACAGGCGGATCAATGCCTGCCAGGTCTTGCCCGGCTCGGTGAACACCCCCTGGCGCAGATCGCTACCCAGGCCATCGAGTACCTGGACTTCGGCCTTCACGCAGCCGTGGGCCTTGGCATGGGCGTCACGCAGAAAGCGTGTGCCTTCGCGGTGCTGGTCGACGATGCGCACGGCGGTCTGGATGATGTCCTGGGTCATCGCCGACTCACCGGGCGGGACCTGTTCCTCCGCCGACACCGGGCCGCTGTGGCGCCAGGCATACCAGCCGGTCGACAGTCCCCAGCCGAGCAGGCCGAGACCGACCAGCACCAGCAGGCTCTTGCCGAGAAAGGCGCCGAGGCGCAGCCAGAGTCGCTTCAACATGGGTACATCCTTTTCGCGTGATCGTGGGGTTGTGGGCTCATGGCAGTTGCTGCTCCAGCGGTCCGCCCAGCACCTTCAGGTATTCGAGCAGGGCCCAGCGCTCTTGCGGTTGCAGCAGGCGGCCGATGACTCCGTTGCCGCGCTTGCCGGCCCGGAATTCGTGGCCGCTGTTGTGGTTGCCGCTGATCCGGGTATCGAACAGGAAGCCGTTCTCGAAGGCTTTCTGGCGATAGCCCAGGTGGCGGGGATCGTATTCGAAGGTGCCTCTGTAGAAGGTGGTGGCGCGCTCATCCTGGGGGGAAAGCAGTTGATAGAGGCTCGGCACCGAGCCGTTGTGCAGGTAGGGCGGCGTGGCCCAGACGCCCGCCAGCGGGCGCGCCTTGTAGGCCCGCTGTTCGAGTACGCCGATGGGCAGGCCGAAACCGTCCAGTTGGGCACGCTCGGCGGGGCTGACCTTGGCATCGCGGTAGGCGCGCTCCTCGACAAAGGCGGTGACGTAGGCCAGGCCCTTGGCGACCGACAGTTGGCTCATATCCAGTGGCTGGTCCGGCTTGGGGTGCAGTTGCACTGGCAGTTTTGCCAGCTCAGCCGGATCCCATTGCAGCGCACTGAGGTCATAACGCTGGTCGGCGATATTGTTGGCGGTGTTCGGATCGGTGCCGATCGCCGCGACCGGAATCGTTTTCAGGTGCTGCACCGGCCGGCCGTTTTCCTCGCTGATCGACGGCACGTGGCAGCCGGCGCAGTTCTCGGCGAACAGCGTACGACCCTGGGCGGCGCGGGTGAGGTCGACCTTGCCGAACAGGTCCTCGGGCCAGGTCGGCGGTTTCAGGCGTTGCAGGGTTTCCTCGATCTTGTGCAGGTCGCGCACCCGCACGCTGGAGGGATAACGGGCATCGCCCTGGAGCGGCTGGCCATCGGCATCGAAGAAGTTCAGGGTGGCGCCGACGCCCAGGGCCTCGCCGATATTGCGCGCCATGGGTTGCTGGGCCGAGGCGGTCCACTGGACCCAGTCGAAGGTCCAGATATCCCAGAGTTGCGGGTAGTCCACGGGAGCATTGGCCACCCGGTAGTTCTTGTCGGAGATCGCATCACCGAAGCTGGCATTGGCGATCCGGCCGAAAGCATCCGTGCGTCCCGGGCCTTCCAGGGTCGGATACAGGCCGCGATGGGTATCGTTCCAGGCGACGTGCAGGAAGGTATCCAGGGACTGTTTGACGGCGGCCTGCAGTTCGTCGTGCCGGGCTTCGTATTCGTCGCCGAGGACCTGTCGGGCGAATCGCTTGAACTTCCAGGGGTTGTAATAGGTGGCGGCGAGGCTAGCGACCAGCGCCTGGCCAAAGCTGCCGCCGCGTACCGTCGGCACGCTCGAGGGCAGCACATGCTGGGCCGCGCCACCGTCGATCCGCAGCGCCTGTCCTTTGTAGCGCAGCTCGCCGGTGTGGCAGGCGGCGCAAGTGATGTCCAGGTAGCGGGCGTCGCTACCTGGATTCTGGTGACGGGTGAAACCTACCGGCAGGTTGCCGGGATTGTCCGCCGTGGCCTGTTGCCTGGGGTCCACCAGGAAGCCGAAACGTGCGAGGTACTCCGGGGCGGCGAAGCGTTGCTCGGAGAAAGGCAATTCCAGGGCGGTGAACCATTCATAGCGCAGGCCTTTCACCTGGGTACCCTGGGGGGTGTAGTAGAAGGTCTGGCGGTCGGCCGGGCTCCATTGCTCCAGGTAACGCACCTGTTCCGCAGGCACGTATGTCGGCAATTTCGGATTGGCGATGTAGTACAGGACCACCGCGAGGCCTAGGCCAAGCAGGAGTATCAGAGCGAGTAACACACGGTAAAATATGCGCAAGATAACGATCCTTGTCGAGTTGTCATGCTCTTATGCCTGAGCTGTTGCCATGCAGCAAGTGGCCGTGATGGCCGTCTATGCTGGCCCCTTGTCGGGGGAGGGGCCCGGAGCCGTACGTAAACTGAACGTCAGGGCTTTGTAAAATGCCCGGAATGACTGAACTTATTGGCGCTTTACCCCTCTCATCCCCGTAGCCATTGGTCGTGGCCGCCTGATAAGCTCGCGGCTTTACTCGATTGCCCTTTAGGCGCATGAACAAGGAAATAGCATGAAACAGCATCGGTTGGCGGCGGCGGTTGCCCTGGTAAGCCTGGTACTTGCGGGCTGCGACTCGCATTCCAGCGTAGAGCTGAAAACCCCGGCGCAAAAAGCTTCCTATGGTATCGGCCTGAACATGGGCAAGAGCCTGGCTCAGGAAGGCATGGATGATCTGGATTCCAAGGCTGTTGCCCAGGGCATCGAAGATGCCATCGGCAAGAAAGAGCAGAAGCTGAAAGACGACGAACTGGTCGAAGCCTTTGCCGCCCTGCAGAAACGTGCCGAAGAGCGCATGGCCAAGCTGAGCGAAGAGTCGGCAGCCGCCGGCAAGAAATTCCTCGAGGAAAACGGCAAGAAGGCAGGTGTCGTGACCACCGCTTCCGGCCTGCAGTATGAAGTCGTCAAGAAGGCTGACGGTCCTCAGCCCAAGCCTACCGACGTAGTGACTGTTCACTACACCGGCAAGCTGACCAACGGCACCACCTTCGACAGCTCCGTGGATCGCGGCAGCCCGATCGACCTGCCGGTAAGCGGCGTGATTCCGGGTTGGGTCGAAGGCCTGCAACTGATGCACGTTGGCGAGAAGTACAAGCTGTACATCCCGGCAGACCTGGCTTACGGCGCACAGAGCCCGAGCCCGGCGATTCCAGCCAATTCGGTGCTGGTATTCGACCTGGAACTGCTGGCGATCAAGGATCCGGCCAAGGCCGACGAAGCCGCCAAGTAATCTGATCGTGCTGGTGACAACGCCCCGTCTGACGGGGCGTTGTCGTTTCTGCGTCTTGATAAGCTGTAAGAAATCGAACGCAGACTGGTCAGCGTAGTCTTAACATTGAGCTAATCGACCTAGTCTTAGACTGGCGTCAAGTCAATGAAATTATGGGTTTTTTTTAGTGAGTAAAAAACGCCCGATCTGAGCCGGGCCCTTGTATGACGGGGCTCTCAGCTGTAAAAAGTGGCTCTGTTCACAAGGTTATCCACAATTTGTGTGGATAACCTTGTGCGTCTGCCTGCTGGAGTGATGATGAAAGCACCCTGGAATTTCGCGCGCTTCCTGCCATTGGCTCAACGCTTGCTGGTTCGTGGCCGTTTGCCGACGCTGTTGTTCGCGGTGGCGAGCAAAAGTGCCCGGCAAGGTGGGCGGTTGGGCAAGCTCAGGGAGGACCTGAAACTGCTACAGGTGCTGTGTCTGGCGTATTGGCGGGGTGAGTACCGGGCGATCAGTGCCAAGTCGATGATCATCGTCGTGGCGGGCCTGATGTATTTTCTCAGTCCGATCGACGCGATCCCGGATTTCATCCCGGTGTTCGGCATGCTCGACGATATTGCGGTGCTGGCCTGGGTGATGAATACCCTGGACCAGGAACTGAACGCCTTTCGAGCCTGGCGCGAGCGCCAGGTGCCGGAGCAACTGCAGGTCGTCGAGCGCCTGCCGGACACACCGGAGCAACTGCAGCTCGAGCACAACGAAAAGAATTGACCCAAATCCTGTTGTTCGAAGAACAAGCACACTAGCGACCCTGGCGGCTGTTAATATTAAGCTACAGGGAAAGCGCTGACTCGCTATGTGTAATCGTCCTACGGGGTGTGGTAATGGATCTTCAAATAATTACACGTGAAGGCGAACCGGAGTATGCGGTTCTCCCCTGGGCTCAGTACCAGGCCTTGCTTGAAGCTGCCGGTTTGCGCAGCCGACAACCCTCTCCAGAACCCTCTGATACCTCTGTCGCAGCGGCCCCGGCATTGCCGGCGTTCGAGCAGTTGCGCAGCCTGCGCGAAGCCAAGGGGCTGGCCATTGAAAGCCTGGCCCGGACCGTCGGTATCAGCCCTTCGTATCTGGGGCTGATCGAAAGCGGTGAGCGCGAGCCGGATGCCGCGATTCGCCGCAGCCTGGCCTGGGAGCTGGGTGTGGCCGGCTGGAGGGATGCATCGTGAGCGTGCGGATCAGTCGTCAGCACTGGGATGGCTTGCTCGGCGAGCTCGACCAGGCCCGTCGTCAGCGCCATTTGCTGACCTATCGCGCGCTGCTCGAACGCCTGCAACTGCCGAGCCCGGCGATGCAGACCCTGACAGCAGCCCTGGAGCACCTGGCGGCACTCGATGCGAAAGCCGAACAGCCGCTGCGCAGCTCATTGGTGATCAGCCAGGGCGCCAGTCGCCTGCCGCGTACCGGTTTCTTCGAGTGTGTCGAGCGGTTGGGACGTTTTTCCGGCCCATCCGACGGCGTGGCGGCGGCGTCCTGGCATGCTTCGGAAGTGGTGCGGGTGTTCGAGTACGATTACCCCGAATCCGCCGAGGCCTGAGAGGCTTCGGTGCTGGAATGGGGCCTGAAAACACTGCATAACCTTGTGGGAGCCGGCTTGCCGGCGATGGCGGCCGGATAAGCGACCCATGGCTCAAGGGTCTCATCGCTGGCAAGCCAGCTTCCACATTGGCCTCGGCGACTAGGGCCTGGCCCGGGCTGGCGCGGCGTCCGCTTCGGGCAGGGCGCAGTCAGCCGTCGCGCTGATGATTGTCTCGCTGTCGATCACATGAATGCTGTAGCCCGGGACATTCTTGGCGTGGTGCTTGGCCTGGGAGGCGAGTTCCGCCAACTGGCTGGCATCCAGCAGTCCGCAGGACTGCGGTTGCAGATGTACCACCCCGATCGACAGCGACAGCAGCGCAAACTCCTGCCGCTGGCCCTGGCGGTTCGAGGCGATAAAGCAGCCCGCCTCCAGGTGTTCGGCGCGATAGAAACGCCGGCACTGGTTCTGGAAGTCCTCCAGCAGTTGATTCAGGCGCTTGCGCCAATCCTCCGACCCCAACACCAGCAGGAAATCGTCACCGCCGATATGGCCGACGAAGTCCCGGCTCGGATCGACCCGATCATTCAGGCATTGTGCCAGGCACAACAACACTTCATCGCCGCGGCCGTAGCCGTAGATATCGTTGAAGGGCTTGAAACTGTCGATGTCCACGTAGCAGATCACCGATTCGCGCTGTTGCTGCAACAGGCGCGTCAGGCACTGCTGGATCGGCACGTTGCCGGGCAGCAAGGTCAGCGGGTTGGCGTAGCGGGCTTGCTGGATCTTCAACTCGGTGATCAGTTTGAGCACGTCGATCACCCGTCCCAGGCCCAGGTAGCAGCCATTGTGGGTGATGATGAAGTCTTCTTCGATGCGTTGCCGGGCGCGGCTGGTCAGCAGTCGGCTGACCTGTTGCAGCGACTGGCTCAGTTCCACCGCGAGGAAGTCATCGCTCATCAGCCGGCTGATGGGCTTGCGGGCGAACAGATCGGTGGCGAACGGCTTGAGCAGGGCATCCGACAGCGAGTGGCGGTGCACGATGCCGCAGGGCCGCTCCTGTTCGTCCAGTACCGCCAGGGAGTTGAGGTTGGCCTGGCGCCGGAAGGCTTCCAGCACGGTTGCCGTAGGGGTGTTCTGGGTCAC
Source organism: Pseudomonas gingeri (assembly GCF_013385635.1). Lineage (GTDB taxonomy): Bacteria > Pseudomonadota > Gammaproteobacteria > Pseudomonadales > Pseudomonadaceae > Aquipseudomonas > Aquipseudomonas gingeri_A. Next base: position 113,772 of record NZ_JACAPR010000007.1, read on the forward strand.
TGCCGGTTGTTCGATAAGCAGCGCGCTGAGGTCACTGGCTTCCTCGCTCAGGGCGATGGAGATGTTTTCCAGCTTCGGCAGCAGCGCGCGGGCGTCCTGCGGTGGCTGTTCCTGGGGGCGGCAGAGCAGGTAGCCCTGAACCAGGTCGACGCCCATCTCGGTGAGCACCGCCAGTTCTTCCGGCAACTCGATGCCTTCGGCGATCACCTGGGCCCGCGAGGCCTTGGCGATCTGCAGGATGGAACCGACGAATTCGCGCTTGAGGCCGTCCTGATGGATGCCATCGATGAAGTGCCGGTCGATCTTCACGTAGTCCGGACGCAGCTCCGACCACAGGCGCAGGCTGGAATAGCCGGCGCCGAGGTCATCCAGGGCGATCGAGAAACCCATGGCGCGGTAGTGATGCAGGGCGTTATGCAGCAACTGGAAATCGTCGGTCGGCGTTTGCTCGGTGAGCTCGATGACCACGTTGCTGGGGTCGATGCCGAAGTCCTGGAGCAACGCGAGGGTCCGGCCCGGTTGGTGGGTCGGCTCCAGCAGGGATTCGGGGGAAACGTTGAGGAACAGCTTGCCCGGCAGTTTCTGCTCGCTGAAGCGGCGGCAGGCGCTGAGCCGGCAGGCCATTTCCAGTTCGCTCAGGCGTCCGGCCTGGCGAGCCACGGCGAACAGGCTGATGGGCGAGTGCAGGGGGCTGTTGGAGGGCCCGCGGCTGAGGGCTTCATAACCGACGATGCGTCTTTCGGAGAGCGAAATGATCGGCTGGAACAGACTGTGTAGACCACTCTGAGCCAGGATTGAACTCAAGGCGTTCAGCTGTTCGGTCATGGTCATGGCAGTCTCTGATGATAAAAAAGGACCGGAAGAGACTCTTGATCCAAGAGCCGCATCCAGTCCTTATTTCACGACAGAATGATGACTGTTTGATGACGCTCCGAAGAGCGATCACATTAAATTGCCATTATCTATCAGTGCTTGGCCACCGCGGTGTTCAGGCGCAGATAATCCAGCAGGATCCGCCCGGTTTCGCTCAGGTAGGCGTCGTCTTCCGGCTTGGTTTTCTTGTCTGGATCAGGCGGCAGGGCGTCTTCGTCCTCTTTCTTCAGTTCCTTGAGGGCGTCTTCGCCTTTGGCCTTGCGCCGGGCGTTCTCCATGGCCAGTTGCTTGGCATCGATGTCGGCGCGCTGGGCGCGACGGTCGGCCTCGTTCAGGCTCACGGTCTTTTCCTTCATCAGCTTCTCGGCCAGGGCCAGCTTGTCGCGAATGAAGATGAACTCGGCATCCTTCGACGCACGGGCATCATGGTCAGACTTGAGCTGCGCCAGGAACGGCTTGAACGGATCTACCGCCGGCTTGATCGACGGGCGAATGGTGTCCCACGGCATGGCTTCCGGCAGTGCGCTTTCGCCGATTTCCTTGGTGTCGATGATCGACGGGAAATCCACGTCAGGCAGCACGCCCTGGTGCTGGGTGCTCTGCCCGGAAACCCGGTAGAACTTGGCCAGGGTCAGTTTCAGCTCGCCATGGTTCAGCGGCTGGATGGTCTGCACGGTGCCTTTGCCGAAGGTCTGGCCGCCGATGATCAGCGCGCGGTGATAGTCCTGCATGGCGCCGGCGAAAATCTCCGAGGCCGAGGCGGACAGGCGGTTGACCAGCAACGCCATCGGGCCTTTGTAGAAGGCGCCGGGGTTTTCGTCTTCAAGCACGTCGACCTTGCCGTCGGCGTTACGTACCAGCACGGTCGGGCCCTTGTCGATAAACAGGCTGGTCAGCTCGGTGGCTTCCTGCAGGGAACCGCCGCCGTTGTTGCGCAGGTCGATGACCACGCCGTCGACGCCTTCCTTCTGCAACTCGCCCAGCAGTTTCTTGACGTCGCGGGTGGTGCTCTTGTAGTCCGGATCGCCGGCACGGAAGGCCTTGAAGTCCAGGTAGAACGCCGGGATGTCGATGACGCCGAGCTTGTAGTCCTTGCCATCCTGCTTGAGGTGCAGGATCGACTTGTTCGCGGCCTGGTCTTCCAGCTTCACCGACTCGCGGGTGATGGAGACGATCTTGCTGGTCTGGTCGTTCGGCGCGTTGCTCGCCGGAATCACTTCCAGGCGGACCACGGAGCCTTTCGGGCCACGGATCAGCTTGACCACTTCGTCCAGGCGCCAGCCGACCACGTCGACCATTTCCTTGTCGCCCTGGGCGACACCGATGATCTTGTCGGCCGGGGCGACCTGCTTGGTCTTGTCCGCCGGGCCCGACGGCACCAGGCGCACGACCTTGACCTGGTCGTTGTCGCTTTGCAGCACGGCACCGATCCCTTCGAGGGACAGGCTCATGTTGATGTCGAAGTTTTCCGCGCTGTCAGGTGACAGATAGTTGGTGTGCGGGTCGTAGGACATCGCAAAGGTGTTGATGTAGGCCTGGAAGATATCTTCGGCCCGGGTCTGGTCCAGGCGTGCCAGCTGGTTCTTGTAGCGCTTGACCAACAGTTCCTGGATCGCCTTGGGATCCTTGCCGGCGATCTTCAGGCGCAGCACTTCGTCCTTGACGCGTTTGCGCCACAGGTCGTCGAGCTCGGCGGTGCTCTTGAGCCATGGAGCGTCCTTGCGATCGATCAGCAAGGTCTCCTTGGTGGTGAAGTCCATCTTGTCCACGCCCTTGTTCAACTCGGCGAGGGCGAAGTCCAGGCGGGCCTTGACCCGGTCCAGGTAGCGCTTGTAGATGGTGAAGCCGGCATTCAGGTCGCCGCTCTTGAGGAAGTCGTCAAACTGGGTTTTCCATTTGTCGAATTCGCTGATGTCGCTGGCGAGGAAGTAACTGCGCGATGGATCGAGCAGCTTGAGGTAGCTGTCATAGATGATCACCGAGCGCGCGTCGTCGAGCGGCGGCTTGCTGTAGTGATGACGCTTGAGCAACTCGACGACGTTCAGGCTGGCAATCACCTCGTCACGGTCGGGCTGAAGATTGTCCCAGCTATTGGCTGCGAACGTATTGGCCGAGAACGTGGAAACGCCAAGGCCAATGAAAAGGGCAAGTGCGGTGCTGGGGAACAAATGCTTCATGCTGAGTCGACGCGGGGACAATTGATCACGCATATTAGGCCGTCTTTAAAGTCGCCGGTTCCGCGGGACTGCGTACCAAAACTGCGTTGGCAGGTTTTCGTACGACCCTCGGACCGGTCGCATAATGCAAAAAGCCCGGTGCTACAGCTCCGGGCTCAGTCCAGACTCACTATGGAGGCACTGTGAAAGCATTGCAAGGCGTTGAAGGTCAAGTGGAGTGGGTTGAGGCGCCAAGTCCGGCGTGTGATGTCGGACAGGTGCGGATTCGAGTCGCGGCGGCGGGGCTCAATCGCGCCGATCTGTTGCAAAAGGCTGGTCTCTATCCGCCACCACCAGGGGCCAGCGAGGTGCTGGGCCTGGAGTGCTCCGGGGTGATCAGCGAAGTGGGGCCGGGGTCTGCCTGGCAGGTCGGCGACCGTGTGTGCGCGCTGCTGGCCGGTGGCGGCATGGCCGAGGAAGTGGTGGTCGATGGGCGTCATGTGCTGCCGGTGCCGGAGGGCCTGAGTCTGGTCGAGGCGGCCGCGTTGCCTGAGGTCTACGCCACGGCATGGTTGAATCTGTTCCAACTGGCCGGGCTCAAGCCGGGTGAAAAAGTGCTGTTGCATGCCGGTGCCAGTGGCGTCGGTTCGGCCGCCATCCAGCTGTGCAAGGCGTTCGGCAACCCTTGCTGGGTAAGCGTCGGTTCGGCGGAACGACTGGCCTATTGCGAGGCGCTGGGCGCCCAGGGTGGGGTGATACGCGGCGACGATATCGAGGGGTTGAGCGACTTCGCTCCCTTTGATGTGATCCTCGATCCGGTGGGGGCGAACTACGCCGAGCTTAATGTGAAACTTTTGTCAGCCGACGGGCGGTGGCTGCTGATCGGCCTGATGGGCGGGCGCGAAACCCGGCTGGACCTGGCGAAGATCCTCGCCAAGCGCATCCAGTTGCTGGGTTCGACCTTGCGCAGTCGCGACGGGCAATTCAAGGCGGATCTGCTCGGTGACCTGCATCAGCACGTCTGGCCGCTGTTCGCCGAGAAGCGCCTGAGCCCGCAGTTGGCCAAGGTGTTCCCGATCCGCGATGCCGAGGTGGCGTTCACCGAGCTGGCCGGCAACCAGGTGGCGGGAAAGCTGGTGCTGGTGGTCGACGAAACGCTGGTGTGATGGACAGGTGAACTGAAAGGCGCTGAAGGACCCGTCATGATCGTTCCCACGCGGAGCGTGGGAACGATCATGACGATCAGAAAAACCGTACCGTAGGAGCCGGCGTGCTGGCGATGACGCCCGTGAGGACGCTGAAAGCTTCGGGGGCGAGCCCCCTCCCACAAGTTCTGCATCGCCGGCAAGCCGGCTCCTGCAGGAGAGCGGTCAGTCCCAGTGATGAATCGGCCAGCCGGCCTTTTCCGCCTGCTCGCGCAGAACCGGATCCGGATTGACCGCATGGGGATGGTCGACCTTCAGCAGCAACGGCAGATCGTTGCGTGAGTCGGAATAGAAACTCGCGCCCTCGAGGTTTTCCTCTTCGGCGTCCAGCCACTCCAGCAGACGGGTGATCTTGCCTTCGCGGTAGGTCAGGGTGCCGATGGTATGGCCACTGTAGACACCGTGCATGACCTCCAGCTCGATGCCCAGCACTTCGTCTATGCCCAGGCGTCCGGCAATCGGTTTCACCAGGTGGGTCCCGGAGGCGGAAATCACCAGGATCCGGTCACCCGCCGCCCGATGGGCGGCAATCGCCTTGCAGGCATCGCTGTAGATCAGCGGCTCGATGATGTCTTCGACCCAGGGTTCGACCAGGTGCTCGACTTCTTCCGGGGTGCGTCCGGCCATGGGCTCCAGGCTGAACAGCATGAAGTCCTCCATGGCCAGTTCGCCCTTGCTGTAGGCGGCCATCAGTTCGTTGTTGCGGCGCATGAACGACTCCGGGTCGACCCAGCCCAGGCGGCCCATCTGCTCGCTCCAGAGCGTCGCGCAGTCACCGTGGATCAGGGTCTCATCCAGATCAAAAATTGCCAGGGCCATCAGCGGGATACTCTCGTCAAAGGAACACTCTTCAAACGCGTCAAAAACATCAGGCTACCTCACAGAGGGCCGTCGGATCGATGGACAATGCCAGGCGCCGACCATCGGGGTGCAGGTCGGCGGCCGAGCGGTTGAGCACATCCACCACCAGTTCCACGCCCCGCGCCTCGACCCGGTAGCGGATGACGTTGCCCAGCAGGCTGTGGCCGCGGATCAGCGCATCCAGCTCGCCGTCGGTACTCAGTTCGATGGCTTCCGGGCGGATGGCGATACGACCGTTGATCGGACGCTGCAGCAGGCGGCTGGCGGCATCGGCATCGAGCAGGTTGTAGTTGCCGATAAAGCCGGCGGCAAACACGTCCACCGGTGCGGTGTAGAGCGATTCGGCGTCACCGCTCTGGACGATCTTGCCCTGGTTCATCAGGAAGATCCGGTCGCTCATGGTCAGGGCTTCTTCCTGGTCATGGGTGACGAATATGGTGGTCAGGCCCAACTCGCGCTGGATCGCCCGGATCTGCTCGCGCAGGTGCTTGCGAATCCGCGCATCGAGGGCCGACAGCGGTTCGTCGAGCAGCAACAGGCGCGGCCGGGTCACCAGCGAGCGGGCCAGGGCCACGCGCTGGCACTGCCCACCGGACAGCTGGTGCGGGTAGCGCGCGGCGAAGTCGTGCAGTTCCACCAGCTTGAGGGCTTCCATGACGCGCTTGTGGCTGTCGTCGGCGTTGACCTTCTGCATTTTCAGGCCGAAGGCGACGTTCTGTTCCACGGTCATGTTGGGGAACAGCGCATAGCTCTGGAACACCATGCCGATCGCGCGTTTCTGCGGGCTCAGCGGCACGATGTCCTGGCCGTCGAGGAGGATCTTGCCGCCGTCCACCGGGGTCAGGCCGGCGATGCAGCGCAGCAGCGTGGACTTGCCGCAACCGGACGGGCCGAGCAGGGTGACGAACTCGCCCTTGGCGATTTCGCAATTGATATCGCTGAACACCGTGGTGCCGGCGTAGGTTTTCTTCAGGTTCTGGACACTGATGAAGCTCATTGGCTTTTGTCCTTCTCTTTTGGTGAAGAGCTCAAACGGTTGGCGACCCAGGTCAGTACCAACACGAAAAGGAAATAGGAGATCACCAGCGCACTGGTGAAGTGACCGCTGCTGTTGCGCATGTTGTTCAGGTACACCTGCAGGGTTTCATAGCGGGTGCCCACCAGGATGTTGGCGAACACGAACTCGCCGAACAGGAAGGAGAACGACAGCAGCAACGCGACCATCAGGCCCTTGCGCAGATTCGGCAGCACCACCAGGAACGCCGCCTGCCAGGTGCTGGCGCCGAGCAGGTGGGCGGCGTCCATCAGGTCGCGCAGGTTGATCGCCTGCAGGTTGTTGGTGATGGCCCGGTACATGAACGGCAACGCCACGGTGAAGTAGCAGCCGATCAGGATCCACGGCGTGCCGACCATGGCGAACGGCCCGGAGCCGTACAGTTGCAACAGCCCCACCGACGACACCACCGGTGGCACCGCGAAGGGCAGCAGGATCAGGATGTTCATCAGCGCATCGAGCCTGGGGAAGTGGTAGTGCACCACGAACAGCAGCGGCAGGATCAGCACCACCGACAGCACCAGCGAGCCGACGCAGACGATCAGCGACTGGCCGAAGGCATTGAGGAAGCGCGGGTCGCTCCACAGTTGCAGGTACCACTTGAAGGTGAAGCCGCTGGGCAGGATGGTTGCCGACCAACTGCTGGCAATCGAATAGACCAGGGTACCGGCCAGGGGCAGCAGCAGGATCACGAACAGCAGGTAGACCACCACGCGGTGGTACAGGGCGGCGGAGCCGGGTTCAGCGCGCGACATGGTAGCTCCTCTTCAACAGCCACTGATGGATCACGGTCACGAAGGTCATCAGGCCCACCAGCACCACCGCCAGCGCACTGGCCATGTTCGGATCAAGGCTGATGTCGCCGGAAACCATGGCGGCGATACGGATCGGCAACACGTTGAAGTTGCCGGTGGTCAGGGCGTACACCGTGGCGTAGGCGCCGAGGGCATTGGCCAGCAGAATCACGAAAGTCCCCAGCAGCGCCGGGGTCAGCACCGGCAGGCCGATATGCCGCCAGAATTGCCAGCCGTCGGCACCGAGCAGCGCGGCGGACTCGCGCCAGTCTTCGCGCAGGGCGTCGAAGGCCGGGTAGAGCAGCAGCACGCCCAGGGGAATCTGGAAGTAGGTGTAGAGAATGATCAGGCCGGTCTTCGAGTACAGGTTGAAATCCTGGATGATTCCCGCCTGCTTCAGCATGATGGTGATGGTGCCGTTGAAGCCCAGCAGGATGATGAACGCGAAGGCCAGGGGCACACCGGCGAAGTTGCTGGTCATGTTGGCGAAGGCGTTGACGAAATCCCGCAGGCGCGAGTCGACCCGGCGTAGCGAGTAGGCGCCGAGCACCGCGATCAGCATGCCGAACACACTCGACCAGAAGCTGATTTCCAGGCTGTACTGGATCGCTTGCAGGTAGAACTTCGAACTGAAGATCTTGCTGAAGTTGGCCAGCCCCCAGCCGTCGTCTTCCGATTGCAGGCTGTTGATCAGCACCCACACCAGCGGCGCGATCTCGAACACGATAAAGAACAGGGCAAAAGGCACCAGGCAGAGCACGGCGAGCCATTTGCCACGGGTGAGTGAATTCACTTCAACAGCTCCCGGCATACAGGTTTGTCATGGGGAACGCCCAGCAGTTCGCAGATCGTGCCGCATATCTGGGTCTGCAGGGGCGTGGCGTCGGGATCGAAACTGAAGGCGTCGCCGAGGACGAACAGCGGCACTTCCCGTTCCTCGGCCAGCAGGCCGTTGTGGGAACGGTCGTTGTTCATGCCGTGGTCGGCGGTCACCAGTACCTGGTAACCGGCGTCGAGCCAGCCTTGCAGGTAGTCGGCCAGGATGATGTCGGCCGAACGCGCGCTGTTGCGGTATTGCGCGGTATCGAGGCCGTGCTTGTGACCGGCATCGTCGATATTCATCGGATGCACCAGCAGGAAGTTCGGCGCGTGTTGCAGGCGCAGGCTTTCGGCATCGGCGAACAGATGGGAGTCGGGGTAGTGATCGACCCAGTAGAAATGCCCGTGCTGGATCGGCAGGCTTTCATTGCGGGTATGACGGTCACGCGCTGCGACGAAGGGCGAGCGATTGTACAGTTCGCTGACCCAGTGATAGGCCGCTGCGGCGGTGCTCAGGCCGGCGTCGCGGGCGTAATGGAACACGCTGCGCTGGTTGGACAGGCGCGAGACGTGGTTGTGCACGATGCCGCTCCGGATCGGAGCCACACCGGTAAGAATGCATTCGTAGAGCGGTCTTGAGAGCGAGGGCAACTCGCATTCCAGTTTGTACAGCGCCGCGCGTCCTGCGCCTGCGTAAGCCTGGAGATGGCCCATGGCGTGCCGGGCGACCTCGTAGTTCAGGCCATCGAGCACGACCAGGATAACGTTGTGCTGCATAAGCCGGGTCTCCATTTTCAGAAACGAACAGAATCCAATGTGGGAGCCGGCTTGCCGGCGATGAGGCCCTTGAGTCTTGTAGCGTTCTTTCGGGCCTCATCGCTGGCAAGCCAGCTCCTGCAAGTGACCGCGTTGACCCGGGGTGAATCCCGGGTCAACGCCTGTCGGGTTATTGCATGTTGATGATGACTTCTTCCTGCCACTTCTGCGGCAGCGCCTTGGAAGTCTTCTCCCAAGCATCGGCGTCCTTGATCGGCGTGACTTTCTTGTACTGCTCGTTAGGCAGCAGCTTGGCTTTCACGTCGTCCGGCAGGGTCAGGTGCTCGGCACGGATCGGACGTGCGTTGCCACGCGCCAGGTTGGTCTGGCCGGCATCGCTGAAGATGTACTCGCGGGTCAGCTTGGCGGCGTTCGGGTGCTTGGCGTATTTGTTGATGATGGTGGTGTAGCCGGAAATCACCGAGCCGTCCGACGGGATCAGCACCACGTAGTCATCCGGGTTGGCCATCTTGGCCTTGTAGCTCAGGCCGTTGAAGTCCCAGACCACGCCGACTTCGACTTCGCCTTTTTCCATGGTGGCGATGGTCGGGTTGGCGAGCGACAGGCGACCCTGCTTGGCGATTTCGGCAAACATCAGCAGCGCAGGCTGGATGTTCTTCTCGTCGCCACCGTTGGCCAGGGCAGCGGCCAGAACGCCGTTGGCGGCCTGGGCGGCGGTGCTCACGTCACCGATGGAGACCTTGTACTTGCCGGTCTTGAGGTCAGCCCAGCTTTTCGGTGCTTCGGAACCGTGCAGCAACTTCTTGTTGACGATAAAGGCGATGGTGCCGGTGTAGGCCAGCGCCCAGTTACCGTCCTTGTCCTTGGCCCAATCCGGGACCTGGGCCCAGGTGCTCGGCTTGTACGGCTGGGCCACGCCCTTTTTCACCGCGATCGGGCCGAAGGCGGCACCGACGTCGCCGATGTCGGCGCTGGCGTTGTCTTTCTCCGCATCGAACTTGGCGATTTCCTGAGCCGAGCTCATGTCGGTGTCGATGTGCTTGAGGCCGTACTTGTCGCTCAGGTCTTTCCAGGTGCCCGCCCAGTTTGCCCAGTCATCGGGCATACCGACGCTGTTGACGGCGCCTTCTTTCTTGGCGGCGGCTTCCAGGTCTTTCAAATCGGTGCCAGCGGCCATGGCGGAGGTGCACAGGGCAATGGTCGAGCCTAACAGTGATGCCAGGAAAAGCTGTTTCATCCGAAGCTCCTTTGGGCGTTTTCAACGCTGAGATTTTTTATCAACAGTTTCTATGACGGTTTTTATAACGTGGTGCAGTGGATCGTTTGGTCTAGGTCAGCAATACCTGAGCCAATTTAAGCCAGCAGGATGACACTTTGATGTCGGCATCAGTCCTGCAAGGTTTTTTCCCGGTAGTGCTCATGACCGCGGAATTAAGCGTAGACCATTTGTAACTTACTGATATTTAAATGAATAAGTCTTATGGAACGGCCGTGCATGTGCACCGTTTCGTCGCTTTGTCACATATCAGTCATATGCATTGCCTAGGCTGAGCGCTACAACCGGAGACCGCGATGCTGCGCGGTTCTGCCCTCAAACAGTGCTGGACTAGTCCAGATAGGTAACGTTGATGCGCGAAGAGGCACCAAAAGCGGTGACAGCCATCGGTCAGGCGCTCCATGAGCAGATCGAACACGGGCTGTTGCCACCGGGAAGCAAGCTTCCGGCCGAGCGCAAGCTCAGCGAGTTGTTCAGCACCACCCGGATCACCGTGCGCGAGGCCTTGCTGCAACTGGAGGCCCAGGGGCTGATCTATCGCGAGGAACGCCGGGGCTGGTTTATTTCGCCGCCGCGATTGGCCTACAACCTTATGCAGCGTAGCCACTTTCACGCGATGGTCAGTGCCCAGGGGCGGGTACCTTCCACCCAGGTGATCTCCGCGCGCCTGCAACCGGCTTCGGCGGCGGTGTGTGACTGGTTGCAGTTGCCGGCGTTGTCCAGCGTGATCCAGATCTGCCGGGCGCGACGGATCGATGAGCGGTTGGTGCTGTATGTCGAGCACTACCTCAATCCGCAGTACTTTCCGGGCATCCTGGAGTTCGATCTGAACCAGTCGATCACCGAGCTGTATGCGCGCCACTACGACCTGCATTACGGGCGGGTGCGCTTCGAAATCGTGCCGACCTCATTGCAGGTCGAGGCGGCCGCGGCGTTGCGGGTATCGGTGGGCAGCCCGGGCCTGCGGATTGCCCGGGTCAACTACGACCAGCATGAACGGCTGATCGACTGCGACCTGGAGTTCTGGCGACATGATGCGATTCATGTCGGGGTGGATGTGGTGTAGTGGCCACGGCCGGCATTGGGAGAGGGCAACGACCTTGTAGGAGCCGGCTTGCCGGCGATGCGATCTGATGACCGACCTCTCTGTCGCCTGGAAAATCGCCATCGCCAGCAAGCCGGCTCCTACAGTCCGGTGAGGTTCAGGATTTCGCCGGCGCCTCGCTTTCCGGGCCGCCGCCGGCGGTGACCACCTGCACGCTCAGGCGCGGGGTCGCCAGGTCCATTCCGGCCTCGTCCATGGTGCGTTTCAACGACAGGTTGAACGCCCGTGACACTTCCCACTGCTTGATCGGCGCGGTCTTGAACCGGGCCCGCAGGATCGCGCTGCCGGACTCGAAGCTCTCGACACCCTGGATCTCCAGCGGCGACCAGATATTGCGCCGCTGCAACGGATCGGTGCGCATCTTCTGGCCGACATCGCGCATCAGCTTGATCGCGTCGTCGATGGGCATGTTGTAGGGGATCGCCACCCGGAAGATCGCGTAGCCGAACTCCCGCGAGTAGTTCTTGATGCTCTTGATCTCGCTGAACGGAATGGTATGCACGATGCCGTCGATGTCCCGCAGCCGCACGGTACGGATGGTCAGGCCCTCGACGGTGCCGAGGTGGCCGCCGACATCCACATAGTCGTCGATGGCCAGGGAGTCCTCGATGATGATGAACAGCCCGGTGATCAGGTCCGCCACCAGTGACTGCGCACCAAAACCGATCGCCAGGCCGATCACGCCGGCACCGGCCAGCAGTGGCGTGACGTTCATGCCCATGTTCGCCAGGGCGACGATCAGCGCGATGATGAAGATCGCCACGAACAGAACGTTGCGGATCAGCGGCATCATGGTCTGCGCCCGCGCATTGGCCAGGCCCTTGCGCGAGCGGGTCAGGGCATGATGCACGGCGGTGTCGCTGAGGATCCACACCAGCCAGGCGAAAATCAGCGTGCCACCGAGGCTGAACAGGCGGACGCTGACTTCGTGGCCTTCGCCTTCGGTAAAGCGGATCAGCGACATGCCCCAGACCCGCAGGCCCAGTTCGATGAAGACCAGCCAGACGAACAGATGCGCCAGGGTGTAGCAGAAACTCTTCAACCGCTCGGAATACAGCGCGTGGCGCTTGTGCCCGCGTTGCGGCTTGAGGGCATGGCGCCGGACCAGGCCGTTGATCACCATGCACAGCACCACCAGCACGGTGCAGATCAGCGACTGGCGCAGGGCGGTGCTGGTATCGCCGGCGGAGACAAAGGTGGCGAACAGCGAGATCGCCACCAGGATCAGGGCCGGGACGAACCAGAAGGTACCGAGGATTTCGATGGTATCGCTGAGGGCGCGCCGGGTCAGGCGTCGGGACAGCGGCTGGTTGCGGATCAGGTGGGCGATGGGGCGGCGGAAACGCAGGATGAACAGTCCGGTGGACAGTGCCGCCATGACGTTGGCGAAAGTCGCGGCGGTATGGGCCAGGTGGCTGCCGAGGCTGGCCACCAGGCGCGGGTCGCCCAGGGCTTCGCCGAACGCGGCAAAACTGCCGATCAGCCAAAGTGGCCGAAAGGCCCGGCGCCGCAGGATGTGCAGCGCCTGGTGGCGGTGCGGTCCGTCGAGCACGGAGAAGGCGATCACGCAGATCGCCGAGAAACAGGTGCCGACCACCAGCGCATAGGCGAGCACCATCGCCAGGTCCTTGCCCAGCGACGATGGCAGGGCATAGCCCATGTACACGGTAATCAGCAGCGCGATCATCCAGGGGCCGAGCTTGCGCAGGGCAAAGCGCAGCAGGTCGACCGTGCGCGGATGCTGGGGCAGTTCCTCGGTCAGGCCGAAGCGCAGGCGGACCCGGTGGCTGAGCCAGATCATGGTCCAGGCGAGGAAACTCCAGAGCAGCAGGATCAGCGCGAAGGCGAAAATGATCGGTAGCCACTCGCTGGCCGGAAGCATCAGCGCGAGCATTTCTTCCTGGGCCTGATCGAACTCCTGCGACCAGCGATTGAGCGGACTGTCAGTGCCGGTGAACTGTTTTTCAAGGTTGGACAAGGTGCTGCCGATCAGGCCGAGGACGCCTTCCTCGGTGACCGGCTGGGCCTTCCTGGTGCTGTCCCGGAGTTTTTTCAGGTCGCTCAGCAGCTTGCTGCGCTGCTGGTCGTTCTCCAGGTTCTTGATCACTTCGTCCAGCGACTGGGCCAGGGGCTCGGTCGGTTGCGCCTGGTTTTTTTCGGCGCTGCCCAACAGGCTTGGCAGGCCGACCGCCTGGGCGGGGGCCAACGGCATCAGCGTCAGCAGGCAGATGAACAGACAGGCGGGCAGGGCGAGAAGGCGGGCGAACACTAGGCAGTCAACCATACAGGATACGGATCGAGCGAGTGTACGCCAGCCTCAGGCGTCGCGCATTTATTCAGCTTCAGCCAGTTTGGCGAGGATCTTGTAGACCACGGTGCCGAGGATGCACAGCATACCGAGCCAGATCAGCACGGGACCGGCATTGCGCTCACGGAAGTTGAAGCCGACGGCGAGCATCAGCATGCCTGCCAGGATCGGGATAAGCATCGAGTGGAACGCAAGTGGGCTGATCATCGCGACGGCCTTGTCGAGGGGGATACCTTGAGTCTAGGTCGCTTTGGCGGGATGTGTATTGATGTGTATCGGTGAATACACAGGCTGATCCTTCCCGCGTTCAGTGAGAATGATCGACTTTGTGTTGGCGAGCTTCTGTGGGAGCGGGCTTGCCCGCGAAGAGGGCCTTGAGGCCGCCAAAAGCTTCGCGGGCAAGCCCGCTCCCACAGGTTCGGTGTTGAGGGCCTTATGGCAGTTCGCGGCTGGCGAAGAAGGCGCCGAGCACTTTGACCAGGTGCGCCAGGTCATGGCTGCCCGCCAGTTCACGGATCGAGTGCATGGCGAAGGTCGGCAGGCCGATATCCACGGTGCGCACGCCCAGGTGGCTGGCGGTGATCGGGCCGATGGTCGAGCCGCAGCCCATGTCGCTGCGGACCACGAAGCTTTGCACCGGGACTTCCTCGGCCATGCACAGGTGGCGGAAGAAACCGGCGGTTTCGCTGTTGGTGGCGTAGCGCTGGTTGCTGTTGACCTTGATCACCGGGCCGGCATTGAGCTTCGGGCCATGGTTCGCGTCGTGCTTGTCGGCGTAGTTCGGGTGTACGCCATGGGCATTGTCGGCCGAGACCAGCAGCGACTTCTGGATCGTCCGCACGAACTCGTCGCCTTCCGGCAGCAGGCGGCGCAGGGTCTGTTCGAGCATCGGGCCGTCGGCGCCGCAGGCCGAGCAGGAACCGACTTCTTCATGGTCGTTGCAGACCAGCACGCAGGTTTCTTCGGTGTCGGCGCTAAGCAGTGCTTGCAGGCCGGCGTAGCAGGACAGCAGGTTGTCCAGGCGGGCGCCGGCGATAAAGTCGCCGTTCAGGCCGATCACGGCGGCGCCCTGGGTGTCGTAGAAACTCAGCTCGTAGTCGAGCACCACATCGGCGTTGAGGCCGTGTTCGCGGGCCAGTTGCTCGGTGAGCACGGCGCGGAAATCCACCCGCTCATCGCCGGCGAATTGCGCGAGGATCGGCGGCAGCTCGTTCTGGGCATTGATCGCCCAGCCCTGGTTGGCTTCACGGTTGAGGTGAATCGCCAGGTTGGGAATGGTCGCGATGGGGGCCTTGAAATCGATCAACTGGCTTTCGACCTTGCCGTCGCGGCGGAAGGTGACACGGCCGGCCAGGGACAGGTCGCGGTCGAACCAGGGGGCGAGCAGGGCGCCGCCGTAGACTTCGACACCCAGCTGCCAGAAGCCCTGGCGCTGCAACTCGGGCTGCGGCTTGACGCGCAGGCACGGGCTGTCGGTGTGGGCGCCGACCATGCGGATGCCGTCCAGCAGTGGCGAGGCGCGACCGAGCTTGATGGCGACGATGGAAGAATCGTTCCGGGTGACATAGTAGCGACCGTTGGCTTCGGTGCTCCAGGTCTCGCGTTCGTCGAGACGCTGGTAACCGGCCGCTTCCAGGCGCTGGACCAGGCTGGCGGTGGCATGAAAGGGGGTGGGGGAGGCCTTGAGGAAGTCGATCAGGCCTTGGTTCAACGCTTCGCGCATAAGTAGCTCCAGACAGCAATGTCGGGAGTTTACCGTATCTTGTAGGCGCCGGCTTGCCGGCGATGGCGTCCGTGCGGGTTCTACAAGCTTCAAGGGCCTCATCGCCGGCAAGCTACAGAGGGGGGCGTGCCGTCAGAACGGCGCCGGGCACTCGAAGCGCAGGCGTTCGCCACTCTGCGGGTGGGTGAAGCTCAGCATGCTCGCGTGCAGGCACAGCCGTGGCCAGGCCGCCAGCGCCTGCGGATGGGCGTACAGGCCATCACCGAGCAACGGATGGCCGATGGAGAGCATATGCACCCGCAACTGGTGCGAGCGTCCGGTAATCGGGGTCAACTCGACGCGGCACCAGTCACCACAGCGTTCCAGCACTTTCCAGAAGGTCAGCGCGTGCTTGCCGAACTCGTGGTCGACCACGTGGCGGGGCTTGGTCGGCGGGTCGTAGCGCAAGGGCAGGTCGATGCTGCCGCTGTCCGGTTGCGGCTGACCCCAGCAGAGCGCGGTGTAGGCTTTTTCAGTTTCGCGGTCGTGGAACTGCCGCGACAGTTCGCGATGGCTATCGGCATCGCGAGCCAGCAGGATGATGCCCGAGGTTTCCCAGTCCAGCCGATGCACGATACGGGCTTCGGGATAGCCGTTTTCCTGCAGGCGGGTGATCAGGCAGTCCTTGTTGTCATCGGCCCGGCCCGGGACGGAGAGCAACAGGGTCGGTTTGTCCACCACCAGTACGGCGGCGTCCTGGTGGATGATACGGATATTGGACAGCGGCATTAAAACAGTCTCGTAACAAACGCCAACGGCGGCCCGATGATATTCACCCGACCGTAGGAGCCGGCTTGCTGGCGATCGCATCGACGCGGTTTACCTGATAAACCGAGTTGATTCTATCGCCAGCAAGCCGGCTCCCACGACAGTAAGCGTGAAGATCACCGGGCCGCCGTGGCTCCGACCGGATCGATCAACGATCAGGCAGGGTGATATTGAGTTCCAGGATCGAGCAGCTGCCCTGGTTTTCCAGGGCGACGTGCACGTCATCGGACCCGATATTGACGTACTTGCGGATCACCTCAACCAACTCCTTTTGCAGGGCGGGCAAGTAGTCCGGGGTACTGCGTTGGCCGCGTTCGTGCGCCACGATGATCTGCAGACGCTCTTTCGCGACCGACGCGGTGCTTACTTTTTTGCTGGCACGAAAGAAGTCAAAAAGGTTCATTGCTTAGTTGCCTCCAAACAGGCGCTCGAAGAATCCCTTCTTCTGTGCATCGAGGAAACGATGCTCGACGGTCTTGCCCAGCAGACGGTCAACCGCGTCGCTGTAGGCCTGTCCAGCATCGCTCTGGTCGTCGAGGATCACCGGTACGCCCTGGTTGGAGGCCTTGAGCACCGCCTGGGATTCCGGGATCACGCCCAGCAGCGTCACTGCCAGGATTTCCTTGACGTCTTCGACGCCGAGCATTTCGCCCTTGCTCACGCGCTCCGGGTTGTAACGGGTCAGCAGCAAGTGTTCCTTGATCGGCTCTTCGCCTTTCTCGGCACGCCGCGACTTGCTGGCCAGCAGGCCGAGCATGCGGTCGGAGTCACGTACCGAAGAGACTTCAGGGTTGGTCACGACAATCGCTTCGTCGGCGAAGTACATCGCCAGGTGGGCACCGGTCTCGATGCCGGCCGGGGAGTCGCAGACCACGAACTCGAAGGTTTCCTTGAGTTCCATCAGGACTTTTTCCACGCCTTCCTTGGTCAGCGCGTCCTTGTCGCGGGTCTGGCTGGCCGCCAGCACGTACAGGTTCTCCAGGCGCTTGTCCTTGATCAGGGCTTGCTGCAGGTTGGCTTCGCCGTTGACGACGTTGACGAAGTCATACACCACGCGGCGCTCGCAGCCCATGATGAGGTCGAGGTTACGCAGGCCGACGTCGAAGTCGACGATCACTGTCTTGTGGCCGCGCAGCGCGAGGCCGGTGCCGATGGCGGCGCTGGTGGTGGTCTTACCCACACCACCCTTGCCGGATGTAACCACGAGAATCTTGGCCAAGGTGTTTCACCCCTAAGGAAAAAGGACTTTCCAGTCCCTGAAGAACGTCACTGAAAAACAACTGTAGTCGTGCAGCTTCAACCGGGATGCGACGAAATGTTCAAAGTACCCAGGGTAAATGTTTACATTTCGTGTTTTCTTACGTCGTTGAAGCCGTTTTCGCTACGAGAAGGCGACGTTTTGGAAATGGCGGCAAGTATCCGTTAAAGACGGATGATGTTCAACACGTCGCCGGACAAGCTGATCTGAACGCCCGAACCCCATAGCGGATCGCGGCGCAAATCCTCGGAAACCTTGTACTGGCCGGCAATCGAGATCAATTCGGCGCTCAATTGCTGGCAGAAAATCCGCGCCTTGGTGTCACCCTTGACGCCGGCCAGGGCGCGACCACGCATCGGCCCGTAAACATGGATGTTGCCATCGGCCAGAAGTTCCGCGCCGGGGCTGACGGAGGACACCACCACCAGGTCGCCGCCCTGGGCATAGACCTGTTGGCCGCCGCGCACCGGGGTGGTGATGATCTTCGTCGGCTTTATGGTCGGCTCCGGCGGTTTTTCCGGTTTTTTCTTCACTTCGCCTTCCGTCGGATCGACCGGACGTTCACGGGCACCGGACGGCGGCAGTACGGGCAGGTCGATGGCGATGGCGGCGGCAATGTCTTCGATGCGGTTGGCGCGGATCGCCAGGGTCCGCAGGCCATGTTGCCGGCAGACGCGCATCAGGCCGGGCAGGTCGATGGCGCCCTGGTCGGCCGGCAGCTTGTCCAGCGCCAGTACCAGCGGGGTGTTGCTGAAGAAGTTGGGGGCCTGGGCAACCTTGGCGGCCAGTTGGCGATCGAGGACATCGAGGTTGTTCTGCGACAGTTCCAGCACCGTGATGGCGAGCATGCTGCCCTTCAGCTGGAACACGGGATCCTGGTCTAGCGGTTCGGTTTGGCTCATGGTCGGCATAACGCGGCTTGTCACTAAAAGTGCCGAGACTTATAACGAGAACGCCCGCGCCCCGCAAGCCGGGTCGAACCGTTGTAGAATGCGCGGCCCTGTGTCTGTCCGGAATCATTAATGGATCGCCCGCGTTTTCGAGCTGCTTTTTTTCACCCGCGCTACTGGTTGCTCTGGTCGGGGCTGGGGCTGTTGTGGTTGATTGTCCAGCTGCCTTATGGCGCCCTGCTGTGGATCGGTCGTGTACTGGGCGCGTTGATGTATCGCGTGGCCGGTGAACGCCGGCGGATCGCCGCGCGCAACCTCGAACTGTGTTTCCCTGAAAAGTCCGCCGCCGAGCGTGCCCGTCTGCTCAAGGAAAATTTCGCCTCCACCGGCATCGCCTTCTTCGAAATGGCCATGAGCTGGTGGTGGGCCAAGCCGCGCCTGGCGCGCCTGGCCCATATCGAAGGGCTCGATTATCTGAAACAGGCCCAGTTCGAGGGCAAGGGCGTGATCCTCATGGCCCTGCATTTCACCACCCTGGAGATCGGTGCGGCCCTGCTCGGCCAGCAACACACCATCGACGGCATGTATCGCGAACACAAGAACGCGCTGTTCGATTTTATCCAGCGACGCGGGCGCGAGCGGCACAACCTCGATTCCCTGGCCGTCGAGCGTGACGACGTGCGCGGCATGCTCAAGTTGCTGCGCTCCGGCCGGGCGATCTGGTACGCGCCCGACCAGGACTACGGCATCAAGCAAAGCATCTTCGTGCCTTTGTTCGGGATCCAGGCGGCGACCGTCACCGCGACCAGCAAGTTTGCCCGCCTGGGCAAGGCGCTGGTGGTGCCGTTCACCCAGGAGCGCCTGGCCGATGGCAGCGGCTACCGGCTGGTGATTCATCCGCCGCTGACGGATTTCCCCGCCGAGTCCGAGGAGGCCGATTGCCTGCGAATCAACCGTTGGGTCGAAGTCTCGTTGCGCGAGTGTCCCGAGCAGTACCTGTGGACCCATCGCCGCTTCAAGAGTCGGCCACCGGGAGAGTCCCGGCTCTACGATAAAAAACGCCGATAAGCCGTCGTCGGCTCTTGCTGCAAGGGAAGGCCCTGGTGTATCAGGTAGCTCTTGATGACGAGCTACCTGATTGACGGAGTGTCACGATGAGTCCAGCTGAACCGGTTACCGGCCTGATTCTCTCGGGTGGGGGCGCACGAGCCGCGTATCAGGTGGGGGTGCTGGCAGCGATTGCCGAGCTGTTGCCGGCCGGAGCGGCCAATCCGTTCCCGGTGATCGTCGGCACTTCGGCGGGGGCGATCAATGCGGTCAGCCTCGCCAGCGGGGCGATGAACTTCACCGCCGCGATCGAGCGCCTGACCGCCTTCTGGCAGAGTTTTCGCAGCCATCGGGTGTTGCGCAGCGACTGGCCAGGCGTGATACACCAGGCGACCCGCTTTGTCGGCCACAGCCTGCTCGGCCTCGGTTCCCAGGTGCCGGTGGCGCTGCTCAACAGCTCGCCACTGCGGGATCTGCTCAACGACAAGATCCATCTGCCGGGGATCGAGCAGGCCATCGAGCACCAGCAATTACGTGCCGTCGCGGTGACCGCCTTTGGTTATGAGTCGGGCCAGGCGGTGACCTTTTACCAGGGCAAGGGCACCATCGACTCCTGGTTGCGCCACCGACGCATCGGCCTGCCGACCCAATTGACCGTCGATCACCTGCTGGCCAGCTCGGCCATTCCGCTGCTGTTCGCACCGGTCAAGCTCGGCCAGGAGTATTTCGGCGACGGTGCGGTACGGCAGTCGGCACCCATCAGTCCGGCGTTGCACCTGGGGGCCAGTCGGGTGCTGGTGGTCGGGGTCAGCGGCAATCCGCGAGGGGTCGATACCCAGGCCACCACTGAACGCACCTACAGCGGGCAGCAGCCGAGCCTGGCGCAGATCGGCGGGCATATGCTCAACAGCACCTTTATTGACAGCCTGGAAAGCGACATCGAGTTGTTGCAGCGACTGAACCAGTTCAGTCAGTTGCTGCCGCCGCAACCGCGCAGCCTGGGCCTGGCACCGGTGGACGTGCTGGTGATCGCGCCGAGCCAGCCGATCGATGAGATCGCCGCGCGCCACCGCCATGAGTTGCCGCCGGCGTTACGTCTGTTCCTGCGCGGACCGGGTGCCACCAAGACCAGCGGTGCCGGGGTGCTCAGCTACCTGTTGTTCGAGGCCGGTTATTGCAGCGAATTGATCGAACTCGGCCGCCGCGATGCGATGGCCAAGCGTGATGAGCTGTGTCGATTTCTCGGTTTGCCCCAGGCTTCGGTGGTGTTGCAGACCGCTTCCGCACTGTAGGACCCGGCTTGCCGGCGATGAGGCCGGTAAGCCTTGCAGCGCTCTTGAGCACGCTATCGCCGGCAAGTCGGCTCCTGCATTTAATTCAGCAGGTGCGCCGACAGGTAGCGTGCGACCGATTCTTCGGTGCAGGCACCGATGGTTTCGTGCTCCGGTAGCGCCTGCATTACCTTGTGGTGGGCGGTGCCCATGATCAGGCCCTTGCCGGCCACCGTGAGCATCTCCACATCGTTCATGCCGTCGCCGAAGGCGATGCATTGGCTCATGGGTACATCGAGGAAGGCGGCGAGTTTTTTCAGGGCATTGCCCTTGGACACGCTGCTGGCCATCATTTCCAGGCACCAGGGTGCCGAAAAGGTACTGTGCACGGCGCTGCCGACCAGGGCCTTGAGTTGTCCGTCGAGCAGCACCAGCGCCTCATGGTCCTTGTCCCTGTGGATAAAGAACACTTTCTCGATCGCCTCGACCGGAAACGCTTCGACATCCAGGACGGTGGGTTGGAAATCGTCGTTATGGTTGAAGTCCTCCAGCAACTGGCTGTCGGCGTTGGTGATCCAGCGCGAGTCGCAGTAGGCATTGATCACCAGGTCCCGGTCGGCTTTGGTCGCGTCGAGCAGGGTCCGGACCACGCTTTGCGGCAGGTGCTCGCTGGCGGTCAGGGACTTGCAGGCGCTGGTGATACGGGCGCCGTTGGAGGTGATCAGGTGCACCGGCAGCGCATAGTCGCGCAGGATCGACTCGACATCGGGTTGGCTGCGGCCGGTGGCGATCACCACGTGCCTGCCGGATTCGACGAGGCGGTTCAGGACCGAGCGGGAGAACTCGCCGATACGGTCGTCCGGAAGCAGCAGGGTTCCGTCCAGGTCGGAGGCGATGAGGCTGTACATGGTGTTGTCCTTAACCGTTTGGAATGTGCAGGAGTCTGCCCGGCAGGACTGTAGAGATCAATTGTGTTGTTCGGTTGACAGCAGCCAGCCCCGGATGGGGCTGAGCTGGATTGATCGCTCCCACGCTCCAGCGTGGGAACGCCTCTATGGACGCTCCGCGTCCGCTGTACAAGTGACGCAGAGCGCCACGGGCGGCATTCCCACGCAGAGCGTGGGAACGATCACCGGGAGCTACTCGGCGATCTGCAGCTTGCGCGCCTCGGTGTACACGTAGCGCACTTTCTCGTATTCGAACGGCGAGTTCAGCTGGCCGTAGCGGAAGCTGGTGGTATAGCGCTTGTCGATGGCTCGCAGGACATAGATTTCCGGATGGTTTTCGCTGACTTCGGAGACGTTGAGAAAGTTGATCTGCGATTCGGCGGTGAAATCGAAGACCAGGCCGCCGGTGTCGCGCAGGTTCGACGGACCGAAGAATGGCAGTACCAGATAGGCACCGCCCGGCACACCATAGAAGCCCAGGGTCTGGCCGAAGTCCTCGGTCTGGCGCGGCAGGCCCATTTTCGTCGCCGGGTCCCACAGTCCGGCGACGCCGATGGTGGTGTTGAGCAGCAGGCGCCCGGTGGTTTCCAGCGAGCGCTTGCCCTTGAGCTGGAACAGGCTGTTGAGCAGGTTGGAAACATCCCCCAGGTTGCTGAAGAAGTTGCTCACCCCTTCGCGCAGGAAGGTCGGCGTGACATAGCGGTAGCCGTCGACCACCGGCAGGAACACCCACTCGTCGAAGCGGTAGTTGAAGTGGTAGACACGGCGGTTCCAGGATTCCAGCGGGTCGTAGACGTTCAGCGCATTGAGCGTCGAGCGCTCGAATTCGCGTTGGTCCAGGCCCGGGTTGAACTTGAGTTTCTTCATCGGCTCGGTGAAACCGTCCGGATCGGGGGCGACCACGTCGTGGGCCTTGCTGTTGTCCGCCTGGGCGTAGCCTGCGCAGAGCAGGGCAGCGATAAGCATCAGATGTTTAGCCACGGAAAAACTCCAGCATGGCGTCTGCGTTGACGCGGTAATTGAGGTTGCCGCAGTGGCCGCCGTGAGGGTAGACGGTCAGGCGGTCGCCAAAAGTGCTGCGCAGGAAACCCAGGTCGCCGGGGCCGAGGATGACATCGTCGGCGTTGTGCATCACGGCGATTTTCGGGCTGTCGTGCAGGTAGTCCTTGAGGGCATAGAGGCTGACCTGGTCCACCAGTTGCAGCAGGCTGCCGCCGTCGGTACGGGCACGCCACATCGGGATCACCTGTTCGGTCAGGTAGCAGTCGAAGTCGCATTGCAGGGCACGCTTGAGCATCGGCGTCAGGCTGGTGCCTTCGGTGATCGGGTATTTCGGTGGGGTGATCAGGCCGCGGCGGTTGATCAGGTCCGAGGTAAAGGCGATGTCGGCGGCCGAGAAACGGAAGGAGGTGCCGATCAGCATCGCCATCTGTTCGTTGGTCAGGTGCTGCTTGGATTGCTGGAAGTCGTAGAGCAGGGCGTCGTTGAGGTCGATATAGCCCTTCTGCTGGAAGTAGCGGGTCAGCTTGGCCAGGACCAGCTCATAGAAGGTCGTGGTGTTGTTGATGCCCTTGACCTCGGTCTGGACCATCTTGTCGAGGTTGGTGATCGAGGTGTAGAGATTGACCGGTGGATTGAGCAGCAGGACTTTCTTGAAGTTGAAGCTGCGGCGGGTCTCATCCAGCTTGCTGACAAAGGCCGCATCCAGGGCGCCGAGGCTGTAGCCGCTGAGGTAGTAGTCGGTCACCGGCAGTTTCGGGTTCTGCGCCCGCACCGCCTGCATCACCCGGTACATGTCTTCGGCGTCCTCCTTGCTCACCCCGGGCGTGGCGAAGCGCGAAGCGGCGCTCATGAAGTCGAAGCTGGTGGGGGATGACAGTTGGACGACGTGATAGCCGGCCTTGTAGTAGAGCTTTTTCAGGTACTCGTTGATGCTGCTGTCATAGCGGGCGCCGGTGCCGGCGATCAGGAAGATCAGCGGTGCGGCGTGGTCCTGCCGGGCGATGCGATAGGTGAGTTTCTTGACCGCCCAGAAGTTGTCCGGGAGGGTGAACTCGCGTTCCGGTCGCAATTTCAGCTTGTAGTCGGACTGGTCGATGTCGTCATCGCTGGGCAATTGCGGGCGCAGTTCCGGCGGGGTCGTGGCGAGGGTCGCTTCGAACGGGTTGGTCAGCGGGTAGCCATAGCTGGCGGCGTCGACATCGACCGCCAGCGCGGACGCACTCAGAATGAGGCCGCCGATGAAAGCAGCGAGGCGCAGAGAACGGAGCATGACTACATCCCTTTAAAGGAGAATGCTGAATGGGGGTCGCAGGCTATGACCACTGGGCTACTGCCGAAGTGCCATGTCCCGATGCATAAATAATGCAATCGGAGCGTATTCACTCAGACCATAGCTCACAGACGATACACTTTGCCTCATTTTGCTGACCAGCCAGGCGTTGTTAACGCTTGCATGCGCCGCCTTGGCGATTATGCTGGGCGCCGTTTTCGCCTATCGGAGTTGTTCATGTCCCGCCGTCTGCCGCTGATCCTGCTGTTTATCGTCCTGCCCCTGTGGCTGGCCGCCAGTTATGGCGTGCGCTATGGGTTGATGGAGGACGGGCAGTGGGTCGGTATCTGTGTCGATGAGGCGCTGCGCTGGGAATGCCAGGCGCGCTCGAACCTGGGCTGGCTGATTCATTTCAAGGTCTTGGGCTGGACTGCCCTGGGCGCGGCGGTGCTGGCGTTCCTGGTGCCGGGGCGTGCCGGTTGGGGGCTGGCGGTGCTGGCGCTGTTGATCGGTTTTCCGGCGCTGGCCTTGTACAACACCAGCCTGGCAGTGTTTGCGGTAGTGATTGGCGGATTGCGCTTGGTCAGGTCTGCCTGACCTTGTAGGAGCCGGCTTGCCGGCGATTGCGATCTTGCAGTCAACACCTCTGTCGCCTGACACACCGCTATCGCCGGCAAGCCGGCTCCTACAGGGCGATGTCTTGGCGTGAAGCCTCTTGCTTGCGGATGCGCAGGCTGCGCCATAGAGCGGCGACCATCAATACGCTGACCGCCGCCCAGCCCCAGGCCTGCGGGTTTTCCAGGCCTTCGCGGTACAGCTGCGGGGCGATCCCGGCGCCGATGATAAAGGCCAGCAGGGCCGTTTCCCCGCGGGGTGAGCGGACCGGGCGAACCAGGAAGACCAGCGCCGGCAACAGCAGCGCCGCACTCGGGAAGCTGCGATAGCGCGGGTCCAGCACCAGCTCCAGCATCATCACCGCGCCAGCGAACCCGGCACTTGCCAGCAGCCAGCCGGTCCGTTGTTCCAGCCATTCGAAGGCGCCTGCACGCCATCCCTCCCGGCTGCCCAGGCCCAGGGCGGCATGGCTCAGCACCAGCAGGTTCAGGCCCAGCAGCAAGGCTGCCCAGACCCATTCGCTGGCAAAGCGGCTGGTGACCCGCGCCAGTTCGCCCCAGGCACCGATGGAGCAGGCGGCCAGTGCTCCGAGCAGCGGCAGGGCCAGGGCAGCCCGGGTGCTGCGTACGCGCCCGCCGATCAGCAGGGTACCGAGGAACACCAGTGCGCCAAAGGCCAGCCACCGTGGCCAGTACGGCAGGTTCGACACGGGCCCTGCGAGTATGCCCTTGTCCTGGCGGTCGGCATCGAACAGGCCCCAGTAGCCGCCGACTGCCCCTTCGCTGCCGCGCTTCCAGGGTTGGTCGAAGGCTTCGATCAGGTTGTAGTGCCAGCCGTTCTGTTCAGCCAGGGTGACAAAACCGCGAATGAAGCGTGCTTCGTTGGCCCGGCTCGGCAGCGCGGTTTCGCGCTGGCGGCCTTCGCTCGGCCAGCCGGTTTCGCCGATCAGTATGTCCTTGGGAGCGAAGCGGTTGCCGAAGGTCTGGCGGATCTGGGCGACATGATCGATGGCCGCGTCGATCCCCGCCGGATCGTCTTCCCAGTAGGGCAGCAGGTGAATGGTCAGGAAATCCACTGCCGGCGCGACTTCCGGGTGGCTGAGCCAGAACTCCCAGACATCGGCGTAGGTCACCGGCTGTTGCACATGCTCCTTGACCTTGTGGATCAGCCTGACCAGCTGCGACGCCGTCACTTCCTTGCGCAGCAGGGTTTCGTTGCCGACGATCACCGCCGTGACCACATCGGTGTTGGCATTGGCCGAGGCGATCAGGGCATCGACTTCCTTTTCCGTGTCCACCGGGTTGCTGTTGACCCAGGCGCCGATCATCAGCTTCAGGCCATGCTTGCGTGCCAGCTCGGGCAGGGCTTCAAGGCCGGTCATGGAATAGGTGCGAATGCACTCGAAGCGGGTGGCCAGCAGGGCCAGGTCTGCATCCATGCGCTCCGGACGCGGCTTGAACGGCTGGTCGAAGGGGGATTGGTCCTTGTCGAACGGTGTGTAGGACGCGCATTGCAGCTTGTGCGTCGGTGTCGCGGCATCCGGCAGGATCACCGGCTGGCCGAGGCCGTACCAGAAACCACAAAGGGCGAAAATACCCAGCAGACAGGCGAACAGATAGGGCAGGAACGGGAAGCGGGCGGTGGCGGGCATGGTCAGGCCGTCTGGGAACAAAGCCGCGCATATTACCCGGAATTGCCCAGGCCTTGGGCCTGTGCAGTATTTTGTCATGCAAAGTTCGGGCGCAATAAATGTGGGACTTTTCCGAAGCCCTGATTGCTGGCGTTCTGATGTCGTTTCTCGCTGTCTTGAGGTCGCTGCCAGAGCAGGTCGATTGGCGGGTCGGGTTGATGATCAGGGCGTCAGTACTCCGCTGATGATCGAACGGGTTTGGCCGTGAGGCGTGAAGGGGGCGCCGTGCACCATAACTATACGTTGATGCCGCTCGACAGCCGTCGGGCGCAGCACTTTCGGGGAAGTAACGATGAAGATGCGACGACTCTTAGGCGCAGGTGCTGCTCTGGTACTTGCGGTCAGTTCCAACCTGGCCAGTGCCGATGCCAAGACCGTGACCATTGGTTACGTCGATGGCTGGTCCGATAGCGTTGCCACCACCAACGTGGCTGCTGAAGTGATCAAGCAGAAGTTGGGTTACGACGTGAAGTTGCAGGCCGTGGCCACCGGGATCATGTGGCAGGGCGTTGCCACCGGCAAGCTCGATGCGATGCTGTCGGCCTGGTTGCCGGTAACCCATGGCGAGTACTGGGCCAAGAACAAGGACAAGGTGGTCGACTACGGCCCCAACTTCAAGGACGCCAAGATCGGGCTGATCGTGCCGGAGTACGTCAAGGCCAAATCCATCGCCGACCTCAAGGACGATGCGACCTTCAAGAACAAGATCGTCGGTATCGATGCCGGCTCGGGCGTGATGCTCAAGACCGACCAGGCCATCAAGGACTACGGTCTCGACGCCTACAAGCTGCAAGCCAGCTCGGGTGCGGCAATGATTGCCGAGCTGACCCGTGCCGAAGAGAAGAACGAATCCATCGCCGTGACCGGCTGGGTACCGCACTGGATGTTCGCCAAGTGGAAACTGCGTTTCCTCGACGATCCGAAGGGCGTGTATGGCGCGGCTGAAACCGTGAACAGCATCGGCAGCAAGGGCCTGGACAAGAAAGCGCCGGAAGTGGCTGCTTTCCTGAAGAAATTCCAATGGGCTTCGAAAGACGAAATCGGCGAAGTCATGCTGGCGATCCAGGACGGTGCCAAGCCTGAAGCGGCGGCCAAGGACTGGGTTGCCAAGCACCCGGATCGTGTCGCCGAGTGGACCAAATAATACCCCGAAGGCTCTAGAGCGCTGTATCGAAGGCCGCCCGGCAGTCCTGCCCGGCGGCCTTCGTGTTTCCGTTTGTTGAAGATTTGCCTCGCCGCCTGCCGCCGCTCCGAATCTGGACTAGTGTCGTTCTAATACTAAGGTCGTCTGGTTTCGCTCCCCCAGCCGCCTAAAGTGAAAAATGTTTCATCTCATCTGTGCTGCGAGGATAAAAACAATGAACGACAGCATTTACCTCTCGATTCAGAACAGCCCGCGATTCAAGGAGCTGGTCAGGAAAAGGGAACGATTCGCCTGGATTCTTTCGGCGATCATGCTTGGGTTGTATTCGGGCTTCATTCTTCTGATTGCGTACGGACCGCAGGTGCTGGGCGCCAAGCTCAGTCCGACGTCTTCCGTTACCTGGGGGATACCGATTGGTGTCGGGTTGATTGTTTCGGCCTTTATCCTCACTGCAATCTACGTACGTCGCGCCAATGGCGAGTTCGACGACCTGAACAATGCGATTCTCAAGGAGGCTCAGCAATGATCCGGCGTCTTCTAGCAGCCTTGGGCGTCATGGCCTTCGCTCCTACCCTGTGGGCGGCCGATGCGCTGACCGGCGAAGTGCACAAGCAACCCCTCAACGTCTCGGCGATCGTGATGTTCATCGCGTTTGTCGGTGCCACCCTGTGCATCACCTACTGGGCCTCCAAGCGCAACAAGTCGGCCGCCGACTATTACGCGGCGGGTGGCAAGATCACCGGCTTCCAGAACGGCCTGGCGATTGCCGGCGACTACATGTCGGCGGCATCCTTCCTGGGGATTTCCGCGCTGGTGTTCACCTCCGGCTACGATGGCCTGATCTACTCCATCGGTTTTCTCGTGGGCTGGCCGATCATCCTGTTCCTGATCGCCGAGCGCCTGCGCAACCTGGGCAAGTACACCTTTGCCGACGTGGCGTCCTATCGCCTCGGGCAAACCCAGATCCGCTCGCTGTCGGCCTGCGGTTCGCTGGTGGTGGTGGCGTTCTACCTGATCGCCCAGATGGTCGGTGCCGGCAAGCTGATCCAGTTGCTGTTCGGTCTCGACTACTACGTGGCGGTGATCCTGGTGGGCATCCTGATGTGCCTCTATGTGTTGTTCGGCGGCATGCTGGCAACCACCTGGGTACAGATCATCAAGGCGGTACTGCTGCTGTCGGGCGCCTCGTTCATGGCGCTGATGGTGATGAAACACGTCAACTTCGACTTCAACACGCTGTTCTCCGAAGCGATCAAGGTTCACCCCAAGGGTGAGGCGATCATGAGCCCGGGCGGCCTGGTGAAAGATCCGATCTCGGCGTTCTCCCTCGGCCTGGCGCTGATGTTCGGTACTGCCGGCCTGCCGCATATCCTGATGCGCTTCTTCACCGTGAGCGATGCCAAGGAAGCGCGCAAGAGCGTGCTGTATGCCACCGGTTTCATCGGCTACTTCTACATCCTGACCTTTATCATCGGCTTCGGCGCGATCCTGCTGGTCAGCACCAACCCGGCGTTCAAGGATGCCGCGGGTGCCTTGCTCGGCGGTAACAACATGGCGGCGGTGCACCTGGCCAATGCGGTGGGTGGCAGTGTCTTCCTCGGCTTTATCTCGGCGGTGGCGTTCGCGACCATTCTCGCGGTGGTGGCGGGCCTGACCCTGGCCGGCGCTTCCGCGGTGTCCCATGACCTGTATGCCAGTGTGATCAAGAAGGGCAAGGCCAACGAGAAGGATGAGATCCGCGTCTCGAAGATCACCACCATCGCCCTTGGCGTGCTGGCGATCGGCCTGGGTATCCTCTTTGAAAGCCAGAACATCGCGTTCATGGTCGGCCTGGCGTTCTCCATTGCCGCCAGTTGCAACTTCCCGGTGCTGTTGCTCTCCATGTACTGGAAGAAGCTGACCACCCGTGGCGCGATGATCGGCGGCTGGATGGGCCTGATCAGCGCGGTGGGTCTGATGATCCTCGGCCCGACCATCTGGGTGCAGATCATGCACCACGAGAAGGCGATCTTCCCGTATGAGTACCCGGCGCTGTTCTCGATGATCATTGCGTTTGTCGGGATCTGGTTCTTCTCGATCACCGACAAGTCGGCCGCGGCCGAGAACGAGCGGGCGCTGTTCTTCCCGCAGTTCGTGCGTTCGCAGACCGGTCTGGGGGCGAGCGGGGCGGTTTCTCACTGAGAGAGTGCAGGCTTCTCTATATAAGCTGTGCTGAAACGAAATGCCCCGGTCGAGAGACCGGGGCATTTTTTATGGCTGTTGTGGTGCCGGCTTGCTTGCGGTAGGGGCGTTGGGTCCTGTGTTGTCTGTCAGTGCCTCTTCGCGGGCAAGCCCGGCTTCCTACAGGTTCTGTGTTGTACACAGGTCATATGAGCATTGCGGGACTGTAGGAGCCGGGCTTGCCCGCGAAGGCGGCAGTGCAGGCGCTACAGTGCCTGCGTGTAGAAATGAATAGGGCCTCCAGATGGAGGCCCTATTTGGTGCAGCTAAGCGGTTATCGCAAGACAATGCTTACTTGCGGTCTTCCAGCTTGGTGATGTCACGCGACTCGTAGCCGGTGTACAGCTGGCGTGGACGGCCAATCTTGTACGGGCTGGAGAGCATTTCCTTCCAGTGGGAGATCCAGCCCACGGTCCGCGCCAGGGCGAAGATCACGGTGAACATGCTGGTTGGAATGCCGATCGCCTTGAGGATGATCCCCGAGTAGAAGTCGACGTTCGGGTACAGCGAGCGCTCGATGAAGTACGGATCGGTCAGGGCGATCTCTTCGAGACGCATGGCCAGCTCCAGCTGCGGATCGTTATTGATGCCCAGCTCTTTCAGTACTTCGTCGCAGGTCTGCTTCATCACGGTGGCGCGTGGGTCGCGGTTCTTGTAGACCCGGTGACCGAAGCCCATCAGCTTGAACGGATCGTTCTTGTCCTTGGCCTTGGCGATGAACTTGTCGATGTTCGAGACATCGCCGATTTCATCGAGCATGGTCAGTACGGCTTCGTTCGCACCGCCGTGGGCAGGGCCCCACAGTGCGGCGATGCCGGCGGCGATACAGGCGAACGGGTTGGCACCCGAGGAGCCCGCCAGGCGAACGGTGGAGGTCGACGCGTTCTGCTCGTGGTCGGCATGGAGGATGAAGATCCGGTCCATGGCCTTGGCGAGCACCGGGCTGATCGGTTTGATCTCGCACGGGGTGTTGAACATCATGTGCAGGAAGTTTTCCGCGTACGACAGGTCGTTGCGCGGGTACATCATGGGTTGACCCATGGAGTACTTGTAAACCATCGCTGCCAGGGTCGGCATCTTGGCCACCAGGCGGACCGCGGAGATTTCGCGGTGCTGGGGGTTATTGATGTCCAGGGAGTCGTGGTAGAAAGCCGACAGGGCGCCAACCACGCCGCACATGACGGCCATCGGATGGGCGTCGCGACGGAAGCCGTTGAAGAAGGTCTTCAACTGCTCGTGCACCATGGTGTGGTTCTTCACGGTGCTGACGAACTTGGCTTTCTGCTCCGCGGTCGGCAATTCGCCGTTGAGCAGCAGGTAGCAGGTTTCCAGGTAGTCCGATTTCTCGGCAAGTTGCTCGATCGGGTAGCCGCGATGCAGCAAAATGCCGTTATCGCCGTCGATATAGGTGATTTTCGACTCGCAGGACGCAGTCGACATGAAGCCTGGGTCGAATGTGAACCGGCCCGTGGCCGTCAGGCCCCGCACGTCGATTACATCGGGACCAACGGTGCCGGTTAAAATGGGCAGCTCGACGGGGGCTGCGCCCTCGATGATCAACTGCGCTTTTTTGTCAGCCATGTGGCCTCCTATTTATGCTTGAAATCATCAGACAGGCCCCCCACGCAGGGCCCGCACCACTATAGTGAGATAAATTCGAAAGTCAATTTGCCAAAAGTCATGCGCCAGAAGGCTTTGAGCGCTATTTTTCCTCGAAATTGACGGCTATTTACGCCTTTTATCCCACTAACGCAATGCACCATTAGGGGTAGTCCTTTGCGTTGTCATTAGTAGCCTAACTGTCTATACTCGGCGTCCGACCGCCAGGGGCTTTTGGGCCTGTTTTCATTGGGGGTCGTCACTCCCTGGGTGGTGGGTACCTGACCAGTGCACTTGCCCAACAACTTTGCCCTGATTGTTAGGGGCTCTTCAGTGTGAAAAAAGCCGTGAAAAGCCAACGACCTGTAAACCTAGACCTAAGGACCATCAAACTCCCAGTCACTGCTTACACGTCCATTCTTCACCGTATCTCCGGTGTCATCCTCTTTGTCAGCCTGGCCATCATGCTCTACGCATTGGACAAGTCGCTGAGCTCCGAGGAAGGCTTCGGTCAGGTGAAAGCGTGTCTGACCAGTCCGCTAGCCAAGCTAGTGATTTGGGGCATCCTGTCCGCCTTGCTGTATCACCTGGTTGCCGGCGTGCGCCATCTGATCATGGACATGGGCATCGGTGAGACGCTGGAAGGCGGCAAGCTGGGCTCGAAAATCGTTATCGCCGTTTCCGTGGTGGTAATCGTTCTGGCAGGAGTTTGGATATGGTAACTAACGTCACGAACCTCTCGCGTTCGGGCCTCTATGACTGGATGGCACAGCGCGTGTCGGCGGTCGTTCTCGCGGCTTACTTCCTGTTCCTGATCGGATACATCATTGCGAACCCAGGCCTGGGCTACGCCCAATGGCATGAGCTGTTCTCTCACGGCTGGATGCGCATCTTCAGTCTGCTGGCCCTGGTGGCCCTGGGCGCTCACGCCTGGGTCGGCATGTGGACCATCGCGACCGACTACCTGACGCCGATGGCGTTCGGCAAGTCCGCGACTGTAGTGCGTTTCCTTTTCCAGGTGGTATGCGGCGTTGCGATGTTCGCGTACTTCGTCTGGGGTGTGCAGATTCTCTGGGGTATCTGATTCATGGCTAACATTCCAACGATTTCTTTCGACGCCATCATCATCGGCGGCGGCGGCGCGGGCATGCGTGCCGCCCTGCAGCTGGCTCAGGGCGGTCACAAGACGGCCGTGATCACCAAGGTGTTCCCGACCCGTTCGCACACTGTATCCGCCCAGGGTGGCATCACCTGCGCCATCGCTTCGGCCGACCCGAACGATGACTGGCGCTGGCACATGTACGATACCGTCAAGGGTTCCGACTACATCGGTGACCAGGACGCTATCGAATACATGTGTCAGGAAGGTCCGGCTGCCGTTTACGAGCTGGACCACATGGGCATGCCGTTCTCGCGTACCGAGCAGGGCCGTATCTACCAGCGTCCGTTCGGCGGCCAGTCGAAGGATTACGGCAAGGGCGGCCAGGCTGCACGTACTTGTGCCGCTTCCGACCGTACCGGCCACGCGCTGCTGCACACCCTTTATCAGGGCAACCTGAAAGCCGGGACCGTGTTCCTGAACGAGTACTACGCTGTCGATCTGGTGAAGAACCAGGACGGCGCGTTCGTCGGTGTGATCGCCATCTGCATCGAAACCGGCGAAACTTCCTACATCCGCTCGAAAGCCACCGTATTGGCGACCGGCGGTGCAGGTCGTATCTACGCTTCCACCACCAACGCCCTGATCAACACCGGTGACGGCGTCGGCATGGCCCTGCGTGCTGGCGTACCGGTACAAGACATCGAAATGTGGCAGTTCCACCCGACCGGCATCGCCGGCGCCGGCGTATTGGTGACCGAAGGTTGCCGTGGTGAAGGTGGTTACCTGATCAACAAGCACGGCGAGCGTTTCATGGAGCGTTATGCTCCGAACGCGAAGGACCTGGCTGGTCGTGACGTGGTTGCCCGCTCGATGGTCAAGGAAATCATCGCCGGCAACGGTTGTGGTCCGAATGGCGACCACGTGATGCTCAAGCTCGACCACCTGGGCGAGGAAGTGCTGCACAGCCGCCTGCCAGGCATCTGCGAGCTGTCGAAGACTTTCGCCCACGTTGACCCGGTTGTTGCCCCGGTTCCTGTTGTTCCGACCTGCCACTATATGATGGGCGGCGTTGCCACCAACATTCATGGCCAGGCAATCACCCAGGACGCCGAAGGCGTTGACCAGATCATTCCTGGTCTGTTCGCGGTCGGTGAAGTGGCCTGCGTATCGGTTCACGGTGCCAACCGCCTGGGCGGCAACTCGCTGCTCGACCTGGTGGTATTCGGTCGTGCCGCCGGCCTGCACCTGGAAAAGGCGCTGACCGACGGCATCGACTACGACGACGCCACCGACGCCAACATCGAAACCGCCCTGGCGCGTCTGTCCGCTCTGAACGAGCGCACCGATGGCGAAGACGTGGCAACCCTGCGTCGCGAGCTGCAAAGCTGCATGCAGAACTACTTCGGTGTATTCCGTACCGGCGAATACATGCAGAAGGGTATCGCCCAACTGGCCGATCTGCGCCAGCGTATCGCCAACGTGAAGATCAACGATAAGTCGCAGGCGTTCAACACTGCTCGTATCGAAGCACTGGAACTGCAAAACCTGCTGGAAGTGGCTGAAGCAACGGCTATCGCTGCCGAAGTGCGTAAAGAGTCTCGCGGTGCCCACGCCCGTGAAGACTTTGAAGATCGTGACGACGAAAACTGGCTGTGCCACACCCTGTACTTCCCGGGTGACAAGCGCGTCACCAAGCGTGCCGTGAACTTCTCGCCGAAGACCGTTCCGACTTTCGAACCTAAAGTCCGGACTTATTAAGGGTGACCGCCATGTTGCAAGTCGAAGTTTATCGTTACAACCCGGACACCGACTCGGCCCCGAAAACCCAGGTTTTCCAGGTCGACACCGGTGGCAAGGACCTGATGGTGCTGGACGTGCTGGCGCTGATCAAGGAGCAGGACGAAGGTTTCTCCTATCGTCGCTCCTGCCGTGAAGGCGTTTGCGGTTCCGACGGCATGAACATCAACGGCAAGAACGGTCTGGCGTGTATCACGCCGCTGTCCGCCGTGGTCAAGGGTAACAAGCTGGTTGTCCGTCCTCTGCCAGGTTTGCCGGTTATCCGTGACCTGGTCGTCGATATGAGCATCTTCTACAAGCAATACGAGAAGGTTAAGCCATTCCTGCAGAACGACACGCCGGCTCCGGCCATCGAGCGTCTGCAGTCCCCTGAAGAGCGTGAAAAGCTCGACGGCCTGTACGAGTGCATCCTGTGCGCTTGCTGCTCGACGTCCTGCCCGTCCTTCTGGTGGAACCCGGACAAGTTCCTGGGTCCGGCCGCCCTGCTGCAAGCCTACCGCTTCCTGGCAGACAGCCGCGACACCAAGACGACCGAGCGTCTGGCTTCGCTGGATGACCCGTTCAGCGTATTCCGCTGCCGCGGGATCATGAACTGCGTCAACGTATGTCCGAAAGGCCTGAACCCGACTAAGGCCATCGGTCATATCCGTAACATGCTGCTGCAAAGCGGCGTGTGACTCAGCTGCTGTAACCCGGCCGTTGTAGAACCGGTGTTGTAAAGAGTGGCATCGCTGTACCCGTAGAGAGCTGCGGCGCAGGCTTCAACCCGCGCCGTAGTTTTAACCTGAGCGACGGCTCACAAAGCTGTGGCTCTTATTTTGAAGAAATGAGACCAGCAGGGGCATCCGGGCTGGTACCCGGACTATCAGCGTGATCCTAAGTGGCTTGTTCAGGTCGCGGCATTCGGACTTTTGCAAGCTGGCTCGGTGTTTTCGCCGGTGGTGTCCCCTAACCGAGGGTGACCAAGCATGCAAGAAAGCGTGATGCAGCGCATGTGGAACAGCGGCTATCTTTCAGGTGGTAACGCTGCCTATGTGGAAGAGCTTTATGAGCTCTACCTGCACGACCCTAACGCTGTGCCAGAAGAATGGCGCACCAAATTTCAGACGTTGCCCGCTGACGGCAACGCTGCCACCGATGTATCGCACTCGACAATCCGCGAGCATTTCGTGTTGCTGGCAAAGAACCAGCGCCGCGCCCAACCGGTATCTGCCGGCAGCGTGAGCAGTGAGCACGAGAAGAAGCAGGTTGAAGTGCTGCGATTGATCCAGGCCTATCGGATGCGTGGCCACCAGGCAGCCCAGCTTGACCCGCTGGGACTGTGGCAGCGTCCTGCACCTGCAGACCTGTCGATCAATCATTACGGCTTGACCAATGCCGATCTTGATACGACCTTCCGTGCCGGCGACCTGTTCATCGGCAAAGAGGAAGCGAGCCTACGCGAAATTCACGAAGCGTTGCAGCAGACATATTGCCGCACCATCGGCGCCGAGTTCACCCACATCGTCGATTCCGAGCAGCGCCACTGGTTCCAGCAGCGCCTGGAAAGCGTGCGCGGCCGTCCGGTCTTCTCCGCGGACATCAAGAGCCACCTGCTCGAGCGCGTCACCGCCGCCGAAGGCCTGGAAAAGTACCTGGGTACCAAATACCCGGGCACCAAGCGTTTCGGCCTGGAAGGTGGCGAGAGCCTGATTCCGATGCTGGACGAGATGATCCAGCGTTCCGGTTCCTACGGCACCAAGGAAATCGTCATCGGCATGGCCCACCGTGGCCGGCTGAACGTGCTGGTCAACACCTTCGGCAAGAACCCGCGCGAGCTGTTCGACGAGTTCGAAGGCAAGAAGAAGGTCGAGCTGGGTTCCGGTGATGTGAAATACCACCAGGGCTTCTCGTCCAACGTGATGACCACCGGTGGTGAAGTCCACCTGGCCATGGCATTCAACCCGTCCCACCTGGAAATCGTTTCCCCGGTGGTCGAAGGTTCGGTGCGTGCCCGCCAGGACCGTCGCAACGATGCGACCGGTGACAAGGTCCTGCCGATTTCCCTCCACGGTGATGCTGCATTCGCAGGTCAGGGCGTGGTCATGGAAACCTTCCAGATGTCGCAGACTCGCGGCTTCAAGACGGGCGGCACGATCCACATCGTGATCAACAACCAGGTCGGTTTCACCATCAGCAACCCGCTGGACTCGCGTTCCACCGAGTACGCCACCGACGTCGCGAAGATGATCCAGGCACCGATCCTCCATGTAAATGGCGATGATCCGGAAGCCGTGCTGTTCGTGACCCAGCTGGCTGTCGACTACCGTATGCAGTACAAGCGCGACGTGGTGATCGACCTGGTCTGCTACCGTCGTCGTGGCCACAACGAGGCTGACGAGCCAAGTGGTACCCAGCCGCTGATGTACCAGCAGATCACCAAGCAGCGCACTACCCGTGAGCTGTACGCCGAGCGCCTGGTTCAGGCCAAGGTGCTGGATGACGCGCGTGTTCAGGCGAAGGTCGACGAATACCGCAACGCCCTGGACAATGGTCTGCACGTGGTGAAGAGTCTGGTCAAGGAACCGAACAAGGAGTTGTTCGTCGACTGGCGCCCTTACCTGGGTCATGCGTGGACTGCTCGTCACGACACCCGCTTCGATCTGAAGACCTTGCAGGAACTGTCCGCCAAGCTGCTGGAAATTCCGGAAGGCTTCGTGGTCCAGCGTCAGGTCGCGAAGATCTACGAAGACCGTCAGAAGATGCAAGCCGGCGGCCTGCCGATCAACTGGGGCTACGCTGAAACCATGGCGTACGCGACCCTGGCGTTCGAAGGTCACCCGATCCGCATGACCGGCCAGGACATCGGCCGCGGTACGTTCTCGCACCGTCATGCCGTGTTGCACAACCAGAAAGACGCGGGCACCTACATTCCGCTGCAGAACCTGTACGAAGGTCAGCCACGCTTCGACCTGTACGACTCGTTCCTGTCGGAAGAAGCGGTACTGGCGTTCGAGTACGGTTACTCGACCACCACGCCGAATGCCCTGGTTATCTGGGAAGCCCAGTTCGGCGACTTCGCCAACGGTGCCCAGGTGGTTGTCGACCAGTTCATCACCAGTGGCGAGCACAAGTGGGGTCGTCTGTGCGGCCTGACCATGCTGCTGCCGCACGGTTATGAAGGTCAGGGTCCGGAGCACTCCTCGGCCCGTCTGGAGCGCTACCTGCAGCTGTGCGCCGAGCACAACGTCCAGGTCTGCGTGCCGACCACCCCGGCTCAGATCTACCACCTGCTGCGTCGTCAGGTCATCCGTCCGCTGCGCAAGCCGCTGATCGTGCTGACACCGAAGTCGCTGCTGCGTCACAAGCTGGCAATCTCCACGCTGGAAGATCTGGCCGAAGGTTCGTTCCAGACCGTTATCCCGGAAATCGACGCCCAGGATCCGAAAAAGGTCCAGCGCCTGGTTCTGTGCAGCGGCAAAGTCTACTACGACCTGCTGGAAAAACGCCGTGCCGAAGAGCGTGACGATATCGCCGTCGTGCGTATCGAGCAGTTGTACCCATTCCCTGAGGACGACCTGATCGAAGTCCTGGCTCCGTACAAGAACCTCAAACATATCGTTTGGTGTCAGGAAGAGCCGATGAACCAGGGTGCCTGGTACAGCAGCCAGCATCACATGCGTCGCATCATCAGTGGCCACGACAAGTCGCTCGTACTCGAGTACGCCGGTCGTGACGCTTCTGCTGCTCCAGCTTGTGGTTATGCATCGATGCACGCCGAGCAACAGGAAAAACTGTTGCAAGATGCCTTTACTGTTTAACGCCTCGCGCACCTGAAACCGAATTTAAGGAACCACAGATAATGGCTATCGAGATCAAAGCCCCCCAATTTCCGGAATCGGTTGCCGATGGCACCGTTGCCACCTGGCACAAGCAGCCGGGCGATGCGGTCAAGCGCGACGACCTGATCGTCGACATCGAAACCGACAAGGTTGTACTGGAAGTCCTGGCTGAAGCCGACGGCGTTCTGGGCGCTATCGTTGCGAAGGAAGGCGACACCGTTCTTTCCGCACAAGTGCTGGGCTCCATCGAAGAAGGCGGTGCCGCCGCTCCTGCTCCGGCTGCCGCTCCTGCCGCCGCCGCACAAGCTGCTGCCCCGGCTGCCGCTGGTGGTGAAGACGATCCGGTTGCTGCTCCGGCCGCGCGCAAGCTTGCTGAAGAAAACGGCATCAACATCGCTTCCGTTGCCGGTACCGGCAAAGGCGGTCGTGTGACCAAGGAAGACGTGGTGGCTGCCGTTGCCGCGAAGAAAGCCGCTCCGGCTGCTGCTCCGGCCAAGGCTGCCGCCCCGGCCGCCGCTGCTCCTGTGTTCGCTGCCGGCGATCGCACCGAGAAGCGTGTACCGATGACCCGCGTACGTGCCACCGTGGCCAAGCGTCTGGTTGAAGCCCAGTCGAACATGGCGATGCTGACCACGTTCAACGAAGTCGACATGACCGAAGTCATGGCCCTGCGTTCGAAGTACAAGGATCTGTTCGAGAAGTCCCACAACGGCGTGCGCCTGGGCTTCATGTCGTTCTTCGTGAAAGCGGCCACCGAGGCGCTGAAGCGCTTCCCGGCTGTCAACGCTTCGATCGACGGCGCGGACATCGTCTACCACGGTTTCGCCGACGTGGGTGTTGCCGTTTCCAGCGATCGTGGCCTGGTAGTACCGGTACTGCGTAACGCCGAGCTGATGAGCCTGGCCGAAATCGAAGGCGGCATCGCCACCTTCGGCAAGAAAGCCCGTGACGGCAAGCTGTCCATCGATGAAATGACCGGCGGTACGTTCACCATCACCAACGGTGGTACATTCGGTTCGATGATGTCGACCCCGATCGTCAACCCGCCACAAGCGGCGATCCTGGGTATGCACAACATCATCCAGCGTCCGATGGCAATCAACGGTCAGGTCGTGATCCGCCCGATGATGTACCTGGCTCTGTCCTACGATCACCGTTTGATCGACGGTAAAGAAGCTGTGACCTTCCTGGTTACCATCAAGAACCTGCTGGAAGACCCGGCTCGTTTGCTGCTGGATATCTGATTTTGCCCAAAGGGCAGGGCGCCTGGCGCCTTGCCCGCCGTGTAAATGACCAGCTTCGTCCCACGACGGTCGCCAAAAGCGGTCGTCCGGTTTGATTCGATAAGGAATGACACATGACTCAGAAATTCGACGTGGTAGTGATTGGCGCGGGTCCTGGCGGCTATGTAGCCGCCATCAAGGCCGCGCAACTTGGCCTCAAGACTGCCTGCATCGAGAAGTACCAGGACAAAGAGGGCAAGCTGGCCCTCGGCGGTACTTGCCTGAACGTGGGCTGCATTCCCTCCAAGGCGCTGCTGGACAGCTCCTGGAAGTACCACGAAGCCAAGGATGCTTTCGCCATCCACGGTATCACCACCGGTGACGTGAAGATGGACGTCCCGGCGATGGTCGGTCGCAAGGCCAACATCGTCAAGGGTCTGACCAGCGGTGTTGCCACCCTGTTCAAGGCCAACGGCGTGACTTCGATCCAGGGCCACGGCAAGCTGCTGGCCGGCAAGAAAGTCGAAGTGACCGGTCCCGATGGCGTTGTCCAGATCATCGAAGCCGAGAACGTGATCCTGGCTCCAGGTTCCCGTCCGATCGACATCCCGCCTGCTCCGGTAGACCAGAAGGTGATCGTCGATTCGACCGGCGCCCTGGAATTCCAAGCCGTACCGAAGCGCCTGGGCGTCATCGGTGCCGGTGTGATCGGCCTGGAACTGGGTTCCGTCTGGTCCCGCCTGGGCGCTCAGGTGACCGTCCTGGAAGCCCTGGACACGTTCCTGCTGGCGGCTGACACCGCGGTGTCCAAGGAAGCGCTGAAGACCCTGACCAAACAAGGTCTGGACATCAAGCTGGGCGCTCGCGTGACCGGCTCGAAGGTCAACGGCGAAGAAGTGGTCGTGACCTATACCGACAAGGATGGCGAACAGACCATCACTTTCGACAAGCTGATCGTAGCCGTTGGTCGCCGTCCGGTGACCACCGACCTGCTGGCAGCCGACAGCGGCGTGACCCTCGACGAGCGTGGTTTCATCCACGTTGACGATCACTGCGCAACCACCGTTCCAGGCGTCTACGCCATTGGTGACGTGGTTCGCGGCATGATGCTGGCACACAAGGCTTCGGAAGAAGGCATCATGGTCGTCGAGCGCATCAAGGGCCACAAGGCCCAGATGAACTATGACCTGATCCCATCGGTTATCTACACCCACCCGGAAATCGCATGGGTCGGTAAAACCGAACAGGCCTTGAAAGCTGAAGGCGTTGAAGTTAACGTCGGCACCTTCCCGTTTGCCGCCAGCGGCCGTGCCATGGCAGCCAACGATACCGGTGGTTTCGTCAAGGTCATCGCTGATGCCAAGACCGACCGCGTCCTGGGTGTCCACGTGATTGGCCCAAGCGCTGCCGAGCTGGTACAGCAAGGCGCAATCGGTATGGAATTCGGCACCAGCGCCGAAGACCTGGGCATGATGGTCTTCTCCCATCCGACCCTGTCCGAAGCGTTGCACGAAGCGGCATTGGCAGTGAATGGCGGCGCCATCCACATTGCCAACAAGAAAAAACGCTAAGCGAATAATAAGAAACCACGGCGGATCGCCCGTCGTGAGCCTTGTGCGCAAGACTCACCGCGGAACATCCGCTGGACGCAGTCTTGCGTTGTTTCGCCGGGCGACCGGATAGCGACGCAAGCAGCAGTCACAGGTGGTGCGGCACTGCAATCAGTGCAGCACCGAACGCGCAGTACCTAACGAAGACGGTAAAAAGCATGAATCTTCACGAGTATCAGGGTAAGCAGCTGTTCGCTGAATACGGCCTGCCAGTATCCACCGGTTACGCGGTAGACACCCCGGAAGCAGCAGCAGAAGCTTGCGACAAAATCGGCGGCAGCGAGTGGGTTGTCAAAGCCCAGGTTCACGCCGGTGGTCGCGGTAAAGCGGGCGGCGTCAAGCTGGTTCGCAGCAAAGAAGACGCTAAAGCCTTCGCACAGCAGTGGCTGGGCAAGCGTCTGGTGACCTATCAGACTGATGCCAATGGCCAGCCTGTCACCAAGATCCTGGTTGAATCGTGCACTGATATCGCTAAAGAGCTGTACCTGGGCGCTGTCGTTGACCGTTCGAGCCGTCGCATCGTGTTCATGGCTTCCACCGAAGGTGGCGTGGACATCGAGAAAATCGCACATGACACCCCTGAGAAAATCCTCAAGGCCACTATCGATCCACTGGTTGGCGCCCAGCCATTCCAGGGTCGCGAGCTGGCATTCCAGCTGGGTCTGGAAGGCAAGCAGGTTGCCCAGTTCGCCAAGA
Source organism: Pseudomonas gingeri (assembly GCF_013385635.1). Lineage (GTDB taxonomy): Bacteria > Pseudomonadota > Gammaproteobacteria > Pseudomonadales > Pseudomonadaceae > Aquipseudomonas > Aquipseudomonas gingeri_A. The sequence goes on from NZ_JACAPR010000007.1 coordinate 154,732, forward strand.
TCTTCGTAGGTCTGGCCAAGCTGTTCAAGGATCACGACCTGGCCCTGCTGGAAGTGAACCCGCTGGTGATCAAGGCTGACGGCGATCTGCATTGCCTCGATGCCAAGATCAACATCGACGCCAACGCCATGTACCGTCAGCCCAAGCTGAAAACCTTCCACGATCCGTCCCAGGACGATCCGCGCGAAGCGCACGCTGCCAAGTTCGAACTGAACTACGTAGCCCTGGAAGGCAACATCGGCTGCATGGTCAACGGTGCCGGCCTGGCCATGGGTACCATGGACATCGTCAACCTGCATGGCGGCAAGCCAGCCAACTTCCTCGACGTGGGCGGTGGTGCTACCAAGGAACGCGTAACCGAAGCGTTCAAGATCATCCTGTCCGACACCAACGTCGCTGCAGTACTGGTCAACATCTTCGGCGGCATCGTTCGTTGCGACATGATTGCCGAAGGCATCATCGGTGCAGTGAAAGAAGTCGGCGTGAAAATCCCGGTTGTTGTGCGCCTTGAAGGCAACAACGCTGAACTGGGCGCTAAAGTACTGGCAGAAAGCGGCTTGAACATCATCGCTGCTACCAGCCTGACCGACGCTGCTCAACAAGTTGTCAAAGCTGCGGAGGGCAAGTAATGAGCGTCCTGATCAATAAAGACACCAAAGTTATCTGCCAGGGTATTACCGGTTCGCAAGGTAGTTTCCACACCCAGCAAGCCATCGAATACGGCACCAAGATGGTCGGTGGCGTAACTCCGGGCAAAGGCGGCACCGAGCACCTGGGCCTGCCAGTGTTCAACACCGTGAAAGACGCTGTAGCAGCCACTGGCGCCACCGCCAGCGTGATCTACGTTCCAGCTCCTTTCTGCAAGGACTCGATCCTGGAAGCGGCATTCGGCGGCATCAAGCTGATCGTCTGCATCACCGAAGGCATTCCTACCCTGGACATGCTGGACGCCAAAGTTAAGTGCGACGAACTGGGTATCACCCTGATCGGCCCTAACTGCCCAGGCGTGATCACTCCAGGCGAATGCAAGATCGGCATCATGCCAGGTCACATTCACTTGCCAGGCAAGGTCGGTATCGTTTCCCGTTCCGGCACCCTGACCTACGAAGCTGTGAAGCAGACCACTGACGCCGGTTTCGGTCAGTCGACCTGCGTCGGCATCGGCGGTGACCCGATCCCGGGTTCGAACTTCATCGACATCCTGAAGCTGTTCCAGGAAGACCCGAAGACCGAAGCGATCGTCATGATCGGTGAGATCGGCGGTTCGGCTGAAGAAGAAGCGGCTGCCTACATCAAGGCTCACGTGACCAAGCCGGTTGTTTCCTACATCGCTGGTGTGACTGCTCCTCCGGGCAAGCGCATGGGCCATGCTGGCGCAATCATCTCTGGCGGCAAAGGCACTGCAGACGAGAAGTTCGCTGCTCTGCAAGACGCAGGCGTGAAAACCGTGCGTTCGCTGGCAGACATCGGCAAGGCCCTGGCCGAGCTGACCGGTTGGGCTGTCAAGTAAGCCTCGCGCTTAGCTGACGCTCCACCAGCAAAGGCCACCTTCGGGTGGCCTTTGTGCTTTGTGGGTAGGGGAAAGGCCTGTGTCGTTTGTGCTGGCCTCTTCGCGGGCAAGCCCGCTCCCACAGATTTTATGTGTACGACGCGGACACTGTGTGTGCGGGCTTGCCCGCGAAGGTATCACTACAGGCTGCACCAATTTCATACGAAAACGCGACAGGGAAGTGTCGCTTATCGGACAACGCGCCCTCTAACAGTGCGTTTTCCGCGCAAATTCGTTAGTCTGGCAGCCATTTTGCGCTTGCTCCCCAAAAGGGATCGGCGCGCTAAACGGGTCAACCTCAAACGGGTCGACAGCATTTCCCTCACCCCACGGGAAATCCCTCTCTAAATTCCGATTCAGCAGTGTGGTATTTCCTTAAATGAAAGTGTTGAAAGGCCAGGACATCCTGGCACTTGGTTTTATGACGTTTGCCCTGTTCGTCGGGGCCGGCAATATCATCTTCCCCCCTATCGTCGGCCTGCAGTCCGGGCCCCATGTCTGGCTGGCGGCGCTGGGTTTCCTGATTACCGCGGTCGGCCTGCCGGTCATCACCGTGGTTGCCCTGGCCAAGGTCGGCGGCGCCATGGACGCCTTGAGCAGCCCGATCGGCAAGCTCGCTGGCGGTGTGCTGGCGGCGGTCTGCTACCTGGCGGTCGGCCCGTTGTTCGCCACGCCACGGACCGCGACCGTGTCCTTTGAAGTCGGCCTGGCGCCGTTGACCGGCGAAAGTCCGCTGGCGCTGTTCCTCTACAGTTCGGTGTATTTCCTGCTGGTGTTCTTCATCTCCCTGTACCCGGGGCGCCTGCTGGATACCGTCGGGCGCTTTCTCGCCCCGCTGAAGATCATTGCCCTGGCGGTACTGGGTATCGCCGCGTTTGCCTTGCCGGCGGGGGATATCGGTGTCGCCACGCCTGAATACGTGGCGGCGCCGTTTTCCCAGGGCTTTATCAATGGCTACCTGACCATGGATACCCTCGGTGCCCTGGTGTTCGGTATCGTCATCGTCAATGCCATCCGCTCCCGTGGGGTCGAGTCGCCGCGCCTGATCACCCGCTACGCGATCATCGCCGGACTGATCGCCGGTATCGGCCTGGCGCTGGTGTATATCAGCCTGTTCCGCCTGGGCTCGGGCAGCCATGAAGTGGCGGTCGGTGCCACCAACGGTGCGGCGGTACTGCATGCGTATGTGCAACATACCTTCGGTTCACTGGGCAGCGGTTTCCTCGCGGTGCTGATTTCCCTGGCTTGCCTGGTGACGGCGGTCGGCCTGACCTGTGCCTGCGCCGAGTACTTCAGCCGTGTGTTGCCGCTGTCGTACAAGAGCCTGGTGATCATCCTGGCGGCGTTTTCGCTGCTGGTGTCGAACCTGGGGCTGACCAAGCTGATCGCGTTCTCGATTCCGGTGCTGACGGCGATCTATCCGCCCTGCATCGCCCTGGTGGCGTTGAGCTTCTGCCAGTCGTTCTGGCACTCCCAGGGGCGTATCGTCGGGCCGGTGATGCTGGTGGCGTTCCTGTTCGGGATGGTCGATGCGCTCAAGGGCGCCGGTCTGGCGGACTGGATGCCTGCGCAGCTGTCCCATTTGCCGCTGAGCGAGCAGGGACTGGCCTGGCTGGTGCCTTCGGTGATCATGCTGGCGGTGGTCGTGGTGATCGACCGTATGCTCGGCAAACGCAGCGAAGCGCTCGCCTGACATGGACGCTCTGCGTCCGCTTCTGTGACGCAGAGCGTCACGGGCTGCATTCCCACGCTGGAGCGTGGGAACGATCAATACAGGCACCAGGCAAAATAAAACCCGCACAAAGCGGGTTTTATTTTGCGTGAAGGTTTTTGCCGGTGAGTCCTTGCAAGAACCTCCGGGGCAATCAGGAGCCGGTGGCTTCCTTGGATTGCTCTTCGGCAGCCGCTTTGCTGGATTCAGCCTGAGCTTTGGCGGCTTCGGCGTTTTCCTTCGCAGCATCGTTCACCTTATCCTGAGCTTCGTTCATTTTTTGCTGAGCTTGCTCGGCGTGTTGATTTGCGTCTTGAGCTTTGTCCTCTGATTTTTTATCGCAGGCAGCGAGACCCAGAGAAGCGGTCAGCATCAAGGCAATAGCTAAAGTCTTACGCATGGGGTATTGCTCCTTTGTGGAAATAGTTACTACTGGCCGTTCGAACTCGCCCGTAAGGGTTAAGTTCCTTGATTTGCAAAGATATATAACTATTTCGGGTGCGGAACTTTTGCCAATTGTGCCGATTCTATCGTCGCCGCTATTCATATGAGATGTGTCATTACATGAGCCAAAACCCCGTTTTTGAGCGCGCCACGCGCTTTCTCGGTGCACTCAGGCATTGCCAGGTTCTCGGGCTTTCCCTGCACAGCGCCGATGCTCGGGGATTGACCCTGATCCTGCCCTACAGCCCGCATATCGTCGGCGACCCGCAGACCGGCGTGATCCATGGCGGCGCCCTTGCATCGCTGATGGACACCGCCTGCGGCATGGCCACCTTGTGCGTCCTGCCCGAGTTCGAAGTCTGTCCGACCCTCGACCTGCGGATCGACTACATGCACCCCGCGCAACCCCAGCAGGACGTCTACGGCTTCGCCGAATGCTATCGGGTCACCCGCGACATCATCTTTGCCCGTGGTTTTGCCTATCAGGACGATCCCGCCAACCCCATCGCCCATGTGGTCGGCACCTTCATGCGCATGGGCAAGGGCATCAAGGGCACCCAGCGCTTCGCTGGCTCGATCGGCGTAGGGGCGGCATGAGCAGCGACTTCAAGGACCTGCTCCAGCAGGCGCACCAGCAAGGCGACTACGGCCAGCTCCTGCAACGGATTCCCTATGCCAAGCTGATCGGCATCGAATGCTCCCGGCTGGGGGACGAGTTGCTGTTCCGCCTGCCGGCGAGCAAGGACAATATTGGTAACCCTTTGTTGCCGGCGATCCATGGCGGTGTCATCGCCGGCTTCATGGAACTGGCAGCGGCGCTGCACCTGCTGGTCTTCACCGGCTCGCCCGGAGTGCCCAAGGTCATCGACTTCTCCCTCGACTACCTGCGCGCCGGGCAGTTTCGCGATACCTATGCCAAATGCCAGGTCTGTCGCCAGGGCCGACGGGTGGCGAATGTCGCCATTACCGCCTGGCAGAGCACCGAGGCGGAGCCGATTGCCACCGCGCGAGCCCACTTCAAGATCGAGGAAACGTTGCCGGGCACTTGAAATCCCCACCATAGCCCCCAACTTTGATGACAACCCGCCGCCAACCCTCCGGGAGCGGCCACTGCCATCCAATTGGAGTTTGATGACCATGAGTGTGGAAACTCAAAAGGAAACCCTGGGCTTCCAGACCGAGGTGAAGCAATTGCTGCACCTCATGATCCATTCGCTGTATTCCAACAAGGAAATCTTCCTTCGCGAATTGATCTCCAACGCCTCCGACGCTGTCGACAAATTACGTTTCGAAGCCCTGTCCAAGCCTGAGTTGCTGGAAGGTGGCGCCGAACTGAAAATCCGTGTGAGCTTCGACAAGGACGCCAAGACCGTCACCCTCGAAGACAACGGTATCGGCATGAGCCGCGACGATGTGATCACCCACCTGGGGACCATCGCCAAGTCGGGCACCGCCGATTTCATGAAGAACCTCTCGGGCGACCAGAAAAAGGATTCGCACCTGATCGGCCAGTTCGGCGTGGGCTTCTACTCGGCCTTTATCGTCGCCGACCAGGTTGAAGTGTTCAGCCGCCGTGCCGGCCTGTCGGCCAGCGAAGGCGTGCACTGGTCTTCCAGGGGCGAGGGCGAGTTCGAAGTCGCCACCGTCGAGAAGGCTGATCGTGGTACCCGCATCGTCCTGCACCTGAAGTCCGCTGAAGACGAGTTCGCCGATGGCTGGCGCCTGCGCAACATCATCAAGAAGTACTCTGACCATATCGCCCTGCCGATCGAGCTGCCGAAAGAAGCCGCGGCCGCCGAAGGGGAAGAGAAGCTGGCGCTGGAGTGGGAGACCGTCAACCGCGCCAGTGCCCTGTGGACCCGTCCGCGCACCGAGGTTGCGGATGCGGAATACCAGGAGTTCTACAAGCACATCGCCCATGACTACGAGAACCCGCTGAGCTGGAGCCACAACAAGGTCGAAGGCAAGCTGGAATACAGCTCGCTGCTCTACGTGCCGGCCCGTGCACCGTTCGACCTGTACCAGCGCGAAGCGCCGAAAGGCCTCAAGCTGTATGTCCAGCGTGTCTTCGTCATGGACCAGGCCGAGTCCTTCCTGCCGCTGTACCTGCGTTTCATCAAGGGTGTGGTCGACTCCAACGACCTGTCCCTGAACGTTTCGCGGGAAATCCTGCAGAAAGACCCGATCATCGACTCGATGAAGTCGGCGTTGACCAAGCGTGTCCTCGACATGCTGGAAAAACTGGCGAAGAACGAGCCCGAGCAATACAAGGGCTTCTGGAAGAACTTCGGCCAGGTCATGAAAGAAGGCCCGGCCGAGGATTTCGCCAACAAGGAAAAAATCGCCGGTCTGCTGCGTTTCGCCTCCACCCAGGGCGAAGAAGGCGAGCAGGTGGTGTCCCTGGCCGAGTACCTGGCACGCGCCAAGGAAGGCCAGGACAAGATCTACTTCCTGACTGGCGAAACCTACGCCCAGGTCAAGAACAGCCCGCACCTGGAAGTCTTCCGCAAGAAAGGCATCGAAGTGCTGCTGCTGACCGATCGCATCGACGAGTGGCTGATGAGCTACCTCAACGAATTCGACGGCAAGAGCTTTGTCGACGTGGCACGGGGTGACCTGGACCTGGGCAACCTGGACTCGGAAGAGGACAAGAAGGCTGCCGAGGAGGTCGCCAAGACCAAGGAAGGCCTGGTGGAGCGCCTCAAGACCGCCCTGGGCGATGCCGTCAGCGAAGTGCGGGTTTCCCACCGCCTGACCGACTCGCCGGCGATCCTGGCCATCGGTGAGCAGGACCTGGGCCTGCAGATGCGCCAGATCCTCGAAGCCAGCGGGCAGAAGGTTCCGGATTCCAAGCCGATCTTCGAATTCAACCCGACCCACCCATTGATCGAGAAGCTCGATGCCGAGCCGGACGAGGACCGCTTCGGCGACCTGTCCCATATCCTGCTCGACCAGGCGGCCCTGGCGGCCGGTGACAGCTTGAAGGACCCGGCGGCCTATGTGCGTCGACTGAACAAGCTGCTGGTTGAACTGTCGGTTTGATCACGCTGTAGAAAAACCCGCTTCGGCGGGTTTTTTAATTTCCAGATGTCCTTGCGGAGTGTGCAATGAGCCAAATCACTGTGAGTTCTGTGGTCTATCAGATTGATGGCCAGTCCTATGAGGGCCGCCTGGCTTTCGACGCCAGTCACCAGGGCACGCGCCCGGGGCTGTTGATGGCACCCAACTGGATGGGTGTCAGCGCTGGTGCGGAAAAGATTGCCGAGGCCGTGGCTGGCAAAGGCTATGTGGTGCTGATCGCCGACCTCTATGGCCAGTCGGTTCGCCCACAGAACGGCGACGAGGCGGGTGCGGCGATGATGCCGTTGAAGAACGACCGGGCCGAGCTGCGCAAGCGCATGCAGGCCGCGTTCGAAGCGCTGCAGGGGCAGGGCCTGGCGGCGGTGGATACCTCGAAGCTGGCGACCTTCGGTTTCTGCTTCGGCGGTTGCTGCTCGCTGGAGCTGGCCCGTACCGGCGCGCCGCTGAAAGCGGCGGTTTCGTTCCATGGCACACTGGATACGCCGAACCCGGCGGATGCGCGCAACATCAAGGGCTCGGTCCTGGTGCTGCACGGCGCTTCCGACCCGTTGGTGGCGAAGGAACAACTGCCGGCATTCGAAGACGAGATGAACGCCGCCGGTGTCGATTGGCAATTGTTGAGCTACGGCGGCGCGGTGCACTCGTTCACTGATCCGCATGCCAACGTGCCGGGCAAGATGATGTACGACGCGAAGACCGCCAGCCGCGCCTTCGTATCGATGCATAACCTGCTGGAAGAAGTGTTCAAGGGCTGAGCCTTGTTGCGGCCATGAGGGCCTCTTCGCGGGCAAGCCGACTCCTACAGGTTGTTGATCGTTCCCACGCTCCGCGTGGGAACGCCTCTCTGGACGCTCTGCGTCCGCTGTTGTGACGCGGAGCGTCACGGGCTGCATGCCCACGCGGAGCGTGGGAACGATCTATAAATTCACCGCCGCCATCGCCGGCAAGCCGGCTCCCACAGGTTTTGCGGCGCCCGCTAGAGGCGGGTCGGCAATTCGATCCGCTCGCTTTCCCCCGGCACCGTCGGCCAGTCCCCGGCCGCCCAGCGTGTCCGGGCCTGATCGATCAATGTCGGATCGCTGGCGACGAAGTTCCAGTTCATCCGCCGTGGCCCATCCAGCGGCGCCCCGCCAATCACCACCAGGTGACACTCACCCGCGGCGAACAACGTGGGGCTTTCCCCGCCTGCCAGCACCACCAGGCTGCGCGCTTCCAAGGGCTCACCGTCCAGCTCGGCTTCACCTTCCAGCACATACAGCGCCCGTTCCTCATGTTCATCGGGGATCAACAGGGTGGTCGCCGTGTCCATCCACACCTCGGCATATACCGTGGGCGACAACACCGGCACCGGTGACGTCAGGCAAAAGCCGCTGCCGGCGATCAGGCGGATCCTGACCCCCAGGTTGTCGCTGGTGGGCAGGCTGGCCGCGGGGTGATGGCTGTAGTGCCCCAGCCCCTGTTCATGCGTCCTCGGCGATGCCAGCCAGACCTGCAGGCCATGCAGGGTGGAACCACTGGCCGTCAGTTCGGCCGGTGTACGTTCGACATGGGCAATGGCGCTGCCGGCGGTCATCCAGCTCACTGCGCCGGGGCCTACCCGCTGGTCGGAACCGAGGCTGTCCTTGTGCAGCAGTTCGCCTTCGAAGAGGTAGGTCAGGGTCGACAGGCCGATATGCGGATGCTGCCGGATATTCATGCCGCTGCCCGGTGGGTAGCGGGTTTCCAGCATATGGTCGAAAAACACGAAGGGTCCGACGCTGCGGCACTGGGCCGAGGGCAGGGGGCGCAGGATCGGTTGGCCTTCGACATCCTCGGCGCGAGGGCGGATCACCAGCGGTGTGTTCATGGGGGCTTCCAGGCTCGGCGGGCAATGCGCAGAGCATAACCCGCTTTTTCGCCGTTGCCCTTACTGGCTGAAGGCGCCTTCGGAGAGCAGGGTTTCGATGCTGACTTCGCTGGTAGTCATCAATTTGTGGATCGGGCAGCGATCGGCGACCTTATGCAACTCGTCGCGCTGGGCGTCGCTCAGCACGCCCTTGAGGGTGAGCTTGACCAGCAGGCCATATTTGCCCTTCTGTTCCTGGCTGTTGTCGCGCTTGACCTCCACCGTGACGCCGGTCAGCGGGATGCCTTTCTTCTGGGCGTAGAGCTTCAGGGTCAGGGCCTTGCACGCCCCCAGCGCGGCATCGAAGTAGTCGTGGGGTTCCGGTGCGGAGCCTTCGCCTCCGGCGGTCCTGGGCACATCGGCGAACAACTGATGATCATCGATCTGCACGCTGTGACGAAAACCTTCGCTCGATTCGGTGTTGATGGTGATGGTCATGACAAGCCTCATGGAGAGTGTGACGGGAAAAGACCCTGAACCTTATAGAACACTCCCTCGGGACGGTGTTCAGCTTTTTTAGCGTGCGCGCCCCATTGCGCAACGCACATCGGACTTCCTGGGCGTTTTGATATCACGCTTTCGTCTAACGCAAATACGGCAAATGCCTCTACCGTTGAAGGGCGGCGTGCTGCATGACCAATGCAGCGTTTTTTGGATGAAGTGCTGGGAAGGGAAGCGAATCGATGAGCAGTATCCGGAGTCTGAACATAGCGCCAAGGGCGGGATTGGGATTTGGCCTGCTGGCGTTGATGGTGTGCCTGTTGGGTGGTTTTGCCCTGTTGCAGATGGGCAATATGCGCCAGCAATCCGAAGCGGTGGAAGTCAATTGGTTGCCCAGTGTGATGACGGTCGGCGAGATCAGCCAGGATCTGCTGCGGATCCGCGCGCTGACCCTGCGTCTGTTGATCAACCGCGATCCCCAGGCCCTGACGGAGAACGAAGCCAAGCTCAATGACCTGAAAAATGGCCTGGGCAAGGCGCAGGGGCGCTACGAGGCGTTGATGTCGTTGCCCCGGGAACATGAACTGTTCGAGCGTTTCAAGAGCGTCGAACAGCAATACCTCCAGCGCCAGCAGCAGGTCGTGGCCCTGTCCGGAGAAGGTCGGCTCGAAGACGCGGTGCGTATCGTCAACGGCGAGATGAACCAGTTGGCCGATGAAATGGCCGCGACCCTGCATGATCTGGTGGAACTCAACAAGCACAGCGCCACCCAGGCCACGAACCTGGCCGAGGCGGTATTCAGTCGTTCGCGGATCTGGGTTGCCGGGATGATTGCCCTGACCGCGCTGATCACTGTCGGCCTGGCGCTGCTGCTGACCCGCAGTATCGTCCTGCCGCTGGCGCAGTCGCTGGGGGTGGCCGAAGTGGTGGCCTCCGGCGACCTGACCGCGGTGATCGACGTCGACGGCCACGACGAGCCGGCACGTCTGCAGGCGGCGCTCAGGGACATGCAGCAGCACCTGCGGGAGACGATCCGACAGATTTCCGATTCTTCCAGCCAGTTGGCCTCCGCCTCCGAGGAACTCAGTTGTGTCACCGAGGATGCCACCCGTGGCTTGCACCAGCAGAGCCTGGAGATCGAACAGGCGGCCACCGCGGTCAACCAGATGACGGCGGCGGTGGAAGAGGTGGCGAGCAATGCGGTGGCGACGTCCGAGGCCTCGCGCGAGTCCGACCGGATCGCCCAGCATGGCCGCGAGCAGGTGCGCCAGGCGGTGGCATCCATCGAGTCCCTGGCCGATGACGTCAGCGGTAATGTGCTGCAGGTCGAGGACCTGGCGCAGAAGATCCATGGCATCAGCAAGGTGCTGGAGGTGATCCGTTCGGTGGCCGAGCAGACCAACCTGCTGGCGCTGAACGCAGCCATCGAGGCGGCCCGGGCGGGGGAGGCGGGGCGTGGCTTCGCCGTGGTGGCCGATGAGGTGCGCGGGCTGGCCCACCGGACCCAGCAGTCGACCCAGGAAATCGAGCAGATGATCGGAGCGATCCAGCATGGCACCGAGCAGGCGGTCGGCGCCATGCAGAAAAGCAATGGCCGGGCCCGTTCGACTCTGGAAGTGGCCAAGGCCGCGGGCGATGCCCTGGACGAGATCGCCGCGGCGATCACCCTGATCAACGAACGCAACCTGGTGATTGCCAGCGCCTCGGAGGAACAGGCGGCTGTGGCGCGGGAAGTGGACCGCAACCTGATGAATATCCGTGACCTGGCCTTGCAGACCTCGGCCGGGGCCAACCAGACCAGCGCGGCGAGCCAGGAGCTGTCACGGCTGGCAGTGGACCTCAATGCCCTGGTGGCGCGCTTTTCGGTCTAAGGAACACTCTGCTCTGTGGCGGAGCCATTGTGGGAGGGGGCTTGCCCCCGAAGTTTTCAGTACTCCACTGACCTCTTCGTGGGCAAGCCCACTCCCACACAAGCCCGCTCGCCACTGGGAGTTGTTGTTCCGATGCACAAAAAAACGCCCCGAACCAGTCGGGGCGTTTTTCATCGTGCGATCAGGCTGGGCCTACTTGCCCTGCCAGCGCTTCAGGACCAGGGTGGCGTTGGTGCCACCGAAGCCGAAGCTGTTGCTCATCACGTTGTTCAACTCGACGTTTTCGCGCGTCTTGGTCAGCACCGGCAGGTCGGCGACTTCCGGGTCCAGCTCGTCGATATTGGCGGAACCGGCAATGAACTTGCCTTCCATCATCAGCAGGCAGTAGATGGCTTCGTGAACGCCGGCGGCGCCCAGGGAGTGACCCGACAGGCTCTTGGTCGAACTGATGGCCGGGGCCTTGTCGCCGAAGACTTCACGCACACCCTTCATTTCCGCGACGTCGCCGACCGGCGTCGAGGTACCGTGGGTGTTCAGGTAGTCGATCGGGCCGTCAACGGTGGCCATGGCCATCTGCATGCAGCGCACGGCGCCTTCGCCGCTTGGCGCAACCATGTCGTAGCCGTCGGACGTCGCACCGTAGCCGACGATTTCGGCGTAGATCTTCGCGCCGCGGGCCAGGGCGTGTTCCAGCTCCTCGACCACGACCATGCCGCCGCCGCCGGCGATGACAAAACCGTCACGCTTGGCGTCGTAGGCGCGGGAGGCCTTTTCCGGGGTTTCGTTGTACTGGGTGGACAGGGCGCCCATGGCGTCGAACAGGAACGACTGGCTCCAGTGCTCTTCTTCACCGCCACCGGCGAAGACGATGTCCTGCTTGCCCATCTGGATCTGCTCCAGCGCGGTACCGATGCAGTGGGCACTGGTGGCGCAGGCGGAGGAGATCGAGTAGTTCAGGCCCTTGATCTTGAACGGCGTGGCCAGGCACGCGGAAACGGTGCTGCCCATGGTGCGGGTCACGCGGTAGGGACCGACGCGCTTCACGCCTTTTTCGCGCAGGATATCCAGCGCTTCCATCTGGTTCAGGGTCGATGCGCCGCCGGAGCCGGCTACCAGGCCGGTACGCGGGTTGGAAACCTGCTCGTCGGTCAGGCCGGAGTCGGCGATCGCGTCCTTCATGGCCAGGTAGGCGTAAGCCGCCGCGTGGCCGACGAAGCGATAGATCTTGCGATCGATCAGTTCTTCGAGGTTGAGGTCGATGGAGCCGGAAACCTGGCTACGCAGACCCATTTCGGCATATTCCGGGTTGAAGCGGATGCCAGGGCGGCTTGCACGCAGGTTAGCGGAGACGGTCTCTTTGTCATTGCCCAGGCACGAAACGATGCCCAGACCAGTGATAACGACGCGGCGCATGCGGATAACCCTTAGAAGTTGTCAGTGGAGGTGAAAACGCCGACCCGGAGGCCTTCGGCGGTGTAGATCTCGCGACCGTCGACCGTCACCGAACCGTCGGCGATGGCCAGGTTCAGCTTGCCCTTGAGGACGCGCTTGATCTGAATGTTATAGGTGACTTTCTTGGCGGTCGGCAGGACCTGGCCGAAGAATTTCACTTCGCCCGAACCCAGCGCACGGCCGCGGCCCGGCAGGCCTTGCCAGCCGAGGAAGAAACCGACCAGTTGCCACATGGCATCGAGGCCCAGGCAGCCCGGCATCACCGGATCGCCTTCGAAATGGCAGGCGAAGAACCACAGGTCCGGGGTGATATCCAGCTCGGCGACCAATTCACCTTTGCCGTACTTGCCACCCTCTTCGCTGATATGGGTGATGCGATCCACCATCAGCATGTTCGGGGCGGGCAGTTGCGCGTTACCTGGGCCGAACAGCTCACCGCGACTGCAGCGAAGCAGATCTTCCCGGGTAAAGGCGTTTTGTTTGGTCATGCGAGCTCCTCAATAATCCCATGCGGCAGGGTGGGGCAAATCTTCCCGGCCGATCGAAGCCTTCATGCCTCGAATCGACAGCCTACTCATAGACTATTGCGTTGTAGTGAAAGTCACAGCACAAGGGACATGAATGTACACTTGTGCACTGAAATTATTATTCAAGCCGGTTTCATGGCTCGTTTGGGTGCCTAAGACTGCCGCACTTTCGTCTTTCACGCCAGTCACACGTGGTATTCAGGGTACCCAACGCCGGAGAATCTGCTGTAGATCCGTGCGTTTGAAGGGCTTGGCCAGGTAATCGTCCATGCCGGCCTGCAAGCACTGCTGGCGGTCGCCTTGCAAGGCATTGGCGGTCAGGGCGATGATCGGCAGTTGTGCGCCGTCGGGCAGTTGACGGATCTGCCGGGTGGCTTCGTAGCCATCGACGAGCGGCAGCCGGCAGTCCATCAGGATCGCCGCGAAGTCGCCGCCTTTCGCCTGCTCGACGGCCTCGATGCCGTCATGGGCCAGGCTGACCTCGAAGCCCAGGCTGCGCAACATGGCTTCGATCACGGTCTGGTTCACCGGGTTGTCTTCCACCAGCAGGACCTTGCGCCCTTCACCGTGGCCGGCGAGCAGCTGCGGCAAGGCCTCCGGCTCGACCTGGCGGTACAGCGCCAGGGGGATTTCCAGGGTGAACACCGAGCCCTGGCCCTCTTCGCTGCGGGCGTGCAGGGTGCCGCCCATGCGCTCGGCCAGGGTCCGGGCAATCGGCAGGCCTAGGCCGGTGCCGCCATAACGCCGGGAGATCGAGCTGTCGGCCTGCTGGAAGGCATCGAACATCAGTTCCAGCCGTTCGGCGGAAATCCCGATGCCGCTGTCGCGCACCGTGCAACTGAACCAGATCACCTCGTCATCCAGGCCCTGCCAGGCCGGCTCGATACTGACGCTGCCGTGCTCGGTGAATTTCAGCGCATTGCCGATCAGGTTGACGAGGATCTGCCGGATCCGTGTCGGGTCGCCCTTGACCTGCAGGTGGTGCAGGTCCGCCGGGAGCTGCAGGTTCAGTTGCAGCCCGCGTTGCACGGCGCTGTGCTGGAAGGCCTGGGCACAGCTGCTGATCAGCTCGCCGAGGCCGAACGGGATATGTTCCAGTTCCAGGGCCGAACGCTCTATCCGCGAGAAATCGAGGATGTCATTGATGACCTTGAGCAAGTGCTCGGTGGACTCCGAGGCGAGGGTCGCGTACTCGGCCTGTTCCTCAGTCATTTCCGTGGTTTCGAGCAGTTGCAGCATGCCCAGCACGCCGTTCATCGGGGTGCGCAGTTCATGGCTCATCATGGCCAGGAAGTCGGACTTGGCATTGTTCGCCCGTTCCGCCTCCTCGCGGGTCTGGATCAACTGCGCGATGGCCTGGTGCTGTTCGCGGCTGGCTTGTTCGAGGCCGGTGGCGAGGTTGTTGATATGCCGCGCCAGATCGCCGAGCTCGGTGTCATCCGGCACCGGCAGCGGGGTCTTGTAGTCGCCCTGCTGGATGGCCTTGACCGCGTGGCCCATGGCACTGATCGGCTGCGACAGGTTCCCCGCCAGGCGGCGGGCGAGGAGGAAGGTGAAGAGCAGGGCGAACAGCGCCAGGATCCCGGCCTTGAGCAGGATCTCCTGCTGGCGCTGGTTGAAGGCGTCGTTGGACATGCCGACGATCACCCGCCCCAGGTAATCCTCGCCCGCCGGCATGGCGGTGCCGCTGGTCCCTTGCAGGAAATCGCTGTCGAGCTGGATGCGTTGCAGGCGCACCGGGGCCTGGAATACTTCGACCTGCTGGGCCCGGCTATGGCTTTCCGTGGGTTGCTCGACATACACCAGGATGTTGTTGCTGCGGTCCTGGACTTCGAGGAAACGCACGTGCGGCGTGGTCAGGCTGGCCTTCATCAGGCTTTCGAGCACTTCATTGTTACCGGATATGACGCCGTACTCGGTAGCGGGCGCCAACTGGTTGGCGATCAACTGGCCGGTGTGATTGAGTTCCTGGCGCAGGTCCTGGATCCGCACAAAGGTGAAGAAGCTGATCAGCAACAGGGTCAGCAGCAGGGCCGGGCCGAGGCTGATCATCTGGGTACGGGCGTTGATGCCCCAATGCCGGCGCAGGGTCATGGACGGGATTCTCCTTCGGCCAGCCGGGTGGCGATCGAGACTTCGTCGATCGGCTCAAGGCTCAGCGAGCGGGCAACCTGCGGATTGCTCAGTATTTTGAAACGCGACGGGTAGAGCGTACGTGGCCAACTGGCGGGGGGCTGGTCGAGCAGCTTGTCGAGGATCGCCAGCCAGTCGTTCTGGTCGCTGTAGCTGCTGGCCAGGCTGCCGGCCTTGACGAAACCGGCGTTCGGCCCGATCAGCGCCAGTTGTCGGGCATAGCTGCTGAGCAACAGGTTTTTTGCGGTCTTCGGGTTGTACAGCGTCGGATCGTCGATGCCCAGCAATACGTCGCTGCCGCGCAACAGGTTTTGCAGGGGCCGGCTGTCGGCGGTGTCGTCCCAGCGCTGTGGCACGATTTCCAGTCCCAGCGGCCGGGCGGCCTGGCGCAGTTCCGCCAGGAGGAATTCGCTGTCATCGTCATACAGCACCCCGACCCGCCGTGCCTGCGGCAACACCGCGTTGATCAGGTGCAGTTGCCGCGAGGGCGGTGGGTCGCTCCAGAGCAGGCTGAGCTGGTTCGGCAGTTGTTCCCCGAGGCGTTGGCGGGCTTGCTGGCGGCTGATGCGCAAGACCAGGGTGGCCGGGCCCTGGCGGTCGCCCAGGCGCCAGTCGAGGCTGGGCGGGTCGAGCAGGATCAGGCGCGTACCTGGCGGTAGCTGGCTCGGCGGCGGCAGTTGCGTGAAGGGCACGAAACGTATCCGATCCTCGGGGCGCTGTTGCGCCAGGGCACCGGTAAAGGCCTGCACGCCGGAACTGTCTTCGGCGCCGGTGAGCAATACGTCGGCGGCCCTGGCCTGGGCCATCACCATCAGCAGCGCCATCAACAGTACCAGCAGGCCGCTTGCGAGCTTGCCGAGCCAGGCGCCGCAGGCCGATGTCATCCTTGACTGACGGTCGTCCATGCTCAGAATTCCAGCTCGGCGCTGAAGTAGAACACATGGCGCTGGTCGTAGTTGTTGTCGGGCCAGGTGACGGGCTGGTCATCCAGGCGCTGCTGCATGACCCCGGACAGTTCCAGGCTGGCCTTGCGCAAGGGAATGCGCTTGGCGACCCGCAGGTCGACCCGTTGGAAGCTGTACTGATTGATCGCGTCATCACCGTAATAGAACAACGCGCTCGACCAGCCCGCGCCCCAGTCGCGCATCCAGCCGGCGGAGCCGCTGTTGCGGGCGGTGAACTGTTCGTCGGTGGGGTTGCTGGCCTGGGTATCGACATAGGCATAGGTCAGGCGCAGCCGGTCGGCGGCGCTCAGGTGCCAGTCGAGCTGGGTTTCGCTGCCGCTGAAGCGGGCGCTGTTGGCGTTGCTGGCGATGTACTGGTTGTTGCGCAGCGGTGAGCTGACCATCGAAGTGATTTCGTCGTAGAACAGTTTCACGTCGACGCTCAGTCCGATATCCGTGAAGAAGCCGTTGTAGCCCAGTTCCCGCGAGCGCATCCGCTCCTTGTCGAGGTTGCCCGGGCCACGGGTCTTGACGAAATACTGGCCGCTGGTCTGGCCATAGGTCGGCGAGTCGAGATTGGTGACCCGGTAGCTCCAGTTGACGTTGTTCTCGAACATGTCCGGCGAACGGATCGCCTCGGAATACACGGCACGCAGGCCATGACGCGGATTGATCAGGTAATTGACGGCAAACCGCGGGGTCAGCGAGTCGCCGGTCAGTTGCGCGTTTTCGTACATGGCGCCGCCCTGGAGCAACCAGTGTTCACTGGCGCGCCATTCGAGCTGGCCGAACAGGCGCCAGGTGTTGTCGTCGACGGTGCCATTGAAGTAGGTCTCGGAGTCTGCCCGGTCATAACGATAGTTCATGCCGCTGACCAGGCGCAGGCTGTCCGACAGGCTCAGGGTGTCCTGCAGCTCCAGGTCGTAGCGGGTTTCGCGGGTGCTCTGGTCGATATCGCCGCAGACGGTGTCCTTGCCGCCCTGGTTGTACCACTGGTCGAGGACCTGGTTGGCCAAGGCCTGCTCCGAAGAGCTCCCTGCCGGCGGGCTGCCCACGTTGTAGTTGGTCATGCCGCGCGCCAGCTTCTCCGCGTAATTGGGATTGAGCTGCCACAACTGCGTCAACTGTGGGCTGAACGACACCTTCGCATCACACGCGCGCCAGACCTGCTGGCGATCCCAGTGCTGGGCCGAGCCCTGGATGTAGAGGCTGTGCTGCGGGCTGATATCCAGGTTCCAGCGCAGGGAGCCGGCATAGTCCTTGGCCACCACATCGGAGTTGTCGCCGGCCTCCTGGATACCGGGGAACACCGCCTGGTAGGTATACGGCCGCTGGTTGGTGCCTTCCTTGGCATTCAACTGCCAGTCGATACTCTGGCTCTCGTTGAGCATCTGGCTGACCGACAGGTTGAAGCGATTCAGGCGCCGGCTGTCGCGGTAGTCGGCGCCGACACGATCGCTGTCGAAGCCGTCGTCCTGCTGGCCGGACATCGACAGGCGCAGGTCGCCGGTTTCCCAGCCGGTGCCCTCGCTCGCGTACCAGTCATTGATGCCGCGTTCGCCGCGAGTGACCTTGATGCGCGAGCCGTGGGTGCTGCCGGGCGACTTGGTGAGGATGTTGACCACCGCCATCAGCGCGTTGGCACCGTAGCTGACGGTGTTCGGACCCCGGAAGACTTCGATGCGCTCGATATCCTCTATGGCCACCGGGATATCGCTCCAGTCCACCGTCGCCAGTCCGGCCCGATAGACCGAGCGACCGTCGATCAGCACCTGCATGCGCCGGGCGTTGGCGGCGTCGGTGCCGTGGTAGTTGATCGCCGCCTGGTTGCCGTTGGTGTAGCCGACCATCATGCCCGGCACCAGGCGCAGCAGTTCGGCAATATCCCGGGCACCGCTGGCCTTGATCAGTTCGTTGTCGATCACGGTCATGCTGCCGGGTACCGAGGCCGGGGATTGTTTCAGGCGCGTGGCGGTCAATACCTCGGGCAGCGGCTGGTTTTCCAGGAACAGGTCGTCGGCCAGCACCGGGCTGCTGAACAACAGCGCCAGGAGCACGGAGGAGCGGGTGGTGGGAGGGCCAAAGTACACGGCTCAGCCTTGATAACAGATAATAGCCGCGCATGTTAACCGAGCCGCGCGGGTTTGCCATGGCACGGGGCCTGCATTCTGTCTGCAAAATCGGACAAATCCTTGTGTCAGAGCCCTTTGCGTCGAATGCGTTTGGGACTGGCTGCCGCCGGGCGGCTCCGTATAATGCGGCCATCGCCATTGGTATAAACGGATTGCATATGACTGAACAGCACCCTATCGCGGTCCTGGGAGGCGGGAGTTTTGGAACCGCCGTGGCCAATCTGCTGGCCGAGAACGGGCATCGGGTACGCCAATGGATGCGCGACCCTGAACAGGCCGAGGCCATTCGTGTCAATCGTGAGAATCCGCGTTACCTCAAGGGCATCAAGATTCACCCGGCGGTCGAGCCGGTCACCGACCTGGCCGCCACCCTCGAAAGCTGCGAGCTGTTCTTTGTCGCCCTGCCATCCAGCGCCTTGCGCAGTGTGTTGGCGCCCCATGCCGGGCAATTGAGCGGCAAGTTGCTGGTGAGCCTGACCAAGGGGATCGAGGCGCAGACCTTCAAGCTGATGAGCGAAATCCTTGAAGACATTGCCCCGCAAGCACGGATCGGCGTGTTGTCGGGGCCGAACTTGGCCCGCGAAGTGGCCGAGCATGCGTTGACCGCCACCGTGGTCGCCAGCGAAGACGAAGAACTCTGCACCCGGGTCCAGGCCGCGCTGCACGGGCGGACTTTCCGCGTCTATGCCAGCGCCGACCGCTTTGGCGTCGAACTGGGCGGGGCGCTGAAGAACGTCTACGCGATCATCGCCGGCATGGCGGTGGCGCTGGGCATGGGCGAGAACACCAAGAGCATGCTGATTACCCGCGCCTTGGCGGAAATGACCCGCTTTGCCGTGAGCCAGGGCGCCAACCCGATGACCTTCCTCGGCCTGGCCGGAGTCGGTGACCTGATCGTCACCTGCTCCTCGCCCAAGAGCCGCAACTACCAGGTCGGCTTCGCCCTGGGCCAGGGCTTGAGCCTGGAAGACGCGGTGACCCGCCTGGGAGAAGTGGCCGAAGGGGTCAATACCCTCAAGGTGCTCAAGGCCAAGGCCCAGGAACTGGGGGTCTATATGCCGCTGGTGGCCGGGTTGCATGCGATCCTGTTCGAAGGGCGTACCCTCGACCAGGTGATCGCCCTGCTGATGCGCGGCGAACCGAAGACCGACGTCGATTTCATTTCCACCAGCGGTTTCAACTGATCCACCGGACAGGAGCAAGACATGAACGAAGCCAAGTACGAATCCATTGTGTTGCGCGTGGTGTGGATGCTGCTGTTCCTGCTGGTCTGGCAGGTCGCGCAATTCATCCTCGGCGCCCTGGTGCTGGTGCAACTGATCTACCGGCTGGTCTACGGCGCGCCCAGCGGCAACCTGATGAATTTCGGTGACAGCCTGAGCCAGTACCTTGCCCAGATCGGGCGTTTCGGCAGCTTCCACAGCGACCAGAAACCCTGGCCGTTCGCCGACTGGCCGACACCCCGCGCGCCCGAAGGGGAAGCTCCCCACAGCGTGCCGCCGGCCCCGCACCCGGCTCGTGACGAGGAACCCAAGCTATGAAGTTATGGGTACTGCGTCATGGTGAAGCAGAGCCTCAGGTGCGTAGCGACGCCGAGCGCAACCTGACCGCCCATGGCCGCCAGGAAGTGCTGCGCAGCGCCGCGCACCTGATCGGCCAGCCGTTGACGGCGATCTATGCCAGTCCCTATGTCCGTGCCCAACAGACCGCGCAGTTGGTGCGCGATGCCCTGGGTTTCGAACCGGAGATCATCACGGTGCCCTGGCTGACCCCCGAGAGCCATCCTTCGAGAGTGCTGGAGCAGTTGGATACAGCCGACAACCTGCTGCTGGTCAGCCATCAACCGCTGGTGGGCAGCCTGATCGGCTTGCTCGAAGACGGCCATCTGCGCACCGCGCAGCCTATGAGCACCGCCAGCCTGGCGGAATTGGAAGGCGATTGGCCGCTGGCCGGCGCCATGACCCTCAACAGCGTTCGCCATCCGTAGAGGACTCGCGGGCGACGCCGTGCCTCACGGCGTCAGCACCGCCCCGATCAGTTCGGTCCTCGCCTGTTTCAAGGTCATCGTGTTGACCTTGGCGCCTTTGAAAGTGCAGCGCTCGAAGTAGCCCGAGAACATCGCGTGGCGCAGGTCGCAATGATTGAAGTTGTTGCCCTTGAAGCCACTCGACAACAGGGCACCCTTGAGATTGGCGGCCGTGAAGTCCGCCCCGTGGTACTGGCCGAAAAACCGCACCCCCGCCAGGTCGCCGCCACTCAGGTCGACCCCGGTCATATTGACGTTGGTCACTTGCAGTGTGCGTAGCGCCTGACAGATGGCGTCCTTGCGCCAGTGCCTGAACGGCAGCCGGGCATCGATGTCGTGGAAGGGCAGCGAGTCCGCCGTGTATCGACCGCTTGCCGCGATATTCAGGGCACACAACTTCATTGCCCGGGTCAGTGACGGCGACAGCGTGGACGGTACCCGCAGGTCGAACAGCTTCTTTTCCACATGCAGCGACACCCGTCCGCCACCTGCCAGCGGCACGCCATCCCAGCTTTGCAGGATGCCGGGAAAACGGCAGGTGCAGGCCACCATCAACTTGAGCAGCTCACCCAGGGGATAGCGGCGCAGATCGGGGATGGTGCCGAGGAAGGCCTGCGCCGACGCCAGGTTGTCCTTGAGTCCCAGGGCGGCCATATGCTGTTCGAGGGTTGAAAAAACCGGTGCCGCAAAGGCGCCTGGCAAGGACGGCCGGTGCGTGCTCGCCGGCGGTGCGGGCGATACCGGTGTCTGTGCCGGCGGTGTTCGGGGGCTGCGGACAGGGATCAAGCTTCGAAAAAGGCTGCCTATCGTTGACATGAACGTCTCGTAGAGGGGCTGGGAAACCGGAAATTCGACGCGATCCCTCGCCGCCCGGCTATCAGATTCCACCCGTTTTTCCTTGTGGCGGACACCGTCGCCGAGCTTGCGGTGCCGCCGTCCCCGTGAAATAGTCAGCCAAGCAAGTGCTTGGTTGGTCGCTGTGCGAACGTTGTTCTCCGGAATAAGAACAAGGGAGGGAGTCTTATGTCTGCCGCTTTTCGTTTGCCCCTGGAAGTCTTCTACGAGCGCGAAGCTCGCCATCCCCGCCAGCCGTACCTGGTCCAGCCGCTGGGTGGTGGCGAGGTGCAGACCCTGAGCTGGTCCGAGGTCGGTCACCAGGCGCGTTGCGCGGCCCACTGGCTGCGTGCCCGCGAGCTGCCCCAGGGCAGCCATGTGGCGATCATTTCGAAGAACTGTGCCCACTGGATCATTGCCGATCTGGCGATCTGGATGGCCGGTCATGTGTCGGTGCCGCTGTACCCCAACCTCACGGCTGACTCGGTCGCCCAGGTGCTCGAACACTCCGGGGCGGCGCTGGCGTTTATCGGCAAGCTCGATGACTGGCCGGGCATGAAGACGGGTGTTCCTCGCGACCTGCCGACCATCGGCCTGCCACTGTGCCCGGCGGGGGACTTCGATTTCCGCTGGGTCGACCTGCAGGCTTGCTCGCCGATCCAGGACGATCCGCTGCCCGCCGCGCAGCAATTGGCGACGGTGATCTATACCTCCGGCACCACCGGCCAGCCCAAAGGCGTGATGCACAGTTTCGCGACCCTGTCGTTTGCCGCCAATCATGCGATAGGGCTGTTCGGCCTGGGAGAACACGACCGGCTGCTGTCCTATCTGCCGCTGTGCCATGTGGCCGAGCGGATGTTTGTCGAACTGGCATCGTTGTTTACCGGGCAGACGGTGTTTTTCGCCGAAAGCCTGGAAACCTTCCTGGTCGACCTCAAGCGTGCGCGGCCGACGGCGATGTTCGGCGTACCGCGGATCTGGAGCAAATTCCAGATGGGTGTCCATGAACGGATCGCACCGGCACGCCTGGATCTGCTCCTGCGCCTGCCGTTACTCGGACGATATATCGGCCGCAAGGTGCTCGCCGGACTGGGGCTGGATGCCTTGCGTATTGCCCTGTCCGGCGCGGCGCCGCTGGGCCTCTGCGTGCTCTCGGCCAGTGCCGCCGAGGCACCCCGGGCGACCTTGCAGGCGGGGCTGCAAGCCTTGCTGGAGGAGGTCAACCACGCCCTCGACAAACATCAGCGCTTGCGTGCGCTGGTGGTGGTGAAAGATAGTTGGGCGGTTGAAAACGGCTTTCTGACGCCGACCCTGAAGCTCAAGCGCGCGGTGATCGAACAGTGCTACGGCGCACGGTTCCAGGCGTGGAGCGAGCACGGGCAGCCCGTGTTGTGGCAGCAATGACCAATAAAAACTGAGGATTGCAAGATGGCCTTGTGGCGTACCGTTCCGAATATCGATCAACTCAATGCCTCGGCGAAGAACACCATCAGCGAAGTGCTGGATATTCGCTTTGAAGCCTTTGACGAGGGATCGCTGACCGCCAGCATGGTGGTCGACCATCGTACCCACCAGCCGTTCGGCCTGCTGCATGGCGGCGCCTCGGTGGTGCTGGCGGAAACCGTTGGTTCCATGGCCAGCTACCTGTGTGTCGATACCAGCCAGTACTACTGCGTCGGCCTGGAAATCAATGCCAACCATCTGCGCGGCGTGCGCAGCGGGCGGGTGACGGCGGTGGCGACGCCGATCCATATCGGCCGCACCACCCATGTCTGGGATATCCGCCTGAGCAGCGACGAGGGCAAGACCAACTGCGTCTCGCGCCTGACCATGGCGGTGGTGCCGTTGGGACAGACGCCACCGAATCGCTGACAGGCGCCATAGCCATGGCCGGACTGTCATCATTCCTGGCAGTTACGGTCATTGCTGGCGACGGTAGTCCTGCCGACAATGAACACCTGTTTTCCATGAAGTGGTTCCGGTATGTCGCAGCACGTGTTCTTCGCCCACGCCAACGGTTTTCCCTCGGGTACCTATGGCAAGTTGTTCGCCGCCCTGTCGCCGGAGTATGAGGTTGCCCACCTGCAGCAGCATGCCCATGACCCGCGTTTCCCGGTGGACGACAACTGGCGCAACCTGGTCGACGAACTGATCCATCACCTCGAACAACAGCCCGAACCGGTGTGGGGCGTCGGGCACTCCCTGGGCGGTGTCCTGCACCTGCACGCGGCCCTGCGTTGTCCGCAACTCTACAAGGGCCTGGTGATGCTCGATTCACCGGTGCTGACCCGCGCCGACCAGTGGGTGATCCGCGCGGCCAAGCGCCTGGGCTTCATCGACCGCCTGACCCCGGCCGGACGTACCCTCGGGCGGCGCGAGGAGTTCGCCGACCTCGAAGCGGCCCGCCAGTATTTTGCCGGCAAGACCCTGTTTCGCGGCTTCGACCCGGAATGCTTCGATGCCTACCTGCAACATGGCCTGCGCGCCGAGGGCGACCGCCTGCGGCTGAGCTTCGACCCGGCCACCGAAATCAGCATCTATCGTGGCGTGCCCCACACCAGCCCGGGCCTGGCCCGGCACCTGAAGGTGCCGTTGGCGGTGGTGCGCGGCCGGTCGAGTCGGGTGGTGATGCGTCATCACAGCCGAGCCGTGGGGCGCCTGCCCCATGGCGAATCCCTGAGCATGCCCGGAGGTCACATGTTTCCACTGGAACGCCCGCAGGACACCGCCCAATTGCTCAAGGACATCTTCACCCGCTGGCAGCGGCGTGCCGCCGAAGGACGCCGGGCATGAGCACGGCGGTCGAGGAGGTGCGCCTGAGCCTGCCGCATATCGAACTGGCGGCCCATCTGTTCGGGCCGGAAGACGGCCTGCCGGTGATTGCCCTGCACGGCTGGCTGGACAACGCCAACAGCTTCGCGCGCCTGGCGCCGAAGCTCAGGGGGCTGCGCATCGTCGCCCTGGACATGGCCGGCCATGGGCATTCCGGACACCGTCCGCCGGGTGCCGGCTATGCCCTCTGGGACTACGTCCATGATGTCCTGCAGGTGGCGGAGCAACTGGGTTGGCAGCGTTTCGGCCTGCTCGGGCATTCGCTCGGGGCGATTGTCTCGGTGGTGCTGGCCGGCGCATTGCCCGAGCGGGTCACGCACCTAGCGCTGATCGATGGGGTGATCCCGCCGACCGCCAAAGGCGAGAATGCCGCCGAGCGCCTGGGCATGGCCCTGCAGGCGCAACTGAAACTGCAGGACAAGCGCAAGTCGCTGCACAAGACCCTCGACCTGGCCGTCGAGGCGCGCATGAAAGGCCTGGTGGCGGTCAGTCGCGAAGCCGCCGAACTGCTGGCCCAGCGCGGGCTGATGCCGGTGCCCGGTGGCTACACCTGGCGCAGCGACAATCGCCTGACCCTGGCTTCGCCGCTGCGTCTGACCGAAGAGCAGGCCATGGCCTTTGTCCACCGAGTGGCCTGCCCGGCACAATTGGTCGTGGCCGAGCAAGGCATGCTGGCCCAGCACCGGAGTCTGCTGGAGCAGCTACCCTTCAACCGGCAAGTGCTGCCCGGCGGGCATCATCTGCACCTGAACGACGAGGCCGGAGCGGTCCTTGTTGCAGACTGTTTCAATCGCTTCTTCGCCATTCCTTGACTTGCGCCCGGCAACTGTCGAGGCTTGGCGGGTTGAAAGGGAGACAACCATGCCAGATCTCGACACCCCCGTGACCTCGGGTCACCACGCCCCGGCATCAGTGCCCAGCATTCAGGCGCCGCCGATTTGATAAAGTTATCCACAGCCCTTGCCAGCGCCCTGGGCCTGGCATGTTTCAGTTGCGTGCTGCTGGCCGCCGACGTGCCGGGCAGCCATGACCTGTCACCCGTGCCGCGCCTGCCCGACGCGCAGATCGTCGACTATCGCGCGCCGACTGAACTGGAGCGGATTTATCCACAGAGCTCGATCCGCAAGATCAGCAACCGCTTGCGCAGCGACGGCCAGGTCAACGCCCGTGGGCAGATGACCTCGGTGACCTACGAGCTGCCGCCCGAGCGTACCGCCAACGAGGCTTTCACCGCGGCCCGCGAAGCCTTGCAGAAAGAGGGCGCGCAGTTGCTGTTCTGGTGCCAGGCCCGCGATTGCGGGGAAAACAGCCTGTGGGCCAACGAGGTCTTCGGCAATCCGGTGCTGTCCGGGGCGGACGATCAACAGGCCTATCTGCTGTTGCGCCTGGCCGCGCCGCAGGACAATTCGCTGGTGGCGCTGTACAGCATTACCCGGGGCAATCGCCGGGCCTATCTGCACGTCGAGCAATTTGCCGCGGGCGCCCCCCTGGGTGAACTGCTGCCGACCTCGGCGACCTTGTTGCGCGAGTTGCGGGACACCGGCAAGCTCGACCTGCCGAAACTCACCGGCGAGCCGCAAGACACCTGGGTCACCCTGATCTCCCGTGGCCTGAACCTCGATACCACCTCGCGGGTCAGCCTGTCCGGGGCATCCGCCGAAGCCTGGCGCCAGGCGTTGGTGGCCAGGGGCGTCAGGGCCGCGCGCCTGGAACTGGGCGCCAGCGACACCGCTGGCCTGCACCTAGAACTGTTGCGCTAGCGGCAGGAACGGCGGACACACGCCCGTGTGTTCGCCTAGACTTTCTTTTCTGATCTCTTTCGTGGAATCCCCATGCTCAATAATGATCGGCTGTTGGTGCAGATACTGCTCCTGGTGCTGTTCGGCGCCAGCCTGTGGGTGATGGCGCCGTTCTGGTCGGCGCTGTTCTGGGGCGCGGTGCTGGCCTTTGCCAGTTGGCCGTTGATGCGCCTGCTGACACGCCTGCTCGGTGGCCGCGAGTCGCTGGCCGCGGGCCTGCTGACCCTGGGCTGGATGTTGCTGGTGGCCGCGCCTCTGGTGTGGCTGGGTCTCAACCTGGCGGACCATGTGCGCGATGCAGTGGCCTTTATCAAGGATGTCCAGGTCGACGGCCTGCCGGAAGCGCCGGCCTGGCTGGTGTCGGTGCCGATTGTCGGCGAGCGGCTGGTGGGCGCCTGGAACACCATCGACCAGCAGGGCGCGGCGCTGATGCTGGCGATCAAGCCTTACCTGGGGCAGGTCGGCAACTGGCTGCTGGCCCGCAGCGCGCAGATCGGTGGAGGGATTCTCGAACTGACCCTGAGCATTCTCTTCGTGTTCTTCTTTTACCGCGATGGCCCGCGCCTGGCGGCGTTTGTCCATGGCCTGCTGGAACGGCTGATCGGCGAGCGGGCCGATTATTACCAGGAGCTGGTGGCCGGTACGGTACAGCGGGTGGTCAACGGCGTGATCGGTACGGCGGCGGCCCAGGCCGTGTTGGCGCTGATCGGCTTCCTCATCGCCGGTGTACCCGGGGCGCTGGTACTGGGGATCGCGACCTTCCTGCTCAGCCTGATTCCCATGGGTCCACCGCTGGTATGGATTCCGGCCACGGCCTGGCTGGCCTGGAAAGGCGAGTACGGCATGGCGATCTTCCTGGGTATCTGGGGCACGTTCATCATCAGTGGCGTGGACAACGTGCTTAAGCCTTACCTGATCAGCCGCGGCGGCAACCTGCCGCTGGTGATCGTACTGCTGGGGGTATTCGGCGGGTTGATCGCCTTCGGCTTTATCGGCTTGTTTATCGGCCCGACCCTGCTGGCGGTGGCCTACAGCCTGCTGCTTGACTGGAGTGCGAGCCAGGGACGGCGGGAAGAAAAACCCTGATTTGTGGGGGTGGACCACGATCAAACCCTTGTAGGAGCCGGCTGACGATCGTTCCCACGCTCTGCGTGGGAATGCTTAACTGGACGCTCCGCGTCCGCTCTGGATCTGTGACGCGGAGCGTCACGGGCGGCATTCCCACGCGGAGCGTGGGAACGATCAGCCAAGGGAGATGATCAGGCCGCGGCAGCGGTGCTGCCAGTCGCCGTCACGCTACGGTTCTGATACTGGGTATTGAGACCGACCATCAGGCGACTGAGGGCTTCGGCGATATTGTCCTGGGCCGTCTGGCTGGTGCTGGTCGAACCGTTGGTATTGGCCAGGGCCTTGAGCAGCAGCGCGCTGGTGGTTTCGCCGGTGCTGGCGGTCGTGGTGCTGCTGTCGGTGCCCTGTAGCGCACTGGTCAATTCGGCCTGGCTGATGCTGCCATCGCCGTTGCTGTCCAGTTGAGTGAACAGATCGCTGCTGGACAGCTGTTGCGGCGGTGGCGGCGGTGGTGCCAGCGCGGCGGCCAGTTCGTCGGTGCTGATGCTGCCGCTGGAGTCCTTGTCCAGGGCCGAGAACAACGAAGCGCTGTCCGCGGTGCTGCCCGCGTTGGTCAGGCCGGCCGCCAGCTCGTCGCTGCTGACGGAACCGTCGCCGTTGCTGTCGAGGGACTTGAGCAGGGCATCGGCCAGTTGGGTGTCGGGAGCGTGGTGCCCATGTCCCGAATGCTTCATCGCCGACAGTTCATCAGTACTGATGCTGCCGTTGCCATCGGTATCCAGCGAGGCGAAGTTCTGGCTCAGGTTATTCAGCAGCTTGCTGTCGGGCTTGTTCGCCAGGGCGGTTTTCAGCTCATCCTGACTGATGGCGCCGTCGCCGTTGGTATCGAGCTTGGCGAGCAGTTGCTTCTGGAATTGTTGCTGGCGTTGGGTGGCCGTCGTCGTGCTGCTGGAGCCGACGTAGCTCAATAAACTACTGACGCTACCGATCATGGTGCTCACTCCCTAAGTGTTGGCAAAGCCGGTGGCGGTGCACCGGCTTGTGCAGGCTCCCAACGGCAGGTGTCGAGGGTATGTGGGCTTTGTACCGGCGGGTACACACAAGGATCAGGCGCGGGGCAGGGTGACCACGGCGGTCAGGCCGCCGCCCGGGGTTTCTTCCAGGATCAGCTCGCCGCCCAGGCGCTGGGCGGCTTCCCGGGCGATGGTCATACCCAGGCCGACCCCCCCCGAGTTGCGGTTGCGCGAACCTTCCAGGCGATAGAAGGGTTCGAACACCGCCTCGCGTTTTTCAGCGGCGATGCCGGGGCCGTGATCGATGACCCGGATGATCAACTGCCGCCGGCTGTCTTCGAGGGTGATCAGCGCATCGCCGGCATAACGCAGGGCATTGTCCATCAGGTTGTTCAGGCAGGAACGCAGTGCCATGGGCTGCACCAGCAGCGGTGCGCAATGGCCGCTGGCGCGGACCCGGGCACCCTGGTCCTGGGCATTTTCGCAGATCGACTCCACCAGGGCCTGCACATCCATCCATTGCATGGCTTCGCTGGTGCGTTGCTCATGCAGGTAGCTCAGGGTCGCGTCGAGCATGCCGATCATGTCGTTCAAATCCTGGCGCATCTGGCCCTGGAGCCTGGCATCGTCGATCTGTTCCAGGCGCAGCTTGAGCCGCGACAGAGGCGTGCGCAGGTCATGGGACACCGCTCCGAGCATCCGTCCGCGCTGCTGTACCTGTTCGCGGATGCGTTGTTGCATCAGGTTGAACGTCGCGGCGGCCTGCCGGGCCTCCTGCGGGCCGGTTTCGTCAAGCGGCGGGCTGTTGAGGTCTTCGCTCAGGCGCTCGGCCGCATCGCTCAGGCGCTGGATCGGCCGGGCGAGCAGCTTGGCCCCGTACCAGGCGGCGATGATCAGGGCGATCAGTTGGAAGGTCAGTGGCACTACCGGCCCGCCAAACCAGGGGCGTGGTGGACGATGACCGCGCATATGCGGCGGCGGGAAGCGTGGGTCGAAGTTTTCCGACATGCCCGAAGAGGGCGGCGGAGGCGGTGGCGGAGGGCCGCCACCGTAATGACGGAACCAGAGAAAGGCCAGCAGGTGGGCCAGGACAATGGCCAGCAACAACACGCCGAACAAACGACCGAACAGCGTGTTGAAGCGTGGGCGCATCAGCCGATATCTCTCGCGTCGAACAGATAGCCTTCGCCGCGCACGGTCTTGATCAACTGCGGCGATTTCGGATCGTCGCCGAGTTTTTGCCGCAGGCGCGAGACCAACAGGTCGATGCTGCGGTCGAAGGCTTCGATCGAGCGGCCCCGGGCGGCGTCGAGCAACTGCTCGCGGCTGAGCACCCGGCGCGGGCGTTCGATAAAGACCCAGAGCAGGCGGAACTCGGCATTCGACAGCGGCACCACCAGGCCATCGTCGGCGATCAACTGGCGCAGCACACTGTTCAGGCGCCAGTTGTCGAAGCGGATATTGGCCCGTTGTTCGGTGCGGTCGTCGCGCACCCGACGCAGTATGGTCTGGATCCGTGCCACCAGTTCGCGCGGTTCGAAGGGCTTGGCCATGTAGTCGTCGGCGCCCAGTTCCAGGCCGATGATCCGGTCGGTGGGTTCGCAACGGGCGGTCAGCATCAGGATCGGGATATCCGATTCGGCGCGCAGCCAGCGGCACAGCGAGAGGCCGTCTTCGCCCGGAAGCATCAGGTCGAGGACCACCACGTCGAAGGTTTCCAGTTGCAGCGCCTGGCGCATCGCGGCACCGTCGGTGACGCCGATGGCCTGGATACTGAAGCGGGCCAGGTAGTCGATCAGCAGTTCACGGATCGGGATATCGTCGTCGACGATCAGCGCGCGGACATTCCAGCGCTTGTCATCGCCCGGTGAGAGCGGCTTGTTGACATCAGCCAGAGGAGCGGGAGTGTTCTGCATGCGTGTGATTATCTGCCGGTAAAGCCGCGAAGTGCAAAAGCCCCCGCGAGATTGTTGCACGATAGAGGTCCGGGCCCGCAGGCGCAGAGTCCATTTCAAGTGTAG
Source organism: Pseudomonas gingeri (assembly GCF_013385635.1). GTDB lineage: Bacteria > Pseudomonadota > Gammaproteobacteria > Pseudomonadales > Pseudomonadaceae > Aquipseudomonas > Aquipseudomonas gingeri_A. The sequence goes on from NZ_JACAPR010000007.1 coordinate 184,495, forward strand.
CTGCGCCAGAAGCTACAGGCGCCGGGTGTTGGCGGGTTGTCGGCTGTGTATCAGGCTCGATACAAAGTCGGGGCGCCAGAACCCTCGCCGATACCGGGGTTCGGTCAACGTCCTGCGGATTCTAGGGCGTAACGCCTACGTAAACTCACTCTTTACGCCTTCTTTACGCATCGCCCCGGGCGTCGCTCTCGTTCCTTTACAGCCTTCCTTCCGACAATGACTCCACACGCGGCAATCGCCGTACCACGGAGAAATCCCATGAGCATTCTGGACGGGGTGTCACTGCTGCTGGCAGTGGCGCTGTTCATTTATCTACTGGTTGCGCTGTTGCGCGCAGATCGGAACTAGGAGCGGCGGTTATGCACAGTTATGACTATTTGCTGATCCTGGCCTTCCTGGCGCTGGTATTGGTTCCGGCGCCTTTCCTGGGGCGCTTCTACTACAAGGTGATGGAAGGCCAGCGCACCTGGCTGAGTCCGCTGCTGGGGCCGGTGGAGCGGGCCTGCTATCGCCTGTCCGGGGTCGATGAAAAGGCCGAGCAGAGCTGGCAGAAGTACGCCCTGGCCTTGCTCGCCTTCAACCTCGCGGGTTTTCTCCTGCTGTTCGCGATCCTGCTGTTCCAGCAATACCTGCCGCTCAACCCGCAGAACCTGCCGGGCCAGGAGTGGACGCTGGCATTCAACACCGCCATCAGTTTCATGACCAACACCAACTGGCAGAACTACAGCGGCGAAGCGTCCCTGAGCTACCTGAGCCAGATGGCCGGCCTGACCGTGCAGAACTTCGTCAGCGCCGCCACCGGCCTGGCCGTGCTGGTCGCCTTGTGCCGTGGTATCGGTCGGCGTTCGGCTGCGACCCTGGGCAACTTCTGGGTCGACATGACCCGCGCCACCCTCTATGGCCTGCTGCCACTGTGTCTGGTGCTGGCGCTGTTCCTGGTCTGGCAGGGCGTGCCGCAGACCTTTGCCCATTACGTCAATGCCGTGACCATGCAGGGTGTCGACCAGGTGATTCCGCTTGGCCCGGCGGCCAGCCAGATCGCGATCAAGCAACTGGGCACCAACGGCGGCGGCTTCTTCGGGGTCAACTCGGCGCATCCGTTCGAGAACCCGACGGCCTGGAGCGACCTGTTCGAACTGGTCTCGATCATCCTGATCCCGGCGGCGCTGGTGTTCACCTTCGGCCACTATGTCAAGGACCTGCGCCAGAGCCGCGCGATCATGGCCTGCATGATGGCCCTGCTGTTGATCGGTGGCGCGGTGTCGCTGTACGCCGAATACCAGCCGAACCCGACCCTGAACAACCCGGCGGTCGAGCAGACCGCGCCGATGGAAGGCAAGGAAGCCCGTTTCGGCACCACCGGCAGCGTGCTCTGGGCGGTGACCACCACGGCGGCCTCCAACGGTTCGGTCAACGCCATGCATGACAGCCTCAACCCGCTGAGCGGGATGGTCGCGCTGGTCAACATGATGGTCGGCGAAGTGATCTTCGGCGGTGTCGGCGCGGGCCTCTACGGCATGCTGCTGAACGTGCTGATCGCGGTGTTCCTCGCGGGCCTGATGATCGGACGCACCCCGGAATACCTGGGCAAGAAGCTCCAGGCCAAGGAAGTGCAACTGCTGGTGGTGACCTTGCTGGTGATGCCGGTCGGCACCCTGGTGCTCGGGGCGATTGCCGCGACGCTGCCAGGGCCTGCCGGTGCGATCAGCAACCCCGGTCCCCATGGCTTCAGCCAGCTGCTGTACGCCTACACCTCGGCCAGTGCCAACAACGGTTCGGCGTTCGGCGGCTTCAGTGGCAACACGTCGTTCCACAACCTGATGCTGAGCCTGAGCATGTTGCTCGGTCGCTTCGGCTACATCCTCCCGGTCCTGGCCCTGGCAGGCAGCCTGGCGATGAAGAAGACCGCACCGATCGGCCAGAACAGCTTCCCGACCCATGGCCCGTTGTTTGTCACCCTGTTGACCGTGACCATCCTGCTGGTGGGCGGCCTTACGTTCCTGCCGACCCTGGCGCTCGGGCCGATTGCAGAACACTTGAGCATGGGCTTCTGAGGAGTTAGATGATGAATATGCCTCTTCCCGCAACAAAACCCGCTGTGGTCGAACAGCCCAAGACCGCGATCGCCGATCTGTGGCGGCCGGCGCTGGTGCAAGCCTTCGTCAAGCTCGACCCGCGCCAGTTGCAACGTGCGCCGGTCATGCTGGTGGTGGAACTGACCGCGATCCTGACCACGATCCTCTGCGTAGTACCCGATACCGCCGTACCGGCCTACGTGTCCGCGCAGATCGCCCTCTGGTTGTGGTTCACCGTGCTCTTCGCCAACTTCGCCGAGGCCCTTGCCGAAGGTCGTGGCAAGGCCCGCGCCGACAGCCTCAAGGCCGGCAGCGAAGGCCTCAGCGCCCGGCGCAAGAAGGCCGACGGCAGCTTCCAGGTGGTGCCCGCCGCCAGCCTGCGCAAAGGCGACGTGGTGCGTGTCGAAGCCGGGGAGATGATTCCCGGTGACGGCGAGGTGATCGAAGGTATCGCGGCGGTCAATGAGGCGGCGATCACCGGTGAATCGGCTCCCGTGATCCGCGAGTCCGGTGGGGACCGTTCGGCGGTGACCGGCAACACCCGGCTGGTGTCCGACTGGTTGCTGGTGCGTATCACCGCCAACCCCGGTGAATCGACCCTGGACCGCATGATCGCCCTGGTGGAAGGCGCCAAGCGCCAGAAGACCCCCAACGAAGTCGCGCTGGACATCCTGCTGATCGGCCTGACGCTGATCTTCCTGCTGGTGGTGGTGACCCTGCAGCCGTTCGCCCACTTCGCCGGCGGCAATCTGCCGCTGGTGTTCCTGGTGGCGCTGCTGGTGACCCTGATCCCGACCACCATCGGCGGCCTGCTGTCGGCCATCGGTATCGCCGGGATGGATCGCCTGGTCCGCCTGAACGTGATCGCCAAGTCCGGCCGTGCGGTGGAAGCCGCCGGTGACGTGCATGTGCTGCTGCTGGACAAGACCGGCACCATCACCTTCGGCAACCGTCGTTGCACCGCGATCCACCCGGCACCGGGCGTGCATGTCCGCGAGTTGGCCGAGGGCGCCTTGCTGGCCTCGCTGGCCGACGACACCGCCGAAGGCAAGTCGATCGTCGAATACCTGCGCGACCTTTATCCACAGCAGGAACCGGCCGCGACGGAACTGACCGCCGTGCCGTTCAGCGCCGAGACCCGGCTGTCGGGTGTCGACCATCAGGGCCGCGTCTATCGCAAGGGCGCGGTGGATTCGCTGTTGAGCTTCGTCGGCCAGAAACGCGGCGACCTGCAACCGGCGCTGTCCCGCGAGATCGACAAGATCGCCCAGAGCGGCGGTACCCCGTTGCTGGTCTGTGCCAATGGCAAGCTGCTCGGTGCCATCCACCTCAAGGACGTGGTCAAGCCGGGGATCCGCGATCGGTTTGCCGAGCTGCGCAAGCTGGGCATCCGCACCGTCATGGTGACCGGCGACAACCCGCTGACGGCGGCGGCGATTGCCGCGGAAGCCGGGGTTGACGACGTGCTGGCCGAAGCGACACCGGAGAAGAAACTGGCGCGCATCCGCCTGGAGCAGAACGACGGTCGCCTGGTGGCCATGTGTGGTGACGGCGCCAACGACGCCCCGGCGCTGGCCCAGGCCGACGTCGGCATGGCGATGAACGACGGCACCCAGGCCGCGCGGGAAGCGGCGAACATGGTCGACCTCGACAGCGACCCGACCAAGTTGCTGGACGTGGTGCAGATCGGCAAGGAACTGTTGGTGACCCGTGGTGCGCTGACCACCTTCTCGATTGCCAACGACGTAGCCAAGTACTTCGCGATCCTGCCGGCGTTGTTCGCGGCGATTTATCCACAGCTCGGCGTGCTCAACATCATGCACCTGGCCAGTCCGCAGAGCGCGATTCTCTCGGCGATCGTGTTCAACGCCCTGATCATCGTCGTGCTGATCCCGCTGGCGCTGCGCGGTGTGCGGGTGCAGGCGGCGAGTGCCGCGCACCTGCTGCGGCGCAACCTGCTGATCTACGGCCTGGGCGGGATCCTGGTGCCATTCGTGGGCATCAAGGCCATCGACCTGCTGCTGACGGCGCTGCATCTGGTGTGAGGTTGCGGGTTTGTGCAGGAGCCGGCTTGCCGGCGATGCGGCGCCCGACGAGCACCGCTCCTACACAAGCCAGTTCCTACAGTCGATCGTTCCCACGCTCTGCGTGGGCATGCATCCCGCGACGCTCTGCGTCGCAAAGGCTGGACGCGGAGCGTCCGGTGCGGCGTTCCCACGCAGAGCGTGGGAACGATGATCTCCCTGAATTCGAGGAATTGAACATGTCTACTGTATGGCGTCCGGCCTTGAGCCTGTTGGTGTTGATGACCCTGATTACCGGTGTCGCCTATCCCCTGGTGGTGACGGGCGTGGCCCAGGCGGTGTTTCCAGGCCAGGCCAATGGCAGCCTGGTGCGCGATGCCGATGGCAAGGTGCGCGGCTCGGCCCTGATCGCCCAGGATTTCACCGGCGACGGCTGGTTTCACCCGCGTCCTTCGGCGGGGGCCTTTGCCACCGTGTCCAGCGGTGCGAGTAACCTGTCACCGAGCAACCCGGCGCTGGCCACGCGGATTTTCGATGACGCGGCCAAGCAGGCCGTACCCGGCCAGGGCCCGGTGCCGCTGGCCTCGCTGACCACTTCCGGCAGCGGCCTCGATCCGCACTTGCCACCGGCTGCGGTTCGCTATCAACTGGCGCGGGTGGCGCAGGCGCGCAACCTGCCGGCGGCGACCGTCGAGAAACTGCTGCAAGCGTATATCGAACAACCGCTGATTGGCCCACCAGTGGTCAATGTGCTTGCATTGAATGCGGCGTTGGCCGATATCGCGAAATAAACGCTGTGTTGATCGTTCCCACGCTCTGCGTGGGAATGTCGCACCGGACGCTCCGCGTCCAGCCTTTGCGACGCAGAGCGTCGCGGGATGCATGCCCACGCGGAGCGTGGTAACGATGAAGACAGCTCCATAACTGAGAAGACGAAATGAGTGATTCCGGTCGCGCCGACGCGCTGTTAGCAGAACTGCCCCGCGACGGTCGTGGCCGGCTCAAGGTGTTCCTCGGTGCCGCTCCGGGCGTGGGCAAGACCTACGCGATGTTGCAGGCCGCCCACACCCAGTTGCGCCAGGGTGTGAAGCTGATCGCCGGGGTGGTCGAAACCCACGGTCGGGCCGAGACCGAGGCCTTGCTCGGCGGTTTGCCGCAACAGCCCTTGCTGCGTTCCGAATACCGTGGCGTGGTGCTTGAGGAAATGGACCTCGACGGCCTGCTCAAGGCCAGGCCGAAACTGGTGCTGGTCGATGAACTGGCCCACAGCAACGCCCCCGACAGTCGTCACCTCAAACGCTGGCAGGATGTCCAGGAACTGTTGGCGGCCGGTATCGACGTCTTCACCACGGTCAATGTCCAGCACCTGGAAAGTCTTAATGACCAGGTGCGCGGCATCACCGGGGTGCAGGTGCGCGAGACGCTGCCCGACTGGGTTTTGCAGGAAGCCGATGAACTGCTGCTGATCGACCTGCCGCCACGGGAACTGCTGGAGCGCCTGCGCGACGGCAAGGTCTATGTGCCGGAACAGGCGCGGGCGGCGATCGATGCGTTCTTCACCCAGACCAACCTCACCGCCCTGCGTGAACTGGCCATGCAGACCGCCGCGGCTCAGGTCGACAACGATCTGGCCCAGGGCTACCGGACCCTCGGCCAGGCCGCGCCGGCCATCCGTGGGCGCTTGCTGGTGGGGGTCGACGGCGATGCCCAGGCCGAACGCCTGGTGCGTCATGCCAGTCGGGTCGCGCAGCGCCGGCATTTGCCCTGGAGCCTGGTGCATGTGGATAACGGCAGCGCGCGTGACGAACAATCGCGGCTGCGCCTGCAGGGTGCCCAACAGTTGGCGGAGCGGCTGGGGGGCGAAGTGGTGCTGCTGCGGGCCGGGGAAGTGGCCAAGACCCTGATCCAGCATGCCGCTGAACGCCGTGCCAGCCTGGTGTTGGTCGGCCAGTCGCGCCAGCGCCTGCGTCGCCGGTTGTTCGGCGGCGGCCTGGCGGCGCGGCTGTTGCGCAATGCCCGGGGCCTGGAAATCAACGTCCTCGACAGCCAGGAGGAGCAACGTCAGCCGCGCGTACGCGAGCCACAGAACGTGGTCTGGCTCGACTATCTGCTGGCGCTGCTGGCGACGGTCCTGGCCAGTGCCCTGGCCTGGGGCGTGGCCAGCGTGCTGCCGTTGCCGAACATCTCGCTGGTGTTTCTCGCCGCGGTGCTGCTGGTGGCGGTGCGCAGCAGCCTCGGCCCGTCCCTGGCCTGCGCGGTATTGTCTTTCCTGACCTATGACTTCCTGTTCATCCCGCCGAATTTTTCCTTCGCGATCCAGCGTGAAGAAGATGTGCTGACCCTGCTGTTCTTCCTGATGATGGCGGCGCTCACCGGCAACCTGGCGGCGCGCCAGCGCAGGCAGTTGCAGGCGCTGCGCGATACCCAGGAAGAAACCACCGAGCTGCTCGACCTGTCGCGCAAGCTGACCGCCGCCACCGATCGCCAGGCGGTGATCAGTGCCGCATCGCAGCACCTCAGCGGCTGGGAAGAGCTGGAACTGTGCCTGCTCAACCGCGATGGCCAGGGTGGCTGGAAAGTCGAGACCGGCGGGCCGTTGCAGTTTTCCGAGTTCGAGCGCGCGGCGGCCGACTGGGCCTGGCAGCACGATCAGCCGGCCGGGATGGGCACCGGTACCTTGCCCTCCGGCAGTTGGTGGTGGTGGCCGTTGTCGGTGGAAGAGGGGCCTCTGGCGTTGCTCGGCGTGCGTCCGCGGGAGGGCCAGCAACTCACCGGCCAGCGCCGTCGCCTGCTGACCGCCCTCAGCCAGCCGCTGGCCCAGGCCCTGGCCCGGGCACAACTGGCCGACGACCTGGAGGCTGCGCGCCTGCATGGCGAAACCGAGCAATTGCGCAGCGCCTTGCTCGCTTCGGTGTCCCACGACTTGCGTACCCCGCTGACTTCGATGCGCGGCAGTATCGACAGCCTGCTGGCACTGGGCGAAGCGATTCCGCTGGCTGATCGCCAGGAACTGTTGGAAGGCACCCGCGACGAGGCCGAGCGACTGGATCGTTATATCCAGAATCTGCTGGACATGACCCGCCTGGGCCACGGCGCACTCAAGCTGGCGCGGGATTGGGTATCGCCGGCGGACATCGTCGGCAGCGCGCTGAACCGTTTGCGTGCGGTGCTCGCGCCGTTGCAGGTGAGCACCGAGGTGCCGGCCGAATTGCCGTTGCTCTACGTGCATGCGGCGTTGATCGAACAGGCGCTGATCAATGTCATGGAAAACGCCGCGCGCTTTTCCGCGCAACATGGTCGCCTGCAGGTGCGTGCCGGGGCCACCGACAGCGAGCTGTTCTTTGCCGTCAGCGATGAGGGTCCGGGCATCCCGGAAGAAGAGCGGGCGAAGATCTTCGACATGTTCTACACCGCCGCCCGTGGCGATCGCGGCGGCCAGGGCACGGGCCTGGGCCTGGCGATCTGCCAGGGCATGGTCGGGGCCCACGGCGGGCATATCGGCGTGGCTGACGGTATCGATGGCCGTGGCACCTGTATTACCTTATTCCTTCCCCTGCAGGAGCAACCGGGATTTGAAAGTGAAGCCTGATATGCTTTGGCGACCCCTCGCCACGATGTTGCAACCATGAGCCAGACCGCGACCATCCTCGTCATCGACGATGAACCGCAGATTCGCAAGTTCCTGCGCATCAGCCTCGCCTCCCAGGGCTACAAGGTGCTGGAGGCGGGGACCGGGACCGAAGGCCTGGCCCATGCGGCGTTGAACAAGCCCGACCTGCTGGTGCTCGATCTCGGCCTGCCGGACATGGACGGCCAGCAGGTGCTGCGCGAGTTTCGCGAATGGTCCACGGCGCCGGTGCTGGTGCTGTCGGTGCGCGCCAGCGAAGGGCAGAAGGTGCAGGCCCTGGACGGCGGCGCCAATGACTATGTGACCAAGCCCTTCGGTATCCAGGAGTTTCTGGCACGGATCCGTGCCTTGTTGCGCCAGGCGCCCGGCGGGGAAACCCAGGAGGCCGCTCTGAAGTTCGGCCCGTTGACCGTTGACCTGGCCTATCGGCGGGTGTTGCTGGAGGGCACGGAGGTGGCGTTGACGCGCAAGGAGTACGCGGTACTCGCCCAGCTGGCGCGGCATCCGGGGCGGGTGATCACCCAGCAGCAACTGCTCAAGGACATCTGGGGGCCGACCCATACCGAGGACAGTCACTACCTGCGGATCGTGGTCGGTCACCTGCGCCAGAAGCTGGCGGACGATCCGACCCAGCCGCGTTTTATCGTCACCGAGGCCGGCGTCGGCTATCGTCTGCTCGATAGCCAGGGTTGAACGGCGCTTTCCTGCCGGGAATGGGCTTGTGTGGGCGCGGGCTTGCCCGCGAAGCTTTTGGCGATCTCAAGGGCCTCTTCGCGGGCGCTTTTTTTGTGGGAGCGGGCTTGCCCGCGAAGAGGCCAGATGGAGCGCCAAAAGCTTCGGGGGCAAGCCCCCTCCCACATAATAAAGCACCATAGAGGGGGCAGCCTGTTCGTCGCTTCAGCGCCGGTCTTCCTCGTAACGGTCCATGGTGTCCCGGGCGATCTCGCGGCCCAGGGCGATCAGTTCCGGCGCCTTGTAGAACTCGAAGAACCGGCACACGCGCTTGGGCACGTTGATCAGGATATCCGGCGGATAGCCGGCGATCTTGTATTGCGCCAGCGAGGTCTGCATCACCTCGAAACTCTGGTTGATCAGGTCCAGCAGCGAGGCCGGGCCGACGTTATCGATGATGAACGAACCGGTGGCGGACTTCGGCGCGCCGGCGGCCTGTGGTGCCGCCGCCGGTTGCTGGGCCTCGGGTTCCGCCGATTCCAGCCAGGGGTTGGCGATAGCCGCGGCGTCGGCGGCCAGGGTCTGTTGTTCGAGGCGCAACAGCTCTTCGGCCTGCTTGCGCCGGAAGGGCAGGCGCGAACCCATGGAACTGAGCAGGCTGTTGAAGCGGCTCTTGAAGGCCGGCGGGCGCTGGATCACCGGCAGTTGATAGTGCTTCTGGTTGGTCGAGTTGAGGTTGACGGCGATGATCAGGTCGCAGTGGCTGGACACCACCGGCACGATGGGCAGCGGGTTGAGGATGCCGCCGTCGACCAGCATGCGATTGCCCTGCATGACCGGCGTGAACAGGCTCGGGATCGCCGCCGAAGCGCGCATCGCCTGGTGCAGGCAGCCTTCCTGGAACCAGATTTCCTGCTGGTTGGTCAGGTCGGTGGCGACGGCGGTGTAGGGAATGCGCAGGTCTTCGATATTGATCTCGCCAACGATCTTGCGGATCTGGCCGAAGACCTTTTCGCCACGGATCGCTCCCAGTCGGAAGCTCACATCCACCAGGCGCAGGACGTCGAGGTAGTCCAGGCTTTCGATCCAGTTGCGGTATTCGTCGAGCTTACCGGCGGCATAGATGCCACCGACCACCGCGCCCATGGAACAACCGGCGATGCAGGCGATTTCATAACCGCGCCGTTCGATTTCCTCGATCACCCCGATATGGGCATAACCCCGGGCCCCGCCCGAGCCCAACACCAATGCGACACGCTTCTTCATCATGGATTCCTTGAACGGCCGGTTGCTAACAATGCGCCCATAGACGGCTGCGGTACAATCGCCGCTCGTTTCCGTCTGCTCGAACGTTCCCGTTGTTCATATTGATTAGCTAAGCTTGTAGGGCAGGGCAAGGCACTTTTTGCCCGGCGCACCGTCATAACCTGCACGACTGTTTTTTTTCTTGAGGTGTCATCGATGAAAGCCTGGATCTGTGTGCCATTGATTGCGTTGGCTTTGGCGGGTTGCGCGGGCAAGACTGCCTATCGCGAGAGCTGCGGTACCCAGCTGGATGCCGCCTGGCGTGAGCTTGACCTGGCCAAGGCCGAAGGCTTTGCCGGCACCGTGAGTTACTCCAAGGCCCTGTCGCTGCTGACCGGCGCCAAGACCCAGCAACAGTTCGAAGCCTACGAGGGCTGTTCGGCCAAGGCCGAGAAGGCACGCTTCTACATCCGCGAGTCGCGCGCCGGGCGTTGAACAAAAAATGCCAGGCCGAGCACGGTCACTGTAGGAGCCGGGCTTGTCGGAGCGCCGAACCGCCGCGAATAGGCCCCTGAGATTGCTAAAAGCTTCGCGAGCAAGCTCTGCTCCCACAGGTTTTGTGTCGTTGCAGAAAGAGGGGGACTCATCTACCTGCGTCGCGTTGGAAAGGATGTAATATCCCCGGCGTCTCCCCACGTTTGGATGTCTGCCTATGCGCAGTAAACTGGAAGCCTGCCTGCAGGCTGTCAACCAGGTGGTATTGGGCAAGGATGCCCAGGTTCGCCTGGGCCTCACCTGTCTCCTGGCCGACGGCCATTTGCTTATCGAAGACCTGCCCGGCATGGGCAAGACCACCCTCAGTCACACCCTGGCCAAGGTTCTCGGCCTGAGTTTCCAGCGTATCCAGTTCACTTCCGACCTGCTCCCCAGCGATATCCTCGGCACCTCGGTGTTCGACAAGGACAGCGGGCGTTTCGTCTTCCACCCGGGGCCGATCTTCGCCGAACTGGTGCTGGCCGATGAAATCAACCGGGCCACGCCCAAGAGCCAGAGCGCGTTGCTCGAAGCCATGGAAGAAGGTCAGGTGACCATCGAAGGCGCCACCCGCCCGCTGCCTTCGCCGTTCTTTGTGATTGCCACGCAGAATCCCACCAGCCAGGGCGGCACCTTTGCCTTGCCCGAGTCGCAGCTGGACCGCTTCCTGATGCGGGTGTCCCTCGGCTACCCGGCCCGGGCGGCGGAAAAGGCCCTGTTGCTCGGGGTCTCGCGACGGGACCTGCTGCCGCAATTGCAGCCGATCCTCAGTCATCACGAACTGGCGGCGTTGCAGCAGGAGGTCAAGCAGGTCCGGGCCAGCGATGCCCTGGTGGACTATGTATTGCGCCTGGTCGGCGCGACCCGCAGCGAAGCGCAGTTCGCCTGGGGCCTGTCACCGCGGGCGAGCCTGGCGATCCTCGCCGCGGCCCGGGCCTGGGCGTTGCTGGCCGGACGTGATTATGTGATTCCCGAAGATGTCCAGGCGGTGCTGCCGTCGGTGGTCAGCCATCGCCTGCGCGAGCGCGCCGATCCGGCCGGGCTGGGCGGCGGCGCGCTGGTGCAGTGGTTGTTGCGCGAGGTGCCAGCACTTTGACCGGTCGGCTGCGGGCTTCATGGCAGGCCTGGCTGAGCCGGCGCCTGCCGCCCTCGGCGCGGATCGAGCTGACCCAGCGGCGCATCTTCATCATGCCCAACCGTGCCGGCGGTGTCTTTGCGGCGTTGCTGCTGCTGATCCTGCTGGTGGCGATCAACTACCAGAACAGCCTTGCCTACGCTTTGTGTTTCCTGTTGTTGTCGGTGTTCGTCGTAGCGATCCTGCATACCTACCGCAACCTCAGTGGTCTGGTGCTGAGCGCCGGGGTCGGGCCGGCGGTGTTTGTCGGTGAAGAGGCACGTTTTGTCGTGCGCCTGGAAAGTGCAGGGAAAAGCCACCAGGCAATCCAGCTGGGTTGGTCGACGCCGCCGACACAGGTAGTGGATGTGCCGCTGGCGGGATTCTGCGAACTGGAACTGACGCGCGCGACCCTGGTCCGCGGCTGGTTGTCGGCACCGCGCATCGGTGTGCGCAGCAGCTTTCCCCTGGGTATCCTGCGGACCTGGAGCTGGGTCGACCTGGGCCAGCAGGTGCTGGTTTATCCACAGCCCCTGGAAGGCGAACTGCCGACCCTGGCCAGTATGCCCACTGATGAACAGGATGAAGGCGTGCGGGCCCACGGGCAGGGTGTCGACGATTACCAGGGCTTGAAGTCCTACCAGCCCGGCGATTCGTGGCGACGCTTGCACTGGAAGGCTTACTCCCGTGGGCAGGGGCTGCTGATCAAGGACTTCGCCCGCCTCGAGGGGCGCGAGCGCTGCCTGGATTTCCTCGCCCTGGGCGGCGATGTCGAGCAACGCCTGTCGCGCCTGTGCTACTGGGTGCTGGAGTTATCCAGGCGGCAGGAGCCGTTCGCCCTGCAGTTGCCCGGTCAACGCCTGGTCACGGACTCCGGCGCCGCCCATTGCGAGGCGTGCCTGCGGGCCCTCGCATTGTTCGGGAAAAGTTCATGAGCAGTGCACCGCTGATTTCCCGGGCCAGCCTGGTCTGGCTGCTGGTGGCCCAGGCCCTGGTGATGCTGCCGTTCTGGTTGCATGTGCCGCCGTGGATGGTCGTGTTCTGGCTCGGTTGCACGATCTGGCGCATCCAGGTCTACCGCATGCGGGCGCGGTTTCCCGGCAAGGTCCTGGAAGTCCTGTTGCTGGTGGCGACCATCGTCGGCATCTGGCTTTCGCGCAAGAGCCTGATCGGCCTGGATGCCGGTGCCGTGCTGCTGGTGGCGATGTTTATCCTCAAGCTGGTGGAGACCCGCACCCGCCGCGATGCCCTGGTGCTGATCTTCCTCGGGCTGTTTTGCGTGGCGGTGGCCTACCTGTTCGAGGACAGCCTGCCCTGGGCTGCCTATAGCCTGTTGCCGGTCGGCGCCTTGCTGGCGGCCCTGATCGGTTTGCAGCAGGGGCCCGGCACCCGGCCGCCGGTCACCCTGAAGCTGGCCGCGACCCTGCTGGCGCAGGCCTTGCCGCTGATGCTCCTGCTGTTCCTGTTCTTCCCGCGCATTGCGCCGTTGTGGTCCTTGCCCCTGCCGAGCGACAAGGGCATGACCGGGCTTTCCGAGAGCATGTCGCCCGGTGAAGTGGCCGAGCTCGGGCGTTCCGCCGAACTGGCGTTCCGTGCCAGTTTCGACGGGCCGCTGCCGCCGCGACGGGAGCTGTACTGGCGGGCCTTGACCCTGGAGCAGTTCGATGGCCAGCGCTGGAGCCAGGCGCCGGGCGTGCCTTTCAGTCCGGCGCCGAAATGGCAGGCCAGCGGCGAGTCCTGGCGCTACAGCGTGATCCTGCAACCCAGCGGTAAGCCCTGGCTGCCGACGCTGGATGTCGCCAGCAGCGACCAGGGCGATGTACGCCAACTGGCGGACTATCGCTTGCAGCGCCAGCGCCCGGTGCAACAGGTGTTGATGTACCGGGCCAGTTCCTGGCCGCAGGTCGCGCGCGATCCCCAGCTCAACGAGCGGGCCCGCCGCCAGGATCTGCAATTGCCTGCCCAGGGTGACCCGCGGACCCGCCAGTGGGCCGCCGAGCTGCGACAACGTTATCCACAGCCCGCGGCACTGGTGGCGGCGCTGCTCCAGCATTTCCACGACGAGCCCTATCACTACACCCTCAAGCCGCCGACCCTGGGCGCGGACAGCGTCGATGCCTTCCTGTTCGACAGCCGCCAGGGTTTCTGCGCGCACTTTGCCGGCGCCATGACCTATGTGCTGCGGGCGGCGGGTATCCCGGCGCGGGTGGTGGCCGGTTATCAGGGCGGCGAGTTGAACCCGGCGGGCAATTTCCTCACGGTGCGCCAGTACGATGCCCATGCCTGGGTCGAGTACTGGCAGGTCGGGCAGGGCTGGCGCAGTGTCGATCCGACCTATGCCGTGGCGCCGGAGCGGATCGATCAGGGCCTGGAGCAGGCTTTGGCGGCGGATGAAGGTGCGCCGGGAGCCTCGGTATTTTCGCCGCTGCGTTACCGCCATCTGACCTGGCTCAATGAGTTGCGCCTGGGCTGGGATAATCTCAATTATGGCTGGCAGCGCTGGGTCCTGGGGTATCAGGGCGAGCAGCAGTTCAAACTCATGGGGCGCTGGTTCGGCGACCTGGCCGGACTGATGCTGCCGATCGGCCTGGTACTGATCCTCGCGCTGTTGTCGTTGTGGCTGCTGCGTCCCTGGCGGACCAGGGCCGATCCGCAGCTACGGTTGTTCGCCGTCTTTGAAAAGCTGCTGGCGCGCCGTGGCCTGGTACGCGAACCGGGCGAAGGGCCTGCGGCGTTCGCCGAACGCGCGGTCCGGCAGTTGCCGCGCCAGGCCGAGCTGATCCGCGAGTTCACGCAACTGTTCATCAGGCAGCGCTATGCTGAACAGATCCCGTCGATGGATGCATTGCAACAGGTGTTGCGGTCATTGCGTCGCAGTCTTGGAAGTTCGATTTGGGAGTGAGTGTCGATGTCGGTCCTGGTAGATCTCTTGGTGGCTCAGGTGCTGAGCCTGGAAGTACGCTTGTTGGCCTGTCATGCTCGAGTGGATGCGCTGACCGACGACGAGGGACTGCATGATCTGCGCACCACCGTACGCCGTCTGCGTAGCTTGTTGCGGCCATTGCGCGGGTTGCCGGGTGTCGCGCAACTGGAACAGGCGGCGGCCGAGGTGGGGCAACTGACCACGCCGATTCGCGACCGTGAGGTACTGGCGGCCTACCTGCACCGGCAGGGTCATCATGTCGCGGCCGCACGGCGCACCGCGCAGTTGTCCGAGGACTACTGGAAAGTGGCCGGCAGTGATGAACTGAAGAACCTCTTCGGCATGCTCGATGCCTTCCCGCGTTTCTTGCGTGCCTCCCAGTACCAGGGGCTGCTCAAGGGCTTGCAGAAACGCATTGAAAAGCGCCTGGCGAAACAGTGGGATGCCCTCGACGAAGCGCTGCATGACCCGATGCACGATCGCCATCGTCTGCGCCTGCTGATCAAGCGGGTGCGTTACGCCGCCGAGGCCTACCCGGAGCTGGATCGCCTGCCGGCGCCGGCGTTGAAGCAGCTCAAGGCAGCCCAGGAGGCGTTGGGCGACTGGCATGATTGCTGGCAGTGGCTGTTGCAGGCCGAGCAGCAGCCAGACCTGCAGCCTTGCGTGAGTGGCTGGCGCAGCGCCATGACGCGGGCCGAAAGCAAGGCCGACCGGGTGCTCGATCGCCTGAGCGAGACCTGTTTCAAGTGACCTGCCACCGCTGACCCGCTGCCACTGACCTGTTTGACAGGCTGTTTGGCCGGTATGAGCGCTGTATCCCAGGGGCGTGCTGGTTAAGATTCAGCGCTGTCCTGGTTTCGAGCCGCAGGGCTCGCGCCAGGACTCCAGGGATTATTTCGCCAGCCGAGGTGTGCATGCGCTTTTCAGATTTGCTCGATGAGGTCCGTCGCGACCCGCAGGGTTTGACCATTCCGGCCGAATGGGGGCAGGGGCGTGCCACGTTCGGTGGCCTGGTGGTGGCCTTGCAGTACGAAGCCCTGCGCGCCCGTGTGCCGGCCGAGCGGCCTTTGCGTTCGCTGGCCGTGACCTTTGTCGGCCCGGTCGAACCGGAGGTCCCGGTAACGTTTGAAGTCGAGGTGCTGCGTGAAGGCAAGGCGGTCAGCCAGGTGCTAGGGAGGGCGGTGCAGAAGGGCCAGGTGGTGACCCTGGTCCAGGGAAGTTTTGGCGCGTCGCGTGAATCGGCGGTAGAGGTGAGCGCCGAAGCGGCACCGGAAATGAAGCACTGGGACAAATGCCAGGAGCTACCCTACGTCAAGGGCGTGACGCCGGAGTTCATGCGCCACCTGGCCATGCGTTGGGGAGTGGGCGGCTTTCCGTTTACCGGCAACACGTCGCGGGAGATGGGTGGCTGGGTCCGCCTGCGTGGCGACGTCAAGGAAGAGCCCCTCACCGAAGCCCACCTGCTGGCCCTGGTGGACGCCTGGCCGCCGGCACTGCTGCCGCACCTGAACAAGCTGGCGGCGGGCAGCACCTTGACCTGGACCGTGGAGTTCGTCCAGCCGTTGCTGGAACTCAATACCCTGGACTGGTGCAAGTACCTGGCGGTGATCGAACATGCCCGTGATGGCTACGGGCATGTGGCGGCATCGCTGTGGAGCCCGGACGATCGGCTGATTGCCCTGAGCCGGCAGACCGTGACCGTTTTCGGCTGACCATACCGCCTGAATGTGGGAGCGGGCTTGCCCGCGAAGGCGATGTTCGTGCCACGGGAAATGTGGCGGATGTACCGGCCTCTTCGTGGGCAAGCCCACTCCCACAGGGATCTACTTTCCCAGAGGCCCACTCCCACAGAGGTCCACTGAAGGGGAGCCCGCTTCAAAGAAAGGTTCAGGCTTCGAGCGTATGCCCTTTGCGCCTGAGGCTGTAGGCCGCCACCAGGCCGATCACGCCGATGGCCACATTGGTCAGGTCTTCGCTGAACACGCCCGAGGCGACCAGCAGGAAGGCCAGGGCAAACAGGATCACCGAGAGTAGTTGCATGCCTTCGCGGGTGCCGTCGTTCGAAGTGTTCGGCGCAACGCGCCATTGCCAGGCAGGAAGGTTGGGGTGACGTTTGCCCATGGTTATGCTCCTTGGTTCATGTTTTCGATGAACCAAGGATAGGCCGGGCGAACGTCGGCGGCGAATCAACTCTTGCTATCGATTCTATAGCTTGAGCTGGCCAATGGCTTTGCTCAACTCACCGGCCAGGGTCGCCAGTTCATTGCTGGTGGTGGCCGAGTCCACCGTCTGTTGCACGGTGTTTTCGGTGACATCGCGGATGCTCACCACCGCCCGGTTCATTTCCTCCGCGACCTGGCTCTGCTGCTCGGCGGCCACGGCGATCTGGGTGTTGCTTTCACGCATCTGCGCCACCGCGCCAGTGATCTCGGCCAGGGCCGCGCCGGCTTCCTGGGCCTGTTGCACGCAGTCATCGGCCTTGTACGAGCTCTCCTGCATGAAGTCCACGGCATCGCGGGTACCGGATTGCAGGGCCGAAACCATGGTGGTGATTTCGTCGGTGGAGGTCTGCACGCGCTTGGCCAGGTTGCGCACTTCATCGGCGACCACCGCGAAGCCACGGCCCATTTCCCCGGCCCGGGCCGCTTCGATGGCAGCATTCAGGGCCAGCAGGTTGGTCTGTTCGGCGATGCTGTGGATCACGCTGACCACGCTGTTGATCTTCTGGCTGTCCTCGGCCAGGCGCTGGATCATTTCGGCGGTCTGCTGCACGCCGCTGGACAGCCCGGCGATCGACTGCTGCACCCGGCTGACCACCGCCTGGCCGCTGCCGGCCAGGGTGTCGGCGGTCTGCGAGAGGTCGCGGGTGGCGCCGGCGTGCTGGGCAATGTGGTAGACCGTCGCCGACATCTCGTTGATCGCGGTGGCGGCCTGGTCGGTCTCGCTCTGCTGGCCGAGCATGCCGTGGCGGACATCATTCATGCTCGAGGCCAGCCGTGCCGCGCCGACATCCAGTTGCGCGGCGGTGCGGGCGACGGTACCGACCACCCGCTGGTAGCCGGCCTGCATGGCATTGAAGGCACTGGCCATCTGTCCGACTTCATCCTTGCACGCCAGCGGCACGCGGGCCGACAGGTCGCCGGTTTTCTCCACATGCAGCATCACGTCCTTGAGGGTATTGAGCTGGCTGAGCAGGAAACGGATCAGCAACTGCGAGGCGCCGAGCATCGCCAGCATCAGGACGAACACGGCGACGGCGTAGTTGGCGAAACGCTCGCTGAACACCTGCGCGAGGCTCGGGGCGTAGGCGAGCACGGCCACCCGCTGGCTGCCATGACTGACGACCTCGGCACCGAGCAGCGGGTTCTCGCCGAACAGCGGCATATAGTCGTAGGCGATCCAGCCCTGGGCGTCGCTGAGGCGCGGCAGCATCTGGCCGTTCAGGGTCGGGGTCTGATCGCCCTGGAACACCAGCAGGTTGTCGCCCTCGGGCAAGGCCTGGGCGGCGGGCCAGGCGGCCAGCAGGCGTGCCTGGGCCTGCGCGGCGCTACGGGAGGCATCGGTGCGGGCTTGCTGTTCGAGCTGTACCGCATACAGCACCAGTAGCAGTGTGGTGACGAAGGCCACCGCGTTGACGGCCCAGAATTTGTATTTCAGTGAGATGTTGCTGAGCCAGGCACCCATGGAAGGTCTTCTCTGATTGAGCGGAAACAATTTTGGCAAGGTGCCATTATTGTGCCGCTACGCAGCAGGAGGCTTCTTGATATGGATCAAGCAATCGACGGCAAGCCGAAGAATGCCCGGGCGCACGCGGTGCTATGGGCGGCCAGGTCGGCTTCGTTTTCATCGCGATGCAGGGCGACTTCCCGCAGGACTTCGGTCAGGTAGGCCGGTTCGTTGCGGCCGTTTTTCGGTTTCGGTCGCAGGCTGCGGGGCAACAGGTATGGCGCGTCGCTTTCGAGCATCAGGCGCCCACGGGGAATTTCCCTGACCAGCGGATGCAGGTGGGTGCCACGGCGCTCGTCGCAGATCCAGCCGGTAATGCCGATATGCAGGTCGAGGTCGAGGTAGCTGAACAAGGCCCGTTGTTCGCCGGTGAAACAGTGCACCACGGCGGCGGGGAGGCGGTCGCGGTAGTCACGCAGGATTTCCAGCAGGCGCGTATTGGCATCGCGCTCATGGAGAAACACCGGCAACTGCAGTTCCACCGCCAGGGCCAGGTGTTCCTCAAGGACTTTTTCCTGCTGCGGGCGCGGGGAAAAATCCCGGTTGAAATCCAGCCCGCACTCACCGACCGCACAGACGTTCGGCTCCCTGAGCAGGGCTTGCAGACGAGCGGCGCTGTCGGCGCTCCAGTCACTGGCGCAGTGGGGGTGGATACCGGCGGTGGCAAACAGTTGGCGGCCGCTTTCGTCCAATGTCCGGCACAGCTCCAGGGCTTGCTCGCTGCCCTCGATGCTGGTGCCGGTGAGGACCAGCTGGCAGACCCCGGCGGCATGGGCGCGGTCCAGTATTTCCTGGTGCTTTCCGGCAAAACTGGGGTTGGTCAGGTTGACGCCGATATCGATGAGTTGCATGGTGCTACCTCAGGCCACAGGCCGGAAAGCATATCAGAGCTGTAGATTTATAATAAAAGCCAAGAACTACAACGAGTTATGACTGTCTTTTAAAGCCGGAAGAAAGCATCGGTTGGCACCACCGCCGTTGCTGTGCCAGTCTTCCGCACTTTTTTGCGTTCAAAGACGCTCGATTTTTGTCGCTCCCTATCAAGCAATGACGTCAAGTCATGACGCTTGAGACGGGACAGTATTCTTTCCGGAGAACGGATGAAGCGACCCTCGCTGTTGCTCCTGCTGTGCCTGTCCTTGCTGCTGCCGCTGCCGGCGTTCGCACGCCTGGCCGGCCCCCTGGAAATCGGCCAGCCGGGCAAGGTCCGCGACCTGGCGGAAATCCGCGGCAGCCGGGTCCTGCGTGTGCTGGTCAACCAGAGCCGCAACAGCTCGGGTGAAGTCCAGGGCGAGTCGATCGGGGTCGAATACCACCGGCTGCGCGCCTTCGAGCTCTACCTCAACGGGCATGCCCGCGATAATCAGGAAATCACCCTCAAGATCATTCCCAAGGCCAAGGACCAGTTGCTCGGTGCGTTGCAGCGTGGGGAAGGCGATCTGGTCGCTCCCGGTGAGTTGCTCGAAGCGCAGCCCGGGCATGCGGTGAGTGCCAGCGAGCCGATCGGCAGTCCGGTGCCCTTGTTGCTGGTGGGGCTCAAGGGTGAAAAGCGCTTTACCCATCTCGAACAGCTTTCCGGCCGGACCCTGGCCCTGACCACCGGCAGCGCCGCCGGTGACGCGGTGAACCAGATCAACCAGAAGCTGGCGTTGCGCAAGCTACCACCGGTAAAGATCGAATGGGTCGATCCGAGCCTTGCCGTGGAAGATGTTCTGGAGATGGTCCAGGGCGGCATCTTCCACCTGACCGTCGTCGAGCAGCCGATTGCCGAACGCTGGGCCAAGATCATGCCCAAGTTGCGCTTCGACAAGCAGGTGCTGGTCAGCGAGCCGGGGGAGATGCATTGGTTCGTGCGGCGTGACGCCTCGATGCTGCTGGCCAGTGTCGATCGCTTCTTCAAGACCTACAAAGCGCCTTCCGACCAGGATGTGGCGTTCCTGCGGATCTATCGGCGCCTGTACCAGGTGCATTATCCCCTGGCCAAGTCCGATCGGCAGAAGCTCGAGAAGCTACGCCCGGTGTTGCAGCGCCATGCCCAGGCCCAGGGCATCGACTGGCTGAACCTGGCGGCGCTGGCGTTCAAGGAATCGACCCTGGACCCCAATGCCCGTGGCGCGAGTGGTGCCACCGGGCTGTTGCAGATCACCCCGTCGGCGGCGCAGCGGGTCGGCGTCGGCAATATCCAGAATGTCGATAACAATGTGCAGGCCGGGGCCAAGTACCTGGCGATGATTCGTCGCAAGTTCTTCTCCAGTCCCAAACTCAACGAACGCGAGCGCATGGCCTTTGTCCTGGCGGCCTACAACATGGGGCCGGAACGGGTCCAGGGCATGCGTGCCGAAGCCCGGCGACGTGGCCTGAACCCCAACCAGTGGTTCTTCCAGGTCGAACGGGTAGCGATGGAGCAGGTGGGAATGGCTTCGGTCAACTATGTTAACAGTGTGAACAAGTACTACCTGGCGTTTGACCGGGAGCGCGGTTCCCTGGAAGGGCATGCTCTGGACAGCAACGGGCGAAAAATTGCCTCACGGAAGTAATCGATAAATTCGATTGTTATGCAGCGGTTTTTGCGCTTTTGTCATTTTATAAACTGATTAATATGACGCCCATCAACCCGACATTTGAATAAGGATTCACCCCCATGAGCACACTGACCCAACGCGTTCTGAGCACCCGTGCCGGCTACGGCCTGACTGTCCTGCGGATTTTTGTCGGCATCGTCTTCGCCGCCCACGGTTCGCAGAAGCTCTTCGGCCTGTTCGGCGGCTACGGCCTGGAAGGCACCGCGCAATGGATGGAAAGCATCGGCCTGGCTCCAGGTCACCTGATGGCGCTGCTGGCCGGCGGTACAGAATTCTTTGGCGGCCTGGCCCTGATCATCGGCCTGCTGGCACGCCCGGCGGCCCTGGGCCTGGCGTTTCTCTCGCTGGTGGCGATCTTCTCGGTGCATATCCATAACGGCCTGTTCATGGCCAACAACGGCTACGAGTTTGCCCTGGCCTTGCTGGGCGGGACGATTGCGGTGTTGTTCGAAGGCGCCGGCAAGCTCTCGGTCGACGGTTCCATCGCCAGATAAGCACGAAGATTGTTCGAAGGGGCCCGCAGCAGCGGGCCCTTTTCGTTGGGCACGATTCTTGACAGCGGCCCGCGCGGTTCTCTAGGATATTGATTATGCGCCGATTTAAACAGCTACTTGCGGGGCGCCAGGGGAGTCGAACGATCTCCGACAGAAGCCTGATCCAGGCTTCGAAATACCGCTAAAGCGCTGGTTCGGTGTTGCCTCACACCTGCCCGGCAGATCGTTGAGGCGGAGACACGCACTTTGAACAACCCACGCCCCGCTGTACGTCTTGCGCCGATCACGGCCAGCCTTCCCGATCGCAATCCGAAAATCCTCCTGGGCGGCAAACACCAGCCGACGCTGCTGCGTTATCTCGATGGCTGGCCACGGCGCAAGGGCCGAGCCTCGGCGTTCCTGATCCAGTTCGTCGAAGACGGTGATTCGCTGGAGCGGTTTGCCGACAACAGTTTCGACCTGGCGGTGATCCAGTCGCCGACGGCCGAGCAGGCCGAGGCGGTCATCCGGCAGTTGACCCGGGTGGCGCGCCAGGGCCTGATTACCCGGCGCTGAACAAAGACCAGGTGATGATCGTTCCCACGCTCCGCGTGGGAATGCCTCTCTGGACGCTCTGCGTCCGCTGTAGATCTGTGACGCGGAGCGTCACGGGTTGCATTCCCAAACGGAGCGTGGGAAAGATCGACAGTTTCGGGGGGATCGCTCAGTGTGTCTTCAGGGATAGTCGATGGCGGTGATGTACACCCACTGTTCGCCAGTCGGTGTCATGACCCGGACTTCGGCATCCAGCGCCTTGCCGATCAGGGCGCGGGCCAGGGGCGAGTCGATGCTGATCAGGTTCAGCTTGAGATCCAACTCGTCGGGGCCGACGATGCGGTAGCGCGATTCCTTGCCGTCTTCATTCTCGATGGTTACCCAGGCACCGAAGTACACCTTGTTCGGGTCGCTCGGATGCTCGCCGACCACCTTGAGGTTTTCCAGGCGTTTGGTCAGGAAGCGCACACGGCTGTCGATCTCGCGCAGCATCTTCTTGCCATAGGTGTATTCGGCGTTTTCCGAACGATCGCCCTGGGCGGCCGCCTCGCTGACCGACTGCGTGACCTGCGGCCGCCGCACGTGCCACAGTTCGTGCAGTTCGGCACGCATGCGGGCCTCGCCCTCGGGGGTGATCAGGGCGGTGCCGGCGGTGCGGGGCGGGCGATAACGGCTCATCGTCGATCCATCAGGTGAACAGGGGCGCGAGTCTATCAGCCCTCGCGCAGCACTGTCAGCGGGCTGGCATTCAGCGCCCGGCGGGTGCCGAAGACACCCGCGCCACCGACCATCAGCGCACCGATCAGCGGCAGTAGCAACAGCCACGGATGCGGGTGCCAGGGCAGGTCGAAGGCGAACCGGTACAACACCAGGCTCACCAGCTCTGCGCCCAGCGCCGCGAGCAGGCCGCTGACCGCGCCGAGCAGGCCGAACTCGATCCGCCGGGCCTTGACCAGCAAGCGCCGTTCCGCCCCCAGCGCGCGCAACAGCGCACCCTGGCGAATACGTTCGTCTAGGGTTGCCTGCAAGCCGGAGAACAGCACCGCCATACCCGCCGCCAGGACGAACAGCAGCACGTATTCGACCGCGATGGTGACCTGCGCCAGGATGCTGCGCAGCTGTTCGAGCAGGGCTTCGACCTGCAGGATGGTCACCGCCGGGAAGGCCCGGGACAGTTCGACGATAGCCTTGTCATGCCCCGGTGCCAGATAGAAGCTGGTCAGGTAGGTGGCCGGCAGGTCCTGCAGGGTACCGGGCTGGAAGATCATGAAGAAGTTCGGCTGGAAGTTGTCCCAGTTGATGCTGCGCAGGCTGGTGACCCGCGCCTCGCGGTTGGCGCCACCGACGGTGAACACCAGGTGATCGCCGAGTTTGAGTTTCAGGCTGTCGGCCACCTTGGCTTCCACCGAGACGCCGGGAATATCGCTGCCCGGTTGGCCCGACCACCAGCTGCCGGCCGTCAGGATATTGCCCGGCGGCAGGTCGGCGGCCCAGGTCAGGCTCAGGTCGCGCTGGATCGCACGATCACCGCTGGAGTCCTTGCTGACGATCTCCTGCACCGGTTCGCCGTTGATGCTGATCAGGCGACCCGGCACCACCGGATAAATCGGCGCCGATTGCGCCGACAGCTTGATCAGGTGGTCACGGAAGCCGTCCTTGTCCGCCGGCAGGATATTCAGGGCGAAATAGTTCGGCGCATCCTTGGGCAGCTGATTCTGCCAGGTGTCCAGCAGCTCGCCGCGCAGCAGCGCAATCAGCGCCATGGACAGCAGGATCAGGCCGAAGGCCAGGGACTGACCGGCGGCGGCCAGTGGATGGCGCAGCAACTGGCCCAGCCCCAGGCGCCAGGGCAGCGCCGCCCCGGCCAGTAGCCGACGCAGGCTTTGCAGACCGAGCAGCAGCAGGCCGCCGAGTACCAGCGCGGCAATCACGCCACCGCCGAGCAGGGCAAAGGTCAGTACCAGGTCGAGGCTCAGGCGCCACATGATCAGGCCGAGGGCCAGCAGCGCGGTGCCGTAGACCAGCCAGGTGCTGGCCGGGATCGGCAGCAGGTCGCGGCGCAATACCCGCAGCGGCGGGACCCGGCCCAGCGCGGCCAGTGGCGGCAGGGCGAAACCGGCCAGGGCAACCAGGCCGGTGCCGATTCCGGCGATGGCCGGCATCAGGCCGCCGGGTGGCACGTCGGCGGGCAACAGGTCGTGCAGCAGGTAGAACAGCCCCAATTGGGCCAGCCAGCCGAGCAGGGCGCCGCTGATACTGGCGAGCAGGCCGAGGATCGCCAGTTGCAGGCTGAACAGGGCCATGGTTTCCCGGCGCGACAACCCGAGGCAGCGCAGCAGCGCGCTGGCATCGAAGCGGCGGGCGGCGAAACGGGTCGCACTGAGGGCCACGGCAACCCCGGACAGCAACACTGCCACCAGGCTCGCCATGTTCAGGTAACGCTCGGCCTTGCCCAGGGCGCCGCCGATCTGCTGGTTGCCGTCGCGGGCATCCAGCAGGCGCTGGTTTGCCGCCAGTCCCGGTTTGATCAGGTCGCGATAGGTGGCCAGGGCACTGGCCGAACCGCGCCAGAGTTCCCTGTAGCTGACCCGGCTGCCAGGCTGCACCACGCCGGTGGCTTCCAGGTCGGCGAGGTTGATCAGTACCCGTGGAGTCAGGCTGTAGAAGTTGCCGGCGCGGTCCGGCTCATAGGTGAGCACCCGGGCCAGGCGCACGGTCTTCATGCCGACGTCGATACTGTCGCCGATCTTCAGGTCCAGCGCGGTCATCAGCCGGGCTTCGACCCAGGCCTCGCCGGGCCGTGGCCCACCGCCGGCGGTTTCGGCGCCAAACGGCTCGGCGGCGCTTTTCAGTTCGCCGCGCAGGGGATAGCGGTCATCGGCGGCCTTGATACTCGACAACTGGATGCCGTTGTCGGTGGCGATCACGCTGGAGAACTCGACGATCCGCGCATGTTCCAGGTCCAGGTCCCGGCCGCTCTGGATCTGTTCCGGACGCGCTGTCGAAGTGCCGTCGAGTACCAGGTCGGCGGCGAGGAATTCGGTGGCGCGCAGCATCATCGCGCCGTTCAGCCGGGCGCCGAAATAGCCGATGGCAGTGCTGGCCGCCACGGCGACCAGCAGGGCGAAGAACAATACCCGCAACTCGCCGGCACGGGCGTCGCGCAGGAGCTGGCGAATGGCGAGGCTGAACAGGCGTAACAGCGGCAGGCGTGCCATCAAGGCTCCAGGGGGCCGACCAACTGGCCGGCTTCAAGGCGGATCAGGCGCCGGCAACGGTGGGCCAGGCGTTCGTCATGGGTCACCAGGACCAGGGTGGTGCCGCGTTCCTTGTTCAATTCGAACAACAGGTCGCTGATGCGCTCGCCGGTGTGGCTGTCGAGGTTGCCGGTCGGTTCGTCGGCGAACAGCACATCCGGTTCGGCGGCAAAGGCCCGGGCGATGGCCACCCGTTGCTGCTCGCCACCGGACAGCTGGCGTGGCGAATGGGTCAGGCGCTGGCCCAGGCCGACCCGTTCCAGCAGGTGGCGGGCGCGTTCGCGGGCGTCGCTGCGGCCGTCCAGCTCCAGCGGTAGCATGACGTTTTCCAGGGCGTTGAGGCTGTCGAGCAACTGGAAGCTCTGGAACACGAAGCCGACGTGTTCGGCGCGCACGCGCGCGCGCTGGTCTTCATCCAGGCTGCTCAGGGCACGCCCGGCCAGAATCACTTCACCGCTGCTGGGCAGGTCGAGGCCGGCGAGCAGACCGAGCAGGGTGGATTTGCCGGAACCGGAGGCGCCGACGATGGCGAGGCTGTCGCCCTTGTTCAATGTCAGGCTCAAAGGGTGCAGGATGGTCAGTTCACCTTCCGCGCTGGGAACCACTTTGCTAAGGTTCTGCGCGGTGAGAATGCTTTCGCCCATGGAGAATCCGATGCGAGTGTGGTTTTTGAGTGCCGGCCTGGCCTTGATGTGCATGGCCCAGAACGCGGCGGCGGGTACAGTCCTGATCGTTGGCGATAGTATCAGCGCGGCTTTCGGCCTGGATACCCGTGTCGGTTGGGTGTCGCTGCTGGAAAAGCGCCTCAGGGACGAGGGTTTCCAGGACAAGGTGGTCAATGCCTCCATCAGCGGCGACACCAGTGCCGGAGGCCAGGCGCGGCTGCCGGCGCTGCTTGCAGAGCACAAGCCGGACCTGGTGATTCTCGAACTGGGGGGCAACGATGGCCTGCGCGGGCAACTGCCAACACAATTGAAACAAAATCTTGCATCGATGATCGACCAGTCCCGGGCCAGTGGTGCCAAGGTGCTGCTGCTGGGCATGCAGTTGCCGCCCAACTATGGCGCGCGTTACGTCAAGGCGTTTGCCGAGGTGTATCCGACCTTGGCCCAAGAGAAGAACATCCCGCTGGTGCCGTTTTTCCTCGACGGCGTGGGCGGTCATCCGGAACTGATGCAGGCCGACGGTATCCACCCGGCGCCCGCTGGTCAGGGCAAGTTGCTCGATAACGTCTGGCCGACCCTGAAACCGCTGCTTTGAGCTTTTTTAGCGGCGGTTTTTCGGCTAAGGTGGCGCCCCCGATCTGGAGCCCCCGATGCAGCGTCCCGCCTGGTCCCTATTTGCCTATCAACTGATCGAACCCGACGAACAGCTGGATCTGTTCGCCTGCCAGGAAGTGCGGGTGCATCTGGTCACGCGTCAGTTGGAACTGGGCGGCTCCGCCGATCGCACGCTGTGCGGCACCTTGTTGCCGGCGCAGCCACGCTGGTCGGGGGTGGACAAGTCGATCTTCCGCGACCAGCGCCTGTGCCCGTTGTGCCGGGCGATTCTCGAATCGCAGAAGCGCGGTACGCCGCCGATCTGGCCGGAATTGCGTTTCGAACTGTAAAACCTGCCTGTCTGCCAGCTGAAGCGCTGCTAATGTCCTCGGGGACGACCTCCCGCTGCGGGGCGGCGTCGGTGTACAATCGCCCTTTATTTCTCCGTTGATCATGCGAAGGATTTCCCGGATGTTGTCGCGCTTTCCTGCCTTCACCCGTTGCCTGTCCCTTGCCGCCCTGTGTGCGGCGGGTCCCGTTAGCGCGCTGGAATTGCCGCTGCCACCACCGGGCGAGGATATCGTCGGCCAGGTCCAGGTGATCAAGGCCAAGTATGAAGATACCTTTGCCGACCTGGGCACCACCTACGACCTGGGGTATTCGGAGATGGTCGCGGCCAACCCGGGTGTCGATGCCTGGTTGCCGGGAGCGGGCACTGATATCGTCCTGCCGACCCGATTCATCCTGCCGCCGGGCCCGCGCGAAGGCATCGTGATCAACCTGGCCGAGTATCGCCTGTACTACTTCCCGAAAGGCCGGGACGTGGTCTATACCTTCCCGCTGGGGATCGGGCGCGAGGGCTGGGGCTCGCCGATCGCCCACACCACTATCACCGCCAAGACGCCGAACCCGACCTGGACACCCCCGGCCTCGATCAAGGCCGAACACGCCGCCAACGGCGACCCGCTGCCCAATGTGGTACCGGCCGGTCCCGACAACCCCCTGGGGCCGTTCAAGTTCACCCTGGGCACGCCGGGCTACCTGATCCACGGGTCGAACATGAAGTTCGGTATCGGCACCCGGACCAGCCACGGCTGCTTCCGCATGTTCAACAACAACGTGCTGGAGATGGCCGGCATGGTGCCTGTCGGTACCTCGGTGCGGATCATCAACGAGGCCTACAAGTTCGGCATCAGTGGCGGCAAGGTCTACCTGGAGGCGCACACGCCGCTGGATGACAACGGCAACCCGTCGGTGGTCGACAAGCACACCGCGGTGATCAACGCCCTGCTCAAGCGTGATGATCTGGCGAAGAACCTGCGGGTGAACTGGGACGAGGTGCGTGACGTGGTTGCCGCCGAAGATGGCCTGCCGACCGAAATCGCCGTCCCGGGTGCGGCACCGCTGGTATCGAACGCACCGATCGACCTGCAGCAGTAACGGTTTCAATCGACCCGCCCCGGTGCTTGCGCCGAGGCGGGTTTTTTATGCGCGGTGGAAAACACACGGGCATAAAAAAGCCGATCCAAACAGGGATCGGCTTGATAACAGCCCCGAGGGACTATTACTTGCGGCTTGCTTTTTCAAGCATGCGCAGAGCGCGCTCGTTAGCTTCGTCAGCAGTCTGTTGTGCTTTTTGAGCAGCAGCCAGAGCTTCATCAGCTTTACGGTAGGCTTCGTCAGCACGAGCCTGGGAGCGAGCAGCGGCGTCTTCAGTAGCAGTCAGACGAGCTTCGGTTTCTTTGGATACGCTGCTGCAACCGGTAGCCAGAACAGCGGCCAGGGCCAGAGCCGAGAATTTCAGAACGTTGTTCATCGTGTTCCCCTTCAAGGACTTTCTATTAATGACCATAACCCCAGAGTGAGGAAATAGCCGGCGTACATACTACCCATTACTTGTAGTAAGTAAACTGACGTAACGCAAGAAGCAAAAAAAATTCTTGATGCTGAATATTTTTCAGCTAACTTTTCATGATCCTGTCTAAAAAGTATGCAGCTGTAGACCCCGTTCTGAGCGCTTTGTGCGATCTTCAAGTGCACTAGTGTGCCATCACCAGCGAGTGTCCAGTGTGCATCTAAGAGTCGTTCTAACTGTAGCGGATGACTCTTGCTCTCTACCGTCGGCGTGGCGGGGGAGGCTCTTTTGCTAAATGAAAAGTGACTTTAACCAAGGGCGCTCGTCATAACAGCACAACATTCCGGCAATCTTCAGCCCGTGTTCAGGTTTTCCACCAAAAGGGTGTGTTCGGCCGCGCTATCATCGAGACGGTGATAGACCACGTGACGAGCGTGTCTTGAGCATTTGGGCCAAGGGTGCCTACTATTTGATACGTGCTCGGTTTTTCAGGGAGCGGTCGGCTTTTCTCGTTGTCCAAATCGGCACGGGGTGGCGTAGTGGTTCCTTCGCCGGAAAAAGATCGGTAAGGTAGGGTCGAATACCAAGACCCGCGAGGAGTAGTGATGAGCGAGGCGTTGTCCATCCACCATGACCAGGCTGGTCATCAGTTCGAGACCAATGTGGACGGTCATCGTGCCTACCTGACCTATATGGACCTGGGTAAGCAGACCCTGGATATCTATCGTACGTTCGTGCCCAACGCGTTGCGTGGCCGTGGCATTGCGGCGGCCCTGACCGAACAGGCGCTCGAGTACGCCGATCGCATGGGTTATACGGTGATTCCTTCCTGCTCCTATGTAGAACGCTACATGGAACGTCATCAGCGGCACGCCGCGAAGATCTGAGTCAATCGAACACCTGCAAAAACGCCGGGCATTGCCCGGCGTTTTTGTGTGCGGGGGATTAACCCGCCATCAGGTGCGTACGCGCTTGGGCAGTACATCCTTGAGCTTGGCATGCATGCTGCGCAAGGTTTTCTCGGTGCTTTCCCAGTCGATGCAGGCATCGGTGATCGACACGCCGTACTGCAGATCGGCAAGGTCTTTCGGGATAGCCTGGCAGCCCCAGTTCAGGTGACTTTCGACCATGAGGCCGATGATCGACTGGTTGCCTTCGAGGATCTGGTTGGCGACGTTCTCCATGACCAGCGGCTGCAGGGCCGGGTCCTTGTTGGAGTTGGCATGGCTGCAGTCGACCATGATGTTGGCCTTGATCTTGGCCTTGGCCAGCGCCTGTTCGCAGACCGCGACACTCACCGAGTCATAGTTCGGCTTGCCGTTGCCGCCGCGCAGTACCACGTGGCCGTAGGCATTGCCCTTGGTGGTGACGATCGACACGCCACCTTCCTGGTTGATGCCAAGGAAACGGTGTGGGCTGGAAACCGACTGCAGGGCGTTGATCGCCACGGTCAGGCCGCCGTCGGTGCCGTTCTTGAAGCCGACCGCCGAGGACAGGCCGGAAGCCATTTCGCGGTGGGTCTGCGATTCGGTGGTACGCGCGCCGATGGCCGACCAGCTGATCAGGTCCTGCAGGTACTGCGGCGAGATCGGGTCAAGGGCCTCGGTGGCGGTGGGCAGGCCCATTTCAGCCAGGTCCAGGAGCAATTGGCGACCGATATGCAGGCCGTCCTGGATCTTGAAGGAGTCATCCAGGTATGGGTCGTTGATCAGGCCTTTCCAGCCGACCGTGGTCCGCGGCTTCTCGAAATAGACACGCATCACCAGGTACAGGCTGTCGGAGACTTCGGCGGCCAGCACCTTGAGGCGCTCGGCGTACTCGTGGGCGGCCTTGATATCGTGGATCGAGCAGGGCCCGATCACGACGAACAGGCGATGGTCCGTGCCATCGAGAATATTGCGAATCACCTCGCGGCCCTTGGTCACGGTGCGCAGGGCAGCCTCGCTCAAGGGAATGTCACGCTTGAGCTGATCAGGCGTGATCAGCGTCTCGTTGGAGGCGACGTTAAGGTCGTTGATCGGTAAATCAGCCATCGTGTTACTCGTCAGGTCACAGGTGCCGGCCGCCAGCCCCGCGCGGCGGAGCACAGCGATTGAGCGTGTCGGGGAGCGGAACCTTAGCGCGTTAGACCGTGGCCGGGCAATGGGCAGCGGCCTGTTTAATCCAGTAAAGCCCTTATAAATGGCTGTTCGAGGCTGGCGTGGGAAAAATCGTTGGCATGCTGCTGCACCCATTCCTGGGCAATCGCCTCGATATTCTGCGGCTGGGCATTCTGCTGTTCGCGTACCTTCCGGTAGCGTTCGATCTGGCAGAGCTGTTCGCTCATGCGGGCGCCGAACAGCGTCTGTTCGTCGACAAAGGCGATGCCCACCAGAAACGCATGCTTGCGTTTCAGGCACCAGGCCACGTAGCCGGAGTAACATGCGGCTTCGCCCAGGCTCGGAATGCACATTTCCAGGGCCGAGCCGTGCCGCCAGGCTCGCGGCGACGGGCAGGCAATGCCGCCGAGGCTGAGGGTTCGCAGCCGATGGCGGGAAATGCAGGAATGCTCGAGCAAGGTCAGTTTCACTGGAACGTCTACGGGATGAGGTAGAAAACGCACCATGACAAACGACTCCCTGTGTCGATCACCGCAAAAACCTTCCCCCAGTATAGTGAAGGGGCTGGAGTTGTCCGATTTTGACGCGGATCGGAATTTATTGGCCCTGCCAGGTGTTTCCCTGGTTATCTTCACCAGTGTCGGCTGCGCTTCCTGCCGTTTCGCCCGGGAGGTGTTGCCGGGCCTGGGACTGGCGGTGGAACGCCTGTGCTGGATCGATGCCGGTGACAACGGCGGGCTGGT
Source organism: Pseudomonas gingeri (assembly GCF_013385635.1). Lineage (GTDB taxonomy): Bacteria > Pseudomonadota > Gammaproteobacteria > Pseudomonadales > Pseudomonadaceae > Aquipseudomonas > Aquipseudomonas gingeri_A. The sequence continues at coordinate 215,259 of NZ_JACAPR010000007.1, forward strand.
CCAGCGCTATGAAGTGTTTCACCTGCCGGCACTGTTCGTGGTCAGGGATGGTGAGTTTTACGGAGCGCTACGTTCCCGGCTGATCTTGAACGAACTTGCCGAGGGCCTGGAACAGGCACTGGCAGGCATTCCAGAGGAGTTGCCATGACAGAGCAAGTGGCTTCCCCGCGCATCGGCATTATCGGTACGGGGGCCATCGGTACTTTTTACGGGGTGATGCTGGCTCGCGCCGGTTTCGATGTGCACTTTCTGTTGCGCAGTGAATTCCAGCAGGTGGCTGCCCATGGCCTGTTCCTCGACAGCCTGATCCACGGCCGCTTGATCCTCAATCCGGTCCAGGCCTATGTCGCCGCCCAGGACCTGCCGCCGTGCGACTGGCTGTTGATCTGTACGAAGGCACTGGACGATCCGCGCTTGCTGGCGTCGGTGGTCGAGATCGCCGCTCCCGGCGCGAGCATCCTGCTGATGCAGAACGGCCTGGAGGTCGAAGAGCAACTGCGCCAGGCGCTGCCCGACGAACTGCACCTGCTCGGCGGCCTCTGCCTGAACTGCGTGCACCGCGAATCCCCGGGGGTGGTGGTGCATCAGGCCATGGGCGGGGTCAACATTGCCTATCACAGTGGTCCGGCGGCGGATGAGCCGGCACGTCGAGCCGTCGTGGAAGCGGCCGCGGGGCTGTTCCGTCAGGCCGGGCTGGAATCTTGGGTCATCGATGACCTGCAGCAGGCGCGCTGGCAGAAACTGGTGCTCAATATCGCCACCAACGGCTTGTCGGTGCTGCTCGACAGCGGTACCGAACGGATGATGGCCGATCCCGACAGCCGGGCCCTGGTGCAGGGCCTGATGGAGGAAGTGGCCGAGGCCGCCGGCGCGTGCGGCTACCCGTTGCCGCCAGGCTTTATCGAGCAGTTGATGTACATGGCGGCCAGGGTCCCGGATTACTATCCGAGCATGTATCACGATTATCGGTGCCGTCGGCCCATGGAGCTGGAGGCGATCTACGCCCGCCCGCTGGCCGCCGCGCAACAAGCCAGGTGTGCAATGCCGAGGACGCAGACACTGCTCCAGGCATTGAGTTTTCTCGAATCACGACAGCTTTCCTCAAAGGAGTCGCCATGACAGTTTCAGTGACCAGGCCGCGTGTCGGCATTATCGGGACCGGCGCCATCGGCGGGTTCTACGGCGTGATGCTGGCGCGTGCCGGCTTCGACGTGCACTTTCTGTTGCGCAGCGAATTCTCGGCGGTGGCTGACGGTGGCCTGCACATCGACAGCGCCGTCCACGGCCAACTGCACCTGGATCCGGTCCAGGCCTACGCTTCGGCCGACGATATGCCGCCCTGCGACTGGTTGCTGGTGGGCGCCAAGACCACCAGCAATACCAGCCTCGCCCCGCTGATCGCCCAGGCCGCCGCGCCGGGCGCCAGGGTGTTGCTGCTGCAGAACGGCCTGGACGTCGAGGAAGACCTGCGGCCGTTATTGCCCGATTCGCTGCATCTGCTCGGCGGCCTGTGTTTCATCTGCGTACACCGCAGCGGTCCCGGGGCTGTCGTGCACCAGGCCCTCGGCGCGGTAAACATCGGTTATCACAGCGGTCCGTTGCACGATGATGAAAGCGCTCGCCAGGCGTTGGTCGAGGAGGGCGCGCAGCTGTTCCGCCAGGCCGGCATCGAGTCCCAGGCCATGGCCAACCTGCCGCAGGCGCGCTGGCAGAAGCTGGTATGGAACGTACCCTACAACGGCTTATCGGTGTTGCTGCGGGCCAGTACCACACCCTTGATGAACGATGCCAGCAGCCGCGAGCTGATCCAGGCGCTGATGGCGGAAGTGGTGCAGGGGGCAGAGGCCTGCGGTCATGTCCTGCCCGCCGGTTACGCCGAGCACCTGTTCAAGGTCACGGAGAAGATGCCGGATTACTGGCCGAGCATGTACCACGATTTCGTGCACAAACGCCCGCTGGAACTGGATGCGGTGTATGCCCGGCCACTGGCGGCGGCTCGTGAAGCCGGGTGCGAGCTGCCGAAGATCCGCGCGCTCTACCAGGCCCTGGATTTCATCGACGCGCACAACGGCTGAAACAGTCAGGAGGGACGACATGGCAAAGGGCTTGGGTGACAAGCTGGTGTTGGCGATTTCCTCGCGGGCGCTGTTCGACCTCAGTGAAAGTCACAAGGTCTATCTGGCGCAGGGGGTCGAGGCCTATCGCAAATACCAGATCGAGCATGAGGAAGAAATCCTCGAACCGGGCGATGCCTTTCCCCTGGTGAAGAAACTCCTGAGCCTGAATGCCAGCCTTGGTCGCGCCCGGGTCGAGGTGGTGCTGGTGTCGCGCAACAGCGCGGACACCGGCTTGCGGGTCTTCAACTCGATCCAGCACTACGCCCTGGATATTTCCCGGGCGGCGTTTGTCGGTGGCCGCAGTCCTTATCCGTACCTCGCGGCTTTTGGTTGCCACCTGTTCCTGTCGACCCATGCCGAGGATGTGCGCAGTGCCCTTGACGCCGGTTTCGCCGCGGCGACCATTCTTTCCGGCGGTGCCCGACGGGCCGCCAGCGGCGAACTGCGAATCGCCTTCGACGGCGATGCGGTGCTGTTTTCCGATGAGTCGGAGCGGGTCTATCAGTTGGGTGGGTTGGAGGCGTTCCAGGCCAGCGAGCGCGAATCGGCGCGTGAGCCGTTGCGCGGCGGTCCGTTCAAGGGCTTCCTGGCGGCGCTCAATCTGCTACAGCGCGAGTTCCCGGACGAGACCTGTCCGATCCGTACCGCCCTGGTCACGGCGCGTTCCGCACCCGCCCATGAACGAGTGATCCGCACGTTGCGCGAGTGGGATATCCGCCTCGACGAATCGCTGTTCCTCGGAGGCCTGGAAAAGTCCGCGTTCCTCGAAGCCTTCGCCGCCGATGTGTTTTTCGACGACCAGGCCGGGCATTGCGAGAAGGCCCGCGAAGTGGTCGCGACCGGGCATGTCCCCCATGGCATCAGCAACGAACAGCGGCTGCCGGAATAGCCCGACCAGCAGGGCGCCGAACTCTTCGGCGCGCTGCTAAGCTCAATCCATCTCCGCCACCCTGGCAATCGAGGAGGCCCCCATGATTCGTTCGATGCTGTATGCCACCGACCTCGGCCTGTATGCGCCTTATGTCATGCAGCATGCACTGGGGCTGGCACGAACGTTCAAGGCTGACTTATATGTAGTGCATGCTGTCGAACCCATGGGGTTGTTCGCGGAGTCGGTGTTGCAGAGTTACCTGGACGAGCAGGCATTGAACGAATTGCACAGCCAGGGTCTTAACACCGTGATGGCCAATATCGAGCAACGGGTATTGGACAGTTTTCGCGAGGAGTTGGGGGAAGGACAGCAGGACCTGGCGATGATCCAGTCGGTCCAGGTGATCCAGGGGGATCCTTCACACGTCATTCTTGCGCAGGCGCAAAAGCTGTCGGTCGATCTGTTGATTGTCGGCAGTCACAGCCATGGCACCGGAGCCGAGGCACACTTGGGGCGTACCGCCGCGCGGGTCCTGCAGTTGTCCCAGGTGCCGGTCTATCTCGTGCCGCTGTTGCAGCGTCGTCGGCACAGCGATAGCTGAGCCGGAAATTCGACGAATTGACAAAAAAGTTCTAGATTTATTCTTCAAACCATTCATATAGTTATATATCGCCGCTGCTGCCTGTGGCGTCTACCTGCTTTGAGGGATACATATGAAGCTTCAACAACTGCGCTACATCTGGGAAGTGGCGCACCACGACCTCAACGTCTCCGCGACTGCCCAAAGCCTCTACACCTCACAGCCGGGTATCAGCAAACAGATCCGCCTGCTCGAAGACGAGTTGGGCGTCGAGGTTTTCGCCCGCAGCGGCAAGCACCTGACCCGCGTCACGCCTGCCGGTGAACGTATCATCACCACCGCCGGCGAGATCCTGCGCAAGGTCGAGAGTATCAAGCAGATCGCCCAGGAATTCTCCAACGAGAAGAAGGGCACCCTGTCGATCGCCACCACCCACACCCAGGCGCGTTATGCCTTGCCGCCGGTGATCAGCAATTTCATCAAGCAGTACCCGGACGTTGCCCTGCACATGCACCAGGGGTCGCCGATGCAAATCGCCGAGATGGCCGCCGACGGCACCGTGGATTTCGCGATTGCCACCGAGGCGCTGGAACTGTTCGGTGACCTGGTGATGATGCCGTGCTACCGCTGGAACCGCTGCGTGGTGGTGCCCCAGGGACATCCGTTGACCAAGCTGCCGAAGCTGACCCTGGAAACCCTGGCCGAATACCCGATCGTCACCTATGTGTTCGGTTTCACCGGGCGCTCCAAGCTGGACGAGGCCTTCAGCCATCGCGGCCTGACCCCGAAGGTGGTGTTCACCGCCGCCGACGCCGACGTGATCAAGACTTATGTGCGCCTGGGCCTGGGTGTCGGAATCGTGGCGAAAATGGCGGTCGACACGGTGCTCGACAAGGACCTGGTGGTACTCGATGCCAGCGAACTGTTCGAGTCCAGCGTGACCAAGATCGGTTTCCGTCGCGGCACCTTCCTGCGCGGCTTCATGTGCGACTTCATCGAGAAGTTCGCACCGCACCTGACCCGTGAAGTCATGGCCAAGGCCATCCAGTGCCACAACAAGCAGGAACTCGAAGAGCTGTTCGACGGCGTCGAGTTGCCGGTGCACTGAGTCACCCGGATATGAAAAAGCCCCGACTGGTTCGGGGCTTTTTCATGGGTGCTGGATACGAACTTGAAAGCGACGCCTGACCTGTAGGAGCCTGGCTTGCCAGCGATGGCGATCTCGCGGACGTCATCGCTGGCAAGCCAGGCTCCTACAAGGATCGCGCAAGGATCATGTTCGGCCTTCAGTTTTTTGATCGTTCCCACGCGCTGCGTGGGAACGCCTCTCTGGACGCTCCGCGTCCGCTCTTGTGACGCAGTGCATCACGGGCTGCATGCCTTTGCTGCGCGTGGGAACGATCATCCAAGGATCATGTTCGACTTTCAGTTCTTGGCGATCAGGTTGCCGGCATGCAGGCCACATTCTTTCTGGGTGGCTTCTTCCCACCACCAGCGACCTTCGCGCTCGTGCTGGTTGGGCAGTACCGGGCGGGTGCAGGGTTCGCACCCGATGCTGATGAAGCCGCGCTCGTGCAGGCTGTTGTACGGCAGCTCGAGCATGCGGATGTAGCCCCAGATTTCCTCGCTGCTCATCTGCGCCAGCGGGTTGAATTTGTACAGGGTACGTTCCGGTGTCGAGAAGGCGCTGTCGATTTCCAGCACCGCCACCTGGCTGCGGGTGCCCGGGCTCTGGTCGCGACGCTGGCCGGTGGCCCAGGCCGTCACGCCGGACAGCTTGCGCCGCAGCGGCTCGATCTTGCGGATGCCGCAGCACTCGCCATGGCCGTCCTTGTAGAAGCTGAACAGGCCTTTCTCCTTGACGAAGGGTTCGAGCTTGCTGTGATCGGGGGACACCAGCTCGATATCGATCTTGTAGAACTCGCGGACCTGATCGATAAAGCGATAGGTCTCCGGATGCAGGCGACCGGTGTCGAGGCTGAAGACCTTGACGTTCTTGTTCAGCTTCCAGGCCATGTCCACCAGCACCACGTCCTCGGCACCGCTGAAAGATATCCACAGGTCGTCGCCAAACTGGGCGAAGGCCAGCTTGAGGATGTCCTGGGCGGATTTGTTGGCGTATGTCGCGGCGAGTTCAGCGACGTCGAACGGTTGGCTCATCAGGCGGTTCCTACAGTCAGTGGCGCTTTGCGCTCATATAGAAGGCAATAGTAACAAAATCCTGCGGACACGGTCCGCCCGCGCTGCGTTGCGGTGCCGGGAGCGAGTCGCTAGAGTGCCGGTTGCGTTGCCCTGCTCGCGCAACTGGCTCTTCGCCCAATCAAGGAGTGTGCTGTGGAAATTGCCTGTCTCGACCTGGAAGGTGTGCTGGTCCCGGAAATCTGGATCGCCTTTGCTGAACAAACCGGTATTGAATCGCTCAGGGCCACCACCCGGGATATTCCCGACTACGACGTCCTGATGAAGCAGCGCCTGCGGATCCTCGACGAGCACGGCCTCAAGCTTGCGGATATCCAGGAAGTGATCGGCACCCTCAAGCCGCTGGACGGCGCGGTGGAGTTCGTCAACTGGCTGCGCGAGCGGTTCCAGGTGGTGATCCTCTCGGACACCTTCTATGAGTTTTCCCAGCCGTTGATGCGCCAGCTGGGGTTCCCGACCTTGTTGTGCCACCGCTTGATCACCGATGACAGCGGGCGGGTGGTGAACTACCAGCTGCGCCAGAAAGACCCCAAGCGGCAGTCGGTGCTGGCATTCAAGAGCCTGTACTACCGGGTGATCGCCGCCGGTGATTCGTACAATGACACCAGCATGCTCGGCGAGGCGGACGTGGGTATCCTGTTCCATGCGCCGGACAATGTGATCCGCGAATTCCCGCAGTTCCCGGCGGTGCACAGTTTTGCCGATTTGAAGCAGGAGTTCCTCAAGGCGTCGAACCGCGCCCTGAATCTCTAGGATCGTTAGGATCGTTCCCACGCTCCGCGTGGTAACGCCTCTCTGGACGCTCTGCGTCCGCTCTTGTGACGCAGAGCGTCACGGACTGCATTCCCACGCGGAGCGTGGGAACGATCAATCAATCGGTGTGTGCTAGAGGTTTTGCAGGGTATCCAGCAACACCTTCACCTTGGTGATCGATTCCTGGTACTCGGCCTGCCAGTCGGAGTCGGCGACAATCCCGCCGCCGCCCCAGCAACAGACCTGGCCGTCCTTGACCAGCAGGCTGCGGATGGCGATCGAGCTGTCCATCTCGCCGCGTACGTCCAGGTACAGCAACGAGCCGCAGTACAGCGCGCGGCGTGTCGGCTCGAGTTCGTCGATGATCTGCATGGCGCGAATCTTCGGCGCGCCGGTGATCGAGCCGCCGGGGAAGCTGCCGGCAATCAGGTCCAGGGCATCCTGGCCGTCGGCCAGTTCAGCGGTCACGCTGCTGACCAGGTGGTGCACATTCGGGTAGCTCTCCAGGCTGAACAGCTCCGGCACCCGCACGCTGCCGATCCGACAGGTACGACCGAGGTCATTGCGCAGCAGGTCGACGATCATCAGGTTTTCCGCGCGGTCCTTGGCGCTGGCCAGCAGCTCGGCGGCATTGGCCGCGTCCTCGGCGGCGTCCTTGCCCCGTGGCCGCGTGCCCTTGATCGGCCGGGTCTCCACCTGGCCGGCACTGACCCGGACAAAACGCTCCGGTGACAGGCTCAGCACCGCGCCGTGGTCGGGCAGGCTCTGGAAGCCGGAGAACGGTGTCGGGCAGGCGGCACGCAGGGCCCTGTAGGCGACCCACGGATCGCCCTGGCAGGTGGCGCGAAAACGCTGGGCGAAATTCACCTGATAGCAGTCGCCCGCCTGGATGTACCGCTGGATACGCTCGAAGGCCTGGCGATAGGTCTCGGCGTCGAGGTCCGCGGCCATCGGTGTGGTCAGCTGGAAGCTGTCGTGCTCATCCGCCGGGGTGTGGCTGAACAGGTCGATCAGGCGTTCGCGCTCGGCCGCTGCCACGCTGGGGTGGAAGACCAGTTGGCTGCTGCCTTGCTGGTGGTCGCTGATCAGTGCCCAGGCGTACAGGCCAAAGCGCGCCTCGGGCAATTGCAGGTCGTCCCGGGCGTGGCTGGGCAGCGCTTCGAGATGACGACCGAAATCGTAGCTGAGATAACCGATCAGCCCGCCGACGAACGGCAACTCATAAGGCGCGGGCAGGGCCGCTTCGCCCAGGCGGTTCAGGTTGTCCCGCAGGCGGTGCAGGAAAGCCGCCCCCGGCTCATTCGGCAGCACCGCCAGTTGCTCCAGCGGCCAGGCACTGAGCAGGTCATAACGCCCGCGTTCGGCAGCCGGGCGGCCGCTGTCGAGCAGCACCGCGCCGGGGGCATGGCGAATCGCCGCGAAGTAACGGGCGGGATCGGCGGAATAGGGCAGCGGGTGTACGGAGCAGGTCAACATGCGGGGCGGATCAGCCTTTGGCGCGCGGACGGCGATTGTAGTCCCCTGCAGGCGTCGCTCCTAGAGGGGTGTCGGTGATGGGCATCTCGATGGCCACACATTTTTTGGGGAAGGGCTTATGTGGCTTTGTGGAAGGGCATGATGTGGCAATGCTGCTGGTGTAGGAGCGGGCTTGCCCGCGAAGCTCTTGGCGTCCTCAGGGACGCCTTCGCGGGCAAGCCCGCTCCCACAAAGTCATGGGTTCAGGCATCCTTCGGCGGCACATGGCCGAACATGTCCTGGACGAAACGCACCCGCTCTTGCGGGGTCTCGCTGATGCCGGCGGCGGCCAGCCGTTCCAGGTGCGCTTCCACGGCATGGGCGCGGGTGGTCAGGCCGCAGTCGTTGGCAATCTGGATATTCAGCCCCGGCCGGGCGTTGAGTTCGAGGATCAGCGGGCCCTTGTCCTGGTCCAGGACCATGTCCACGCCGATATAGCCCAGGCCACACAACTCGTAGCAACCGGCGGCCAGCTTCATGAAGCCGTCCCAGTTCGGCAGTTGCACGCCATCCACCGCGTTGGTGGTGTCCGGGTGCTTGCGGATGATGTTGTTCAGCCAGGTGCCACGCAGGGTCAGGCCGGTCGCCAGGTCCACGCCGACGCCGATGGCGCCCTGGTGCAGGTTGGCCTTGCCGTTGGACTGGCGGGTCGGCAGGCGCAGCATCGCCATCACCGGATAGCCCATCAGCACGATGATGCGGATGTCCGGCACGCCTTCGTAGCTGATGCTCTTGAAGATCTGGTCGGGGGTCACCCGGTATTCGATCAGCGCGCGATCGCGGTGGCCGCCCAGGGAATAGAGCCCGGTGAGGATGCTGGACACCTGGTGCTCGATTTCCTCATGGCTGATGATCCGCCCGGAAATCGTCCGGTAGCGTCCTTCGAAGCGATCGGCGATCACCAGGATGCCGTCGCCGCCGGCGCCCTGGGCCGGCTTGATGACGAAGTCGCTGCGCCCGCCGATGATCTCGCCGAGCTTGTCGATGTCCTTTTCCGTGGAGATCACGCCGTACATTTCCGGTACATGGATACCGGCCTTGATCGCCCGTTCCTTGGTGATGATCTTGTCATCGACGATCGGGTACAGGCTGCGCTTGTTGTACTTGAGCACATAGTCGGCGTTGCGCCGGTTGATCCCCATGATGCCCTTGGCTTCCAGGGCCTTCCAGGTTTTCCACAGGCCGAACATCAGGCGTCTTCCTTGAGGAAGGCCTTGAAGCGCACCAGTTCGGTCAGGCGATACCCGCGGTAGCGACCCATGGCCAGCATGAAGCCCACCAGGATCAGCAGGATCGCCGGGAAGGTGAAGACGAAGTACACCAGTTCCGGCACGCTCATGATCAGGTGTGCCAGGGAGGCGGCGAACAGAGTGCCGATCGCGACTTTCATCGCATGGCTACCGCCACGCTCTTCCCAGGTAATGGACAGGCGCTCGATGGTCATGGTCAGGATCACCATCGGGAACAGCGCCACCGACAGGCCGCGCTCCAGGCCGAGCTTGTGGCTGAACAGGCTGATGGCGGCGATCAGCACCACGACAAAGGTCAGCACCACCGACAGCCGCGGCAGCATCTGCAGCTTCAGGTGTTCCAGGTAGGAGCGCAGCGACAGGCCGAGGGCGGTGATGATGGTGAACAGAATGATGCCGAAGCCCAGTTGGGTTTCGCGGAAGGCCAGGGCGATCAGCACCGGGGTGAAGGTGCCGAGGGTCTGCAGGCCGATCAGGTTGCGCAGGATCAGGATCACCAGCACGCCGATCGGGATCATCACCATGATCATGAAGGTCTGCTGGGTTTGCAGCGGCAGGCCGTAGAGCGAGTATTCGAGGAAGTTGGCGTCGGAGTTCTCGTCGGTCAGCTTGGCCAGGCGGATGGCGTTCATCTCGCTGTTGTTCAGGCTGAAATTGACGCTGGCCTTCTTGCCGCCTTCGACGGTGATCAGGTTGTCGTCGCCGGTCCACCACAGCAGGCGGTCGCTGGGTAGGCCCTGTTCGCCGGTGTCCGGGTTGAAGTACAGCCAGTCGTTGCCGTTGAAGCTGCGCAACCACAGTTCCGGGGTCTGCGGCTGGTCGGCCACCAGGCGGATGGTGTGGACCTTTTCCAGTGGTACGTGGGCGATGGACAGCAGCAACTCGATGATCTGTGCCTTGTGCGGCGTCGACGGATCGCCCGCCAGCAGCAGCTTGACGTTGTCGTCGTTGAGGTTGTTGACCCGCTTGATGGTCTCGCCGATGAAGGTCTCGACATCCGCCGAGTGCTGGCGGATCGGCGCGAGCAGGGCTTCGGCGGCGATCTTTTCCGGGCCTTCGATGGCCATGCTGTCGCGGAAGGTCGGGCCTTTGACCTTGGGTTTTTCGCCGGTGTAGCGCTTGGTCAGCACCAGGCGGTAATACAGGGTCTGCTTGCCGCTGACCCGCCGTGCCGACCACGTGACCTTGCGGTTGCCGTCGGTACGATTGACGCTCACGCCATAGTTGTTGGAAATGAAGCTCTCATTGAGGCTGACGTAGTCGCGGCTCAGCGGCGGCACGAACATCTGGATCTTCACCGGGTCCTTGCTCGCGGCGACGAACTCGACCTTGGCGTCGATGTTCCACAGGTCGTCCGTGGCATCCTCGGTGACCGGAATCCCCAGCACGAAGATCTGATAGGCCGTGACTGAAATACCCAGCGCCACCAGGACGGCGATGAGGATTTTCAGATGGAGGGTAAGAGAACGCATGCGAATTACTCGGCGGTTTGAGCGTCGGCGATGCAGGCGGGTTTGCCGGCAGCGTATTTAAGGCTGGGATCGACCAGCGCGTCGAAGCGCTTGAGCGCCTCGGAGCCGATCAGAAGCGGGTATTGGAATGCACTTCGGTCGGTCAAGTTCACTTCAATACTGCGTAAAGCCGTGCCCATGCAAACATTCAGGGCAATCACCGGGCGGGCGGTATAGGCCTTGTCCTCGTCCGGGTCGTAGTCGCCGGAGCGACGCTTGATCTTGCTGACACGGGCCAGCGGCAGTTCGATGGGGTGCGAATGGGCGGCATCGATGGCCAGGTAGAAGCGTACCCAGCTTTCGCCGTCGCGCTTGAAGCGTTTGATGTCACGGGCGCTGAGAGAGGCGGTCTTGGCCCCGGTGTCGAGCTTGGCCGCGACTTCCAGGTCGATCCCGACCAGGTTGGCGTACTCGTTCAGGCCGTACACGGTCTTCTCGGTGGCGAGGCCGAGGCCGGGCAGACCGAGCAGGAACAGAAGCAGTAGGGGGAAAGGCTTGAGTCTCATAAATCCTGGCGCGTATCGGGCAATCTTGATTCAAGGTGACTGGCAATACAGCGCAAGCTTCCTCGTGCGTCTGTCAGATGAATATGACAGGCATGGCATCGTCTGATGCGCGCGGCATTCTAGCATGCTGGTTTCATGGCGCCAGCGCCGGGGGCGCTTGCTGTGGGCTGCCTCTGTTGTACCCCGCGGTTTACTGTCGGTCTTAGACTATTGTCGACAATACCAATTAATTCTTTGACTGATACGCCTGTATTGGCTAGTTTTGGCGTCATTGATTTCAAAGGTGTCGACAATATGCTGGATGAGCTGGAGCCAGTCGTGACTGTTCAGGAAGATTCGGAGACGCTGTCCGAGAACGTCTTCCGGCGCATCCAGGCGGCTATCGTCAAGGGCGATATCGCCCCCGGCAGCAAGATTTCCGAGCCGGAACTGGCGCGCACCTATGGCATCAGCCGTGGCCCGCTGCGCGAGGCCATCCATCGCCTGGAAGGCCAGCGCCTGCTGGTGCGCGTGCCCCATGTAGGGGCGCGGGTGGTGTCCCTGAGCCATGCCGAGCTGGTCGAACTCTATGAGATCCGCGAGTCCCTCGAAGGCATGGCCTGCCGCCTGGCGGCCGAGCGCATGACCAGCGAAGAGATCGAAGAACTGCGCCAGGTGCTGCACACCCACGAACGCGATGCGGCGTTCCAGGCGGGAGTCGGTTATTACCAACAGGAAGGCGACTTTGATTTCCATTACCGGATCATCCAGGGCGCCGGCAACCGTACCCTGACCCAGATGCTGTGCGGCGAGCTGTACCAGTTGGTGCGCATGTACCGCATCCAGTTTTCCGCGACGCCCAACCGGCCGCGCCAGGCCTTTGCCGAACACCACCGGATTCTCGATGCCATTGCCGATCGCGACGGCGAACTGGCCGAGTTGTTGATGCGTCGCCATATCGGCGCATCGAAACGCAATATTGCGCGTCACTACCAGGACAGCGCGAAACCGACAGCCACTCCACGAGGTGAGTCATGAGTCAGGGTTCCAACAAAAACACGCCCGGTCAGCGTTTCCGCGATGCGGTCGCCAGCGAGCATCCGTTGCAGGTGGTCGGTGCGATCAACGCCAACCATGCGCTGCTGGCCAGGCGCGCCGGTTTCAAGGCGATCTACCTGTCGGGCGGCGGCGTGGCCGCCGGTTCCCTCGGCGTGCCGGACCTGGGCATCACCGGCCTGGATGACGTGCTGACCGATGTCCGGCGCATCACCGATGTCTGCGACCTGCCGCTGCTGGTGGATGTCGACACCGGCTTCGGTTCCTCGGCGTTCAACGTCGCCCGTACCGTCAGGTCGATGAGCAAGTTCGGCGCGGCGGCGATCCATATCGAGGACCAGGTCGGCGCCAAGCGCTGCGGTCACCGGCCGAACAAGGAAATCGTCTCCCAGCAGGAAATGGTCGACCGCATCAAGGCCGCCGTCGATGCCCGCACCGATGACAGTTTCGTGATCATGGCGCGCACCGATGCGCTGGCCGTGGAAGGGCTGGAGTCTGCCCTGGATCGTGCTGCCGCCTGCATCGAGGCCGGCGCCGACATGATTTTCCCGGAAGCCATCACCGAGCTGGACATGTACAAGCTGTTCGCCAACCGGGTGAAAGCGCCGATCCTGGCCAATATCACCGAGTTCGGCGCGACGCCGCTGTACACCGTCGAGCAACTGGCGGGCGCCGATGTGTCTCTGGTGCTGTACCCGCTGTCGGCTTTCCGCGCCATGAACAAGGCGGCGGAAAACGTCTACACGGCGATTCGCCGCGACGGCACCCAGGCCAATGTGATCGATACCATGCAGACCCGCATGGAGCTCTATGATCGTATCGACTACCACACCTTCGAGCAGAAGCTCGATGCGCTGTTTGCCCAGAAGAAGGGCTGAGCCACCGCACTATTGGCGGTAGAACGCAGACCCGTGTAGGAGCCGGCTTGCCGGCGATGAGGCCTGTGAGTCTTGCATCGCCTGACCTGCCGCCATCGCCGGCAAGCCGGCTCCTACAGGATTAATGTGGTGCCAGGTTCCGAATAAATTCAAGAATTGGAGAGAGCAATGGCTGAAGCAAAAGTACTGAGTGGCGCCGGCCTGCGTGGCCAGGTGGCCGGGCAGACGGCCTTGTCCACCGTGGGCCAGGCCGGTGCCGGCCTGACCTATCGCGGTTATGACGTGCGTGAACTGGCCGCCGACGCGCGCTTTGAAGAAGTCGCCTACCTGCTGCTATACGGCGATCTGCCGAGCCAGGCCCAACTGAGCGCCTATATGGACAAGCTGCGCACCCTGCGCGACTTGCCCCAGGCCCTGAAGGAAGTGCTGGAGCGGATCCCCGCCGACGCCCATCCGATGGACGTGATGCGCACCGGCTGCTCGTTCCTCGGCAATATCGAGCCCGAAGGCGACTTCTCCCGCCAGCACGAAGCCACCGACCGGCTGCTGGCCGCGTTCCCGGCGATCATGTGCTACTGGTATCGTTTCAGCCACGAAGGCCTGCGCATCGACTGCGTGACCGACGAGGCTTCCATCGGCGGGCATTTCCTCCACCTGCTGCACGGCAAGGCGCCGAGCGAGCTGCACCGCAAGGTGATGGACGTGTCGTTGATCCTCTACGCGGAGCACGAGTTCAACGCCTCGACTTTCACCGCGCGGGTCTGTGCCTCGACCCTGTCCGACCTGTTCTCCTGTGTCACCGCGGCCATCGGTTCCCTGCGCGGGCCGCTGCACGGCGGCGCGAACGAGGCGGCCATGGAAATGATCGAGCGTTTCGGCTCGCCGCAGGAGGCCGTCGAAGGCACTCTCGGCATGTTGGCGCGCAAGGACAAGATCATGGGCTTCGGCCATGCGATCTACAAAGACAACGATCCGCGCAATGAGGTGATCAAGGGCTGGTCGAAAAAGCTTGCCGACGAGGTCGGCGACACCGTGCTGTTCCCGGTTTCCGAAGCCATCGACAAGACCATGTGGGAACAGAAGAAGCTGTTCCCCAACGCCGATTTCTACCATGCCTCGGCGTACCACTTCATGGGTATCCCGACCAAGCTGTTCACGCCGATCTTCGTCTGCTCGCGCCTGACCGGCTGGGCGGCGCACGTGTTCGAGCAGCGTGCCAACAACCGCATCATCCGTCCGAGCGCCGAATACACCGGCGTCGAGCAGCGCAAGTTCGTGCCAATCGAACAACGCTGAATGGCGAGGGCTGACACAGGGGTCTGAAGTTCACCAGGATTCCTGTGGGAGCGGGCTTGCCCGCGATGACCGAGTCACATCCGACAGTGATGTCGACTGACCTGGCGCTGTCGCGGGCGAGCCCGCTCCCACAGTGGGTTGTGTTCACTTCAGGTCTGGTGCCAGGCCCCACCCTTTGTAACTACCGTGATCGAGTCCTGACGATGAACACTCAATACCGTAAACCGCTGCCCGGCAGCCATCTGGATTTCTTCGACGCCCGTGCGGCAGTCGATGCCATCCAGCCCGGGGCCTACGACAGCCTGCCCTACACATCCCGGGTGCTCGCCGAAAACCTGGTGCGGCGCTGCGACCCGGCGACGCTCACCGATTCCCTCAGGCAACTGATCGAACGCAAGCGCGACCTGGATTTTCCCTGGTTCCCGGCCCGTGTGGTCTGCCATGACATTCTCGGCCAGACCGCCCTGGTGGACCTCGCCGGCCTGCGTGACGCCATCGCTTCCCAGGGGGGGGATCCGGCCCAGGTCAACCCGGTGGTGCCGACCCAACTGATCGTCGACCATTCCCTGGCCGTGGAGTGCGGCGGTTTCGATCCGGATGCCTTCACCAAGAACCGCGCCATCGAAGACCGTCGCAACGAAGACCGCTTCCACTTTATCGACTGGACCAAGAAGGCTTTCAAGAACGTCGATGTGATCCCGCCGGGCAACGGCATCATGCACCAGATCAACCTGGAGAAAATGTCCCCGGTGATCCAGGCGCGTGACGGCGTGGCCTTTCCCGATACCTGTGTCGGCACCGACAGTCACACGCCTCACGTCGATGCACTGGGGGTGATCGCCATCGGTGTCGGCGGCCTCGAAGCCGAGAGCGTGATGCTTGGCCGCGCGTCGTGGATGCGCCTGCCGGAAAGCGTCGGCGTCGAACTGACCGGCAAGCTGCAACCGGGCATCACCGCCACCGACATGGTGCTGGCGCTGACCGAGTTCCTGCGCAAGCAGAAAGTCGTCGGTGCGTGGCTGGAGTTCTTCGGCGAGGGCGCTTCGGCGCTGACCCTGGGCGACCGCGCGACCATCTCCAACATGGCTCCGGAGTACGGCGCCACGGCGGCGATGTTCTATATCGACCGGCAGACTATCGACTACCTGAAACTCACCGGTCGTGAAGACGCCCAGGTGCAACTGGTCGAGAGCTACGCCAAGCTGACCGGCCTGTGGGCCGACAGCCTCAAGGATGCGCGGTACGAGCGCGACCTGCAGTTCGACCTGTCTTCGGTGGTGCGCAACATGGCCGGTCCCAGCAACCCGCACGCCCGTGTCGCCACCAGCGACCTGGCGGCCAAGGGCATTGCCGGCCAGTGGAGCGATGTACCGGGGCAGATGCCCGACGGCGCGGTGATCATCGCCGCCATCACCAGTTGCACCAATACCAGCAACCCGCGCAACGTGATCGCCGCGGGCCTGCTGGCGCGCAACGCGAACAGACTCGGCCTGACCCGTAAACCATGGGTCAAGTCGTCGCTGGCGCCGGGCTCCAAGACCGTGGCGCTGTACCTGGACGAAGCCGGGTTGACCGACGAACTGGAGCAACTGGGCTTTGGCGTGGTGGCGTTTGCCTGTACCACCTGCAACGGCATGTCCGGTGCGCTGGACCCGGTGATCCAGCAGGAAATCATCGACCGCGATCTCTATGCCACCGCCGTGCTGTCCGGCAACCGCAACTTCGACGGTCGTATCCATCCGTACGCCAGGCAGGCTTTCCTCGCATCGCCGCCGCTGGTGGTGGCCTATGCGATTGCCGGCACCATCCGCTTCGATATCGAGAAGGACGTGCTCGGCCTGGACGCCGAAGGCAAGGAAATCCGCCTCAAGGACCTCTGGCCGAGCGACGAGGAAATCGACGCGGTGGTCAAGGCTTCGGTGAAGCCGGAGCAGTTCCGCCAGGTCTATATCCCGATGTTCGCCATCCACGAAGACACCGGGCCCAAGGTCACGCCGCTGTACGACTGGCGGCCGACGAGCACCTATATCCGCCGTCCGCCTTACTGGGAAGGCGCCCTGGCCGGTGCGCGGCCGCTCAAGGGCATGCGTCCTCTGGCGGTGCTGCCGGACAACATCACCACTGATCACCTGTCGCCGTCCAACGCCATCATGCGGGGCAGCGCGGCCGGCGAGTACCTGGCGAAAATGGGTTTGCCGGAAGAGGACTTCAACTCCTACGCCACCCATCGCGGCGACCATCTCACCGCGCAGCGCGCGACCTTCGCCAACCCGAAGCTGTTCAACGAAATGGTCGTGGAAAACGGCAAGGTCAAGCAGGGTTCCCTGGCGCGGGTCGAGCCTGAAGGCCAGGTCATGCGCATGTGGGAAGCCATCGAAACCTACCTGGAACGCAAGCAGCCGCTGATCATCATTGCCGGTGCCGACTACGGCCAGGGTTCGTCCCGTGACTGGGCGGCCAAGGGCGTGCGCCTGGCCGGGGTCGAGGCGATCGCCGCCGAAGGCTTCGAGCGCATTCATCGCACCAACCTGGTGGGCATGGGCGTGTTGCCGCTGGAGTTCCTGCCGGGCACCGATCGCAAGACCCTGGGTATCGACGGTACCGAGACCTTCGATGTGCTCGGCGAGCGCACACCGCGGGCGATCCTGACCCTGGTGATCCAGCGCCGGAACGGCGAGCGTGTCGACGTGCCGGTGACCTGCCGCCTGGATACCGCCGAAGAGGTCTCGATCTACGAGGCCGGCGGTGTCCTGCAGCGTTTTGCCCAGGACTTCCTCCAATCGGCCACGGCCGGCTAGACAAAACAGGGTGATCGTTCCCACGCTCTGCGTGGGAACGCAGCCCGTGACGCTCCGCGTCACTTGCAGAGCGGACGCGGAGCGTCCCATGAGGCGTTCCCACGCTGGAGCGTGGGAACGATCGATCAAGTATATGTATTCAGACTTCGCAGGAGCTTTCATGGCCCATGCAGCGCAAATCAGGATTCCCGCCACCTATATGCGTGGCGGTACCAGCAAAGGGGTGTTCTTCAACCTCGAGGACCTGCCAGAAGCGGCACAACTGCCCGGCGCGGCGCGGGATGCGTTGCTGCTGCGGGTGATCGGCAGCCCCGATCCCTATGAGAAACAGATCGACGGCATGGGCGGGGCGACCTCCAGCACCAGCAAGACGGTGATCCTGTCCAGGAGCATCAAGGCCGGCCACGATGTCGACTATCTGTTCGGCCAGGTCTCCATCGACAAGCCGTTTATCGACTGGAGCGGCAACTGCGGCAACCTGTCGGCGGCGGTCGGTTCGTTCGCCATCAGCACCGGCCTGGTGGATGCCGCGCGCATTCCGCGCAATGGCATGGCGGTGGTGCGGATCTGGCAGGTGAATATCGGCAAGACCATCATTGCCCATGTACCGATTACCGAGGGTCAGGTCCAGGAAACCGGCGATTTCGAACTCGACGGCGTGACCTTTCCCGCCGCTGAAGTGCAACTCGAGTTCATGGACCCGGCGGCCGAGGAAGAGGGCGCGGGCGGTTCGATGTTTCCCACCGGCAATCTGGTGGATGACCTCGAAGTACCGGGTGTCGGCACCTTCAAGGCGACCCTTATCAACGCCGGCATCCCGACCATCTTCGTCAACGCGGCGGATATCGGCTATACCGGCAGTGAACTACAGGGCGATATCAACGGCGACCCCAAGGCCCTGGCGATGTTCGAGACGATCCGCGCCTACGGTGCGTTGCGCATGGGCCTGATCGCCCATCTCGACGAGGCGGCCAAGCGTCAGCACACGCCGAAGGTGGCCTTTGTCGCGCCGCCGGCGAGCTATACCGCGTCAAGTGGCAAGCCGGTGGCGGCGGGTGACCTCGACCTGCTGGTGCGGGCGTTGTCCATGGGCAAGCTGCACCACGCGATGATGGGCACGGCGGCCGTGGCCATCGGCACGGCGGCGGCTATTCCCGGCACCCTGGTCAACCTGGCGGCGGGCGGTGGCGCGCGCGGTTCGGTGCGCTTCGGGCATCCGTCGGGCGCCCTGCGTGTCGGTGCCGAAGCGACCCTGGTCGACGGTGAGTGGAGCGTGGTCAAGGCCATCATGAGTCGCAGTGCGCGGGTGCTGATGGAAGGCTGGGTGCGTGTGCCCGGCGATGCCTTCTGAGGGCTCGGGATTTTGTGGTGAAGCACAAAACTTGTGGGAGCCGGCTTGCCGGCGATGATGGCCGATCAGGCAATGCAGGGCTCGCGGGCCCCATCGCCAGCAAGCCGGCTCCTACATGAAAGCGCACCGCCCGGAATAATAAATCGTTTGATAAACCGTTATCAGTCTTGAACCCGAGGCCCGAACCGACCCCATGCACCGCTAGCGGAGTGAATCGAAGATGAGCGCCAACGTTGATCTGAACAACCGTCCCGACTACGACCAGGTCCTGCAGGACATCGCCGACTACGTGCTCGATTACCGCATCGAGTCCGCGCAGGCGCTGGATACCGCACGCAACTGCCTGATGGATACCCTCGGCTGCGGCATGCTTGCCCTGCGCTTTCCCGAGTGCACCAAGCACCTGGGGCCGTTGGTGGAGGGCACGGTGGTGCCGTTCGGCGCCCGTGTGCCGGGAACCGGTTTTCGCCTGGACCCGGTCAAGGCCGCCTGGGATATCGGCTGTATCGTCCGCTGGCTCGACTATAACGACACCTGGCTGGCAGCCGAGTGGGGCCACCCTTCGGATAACCTCGGCGGGATTCTCGCGGTGGCCGATCATCTGTCACAGAAGCGCCTGGCCAACGGCGAGGCGCCGCTGACCGTGCGCACGGTGCTGGAAGCGATGATCATGGCCCACGAGATCCAGGGGGTGATCGCCCTGGAAAACTCGTTCAACCGGGTCGGTCTCGATCATGTGCTGCTGGTGAAAGTCGCTTCCACGGCGGTCACCGCCAGATTGATGGGCGCCAGTCGTGAGCAGTTGCTGGCGGCGCTGTCCCATGCCTTTGTCGATGGCCAGGCATTGCGTACCTATCGTCATGCGCCGAATGCCGGTTCACGCAAATCCTGGGCGGCAGGGGATGCCACCAGCCGAGGCGTACGCCTTGCGGATATCGCCCTGCGTGGGGAAATGGGCATTCCCGGGGTATTGAGCGCGCCGCAATGGGGTTTCTACGACGTGCTGTTCAGCCACACCAACAAGGACCTGGCGCTCAAGCCCGAGGACAAGCGCGCTTTCAGCCTGTCCCGGGAATACGGCAGCTATGTCATGGAAAACGTGCTGTTCAAGATCAGCTTCCCGGCCGAGTTCCATGCCCAGACCGCCTGCGAGGCGGCGGTGACCCTGCATCCGCTGGTCAGGAACCGCTTGCACGAGATCGACCGGATCGTCATCACCACCCATGAATCGGCGATCCGCATCATTTCCAAGGTCGGCCCGTTGGCCAATGCCGCGGACCGTGACCACTGCCTCCAGTACATGACGGCGGTGCCGCTGGCTTTCGGCAATCTGGTGGCCGAGCACTACGAGGATGATTTCCACGTGGCCCATCCGATCATCGATGTGCTGCGCGAGAAGATGCTGATAGTCGAAGAGCCGCGCTACACCCGCGAATATCTGGAGGCCGACAAACGCTCGATCGCCAATGCCGTGCAGGTGTTCTTCAAGGATGGCAGTGCCACCGAACAGGTGGTGGTGGAGTACCCGATCGGCCATCGCCGCCGCCGGGCCGAGGGCATCCCGTTGCTGGAGGACAAGTTCAGGGCCAACCTGGCGACGCGCTTCACCGCCCAGCGCAGCAACGAAATCCTTGCCCTGTGCAAGGACCCGGCACGCCTGGAGGCAACGCCGGTGCAGCGTTTTGTCGAGCTGTTCGTGATCTAGACGCCGGCTTGATCATGCGGTGTCCATACCGACCTCATCGCCGGCAAGCCAGCTCCCACAACGACCGTGTACGCCCTGGGAAGTCCGGGTGTACGCCGTACCGTAGGAGCCGGCTTGCCGGCGATGGGGCCCTGGAGAGCGCCGCAAGGCCCGAGGGCGTCACCGGGCCGCCAGGTATTTCTCCAGCGGCAACTTGGTGATCGCAAAGCCGACCAGCAGGGTCGCCGAATACAGCATCAGGTCCCGGGATACCGGCAGGTCTTCGTACCAGGCGCCGATCAGCACGGCGAACACCGGGAAGATGATGAAGACGAACGACAGGATCACCGGGCTCAGCCGCTTGAGCAGCAGGAAATAGACGAGAAAGCCGCCGACCGACGCCACCAGCCCCAGGTAGAACAGCGCACCCCACGAACGTGGGGTGATCTCGCTGAACTGCGGCGACTCGAGCCCCAGCCCCGCGACAAACAGCATCAGGCCGGCAATGCCGATGGGCAGGGTGTTGTAGGTGATCACGCTGATGGCCTGGCCCTTCTGCTTGGTGATCACGTAGCACAAGGCGTGCATCACCGCTGTCGCCAGGATCGCCAGCACCCCGAACAACTCGGCGTGATCCAGGCGCAGGCCCTGGCTGCGCAGGATCATGAACAGGCTGGCAAACCCCACGACAATTCCGAAGACCTGGGACAGATAGATCTTTTCCCGCAGGAACAGCGCCGAGAAAATCAGGATGAACACCGGCATGCAACTGAACAGCAGTGCGGTCAGACCCGAGGAAACATGCTGTTCACCGTAGTTCAGCAGGTAATACGGCAGGCTGAAGTAGCAGAGGGTGACGAACACGAAGAAGCCGCGGCGTTCCCGGGGAAAATACAGGGGCTCACGGCGCCAGGCGGCAAAGCCGAGGAACAGCGGGAAGGCGATCAGGAAGCGCAGTCCGGCGGCAGTCAACGGCGGCACGCTTTCCACGGCGATCTTGATCCCCAGCCAGGTGGTGCCCCAGCACAGACAGACAATCAGGAACAACACGCTGGTCAGCAGGGCGGTGAGATAGCGGCGCTGTTCGACCCGGGGCAAGGCAAGGTTGGCTGAAATTGACATGGTGTCATTCCTGCAAAAAATAGCGTGAATAAACCTTTCAATCGGCTAATATGGCCCATTGATTGGGTGAATTCACAGTATTGAGGTCGCCAGTGGCTGTCAAAAACTATAACGACATGGTGTCAATGTTGCGCTCCGGACTGCTGGACGGCCAGGGCCTCAAGTACAAGCGCATCAGTGATGTGATCGAGCGGGGCATCGAAGAAGGTGTCATTGCACCCGGCACCAAGCTGCCGCCCCATCGGCGCCTGTCCGACCAACTGGGTGTGACGGTGGCTACCGTCAGTCGCGCCTATGGTGAGCTGGAACGCCTGGGGCGGGTGGTGGCGCGGATCGGCGACGGCACCTTTGTCCGTGATCGTGCCCGCGAGCAGCAGCGCGACCGTGGTTTTCGCCATCCCAGCGAGGGCGTCCACGAGTATTTCGACATGAGCCGCAACACGCATATTCCCGGTGCCGAGGCGGAGTGCTTTGCCCGCAGCCTGCAGGCCCTGGCGAGTGATCCGCAGGTGATCGCCGCGTTGGCCAATTATGCACCGGAGGTCGGCTTCGAACGGCATCGCCAGGCGGGTGCCCAATGGTTGAGCCATGGCGGGTTTGTCGCCAGTGCGCAGCAGGTGGTTTGCGTCAACGGCGGCCAGCACGGCTTGCTCAGTGCGTTGCTCGGGTTGTTGAAGTCGGGGGACACGCTGGTCACGGAAAATCTGAGCTATCCGGGCCTGATCAGTGCGGCGCGGTTGCTGGGGATTCGCCTGATCGGCGCCGAAATGGATGCCGAGGGGCTGCTGCCGCAGGCGGTCGAAGAGGCATGCCGCGCTCATCGGATTTCAGCCTTGTACTGCACGCCGACCTTGCAGAACCCGATCGCCAGTGTGCAATCGTCCGAGCGACGCCAGGCGCTGGTCGAGGTCTGTCGTCGGCACAACCTGCTGATTATCGAAGATGAGACCCATGGTGTGCTGGTCCAGGACCGGCCGGAGCCGCTGAGCTTCTTCGCCCCGGAGCGCACTATCCTGATCGGCAGCCTGAGCAAGGCGGTGGCCGCCGGACTGCGGGTCGGCTATGTGCATGGGCCGCAGGCGCTGATCGGGCGACTGGCCGGTGGCCTGCGTGCCAGTTGCTGGATGGCGACGCCATTGATGCACGAACTGGCGGCACAATGGATCGAAGACGGCGATGCCCAGGCGCTGCTGGCGCGGCAGGTGCTGGAGGTCAGTCGGCGCAAGGCGCTGGTCGAGGGGTTGCTGGCCGGGCTGGAGTATCGCACTCACCGCAATAGCCCGCATTTCTGGATCAGCGTCCCGCAATCCCTGCGCGCCTCGGAAGTGGAGTCGGCACTCAAGGAGCGGGGTTACCTGATCGCCACGGCGGAGGTCTTTGCCGTTGGCCATAGCGCGGCGGCGCAGTGCGTGCGAGCCAGTGTGTGCAACACCACGGGGGACGACCGGCAGTTGCAGGCCGGGTTCGAAACCCTGGCCCAGGTGCTGGGGCAGGAACAGGTGTCTGGCAAGGTTATTTGAAGCGCCGCTCCACGCCTTTTTCCACGAGGATCTTCGCCGAGATCTCTTCCACGGAAAAATGCGTGGAATTGATATGCGGGATATTTTCCCGGCGGAACAGGTTTTCCACTTCGCGCACTTCGAATTCGCACTGGGCGTAGCTCGAATAGCGGCTGTTGGGCTTGCGTTCGTTGCGGATCGCGGTCAGGCGGTCCGGGTCGATGGTCAGGCCGAACAGCTTGTGCTGGTGAGCGCGCAGGGCGGCCGGCAGTTGCAGGCGCTCCATGTCGTCCTCGGTCAGCGGGTAGTTGGCCGCGCGGATACCGAATTGCATCGCCATGTACAGGCAGGTCGGGGTCTTGCCGCAGCGCGACACGCCCACCAGGATCAGGTCGGCCTTGTCGTAGTAGTGGGTGCGGGCGCCGTCGTCGTTGTCGAGGGCGAAGTTCACCGCCTCGATGCGTTCCATGTAGTTGGAGTTGCCGCCGATGGAATGCGACTTGCCCACCGAGTAGGACGAGTGCTCGCTCAGTTCCTGCTCCAGCGGGGCGAGAAAGGTGGAAAAGATGTCGATCATGAAACCATTGGACGTTGCGAGGATCTCACGAATGTCCTGGTTGACGATGGTATCGAAGATGATCGGGCGAAATCCGTCCATTTCGGCGGCCTTGTTGATTTTCTGGACCATGGCCCGGGCTTTTTCAACGCTGTCGATATAAGGCTGCGTGGATTTGGCGAATGTGATGTTTTCGAATTGCGCCAACAGGCTTTGACCCAGGGTTTCGGCGGTGATGCCGGTGCCATCGGAGATAAAGAAAGCAGATCGTTTCATTTGCACCTTGGGCCTTAAGCTGATGACGATTCTTGGATATGATAGGCGCGATTTGCCAGTCTGGAATGGCTGGCATTCTCACTTATTTTCCAGGTCCAGGCCACATGGCGGATCAACCTGCCCATTAGAGCAGACCGCTCCTGAGCTTTTCCAACACAGTTAGTGGAGAGATCACCTTGGTAGAGTACGTAGTTTCCCTCGATAAGCTCGGCGTCCATGATGTAGAGCACGTAGGGGGCAAGAACGCATCCCTGGGCGAGATGATCAGTAACCTCGCGGGCGCCGGTGTGTCGGTCCCCGGCGGCTTTGCCACTACGGCTCAGGCGTATCGTGATTTTCTCGAACTCAGTGGCCTGAACGACCAGATCCACGCGGCGCTGGATGCGCTGGATGTGGACGACGTCAATGCCCTGGCGAAAACCGGCGCGCAGATCCGCCAGTGGATCATGGAGGCCGAGTTCCCCGAGAAGCTCAACGCCGAGATCCGTACCGCCTTCGCCACGCTGTCGGCGGGCAACCCGGACATGGCCGTGGCCGTGCGTTCCTCGGCCACCGCCGAAGACCTGCCGGACGCGTCCTTCGCCGGCCAGCAGGAAACCTTCCTGAACATCCGCGGCGTGGAAAACGTCATTCGTGCGGCCAAGGAAGTATTCGCCTCGTTGTTCAACGACCGTGCGATTTCCTACCGCGTGCACCAGGGCTTCGACCACAAGCTGGTGGCCCTGTCCGCCGGTGTGCAGCGCATGGTGCGTTCGGAAACCGGAACCGCCGGTGTGATGTTCACCCTCGACACCGAGTCGGGCTTCCGTGACGTGGTGTTCATTACCGGCGCCTACGGCCTGGGTGAAACCGTGGTCCAGGGCGCGGTGAACCCGGACGAGTTCTACGTCCACAAGGGCACCCTCGAAGCCGGTCGTCCGGCCATCCTGCGCCGCAACCTGGGCAGCAAGGCGATCAAGATGATCTACGGCGACGAGGCCAAGGCCGGTCGCTCGGTCAAGACCGTCGATGTCGACAAGGCCGACCGCGCGCGTTTCTGCCTGAGCGATGCCGAAGTCAGCGAGCTGGCCAAGCAGGCGATGATCATCGAGAAGCACTACAAGTGCCCGATGGACATCGAGTGGGCCAAGGACGGTGACGACGGCAAGCTGTACATCGTCCAGGCCCGTCCGGAAACCGTGAAGAGCCGTACCCAGGCCAACGTCATGGAGCGCTACCTGCTCAAGGAAACCGGCACCGTGCTGGTGGAAGGCCGTGCCATCGGCCAGCGCATCGGCGCCGGCAAGGTGCGGATCATCAAGGACGTCTCCGAGATGGACAAGGTCCAGGCCGGTGACGTGCTGGTCTCCGACATGACCGACCCGGACTGGGAACCGGTGATGAAGCGCGCCAGCGCCATCGTCACCAACCGTGGCGGGCGTACCTGTCACGCGGCGATCATCGCCCGTGAGCTGGGGATTCCCGCGGTCGTGGGTTGCGGCAATGCCACCGAACTGTTGAAAGACGGCCAGGGCGTGACCGTTTCCTGTGCCGAAGGCGATACCGGTTATATCTTCGAAGGCGAACTGGGCTTCGATATCAAGAAGAACTCCGTCGATGCCATGCCGGAGCTGCCGTTCAAGATCATGATGAACGTCGGCAACCCGGATCGTGCCTTCGACTTCGCGCAGTTGCCGAATGCCGGTGTGGGCCTGGCCCGCCTGGAGTTCATCATCAACCGCATGATCGGCGTGCACCCCAAGGCGCTGCTGAACTACGCCGGGCTGCCCCTGGAAATCAAGGAAAGTGTCGACAAGCGCATTGCCGGCTACGACGATCCGGTCGGCTTCTATGTCGAGAAGCTGGTCGAAGGCATCAGCACCCTGGCCGCCGCGTTCTGGCCGAAAAAGGTCATCGTGCGCCTGTCGGACTTCAAGTCCAACGAATATGCCAACCTGATCGGCGGCAAGCTCTACGAACCGGAAGAAGAAAACCCGATGCTGGGCTTCCGCGGTGCCTCGCGCTACATCAGCGAGTCGTTCCGCGATTGCTTCGAACTCGAGTGCCGTGCGCTCAAGCGCGTGCGCAATGAAATGGGCCTGACCAACGTCGAGATCATGGTGCCGTTCGTCCGTACCCTCGGCGAAGCTAGCCAGGTGGTCGATCTGCTGGCCGCCAACGGCCTGGCCCGCGGCCAGGACGGCCTGCGCGTGATCATGATGTGCGAACTGCCGTCCAACGCGATCCTGGCCGATGAGTTCCTCGAGTATTTCGACGGTTTTTCCATCGGTTCCAACGACCTGACCCAGCTGACCCTGGGCCTGGACCGCGATTCCGGGATCATCGCGCACCTGTTCGACGAGCGAAATCCCGCGGTCAAGAAGCTGCTGTCCAACGCCATCCAGGCGTGCAACAAGGCCGGCAAGTACATCGGCATCTGCGGCCAGGGGCCTTCCGATCACCCGGACCTGGCGCGCTGGTTGATGGAGCAGGGCATCGAAAGCGTGTCCCTGAACCCCGATAGCGTGCTGGAAACCTGGTTCTTCCTGGCTGAAGGCCAGGCCCAGGCCTGATTCACGTGAAATGAAATGCCTGCCGGCTTTTGAGCCGGCAGGCATTTTTGTGTGTATATAGGGCGAAGCCAGACAGGAGTCGCCCTTTTTTGTGCAAGAGCATTATGCAAAGCAGCAGCAATCTTTTTCCGGTGGCTTTGCTCAGCGCCGAGCGTCGTGGCGATCTGAGCGAAGACGTCTATCGTTTGAAACCGGGCAACAGTCCCGATGGCACGGTCGAACTGGCGGTCACCCGCCTGGGCCTGGCCGATGAGCCCGAAGTGCGTGGCGTGCCGGTCATTCTCCTGCATGGCAGTTTTTCCAACCGACGTTTCTGGTATTCCCCCAAGGGCATCGGCCTGGGCGCCTATCTGGCGCGTGCCGGGTTCGATGTGTGGATCGCGGAAATGCGCGGTCATGGGTTGTCCGTACGCAATCAGGACTATCGCAATAACCGCGTGGCCGATTACGCGCGCTACGATCTGCCGGCCCTCGGCGCCTTTGTCCGCGAGCAGAGCGGGCAGGTTCCCCACTGGATCGGCCATTCCCTGGGCGGCACGACCCTGGCGGCGGCTCTCGGCGGTCAGTACCTGGGGGCGCCGGCGGCGGCTTCAGTAGCGCTTTTCGGCTGCCAGGTCAGTCGTACCTATTGGCCGTTGAAGATTCCACCGGTGGAGTGGAGCGGGCGTTTGCTGCTCAAGCGCTTCGCCCACCTGTCCGGTTCGCGGCTCAAGCGGGGCCCGGAAGACGAGCCGATCGGCCTGGCCCTGGAAAGCATGCGCTGGCACGGTCTGTTCGGGCGTTTCGGCGACAAGGACCGCAATTGGTGGGATGGCCTGGCGGAAGTCGACGTACCAGTGCTGGCGGTGAGTGCCGCCGGTGATCACCAGGATCCGGACTGGGCCTGCCGCAAGCTGTTCGAGCAGATCGGCTCGCCACTCAAGCGCTTTATCTGCCTGGGGCGCAAGGCCGGATTCGGCTCGGATTTCGGTCATGTCGAGATGCTGGTCAGCAAGCCGGCGCAAGCCGAAGTCTGGCCGCTGGTGGCCGACTGGCTGGGTGATCAGGCGTCTTTTCTGCAGCCTGAGTCAGCCGAGGTTCAGCAAGCGCTCTAAGAAGGGCATTCCGCTTCGAAGTGGTAGCGGCTAAGATATGACGCATTGAGCGTTTCTGGTCATTGTCTAAACATTCGCCCGGGCGGAGCGTTTCTTCAAGCAAGCCGCCCTGGATTGTCGGTACACCGATCGTGTTCTCTCACCTACAGGAGTTTATCCATGAACCATTACGTCACTCCCGACCTGTGCGATGCCTATCCGGAGCTGGTGCAGGTGCTTGAACCGATGTTCAGCAACTTTGGTGGTCGAGACTCCTTTGGTGGCGAGATCGTGACCATCAAGTGCTTCGAGGACAACTCCCTGGTCAAGGATCAGGTCGAGCTCAAGGGCGCCGGCAAGGTGCTGGTGGTGGACGGTGGTGGTTCGCTGCGGCGGGCCTTGCTCGGCGACCTGCTCGCCGAAAAGGCCGCGAAGAACGGCTGGGAAGGGTTGGTGATCTACGGCTGTATCCGCGATGTCGACGTGATCGCGCAAACCGACCTGGGCGTGCAGGCCCTGGCCAGCCACCCGATGAAGACCGACAAGCGCGGCATCGGTGACCTGAACGTGCCCGTGACCTTTGCCGGCGTCACTTTCCGCCCGGGTGAATATGTCTATGCGGACAACAACGGGGTGATCGTCTCGCCCAGCCCGTTGCAGATGCCTGAGTAATTTTTCGAAATAAAATCACAGGGGTAAGGATGTTCGAGGAAGACAACGCGCAATGGGGGCTGGTCCATGCCCTGGTTCTCGATGGAAAGGGTGGTGCGCGCTCGATTGCTCGGACGGAGCTGGACGATCTGCAATTGCGGCCCGAGGAAAGTCTCTGGTTGCACTGGGATCGCAGCCATCCGCAAACCCGTACCTGGTTGCGTGCCTCCAGTGGCCTGAGCGAATTCAGCTGCGACCTGCTGCTGGAGGAAAACACCCGCCCACGCCTGCTGCCGTTGCCGGAGAGTGAATTGCTGCTGTTTTTGCGCGGCGTCAACCTCAACCCCGGTGCCGAGCCCGAGGACATGGTCTCGGTGCGGATCTTCGCCTCGGCCCAGCGGGTGATTTCCCTGCGCTTGCGACCCTTGCGCGCGACCGATGAGCTGCTGGTCCGGCTGGAGGAGGGCAAGGGGCCGAAAACCGCCTCGGAACTGATCCTCTACATGGCGCAATACCTGACGCTGAAAGTCCAGGATCTGGTCAGCGACCTCTCGGAAGTGGTCGATGACGAGGAAGAAAAAATAGATGCCGACGAACGGTATAGTCCCGAACATGGGGCGATTGTGCAGATACGTCGTCGAGCTGCCGGGCTGAAACGTTTCCTGGCCCCGCAGCGGGATATCTTCGGCCAGCTGACGCGTATCAAGTTGCCCTGGTTTGCCGGTGATGACGCCGATTACTGGAACGAACTGAACAACAGCCTGACCCGCTATCTCGAGGAGCTCGAATTGACCCGGGAGCGCGTGGGGCTTGTGCTGGAGGCCGAGGACCGGCGTCTGAGCGTGCGCATGAACAAGACCATGTATCGCTTCGGGATCATCACCGGGATCTTCCTGCCCATGAGCTTTCTCACCGGTTTGCTGGGGATCAATGTCGGTGGGATTCCCTGGTCCCAGGACCCCTATGGATTTGCCATCGCCTGCCTGTTGATCGTCGCCGTGGCGCTCGGGCAATGGTGGTTGTTTCGTCGTTTGCGCTGGCTGTGAAACATGTTTGATGTGACCCGGAAAATTCTGACCGCGTCTTTCCAAGACATTCCGAGAGGTGCGTATGCACGATCCGTTTGAACAGTCTCTGCGCGACATGCTCAAGGCCTCGCCGTCCACCCGTGACGACGATGCGTGCCTGGGGCGTGTCCTGAAAACCGCCAACCGCCAGGTCGGCGCGGGTGATCTCTTCAGTCTGCTGGGGCGTTGGCTGCAAGCGCTGATGATTGCCCTGAACAATGGATCGGCCCATGTCATGCCGGTTTCTCGTCGTACCCCTACTGCTCGCTCTGCGGATAAGGCTGATTGAATATGGAACTTGATCTCTGGACTCGGAGTCTGGTGGCGGCGATGACAGCGTTGTGGACGAAGGTTGCGAACTTCATTCCGAACCTGTTTGGCGCCCTGGTCGTGGTGCTGTTGGGTTTCGTGGTGGCCAAGCTGCTCGATACCCTGCTGTCCAAATTGCTTGCCAAACTGGGGCTGGATCGCCTCATGGGGGGCACCGGGCTGACCAAGTTGTTGAGTCGCGCGGGCATCCAGGTACCGATCTCGACCCTGATCGGCAAGATTGTCTATTGGTTCATTTTGCTGATTTTCCTGGTTTCTGCCGCCGAATCCCTTGGACTTGAGCGAGTTTCGGCTACGCTCGACATGCTGGCGCTGTATTTGCCGAAGGTATTCGGTGCGGCCCTGGTGCTGCTGGTGGGGGTATTGCTGGCGCAACTGGTCAATGGCCTGGTGCGCGGTGCCGCCGAAGGCGTGGGCCTGGACTACGCCAGTGGCCTGGGGCGGGTTGCCCAGGGGCTGGTGGTGATCATCAGCATTTCGGTGGCGATCAGCCAGTTGGAGGTCAAGACCGACCTGCTGAACCATGTGATCGTGATTGTGCTGATTACCGTTGGTCTGGCCGTTGCCTTGGCCATGGGCCTGGGCAGTCGGGAGATCGCCGGGCAGATTCTTGCGGGAATCTATGTGCGTGAGTTGTATCAGGTTGGGCAACAAGTGCGAGTTGGCGAGGTCGAAGGCCAGATCGAAGAGATCGGCACGGTTAAAACCACATTGCTGACCGATGAGGGTGAGCTAGTCTCTCTCTCCAATCGGATCCTGCTGGAACAGCATGTGAGTAGCCGCTAATCCGGCAAACCCTGCTAATGTATGCCGCCGCAAAAAGCCCGCAAGCCTGGGCTGCGGCGGACATTGACCTGACTGTCGGCACGACTCGTTTTGAATAAAACCCAATCGCTATCCATGCGCTACGACCCCCGCGAGCTCTCCGATGAGGAGCTTGTTGCGCGTTCGCATGCGGAGCTTTTTCACGTGACGCGCGCCTACGAAGAGTTGATGCGTCGCTATCAACGAACTTTGTTCAGCGTTTGTTCAAGGTATTTAGGGAACGATCGTGATGCTGACGATGTCTGTCAGGAAGTGATGTTGAAGGTGTTGTATGGCCTCAAGAACTTTGAGGGTAAATCGAAGTTCAAGACATGGCTCTATAGCATCACGTACAACGAGTGCATTACGCAGTATCGCAAAGAACGGCGAAAGCGTCGCTTGATGGACGCCTTGAGTCTGGATCCGCTTGAGGAGGCGTCTGAAGAGAAGGCGCCGGTACCTGAGGAAAAGGCCGGACTTGATCGCTGGTTGGTGCATGTGAACCCGATCGACCGGGAAATCCTGGTGCTACGTTTTGTCGCAGAGCTGGAGTTTCAGGAGATCGCGGACATCATGCATATGGGTTTGAGTGCTACGAAAATGCGCTACAAAAGGGCTCTAGATAAATTGCGTGAGAAATTTGCGGGTATTGCTGAAACTTAGTTCAACGCAAATATCTCTTACGTTCAGGCAAGTTCTGCTAGACTTGTCGCCGAGTTGTCCCCCGGTTTGGGGACTGATTCACAATCACCAGATGGGGATTTAACGGATGAAACTGAAAAACACCTTGGGCGTTGCCGTTGGTACACTTGTTGCCGCAACTTCGTTCGGCGCTCTGGCACAAGGCCAAGGCGCAGTCGAGGGTGAGCTGTTCTACAGCAAGAAGTTCAACGACAGCGTCAACCACGTAGAAGACGGCCGTAGCCCAGGCGCTTCGATCGGCTACTTCATCACCGACGACGTTTCGGTCAATGCCACCTACGGCAAACTGGACTACACCCGTTCGAACGACGGCACTGGCAACCAGAAGATCCGTGGTGATCAGTTCGGTCTGAAAAGCCAGTACCACTTCGGTACCGTTGGCGATGCCATCCGTCCATACGTTGAAGGTGGCGTTGCTCACGGCAGCCAGACCAACGTTGCTGCTGACGGCCACACCGGTCGCGACCAGTCGACTTTCCTGACCACCGGCGCTGGCGCCAAGTGGTACATCACCGACAACCTGTACGCTCGTGCCGGCGTTGAAGCTGACTACAAGCTGGACAACGGCAAGTGGGACTACCAGGCTCTGGTTGGCCTGGGCGTGAACTTCGGTGGTAGCGGCGGCAAGGTTGCTCCAGCACCTGCTCCAGCGCCAGTTGCCGAAGAGCCAGCACCGGTTGCAGAAGCTCCAGTGGCTGAAGTGGTCAAGGTTGAGCTGGACGTGAAATTCGACTTCGACAAGTCGGTAGTCAAGCCTAACAGCTACGGCGACGTGAAAAACCTCGCTGACTTCATGAAGCAATACCCAGCTACCAACGTTGAAGTTGCCGGTCACACCGACAGCGTCGGTCCGGACAAGTACAACCAGAAGCTGTCGCAGCGTCGTGCTGATGCTGTCAAGCAAGTACTGGTCAAGGACGGCGTTAATCCAGGCCGCATCACTGCAGTGGGTTACGGCGAATCCCGCCCAGTGGCTGACAACGCCACTGAAGCTGGTCGTGCTGTCAACCGTCGCGTAGAAGCTGCTGTTGAAGCCCAAGCTAAGTAATTAGCCTGGTCGTACGGAAAAGCCCGGCTCAGGCCGGGCTTTTCTTTGCCTGCGATTTGCTCGATATCTGTTGTTCAGGGTTTTAGCGACCACACCAGAATGCCCAGGTTGATCAGCAGCGATACCAGCGCCACCGTGCGCCAGACTTTCAAGGGTTCGCGTTCCAGCAATGGTCGGGGGCGAACGCTCATCACACCGCGCTCGGACTTCTCCAGGGCCAGCAGCCATTCCTCGGCCGTCTCGTAGCGTTGTCCGGGGTCGACCGCGACGGCGCGGTTCAGGCTCTGCGCCAGCCAGTCGGGAAGATCGGGGCGATAACGCCCGGCACTCACCGGTGCGCCAAAGCGCGGGCGTTGGAAGGCTTCGATTTCACCATGGGGATAGTGCCCTGTCAGCAGATAGAACAGGCTGACACCGACGCTGTAGAGGTCCTGGCGAATGTCCGGAGCCTGCCCGTCGAACGCCTCCGGAGCGATGTAGCTGGGTGTGCCCGGCAGTTCCTGGCTCGGTTCCTCGCTCAGACCCGGGCAATAGGCCAAGCCGAAATCCAGCAGGCGCAGTTCACCGTCTGAGCCCAGGTGGAGGTTTTCCGGCTTGATGTCGCGATGGAGGATATTGCGCCGGTGCAGCATGCCCACCGCCTGCAACGTGCGCCGTGCCAGTTCCTGCCATTGTGCCAGCGGCAGCGGCCCGATCTGCTGGAACAGCTCGGCGAGGGTCAGCCCCGGGTATTCGCGCATCAGGTAATACAGGTGCTGGCGTTGTGGTGCCGGATGCACCTCGGGGAAGCAGCGGCCGGCGACCCGGCGCAGAAACCATTCTTCCTGAAGCAGGTCCTGTCCGGCGTGGGGTTCCGCATGGCGGCTTTGCGGCAGGGTCTTGAGCAGCCAGGGCTGTTGCTGGGCATCGCGGACGCGATAGAGGATCGATTGCCGGGTCTGTCCGAGGACGCTTTCGACCTGCCAGTTTTCGAACGACTGTCCGGGTTTCAGCGGGGGCGGCAGGGGCCATTGCTGCAGTTGGATCAGGGTATCGCCGAGGCTGTTCTCTCCCGGCTGGTCGACCCGCACCAGCAGGGCGCTGGCGTTGTCCTGGCTGCCGGCCAGGTGGGCGGCGCTGACCAGGGTCATCACGGCGCTTTCGAGCTCCGGTTGTTCGCGCAGGATAGCCGCGATCGCCGGGTCGCCGAGGGTGGCCCATACCCCGTCGCTGAGCAACAGGAAACTCTCGCCCTGGCGTACTTCACCATCGAGGTAGTCGACCACCAGGTGCTGATCCAGGCCCATGGCCCGCTTGAGTACGTGCTGCATGTCCGGTTGTTCCCAGACATGCTCCTGGCTGATGCGTTGCAACTGCCCGGCATACCAGCGATAGACCCGGCAATCGCCGACATGGGCCAGGGTAAAGCGGCGGCCACGCAGGACCAAGGCGCTCAAGGTGGTGAGCAGCGGTTGGCCGCCGCCATTGGCTTGCAACCAGCGGTTCTGCGCCAGCAGCAGCCGGTCCAGCGCCTGGGCGACGCCCCAGGTCTGCGGTGTGGCGTAATAGTCGAGGGCCAGCGCCTGCAGGGTCGACTGCGCAGCCAGGGCGCCATCGGCGCACTGGCTGACACCGTCGGCTATCGCGAACAGATAGCCCTTGCTGGCCGCCAGCTCCGGCGCGGGAGTGACCAGGCGCAAGGCGTCCTGGTTTTCCGCGCGCGGGCCGGTGGCCGTGGCCTGGGCAAAACTCAGTTGCAGGCCCACGGCGCCTCAGACCCGTGCGGCGGTGACGGCGGCCGAGCCCCAGGTGGTTCTCCAGCGACGCTTGACCCCGTGCAGGCCGAACCAGGCCAGGACACCGAGGCTGGCGAACAACCACAAGGCCATCTGATAGCTGCCGGTGCTCTGCTTGATCGCACCCATGCCGGCCGCCAGGGCAAAACCGCCGATGCCGCCGGCCATACCGATCAGCCCGGTCATCACGCCGATTTCCAGGCGAAAGCGCTGCGGCACCAGCTGGAACACCGCGCCGTTACCGGCACCCAGGCCGAGCATCGCCAGGACGAACAGGGCCAGGGCGGCATAGGAACTGGGTAGATTGAAGCCGACCGCGGCAATGCAGATCGCCGCCACCGTGTACATGCCGAGCAAGGTGCGTATGCCGCCGAAGCGGTCGGCCAGCGCGCCACCCAGGGGCCGCATCAGGCTGCCGCCAAACACGCAGGCGGCGGTGTAGTAGCCGGCGGTCACCGGGCTCAGGGCGTACTGGTCGTTGAAGTAGCCGGGCAGGGCGCTGGCCAGGCCGATGAAACCACCGAAGGTCACGCTGTAGAAAAACATGAACCACCAGCTGTCGCGATCACCCAGGGCTTTCATGTAGTCGGCCATGGATTTGGCCTTGGGCCGTTGCGGGGCGTTGCGTGCCAGCCAGGCAAACACGACCAGGGTGATCACCAGGGGAATCAGGGCGAAACCGAAGACATTGCTCCAGCCGAAGGAGGCCGCGAGCAGAGGTGCGATCAGGGCGGCGAACACGGTCCCCGAGTTACCGGCTCCGGCGATGCCCATGGCCTTGCCCTGGTGCTGTGGCGGATACCATTGCGAGGCCAGGGGCAGGGCGACGGCGAACGAAGCGCCGGCCATGCCGAGGAACAGTCCCAGCAGCAGGGCCTGTTCGTAACTGTGGATACCCAGTTTCCAAGCCCCGAACAGCGCCACGATAACGATGACCTGGCCGATGATCCCGGCGGTCTTGGGTGACAGCCGATCGGCCAGCAAACCCATCAGGAAGCGCAGGAATGCCCCGGCCAGGATAGGCGTCGCCACCACCAGCCCGCGTTGCTGGGTGGTCAGGTGCAGGTCGGCGGCGATTTGCACCGCCAGGGGGCCGAGCAGGTACCAGACCATGAAACTCAGGTCGAAATACAGAAAGGCCGAAAACAGTGTCGGGGTATGGCCGGACTTCCAGAAACTTGCATTCATGACGCACCTCAGCGGTAAGAGTCTCAGGGGAGGGGCTATTGCAAGGGGCATCGGGTGGTGCGCCTGTACGGCTGCACCACCGGCCCGCGTTTGCGGAGCCAAAACGCAAAAAACGTCGCTACCCGCTCTGCTTGCGCGAAGGGGGGGCGACGTCTTTGTCGTACAGTGGGG
Organism: Pseudomonas gingeri; assembly: GCF_013385635.1. GTDB lineage: Bacteria > Pseudomonadota > Gammaproteobacteria > Pseudomonadales > Pseudomonadaceae > Aquipseudomonas > Aquipseudomonas gingeri_A. Next base: position 250,417 of record NZ_JACAPR010000007.1, read on the forward strand.
CAACCGCCGTTGGTTACCTGCGGGATTTACTTAGCAAGAGGCGGGCCAGAGTTGCCCTCGGTGCCGTCGGCTCAGCCGAGCAGCTCGCTCATGGCAATGATCTGCTCGGCGACCTGGATCAGCTTCTGCTGCCGGCTCATGGCCTGGCGCCGCATCAGCGTATAGGCCTCTTCTTCCTTGCAGTTCTTCATTTTCATCAGCAGGCCCTTGGCCTGCTCGATGCGCTTGCGCTCCGCCAGTTGCTGGTCCCGTGCCTGCAACTGGGCACGCAAGGCCTGGTCGCTCTCGAAACGGGCCATGGCGACATCGAGGATCGGTTGCAGGCGCTGGGCCTGGATACCTTCGACGATATAGGCGCTGACGCCGGACTTGATGGCCTGGCGCATTACGTCGGGATCATGTTCGTCGGTGAACATCACGATGGGCCGGGGCTGGTCGCGGGTGACCAGCACGACCTGTTCCATGACATCGCGGCTGGGGGACTCGGTGTCGATCAGGATGACGTCCGGGCGCACGCTTTCGACGCGAGCCGGCAGGTCGATGGTCAGTCCCGATTCGTCGATGACCTCGAAGCCCGCCTCGATCAGGGCGGCCCTGAGCCGTCCGACTTTCTTTGCCGTGTCGTTGATCAGCAGGATACGCAACATGTTCGGTTCTCCTGTCAGCGGCGGGCGAGCGCGGCCGGCTCGTCGTGCAGGGCATGCAGCGTGAAGCCGCGGGCGTAGGCGGCCGGGTCGGAGCCGTCCCAGGTCTTGCCGTCGATCAACTGGCTGCTGCGCATCACCTCGGGGCCATGCTCGATGCCCAGGGCTTCTGCTGCCTGGCGATAGAGTGCCAGTTGCTGTACCTGGCGGGCGACGCCGAGATAGTCGGGATCCTCGCGCAACAGGCCCCAGCGGCGGAATTGGGTCATGAACCACATGCCGTCTGACAGGTACGGCAGGTTCACTTCGCCAGTGCCGTGGAAGCGCAAGGCGTGGGGATCCTGCCAGCGATGGCCGAGGCCGTCTTCATAGTCGCCGAGCAGGCGTGGCTGGATATGTTCCACCGGCGCATCGAGGTAGTCGCTGCCGCTGAGCAACTGGGCGGTGCTGCGGCGGTTCTCCGGACTCTGTTCGATAAAGCGGCTGGCTTCGAGGACGGCCATCACCAGGGCCCGGGCGGTGTTGGGGTATTGCTCGACAAAGGCGCGGGTGCAGCCAAGGACTTTTTCCGGATGATCGGGCCAGATCGCCTGGCTGGTGGCGAGGGTAAAGCCCAGGCCTTGCTTGACCGCGCTGTCGCACCAGGGCTCGCCGACACAGAAGCCGTCGATGCGCCCGGCCTGCAGGTGGGCGACCATCTGTGGCGGCGGCACCACCACACTGTTGACGTCCTGCAGCGGATGAATGCCCTGGCTGGCCAGCCAATAGTACAGCCACATGGCGTGGGTGCCGGTGGGGAACGTCTGGGCGAAGGTGAGCTTTGCCTTGTTTTGGTGCGCGTGCCGGTCCAGTGCCTCAGGGCTGGTCACGCCCGCCGCTTGCAGGGCCGACGACAGGTTGATGCTCTGGCCGTTCTGGTTCAGGCCCATCAGGACCGCCATGTCGGTAGCCGGGCTGCCACCGATGCCCAGGTGCACCGCATAGACCAGTCCGTAAAGACTGTGGGCGGCGTCCAGTTCGCCGCTGACCAGCTTGTCGCGCAGGCTGGCCCAGGACGGCTGGCGCTTGAGATTCAGGGTCAGGCCATAGGGTTGGGCAAAGCCCTGGGTGGCGGCGACCACCAGCGAGGCGCAATCGCTCAGGGGCATGAAGCCCAGGTCGAGGGCATTCTTTTCCGGTGCATCGCTGCCATTGACCCAGGCCAGGGGATTGGCTGGAAATTCGTTCATCGGCTTTTCACTCTTCATAAAAAAACGCCGCACCCGGTCCGTGGCTGATCGCCAGACGGGTTGCGACGTCTTTGTCTTTGCACCCGAACCGCCGTTGGTGAGGGTTTCCACAGATGTAGCAAGGCATATGCCAGTGTCCCCGGTCGCGCCGACGGTTCATCAGCTTCTCATCATGATCTGTCGCGGCGGTCACGCCATGATCGCTGACGATTCATCGACAGACAGGTGGGATGCAGGGTGCAGGCTGACGAACGCTTCGCGATAACGTGTCCGGGGGTTCTATCCGCAGAGCGGGTCTTGCATGTGCGGGCCGGCGACGCCGGCGTATGTCTGTGCCGCGATGACCTGACGGTTGGCTGGTACCTGCCCGCCGGATGGCAGGGCCTGGTGGTCGGACGTGGGGCGATGAAAGTCGTCTCCGGCGGATTGCTCTGCGAGACCTTGTCCGGGACCTGCCTGATGAAGTTACAGGTGTTCATCGACATGGGCTGCGGTCTCAGCCAGCGCCGTCCCTGCGCCGCATCCTGGGCCGCCTTGCCGGTGACCGCCACGGTCACCGCCAGCAAGGAGGGCCTGGAGCGTTGGTATATCGAGTGTGCGTTGCGCGGTGATGCTGACTATCAGCGGTTTGCCGGGGTGGTGCGGCAAAGCGCGAGCTATTGGCTGGTGCTGTTTCTGCTGGAGCAGGGCACCGCCAGTGAAAAGCTGATCGGCCTGGCACGGCGTTATGGTGTCTCGGTCTCGCATTTTCGTCGTCTGTGTCACCAGGCACTGGGCGGGGCGGCGAAGCCGGAGCTGCGCGACTGGCGCACGGCCAAGGCGCTGTTGCGAATGATCCGTGGCGGCGGTTCACTCACCGATGTGGCGCTGGAGTACGGTTATGCCTCCTCTTCGCATTTCTCCAAGGAGGTTCGCGAGTTGCTGGGCGTTGCGCCGAGCCGGCTGCTCGATCTCATGGAGCAGCGCGGTTGAGAATTCACGCCTCGCGGCGCTGGCTCGGGGCAATGCTCCTGGCCTGCCTGGCGATCCCGCCGGCTGCTGCCGTACAGGAGAAAAGCGCAGGCTACGTGGCCCGCGAGGAAGGTCTGCGCAGCTTCTTTTCCGCCTTGTCGGCGCCTCTGGGCAAACCGATCATCGTCAGCAAGGCGGCCGCCAGCAAACGCATCAGTGGCGAGTTCCCGCTGCATTCGGCGCGCCAGACCTTCGACCGCATCGTCGCGCAGATGGGGCTGATCTGGTACAGCGACGGACAGGCCATCTACCTGTATGACGCTGCCGAGGTGAAAAGCTCGGTGGTGGCGCTACGGGTGATCAGCGTCGAGACCCTGAAGCAGTTCCTGCGCCAGTCGGGCCTGGAGGACTCGCGTTATCCCTTGCGCAATGACGGGCGCCGGACCTTTTATGTTTCCGGCCCGCCGATCTATGTCGACCTGGTCATGCAGGCGGCGCAGTTGATGGACAACCAGCCTTCCGAGCTGTTGCTCGGTCAGCAACGGATCGGCGTGATCCACCTGCTCAACACCTTTGTCGGCGACCGCAACTACGAGCAACGCGAGCAGAAGATCTCGATCCCCGGCATGGCCACGGTGATCGAGAGCCTGCTCAAGGGCGAGCAGAGCGGTGTCGAGCCGCGGGTCGAGGTCTCGACCGTGGCCGGCAATCCGTTGCGGATGCCGCAGTTTCCCCTCGAAGGCCTGGCCACGCCGATCTCCCCGGACGATCCCACCGCCCCGCGGGTGCTGGCGCGGGAAACCGCCGCCGGGAATATTCGCGTGGTGGCCTATCCGGATACCAACAGCCTGCTGGTCAAGGGCCTGCCGGAACAGGTGCGTTTCATCGAGAATCTGGTAGCCGCGCTGGATGTGCCCAAGCGTCATGTCGAGCTGTCGCTGTGGATCATCGACTTGAACAAGGACGAATTGAACCAGCTTGGGGTGAGCTGGCAAGGCGGGATCGATGTCGGTGGCCAGTTGGGCGTTTCCCTCAACGGCGGCTCGGCGACGACCCTGGATGGGGTGTCCTTCATGGCCCGGGTCATGGCCCTGGCGCAACAGAACCGGGCCAATGTGGTAGCGCGGCCGGTAATTCTGACGCAGGAGAATGTACCGGCGCTCTTCGACAACAACCGCACCTTCTACACGCAGTTGCTGGGGGAGCGCAGTGTCGATCTGCAAAGCGTGACCTACGGCACGCTGATCAGCGTACTGCCGCGTTTTGCCATCGCCGATGAAATCGAGATTTCGCTGAATATCGAGGACGGCAGCGAAGTGGAGCATGGCGCGGACGACGGCAAGGTGCAGCCGCTGCCGACGGTCGGCCGTACCCGCATCAGTACCGTCGCCCGTGTGCCCCAGGGCAAGAGCCTGCTGGTCGGCGGTTTCACCCGTGACGATTATCGCGAGCAGGTGGCGCGCATTCCGCTGCTGGGCTCGATTCCGCTGATCGGCGGGTTGTTCCGCTACCGGGTCAGCAGTTCGGCCAACACGGCGCGGGTGTTCCTGATCCAGCCCAAGGAAATCCTCGGGGCCTTGCAGGAGAGCACCCGGGACCTGGGCAAGGGCCTGATGACCGTGGAACAGCAGGACGCCGTGCGCCGGGCCTTCATGCGGGCGGCGGAGTACTGACATGGCGTTCATCAACCCCGCCTTGAGCCGTGCGTCCATGGCCCGTCTCGACCTGGCCCGGCAGGAGGCGCAAGCACCGCCCGATGTCGACGCGGCTGACCAGGATGCCAGCCCGGCCGGGTTGCTCCAGCGTTTTATCCAGAACAGCGACGAGATGTCGGCGGCCCTGACGCAGTTTCGCAATCGCCGCCTGTTCGAACTCAAGACCGACAGCCGGCCCGAGAGTTTCGAGTCGGTGCTCGATGACGACGTGGTGCCCAAGGCCCGCCAGGTGCTGGCGCTGTGCAAGGTCGCGGACAAACCGGTCGAATGGCTGTTGCAGATGGCCCGCGGCCTGTTCCCCGATGACAGCGACCTGGTGCTGGTGCTGCGCGAGCTGATACGGCGCAGGCAATTGGAAGGCCCTGTACGCCAGCGGCTGGAGAGCCTGCTGGAACAGGTGATTGCCCAGGCTTCACCGAAGCGTCTGAAGGCTGGTATCAACAGCGCCCTGAAGGCCCGGCTGTTCGGTCGCGCGATGGCCTTGCGAGCCGGATTCCTGCGGCAGGCCTATCGGGATTTCCTGGAAAGCGATGCCGGTGCGGCCAGTTGCTACGAAGACTGGGTGGCATTGTTCGGGCCGAACCGTCGGGCAGCGGTGCTGGCCTTTATCGAGGCCGCCTTGCTGACGGATATCGATGCCCAGGACCCCAGTTGCTCGCGCAGCGAGTTCGGCTCGTTGCTGGTCCGGTTAGCCGACCTGAAACGCCTGCGCTCGGCGGACGCGATGTTTGTCGGTGGGCTGTTGAACGATGCGCTGGTCCGCCGGTACAACCCGGAGGAACTCGATTGGCTGGTGTTCTTCTTCGGTGTGCTGAAGCACCCCGGTGAACTCGACCAGCTGTTGTCCGGTGTCCTCGGGGAGCAGGTGTTGCTGGCGTTGCATCGCGAGCGTTCGATGCTGCTGCAGGCGGTCCGGCGGATGTGCCTGCAGTTGCCCGCCGAGCTGTTTGTCGAGAACGCTGCCGCAGAGCAATTGGCCGGGCAGTTCGCCACCCTGGCCGATATTGCCTACGCCCATGAGCAGATCGAACAGCGGTGCGGCATGGCGTCCGCCTATTGGCCGGAGGAGTAGGCCATGCTCGATCAGCTCCTGCGCAGTGTCTCGGCCCGCCCTGAACTGCTGATCCTGTCGTTGATGGTAATGATCATCGCGATGTTGATCATTCCCTTGCCAACGCCCCTGGTCGACTTCCTGATCGGCCTGAATATCGTGATTTCACTGTTGATCTTCATGGGCTCGTTCTACATCGAGAGCATTCTCGCTTTCTCGACGTTCCCGGCCTTGTTGCTGTTGACCACGTTGTTCCGGCTGGCGTTGTCCATCAGTACCAGTCGCCTGATCCTGACCCAGGCGGATGCCGGCGAGATCATCGCCTCGTTCGGCGAGTTCGTGATCGGCGAAAACCTGGTGGTGGGTTTCGTCATCTTCGCGATTGTCACCGTCGTCCAGTTCATCGTCATCACCAAGGGGTCGGAGCGGGTGGCCGAAGTCGCGGCGCGGTTTTCCCTGGATGGCATGCCGGGCAAGCAGATGAGTATCGATGGCGATCTCAAGGCCGGGGCCATCGACGCCGCGCAGGCGCGCGAGAAACGCAGCGTGCTGGAGCGGGAGAGTCAGCTCTATGGTTCCTTCGACGGTGCGATGAAGTTCATCAAGGGCGATGCCATCGCCGGGATCATCATCATCTTCGTCAACTTCCTGGGTGGGATCGCCATCGGCGTCGGGCAGTTGGGCATGGATTTCTCGAGGGCCCTGTCGACCTACACCCTGTTGACCATCGGCGATGGCCTGGTCGCGCAGATCCCGGCGCTGCTGATCGCTATCGGTGCCGGCTTCATCGTCACCCGGGTCAACGGCGACGAGGCCAACCTGGGACGCAACATGCTCACGCAGATGTTCGGCAATCCTTTCGTGATCGGCGTGACCGCATTGCTGGCGGTGGCAGTCGGTACTCTCCCGGGGTTTCCGCTGCCGACCTTCGTGCTGATTGCCGGCGCCTTGGCCCTGGTGGTGTTCATGGGCTGGCGCAAGACCCGTGTATCGGCGCCGCAGTCACGGGAGGCCGCAGCGGAAACGCTGGCGGACAGCGTGGCGGAGAGCGAACTGGGGATGCTCGACAGCGTCGACGATATTGCCACCGAGACGGTCGCCCTGATGTTCCTGGTACCCGCGCAACGGCTGCAGGCGTTGCGCACAGCCAGGCTTGCCGAGCGTTTTCGCAGCCAGTTTTTCATCGACTACGGGCTGAAGATCCCGCTGCCGCAATTGCGCGGTTCCGAGACATTGCCCGGACATCAGGTCGTGGTGCTGATCAACGAGGTACGGGCCGACCAGTTCGATATCCATTTCGACCACTGGCGGGTACTCGACTATTCGCCGGAGCTGGCCGCCATGGGCTTGTCGCTGGTGCGCGGGCGTGACAGCAACCAGCTCGAAAGTGTCTGGATCGGTGCCGAGGGCAAGGCCACGGCAACGAACCTGGGCTACCAGTTGCGCGCGGCCTACGACGAATGCTACCGCTGCCTGGTGACCTTGCTGGCACGCAATATCAACGAGTTTTTCGGCGTGCAGGAAACCAAGGCGCTGCTCGATGAAATGGAAGGGCGCTACCCGGACCTGCTCAAGGAAGTCTATCGCCACGTCACTGTGCAGAAGATCGCCGAAGTTCTGCAACGCCTGGTGGGCGAACGCATCTCCGTGCGCAACATGAAGCTGATTCTCGAATCCCTGGCCCACTGGGCCTCCCGCGAAAAGGACACGATCGCCCTGGTCGAGCACGTGCGTGGCGGCCTGGGGCGCTACATCAGCAACAAGTTCGCCCATGGCAACGATCTGCGGGTGCTGCTGTTGTCACCGGAATTCGAAGAGGTGGTGCGTGGCGGTATCCGCCAGACCTCCGGCGGCAGCTTTCTCAACCTGGAACCGGCGCAGTCCGAAGACCTGATCGATCGCCTGAGCCTGGGCCTCGAAAGCCTGCACGTACCGCAGAAAGACCTGGTGCTGCTGTGTTCGGTGGACGTGCGGCGCTATATCAAAAAGCTGGTCGAGGGGCGTTTTCGCGAACTGGATGTCATGTCCTTCGGCGAGCTCAGCGAGACCATTTCAGTGAACGTCATCAAGACGCTATAAGGAGAAATACCCATGCGGGATATGGATATTGCCGAACGCTTGCGCGGTGCGCTGCTGTACAGCGGCTGCACTCAGGCGCAACTGGGACAGTTCGACAGCCACAGTACGATCGAAATGGAGATGATCGAACAGCCGAACATCAGCCTCAACGTCATCGATGACGATGTCTGGCTGTGGAGTGTCGTCGCGCAGATGACGCCCGCCACGTTCGGTTATCACGCCGGGAACCTGATGCAGTTCCTGCTCAAGGGTAATGCCCACGCCCGCACCGGACAATTGCAGTTGTTCGAGAGCGACGGGCAACTGGAAGTACGGCTGATGCTCGGCGAGCAGGCGCTGACCAGCGACCGGGCCTTTGCCGAGGCACTCGATGGCTTCATGGAGGCCATCGAGGAGCTCGGCGGCATCATCCGTCAATGAATGTGCTGCGGCTCGAACGGCGCGGTGCCCATCCGCGCCGCCTGAGCGGGCCACTGATCGAGGCGGCGCTGGAGGGCGTGTCGATTGGCGAGATCTGCGAGATCCGCCGGCACTGGACATCGGCCGAGCTGCTGGCCAAGGCCCAGGTGATCGGCTTCAGGCCCGATACGGTGGTGCTCAGTCTCCTCGGGGAAGCGCGCGGGCTGTCGCGCGAGTCGATGATCGTGCCGACCGGCGCTGCGCTGCGCTTGTATTGCAGCGCCGAGATGCTCGGCAGTGTGGTCGATCCGCGCGGCACCATCGTCGAGCGCCTGGCGCCGGCGCCGGGGTTCCACGGCCGGGATTATCCGGTGGATGCCGATCCGCCCTCCTATCAACAACGGCGTCCGGTGGTCGAGCCGCTGATGACCGGCATCCGTGTCATAGACGGTCTGCTGACCGTCGGTATCGGCCAGCGCCTGGGCATTTTTGCCAGCGCCGGGTCAGGCAAGACCTCGCTGCTCAACATGCTGATCAACCATACCGATGCCGATGTCTTTGTCATCGGCCTGATCGGCGAGCGCGGGCGTGAGGTGACCGAGTTCATCGAGCATCTGCGCCAGTCGCATAAGCGTTCGAGTTGCGTGGTGGTCTATGCCACTTCCGATGTGTCGTCGGTGGATCGTTGCAACGCGGCGCTGCAAGCCACGGCCATCGCCGAGTATTTCCGCGACCAGGGGCAGTGCGTGGTGTTGCTGCTCGACTCGCTGACCCGCTACGCCCGCGCCCGCCGTGACCTGGCCCTGGCGGCCGGCGAGGTGCCGGCGCGCCGGGGCTATCCGGCCTCGGTATTCGATGCGTTGCCGCGTTTGCTGGAGCGTCCCGGCCTTACGGCGCTGGGCAGTATCACCGCCTGCTACACCGTGTTGCTCGAGAGCGATGACGAACCGGACCCGATCGCCGAGGAGATCCGTTCGATTCTCGACGGACATATCTACCTGAGCCGCGGCCTGGCCGCCAAGGGGCATTTCCCGGCCATCGACGTGCTGCGCAGTGCCAGCCGGGTGGCGCATCAGGTGACTGGCGCAGAGGCTCGGCAGTTGGCGGCCAGGGCTCGTGAGGTGCTGGCGCGGTTGGAGGCGTTGCAGGTTTTCCTCGATCTCGGCGAGTACACCCCGGGTATCGATCCGACCAACGATCGCGCCATGGCCTGTCGGGATGGGCTGAATGCCTGGCTGCGCCAGGGTGCCGACGAGATGAGCCGGCCGGATGAAACCCGGGGGAGCCTGCATGAGCTCATTGGCTGATATCGACCGCCTGTTGGGCATGAGTGCCTGGCGCCAGCACCGGGGCGAGCGGGAGTTGCAGGCGGCCCGGCAGCGCCTGGTCCTGGTACAGCGGGAACTGGCGGCAATGGATGAACATGAGGGTTCGTTGCGGGCATTGCTCGGCAGTCATCGTGCCGAGAACCGTGTGCTCGATCACTGGCAGTTGCTCGAGACGCTGCGGCGACAGGCCGTGATTCGCCGGCAGATCCAGTTGCTGGCGCTCGAACGCGGCCCCCTGCATGAGCAACGGGTACAGCTGGATCAGGTGGTACACCAGGCGCAGCAGGGACTGCTGCGGTTGCGCCGCAAGCATGTGAAGTATGTCGGCTTGCGCCAGCGCCTCGGGCGCGAATACCGGCTTGCGCATCTGCGCCGCGATGAGGGTGAAATAGAGGATCTGACTGGAATGAAAGGATGAACGGTATTTCCCGCGTATCGCCGGCCCTTGAGGTTGTGGCGGATTGTCAGGATGAAACGCCGGACAAGATCGAGCAGCGTCTCGAAGTCGTCGAGGATGAAGTGATTGGTGCGGGGGCCGCGACGTTGCTGGCGCTGCTTCAGCGAATGGAGCTGCCGGAGGGTGGTCTGGGCAGGGTGAGTGCGAGTCCAGGCGACTCGCAGAGGATAGAGACCAGCGCCGGTTCGGCCGATGCGCCGGAAGAATCGCCCGGGGAAAGAGCGGGGTCAGGTACTGCGCAGGTAGAGGGACCATTGAAAAAGGGCGATGTCGATGGGCGGCGGACACTCGCGGTTGTGCCTGGAGAAGAGCGGGGCGGATGGGAGAAAAGCATGGGTGACGTAGCGGGGCAATCCCGCGATGGCCTGGACGGCAGGCCGCAGGTGATGTCTGCCAGCGACGAAAGGCCGCAGGCTGGACGCGACGAGGACGTTTCGTCTGTGAACCCGAAGGCTGGAGAGTCTGTCCCCGGGACCGAGCTTTTGCCGGGTAGCCTGCCGGCCAGATTGGAGGTCCAGGCCTTGGCCGTACCGGTCCAGTCCGAAAGGGCGGGCGTCGAACGGGAGTCGACACCTGACCCGCATGACAGTGCGCCGCCTGATTCGCTTGATCAGGATGACGAGGGTGGCGGACAACCTTTCCTGCAGGTGCCCTTCAGCAATGACCGTGCCCGTGGCGAGGTGCTGGTCACCCGCGCAGGTGCCGGAGCGTCCGGCTTGCTGATTCGCGCGAGTGACCGGCAAGTGTTCGAACAGCTTCAGGTTGATTTCGACCAGAGCCGGCAACCGCACTGGTGGTTGGGCGAGGCGCCGAATGATGGCGACCGGCGGTCTTGAGCCGACTATCTGTCCCCGTGACAGGGCGGTCCCTGGGGCTGCGCCGGATCGACCCGCTGTGCTATGCGCAGCAACGTGCGATCAAGCGTTGGCAGTGCGCGGGATATCAGGCCGAACTAAGCTCGCCAGTTGCTCCCGGCGACTACCTGGGCTTTTGCGCCGAGGGGCGGGGTGGCGGCTGGCAGGGACTGGTCGAGGCTCGGGAGTGGCTCGACGGCATTTTCCCGCAGCTGCGTTCGTTACTGAGAAAACCGTGTTCCCTCGGGCTTGTCGCGGAGTTGTTCCAGACGGTGCCACAGCCCTTGTGCATCACTCTGGACGAGTTGCGCTACGAGCGCCTGTCAGCAGTCGCGCTTGTCACTGCGCCTGTGTTGGAAAGTCGTCCCTTGCCACGGATTGCCACGGAGCAGGGGGCGCTGTGGGTAGTTCGTCTGCCCGACGAAGTTCCACCTGCGCAAACTTTGCTGTCGAGCCCCTGGTTGTCGAGCCTGCCGCAGTGCGTGCGGGCGATCCTCGGCTACAGCGAGTTGAGCGGCGCTGCCTTGCGTACCCTCGCCGTGGGCGATGTGCTGCGCATCAGCAGGCCTGCGTGGCAATGGCATCTCGCGGGCCAGCCGGTCGGCGAGTTCACCTTTATCGAAGAAGGCTTGTATATGACCTTGTCACCCGCCGAACCCGATACGCCGCCAGAGCATGGCTTCGACCCCGGACCAGCGCTCGGGCGGCTGCCCGTATGCCTGGAGTTCATCCTTTCGGAGCAACGGATCAGCCTGGCCGAGCTGGCGGCGCTGATTGAAGGGCAGGTCCTGGCACTCGATCCGGCAGTGCTGGGCGATATCGAAGTACGGGCCAACGGCCGGGCGGTCGCCCGGGGCGAACTGGTGCATCTGGGTGAGGACCTGGGCGTGGAGTTGCGCCAGGTCGGTCAAGGCGGTCGCGATGAACAATGACGTATCGCTGATCGCCTTGCTGGCGTTCGCTTCGTTGCTGCCGTTCCTGGTGGCGGCGGGCACCTGCTACATCAAGTTCTCGATCGTCTTCGTGATCGTGCGCAATGCCCTGGGCTTGCAGCAGGTGCCGTCGAACATGAGCCTCAATGCCATCGCCCTATTGCTGGCGCTGTTTGTCATGACCCCGGTGGTGCAGCAGGGGTATGGCTACTACAAGGACAACCAGGTGCGTTTCGACAGCGTCGAGGCGGTCATCGAATTCAGCGAAAACGGCCTGGGCGGCTACAAGGACTACTTGCGCCGCTACACCGATCCCGAACTCGCGTTCTTCTTCGAGCGCGCCCAGCAGGTCGATGCCGACGGCGCGGGCTCGCTATCCCGGGAGGAGGTCGAGCCGTCGCTGTTCGCGCTGCTGCCGGCCTACGCCCTGAGTGAAATCAAGAGCGCGTTCAAGATCGGCTTCTACCTCTATCTGCCCTTCGTCATTGTCGACCTGGTGATCTCCAGCATCCTGCTGGCGCTGGGCATGATGATGATGAGCCCGGTGATCATTTCCGTGCCGATCAAGTTGGTGTTGTTTGTCGCCCTGGATGGCTGGGCGCTGCTGTCCACCGGGCTGGTCAGGCAATACCTGACGTTGCTGGAGTGAGACGGCCGGCATGAGGAGCATGACATGAATGACCTGGTGTATGCGGGCAACAAGACCCTGTACCTGATCCTGCTGATGGTGGCCTGGCCGATCATTGTTGCGACCCTGGTCGGCCTGCTGGTCGGCCTGATCCAGACGGTGACCCAGTTGCAGGAGCAGACCCTGCCGTTCGGTTTCAAGCTGCTGGCGGTCTCCGCCTGCCTGTTCCTGCTGTCGGGCTGGTATGGCGAGACGCTGCTCGATTTCGGCCGGGAAGTCATGCGCCTGGCGCTGGATTGAGAGGCGGATGTCGATTGTGCTGTTTTTCGAACTGCACGCCTGGCTGGCGGCGGCGCTCGTGGCGTTCGCCCGGCTGGCACCGATTTTTTTCATGCTGCCGTTTCTCAACAGCGGCGTGTTGACGGGGGTGCCACGCCAGGCGGTGATCATCCTGGTCGCGCTGGGTTTCTGGCCCGCCGTGGGTCTGCCTCTGCCGGCGCTGGACAGCCTGGCGTTTTTCGGTCTGTTGCTGCGCGAGGTGGGGATCGGCGTGCTGCTGGGCTGCCTGTTGTGCTGGCCGTTCTGGGTATTGCATGGCGTGGGCAACCTGATCGACAACCAGCGCGGGGCGATGCTCAGCAATACGGTGGACCCGGCCAACGGCGTGGACACCTCGGAGCTGGCGAACTTTCTCCAGCTGTTTGCGGCAGCGGTGTATCTCGAAGGCGGTGGCATGCTGTTGATGGTCGAGACCGTGGCCCGCAGTTATCAGCTCTGTCCGCCGACGCCGGCCTGCGCGACAAACCTGGCGTCGCTGCCACCCCTGCTGGACGGCCTGGTCGGCAAGATCCTGGTGATCAGCGCACCGGTGGTGGCGGCGCTGCTGATCAGCGAAGCCCTGCTCGGGCTGCTGTCGCGTTACGCACCGCAGATGAACGCCTTTTCCGTCTCGCTGACGGTCAAGAGCCTGGTGGCCCTGGTGGTGCTGATGCTGTATTTCGGCGTTCATCTCCCCGATGAAGTGTTGCGCATGGGGCGTGCCGTGGACGAGCTGGCGGTGCATATGAATCCGCCTATGCATGCCGGGGGACAGCACTGAGTGTCCTCTTCCAGCGCCTCGAAAACCGAAGATCCCACCCCCAGGCGCCTGCGTGATTCCGCCCGCAAGGGACAGACGTTCAAGGCCAAGGACCTGGTGATCAGTTGCATGGGCCTGTGCGCGATTGTCTTTCTGGTCTTCGCTGTTTCCTTGGTGGAGGTGATGGAGGTGTACCGGCGGATCATCGCCGCCGGCTTCGAAGACGACGCCCAGCGCTATTCCGCGCTCCTGTTGAAGCTGGGCTTGTTCTGCGTGCTGCCGTTGTTCCTGGTCTGCGTGTTGAGCAGCGCGCTGCCGGCCTTGTTGCAGAGTGGTTTCGCGCTGGCCACCGAGGCTTTGAAGCTGAACCTGGGCGCCTTGAATCCGATCAACGGGTTCAAGAAGCTGTTCAGCCTGCGCACGGTCAAGGACAGCGTGAAGGCCGTGCTCTACCTGGGCAGCTTTGGCGTGGCGCTGTGGATGGTCTGGCAGTCCGAGCGCCAATTGCTGTTCGCGCAGTTGTTCGCCCAGCCGCTGGACCTGTTCCCGGCCTGGGGGCGGATGCTGTTGACTCTGTTGCTGAGCTTCCTCGCCTGTGCCCTGTTGATTATCCTGCTCGATGCCTTGTGCGAGTACTGGCTCTACATCAAGGACCTGAAGATGGACCTGCACTCGGTCAGGCGCGAGCACAAGGAGCAGGACGGCGATCCGCATATCAAGCAGAAGCGCCGCGACCTGCATATCGAATTGCTGTCCGAGCAGGTCCGCTCCGATATCCGCGGCTCACGGGTGATCATCGCCAACCCGACCCATATCGCCATTGGCATCTACTTTCGCCCCGACATCAGCTTCATCCCCCTGGTCAGCGTGATCGAGACCAACCAGCGCGCCCTGGCGGTGCGCACCTATGCCCGCGAGGTCGGAGTGCCGGTGGTCAGCGATATCCGCCTGGCCCGGCGGATCTTCAAGACGCACCAGCGCTACAGCTTTATCAAGCTGCAAGAGATCGAGGACGTCCTGCGCCTGCTGATCTGGCTCGAACAGGTCGAGCAGGCCTGAACCCGCCCGATTCGCCGGGGGCCTGCATGAGCGCATTTTTGCGGTGGGCCGTCGGGGATTTTGGCTCAATGCAACGCGTCAGCCCGTCTGGCGCCATCTTCAGGAGTGTGGCCGATGAGTCGCAGAGACACGCAAGAGGACGAACAGATAGCGTTCGAGGCGGTGCAAGCCGTCCTCGAAGGCATGCCGCTCAAGGACGTGCGCGGGATCAGCGATGAGCAGATGGACGGCCTGTATGCCTACGCCTACCAGTTCTACGAACAGGGGCGGCTGGATGACGCCGAGAAATTTTTCCACTTCCTGTGCATCTACGATTTTTACAACAGCCAGTACTGGATGGGCCTGGCTGCGGTGCACCAGCTCAGGAAAAACTACCAGAAGGCCATCGAGCTGTATGCCGTGGCCTTTGCCCAGGGCAAGGACGATTACCGTCCGATGTTCTACACCGGCCAATGCCAGCTCGCCCTGGGGCAGGGCGGCAAGGCCAGGCTGTGTTTCGAGTATGTGCTCGAGCGCGCCACCCATGACGATTTGCGCAAGCAGGCCCAGGTGTATCTGGACGCCTTGCGGCATATCGATAGCCAAGGTCCGGAGGATCAGCAATGACAACGATCAACAGTGTCCCGGGTGCCGGTGCAATGGCTCACGCCGCTGACAGCCGCTATGCCGAGGCCGCCCGGACAGCCGCCCGGACCGCAGATTTCCAGCGGGTCAGCCATGAGGTGCTGGCCGGTATCGAGTCGGTGGGCTACGAGTCCGCCGAGAGTGCCAGGAACGATGGCCGGCCGCGGCTGCAACCACCACCAGCGCGGGTCAATGGCGATCAGGCCAACACCGAGGGTGAGTTCGTACGGCTGATCGCCTCGCTGATCGAGCTGTTGGGCAATGCCAGCCTGGAGAGCCTGAAGAACCGCCTGTCGATGCTGCGCAGCATGGCGCAATCGTCCCAGCAGGGCCTGGATCGGTTGTCCGCCGATTATACCCTGGCCCTCGGTGAGCTGGCCGCGGCCCAGGGGGCGGTGGACACCAGCCAGGAACAGCTGGAAAGCCTGCAGGCCCGGCTCGACCAGGCCCAGGTCGAACTCGAAGCCGCCGAGTCGCACCTGGCGTCGCTGCAACCGTCTTCACCCGGATACGCCGATGCCTTGTCCCGGCGCGATGCCGCCAGGGCGGCCCTGGGTGGCTTGCAACAGGGCTTCGACACGGCGTTGAACGCACATGTCGGGCTATTGGCCACGGCCAGGTCAGTGGCGGTCAGGACCGAAGCGCTGGCACAGCAGGTACAGGCCACCGGCATCGGTGGCAAGGATATCGATCGGCTCGGCCAGGCGCATCTGAACGCTGCCGGTGCCCTGGCGCTGGCGCTGGCGCAATTGATCGCCTTGCTGGGGGAGGCGGCCGACAAGCAGATGCAGGCCGATCAGGAGTTATTCCTCTCGATGCAGGCCGCGCGCCAGGAGTTCATGAAGGTCAAGTCCGATGAATACCAGGAGGAAGTCCGCAAGGCCGAGGCTGCTCAGAAAGTCATGGGTTGCATCGGCAAGATCTTCGGTTGGCTGGTGATGGCCGTCAGCGCGGTGGTGGCGGTGGTCGGCACGGTCGCGACCCTGGGGGCCGCCGCGCCCGCCGCCGGTGCACTGGTGTCCGCGGCGGTCGGCATCGTCGGGGTGCTGGCGTCGATGACGGATATGATCGTCAAGGAGGCGACCGGAACCTCGTACATGGAAAGCGCCATGAAGCCGCTGATGGAGGAGTTCCAGAAACTGGTCAAGCTGCTGGGTGACCTGGTCACGCAGTTCCTGACGGACGTACTGAAGGTTTCCGAGGACGTCGCGAAGATCATCGGTTCGGTCAGCGGTGCCATCGCTGCCGTGGCGATGGTCATCGCCGCGGCGGTCGTCGGTGTCCAGGCAGCAGGACCGATGCTCGGCCCGGTGCTGAACAAGGTCATGGAAAAGCTCGGTGAGGTTTTCTCCAAGATACTGCCGTCGCTGCTCAAGCAGATGGCGGGCGCGATAGGCAAGACCCTGGCCGGCCTGATGAAGCAACTGAGCGAGCTGGTGGCCTCCAAGAGCGACGATATCGCCATGACCCAGTTGAAGAACCGCCTGGAGATGTTCCTGGCGGTGCTCTCGACGACCGGGGTCGCGACGCAGTCGGGGTTCCAGGTCCAGAGCGGCCTGCACCAGAAAAAGGGGGCCGAGCACCTGGCCGATGTCCGCGTGAGCATGGCGGTGGTCGATTCGCTGGGCGACTACCTCAAGGAATCGCTGGAGACTTTCGCCAAGGCGATCGAGCAGAAGGATAACCAGCTCAAGCAACTCATGGCCGATATGCAGCACCGCCACGGTGCCAGCCTGCATATCGCCCGTCATATCTGACCGTTGAGAGAAGGTGATACCGATGCGCGAGATTTCTCTTCATGCAGCACCCCTGTCGATTCCCGCGCCCCTGGCGGAGCAGGAGGCTGTCCAGGCCGTCCGGCAAAGCCTGGGACCGCTGAGCGGGGAAAGCCTGAGCCGGATCGTCGAGGACCAGGTCGTGGTGACCTGGGACCTGCGCCCGCCCACGCTGGAGGAGTTTGAACAGCTGACCGATCCCAGTGACTTCAGCGAGGCCGAATGGACGGCAGTGCTGGGCGAGGCGAAAAAACTGCTCAGCGACAACGACCTCAGGGAGCTGGCTTTCAATCCGGCAGCCTGGGAAAAACACACCGGCGTGCTGATCGCCGCGATCATCGCCCTGAACGCTGCCCGGATAGCCACCGCCGAGTTGCGCGGGCATTTCAGCGTGATGACCGGCAATGCCGCGCTGGAGCAGGGCAAGGCGATTCGCGAGGGCGGCAACGCGGCGTTGTACAGCGCCATCGGTGGCGCGGTGATTGCCGGTGCCATGGTTCTGGGCGGTACGCTCATGACCCTCGATGGCTACAAGCACAAGCAAGCCGGCCTGACCACCCAGAAGCAACAGACCATGGAGGCTCTGGAGCTGGAAAGGGACATGCGCGACAACTACCTGAAGCAGGTGGCCCCGGGCGAGATCAATGTGGTGAAGGACATTATGAGGGATGCCCGGCAACTCCAGACGTCGGCCGTGAAAGAGAGTGAGCTGGCCGCGGTGAAGTGGGATCGCCTGCTGAACATGGGCGGCAGCGTGAGCGGGCTGGCGACGGTCATCAGCAACATGGTGAGCAGCTCCGTGCGGGTCGCCGAGATCACTCAAAAAGAGCGGGAGGTCCAGCAGCAGAGCAACCAGGGTGTGCAGAAGAGCCTGGGCGACGAAGAGGCCCAGATCGACGCCAGTACCGCTGCGCTGCTGCAGAAGCTGCTGGAGATCATGCAGCAGATCAATGAATCGCGTAACCGGGTGATCGAAGCCACGGGTGGCAGGGTGTGAGGTGAATGATGAACGATTTGGGTATCAGGAATCATCTGGCTCCGACCTTCTTGAACCTTGAGGATGTCGAGCCTTCGGAGGCGCCCGTACGGCGTGAGTCCCCGGCAATGGGGCATGTCCGGCAGACGCTCGCCGAGTCGCCCGACGAGCTGCGCGCAAGGCTGGAGGGAGCGGTCGAAGAACTGATCAATGCCAAGGATGAAGAGGAGCGTGAGTTCAGGCAATACAAGTTCGACCTGGCCCTGAAAGACCTGAGCGAGCAGGCAAAGCGCAAGGAGCAGGGGCAGATCAGGGGGTGGATCCGGCTGTCGGAGCAGGTCGCCGATTTGCCCCGCGGCGAGGCACTGCAGCCGTGGCAAGGGCAGGCAGTCAGCGAGTTGATCGAGCAGCTCGACCGCGAGCCGGAGATCCGCGGGCTGGGGGCGCAAAGAAGTGAAGGATTCCCGGATTTCTTTGACAAGCTGATCGAACTGATCGGTTTGATCGGCGACGGTTACCTGGACGTCTACGAACATATCGTGGCGAGCTATTCGAAATTTTTCCAAGCGTTCAATGAGCAGATCACTGCGAAGCTGCATGAATGGATAGAGGGGGCCAACGAGGGCAAGGACGTGGAGCTCAACGTGGAGGAGCTGAAAAAAGCCCTCGATGACCTGAGACAGCAATTCAGCCAGGCCCCAACGGGTGTGTTGTTTCCTGTTCCACCCGAAGACCCGGACGTTCCACCCAACACCGCCAGCAAGGAGGATGCGCTGGAGTGGATCAAGGCCATGGGTTCGGGGCGCCTGGTCGATCTTGGCGGTGGCAGGTATTACGTGATGATCGACCTCTCCCCGCTGGACTCGATGATCGAGAAACTTGACGAGATCCCACCGGGAGAAATCCAGGAAGGAAAGGTGACCTGGAACAGTGCCAAATTCCAGGCCTGGCAAACCGGCTTCAACGCGCAAGGCGAGCAATTGAAGAATGAACTCCAGAAGCTGACGCAAAAGTATTCCAGTGCCAACTCCACGCACGACAACTTCATCAAGACCTTGTCTTCCCACCTGAGCCAGTTCACGGACATGTTGAAGGCAATGCTCAACTTCTGACCCAGGGTCTGCCGACCTTGTATCACCACCTTTGAAGACGGACCCCGGGGGGCTTGATCCTGGGCTTCGTCCTGCTCCGGAGAAACACTGAATGACCTATCTGACACCGGGCTATTGCGATGACTTCATCGAACAGCAAGTGATGGTGTTACTGGCCGATTACTTCCAGCTGGAGCGTCGCAAGATCCTGTTCGAGTTGCGGCTTGTCGAGGACCTGTATGTTGACTCGATGAATATCGTCGAGATGGCGGTGCTGCTCAACGAGGCTTTTGATATCGAACTGCCCGAGTCCGGCGTGGCGCGCTGGCGGACGGTGGCGGATGTGTGCCGTCTTGTAGGCGTTACCCGGCAACAACGAGTGACCAGAGAAACGACTGACATCACATAGGGTTCTTTCTGCTGTTGTGTGACTCTTATTACCTGGATGTTTGCTATTCCTTTGATTGCGTAGTTTTTTTCTTATTTCATGAGGGAAAAGTCCTACGGACTGCTGGAGGCCAAGTTTCTATAGTCGCTGCCGTTCCTCGTTGACAGGTCAGGGTTGCCCGAGGCCTGTCTTGAATGTCAGTACATTTCTGTAGAGGTCTCACGCTGATTTATGGACCGTGCCACTGATAACGTCCTGAAACAATCATTCGCCTTTGGCGAGTGGATATTGCAAAGCGATGGAACGCTGTTGCGAAACGGAAAAGGAGTTCATCTGCCACCCAAGGAGTTGCAGGTCCTGCGGTTGTTGCTGGGGTCGGCCGGCAGGCTGGTCACCAAGGATTCGCTGCTCGATTGTGTGTGGCCCGGTTGTGATGCGGCCGAGGAGTCGTTGACTCGCTGTATCTATGCCTTGCGCAAATTGCTGGGGGAGGGACGGGGCTATGTCGCGACCGTCTATGGCAAAGGGTATCGCTTTGTCGGGGCGGTAGCGCCCCTGGCGGCATCGCTGGCGGAATGCCCGACGGCCTCCTCGCTGGCGGTGTTGCCGTTTCGCCATGCCGACGACATGGCGGCGCTGGATCTGCAGGATGCCACGATCCGGCAACTGAAGGCGGCGTTCGACGGTACGCTCAGGATCCTGCCGGCGGGGCTCATGATGCCCGGCTCCGGTCCGGGCGATACCCGGCAATGGATGGAGCGGCTGGCGCCGGATTACTACATCAGCGGACGCTTCTATGTCCGGGGCGATCGGATGGAACTGTCGGTCGAGCTGATCCGCGGCAACGATCACTATCTGGTCCGCGGGCCCGTGGCAATCAAGGGCGCACTCGAAGAGGTGCTCGGGTCGATGGTGTCGATGGTGGCGCAGCATCTCCCCGATGTGCGCCCCTCCGTCAGCGGTTGCTCGTCCTATCCCCTGGCGCTGGCTTTCCTCAAGGGCGTCTACGGCTTGCAGCGGTATACCCCGCAAAGCGTGCAGGAGGCGCTGCTGTATTTTCGCCAGTGCCTGCATATGGATGCGAGTTATGTTCCGCCCTGGTGCGGCCTGGCCGATGCCCATCTGGCCTTGTCTATGCTGGGGCGGATTGATCGCGAGCAGGCCATCGAGCAGGCCCGCGAGGCCATTGCCCAGGCCTTGCTGCTGGAACCGGGCAATACCGATGCGCTGGCTCGGTTGGCCCTGATTACCAGCCTGCAGGGTTGTGGCGATGCGGCCCAGGTGTTGTTCCAGCGTTGCCTGCTGACCTCCGACCGGGCCGACATCCACTACCTGTATGCCTGGCATCACTGGTCTGGCGGGCGTGACGAGCGTGCGCTGGAGTACCTGGACTCATCGTTGCGGCGTGATCCGTCCTTCATGGCGGCACAGCGGATGCGGGTGCGGATCGCCGAGGAACAGCGAACCCGGGCATGATCGGGCGATACCTGTGTGGCGCCTGGCTGATGCTGTTGTGGGCCGGGCCGCTGTCGGCCTTTTGCTGGGACTCTGCGGGACTGCGCCATGGCATAGAACCGGAACTGTTGTATGCCATGGCCCAGGTGGAAAGCGGCCTGCGTGCGCGGGCCACGGGCAGCAACAAGGATGGCAGCCGGGATATCGGCCTGATGCAGATCAACAGCTTTCATCTGCCCCGTCTGGCCGCACAGGGCATTACCGAACAGCGGTTGCTGGAGGATCCCTGCCTCAATGTGCAGGTCGGCGCCACGATCCTGGCGCAGTTCATTGAGCGTCATGGTTACGGCTGGGCCGCCGTGGGTGCCTACAACGCCGGTAGCGCCGAGGATCGCCAGGCTATCCGTGAACGTTATGCGCGCAAGGTCTGGCGTCTTTATCGGGTGCTGGTGCCGTGAGCGGGCCGGGCCTGCCGATTCTGATTGAAATCTTCCGGGCGGGCGCCATCGGCGATCAGGATCGTTGGTGCAGGCCTCGCTAGTATCGCCGGACGCTTTACCGATCGAAGAGGGTGACGATGTCGGACAACCCCTTTTTACCCTGTGTCCTGAGAATTGGCAGCGGCCTGTTGCAGGGCTGTGAGTTCAACCTGCGCAGCAGTCGGACACTGTTTATCGTCGGGACTCCCGATCTGTTGGGAGACGATGGACTGGTAGCCGCGATACCGGATGACGCGGTCTTCGTCCCGTTGGAACAGGGCAACTGCAACTTCGAAGTGTTGCTCGACCAGGAACGGGCGACCCTGCGGATACTGGGCGACGAAGCCGAGGAACGCGAGGTGGTATTCCAGCGTTGCGAACGCATCGCCGGGTTGCTGATTGCCCTGCGGCCGGAACACGAACCCTGGGCGCCGCAGGTGTTCGCGCAAGCGCTTGTTGCCGAGCCGACTGCGCCTCGTCGCAGCGGTCCGCGGCTCAAGAAGTTTGTCGTCATGGCCTTGGTTTTTGTCTTGCTGGCGGTGTGTGCGGCGGTCTGGTCGGGGCCGATGGAAACTTCCCGGCCGGATGTATCGAGCCTGATCGCCGGTACTCGTGAGGCCGCGCAGGTGGTTCAGGGCCGGGATGATCGTGTCTATGTATTTGTCAGCTCCGAACGTGATGCCGGCTGGAGTCGCCAGGTGCTCATGCGGCATCGCATCCCGAGCCAGGTGCTGGATGTAATGGAGGAGCGACGGCGACTGGAGTCGTTGTTGAGCGAGCGGGCGGCGGTGTTGAAAGTCCGTCGTGTCGACCTGTCGCAGCCTTCCAGCGTGCGGGTTTTCCACAGCTTCCGAGGCGGCCCGCCGGATGCCGGACTGAAACGGCAGGTCTCGCATTTGTTGCTCGCCGAGGCAGCGTATGTGCAATACGTGGACTTCGAGGAACAGGACGACGAACTGCTGGGCACCCTGGCCCAGGAGGGGTTGCAGCGCCTGGCCTTGTCTTTCGAGCGGATCGAACGGGGAGATGGCGTCACGTTCAACGTCGCCGGCGATCTCCAGGATGCGGACCGGGAAGGCGCCCGGCGTTTTGTCGATGAGTTTTACCGGCGCTGGGGCAATCGCCATGTTCGCTTCACCATCGATCTAAGGGATGACTTGTTCAAGGGCCGGTCATTCCAGGCAGGGCCGCAGGGCTATATCAAGATGAGTAGTTCCTCCTGGCATTTTTCGACAATGCAATAAACGAGGTGATGCATGGTAGATGTCTCAAGATCCATCGAGTTTTCCGACGACTTCCTGGGTAAGCAGGCGGCGGCTTTCGAGGAAGGGGCCAAGAGCCTGAAGGAGGCACTTGACGCCGCCCTGGCGGAGCTCAAGACGGATGTTTCCGATCCGGGACTGTTGGCCAGTTATCAGTCGGCCTTTTCTTCCTACACCGTGTTCCGCAATGCCCAGACCAACACCATCAAGGGCTTCAAGGATATCGACATGTCGATCATCCAGTCGGCGCGCTGAGAGTCCTGCTCATGGCTTATCAAAGCAATCCTGTCAGCCTGCTCGAACAGGTGGCGATGGTCGAGTTGCGCAGCCCCGGCGAAAGCACGGCGGTGTCGCTGGAAGCCCGCCTGATCGAGGCCTTTGCCGATTCCGCGGTGGACTCGACCCGCCAGGTCGACGGCGTCCGGCGGTTACTGGATAGCCCGGATATCACCCATCCCGAGAAGCTTGCGGTGCTGCAGGAACAGCTCGGGCAGTACAACGTCGATATCAACCTGCTCAATACCCTGGTGCGCAAGGCCGTGGGCACGGCAGAAACCCTGCTGCGTTCGTCATGAAAGCGGGCATCTGGCTTGTCCTCTTGTGCCTCGTGCTCGCGGGGTGCCGGCAACCGGCGCTGCTCGAAGGCCTTGATCAGCAACAGGCCAACGAGGTGGTATCGGTGTTGCAGCGCAACAATATTGGCGCGACCAAGCAGGACAACGGCAAGGTTGGCTACAGCGTCAAGGTGGCCCGGGTGGATTTTCCGGCGGCGGTGGACCTGTTGAACCTCTATGCACTGCCGTCGAAACCGCGCCTGGAAGTGGCCCAGCTGTTTCCCGCGGACTCCCTGGTCGCTTCTCCCCGGGCGGAAAAGGCTCGGCTCTATTCGGCGCTGGAGCAGCGTCTGGAGCAGACCCTGGGCGTGCTGGAAGGCGTGGTCTCGGCACGGGTGCATGTCAGCTATGACCTGGATGCCGGGGAGGGTGGACGCAAGGCGCCGGCCGTACATCTGGCGGCCGTGGCCGTGCATGAGCGCGATGTCGAGCCGGGGCTGCTGGTCAACGATATCAAACGGTTCCTGAAGAACAGTTTCAGCGCGGTCGAGTACGAAAATATCTCTGTGGTTCTCACCCGCCGCACTCCCACCCAGCATGCGGCGCCGCTGCCGGTCGAACCGGAGGTGGGCATCGGGTGGCTTCCCGCTGTGGTCCTGGCGCTGCTCGTGGGCTTGTTGGCCGCTGCCGGTTGGTTCTATCAAATGCGTTCGATTGGAAGGCGAGCATGAGTTTCCCGGAGGAACAATTGCAGCAGATTCTCTGGCAGCCGCTGGACTACCTGCATGCCCGGCGCCTGACCCTGCCGGAGGATGTTGGCGGAGCAGCGGTTCGGCAGGTGCTCAATCGCATGCTGCTGGAGGGGCTTGGGCTGCAAACGTCCTGTTCGACGTCCTCTGCGCTCGCTGCGCTGTGGGTTCGTGAGTGGCGGCGCTTGCCGCATATCGCCCGGTTGATCGGTGCCCAACGCTTGTGGCCGGCGCTGGCGCGGGGCGCGCGCATGGGCTTGTTGTCCGCCGGCGTGCGCGACTTTGCACGCTGTGCCATCGGGCCTCGGCTGGTCGTGGAATGGCAGCACGGCAGCCCCGTGTTACAACAGGTGGACAGCGTCGGGCTGGCGCAGTTGCTGGCGTTCGAACGGGCGCTGCCTGCGGCCCTGTGCGAACGGCTGCCGCTGCAATTCCCCGAGGCGGTGGTCGCCGGCCTGGTCCGCTGGCCTGCCTGTGTGCCCGATCCGGCGCTGTTTTTCCTGGCGGTGCAGCATGCTCGACGCCATCCGCAGGATTGATGAATTGCCGGTGCCGGACACCGATGCCGTGCATATCACTCGCCAGGAACTGGCGAGTGCCCGTCGCTGCCGCGCGTTGGAGCGTCAGGCGCAACGCCGTGCGCGCCAGTTGATCGACCAGGCCCAGGTGCAGGTCGAGGCGATCCAGGCCACGGCGTTTGCCGAAGGTTATGCCGAGGGTGTGATTCAGGCGGTTGTCGACCTGGCCCGGGGCTTGTGCGAGTCCCAGCGCCTGGCCAGCCAGTTGCGCGGGCAAATGGTCGAAGCGGTGCGGCAATTGCTCGGACATCTGCTGGAGGATTCGCGCTGGTTCGACGAGATGCTCGAAGACTGGCTGGCAGGGCAGGCCGATACCGCGCGGATGGCCTTGCAGATCCTCTTGCCGGAGGGCTGTCGCAGCCGGGTCGGTGCGTTGCGCGAGCATCTGGAGCGCCTGGGCGTGTCTTCGGTCAGGTTCGAGTTCGAAGAGCAGGAGCGTTATGTCGTCCGCCTGGCCGACCAGTTGTTCGAATTCGACCTGGAGTCGGCCCGCGAGCAACTGACCCCACGGGTGCTGAGCCAGTTGGCGGGCTTGCCCGATGGCGTGCGCGAGCTTGACCGGCAGGCTCGGCAGGCGCTGGTGCAGTTGGTGTCCGGGTTTGTCGAGAGTCGCGAAGAACCCTCACAAGGAGACGAGGATGCACATTGAAAGGCCCATGGCAGTCTCCGTGACTTCTGCGCCGGAGGATTTTCCTGCGAGCGCCCTGGAGCAGCACCTGAATCAGTCGGCCGATGCCGCGCTGCCGCCCGATCCCGGTTTTGAAGCTTTTTATCAGCGCCTGGCGGCGTTGTTCGGGGCGGGTGAAAAAGAGCTCCTGCGGTTTATCGGCAGCTATCGCAGCAGTGACGAGGGGCCGCTGGACTACCGTACGGTCAGCGCGCAGATGAAGGTCGTCGGCCAGGCCTTGTCGCGTTTGAAGGACGAGGGGCTGGAAGGTTCCGCGGCGGACAAGGAACTGCGTGGGGTCATGGCACGGCTGTTCGGCACCAGCCTGTTCATCAGCCAGTACCTGCAGGAAATTTTCAACCCGGTGCTGGATGAGGACAGTCGGGAAAAGGCCGATTGGTAAACTCGCTTGTCGGGTGGCGCCCCGGCTATAATCGCCCATTCAATTCGCCGCCATCCGAGTCAAGCCCGCCCATGTATAACCTGGCCCGCCAGCTGTTGTTCAAACTTTCCCCGGAAACCTCCCACGATTTGTCCCTGGACCTGATCGGTGCGGGCGGCCGCCTGGGGCTCAACGGCCTGTTGTGCAAGGCACCGGCGTCGAGTCCGGTGAACGTCATGGGGCTGGACTTTCCCAATCCGGTGGGCCTGGCCGCGGGCCTGGACAAGAATGGCGCGGCCATCGACGGTTTCTCCCAACTGGGCTTCGGTTTTGTCGAGATCGGTACGGTGACGCCACGGCCGCAGCCGGGCAATCCGAAACCACGGATCTTCCGCCTGCCCGAGGCCGAGGCGATCATCAACCGCATGGGCTTCAACAACCTGGGTGTGGATAACCTGATTTCCCGGGTGCGCGCCGCTCGCTACAACGGCATCCTCGGGATCAATATCGGCAAGAACTTCGATACCCCGGTGGAGCGTGCCGTCGACGATTACCTGATCTGCCTGGACAAGGTCTACGCCCACGCCAGCTATATCACGGTCAACGTCAGCTCGCCGAACACCCCGGGTCTGCGCAGCCTGCAGTTCGGCGACTCGCTCAAGCAGTTGCTCGAAGCCTTGAGCCGGCGCCAGGCGGAACTGGCTGGGCAGCATGGCAAGCGCGTGCCCCTGGCGATCAAGATCGCCCCGGACATGACCGATGAAGAGACCGTGCTGGTGGCCCAGGCCCTGGTGGAGTCGGGAATGGATGCGGTGATCGCCACCAACACCACCCTCAGCCGTGTCGGTGTCGAAGGCCTTGCCCATGGCGACGAAGCCGGCGGCCTGTCCGGTGCCCCGGTGCGCGAGAAGAGCACCCACACGGTCAAGGTGCTGGCGGCCGAGCTGGCTGGGCGCTTGCCGATCATCGCCGCAGGCGGGATCACCGAGGGCGAGCATGCGGCCGAGAAGATCGCGGCCGGCGCGAGCCTGGTGCAGTTGTATTCGGGCTTTATCTACAAGGGACCGACGCTGATTCGCCAGTCGGTGGATGCCATCGCCGCTTTGCGCCGCTGAATTCTGCGTATCAAAAAGGCGGCGCATTAAAAAGGGCTCCTCTGGGGAGCCCCTGGGCCGAAGCCCGCCGCCCGGATGGGGCGTGCGTGGTTAAGTCGTTGCTATCGCAGTGATGCTCAGATTGTGGTGTCGGAATGTGCCCTGATCAGCCGACAGCGTGAAGTTCGTTGAGTCTGTGGATTCCCGCAGTGCCGGTCATACCGTCCCAGTTGTCGCCGCGTCCTTCTCGCCAGCCGTTGATCCAGGCTTGGCGTACCGACGGTAGAGTAAAGGGGCAAAGCTCACGGGATTTGCCATGAACGCCGTATTGATATCCGCGTAAAAATGCTCTTTCCAACGGATCACGCTTAAGTCTTCTCATAGGGTGTTGCCCTCACTGGTTGACTGTTATATGTCCCGTCGACCTCTTGTCGAGGCCGGGCAGAATGCATCTGCATGTGCTCGCTGCCGGCGTGGCGAGCTCCGCATCGGATGAAACTGCCTGCGCGTCGATCATGCTGCGTTAAAAACAGGTTCGGAATGCTCATTTAGCGGGCTAAACTCCGCTTCCCCACCTGTTTTTTCCTTGCCTGATCGCCGCTCGGCGAGTTTCACCAGAAGCGGGGATGTTGACGCCATTGCGACGTCAACCTGTGTTGAGTTCTAACCAATGCGCAGGGGCGTGTGAATGATCGTTTTGTCATAAGGACGTAACGATATGGGTGTTAAGGCCATAAGATAGCTCGGCCGTTTGCGCGGTTATCCGGAGAAAATCCAGCTATCATCAGCCCTTGCATGAATGATGCGTTTAATTCTCTGTTGAAAATACTGACCCTTCGTACTCAGGTATTATTCGACGAAGGGTCACGATGTGACTTTTTGTTACGGAAAGAATGAACTGTCCCGGCGTCCAAGTTCTTTTGTCCCCCGATTTCAGGGGGCAAAAGCATCTGCCGGGATGGAACGGCGCAATGGTGCGCCACACGAGCACTCTTCAAGAAAAGTGCTCGATCGAAACCGAGCGGGCGATGCGTCGCCCGTTCATTGACTGCTCAAGGCCCTGGAATTCCCATGTCGGATCGTTACGAACTCTTCCTCACTTGTCCCAAAGGCCTCGAAGGCCTGCTTCTGGAGGAAGCCGTCGGGCTTGGCCTTGAGGAGGCGCGCGAGCACACCTCGGCCATTCGCGGCGTGGCCGACATGGAGACGGCCTATCGGCTGTGTCTCTGGTCGCGCCTGGCCAACCGGGTACTGCTGGTGCTCAAGCGTTTCCCGATGAAGGACGCCGAAGACCTCTACCACGGCGTACTGGACATTGAGTGGCAGGACCATATGGTCGCCGACGGCACCCTCGCGGTGGAGTTCAGCGGCCATGGCTCGGGCATCGACAACACCCACTTCGGCGCCTTGAAGGTCAAGGACGCCATCGTCGACAAGTTGCGCACCCCGTCGGGCGAACGTCCGTCCATCGACAAGATCAGCCCGGACCTGCGCATTCACCTGCGCCTGGACCGTGGCGAGGCGATCCTTTCCCTCGACCTGTCCGGCCACAGCCTGCACCAGCGCGGCTATCGCCTGCAGCAGGGCGCGGCACCGCTGAAGGAAAACCTCGCGGCGGCGATCCTGATCCGTTCCGGCTGGCCGCGTATCGCCGCCGAAGGTGGCGCCCTGGCCGACCCGATGTGCGGCGTGGGTACCTTCCTCGTGGAGGCGGCGATGATCGCCGCCGATATCGCGCCGAACCTCAATCGCATCCACTGGGGCTTCGATGCCTGGCTCGGCCATGTGCCGGCCCTGTGGAAAAAGCTCCATGAAGAAGCCACCGCCCGTGCCGAAGCCGGCCTGGCCAGGCCGCCACTGTGGATTCGTGGTTATGAAGCCGATCCGCGCCTGATCCAGCCGGGCCGCAACAACGTCGAGCGCGCCGGCCTGAGCGACTGGATCAAGATCTACCAGGGTGAAGTCGGTACCTTCGAACCGCGCCCGGACCAGAACCAGAAAGGCCTGGTGATCTGCAACCCACCGTACGGCGAGCGCCTCGGTGACGAGGCGAGCCTGCTCTACCTCTACCAGAACCTCGGCGAGCGCCTGCGCCAGGCCTGTCTGAACTGGGAAGCGGCAGTGTTCACCGGCGCCCCGGACCTGGGCAAGCGCATGGGCATTCGCAGCCACAAGCAGTACTCGTTCTGGAACGGCGCGCTGCCGTGCAAGCTGCTGCTGATCAAGGTCGTCCCGGACCAGTTCGTCACCGGTGAGCGCCGTACCCCGGAACAGCGCCAGGTCGAACGGGCCCAGGCCGAAGAGCAGGCGCAGATCGCCGCCGAGGCACCGAAGTTCAACAAGAACGGTAACCCGATCAAGCCTGCGCCGGTACCGGCCCCGGTGGTCGAACAGGCACGCCTGAGCGAAGGCGGGCAGATGTTCGCCAACCGCCTGCAGAAGAACCTCAAGCAACTGGGCAAATGGGCCAAGCGTGAAGGCGTCGATTGCTATCGTGTCTACGATGCCGACATGCCGGAATATTCCCTGGCCATCGATCTGTACCACGACTGGGTACACGTCCAGGAATACGCCGCGCCGAAATCCATCGATCCGGAGAAGGCCCAGGCCCGCCTGTTCGATGCCCTGGCCGCGATTCCCCAGGCACTCAACGTCGACAAGAGCCGGGTGATCATCAAGCGCCGTGAGCGCCAGAGCGGGACCAAGCAGTACGAACGCCAGAGTGCGCAGGGCAAGTTCACCGAAGTCAGCGAAGGCGGGGTGAAGCTGCTGGTCAACTTGACCGACTACCTCGATACCGGGCTGTTCCTCGACCACCGGCCGATGCGCATGCGGATCCAGAAGGAGGCCGCCGGCAAGCGTTTCCTCAATCTGTATTGCTACACCGCGACTGCCAGCGTGCATGCGGCCAAGGGCGGGGCACGGACGACCACCAGCGTTGACCTGTCGAAGACCTACCTCGACTGGGCCCGGCGCAACCTGTCGCTGAACGGCTTCTCCGACAAGAACCGCCTGGAGCAGGGCGACGTGATGACCTGGCTGGAAGGCTGTCGCGACGAGTTCGACCTGATTTTCATCGATCCGCCGACCTTCTCCAATTCCAAGCGCATGGAGGGCGTGTTCGACGTCCAGCGTGATCATGTGCAACTGCTCGACCTGGCCATGGCTCGCCTGGCACCCGGCGGCGTGCTGTATTTCTCCAACAACTTCCGCAAGTTCCAGTTGGAAGACAACCTGGTGGCACGCTACGCCGTCGAGGAAATCAGCACCCAGACCCTGGACCCGGACTTTGCCCGCAACACCAAGATCCACCGGGCCTGGAAGATCACCGCCCGCTAAGCCATGAGCAAGCCCCAGAGTCTTGATTTTTATAGGCTCGGGGGCTTTTGCGCTGGCTAATCTACTGGCGAATAGCTATAACTCAGTCAAAGCCAATGTGATGTAAAACACGCCGGCGTGATGAGTTGTCGCCTATGTCGTCGCATGCCGTACGCCCCAAGATTCTTGGCTTTATCAGTGAGGATGTCTCTGCGTGGCTGGTTGCGGTACTGGTCCTGGTGGCGGGGGGATTGCTCACTCTGCTGCTGTCCGTGGCGACACGTGACCTCAATCAGCGTCAGTTGCAGCAGCGTTTCGAACTGTTGGCCAGTGAACGCTTCAGCCGTATCGAGGAGCGCTTCGACGACCAGGCGCAGCGGCTCGACAGCCTGCGGCGGTTTTTCGTCAATTCCGATTCGGTGACTCGCCAGGAGTTCGAAGGTTACGCCAGGCCGTTGCTGCTGCGGACCCAGGCCTATGCCTGGGCGCCGAGGGTCAAGGGCAGCGAGCGCGAGCCGTTCGAGCAGCAGGCACGGGCCCTGGGCATCAGCGATTTTTCCATTCGTGAACTCAACGCCGAAGGCCACCTGCAACTGGCCGCGGTGCGTGACGAGTATGTGCCGGTGTTGTACAGCGAGACGCAGAGTGCCCTGGGTTCGCCGCTGGGCTACGACTTGCTGGCACAGCCCTTGCGCCGTTCGACCCTCGAGCGTGCCCGCGACTCGGGCGCCATGGCGATCTCGCAACCACTGAACCTGGTGGGGGTCGAACCGGCCTATGCCCGCGGTGTGCTGCTGGTGGCGCCGGTCACCCTGGCTGTGAGTGTCGAGCAGCCCCGGCCGTCGCCCTATGGCTACGTGATGGCGGTGATCAGCATGCGTCAGTTGGTGGCCGACGGCTTGCCGGAACAGAACCACGACAACCTGTCGGTGCGCATCCTCGATCTGTCGACGGAGGGCGAGCACGAAGTGCTGTACGAGTCACTCAATCTGCCGGTTGAAAACTCATTGGCGGCGATTCGCCTGTTGCGCCTGGCCGACCACGACTATCAGGTGGACATCCGGCCCAGCGATGCCTTCATCCAGGCCAATCATTCCTCGGAGGCCAGCCTGGCTGTGCTCGGCGGACTGCTGAGCGTGTTGCTCAGTGCCCTGCTGTACAACCTCGTCAGCCAGCGCCAGCGTGCCCTCAAGCTGGTGGAGCAGCGCACCTCGCAGTTGCAGGTACGCGACCGCTTGCTGGAAAAGCTTGGCGCGAACGTGCCCGGCGGTATCTACCAGTACAAGCTCAACCTCGACGGCGGTGCGCATTTTGTCTATGCGAGCGCCGGTACGGGGGATATTTTTGAAGTCGATACCCGGCGTCTGCAGGAGAATGCCGAGCCGGCATTCGAACGGGTTCATCCGGATGACCTGGGGCCGCTGCGTGCCTCCATCGAGGTGTCGGCCGAGCGACTCAGCCCCTGGCGCGAAGAGTTTCGCGTGATCCTGCCGGTGCGCGGCCTGCGCTGGTTGCGCGGCGAGGCCACGCCGGAGCGCCTGCCCAGCGGCGAGATACTCTGGCACGGCTATCTTTCCGATATCTCCGATCTCAAGCGGGTCGAGGAGGAGCTGCGCGCGCTGTCGGTCACCGACTCGCTGACCGGTATCTACAACCGGCGTTATTTCCAGGAGCGGCTCAAGACCGAGCTGGCACGGGCCCAGCGCGGGCCTGGCAGCCTGGCGGTGATCATGCTCGATATCGATCACTTCAAGCGCATCAACGATCAGTACGGCCACGCCGAAGGCGATCGGGTACTCAAGGAATTGTGCGTGCGGGTCAGCCATCGTTTGCGTCGCACCGATGTCTTCTGTCGCCTGGGCGGCGAGGAGTTCATGGTGTTGTGCCCCGACACTGACGCCGAACAGGCCTGCAGCCTGGCGTTGGAGCTGTGGCATGGGCTGCGCAATATGCCGTTCGACGGCGTCGGGCGGGTCACGGCAAGCTTCGGGATTGCCAGCTGGCGCGCGGAGGAGGGGGCGGATGCGCTCTTGCTGCGGGCGGATTCGGGCGTGTACTCGGCCAAGCAGAAGGGGCGGGACCGGGTGATGGCGGAGCTCGACTGAGGCAGGTCGAACGGTTTCTGACCGAAGCAAAAGCTGTGGGAGTGGAGTTTGCGTGGGAGGGGGCTTGCCCCCGAAGGCAGTGTTCCTGCCACAAGGCGTGTGGCGAATCTACCGGCCTCTTCGCGGGCAAGCCCGCTCCCACATAAACCTGCCTTTTACACATGGCTTGTGCAGGTTACTCGTCCGAATCGGCCGGTCGCGGCTGGCGATACAGGTCCAGCAATACCTGATCCAGTATCGACGAGGCGCCCCATGGCTTCGGATCGTTGAGGATGGCCACCACCGCCCAGGTCGTGCCGTTGCTGTCGCGGCTGAAGCCGGCAATCGCCCGCACGGTGTTCAGGGTGCCGGTCTTGATATGTGCCTCACCCGACATCGCCGTATGTTTCAGGCGCTTGCGCATGGTGCCGTCCATGCCGGTGATCGGCATTGAACTGATGAACTCCGCGGCGTAGGGGCTTTTCCAGGCTGCCTGCAGCATGCTCGCCATCTCCCGGGCGCTGACCCGTTCGGCACGCGACAGGCCGGAACCGTTCTCCATCACCAGGTGCGGTGCGGTGATGCCTTTCTGCGCCAGCCACTGGCGCACGACCCGTTGCGCGGCCTTGGCATCGTCGCCGTCGGCATCATTGCGGAACTTCGCGCCCAGGCTGAGGAACAGTTGCTGGGCCATGGTGTTGTTACTGTACTTGTTGATGTCGCGGATGATTTCCGTCAGGTCTGGCGAGAACGCCCGGGCCAGCAGCTTGGCGCCCTTGGGTACCGCGTCCTGGCGGTCCTTGCCGTGGATGCTGCCGCCCAGTTCCTGCCAGATGGCGCGTACGGCGCCGGCGGTGTAGGTCGGATGGTCGAGCAGCGAAAGATAGGTCTGCGAGCTGCAGCCCTCGGCCAGTTGGCCGCTGACCGTGACGATGGTCGAACCGTCGGCCTGGGTCACCGGGTTGTAGCGCACGTCGCCGGCGCATTGCTTGGCATTGACCACCTTGACCTGGTTGTCGATGCGGATATTGGCGATCGGCGGCTCGACCGACACCAGCACCTTGCCCGAATCGTTGCGGGCGACAAAACGCAGGGCCTTGAGATTGACCATCAGCGCATCGGGCTTGACCAGGAACGGCTTGTTTTCGTCATTGCCGTCATCGTTGAACTCCGGTAACTGCGGTTGCACGAAGAAGCTGCGGTCGAGTACCAGGTCGCCGGTCACCTGGGTCACGCCATTGGCCCGCAGGTCGCGCATCAGCAGCCAGAGCTTTTCCATGTTCAGCTTGGGGTCGCCACCGCCCTTGAGGTACAGGTTGCCCTGCAGGATGCCGTTGCTCAGGGTGCCGTCGGTGTAGAACTCGGTTTTCCACTGGTGATTCGGCCCGAGCATTTCCAGGGCGGCGTAGGTGGTGATCAGCTTCATGGTCGAGGCCGGGTTGACCGACACATCGGCATTGAACATCGTCGGTGTACCCGGACCGTTGAGCGGCAGCATGACCAGCGACAGGGCATCGTTCTGCAGCTTGCTGGCCTTGATTGCCTGCTGGACCTTGGGAGAGAGGGTGGTGTTGACCGGAGCGGCGGAAACGGGAAGTGCCAGGGGAAGAAGGAGACTGGCGAGTACGAAAGGGCGCAAAGATTTGATCATATAAAATAAGACCCTACAGCCGAGGGGAAAAATACGAGGGCATATGGACAAAAAACCCTCAATGGTCATGAAAGTGTCGGCATTATGCCCCAAGCGGGCGCTACTGGGGCCTTGCCGGTGGGACGGCATTTCAATTTTTTGCGCCCGATCGACCGGCTGCGCCCAGAGACTCGGGCAATTGCAGCCTCAAACTGCTAAAGTGCCGCCCGTTATTACTTTTGAGGATTGTTTCATGGCGACTAACCGTTCCCAGCGTCTGCGCAAAAAATTGTGCGTTGATGAATTTCAGGAGTTGGGTTTCGAGCTGAACCTGGATTTCAAAGAAGACCTGAGTGA
Organism: Pseudomonas gingeri; assembly: GCF_013385635.1. Taxonomy (GTDB): domain Bacteria; phylum Pseudomonadota; class Gammaproteobacteria; order Pseudomonadales; family Pseudomonadaceae; genus Aquipseudomonas; species Aquipseudomonas gingeri_A. Next base: position 284,284 of record NZ_JACAPR010000007.1, read on the forward strand.
AGAGGCTATCGACGCTTTCCTCGAGGCTTTCCTGAAAGAAGCAATGGAAGCCAATGGTCTGGGTTATGTCGGCGGTGATGACTACGGTCTGGTCTGCCTGATCAAGCGTGGCTCGGTGTCCGAAGAGCAACGTGCTGCTGTCGAAGGCTGGCTCAAGGCCCGCAGCGAACTGAGCTCGGCTGAAGTCAGCCCGCTGCTGGACGTCTGGTACCCGGAAAAACCGATCAATCCGGTAGCCTGATGTCGTTCGGGCAAGGTGCCCTGTAAGCGCCTTTCCCGAGGCACAACGAAAAACGGACACGCCATGGCGTGTCCGTTTTTTTATGCCCGCTGCTTATGTGGGAGCCGGCTTGCCGGCGATGGCGTGCGCATGGGCGCTGTCGGCCTGAAGGGCGTGTCCGCTGCAATCAGTCGTAGATCGCCTTCTTCTTCCAGTCGGCGTCGGCTTCCACATCCTTGAGGCCCTGGGTCAGTTCGTTGACGTCATCTTCGGCCGGCTGGGTGGTTGCCAGGACCATGGCGTTGGCCCGCGCCAGGAGTTTCTCCAGGAACAGCAGTTGCTCGGTATAGACCGCCGGCTCCGGTTGCTTGCGCAGGTATTGCACGCCGCGTTCGAACGCCAGGCGCGCCTGCCCTGGCTGGTTCTGTTGCAAGGCATGCTGGCCGAGGTTGTTGAAGAACTCGATGTGCAGCAGGACCAGGATATGCCGCACTTCGCGGATCCAGTGCTTGGCTTCGGTGGGCTGCAGGAAACCATCCTGGGCCGCGCGGGTGATCTGGCCGTGCAGGGCTTCGAGCAGGAAACGCACGTCCTTGGCCTTGGCTTCGGTCTGGATCGGGCTGGGCGGGTTGTTGACCGGGATCGATTCGCCCTGGTTGACCAGGCCGTTGAGTTCGGCGATGCGCGACTTGAGCACGGCATCGGTCTTGCTCATGTTCAGCAGTCGTTGATTGACGTTGAGTTCCAGGCGCGTCAGCAGCAGCTTGAGCGCGGCGTTCATGTACTGACCGGGAAAGGTCTCGGTGATTTCGCCGCAACGACGCAGGCGATCCTTGAGTTCAACCTTGAGGCGAGCCTTTTCCAGCTTGTTGTTCTCGGCCATATGGTTGAGGAAGCCAATGGCGATCAAGAGAAAGATCCCGGCTGCTACCAGCAGGGTGATCATGAGTGGTGTCACCGTTAAGACCTCTTCAAGGTGGAATGCGAGCGAGTGTAGTGGCTTGGCGTTGTCGCTGATAGCGTTGATCGACGTGTAGCACGGTGCCAGAGCGCCTCTCTATAGATAGGTGCACATTGCCACTATTTGCGCAGGTGGACTATAGCGCCTTGTCGAGTGCCAGAATATAGGCGCCAATCGTCGGACGCGAGGGAAGCCTCGAAAGGGCCGCAAAGCAGGGCGAAGTCATTGATTTAAATAAATTTATAGTTGGGGGTTGACGACCCTTCGATCCATCCATAGAATGCGCGCCACTTGCAGCGTAAAGCACACAGCGAAACGCGGCAGGGAGTGAATGTTGTAGCGTGTCCCCTTCGTCTAGTGGCCTAGGACACCGCCCTTTCACGGCGGTAACAGGGGTTCGAGTCCCCTAGGGGACGCCAATGCGGGAATAGCTCAGTTGGTAGAGCACGACCTTGCCAAGGTCGGGGTCGCGAGTTCGAGTCTCGTTTCCCGCTCCAATTTTAAACGGTCTTGCCTTCGGGCGGGGCTGAGTGAAATCAGGATCAGATCTTCGGATGTGGTGCTGGACACCGAAACACACACCATGTGTTCCGGGTAGCGTGTCCCCTTCGTCTAGTGGCCTAGGACACCGCCCTTTCACGGCGGTAACAGGGGTTCGAGTCCCCTAGGGGACGCCATTTGCGGGAATAGCTCAGTTGGTAGAGCACGACCTTGCCAAGGTCGGGGTCGCGAGTTCGAGTCTCGTTTCCCGCTCCAAATTCAATGAAAACGCCGCTCAGTGATGAGCGGCGTTTTTGTTTGTGTGTGACTTTATCCGCTACTATTCGATTTCATGGTGGCTCACGCCAGTGGACCCGCCGCAACGGCGGGTCCTGAACACGATCAGAGCTTCGGCAACTGCCCGATCCGCCCCATCATCTCGGTGACGATCTGCAGGTCCAGCAGGAACTGCTCCACGGTCTTGAACTCGTTGTCGGTGTGGCCGGTGTACTTGACCTCGGGCCGGGCCAGGCCGAATTGCACGCCGTTGGGCAGTTCATGGACGGACGTGGCGCCGGCGGAGGTGCCGAACTTGTGAGGCATGCCCAGGTTTTCGCTTGCCACGGCCAGCAAGGCCTTGACCCACTCACCTTCGGGGTTGCGGTACATCGGTTCGGCGATTTTGGTATCAAGCGTCACGGCAACCCGGGTCTTCTTGCTCCAGGCGTCCAGCTTGCCGGTGATTTCGGACTTGAGCAGTTCGGGCGACTTGCCCTTCGGCACCCGCAGGTTGACCGCGAGCTTGAAGACCTTGTCATCCTGGCCGACATACGTCAGGGAAGCGGTCAGCGGTCCCATGAAGGCATCGGAGAAGCCCACGCCCAGCTTGCTGCCCAGATAATCCAGGCCCCAGTTGTCGGCGGCATAGCGGGCGGCGTCGGTGATCTGGTTGTGCTTGAGCGCAACTTTGCCATCGAGGCCATTGATGAAATCGAGCATCCGCACCACCGGGTTGACCCCGGACTCGGGCTCGGAGGAGTGGGCGGAAACGCCGGTGACCGTCAGCGCGACGTCCTTGCCGACGACCTTGGCGCTCACTTCGAAGTTGCCGCCGTGGCGCTTGGCATACCCCGCACCGGCTTTCTGCAGGCTGGCAGCCAGTTCGGCGGGCTTGTCGGTCACCAGGGTGGCGACGGACGTCGATGGAATCTGGTTGGTCGCCATGCCGCCGGTCATCGCGGTGATTTCCGCGCCCTTGCCCTGTGCCTCGCGTCGGGCAAAGCTGGCCATCACGGTGCCGTAGCCTTTCTCGGCAATCACCACCGGGTAGCCGCCATCCAGCGCCAGGTTATAGGTGGGCGTCGGGTTGTGCTCGAAGTAATAAGGGATGGCGTCGCCGCTGGTTTCCTCGGTGGTGTCCACCAGCAGCTTGAAATTGCGCGCCAGCGGCAGCTTTTCTTCCTTGATGACCTTCATGGCGTAGAGCGCGACGACGATGCCGTTCTTGTCATCCTCGGTACCACGGCCATACATACGGTCGCCGATCAGGGTGACCTTGAACGGATCGAGCTTGGTGCCGTCCTTCAGTACCCAGTTTTCCGGTGTTACCGGCACCACGTCGGCGTGAGCGTGGATACCGACGACTTCATCGCCGGTGCCTTCGAGGGAGATCTCGTAGACGCGGTTGTCGATGTTGCGAAAGTTCAGGTTGAAGGCCTGGGCAAGGCTCTTGATCTTGTCGGCGATCTTGATGAATTCCGGGTTGTCGTGCTGGGCAACACCGTCGACGTTGAAGGTCGGGATCTCCACCAGTTCACGCAGGGTTTCGGTGGCGGCGCTGCCGTATTTCACTCGTGCGTAAATGCCGAGCAGGCGATGGATCTCGTTCTGCTGGTCGACGGACAGGCTCTTGTTGTCGAGGAAGGCATTGATCGCCGGGCCGAGTTTGTCGGTCTTGGCCAGATCGCTCTTGCCCAGGTTGCCGAGGAACTGGCGGAAATCCGTGACCGAGTTGTCACTGAAGGTCTTGAGGATGGCCGCGCTCTGTTGTGGGGTGATATTGGCTGCTGCGTGTACGGCGAACGACGAAAGACTGGCCAGCATCAATGTGGTGGTGGCCAGGTGTTTGAGGGCGAAATTCATTGCAGGACGCATTCCTTTGCAGGCTGTTGGTGGGGAATATCTGATCAATCAGACAGAAACACCCCCGGACTATAAAGAAAGCATCAACCGCCCGGCAAACAGAATCAGCACCACGCCCATGCTGCGTTCAAACCAGTGCCCCATCTTCAGAAACGCCTGGCGTACCCGTTCGCTGGAAAACAGCAGGCTGACCAGGATGAACCACAGGGCATTGATGCTGCACATCCACAGGCCGTACAAAGCCTGGATCTTCAGCGGCGTCGAGGCGCTGACCACCGTGGTGAAGATCGCCAGGAAGAACAGGGTGGCCTTGGGATTGGTGGCGTTGGTCAGGAAGCCGGTGGTGAAGGCTTTCGGCAAACCTTGCCGTGGCGCGTTGTCTGGCTGTGGTGCGGCGATATCCGTCCGTGCTCCCTGTGGTTTGCTCCTGAGCAGATTGATCCCCAGGTAAAGGATATAGCCGGCACCGATGACCTTGGCGACGTTCAGCAACCAGGGTGCGCTGTTCATCAACGTGCCGACACCGAGCAAGGTGTACAGCACATGCACCGAGATGCCCGCGCCAATGCCGATGGCGGTGAACAGGCCGACCATCCTGCCAAACCGCACGCTCTGGCGAATGGTCACGGCGAAGTCCGGGCCGGGGGCGACCACGGCAAGAAAGTGGATGGTCGCCAGGGCGATGAATTCGTGGAGATACTGGGAATACATGAGGGTTTCCTCGACAGGGGGGCGTGGTACAGACCGTGATCAGGTTTGTCGGCGACCAGTATAAAAATGGCCGGGACATGTGATAATCCGGTCAAATCTCAATGGACCTGTGCATCATGAGCATAAATCCACCTCTGGCCCTGCTCAGCGAAATGGCGATTTTCGTCAAGGTGGTCGAGACCGGCAGCTTCTCCGAGGCGGCCCGGCAGCTCGGCTCTTCGCCTTCGGCCGTCAGTCGTTCGATTTCCCGCCTGGAAAAGGCTCTGGCAACCCGCTTGTTGCAGCGCACCACACGCAGATTGCGCCTGAGCGACAGCGGCGAGGAGACCTTCAAGCGTTGCCGCGACATGGTCAGTGCGGCCCGTTCGGTCATGGAGATCAGCGGCCAGTACACCCATGAGGCGCAGGGCCTGGTGCGGGTGAGCGTGCCGAAGGCGGTGGGACGCTTCGTCGTGCATCCGCACATGCCGGAGTTCCTGCGACGTTATCCACAGGTGGATGTGCAGATGATCCTCGAAGACCGGCCGGTGGATCTGATCGAGGACAATGTCGACCTGATCCTGCGTATCACCGATCATCCGCCGGTCGGCCTGGTGGGACGCCAGTTGATGCCCATCGAGCATTTGCTCTGCGCGACCCCGCAGTACCTGGCCGAGCATGGCACGCCGCAGCACCCCCATGACCTGCTGGAGCACAGTTGCATCTACCTGGGGGATACGCCCAACGATGCACGCTGGAAATTCCGCCGGGGCGGCAAGTCGGTCACGGTCGGGGTACGCGGGCGCTATGCGGCCAATCACACCGGCGTGCGGCTGGATGCGGTATTGCAGCATATCGGCATTGGCAGCCTGCCGTACTTCACGGCGCGGCATGCACTGGAGCAGGGGCTGATCGTGCAGGTGCTGCCGGCGTGGACGTTCCTGGCTTCGTACCACGGCGGCCTGTGGCTGCTGTATACGCCAACGCCCTATCTGTCACCGAAGTTGCGGGTGTTCATCGACTATCTGGTGGAGTGCCTGGCGCGGGAGCCGACGTTGAAATCGACGCAGGGATCAATGTCGCCTTAGGCCTTGAGGGACAGGGCCTGGACACTGCGGCGCGGAAGAACCCGTGGGAGGGGGGCTTGCCCCCGAAGGGCGTTCCGAGGTCTTTCAGGTGATGCGCGTTATCGTTCTTCGCGGGCAAGCCCGCTCCCACAGGGGGCGGGTGATGCTCGGCATCAGTGCTTGCTGTCCTGGTTGGACAGGGCCAGCAGCTGCTTTTCCTGGTTCCAGTCGAACGGTTCGTCGTTCTGTTCGGCTTCGTAGCGACGTTCTTCCAGCGCCTGGTACAGCTCCAGCTCTTCGTCCGGCATGTAGTGCAGGCAATCGCCGCCAAAGAACCACAGCAGGTCGCGCGGGACCAGATGGGCGATCTGTGGATAACGCTGGATCACCTGGCACAGCAGGTCCTGGCCCAGGTACTGGCTTTCTATGGGCTCGACCGGCAGTTGCGCACGCAGCTCGTCGAAACGCTCCAGGAACAGCGCGTGGCTTTCTTCGGGGACCTGTTCGGCTTCGCCGACGGCAACCAGAATGCTGCGCAGGTGGTCGAGCAGGACCAGGTGATCGGCAACGACGTTGGACATGACAAGGGGCCTCAAGAGTAAAACAGGCGCGAGAGTATAAGGCCCCGCGCCCGTGTTGTCCCGCTAGCGAACCTTGCCGGTGCTCTGGCTCAGCTCTTCCTTGCTGAAATCATCCACATCGATGACCTGGCGCCGTGCGGCTTCGGCCTTGCGCAGGGTTTCGGCCTCGGCCGGTTGCAGTACCCCGGCTTCCAGGGCCGCATCGATGGCCGATTCGCCGGCCGCCGGCTTGACCTGGCCTCCTTTGAGCCCGCTGTGCAGCTTTTTCTGCAGTTCATGACTGGCGCCCAGCAGGTCACAGGCCTGTTGCAAGGCGCCGACCGGATCGTCCGCCGATTGCGGGCGATAACAGCCGGCGAGCACGGCTTCCAGGGCCGGATCGCCCTTGGCCCGGCCCAGTACCGCGGCGACCGCGGCATCCAGGGCATCCGATGGCCCGGTATGGCGACGGCCGAACGGGAACACGATGACCCGCAACAGGCAGCCGAACAGCCGGCTGGGGAAGTTGCGCAGCAGTTCGTCCAGTGCCCGCTCGGAATGGCCGAGGCTTTCTTCCATGGCCCAGGTTAACAGCGGATCCAGGTACTCGGGCGAATCCAGGTCGTGGTAACGCTTGAGCGCCGCCGAGGCCAGGTACAGATGGCTGAGCACATCGCCCAGGCGGGCCGACAAGCGCTCGCGGCGTTTAAGTTCGCCGCCGAGCAGCATCATGCTCAGGTCCGCCAGCAGGGCGAAGGCCGCCGCCTGGCGATTCAGTGCGCGGAAATAGCCCTGGCTGAGGCGGTTACCCGGCGCCGGCTCGAAGTGGCCGAGCCCGAGGTTCAGCACCAGGGTGCTGGCGGCGTTGCTCACGGCAAAACCGATATGCCTGAGCAGCAGGCCGTCGAACTCCAGCAGTGCCTGGTCGTGATCTTCGCGTCCGGCCAGGGCCATTTCCTTGAGCACGAACGGGTGGCAGCGGATGGCGCCCTGGCCGAAGATCATCAGGTTGCGCGAGAGGATATTCGCCCCCTCGACGGTGATGAAGATCGGCGCGCCTTGCCAACTGCGGCCCAGGTAGTTGTTCGGCCCCATGATGATGCCCTTGCCGCCGTGGACGTCCATGGCGTGGCTGATGCACTCGCGGCCACGTTCGGTCAGGTGGTACTTGAGGATCGCCGACAATACCGAGGGTTTTTCCCCCAGGTCCACGGCATTGGCGGTGAGCATCCGCGCGCTGTCCATCAGCCAGGCATTGCCGCCGATTCGCGCCAGGGCTTCCTGGATCCCTTCGAAGGCCGACAGCGGCACATTGAACTGTTCGCGAACCTGGGCGTACTGGCCGGTGACCAGGCTGGTGAACTTGGCCGCGCCGGTGCCGACCGCCGGCAGGGAAATCGAACGGCCCACCGACAGGCAATTCATCAGCATCATCCAGCCTTTGCCGAGCATTTCCTGGCCGCCGATCAGGAATTCCAGGGGGATGAACACATCTTTGCCAGAGTTCGGCCCGTTCATGAAGGCGGCGCCCAGCGGCAGGTGGCGACGACCGATCTCGACACCCGGGGTATCGGTGGGAATCAGCGCCAGGCTGATGCCCAGGTCTTCTTCCTCGCCCAGCAGGTGATCCGGGTCATGGGCCTTGAAGGCCAGGCCGAGCAAGGTCGCGACCGGGCCGAGGGTGATGTAGCGTTTTTCCCAGTTCAGGCGCAGGCCGAGGACTTCCTGGCCTTGCCAGTCGCCCTTGCAGATCACCCCGGTGTCCGGCATCGAGCCGGCATCGGAGCCGGCCAGCGGGCCGGTCAGGGCAAAACACGGGATGTCGTCGCCACGGGCCAGCCGCGGCAGGTAATGATTGCGCTGTTCGTCTGTGCCGTAATGCAGCAGCAATTCCGCCGGACCAAGGGAGTTGGGGACCATGACGGTGGAGGCGAGGTCGCCGCTGCGGGTCGCCAGCTTCATCGCCACCTGGGAGTGGGCATAGGCGGAAAAACCCTTGCCGCCGAACTCCTTGGGAATGATCAGGGCGAAGAAGCCGTGCTGCTTGATGTGTTCCCAGGCGGCGGGCGGCAGGTCCATGGCCTGGCCGATCTGCCAGTCGCTGACCATGGCACAGAGCTCTTCGGTCGGACCGTCGATAAAGGCCTGTTCTTCTTCGCTCAACTGCGCCTTGGGATAGGCCAGCAGCTTCTTCCAGTCGGGCCGGCCGCTGAACAGCTCGCCATCCCACCAGACGGTACCGGCGTCGATGGCATCGCGCTCGGTTTCCGACATCGGTGGCAGGACTTTCTGGAACCAGGCGAACAGCGGTGCGCTGAAGAACCTGCGCCGCAGGTCGGGCAGTAACAGCGGCAGGGCCACGGCGGCGAGGATCAGCCAGAGGATCAGCTTCAGCCAGCCATGGCCATGGACAGAAATATCCAGTGCGACGAGGTACACGGCCACCACGCCAAGCGCAGGAAGCGGGGCGATGCGCCGGTGCGCCAGGTAGGCGGCGCCGAGCAGCAGAACCAGTATCCACAACAGCAACATATTCAATCCTCCGTGAAGACAAGGCAAAAACACCCCAGAGCTTAGTCGGCATCTGCTAGGCGGGGCGTCAGAGCTGTGTGTCTAAATCTGTGGGAAAAATCATTTGGATGGCGGTCATTCCTGAACGGGCAAAGCCTTTGCACTGTTGCAGGAAACCCCGGTTGGTCTGTGACTTGGCCGAATCGTCGTTATCGGCGCACCGGACCGAGGACTAGACTCGGGGCTTCCCAGGGAGACTGCCGTCATGCACGAGTATCTGAATCCAGGACGCTTCATCGATAGTGACCACCCGGCCGTGGTGGAGTTCGCCGAAAGTCGCCGTGGGCCCGGTGGCGATCCACGGGAGCAGGCCATTCGCTTGTATTACGCGGTGCGCGACGAGATTCGCTACAACATCTACGCCTTCAGTCGTAATCCGGACACCTTGCGCGGCAGTCACGCCCTGGCGGTAGGGCAGAGCTATTGCGTGCCCAAGGCCACCTTGCTCGCCGCCAGCGCCCGGCATTGCGGGATCCCGGCGCGAATCGGCCTGGCCGATGTGCGCAATCACTTGTCGACGCCACGGGTGCTGGAGTTGCTCAAGAGCGAGGTGTTCGCCATGCACGGCTACACCGAGTTCTATCTGGACGGACGCTGGGTCAAGGCCACGCCGGCCTTCGACCGCGGGCTGTGCGAAGCCTTCGGGGTGATACCGCTGGAGTTCGACGGCCTGAGCGACAGTGTGTTCCACCCCTACACCCTGGGTGGCCAGCGGCATATGGAGTACCTGCGCGACCACGGGCAGTTTGCCGATGTGCCCGAACCGCTGTTCTACGGGCACCTGGCCGAATGTTATCCGCATCTGTTCGCCCCCGACGCGATTTCCCTGCGCGGGGACATGCGCAACGATTTGAGTCGTGGCTGATCGGGCGTAGACTGCCTCGGCATTTATCCAACGAGAGGCCGTCATGCTGAAGATCTGGGGTCGGAAAAATTCGTCGAATGTCAGAAAGGCGCTGTGGATTGCCGAAGAACTGGGCCTGTCCTACGAGGCCATCGATGCCGGTGGCGCCTTCGGGGTCGTTGGCACCCCGCAGTACCGCGAGAAAAATCCCAACGGCCTGGTGCCGATGATCGAGGACGGCGATTTTGTCCTGTGGGAGTCCAACACCATCGTCCGTTATCTGACAGGCAAGCACGCCAGCGGCTCTGCCTGGTCGCCCACAGACCCGCAAACACGGGCATCCGCCGAGAAATGGATGGACTGGACCACCTCGTCTTTTGCCACGCCGTTTCGCGGGGTGTTCTGGGGCGTGTTGCGTACACCGGTCGAGCAACAGGACTGGACGGCCATCAACGCTGCGTTGAAAACCTGCGGCGAACTGCTGGCCACGGTCGATCAGGCACTGGCCGAACAGCCGTACCTGTCCGGCAACGAGATCGGCATGGGCGATATTCCCCTCGGCAGCTTTATCTACGCCTGGTTCGAAATGCCCATCGAACGCCCGTCGCTGCCCCATTTGAGTGCCTGGTTCGAGCGCCTGAAACAACGCCCGGCCTATCAGCGGGCGGTCATGACAGCGTTGACTTAATACCCACTATTAACGCGGGTTGCTGTACTTGTGCGGCGCTGCCAAGCACCATAGTGCTGGCTCGCCGCTATTGTTTTCGAACAGGCTTGCCCTTATTTAGAACTTTCTTCCCTTCTTGGTGCATGAATCCGATATGAGTTCCGCTCTGTCCATCCGGCAGCTAACCAAAACCTACGGCAACGGTTTCCAGGCCCTGAGTGGTATCGATCTGGATGTCGCCGAAGGTGACTTTTTCGCCTTGCTCGGCCCCAACGGTGCCGGCAAATCCACGACCATCGGCATTCTCTCGACCCTGGTGAACAAGACCAGCGGCACGGTGAATATCTTTGGCAACGACCTGGACAAATCTCCGGCGGCGCTCAAGCGCAGCATTGGCGTGGTGCCCCAGGAGTTCAACTTCAACCAGTTCGAGAAGACCTTCGATATCGTCGTGACCCAGGCGGGCTACTACGGCATTCCGGCGAAAATCGCCAAGGAACGCGCCGAGCAGTACCTGACCCAGCTGGGCCTGTGGGACAAGCGCGATGTGCCGTCGCGTTCGTTGTCCGGCGGCATGAAGCGCCGGCTGATGATCGCCAGGGCCCTGGTCCACGAGCCGCGCCTGCTGATTCTCGACGAACCGACGGCCGGGGTGGACATCGAGCTGCGCCGTTCGATGTGGACCTTCCTCACCGAGCTGAACGAGAAAGGCATCACCATCATCCTCACCACCCACTACCTGGAAGAGGCTGAGCAGCTGTGCCGTAATATCGGCATCATCGACCACGGCACCATCGTCGAAAACACCAGCATGCGCCAGTTGCTCAGCCAGTTGCATGTCGAGACCTTCCTGCTCGACCTCAAGCATGCCCAGACGGTGGCGCCGGCGTTGATCGGCTATCCGAGCAAGCTGCTCGACAGCCATACCCTGGAAGTGCAGGTCGACAAGGCGGTAGGTATCACCGCGTTGTTCAGCCAATTGGCCACGCAGCAGATCGAAGTCCTCAGCCTGCGTAACAAAACCAATCGCCTCGAGGAGCTGTTCGTGTCCCTGGTGGAAAAAAACCTGTCGAAGGTGGCGGTATGAGTTCGGAGCTGCAACCCAACCTGGTCGCCCTCAACACCATCGTTTACCGCGAGGTGAAGCGTTTTACCCGGATCTGGCCGCAGACGCTGCTGCCCCCGGCCATCACCATGGTCCTGTACTTCGTGATCTTCGGGAACCTGATCGGCCGGCAGATCGGTGATATGGGTGGTTTCACCTATATGGAATACATCGTACCCGGGCTGATCATGATGTCGGTGATCACCAACTCCTATGGCAACGTGGTCTCGAGCTTCTTCGGCAGCAAGTTCCAGCGTTCCATCGAAGAACTGATGGTTTCGCCGGTTTCGCCCCACACGATCCTGATCGGCTACACCCTCGGTGGTGTGCTGCGCGGCCTGATGGTGGGGATCATCGTGACCCTGCTGTCGCTGTTCTTCACCCACCTGCAGGTCCATCACCTGGGTGTTACCGTGCTGGTGGTGGTGCTGACGGCGACGATTTTCTCGCTCCTGGGCTTTATCAACGCGGTTTTTGCACGCAACTTCGACGATATCTCGATTATCCCGACTTTCGTGCTGACGCCGTTGACCTACCTGGGCGGGGTGTTCTACTCGATCACCTTGCTGCCACCGTTCTGGCAGAGCGTGTCGCTGGCCAACCCGGTGCTGCACATGGTCAACGCCTTCCGCTACGGTATCCTCGGCGTATCGGATATCCGTATCAGCGTGGCGATCACCTTCATGCTGGTGGCGACGATTGTCCTGTATATCGGTTGCACGCGGCTGCTGGTCAGTGGCCGGGGCATGCGTCAGTAGCATTGGCCTGATGATCGTCCCAACGCGGTGCTGATCGTTCCCACGCGGTGCTGATCGTTCCCACGCTCCCGCGTGGGAATGCCTCTCTGGACGCTCCGCGTCCGCTTCAAAAGCCTCGAGGGCAAGCCCGCTTGCACAGCGTCACGGCTGCATTCCCACGCGGAGCGTAGGAACGATCTGCGATTATCCCTTCCGGCGTTGTTCCCGACGCCTCTTCCACTGCCGCGCCACCCACCACCGCCAGTAACCCATGGTCACGCAATAGCCCAATGCGGCCAGCAACAGCCCGAGAATCACCGAGCCCAGCAGAAAGGGCTGCCACAGCGTCGACAACTGGCCGCTGATCCAGTCCCAGGTCAGCTCGTCCGGCAGGCTGCGTGGTGGTACCGCCATGATCCAGGCACCGATCTGGTAGGTGCAGTAGAAGATCGGCGGCATGGTCAGCGGATTGGTCAGCCACACCAGGCTGACGGCAATCGGCAGATTGCCGCGCACCGAAATCGCCAGGCATGCCGCCAGCAACATCTGCAACGGGATCGGCATCAACGCGGCAAACAGACCGACCGCCATGGCCCGGGCCACCGAGTGCCGATTGAGGTGCCAGAGGTTCGGATCGTGAAGCAGTTTGCCGAAAAATCGTAAGTGCTTGTGTTCCCGGATGCTGTCGGGGTCAGGCATGTAGCGTTTGAATAAGCGACGCGGCATAAGGCTTCTCGGTCGGTTCAAGCGGGCAGTATGCCCGGATTCTACGTACGGCCAATTCAGACTTTGTGACAATTAATAAAGCACTGGCCGGGCAACCGGGCTATTCCGAGAACTGAGGACCGGTTCAAGGAGTGGGGGATGCGCACAGGGATGCTGGCGCTGGCGGCGGGCCTGCTGGTTTTGCGGTTTTTGCCGCAATTGCCGCCTGTCGGAATGCTGCCGGTGCTGTCACTGGTCGGCCTGATGTTGTTGCCGTTTCGCAGCTATCCCGTCGCCTTGTTCCTGTTCGGTTTCAGCTGGGCCTGCCTGCAGGCACACTGGGCATTGGCCGATCGCCTGGTGCCGGACCTCGATGGTCAGACGCTGTGGCTCGAAGGGCGGGTGGTCGGCCTGCCGCAGGCTGGTGATTCCGTACAGCGTTTCGAACTGGCGGACGCGACGGCTCGTAGGGGGGCGCTGCCGCAGCGGATCCGCCTGGCCTGGTACGGCGGCCCGCCGGTCAACAGTGGCGAGCGCTGGCGGCTGGCGGTCAAGCTCAAGTCACCGCAGGGCCTGCTCAATCCCCATGGTTTTGACCGTGAGGCCTGGCTGCTGGCACAACGGGTCGGCGCCACGGGGACCGTCAAGGACGGGCAATTGCTCCTGCCCTCCACGGGCTCCTGGCGCGATGGGATTCGTCAGCGGATGCTCCAGGTCGAAGCTCGGGGCCAGGCGGCGACCCTGGTGGCGCTGGTGCTGGGCGATGGTTCGGGGCTGTCGTCCGAGATCTGGCGCGTGTTGCAGGACACCGGGACCGTGCACTTGCTGGTGATTTCCGGGCAGCATATCGGGCTGTTCGCCGCCCTGGTCTATGCACTGGTTGCAGGTCTGGCGCGTTATGGCCTGTGGCCGCAACGCTGGCCCTGGCTGCCGTGGGCCTGTGGCCTGGCCTTCGCGGCTGCGCTGGGCTATGGCCTGTTGGCGGGGTTCGGCGTGCCGGTGCAGCGGGCCTGCGCGATGATCGGCCTGGTGCTGCTGTGGCGCCTGCGTTATCGCCATCTGGGGGCAACCTGGCCCTTGCTGCTGGCACTGAACCTGGTGCTGCTGTTCGATCCGCTGGCCAGCCTGCGTCCCGGCTTCTGGCTGTCCTTTGCCGCGGTGGCGGTGCTTATCTTCACCTTCAGCGGGCGTCTCGGGGCTTGGGGGATCTGGCAGACCTGGACCCGCGCGCAATGGACCATTGCCCTCGGGCTGGTGCCGTTCCTGCTGGTATTGGGTCTGCCGGTCAGCCTCAGCGGGCCGTGGGTCAACCTGATCGCCGTACCCTGGATCAGCCTGGCGGTATTGCCGTTGGCCTTGCTCGGTACCTTGTTGCTGCCATTGCCCTGGGGTGGCGAAGCCTTGTTGTGGCTGGCCGGTGGTTTGCTGGAGTTGCTGTTCCTCGGGCTCGCCGAGGTGGCTATACGGGTTCCGGCCTGGCTGCCGGAGGCCATCCCGCTGTGGGCCTGGCTGCTGGGCAGCCTGGGCATCCTGCTATTGTTGCTGCCCGCCGGTGTGCCGCTGCGGCCCCTGGGCTGGCCGCTGGCGGCATGGGTGGTACTGGCACCACAAGACCGGGTGCCCGCAGGCCAGGCGGAAGTCTGGCAGATGGATGTCGGACAGGGGCTGGCGATCCTGGTGCGTACCCGACACCACAACCTGCTGTACGACACGGGGCCGCGTTTCGGTGATTTCGACCTGGGCCAACGCGTGGTGTTGCCATCCCTGCGCAAGTTGGGCGTGCGCGAACTCGACCTGATGTTGATCAGCCACGCCGATGCCGACCATGCTGGCGGGGCCCTTGCTGTCCGGCGCGGCCTGCCGGTGATCCGCGTGCTCAGCGGCGATGCCGAGGGCTTGCCGGCGCAACTGCTCGCCGAGCCCTGTGCCAGTGGTGAACGCTGGGAATGGGACGGCGTGAGCTTTGCCCTTTGGCAATGGCCGGGTGCCCGGGACAGCAACCAGCGTTCCTGCGTCTTGCAGATCGAAGCGAATGGCGAGCGGCTGTTGCTGACCGGCGATATCGATATCCAGGCCGAGTTGGCCTTCCTGGAGAGCCCGCTGGCTGTCGCCAGTGACTGGCTGCAGGCGCCTCATCACGGCAGCCGCAGTTCTTCCTCGCTGGCTTTTCTCCAGCGCCTGGCGCCCCGGGCGGTGTTGATCTCACGGGGGCATGGCAATGCGTTCGGCCATCCGCATCCGCAGGTCATGGCGCGCTACCAGGCTATGGGCATGGCGATCCATGACAGCGCGGAGCAGGGCGCCGTGCGTCTGCAACTGGGAACCTTCGGCGCGCCAAGCTTCCTGCGGGGGGAGCGGCGTTTCTGGCGGGTACCGCCGCCGGCGAATAAATAACCCTGGGTTATTAAAGTGCAGGGGTATGCGACATCACGTTCTTCGGCCAGACCGACCCCTATGTTAGAGTGGCGCACTTTTTCGAGGGGACTGTCACTGTGTGGGAATTGGTCAAATCCGGCGGCTGGATGATGTTGCCGATCATTCTGAGTTCCATCGCGGCTTTGGGCATCATTGCCGAACGGCTGTGGACCTTGCGCGCCAGTCGCGTGACCCCGGAGCATCTGCTCGGGCAGGTCTGGGTCTGGATCAAGGACAAGCAGCTGGACAAGGAAAAACTCAAGCAACTTCGGGCCGACTCCCCCCTGGGCGAGATTCTCGCGGCGGGCCTGGCGAACTCCAAGCACGGTCGCGAGATCATGAAGGAGTGCATCGAAGAAGCCGCCGCCCGGGTGATTCATGAGCTGGAGCGCTATATCAATGCCCTCGGCACCATTGCCGCCATGTCGCCGCTGCTCGGTCTGCTGGGCACGGTGCTGGGCATGATCGATATTTTCAGTTCGTTCATGGGCTCGGGCATGACCACCAACGCGGCGGTCCTCGCCGGGGGGATTTCCAAGGCCCTGATCACCACGGCTTCCGGCCTGATCGTGGGGATTCCGGCGGTGTTCTTCCACCGCTTCCTGCAACGCCGGATCGACGAGCTGGTGGTCGGCATGGAGCAGCAGGCGATCAAGCTGGTCGAGGTAGTACAGGGCGACCGTGATGTGGAAATGCCCGAGGGCAGAGCGTGAAATTCCGCCGCAAGCCCCGGGAAACCATCGATATCAACCTCGCGTCGCTGATCGACGTGGTCTTCGTCCTGCTGCTGTTTTTCGTGGTCACCACCACCTTCACCCGCGAAACCCAGTTGCGCGTGGACTTGCCGCAGGCGGTCAGCGGCTCGCCGGCCGAAGACCAGTTGGTCAAGCAACTGGATATCGCCATCAGCGCCGACGGGGTGTTCTCGGTGAACAACCAGTTGTTGCCGAAAAATGACCTGGCGAGCCTGATGGAAGCCCTGCGGAAAGAGTCCGGTGGCGATACCAACCTGCCGCTGTCCATCAGCGCCGATGGCAAGACCCAGCATCAGGCCGTGATCACTGCCATGGACGCCGCCGGCAAGCTCGGCTTCAGCCATTTGCGCATGACCACCGTCGAGGCGGCGCCGGCTCCCTGATGGCACTTTCCGATCGTCTGACGCGCGCCTGGTACAGCGGTCATCCGGCCCTGGTTCTGCTGCGCCCGCTGGAGTGGCTGTATCGGCGGGTGGTCGATGGCAAGCGGGCGCGTTTCGTTGCCGGTGAAGGCACCATCTACCAGCCACCGGTGCCGCTGATCGTGGTCGGCAATATCACCGTCGGCGGCACCGGCAAGACGCCGATGATTCTCTGGCTGATCGAGCATTGCCGGCAGCGTGGCCTGCGTGTCGGCGTGGTCAGCCGGGGTTATGGCGCCAAGCCGCCGAGCCTGCCGTGGCGGGTGCTCGCCGATCAGAGCGCGGCGGTGGCCGGCGACGAGCCGTTGCTGATCGTCCAGCGCAACGACGTGCCGCTGATGATCGACCCGGATCGCAGCCGTGCGGTGCAGGCCCTGCTGGCCACCGAAACCCTCGATCTGATCCTTTCCGATGACGGCTTGCAGCATTACCGCCTGGCCCGCGACCTGGAACTGGTGCTGATCGATGCCGCCCGTGGCCTGGGCAATGGCCGGTGCCTGCCTGCCGGGCCGTTGCGCGAGCCGCTCGAACGCCTGCAAAGCGTCGATGCGCTGCTGTACAACGGGGCCAGCGAGGATGGTGACAACGGATTCGCCTTCCACCTGCGACCGACCGCCCTGGTCAATCTGCTGAGCGGCGAACGCCGGCCGCTCGACCATTTTTCGCCCGGGCAGGCGTTGCACGCGGTGGCCGGGATCGGCAACCCGCAACGTTTCTTCGGCACCCTCGAAACGCTACACTGGCAGCCTGTGCCCCACGCCTTTGCCGATCACGCCGAATACAGCGCCGCGGCCCTGAGTTTCACGCCGTCGCTGCCACTGGTCATGACCGAAAAGGACGCGGTGAAGTGCCGGGCGTTCGCGGCCCCCGACTGGTGGTACCTGGCGGTCGACGCGGTGCCTTCCGAGGCTTTCGCGGCCTGGTTCGACACGCAGTTGCTGCGCCTGTTGCCCGATCGTCTTTTGCCCTAAACCCGTTTTTATCCAGGGAATCCTTCATGGACACCAAACTGCTCGATATCCTCGCCTGCCCGATCTGCAAGGGTCCGCTCAAGCTCAGCGCCGACAAGACCGAGCTGATCAGCAAGGGCGCCGGCCTGGCGTTCCCGATCCGCGACGGCATCCCGGTGATGCTCGAAAGCGAAGCCCGCACCCTGAGCACCGATGAGCGCCTGGACAAATGAGCACCCCGTTCATCGTCGTAATTCCGGCGCGCTTTTCTTCCACGCGCCTGCCGGCCAAGCCGCTGCAACTGATCGCCGGCAAGCCGATGATCCAGCACACCTGGGAACAGGCCTGTAAAAGTAGCGCCCAGCGGGTGGTGGTGGCGACGGATGACGCGCGCATCGTCGAGGCCTGCAAGGCCTTCGGCGCCGAAGTGCTGCTGACCCGCGAAGACCACGAGTCCGGTACCGACCGCCTGGCCGAAGTCGCCAGCCTGCTGGGGCTGGCACCGGACGCCATCGTGGTGAATGTCCAGGGTGATGAGCCGTTGATCCCGCCGATGGTGATCGATCAGGTCGCGGCCAACCTGGCGGCGCATACCGAAGCGCGCATGGCCACCCTCGCCGAGCCGATCGAAGACGTCGAGACTCTGTTCAATCCGAATGTGGTCAAGGTGGTCAGCGACATGAACGGCCTGGCGCTGACCTTCAGCCGCGCCACCTTGCCCTGGGCCCGAGATGACTTCGCCAAAGGCCGCGAGCTGATGCCCGAAGGCGTGCCGTTCCGTCGGCATATCGGCATCTATGCCTACCGCGCCGGCTTCCTGCATGACTTTGTCGGCTGGGGGCCGTGCTGGCTGGAAACCACCGAGCGCCTGGAGCAGTTGCGTGCCTTGTGGCATGGCGTGCGCATCCATGTGGCCGATGCCCTGGAGGCACCGCCTACCGGTGTCGACACAGAGCAGGATCTCGATCGCGTTCGTCGCTTGCTGGAGGCCTGATGCGGGTTCTGTTTGTCTGTCTGGGCAATATCTGTCGCTCGCCCACGGCCGAAGGTGTATTGCGTCACAAGTTGCGCGAGGCCGGCCTGGCCGAGCATATCGAAGTCGATTCCGCCGGCACCGGCCAATGGCATGTCGGCAAGGCGCCGGACAGTCGCAGTCAGCGCGCCGCGCGGATGCGCGGTTATGACCTGTCGGCGCAGCGTGCGCGGCAGGTCAGCGCGGCGGATTTCAACCGTTTCGACCTGATTCTCGCCATGGACCAGAGCAACCTGCGCAACCTCAAGCTGCTGCAACCGGCCCAGGGCAAGGCCGAGCTGGACCTGTTCCTGCGTCGTTATGACGGTGCGGTGGAGGAAGTGCCGGATCCGTACTATGACGAAGAGCACGGGTTCGAGCAGGTGCTGGACCTGATCGAACAGGCCAGCGACCGCCTGGTCGTCGAACTCAAGGGGCGTCTATGAGCCTGCAACTGCAAGCCGGGGTCTCCCTCAAGCCGTATAACAGCTTTGGTGTCGATGTCCGCGCGCAGTGGTTCGCCGAGGCCCACAGCGACGATGACGTACGCGAGGCCCTGGCTTATGCGGCGCAACAGCAACTGCCGCTGCTGGTGATTGGCGGTGGCAGCAACCTGCTGTTGACGGCGGATGTCCCGGCGCTGGTGCTGCGCATGGGCAGCCGTGGCATCCGCCTGCTGAGCGATGACGGCGAACGGGTGGTCATTGAAGCGCAGGCCGGTGAACCCTGGCATCCGTTCGTGCTGTCGACCCTGGCCCGGGGCTGGTCCGGCCTGGAAAACCTCAGCCTGATTCCCGGCACCGTCGGCGCGGCACCGATGCAGAACATCGGCGCCTACGGGGTCGAGATCAAGGACGTGTTCGCCGGCCTGACCGCCCTGGACCGGCAGACCGGCGAGTTGCGCGAGTTCTCCCTGGAAGAGTGCCAGTTCGGTTATCGCGACAGCCTGTTCAAGCATGCCGCCGGACGCTGGTTGATCCTGCGTGTGCGCTTCGCCCTGAGCCGGGTCGAGCACCTGCACCTGGGCTACGGCCCGGTGGCCGAGCGCCTGAGCGAGCAGGGCATCAGCCAGCCGAACGCCAGCGATGTCAGCCGGGCCATCTGCAGTATCCGCAGCGAAAAGCTGCCCGACCCGGCGGTCCTCGGCAATGCCGGGAGTTTCTTCAAGAACCCGCTGGTATCGGCGGTCCACGCCGCCGAACTGAAGCAGGCGCATCCCGGGCTGGTGGGTTATCCACAGGCTGACGGCCAGGTGAAGCTGGCGGCGGGCTGGTTGATCGAGGCCGCCGGCTGGAAGGGCTTTCGTGAAGGCGATGCCGGGGTGCACCGCTTGCAATCGCTGGTGCTGGTCAACTACGGCGCGGCCAGCGGCCTGCAGTTGCTTGCCCTGGCCCGCCGGATCCAGGCCGATATCGCCGAGCGCTTTGCCGTCGATCTGGAAATGGAACCGAACCTGTACTGAAGCTATGCTGATGGCTGCCATGCCAAGCCCTATGTAGTCAGACTACATAGGGCTTTTTTGTGAAAACGGCTTTCCCTTGGCCGGTTAACGCTGTAAATAATGCTTTCAAGAACGGCCGATGAAGTACTCACTTCATGAAAGAGCCGATTAGCCTGAGTCGATCTGCTGCCGTCCGTGCGGCGCCTGCGCAGATGGCTCGACCCCCATGACCTGAATAATGCGGGCGTGCCCATGATTACCCTGAAACTCAATGGTCAAGACCATCCCCTGGACGCTACCGAGGACATGCCGCTGCTGTGGGCGATCCGTGACGTGGCGGGTTATACCGGGACCAAGTTCGGCTGCGGCATGGGCCTGTGCGGTGCCTGCACCGTGCACATCGACGGCCTGCCGGCGCGTTCCTGCATCACTCCGCTCGGTGCGGTGGCGGGCAAGGGCGTGAACACCATCGACGGCCTGCACAGCGACCCGGTCGGCCAGGCGGTGCAGCAGGCCTGGCTGGACGGCGGGGTGGCGCAGTGCGGCTTCTGCCAGGGCGGGCAGATCATGTCCGCCACGGCACTGCTCAAGGTCAACCCCCAGCCCAGCGACGAGCAGATCGAAGAAGCGATGGTCGGCAATATCTGCCGATGCGGTACCTACAACCGCATCAAGACGGCGATCCACAATGCCGCCGCGCACCTGCAGGAGGCCAAGGCATGAGCCAGTCCCTGAACGATTTCGCCCTGAGCAACCTCAGCCGGCGCGGCTTTCTCAAGGGGGTCGGGGTCACCGGTGCCCTGGTGCTGGCAGCGACCTGGGGCTTGCCCGAGGCCTTTGCCGAGGGTGAGAAAAAATACGGCGCCGATGGCATGCCCAATGGTTGGATCGACGATCCCAAGGTCTACGTCAGCATCGACGCCGATGGCAGCGTAACAGTGACCTGCAACCGCTCCGAGATGGGCCAGGGCGTGCGCACCAGTTTGAGCATGGTGGTCGCCGACGAACTGGAAGCCGACTGGGCGCTGGTCAAGGTACGGCAGGCGCCGGCGGACGAAGTGCGCTTCGGCAACCAGGACACCGACGGCTCGCGCAGCATGCGCCATTGGTACGAGCCGATGCGGCGTTGCGGTGCGGCGGCGCGGACCATGCTCGAACAGGCGGCGGCGCAGCAGTGGAAAGTCCCGGTGGGCGAATGCCATGCGCAGTTGCACAAGGTTATCCACAGCCCGAGCGGGCGTGAACTGGGCTACGGTGCCCTGGCCGCCGCTGCCGGCGCGCTGGCGGTGCCGTCCTGGGACAGTCTCAAGCTCAAGCAGCCGGCGGAGTTTCGCTACATCGGCAAGGAGTCGACGCGGGCCATCGATGGCGCCGATATCGTCAATGGCCGTGCCCTGTATGGCGCCGACATCCATTTCGACGGCATGGTCTACGCCACCGTGGCGCGTCCGCCGGTGTATGGTGGCAAGGTCAAGTCCTTCGACTCGGCCGCCGCGCTGAAGGTGCCGGGTGTGCTCAAGGTGCTGGAGATCGAAGCGCGTCCGCTGCCTTCGGAATTCCAGCCATTGGGTGGCGTGGCGGTGATCGCCAGCAATACCTGGGCGGCGATCAAGGGGCGCGAGGCGCTGAGTATCGTCTGGGACAATGGTGATAACGTCAGCTATGACTCCATTGCCTATCGCCAGGAGCTGGAGGCCTCGTCACGCAAGCCGGGCAAGGTGGTGCGCAACACCGGCAATGTCGATGAAGCGCTGAAACGTGCCGCCAGTCATTTCGAGGCCGGCTACTACTTGCCCCACCTGTCGCAATCACCCATGGAGCCGATGGTCGCCATCGCCCGTTTCAACGATGGCCAGTGCGAAGCCTGGGCACCGACCCAGGCGCCGCAGGTCACCCGTGAGCGGATTGCCGAGCGGCTGGGCATCGGCTTCGACAAGGTCACGGTCCATGTCACGCTGCTGGGCGGCGGATTCGGACGCAAGTCCAAGCCGGACTATGTCATCGAGGCGGCGATCCTGGCCAAGGAGATGCCGGGCCAGGCGGTACGGGTGCAGTGGACCCGCGAGGACGATATCCATTATTCCTATTTCCATACCGTCTCGGCGGAGTACCTGCGTGCCAGCCTGAACAAGGACGGTACGCCTTCCGGCTGGCTGCACCGCACGGTGGCGCCGAGTATCACGGCGTTGTTCGCGCCCAATATGAACAATGAGGCGGCGTTCGAACTGGGCATGGGCTTCACCAACATGGCCTACGACATTCCCAACGTGCGCCTGGAGAACCCTGAGGCGAAGGTTCATACCCGCGTCGGCTGGTACCGTTCGGTGTCGAACATTCCCCATGGTTTCGCCATCCAGAGTTTTGTCGACGAACTGGCCCACAAGGCCGGGCAGGATCCGTTGGCGTATCAGCTCAAGCTGTTGGGACCGGACCGCAAGATCGATCCGCATACCCTGAGCGACCAGTGGAACTACGGCGAATCCCCCGAGCGTTATCCGATCGACACCGCTCGTTTGCGTGGCGTGCTGGAAACCGCGGCCAAGGCGGCGGGTTGGGGGCGCAAGCTGCCCAAGGGGCGTGGGCTGGGCCTGGCGGTGCACTACAGCTTTGTCACCTATGTGGCGGCGGCCATCGAAGTCGAGGTCAAGGAGGATGGCACGCTGATCGTGCACAAGGCCGATATCGCCGTGGATTGCGGACCGCAGATCAATCCGGAGCGGATCCGCTCGCAGTTCGAGGGTGCCTGTGTGATGGGCCTGGGCAATGCGGTACTGGGGGAAATCAGTTTCAAGGACGGCAAGGTCCAGCAGGACAACTTCCATATGTATGAAGTGGCGCGCATGTCCCTGGCGCCGAAGGAAGTGGCGGTGCACCTGGTCACGCCAGCGGGAGAAGTACCTTTGGGCGGGGTGGGTGAACCTGGCGTACCGCCGATCGCGCCGGCCCTGTGCAATGCGATCTTCGCCGCCACCGGCCAGCGCATCCGCAACCTGCCGGTACGTTACCAGCTGCAAGGCTGGAACAAGGCGAAGGCCTGATGGACAGTGTCGATCTGAATGTCCTGCGCAGTGTCCTGCAATGGCGCCGCGCCGGGCAGCGGGTGGTGTTGTACAGCGTGGTCCAGACCTGGGGCAGCGCGCCCCGGCAACCGGGGGCGATGCTGGCCCTGCGCGGCGATGGCGTGGTGATCGGCTCGGTCTCGGGTGGCTGCATTGAAGACGACCTGATTGCCCGGCTGTACGATGGCCGCCTGCCCGAGGATGGGCCGCCCGTGCAACTGGTGACCTATGGCGTGACCCGCGAAGAGGCGGCGCGTTTCGGCTTGCCCTGTGGCGGGACCCTGCGCCTGACCGAGGAGCGGATCGACGATTTTGCCTGGGTTGCACAACTGCTGGAGCGTTGCGAGGCCCATGAGGTCGTTGCTCGCGAACTGGACCTGAGCAGCGGTGCGGTGACCTTGCACGAGGCGGGCAAGCACGACGCCCTGACTTTCGATGACCAGGTCTTGCGGGCCATCTACGGCCCCCGCTGGCGCCTGCTGTTGATCGGCGCCGGCCAGTTGTCGCGGTATGTGGCGGAAATGGCCCGGCTGCTGGATTTCGAGGTACTGATCTGCGATCCGCGGGAGGAGTTCGTCCATGGCTGGGAGGAACGGCACGGGCGCTTTGTGCCGGGCATGCCCGATGAGGCCGTGTTGAATATCCAGACCGACGAACGCACGGCCATTGTCGCCCTGACCCATGACCCGCGACTGGACGACATGGCATTGCTCACGGCATTGAATTCCAGGGCCTTCTACATTGGCGCGCTGGGGTCGCGGATCAACAGCCGCAAGCGTCGGGACAATCTCGCGGCGCTGGGGTTGAGCGCGGAGGCCATTGCCCGCCTGCACGGTCCGATCGGCTTGCATATCGGCAGTCACACGCCTTCGGAGATTGCCTTGTCGCTGCTGGCTGAGATCGTCGCGATCAAGAACGGCGTGGAGTTGCGGCAGAAGAAGCCGGAGCTTGCGATCAATGGCTGATCCGGTCGCGGCGATTATCCTGGCAGCGGGGCAGGGCAGCCGCTTTCGGCAGGTCGCGGGGGCTGACCAGGATAAGTTGCTGGCGCCTTGCCGTGGCCGTGACGGGGTGATTCGTCCGGTGCTGGAGCAGGTGCTGTGCAGCTTGCCTCACGGTCTTGGCGAACGGATTGTGGTCACCACGCCGGATCGTGCCGAGGTGATTCGTCTGGCGCGCGTGCATGACTGTCGGGTGCTGCTGCTGGATTCCGCCGGCATGGGTGACAGCATCGCCGCCGCAGTTGCCGCAACCGCTGGTGCCGGGGGCTGGCTGGTGGTGCTGGGCGATATGCCGTTTATCCTGCCGCAGACTTTTGCACGAGTGCTGGAGGGCATGGCCGGCGATCTGATCCGCGTGCCGGTGCTTGCCGGTGAATATGGTCATCCGGTGGGTTTCGGTGCCGGTTTCGGGACTGCGTTGCGGGGTTTGTCCGGGGACCGTGGGGCCAAGCCCCTGTTCGCGACGGCCAGGGTTCATCCGGTAGTGGTCGAGGACCCCGGGATCACCTGGGATGTCGATCTTCCTTCGGCCCTGGAATTTCCCTTCTCTACCCCAGATATCTGACCAGAACCGGATAGCCAGATAGCTGGATCGCTCCTACGCTCCTACGCTCCGCGTGGTAACGCCTCCCTGGACGCTTCGCGTCCGCCTTTGTGACGCGGAGCGTCACGGGCTGCATTCCCACGCAGAGCGTGGGAGCGATCTGAGTCTGATGTGACCGCCATAAAAAAACCCCGCCTGCATCGCTGCAGGCGGGGCTTTTCAGTTACCGCTGGAGTCAGGCGAGGGGTTTAGGCTCGTGGGCTTCTTCCAGGGCTTTTGGCGTGTGCTCGATCACTTCGTCGACGGATTGCAGGTTCTCGTCGATGGTCGGCGCAGCCGGCTCGCTTTCAGTGTGTACAACAGGCACCGGAGCGGCTTCTTGTACCACTTCAGCAACCACTACCGCTTCCACGGCAGGTGTGGCGGCTGCGCCAGCCAGTTCGGCAGCCTTGCGGGCCTCTTCTTCACGCTTGCGGCGACGCACTTCACGTGGGTCGTTCGGCGCGCGGCCGTTGCTGGACACGACCACTGCCGGAGCTTCTTCAACCACTGGCGCGGCGACTTCGGCAACGACTGGGGCCTCGACCGGAGCCGGCTCTGGTTGCGCAGCCACGACAGGCTCCGCGGCAACCGGTTCGGCAATCACAGGCTCGGCGACTGGCGCCGGTGCCGCTTCGACGACGGCCGGTTCAGCGGACCATTCGAAGGTCGCCTGGACTTCCTGGGCGGGCTCCGGTGCTTTCTCGACGGCTGCTTCAACGACCGGGGTTTCAACTACTGCTGCTTCAACCACGGGGGCTTCGACAGCCGCCGTTTCGATAACAGGGGCTTCGACCGCAGGCTCTGGCGCCACGAACACTGGCAGTTCGGCAGCAACAGCGGGTTCAGCCGCTGCTTCGATCACCGGTGCGGCTTCAACTACCGGAGCAACTTCCACTTCCGGTGCGGCAACCGCATCTACCGGAGTCGTCGCTTCCACCACAGGCGCTTCGACGGCCGGGGTTTGCTCGACAGCGGCGGTGGCGCGTTCAGCCTGCTGCTGCGCTTGGGCTTCAGCCGGGGCGCTGATCACGCTGCTGGCGACAGCGGCGGTCACGGCCAGGCCTGCAGCCAGGTCATCAGTGCTGGCTTCGCCCTGATTACCTTCGCCGCCTTCTTCGGAGCCTTCGATCACATTGCCGTTGGCATCGCGCTGCCGCTCGCGACGGTTGCTGCGACGACGCTGGCCGCGGGAGCGACGACGTGGACGATCGCCACCTTCGGCGTTGTCCTGGCCGTCGTCCTGCAGTTGCTCTTCGCCCTGCAACACTTCCTCTTCTTCACCCGCTTCAGCGGCCTGTTCGGCGCGTGGCTGGCGTTCTTCACGCGGAGCACGTGGCTGACGCTCTTCACGCGGGGCGCGGGCCGGACGTTCTTCAGCGACAACAGCAGCAGCGGCGCCGGCGACAGCGCCGACTGCCGGGGTGGCATCCAGCGGTTCACGCAGTTCACGTACACGCTCTTCACGCTCGCCGCGTGGCTTGCGATCTTCACGTGGGGCACGCGGTGCACGTTCTTCGCGTGGAGCGCGCGGTGTACGTTCCTCGCGGGCTACGGCCGGAGCTTCGTCACGGGCTTCACGCGGGGCTCGTTCTTCACGGGCTTCGCGAGGTACACGTTCTTCACGCGGCGCACGCTCTTCGCGAGGTTCGCGCGGTGCGCGTTCTTCACGTGGCGCACGCTCTTCGCGCGGCTTGCGTTCTTCATCGCGGCGACCGTTGCGGTTGCGGCTCTGCTGACGACCGTTGCGACGCTCTTCGTTACGGGCAGGACGCTCGGCGGCCGGTTTCTCGACCACGACCGGCGCGGCCGGCTCTTCCTTGGTGGCGAACAGGCTGACCAGGGACTTCACCAGGCCCTTGAACAGGCTTGGCTCGGCAACCGGAGCCGGGGCGGCAACCACCGGGGCGACCACTTCGGTCGGCACGGGCGCATTGGCGCGGGCCGGAGCGGTCTTGACCGCGGCTTCCTGGCGAACCAGGGTGCGGGTTGCGGCGGCCGGCTGGACTTCTTCCACTTCGGCAGCGGCAGCGGCGATTTCGTAGCTGGACTGGTTGGTGTGGGCTTCCGGGCTGTCATCGCGCAGGCGTTGCACTTCGAAGTGCGGCGTCTCGAGGTGATCGTTCGGCAGGATCACGATGCGGGCACGGGTGCGCAGTTCGATCTTGGTGATCGAGTTGCGTTTTTCGTTGAGCAGGAACGCAGCGACCGGGATCGGCACCTGGGCGCGGACTTCGGCGGTGCGGTCCTTCAGGGCTTCTTCTTCGATCAGGCGCAGGATCGCCAGGGACAGCGACTCGACATCACGGATGATGCCGGTGCCGTTGCAGCGTGGGCAGACGATGCCGCTGCTTTCGCCCAGGGACGGACGCAGGCGCTGACGGGACATTTCCAGCAGGCCGAAGCGCGAGATGCGGCCGACTTGTACGCGGGCGCGGTCGGCTTCCAGGCATTCGCGGACTTTTTCTTCCACGGCGCGCTGATTCTTGGCCGGGGTCATGTCGATGAAGTCGATCACGATCAGGCCGCCGATGTCGCGCAGGCGCAACTGGCGGGCGATTTCTTCAGCGGCTTCGAGGTTGGTCTGCAGCGCGGTTTCTTCGATGTCGCTGCCTTTGGTGGCGCGCGCCGAGTTGATGTCGATGGACACCAGGGCTTCGGTCGGATCGATCACGATGGAACCGCCGGAAGGCAGTTCGACGACGCGCTGGAAGGCGGTCTCGATCTGGCTTTCGATCTGGAAGCGGTTGAACAGCGGGACGCTGTCTTCGTACAGCTTGATCTTGCTGGCGTACTGCGGCATCACCTGGCGGATGAAGGTCAGGGCTTCGTCCTGGGCTTCGACGCTGTCGATCAGCACTTCGCCGATGTCCTGGCGCAGGTAGTCGCGGATGGCGCGGATGATCACGTTGCTTTCCTGGTAGATCAGGAAAGGCGCGGAACGATCCAGGGACGCTTCCTTGATCGCGGTCCAGAGTTGCAGCAGGTAGTCGAGGTCCCACTGCATTTCTTCGCTGCTGCGGCCCAGGCCGGCAGTACGCACGATCAGGCCCATGTCGGCAGGTGCCACCAGGCCGTTCAGCGCTTCACGCAGTTCGTTGCGCTCTTCGCCTTCGATGCGGCGGGAAATGCCGCCGGCACGCGGGTTGTTCGGCATCAGGACGAGGTAACGACCGGCCAGGCTGATGAAGGTGGTCAGGGCGGCGCCCTTGTTGCCACGTTCTTCTTTTTCGACCTGGACGATGACTTCCTGGCCTTCGCTCAGGACGTCCTTGATGTTGACG
Organism: Pseudomonas gingeri; assembly: GCF_013385635.1. Taxonomy (GTDB): domain Bacteria; phylum Pseudomonadota; class Gammaproteobacteria; order Pseudomonadales; family Pseudomonadaceae; genus Aquipseudomonas; species Aquipseudomonas gingeri_A. Next base: position 311,955 of record NZ_JACAPR010000007.1, read on the forward strand.
CGGCCTTCGGGGGACTTCTTGAAGTATTCGCGGGAGATTTCTTTCAGCGGCAGGAAGCCATGGCGCTCAGAGCCGAAATCGACAAAGGCAGCCTCGAGGCTTGGTTCGATGCGAGTAATCCGGCCTTTATAGATGTTGGCCTTCTTCTGCTCGCGTGCACCGGACTCAATGTCCAGGTCGTAGAGGCGCTGGCCATCTACCAGTGCAACACGCAACTCTTCGGGTTGAGTTGCGTTAATCAGCATTCTTTTCATGTAGTACCGTCGGTTTCCGGGCTGCCGGAAACGGCGTTCGGCACACACGACTTCTCACGGTCGGTGTCAGGTGCGTCAGGAGTGGTTGGCCACTCCAGTGTCTAGCGAGATTTCGACCTTCAGGCGAAGTCGCGACTGACGCTTCCTGCTTGCTGTGGTGGCATAAGCACCGCTTAAGCAAAACTGAGTCAGGAGGAGGAATCAACCGCGGGTGTGGACGATATGAAGCGTCTTGAACAAGCCTAATGCTACACAGTCCGACGGTTGTGCATCTCCACCCTACACGTATCCCTGATAATTCGGGTGCTGCCGCGCGCAGAATCCGCAGCGGGTTGGCATTTACCGTGAACGCCGAAAGGGGAGTTCACGCATCATGGCTAATCAGGCGTTGTTTCCGGCACTCTCGCTCGGGCTTGTCCTGCGACTGACTGCACTTTGTGAACTGGCCGTGAATATCGGCTCGGGATGACGAGTGGTTACTCAGTTTCCCGGCTCGCTTCAGGCCTCATGTCACCTGCGCTCGTTACAATCACGAACCTGCCATGTGTAGCGAAAGCCCCGTAGGACGGCCTCGCGTCCTGATGAATTGCGTTGGTCAGGGTCGGCTGTTTGCCGTTGTTCCTCTGCCCGGCCGCTTTTGGCGGCGTTCGCGACTATAGCAGCAATGATTAAGTGCTTCAATTCCATAAAAAATTGTTATCATTCCCAGCATGACGACGACTACCCCCCCGACCCCAGGCGTCCAACTGCTTGAGGTCTTGCCGGAATATGCCGGCCAACGCATCGACAACTTTCTTCTTGCCCGGCTCAAAGGCGTGCCCAAGACCTTGATCTACCGCATCTTGCGTAAAGGCGAAGTGCGAGTGAACAAGGGGCGGATCAAGCCCGAGTACAAGCTGCAGGCCGGAGATGTCGTTCGAGTGCCTCCCGTGCGCGTTCCCGAGCGCGACGAGCCCGTGCCGCTGGCCCAGGGCCTGTTGCAGCGCCTGGAAGCCTCGATCGTGTTCGAAGACAAGGCGCTGATCGTGATCAACAAGCCGGCCGGTATTGCCGTGCATGGCGGCAGCGGCCTGAATTTCGGCGTGATCGAGGCATTTCGCCAGCTGCGCCCGGACGCCAAGGAACTGGAACTGGTGCACCGACTGGACCGTGACACTTCCGGCCTGCTGATGATCGCCAAGAAGCGCAGCATGTTGCGCCATTTGCACGAGCAGTTGCGCGGCGATGGCGTGGACAAGCGTTATATGGCCCTGGTCCGCGGACGCTGGGATACCGCCCTGAAGCAGGTGCGGGCGCCGTTGCTCAAGAGCAACCTGCGTTCCGGCGAGCGCATGGTCGAGGTCAATGAAGAAGGCAAGGAGGCGCTGACCGTATTCAAGGTACTGCGTCGCTTCGGTGACTTCGCCACCATGGTCGAGGCCAAGCCGGTGACCGGCCGGACCCACCAGATTCGTGTACACACCTTGCACGCCGGCCATTGCATCGCCGGTGACAGCAAGTACGGCGAGGAGGCTTTCACCAAGGAGATTCGCGACCTGGGTGGCAAGCGCCTGTTCCTGCACGCCTACATGCTGACCGTGCCGTTGCCCGATGGCGGCGAGCTGAAGTTGCAGGCGCCGGTGGATGAAATGTGGGCCAAGACGGTGGAGCGGTTGAGTGCGGTCTGATTACAAGCTGCTGATTTTCGATTGGGACGGCACCCTGGCCGATTCCATTGGTCGGATTGTCCAGGCGATGGGCGAGGCGGCCGAGCGTGCCGGCTGGCCCAAGCGCGATGATCCGGCGGTCAAGGGGATTATCGGCCTGGGCTTGCCGGAAGCGATCCGTACCCTCTATCCAAGTATTTCCGACGAAGAGCTGGTCATTTTCCGTCAGCACTACGCCGACAGTTATATTGCCCTGGAAGCCGTGCCTTCGCCGTTGTTCCCGGGCGTGGTGGAGTCCATGGACGCGTTTCGCGCCGCGGGCTACCAGTTGGCCGTGGCGACCGGCAAGGCCCGTCGCGGGCTGGATCGGGTGCTGAAGGCCCATGGCTGGCTGGATTACTTCGATATCACCCGGGCCGCCGACGAAACCGCGAGCAAGCCGCATCCGTTGATGCTCGAAGAGATTCTTGCCTACTGTGGCGTGCCGGCGTCCCAGGCGCTGATGGTCGGCGATTCGGCGTTTGACCTGCAGATGGCGCGCAATGCCGGCATGGACAGCGTGGCGGTCGGCTACGGCGCCTTGTCGCTGGATGAGTTGCGAGTGTTCGAGCCGCGTTTGGCGATCGATGGTTTTCCTGAATTGCATGCCTGGCTGAATCGCCAGGCCCATTGAGTCTATTGGGGTGAGCACGCATGGCAGATGAATGGAGTGCACCGCCCAAGGCGAATGCCGAAGGCGGCGACGACAAAAGCTGGAAACTGCTGGAGAAGACCCTGCTGGCGGGTGTCCAGGAGCAGCGCCGGGCGCGGCGCTGGGGGATTTTCTTCAAGCTGCTGACCTTCGCCTATCTGCTGGTCGCGCTGTTGATGTTCTCGCCGCTGATGGACATGGAAAAGAGTGCCGGTCGCGGTGCGCACTACACCGCCCTGATCGAGGTGCGCGGGGTGATCGCGGACAAGGAGTCGGCCAGCGCCGACAATATCGTCAGCAGTCTGCGCGAGGCGTTCAAGGATCCCAAGGTCAAGGCGGTCATCCTGCGTATCAACAGCCCGGGCGGTAGTCCGGTGCAGTCGGGTTATGTCTATGACGAGATCCGCCGGCTGCGCGGCCTTCACCCGGATACCAAGCTCTATGCGGTGATTTCCGATCTCGGTGCCTCGGGGGCTTACTACATTGCCAGCGCGGCTGACCAGATCTACGCCGACAAGGCCAGTCTGGTCGGCTCCATTGGCGTGACGGCGGCGGGTTACGGTTTTGTCGGCACCATGGAGAAGCTGGGGGTTGAGCGTCGTGCCTACTCTTCGGGTGAACACAAGGCGTTCCTCGATCCGTTCCAGCCACAAAAGGCGGATGAAACCCGCTTCTGGCAAAGCGTGCTGGACACCACTCACAACCAGTTCATCGACAGCGTCAAGAAAGGGCGTGGTGATCGTCTCAAGGATAAAGAGCATCCCGAGCTGTTCTCTGGTCTGGTCTGGTCTGGTGAGCAGGCCTTGCCCCTGGGGCTGATCGATGGCCTGGGCAGTGCCAGTTCCGTGGCCCGTGACGTGATCGGCGAGAAGGAGCTGGTGGACTTCACGGTCCAGGAGTCGCCTTTCGATCGCTTCTCGAAAAAGCTCGGTGCCAGCGTGGCCGAGCAGTTGGCCATGTGGATGGGCTTCCAGGGGCCGCCCCTGCGTTGATGATTGCGAGGCCCCTGTAAGGAGCCTGGCTTGCCAGCGATGGCGTCCGGATGGGCGCCGCAAGGTTCAAGGCCCTCTTCGCGTACAGGTTTGATCGTTCCCACGCTCTGCGTGGGAATGCCTCCCAGGACGCTCCGCGTCCCGCTTCAGGGAATCTCGACCCCTTCGGCCAACAGCATATCCACCAGTCGGATCAACGGCAGGCCCACCAGGCTGGTGGCATCTGGCCCCTCTGTACGTTGAAACAGGCTGACACCCAATCCTTCCGCCTTGAAGCTGCCCGCGCAGTCATAGGGCTGCTCGGCCCGCAGGTAGCGTTCGATGCGCTCCGGATCGAGCTGGCGCATATGCACGGTGAACGGTACGCAGTCGACCTGGCAGCGGCCGCTCTGGCTGTTGAGCAGGGCCAGGCCGGTGAGGAAAGTCACACTGGCGCCGCTGGCCGCCAGCAGTTGCTCGCGGGCCTTGTCGAAGGTGTGGGATTTGCCGATGATGCGCCCGTCGAGCACGGCGACCTGGTCCGAACCGATGATCAGGTGTCGTGGATGGCTGGCGGACAGGGCGCGGGCCTTTTCTTCGGCCAGGCGCCTGACCAGGGCCTCGGCGGACTCGCCGGGCTGGTGGCTCTCGTCGATATCGGGCGAGCCGCAGGTAAAAGGCAGGCGCAGGCGATCAAGCAGTTCCCGGCGATAAACCGAGCTGGAAGCGAGTAACAACGGCAGCATGGGCTTCTCCTGAGGGTAGCCGGCGATTCTATCCAGAGGCGAAGCTGACGGACAGGGCTGAATTTCCTTTGACATGGTCAGGGGTATCCCTATAATGCTGCGCCTATGTTGAATGACCCGATTCCACCTCACGTTGACCCGCGCAAATTGGCTGACCGTGGCACCACCCTTCAAGGTGAACTGCTGCTGGCCGATTTGGAGAGACTCTGCGACCCGCTTTCCGACAACGTCGGTACGGTGCAGGCCAAATTCGTTTTTGAACGAGATGAACGTAAGTCTGTGGTTATCCACAGCTTTATCGACACCGAAGTCAAAATGGTTTGCCAGCGTTGTCTTGAGCTGGTCACCCTGCCGATCCACAGCGAGTGCAGTTATGCCGTGGTGAAGGAGGGTGCGAATACCCAGTCGTTGCCGAAAGGTTATGACGTGCTGGAACTGGGCGAAGATCCTTTGGATCTGCAGGCATTGATCGAGGAAGAGCTTCTGCTCGCCTTGCCCATTGTGCCTGCTCATCATCCGGAAGAATGCCAGCAGCCGGACGGGCTCGAAGAGCCTGAGCCGAGCGAGGACGAGGTAACGCGGTCCAACCCGTTCAGTGTATTGGCGCAGTTAAAGCGTGACCCAAACGTTTAGGAGTTAATCAATTATGGCTGTTCAGCAGAACAAAAAATCCCGCTCCGCCCGTGACATGCGTCGTTCCCACGATGCTCTCGAGGCTAGCACCCTGTCCGTGGAAAAGACCACCGGTGAAGTTCACCTGCGTCACCACGTATCGCCAGAAGGCGTATACCGTGGCCGTAAAGTGATCGACAAGGGCGCTGACGAGTAAATCTTGTCCGCTCAGATCATCGCGATCGACGCAATGGGCGGGGACTTCGGTCCCCGCAGCATTGTCCAGGCCAGTATTGCCTGCCTGTCCGCTACACCCTCGCTGCACCTGACCCTTGTCGGTCAACCTTCCCAACTCGATGAATTGATTGCTGGTTATCCGGCTGTTGATCGCGCGCGCCTGACGATTGTCCCGGCGGCGGAGGTCATCACCATGGATGAGCGGCCGTCCCAGGCCCTGCGTGGCAAGCCCGATTCGTCGATGCGCGTGGCGTTGCAGCTACTGCGTGACGATAAGGCCCAGGCGGTGGTCAGTGCCGGTAATACCGGGGCGCTGATGGCCCTGTCGCGTCATGTGCTCAAGACCCTGCCGGGCATCGACCGGCCAGCGATGGTGGCGGCGATCCCGACCCGGCGCGGCTATTGCCAGTTGCTCGACCTCGGGGCGAATGTCGATTGCAGTGCCGAGCACCTGTTCCAGTTCGCCGTGATGGGCTCGGTGGCCGCCGAGGCCCTGGGCGTGGTGCGGCCGCGGGTGGCCTTGCTGAATGTCGGTACCGAAGACATCAAGGGTAACCAGCAGGTCAAGCTGGCGGCCGGTTTGTTGCAGGAAGCTCGCGGGCTGAACTATATAGGCTTCGTCGAGGGGGACGGGCTGTACCGTGGCGAGGCCGATGTGGTGGTCTGCGACGGCTTTGTCGGCAATATCCTGCTCAAGTCCAGCGAAGGCCTGGCGACCATGATCGCCGCGCGGATCGAGGCGTTGTTCCGTCGTAACCTGGCGTCGCGGGCGGTCGGCCTCCTGGCCTTGCCGTTGCTCAAGCGCCTGCAGGCCGACCTGGCACCGGCGCGCCACAATGGCGCGAGTTTCCTCGGCTTGCAGGGTATCGTGGTCAAGAGCCATGGCTCCGCCGGCGTGCAGGGTTTGCAGAGTGCCATCCAGCGCGCCCTGATCGAGATTCAGGAAAACCTCCCCGAGCGCCTGCACGGACGCCTGGAGGAACTGTTGCTTTAGGCGTTTTGCCTGGCAAATGCTTAAATGTGACCGCTCGGTTCAACGTGCCATCCAACTGAGGCATTCAATCAAGAATTTCTGGCGTTCCCATGGTGGGACCTCAACTCTCCGACGACAAGATCATTAGGGGCTCGTTTCATGTCTACTTCCCTCGCATTCGTCTTTCCAGGACAGGGCTCGCAGTCCCTCGGCATGCTGGCCGAGCTGGGCGCGCAGTACCCGCTGATCCTGGAAACCTTCGCCGAGGCCTCCGAGGCCCTGGGCTATGACCTCTGGGCACTGACCCAGCAGGGGCCGGAAGAGCAACTGAATCAGACCGACAAGACCCAGCCGGCGATCCTCACCGCTTCGGTGGCCCTGTGGCGCCTGTGGCTGGCTGAAGGCGGCAAGCGTCCGGCCTATGTCGCCGGCCACAGCCTGGGTGAATACAGCGCACTGGTTGCTGCCGGCAGCCTGAGCCTGGCCGATGCCGTTCGTCTGGTCGAGCGTCGCGGTCAGCTGATGCAAGAGGCCGTGCCGGCCGGGCAGGGCGCCATGGCGGCGATCCTTGGCCTGGAAGATGCCGATGTGGTTACAGCCTGTGCCGACTCCGCCCAGGGCGAAGTGGTCAGTGCGGTAAACTTCAATTCGCCGGGCCAGGTGGTGATCGCCGGGGCCAAGGCCGCTGTCGAGCGCGCCATGGAAGCCTGCAAAGCCAAGGGGGCCAAGCGCGCATTGCCGTTGCCGGTCAGCGTACCGTCACATTGCGAGCTGATGCGTCCGGCTGCCGAACGCTTCGCCGAATCGGTTGCGGCCATCGACTGGCAGGCACCACAGATCCCGCTGGTGCAGAATGTCAGCGCCGGCGTCGCCGCCGATCTGGATACCCTCAAGCGCGACCTGCTGGAACAGCTCTACAAGCCGGTGCGCTGGGTCGAGTCCGTGCAGTACCTGGCGGCCCAGGGCGCGACCGAACTGGTCGAGTGCGGCCCGGGCAAGGTCCTGGCCGGCCTGAACAAGCGTTGCGCCGATGGCGTGAACACCTCCAACCTGAATACCCCGGATGCCTTCGCCGCCACGCGCGCGGCACAGGCCTGAATTAGGAGAAGCCTGCATGAGTCTGCAAGGTAAAGTTGCACTGGTCACCGGCGCCAGCCGTGGTATCGGCCAAGCCATCGCCCTCGAATTGGGTCGCCTGGGGGCTGTGGTCGTCGGTACCGCGACATCCGCCTCGGGTGCCGAGCGCATTGCCGCGACCCTCAAGGAACATGGTATTCAAGGTACTGGCCTGGAACTCAACGTCACCAGCGACGAGTCCGTGGCCGCAGTCCTGGCGAGCATCACCGAGCAGTTCGGTGTGCCGGCGATCCTGGTCAATAATGCCGGTATCACCCGCGATAACCTGATGATGCGCATGAAAGACGATGAGTGGTACGACGTGGTCGATACCAACCTCAACAGTCTGTTCCGCCTGTCCAAGGGCGTTCTGCGTGGCATGACCAAGGCGCGTTGGGGCCGAATTATCAATATTGGCTCGGTTGTGGGTGCCATGGGTAACGCAGGCCAAGTAAACTACGCGGCAGCCAAGGCCGGCCTCGAAGGTTTCAGTCGCGCACTCGCGCGTGAAGTCGGTTCGCGGTCGATTACGGTAAACTCGGTTGCTCCAGGTTTCATCGACACCGATATGACCCGCGAATTGCCCGAGGCACAGCGTGAAGCCCTGCTGACGCAGATTCCGCTGGGCCGTCTCGGCCAGGCCCAGGAGATCGCGCAAGTGGTCGCTTTTCTGGCTTCGGACGGTGCGGCTTACGTGACTGGGGCTACAATCCCGGTGAACGGCGGGATGTACATGTAATTCAAATGTGACGGATTGCTTCAAAAAAATGTCATACCAGCTGTCTAAAATCCGTTATAAAGCTGCAACTTATTGATGGGCAGAGGGCAAAGGGGGACGAAGGCTGAAGCTTTCGGTTGAAAAGCTGAAAAGCCTTTCTATACACTTACCCACCGGCCAGCTGCCTGAATTTTTCCATTAGGAGTGAAAACAAGGTATGAGCACCATCGAAGAACGCGTCAAGAAAATCGTTGCCGAGCAACTGGGCGTCAAGGAAGAAGAAGTGGTCAACACTGCTTCCTTCGTTGAAGACCTGGGTGCCGACTCCCTTGACACCGTTGAGCTGGTGATGGCTCTGGAAGAGGAATTCGAGACCGAAATCCCTGACGAAGAAGCTGAAAAAATCACCACCGTACAAGCTGCTATCGATTACGTTACTGCCCATCAGGCGTAATAGTTTGTAATCGTTGCCCGCTGTCATGGAAAAACCGCACTGCCATCATGGCGTGCGGTTTTTTCTTTAGGTGTGAGGCAAAGTGTCGTCAACAGGATAAAGGAGAGTGCTGTGTCGCGTAGACGCGTCGTAGTCACCGGTATGGGGATGTTGTCGCCATTGGGTACGGATGTTCCGAGTACCTGGCAGGGCATTCTGGCTGGCCGCAGTGGCATTGGTCTGATCGAACACACAGACCTTTCTGCCTATACCACCCGTTTTGGCGGCTCGGTAAAAGGCTTCAAAGTCGAAGAATATTTGTCGGTCAAAGAAGCCCGCAAACTCGACCTGTTCATTCAATACGGCCTGGCTGCCGGTTTTCAGGCGGTGCGCAATGCCGGCCTGGAAGTTACCGACGCCAACCGCGAACGCATCGGCGTGGCCATGGGCTCGGGTATTGGCGGTCTGACCAATATCGAGGAAACCAGCCGCACCCTGCATGATTCCGGGCCACGGCGCATTTCGCCGTTCTTCGTGCCTGGCTCGATCATCAATATGATTTCCGGCTTCCTGTCCATCCACCTGGGTGCCCAGGGGCCGAACTACGCCATCGCCACCGCCTGCACCACCGGTACCCACTGCATCGGCATGGCGGCGCGCAACATTGCCTACGGCGAAGCCGACGTGATGATTGCCGGCGGCGCCGAGATGGCCGCCTGCGGCCTCGGCATGGGCGGCTTCGGTGCTTCGCGCGCGTTGTCGACCCGCAACGACGAGCCGACCCGTGCCAGCCGTCCGTGGGACAAGGGCCGCGACGGCTTCGTGTTGTCCGACGGCGCCGGTGCGCTGGTACTGGAAGAGCTGGAGCACGCCAAGGCGCGTGGTGCCACCATCTACGCCGAGCTGATCGGCTTCGGCACCAGCGGCGATGCCTACCACATGACCTCGCCACCCGCCGACGGCGCCGGTGCGGCGCGTTGCATCGCCAACGCCCTGCGTGATGCCAAGCTGAATGTCGATCAGGTGCAGTACGTCAATGCCCACGGCACCTCGACCGCGGCCGGCGACCTTGCCGAAGCCCAGGCGATCAAGACGGTATTCGGTGAGCACGCCTACAAACTGGCGGTCAGCTCGACCAAATCGATGACCGGTCACCTGCTGGGTGCCGCCGGGGCGATCGAGGCGATCTTCAGCGTCCTGGCGATCAACGACCAGGTAGCGCCGCCGACCATCAACCTCGACGAGCCGGACGAAGGCTGCGACCTCGACTTCGTGCCTCACGAAGCGCGGCGCATGCCGATCGACGTGGTGCTGTCCAACTCCTTCGGTTTTGGCGGTACCAACGGCTCGCTGGTGTTCCGCCGGTTCGCCGAGTGATGCAAAGCTGGGTCGACGGTCAGCCGGCGGATTCGTTGCCGCTCAAGGACCGTGGCCTGGCCTACGGCGATGGTCTGTTCGAGACCATTGCCGTGAAAGCCGGGCGTCCGCTGCTGCTGGAGCGGCACCTGCAGCGCCTGGCCGAAGGTTGCCAGCGCCTGGGCATCACTACGAACCAGGCGTTGATCCGCAGCGAGCTGCTGGTCTACAGCGCCGCCATGGGCGAGGGTGTGCTCAAGCTCATCCTCACCCGGGGTGACAGCCTGCGCGGTTACGCCGCCGCCGCCGATGCGGTGCCGCGGCGTATCCTCCAGGGCAGTCTGCCAGCGGCTTATCCACCGGCCCTGCAAAACCTGGGCATTCGTCTTTTCCCCTGTGTCACCCGCCTGTCCGAACAACCCCTGCTGGCCGGTCTCAAGCACCTCAACCGGCTGGAGCAGGTGCTCGCCCGCAGTGAGTGGCAGGATGCCGAACATGCCGAAGGCTTGATGCTCGATGGCGCCGGGCGGGTGATCGAAGGGGTCTTCAGCAACCTGTTCCTGGTACGTGGCGGCGTGCTGTTCACCGCTGACCTGAGCCGGTGCGGTGTGGCCGGCGTCATGCGTGCCGAGTTGCTGGATCAGGCCCGTGCTCTGGCTATCCCTGTGGATATCTCGGACATCAGCCTGGAGCAACTCCGACAGGCCGATGAGGTCTTTCTCTGTAACAGCGTCTACGGCGTCTGGCCGGTTCGTGCATTTGCCGATCTGAGCTGGTCGGTGGGTCCGCTCACCCGTAAACTGCAAGGTATTGCCCGCGCGTTATTGGATGTTTGAATTGAGACGTAAATTCTTGGTGCTGCTGCAGACAGGTCTGGTGCTGGCGGGATTGGCGCTGGGCGGATCGGCCTGGAAGATTCATTCGGCGCTGGAGCAGACCCTCGACCTGACGCAGGAGCAATTGCTCGACGTGCCGGCCGGCGCGACCCCCACCGGGACCTTCAATCGCATGGAGGCCGACGGCACCCTGCGCGATGCGTTCTGGCTGCGTCTGTACTGGCGTTTCAACCTGTCCGCCGTGCCTTTGCACAGTGGCGAGTATCGCCTTACCCCGGGCATGAATGTGCGTGCGCTGCTGGGCCTGTGGCAGCGTGGCGAAGTGGTGCAGTACAGCCTGACCCTGGTCGAGGGCTGGAACTTCCGGCAGGTACGCAGTGCCCTGGCGAAAAACGACAAGCTCCAGCAGACCCTCAACGGCCTCAGCGACACCGAAGTCATGAGCAAGCTGGGCCATCCGGGTGTGTTCCCGGAAGGTCGTTTCTTCCCGGACACCTACCGCTTCGTACGCGGCATGAGCGATGCCGAACTGCTGGAAAAGGCCTACGACCGCCTGGACAACGTACTGGACCAGGAATGGCAGAAGCGTGCCGCCGACGCCCCCTACACCGACCCCTACCAGGCGCTGATCATGGCGTCGCTGGTGGAGAAGGAAACCGGCGTACCCCAGGAGCGCGGCCAGATCGCCGGAGTCTTCGTGCGGCGGATGCAGATCGGCATGCTGCTGCAGACCGATCCGACGGTGATCTACGGCCTGGGTGAGCGCTACACCGGCAAATTGACCCGCGCCCACCTGCGTGAGGCCAACCCCTACAACACCTACCTCAACACCGGCTTGCCACCGACACCGATCGCCATGGTCGGCCGCGAAGCGATTCATGCCGCGCTGAACCCGGTGGCGGGCAACAGCCTGTACTTTGTCGCCCGGGGCGATGGCAGCCATGTCTTCTCCGACGACCTGGACGCTCATAACAACGCGGTGCGCGAGTTCCAGCTCAAGCGACGAGCGGACTACCGTTCGAGCCCGGCGCCGGCGGTAGCACCCTCTACGGCACCCGCCACCGTGCCGGCAGTTGTTCCCGGCGCCGAGCCGAAGCCGGCCCCGGACACCACTGAACCCGCCGCGGCGCCCCTCGGCGCCCCGACTGAAGCGCCGCCCGCGTCGGACCCCGTCGCACCCGAGACGAAGGACGCGCAATGACTCTGATTAAGGACTGCCTGTGACCGGCTTGTTTATTACCCTGGAAGGCCCGGAAGGCGCCGGCAAGAGCACCAATCGCGAGTACCTGGCCGAGCGCTTGCGCGCCCGGGGCATCGATGTGCTGCTGACCCGCGAACCGGGCGGTACGCCCCTGGCCGAACGTATTCGCGAATTGCTGCTGGCCCCGAGCGATGAAGCCATGTGTGCCGACACCGAACTGTTGCTGGTGTTCGCCGCCCGTGCCCAGCACCTGGCCCAGGTGATTCGCCCGGCCCTGGCGCGGGGGGCGGTGGTGTTGTGCGATCGCTTTACCGACGCCACCTATGCCTACCAGGGCGGCGGTCGTGGCTTGTCCCGGGAGCGAATCGCCACATTGGAAACCTTTGTCCAGGGCGAGTTGCGCCCGGACCTCACCCTGGTCTTCGACCTGCCGGTGGAAATCGGCCTGGCCCGCGCCAGTGCGCGTGGCCGGCTGGATCGCTTCGAGCAGGAAGGGCGGGTGTTCTTCGATGCGGTGCGCAGTACCTACCTGAAGCGTGCTGAAGCCGACCCGGCACGTTATCGCCTGGTCGATGCCGCCTTGCCGCTGGCACAAGTCCAGCAAGCGCTGGACGGCCTGCTGCCACTGATCCTGGAGCGGCATCGTGGCTGAAGCCTATCCCTGGCAGGACGCCCTCTGGCAGCAACTGGCCGGTCGCACGCAGCATGCCCATGCCTATCTGCTCCACGGCCCGGTGGGGATCGGCAAGCGGGCCCTGGCCGAACGGCTGATGGCGCTGCTGCTGTGCAAGAGCCCGCAAGGCCTCAATGCCTGCGGCCATTGCAAGTCCTGTCTGTTGCTGGCGGCGGGCAGTCACCCGGACAACTACATCCTCGAACCGGAAGAGGCGGACAAGGCGATCAAGGTCGACCAGGTTCGCGATCTGGTCAGCTTCGTGGTGCAGACCGCGCAACTGGGCGGGCGCAAGGTGGTGCTGATCGAGCCGGTGGAGTCGATGAACATCAACGCCGCCAACGCCTTGCTCAAGAGTCTCGAAGAGCCGTCCGGCGATACCGTGCTGTTGCTGGTCAGCCACCAGTCCAGTCGCTTGTTGCCGACCATTCGCAGCCGTTGCGTGCAGCAGGCCTGTCCGCTGCCGGGCGAAGCCATGAGCCTGGAGTGGCTGGCCGGGGCCTTGCCCGATTGCAGCGAAGAAGAGCGTGCCGAGCTGCTGACCCTGGCGGCCGGTTCGCCTCTGGCGGCGGTCAGTCTGCAGGCCCAGGGCGTGCGCGAACAGCGGGCGCTGGTGGTGGACGGAGTGAAGAAACTGCTCAAGCAACAGCAGTCGGCCACGCAGTTGGCCGAGGGCTGGAATGCCATTGCGCTGTTGCTGCTGTTCGACTGGTTCTGCGACTGGTCGAGCCTGATCCTGCGTTATCAACTGACCCAGGATGAAGCTGGCCTGGGCCTGCACGATATGCGCAAGGTGGTGCAGTACCTCGCGCAGAAAACCTCGCAGGAAAAGGTCCTGAATATCCAGGACTGGATCCTCGCCCAGCGGCAGAAGGTGCTGAGCAAGGCCAACCTCAACCGGGTGCTGCTGCTCGAAGCCTTGCTGGTGCAGTGGGCAGCGTTGCCGGCGAACTAGCCGTACAGGCCACCAAGCGCCTAGAATCGGGTTATCTGCATTTCGGGAGTCCGCATGAACGAACCCATTGGTCCAGGCCCGCGCAACGGTATCCTGTCCCTGACCATCAAGGACAAGTCGGTGCTGTACGCGGCCTATATGCCCTTTATCAAGAACGGCGGCCTGTTCATCCCCACCAACAAGAGCTACAGGTTGGGTGACGAGGTGTTCATGCTGCTCAACCTGATGGATGAGCCGGAGAAAATCCCGGTCGCCGGCAAGGTTACCTGGATCACCCCCAAGGGCGCCCAGGGCAATCGCGCGGCAGGTATCGGCGTACAGTTCAACGACGGCGACAACACCGCCCGCAGCAAGATCGAAACCCATCTGGCCGGCGCCCTCAAGTCCGACCGTCCCACCCATACGATGTAGTTGTCACTCTATCTCATGCTTGTAGATTCCCATTGCCACCTCGACCGTCTTGATCTCGCCGAACACCAGGGTTCCCTGGATGCCGCCCTCGAAGCGGCGCGCCAGCGCGGGGTCGGGCACTTCCTGTGCATCGGTGTCAGCGCCGATAACGCCGCCGACGTGAAGGCGCTGGCCGAGCGTTATGCCGATGTCGACTGTTCGGTCGGTGTGCACCCGCTGGACGTCAAGCCCGAGGCGACGCTGGCCCTCGACTGGTTGTTGCGCGAGCTCGATCATCCGCGCGTGGTGGCCATCGGCGAAACCGGCCTGGACTATCACTACGAGCCGGAAGCGGCCGACTTGCAACAGGCGTCTTTCCGCCTGCACCTGCAGGCGGCGCAGAAGACCGGCAAGCCGGTGATCGTGCATACCCGTGGCGCCCGCGCCGATACCCTGAGCCTGTTGCGCGAAGCACAGCTGCCCCAGGCCGGCGTGCTGCACTGTTTCACCGAGGATTGGGACATGGCCCGCGCGGCGCTGGACCTCGGGTTCTATATCTCGCTGTCGGGGATCGTGACCTTCCGCAACGCCGATGCCTTGCGCGATGTGGCCCGGCAGGTGCCGGCCGATCGCCTGCTGGTGGAAACCGACTCGCCTTACCTCGCGCCGATTCCCCATCGGGGCAAGCCGAACCTGCCGCAGTACGTGCGCGATGTGGCGGATTATCTGGCGATGTTGCGCGGGGTGCCTTATGAGCAGTTCGCCGAGCAGACCACCGAGAACTTCAAGCGCTTGTTTCCGCTGGCCCATGTACGTTCCTGAGCGTCGTTGTGGGAGCAATCCCTTGACCTTGAAAGCCAAATCGCAGGCAAAAAAAACCCGGGTTCTGGGGGGGTGAATCCGGGTTAAGACCATTAGGAGTAAAACAAAGGCGCGCGGTCCCTTGGCACCTTTATCGGCGCGTCACTTGGGGGAGATGTCGCGCCGACACTTCAAGTATTGGCCAGTATCGCGTCACGTCCAGTCAGGCCTGCTCATTTTTTAAACAGATTTGGAATACCTGCGCTTCGGTTGAGTTCTCATTGCTCGGCACCGCCTCCGGGTCTTGCCTGAATGCGACGCTCCGTGACCCGGACGAAGACTTTTTGACCGATAAGGTCTGATTCGTCGACAGTGAAAACGAAAAGCCTCGGATGATTCGTGCAATTTGGCGCGGCTCAGGCATAATACTTGGCTTCGATTTTGCCCCTACAGACCTTTTCTTATGCATAAAGAACCCCGTAAGGTCCGTGAGTTTCGTCGCCGCGAGCAAGAAATTCTCGATACCGCGCTAAAGCTGTTCCTCGAACAGGGTGAAGACAGTGTCACCGTCGAGATGATCGCGGATGCCGTCGGTATCGGCAAAGGCACCATCTACAAGCACTTCAAGTCCAAGGCGGAGATCTACCTGCGCCTGATGCTCGACTACGAGCGCGACTTGAACGAATTGCTGCACTCGGCCGACGTCGACAAGGACAAGGAAGCACTGTCCCGCGCCTACTTCGAATTCCGCATGCGCGACCCGCAGCGTTATCGACTGTTCGATCGCCTGGAAGAGAAGGTGGTCAAGGGCCATCAGGTCCCGGAAATGGTCGAGGAACTGCACAAGATCCGCGCCTCCAACTTCGAGCGCCTGACCTTGTTGATCAAGGGCCGTATCAGCGAAGGCAAGCTCGAGGACGTGCCGCCGTATTTCCACTATTGCGCCGCCTGGGCGCTGGTGCACGGCGCGGTCGCGTTGTACCACTCGCCGTTCTGGAGCAATGTGCTGGAGGATCAGGAGGGCTTCTTCCAGTTCCTGATGGACATCGGCGTGCGCATGGGCAACAAGCGCAAGCGCGACACCGATACGCCGGTAGCCTGACCGGCGCGGTATACTGGTGATGGTCCTGTAGGAGCCGGCTTGCCGGCGAAGAATGATAGCGCGGTGCGGCTTGAATTCCGCGTCGCTTGAATCGCCGGCAAGCCGGCTCCTACGGATAGGACTTGCTAAAAGTTGATTTTCAAGTCAGCTTTTAGTCTGTGCCAGAGTTCATCGCCGGAGTGTTCCATGATCGTTGACCGTCAAGGCAGGCGTTTTCGCAACCTGCGCATCAGCCTGACATCCGCCTGCAACTATGCCTGTACCTATTGCGTGCCCAATGGCAAGCGGCTGGTGGCTGCCCAGGATGAATTGTCGGCCGAAGCCATGGCGCGGGGTGTTGCCTACCTGATCGAGGCGGCCGGTATCGAGCGCTTGCGTATTACCGGCGGCGAACCGCTGGTCAGTCCCAAGCTGGAAGCCTTCATGGGCGCGGTGGGCAAGATGGGCTTGAGTGATATCAGCCTGACCACCAACGGCCAACTGCTGACACGCAAACTGCCGTTGCTGGTGGAGGCCGGCATCCGGCGGATCAACGTTTCCCTCGACACGCTCGACCCCGAAGCGTTCCGCAGCATTGCCCGTGGCGGCGATCTGGCGAGCGTGCTCGATGGCATGGACCGGGCCCGCGCGGCGGGGCTGAAGATCAAGGTCAATATGGTGCCGCTGCGCGGACAGAACCTGGACCAGGTGATGCCGCTGCTCGACTACTGCCTGGAGCGGGGTTACGAGCTGCGTTTCATCGAATTGATGCGCATGGGGCATCTGGCCAGCGACAACAATGCCTTTCTCCAGCAGTTTGTCAGTCTCCAGCAATTGCTCGGGCTGATCGGTGAGCGCTACGAATACCTGCAGGCCAATGCACCGGTCGACGCGACCGCGGTGCGCTACGAGATTCCGGGGCAGGGCTATTTTGGCGTGATCGCCAATGAAAGCGTACCGTTCTGTCGGACCTGCTCGCGCTTGCGCCTGTCCTCCACGGGATGGCTGCATGGCTGCCTGTCGTCGAGCAATCGGCATTACGTCGGCGACCTGCTGGACAAGCCGCGCCACGAAGCCCTGCCGGCGTTGCAGCGGCTGCTGGTCAAGGCCCTGGGCGACAAGCAGGAAGTGGCCTTCTCCGGCGGGGCGACGGTGATGAAAATCATTGGTGGCTAGGCATATCCACACCTCTATGTAGGCGCGGAGCTTGTGTGGGAGCGGGCTTGCCCGCGAAGCTTTTAGCGGCTTCACTGGCCTCTTCGCGGGCAAGCCCGCTCCTACAAAAGCCTGCTTCCACATGAATCAAGCAGTATCCCCCTGGGCTTGAAGCATGCCCCGCCCCCTCTGACTGACCAATCTGGCGCGGAAGCTGCATCACGCGGCTATTCGCCGGTTTTCCGTCACCGGCCTCTGGAGGATAGGATGCGTAGCCTGGTTATGCTGCTGGCGTTTTTGGCGCTGGGCGGCTGCATGAAAGTCAGCGATCTGGGAGAGGGCGCGCGTTATCAGATGAGCGACGCGGGATTGCTCGATCATAGCGATACGCGCCGGATCCATTCGTTCCGCATTCAGCCTGACTCCTTCATCTACATTGCCCAGGGTGCATTCACTCCGCCCGGCAGCGCCTATCCACGGCCGAACGTGGTGGCCGAAGAGGCCTTCAACGGCTTTGTCGAATACTTCCCGATGGTCCGTCGCGCCCGTGCGCCGGAGGGCCTCGACGAGGCCATGGCCGAAGCCCGCTCCGCCGGTGCCCACTACCTGCTGTACACCCGTTTCGCCAAGGCCGACGACCGGATCGGCAACTACGACGAATGGGCCGACCAGGAAGCCGTCGATCGCCTGGGGATCGACAGCGGCGTGATCCAGATCATGCTGATCGAAACCAGCACCCAGTACCTGATCGATACCGCGCGGATCAAGAGTCGTGGCGGTTTACTGACGTTCCATGACAACAAGCCGCAGGACCTGATCGCCAAGCCACTGGCCGAATATGCGCGTAGTCTATTGGGCTTGAGCGATCAGTAAGTCATTTCGGAGTGAGCATGAGTGAACCAGGCAAGGCCAACGACCTGTTGGCACAGATTCCCAGGACGGAAAAGGGGCTGCCGCCGGTTCACCTGTGGAATCCGGACTTCTGCGGCGATATCGACATGCGTATCGCCCGCGACGGTACCTGGTACTACCTGGGCACACCCATCGGGCGCAAGCCGATGGTCAAGCTGTTCTCCACCATCCTGCGTCGTGACGGCGACGATTATTTCCTGATCACCCCGGTGGAAAAGGTCGGCATCAAGGTCGACGACGCGCCTTTTGTCGCCGTGACCCTGGAGGTCCAAGGGCAGGGCGAGGCGCAGCAACTGTGCTTTACCACCTATGTCGACGAACAGGTCAGCGCGGGTGCCGAGCATCCGATCCGGGTGCTGATCGATCCCGTCAGCCAGGAGCCGACGCCGTATGTGCATGTACGCAGCAATCTCGAAGCGCTGATCCACCGCAACGTGTTCTACCAGTTGGTGGAGCTGGCGGTCACGCGACAGATCGACGGCCAGTCCTGGCTGGGCGTGTGGAGCGGCGGTGAGTTTTTCCCCATCGGCCTCGAACCCTGAGGTGGTTCCGCCTGCCGACGGATCACGAGCAAGCTTGCTCCTACAATGACCGCAACCAGACCTTGAGATGACGCGCACTCTGTAGGAGCCGGCTTGCCGGCGATAGCGCCCTCAAGTACATCGCCATTCATCCCTTCGAAAAATAAACTCCTTGCATCGGCAAGCCTGTTTCGGTTATCAATTTGTACATGATTAGACATGTTCGATTTGACAAGAAAAAACGGGTGGTCGACGAGCTGATCCGACGCATCGAAAGCGGTCTTCTCGAAGACGGCTTTCTGTTGCCGGGCGAGCATCAGTTGGCCGAAGAGTTCTCGGTGAGCCGTGGCACGCTGCGCGAGGCCCTGGCCGAGCTCAAGCGGCGCAACTACATTGCGACCCAGAGCGGCGTCGGCTCCATCGTCACCTATGACGGCATCGCGCTCGACCAGCGCGCGGGCTGGGCCCAGGCCCTGGCCGACACCGGTGCGCTGATCAACACCGAAGTGCTGCGCTTCGAGGCCGTGCAGCGCCCGGACCTGTTCAGTCGCTACGGCACTGACCGGTTCATCGCCCTCGACCGGCGTCGGCGCAATACCGAAGGCGTCGTGGTTTCCCTCGAACATTCCCTGATGCCGGCCAGCGACGGCCTGGAAAACCTGCCGGAAACCGGCCTGATCGATAACTCCCTGACCATCACCCTGGCCGCCCACGGCTTTGTCGGCGAACGCGGCGACCAGTGGATCGGCGCCGAACCCCTGGGCGAACAGGACGCCGAACTGCTTGGCCGTCCCGTCGGCACCGTGTTCCTCAAGGCCCTGCGCACCACCTATGACAAACAGGGACGCTTCATGGAACAGGTCGAAAGCCTGCTCGATCCCTTGCATTTCCGCCTGCACCTGGCTTTTGGAAACCCGACATGACCCCGACGCACCGCGCCCTTGGCGCATTCTATGGCCTGGCCCTGGGCGATGCCCTCGGCATGCCGACCCAGTCATTGAGTCGTAGCCAGATCCAGGCGCGCTTCGGCAGCATTCGCACCCTGGTGGATGCCGGCCCGGACCAGCCGATTGCGCCGAACATGCCCGCCGGTTCCATCACCGACGACACCGAACAGGCGATCCTGGTCGGCCAGTTGCTGATCGACGGCCAGGGCCATATCGAGCCGGCCGTGCTCGCCGAGCGCCTGATTGCCTGGGAGGCGGTGATGCAGGCCAAGGGTTCCCAGGACCTGCTGGGGCCGTCGACCAAACGCGCGATCGAGATGATCCTCGCCGGCCACAGCCCTGAAGAGGCCGGGCGCTACGGCACCACCAACGGCGCGGCGATGCGTATCACGCCGGTTGGCATTGCCGCCGATATCGTCGAGCCCGGGCGCTTTCTCAAGGCCGTGGTCCAGGCCTGCCAGGTCACCCATAACACCACCCTGGGCATCGCCAGTGCCGCCGCCGTGGCCGCGGTGATCTCCAGCGGGATCAATGGCAAGGGCCTGGCGCAGGCGCTGGAGGTCGGCACCGAGATCGCCTTTGCCGCTGAACAGCATGGTCACTGGGTTGCCGGTGGCCGTATAGGTCCGCGCATCCGCTGGGCCCGGCAACTGAGCGCCGACTGCGCCGATGCCGATCTCGGCGATCTGCTTTATGACGTGATCGGTACTTCCGTGGCCAGCCAGGAATCGGTGGTGGTCGCCTTTGCCCTGGCCCAGCGCGTGGCCCTGGGCCGGCTGAGCGCTTTCGACGCGACCTGCCTGGCCGCCAGCATCGGCGGCGACACCGACACCATCGCCGGGATTCTCGGCGCCATGCTCGGTGCCTGCGACGGCCTGGAATGCTGGCCGCCCGAACTGATCGCACAGATCATCGAAGTCAACAGGCTGGAACTGGTTCCACTGGTTCAAGGGCTGATTGCCCTGCGCACCGCCTGAAATAACAACACGCAACGGACTGCAGAAGAAGGGGGCCGGAGTGGCCCGGGTTTCACCACGCCTTCCGCACTGCCCACAACCACAACAATGGCATCAGGAGCTGAACACCATGACCTCATCAAACGCCGGGCAAAGTGCCGGGCAACTGGAAACCCGCGGTATCGAACCGGCCCCCGAAGCGGAGTGCAACGGCCATCCCCTGCAACTGTTCTGGGTCTGGTTCGCCGCCAATATCAGTATTCTCGGCCTGCCACTGGGGGCGACCCTGGTGGCCTTCCGTGGCCTGGCTATCTGGCAGGCGATCATTGTCGCGATCATCGGTGCGGCGGGTTCCTTCGCCGTGGTGGGGGTCATCTCCATCGCCGGTCGACGCGGCCGGGCGCCGAGCCTGACGCTGTCGCGGGCGATCTTCGGGGTGCGCGGCAATATCGGCCCGACCATCGTTTCGCTGATGTCGCGCCTGGGCTGGGAAACGGTCAACACCACCACCGCGGCCTTCGTGCTGCTGTCGCTGTGTTCGATCCTGTTCAACTCGCCGGTCGAAGCCAAGAGTGCGCCGGCCCTGACCCTGCTGTTCATCGCCATCTTCGTGCTGCTGACCCTGTCGGTGTCCGGCCTCGGTCATGCCACCTTGCTGGTCATCCAGAAGTGGGCGACCTACGTCTTCGGCGGCCTGAATATCATCGTCGGCGGTTTCCTCTGCGCCACCATCGACTGGAGCGCGGTGTTCAACGCCACCCCGGCCCCCATGAGCGCGATGATCATCGGCATCGGCACCATGGCGGCGGGCACCGGCATCGGCTGGGCCAACGCCGGGGCGGACATGTCGCGCTACCAGCACAAGAGCGTCAAGGCGGCGCGCCTGGTGGCTTCGGCGGCCTTTGGTGCCGGGATTCCGCTGGTGCTGCTGATCACCCTCGGCGGCCTGTTGTCGGTGGGCAACCATGACCTGGCACAAGCCACCGACCCGATCATCGCGATCCGCGACATGCTGCCGACCTGGATGGCCGTGCCCTACCTGATCACCGCCTTCGGTGGCCTGCTGCTGTCGAACAACCTGTCGGTGTACTCGGCCGGGCTGACCACCCTGACCCTCGGCTTGAAGGTCAAGCGTGTGCACGCGGTGATCGTCGATATCGTGGCGATCTTCGCCGGCTCCATCTACTTCATGCTGATCGCCGACAGCTTCTACGGTCCGTTCATCACCTTCATTTCGCTGCTGGCCGTGCCGATCACCGCCTGGGTCGGGATCTTCGTGGTCGACCTGCTGCATCGCCATGTCTACAGCGCCAAGGACCTGCTGGACGTCAGCCCGACCAGCGCCTACTGGTATCGCGGCGGCGTGGAATGGCGCGCGTTCGGCGCCTGGGCCGTGGCCATCGTGCTGGGCTTCAGCTTCACCACCATCGGTACCACGGCCGAGAACATCTGGTTCCGTGGTTTCCTCTCCGATTCCTGGCTGGGTCACAACGGCCTGGGCTGGATCGTTACCTTCCTCGTTGCAGGCGGTATCTACGGCCTGCTCGGCGGCGCGGCGGATCGTCGTGCGGCCTTTGTAGAGAATGCCAATGGCTAGATTGCTGCATACCGGCCAGGTCATGGTTGACCTGGTCATTTCCCTCGACCAACTGCCGGTCAGCGGCGGCGACGCGCTGGCCAATACCGCCAGCTTCGAGGCCGGTGCCGGTTTTAATGTGATGGCCGCTGCCCGGCGCAACGGTTTGGCGGTGGTCTATCTCGGTCGTCACGGCAACGGTCGCTTCGGCGAACTGGCCCGCCAGGCGATGGTGGCGGAAGGGGTGGAGATCGCCCTCGACCGTGACCAGGAAAAGGACACCGGGCTCTGCGTGTCCCTGACTGAAGCCAGTGCCGAGCGTACCTTCATTTCCCATATCGGCGCCGAAGGCGGGCTCTCGTCCGCCGAATTGGCGCGGGTTGCGGTGCAGGTCGACGACTATGTCTATGTCAGCGGCTACAGCCTGCAATACCCGGACAAGGTGCAGGCGCTGCTGGACTGGGTGCTGGCCTTGCCGAGGGCAGTGACGGTGGTGTTCGATCCGGGGCCGCTGGTCAACGCCCCGGACTCGGCGCCCATGGCGGCCCTGCTGCCGCGTATCGATATCTGGACCAGCAACAGCGTCGAATCCCTGCGCTTTACCGGTGCCGAGGATATTGCCGGTTCGCTGGACAGCCTGGCACAGCGCTTGTCCGACGGCGCCCTGTTGCTGGTGCGCGATGGCCCTGGCGGTTGCTGGATCAGCCGGGGCGGGGAGCGCCGGCATATCCCCGGTTTCAAGGTGCGGGCAGTGGATACCAATGGTGCCGGTGACGCTCATTCCGGCGTGTTCCTGGCCGGGCTGGCGGCCGGGCTCGATGCTGCCGAGGCAGCCCTTCGCGCCAATGCGGCGGCGGCCCTGGCGGTGACGCGCTGGGGGCCGGCAACCTCGCCGGGCACTGACGAGGTGGATGCCTTGCTCGCTCGGCCGAAGGGGTAAAAATGTAGGAAAAACCTGTAATAGATTGCGTTTTTGTCTTCGGCTTAAGTAGGAAATGCTGGAAACCACGGCGGCGGCTGTTCTACCCTAGCACGTTGGCTATTTTTCTCGACATCCGGCTTCCGGAGGCTCTGCTCCAGGGCTGGCTGTCGCGAGAAGTTAGCGTGTTCTCCGACTTCTGTGACGACGCCCGTGAAACTCATCATCATTGCTGTTTACGTACTGTCCATCGCGTATGTGCACCTGCGCGGTCAAGTCCGGCACAAGCTGGGCCGCCAACTGAGCGACCACTCCAGCTTCCTGGCACCGATCAACTGCTTCCTCTACCTGTTTTCGAAGATCCCCAGCCGTCCCTACCTGCAAACGACGGACTTCCCCGAACTCAAGCCGCTGCAGGACAACTGGCAGGAAATCCGCGAGGAGGCCCTGGCCCTGTTGCGTGCCGGCGAAATCAAGAAGTCCGAGCGGCCCGACGATGTCGGTTTCAACTCCTTCTTCAAGTCCGGCTGGAAACGCTTCTACCTGAAATGGTATGGCGACAATCATCCCTCCGCCCTGGAGCTCTGCCCGCGTACCACCGAACTGCTCAACGGCATCGGCACGGTCAAGGCGGCGATGTTCGCCGAGTTGCCACCGGGTTCGAAGCTGGTCCGCCACCGTGATCCGTACGCCGGTTCCCTGCGCTACCACCTGGGGCTGGAAACGCCGAACGATGCCGGCTGCTACATCAACGTCGACGGCCAGAACTACCACTGGCGTGACGGCGAGCCGGTGATGTTCGACGAGACTTTTATCCACTATGCGGAAAACACCACCGACAAGGACCGCGTGATCCTGTTCTGCGATATCGAGCGGCCGATGAAGTATCGCTGGGCGGCAGCCTTCAACCGCTGGTTCAGCCGCAACGTCATGGCGGCTGCCGCGGCGCCCAATGGCGACGGCGACAAGACCGGCGGGATCAACAAGGCCTTTGCCAGGCTGTACATTATCCGCCAGCGCGGAAAGGCCCTGAAAAAGACCAACCGCACGCGCTACTACCTGGAGAAGTGGGCGATCTTTGCCGGGCTGCTGGCGTTGTTCCTGCTGATCTAGCCGCGCTCCAACACTCCCCGGAACGCGGCACTCAATGCCCGCAATGTCTCCTGCGAGCGGGCATCCGTAGGCCGCGCGTGCAGGATGATTTCGGTCACCGGCAGCGCCGGCAGTCCCAGTTGCTCGCCGACTTCGACAGCACCGGCCGGCGCCACCCGTTTGGCCAGCGCGGCCACGCCGAGGCCGGCGCTGACCGCCGCACCCACTGCCATGACGCCGCCGCCGATAAACACTTCGGTCCAGGCAATCCCCGCATCGTCCAGTACCCGTACCGCCAGGTGTCGCACACCGCAGGGCGCGGCCATGGTCGCCAGACGTAACACGCTGCCCGGCACATGTTGCCAGGTCGGTGCGGCGAACCAGCCGAAGCGCTCGACCACCAGCACTTCGCCGTCGTGGCGGTCGCCCTCGCTACGCACGATGGCGGCGTCCAGTTCGCCGCGGTCGAACGATGCGCTCAGGTCCCGGGACGAAGCGATGCGTACTTCGATGATCAGCAGCGGATCGTACTGGGCCAGCCGGCTCAGCAGCACCGGCAGGTCGGGCCCGGCGACATGATCGCTGATGCCGATGATCAAGCGTCGGCCCGGCGGCGCGCTCATATCGCCGAGAGCCCGTTCATGGGCCTGGAGCAGGGTCCGCGCCGCCTGGATGAATTGCTCGCCGGGAAGTGTCAGGCGCACATGCCTTGGCGTGCGCTCCAGCAAGCGATAGCCGAGACGCTCTTCGAGACGCTTGAGCTTCAGGCTGATGGCCGCCTGCGAAGTATCCAGCGCCTGGGCGGCGCGGGTGAAGCTGGCGAAGTCGGCGATCAGGACAAAGGCCTGGACAGTGTCGATATCGAGCGGCCTGCTGGTGTCTGTCATATCTATCTCTTATCACACTTATATCTGTAGATATCTTGTTGTAATCATAGCGCTTGCGCAAGCTGGCTCCAGGTTTTCCACCGCCGGTTTTTTCCGAAGGAGCGCAGTCATGTTTGCCAAACAGTATTCACACCGCTTGCCCGCCAACTACGACATGGGCCTGATCCGTCGTCGTGCCACTGAACTCGGACCGCTCTGGGACGGTGCCCGCGGCCTGGTGTTCAAGGCCTTTATCGCCCGAGAGAGAGGCGTTTTCGCTGCCTCGGCCAACCAGTATTCGTCGGTCTACCTGTGGTCGGATCCGGCCGCCGCCGGGGCGTTCCTGATGGATGAGCGTTTCCAGAAGGTGATCGATTCGTTCGGGCGTCCGCGGATCGAGGCGTGGTTGCCATTGGATTTCCAACTGGGCACGGCGCTTGAGGCACGAGCGCTGTATCGCGAAGAACTGGCGGTCGATCCGGAGGCGGATCGCGCCGGGCTGCTGGCAGCCGGGATCGAGCACAACCGGGCACTGCTGCGCCAGGAAGATACCTTCGCGGTGTTCCTGGCGCTGGATACCGCGACCTGGCGGTTGGTGCGCATCATCCTGTCGTCGGCCGCGCCGGATCGTAGTCGTGCCAGCGATGCCTACGAGGTGTTGTACCTGGCGCAACCCGGCGTCGAGAGCCGGCGCCATGGACGGGGGTAAGCGGGAGGTTGGCGTCAGCCATGCGGTGCTTGCCCATCTGCTGGGATTGGCGGTGGGCGCCGTGCTGATCCTGGGCCTGACATTGTTCGCCTGCCTGTTGCTGCGAGCGAATTTTTATTGAAATGATTCAAGCGGCAACACAATCCGAATAGCATGG
Organism: Pseudomonas gingeri; assembly: GCF_013385635.1. GTDB lineage: Bacteria > Pseudomonadota > Gammaproteobacteria > Pseudomonadales > Pseudomonadaceae > Aquipseudomonas > Aquipseudomonas gingeri_A. The sequence goes on from NZ_JACAPR010000007.1 coordinate 337,455, forward strand.
GCGACTTCATTGATGGTGGAAGCGCCCATGTCCCTCGAAATACGCGAAGCCCGGCCCAGCGATGCGCCGCAGATCCTGGCCTTTATCACCGAACTGGCGGACTACGAACGGGCGCGTCATGAAGTGATCGCCAGTGTCGTCGATATCGAGCGCAGCCTGTTCGGCGAAGGCGCCACGGCCCATGGCCTGATTTGTCTGCGTGAAGGCGAACCGGTCGGATTTGCGGTGTTTTTCTTCAGCTATTCCACCTGGCTCGGGCGCAACGGCCTGTACCTGGAAGACCTCTACGTCTCGCCACAACAACGCGGTGCCGGGGCGGGCAAGAAGCTCCTGCGGCACCTGGCGAAGATTGCCTGTGCCAATGATTGCGGACGTCTGGAATGGAGCGTGCTGGATTGGAACGAATCGGCGATCCGCTTCTACGAGTCCATCGGCGCGCAACCCCAGAGTGAGTGGGTGCGCTACCGCATGGACGGTGAGGTGTTGAAGAACTTTGCCTATTCGCAGGACTGAGCGGAGATCCTGAAAACACCGCGAAACCTGTAGACCCTGGTTTGGGTGGGAGGGGACTTGCCCCCGAAGAGGCCCTTCAGTCTTGCGCCGTCTGTCCGGACACCCTCGCCGGCAAGCCGTCTCCTACAGGTGGTCGGGTTCAAATCATCGGCGGCGGCTTATCTGAACCACTGCCACAAGAGCAGCGTGCCGATCAGCCCGACCACCGAGACAATGGTCTGCAATACCGACCAGACCCAGATCGTCTGCTTGAGTTGCAGGCCGAAGTACTCGCGCACCATCCAGAAACCGGCATCGTTGACATGGCAGAAGAACACCGAGCCAGCGCCGATGGCCAGTGCTACCAGCGAACTCTGGGTGGTTGCCAGGCCCGCCATCAGCGGGGCGAGGATGCCCGCGGTGGTGGTGGTCGCCACGGTGGCCGAGCCGGTCGCCTGACGCAAGGCCACGGCGATCAGCCAGGCCAGCAGCACGTAGGACATGTTCGCGCCGGTGGCGACCTTGCTGATGGTGTCGCTGATCCCCGCTTCCAGCAGGGTCTGCTTCAGTCCGCCGCCGGCGCCGATGGTCAGCAACAGCACGGCAATCGGCGCCAGGCTCTTGCGCAGCACGCTGCCGACCTGGTCGCGGGCCATGCCGATCGACCAGCCGAGGCAGATCACCGCGGCGATCACCGCGAGGCCCAGGGCGATCAGCGGCTCACCGAGAAACTTCAGGGTAATCGCCAGGTTGCTTTGCGGCGCCATGGCGACCTTCGCCAGGGTGCTGCCGAGCATCAGCAGCACCGGCAGCAGAATGATCAGCAGGGAGATGGCAAAGCTCGGTTTGCGCCGGGTCTCTACCTTAGCCGTGAACAGTGCACCGAGTTCCGCCGGCTCCTGCACATCCAGGCGTTTCGACAGCCAGATGCCATACACCGGGCCTGCCAGCATCACCGCCGGAATGGCGATACAGAAGCCCAACAGCATGGTCATGCCGAGGTCGGCATGCAGGGCACTGACGGCGATCAGCGGCCCCGGATGGGGCGGCATCAGTGCGTGCAGGGTGGTCATGCCGGCGAGGGCAGGGATAGCCACCTTGAGTAGCGGCTGGCCGGACTGGCGGGCGATCACGAAGATGATCGGCACCATCAGCACCAGGCCGACTTCGAAGAACAGCGGCAGGCCGATGACCATTGCCACCAGCGCCATCACCCAGGGCAGCGACTTGCCGCGCGCATGACGCAGCAGCGTCGAGGCGATGCGGTCGGCGGCTCCGGACTCGGCCATCAGCGCGCCGAGCATGGCGCCCAGGGAAATGATGATCCCGGCTTCACCGAGCAGGCTACCGGCGCCTTTGCTGAATGCCTTGGCCACTTCCTCGGGCGGCAGGGACGCGCCGAGCCCGGCGACGAAGGTGCCGATCAGGATGGACAGGAAGGGCGGCAGCTTGGTAAGGCTGATCAGCACGATGATGGTGGCGATGGCCAGCAGGCAGCAGACGATCAGGCGGGTGTCGTGGGCGAGCCACGCGGCATGTGAAAGATCCAACGGAAACCCCTTCTTGTAATATCTTGTTACGCGGTTGGAAGGAATATACCTGATCAATTCATATAGATGACTATCTGACGCGGGTTTTTTACCAACGGCCGTCTGAAAGTCCCGAGAAGCCGGTGTCGTTTGTTGGCGATGACTGGATCGGCTCAGTTCATCAGCATCGGCGGCAATGTGCCCAGCAGCGAGACAGCGAGGATCGCGCCCAGTCCCAGCAGCCATTCGAGCGTCACACTGCGGCGCAGGAGGCTGAAATGCCCGCGGCGGCTCATCACCAGGTTGAACAGCGCCAGCCCCAGCATCAGCACGACCATCAACACCTTGATCAGCAGGATCAGGGCAAAGCCGCTGAACAGCGGAGTCGGCCAGACGGCACCGGTGAGCACGCGCACGTTGATCATGCCGGTGACGATGATGGTGGCGACCAGCAGGTAGCCGAGGTTGCTGAAGCGGCGTAGTACCCGGTTGATGTCATGTTCCGCCGGCTTGCCCAGCACCAGAGCGAGCAACATCAGGCCGCCGACCCAGGCACCGACACCACTCAGGTGCAGCAACTGGTTGAGCATCAGCAACTGGCCGCTCAGGCCGTCGAGCATCGCACCGTGGCCGACCGGTGCGAGGGTCGCCAGCAGCAGGAACGCGAGCAGGAGATTGGCCCGGGGCGGGCCGTTGGCGCACAGGCCGAGCAACAGCAGCAGGCTGAGCCCCAGGTGCCAGCTCCAGACCTTACCGAAGAAGGTGCTGCCCAGGACCAGTTGCAGGGTGGGCCGGTGGATCGCGTCGGCCCAGTCACCGGTCATGCCGGCGGTAGTCAGCAGCAACCAGGCGACCGCACTGAGCAAGGCCAGCCCGGCCATCCAGCGTTTGGCCCGCGACAGGTGCCGGTCGAGGAGTGCGCAGGGGGCCGGGCCGATCAGCAAGGGCCTGAACAGGCAGGCCCCGAACAGCGACAGGACCATGGCGAAATGCAGGAAACGGCACAGGACCATGGCGCTTTGCATGAATTCAGTTGCCCACCTTGAAGTCGTAGTTGCCTTCGCTCTTGTGGGTGTCGACCGAGACCGCATGCCATTCGACCTTGTAGTTGCCGGCCTTCAGCGGGGCGGCCGGGGTCACGACAAGGATTTTCTTGTCGGCCGGATCACTGGCGATGCTCGCCGCGACCGGGGTGCCGCCGCTGCTTAGCTCGACCTTGGTCAGTGCGGCCTCGACACCTTCGCTGAACACCAGGCGCAATTCGCTCGGGGCGCTGACGGTGCTGTCCGCCGCCGGGGTTTCACTTTTCAGGTGAGCGTGGGCGAAGACAGAGCCGGCGGCGACGCAAGCGCCGAGCAGGACAACGGTATTCAGGGCTTTTTTCAGGTAGGGAAATGACATCGATCAGTACCTTGATGGCGGGAACAGGTGAGGATGATGCGCAGGTGCAAACTTGACAATAGCGGGTTTAGAAACACTGTAGGAGCCGGCTTGCCGGCGATGGCGTCCGCACAGGCGGCGCAAGGCCGAAGGGCCTAATCGCTGGCAAGCCCGCTCCTACAGGTGGGCAGGCCCGATCAGCCGAGCACGTAATGACCGTGGCGCTTGAGGCTGCGCTCGGTCAACCCGCCGAACAGCAGGCCGAGGGTGGTCCACAGCACCAGTTGGATACCCAGGGCGGCGACGCGGAACTGCCACAGCACCACGGCCGAGAAGTCCGCCGGCACTTCATTGACTTCCGGGAATGCATAATGAGCCACGGCGGCGATCACGATATACAGCGCGGCACCCACCAGGGCGGCCGTCCAGGCACCATGACGGGCGATCAGCTTGCGACCGAGGTTGATCGCGATCACCATCGCCGCGATCGACACCGCCAGCATCAGGAAGAACAGCTTGGTGCGCTGCTTGATGGTATCCGGGTCGCCGATCGACGGCGGATTGGCCGGGTACTTGAGTTCCGGCACGAAAATCACCGCGACAAAGGCGGCCAGGGCCAGCAGGGCGGACAGGCCGCGCGGGCCCATGCGACCGACGCGGCCCATGGCGTAGGCGAATACCAGGGCGAACAGGCCGCCCATGGAGGCGCTGTACACCAGCACGCCGGTCAGCAGGCCGATGCTGCTCTGGGTTTCGCGGCTGACCAGTTCCGGTTCAGGCGCTTCGCCCTTCATGGCGTCCATTTTTTCTTCGAAGGCAATCGCCTTGTCGACCTGCGGCTCGCCAAATACCTTGGCAAAGCCGAACGCCAGCAAACCGGCGACGATGCCCACGAGCATGCCGCGCAGCAGAAGTGATCCAGTCATGGTGTGTTCTCGTGATCAGTGGCAGGGAAAGCCGAGCAAGTGGCGGCCATCGTGTACGAATTCATGTACGTACATGCCGGAGATCAACGAGGTCGCACCCTGTTCCGCGCCGACGAAGTAAATCGCCAGCATCAGCAGCAGGCCGCCGAAGATTGCCCACGGCAGCAGTTCGCCGAGGGGAATGGTGGGGATCGATATGGAGCCGGGATTATCGTATGTTGCGGTACTGGCCATCTGAAAAGTCTCCAGGGATTGTGCGTCCGGTCTGAGATGTGAAGTGCGCATGGAAGGGTCTGACTCTCGGCATCTAGAATGCGATTACAGTGGCGCAACCGTGCCGGGTTTCCACCGGCTTCCTTCCTTGTAACAAATTGATACAAGTGCTCGCGGAGTGTAATCCTCTGTGAAGCGTAACGGGAGAAAATTCCATATGCCGATCCGGCTCAGTGTTGTCTGCCATGCCCGTACCGAGGCCCAGCGCCTGGGGCGTTTTCCGCTGGACGAGCCGGTGGAACCCAAGGGCCTGGCCAAGGCCGCCGAGCTGGCAGCCCGCCTGAAAAAGCCGGTACGGATTCTCAGTGCGCCGGAGAGCCGCGCCTGGCAGACGGCCGAGGCACTGGGTAGTGAGATCGAGATTGTTCCGGAACTGGGCGATTACGACTTTGGCGAATGGCAGGGCCTGGCCCTGGCGGACCTGCAGGAGAGTGATCCCGAGGCACTGGCGGCCTGGGTCAGCCAGCCAGAGGTGGTCGTGCCGGCGGGCGAGTCGGTGACGCAGTTGTGTGCGAGAGTGGGAGCCTGGCTCGACGGTTTTCACGAGGACGGACATTTTGTCGTCGTGACCCACCCCTTTGTGATCCGTGCGGCGATCCTGCATGCGCTGCAGGCCAGTCCGGCTTCATTCAACGCGATCGACATCGAACCCTTGTCGGTGGTCGACCTGCGTCGCAATGGGCGCTGGCGTTTGCGATTCTGAGAGGAAGGTTGTTCCCGCGCTTCGCGTGGGCATGCAGCCCTGACACTCTGCGTCACAAGAGCGGACGCAGAGCGTCCGGAGATACATTCCCACGCGGAGCGTGGGAACGATCATCGGCTGTCGACTAGGGCTTTTTCACCGGCGTCGGCAAGGTCACCAGTGACACGTAGTCGTTCCAGAATTTCTTCTGGTCCACCGCGAACACTATCTTGGCTTTCTGCGTCCCCACCGGCGGGTTCTTCTTGTAGCCCAACGCGCGACCGTAGTCCGGGCCGAAATGGGTGTCGACATCGATCCACATGTCGCGCGATTCGGTGACGATTTCAGGCTCGGTCAGGAACAGCGCCGGCAGGCTGTCCCAGGTAAAGCTGTGGTAGCCCGGGTCCTTGGCGAACTCCGGTCCGAACACACTCTTGTACAGTTCCGGCACTGCGCCCTTGGCGGCGATCACTCGCTTGTAGACCGAAGCGTCGAAGATGACCTTCTCGCAGACATCGTTGGGGAAGATCACATGTTCGATCGGCGAACGCAGGACGATCCGCGCTGCTTCCGGGTCGAACCACCAGTTGAACTCCGCCGCCGGCGTGGTATTGCCCGGGATCTCGATGGCGCCGCCCATGTACACGATGCGCTTGATCAGCGGCACGATGTCCGGCGCCTGGCGGATCGCCAGGGCCAGGTTGGTCAGCGGGCCGATGGCCAGCAGGGTCACTTCGTGAGGGTTCTTGCGCACGCTGTCGATAATGAACTGCGGGGCGGTTTCGCTGCGCAGCCGGGTGTGGGTGGCCAGGCCATCGGGCGGCGCCACCAGTTGCGTCGCCGAGGTCGGGCGCGGGTTCTTGAACGCGCCGGGCCAGCCGGCGCCGAACAGCGCCTTCTCCTGTGGATAAGTCGCGAAGTCATGCAGCAGCGGATACGCCGCGCCGGAGTAGACGCCGATCTCCTTTTCCACGCCCATGCGCTCGACGGCCTTCAGCGCATCGACCTGTTCCTGGTCGACCCAGGCGTTGCCGCTGACCAGGGTCATCCCCAGCAGGTCGATCTTCTTCTGCGCATGCAGTTGCGCCAGCATGATAAAGGCCTGGCCGTCGTCGTTGAGGACGTTGAAATCGGTGTCGAGAATGACTTTTTCAGCCGCCTGCAGCGAACCGGCCGACAGGCTGACGGCCAGCGCCAGCGCGCAGCCCTTGAGAAAGCGTTGCATGGTGATTTGCCCCAATGAGTTGTTGTTGTCTTGCGGTAGCCCAGCATGCCTGCCGACGCCTGGAAACGCCATCGGCAGGTAAGTGGCTACTTAACGATTGACCAGCTTGGCCGGCAGTGCGATCACCAGGAAGCTGCTCAGGATCAGGCAGCCGGCGAAGAACCAGAGCGCGCCGGCACTGCTGCCGGTCAGGTCGATCGCCACGCCCATCAGCGAGTTGCTCACCAGTCCGGCGATGTTCGCCACCGAGCAGGCCAGGGCAAAGCCGGTGGCCGCCGCGGTGCCCTTGAGAAAGGTCGCCGGCAGGCTGAAGAACACCGGCACCGCGCCGATGATCGCCGCCGAGGCGATGGCGAACAGCGCCACGGTCGCCACCACGTTATGGGTGAAGAATGTACTGGTGGCCATGGCGGCGGCACCGATGAAGAACGGCACGATGATGTGCCAGCGGCGCTCGCGGTGGCGGTCGGAGCTGGCACCGATCAGCAGCATGCCCAGCAGCGCGGCGACACTCGGCAAGGCGGTCAGTACGCCGATATGGAAGGTATCGGTGATACCCGCGTTGCGAATGAACGTCGGCATCCAGAACCCCATGGCGTAGGCGCTGAGCAGGATCGAGAAATCGATGCCGCCGAGCATCCACACCTTCAGGTTGAAGAAACCGTCGCGGAAATGCTGCTTGCTGTCGGGGCTGCTGGCTTCATCGGCGCGCAGCTCGTTTTCCAGCACGTTCTTCTCGTCCTCGTTCAGCCATTTGGCCTGGCGGAAGTGGTTCGGCAGGGCCCAGAACGTCAGGATGCCGAGCAGCACGCTGGGTACCGCCTCGATCAGGAACAGCCACTGCCAGCCGCGCAGGCCGCTGACCTGGTCGAAATGGCCCATCACCCAGCCCGACAGCGGTCCGCCGATCACACTGGAGAGCGGCAGGCCGATCATGAACAGGGCGATGATCCGTCCCCGTCTGTGGGTCGGGAACCAGGTGGTCAGGTAGAACAGCACGCCCGGCAGGAAACCGGCTTCGGCGGCGCCGAGCAGGAAACGCAGGATGTAGAACTGGGTGGTGGAGGTGACCAGCATGGTGCAGGCCGAGAGCAGGCCCCAGGTGATCATGATCCGCGCGATCCATATTTTCGCCCCGACCCGTTCCAGCACCAGGTTGCTCGGTACCTCGAACAGGATGTAGCCGACGAAAAACAGGCCGGCACCCAGGCCGAAGGCGGTTTCGCTGAAGTGCAGCTGGTCGAGCATCTGCAGTTTGGCGAAACCGATATTGATCCGGTCGAGGTACGCGGCCAGATAGCAGAAGCACAGGAACGGGATCAGTTTCCAGGTGATCTTGTGGTAGAGCGCTTGGGTCGGGTCGGCGACCGAAGTCGCACTTGTTGCATTCGCAATGGGCATCGGGTGTCTCCTGGCGGTGACTTATGGTTTTTATAACAGCCGCATTTCCAGCACTTCGGAGTGCTGTGAAAGCGACTTCCAAAGGCAGTGTCAGAAGACTGGGAGCTACGCTGGCTTTCCAATGTGGGGGCTGGCTTGCCAGCGATGGCGATCGTTCAGAAACATGGCTGTCGTCTGACACTGCGCTATCGCCGGCAAGCCGGCTCCCACAGTTGACCGGCTGTGTTCAACATGCCGTATTCCAAAGTGGGCTCTCAGTTTTTCAAGACCGCGCTCTATGGCGCGGTTCTTCGTAAAACCTTATTGCTCCGTGAACTTCGCCATCGCTTCCTGTTTGCTGACGACATCGCCGTACTTGCTGTCGATGTCGAACAGATTCGCTTCATGGGGCGCCGGATGGCGGTCGCCCACGCATTCGCGCACCACGATGGTCCGGAATCCGTGCTGCACGGCATCCACCGCCGTCGCACGGATGCAGCCGCTGGTGGAGCAGCCGGCCAGGACCACGGTGTCGATCCCCTGGGCGTGCAACAGCGAGGCCAGGCTGGTACCGAAAAATGCACTGGCGTACTGCTTGCTGATCACCACTTCCGACGGCAGCGGCAATACCGCTTCGCAGAAGGCCGCGAGCGGATTGCCCTCGACCATGTCCTTCATCACCGGCGCCTTGCGCACCCAGACGCCACCGTCGGCGAAGTGCCCCGGATGGTAGCGAATATTGGTGTGCACCACCGCAATCCCGTGACGCCTGGCACTGTCGAGCAGGGCGACGCTTTCGGCCACCGCACTGACCACGCCCGGAGCGAACAGCGGTGCGCCTTCGGTGGTGTAGCCCTGCATGAAATCGATCATCAGCAGCGCCGGCTTCTGTCCGAAACCGATGCGCTGGCCCCAGACACCCTGATAGTTGTCATTGGCGCTTTGTTCGCTCATTTCGCGGACCTCGCTCAGTAGGCGCCGGACAACAGGGCGCCGGCACCGGGCACGATCGGCTCCAGGTCCAGGGCCTTGAGCATGGCGTAGGTGGTGGCGATGGCGGCGGTCAGCACCGGCTTGCCGGTCTGTGCCTCGACCTTGGCGACGGCCGGCAGCGACTGCATCTGCACGCAGGCCGAGAGCACGATCACGTCGACGCCTTCGAGGTTCATCCCGGCGACGATACCCGGCAGGTTGGCCGGATCGTGGCGGGCCACTTCGAGGTTGTCGGGGATCTCCAGGGCACGCCAGTCGACGACCTCGAAACCTTCCTCGCGGATGTAGTTCACCACCAGTTCGGTCAGCGGCTTCATATACGGCGCGACAATGGCGATGCGCTTGGCGCCCATGACTTTCAGGCCCTCGATCAAGGCACCGGCGCTGGTGATCACCGGGGCGTTGCCGTCATTGTCGGCGGTGGCCTTGCGCAGACGGGCTTCGGATTGACGATGGTAGCCCAGGCCCATGGCCATGATCGCCACCAGGCAGGCGTAGCCGAGTACATCGACCTTGGCGTCGGACAGCTCGACGGCGCAACGATCGGACTCGCCGTCCATGGCCGCCAGTTCTTCCTTGCGTACCTGTTTCATGCGCATGCGGCTGGAGTGAAAGGTAAAGCGTTCCGGGCGGATCGCCTGGCGGGCGTTGAGCATCGCCGGGATCTCGGTTTCCATGGTGGTGTTCGAGCTCGGTACGATCTGACCGATGCGGTAAGGCTTGAGCATGTTTGTCTCCTTGAATCGATGATTCGGGTCACTTTGTGGGAGCCGGCTTGCCGGCTCCCACATGTTCAAGAGGTCAGGCGTACGCCGAGGAAGTCACCGAAGGCGGCGAAGAAGCCGTCCAGGTCATCCCAGGGAATCATGTGTCCGGCATCGGCAACGTGGGCGATGCGGATCGTCGGTTGCAGTTCGCGGATCTCGGCTTCGTCCTCGGGCTGGATCACGCCACCGCGACCGGCGACCAGCAGCAGGGCAGGTGCCTTGAGCCGTGGCAGGTCCTGGTGGAAGTCGACGTCATGGAAGTCGTTGAACGCCCGGACAATCGCCGGTTCGTAGCAGGTGTGCAGCCATTCGGCGCGCAGTTGCAGTTGTTCTTCGGTCCAGGTGGCACAGAAAGCGCGCATCGCCTCGGCGTCCATCCCGACCAGCGACTGGCGGATCGAGTCGACGTACCACGGCAACTTGCTCGGGTATTCGCGACGGCCCGGGCCGGACACCGGCGGGTCGATCAGTACCAGGCTTTTCACCCCGGCGGGGCTGAGCACCGCACTGCGCACGGCAAAGCGCGCGCCCATGGAGTGGCCGACCAGGTGATAGCCGTCGAGGCTCAGGGCGGCGGCAAACGCGGCGATATCGCTGGCGCAGGTCTCGGCGCTGTAGTCCAGTTCCGGGCCGCTGGAGGACAGGCCACGGCCACGGACATCCAGCACATAGGTGTCGAAATACTTGCCGAAGCGCTCGGCGACAAAGCCCCAGGTAATCGCCGGGCTGGTGATGCCGGGGATGAGGATCAGCGCCGCGCCCTTGCCGCCGTAGCGCAGGTAGTGCTGGCGAATGCCGTTGGCCTGGACGTTACCGCCATGGACGAAGGTGCTCACGCCGCCACCCCCGATTTCAGCTGTTGGGCATAGAGGTCGTAGCCGTAGACCCAGGCCGGATCTTCCTGGGTACGCAGCCAGGTGTTGGCGTTGGACACCGATTGCACGCGGGAGGCGCGGTCCTTGCGGTTGGCTTCATAGAGCTCGAAGGCGGTGCGGTAGTCGCCAAGACCGGTTTCCTGCAGGCAACGGGTCAGCATCGCGGCATCCTCGATGGCCATGCCGGCGCCCTGGGCCATGTGCGGCTTCATCGGGTGGCAGGCATCGCCCAGCAGCACCAGGCGCCCACGGCTCCACAGTGGCAGCGGATTGCGGTTGCGCAGCGGCCATTTGGTCACGGTATCGGTGGATTCGATCAGCGCCTGCACGGTGGGGTGGTAGCCCTGGAAGGCTTCGAACATTTCTTCGCGGCTGCTGTCGACGAACGGACCGTCGAAGTCCAGTTCCGGATGCGGTACGCCGGTGACGTAGTAGTACTCGTCGCGCTTGCCGGTGGTGTAGTAGACCATCATGTGCCGGTCCTCGCTCCACCACTTGATGCAGTCTTCGAAGGCCAGGTCGTAGCGGGCCAGCTTGTCGCGGGTGATCAGTGCGCGGTGGGCGACCCAGCCGCTGTACAGCGGTGCTTCCTGGCCCAGCAGTTCCTCGCGGATCTTCGAGTTGATACCGTCGGCACCGATGACGATATCGGCGCTGGCGTGGGTGCCGTCGGTGAACGTCAGGTGCACCTGGTCACCGCGGTCCTCGATGGTTTCCAGGCGCTTGTTGAAGTGCAGGGTGCCCGGCTTGATGGTGGACATCTGCAGGGCATGCAGGTCGCCACGGTGCACGGTGATGTAGGCGGCGCCGTATTCCTTGCGGGCGAACTCGCCCAGGGGGATGCGCGACAGGTATTCGCCGCTCATGCCGTCACGGCTGAACCAGTGGTCCGGGTGCGAGCCCATCTGGTCGAGCTGCTGCTCGATGCCCATGCGACGGAAGATCTTCATGATATTCGGGCCCATGTGGATCCCGGCACCCAGGCGGGAAAACTCCGGCGCCTGCTCGTAGATCGTCACGTCGAACCCGGCCTGTTGCAACAGTGTGGCGGCGGCCGCGCCACCCAGGCCCGCGCCGACGATGGCGATTTTTTGTGTGCTTGCCATGGGCATGCTCCTCGTTCCGAGTGAAGGTTGGCGGGGACGACCCGCAAGGTTTTTAAAGTGTATACGCTCTTTTTTTGAAAAGAGAAGATCCCCTGTAAAAATTAAAATTTTGCCGATATTTGGTTGCTGTAACGCTATGTAACCTTGTTTTATTGGGTTTGTGTGAGTTTGTAACGTTTTGGTCTGGCTCTTGCAGAATGTCTTCAATTCGGGTCTTATCGAATTTAAATGGCGTATACGCTATAAAAATGCACTAGAGTGAAGCGTGGCGCTTCTACTTGGTGCGTCGCGGGCGAATCGAGGAGAGAGGAAATGCCGGTAAGTGATTGCGAACTGACCCAGATGTTCGAGCATGTGTTGAAACTGTCGAAGGTCGACTCGACCCAGAGTGTCGCGGTGCTCAAGAGCCACTACTCCGACCCGCGCACCGTGCGCTCGGCGATGGAGGCCTCGCAGCGTCTGGGGGCCAAGGTGTACGCGGTGGAATTGCCGTCGTTCAACCACCCGATGGCCATGGGCAATGACATGACCGCCTACTGCGGCGACACCGCGCTGACCGGCAATATCGCCGCCCAGCGGGCGCTGGAGGCGGCGGACCTGATCGTCGACACCATGATGCTGCTGCACTCGCCGGAGCAGGAGCAGATCCTCAAGACCGGCACGCGCATCCTGCTGGCGGTCGAGCCGCCGGAAGTGCTGGCGCGGATGCTGCCGACCGAGGCCGACAAGGTGCGGGTGCTGGCGGCGGAAGCGTTGTTGAAGAAGGCGCGCTCGATCCATGTGAAGTCCCGTGCCGGCAGCGATTTTCGCGCGGCGCTGGGGCAATATCCGTCGGTGACCGAATACGGTTTCGCCGATGAGCCTGGGCGCTGGGACCACTGGCCGAGCGGCTTCCTGTTTTCCTGGCCGAACGAGGAAACCGCCGAAGGCGTGCTGGTACTGGATATCGGCGACATCCTGTTGCCATTCAAGACCTACACCCGGGAGAAGATCACCCTGGAGATCGAGAAGGGCTTCATCACCTCGATACATGGCGGTTTCGAGGCGCAATACCTGCGCGACTACATGAAGTACTTCAACGATCCCGAGGTCTACGGCATCTCCCATATCGGCTGGGGCCTGCAACCGAAGGCACAGTGGACCGCCATGGGCCTGCACGACAAGAACGACGGGATGTGCATGGACGCCCGGGCGTTCTACGGCAACTTCCTGTTCTCCACCGGACCGAACACCGAAGTCGGCGGCACCCGCAAGACGCCGTGCCACATGGACATCCCGCTGCGCAATTGCGATGTCTACCTGGATGACCAGGCGGTGGTGATCGGTGGGGACGTGGTGGCCCCCGAGGCCTCGCGGGCTCGTTGAGTGCCTGGCGACGTGGATCGTTCCCACGCTCCGCGTGGGAATGCCTCTCTGGACGCTCCGCGTCCGCTGTAGATCTGTGACGCGGAGCGTCACGGGTTGCATTCCCACGCGGAGCGTGGGAACGATCTGGTGAGCGATAGACGACTGTAGGAGCAGGGCTTGCCCGCGAAGGGGCTGGCTCGGATAACCTCACACTTGAGTCCGCCCGACAACCTGTCCATCATGCCAGCCCATTCTCCTTCGTCTTTTCGAGCCTGCCGTGCCGGATATTCCTGACTCCAATCCCTACGTTTTCTCCGAACAGGTCGGTCACCTGCTGCGCAAGGCCTATCAGCGGCATATGGCGATCTTCCAGCAGAATGTCGGCGATTCGCAGCTGACCGCCGTGCAGTTCGTCACTTTATGCGCAGTGCGTGACCACGGTCCCAGTTCCCTGACCGAGCTGGTCAAGGCCACCGCTGTCGATCAGGCCACCATTCGCGGCATCGTCGAACGGCTCAAGGCCCGCGAGCTGATCAGCCTGGAGCCGGACCCCGAGGACCGGCGCAAGGTCATCGTCGGCCTGACCGCCGAAGGCACCCGCCTGGTGCAGCAAACAACGCCCTGCGCGGCGCGCATCAGTGAACTGACCATGAGCAACCTCAACCCCGCCGAGCAGGTGGCGGTGCTGTTCCTGCTGCGCAAGATGATCGACGACCGCGACGAATAACCCCCCCTGCACTGATCGTTCCCACGCTTCGCGTGGGCATGCAGCCCGTGACGCTCCGCGTCACAGATCTTCAGCGGACGCAGAGCGTCCAGGGAGACATTCCCACGCGGAGCGTGGGAACGATCGCCGTAGGGCCGGTAAGCCTCTCGGACGCCATCGCCGGCAAGCCGGCTCCTACAGGTTTTGCATTTCGCCAACAGGCAGGTGGGATGCCGGAAAGCCTGGCTGGCATCCTTCTTGCTCTCTGTTCATGTAGTAACCACTTCATCAGAAAAAGTGTGTCGTCAGGAGACACTGACGGCGTCAGGCCACGGCTTTTTCATGTAGTGATCACTTCATAAAATGAATTGAGCGCAGCCCATGACGACGCAGGAAATCACGGTAGCCCTTGAGGTCAACGGCAGCACCACCTCGGTCACCGCCATGGCGGATACGCCGCTGTTGCTGGTCCTGCGCAACGACCTGCGGCTCAACGGCCCCAAGTACGGCTGCGGCCTCGGCGAGTGCGGGGCGTGCACGGTGATCATCGACGGCGTGGCCGCGCGTTCCTGCGTGTTTCCCCTGGCCGGTGCGGTGGATCGGCAGATCGTCACCCTGGAAGGTCTCGGCAGCCGCGAGGCGCCGCACCCGGTGCAGCAGGCCTTTATCGACGAGCAGGCGGCCCAGTGCGGCTACTGCCTGAACGGCATGATCATGACCGCCAAGGCCCTGCTCGACCGCAACCCGCACCCCAGCGAAGCACAGATCCGCAACGAGCTGTCCGCCAATCTCTGTCGCTGCGGTACCCATATCGAAATCCTTCGCGCGGTGCTGCGTGCCGCCCGTCAAACGCCTTGAACGTGGACCGACGACCATGACCGATGCCATTCCCACCCGTGATCAATTGCTGGCCAAGCCCGGCGTCCTGTTGATTGTCGACGATATCCTGCCGCCCTCCGGTCCGGTGGCCAAAGGCGGTTCGCCGGTGGTCAAGCCCAAGGAGCTGGGGCTGTTCATCGCGGTCAGCGATGATGGCTGGGTCTATGCCTTCAACGGCCATGTCGACCTCGGCACCGGCATCCGCACCTCGCTGTCGCAGATTGTCGCCGAGGAGCTGGACCTGGACGTGGCGCAGGTGCGCATGGTGCTCGGCGACACCGAGCGTGCGCCGAACCAGGGCGCGACCATCGCCAGCGCGACCCTGCAGATTTCCGCGGTGCCCCTGCGCAACGCGGCGGCCGAGGCGCGGCGTTTTCTGCTGGAACGCGCGGCCCGGCGCTGGTCGCTGACCGCGCAGGAACTGCGGGTCGAGCGCGGTATCGTCAAGGCGCCCGACGGTCGGGCCCTGAGCTACACCGAACTGGTGGCGGGCGAGCACGATCAGTTGCGCATCAGCGGTGACGCGCCGCTCAAGCCGGCCGCCGACTATCGATTGGTGGGCAAGGGCGCGGCGCGGGTGGATATTCCGGCCAAGGCCACCGGCGAACTGACCTATGTCCACGATATGCGCGTGCCGGACATGCTCCATGGCCGGGTGGTGCGGCCGCCCTATGCCGGGTTCGACAGCGGCGACTTTGTCGGCAACAGCCTGCTGGACGTGGATGAGTCGTCCATCGCGCATATTCCCGGGATTGTCCGGGTGGTGGTAATCCGCGACTTTGTCGGCGTGGTGGCGTTGCGCGAGGAACAGGCGGCCAAGGCGGCGCAGGAACTGCGGGTGCGCTGGAAGGACTGGCGGCAGAAGCTGCCGGACCTGAGCGATGTCGAGCAGGCGATTCGCGACAATCCGCGGATCAAGCGCACGGTGCACGACCAGGGCCAGGTCGACGAAGCCTTGGCCGGCGCCAGCCAGCGCATGCCGCGCAGCTACCTGTGGCCGTACCAGATGCATGCTTCGATCGGCCCGTCCTGCGGCCTGGCGGATTATCAGGAAGGCGGCATCCGGGTCTGGTCCGGCAGCCAGAATCCGCACCTGTTGCGGGCCGACCTGGCCTGGCTGCTGGAGTGTCCGGAAGAGCATATCGAGATCATCCGCATGGAGGCCGCCGGCTGTTACGGGCGCAACTGTGCCGACGATGTCTGCGCCGATGCGCTGCTGCTGTCCCGGGCTGTCGGCAAGCCGGTGCGGGTGCAACTGACCCGCGACCAGGAACACGTCTGGGAGCCCAAGGGCACGGCGCAACTGATGGATATCGATGGCGGCCTGAATGCCGATGGCAGTGTCGCCGCCTACGATTTCCAGACCAGCTACCCGTCCAACGGCGCACCGACCCTGGCCTTGTTGCTCACCGGGCGCGTCGAGCCGGTGGCGGCGATGTTCGAGATGGGCGACCGGACCTCGATCCCGCCCTACGACTACGAGCATATGCGGGTCAGCATCAACGACATGGCGCCGATTGTCCGGGCCTCGTGGATGCGCGGGGTCTCGGCCTTGCCCAATACCTTTGCCCACGAATCCTATATCGACGAACTGGCCTTTGCCGCCGGGGTCGACCCGGTGGAATACCGCTTGCGCTACCTGCATGACGAGCGCGCCGTGGACCTGGTGAAGTCCACCGCCGAGCGCGCCGCCTGGACCCCGCGGACCGCACCGATGCAGACCCCCAACGACGATCATCTGCTGCGCGGGCGCGGCTTTGCCTACGCGCGTTATATCCACAGCAAGTTTCCCGGTTTCGGCGCGGCCTGGGCCGCCTGGGTCGCGGACGTGGCGATCGACCGGCAGACCGGCGATGTCTCGGTGACCCGAGTGGTCATCGGCCATGACTCGGGGATGATGATCAACCCCGACGGGGTGCGGCATCAGATCCACGGCAATGTGATCCAGTCCACCAGCCGGGTGCTCAAGGAACGGGTGACCTTCGAAGAGTCGACGGTGGCGAGCAAGGAGTGGGGGGGGTACCCGATCCTGACCTTTCCCGAAGTGCCGAAGATCGATGTGCTGATGATGCCGCGCCAGAGCGAGCCGCCCATGGGCGCGGGGGAATCGGCTTCGGTGCCGAGCGCGGCGGCGATTGCCAATGCGATCTTCGATGCCACCGGGATTCGCTTTCGCGAACTGCCGATCACCCCGGAGCGGGTGTTGCAGGCGTTGAACGCCGGCACCGAGCAGGACCCGCCGAAGTCCCCCGGCAAGCGCTCGAAATGGTTGTTCGGTTCCTTGTTCGCCGCCTTTGGCGCGTTGCTGGGCATGGCTGCCACTGCCTGGCCCTGGCACGGCGAGATCGCCCCCATCGCGCCACCGAGCGCCGGCACCTGGTCGGCGGCCACCCTGGAACGTGGACGCCTGTTGGCAGCGGTCGGCGATTGCGCGGTCTGCCATACGGCGCCGGGCGGGGCGACCAATGCCGGAGGGCTGGCGATGGAGACGCCATTCGGCACCTTGTACAGCAGCAATATCACCCCGGATGTACAGACCGGCATCGGCAGTTGGTCGTATCCGGCCTTCGAGCGGGCGATGCGCGAGGGTATCGGGCGCGACGGGCGCAATCTGTATCCGGCGTTTCCCTACACGGCGTTTCGCAATATCAACGATGCCGACATGCAGGCGCTGTACGCCTACCTGATGTCCCAGGCACCGGTCAGTCAGCCGGCCAGGGCCAACGCCATGCGCTTTCCGTTCAACCAGCGGCCGTTGATGGCAGGGTGGAATGCGTTGTTCCTGCGCAAGGGGGAAATCCAGGTGCAGCCGCAACGCAGCGAGCAGTGGAATCGCGGGGCTTATCTGGTCAACGGCCTGGGGCACTGCGCGGCCTGTCATTCGCCGCGCAACCTGATGGGCGCGGAGAAGGGCGGCGCGGCGTTTCTGTCCGGCGGGCTGGTCGATGGCTGGGAGGCGCCGGCCCTCACCGGCTTGTCGAAGGCGCCGACGCCCTGGACCGAGGATCAGTTGTTCACCTACCTGAGCAGCGGCTATTCCGATGCCCATGGCGTGGCGGCGGGGCCGATGGGGCCGGTGGTCAGCGAACTGGCGAAGTTGCCGAAGGAAGACGTGCGGGCGATGGCGGTGTACCTGGCCTCGCTCAACGGCGCGCAGGACGAGGCGCGGGTGGTGGAGCGGGCAACCCGCCCGGCAGCGGTTGAAGCGTTGTCCCTGAGCAACGGGCAGCGGGTGTTCGAAGGCTCGTGCCAGGGCTGCCATGCCGATGGCCTGGGGCCGAAGCTGTTCGGGGTCAGCCCGTCGCTGGCGAGCAATACCAATGTGCACAGCGACCTGCCGGACAATCTGATCAAGGTGATCCTGCAGGGTGTCCCGACGCCGGCGACTCGCGACCTGGGTTATATGCCGGGCTTCAAGGACAGCTTGTCCAATACCCAGGTGGCGGAACTGGCGGCGTACCTGCGCAATCGGTTCGCCGGCAACGCGCCGCAATGGCAGGGATTGGAAAAGACCGTGGCGCACCTGCGGGCCAATCCCGGCAGCCACTGACTGAACTGGATCTTGTGGCGAGCGGGCTTGCCCGCGCCGGGGTGCGAAGCGCCCCTAAAACCAGCGACTTCGGTGTATCAGGTAGAACGATGTGATCGGTTTACGGCTGCTTCGCAGTCGAGCGCGGGCAAGCCCGCTCGCCACAATAATGTGCCCGTCTTGATTAGGGCAAACGCAGCACCCCGCGCACCACCAGATCGCTGATAAACGCCAGCCAGTCCTGCTGCTGGTGTTTTTCCGCCAGCGGCTCGCCGAGGAACGAACTCAGGGTGTGCTGGTTGGAGTTATAGAAATAGCAGAGCGAGGCGATCATCAGGTACACGTGCTTGAGGTCCAGGTCCTCGCGAAAGATCCCCCGGGCCTGGCCCGCCTCGATGATCGGCCGCAGCACGCCGACCGCTTCCCCCGACAGCCGCCGCAGCTCCCCGGACTGCTGGGCGTGCTTGCCCTTGTGCAGGTTCTCGATGCTCAGGATGGCCACGAACTCCGGGTGCCTGACGTAGTAGTTCCAGACAAAGGCCACCAGTTTCCGCAGGGCTTCCAGGGGCTGGTCCAGGTCCAGGCGCAGTTTGCTTTCGGCCTTGTTGAACTGCTCGTAGGTGTGTTCCAGCACGCAGATGAACAGCCGCTCCTTGCTGCCGAAGTAGTAGTAGAGCATGCGGTCGTTGGATTCGGCCTCGCGGGAAATGCTTTCCACCCGGCCACCGGAATAGCCGTCGCGGGTGAAAACCTTGACTGCCGCCTTGAGGATGCGGGCGCGTGTCTGGTCGGCTTGCTGGGCTCTGATGCCGATTTTCTTGTTCACCGTCGGGCATTCCTTCCACAGGGCGGGGGGCGCGAATATACCACGGCGTCTGCGACAGCCTCTCCCACTGACACCGCCAACCCCTGTAGGAGCCCGGCTTGCCGGCGAAGAGGCCCTTGAGTCATGCGGCGCCTGTGTGGACGCCATCGCCGGCAAGCCGGCTCCCACACATTGGTGCCTCGCCGCAAAATATCGTTGTTGCCACGGTCCGTGTAGGAGTGGGCTTGCCCGCGAAGCTTTTAGCGATTTCAAGAACGCCATCGCCGGCAAGCCGGCTCCCACACATTGGTGCCTCGCCGCAAAATATCGTTGTTGCCACGGTCCGTGTGGGAGTGGGCTTGCCCGCGAAGCTTTTAGCGATCTCAAGAGCGCTATCGCCGGCAAGCCGGCTCCCACAAGGTCGGTGTTGTTTATAAGGTTGAATTATTCCCAATATATGGGATTGATATTTATATATTGAGATTTTAAACGCGCCGGGTTTATAGTTCATCGCACTCACTGTCCAAAAAAACAAAACAGGTGAAGCGATGCAGGCGCAATTGATCGCGCTCGACTGGGGAACCACTTCCCTTCGTGCCTACAAGCTCGGCCCCCAGGGCCTGGTGCTGGAACAGCGCGCGTTGGCTTGCGGCATCATGCAATTGCCCAAGGCGCCGCGCCTGGTGGCCGGCCAGTGGTGCAGCGATGGTTTCGAACTGGCCTTCGATGAGGCCTGCGGCGACTGGCTTGATGCCAACCCGCAACTGCCGGTGATCGCCTGTGGCATGGTCGGCAGCGCCCAGGGCTGGCGCGAGGCGGTCTATCGGGAAACGCCGGCCAGCCTTGGCGGCCTGGGCTCCAGCCTGCAAAAGGTCGGCACCCTGCGTGGCATCGACCTGCACATCGTTCCCGGTGTCATCCAGCGTTCCCGCCTGCCCAACGTGATGCGCGGCGAGGAAACCCAGGTGCTCGGTGCCCTCGATGTGCTGGGCGACGACAGCCGCGTGCTGATCGGCCTGCCCGGCAGCCATTCGAAATGGGTCCAGGTGGTTGCCGGCAACCTCGTGCACTTCGATACCTTCATGACCGGCGAACTCTTCGGCGCGCTGAGCGAGCACACCATTCTCGGCCGCACCCAACAACGCAACGCACCCTTCGATGCGCTGGCCTTCGACCGTGGTGTGCAGGTGGCCTTGTCCGCCGAGGGCGAGATCGGTCCGTTGTCGACCCTGTTCAGTGCCCGCACCCTGGGTCTGACCGGCGAACTGAGCGCGGCGGAACAACCCAACTACCTGTCCGGCCTGCTGATCGGTCATGAACTGGTGGCGCTGCGCACGCTGCTGCTGCAGCGGCACGCCGGCGGCGACCTGCCGGCGATCCTGCTGATCGGCAACGAACAACTCTGCGCCCGTTATCGGCGAGCCCTGCAAGCCTGCGGCTTTGCCTCGGTAAGCCTGGCCGAGCAGGCCACCGAACGGGGTTTATGGCAGCTGGCCCAGGCGGCCGGTTTGCTCGACTGAAGCTTTCGACGATTCCTTTCAGAGGTTTGAGATGCTCAAGCAAGCGCTGGCAAAAAACGGCTTGATCGCCATCCTTCGCGGCCTGCGCCCGGAGGAAACCGAGGCCATCGGCAAGGTGCTGTACGACGCCGGGTTTCGCACCCTGGAAGTGCCACTCAACTCCCCGCAGCCCTATGACAGCATCCGTATCCTGCGTGACAGCCTGCCCGCCGATTGCCTGGTGGGCGCCGGTACCGTGCTGACGCCGACGCAGGTCGAACAGGTGAAGGCGGCGGGCGGCCAGGTGATCGTCATGCCCCACAGCGACCCCGTGGTCTTGCGCGCGGCCAAGGCCGCCGGACTGTACCTGTCGCCAGGCGTCGCCACGCCCACCGAAGCCTTTGCCGCGCTGGCCGAAGGTGCCGACGTGCTGAAGATGTTCCCCGCCGAGCAGATGGGCCCGGCGGTGGTCAAGGCCTGGCTCGCGGTGTTGCCGGCCGGGACCCTGTTGATCCCGGTGGGCGGCATCACCCCGGACACTATGGCGGTATTCCTCGAGGCCGGCGTCGGTGGCTTTGGCCTCGGCTCGGGACTCTTCAAGCCGGGCATGAGCGCCGATGAGGTCGCGGTTCGTGCCAAGGCCTACGTGACCGCCTGGAACACCCTTCGTTAAGACTGCCGGCGCCGCGTGCGTGCGCTCCGCCATGAACATCGACAAGAGAGATAAACGATGAAAATCACCAAGCTCACCACCTTTATCGTTCCACCGCGCTGGTGCTTCCTCAAGGTCGAGACCGACGAGGGCGTGACTGGCTGGGGCGAGCCCGTGGTGGAAGGCCGAGCCCATACCGTGGCGGCGGCGGTCGAGGAATTGTCCGATTACCTGATCGGCAAGGACCCACGCAATATCGAGGATATCTGGACGGTGCTTTACCGCGGCGGCTTCTATCGTGGTGGGGCGATCCACATGAGTGCCCTGGCCGGGATCGACCAGGCGCTCTGGGATATCAAGGGCAAGGCCCTGGGCGTGTCGGTCAGCGACCTGCTGGGCGGCCAGGTGCGGGACAAGATCCGCGTGTATTCGTGGATCGGCGGCGACCGTCCGGCCGATACCGCGCGGGCGGCGAAGGAAGCGGTCAGTCGCGGCTTCACGGCGGTAAAGATGAACGGCACCGAGGAACTGCAATTCCTCGACACCCATGACAAGGTCGACCTGGCGCTGGCGAATGTCGCCGCGGTGCGCGATGCGGTGGGACCGAATGTCGGCATCGGCGTGGACTTCCATGGCCGGGTGCACAAGCCCATGGCCAAGGTGCTGATGAAGGAGCTCGATCCCTACAAGCTGATGTTTATCGAGGAGCCGGTGCTCAGCGAGAACTACGAGGCCCTCAAGGAGCTGGCGCCGCTGACCAGCACACCGATCGCCCTCGGCGAGCGGCTGTTCTCGCGCTGGGACTTCAAGCGGGTGCTCAGCGAAGGTTATGTCGACATCATCCAGCCGGATGCTTCCCATGCCGGCGGCATCACCGAAACCCGCAAGATCGCCAACATGGCCGAGGCCTATGACGTCGCCCTGGCCCTGCATTGCCCGCTGGGACCGATTGCCCTGGCGGCGTGCCTGCAACTGGATGCGGTCTGCTACAACGCCTTTATCCAGGAGCAGAGCCTGGGCATCCATTACAACGAGAGCAACGACCTGCTGGATTACGTCAAGGATCCACGGGTGTTCGACTACGACCAAGGCTTCGTGAAAATCCCCAACGGTCCTGGCCTGGGGATCGAGATCAACGAGGACTATGTGATCGAACGGGCTGCCATCGGTCACCGCTGGCGCAACCCGATCTGGCGCCATGCCGATGGCAGTTTTGCCGAGTGGTGATACCTGATCGTTGCTTGATCGTTCCCACGCTCCGCGTGGTAACGCCGCTCAGGACGCTCTGCGTCCGCTGCTGAAGGTGACGCGGAGCGTCACTGGATGCATTCCCACGCGGAGCGTGGGAACGATCATCAGGGATAGACAAGCAGTCCTCAATAATCATAAGAAGAGGCACGCTCCATGCAATTCGAACGGCCCCTGGCGCCGGCGTCCCTGGTGACGCCCAGCCGCAAGCGATTCTTCATCATGGTGCTGTTGTTCATCACGGTGGTGATCAATTACCTGGACCGCAGCAACCTGTCGATTGCCGCGCCGGCCCTGACCAGCGACCTAGGCATCGACCCGATCCATGTCGGGTTGATCTTCTCGGCCTTCGGCTGGACCTACGCCGCCATGCAGATTCCCGGTGGCTGGTTGGTGGACCGGGTGCCGCCGCGGATCCTCTACAGCGTGGCCCTGCTGCTGTGGTCGGTGGCGACGGTGATGCTCGGTTTCGCCGCCAGCTTTATCGCCCTGTTCGTCCTGCGCATGGCGGTCGGCGCCCTGGAGGCCCCGGCCTATCCGATCAACAGTCGGGTCGTCACCACCTGGTTCCCGGAGCGTGAGCGAGCCACGGCCATCGGCTTCTATACCTCCGGGCAGTTTGTCGGCCTGGCCTTTCTCACCCCGGTCCTGGCCTGGCTGCAGCACCAGTACGGCTGGCACATGGTGTTTGTCA
This sequence comes from Pseudomonas gingeri, assembly GCF_013385635.1. Classification (GTDB taxonomy): domain Bacteria; phylum Pseudomonadota; class Gammaproteobacteria; order Pseudomonadales; family Pseudomonadaceae; genus Aquipseudomonas; species Aquipseudomonas gingeri_A. Next base: position 360,442 of record NZ_JACAPR010000007.1, read on the forward strand.
GCACTGGCGTGGTGGGGATTATCTGGGCGGTGATCTGGTACGCGGTGTATCGCGAGCCCCGCGACTTCAAGGGCGCGAACGCCGCCGAGATCGAACTGATCCGCGAGGGCGGCGGGCTGGTGGATATCCAGGCACAAACGGCTCGGCGCAAGGCGCCGTTCAGTTGGGCGGACCTGGGCATCGTGCTCAGCAAGCGCAAACTGTGGGGCATCTACCTGGGACAGTTCTGCCTGAACTCGACCCTGTGGTTTTTCCTGACCTGGTTCCCGACCTACCTGGTGAAGTACCGTGGCATGGACTTTATCAAGTCCGGCTTCCTCGCCTCGTTACCGTTTCTCGCGGCCTTTGTCGGCGTGCTCTGCTCCGGGCTGTTCTCCGACTGGCTGATCCGCCGTGGAGTCGGCATCGGCCTGGCGCGCAAGCTGCCGATCATCGGCGGGCTGCTGATTTCCACCTCGATCATCGGTGCCAACTTCGTCGACTCCACGGCCCTGGTGATCGCTTTTCTCGCCCTGGCGTTCTTCGGCAACGGCCTGGCCTCCATCACCTGGTCGCTGGTCTCGACCCTCGCCCCGGCGCGCCTGCTGGGATTGACCGGCGGGGTATTCAACTTCATCGGCAACCTCTCGGCGATCACTACGCCGATCGTCATCGGCTTTCTCGCCAGCGGCGATTCCTTCGCCCCGGCCATCACTTATATCGCCGTGCTGGCGTTGATCGGCGCGCTGTCCTACGGGCTGCTGGTCGGCAAGGTCGAGCGGATCGAGTTGTAGCGCGAATTCCGGGTTCATTCGATTTCATTCAGGAGTGTTTGAAATGGCAAAACCGCTGTCGTTACCCGAAGTCCCCGAGCCCAAGCGGGGCGATCGCCTGAAAGACAAGGTAGTAGTGATTACCGGCGCGGCCCAGGGCATTGGCGAGGCGATTGTCGCCTGCTTCCAGGCACAACAGGCAAAGCTGGTGATCGGCGATATCCAGGCCGAGAAGGTCGAGCGGGTCGCCGCCCGCTGGCGTGAGCAGGGCGCGCAGATTCACGCCCTGGCCATCGACATCACCTCACAGACGCAATGGCGCGCTCTGGTCGATGTGGCCATCGAGCGCTTCGGTCGGGTCGATGTGCTGGTCAACTGCGCGGGCGTGAATGTGTTTCGCGACCCGCTGGAAATGACCGACGAGGATTGGCGGCGCTGTTTCGCCATCGATCTCGATGGCGCCTGGTTCGGCTGCCGCACGGTGTTGCCGCACATGATCGAGCAGGGTATCGGCAACATCATCAATATCGCCTCGACTCATTCCAGCCACATTATCCCTGGCTGCTTCCCCTATCCGGTGGCCAAGCATGGCCTGCTCGGCCTGACGAGGGCGCTGGGCATCGAGTACGCGCCCAAGGGGATCCGGGTCAACGCGATTGCCCCGGGGTATATCGAGACCCAGCTCAATGTCGACTACTGGAACGGTTTCGCCGACCCCGAGGCCGAGCGCCAGCGGGCCTTCGACCTGCATCCGCCACGGCGTATCGGCCAGCCGGTCGAGGTGGCGATGACGGCGCTGTTCCTGGCGACCGACGAGGCACCCTTCATCAATGCCACCTGCCTGATGATCGATGGCGGGCGCTCGGTGATGTACCACGACTGACTTGCACGCCGGCCTTCGGGGCGGTGTTTGTTGCACGTGACGATTCAACAAGAACCAGCCAAACAAGAACAAGAGGGTTACCCATGCTTATCAAACGCAAGCTCCGTTCCCTGGCCTGTGCGGTCGCGGTAGTCGTCGCCGGTGGTTTTACCCATCTGGTGGCCGCCGAAGAAGTGAAGATCGGCTTTCTCGTCAAGCAGGCCGAAGAGCCTTGGTTCCAGACCGAGTGGGCCTTTGCCGAGAAGGCCGGCAAGGACAAGGGCTTCACGGTGATCAAGATCGCCGTCCCGGATGGCGAGAAGACCCTGGCCGCCATCGATACCCTGGCCGCCAATGGTGCCAAGGGTTTTGTCATCTGCCCGCCGGACACGTCGCTGGGCCCGGCGATCATGGCCAAAGCCAAACTCAACGGGCTGAAGGTACTGGCAGTGGACGACCGCTTTGTCGATGCCAAGGGCAACCCGATGGAAGACGTGCCCTACGTCGGCCTGGCGGCGTTCAAGATCGGCCAGAAGCAGGGCGCGGCGATGGCCGAGGAAGCGAAGAAGCGTGGTTGGGACTGGAGCAGCACCTACGCGGTGATCAATACCTTCGACGAACTGGACACCGGCAAGAAGCGCACCGACGGTTCGGTGGAGGGCCTCAAGGCTGCGGGCTTGCCGGCTGATCATATTCTCTTCAGCCCGCTCAAGACCCTCGATGTTCCGGGCAGCATGGATGCCACCAACTCGGCGCTGGTCAAGCTGCCCGCGGCGGCGAAGAACCTGCTGATCGGCGGCATGAACGACAGCGCGGTGCTGGGCGGCGTGCGCGCCACCGAAAGCGCCGGCTTCAAGGCGGCCAATGTGATCGGCGTCGGTATCAACGGCACCGATGCCATCGGCGAACTGAAAAAGGCCGACAGCGGCTTCTTCGGCTCGATGCTGCTGAGCCCGGACACCTCCGGCTATGAAACCGCCAGCCAGATGTACACCTGGGTCACCACGGGCAAGGAGCCGGCCAAGTACACCGCGCTGGACAACGTCACCCTGATCACCCGGGCGAACTTCCAGGCGGAACTGAGCAAGATCGGCCTGTGGAAATGAAACGCGTGCCGGGGATCGTTCCCACGCGGAGCGTGGGAACGATCAACGAACTTTCTGTGGCGAGAGGGCTTGCCCACGCTCGGCTGCGCAGCAGCCGTAAAACCGGTCACGTCGTTGTGCCAGACACAACGCGTTCTCTGGTTTCAGGACCGCTTCGCGGCCCAGCGCGGGCAAGCCCGCTCGCCACAAGGATGGCTTTTTCCTTGAGTGATTCAGGCGGAGCATGAGCATGTCGAACCCACCGAACAGCGGCGCCAGCCTGCGCTTCAATGGCATAGGCAAGGAGTTTCCCGGTGTCCGCGCCCTGGCGCAGATCAGCTTCGAGGCCCGGCCCCACAGCGTGCATGCGCTGATGGGGGAAAACGGCGCCGGCAAGTCGACCCTGTTGAAGATCCTGGGCGGCTTCTACGCGCCCAACAGCGGCCATCTGCAGATCGGCGAACAGACCCTGCACTTCAGGTCCGCCGCCGACAGCATCGCCAGCGGTATCGCGGTGATTCACCAGGAATTGCAACTGGTGCCGGAAATGAGCGTGGCCGAGAACCTGTTGCTGGGCCATATGCCCACGCGCTGGGGCGTGGTCAACCGGCGGGCGATGGTCCGTCGTGCCCGGGAATTGCTCAAGGGCCTGGCCGACGAGATCGATCCGAATACCCGCCTCGGCAGCCTGTCCCTGGGCCAGCGGCAACTGGTGGAAATCGCCAAGGCGATGTCGCGCAATGCCCGGGTGATCGCCTTCGACGAGCCCACCAGCAGCCTGTCGGCGCGGGAGATCGAGCGGCTGATGGTGATCATCGCGCGCCTGCGGGACGAGGGGCGGGTGATCCTCTATGTCTCACACCGGATGGAGGAAGTGTTCCGCATCTGCGATGCGGTGACGGTGTTCAAGGACGGGCGTTTTGTACGCACCTTCGAGGACATGGCACAGCTGAGCGTCGATCAACTGGTGAGTTGCATGGTCGGTCGCGATATCCAGGACATCTACAACTACCGGGCGCGCGAACACTTCGGCGAAGCCTTGCGGGTCGAAGGGTTGCTGGGGCCGGGCCTGCAGGAACCGGTCAACTTCAACGTGGCCAAGGGCGAGGTGCTTGGCCTGTTCGGCCTGGTCGGTGCGGGGCGTACGGAACTGCTGCGGCTGCTGGCCGGACTCGCCCGCGGCAAGGGCGGGCAACTGCTGCTGGAGGGGCAGGCGGTGCGCTTCAGGTCACCTCGCGACGCCATTGCCGCGGGAGTGCTGTTGTGCCCGGAGGACCGCAAGAAGGAAGGCATCGTGCCGCGTGCCAGCGTCGCGGAGAACATCAATATCAGTGCCCGCGCCCATCACGCCGGCTTCGGTTGCCTGATCCAGGGCGGCTGGGAGCGGGACAACGCGCAACGGCAGATCGCCGCCCTGAATATCCGTACGCCATCGGCGGCGCAGCCGATTCTCTACCTGTCCGGCGGCAACCAGCAGAAGGCCATTCTCGGCCGCTGGCTGTCGATGCCGATGAAAGTGCTGCTGCTCGACGAACCGACCCGCGGCATCGATATCGGTGCCAAGGCGGAGATCTACCAGATTATCCACAACCTGGCCGCCAGGGGCATTGCGGTGATCGTGGTGTCCAGCGACCTGATGGAAGTCATGGGCATCGCCGACCGCCTGCTGGTGATGAGCGAAGGGGCGATCACCGGCGAACTGGCGCGCAGCGAGGCCGATGAGGCCCGGCTGTTGCAATTGGCGCTCCCGCGAACGCGGGACTAAAAGAGCTGCTCCCGCGAACGCGGGACTGAAGAGACACTCCCGTGAACGCGGGACCGAAGACTGACGAGGTGGCTATGTCACAGGTAAAAACGCCGGGCGCGTTCTGGCTGGGTCTGAATCAACGCAAGTTTTTCGACGATTGGGTGATGCTCCTGGCAGCGCTGGGAATCTTCCTGTTCTGCACGCTGTTCATCGACAACTTTCTCTCCCCGCTGAACATGCGCGGCCTCGGCCTGGCGATTTCGACGACCGGGATCGCCGCCTGCACCATGCTGTTCTGCCTGGCCTCGGGTCACTTCGACCTGTCGGTGGGCTCGGTGATCGCCTGTGCGGGCGTGGTGGCGGGGATCGTCATCCGCGATACCGACAGCGTTTTCCTCGGTGTCTCGGCGGCCCTGGCGATGGGGCTTTGCGTGGGGCTGATCAACGGCATCGTGATCGCCAAGTTGCGTATCAATGCGCTGATCGCGACCCTGGCGACCATGCAGATCGTCCGCGGGCTGGCCTATATCTTTTCCAGCGGCAAGGCGGTCGGCGTGATGGACGAGGGCTTCTTTGTCTTCGGCAACGGCCAACTGTTCGGTGTGCCGGTGCCGATCGTGATCACCGTGCTGTGCTTCCTGTTCTTCGGCTGGCTGCTCAACTACACCACCTACGGGCGCAACACCATGGCCATTGGCGGGAACCAGGAAGCGGCGTTGCTGGCCGGGGTCCACGTCGACCGGACCAAGATCATCATCTTCGCCGTGCACGGCCTGGTCGGCGCGCTGGCCGGGGTGATCCTGGCCTCGCGCATGACCTCGGGCCAGCCGATGATCGGCCAGGGTTTCGAGCTGACAGTGATTTCCGCCTGTGTGCTGGGCGGGGTGTCCCTCAGTGGCGGGATCGGCCTGATCCGCCATGTGATTGCCGGGGTGCTGATCCTGGCGATCATCGAGAACGCGATGAACCTGAAGAACATCGACACCTTCTACCAGTACGTGATCCGTGGTTCGATCCTGCTGGTGGCGGTGATCATCGACCGGCTGAAACAACGTTGACCAGGCGATAATCGGCGCCTGCTGCCGAAGTCGGCGGGTCGTGCTCCACAGCCGGCAAGCGAAAGGCCATAATGGCCGCCGTTCTGGTACACCTCTTAATAGGCTGGATATGCAGGAAGACGCTCCGATCGCCCCGACGAACGCTGCCAAGGAGGCTGCGCCCACCGGCACCCAGACCCTGCTGCGTGGCCTGGGTGTGGTGCAGGCGGTGGCTGGTGGTGCCCGTGATCTCAAGGAAATCGCCCGGCGCATCGGTACCACGCGCAGCACCACCCATCGCCTGGCCAGTTGCCTGGTGGAAGAACGCTATCTGCGGGTGGTGCCGCAGGTCGGCTATCTGCTTGGACCGAAGCTGATCGAACTGGGTTTCCAGGCGCGCGAAGAGCTGCCGCTGGTGACCCTGGCCGTGCCGTACCTGGACGAGTTGTCGAGCCTGACCGGCGACACCATCCACCTGGCGATCCGTGAAGATGACGATGTGTTGTACCTGCACAAGAATCCGGGGCGCAATGGCCCGGAGATGCGTTCGCGGGTCGGTCATCGCATGCCGTTGGCGCGAACCGGGATCGGCAAGGCGCTGCTGCTCGACGACACGGCGCAGGAATGGCAACGGCTATATGAAGTGAGCCTGCCGGCGGCGGGGAAAAATGCCTTGTGGCCGCAGCACCGGGAAGCGTCCTGGGAGCAGTTCCTGCAGCGCATGCAGGAGTATGCGGCGGGCGGCTATGCGTTCGACCTGGAAGACAACGAACCGTCGATCCGCTGCGTGGCGGCGCCGATTCGCGATGCCGGCCGGCGTATCGTCGCCGGCATCAGCATCGCCAGTACCGTGCCTTACATGCCGTTGGAGAAGATGGCCGAGCTGATCCCGCTGATCAAGAAAGCGGCAGCGAGTATCTCGGCCGAGTTGGGTGGCTGACCGTAGCTGATCGTTCCCACGCGCAGCAAAGGAATGCCTCACTGGACGCTCCGCGTCCACCCTTGATCTGCGACGCAGAGCGTCACGGGCTGCATTCCCACGCAGAGCGTGGGAACGATCGCACGGGGTATCGGCGTGTCAGACCTTCAGCGTCGCCATATCGATCACGAAGCGGTATTTCACATCACCGGCGATCATCCGGCTGTAGGCCTCGTTGATATCGCGGATATCGAGCATTTCGATATCGCAGGTGATGCCGTGCTCGGCGCAGAAATCCAGGACTTCCTGGGTTTCGGCGATGCCACCGATCAGCGAGCCGGCCAGCACGCGGCGTTTCATCACCAGCTTGCCGGCATGCAGCGCCGGGTCCACCGGCTCGATCAGGCCCACCAGGATATGCACACCGTCAAAGCGCAGGGTATCGAGGTAGGGGTTGAGGTCGTGCTGCACCGGGATGGTGTCGAGCAGGAAGTCGAAGTGCCCGGCGGCGGCTTTCATCTGCTCGTCGTCGGTGGACACGATCACATGATCGGCGCCCTGGCGACGGGCTTCCCCGGCCTTGCTGGCGGAACGGGTGAACAGGGTGACTTCGGCACCCACGGCCTTGGCCAGCTTGATACCCATGTGACCCAGGCCGCCCATGCCGAGAACACCGACCTTGTCACCGGCCTTGATGCCGTAGTGCTTGATCGGCGAGTACATGGTGATGCCGGCGCAGAGCAGCGGCGCGGCACTGGCCAGGTCGAGTTTTTCCGGGATGCGCAGGACGAAACGTTCGCTGACCACGACGCTGTCGGAGTAACCGCCCATGGTGATACTGCCGTCCACGCGGTCGGCGCCGCCGTAGGTCATGGTCATGCCTTCCAGGCAGTATTGCTCCAGGTCGGCGTGACAGGTTTCGCAGTGGCGGCAGGAGTCGACCATGCAGCCGACACCGACCAGGTCGCCGACCTTGTGGCGGGTGACGGCGCCGCCGACGGCGGTGACCTTGCCGACGATTTCATGGCCCGGCATCAGCGGGTAGACGGCGATCCCCCATTCGTTGCGCGCCTGGTGGATATCGGAGTGGCAGACGCCGCAGTAGAGAATCTCGATGGCGACATCGTCCGGTCGTGGCGAGCGACGCTGGAAGGTGACGGGGGCGAGGGGAGTGGTGGCCGATTGAGCGGCATAACCGATGGCGGTGTACATGAAGAAACCTCGCAAGGCAGTGACGGTTGAGGCGGGCCATTCTCTGCGTCGTCCCACGGGCCGGCCATGACGATTCCTCCGAGTGTCATGCCTAATCCTCCGGTATCGGCGGCCGGCCACTTTCATGTCGCCCAGGACCTGCGATGATGTTCACATCCCTTTTTCCGTGAAGTTTTTGCCATGCAGTTGACCCGTCATCTCGACGCCAATGCCACGATGGTTTCATTGCTCCAGCCCCTGGCGCCCCGTTCGGGTTTCTGGCCGACCCCGCTGCCCCACGTGCACATCGTGGCGGCGTACGGCAATGTCTCGCGCTGCCCGCAGATCTACGAGCCGAGCCTGATGGTCATCGCCCAGGGCAGCAAGCTCGCCTACCTGGGGCCGCGTATCCTCGAGTATGGCGCTGGGCATTACCTGATCCAGGCGTTGCCGGTGCCTTTCGAGTACGAGACTTTTGCCACGCTGGAGGAACCGTTGCTCGGGGTGTCCATCGGTATCGACCGGGCGCTGTTGAGCGAGCTGGTGCTGGCGATGGGGTTGGCGGCGGAGCGCGGCGCTTCGTCGCAGACGCCGGAGTCGATGACCTCGGTGGCGCTGGACGATGAGATGCGCCTGAGCGTTGAGCGCCTGTTGCGGTGCCTGCATGATCCGCTGGAGTGCCGGATCATGGGCCAGGCGCGCTTGCGCGAGGTGCTGTTCGCCGCGCTGCGCGGACCCCAGGCCGATGTGCTGAGGGCGCTGGTGGAGCAACAGGGACAGTTTGCCCGGCTGGCCGCGTCCCTCAGTCATTTGCACGAGCATTTCGCCGAGCCGCTGAACGTCGATACCCTGGCGGGTTACGCGAACATGAGCACCTCGACCTTCCATGAGCATTTCAAGCGCAGCACCCTGTTGTCGCCAGTGCAGTACCTCAAGCGCCTGCGCCTGATCAAGGCCCAGCGTCTGCTGGCGAGTGATGGTCTCGGTGTGGCGCAGGTAGCGCATCGGGTGGGCTACCAGAGCACGTCACAGTTCAGCCGGGAGTACAAGCGCTACTTTGAGCACAGCCCGGTGGAAGAGGGGATCCTGGCAGCCCAATCGGTATAGGACGAGGCCTCAAGGTCGAGTACATTGATCGTTCCCACGCTCCAGCGTGGGAATGCCTCGCTGGACGCTCCGCGTCCGCTCTGCGGGTGACGCGGAGCGTCACGGGCTGTATTCCCACGCAGAGCGTGGGAACGATCAGGCATCGCGCTTACATGTTCGGGTAAGTCGGTCCGCCGGCGCCTTCCGGTGTCACCCAGGTGATGTTCTGCGCGGGGTCCTTGATGTCACAGGTCTTGCAGTGCACGCAGTTCTGGGCGTTGATCTGAAAGCGCTTCTCGCCGTCTTCCCGGGTGATCACTTCGTATACGCCGGCCGGGCAGTAGCGCTGCGCCGGTTCGTCGTACATCGGCAGGTTCTTGCCGATCGGGATGCTCGGATCCTTCAGCTTCAGGTGGCACGGCTGCTCTTCTTCATGGTTGGTACCCGAGATGAACACCGAGCTGAGTTTGTCGAAGCTCAGCTTGCCATCCGGCTTCGGATAATCGATTTTCGTCGAGTCCTTGGCCAGCTTCAGGCAGGCGTAGTCCGGCTTGGTGTCGTGCAGGGTGAACGGCAGCTTGCCGCCCATGATGTTCTGGTCGAACCAGTTGAAGCCCGCGCCGATGATCGGGCCGAACTTGTGCATCGCCGGGCCGAAGTTGCGGCTGGCGAACAGTTCTTCGTACAGCCAGCTGGCCTTGAACGACTCGACGTAGTTGTGCAGCTCGTCGCCACCTTCGGCACCGGCCAGCAACTTCTCGGCCACGGCTTCGGCGGCGAGCATGCCGGACTTCATCGCGGTGTGGCTGCCCTTGATCTTGGCGAAGTTCAGAGTGCCGAGGTCGCAGCCGATCAGCGCGCCGCCGTTGAAGACCATCTTCGGCAGCGAGTTCAGGCCGCCCTTGCAGATGGCGCGGGCGCCGTAGCTGATGCGCTTGCCGCCTTCCAGGTACTGGGCAAGCACCGGGTGATGCTTGAGGCGCTGGAACTCGTCGAATGGCGACAGGAAGGTGTTGCTGTAGGAGAGGTCGACGATCAGGCCGACCACCACCTGGTTGTTTTCCAGGTGATAGAGGAACGAGCCGCCGGTGTTCTCGGCGCTCATGATGTCCAGCGGCCAGCCGGCAGTGTGGACCACCAGGCCCGGCTCGTGCTTGGCCGGATCGATTTCCCAGATTTCCTTCAGGCCGATGCCGTAGTGCTGGGCATCGGCGTCGCTGTCGAGCTTGAAGCGCGAGATCAGTTGCTTGCCGATATGCCCGCGGCAGCCTTCGGCGAACAGGGTGTACTTGCCACGCAGTTCCATGCCGGGGGTGTACAGGCCTTCCTTCGGGTGGCCTTCACGGTCGACACCGAGGTCGCCGGTGATGATCCCGCGGACCACGCCGTTCTCGTCGAACAGTGCTTCCTGGGCGGCGAAGCCCGGGTAGATTTCCACGCCCAGGTTCTCGGCCTGCTGGGCCAGCCAGCGGCACAGGTTGCCCAGGGAGATAATGTAGTTGCCTTCGTTGTGCATGGTCTTGGGCACAAAGAAATCGGGGACCTTGGTCGAGGTCTCGCCGCTGCGCAGGACATAGATGTCGTCGCGTTTGACGGGGGTGTTCAGCGGCGCGCCGAGTGCTTTCCAGTCCGGGAACAGTTCGTTCAGGGCCCGTGGTTCGAACACCGCGCCGGAAAGGATGTGGGCGCCGACTTCGGAACCTTTTTCCACCACGCAGACGCTGATTTCCTGACCCGCTTCGGCCGCTTTCTGTTTCAGCCGGCAAGCGGCGGACAGGCCTGCGGGGCCGGCACCGACGATAACCACGTCGAATTCCATGTATTCGCGTTCCACAGACTCTCTCCTACTCAAGGCTCAACAGTTTTTTCTAATGGTGGAGGTTTGGTGTCGCGCTCCAGTATTCCTGCTCCCCATCGGGAAGAGGATCACGGATGAGACATCTTTCTCTCTAGGCGGCGCATTATATCTACACCACCACCAGCGTCCAATACAAACGTTTGTTTGAATTCGCTGGAAGCCAGATAAATCAAAGTAGCGCGGCTTATGACTGGCCATTTTGCCGTATTGACCGGAATAGGCGTTCCGGTCAAGATACGGGCGGTTTTGCGTTCGCCGTAGGCTAAACGCGGCCCGCAGGAGTACGTCCAAAGACAGGACGAAGGCAACGAAAGTGAAGTGACACGTCATTTTGGCGCGGAGTTTACACGTCCACCGGGTTCGTGACTGCACAGTCACGTCGGACGGACGGTCGTAAATCGGAAAAAGTCAGTCTTTCGGGCCGCTGTCGGCGTTTTTGGAGGTGCCCTTGAGCTTCTGATTAGAGGCATGTGCCGATGAGCATCAACCGCCGGGCTAGGCCGGGCGACTTTCTTTTCACCGGAGAGTGAGGAATCCATGAAGGTTCTTGTAGCTGTCAAACGCGTTGTCGATTACAACGTCAAGGTTCGCGTCAAGGCGGACAATTCCGGCGTAGACCTCGCCAACGTCAAGATGTCGATGAACCCCTTCTGCGAAATCGCAGTGGAAGAAGCGGTACGCCTGAAAGAAAAAGGCGTGGCCACTGAAATCGTCGTCGTCTCCGTCGGCCCGTCCACCGCTCAGGAGCAACTGCGTACCGCGCTGGCCCTGGGTGCCGACCGCGCCATCCTGGTCGAATCGGCTGAAGAGCTGACCTCCCTGGCCGTGGCCAAGCTGCTCAAGGCTGTCGTCGACAAGGAACAGCCACAGCTGGTGATCCTCGGCAAGCAGGCCATCGACAGCGACAACAACCAGACTGGCCAGATGCTGGCGGCCCTGAGCGGCTACGCCCAAGGCACCTTCGCTTCGAAAGTCGAAGTGTCGGGCGACAAGGTTGCCGTGACCCGCGAAATCGACGGCGGCCTGCAGACCGTTTCGTTGAGCCTGCCGGCCATCGTCACTACCGACCTGCGTTTGAACGAGCCGCGTTATGCGTCTCTGCCGAACATCATGAAAGCCAAGAAGAAGCCGCTTGAAACGCTGACTCCGGATGCTTTGGGCGTTTCCACCGCCTCCACCAACAAGACCCTGAAAGTCGAAGCGCCGGCTGCTCGCAGCGCGGGCATCAAGGTCAAGTCGGTTGCAGAACTGGTCGAGAAACTGAAAAACGAAGCGAAGGTAATCTGATATGACTATCTTGGTAATCGCCGAACACGACAACAAGGTCGTGGCTCCGGCCACCCTGAACACCGTTGCCGCCGCTGTCAAAATCGGTGGCGACATTCACGTGCTGGTTGCGGGCTCGGGCGCTGGCGCCGTGGCTGAAGCCGCCGCGAAAATCGCCGGTGTGTCGAAAGTACTGGTGGCTGACAACGCCGCCTACGCGCACCAGTTGCCGGAAAACGTTGCTCCTCTGGTGGCAGAACTGGGCAAGGGCTACAGCCACATCCTGGCCGCCGCCACGTCCAACGGCAAGAACATCCTGCCGCGCGTTGCTGCTGCGCTGGACGTCGACCAGCTCTCCGAGATCATCTCGGTGGAAAGCGCCGATACCTTCAAGCGTCCTATCTATGCCGGTAACGCCATTGCCACCGTGCAGTCCACTGCTTCGGTCAAAGTGATCACCGTGCGTGCCACCGGTTTCGACCCGGTTGCCGCGGAAGGTGGTTCGGCTGCCGTTGAAGCCGTTGGCGCGGTGCATGACGCTGGCAAATCGTCGTTCGTCGGCGAAGAACTGGCCAAGTCCGACCGTCCTGAGCTGACCGCCGCCAAGATCGTCGTCTCCGGCGGCCGTGGCATGCAGAACGGCGACAACTTCAAGCACCTGTACGCCCTGGCCGACAAGCTGGGTGCCGCGGTCGGCGCTTCCCGCGCCGCCGTCGACGCCGGTTTCGTGCCGAACGACATGCAGGTCGGCCAGACCGGCAAGATCGTCGCGCCACAGCTGTACATCGCCGTCGGTATCTCCGGCGCGATCCAGCACCTGGCCGGCATGAAGGACTCCAAGGTGATCGTCGCGATCAACAAGGACGAAGAGGCACCGATCTTCCAGGTGGCCGACTACGGCCTGGTCGCGGACCTGTTCGAAGCCGTACCCGAGCTGGAGAAGCTGGTCTGATCCAGCGACTTCACTTATAAAAGAGCCCGGCCTTCTGGCCGGGTTTTTTTTGCGAATTTTTTTGCCGAACGTCCCCTTGTGGGAGCCGGCTTGCCGGCGATTGCGATAGGGCAGTCGATATCATCGTTGCCTGATCAACCGTGATCGCCGGCAAACCGGCTCCTACAGGAGGGGCGAACAGGAGAACTGTGCCATGGACGTGCTTCGCGTCGTTGCGTCATCACTGCTGTTGGGGCTGTTTGCGCTGCCCGCACCGGCGTTTGCCGTGGGCAAATGCGAACGCCTGATCGTCACCGGCAGCCCGGATGCGCCGCCGTACCTGTGGCGCGACCCCGAGGATCCGGTGCATCTGATCGGCGCCAGCGCCGACCTGTTGCGCCAGGTCGGCAGCGAACTGGGGCTCAAGGTCGAGGTGCTGTATGGCGGCAAGCGCTCCCAGGCCCAGGAGGAAGTACGCAGCGGACGCATGGACCTGCTGGTGGACGCGCCGATTGCCCTCAATGAACTGGATTCGCTGGACTACATCCACCCGGCGCTGGTGCAGAACGACTACCTGGTCTGGACCCGTAACGATTCGACACTGGTCTACAACACCGCCACCGACCTGCACGGCTACACTGGCGCCGTCTCGCAAAAGGCGCGGATGACCCAGCCGTTCGTGGCGTTCACCAAGCAACAGCTGACGTTGCAATACACCCCGGCCTTGCCCCAGGCATTCCACAAACTGCTGCTGGGCGAGGTGGACTATGTCCTGGCCGGGCGTTATGCCGGCATGGTCACCACCCAGAGCCTGGGCATGGCCAAGGACCTGGGTCCGCGGGCGCAACCGGTCGATCAGCCCGGTTTGTTCCTGGCCGTCTCCCACAACTCGGCCTGCAATGACGCCTGGTTGCGCGGACAGTTGGCGAAAAAGATGACAGAATTGCCCGCTTCCGGCCTGACCGAGGCCGTGTTGCAACGCAATCTGGAGCGTTGGAAGGCGCAGCTCCAACCGGTCAGCGCCCCAAAACAGTAGGAATTTCTTTTGAGTATTCGACCTCTATTCGCTGTCCTGGCCGTTGTGGCTCTGGCGGGCTGCGCAGCCGATCCGGCGCCGAATGAACAAATGCGTCTCACCGAGCGCGCCCTTGAACAGGCACGGGCGGTAGGTGCCAAGGCTGACGATGTCGCCGAACTGAAACTGGCCGAGGGCAAGTTCGAACGCGCCCAATCCGACATGGCCGACCAATCCTTCAAGAAAGCCCGCATGCGCGCCGAGCAGGCTGAACTCGATGCGCGCCTGGCCGAAGCCCAGGTGCTGACCGAGAAAAGCCAGGAACAACTGAAGGTGCTCAATACCCGCATCACGCGCTTGCGCAAGCAATTGGGGGACGCGCAATGATCTATCCGAGCCGAATGGTCGGCGGCCTGCTGGTGTTGGCCTGCGCCAGTCTGTATGGCTGTGCCGGCCAGCAATCCAGTGACGCGGCCCTGCAGCAGGCTTCGGCCAGCTTCCAGAAGGTCAAGGAAGACACCAACGTGCTGCGCATCGCGCCCAAGGACGTGATTCGCGCCGGTGAGTCGCTGGCCCGCGCGGATCGGCTGTCCAGCTACTGGGGCAGCAGCGCTGACGTGGTGCACTACGCCTATCTGAGCGAGCGTTATTCGCAGATCGCCCGCGAGCACACCGAGCAGGTGCTCAACCAGGAACGTGCCGCCAAGCTGGAGCTGGAGCGCCAGCGCCTGCAACTGGCCCTGCGCGAATCCAAGTTGCTCAGCGTGCAGCAGCAGGGCAAGTGGGTGGAAGAACAGATCAACAGCCTGACCAGCATTCAGGCCGATCGCGGCCTGGTCATGACCCTGGGGGATGTGCTGTTCGATACCGGCGAGGCGGAACTGCAGAACTCGGCCAATCGCACGGTACTCAAGCTGGTGCAGTTCCTGCAGCTTAACCCGCGGCGGGTAGTGCGGATCGAAGGCTATACGGATAACACCGGCGACAAGGACTTCAACCTGCAGTTGTCCCGCGATCGCGCGCAGTCGGTGGCCGATGTGCTGGTGGACCTGGGCATCGACGAGAAGCGTATCCAGGTCGAGGGTTATGGCGACCAGTACCCGATCGATGTGAACGCCACGGAACGGGGCAGGGCGCAGAACCGTCGGGTGGAGATCGTCTTCTCCGACGAGAAGGGCCAGCTCGGCGCGGCGCGTTAAGCCTCGATCCCGTTGGAAGACAAACCCGGTATCCGCAAGGTGCCGGGTTTTTTCATGCCCCGATAAGCGAAAAGCCCGTCTGTGCCCGTACAGTTTTGCTTCTCTTGTCACTGTATTGTCGACTATTGTAGAAACTGTGCCAGTACACTTTGAAACTGTTCCGGTATCGTTGTTTCCAAGAATAAAAATGCCGTTGAAACCGAGTGCTGCTTCATGACCAATCTATTGCTCTACCAACGTATTGCGCAGCAGCTGGCCGAGGATATCCGCCGGGGTGTCTATCAGCCGGGCGAGCGGGTGCCTTCGGTACGCAAGATGAGCTCGCAGCTCAATGTCAGCCATGCAACGGTGTTGCAGGCCTATGCCAACCTGGAAGACCAGGGGTTGATCCGTGCCCGTCCGCAATCGGGCTACTACGTTCACCAGACCCCCGCGCTGACCGCGCCGACGCCGGATATCGCTCGGGTCGAGCGGCCGGGGCTGGTCACCCGCAGCAGCATTATCCAGCAGGTGCTGGTCGAGTCCCGCCGTGAAGGGGTATTTCCCTTTGGCGCGGCCACGCCGTCGGTGGATTACCTGCCGGTGCGGGCGCTGCACCAGCAACTGGCCAAGGTCACACGGTTTCATAGCCCACGAGCCTTCAGCTACATGTTCAGTCCCGGCTTCGAGCCGCTGCGGCGCCAGGTGGCGATTCGCATGCGCGATGCCGGCGTGGTGGTCGATCCCTCGGAAGTGGTGATCACCCACGGCTGCGTGGATGCGCTGCAGATGTCGCTGCGGGTGCTGACCCGTCCCGGCGATCTGATCGCCGCCGAATCGCCGACCTATTACGGCTTGCTGCAACTGGCCGACCTGCTGGGTTTGAAGGTCATCGAGATCCCCAGCGATCCGGCCACCGGCATGAGCCTGGAGGCCCTGCAACTGGCGGCCAACCAGTGGTCGATCAAGGCCCTGGTGCTGACCACGCGGCTGAGCAACCCGCTGGGCGGGACCATGCCCGAGGAGCGGCAGAAACAATTGCTGCGCCTGGCTTCGGACTTCGATATCCAGATCGTCGAGGACGATATCTACGGCGAGCTGATGTTCGAGGTCGGGCGCACCAAGGCCCTCAAGGCCTACGATCGGCTGGACCGGGTGATCTATTGTTCGAGCTTCTCCAAGACGTTGTCGCCCGGCGTGCGGATCGGCTGGGTGATCGCCGGCAAGTTCCAGCAGGAAATCCAGCGCCTGCAGACCTTCAGCACCCATTCGGCGTGCAGCGTCACGCAGATGGGCGTGGCGGCCTATCTGGAAAATGGCGGTTATGACCGGCATCTGCGCTACATCCGTCAGGAGTATCGCAAGAATCTCAGCGCCTTCCAGCTGGCGGTGCAGCAGTATTTTCCCGAAGGGACGCAGATGACCCGGCCGACCGGCGGTTTCATTCTCTGGGTCAGCCTGCCGGGGCGGGTCAATACCCAGGAACTGCACGTGCGGGCGCTGCAACAGGGCATCAGCATCGCGCCGGGACTGATCTTCAGTAACACCGAGCAGTTCAATCACTGTATCCGCCTCAACTGCGGGATTCCGTGGAATCGCGAGGCCGAACGGGCACTGATGACCCTCGGCATGCTGGCCAGCCAGCTCTGTCAGGAAACCGCCGCCGGGCTGTTCTGATGCCCATTGCCCGGGACGCCGCCAGCGGCTGTTCCCGGGACCGGGGAGTGGTTGTACGAACTCTTTACTTCTCCTTACTTGTCTTCAACTGCTCAACAAGCGAGCATATGTCCCCTCTGTTGTTTATGCCGTAGAGCTTATGAACGCCACTTTCCCTGCGCGCCTGCTGTTGATTGCCTTGCTGACCAGCCTGAGTGCTGGCGGTTCGGCAATGGTGCAGGCCCAGGAAGTGTCTTCAGCCAGGAGTTCGACGGCGACCGGGGCTTCCACCGCGGCAAAATCGACGGGCACGGTCAGGAAGGCCGCTGCGCCGCAAAAGAAATCCGCGCCGAAAAAGGCCGCCCCGGTGAAAAGGCGCGCGCCTGTCGCGTCGAAGTCCAAGCCGGCCAGTGAGGTGGTGAAGACCCGACTGCCACCGGCCAAGCTGGACCTGAGCCTGCCCCAGGACCTGGTCAACAAGATGCAGCCGGTGGGTACTGTGCCGCTGTCCAAGAGTCGACCGTTGCTGCCGCAGATGTTCGGTGAGAAACCACCGGGCCAGACACCGTTTCAACTCAACGGCCGATTGCTGAGCAATGAAATGGACCTGCAGTTGCGCAACGAGAGTCGCCGGGAAGTGGAAGGCGCGGCCCTGGATTTCGAGTTCAAGCAGTAGATCCCTTCGTTCGGTCATGACACTTCGTCGGTGACTGATCAGTCATATACCTTGTCATTGAAAAACAATTGTGCGACCAATTTTAAACAGCCGTTTTAGCGGTTACTCTGTCTTCCACACACCGTGCCAGTTGCGAGGAGCGTGTCGTCATGAACTGCCGTGAAGGTTGTGGCGCCTGTTGCATTGCTCCTTCCATCAGCTCGCCGTTGCCAGGCATGCCCGACGGCAAGCCGGCCGGAGAACGTTGCCTGCATCTCTCGGTCGAACACCTGTGCGAGTTGTTCGGCAAGCCTGAGCGACCCGCCGTATGCGGCGGTTTCAAGGCCGATCCCGAGGTGTGTGGCGATAGTCGTGAAGAAGCCATCCGCCTGATCGGCTGGTGGGAGGAAATGACGGCGGCTTGAGGTGTGTTCAATGAACGGAACTTCAACAATAAGGAATAAAACAATGGGTTCGCTGCATCGAATGGCTGTGGTTTGTGGCTTGACTGTCCTGTTGACCGGTACTGCCTACGCGGAAAGCTGGGAAACGGCCAAGGACGAAAACGGGATCAAGGTGTCCCTCAGCGAAGTGGCCGGTTCCAAGTACAAGGCCTATCAGGGCGTGACGATGATCAAGGCCTCGGTGGCCAGGATCCGTGCGTTGCAGGAAGACGTGGCCGGTGCCTGTGCCTGGATCCACGAGTGCAAATCGCAGAAGCTGGTGGACAAGAAGGGTGACGAGAGCTGGACCTATACCCAGTTCAAGGCGCCGTTCCCGGTGACGGATCGCGACTCCTACCTGCATATCACCACCACCCAGGCCGCCGATGGCACCCTGACGCGCAAGCTGGAAGGCGTACCGACCTACAAGCCGGAAGAGAAGGGCTATGTGCGCGTGGCCCAGGTCGCGGGCTTCTGGAAACTGGTGCCCAAGGGCGACAACCTCACCGAAGTGACCTACCAGGTGCACACCGAGCCAGGCGGCAGCGTGCCTTCGTGGCTGGCGAACAAGTTCGTGGTGGATGCGCCGTACAACACCCTGCAAGCCCTCAAGGAACACGCCGAGAAGCCGTGAGGCTTCCCTTAATGATCGTTCCCACGCTCCGCGTGGGAATGCAGCCCGTGACGCTCCGCGTCACAAGAGCGGACGCAGAGCGTCCAGAGAGGCATTCCCACGCTGGAGCGTGGGAACGATCGAAAAGCTTCGCGGGCAAGCTCCGCTCCCACAGGATGCCCCCTCCGGCAAGACCTCCCCGCAAGATATCTGAACGATCCTCGCTGCCCCGCAGTCCAGATGTCGTAAGCCCGGCGTGGGCTTTATCGAGGAGACACCGATGAAAATGTGGGAAGTCACTTTCGTGGACGATCATGGTGTTCAGACCGTCGAGCACTTCGATTGTGAGCGCAAACCCAGCATGGAGGAGGCCGCGCAGTTGATCCGCGCCAAGCTGCTGCCGGTTCCCGCCGAGCTGGACCTCAATGATCTGGAAGGGCGCCGGGCCGATCCCACGGTCAAGAGCCTCAAGGAGCAGAACAGTATCCAGATCCTGCACATCGCACCGGCTTCATGAAACTGTGTTTTTCCCTTTCGACCCCTCTGGCAGAGCTGCTGGCATCGCGCTACTCTGCAATCGAGATCAGCGAATGATTCGCTAAGGTGGTCTGATCTTGTCAGCTACATGCTTGTTTCCCGGTCGACAGTCATTTGTCGAACGGCCAGCACCGCCCGGTGTCTGGTTCGGGAGTACGGAAAGTCTATCCAACGCTTGCTGAGGAGGACGTTTCATGAGCACAGCCTATCAAGAAGACATCAGCAGCCAGGTGCTGCGCCGCATGAAAGAAGGCGGTTTTGATTTCGCACGCATCCATCCCATCGAGTTCTATGCCATTTTCCCGGACGAGGAGCGGGCACGCAGGGCAGCAGGCAAATTTCGTGGTGAATCCTTGAATGCCCAGGTCAGTGCCAGGGACGACGGTGCCTGGTACCTGGAGTTGAGCAAGGTGATGTACGCCACCTATGGCGGCATCGATGACTTCGAGCACGACTTCGGGGCGGTGGTCGAGCCCCTGGGTGGTGTGATCGAAGGCTGGGGCGTCAAACATCCCATACGTGCGCTCAACTGAACGCACTGATCTCCACACGGCAGCGGCTGACCTCGGGGTCGGCCGTTTTTGTTTGCAGCGAAATACGCGCACAAAAAAAGGCCGCCCGGGCAGGTGGCCGAACGAGGGCTATGCTGGTTATAGCCATAAGCCTGCTTCGCAATGAAGCGCGGCTGATCGCATTGGGGCGTTTACTGCACAGCTATGGTGCGGCGCAGGTTGGATGGTTATCCAACTCATTGATACTTAAGCGTTTATGCCGATGGCACGGGCCTTGCGAAGGCTCTTGTGACCGGGTGACAAGGAGCACGGCATGATCCGCACCTATTTTGATGAGATGTACGATGCAGGCGGCCAGGTCCGCCCGCATTACCGGGAGTTTGCTCGTTGGCTGGCGGATACTCCGCAGGAGTTGCTGGCCCAACGGCGACGCGAGGCCGATCTGCTGTTTCATCGCGCCGGGATTACCTTCACCCTTTATGGCGACGACCAGGGCACCGAGCGCCTGATCCCCTTCGACACGATTCCCCGCAGTATTCCCGCCAGCGAATGGCGCATTGTCGAGCGCGGCTGCATCCAGCGGGTCAAGGCGCTGAACATGTTTCTCGCCGACCTCTACCATGAACAGCGCATCATCAAGGCCGGGATCATTCCCGCCGAACAGGTGCTGGCCAACGAGCAGTACCAGTTGGCGATGCAGGGCCTGAACCTGCACCGTGATATCTATTCGCATATTTCCGGGGTCGACCTGGTCCGTGATGGCGACGGTACCTACTACGTCCTCGAAGACAACCTGCGCACCCCCAGCGGCGTGAGCTACATGCTCGAAGACCGCAAGATGATGATGCGCCTGTTCCCCGAGCTGTTCGCCGCCCAGCGCATCGCGCCCATCGATCATTATCCGAATCTGCTGCTCGACACCCTGAAAAGCTCCAGCCCGCTGGACAACCCGAGTGTCGTGGTACTGACCCCCGGACGCTTCAACAGTGCGTTCTTCGAGCATGCGTTCCTGGCCCGGGAAATGGGCGTGGAACTGGTGGAGGGTGCCGACCTGTTCGTGCGTGACGACAAGGTCTTCATGCGCACCACCGACGGCCCCAAGCAGGTGGACGTGATCTATCGCCGGCTCGACGATGCCTTCCTCGATCCACTGGCGTTCAATCCCGATTCGATGCTGGGCGTACCGGGCCTGCTGTCGTCCTATCGCTCCGGCAATGTCGTATTGGCCAACGCCATCGGTACCGGGGTCGCCGACGACAAGTCGGTCTATCCCTTCGTCACCGACATGATCCGTTTCTACCTCGACGAAGAGCCGATCCTGAAGAACGTGCCGACCTGGCAATGCCGCAAGCCCGAGGAACTCTCCCACGTGCTGGCGCATCTACCAGAACTGGTGGTCAAGGAAACCCAGGGGTCCGGTGGCTACGGCATGCTGGTCGGCCCGGCGGCGAGCGCCGCGGAAATCGAAAACTTCCGCGCCCGGCTCAAGGCCAAGCCCCACGCCTATATCGCCCAGCCGACGCTGTCACTGTCGACCTGTCCGACCTTTGTTGAAAGCGGCATTGCTCCGCGCCACATCGATCTGCGCCCATTTGTCCTGTCCGGTCGTGAAACCCGTGTCGTGCCAGGCGGGCTTACCCGCGTGGCGCTGCGCGAAGGCTCCCTGGTGGTCAACTCGTCCCAAGGGGGCGGAACCAAGGACACCTGGGTGGTCGAGGATTAAGGAAGCCTGCCATGTTAAGTAGAACTGCCTCGGATTTGTACTGGATGTCGCGCTACCTGGAGCGAGCGGAAAACCTCGCGCGGATGCTCGACGGGAGCTATTCGCTGTCGCTGATGCCGCAGGACGGCCGTGGCGATGGCTTGCACGAAATGGCCATGCCGCTGTTGATCACCGGCACCCTGGATGACTACCTGGAGCGCCATGGCGACCTGCACGCCGAACGGCTGCTGCATTTCTTCGCCCTGGATGCGGAGAACCCGGCCAGCATCTACAGCTGCCTACGCGCCGCGCGGGCCAGCGCCCATGCCGTGCGTGGGCGGATTACCGCCGACATGTGGGAAAACATCAATGCCACCTGGCTGGAAATTCGCGGTATCGCCGAGCAGGGCCTGGGGAACTACGGCATGAGCCGTTTCTGCGAATGGATCAAGGAGCGTTCGCACCTGTTCCGCGGCGCGTCCTACGGCACGATCATGCGTAACGATGCTTTCCGCTTCATTCGCCTGGGGACCTTTATCGAACGGGCCGATAACACCCTGCGCCTGCTCGACGCCCGCTATGACATGGCCGGTGACCAGGCCGACGCCGTCAGCGACCACACCGCCCATGCGTATTACCAGTGGAGCGCCTTGCTGCGGGCACTGTCGTCGTTCGAGGCCTACACCGAGATCTACCGTGATGCCCCCGGTGCCCGCCAGGTTGCCGAGTTGTTGCTGCTGCGTGCCGATGTGCCGCGTTCGCTGCGCGCCTGCACGGAAGAAATCGACCAGATCCTCGCCAGCCTGCCCGGCACCAACGGCCGGCCGGCGCAACGCCTGGCAGCCGAGATGGACGCACGGCTGCGCTACACCGGTATCGATGAGATCCTCGAAGAAGGCCTGCACGCCTGGCTGACCGAGTTCATTCCCCTGGTTGCCGAACTGGGCAACGCCATCCACAGTTCCTACCTGGAGGCTGCATGAGACTTTCCATTAGCCACGAGACCACCTATCACTACGCCGACCAGGTGCGTGCGAGCATCCAGTACCTGCGGCTGACCCCTCATGACAGCGAGCGCCAGCATGTGCTCAGCTGGCAACTGAACCTGCCGCGCCCGGTGCGCGCGCAGCTCGACCCGTTCGGCAATATCCTCCATGTGCTGACCCTCGACGAGCCCCACGAAGCGATCATCATCGGTGCTCGCGGGCAGGTCGATATCGACGAGCAGCGCGAAGCCGAGCATGAGAGCCAGTCGGCGTTGCCGTTCCTGCGCATGACCCGCCTGACCGAGCCGGATGACGCGCTGCGTGGCTTCGCCGACCGGCAATGCCGCAAGCGTCGCGACCGTTCGGCGCTGATCGACCTGATGCAGGCGCTGAACCAGCACATGACCTATACGCCGGGCGCGACCGAGGTCGACACCAGCGCGGCCCAGGCTTTCGCCAAGCGTGCCGGGGTATGCCAGGACCACACCCATGCGTTCCTGGCGTGTGCCCGCAGCCTGGGGATTCCGGCGCGGTATGTGTCGGGGTACCTGTACAGTGAAAACAGCGAGCACCTGGCCAGCCACGCCTGGGCGGAAGCCTGGCTGGATGACGCCTGGTACAGTTTCGACGTGACCAACCAGCTGGCCAGGCCGGAACGGCACCTGAAGCTGGCGGTGGGCCTGGACTACCTGGACGCCTGCCCGGTACGCGGCATGCGCCGTGGCGGCGGTTTCGAGCAGATGCATGCCAAGGTGCTGGTGTCGCCGACACCGGTGTTGTCGGTACAGCAGCAGTAACCACACCACACCGATCGTTCCCACGCTCCGCGTGGGAATGCAGCCGGTGACGCTTCGCGTCACAAGAGCGGACGCAGAGCATCCAATGATCATCTATTGCGCGGGCACCTTGCGCTTGGCCATGTGCTTCAGATACCCCACCAGCAGATCCAGTTCGCCGTCCGGTAGCACTGCCGCGGCGAACGCCGGCATCTTCGCCTGCGGCCAGTGGCGCAGGCCCTGCGGGTCACGGATGTAGCGCTTGAGAAAACCCTCGGCAAAGTATTCCGTCGGACTGTACGGCACGTTCAGGTCCGGGCCGACTTGTGCATCCCCCGCGCCATTGAGCGTATGACACGCCAGGCAATTCTTCTGGAACAACGCAAAGCCTTTGTTCACCGGATCGTTGGCCGCCAGTTTCGGATCGGGCAGCAGCGCCGGGAATCTTTGCGCCACCGAGGCCAGGCGCTTGATGCTGGCGACCTGGAAAGGCCATTGCTCGGGGCTGATATGTCCGGCCTGCGGATTTGTCCACACCAGATAGAACGGCCCGGCACCGGGCTTGCCCTCCGCCAGCGGCGGCCAGGGTTTGGCCGGGTCTTCCACCGCCAGCCAGGCTTGCGCGCCTTTCTGGTTGAGTAGGGGGGCGGCGCTCAGTTCGGCGGCGAAGCCGTCCAGCGCCACCGCCTGCAGGTGATCGTCGGCCTTGATACCGTCCAGCAGCGCCACCACCGGCACCGCGCGATAGGTCATCTGGCGCTTGTACGAGACATCGTCGTCGATGGTGATGGTCTGGGCCTTGGGGTGGGCCAGCAACGCCTCGGTCTCCCAGGTACGGCTGCCGGAGCCGAGGTCGAGGGTCAGTTGGGCTGCGTGCAGGGGAGCGCACAGCAGGACAGTGCTCAGAAGAACGGGGCTCAGCAGGGTCAGTGGTTTCATTCGAAGGCTTTATTCAGAGGGAACGGCGGTAGGAGTGGCCTGGTCGGCTATGTCGTCATCATTGTCGAAGGCCCAGGTCGGGGTGTCTTCGACGTGGTCGAACAGCGCATCGCGCAATTCGCTGTAGTTGCCACCGTTGACGATACCGAAATACCCGCGCCTGATCAGCGTGTCCTCGGCTTCCAGGGCGTGCTGGTCGGTATCGCTGTAGATGACCACGGTGGCGTTGGGGTCAAGTACCACCAGACGCAGTTGGTACGCCAGGCCTTCGGCGCTGATGCCGGTGCCGTTTTCCAGGGTCAGGTCGACTTGCAGGGAGTTGTGGATATTGCCGGCGGCGAAGTCGCTGTTGTTGCGCAGGTCCAGGATCAGTGCCCCATCGCGGATCTCGTCGACCGCCCGGTTCACATCGATGATGCCCGCCCGGGCGCAGAGGCTGCTGAGCAATGTGGCTGCGACGGCTGCCGCGACGATCCAGTGGCGCATGAACCTGTCTCCATCAAGTCATGGCTCAAGATTGGCACACAAAATCGCACCTCGACAGAAAATCGGGATGAGAATTTGTGGTGAGGTTGAAAAAACGCCACAGCGTCTAGCCGATCACTTTGGTGAGGTTCGGCAAGATGAGCAAAAGCGTGGTGGCGAATACGATCAAACCGGCCTGGCGGACTTTCGAGTGCTTGAACATGGCTGACTGCCTTTTGTTGTTATTCCTGAAGACAACTGCTCAATAACCGTGTCGGATACCCCGGCAAAACCCGGCGGCAACTCCTACATGGATAACCTTAGAGCCCGCGTCACACTTGTCTTAGAACCATTTCATATGGAGGTATTGAAATATCTTTTTAAAAAGGCATGAGGCATATGGCCAGCTTGCTAGCGGGCCTTTTGCTAGACACGTGCGTCCACTAAAACGGTTAAGCGCTTAGCACACTACCGTTCGTCCGAGCGCGAGGGTCAAGGCCGGCGAGCGCTTCGGTCATTGAATCCTGGCGAGCCGGGCCTAAGGTGGGAACAGGGCTTATTTCCTACCAGAACGGTTCGAGGACGTCATGACAGAGGCTTTGATATTCGATGCGGTGCGCACGCCCCGGGGCAAAGGCAAGGCCGATGGTGCCTTGTACAGCGTCAAGCCGGTCAACCTGCTGGCCGGGCTGCTGACGGCGCTGCAGCAACGCAACGGGTTCGATACCCGCGAGGTCGACGATATCGTGCTCGGCTGCGTGACGCCGGTGGGCGACCAGGGCGCCGATATCGCCAAGACCGCCGCGCTGGTGGCGGACTGGGATGTCAGTGTCGCCGGGGTGCAGATCAACCGGTTCTGCGCCTCGGGCCTGGAAGCGGTGAACCTTGGGGCGATGAAGGTCCGTTCGGGGTTCGAGGACCTGGTGGTGGTCGGCGGCGTCGAGTCCATGTCGCGGGTGCCGATGGGCAGCGACGGCGGCGCCTGGGTACTCGATCCGCAGACCAATATGCACAGCCATTTCACCCCGCAGGGCATCGGTGCGGACCTGATCGCCACACTGGAAGGCTTCAGCCGCGAGGATGTCGACCGCTTTGCCCTGCAATCGCAGCAGAAGGCCGCCCGGGCGCGGGCTGCGGGGGCGTTCAATAAATCCCTGGTGCCGGTGGCGGACCAGAACGGCATCGTCTTGCTGGATCATGATGAGTTCATTCGCGCCGACTCGACCCTCGAAGGCCTGGGCAAGCTCAAGCCGAGTTTCGAAATGATCGGCCAGTTGGGCTTCGACGCCACGGCCTTGCGGGTCTACAGCCATGTCGAGCGTATCCACCATGTGCATACCCCCGGCAACAGCTCCGGGATTGTCGACGGTGCCGCGTTGATGCTGCTCGGCTCCGAAGCCAAGGGTCGCGAACTGGGTTTGCGGCCACGGGCGCGGATCGTCGCCACGGCGGTGACCAGTACCGATCCGACCATCATGCTCACCGGGCCGGCCCCGGCGACACGCAAGGCCCTGGCCAAGGCCGGCCTGCGGATCGAGGACATCGACCTGTTCGAAGTCAACGAAGCCTTTGCCTCGGTGGTGCTGAAGTTCATTCGGGACATGGCCATCGATCCGGACAAGGTCAACGTCAATGGCGGTGCCATCGCCATGGGCCATCCCCTCGGCGCCACCGGCTGCGCGATTCTCGGCACCCTGCTCGACGAACTGGAAGCCCGGCAGTTGCGCTATGGCCTGGCAACGCTGTGTGTCGGTGGCGGCATGGGAATCGCCACCGTTATCGAACGTCTTTGAACCGCTCGGGAAACCTGCCATGACTGATGCCATTCGTTACGAAAAGGGTGCCGACCGGATTGTCGTGCTGACCCTGGACATGCCCGGCCAGACGGCCAACACCATGAATGCGGCGTACCGCGAGGCCATGGCCGCCTGCGTGGCGCGCCTGCAGGCCGAGCGCGATGAGCTGGCCGGGGTGATCATCACTTCGGCCAAGCCGACCTTCTTTGCCGGCGGCGACCTCAATGAACTGATCAAGGTCACGCCGGCCGATGCGCCGACCTTCCACGACGGCGTGCTCGAACTGAAGGCGCAGTTGCGTGCCCTGGAAACCCTGGAGCGGCCGGTGGTCGCGGCGATCAACGGCGCGGCGCTGGGCGGTGGCTGGGAGATCTGCCTGGCCTGCCAGCATCGCATCGCCCTCGATCACCCGGCCGTGCAACTGGGCTTGCCGGAAGTGACCCTCGGCCTGCTGCCGGGCGGCGGCGGGGTGGTGCGCATGGTGCGCCTGCTCGGTCTGGAAAAGGCCTTGCCGTACCTGCTCGAAGGCAAGAAGGTCTCGGCGCGGCAAGCGCTGCAGGCCGGTTTGATCGGGGAGTTGGCGAGCGACGTCGACGATATGCTGGGCAAGGCCCGGGCCTGGATCCTCGCCCACCCGGAGGCCAGGCAGCCCTGGGATCTGCCGGGTTATCGCCTGCCGGGCGGCACGCCGGCCGATCCGAAGGTGGCGCAGATGCTCGCCATCGCTCCGTCGATCCTGCGCGGCAAGACCCAGGGTTGCTTCCCGGCGCCGGAGAAGATCCTCTGTGCGGCGGTAGAGGGCGCACAGGTCGATTTCGCTACCGCGCACCTGATCGAGACCCGCTACTTCACCGAACTGACCACCGGCCAGGTGGCGAAGAACATGATCGGCACCTTCTGGTTCCAGCTCAACGAGATCAACGCCGGCGGTTCGCGGCCCAAGGGCTTTGCTCCCTGCACCACGCGCAAGGTCGGCGTGCTCGGCGCCGGCATGATGGGGGCCGGCATCGCCCATGTCAGCGCTATGGCCGGGATCGAGGTGGTGCTCAAGGACATCAGCCTGGCCGCGGCCGAGAAGGGCAAGGCCCACTCGGCCGCGTTGCTGGACAAGAAGATTGCCCGTGGCCAACTGACCGACGAACAGCGTGATGTCATCCTCGCGCGTATCCGGCCGGCCGAGCAGGACAGTGACCTGGCCGGCTGCGACCTGATCATCGAAGCGGTGTTCGAGGACCGTGACCTCAAGGCCAGGGTCTCGGCCGCCGCGCAGCGTATCGTCGGCGACGCCGCGGTGATCGCCTCCAACACCTCGACCCTGCCCATCACCGGCCTGGCCACGGCCGTCCCGCAGCAGGACAAGTTCATCGGCCTGCACTTCTTCAGTCCGGTGGAGAAGATGCCACTGGTGGAAATCATCAGGGGCGCGCGGACCAGCGACGAAACCCTGGCCCGTGGCTTCGACTTTGTCCTGCAGATCCGCAAGACACCGATTGTGGTCAACGACAGCCGGGGCTTTTTCACGTCTCGGGTGTTCGGCACCTTTACCAACGAAGGTATTGCCATGCTCGGCGAAGGCATCTCGGCGCCGATGATCGAAACCGAGGCGCGCAAGGCCGGCATGCCGGTGGGGCCGCTGGCGATTTCCGACGAAGTGTCGCTGAGCCTGATGAGTCATATCCGCCAGCAGACCGCCAGGGACCTGCAAGCCGAAGGCAAGGCCATGCCGCGGCATCTGGCGTTTGCGGTGATCGACCTGTTGCTGGAGTACAAGCGCCCCGGCAAGGCTGCCGGCGCTGGCTTCTACGACTACCCGGCGGGCGCGCAGAAACACTTGTGGCCGGAGCTGAAGAATCGCTTCGAGCAACCGGGACGGCAGATCGCGCCCCAGGATGTCCGCGACCGCCTGCTTTTCGTGCAGGCCCTGGAAACCGTGCGCTGTCTGGAGGAGGGCGTGTTGCACTCGACGGCGGATGCCAATATCGGTTCGATCTTCGGCATCGGCTTTGCCGCCTGGAGTGGCGGGGCGCTGCAGTTCATCAACCAGTACGGTCTGCAGGACTTTATCGCCCGCGCCCGCTACCTGGCGGAGCAGTACGGCGAGCGTTTCGCGCCGCCGGCGTTGTTGCTGGACAAGGCCGCCAGGAGTGAACGGTTTTGAGCCGCCGAGTGCGGTCCTGGCTGAATCTGGCCTGACAATGGCGCGTTCTGTGCTTGCCTTGAACGACTGTTTCAAGGCAGGCTCAGGCCTTACTCTATTGTCTTTTGTGTCAGGTACTTTTATGTCGTTACGCATCTGCATTCTGGAAACCGATGTCCTGCGTCCGGAACTGGTCGATCAATATCAGGGCTACGGGCAGATGTTCGAGCGTCTGTTCTCCCGTCAGCCGATTGCTGCCGAGTTCACCGTCTACAACGTGATGCAGGGCGTCTACCCGAGTGACGAGCTGACGTTCGACGCCTACCTGGTGACCGGCAGCAAGGCCGACTCCTTCGGCAGCGACCCTTGGATCCAGACCCTCAAGACCTATCTGCTCGACCGTTACCAGCGTGGCGACAAACTGCTGGGCATCTGCTTCGGCCACCAACTGCTGGCGTTGCTGCTGGGTGGCAAGACCGAGCGCGCGAGCCAGGGTTGGGGCGTCGGTACCCATCAATACAAGATGGCCGCCAAGGCGCCTTGGATGAGCCCGGTGATGGAAGAGCTGACGCTGCTGATCAGCCACCAGGACCAGGTCACCGCACTGCCGGAAAACGCCACGGTGATCGCCAGCAGCGATTTCTGCCCGTTCGCCGCGTACCACATCAACGACCAGGTACTGTGCTTCCAGGGGCATCCGGAGTTTATCCACGACTATTCACGGGCCCTGCTGGACATTCGCCAGCAGAACCTTGGCGAACAGATCTACTCCAAGGGCATCGCCAGCCTGGAGCACGACCACCATGGCACCACGGTGGCGGAGTGGATGATGCGTTTCGTCGCCCACAAGCCGCAGGCCACATCGGCCTGACCTGCTGTCGCACACGATACCTGATCGTTCCCACGCTCCGCGTGGGAATGACTCGCTGGACGCTCCGCGTCCGCTTCAAAAGCTTCGCGGGCAAGCCCGCTCCCACAGTGTGGGAGCGATCTATCGGCAGTGTTGGGTCTACAACCAGCCGGACTTCTTGAAGCTGGCCCACAACCCCACGCAGCCCACCGAGATAAAACCCAGCACGGCAAAATAGCCGTAATGCCAGCTCAGCTCCGGCATATTCTGGAAGTTCATCCCGTAGATCCCCGCCACTGCCGTCGGAAACGCCAGGATCGCCGCCCAGGCAGCGAACTTGCGCTGCACGATGCTCTGCCGGGCGGCCTCCAGCAGCACGCCGACCTCGATGGTCTGGCTGGCGATATCGCGCAGGGTCGCCAGATCCTCCATCTGCCGCGTCACATGGATCTGCACGTCGCGGAAATACGGACGCATGTTCTTGTCGATAAACGGGAAGTCCAGGCGCGAGACTTCCTCGCTGATCTCCACCATCGGTGCCACGTAGCGGCGCAGGCGCAACACATCGCGGCGCAAGTGGTGGATACGCTGGATATCCGTCTCGTTCAACGAACTGCTGAGCACGTTCTTTTCCAGCTCGTCGATTTCGCCGTGGATGGCTTCGCTGACCGGTTGATAGCTCTCGGTGACGAAGTCCAGCAGGGCATAGAGCACGAAATCCTCGCCATGTTCCAGCAGCAACGGGCGTGCTTCGCAACGCTGGCGCACGTGGGCATAGGACTTCGAATGACCGTTGCGGCAGGTGATGATATAGCCGTTGCCGGCAAAGATATGGGTCTCGATGAACTCCAGCTTGCCCTCGTGGCGAATCGGCGAGTAGGTGACGATAAACAGCGCATCGCCGAAGGTTTCCAGCTTCGGTCGACTGTGTTTTTCCAGGGCATCTTCAATGGCCAGTTCATGCAGGTTGAACTGTTTCTGCAGGTTGGCGAGCTCCTGGGCATTGGGCTCTTCCAGGCCGATCCAGACAAAGTGATCGGGTTTCGCCGCCCAGGCGGCGCCCTCGTCGAGGGTGATATTGGTGACCTTTCTACCGGCACTGTAAACCGCCGCGGCAACGACTCTACCCATAAGGCTGATCTTCTTCTTTTAAAAGGGGAAAGACAGGCTGCAGCTTAGCCTGCCCAGGCTCTTCAGAGTCGGCAAAACAACGGGAGTTCGTGGAAAAACCGCAACTTTCATGTTGCGGTGCACGGTACCTTCGGGAGGGAGCCGCGATGGCCTGGAAGGTGAGCGATCAGGCCGTTTGCAACTGCCGATCCATCGCCGCGATACAGTCGCGCATCTGTTCCCGGCACTGGGCGATCAGCATCGGCATATCGTCCAGGGTCAGCCCGGCGGTGGGGATCGCCGGCAGCGAGCGGATCATCACCTTGCCACCGTGCCAGCGGTTCAGGCGCATATGCCGGATATAGCTGCTGACGCACACTGGCACGATGGGCACGCCGGCGGCGATTGCCATCTGGAAGGCGCCTTTCTTGAACGGCAGCAGGTCTTCGCCAAGATTGCGGGTGCCTTCGGGAAAGACCCAGATCGAGGTGTCCTTGTGTTGCAGGGTCTCGGTGGTGGTCAGCATCGACTGGCGCGCCTTGCAGGCATTGCCGCGATCGATCAGCACATTGCCCGCCAGCCAGAACAACTGGCCGAACAACGGCACCCACTTCAGGCTTTTCTTGCCGATGCACACCGTACGGCGTGGCACCACATTGCCGAACACGAACAGGTCGTAGTTGGACTGGTGGTTGGCAATGATCACGCAGCTTTGCGGCTTGTCCATCAGTGGCCCGACTTCGGCCTTGACCCGTAGGCGCAGAATGCACATGGCCGGCCAGGCATAGAGGCGGGCGCACAGCCGGCTGTTATCCGGATTGAACGGGCGACACAGCCCGAGCATCACACCGATAATGCCGGCGACGATAAAATGCAGCCCCATCAATAACATACGCAACAGAAACAGCATCTAACGGGCCCGCCAGGACAAAAGGTGGCGCAGTGTACGGATGTGCACTGTTTTCGGCAATTAGGTGGATAGAGGCCGGAGATAGGCGATGTTTTAGCGCATGTTTCCTGGCTGGGTGTCAGGCGCGGTCTAGAGCGGTTACGGTGGGTACGAACGTGCCTGTAGGAAAAAGCCCGACTCAAGGTCGGGCTCTTCTACAAACGAGGGGCTTGAGGATCAGCCCATGTGGTCCTGATCGAGAATGATCGCGTGGTCCAGGGTTTCCAGCAGCGCCTTGCGCACTTTCAGCTTGGTGTTCTTGTGGGCATTCATATTGATCTTCTTCAACTGCCGGGCGGCATTCAGGGCGGCCTCCTGCAGCTCCTCCGGCGCAACCACCTTGTCGAGGAAACCGGCGTCCACCGCGTCTTGCGGGTTGAACATCTCGCCATTGATCACCGAGCGATGGAAGGCCGAGCGCCGCAGCCGATCACGGGCGATCTCGATCCCGGCGTGGTGCATGGTCATGCCGATCTGCACTTCATTCAGGCCGATGCTGAACGGCCCGTCGACACCGATGCGGTAGTCGGCCGACAGCAGCAGGAAGGCGCCCTTGGCCACGGCGTGGCCGGGACAGGCGACGATCACCGGGAACGGGTGGGACAACAGGCGACGGGCGAGGGTGGAACCGGCGGTCACCAGGCTGACGGCTTCCTTGGGGCCGGCGGTCATCACTTTCAGATCGTAGCCGCCGGAGAGAATGCCCGGCTGGCCGGTAATGATCACCACCGCGCGGTCGCTGGTGGCCTGGTCCAGGGCGGTGTTGAAGGCGGCAATCACGTCCGGGGAAATGGCATTGACCTTGCCATTGCTCAAGGTCAGGGTCGCGATACCGTCTTCGAGGTGGTAGGAGATCAATTCACTCATGACGTAATTCCTTATAAAGAAGTGGCACAGACGTTACCCAGCCGCAGGGGTGAGGTAAAGCGCCGTGACTGACTGGTGAGTCAGGCTTTTGCCGCCGCGACCGTGGCTGTGGGCTTTGCCAGCTGCCTGCGCTGCCTTTATGCAAGGCGCCGGGCCGGGCCGGAGATTGGCGGGTTTGCCCTGACGGCCGGGCGGGGTGATGGCGCCAGGTCGGCTACCCGACTTAAGCGCATGAAAATTCTGAAAAAAACCTTTGCCATTGGAAAAGCTTTCGACTACATTAGCGCGCCTCGACAGACTGAATCGGTTTGACGAGATACGGTGAAGTGTCCGAGTGGCTTAAGGAGCACGCCTGGAAAGTGTGTATACAGGAAACTGTATCGAGAGTTCGAATCTCTCCTTCACCGCCACATTCTGCAAACACAAACCCCTGATTTTCCTAGAGAAAGTCGGGGGTTTGTGGTTTTTGGCGTATGGAAAAGAGAGATATGGGGGGACGGAGGTTCCTGGGCCTGTGGTCGCCTTATGGCCTACGCTTCATTTGCTCTGATCTAATATTACCACTGGTCAGGCGGTAGTCGCCGAGTATGGAAGACGCGCAGCACTTGTAGACGACCGTTACGAATACGGTATGGAATCAGATAAGGCAGGTCGGGAAGAGGCCATTCTCGTGTTCCTGGAATTCGTCCTTCATGGCCCATAGCGGGAAACTGCGCTAGCCGTTGGACGCTGGCGCGCACCTCAAGCATGAAGGCCTGAGCTGCTTGTGGATTGTCTTGCGCGATATAGGCGGCTGCGTCATCCAGATTCCTGAGTGCGGTTTTCAGCCATTCAACGCGCATCGGCACCCCATTTTCGGAAGGTGGCTTCAACTTCCTCGTCCGTGGCGAAGTCTCCCGCATCAGCCTCTTCTATAGCGCGCTGAATTTCGGCGATTTGCCAGGCTTCACGGGCCAGGTAGTCCCGTAGGGCATCGATGGCGAGGAAGGATTTACTACGGCCAGTAGCTTTTGCCAGGTTGGCGAGGGTCTCAGCCATCTCGTCGGGGAGACGTAGGGACATAACGGACATGGGAACCTCAATGTAGTGGTGTGTAGTACAAAATACTACACCGTCATGCGCGGTAGTGCGTTAGCGATCCGTCGCGAATCATGTCCAAATCTGATTTTAATGAGGCGCGGATCCCCAACGGCGCGTGTGAGGTGGCCGTACCACTCCCATTCATGCAGTGATACGGCTTTCACCTGCCGAAATGCTCAGCTCGACGATTGAACCGAAGCCTGTTCCACCGGTTGCATCAGCACCGGCATATCCCGCCATTTTACCCAGGGCTCGTTCTGCCAATGCAGCAGGCTGACCGAACGCCCTGCCCACTGCAACGAACTGAGGGCAGGGCCTTGCTCTGCTGCGGAGGTTGAAAGGTTGCGTAATGTGGGAATGACTTCATGAGTCAGCCATCGCCGCAAATGCTGGTTTTCAGGGATGTGGTGATAAACCATCAGTGCGTACACCCCCGACTCGCTGATCATCAGGGTTTTCTGGATCTTCGCGTGGTAGTTCAACAGGAGCAAACGGTGCTGGTCACTGTCGAGCTTGCGGGTAAGACGTTCGTCCAGATGCAGTCCCATCAGGCGACCCAGGTCGAGCGCGCTGAACCAGGCTTGTGACTCAAGCATCAGGGCATGGAGGAAACGATCGTGACGGGGGAATCGGGTTGGTTCGAAATGTTCGGTCATATTGAGGTGTCCGCCTAGTTGAGTAAGTGGGTCGCCTCGTATTCACAGGACGCCAATCCTGTATCGCTGATGTGCAGCGATGACTGAACCTTACTGCGGGATGCGCGGTTGGGCAAGAGGGAATAGGGTCTAATCGCTGTGGGAGAAGTTACTGGATTTTGTCGAAACCTTGCGGACCTGCGGGGGTTGCGTGTATCTCAATTGAGATGCATAGTCGGAACCGTTAAACAGGAGAATTCGACATGGCCCAAACCTCGATGCTACATGTCCGTGTGGACGATAAGCTCAAAGCTGACGCAACGGAAAAACTCGCCAGTTTCGGCCTGACCGTTTCGGATGCAGTCCGTATTCTGCTGACTCGTGTGGCAAAGGAAGGTGGTTTGCCCGTCGGTTTGACAGCCGACCCCGAAGCCTATGACGTATGGTTCCGTGCGAAGGTGCAGGAAGCACTGGACGATACGCGACCACCTGTCCCGCATCAGCAGGTTATGGACGAAGCGCAAGCGCTGATCGACAGAAAGCGTCGTGCCCGTTCTTGAATGGTTGCAGGTCGCCCGTGCCGACCTGCTGGCGATTGTCGACTACATTTCCGACGACAATCCCGACGCTGCTCAACGGTTGAAAGACGACATTGAGGCCCAAGCGGCAAAGCTGCCAGAGCATCCGAAACTTTTTCGCGCAGGGCGCGTGGCTGGAACGCGGGAAATGGTTGTGCGCTCCAATTACCTGGTGATTTATGTCGAGGATTCTCGTGCGGTAACCGTCGTCCGGATCCTGCATGCGGCGCAGCT
Source organism: Pseudomonas gingeri (assembly GCF_013385635.1). Classification (GTDB taxonomy): domain Bacteria; phylum Pseudomonadota; class Gammaproteobacteria; order Pseudomonadales; family Pseudomonadaceae; genus Aquipseudomonas; species Aquipseudomonas gingeri_A. The sequence continues at coordinate 394,889 of NZ_JACAPR010000007.1, forward strand.
GTGGCCGCCGGCAGCAGAAGAGTAATGCCATTCGGCAAACTGTAATTTCGATGTCTGCCTGTCACGCATTGTTGAGTGACGTGATTTAGAGTTGTCGCCAAAGTTGCATGTTTGTGATCCTCAAGGCAAATGATCCGCAGCAAAATCCGCCTCCGAGCGCGCCTGCAAGCGCCCCTTGCGGCAGGCCTGCTGGAAGTGTTCGAAGTCCCGTTCATTCTGTGTCGCATAGGTCTGGGCGTATTTGAACAGGGCTTCGGCCAGGGTTTCGCTCTTGCCGATATAGCCGCTGATCAGCGCCGCCTGGCCGGATGATTTGGCGTGGGCCTGGGCCAGGGCGCGGCCGCAGATGCGTCCATAGGCGGCGAAGGTTTCGGCGTCGAAGGTTTCCAGTTCCGCGGAGATCTTCATGTCACGCAACTGGCGGACATAGAAGTGCCGGCCGTTGGGGCCGGTGGTCCAGCCGAGAAACAGGTCGCTGGCCGATTGCATCAACCTTTGCCCTTCCACCACCCGCTGGCCGTTGTGCCGGGGGCGGGACTTGCCACGCACGTAGTCGGCGAGCACCGAACGCTTGGCCTCCTTGAATTGCAGAAACAGCGGGCGCTCCTGGGTGTCGGTCAACAGGGCCACCAGGCAGCGGGTGCCGACACTGCCCACGCCTACCACCTTGAACGCCAGGTCCTGGGCTTCGAAGCGTGCCAGCAGGTCGCGGCGATCGGCTTGCAAGGTGCCGCGATAGTCGCGCATGAAGGTGTCGTACAGCGGTCGCCAGTCCTGCAGACGCATCCAGTCATCGTCGGGGTCGAGCAGGGTGGTGGTTTCGTGCAGGTGAAAGATTTCCGGCAGGTCGTCGCGGATCAGCAACCGGCCATTCGGGTCACGCTCGCAGATCTTCGGCAGGAGCTCGGCGTGGGTGCGGCGCTCGGCCTTGTCGATGGCCCGCTGCACATGTTCCAGGGTGCTGTTGCCGCGCGCCTGCTCCAGCAGGTCTTCGTAGGTGATGGATTCGTACCAGATATCCAGCGCGCTGTGTTCGGCGCAGGCGGCCATGGCCCTCTGGTAGGCGCCGACCACCTGGCGACAGAGTTCTTCTTCGACAGCCGGGCCGTGGCGCAGGTCGCGGGCGGCGACCACGAAGCTCGCCACCAGGCGCTTGAGGTCCCATTCCCAGGGACCGGGATGGACTTCGTCGAAGTCATTGACGCTGAACAGCAGGTTGCGCTCCGGGGTGGCGAAACCACCGAAGTTCATCAGGTGGCAATCGCCGCAGATGATCGATTGCAGGCCCATGTCCGGGGTACCGGCGAGGTCGTGGGCTTGCAGCATCGCGTTGCCGCGATAAAAGGTGAAGGGCGAGACCAGCATGCGTCCGTAGCGCAGCGCCACCAGGGATTCGACCCGGCCGGCACTGGACGCTTCGATCAACGGAATGGGGTCGCGCTTGACCTGTCCCGGCGTGGCTTGGGAACTGCGCGGGCAGTGCTTGCGTGCGTCCTTGCCCAGTTTGAGGTGGTCTTTGACGGTGCTCATGGAATTCCTCTGCTGGCGGAAAAAACTGCCGAACCGCGTCGTCGCAGAGCGACCTCCATGTGCCCGGGTGTCCCGAATGGCTTCGGGAGGACTGCTCCATCGTGAGCATATATGGGATCTGGCAAGGTTCCAGTGCGGGCGTCAATTCTGAACGTGGGTATGGACAGAGGGCGGTTGTGGAACTTCTTTGGCGGGTACCGTCTACATTTAAACGGGGCCTCCCGTTTTCGAGGAACGGATAATGTTCAAGTCGCGTTCGTTTATTGCTGTGTTTGCCTGTCTCGCTCTGGTGACCGGCTCCGTTACGGCGTTGGCCGATCCGGGCAACGGCAAAGGCCAGGGAAATGGCAAAGGGAATTCGCAGGACTATCAGGGCCCCGGTAATCAGGGCGGCCACGGCAAGGGCAAGAAGTCAGCGGACGGTAACTGGGCGCAAGGGCCGAGTGTCGATCATGGCGTCGTTCTCGGCGTGTTGGGCGGGTACCGCGACTACTGGCGTCCGGGGCCGGCGTTGCCGCCGGGCATCCAGAAGAACCTGGCGCGCGGAAAGCCTCTTCCTCCCGGTATCGCGAAAAAGCTCGATGGTCGACTGTTGGGGCGTCTGCCTCACTATGACGGTTATGAGTGGCAGCAGGCCGGGACGGATTTGATCCTGGTCGCCATTGCAAGCGGCATCATCTACGAGGTGCTGAGCGGGGCATTGGATTAGCTTCGATCCGGCATCGTCAGTGGGTGGTCGGTGCCGTAGGGGCGGGGATTGCCTTTGTCGCCATCAAAGTCCTGGCGATTTCTGAGTGGTCAGCGTACTACTCAGTAGCGTTGCTATCGAGAGTACCTGAATTCCCTGCGCGATAAACCCGCCGAAAAAACTCCAGCATCACCGCATTCACCTCGTCGGGTTTTTCGTTTTGTATCCAGTGCCCGCAATCCTTCAGCACCTGCTGCTCCAGGTTGGGCACCACACCCGGCATGCGTTTGAGGGTATGGGCTTCCAGCGCCCCCACCGGATCACGGTCGCCGATCAGGAACAGCGTCGGTTGTTGCACCTGGGCGCCGGCCAGGAACTCGGTTCGCTGCCAGTTGCGCTCGAAATTGCGGTACCAGTTCAAGGCACCGCGAAAGCCTTTGTCGGCGAAGGTCCGGCGATAGGGCTCGAAGTCTTCTTCAGTACACCAGTCCGGCAGGGCTGGCGGCACGCTTACGCCGTCGAACAGTTTGGCATCGGCCGCCTTGGCTTGCAGGAACACGTCGGTGTCACCCATGAAAGCCCGCAGGGTCCGCTCGATATCCGCATCGAGTTCCTGTTCCGCGACGCCCGGCTGCTGAAAATAGAGAATATAGTTGAAACGATCGGCAAACACTTCGCGCATGCCTTCGATGGCCGGGCGCTTGGCGCGGCCGGCGAATGGCACCGATAGCGTCACCAGGGCCTTGATCCGTTGCGGTTCCAGCAGCGCCAGGTGCCAGGCCACCGGGGCGCCCCAGTCATGCCCGACCATGGCGACCTGTTTATGGCCGAACACCTCCATGGCCCCCTGGATATCGCCGCAGAGGGTCAGCAGGTCATAGGCCGCGACATCTTCCGGCGCGCTGCTGCGGCCATAGCCGCGCATCTCCGGCACGAATACCCGGTAGCCGGCCGCGACCAGCGCTGGCACCTGCTTGCGCCAGGAGTACCAGCACTCGGGGAAACCATGCAGCAGCCAGACCGGCTGGCCGTCGGGCGGTCCGGCCACGTGCACACTCAACTCGATCCCGTTGACCGGCACACTGTGCTGTTCGAATGCATTCATCCTGCGTACTCCCGTAGCCAATCCATCGACCGTAGCAGAAGGGCAGGACAGCGCTAATCACCATTCACGGGTCGAATGATCACTGAGCTATCGCTGACTCAGGGCAGGACAATGTAGTCATTGTCCTGGACGATACCGCCGTGAGGTGCTTCCACCAGCTCGATATAACGCCCGCCAACCTGGTCGATCGGCAGGCAGTCGTCGATATCGAGCACTGCATCGGTGTGGGGTTGTTGCCAGCCGCGGAACATCAGCTGTTTGGCCTTGGTCCTGGCTTGCGCGAGATTTTCGGCGACTACCAGCAGATAGCGATGGGCTTCGCCAAAAACCTGCGTTTCATAGCCGCCGAAGTTGATGAAGAACAGTCGCGGTGAGCCGGGTGACGGGGCCAGGTCACTGAACCCGACCTTCCACCGCTCGACGCCGTCGACCCGCATCCAGGCGTCGATATGCAAGCCCGCCTGGCTGCCGAACCAGTCCTGGCGCAGTTGCGTATAAGTCGCCTCAAGACTGTCGGCCCGTACGAACGTCACGTCGTGCACTTCGATTCTGGCCCGGGGATGTTTGCCCCCGAGCATGACCACCCACAACATTCCCGTTCCTTATTGGATGTGGTAAATCGTGCAGGCATGATACGGAAATATCACTTTGTCTTTGTAAGTAATAACTAATGTAACGGGTGTTCTACCGTGTCTGCGAAGCCGCGTATTTGAATACACCCGACTCTGGAGTTTTCCGTTGCCCTCACCCGAACAGCATCCCCAGCAGTACGAACTGGCCCTTGAGCGCTTCCTGGTCGCACATCCGACCGTGCGTGAAACCCTCGATCATCTCAATCCGCTGGCCGCCCAGGCCAGGGGCGAGAGCCTGCAACGCTATCGCGAAGAGCGCCTGCACGAAGCCTTCGAAGCCGAGGCTGAGCGCCAGGGGTTGTTTGCCTGGGAGCTGACCTTGCAACTGACCAGCAACAGTACCGAAGAGTTCGAGACCCGACGACTCGAGGTGCACAGGGAAGTGGCGGAGATGGCCGGGATGGAGTGGTCGCAGTACTGCACCCTGCATGGTTTGAGCGGGCAGTAGCTGTTCAGGGGGCGACACCTCAAGGGGTGATCAAACTGCCATGGGTTTGCGCCGCGTCTTTTCGGACGTCAGCGGGAAGCGGTTGGTGCAGCCAGCACAGGCGAATCTCACTGACACACACCCAGTTGCCGTGCACGGGCGGGGTCCGGCAGCTCTTGAAACCCAGGCAGATACCGTTCTGGTCCAACAGCACGAAGTGCTTGGGCGAAGGGGGATAGGTCAATAGAAACCTTGGAGGCGCCATGGCTGAAGGTCCGCTGGATATGGGCCCTGTATAAGCGATTTTCGCGAAACATCCTCATGAAGACTTGTGCAATTGTGTAGATATCCAACTGATGAAAATGACTCTCTGATGCTCATTTCGGGATACACCGATTCAAGTGCGGCGAATACTGATCCGGAGCAAGTCGGAGCGAAGATGAAAATTCTTTCACTGTGAGCTTTTCACCCCGCCTATATAGTGCCCTCGCTCGTTCAAAAGCTTCCCTTAGCCCGCTCTCCCGCGGGCTTTTTTTTGCTTGTTGTTCAGGCACTGATGGCATGCCCGGTCAGGCCGACAAGGTTCCGTTCGTCGGTCCCGACGCGGTTTTTCTAAACCTTTGCCGCCCAGGCCATTCCCATTCCTGTAGAGGACAGATTTTTTCCCGGCAGGAGGACAGCCATGAGCCGCAAGGCCCCACGACTACGCCCGATGTTTTTCAGCCTGATCCTGAGCGCCAGTCTTACCACGCATGCACTGGCGGGAACCCCCGCCGAGTTTGTCGACAATGCTTCGGCGGCGGGAATCGCCGAGATCGAAACCAGCCGCCTGGCGATCCAGAAAACCACCGCCACGGACATCAACAGCTACGCCGTGGAAATGATCAAGGATCACACCGACGCCAACCGCGACCTGAAGGCCATCGCCACCCGGCACAACCTGCCCATGGCTTCCGATGCGCAGATCATGGACCGGGCCAGGAAGCTGATGTTGCAAGTGCAGGAAGGGGAGTCCTTCGATGTGGCGTATGTGGCCAACCAGATCAAGTCCCATGAACAGGTGATCAAGCTGTTCGAGGACGAGGCCCGTCAGTCGCAGTCACCCGAGCTGAAGGCGTTTGCCCAGCAGACCCTGCCCAAGCTGGAGATGCATCTGGATATGGCCAGGAAGCTTGAGATGAGCCATCACAAGGGCGATTGACCGGACGCGTTCTGCAGCGTCTGCAATCGGCTGGTCTTGCTGCCCTGGCGGGACAGCACCATCTCTTCGAGGATTTCCCGGGCCAGCCGTGCCAGGGATTCACGGCCCTTGTAGTCGGCCCGGACGATGCCGGTCACGGCAAAGTGATCGGCATTCGGGCCACTGAGAATCGCCGACAGCGTGCCGTCCGAATGCAGCGTGCATTCGACTTTGTAGCTGGGCAACCGGGAGGCCAGCTCGGCCTCGATTTCCGACTTGCTCAGTGTTTCCATTGCAGAGTCTCCAGATCGACAGGGGGAATTATTCAGCAGAATAGAAGCTCTCGCGAAGACGGGCACAAGATTATTTGTCGAGTTTGGAAACACTGTTTTTGCCGGCGAAGCGGGACAAAACCCTTGCAGGCGATTGCGGCCTGCTAGGCTCACTCACAAGCAATGATTGCTTGTCTGTTCCGCCTTTGTTCCATCACCTCTATCAGGGATATGTCGACGTGATTTCCATTCTCGAACTACGCAATATCATCGAGCTCGGGTTCCTGCCCCTGCGTTGCCAATGCACGGTGGGCCCTGACTCATCGCTGACGGTCAAGGTCTTCGATTCGCAAACGGGCAAGGTGGATTTGCTGGTGACGGGGATCTCCAGCCGCGCGTTGACCAGCGCCAGGGCGATCTCCAACCTGATGGGCCAGTTGCGCTCCGAACTGTCGGCCAACCAGGCGCTTTCGGGCCGCAGGATGGCGGGCTAAGCGCCCGCCTGAAGCGCGCGGAGGGTCAGCCGGCTTTCTGCAAGGCTTCGATCAACTGCTGCTTGCGCATCGTCGAGCGCCCGGCAATGTTGCGGGTCCGGGCTTCCTGCAGCAGGCTGGCTTTGCTCTGGGTCTGCAATGAAGCCTGGCTGTCGCGCGGGTAACCCTTGCGCGTGGCTGCTGCGCGTTTTGACGAGTCCGAACGGGCTTTCGCCTTGGCGGCGGGAGCTTTGTGCTGGCCGGAGCCGCCAGCGCGCTCGCCACCTCCGGACTGTTTGTTGACGGTCGCCCACGCCCGCGCTTCGGCCTCTTCCTGGGGCAAGCCCCTGGCCTCGTAGCTGGACTCGATATGCGCCGCCTTGCGTTTCTGTGCGGCGGTGTATTTGGCTTTGCTTGCCCGTGGCATCTGAAGACTCCTTCTGCTCGTTGCAAGAAAGGCGACGGCGCATCGCCGCGCCGCCGCCAGGGGCTACTTGAGGAGTAGCTATTTGAGAGGTGGCTATTTGATATTGTCACCCTTGCTGTCGCCCAGGCCCTTGTTTGAGCCGGGGGCGGTGTCGTTGCCGATGGGCCCATTGCCATCGGTATTCATGCCGCCCTGGCGACCGGTGTCGTTACCCTGGTTGCGTGGATCGATACCGCTGCTGCCGGGGGGCAGGGCGCCATTCTTGATCACGCTGTCATTGTCGGGATTGATGCCACCTGGAAGCTGCGGTGGCTTCGGTTCCTGGACCGGGTTGGTCGGGCCCGTGGTGGGTTCTGCGGCGAAGCTGGCCAGGGACACCGATGACAGCAGGCCGGCCAATGCGAGCCTCGCAAGTTTCGACGAAATCATGGTGAGTCTCCTTGTTTGAGAGTCCTTACCTGATATTGGGCGCTACTGGCCTGGCGTTGGTGCCGGGCAATCGACGAACGGCAGGTCGCCTGCCGATGGGCATCCAGGTGGAAATCGACAGTGTGTTCAAGCTGCGCGTTTGAATCCGCGGGCTCAGTCTTCGACGATATCGTTGAACGAGCAGTATTCGTCCCAGTCCATGCCCAGCGCCTCGGCCACTTCACGGTGGACCTCCAGGCGCATGGCCTGCAGTTCTTGCGGGCTCTCGGCAACCAGTTGCAGGGTCAGTTCCCAGGGCTCGATGCCCTGGTTCTCGGCTTCGTCGTCGAAGGCCCACTGGAATTGCTGCTGCTGTTCCGTCGGGCTCAGGCCCTGGGTCTCTTCGCGCAGGTGCGGATGAGCGTCGAGGAACTTGGCGAGGGCGACCTCGCTGCGGGATTCTTTGGGGATCATGCTGGAGTCTCTGTGTGGTGCGATGGTCTGGCGCCCCGTCTTGCAGGCTGCGCTGCGACCCGGAAAAAAGCTGCGGTCATGCTAGCGAGTTCATTCAACGATGGAAAGAATCGCGCGGCTCTGCGAGGCTAGCACTTCGCTGGCCGCACCTGAGCCGCCCTGACCTCAACCTCCTTGTATACGGATCGGATGCGATGACTGCTGCAGACTCTTCCTGGAAAGCCTCTTCCCCGGGCCCGATAAAGGCCGTGATTTTCGATATGGATGGCTTGCTGCTCGACACCGAGGGCATCTATTCCGAAGTGACGCAGATGATCGTCGGGCGTTACGGCCGGACCTTCGACTGGAGTCACAAGCAGAACATCATCGGGCGCGGCGCCGGCGACCTGGCGCAGTATGTGGTGGAGGCCATGGAACTGCCGATCAGCGCAGAAGAGTTCCTGGCGGTGCGCGAGCCGCTGATGCGCGAGCGGTTTCCCAAGGCCGGTTCCATGTCCGGCGCCGAGGCACTGGTGCGGCACCTGTCGGCCCACAATATCCCGATTGCCGTGGGCACCAGTTCGTCGCGGGGATCGTTCGAGCTCAAGACCACCCTGCACCGCGAGTGGTTCGCGTTGTTCGATACCATTGTCACCGCCGACGATCCGCAGGTGGGCCAGGCCAAGCCGGCGCCGGATATCTTCCTGCTGGCGGCCAGTCGCCTGGGTGTCGCGCCCGGGGATTGCCTGGTGTTCGAGGATTCGCCGTTCGGCGTGACCGCGGCCAAGGCCGCCGGTATGTACGCAGTGGCGGTGCCCGACCCGGCGATGGCGGCGGAGAAATACCACCACGCCGACCGGATCGTGACCTCGCTCAAGCACTTCGCCCTGGAGCCCATGGGCTTGCCGGCGATCGACTGGGAACTGCGCTAGACGCGGGGTGCCGTGTTGTCTTTGCGGGCCTCTTCGCGGGCAAGCCCGCTCCCACAAGTTTCGAGTCAGGCACAAACCTTCGTTTCAACTCGAACACTGTGGGAGCGGGCTTGCCCGCGAAGAAGTCGGCCCAGGTATGCCCGATCAGGCCGACACTGTTATCCCCAGGCGCCGCTGCACCATGGCCCAGATTCCCAGCGCCAGCGCGGAAATCAGGCCACCGGCGACGACTATCCCGTTCCAGCCAAATGGCCCGAACAACTGCGCGCCCAGCAGTGAACCTAGTGCACCGCCGATGAAATAGCAGGTGATATAGCCTGCATTGAGGCGGTTGCGCGCCGTTGGCCGGACCTTGAACACCGCGTTCTGATTACTCACATGCACCAGTTGCACGGCGAAGTCGAGCACCAGCACGCCGATCAACAGTGCCACCAGCGAATGCCCGGCAAAGCCCAGCGGCAACCAGGACAGCAGCAACGCCAGCAATCCGATGCTGGTGGCGAACTCGCCCTTGCCGCGATCCGCCATGCGCCCGGCGAGGTTGGCGGCCATCGCGCCGACGGCCCCGGCCAGGCCGAACAGGCCGATCACCGCATCGGAATAGTTGTATGGAGGATTGGCCAGGAGAAACGCCAGCGGCGTCCAGAACAGCGCGAACAGGCAGAAGGTCAACAGGCCGAGTACCGCCCGCAGGCGCAGCACCGGCTCCTCGACAAACAGGCGGAACACCGAGCCGAGCAGCGCCGGGTAACTCAGTCCGGCATTCTGCCGGTGCTGTGGCAAGGCACGGAACAGGGCGAAGGCGCAGGCGAACATCAGTCCGGCGGCCAGCAGATAGATCGCCCGCCAGTCGCCGAACGACGACAGTGCCCCGGCCGCCGTGCGTGCCAGCAGGATACCCAGCAGCAGCCCGCTCATCAGCGTCCCTACCACCCGCCCGCGTTGTTCCGGTGGCGTCAGGCTGGCGGCCATCGGCACCAGGACCTGGGCCACCACCGAGAACAGCCCGGTCAGCGCGGTACCCAGCAGCAGCCAGGGCAGACCGGGGGCGAAGGCGCTGATCAGCAGGCCGAGGGCACTGAGCAGGGTCATGACCACGATCAGCCGGCGCTGTTCGAACAGGTCGCCCAAAGGCACCAGCAGCAACAGCCCGGCGCCGTAGCTCAGTTGGGCGGTGATGACGATGGTCCCGGCGGTCGCCATGTTCAGGCCCAGTTGTTGGGCGATGGTGTGCAGCAGCGGCTGGGCGTAGTAGTTGCTCGCTACGGCAAGGCCGGTGGCGGTGGCCATCAGCAGGATCAGGGCAGTGCTTAAAGGTTGGGTGTTGGTGTGGGCGTCGGACATTGCCTGTCTCGTTGTGGGGTATCGATGTGCGAAGTATTGGGAATGTCTTAACATGACACCAATGCATTGTTTTCATCTCATCCATCTTGAAACGAGATACACGCGGTGAACCTGAAACAGATCGAGTACGCCCTGGCGGTAGCGGACGAAGGCAGCTTTACCCGGGCGGCGGAGCGCTGCCATATCGTCCAGTCGGCCCTCAGTCATCAGATCGCGCGCCTGGAGGAATACCTGGGCACGCCGCTGTTCGAGCGCAGTTCGCGCAAGGTCCGGCTGACCGCTGCCGGCGAGGCCTTTGTGCGCAGTGCCCGGCCTGCGCTGGAGGCGACGCGGCGGATCGTCGCCGAAGTCGCGGCGGTTTCCGGGGAGGTGCGCGGCAGCTTGTCCATCGGCAAGATTTCGTCGCTGACCGAAGTCGACCTGGTGGAGTTGCTGGCGCGTTTCCACGGGCTTTATCCACAGGTGGATATTCACCTGAACATGAGCAAGAGCGAACTGCTGATGGCTGATGTGCGCGAGCGTCGCCTGGACCTGGCCTTTGTCGGACTCTGGCCGGGAGAAAAGATCGAGGGGCTGGCGATGCGCCTGCTGGCCGAGGAGGAGTTGGTCGCGGTGCTGCCGCCCGGTCACCCTCTGACGAAGTGGGAGCGTTTGCCGCTGGCGCAACTGGAGGATCAGCCGCTGGTGGATTTCCAGGCCGGGACCGCTGGCCGCCGGCAGACCGATGAGGCCTTTGCCGCGGCGGGACTGCGCCATCGGGTGCAGTTCGAGGCGGGCAACGTGATGCTGGTGGGGGAATTCGTACGACGTGGGCTGGCGTTGGGGCTGGTGCCCAGCAAGATCGCCGAGGGCTTCAGCGGGGTGGTGACGGTGCCGGTGTGTGATGCGCCGTCGCGGCATCTGTATGTGGTCTGGTCCCATCGACCGACGCCGGCCGCCGCGGCATTCCTGGTGCTGCTGGAGCAGGCGTTGAGCAAGCGGGAGGCGGCGGGTTGACGATCGGACGATCGTTCCCACGCGTAGGAATGCAGCCCGTGACGCTCTGCGTCACAAAGCGGACGCGGAGCGTCCTGATAGGCATCCCCACGCGGAGCGTGGGAACGATCACGCGGGCAAGCCCGCAAGGCATCAGGCCGAATCAGGCGCTGAACCCGCCGTCGATAGTCAGGCTGGCCCCGGTGATGTAACCGGCTTCCGGCCCCGCCAGGTAGGCGACAAAGCTGGCGATCTCTTCGACGCGACCATAACGACCGCTGGCCATCAAGCCGATCAGGCTGTCGGCGAATTCGCTGTTGGCCGGATTCATATCGGTGTCCACCGGGCCTGGTTGCACGTTGTTGACGGTGATGCCACGCGGGCCGAGATCGCGGGCCAGGCCCTTGGTCAGCCCCACCAGGGCCGACTTGCTCATGGCGTAGGCCGCGCCGCCGGCGAACGGCATGCGTTCGGCGTTGGTGCTGCCGATACTGATGATCCGGCCGCCGTCGCCCATGTGCCGTGCGGCTTCCTGGGTCGCGACAAACACGCTGCGCACGTTGATCGCCAGGGTCCGGTCGAAATCCTCCAGGCTGAAGTCCTCCAGTGGTCCCATGGCCAGCACGCCGGCATTGTTGACCAGGATATCCAGGCGGCCAAAGGCTTCGACGGTGCCGTTCACGGCCTGGCGGATCGCCGCGGCGTCGGCGCTGTCGGCCTTGATCGCCAGGGCCTTGCCGCCGTCGGCGATAATGCTGTCCTGCAACTCTTCGGCCTTGGCCGCCGAACTCACGTAGGTGAAGGCCACCGCGGCGCCTTGTGCCGCCAGGCGCTTGACGATGGCGGCACCGATGCCACGGGAGCCCCCCTGGATCAGGGCCACTTTGCCGTTGAGGTTGCTGTTGAGAGAGTAGTCGGTCATGTCGTTCTCCAAAGTTCAAGGCGGTGAGGGGGAAAGGGTAGTTGCCTTGTCGTTGGAGGCGAGTATCGACTGTGGATTACTGCCTGAGTAGACGGTAATTGTTATAGTCTGTGTAAACCAGAAGTTGTGAATGGCGATCATGGAAACCTTCAGCAGCATCGAATGCTTTGTCCGCAGCGCCGAAGTCGGCAGCTTTGCCGAGGCCGCGCGACGCCTGAGCCTGACCCCGGCGGCGGTCGGCAAGAGTGTCGCCAAGCTCGAAGCGCGCCTGGGCGTGCGCCTGTTCCAGCGCAGTACCCGCAGCTTGACGCTGACCGAGGCCGGGCAGCTGTTTCTCGGCGAAGTCGGCGCCAGCCTGCATACCATCCAGAATGCCGTGGCCAACCTGGCGAGTGCCAAGGGGCGGCCGGCAGGCACGCTCAAGGTCAGCATGGGCACGGTATTCGGGCGGCTCTATATCGTACCTCTGCTGGGGGAGTTCATGCGGCGCTTCCCGGATATTCGTCCGGACTGGAATTTCGACAACCGCCAGGTGGACCTGATCGGCCAGGGCTTCGATGCGGCGATTGGCGGCGGCTTCGAGCTGCCCCAGGGCGTGGTGGCGCGCAAGCTGACGGTGGCTCATCGGGTCCTGGTGGCTTCCGCCGAGTACCTGGCGCAACAGGCGCCGATCACCACGCCGGACGACCTGCGCCGCTGCACCGGCATCCTGATTCGCTCACCCCAGACCGGTCGCGTGCGTACCTGGCAACTGACCGGCCGCGAGGGGGAACACCAGCCGTTGAACCTGACCGCCTGCATGACCATGAGCGACTCGGAAGCGGCCTGCGCGGTGGCTGCCCAGAGCCTGGGCATCGCCCTGGTGAGCATGCCGTTCGCCCTGGCCTGGCTGCGGGTCGGCACCTTGCAGCGGGTGCTGCCCGACTGGTACGTCGACGATGGCAATATCTCGATCTACTACGCCGAACACAAACTGCTGCCGGGCAAGACCCGGGCCTTTGTCGACTTCATCATCGAACAGTTCGCCGAGCGGCAATGGGCAACCCATTTCGACGCCCGGCATTGACCCTATGGATCAGCGCCGCAGGTGCTGCGGCCAGCCGATGATCTGTTTTGGCCGTGGCGTGGCATAGGTACGCACCTTGGACGTCGACAGTCCCAGGCGCACCAGGGATTCGGCAATGGTCACCGCCGCGGTCACGCCGTCCACCACCGGTACGCCGGTGCGCCGACGAATCTGTTCGTCGAGGCCGGCCATGCCGCCGCAGCCGAGGCAGATCACTTCCGCCTTGTCGTCCTGTACCGCCCGTTCGGCCTGGCGGACGATGGCGTCCACGGCCCGTTGCGGGTCTTCCTCCAGTTCCAGCACCGCGAGACCGCTGGCCCGTACCGAGGCGCAACGCTGGTAGAGCCCGGCCAGCTTCAGCCGGTCTTCGATCAGCGGCACGGTGCGGTCCAGGGTGGTGACCACTGAATAGGCATGGCCGAGAAACATCGCGGTGCTGGCGCCGGCCTCGGTGATGTCCACCACCGGCACATCGAGCAGTTCCTGCAAGCCTTCACGCCCGTGTTCGCCGTAGCCGGCCTGGATCACCGCGTCATAGGGCTGGTCGTAGGACAGCACCCGGTCCATCACGGCAATGGCCGCCAGGTAGCTTTCGAAATTGCCCTCCACCGACTCGGCGCCGAAGTACGGCGTCAGGCCGACGATTTCGGTGCCCGGCGCGGCGACGGCCTGGGCCTGGCGGGCAATGGCCTCGGTGATCGAGGTCGTGGTGTTGACGTTGACAATCAGAATCCGCATGCAGCAATCCTTTTTTCGGCAATGGGCACTGCCCGCGCCGGGCGGGCCGTGATTCTTCAATGGCTGAGGTTGTCGACCGCGATGGCTTCGCCGCTGACATCGGCGTAGTGCGCCTGGCGCTTGGCGATGATCAGGTAGAGCAGGCCGGCGATCCCCGCGCCGAACATCCAGGAAAACGGCGAGACACTGGCGAAGCCCGGCACCAGCGCGAGGACAATGGCGATCAGCGCCGCCGGAATGAACGCCGCCACCGCCCGCAGGTTGACCCCGCGGCTGTAGTAGTAAGTACCGTTGGGGTCTTCGCTGTAGAGTTCCGGCACATTGACCCGACCTTTTCGCAGCAGCCAGTAGTCGACCATGATCACTCCGTACAACGGCCCCAGCAGGGCGCCAAGCCCGGACAGGAAGTAGACGATCACCAACGGGCTGTTGTAGAGGTTCCACGGCAGGATCAGCACGGCAATCGCGGCGCTGATCAACCCGGCACGGCGGAAGGTCAGGAGTCGCGGGGCCAGGTTGCTGAGGACAAAGGCCGGCGCGACGAAATTGGCCATGATGTTCACCGCCACGGTGACGATCAGGAAGGCCAGGCAGCCGAGCACCAGGAGAAATGTATTGGGGATCGAGGCGACGATTTCGGTCGGGCTCTGGATCACATGGCCGTTGATCTGGAACTGTGCGCCGCAAAGCAGCACGGTGATGCTGGCGAACACCAGGATATTCACCGGCAGGCCCCAGAAGTTGCCGATCAGGATGGTCCGGCGGCTCGGCGATGAGCGGGCGAAGTCACAGAAGTTGAGGATCAGCGTGCCGTAGATCGACAACCACAAGGCTCCGCCGGCAAAGATATTGCGCCACATCTCGGCGCCGCTCAGCGGCTCGCGGATCGACCAGGCGATGGTCGCGCCGGCCTGGGTATACATCCACGCGGCCAGGGCGGCGACGGTGCAGAGGATCACCGGCCCGGCGAACCCCTCGTAGCGGCGGACCGTTTCCATGCCGTAGGCGAGGATCAGCAGTTGCACGAACCAGATGATCACGAAGCAGGCCCAGCCGAGGGTCGACAGGCCGAGAATCGAGTTGTGGTCATACTCGGCGAAACCGGGATGGACGGCCGTCAGCAGCACCCGGAACACCACCGAGGCGAGGTAGGTCTGGATGCCGAACCAGGCAATGGCGATCACCGCCCGGATCAGCGCGGGAAGTTGTGCGCCATGGATACCGAAGCTGATGCGGCTCATCACCGGAAAGGGCACACCGGTCTTCTGCCCCATATAGCCGGAGAGGTTCATGAAGAAGTACACCAGTGCCGCACCGATCCCCAGCGACAACAGGATCTGCCAACCACCCAGGCCCAGCGCATAGAGGCCGATGGCAAAGGAGTAGTTGGCGATATTGTGTACATCGTTGGTCCACAACGCGAAGAGGCTATAGCCACCCCAGCGCCGGCCCGCGATCCGTGTCGGTGCCAGGTCCGGGTTGTGCAGGCGCGGGCTGAGAACCACGGTTCCCGCAGGGGTGTCCAGGCCGGGAGAGTCGGGCGATAAGGCGGGCAGATCCAGTGCGGCATGTGGGGAGAGACTGGTAGACATTCCGGCTAGCTCCTGGCCACGGACGCAGGCCTCGCCAGAGACAGGCGGGACGACGATCGGTGATCCATGTGTATGTAGGTTTTAATTGAATTGTATACAAACTACATGTCGAGCTAAGCCAGTTCTGTGCCAGTTTTAGGACTATGAAATTCACCGATAATTTCGTTTTCTTATTATGGAAAACTAACTGTATGAAATTGAAGAGATATAACTTGACCGTTTGAACAGCTATTAATGCTGGGATCTGAAAACGTGTAAAACCTGTCTCGGCAGGCCCGGCTGATGAGCTGTCACTTTTTGGTGCGGTAAGGATGAGTGTGCACATTGATGTGACACTTATGGTTACAGCAATGTGTACATTATTTTCGGCTCTTATCCAGGAAATTTGACAGTTCCCCGATGGCCGCTCGATAGTGCCTGCGCCCCTGCCCGGGTACTGCCTTTCTCTTGTTCTTCCAACAAAACCAATCGGAATCGGAGCTTCGGATGTCTGCACCTCGCGATACGGCTGTTCAATACATTGCCTACGCTGACCTGGTTGCGCTGTTGCAGCAGGTTTTCGAGCGTCATGGCACCTCGGCGGAAGTGGCGCAGGTCCTGGCCGTGAACTGTGCCAGTGCCGAGCGTGATGGCGCCCACAGCCACGGTATCTTCCGCATACCGGGGTATGTCTCGACCCTGGCCAGCGGTTGGGTCGATGGCCGGGCGGTGCCGGTGGTCGAGGATGTGGCGGCGGGTTTCGTGCGGGTCGATGCCGCCAACGGCTTTGCCCAGCCGGCCTTGGCCGCGGCCCGCGAACGGGTGCTGGAGAAGGCCCGCAGCGCCGGTATCGCGGTCCTGGCGATCCGCAATTCCCATCATTTCGCTGCGCTGTGGCCGGATGTCGAGCCGTTCGCCTATGACGGGCTGGTGGCGCTGAGCGTGGTCAACTCCATGACCTGCGTGGTGCCCCATGGTGCCGAGCGGCCGCTGTTCGGGACCAATCCGATTGCCTTCGCCGCGCCGCGGGCCGGCAGCGATCCGATCGTCTTCGACCTGGCGACCAGCGCCATGGCCCATGGCGATGTGCAGATCGCGGCGCGCAAGGGCGAGCAGTTGCCGGACGGGATCGGCGTGGACCGTGACGGCCAGCCGACCCGCGACCCCAAGGCGATCCTCGATGGCGGTGCGTTGCTGCCGTTCGGCGGCCACAAGGGCTCGGCGCTGTCGATGATGGTCGAGTTGCTGGCGGCGGCCCTTACCGGCGGCAACTTCTCGTTCGAGTTCGACTGGTCGAAACATCCTGGCGCCAAGACCCCCTGGACCGGGCAGTTGATCATTGTCATCGATCCGGCCAAATCGGCGGGGCAGGACTTCGCCGAGCGCGCCCGGACACTGGTCGAGCAGATGCAGGGTGTCGGCCTGCAACGCCTGCCGGGCGACCGGCGTCACCGTCAGCGCGCCGAATCGCTGCGCGACGGGATCGTACTGGCCGAGAGCGATCTGCAACAGTTGCGCGTATTGGCCGCTCAATAAGCGCTGTGCCTGGGAAGGGCGACCTCCCAGGCGGCACGCTTGACCCCGAGCTAATTTGCGGGATGGTACTCGGGCGGCCTGCCCAGGTGCGCGAGCAATAACGCCAGGGAGTCGGCGTTGTTCAGGATGACATCGATTCTTTTGTTCTCATCCGAGAGGAACACGCGGCGGGCTTCATCCAGGTCCTGCGTCCCGGTGAGTCGCAACACGCGCTGGCAAGATTTTCCCACCAGGTCATACCAGTGCAGGTCGTAGTCATCGAGTTCCTTGAACAACTCATTGGCGGGGGTGCTGCTGGAGAATCCGTGCTTCTGGATTCGCTCGAGGGCGTCGTGACGAATCCTTCCGGCCAGCGTGCTGGTATCCAGCAGGTCGAGGAAGGGACGGCTCGAATCCAGATAGGCGAGGTCGACGGTATCGAGCACCAGGTGGCTGACTTCATGCAGCAGGACCGTTCCCATGTTGTGCCCCTGCATGTCGAAGGTTCTCGGGCGCATGGGCAGGTAGACCTGGAAGCCGGGATCGAAAAAACGCTCGGTGAAATAGATTCGCCTGGTTGCTTCCCTGGGCAGGGTGAATGCCTGGATGCTGTGCTCCGGGTGCACGGCCGAGCCGACAATGTAGCGTGACGAAGTCTCGGGATTGAGCGAGGGCTTGAGCAGTTCCCCAAGCATTATGTGCGCACGGAGCTTGATTTTCCGGATCGTGTATTCACTCACCTGGGACGTATCGAAGAACTTTTCCACGAAGAGGCGGCGTCGCTGATCCAGGCGGCCGTCGAAAAAAAGTCGATCCAGGTTCCTCATGGTATCGCTCAGGTAGCTCACCGCTTGTTCATGGGCATGACGGATCATGCGTGCCCGGCTGGGGTAGAGCCTGCGGATACTGTCCATTCCGACTGCTTCCACACGCATTTCCTCGCGGATTGCTCTGCGATTCAGACAGTAATCGAACAGCTTCATGGCGACAGTCCCTCGATGCAGCGTCCTTGCAGGTCGAATGACCACTGTTTGTACCGGTTCTGTTGCAGCCAGGGACCCCGGGCGTTGTCCTTGACGATGCGCCAGCGCCGGTCGTCTTCCTGGATCTGGAAGACTTTTCCGCCGACGGCGGCGAAGGTGTTGCCTGTCGTCGGGTCCGTGTACAGGCCTGCGGCCAGATTCAGGATCATGTCCTCCAGGGCCACCGCGTGGGCTTCATGGCCGAGGATCGCGGCTTTTTGTCCAGGGGTCAGACGACTGTCGTCCCAGCTCGGTTCGGGAAAGGGGGATTCGAGGAGCCCTTCGGCTTCTGTCTGGGCGAGGCCGGAAAGTCCCGTGCGGCTCCCGCCCCGGCGCGCCACGGCCAGTTGCGCCAGGCTGATGACGAACTCTTCGATCGCCTTGCCCCACTGGCCCTGCCAGGCTTTTTGCGCGGCATCCTTGAACCGTGGCAGGGTCTGCCAGACCAACAGTGGCAGGCGCAAGCGACCGAGCATGAACATCGCGCCCTGGTCGAGCCCGCCCTTGAGCCAGGACAAGACGTTGTTCCAGGCCGGGTGCTGGTCCTGCACGCTCTGCCGGCGGAGCATGTCCCCGAGCAGTGCGCTGGTGTCCTGGTAAAGCCGCTGGAAGAGATTGCCGAGCAGCGGGTTATCGCTGATCCCGAAGAGCACTCGTTGTGCGCTGAATACCTGATTTGCATAGTGTCCGCGTCGCGCATTGGCGAGCCGTTCGAGAACCCGTTGTTGCAGGCCGTTCGAGTTTCCAAGGTCGGCCAGCAAGGCCGTTTCATTGGTGTACTCCTGGAAAATCGGCTGCGGGCCCTGTGGGGTGAAGAGGATTTGCGGGCCACGCTGACCACGCTTGGGGCCGATCAGATAGAAACCCGCCACGGGGTCGGCTTTCGCCTGGGCGTCGCTGATCAATTCCAGTGGGCGAAATTCGATGTTCTGCCCGTCTAGGGGTTTCCTGGCCAGGCCGTCCGGCATCCCCAGCAGGTGCTTGATATAGCCGTGGGCAGTGGCGGACAAGGTGTTGCGGATCATCTGGGTGAAGGCATGCAGCAGGCTTTGCCAGAAAAAGTGTTTGCGAAAGGCCGGGCGGCGTCTTGCGCTGTCGGACAGATAGGAGGCAAGCAGGTTCGCATAGTGGTTGCCAACGGCGGCCTCTTTTACCAGGCTCTTGAAGCGCTCGCCGGTCAGTTCCCTGGGCAGTGAGCCCTCCTGCGTGCTGACGACGATCGAGCTTTGGTCGATTTCGTCGAAGTGCCGCAGGGCGAAGTCGGTGAGTGATTCGCGCAGGACAACGGCCGCATTGTGCGGCGTCAGTGAAACACTGATCTTGTCCGGGTCGAGCTGCGCTGTCGGAAAGTCCCGTGACAGCAGGCTCGTGACCTTGCTCCTGGCGTTGTCGCGCAGATCGGGGATGTCCTGGTGATAGTCGGCGGTGGTATCCGCGTCCTGGCGGTAGCGATCGAGCAGGCTCGCGAGGGCGAACTGGCGGCTGTCGGTGGTGCCGGCCAGCCAGGATGGCAGTGCCAGGTGCAGGGCGGCGTTTTGCGCGGCATGGATGGCTTTCTCGAGCATTGGCACTGTCGAGTGGGTATCAAGGCAGGATTGCAGATGCTGGTGAAAGTGTTCGCTCGTATAGGGTGAGGCCGCTGCGTGGGCCAGATCGCCCATCGCCTTGTCGACCAGCGAGTGTTGTCGATTGCCGCGCAAGTCGCTTTGAATCAATTCAAAGCTCAGGGCCGGATACGCCCGGTGATTGGTGTGGTGGTTCTGTGGGAGGGGGAAAATCGCCGGTCGTTCGCTTCTGGCGATCTGTTCCAGCAATGCCAGGCGATCCACGGGGTCATGCAGGCGCCGCTGCAGTTCGACCTCGGCGGCGTGAAACGAGTGGAAGGCTTCCGCTCCATGGACCGGGGTCCAGAGCAGTACGGAGCCTGAGTGTTCGGTGTTCAGGCCGCCGCGCTCGGTCAGCAGGAAGCAGTTGTGCAACTTGACCGGTGTTGCCGGTGCATCGGTTTTCAGGGTCAGCCCGAAGGCGTCCGGAATGAAGCCGCGCAGGCCGGGGCGCTGTTCCCGCCGCGCGCTATCGAGGATATTGTCGAGCACCTCCAGGTCGGTTTCGTGCAAGTTGCCCAGCAGTACCTTGAACTGTGCTTCGCGACGTAATCCGCTGGTCACGGCCTCGCTCAAGGGTTCGGAGAGTTCGCCATAGAGGCTGCGCTGTCGGCGTAGGTAATTCCCGAGAAAATCCGGTATGGCCTGCTCGACAAGGGTGTTGAGCTGCGCGATGTCCAGGTTGGACACGCGCGCCCAGTTGCCCTCGGCATCCTTGCTGAACACGCCGATGTGAGTGGACGGTGCCAGTGCGCCGGTGTGCTGGGTCAGGCGCTCGAGAAAATACTCCACCAGGTTCTGCGAATGGCGGGGCAACTGCGTGCTGTCGTCGAGTGGGGACAGGGCGGACGGGTAGTGATTGATGTAGAGGTCGCCGGGGGACAGGTTACCCCCATGGGCACTGTGCAGCACCGTGGACAGTTCGCTCTGGATAAAGGCCTTGAGGGTCGGGCGATTTTTCAGTCCTTCGGTGAGGCGGGCCTTGAGCTCGTTCAGTGCGTTCAACTGGAATCTGGCGGTGTCGAGCATAGGCATCAATGTGTGTCGCAGGCCCGGACCGACGGATTGCTCACTGGGCGAAAGGTCCAGTCGATGGCTCCAGCGCCCCAGGGGGCTGAGCGAAACCAGCTTGGGGTCGATCAGGGCGCGAACATCCACGGCTCTCTCGAAGGCTGCGGCGAGCGCCAGGGCGCCGTTGCTGCTGCGATAGCGCTCGAGTACGTACGCCACGTTATCCCGCTGTTTGGCGACGATACCCTCGAGCTGCGCCTTGAACACCGACAGCTCACCCGGCAGCAGCGTTATTCGAGTGATCTGCGCGTTCTTCAAATCAGCGCGTTCGCGTAGTGACAGGCCATGACGCAGTTCATCGCCTTGATTGGTGTCCTGGAGTCGTGTCGTGACCGAAGCCAGCAGCGCACTCTCGCTCTCGAACACCTGCAATCGACCGGAGGCATAGAGGAAGTAAGCTGGATGCTGTTGACGGTCGCTGCGCACGACAAAGGTGTTGGCCAGTACGGATGAGCGCCTGTTTGCGTTGATGGCCAGCGAGTAGAGGGTCAGGTCCCGCAGCCGTGGATTGTCCAGGGGGTAGAGCCCGCACAGTGGATAGAAGTCCTCGGGACTGATCGCATTCCTGTCCTGCTCCTGCTGGAACAATTCGGCTCGAAAGCGCGTGCCCATGGCATCGATGAACAAGTCGCCGCGAGGTTTGCCGTTGTCGAGGGGCTCTTCCCAGAAGGTTTGCAATGCGCTTTCCAGGCGGTTTTTCAACTGGCGGGAGAGGTTCGCGATCTCTCTCTCCCAAGTGACGGTATCCGCCACCGGGGAAGCGTAGCCGGGGGCGATGAATTCGCGGGTCTGCCCCGCGGGCCAGGCGCCGCGATTGTAGTGTTCCAGCAAGGTCTCACCGAGCAGGCGGGTCGAGACCTGTTTGAGTGGCAGCGAGGCCGTGCGCCCGTCCGAGGCAGGGCGTTCATAGCTGATGACCTTCACGCTCGTCAGGCTGAGTGAACCGAAGTGTCTGCCCAACTGGTTCTGAAGCAGTTGGTTGATCAGGAATTTCAGGGTGGGCAACCTGAGCAGTTCGTCATGCAGGTTGGTCAGGGTGTAGTTGAGGTAGTTTTCGATGGATTGGCGTCGATCGGCCAGGACGACGCCCAGGATTCGTTCGGTGACCAGGGTCGGCGGCGGTTCATAACGGATAGCGGTCTTGATCCTGAAGGCGACGAAACGCAGCAGCTCGTCGCGTTGCGGGGGCTGACT
The DNA here is from genome assembly GCF_013385635.1 of Pseudomonas gingeri. Classification (GTDB taxonomy): domain Bacteria; phylum Pseudomonadota; class Gammaproteobacteria; order Pseudomonadales; family Pseudomonadaceae; genus Aquipseudomonas; species Aquipseudomonas gingeri_A. Next base: position 416,438 of record NZ_JACAPR010000007.1, read on the forward strand.
CAGGCGTTCGTGCAACCGCTTGAACACCTGCTCACGGTTGTCGAAACGCTCCAGGCCGAATGCCGGGGTACAGAGGAATAGCGGGTGCTCCGGGGGACCGCTGACCAGGAAGGCACCGGCCAGGTCGGCCGCCGGAGAACCTTGCGCCATGATGAAGAGTTTATCGACGAACATCGGCGTATCGAGGGCCTGGCGGGCATCCTGGCCGGCCAGGAACAGGCTGCGCAGCCAGTTGCGATCGGCGGTCTCGATGTTGAGTGACAGCTCCAGCTTGCTGGGGGTATCACGCTGTTCCAGGGCTTGGGACAGGTAATAGACAGTGGATGGGTCGGACATGTTCTGTACCTTCGTTCGTGTGGACGAGAGGTGAGCCTTGCCGGGGTTCGGCATCGCTCGGGAAGGACAGAAACGCTACAGGGGCCGACTCGGCGGGCGGCGTTAAATAGTGCTGGAGTGTGCTCCCCCGCCGTCGGAGGCAGGGGAAACAAGGGTTCCAGAGGGGAGGGCTCAGGCGGGTGGGCCACTGAAAATCGGATAGAACTCCAGGGGCCGTCCCAGGTAGTTGATCAGCAGGGCGAGGGAGTCCGCGTTGGCCAGGATGACATCGATTCTTCGGGCTTCGTCGTAGAGAAACTCCCAGCGGGCGTCCTCCAGGTCGGCGGTCCGCGTCAGTTTCAGGACCTGTTTGCACGGTTCGCCGTTGATATCGTCCCAGTTCCGGGTGACCTCGTTCCATGTCCTGAACAGCTGCTTGAGCGGGGTACGCTGCGACAGCGCCGTCTCCTGAAGCTCTTTCAGCGAATCTTGCAGTTCAAGCCCATGGGCTGTGGTGTTGTCGATCAGATCGTAGAAGGGGCGGAAGGAGTCAAGGTAGGCGATATCCACGGTATTGAAGACGATGTGGCTGAATTCATGGATCAGGATGGCGGCCATGTTGTGCAGCACTAGGTTGAAGGTCCTCGGTCGGATGGGCTCATAGGTGTCCAGGCCGGGCTCGAAGAACAGTTCATTCAGATAGCTGTCGTCCAGGGTTCCTGCCAGCACTCGTTGCCGTGCCTCGCAGCGTAATCCCTTATCCATGGCCTGGCCGATCATGGCACTGAGCTGTGAATGGATCGTTCGATGCCGGTGCAGGAAACGCGGCAGGAAATCCACCAGCGCCGCATCGACAAGTTTATTGGCGGTGGCCATATCCAGGTTGGTCATCCTGGACCAATGACCGTCCCGGCCGCGGCTGAACAGTCCGCTGTCGATACTTTCCGTCAGCGGTGGGACCAGGCCGACCGAGCGTTCCAGCAGATGCTCGGGCAGCGTCGTCGAGGTGCCCGGCTGGAGCTCTTCAAGTTTGGCGGAGACGTTTTCATACTGATTGATGTAAATCTGCGACGGCTCCAGGCTGGCCTGCGGTGTGTCGAGCATCTCGGTGCGCAGCGAGTTGAGCGCGAACTCCAGGAGATCAGGACGTTTGCCCAGTTCACTGGCGAGCTGGTTCTTCAAGGTGGCGAGCGTGTGTTGCTGTTCACTGGCGGCAGCTGGCGTCGTGGTCGGAGACGCCATGGGCTGGACCGCCGGCTGGGCCTGGGCATCCGGCGCCGGGTCCAGGCGGATGCTCCAGCGCTCCAGACTGTTGATCGACAGCAGTTTGCTGTTGATCATCGCGCGTATGTCCAAGGCGGCCTCCAGGGCCGCGCCGGGACTCAGTTGTCCTTTGCTCCTGCTGTAGCGAACCAGGACGTATTCGATGTTCTCCTGTTGCTTGGCGATGATCGCCTCCAGCCTGTTTTCGAAGATCGGCGGGGGGAGGGTGTCCAGTTGCTTGAGCAGTTCGGTGCGCCAGCAGGTGCCCATGATCTCGGCAAAAAACGATCGACGTGAATGGCCGCTATCCATCTGGCCGTTCCAGTAGCTTTCCAGCTCGCTTTGCATGCGCGTCTTCAGGTTGCCGGAGATTTTCGCCAGGGCGCCTTCCCAGTACCCGACATCCGCCGGCACCGCGTTATAGCCGGGGGCGACGAACACGCGGCGCTGGCCGGCGGGCCATGCTCCGGCGCGATAGTGTGCCAGCAGCGCGTCGCTCAACGAGTGAGTCGTGACGGGCTGGTATTGCGGGTCGCCGGTGTCATCACTGTCGTTTCGGCTGGCGCTCACATAGCTGATCATCCTGACGGTCGTCAGGTCGATGTTGGCAAAGCGCCGAGCGAGTTCGTCGTCGAGCATTTTGTCGAGCAGGTTTGCCAGGCTGGGCAGCTTGAGCAACTCCTCACCCAAGGACTCCAGATTATGTTTCTCATGGCGATCGATTGAGCGACGCCAGTCGAGGAACACCGCACCCTCGATGGGTTCTGTCTTGAGCTGCAGGTGAGTGTCGAAGGTGATCCGGCGCTTGATCTCGAACGCGACGAAGCGCATCAGTTCTTCGCGCCGGGCCTTGATGGCCAGGCGATCGAGCAGACTGTCGATGGCTTCGGCCCGGGTGTCGAAGTGTTCGATGCCGAAGCCCGGCGTATAGAGGTACGCGCAGTCCGAGGTGCCGGGTCTCATCAGAAGGGCTCCCACCAGCTCCGCCAGCGTCATGCCGTGGGCGTTGAGCAGGATTTTTTCGACATGCATCGGATCGTCGGACGCCTGGCGGGCGTCACGGTTGGGGAGCAGGATTTTCTTGAACCAGTTGCGATCGGGCTGGGTGATCTTGAGGGCGATTTCCCGGCTGTTGGGGGCGTCGCGCTGTTCCAGGGCTTCGGAGAACTCGTAGGGAATTGAATCGGTGGTCATCGCTTTTGCCTTCGTTCGTACTGACGAACCGCTGGGCACTGGCAGGCCAGGCTTCGCGGCAGATGGCAAAAAACGCTACCTTGCGGTGGGAGAGTGGGGTGGTAGATCGTCCTGTGGCGGACGTGTCCCTTGTCGGAGTGACTTGTTGGGGAGACAAGGGACCGCGGGAACGGTGTCCGATCAGTTGCGCCGGCCCAGCAGCAGCCCGACCACCAGGCCGAAGCCGGCGGAAATCGCCACGGTCTGCCAGGGATGCCCGCCGATATAGGTTTCGGTCGCCTCGACCACCGGGCGGGTGTTCTCGCGTACATGGGTGACCGAGTCCAGAGCCTGCTTGAGCTTCTGGCTGATCTGCGCGCGCAGGCTTTCGCCTTCCTCGCCCACCAGCGCGGCGCTGTCCTTCAGCAGTTTTTCCGACTCCTGGATCAGCGCTTGCAACTCGCTGAAGGCCTGGTCCTTGATCTGGTCCTCGGCGGCTTGTACGGCGGATTTACGGGCCATGGCGATATTCCTTCGAAGTGAATGATGCTCTGAATAATGGGAGTCGGCGGGACCGGGGAAAGTTGCAAAATTTTCTGTCCGCTCACCTCGGTGAAGCAAAATCCTCGATCGGATGTTTCTAGTGACAGTGTAAGATACGGGTCTATTTGTACCGCAGGATTTTCCAATGAGCTTCAATCTGGCTAACAAATCCCTGGCCGAACGGGCCACCATCGAGGATGAGAAATCCCGCCTGTTCGACCTCTGGCAGAGCAACCTGGGCAAGGCCAAGGGCGAGGCGGCACGTCTGTTCGGCGAGCGCTCCAAGCGCAAGGGCAAGTGGGCGGAATGGGTGCGCGCGGAACTCGACACCCTATCGCCGCCGGAATACACCAGCATGGTGCGCAGTGAGGTCAACCGCCTGATGGCGGCGGCCAAGTAAGCGTCAGCTGACTTCGGTCACGGTGTAGGTCTGGCGCACAGCGCCGACGCTGATCTGCACTTCGTCACCGTCGAGCTTGCCCAGCAGCGCCTGGCCCAGTGGTGAGCGCGGGCTGATCACGGTGATCGTCCGGCCCTCCCAATCGATCTTCAGGCCGGCGGCATCCGGAGCCAGGAACAATCGCTGCTCGCTGCCGTTCTCGGCTTCGAGGGTCAGCAGGGCGCCCAGCTGGATACCCGCGCTGTCGTCGTAAGGGCGCAACGGCAGTTCCCGGCACTGCTTGAGGGCCTGGCGGATTTCCTCGACACGCCGGGCCTGCCCGGTCGCCAGGTACGAGGCTTCCAGGCCCAGGGTGTCGTACTTGTTTTCGGCGATGTTCTCTTCATGGGTCGCGGCTTCGTAGGCGGTCTGTGCCGCCCGTTGCAGGACATCGAGGTCGATCGCCAGAGTGTCGATGATTCGCTGGTGCAGTGCGTGCTTGTCCATGCTGTGCAAACGGCTCAATTGCAGAACTGCAGCACGTTGGCGCGGCTCTTGTCGCTGGGCGCGGTCTGGTCCTGCTGCAACCAGAACTGGCACTTGGGATTGGACAGGTTGCGATAGCTGTTGCGGGCCTGCTCCAGGCGCTGCTGTTCTTCGTTCTTGCGCAGGTTTTCCTTGTACTGCTCGAACATCTGCGTCGAGTCGCCGGGGGCTTGTGGCGCGACCGGCGCGGTGGGCTGGCTGATCTGCCGGACGGCCTCGGCGACAGGGGCCAATGGCTGCGCCACGAAGAGTCGGGCGATGAGCCAGGCGGTGAGGGCCAGCGCGACGAAGCCGAGCCAGATGCCCAGCGCGATACTGGCGGTCAACTGCAGTGGGTTGAGCGTGACGGACAAGCGGCGACGCGATTGTGGGCGATAAGGCATGGCAGCCTCCTGGCGGGCGGTTCTTCGCAGGATGCGATTGTCGCATGAAGATTAATCGACGTCGGCTCTTCTGCGCAGGTGGATTTATGCGGACAATCGACGCCTTTGCCAAACGGAGCCCGTGCATGCCGGCCAACTGGGATATTTTCTGCACCGTCGTCGACAACTATGGCGATATCGGCGTGACCTGGCGCCTGGCCCGGCAACTGGTAGCCGAGCATGGCCTGGCCGTGCGCCTGTGGGTCGACGATCTGCGGGCTTTCGAGCGGTTGTGTCCGGAGCTCGATATCGAATGCGAGCAGCAGATCCAGGAAGGCGTCGAGGTGCGTCGCTGGTCGAGCGAGTGGCGGCCGGTGGTGGCGGCGGATGTGGTGATCGGCGCCTTTGCCTGCCAGTTACCCCACGATTACATGGAGGCGATGGCCCGGCGCGCGACCACGCCGTTGTGGCTCAACCTGGATTACCTGAGCGCCGAGGACTGGATTGTCGGTTGCCACGGTCTGCCATCGGTCAAGTACAAGCAGGTGCAGAAGTTCTTCTTCTTTCCGGGGTTTCAGCCGGGCACAGGCGGTTTGCTCAGGGAGGCGGGATTACTGGCGCAGCGCCAGGCCTTTCAAGCCGATCCCCTGGCGCGCCGGGATTTCCTGCGCGCCCTGGGCGTCAATCCGACGGACGGTGAACGGTTGATCTCGCTTTTTGCCTACGAGAACGCAGGCGTGGCCAGTTGGCTCGAAGCCCTGGCGGCCGATACCCGTCCGACCCGACTGTTGGTGCCGGAAGGCCGGGTGCTGGCGGATGTCCAGGGTTGGTTGGGAAGCGGGCAGTTGGAGGCCGGGGCCATCGAGACACGCCGCGCCCTGACGGTGCAGGTGCTGCCGTTCGTCCCCCAGACGGCCTATGACCGCCTGCTCTGGAGCTGCGATTTCAACGCCGTACGCGGCGAAGATTCGTTTATTCGCGCGCAATGGGCCGGCCGGCCGCTGCTCTGGCATATCTACCGGCAGGAAGACGATATCCATCTGGACAAACTGGAGGCATTTCTCGCGTTGTATACCCTGGGCCTGTCCGAGCCGGCCCTGACCGCTTTCACTGGCTGGTGGCGGGCCTGGAACAGTGGAAATGACATGGGTGAAAGCTGGTCGGCGGTGCTGCGCAACGAGCTTGAGCTGACCGAACACGCCGAACACTGGTGTCTGGAACAGGCTTCTCGGGCTGATCTTGCCGCGGCGCTGGTACTGTTTTATAGAAATTGGATATGATACGCGGCCTAGATTTATGTACATCCCATCCAAATTCGGATATTCGCAATGAAAACTGGTAAAGAACTGAAACCCGGTACCGTGATCCGTCTCGAAAACGATCCTTGGCTGGTTCAGAAAGCTGAATTCACCAAGTCCGGTCGTAACAGCGCGATCATGAAGACCAAGCTGAAGAACCTGCTGACCGGTTACAAGACCGAGATCGTCTACAGTGCCGACGACAAACTGGACGACGTAATCCTCGACCGTAAAGAAGCGACGCTGTCCTTCATCAGCGGCGACTCCTACACGTTCATGGACACCAGCGACTACACCATGTACGAGCTGAACGCCGAAGATATCGAAGCCGTTCTGCCATTCGTGGAAGAAGGCATGACCGACGTCTGCGAAGCCGTCTTCTTCGAAGATCGCCTGGTTTCCGTAGAACTGCCGACCACCATCGTGCGGCAGGTTGACTACACCGAAGGTTCCGCTCGCGGTGACACTTCCGGCAAGGTGATGAAGCCTGCCAAGCTGAAGAATGGTACCGAACTGTCGGTAGCTGACTTCATCGAAATCGGTGACATGATCGAGATCGACACCCGTGAAGGCGGTTCCTACAAAGGCCGTGCCAAATAAGCACAGCTTTTCGCCGAACAAAAAAAGCCCGGGCATGTCCCGGGCTTTTTTGTGTCTGCTGTTTCTGGGGGCGCCGCCGTTCCTTGCAGGAGCCAGGCTTGCCAGCGATGGCATCCTTGCGGTCGATGCCGGACTCAAGGGCCTCTTCGCCGGCAAGCCGGCTCCTACAGGGGGTGGCTTATTTCAGGTGTTCCTTCAGTTCCTGCGAAGCCTGCAGGAGGGCCGAACGGACCTCCGGTACCTGGCTGACCACATTGAGCAGGCCGAAGTCGTGGATCATGCCGTTGTAGCGCACGCTGGTCACCGGCACGCCGGCTTCATCCAGCTTGCGGCCGTAGGCCTCGCCTTCGTCACGCAGGACGTCGGCCCCGGCGGTCTGGATCAGCGCCGGTGGCAGGCCCTTGAGCTGTGCCGTGGTAGCCCGCAGCGGTGAGGCGTAGATCTCGCTGCGTTGCTTGGCATCGGTGGTGTAATTGTCCCAGAACCATTTCATCATGTTCTTGCTGAGGAAGTGACCCTCGGCGAACTGGTTGTAGGACGCTGTCTCGAAACTGGCATCGGTCACCGGCCACAGCAGCAGTTGGAACTTGAGCGCCGGTGTGCCCTTGTCCTTGGCCATCAGACTGACTACTGCCGCCATGTTGCCGCCGACGCTGTTGCCGGCCACGGCCAGGCGCTTGCCGTCGACGTTGATTTCCTTGCCGTGCTCGGCCACCCATTCAGTCGCGGCGTAGGCCTGGTTGATCGCGGTCGGGTAGTGGGCTTCAGGTGACGGCGTGTAGTTGACGAATACCGCCGCCGCCCCGGAACCCACCACCAGGTCGCGTACCAGCCGCTCGTGGGTCGGGAAATCCCCCAGCACCCAGCCGCCACCGTGGAAGAACATGAACACCGGCAATGTGCCCTTGACCCCTGCCGGGCGGACGATGGTCAGCTCCAGCGGCTTGCCGTCGACCTGGATGGTCTTCTGGCTCACGTCGGTCTTGGGCAATGTCAGCTTGACCCCTGACTGCGCGCCGGACAGTACGGCGCGGGCTTCTGCCGGTGTCATCTGTTCCATCGGCTTGCCCGTGCCGGCATTCAAAACGTCGAGAAAGGCCTGGGTGTTGTGTTCGACGCCGGTGTTTTCGGCGGCGAACGCCGTATGGACGGACAACGCGAGCAGGGTACCGGTCAGGACTTTGCTGAAAGTGTTCATGTACGGATCCTCAGGTGGCGGGTGGGTTAGACGGTGACGTGCAGGCGGACGTCGACGTTGCCACGGGTGGCGTTGGAGTACGGGCAGACCTGGTGGGCGGCGTCGACCAGGCTTTGTGCATCGGCCTGTTCCAGACCCGGCAGGCTGATGTGCAGGTCGATATCCAGGCCGAAACCACCAGGGATCTGGCCGATGCCGACGTGGGCGGTGATCGAGGCGTCAGCCGGGATCTGGCGCTTGGTCTGGCTGGCGACGAATTTCAGCGCGCCGATAAAGCAGGCCGAGTAGCCGGCGGCGAACAGTTGCTCAGGATTGGTGGCTGCACCGCCGGCACCGCCGAGTTCTTTGGGGGTGGCGAGCTTGACGTCCAGGATGTTGTCGCTGGAGATCGCACGGCCATCACGGCCACCGGTGGAAGTTGCAACTGCGGTATAGAGAGTTTGCATGGCGAGCCTCGTCGTTTGAGAAATTTGTTTTGCGCTAAATGTTTGCGCGCTAAGTGACTGCGAGATAAATGTATCGCGCTAATGTTTAGTGCGCAAGATAAATTTTCAAAAAGTTCTGAAGCGGATTTCCGAAGGGGCTGCGGTGCTTTAGCGGAGGAGGAGCAGAAGGGGCGCAACCTTTAGGAGCCGGGCTTGCCCGCGAAGCTTTTGAAGCGGACGCAGAGCGTCCATGGCGGCGTTGCCACGCGGAGCGTGGGAACGATCGGATTCGTGGGCAAGGCCGGCTCCTACAAGGGCCGGCGTTGCCTTGACAGCGGTGGGGCTATTGGAGGCTGTCTTGCAGATGCCCACGCAGGGCGAGCAGTTCGGCTTGTAGCGCGCGCAAGCGCTCCATGGAGCCACCACCGGCGGCGAGGATGCATTGCGGAATACTGCGGGCCTGCTCGTGCAGGGCGCGTCCGGCGGCGGTCAGTTCGACGATCACCACCCGTTCGTCGGCCTTGCTGCGGGTCCGGCTCAGCAGGCCCTCGCTTTCCAGGCGCTTGAGCAGGGGGGTCAGGGAGCCGGGGTCGGTCATCAGCTTGTGGCTGATCTCACCGACGGTCAGGCCGTCCTGTTCCCACAGCACGATCATCGCCAGGTATTGCGGGTAGGTCAGGTTCAGGGCCTGGAGCAGGGGCTTGTAGACCTTGGTCATCAACAACGAGGTGGAGTGCAGGGCAAAGCACACCTGATTGTCCAGGAGCAGGTCTTCACAGTGGTTGGTAATGCTGTTCATCGCTAGAGCCTTGTGTGTTACGTCTATTGAATCTAGCGGGCGAATCTTTAATGCGCCAGGGAATTTTCCCGGTCTAGTGACGCCCAAGTCCGCTTTGCAGGGCCAGATCCCAGGGCGGAACAGGGCTGAAACGGCTTTTGAGGAACTCCAGCAACAGACGGCTGCGGGAGTTGGCCGGTTGTTCCAGGCGTAGCGCATAGACTCCGGAGGTCTCGGGCGCGGGCAGGCCGTTTTCGCAGAACAGCGGCAACAGCTCCCCGCGCAGCAGGTACTCGCTGATCAGCCAGGTCGGCAGGTGGGCGATGCCCAGGCCGCTCAAGGCGCCGGACAGCATGGCCTCGGCGTTGTTCGAGGTCATGCGGATCCGTGACGGGCGGTGCAGTTGTACCAGGCCGTCCTGATGGAAGCGCCAAGCCATCGGTGGGGCCAGTGCATCCCAGTCGAGGCCGTCGTGTCCACCCAGTTCATCGGGACGCAGCGGCGTACCACGGTTTTTCAGATAGGTCGGGCTGGCGCAGGCGATCCGCACGATGCTTGCCAGGGGCGTGGCCACCAGCCGGGTATCGGCCATTTGTCCGGCGCGCAGGACCAGGTCGACCTTGCCCAGGTTGGAGCCCTGCATATCGACGAAACTGTCGATCAGGTGCAGTTGCACGTCGAGCCCGGGGTAGTCGAGCAGGAAGTCGGCGATGGCCGGCGCCAGGTGACGACGGCCGAAGGCGGCGGGGGCATCAATGCGGATCAGGCCCTCCGGGGCGTTGCTCAGGGACACCGCTTCGGCTCGGGCCAGGCGCAGTTCGGCGACGATCCGCCGGGCCCGTTCGGCAAATGCCAGTCCGGCGGGCGTGGCGCGCACCGCGTGGGTGCTGCGAATGAACAGGCGGCTGCCGATCGAGTTTTCCAGGCTGTCGATGCGCCGGGCCACGGCCGATGGGGTCAACGGGTGACGCCGGGAGGCGGCGGAAAAGCTGCCGGTTTCCAGGACGTCGAGAAACAGGCCGAGTTGATCCGTAAGGCTGGTGGGATTCATGGCGTTTGCTTGTGCGAGATTGGCATAGCCATTGTGCGTTGTTGTGCGTTTCCGCGCTAGAGCGGACTGCGTAGCATGAAGGGCACTGAGCGGGGAGACGGTTGTGATCGAATTGATTGAGTACCTGGTGCTGGGCGTCGTGATGGGCGGCGTGGGAGGAATATTCGGCATCGGCGGCGGCATGATCGCGATTCCGGTGCTGGGTATCCTGTTCGGTCTCGACCAGCAATTGGCCCAGGGTACGGCGTTGGTGATGGTGGTGCCGAATGTGGTGCTGGCGCTGCATCGCTACAACCAGCGCAATCGCATCGAGCTGCGCCATGCGCTGCCGCTGGTGCTGATGAGCTTCTGTTTTGCCTGGTTCGGCGCCCTCTGGGCGGTGGGACTGGACCCGCGCAGCATGCGCATGGGCTTTGTCGGTTTTCTGCTGGTACTGGCGCTGTTCTACCTGGTACGGCTGTTCATGGCGCAATCCCCGGTGTCGGCGCAGATGCGTTATCCCTGGCCGTGGCTGGGTGTACTGGGCGCGGCGTCCGGGACCATGGGCGGACTGTTCGGGGTCGGCGGGGCGGTGGTGGCCACGCCGTTCCTGACCAGCGTCTTCGGTACGTCGCAGGTGGTCGCCCAGGGCTTGTCGCTGGCCCTGGCGTTGCCAAGCACCAGCGTCACGCTGGTGACCTACGCGGTGCACAACGAGGTGGACTGGCGCATGGGCATTCCCATGGCCGTCGGTGGCCTGATGAGCATCAGTTGGGGCGTGAAAGTGGCCTACGCCTTGCCCGAGAGAGTCCTGCGCGGCCTGTTTTGCGCCTATCTGGTGCTCGGTGCGTTGCTGCTCGGCTTCAAGGTTTGAACCCTTCGACGATGTACTCGGCCAGGCACTCGGTGATCGGCGAAGGTTTGTTCAGGTTGCGTATCAGCATGATGTTCAGCAGGGGTAACTGGGGCATGCCTTCGTCTTCGCCGAGGACGCGCCAGTCCTGGGGAATCAGGCTTTCCAGCTGGGCGGTCATCGCCAGCCCGGCGTTGACCACCGCCATGATCGTCGACAGGCTGGGGCAGGCATACGCCAGCCGATAGTCGCGGCCACGGGCATCCAGGGCGTTGCAGGCCCATTGGGTGCAGAAACAGTCCATGCCATCCATCGCCAGCGGCACGGGGGTCTGTTCGTGGATCGTGGCGTTCTGGGCCTCGGCCCAGACCAGACGCTCCTGGCGCAGCAACTGGCCAAGTTCGTTGCCCGGCTTGCGGGTGACGATAGTCAGGTCCAGATCCTGGCGTTGCAGTAACTGCGTGGAGGATTCGCAGTTTACTTCCAGCTGGATCAGCGGGTAGGACTTGGCGAAACGCGACAGGATCCCCGGCATGAAACGCATCACATAGTCATCCGGCACGCCGATGCGTACCAGGCCGACCATATGGGGTTCGCGCAGGGTATTGAAGACTTCACTCTGCAACTTGAGGATTCGCCGGGCGTAGCCGAGCAGCACCTGGCCTTCGGCGGTCAGGCGCATCTGGCGCCCGTCGCGTTCGAACAACTGGCGCTGGACCACGTCTTCTTCCAGGCGTTTCATCTGCATGCTGACGGCCGACTGCGTGCGGTTGACCTGTTCGCCGGCCTTGGTGAACCCACCGTGCTCGGCAATGGCGACGAAGGTGCGCAGGACGTCGGTATCGATGCTCGGGTAGCTGGACAACTCATCAATCTCCGAGATGTATTGCATAAGAAACATTCGTTGGATTGATCTTAGCCCCGGGCGGAGACTTTAGTCATCCCCACATGGAGGGCAAGATGATGAAAGGTCAAAAAGGTTATCTGCTGGTTGGCGCGGCCTCGCATTCGGGGTTGTCGCCAAGGGCCCTGTGGCAGCGGCTGGTGCGTTGGCACGATCTGTCGCGCGAGCGCCAGCTGCTGGCGGCGATGAGTGACGACGCGCTCAAGGACATCGGCCTCAGCCGCGCCGATGTCGATCGGGAAACCCACCAGCACTTCTGGAACGACCCGCTGGGCAAGGGACGTTGATGAGGCTACACAAGCAGGCGGTGATTGCGGTAGTTTGCGGGTTCACAAGGAGGCGTGCATGCCCGCGGATCTGTCGTTTTCGTTGAAGCAAGCTCGGCGCCTGGCGCTGGGCGCCCAGGGGTTCCAGGCGCGCAGGGCCCAGGCGTCGGTCAAGCCGTTGCAGGTCAACCGGTTGATCGAGCGCCTGGGTGTCGTGCAGATCGATTCGGTCAATGCCCTGGTGCGTTCCCACTACCTGCCGCTGTTTTCCCGCCTAGGCAACTATTCTTCCGAACTGCTCGACCAGGCCGCCTGGAGCCAGGGACGGCGACGCACCCTGTTCGAATACTGGGGCCATGAAGCCTCGCTGCTGCCGATGTCGCTGTATCCGCTGATGCGCTGGCGCATGCAGCGGGCCTCCCGTGGCGAGGGCATTTATCAACAAATGGCACGCTTCGGCCGTGAGCAGCAGGCGACCATTCGCCGGGTCCTGACGCTGGTCGAGGAGCGCGGCGCGCTGGGGGCGGGCAGTCTGTCGAGTCGTGAGGAAAAGGCCGGGCCCTGGTGGGACTGGAGCGCCGAGAAGCATGCGCTGGAGTGGTTGTTCGCCGCCGGTGAGGTGACGGTGGCCGGGCGCCGTGGCTTCGAACGGCTCTACGATCTGCCGGAGCGGGTGATTCCGTCGGCGGTGCTCGGGCAGCCGCTGCTGGATGAGGCCGAGGCCCAGCGCTGCCTGTTGCGCCAGGCAGCGGTGGCCCTCGGGGTGGCGACGGAGAAGGATCTGCGCGATTACTTTCGGTTGGACCCGGCCGACAGTCGTGCGCGTCTGGCGGAGTTGGTCGAGGCCGGTGAATTGCTGACAGGCGAGGTGCAGGGCTGGCGCCAGCCGGTGTATTGCCTGCCGGATATCAAGGTGCCGCGCAAGGTCTGGGCCAGTGCCTTGCTGTCGCCGTTCGATTCGTTGATCTGGGAGCGCAGTCGTACCGAGCGCTTGTTCGACTTCCGTTATCGCCTGGAAATCTATACGCCGCAGCACAAGCGGGTGTATGGCTACTACGTGCTGCCGTTCCTGCATGGTGAACGCATCGCCGCACGGGTCGACCTGCGCGCGGAGCGGGCGCTCGGGCGCCTGGCGGTGCATGCCGTGCATGAGGAAGAGCAGGGGCTGGATGAGGCGGGGATCGCCGCGCTGGCGGTCAGTTTGCGGCAGCTGGCCGATTGGCTGGGGTTGCCGGATATCCAGCTCAATTGCCAGCGGGTCAGTGCGCAACGGTTGCGTAAGATGCTGTAAGGCGCAGCGGTTACACGGTCTTCTGTGGCGAGCGGGCAAGCCCGCTCGCCACAAGGGATGTTGTTGGATCAGCGCCGCACCTGCTTCAACGTCTCGGCAATCAGGAACGCCAGCTCCAGCGACTGATCGGCATTCATCCGCGGGTCGCAATGGGTGTGATAGCGGTCCGACAGGCCATCTTCGGTGATCGGACGCGCGCCGCCGATGCACTCGGTGACGTTCTGCCCGGTCATCTCGATATGAATTCCGCCGGCATAACTGCCTTCGGCCTGGTGCACCTGGAAGAACTGCTTGACCTCGCTGAGGATCTGCGCGAAGTCGCGGGTCTTGTAGCCGCTGCTGGCCTTGATCGTATTGCCGTGCATCGGATCGGAGCTCCACAGCACCTTCTTGCCTTCGCTTTCCACCGCACGGATCAACTGTGGCAGGTGATCGCCGACCTTGTTCGCGCCCATGCGCACGATCAGGTTCAGGCGGCCGGGGTCGTTGTCCGGGTTGAGGATGTCGATCAGGCGGATCAGGTCGTCGGTGTTCATGCTCGGGCCGACCTTGACCCCGATCGGATTGTTCACCCCGCGCAGGAATTCGACATGGGCGCCGTCGAGCTGACGGGTACGGTCGCCGATCCACAGCATATGGGCCGAGCAGTCGTAGTAGTCGTTGGTCAGGCTGTCGCGACGCACGAAGGCTTCTTCGTAGTTCAGCAGCAGCGCCTCATGGGCGGTGAAGAAGCTGGTTTCGCGCAGTTGCGGCGAGCTGTCCATGCCGCAGGCGCGCATGAAGGCCAGGGTTTCATCGATGCGGTCGGCCAGTTGGCTGTACTTCTCGGCCAGGGCCGAGTTGGCGATAAAGTCCAGGTTCCATTTGTGCACCTGGTGCAGGTCGGCGAAACCGCCCTGGGCAAAGGCGCGCAGCAGGTTCAGGGTGGCGGTGGCCTGGTGATAGGACTGCAGCAGGCGGTCCGGGTCCGGCACGCGGCTTTTTTCATCGAAACCGATACCGTTGACGATATCGCCACGGTAGGCCGGCAGGGTCACGCCGTTGATGGTTTCGTCGTTGGCCGAGCGCGGCTTGGCGAACTGGCCGGCCATGCGCCCGACCTTGACCACCGGGCAACCGGCGGCGAAGGTCATGACAATGGCCATCTGCAGCAACACCTTGAAGGTATCGCGGATCTTGGCTGCCGAGAACTCGGCGAAACTTTCCGCGCAGTCGCCGCCCTGGAGCAGGAAGGCCCGGCCCTGGGTCACTTCGGCGAACTGCCGGCGCAGCTCGCGGGCTTCGCCGGCGAACACCAGTGGCGGGTAGCTGGCCAGGCTTTGCTCGACGCGCAGCAGGTGGGCGGCGTCCGGGTAGTGAGGTTGCTGCTGGATCGGCAGGGCGCGCCAGCTGTCAGGGCTCCAGGGTTGGCTCATCATGAACTCTAGTGTCGACGATCGGAGTCCCATGTTAGCAGCAATTAGTACGTGACCTGCTCCCGTGGCTTGGCCGACAATCGGCGCTTTCCCGCTCGTTGCCGAGCGGCTTGATTCATCGCGACGGCAGGGGCCGTCCGCGGCAAGGAGATGAAATGTCTGAGGAGCGCGTCGAGCGTCTGCTGGCTGAAGTGCACGACGACTTCGGCATGATTCGCGTGCTGGAAGTGGACGATTACCGCTTTCTCGAATTTGGCGATGCGATCGAGCAGAGCTGCGTGTTCACCGCCGATCCCAGTTGGCTGGAATATGACTATACCCGGGCCATGCTGATCGGTGCGCTGTGCCACGAACAGCCGGAGAGTGCGCTGTTCCTCGGCCTGGGGGCCGGGACGCTGACCCAGGCGTGCCTGAAGTTCCTGCCGCTGGAGGATGTCGAGGCCATCGAACTGCGCCCGGACGTGCCGCGCCTGGCCATCGAGTACCTGGGACTGGACGATGATCCGCGGCTTTATATCCGTGTCGGCGATGCCCTGGAGTTGCTGGAGACGGCGGAGCCTTCGGACCTGATCTTCGTCGACCTCTATACCGATGTCGGTCCGGGTGTGGGGCATCTGGCCTGGACCTTCCTGGAAAACTGCCAGAAGAAACTCAATCCCGGCGGCTGGCTGGTGATCAACCAGTGGGCCACCGATGACGGCAAGCCCCTTGGTGCGGCGCTGCTGCGCGGGCTGTACCACCGGCATTATTGGGAACTGCCGGTGAAGGAGGGCAACGTCATCCTCATCGTTCCTGCGGACCTGGACCAGGAGCTGGACGGACAGGCATTGCTCAATCGTGCCGATGAACTGGCACCGCGCCTGGGGTATTCGTTGCGGTCGCTGATCAAGGATATCCGTCCTGCCACCTGAATATGCCTGATTGATCGTTCCCACGCGCAGCACAGGAATGCAGCCGTGACGCCCCGCGTCACAGAAGCGGCCGCAGAGCGTCCAGTGAGGCATTCCCACGCTGGAGCGTGGGAACGATCAGGGACACGGCAGCAGCTCAGCGACCCTTGAATTCGCCGGGGCGTTTTTCCAGCATGGCGCGCACGCCTTCCGCGGCGTCCTCGCTGGTCAGCAGTTTCTTGACCAGCGCCGGCAGGCTCGCCGCCGCGGCCGTTTCCCCTTCGTAACGGGCCTGGCGCGCCGAGGTCAAGGTTGCCTGGACGCCGAGCGGCGCCTGTCGCGCGATGCGTTCGGCCAACTGCAGGGCACGTGGCAGCAGATCCTCGCTGGCCATGACTTCCTGCACCAGCCCCAGGCGCAATGCTTCGTGGGCATCGAACTCATCGCCGGTCAGCAGCCAGCGCATCGCATTGCCCCAGCCGGCCATCTGCTGGAAACGCAGGGTCGCCCCACCGAAGGGAAAAATCCCGCGTTGTACTTCCATCTGGGCAAAGCGGGTGTTGCTGGCGCACAGGTTGATATCCGCGGCGAGCATCAGCTCGATACCGATGGTCAGGCAATAACCCTGTGCCGCGACGATCACCGGCTTGCTGACCCTGGGGCCGGCAAATACGCCCCAGGGATCACAACCGCCGGTCGGTATCTTCCAGCCTTCGGCCATGGTCGCGCCGACTTTGGCCAGGTCGAGGCCGGCGGTAAAGTGTTCGCCATGGCCGAAGACCACGGCGACCCGCGACTGTTCGTCGCGCTCGAACTCGCCATAGGCCAGGCTCAGTGCCTCGAGCAGGTCGAGGTCGAAGGCGTTGCGCTTGGCCACCCGGTCCAGGCCGAGCAGCAGGACATGACCACGTTGTTCACGGCTGACACGACTGGCGGCGGGCTGATTCATGGGGCAGTTCCTGGAGTAGGAGAGCAAGGCTGCGGGGCGCTGACGCCGAGCCGATGGGTGAACCGTTTAAGCACCAAAGCACGCCCGTAGAAAATAGCGCTTTGGCCGTCGATCCGCAAAGCCTGAAACAGACGGGCGTCGACCGGCTTTTGCCGATAAATAAATCTCCCTTTTTTCGCCAATTCCGGTATAGTGCGCGCCGGCCTTTAACCGGGCCGCGTTTAGGTAATGCAATTCCCCGAAGCCAGCTTCGGCTGCTGTTCGCCCTGCGGACTATCCTTGACGATTCTTTCATTCAATCGTTTTCGCAAATCCCCGCCGACAAAGCTGCCAGGGTGACTCTCAGAGTCTTACACGGCATGTGCAGCTTTGGAGCATGGGTCTTTGCGGATGCACTTAGAGGCAGACCCATGACCCAGGAAATCGGCGGCTTCGCCGCTCTTGAACTTCATCCCAATATTGTCGCTGCAGTAGTCGCTACCGGCTATGAAGAGCCTTCGGCCATTCAGCAGCAGTCAATTCCGATCATCCTTGCCGGTCACGACATGATTGGTCAGGCACAAACCGGTACCGGTAAAACGGCCGCTTTCGCCCTGCCTATCCTTCACCGCATCGATCCGTCCAAGCGCGAGCCGCAAGCTCTGATCCTGGCCCCAACCCGTGAGTTGGCGCTGCAAGTTGCAACCGCTTTCGAAACCTACGCCAAGCAGATGCCGGGCGTGACTGTTGTGGCTGTCTACGGCGGCGCGCCGATGGGCCCACAATTGAAAGCAATCCGGAACGGCGCACAGATCGTTGTCGCTACCCCGGGCCGTCTGTGCGACCACCTGCGTCGCGACGAAAAAGTCCTGGCGACCGTGAACCACCTGGTTCTCGACGAAGCTGACGAAATGCTCAAGCTCGGCTTCATGGATGACCTGGAAGTCATCTTCAAGGCCATGCCGGAAAGCCGCCAGACCGTACTGTTCTCGGCCACTCTGCCACAATCGATCCGTGCCATCGCCGAGCGTCACCTGCGCGATCCGAAGCACGTGAAGATCCAGAGCAAGACCCAGACCGTTACCGCGATCGAACAGGCTCACCTGTTGGTTCACGCTGACCAGAAGACTTCTGCCGTTCTCAGCTTGCTGGAAGTGGAAGATTTCGACGCCCTGATCATGTTCGTGCGCACCAAGCAAGCGACCCTGGACCTGGCCAGCGCCCTGGAAGCCAAAGGCTACAAGGCCGCCGCGCTGAACGGCGACATTGCCCAGAACCAGCGTGAGCGTGTGATCGATTCCCTCAAGGATGGCCGTCTGGACATCGTTGTGGCAACCGACGTCGCAGCCCGTGGCCTGGACGTTCCGCGCATCACCCACGTATTCAACGTGGACATGCCGTACGATCCCGAGTCCTACGTTCACCGTATCGGCCGTACCGGTCGTGCCGGTCGCGAAGGTCGTGCACTGCTGCTGGTGACTCCACGCGAGCGCCGCATGCTGCAGGTGATCGAGCGTGTAACCGGTCAGAAAGTTGCCGAAGTCCGCCTGCCGGATGCCCAGGCCGTTCTCGATGCGCGCATCAAGAAGCTGACCAACAGCCTGTCGCCGCTGGTGGCCGATGCCGAATCGACCCACGGTGATCTGCTCGATCGCCTGACCGCCGATATCGGTTGCAGCCCGCGTGCCCTGGCCGCAGCCCTGCTGCGCAAGGCAACCAACGGTCAAGCGCTGAACCTGGCCGCTATCGAGAAAGAGCGTCCACTGGTGCCGAACAATGCACCACGTGGCGATCGTCCTGAGCGTAGCGATCGTGAGCGTCGTGCCCCGATCCCACTGGCTGAAGGCCGTGCTCGCTGCCGTACCGCGCTGGGCGCGCGTGACGGTATCGCCGCCAAGAACCTGCTGGGCGCCATCCTCAACGAAGGTGGTCTGGCACGTGAAGCCATCGGTCGCATCCAGGTGCGTGACAGCTTCAGCCTGGTGGAACTGCCGGAAGATGGTCTGGAGCGTCTGCTGACCAAACTGAAGGACACCCGCGTTGCCGGCAAGCAGCTCAAGCTGCGCCGCTATCGCGAGGATTGATCGACAGGCTTCGATAGAGGCCGCGTTGATTGATCGATAAAAAAATCCCCGACTGGTTCGGGGATTTTTTTTGCCTGCTCTTTTTTGGGGGGCATGCGCCGCGCCTCCAGGCTGGAGCGCAAGCCCTTGTAGGAGCCGGCTTGCCGGCGATGGCGCCCCTGAGATTCCGATCGTTCCCACGCTCCGCGTGGTAATGCCTCCATGGACGCTCTGCGTCCGCTTCTGTGACGCAGAGCGTCACGGGCTGCATTCCCACGCTGGAGCGTGGGAACGATCAAAGTCTTGCATCCTCGCGGACGCCATCGCCGGCAAGCCGGCGCCTGCAGGGATCGTGTAGTTATCCGAAGGTATAGATATCCATGCCCAGCGCGCCCATGGTGAAGCCCTTGTGGGCGATGGCGACCCGGTCGCCGGCACCGCGGGCGAAGTACAGCGGCAGCAGGTGTTCGTCGCTGGGATGGCTGCGCACGGCGTAAGGCGCCTGTTTACGGTAGTCGTGCAGGGCGGCTTCGTCATCGGCGGCGAGTTTGTCCACCATCCAGTCACGAAACGCCTTGGCCCAGGGCTCGATGGTTTCCGGGCCGGCATGCCAATCCAGTTCGCCGAGGTTGTGGGTGATGCTGCCGGAGCCGATCAGCAGGATACCCTGGTCCCGCAGGCTGCGCAGGGCCTTTCCGACCCGGGTCTGCAACGCCGGGCCCTGGCGGCTGGGCAGCGAGACCTGGACCACCGGGATATCGGCGTCGGGATACATCAGCGACAGCGGCACCCAGACGCCGTGGTCGAAGGGGCGGTTGTTGTCCAGGCGCGCTGGCAGCCCGCTGACGGTCAGCAGTTCGGCGACATCGGCGGCCAGTTCGGGCTCGCCGGGGGCGGGGTATTGCACGGCAAACAGTTCCCGTGGGAAACCGCCGAAGTCGTGCCAGGTTTCCGGGTGCGGATTGCTGCTGACCAGCAGCTCCTGGCTTTCCCAGTGGGCCGAGACGATCACGATGGCTTTCGGACGTGGCAGTTCGGCCGCCAGGCGGGCCAGGGCCGGGCCGCTGGCGCCGGGTTGCAGCGCCAGCATCGGCGAGCCGTGTGAGATAAACAGGCTGGGGAGCATAATGAAGGTCCTGAGCGTTAAGATGGGACCATCTTCGGTCAGATCATTGATCTAAATCTAATATAAGTTTTGGTGGATTTTAATCGAATTTCTTGAGGTTAATCATGCAGCCCGAGTTTTGGCATAAACGCTGGGAGTTCAACCAGATCGGCTTTCATCTGGATCAGGTCAATCCCTGCCTGCAACGCTTCTGGCCTGACCTGACACTGGCTCCCGAGGCGCGGGTACTGGTGCCGCTCTGTGGCAAGAGCCTCGATCTCGCCTGGCTGGCGGCCCAGGGCTTGCGGGTGCTGGGGGTGGAGTTGTCGGAGAAGGCCGTGGAGGCTTTTTTTGCCGAGCAGCAGCTCAAGCCGCAAGTGCATGAGCAGGGTGCCTTGCGCATCTACGAGGCGGGGCCGCTGGAGTTGTGGTGCGGGGATTTCTTTGCCTTGACCGCTGCGGATGTCGCCGACTGCACGGCGCTTTATGATCGCGCGGCGCTGATCGCCTTGCCGCCGCAGATGCGCGAGCGGTATGCGGCGCATCTGACGCGGATCCTGCCAGGTGGCTGCCAGGGTTTGCTGATTACCCTCGATTACGCTCAGGCGCAGATCGACGGCCCGCCGTTCGCGGTACTCGATGGTGAGGTCCGGCGCTTGCTGGAGCCGCACTGGCAATTGCGCATGGAGGAGGAGCGGGATGTGCTCGGCGAGAGTTGGAAGTTTCTCCAGGCGGGTGTCACACGGCTGGAAGAGCGGGTGTACCGGCTGGAAAAGAACCCCTGAAAACAACAAAGGGCGACCAATGGTCGCCCTTTGTGTGTTGCCTCGCTGTCAGCCGAGACGACGCAGGGCGTCGATACGCTCTTCCAGCGGCGGGTGGCTCATGAACATCTTCGCCAGGCCCTGCTTCAGGCCGCCGTTGATGCCGAAGGCGTTCAGGGTGTCGGGCATGTGCACCGGCAGGCCCTGTTCGGAACGCAGGCGCTGCAGGGCGCTGATCATCGCGGCGGTACCGGCCAGGCTGGCACCGGCTTCGTCGGCGCGGAATTCACGTTTGCGCGAGAACCACATGACGATGGCGCTGGCGAGGAAGCCCAGGACCAGTTCGGCGAAGATGGTTGCCACGTAGTAGGCGATACCCTGGCCTTCTTCGTTCTTGAAGATGACCTTGTCGACGAAGTTGCCGATGATCCGCGCGAAGAACATCACGAAGGTGTTCACCACGCCTTGCACCAGTGCCAGGGTGACCATGTCGCCATTGGCCACGTGGCCGATCTCGTGGGCCAGCACGGCCTTCACTTCATCGGGCGAGAAGCGCTCCAACAGGCCCTGGCTCACGGCCACCAGGGCGTCGTTCTTGTTCCAGCCGGTGGCGAAGGCGTTCGCCTCGTAGGCGGGGAAGATACCGACTTCGGGCATCTTGATCCCGGCTTCGCGAGACAGTTGCTCGACGGTCTGCAGCAGCCATTGTTCGTGGCGGGTGCGTGGCTGGGTGATGATTTGGGTACTGGTGCTCATCTTCGCCATCCACTTGGAGATGAACAGCGAGAACAGCGAGCCGGCGAAACCAAAGACCGCACAGAAGATCAGCAGCTGATTGAGGTTGAGATCAACCCCGTTGGCCGCCATGAACCCGTTGAAGCCGAAAAGGCTCAGGGTGATGCTGGCAATCAGCACGACCGCCAGGTTAGTGGCCAAGAACAGCAGGATGCGCATCATGGTTGAAAGTTTCTCCTCATCTAAAGATGTAGCGTCATGCGGGGTATATAAGGTGCCGCTACCGCCTATTCAACCGGGTGACTATTTCAAACTGTGTCCTACAGCTCGATTCTAGAATCCTGCCAGTCATTTCCGAAGCGCGGAAGCCGGTTTTTTCTTGCGACGGCGTCTGCGGTCACTTCGAAAACCTTGCCGTAGAGCCTTTGACAGCTCTCTGCGGAACAGTTCGATGAGTGACGCACGCGCATACAAAAAACAGCCGATGAGAGAGAGCCGCGCTGCGACCCTTTCCTGGAGTCGCAGCGGGTTGTAGGAGATTACTGGCGGTAGGATTTCAGGAAGTTGCCGATGCGTCCGATGGCCTGTTCCAGATCGTCGACCCGCGGCAGGGTGACGACGCGGAAGTGGTCCGGCCATGGCCAGTTGAACGCGGTGCCCTGGACGATCAGCAGCTTTTCCGAGAGCAACAGGTCCAGTACGAATTTCTCGTCGTTGTGGATCGGGCAGACCTTCGGATCGATCCGCGGGAAGGCATACAACGCGCCCATGGGTTTCACGCAACTGACACCGGGAATGTCGTTGAGCAGTTCCCAGGTACGGTTGCGCTGTTCCAGCAGGCGGCCGGGCGGCAGTACCAGGTCGTTGATGCTCTGGTAGCCACCGAGGGCGGTCTGGATCGCGTGCTGGCTGGGCACGTTGGCACACAGGCGCATGTTGGCCAGCATGTCGATGCCTTCGATGTAGCTCTGGGCATTGTGCTTGGGACCGGAAATCGCCACCCAGCCGGAGCGGAAGCCCGCGACCCGGTAGGACTTCGACAGGCCGTTGAAGGTCAGGCACAGCAGGTCCGGGGCCAGCGAGGCGGTGCAGATGTGCACGGCATCGTCGTAGAGGATCTTGTCGTAGATCTCGTCGGAAAACACCACCAGGTTGTGCTGGCGGGCCAGTTCCAGCATGCCCAGCAGCACTTCCTTCGAATACACCGCGCCGGTCGGGTTGTTCGGGTTGATGATCACCAGGGCCTTGGTGTTCGGGGTGATCTTGGCCTTGATGTCGGCCAGGTCGGGCCACCAGTTGGCCTGTTCGTCGCACAGGTAGTGCACCGGGTTGCCGCCGGAAAGGGTCACCGCGGCGGTCCACAGCGGGTAGTCCGGTGCCGGGACCAGCACTTCGTCGCCGTTGTTGAGCAGCGCCTGCATCGACATCACGATCAGTTCGGAGACGCCGTTGCCCAGGTAGATGTCCTCGATGCCGACACCTTCGACCTGCTTCTGCTGGTAATACTGCATGACCGCCTTGCGGGCGCTGAACAGGCCCTTGGAGTCGCTATAGCCCTGTGCGGTCGGCAGGTTGCGGATCACGTCCTGGAGAATCTCGTCCGGCGCTTCGAAACCAAAGGGCGCCGGGTTGCCGATGTTCAGCTTGAGGATGCGATGGCCTTCCTCTTCCAGGCGTTTGGCGTGCTTGAGCACCGGGCCGCGAATGTCATAACAGACGTTGGCGAGCTTGTTCGATTTGCTGACCTGCATGGCGATTTGATCCCGAAAATGGACGATCCGGGCGACTCGCTGAGCGCCCTGGCAATACTGCGTTTTCAGCGCGTCCCGTGGTCCCTCGCCAGCGCTCGGAAAATCCGATTTGAATGCGCTTGGCGCGGGTGCCAGACTGGCGTTCAACGAGGCGCAATCATACGTGCCACCCGATCCGCGGAAAAGATACAGATCGGGGTTTTTCAGTCGCCGAGGTGTAACGATGGAAAAGCTTGAGAAAACCCTGGAAGAGTGGCGCGCCATGCTCGATCCGGAGCAGTACAACGTCTGTCGCCTGAAGGGCACGGAGCGGCCGTTTTCGGGCAAGTACAATGACAGCAAGGTCGATGGCGTCTATCACTGCATCTGCTGCAACGAGCCGCTGTTCGACTCGAAGGCGAAATTCGATTCGGGTTGTGGCTGGCCGAGCTTCTACCAGCCGATCGGTGAGAGCGCCATGGTCGAGATCCGTGATATCAGCCACGGCATGATTCGTACCGAAGTGGTCTGCGCCAAGTGCGATGCGCACCTGGGCCATGTGTTCCCGGACGGTCCGCCGCCGACCGGCCTGCGTTACTGCATCAACTCCGTGTGCCTGGACCTGGTGCCACGGGGCTGATTTGATCTGTAGGAGCCGGCTTGCCGGCGATGAGGCCCTTGAGGCTTGCGTTGATCTTGCGGACGCCATCGCCGGCAAGCCAGCTCCAACAAGGTTCGCGTTTGTTGTAGCGATTGATATTCAGGCTTGATATGGCGTGGCATAAGTCCGGGCAATTGAATTGTGTGCAATTCAATTGTTCGCTATTTTGTTTGGCATTCAATGGAGGAACTGTCATGAGCGCAAACCTGCTGAACATCCCGT
The DNA here is from genome assembly GCF_013385635.1 of Pseudomonas gingeri. Classification (GTDB taxonomy): domain Bacteria; phylum Pseudomonadota; class Gammaproteobacteria; order Pseudomonadales; family Pseudomonadaceae; genus Aquipseudomonas; species Aquipseudomonas gingeri_A. The sequence continues at coordinate 440,175 of NZ_JACAPR010000007.1, forward strand.
GCACCACCATCAAGGGTGAGCAAAAGACCCTCGGCGATTTCGCCGGCAAGGCCGTGCTGGTGGTCAATACCGCCAGCAAATGCGGTTTCACCCCGCAATACAAGGGCCTTGAACAGCTCTGGCAGGACTACAAGGATCAGGGCCTGGTGGTTCTCGGGTTTCCCTGCAACCAGTTCGGCAAGCAGGAACCGGGCAACGAGGGGGCGATTTCCGAGTTCTGCGAGTTGAACTACGGTGTCAGCTTCCCGCTGTTCAAGAAGATCGAGGTCAACGGCGACGGCGCGCACCCCTTGTTCGTGCAGTTGAAGAAAGAGGCTCCAGGCCTGTTGGGTTCCGAGCGTATCAAATGGAACTTCACCAAGTTCCTGATCGGCAAGGACGGCAAGCTGGTGAAACGTTTTGCCCCGCTGACCAAGCCCGAGGACCTGACCCGCGAGATCGAAGCCCTGCTCAAATGAATGACCTGTCCCTCGACTCGCTGCGTCTCGACCGCCAGTTGTGCTTCAAGCTGTACGCGGCCTCGCGGGCGGTTATCCGGGGCTACAAGCCGATGCTTGAGCAGTTGGGCCTGACTTATCCACAGTACCTGGTGATGCTGGTGCTGTGGGAGTGGCACGAGGCTGCGCCGGAGCAGCCCACGGTCAAGGCCCTGGGCGAGCGCCTGCTGCTCGATTCGGGAACGCTCACACCGTTGCTCAAGCGCCTGGAGCAAGTGCAATTCGTGCAGCGCCAGCGTTCGCCCCGCGATGAACGTGAAGTGCACCTGAGCCTGACGGCGACGGGGTGGGCGTTGCGTGAACAGGTTGCGCCGCTCAAGGCCCGCTTGCTCTGCGACAGCGGTGTCGACCTGGGCCGGCTCGATGAGTTGCGTGACGGCCTGGACCAGTTGCTGGCCTACATCAAGGAGCCGTAGGCGGGACCCAGAGTTCCAGCAGCGCCATCAATTCCTCGCGACGAAATGGCTTTGCCAGGTAGTCATTCATGCCCGCCGCGCGGCAGCGTTCGCGCTCTTCGGGCATGGCGTTGGCGGTCAGCGCGACAATCGGCAGATGCGGCCAGCGTCCGCTGCGACGTATCTGCCGGCTGGCCTCGTAGCCGTCCATGACCGGCATGTTGCAGTCCATCAGCACCATGTCGAAATCTTTCTGCTCCAACTGGCTCAGCGCCTCGCCGCCGTGGGCGGCGACGGTCACTTCGCAGCCGAGCTTGCCGAGCATGCCCTTGGCCACCAGCTGATTGACCGGATTGTCCTCCACCAGCAGGATGCGCCCGCGACGTTGTGGCTGGTTGACGTGGGCCTGGATTGCCTGGTCCGCCGGATCGTCCGCTTGCAGGGTGCGCTGCAGGATCTGATACAGCGCATTGCGTGCCAGGGGTCGGGCCTGCTGTTGCAGCGGGGCCAGGGCGGCGGCCTGTTCGCTGGGCATGAAATTGCCGTAGGCGGTCACCAGCAGGATCGGTGCGGTGATGGCCGGACGAAGTCCGAACAGGCATTCCGGGCAATCGGTAATCAGCAGGTCGGCCTGCAGGCCGGCGAGGCTGTCATCCAGTCCATAGCGTCGGTAGTCCAGGCCCCAGGCCGGCAACTGGCTGCCGAGCAGTTCGCTCAGGCCGCTGGCCGGTGAACTGACGGCGATGATCTTGCCCTTGAGCGGCTTCGGCGCAGCGGCCGGTGTGTGCCCGGGCAGCGGCAGTTCGGCACAGAACTGACTGCCGAAACCGACCTCGGAATTGATGGTCAGGCGGCCCTTCATCGCTTCACAGAGGTTGTGGGTCAAGGTCAGTCCGAGCCCGGTGCCACCGTACTGGCGGGTAATACCGGCGCCGGCCTGGGTGAAAGGCTGGAAAATCTTCGCCTGGGCTTCCTGGGCGATACCGATGCCGGTGTCGCAGACCTCGATTCGTACTCCACCGTCACGGGCGCTCAGGCGCACATCGACGCGACCGAAGCGGGTGAACTTCAGGGCGTTGGACAGCAGGTTGCTGACGATCTGCCGCACCCGCGTCGGGTCGCCCAGCACCAGGGCCGGGAATTGCGGATCGATCAGGCAGGCCAGTTCGACGCTCGGCGCGGCATTTTGCGAGAGCAGGTTGGCGGTGTCCTCGACCAGGGCGCCGAGGTCGAAGGGGATTCTCTCCAGTTCCAGTTGCCCGGCGTCGAACTTCGACAGGTCGAGGATATCGTTGAGCAGTTCCACCAGGACTTTTCCGGAGTCATGGGCAATCGACAGTTGCTGGCGTTGCTCGGCGTTCAGCGAACTGTCGAGAGACAGTGCGATCATGCCCAGCAGGCCGTTCAAGGGGGTACGGATCTCGTGGCTCATGTTGGCGAGGAACGCCGAGCGTGCCTGCGCCATGTTGAGGGCGGTGCTGCGAGCGACTTCCAGTTCTTCGTTGGACTGGCTCAGGCGGGCGTTGATCGCCTTGAGCTCGGTGGTGCGGGCCGAGACAATGTTTTCCAGCTGTCCGAGGTAATCGGTCAGACGGTTCTCGGCATTGCGCCGTTGCTGGATTTCGGTGGCCATCGTCTCGAACTGCTGGTTGGCGACCTTGACCAGGACGCCGATCTCATCGTTCTCATGGCCGGGGGGAAACTCCAGCCGCGATTGCCGGGCGATGCCCGGCTGAGTGTTGCTCAGGGCGCGGATGACCCGTACCAGCGGCTTGGTCAGCATCACGTAGAACAGCCCGAGGAGGATCCCGGTGAGGATCAGGCTACGGGCAAAGCCGTTGAGCAGGGTGACTTCGGCACGCTTGAGGAAGCGGATACCGAAGGTGTAGGTGTCGACATCCAGGTGCAGGGTGCCGAGGGATTCGTTCGGCAGATGGCTGAGAAACAACCGGTCCTCGAATTGCCGGTCGGCGCCGAACAGGTAATCGCTGATCATCCGGTAATTGCCGCTCTGGCGTGGGCGCTCGACGCTGGCCAGTACCGATTTGTTGTTGTCGATCAACTGTGCCCGCAGTACGGCCGGCGAACGCAACAGGCCCAGGGTCAGTTCCTGGGCCAGTTCGGCATCGATGTTGTAGGCGATCCGGGAGGCCGGATTGTGGCTGATTTCCAGCAGCGAAAGGATTTCACGATTGATGGAGGCGTTTTCGCTGGCATAATCGAGGCCGATCTGTACCAGGCTGAGCAGTGTTCCCAGGATAAACCCGACCAGCACGGTCAACCGGGCCTGCTTGTAGGACAAGCGCTGGGTGAATTTTATATCCATGGGGTGGTGTACCACTTTCGTTTCCCTTCGCCGGGCAAGCATAGCTGATCCTTCGAGGGCACCGGCAGGTGATGATGAGGCCCCGATAACGTTGTCGACAAAGATTGCTGGTTGTTTTTCACGCGCCCAAGGGCGCCAACGCGACATCATGAGTGTGAACTTGTCCGAGGAAAAGTCGTGGATGCTCGATTGAATGCATTTCTGGAACGCGCCGATGCGTTTCTCTCCCGCCTGGAGCCCCTGTTGCCCGCCACACGCCAGGTGATCGACTGGGATCGTTGCCTGGCGGCCCGCTGGCAGCGTGAAGGCCGCACCGGCTACCTGTTGCCGCTGGAGGTCAGCCTGGACATGCGCCTGTCCGACCTGATCGGTGTTGACAAGCAACGTGAGCAACTGGCCCGCAATACCCGCCAGTTCATCGACGGCCTGCCGGCCAATCATGCGCTGCTCTGGGGCTCGCGCGGTACCGGCAAGTCCTCGCTGGTTCGCGCCCTGCTGGCGGAACATGCCGGGGCCGGCTTGCGCCTGATCGAGATCGAGCGCGATCACCTGGCGGACCTGCCGCGGGTGGTGGAGCAACTGATGAAGTTGCCGCAGCGTTTCGTGCTGTTTTGCGACGACCTCTCGTTCGAATCCGGCGAAGGTGACTACCGGGTGCTCAAGAGCGTGCTCGACGGCTCGCTGGAGCAAGCCCCGGACAATGTCCTGCTGTACGCGACATCGAACCGCCGGCACCTGGTTCCGGAGAAGGAAAGCGACAACGAGAACTGGAAGCGGGTCGACGGCGAACTGCATCCCAGCGAAGCGGTCGAGGACAAGATTGCGCTCTCCGACCGGTTCGGCCTGTGGCTGTCGTTCTATCCGTTCACCCAGGAGCACTTCCTCAGTGTGGTCGAGCACTGGATCGGCGAGTTGGCACTCAAGGCCGGACTGAAGTGGCAGCGTGATGAAGAGTTGGACATCCAGGCGGTGCGCTGGGCCACCGGGCGCGGCAACCGCAACGGTCGCTGTGCCTATCAGTTTGCGCGTTACTGGGTCGGCTTGAAATTGTTGGAGCAGGCGCCATGATCGATTTGCAGAAGGCCGGCACGGGTCTGGACGGCTATGGGCTGCTCTGTGCACAACTGGAGTCGTTGCTGGCGGACGAGCGTGATTTCATCGCCAATGCGGCGCAGTTTTCGGCCTTCCTGTTCAGCCAGCTGGACCACCTGAACTGGGCTGGTTTTTACCTCAACCGCAATGAGGAGCTGGTGCTCGGACCGTTCCAGGGACAGATCGCCTGTGTGCGGATTCCCTTCGGCCGCGGCGTCTGCGGCGCGGCGGCGGCCAGCCTGCAGACCCAGCGGGTCGAGGATGTGCACGCGTTCCCCGGGCATATCGCCTGTGACAGCGCGTCCAACAGTGAACTGGTGGTGCCGCTGGTCAAGGACGGCAAGCTGGTCGGCGTGCTCGATCTCGACAGCCCGAGCCTGGCCCGCTTCACCCTGGAGGATCAGGCGGGCATCGAGCAACTGGCGGCGATTTTCCTGCGCCTGACCGACTGCTGAGTCGCACCTACGTCGTGAGCCCGGCCTTGGCGAGCAACCCCGGCACGTCGATCGCATCGATCTGCTGGGGCTGCAGGTAGCGGTTGGCGTACTGCAGATAGATTTCCTCGCGCATGAACAGCTCGAACAGTTCCGGATCGATATGGGCATCGCGGCACATGCCGGCCATGATGCCCAGCGCCTCGCTCAGCGGCTTGGCCTTCTTGTAGGGACGGTCCGCCGCGGTCAGTGCCTCGAAGATATCGGCAATCGCCATGACTCTCGCCGGCAGGCTCATCTGCTCGCGCTTCAAGCGTTTCGGATAGCCGGTGCCGTCCATTTTCTCGTGATGGCCGCCGGCGATTTCCGCGACCGTGGACAGGTGGCGGGGGAAGGGCAGGTGGCTGAGCATCATGATGGTCTGCACCATGTGATGGTTGACGATATAGCGCTCTTCACGGGTCAGGGTGCCCCGGGGGATACTCAGGTTGTACAGCTCGCCGCGGTTGAACTTGTAGGTCGGTACATCCAGTTGGAAACCCCAGGGGTTGTCGACGGGCATCTGCTCGGCCTCGCTGCGTGCGAACAAGTGCTCGGGCTTGTCGGCCAGCAGGTATTCGGTGACCGGCAAGGTCGCGACGGGGCTGTTTTCCTGGCGCCGGTTTTCCTCCCAGGACACGCCGAGGCGATCGTCCAGGGTCCGCGTCCAGGTGCGTCGGGCGATAGTGCGCAGGCGTTCGAGATCGGTTTCGGCCATGGCCTCGCCACCCAGGTTGCTGCGGGCGACAAAGGCAAAGTCAGCGTCCAGGCTGCCCAGGTTGGCGTCCCGGGCGGCTGCAAGGACCTGTTCATCGCCGCCGGCTGCCCGCGCCTGCCAGTAGTCGATCCAGGCATCGCGCTTGAGCACTTCGAAGCGGGTGCGTATTTCGTGGATGCGGTCGTAGAGGGTTTCCAGCTTGGTCGCCTTGTCGACCACGTATTCCGGTGTGGTGACCTTGCCGCAGTCGTGCAGCCAGGACGCCACATGCAGCGCTTCCCACTCGTCCGCCGAGGGCTGGTAGTCCTTGAACGGCGGCTGTTCACTGGCGGCGGCGGCTTCGGCCAGCATCAGGGTCAGGACCGGAACGCGCTGGCAGTGCCCGCCGGTGTAGGGACTCTTGGCGTCGATGGCACCCGCGAGCAATTGGATGAAGGCGTCGAGCAGCTGTTTCTGCCGGACTTGCAGGTGCTGGCTCTCGATACAGGCCGCCGCCGCGCCCGATACCGCGCTGATAAAGGCGATCCGGTCAGGCTTGAGGTTTTCCAGGTCGGCCTCGGTGCCGCTGTCGGGCAGCAGCAGGGCCAGGACCCCGACGGTTTCACCGTGGCGATTGTGCAGGCGCACGCCAATCAGGTGGACGCTCGGTGTTTCCAGGGCGAGCATCACCTTCTGCAGGTCCGCGGCCTGCTCGAAGCCCAGGGTCGCGACCGTGTTGTCCTGGGTATCGAGCTGGCTCAGCCAGGCCTCGCGCCGGGTGTCCGCCACGGCATCGCTGCGAATGGCGAAGTGCTGCGGATCATGCTGCACGCCATCGATACTCAGGCCCTGGGGCTCGAGTCGTCGATTCTCCGCGTTGAACAGGTACAACAGGCCCGCGCGGGCCTGGCCGATCTTCATTGTTTCGTTGAGCACACGCTGTAGTAACTGTTCGAAGCGGGTTTCCGCCGAGAGGCTGGCGGATATTTCGAAGAAACTGGCCAGGGTGCCTTTCATGCGTGTCATCGACACCGTCAGTTGATCGACTTCCAGGACCGGCGAGTTCGGGGTGGCGGGATAGTTGAAGTCGAAGCTGCGGATCGCATCGGCCTCCCGTACCAGTGCCCGCAGGGGCTTGACCAGGATCCTCGACGTCAACCAACCCAGCGGCAGGCACAGCAGGAGCGTGGCCAGGGTCAGCAACGCACCTTGCCAGCGGATCCGGTAGGCATCTTCGAGCAACTGGTCCTCCGGGACCAGCAGGGCCAGGTGCAGGCCGCTGGGGCCGCCCTCCGAGAGGTTGCTGCGAGCCACGATCCATTGCCGATCCAGAGTATTGAAGTGATTACCGGACGGGACCGCCGGGTCCATGAAGCTGCGCAGTACCGGGCTCAGATCAGCGACTTTCGCCAATTGGCTGCCGCCTTGGTGAGTCAGTTTGTTGTAGTCGGGATAAGCCACTGCATTGCCCTGGTCATCGAACAGGACGATTTCGGTATCGGGGGTGACCTTGTGCTTGCCCAGGGTCGAGGACAGTTCCGCCAGCGTCAGGTCAGCGGCCACCACCACGGTCGGGGCGCTGCGCCGGGCGAGGGTGGTACCGACGTTGTGCGTCGAGAAAAACACATAGGGTTCGGTGGTGATCTGGCCTTCGCCGCCCAGGGCCGTGTCGAACCAGGAACGGGTACGGGGATCGTAGATTTCCTCGGGATTTTCCTGGCGGCTGATCAGGGCGAGGTCGGCGTCGTAGAACAGCGATTGCGATTGCAGGCTACCGTCGGCGGCATCGCGTTCGATGCTCCAGACCTGGAAGGCCGCCGTGTCCGGGGCCTTGACGTAGGCGCGCAGGAGCGGGTCGCGTAATGGCCGGACCATGAAAAAGTCGCCGCTGGTGTAACCCAGGTACAGCGAAGCGAGGTCCGGATTGTCATTGAGAGCCTGGGTGAAGGGCTTGAGCAAGGCCAGGCGCTGCTGCAGGTCAGGCGCCTGGTTGCGGCTGTCGATGGCCAGCAGGCTCAGCAGGTGGCGAATCGGCTGGTAGGTGTTTTGCAGGTCCAGCTGGACGTCTTCCTGGATCCTGCCGAAGAGTTTGTCGCTGCTGGAAAGGATGATGCGTGTGGTTTGCTGGTAGTTGAACACCCCCAGGAGAGCGCCGGTCAGCAACAGCAGGCAGGTGAACAGGATACTGATGTGGATGTGCAGGGGGTACCGGCGCTTGGGAACGGGCATTGAACCGGGCATCGCAACTGTCTCCTTGGTGATGCGGTGCACTTGCTCAGCGTCCAGGGGCAACGGTTCGCCGAAGATCGGGCGGTGTCGTTTGCCGTGAGTCCTGCCGAGATGGGGGGACTGTGCACGGACAATGCTCCGCCCAGGGTGTTTTTACTCCATTTGAGAGGGCTTTGTCTGGTGGTGGGCAGCATCCTGGCCGGGATTTTTTTCCGCCAGTTGGGCCAGATGTTGTTGCAGCGCACCTTCCAGGGCTGACATGGCTTCGAGGATCGCCTCCCTGGCTCTGTCGATCACCGCTGCCGAAACGTTCTGCTCGCAGGCGTTTTCCATGTTTTCGCACCGCTCGACCAGGGCCTTGGCCTGGATGATCCGGGCCGCGCCCCTGATCTTGTGGGCCATATCCGTGAACGCGCCAGGGCCGGACTGCAACGGCAGTGCGCTCAGTTCGTCGCGGTCGGCACGGCAACTGTTGAGCAACTCGTCCATCAGCCGTCGTACCAGCAATGGTTCCCCGCCGGTCAGGGCGTTCAGACCCTCGATGCTGAAGGGTGGATCGGCGGGTGGATCAAAGTGCAGTGGACGCAGGTCGGCCAGCTTCTGGTTCAGTGCGGTCAGGCTGATCGGCTTGAACAGGCAATCATCCATCCCGGCCTGCAGGCAGCGGGCGCGTTCTTCCGGCTGGGCATTGGCGGTGAAGCCGAGCACCGTGCAACGTGGCAGGGACTGTGCGGCTTCATGTTCACGCAAACGGCTAGTCAGCTCATAACCATTCATGACGGGCATGTTGCAGTCGACGATGACCAGGTCGAAGTGTCCGTCCTTCCAGGCCTGCAAGCCGGTCGCACCGTTTTGCTCGGTGCTGAATCGATGCCCGAGATAGCCCAGTTGCTGGCACATCAACAAGCGATTGGCCGGATGATCGTCGACCACCAGCACATTCAACTCATGCCGGGCAGGGAGGATCTCCGGTTCGCGTTCGACCACGCCCTGTACTGGCTCCAGGCAGCCGAGCCGCAGCGACACGGTGACCTGGGTACCCTGGCCGGGTACGCTGGAGAGGGTCAGGGTGCCGCCCATCATTTCACAGAGGCTGCGACAGATCACCAGGCCCAGCCCGGCACCGCTGCGGCCCAGGTGACCGGAGTTGTCGGCCTGGGCAAACGGCTGGAACAGGCGCACCTGATCGGCATGGCTGATGCCGATGCCGGTGTCCTCGACCCGCAGTTGCACGTCGACCTGTTGCGGGTCCGCGCCGGGCTGGATGCTCAGGCCGATCCTGACCTGTCCCTGCTCGGTGAACTTGATCGCGTTGCTGATCAGGTTGGACAGTATCTGTTTGAAACGCAGCGGATCGACCAGCACGTCGCACGGGCGGTGTTGCGTTGCTGGCAGCAGCACCAGGCTCAGGCTTTTCTGCCGGGCCAGGCCATCGAAGACACGGGCGACCGAGTCCACCAGTTCGGTCAGGTTGACCCGTTCCGGGGACAGGCTGAGGCGACCGGATTCGATACGGGCGATATCCAGGATGTCGCCGATCAGCTCCAGCAGGTCCTTGGCCGAAGTGTAGGCAACCTCGATGGCGGGGCGGTCCAGGTGTCCCTGGTCCGCGCGCTTGAGGGTCAGTTCCAGCATGCCGATCACCGCGTTCATCGGGGTGCGGATCTCATGGCTCATGGTTGCCAGGAAGGTGCTCTTGGCCCGATTGGCGTCATCGGCCTGTTCCTTGGCCGAGCGCAGTTCCTCGACCAACTGGCGTCGTTCACTGATATCGATCCAGCCGCCGATGATGCCCTGCACGTCGCCCAGGGAGTTCCGGTAGGGCAGTATCCAGTGGTAGATGGCCAGTTCCCGTCCGCCGATATGCAGGGTGCGATCGCAGATCAGCGGCGTGCCCTCGGCGATGACCCGCAGGTAGTCGGCCTGGTACTCGTCGGCTTCCTGTTCGTTGCCGAGGGCCCGTGCCCCGTCCTGCACGCTTTTGCCGACGACATCCTCCAGCTTCGCCGAGAAGGCCTCCAGGTAGCTGTCGTTGCAGGTCTGCAACAGGCCCTGGCGGTCGCGCACGTAGATCGGGTGCGGGGTACCGTTGACCAGGGCACGCATGAATTCGAACTGGTCGCTCAAGGCACGTTCCGCCAACTGGCGTTGGCGGATCTGGCGGCGCATGTAGGCATTCCAGGTGAGCGACAACAGCAACAGAACGCTGGCGCCGATGACGACCTGGATGATCAGGCGGTGATAGTTGCGCCAGTAGCTGTCGGAAACCGGTGTGTAGCCGCGCCAGCGGCTGTTGACGATACCCAGTTCGTCGGGGGCGATGCTCAGCAGCGCCTTGTCCAGGATCGAGCCGAGTTCGGTGGCGCCGCGGGCGGTGGCCAGGGCGAAGACCGCCTGCTGGGTGCCGATGGTGGCGCTGATCTGCAGCTTGTCATCGAACACCTGCGAGGCAATCAGGTAATTGGCGATCACCAGCGAGCCCACCGCGCCTTCCACCTGGCCCTGGGCGAGCAACTCGACCGCCTTGAGGCTGTCATCGGTTTCCACCAGGCGGATCTGCGCAAAGTCGTTGCGCAGATAGTCGGTCAGCGGATTGCCGCGGGTGATGGCCAGGCGCTTGCCTTGCATCTGATCCAGGTTGGCGGCGCTGTCCTTGCCTTTCGCCGTGAGCAGGACGAAGGAGTTCTCCATGTACGGGCGGCTGAAATGCAGGAGATTTTCCCGCTTATGGGTCGGACTGATGGCGGCAATGACGTCGGCCTTGCCGCTGCCGATGCGGCCGATCATGTCGTCCAGGCTGCGCGACTTCTGTACTTCGAAGCGCAAGCCGGTGCGCAGGCGGATCAGTTCCAGCAGGTCGGCCGTTACCCCGCGAAAATTGCCGTCCGAATCGAAGAAGGTAATGGGCGCCAGGGCTTCGTTGACCACCACCCGCACCACGGGATTGGCCTTGAGCCACTGTTCCTCGCGGTTGGTCAACTGCAGCTTGTGATCGGTCAGCAGGATGTCGCTGCCGGCGCTCCAGCGCTGGGCGATGCTCTCGCGCTCGCCGGTGGGAATGGCCTGTAGAGTGCTGTTGAGGATGCCCAGCAACAGGGGGTTGTCGCCACGTACGGCAAAGCTGAAACCGTAGGCTTCATGCTTGCCGAAATTGGCCATTTTCACATTGCGCAGATAACCCTTGTTGATCAGGTAGTGGGTGGAAATGGTATCGCCCAGGAACACATCGGCCTGATCGAAGGCGACCGCATTGATGGCATTCAGGTAGGAGGGGTAGAACTGAATGATCGCGTCGGGATACAGCGTCTTGATTTCATCCAGCGGCAGGTAGTGGTAGACCATGCTCAGGCGCATGCCGGCCAGGCCGTCGGTCAATGAACGGGTTTCTCCCTCCCGGGTGACCAGTACCGGCTGGTCGACGGCATAAGGTATGGACAGCGCGATGTTCTTGTTGACGGCTTCGAAGCCGTTGGCACTTCCGAGCAGATCGATCTGCCCGTCTTCGAGGGCCTGGATGGCCGCCTCGCGGGTGGCAAAGCTCTGTACCTTGACCTGCAGGCCCATGGCCCTGGCGAGAATACCCGCGTAGTCCGCGGTGATACCCTCGTAATCACGCCCGCTGATAGTCATGTCGAACGGTGGGTAGTCCGGAGCGGAGGTGCCCAGCACCAGCGTGCGCCGGTCCTGTATCCAGCGGCGCTGTTCCTTGTCGAAGCGTACCTCCAGATGGCCGCTGCTCGAACGGCTGAGCAGGGCGAAGTTGCTGACATCGCCGGGTTCTGCAAGCGCTGACAGACACAGGAACATTCCCGTGATGATTGTCAGATAATCCTTTAAGCGCGTGGGCATCCGTTTTCTCACACTACCGCGTTGCGTTTGGCCATTTCGATCAGCTCTACCAGGGATCTGGCTTTCAGTTTTTGCATCAGGCGTTTCTTGTAGGTACTGACAGTCTTGTTACTGAGGAACATGCCCTTGGCGATTTCCTTGTTCGTGCGACCCTGGGCGAACAGTTGCAATACCATCAGCTCCCGGTCATTCACCAGTTTGAAAAGTTCCATTTCCGGATTTGTCGACTCATCTTTCCGTCCGCTGATCAATGCCTGGCTCGGGAAGTAATTGTAGCCGGATAATACCGCCTTGACCGCGCTCATTAATTCGCTCAAGTCTTCCGTTTTGCAGACATACCCGGCAGCGCCCGATTGCATGCAGCGAATGGCAAAGAGCGAAGGCGACTGTCCGGTCAATACCAGCGTCTTCAGCGACAGGTTCATTCCGTCCAGGCGGGCCAGTACTTCCAGCCCATCCAGCTTGGGAATGCTGACATCGAGAATGACCAGATCCGGCATGCATTCGCGAACCATCTGCATTGCATCGACGCCATTATCCGTTTCACCCACTATTTCATAACAATCTTCCTGTTCCAGCAATATCCGGATGGCAAGACGGACAACGGGATGGTCGTCGACGATAAAAACCGAGTTCATAATAAAATCCCATACGAGCTTCGTAGAAAGCGCGCACATTAGCTCAGTTGCACCCCGAGGCGCATGAATAGAGCTGCCTACAGAAGCTGTATAGGAATATTCCTACTTTAATTAGGCTGTTGACTGACGCTCTCGGCAAGCCAAAGGTGGAAGTGTGCGGTTTTTTAGATTTTTTGGTTATGAATGCTCGTTTAATATTTGTGGTTTTTTATAGACTCTTAGGAAGTTTCCTACGGATTGTTGGGGTGGTATTTGTAATATTTATATACGTGGATGGCGTGCCCGATACAGTGGCTGAAGTATTTTCCTCACAATGAATGATTTTTCGCCATCCGCTGTCTTTCAAACGCCAATAGGCTTTTCAGGGCCTGGCCATTCAACGGTTTGGTCAGGCAGCCCAGCAGTGGAATACGTCGCGACACGGCCGTATCGCTGAGTACCTGGAGTTCTTCGAGACTGAGGCTGCTGAGCAGGATCGCCTGTTTGATCTTGCCTCGCCGGTTGGCGGTTTCGATCAATTCGAGTCCCGGTATGTCGGGCAGGCACTGGTCGCAGAGCATGAGGTCGAAGGGTGCCGGTGAGGCCTCCATGGCCTTGAGTGCTTCGGTTGCGTTTGAGGCGGGGGTGAGGAGGTGGTAGCCATAGCTGTTGAGCAGGCTCTGTGTCGCGGCCAGTTGAAAGGGATGATCCTCCACCAGCAATACGCGCAGATTTTGTTTGGGCATGCGATTTTCCAGGCGAACTACCTACTTCGAACAAGGCTTCAGGAGCAGGCATGGAACAGCGGGTTGGGCCTGAAATCGGGCGCTTGTTGAGCGAGGGGTCGGATTGAGTCCGGGTGGCAGACTAAGAAGGAATGGATTATTTCAGTGGGTCGAACATAGGCTCCATCAGGTGATTCCGGGGGAAATGTAGGTTTTCTCCGTGTGGGGCGCGGGGCATCGCTGTTCGCTCAGGGCCCCACCTGCATGTCGCAGACGGGGCCACGAAATCACTGGGGACTGGAGCGGCCGGTCATTTCCCGGGCCATCTCACTGGCGTAGCTGTCGGTCATCCCGGCGATGAAGTCGATCATGCGCAGGAACGAGGTGTGCAGCGGCCAGTCGGGGTGAGGCGCATTGTTGCCGAGCAGGTCGAGGATGCGCCGATGCTTGAACGACGGTGTACGGCCGCCATGCTGTTCCAGCGCGGCCCCGCAGAACGCGTTCAAGAGGATTTCCAGCGTTGTGTAGGCGCCGATCTCGTGGAGTGTCTTGCGCTTGTCCTGGAAGATCTTCTTGCGGGCGATATCCTTCGCGTTGAGCACGCAGCGCTTGGCCGGCCCGTGCATGTGCTCCACCAGGTCGCCTGACAGGGTGCCGGCCAGCAAGGCATCCTGCTGTTCGACAAAGGCCCTGGCGGCGGCATTGGTCAGGTGTTCGATGGCCTTGCCGCGCAGGATCGCCAGCTTGCGTCGCCGCGAGTCCTGCGGGCCCAGTTGCCGGTAGGTTTCCGGCAGGTCGTCGCCTACCAGCCCGAGCAGCAGCGACTCGACTTCCGCGTAGCTCAGCAACTCCATCTCCAGGCCGTCTTCGAGGTCGATCAGGGCGTAGCAGATGTCATCGGCGGCTTCCATCAGGTAGACCAGCGGATGCCGTGCCCAGCGCTGTTCTTCCAGTTGGGGCAGGCCGAGCTTCTGGGCGATCTGTTCGAGGATCGGCAGTTCGCTCTGGTAGCAGCCGAACTTGTGCTTCTTGTACCCCAGCGAATCGGCGTGGCGGGCGGTCCAGGGGTACTTGAGATAGGTGCCGAGGGTCGCGTAGGTCAGGCGGGTACCACCGTCGAACTGGTGATATTCCAGCTGGGTCAGGACCCGGAAACCCTGGGCGTTGCCTTCGAAATTGAGGAAGTCGGCGCGCTCGGCGACGCTCATGTCATCCAGCCAGCCACGTCCGGCGGCTTGCTGGAACCAGTGGCGGATCGCGTCCTCGCCGGAATGACCGAAGGGCGGGTTGCCGATGTCATGGGCCAGGCAGGCCGATTGCACGACCATGCCCAGGTCGCTCGGCTCGCACCAGTCGGGCAGGGCGTTGCGCAGGGTCTCGCCGACACGCATGCCGAGGGAACGGCCGACACAGCTGACTTCCAGCGAGTGGGTCAGGCGGGTGTGGATATGGTCGTTGCTCGACACCGGGTGGACCTGGGTCTTGCGTCCCAGGCGCCGGAAGGCTCCGGAGAAGATGATACGGTCATGGTCTTTGTGGAAAGGGCTGCGACCCAGCTCTTGCGGGCTGTGCAGGGGCTTTCCCAGGCGTTCGCGGTTGAGCAGGGTTTGCCAATCCAAGGCGCGTTCTCTCCGTCGGGTGATTGAACCACCAGCTTCCCGGTTAGGCGGCGCGCCTGCAAGCAAAAACTACAAGCCGGCGGCGTCGATATCGATCAGCAGGAGACGTTGGCCATTGTCGAAGAACTGCCCGGCGGTCAGGCAGTACTGGTTGCTGGTGGCATCGCGGTAGGTGCTGGACAGGGTCAGGCGGCGTTCGTCCCAGCCTTCGGCCAGCAGGTGATAGAAATACGGGCGCCATGACCAGTTGTGGCCCAGGTAGCTGCTGTCGGCGTGCCAGGCATTGTTGCGCCATTCCAGGTTCGGCGTCAGTTGCGTGCCATGCCGGTCGCATTGATAAAAGCGCAGCAGCCAGGGGTAGCTGTCGAGTTGCGGCAGTTGGCTGACCGGTGCCTGGGCCTGTGCCCAGGCCTGGAGTATGCCCATGAGCTCGCCCAGTTGCAGGCGCAGGCTCATCAGCCGGGCCCGCTCGGCGAGTTTTTTCTGTACATAGCGTTCACGCAATTCGGCGAACCGCGCGACGAAGGCATCGCTGGGAAAAAAGTCCAGTTCGGCCCTGGCAAACAGATAACCCTGCACGTAGCGCGAACCACATTCCAGGGCAAAATTCAGTTCGGCCTCGGTCTCCACCCCTTCGGCGATGATCCAGCAGCCGGTCTTTTCCGCCATCTGCGCCAGGGCCTTGACCACTTCGCTGCTCGGCCCGCCGCGGGCGGCCGCCTGGAACAGGCGCATATCGAGCTTGAGAATATCCGGCTGCAGGGCCAGGACCCGATCCAGTTGCGAATACCCGGCACCGAAATCATCGATGGCGATCCGCGCGCCGGCTTCGCGATAGCGGCTGACCACTTCCGCGAGCCGCGTACTGTCACCGCTCAGTTCGGTGATTTCGAAGACGATGCGCCGTGGATCGACGCCGTGCTGGTGCAATTGTTTCAGGCTCGGCAGGGCCTGGCCGCTGCTCAGGCGGCTGATCCAGCGGGGCGACATGTTGAGACTCAGGAACCACTCCGCCGGGGCTTCGTGCAGGCGGCTCAGGGCGTTGTCGCGGATTTGCCGGTCGAGGCGACGCAAGGCCGCGGACGGCGTACGCGGATCGGCGAACAGCGGTCCTACGGAAGTCAGTTGCCCATCGGCCTGGCGCAGTCGGCCAAGTGCCTCGACACCGGCGATACGTCCGGTGGCGGTATCGATAAAGGGCTGAAAGCAGGCGAGCGGTTGCCCGTCGATCACGGAGCCTCCTTGGTCGGTGTTGTAGGGCTGGCTAGCACACGGGCAGGATGGAATGACGCGAACCACGGAAAACCGTCGTCGGTTCGCGTTCGATCCGTTGCTATTGCAAGAATGCAGCCAGATTCACCGGGTCAGCGTTTGCCGGATGAGCCTTGCAGCGCGAGCTTGATCAGCGGGAGCAGGCTGGTGCCCAGGCGTATCAGGCGGGACAGGCCACCCAGACCGTTGCCCTTGGCACCTTTGCCGCCGAGAAAGCCCAGCAGGGTGACCACGCCGATTCCCCACAGCGGGGCGTGCTTGATGCCGAGGTTTTCCTGCCAGTTCTGGCCCAGGCCGCGCATGCGTTGCAGCGGTTGCAGCAACTGCGCGGATTCATGGCGGATTTCCTGGCGGTGCATTTCCATGCGCAGGCGGATCAACGCTTTGCGCATCTCCCGGCGCGAGCTGTTCGGTTTCAGTTCGGGGGCACTCATGGCAGCAATCGCTCGCGGTCGTTGGCCAGCTCTTCGAGCGTGGCGTTGAAGGGAGAGGACTCATCGAAGATCGCCGACTTCAGACGCAGGCCGCAGAACAGCGCGGCCAGGGTATAGAAGGCGCACAAGCCGATGATGCCGGTCAGGCGATAGGTGTCCCAGACCAGAATCAGCACCAGCGCCGAGAGGCCGATCAGCAGCAGCAGGGCGAAGACCAGCGCCAGTCCGGCGAACAGCAACAGGCTGACGGTACGGGCCTTCTGTTCCTGCAGCTCGATGCCGAACAACTCGACATGGCTGTGCAGCAGGCCGAGGAAGGCGGCACCCAGGCGCCGCGTGGAGGAGCGGGTGCTGCCCGCTTCATCGCTCGCCATGATCAGCGCCGCGTGGCCAGCAGGCCGATCAGGAAGCCGATCCCGGCGGCGATGCCGACGGACTGCCATGGATTGGCCTGGACATAGTCCTCGGTCGCCACCACGGCTGCCTGGCCGCGCTCGCGCAGGGACGCCTCGGTCAGTTGCAGGGTTTCGCGGGCCTTCAGCAGGCTGTCGTGAATCTGTGCGCGCAATTCGTCAGCCTGGTCGCCCGCCAGGGTCGCGGTGTGTTCGAGCAGACGCTCCGTGTCGCTGACCAGGGTCTGAAAATCCGCCATCAGTATTTCCTGCGCAGTCTTTGCCGTTTTGCTGGCCATGGTGCTTATCTCCTTGAGAGGCGTCGTGAAAGGCGTGTGACAGGTTCGAGTGCAGGCCTTGTGTGAAGGTTCACTGCGATCGCCTGGTACAGGTTTTGCTATGTGCTGGTGCGTGGTCGCCGGCGCGTGCGCCGTATCTGGGCGTCGCTCGGTGGGAACCTGCGAAAACCTTACCCTAAATAATCAAAATACGCGGAAAAAACCGAAGTGGCCGTTGGCCCTGTTCTTCGCCCTGCGCCAAAGCGGTTCGCCGCCAGTCGCTGATTGCGCCAATAGAGTGCAAAAAGTGTGCGCGTTGAACAGATTTGGTGCTTTTCCCTGACTTCAGGTCTGCCGTCTCCATGGAAAACTTGCAAAGCGCTGTGGACAGTCTGGTCCATGGTTCCAACACCCTGTTCATCCTGATTGGCGCGGTCATGGTCCTGGCCATGCACGCCGGCTTTGCGTTCCTCGAAGTCGGTACCGTACGCCAGAAAAACCAGGTGAATGCGCTGTCGAAGATCCTCAGCGACTTCGCCATCTCGACCCTGGCCTATTTCTTCATCGGCTACTGGATTTCCTACGGCGTGAGCTTTCTGCACCCGGCGGCGCAGATCAGTGGCGATCATGGTTACGGGCTGGTGAAGTTCTTTTTCCTGCTGACCTTCGCCGCGGCCATTCCCGCGATCATTTCCGGCGGGATCGCCGAGCGTGCCAGGTTTGCCCCGCAATTGTGCGCCACGGCGCTGATCGTGGCGCTCGTCTACCCGTTCTTCGAGGGCGTGGTCTGGAATGGCAATTTCGGTCTGCAGGCCTGGTTGCTGGAGCGCTTTGGTGCGAGCTTCCATGACTTCGCAGGCTCAGTGGTGGTGCACGCCATGGGTGGTTGGCTGGCGTTGGCGGCGGTCCTGCTGCTGGGGCCGCGCCAGGGGCGTTACCGTGATGGGCGCCTGGTGGCGTTCGCGCCGTCGAGCATTCCGTTCCTGGCCCTGGGCTCGTGGATCCTGATCGTCGGCTGGTTCGGCTTCAACGTGATGAGTGCACAGACCCTGCAAGGCGTCAGCGGCCTGGTGGCGGTCAATTCGTTGATGGCGATGGTCGGCGGCACGGTGGCGGCGCTGATCATCGGCCGCAATGACCCGGGCTTCCTGCACAACGGGCCGCTGGCCGGGCTGGTGGCGATCTGTGCCGGTTCCGACCTGATGCATCCGGTCGGTGCGCTGGTGACGGGGGCGGTGGCCGGGGGCTTGTTTGTCTGGTGCTTTATCGCCACCCAGAGCAAGTGGAAGATCGACGATGTCCTCGGTGTCTGGCCGCTGCACGGCCTGTGTGGTGTGTGGGGCGGCGTGGCCTGCGGGATCTTCGGCCAGCAGGCGCTGGGCGGGCTGGGCGGCGTCAGTCTGGCGAGCCAGTTGATCGGCACGCTGTCGGGCGTGGTCGTCGCCCTGGCCGGCGGCTTTGCCGTATATGGCGTGATCAAGGCGGTGTACGGCCTGCGCCTGAGCCAGGAAGAAGAGTATTACGGCGCCGACCTGTCGATACACAAGATCGGCGCGGTCAGCCAGGACTGACTCAGCCCCCCAACAACCGTGCCTCGCAGGCTTCGATGGCGGCCAGTGTCCCGGACATCAGCACCGTATCCCCCGCGTGCAATGCGGTATCGCCGTCCACCTCGAGTTCCTGGCCGGCACGTTGCAGGCCTTGTACCTCGACACCCAGCTGTTCGAGTTCCAGGGTATTGATCGACTGGCCGCAGGCATGGGCGTCGACGGCCAGGTTCACCGCATGCATCAGCACCTTGGGCTGGCCCTGGGTGCCGAGCAGGTTGGTCTGCGCGCCGTGGTAGAAACCGCGCAGCAGCTTGTAGCGGGTGTGCCGCACTTCATTGACCCGCGCCTGCACCTGCGGTTCGCCAACCCCGAGCATGATCAGCGCATGGGAAGCGAGCATCAGGCTCGACTCCAGCAGTTCCGGGACCACCTCGTTGGCACCGGCTGCCTTCAGTTCGGCGAGCTGGCTGTCGTCGCGGGTCCTGACCAGGATCGGTACCGTTGCATTGCGACGTCGGGCTTCCTTGAGGACCAGCATGGCGATATCGGTCTTGTCCACGGCGATCACCAGCAGTCGCGCCCGTTCGAGGCCGACGGCGCTCAGCAGATCGCCACGGCGTGAGTCGCCGTAATGCACGCAGCTTTCGCCGGCCGCCGCCTCGCGTACCCGTACCGGGTCATCGTCGAGGGCGACAAAGCGTTGCTGTTCCCGGCGCAGGAAACGCCCGATGGACTGGCCGACGCGGCCGTAGCCGCAGATCACCACGTGCCCGTGCAGTTCGGCGTTCAGCGCACTGATCTCCTCGAGCTGCGCCTCCTGGTTCGGCTTGCGATGCAGCCTGGCGGCGATGCGCGGGGCGGCTCGCAGCAACAGCGGGGTGAGGACCATGGAGCAGAAGGTCGCGGCCAGCAGCAGGCCGCTGATATCGGCCGGCATCAGCTGGTTCTGCTGCATCTGGGCCATCAGCGCAAAACAGAACTCGCCGCCCTGGGCCAGGGCCAGGCCGCTGCGCCAGGCGGTTTCCGCATCGCTGCCGCGCAGCTTGACCAGAATCGCCACGACCGCACCCTTGATCAGCAGCAAGGCCAGGGTCAGGCCGAGAATCAGCAGGCCGTGGTCGGCGAACAACTGCAGGTCGATCAGCATGCCGATGCTGACAAAGAACACCCCCAGGAGGATGTCGCGGAACGGTCGGATATCGGCCTCGATCTGGTGCCGGTAGTGGCTTTCCCCCAGCAACATGCCGGCGAGAAAGGCGCCCAGGGCCGGTGACAGTCCCAGCAGGTGGGTCAGCCAGGCGGTCAGCAGCACGATCACCAGCGCGAGCAGGACAAACAGTTCCGCCGAGTGTGACGCGGCGACCTCATGGAACAGCCGTGGCAGCAACCAGCGGCTGGCCAGCAACAGGCCGACGAACAGCACCACGGTTTTTCCCAGGGTGATCGGCAATGCCCAGTACCAGGCCTGGTCGCTGCTGCCGGCGAACACCGGCACCAGGGTCAGCAGCAGGACCGCGACAACATCCTGGAACAACAGCACGCCGATCGCGTTCTGGCCGTGGCTGCTGAAGATCTCGCCGAGGCTGCTCAGTTCCTTGCTGACGATCGCCGTCGAGGACAGGGCAAGGCCGGCACCGAGCATCAGCGCCGCCACCAGCGGCATGCCGAAGAACACCAGCAGGCTGCCCAGCGCCGCGCCGGTACAGGCCACCTGCAGGCTGCCGAGACCGAACACCACGCGGCGCAGGGCGAGCATTTTCGACAGGGAGAACTCCAGCCCGAGGGAAAACAGCAGGAACACTACGCCCAGCTCGGCCAGGTCCGGCAGGTTCTCATTGTCGTTGACCCAGCCGAAGGCGGTCGGACCGACCAGCAGGCCGACACACAGATAGCCCAGCACCGGTGGCAGTTGCAGGCGCCGGAACAGCGCAATCACCACCAGTGACGAGGCGAGAATGATCAACAGATTGGCAAACACGAGCATCTCCGGTCAGGACCGACAAAAAAGCCGCCAGCATCATGCAGGCGGGCAGGGCATCGATTGATGACGGTCATCGTTTGACGGCAATGTCTCATATTTGGCACGGTTCGCTATGCTCAACCTCGGAATGCCACGGGGAGGCGTCCTTCCAGCGAGTAGACGACGGAGAGGAGTATGGAGCGTCTGTATTCTCTGCAGGGCCTGAGAGGCGCGGCGGTATTGGGGGTGGTGCTGTTTCACATGGCGGCGGTGGAGCTCAAGTACTCCGGCGGTGATGCGCTGCTGCCGTCGCTGGTGGATTTCTTCCAGTTGGGCGTCGACCTGTTTTTTGTCATCAGCGGCTTCGTCATGGTGATCGTCACCCGCGGACGCTTTCAGGACAAGGTCCAGGCCCAGCGTTTCCTGTTCAACCGGGTATCGCGGATCTACCCCAATTACTGGCTGTATTTCTTTATCACCCTGGTGGTCTACCTGTTGTCGCCGACGCTGGTCAACAGCTCCCATGGCGGCTCGAACCTGCTGATGTCGTTCCTGCTGCTGCCCAACGAGCGGGTGCTGCTGGTGATGGTGGCCTGGTCGCTGGTGTTCGAATTGTGGTTCTACCTGGTGTTCAGCCTGCTGCTGGCTTTTCGCGAGCGCTGGCTGCCCGCCTTGCTGGCGATCTGGGCGCTGGCCCTGGTGCTGTTCAACCTGCTGGACTCCTGGCAGGACTACTCGCCGGCCCTGAAGATCGTGCTGCACCCCTATGCGCTGGAGTTCATCGTCGGCAGCGCGCTGGCCCTGTTCTTCTATGGCCGGCACAGCGCGAAGGTGCCGACGCGGCTGGTCTGGCTGATGTTCGCGGCAAGCCTGCTGGTGGGCTTCCCGCTGATCTACCACTACCAGCTGTTTTTCAGCGAAGGACTGGCGCGGATGCTCTCGGTCGGCCTGGTGTTCGGTGCCTTGACCCTGTCGCTGGTGCTGCTCGAACGACGCCAGTTGATCCGTTTTCCCCAGCCTCTGGTGTTCACCGGCGACATGTCCTACACGATCTATCTGTCGCATTTGCTGGTGCTCGGGGTGATCGGCCGCGCCTGGCTGGTGATCGGCAACTGGCCGGGCAGTCTGCTGGACAACCTGCTGTTCCTGGTGCTGATGATGGTCGCGGTGTTGTGTTACGGCTGGGTCGGCTACTCGTTCTTCGAGAAACCGGTGCTCGACCGCGCGACCCGCTACTGCAAGCGCCGGTTTCGCAGCGCCACGTCGCGCAAGCGGACCGATCCGCTGCAGGACGGCAGGTGAGCGACGATGGCTAAAGTCCTCAACGGCAACCTGGATGCGCTGAAAGTCCTGCTGGCGGTATTCGTCGTGGTGTTGCACGGTCATTTCATGGGCGGCAACTACACGGCGGTGGGTTATGTGCTGTGCAACGGCCTGTTCCGGGTGGCGGTGCCGACCTTTTTTGTCATCAACGGTTATTACCTGTGGCAGACCCTCGCCGCCGGGCACTCGTTCGCGCTCTGGTTCAAGCGCGGCCTGCTGCTCTACCTGTTCTGGATGCTGGTCTACAGCCCGATCTACGCGAGTTTCGCCGCCCTGGGCAGTGTCGGCGGGGGGCTGGCGATCCTCAAACAGTTGGTGATCGGTTATTTCCATCTCTGGTACCTGGTGGGCATGCTCGGTGGCGGCCTGATCCTCTACCTGCTACGCAAACGGCCCACCAGTGTGCTGGTCCTGCTGGCGCTGGGGGCATTTGCGGTGGGCCTGGTGCTGCAATATGCGCGGGTCTATTTCGAGCTGCCCAACGCCTTTCTCCAGCACTTCAACCAGAACGACTATACCGCCCGCAACTTCCTGTTCATGGGCTTTCCGTTCATGGCCCTGGGGTTTCTGCTGGCCCGCCACGGTGTGCCGGAAAAGGTCACGCGAGGGCAAGTCTGCGGGGCATTTGCGTTCGGCCTGGCGTTGGTGCTGGGCGAAGCCTGGCTGAATTATTCTCATCAGGCCGATGCCCGGCAGAATTTCGATTTCCTGCTGTCGTTGCTGCTGATCACGCCAGCGCTGTTCCTGCTGCCGTTCGTGTTTTTCCGCGCAGCCACCAGTACTTTCAACGCCAAGCTTTCTTCGGCGCTCTACTACGTACACCCTTTGTTTCTCTACGGGGCATTGTCGGTGGGGCTGCAGTATGGCAATACCCTGACCGCCGTGGTCCTGGTGCTGGCCCTGCTCGCGGCGCCGCTGCTGGTTTTCGCCAGCCGGCGCGTGCGTTTCATTCTCTGAGGCCGGCTCGACTGCCCCGGGCAGCGGGCCTAGAATGAGTCTTTATCTTGTCCCGGACCCTTTGCCATGCTTCCTGAATGCCAGCTGTTCGGCACCCTGGGTTGCCATCTCTGTGAAATCGCCGAAAACATCCTGATGGAGTTTGTCGAGCACGGCCTGATGGTCGAACTGGTGGATATCGCTGACGATGAAGCCCTGTTCGAGACCTACAGCCTGCGGATTCCGGTGCTGCGCCGGGCGGATACCGGTGCGGAGCTCGGTTGGCCTTTCGATGCCGGGCAGGTCGTGGCCTTTGTACGCTGAATCCTGCCCCTGAATCCCCGCTGTCAACGCCGTCCCGACCCTTCTGTTTCATCAAATTGCCTGAGCTTGCACCCGGAAAATGGCTGTGCTTACGTCGCGTCATGACGTTTTGATGCAGCGCGTTCAGTGGTGCAGGGAGGAAGTGAAATGAAAGGGAGGCAAGTGTTGCTGGTCAACCAATTGGGCGGACGCAAATTTCTCGCCACGTTGGTGGTAGGTGTAAGCACCGCGACCTTGACATGGTATGGAAAGATTGATGGTGCAACCTATGCCATGGTGATCCTCGGCACGGTGGGTTCGTTCATCGGCGGTAACGTCTATGGCAAGGTCCATCCCAGGGAATCATGACCGCAGTGTGCGGCCGGTAATCCGTTGGCGGATTACGAAAAATTAAGTTACTGTATATTCATACAGTTTTCGTCTCGGTGTTGGGACAGGATGTCCACCATGACATGCGCACCCAGGGACGAAACCAGGAAAGATCAAGAGGGTAAAAGCATGGTCAATGTCGAACAATTGAAAGCCAGCGTTAACCGAATGTCTGCGGACGTGGTGCGCGAAGCGGTGCTGGAGCTGCGCCTCGACGGGCTGGTGACGGAAGGCAAGACGCCGTTCAACAAGCTGCATTTCAACACCTGTTTCGCGGAAATCGAGGCGTTGTTCCAGCGCGCGGGCTATCACCGCCAGTTGGATGTGGTGGGTTACCAGGGTTTGCTCTATGCACTCTACGATCCGGGGCGCTGGGAGGCGGTGGATGTGTTGCGCTGGCTGAAGGACTACACCGAGGCGGCCGGTTCGACCCTGTTGAAGGATCAACTGGCGGCCGGCTGAGGCCTTGCGGCACGATTGATTGACGGGGCGCCGGGGTCTTGCCGGATAATGCCGGCCTAGCCAACCGTTCGAGCCCCGTCATGTCCGCTTCGCCTTTCAACGCCGCCGAAAACCAGGCCAGCACCCTGTACTTGCCACCGGGTGCCTGGCCCACTGTGCTGGAGTGCCTGTGCGAGCACTTCCAGGCCATCGGCCGCGAGCAGTGGCTTGACCGGATTGCCCGGGGCCGGGTGCTCGATGCCGAGGGCCGGCCGATCACGGCACAGTTGGCCTATCGCGAAGGCCTGAAGATTCATTATTTTCGCGAAGTGCCCAACGAGACACCGATTCCGGTCACGGAAACGATCCTCTATGCCGACGAACACCTGGTGGTGGCTGACAAGCCGCACTTCCTGCCGGTGACCCCAGCCGGTGAATATGTCGAGCAAACCCTGCTGCGCCGACTGATCCGTCGACTGGACAACCCCAACCTGGTGCCATTGCACCGGATCGACCGGCATACCGCCGGACTGGTGCTGTTTTCGGCCAATCCCGAGAGCCGTTCGGCTTATCAGTCATTGTTTCCGACCCGACAGATCGAGAAACGCTACGAGGCGATTGCCCGCGCCTTGCCTGAACTGTCCTTTCCGCGGATTCACAAGAGCCGCCTGGTGGAGGGCGAGCCGTTCTTTCGCATGCGCGAAGGCGAGGGTGCCAGCAACACCGAGACGGCCATGGAAGTGGTCGAGAAGCATGGCGAGCTCTGGCGCTATGCCCTGTATCCGGTGACCGGCAAGAAGCATCAGTTGCGGGTCCATATGGCTGCCCTGGGGGCGGGGATCTGCAACGACCCGTTTTATCCACAGGTGCTCAAGGACGCCGCGGACGACTACGCCAACCCGCTCAAGCTGCTGGCCCAGGGGCTGAGTTTCGTCGATCCGGTCAGTGGGGTGGAGCGTCGTTTCGCGAGCGAAATCATCCTGCACTGGTGAATCGGCAGTGATGAACCGGCCTCAGTCCGGCATGGCGTGGGCTGCGCCGACCACGGCGCGCAGGCCCAGCAGGTAGCTGTCGACGCCGAACCCGCAGATCTGCCCCACGGCCACCTCGGCCAGTACCGAGGGATGGTGCAGGGTCTCGCGGCCGTGGATATTCGACATGTGCAGCTCCACCACCGGCACCCTCAGGCGCGCCAGGGCATCGCGGATATCGTAGCTGCTGTGGGCCCAGGCCCCGGCATTGATCAGTACGGCGTCGACATGCTCGCTGGCGCCTCTCTCGATGCGGGCACACATCGCCCCTTCGTTGTTGGTCTGGTAGCTGGCGACGTCGACCTGCAGTTCCCTGGCCAGGTTCAGTAAACGGGCGTCGATCTGCTCCAGCGTGATCCCGCCATAGCGGATCGGTTCGCGTTTGCCGAACAGATTGTGGTTGATGCCGTGGAGCATGAGGACTTTCATGGTTCGCCTCCCGTAAGGGTACCCTTGCAAGGGTTTGAGGCCTGGGCAGGGTTCTCCATAGGATAGGCGTCGGCGCCGGGTTGCGCCTGCCGGCGGCCTTCTGGTCGTCGGAAACGACAAAGCCCGCACGGGGCGGGCTTTGCAGGGGGGCGTGCGTGAGGCTTACAGCTCTTTGACGGTACGCACCTGATCCTTGTTGATGCGGGTGTTCTTGCCGTCCAGTTGCTTGAACTCGTAGAAGCCCGATTCGGAATCATATTTAGGAGTGTCCACGGCCTGGATTTCACGCCCGTCGTTCAGGGTGATCACGGTCGGCGATGAACAGCCGGCGAGGGTCGCCAGGCCCATGGTCAGCATGAGTGCGGCGAGGGTCCGTTGAGTCATGGTGCTTCTCCAGAAAAAATTCGGATTGATTACTACTGAGACGACAGTATTTTCAGCAAGTTCCTCACCCGTGTCCATCCGGCAGGCTGTCGCAATGCTGAAGCAACTGCGGAGTATTCAGGTTGGCCAGCCGGGGATCGTCCGCCGGGCATTGCAGAGGCAGTGCGTGCAAGGGTAGCAGGACCTTGCGCGGGCTGCGTTCGCCACTCGCCCAGGCGCTGTCGAAAGCCCCGGCCAGGGCCACGGGAATCACGCACAGCAACGGCTCCCAGTGTTCACCCTGGCGCACCATCAGCGGCTGCCGCGGGTGCCGGCCGGCCGCTCCGATCATGGCCTGGAGCAGGTCGCGATCGACCTGTGGCACGTCGCAAGGCAATACCAGCAGGTGCGAGTGACGAGCCACCGCCAACCCGGCGCGAATCCCTGCCAGGGGCCCGGGAAAGTCGTCGCTGTCGTCCGTGACCAGGCGGTCGGCGTAGATCCCGTAGCGCTGCGGATTGCGATTGCAGGAAATGATCAGGTCGTCGGTCAGCGAGCGGACGCTGGCATGCAGGTGGGCGATCAGCGGTTGGCCCCGCCATTCCAGCAGGCCCTTGTCCTGGCCGCCCATGCGTTGGCCACGGCCGCCGGCCAGGAGCAGAATGGAGACATCGATCAGCGACATTGCGGGCCTCGACAGGGTCGGTAGCGGGGGCTGTGACAGCGGCCATGACGACCTTTATGAAAGACCGCGCTGTGATATAACACCGGCCTGTTTCTCCTATAACAACTGGACCAAGAAGCCTATGAAAGCCAAGGCTGATACACCCTTTGTACCGCTGAACATCGCGGTCTTGACTGTCAGTGACACCCGTACCTTTGAAACCGACACTTCCGGGCAGGTCTTCGTCGATCGCCTGACCGCGGCGGGCCATCGTCTCGCCGAGCGGGTGCTGCTCAAGGATGATCTGTACCGGATCCGCGCGCAAGTCGCCACCTGGATCGCCGAGGACGTGGTCCAGGTCGTGCTGATCACCGGCGGCACCGGCTTCACCGGTCGTGACAGTACCCCGGAAGCGGTCGCGTGCCTGCTGGACAAGCAGGTCGACGGTTTCGGCGAGCTGTTCCGGCAGATTTCCGTGGCCGATATCGGTACCTCCACCGTGCAGTCCCGGGCACTGGCCGGACTGGCCAATGGCACCCTGGTCTGCTGCCTGCCGGGCTCGACCAATGCGGTGCGTACCGGCTGGGACGGGATCCTCGCCGAGCAACTGGACTCGCGTCATCGCCCGTGCAATTTCGTTCCTCACCTGAAACAGGCGGCCCCTTGTGAATCCCGCGGGTAAGCCGGGCAAGAGCGGCGCCCTGATCCCGGTCGAGATCGCCCTGGCGCGGCTACTGGCGCTGGCCGAGGCGGCGCCGATCCGTGAGACCCAGCGCCTGCCGCTGGCCGAGACGGAAGGTCGGGTGCTGGCCGAAGACCTGCTTTCCAGTCTCGACCTGCCACCGTGGCCCAACAGCGCCATGGACGGTTACGCCTTGCGCCTGGCCGACTGGCAGGGCGAGCCGTTGCCGGTCAGCCAGCGGATTTTCGCCGGACAGGCGCCGGCGCCGCTGTTGCCCGGAACCTGCGCGCGGATCTTTACCGGAGCACCGGTACCGGCGGGCGCCGACTGCGTGGAAATGCAGGAAAACGCCGAGGTCCAGGCCGATCAGCGCGTGCGTTTTACCGAGCCTCTGGTGTTGCAACAGAACATCCGTCCCCAGGGGCAGGAAACCACGGTCGGCGAACAGGTGCTGGCCGCGGGTACCCGTCTGGGGCCGATCGAGCAAGGCCTGGCCGCATCCCTGGGGTGCGCCGAACTGACGGTGATTCGCCAGGTCCGGGTTGCGGTGCTGTCGACCGGCGATGAGCTGATCGAGCCGGGCCGGAAGCTGGGGCCGGGGCAGATCTACAACAGCAACCGTGTCCTGCTGTGCAGCTGGCTCAAGCGCCTGGGCTGCGAAGTGGTGGATGCCGGCATCCTGCCGGATGACCTGCCGACCACTCGCCAGCGCCTGGCGGAACTGGGCGATGTCGACCTGATTCTGTCCACTGGCGGAGTGTCGGTCGGTGAAGCGGACTTCCTCGGTATCGCCCTGCGTGAAGAAGGTGAGCTGGATCTCTGGAAGCTGGCGATCAAACCTGGAAAACCACTGACCTTCGGGCACTTTCGCGGTGTGCCGGTGATCGGCCTGCCGGGCAATCCGGCGTCGACCCTGGTGACCTTTGCGTTGTTGGCCCGGCCTTACCTGCTGCGTCGCCTCGGCGTCCAGGAAGTCCAGCCGCTGCAGTTCAGGGTGCCGGCCGGGTTTGTCTGGCCGAAACCGGGTAATCGCCGGGAATACCTGCGCGGGCGCCTGGAAAACGGCCGGGCGATCATCTACCGCAACCAGAGCTCCGGCGTGCTGCGCAGCGCGGCCTGGGCCGAGGGCCTGGTGGAAGTGCTGGAAGACACCACGCTGGGGGAAGGGGATTGGGTGAACTTCATCCCCCTGAGTGAAGTGTTGGGTTGAAAAGCCATACCATCGATCGTTCCCACGCGCAGCAAAGGCATCGATCGTTCCCACGCTCCGGCGTGGGAATGCCTCACTGGACGCTCTGCGTCCGCTCTTGTGACGCGGAGCGTCACGGGCTGCATGCCCATGCGGAGTGTGGGAACGATCGGTAGCTGTAGGAGCCCAGTTCCTAAAAGGCTCGGTGTCGTTTCTCAGATAAGAGTTGAAAACCAAGCAAGCGCTAGGTAAGTTTCCTGGAGTCTTCTCAGGGAGCTTGCCGATGTCTGCCTTTCAGGAATACTTCGATCCCAGCCACCAACGGGTGCGTGACAGCGTCAGGCGTTTTGTCGAGCGCGAGATCCTTGCGCACATCGAGCAATGGGAGGAGGCCGAAGGTTTTCCCCGTGAGCTCTATCTCAAGGCCGGTGCGGCGGGCATTCTCGGTATCGGTTATCCCGAAGCGCTGGGCGGCAGTCACGAAGGCGACCTGTTCGCCAAGGTGGCGGCCAGCGAGGAACTGATGCGTTGCGGCTCCGGCGGCCTGGTGGCGGGGCTCGGTTCCCTGGATATCGGCCTGCCGCCGATTGTCAGATGGGCGCGTCCCGAGGTTCGCGAACGAGTGGTGCCGGCCGTGCTGGCCGGAGAAAAGATCAGCGCCCTGGCGGTGACCGAACCCGGCGGCGGTTCGGATGTCGCCAATCTGCAGACCCGCGCCGTGCGCGACGGCGACTGCTACCGGGTCAGCGGCAGCAAGACCTTCATTACCAGCGGCATTCGTGCCGACTACTACACCGTGGCGGTACGCACCGGCGCGCCAGGCTTTGGCGGCATCAGCCTGTTGCTGATCGAGAAAGGCACGCCCGGGTTCACGGTTGGCCGACAGCTGAAGAAAATGGGCTGGTGGGCCTCGGATACCGCCGAACTGTTTTTCGATGATTGCCGGGTCCCGGCCGGCAACCTGATCGGTGCCGAGAACATGGGCTTTGCCTGCATCATGGGCAATTTCCAGAGTGAGCGCCTGGCCTTGGCGATCATGGCCAACATGACTGCGCAACTGGCACTGGAAGAAAGCCTGAAATGGGCCGGACAGCGCGAGGCCTTCGGCAAACCCATCGGCAAGTTCCAGGTGATCAGACATCGCTTGGCGGAGATGGCGACCGCGCTGGAGGTTTCCCGGGAGTTCACCTACCGCCAGGCGGCGAAGATGGCCGCGGGGCAGAGCGTGATCAAGGAGGTGTCGATGGCGAAGAATTTCGCCACCGACACCGCTGACCGCATCACCCACGATGCGGTGCAGATCCTCGGCGGCCTGGGCTATATGCGCGAAAGCCTGGTGGAGCGGTTGTACCGCGACAACCGCATCCTCTCCATCGGCGGCGGCACCCGCGAAGTGATGAACGAAATCATCAGCAAGCAGATGGGGCTTTGAGCCGTCGGTGAAGGGTTATTTTTCCGACAGGGAGAATTGGGTCAGGCAGTAGGTCGCAATGCCCATGTCGTTCAGGCGCTGGGAACCGCCGAGCTCCGGCAGGTCGATGATGGCCGCGGCCTCGAGGACCTTGGCGCCCATGCGCCGTACCAGGTTGGCGGCGGCGATCAGCGTGCCGCCGGTGGCGATCAGGTCATCGAAGATCAGTACCGAGTCGCCTTCGCACAGGCTGTCGGCATGGACTTCGAGGAAGGCTTCGCCGTATTCGGTCTGATAACCCTCGGACAACACATCCGCCGGCAACTTGCCCTGCTTGCGGAACAGGATCAGTGGCTTGTTCAACTGATAGGCGATGATCGAGCCGATCAGGAAACCGCGGGCATCCATGGCGCCGATATGGGTGAAATCGGTTTCGACATAACGGTGGATAAAGGTATCGGCCACCAGCCGGACCGCCCTCGGCGACTGAAACAGCGGCGTGATGTCGCGGAAGATCACTCCCGGTTTTGGAAAGTCGATAACCGGGCGGATCAGGGATTTGATGTCGAAGCTGTCGAAGGCCATCGTCGCGTTGTCCTGGGGGCTATAGGCGCCCAGTATACCCGCGACGGGTGTCTGGATCAGCCTTCCAGCGAGCCGCCGGCGAGCGCGCAGAGCTGGATCGGGTCGAGGATGTGCACTTCCTTGCCTTCGGCGGCGATCAGTTCACTGGCCTGGAAGCGGGTGAACACCCGGGACACGGTTTCCACCGCCAGCCCCAGGTAGTTGCCGATCTCGTTGCGCGACATGCTCAGGCGAAACTGGTTGGCGGAGAAACCACGGGCACGGAAACGCGCCGAGAGGTTGACCAGGAAGGTGGCGATCCGTTCGTCGGCGGTCTTTTTCGACAACAGCAGCATCATCTGCTGGTCGTCGCGGATTTCCCGGCTCATCACCCGCATCAACTGGCGACGCAGTTGTGGCAGTTGCAGGGCCAGTTCATCCAGACGCTCGAAAGGAATCTCGCAGACCGAGGTGGTCTCCAGGGCCTGGGCCGATACCGGGTAGGTCTCGGTGTCCATGCCGGACAACCCGACCAGCTCGCTCGGCAAGTGGAAGCCGGTGATCTGTTCTTCGCCGCTGTCGCTCAGGCTGAAGGTCTTCAAGGCCCCGGAACGTACGGCATAGACGGAGCCGAAGGTGTCGCCCTGGCGAAACAGGAACTCGCCTTTTTTCAGCGGACGCCCGCGTTTTACGATTTCGTCCAGCGCATCCATGTCTTCCAGATTCAGTGAAAGTGGCAGGCAGAGAGGAGCCAGGCTGCAATCCTTGCAATGGGCCTGGCTGTGGGCGCGCAATTTCACGGGCTCAGACATTTCTTAAATCCTTGTGGGAAAACACACATAAGACGTAAGGGTACCCCAGTGAGGGCCATTGAGGCCAGCCTGCGCCAAAATGGCGCACCCTCGTTAAGGTTTTTCGTATCAGGGCCGATACAAAGCTGAACTCGTCATCGCATGGAGCATCCCCTATGACTGCCATCGGCAATTCCCTTCCCATGTTTGCCATCACCGAAGTCCCCCGTAACTTCGACACCATGGACGACGCCTCCGCCGCTGCGATCAAGGCGAGCCGTGAGCAGATTCTGCGCAATACCGGCAGGGCTGATGAAATCGACCAGGACCAATCGGCGGCACCCGAAGGGGTCAAGGTCAACCTGTCCGAAGCGGGCAAGCAGCAAGCGGTCAAGGGCTCCGGCTCGGAAGAATACGCCGATATCGAAGACAGTGACCTGCCGTCCAGGACCCAGTCCGCGTTGAAAAACATTCGCGACCTGCAACGGAAACTGGCGCAGTTGCGGGCCGAGCTGGACAAGATCCATAACGACAAGGACCTGGATCCGCAGATCGCCCAGATCAAGATCTCCAACCTGACCTCGGCCATGAGTGGCATCAATGCCGCGCTGATGAAGGCCAATGATGTCCTGGGCAAGGCCATGGAAGCGGATGGCCTGAACAGCGACCGGATGAGGCAGGCGCAAGAGCTGGCAAGCCCACCGAGATAATCCACCGGAGCCTAGATCACCCGGGAAAACCGCTGGCGATTCTGCTGCTCCAGGTAGGCGTCGAATACCATGCACACCGACCGGACCAGCAGGCGCCCCGCGGGCAGGACGGTGAGTTGCTCGTTGTCCAGCTCGATCAGGCCATCCTCGGCCATGGCCGTCAGTTGCGGCCAGAGCGCGGCGAAATAGCCCCTGAAGTCGATAGTGAACTGCTCTTCGATACGGGCGAACTCCAGGCTGAAATTACAGATGATCTGCTGGATCACTTCCCGGCGCAGGCGGTCGTCGGCGTTGCACAGCAGACCACGACTGGTGGCCAGTTGGGCGCTGGCGAGGGTGTTCTGGTACTGGTTCAGGTCGCTGCTGTTCTGGCAGTACAGATCGCCGATCTGGCTGATGGCCGAAACGCCGAGGCCGATCAGGTCGCAATGGCCGTGGGTGGTGTAGCCCTGGAAATTGCGTTGCAGGGTTGATTCCTCCTGGGCAATCGCCAGTTCGTCGTCCGGCAGGGCGAAATGGTCCATGCCGATATAGCGGTAGCCGGCAGCGGTGAGTTGCTCGATGGTGCGATGGAGCATTTCCAGCTTGTCGGCCGGGACCGGCAGTTCATGGCTGTTGATCCGCCGCTGGGGCAGGAAACGCTCGGGCAGGTGGGCATAGTTGAAGACCGACAGCCGGTCCGGCTGCAGGTTGATCACTTCGTCGACCGTGCGCGCAAAGTGTTCCGGCGTCTGCTTGGGCAAGCCGTAGATCAGGTCGATATTGATCGAACGGAATTGCAGGGTCCGCGCGGCCTCGATCACTGCCCGGGTCTCCTCCAGGCTTTGCAGACGGTTGACCGCCCGCTGCACGTTCGGGTCGAGGTCCTGCAGGCCGATACTGACCCGGTTGAAACCCAGTTCGCGAAGCAGGCCCATGGTCGACCAGTCGGCTTCCCGCGGATCGATCTCGATGCCGTAGTCGCCGGAATCGTCGTCCAGCAGGTTGAAGTGCTGGCGCAGGCTGGCCATCAGCTGGCGCAGTTCGTCGTGGCTGAGAAAGGTCGGCGTGCCGCCACCGAAATGCAACTGCTCGACTTTCTGGTTCGGGTCCAGGTGACAGGCCACCAGCTGGATTTCCTGTTCCAGGCGCTGCAGATAGGGCAGGGCCCGGCCGCGGTCCTTGGTGATGACCTTGTTGCAGGCGCAGT
This sequence comes from Pseudomonas gingeri, assembly GCF_013385635.1. Taxonomy (GTDB): domain Bacteria; phylum Pseudomonadota; class Gammaproteobacteria; order Pseudomonadales; family Pseudomonadaceae; genus Aquipseudomonas; species Aquipseudomonas gingeri_A. The sequence goes on from NZ_JACAPR010000007.1 coordinate 472,996, forward strand.
AGTAGCAGATGTTCGCGCAGAACGGCACATGCACATATAGCGACAGGGGCCGCAGGGCCTTGCGACTGTCGCGCAGGGCATGCAGCAGGTCGAAGGTGCCGACCTGGCTGTTGAACTGCACGGCGGTGGGATAGGAGGTGTAGCGCGGTCCCGCGAGGTCGTAGCGGTGGATCAGATCAGAGTCCCAACGAATGGCGTCGAGCATGCGGGCGTTCCCCCGGATTGGCTGCAATGCCCGGAGTCTAGGAGGAGGACCGAGGAGGCATGTTGATTTGCATCAACGGCGGCCTATGGCTGGCGCAACCGAACCGTGTAGGAGCCGGCTTGCCGGCGATGAGGCCCTTGAGTCTTGTGGTGAACGCTCTGGCGCCATCGCCGGCAAGCCGGCTCCTGCAGGTTCGGAAGGCGATCAGTGCCCCATCAGCCAGTGCTGGTGCGGGCCGGGTAGGGTCCAGAGGCCGAACAGCATCACCAGCACTCCGCCGCCCAGGCGTACGCTGCGCTTGCGCAGCACGGCGGTGACCCGCTCCGCCGCCAGCCCGGTGGCCAGCAGGATCGGCCAGGTCCCGAGGCCGAAGGCCAGCATCAACAGCGCGCTGTCGACGGCATTGCCCTGGCTCGCCGCCCACAGCAACGTGCTGTAGACCAGGCCGCAGGGCAGCCAGCCCCACAGGGCTCCGAGCAGCAGGGCCCGGGGCAGGCTCGACACCGGCAGGAGGCGGCTGGCGACGGGCTGGATATGCCGCCACAGGCCGCGTCCGAGGCTTTCCACGCGGGTCAGGCCGCTCCACCAGCCGGCCAGGTACAGGCCCATGGCGATCAGCAGCAGGCCGGCCAGCACCCGCAACAGCATCGCCGCCGGGCTGCTCGCCACGGCCCAGCCGGCGAGGCCGATCAACAGGCCGGCGGTGGCATAGCTGAGCACCCGCCCGAGGTTATAGGCCAGCAGCAGGCGCAGGCGCCGTGCCCGTTGTTCCTTGGGGATCGCCAGGGTCAGGGCGCCCATCAGGCCGCCGCACATGCCCAGGCAATGGCCGCCGCCGAGCAAGCCGAGAATCACCGCCGAGACCAGCAGAGGCGCCAGTTCAAGCATGGGGCGGGGCCTGTTGGTCGTGGTCGCGGGGAGCCCCGTCGGCCTCGTCGATGGCGGCCTTGTGGTTCGGGTCCTGGTCATCGAACAGGATGCTGTGGGCCGGACCGTCGAGGTCGTCGTATTGGCCGCTGTCCACCGCCCAGAAGAAGATGTAGACGGCGATGGCGACGATCAGCAGTGCCGCCGGGATCATCACGTAGAGAGCTGGCATCTTTGCTCCAGGCCCGCGCGGCTCAGGCCGGCAGCGGGCGGCTATCGGGTAGGTCGTGGCTGGCCGGCGTACTCGGCAGGCGAGTCAGGCGCAGGGCATTCAGCACCACCGTCAACGAACTGATGGACATACCGACCGCGGCCCACACCGGCGTGATCCAGCCGAGGGCGGCGAACGGTAACATGAGGCCATTGTACAGCGCCGCCCAGACCAGGTTCTCGATGATTACCCGACGGGTACGGCGGGCCAGGCCGAAGGCCTGCACCAGGGCGCCCAGGCGATTGGACAGCAACACCGCATCGGCGCTGGTTTTCGCCAGGTCCGTGGCCGAGCCCATGGCGACGCTGATATCGGCGGCGGCCAGCACCGGTACGTCGTTGACGCCGTCGCCGAGCATCAGCACCTTGTGGCCCTGTTGCTGCAGCTGTTTCAGGATCTGCAGCTTGGCATCCGGATGCAGTCCGCCACGGGCCTCGTCGATGTCCAGTTCGACGGCGACGCTGGCGACCATCGGTGAGCTGTCGCCGGACAGCAGCAGTGTCCGCCAGCCCCGTGCGCGACAGGCGGCGAGCAAGGCCGGGGCATCGCTGCGCAGGCGGTCATCGAGGACAAACCAGGCCAGCGCGCCGTGGCTGTCGCCCAGCAGCAGCCACTGCCCGGCGGCATCCGGTGGCGCCGGGATCGCGCAGCCGCTGAGGGCGCAGACGAACGCCGCCTGGCCGATACGCAGTTGCTGTTCGCCGACCCGACCTTCCAGGCCGCGTCCGGGCGTGCTGAGGACATCTTCGGCAGCTTGCGGGGCGCGGCCGAAAGCCTTGGCGATCGGATGTTCGGAGCGGTTTTCCAGGGCGGCGGCCAGGGCCAGGCAGCGCTCGCTGTCCAGCTCCCGCAGCGGGCGGATGGTGCGCAAGGCCAGGCGGCCTTCGGTCAGGGTGCCGGTCTTGTCGAAAATCACCGTGTCGATCTGGTTCAGGCCTTCGAGGACATGGCCACGGGTCAGCAGCAAGCCGAGTTTGTGCAGGGTGCCGGTGGCGGCGGTCAGCGCTGTCGGGGTGGCCAGCGACAGCGCGCATGGGCAGGTCGCCACCAGCATCGCCAGGACGATCCAGAACGCCCGGTCCGGGTCGAGGTGCCACCAGAGCAGGCCGATGGCCGCCGCCGCGATCAGCGACAGCAGCAGGAACCACTGCGAGGCGCGGTCGGCGATTTCCGCCAGGCGTGGTTTCTCGCTCTGGGCGCGCTCCAGCAGGCGGACGATGGCGGACAGCCGGGTATCCTGGCCGAGGGCCAGGACCCCGACCGTCAATGCGCCTTCGACGTTCAGTGTACCGGCGGTGACGGCATCCCCCGGCGTGCGTGGTTGCGGCAGGTATTCCCCGGTCAGCAGCGACTCATCGATGCTCGACTGGCCTTCGAGAATCCTGCCGTCCGCCGGCAGGACCGCGCCGGGATGCACCAGCACATGATCGCCCAGGCGCAGTTCGCCGAGCAGGATCCGTTCGCTCTGGCCGTCCGCCAGCAGGCGCAGGCAGGAGGCCGGCAACAGGTTGACCAGTTGTGCGGTGGCCGCCGCCGTGCGCTCGCGGGCGCGACGCTCCAGGTAACGACCGGTGAGCAGGAACAGCGCGAACATGCCGACGGCATCGAAATACAGCTCGCCGACACCGCTGATCGAGGTCCAGATCCCCGCGCAATAGGCGCTGCCGATGGCCAGCGAGACCGAGACGTCCATGGTCAGGTGGCGGGTCCGCAGGTCACGCAGGGCACCACGAAAGAACGGTGCGCAGCTGTAGAACACGATCGGGGTGGTGAGGAACAGCGCGACCCAGCGCAGGATGGTGTGCAGCTCGGGACTCAGGTCGATATTGAATTCCGGCCAGGTGGCCATGGTCGCCATCATTGCCTGGAACCACAGCAGGCCGGCCAGGCCCAACTGGCGCAAGGACTTGCGGTTTTCACTGGCCAGCTGTTCGCTGGCGCGGTCGGGTTGATAAGGGTGGGCGGCGTAGCCGATCTGGCGCAACTCGGCGAGCAGCGTGCTCAGGGCCAGTTGGCTGTCGATCCAGCGCACCTGCAGTCGATGATTGGACAGGTTCAGCCGCGCCTCGGCCACGGCCGGCAGGTTGCGCAGGTGTTTTTCGATCAGCCAGCCACAGGCCGCGCAACTGATCCCTTCCATCAACAGGGTGGCTTCGACGAGCTCGCCATCGTGGTGGACGAAGGGTTGCTGCACATCGGCGCGGTCGTACAACGCCAGTTCGTCCGGCAGTTGCACCGGCAGCACGTCGGGATTGGAGGAGGCTTCGCTGCGGTGGCTGTAGTAATGCTCCAGGCCACCGGCGACGATGGCTTCGGCCACGGCCTGGCAGCCGGGGCAGCAGAATTCGCGGGTTTCCCCGAGGACGGTCGCGGTGAAACGACTGCCGGCGGGGACGGGCAGGGCGCAGTGGTAGCAGGGGGTAGGCGTGGTCATAGGCACTGTCGATGACCTGTAGGAGCCGGCTTGCCGGCGATGGCGTCCTGAGCTGCCAGGCAAGGCTCAAGATCTATCGCCGGCAAGCCGGCTCCCACAGAGGGCAATTTTTATTTGTCGAGGTCTTCGGCGCCTTGCAGCGGCTCATCGCCCAATAGCAGGTCCTTGTCGTGGCTGACCTGTTCTTCCTCGAACATACGCCAGGTCTTGTCGTCCTGCACGCCCAGCAGTTCGACGAAACGCCGGCCTTCGACCTTGTCGCTCAACTGGCCGATGTAACGTCCCTGTTCCGTCTCGCTGCGGTTCAGGGTGATGCGTCGATCCTTCTGCGGCTGGGTCGGCGAGATCAGGTTCAGTTCCAGCGTCGCCGGTTGGCTGGCGCCGCTCAGGCGCAGGTCGACTTCGCCGGTGACTTCGTCGAGGTGCACGTTGGCGCGCATCTTCAGGGTCTGGGCCAGCAGCTCGCGGTCCAGTGAGCGGTTGATGCCCTTGCCGGCCTCGTAGTAGTTGTCGTTGACCAGGTTGTCCGGGTTCTTCACCGCGATGGTCACCATCGACAGGGTCAGGGTCACCGAACAGGCCAGGATGCCGATGATGATCCAGGGCCAGAGGTGCTTGTACCAGGGGCTGGTGGCGGTTGCGACGGACATTGTGGGTTCCCTTAGCGAATTTGCGGGCCGATGAATCGGCTCTTGGCTTCAATATGGACGCTGTCGTCATCGGCATCGCGGAGGATGAATTTCACCTCGTTGGTACTTGACGGCAGTTGTTCCGGGGCACTGGACAGTTCGAACGGCATGCTGAAGATTTCCCCGGCCGGTACCTTGATCTCGCGTCGTCCTTGCAGTTTCAGGTCCGGCAGGCCGCTGGCATCGAGGACGTAGGTGTGGTCGCGCTGGTCCTTGTTCATGATCTTCAGACTGTAGACGTTCTCGATCCGGCCCTCGGCATTCTCGCGGTAGAGCACACGGTCCTTGCTGACATCGAAGCCCACCAGCGAACGCATGAAGAAGGCCGTCACCAGCAGGCTGATCATCGCCAGCAGCACCAGCGCATAACCGATCAGGCGCGGACGCAGCTTTTGGGTTTTCTGCCCGGAGAGGTTGTGCTCGGTGGTGTAGCTGATCAGGCCGCGCGGGTATTCCATCTTGTCCATGATGCTGTCGCAGGCGTCGATGCAGGCGGCACAGCCGATGCACTCGATCTGCAGGCCGTCGCGGATGTCGATGCCGGTGGGGCAGACCTGCACGCACATCGTGCAGTCGATGCAGTCGCCGAGGCCCTGGGCCTTGTAGTCGGCGCCTTTCTTGCGTGGACCACGGCCTTCGCCACGACGCGGGTCGTAGGAGACGATCAACGTGTCCTTGTCGAACATCACGCTCTGGAACCGCGCATAGGGGCACATGTAGATGCACACCTGTTCGCGCAGCCAGCCGGCGTTGCCGTAGGTGGCGAGGGTGAAGAAACCGACCCAGAAATACGACCAGCCATCGGCCTGGCCGGTGAAGAAGTCGACGACCAGTTCGCGGATCGGCGAGAAGTAGCCGACAAAGGTCATGCCGGTGACGAAGCCGATCAGCAGCCAGAGGCTGTGCTTGCCGAACTTGCGCAGGAACTTGTTGGCGCTCATGGGCGCCTTGTCCAGCTTGATGCGCTGGTTGCGGTCGCCTTCGGTGACCTTTTCGCACCACATGAAGATCCAGGTCCAGACGCTTTGCGGGCAGGTGTAACCGCACCACACGCGTCCGGCGTAGACGGTGATGAAGAACAGGCCGAAGGCGGCGATGATCAGCATGCCCGAGAGCAGGATGAAGTCCTGGGGCCAGAAGGTCGCGCCGAAGATGAAGAACTTGCGTTCGGGCAGGTTCCACCAGACCGCCTGGTGGCCGCCCCAGTCCAGCCACACGGTGCCGAAATACAGCAGGAACAGTGCGGCGCCGCCGGTCATCCGCAGGTTGCGGAACAGGCCGGTGAAGGCCCGGGTGTAGATTTTTTCGCGTGAGGCGTAGAGATCGACGGTGTCGTTCGAGTGCTTGGCAGGCGGAGTAACGTCGTGTACCGGAATCTGGTTGCTCATCATTGCATCCCACGGCTGGGGGAAAATGCCTCGGTCAGTACATGCCGACCGCGATCAGAAAGGGTAGTGCAGTGGCGCAATGATACGCCTGTCACCCCGGCTCAAGGGTGCGACCTTTGGTCGCGTTGGGGGAATGGCCTGGATGGTGTAGCAAATGTAACAAAGCATGATGCAGGTCAATTGACTATAGATGAAACCGCGTGGCGCGACGGGCCGATTGCTGCCGTGGCAGAGCGCCCGCGGATGAAAAAGGCCCCGCCAGTCTGCACGGGCGGGGCCTCGGGTGTCGCGGCAAGCCGGGTATTTATTCCGCGGGCTTGTTGTCGCCGTGGGACAGGCTGTAGACGTAGGCGGCCAGCAAGTGGACCTTGTCGTTGCCCTGGGTCTGTTCCTGGGCAGGCATCTGGCCCTGGCGGCCGTAACGGATGGTCTGCTGCAGTTGCGCGAAGCTCGAACCGTAGATGAACGCAGCCGGGTGCGTCAGGTTCGGAGCGCCCATGGCCGGGGTGCCCTTGCCTTCCGGACCGTGGCAGGCCACGCAGTTGGCGGCGAAGAGCTTCTGCCCGTTGGCCGGGTCGGCCTTGGCGCCTTCCGGCAGCTTGCGGCCGTCGAGATTGGTCAGCACGAACGCGGCGACATCGGCCACGCCCTGCTCGCCGATCACATCGGCCCAGGCCGGCATCACCGCGTGGCGACCGCCCATGATGGTGGTCTTGATGGTTTGCGGGTCACCGCCCCAGCGCCAGTCTTCGTCGGTCAGGTTGGGGAAGCCATAGGCGCCCTTGGCGTCGGAACCATGGCAGACCGAGCAGTTGGAGGCGAACAGGCGCCCGCCCATTTTCAGGGCTTGCGGGTCCTTGGCCACTTCCTCGATCGGCATGGCCGCGTACTTGGCGAAGATCGGTCCGAACCTGGCGTCCGAACGGGCCATTTCCTTCTCCCACTCGTGCACGCCGGTCCAGCCGGTCTGGCCGTTGGCGAAGGGGGTCTGCTTCTCGTTGTCGAGGTAACCATAACCTGGCAGCAGGCCTTTCCAGTTGCCCAGGCCGGGGTACAGTGCCAGGTAGCCGAGGGCGAAGATGATGGTGCCGACGAACAGCATGAACCACCACTTCGGCAACGGATTGTCGTACTCCTCGATCCCGTCGAAGGAGTGGCCGACCGTCTCGTCGGTCTGCTCGGCGCGCTGGCCCTTGCGGGTCGACAGCAGCAGCCAGGTCAGGGCGAAGATGGTACCCAGACTGAGGACTGTGACGTACAGACTCCAGAACGTAGTCATTCTTTGTTACTCCTAGAAGCTTGCTCGACGTGCTTGATGGCTTCGGGATCATCCGCGAAAGGCAGCAAGGTCGCGTCTTCAAACTCCGACTTGCGCTTGGGGCTGAATACCCACAACGCCAGGCCGATAAAGGCCACCATCACCACGACGGTGCCCAGGCCACGAATCATCCCGATATCCATCCAGATCACCGTTTGCTTTTGATGATGGTGCCCAGGCCTTGCAAGTAGGCCACCAGCGCGTCCATTTCGGTCTTGCCCTTCACGGCGTCTTTCGCACCGGCGATGTCTTCGTCGGTGTAAGGTACGCCGAGGGAGCGCAGGACCTCCATTTTCTTCGCGGTGTCCTTGCCGTCGAGCTTGTTTTCCACGAGGAACGGGTACGCCGGCATTTTCGACTCGGGCACCACGTTGCGCGGGTTGTACAGGTGCGCGCGGTGCCAGTCATCGGAGTAACGACCGCCGACACGGGCCAGGTCCGGGCCGGTACGCTTGGAACCCCACAGGAACGGGTGGTCCCAGACGCTTTCACCGGCAACCGAATAGTGCCCGTAGCGTTCGGTCTCAGCGCGGAACGGCCGGATCATCTGCGAGTGGCAGCCGACACAACCGTTGGCGATGTAGATGTCACGGCCTTCCAGTTCCAGTGCCGAGCGCGGCTTCATGCCTTCGACCGGCTTGTTGGTGACGTCCTGGAAGAACAGCGGAACGATCTGGGTCAGGCCGCCGATACTGACGGCGATGACCATGAAGAAGGCCAGCAGGCCGATATTCTTCTCGACTACTTCGTGCTTCATCAGTGAGCTCCAACGACAGCGATCTGAGCGGCGGCTTCAGCTTCAGCCGGGTTCGAGGCACGAACGGTGCGGTACACGTTGTAGGCCATGAACAGCATGCCGCTGGCGAAGAACGCACCGCCCAGGGCGCGAACGATGTAGCCGGGGTGGCTGGCCTGCAGCGCTTCGACGAACGAATAGGTCAGGGTGCCGTCGTCGTTGATTGCCCGCCACATCAGGCCCTGGGTGATGCCGTTGACCCACATCGAGGCGATGTAGAGCACGGTACCGATGGTCGCGAGCCAGAAGTGGGTGTTGATCAGGCCGACGCTGTGCATCTGCGCACGCCCGAACAGCTTGGGAATCATGTGGTAGATCGCGCCGATGGAAATCATCGCCACCCAGCCCAGGGCACCGGCGTGAACGTGGCCGATGGTCCAGTCGGTGTAGTGGGACAGCGAGTTGACGGTCTTGATCGCCATCATCGGCCCTTCGAAGGTCGACATGCCGTAGAACGCCAGGGATACCACCAGGAAGCGCAGGATCGGATCGGTGCGCAGCTTATGCCAGGCGCCCGAGAGGGTCATCATGCCGTTGATCATGCCGCCCCAGCTCGGTGCCAGGAGGATGATCGACATGGCCATGCCCAGCGACTGCGCCCAGTCCGGCAGGGCGGTGTAGTGCAGGTGGTGCGGGCCGGCCCAGATATACAGGGTGATCAGTGCCCAGAAGTGGACGATGGACAGGCGATAGGAGTAGATCGGGCGCTCGGCCTGTTTCGGCACGAAGTAGTACATCATCCCGAGGAAACCTGTGGTCAGGAAGAAGCCCACCGCGTTGTGCCCGTACCACCACTGGATCATCGCATCCGTCGCCCCGGCGTAGGCCGAATAGGACTTGAAGAAACTCACCGGCAGGGAGGCGTGGTTGACGATGTGCAGCATGGCGGTGACGACGATGAAGGCGCCGTAGAACCAGTTGCCGACATAGATGTGCTTGGTCTTGCGCTTGACGATGGTGCCGAAGAACACCAGCGCGTAGACCACCCAGACGATCGCCAGGAGGATAGCCAGCGGCCATTCCAGTTCGGCGTATTCCTTGGTGGTGGTGTAACCCAGTGGCAGGGTCACGATGGCGCCGATGATCACCGCCTGCCAACCCCAGAAGTGGAAGGCCGCGAGGCTGTCGGAGATCAGTCGCACCTGGCAGGTACGCTGCACCACGTAGTAGGAGGTGGCAAACAATGCACAACCACCGAAGGCGAAGATCACCAGGTTGGTGTGCAACGGGCGCAGGCGTCCAAAACTCGTCCACGGCAGACCGAAATTCAGCTCCGGCCAGACCAATTGAGAGGCGATGAATACTCCGAGCCCCATGCCAAGGATCCCCCAGACCACCGTCATGATGGCGAACTGGCGGACTACCTTATAGTTATAAGCAGTCGGACTGATTGCTGTGCTCATTCTAAGGTTCCACGGTTTGGGTATAGTTATTAGGGGTGAAAATCGGCCGCAAGTATGGATAAAGTGTAGGGTCATTGCAACGCGCCATGACCTGGGTCAATACGTTACGACGCTGATTCTGCGGCCTTTCCATGCTCGGTGTAAGGTCAAAACGCGCACTCGCGGATACCCGGACTGACCGGCAGGCGAGGGGTTGCGGATTGATCGAGGTTTGCAAAGCTTAGTACCGATTCCCGGGAGTGGGTAGGCGGACTAAAAGAGAGGTGCGACACTTGGTCGCGTACAGGCAGGGAACTGCCGCATCCTGATCGATGCGGCAGGAAATATCCGGTATTTATTGAGCCTTATCTTCTCCTTGACTGCCGTGAGAGAGACTGAATACGTACGCCGCCAACAGTTGCACCTTGTCGTTGCCGAGCAGTTCGTTCTGGGCCGGCATATGGCCCTGGCGCCCGTGGCGGATGGTCTGCTGCAACTGCACCAGGCTGCTGCCGTAGATAAAGCCGGCGGGCTGGGTCAGGTCCGGAGCCCCCATGATCGGGCTGCCCTGGCCGGTGGCACCATGGCAGGCGATGCAGGTGGTGCTGAACGATTGCCGGCCCGCCGCCAGGTCCGCCGTGGAGTCCTGTGGCAGCGGCAGCTTGGCCAGGTCATGACGGACGTAGGCGGCGACGTTCTTCACCCCGTCTTCACCGAGGATTTCGCCCCAGGCCGGCATGGCCGCGACGCGCCCGCCCATGATGGTGGTCTTGATCGTCTCGGCGCTGCCGCCCCAGCGCCAGATGTTGTCGGCGAGGTTGGGGAAGCCGTAGGCGCCCTTGGCGTCCGAGCCATGGCAGACCGCGCAGTTGGAGGCGAACAGGCGACCGCCCATTTTCAGCGCCTGCGGGTCCTTGGCCACTTCCTCCACCGGCATGGCGGCGAATCTGGCGAAGATCGGCCCGAACTTGGCGTCGGCCTTGTCCATCTCCTTTTCCCACTCGTGCACGCCGGTCCAGCCGTTCTCATAGCCGGGCAGGATGCCTTTCCAGTTGCCCAGGCCGGGGTAGAGGATCAGGTAGCCGACGGCAAACACCAGGGTCCCGGCGAACAGCATGAACCACCACTGCGGCAACGGGTTGTCGTACTCCTCGATGCCGTCGAAGCTGTGGCCCATGGTCTGGTCGACGCTGCCCTTGGTTTCGCCCTTGCGGGTGCCGAGCAACAGCCAGGTCAGGCCGATCAAGCTGCCGATGGTCAGTACGCAGATGTACGTACTCCAGAAGGTGGTCATGGCCGGTTGCTCCTTGTAGCAGGGTCTTGTTCGGGTGTTTCGGGCAAGGGCTCGTCGGCGAACGGCAGCATGCGCGCCTGGGCGAACTCCGGATTGCGCTTGGCGTTGAACACCCAGATGGCGAGGCCGACGAAGGCAATCATCACCACCAGGGTGCCGAGGCCGCGGATCATTCCGCTACTCATCTCCATGGCTCACCTCTTGCTCTTGATCGCAGTGCCGAGCACTTGCAGGTAGGCGACCAGCGCGTCCATCTCGGTCTTGCCCTTGAGGCTGGCGACCGCGCCGCTGATGTCGTCGTCGGTGTAGGGCACGCCGAGGGTACGCATGGCCCGCAGCTTGGTTTCGGTGTGGCTGCTGTCCAGGGCGTTGGCCACCAGCCAGGGGTAGGCCGGCATCTTCGACTCCGGGACCACGTTGCGCGGGTTGTACAGGTGCGCGCGGTGCCAGTCTTCCGAGTAGCGGCCGCCGACCCGTGCCAGGTCCGGCCCGGTGCGCTTGGAACCCCACAGGAACGGATGGTCCCAGACGCTTTCGCCGGCCACCGAGTAGTGTCCGTAGCGTTCGGTCTCGGCGCGGAACGGCCGGATCATCTGCGAGTGGCAACCGACGCAGCCTTCGCGGATGTAGATATCGCGACCTTCCAGTTGCAGCGCGGTGTAGGGCTTCATGCCTTCCACCGGCTTGTTGGTGACGTCCTGGAAGAACAGCGGGACGATCTGGGTCAGGCCGCCGATGCTGACGGCGAAGACCATCAGCAGCATCAACAGGCCGACGTTCTTTTCAATCACTTCGTGTTTCATGGCGAACTCCTCAGGCCGTCTGCGCGGCGGCGGTGACGGTGGCTGGCTCTGCGCCGCGCACGGTGCGCCAGGTGTTGTAGGCCATCAGCAGCATGCCGCTGAGGAAGATCGCCCCGCCGATCAGCCGCACGACGAAGCCGGGATGGCTGGCCACCAGGGTTTCGACGAAGGAGTAGGTCAGCGTGCCGTCCTCGTTGACCGCCCGCCACATCAGGCCCTGGGCGATACCGTTGACCCACATCGAGGCGATGTAGAGCACGGTGCCGATGGTCGCGAGCCAGAAGTGCGCGTTGATCAGGCCGAGGCTGTGCATCTGCGTGCGGCCGAAGACTTTCGGGATCATGTGATACAGCGCGCCGATGGAAATCATCGCCACCCAGCCCAGGGCGCCGGCATGCACGTGGCCGATGGTCCAGTCGGTGTAGTGGGAGAGGGCGTTGACGGTCTTGATCGCCATCATCGGGCCTTCGAAGGTCGACATGCCGTAGAACGCCAGGGACACCACGAGGAAACGCAGGATCGGGTCGCTGCGCAACTTATGCCAGGCGCCCGAGAGGGTCATCATGCCGTTGATCATGCCGCCCCAGCTCGGTGCCAGGAGAATCAGCGACATCACCATGCCCAGCGACTGCGCCCAGTCCGGCAGGGCGGTGTAGTGCAGGTGGTGCGGGCCGGCCCAGATGTACAGGGTGATCAGTGCCCAGAAGTGGACGATGGACAGGCGATAGGAATATACCGGGCGTTCGGCCTGTTTCGGCACGAAGTAGTACATCATCCCGAGGAAACCGGCGGTCAGGAAGAAGCCCACGGCGTTGTGCCCGTACCACCACTGGACCATGGCGTCGGTGGCCCCGGCATACACCGAGTAGGACTTGGTCAGGCTGACCGGGATTTCCAGGTTGTTGACGATATGCAGGATCGCCACGGTGATGATGAAGGCACCGAAGAACCAGTTGCCCACATAGATGTGCTTGGTGGTGCGCTTCATCACGGTGCCGAAGAATACGTAGGCGTAGGCCACCCAGACGATGGTGATCAGGATGTCGATCGGCCATTCCAGTTCGGCGTATTCCTTGGAACTGGTGTAGCCCAGCGGCAGGCTGATGGCCGCCAGCAGAATGACCAGTTGCCAGCCCCAGAAGGTGAACGCCGCCACTTTCGGCGAAAATAGCTGGGTCTGGCAGGTGCGTTGCACCGAGTAGTAGGAACTGGCGAAGAGCGCGCAGCCGCCAAAGGCGAAGATCACCGCATTGGTGTGCAGTGGACGCAGACGACCGAAGCTGGTCCACGGCAGATTGAAGTTGAGTTCGGGCCAGACCAATTGGGCGGCGAGGAAGACCCCGAGGCCCATCCCGACGATGCCCCACAACACCGTCATAATGGCGAATTGGCGGACCACCCTGTAGTTGTAGGCGGTACTGATTGAAGTGTTCATGGTTCCCCATCCACGGTTCAGACCCGGCCGGCGCTGTTGCATTCGCGGGATCTGGAGTTATAGGCAGACTAAAAGCCAGCCAAGCATGGGCAAATAGCCAGCGGGTGGTATTGACGGGGGTCAATGGGGCGGGAGTTGCCGGTGGCTCCCGTAGCCACCGGCGGGTTGATCAGAGGTGGTACTCCTCCTGGCTTACTTGCAATCGGTGAGTCGTACCGGACCGATCCCCAGGCCGCAGGCCTCATAGATCAGGCTCAGGCCAGGGGCGATCTTGATATAGGGGCGCTCCGGTTCGATGATGTCCAGGGTCATGTCCAGTACCGCATGCACCGTTCCCAACAGGGTCTTTGTGGTCGAGGACCAGGTTTTCGGGAGCAGTGGCGATTGTAGCGGCCAGCGTTTGCCGTAGGCTGTGCGGATGCTGATCAGTTCGTCCAGCGAGGGTACGCTCAGCCCTTGTGCCTGAGCCTTGCGCAGGGTCTCGGCGCTGCTGCCTTTGCCCAGGTTGTAGCACTGGACCACGCCGCTGACGGTGACCTCGTAGCTTTTGCGCTGCCCGGCGCTGTCGCTGACGCGGATAAAGGTCTTGCCATTGCCGCGCACGGTGACCCGGCCGCTGCTGTCGACGACGGCGATGCCCGGTTGATCGCTGCTGTAGTGATAAGCGGGCACGCCACCGCTGGCCGCGCGCTGGATCGTCGTGCCGGGGCCGAAGGCCGGCAGCACCAGCGGATGGCAGGGAATCAGGTAGATTTTCCCGGCGAGGCTGACGGGGCTGGTATCGAAGACCAGCTCCGGCACGCGCTTGCGGGCCCTGACCGTCAACGACAGGCGCGGGAACGTCAGGGCGGTCGATTCATCGCTGCTGCCGTCGAAGGCCACCTTGAAGGTGAAGGTCAGGCCGCTCAGGTCCCGCAGTTGATCGAGGTGGGTACGTGAGAGCACGCCTTCGATGACATCCGAGATACTGCTGACCACCTCCGCGTTCCACAGTACGAGGGTGAAGGGCCTGCCGTTGACCAGGGTACCCTCGATCCTCAGCCAGATCCGCTGGCCGATCTGGATATGCGGCCATTTCCTGACTTCTATATGGGCATCGCCGGCAAAGGTGTTGAGGTCCAGCAGGAGATTGTCCGGTGCCTCGCGAACGAAGGGGGGCGACAGGTCCTCGTGGGCGATGGGCAGTATGTCCAGCGGCAGGATTTTCGACGGTGCCGCGACACCACGACGGATGACGGTATAGCCGACCTCCACGCGCTTGCCGATATTGGCGCTGACAGCGGTGGCGGGAACGGCAAAGTCGACGCTGCCATTGGCATTGCCGGGCTTGGCGTCGATCGGCGGTGTGCCGCTACCGGGCGTGCCCCGCCAGTAGGCTTGAATGCTGTCGCCGGTTTCCATGGCATAGCCGACCCGGATCGTCGCGCCATCGAGCGCCTGCAGCGGGAACAGCACGGTGTCATGGGCCTCCAACACGGTGGGGCGTGGCAGATCCAGCGGCAGCGCGCTGACCGGTAGCAGCAACGGCTGTGAAACCAGCGGATCCGGGGCTTCGGTCTTGACCTCATAACGCACCACGACAGAGCCGCCGGCCAGCACGCTGACCTTGTCATCAGGGATCGTGAAATCGATGTCCTTGCTCGTGTCGATGACCGGCAGGGTCTGGTCATGACGGATTTCCATGCCGCTGGCGGTCGTACCGATCCAGACCAGCGTCACCGTCTGGCCCACGGCGCTGACCGGGTAGGGTTCCACCCGCGCGATCACCCCGCTTGCCGTCGGATCGAGCACGTTGCCATTGGCTTCAGCCACGGGCACCCGTGGCGGCTTGAGGATCAGCGCCTGGCCGACGATTTTCAGCGACAGGCTCTTGGAACGGCGCAACGGCTGTCCGGGTGCCTCCACGTAGTAGTAGAAGCGTGCCAGCCCCTGGATGATCAGCGGGAACTGTTCGTAGGGTACCGCAAAGGACACGAAGGGATCGCTGTCGTGGCCGGGTATGACCGCATTGTACGCCGGCAGCGTCGCGCCGAGGGCGGTTTCCCGCTCCACCAGCAGGCGCACGTTCTGCGCGCTGCTCATGTCGTCATAGCGCAAGACCAGGGTCTGCACGTCGTCGCCATCGAGCTGATCCAGGTCCAGTTGCATGCCCTGGGCACGCGGCACCACCGGTGCTGGCAGGGACGGATCGCCGATGCCGACTTCGACCAATGCCGGGCGTGACCAGCGCGACCAGTTGTTGACCCCATCGCGTATCTCGTAGCGCACCAGGATCGCGTCGGAGTTGCCGGCTTCGCGGATAATCTCGGGATCGATCGGCACCACCACTTCGTCGCTGGGCGCGGCCAGCGGTGGGTGTTGCATCAGGCGGCCATGCCAGGACACCACGATGGCATCGCCGGCGGCCATGTTCGCATAACGCTTGATGACCACGCTGACGCCTTCCGGATCCTCGATTACCCCGGGCGGCATCACCACGGGCAATTCCAGCTTGTCATTGATGGTCGGCGTCGCCGACTGGGTATCGGGGGCGCCGGGCACGTCCAGCTTGACCCGCAGGCTGGTCTCGGCGGTTTCCGGCGCGCCGCCGGGGAACGGCGTGAGGACATAGCGTACCGTCACCTCGCCGGTCATGATCCAGCGCGTGTCGACCCCCAGGGTGAGGTGGCTGGCGCCGGGTTCGCTGCCTTGGGTATGGCTGGCGACGGGATCGGGGTGCGTGCCCCAGAACAGGTCGACGCGGTCCCTGGGTTTCAGGTCCAGGGGCGCGATCACCACGGGTAGGGGACGTTGCGGATCGATCACGTCGGTGGCGCCGACGCCGCCGATATTGAAGCTGTTGATCAGCGGTGGTATGAGCTCCCGCGTGGCCCGCGGACGGCGCTCGGTGGGTGTCCATGCGGGCGCCCAGTCGGGACCGATCGGACCGGGGGTGGGCCACAGCCGGCTGGTTTGCAGCACGCTCAGCTTGCCGGCGGCGGCGACCGCATTGACCAGGCGGAACTGCGGCGGGGTGAGGCTCCTGATGCTGTCCGGTTCCAGCGGTGTGCACAACCCGCGCTGGGCGTTCGAATCCCTGGGTTCGTACTTGAACAGGGCGCCGTCCTGGCTGGAGTAGTAGATGCCATTGAGGAAGAGATTGTCGGCCAACAGAGTCTTGGTGACGAAGCAGATGTCCTCGACGGAAAAGAAGTCGACAGGCGGACTGTCGTCGACCTGATAGCGGGTAGGGGCCGGTGGCTTGGCATAGTGAATGCTGTCCAGCGATGTCCTGCCGAGAGTCAGCTCCAGGCGTTCTTTTTCCAGCACCTCGGTCTTCAGATCGGCCAGGGTGCGGGTGACCTTGATCGCCTGGCCATCGACGAAAGGTTCAAGGGTGACGTAGCCCTCGGGGGCGGAGGTGCGATAGATCGCGTCGACCAGCAGCGCACCGCGACCGTGGCCGAGCTTGCCGTGGGTATGCAACGCGGCATCGTCGGCGTGGGCGAACAGCGGGCTGAGGGCATAAGGCTGCGGGGTGCTTGGCACGCTGTCGGACACGTCCCAGGTAGCCGTGACCGGGCCACTCTGGCGCCACAGCGTACCGGGCTGCAGTACGCTCAACTTGCCGCTCGCCGCCACGCGCCGGACGTAGTCGCGGCCTGACAGCGAGCCGTTCTCCAACTGGCCCTGGGTGTCGATACCGTCATTGTGGAAGACGCTGCCACGGATCACTTCGTCCGCGTCCGGCACCAGCGGTACCGCATAGCTCAGCAAGGCGCCGTCGACTGTCGACAGATACAGTCGGGTGGTAGCCTGGTGGCCGGGCACGATTGCCGTTTCACGGGCGGTCTTGATGGCGTGGGCGAAGTCCCGTGCCGAAATGAAATGCGCGTAGGCCGGGTCGTCCGGTGGCGCTTGCTGGCTACCGGTCGCGACA
This sequence comes from Pseudomonas gingeri, assembly GCF_013385635.1. Lineage (GTDB taxonomy): Bacteria > Pseudomonadota > Gammaproteobacteria > Pseudomonadales > Pseudomonadaceae > Aquipseudomonas > Aquipseudomonas gingeri_A. The sequence goes on from NZ_JACAPR010000007.1 coordinate 489,797, forward strand.
TACAGGCCGTCGACGACATAGCCGGGGATCAGGGCGAGGACCGCGATCTGCGGCGGCAGTACCTGCGTGCGCTCGAAGTTCGAACGGGTGTCGGCGATGGCCTCGGTCGCGACATATTCCTTGTCGGATTTCCTGAAGATGAAACCGAAGCTGCGCCCGGTTCTCTGGCCCATCTGCGCGAGCGCATGGCGCACGGCGTCCGGCGGCGTCATGAACACCGGGCTGAACATGGGCACGGAGGTGGCGATGGAGGCCTGGTCGGTGTCGACCAGCAGCCCGGCAGCGGTGTCGCGCAGGGCCAGTACCTTGCCGGGGCTCGTCCATATCTCGCGACCGCCGACCAGCACCCGCAGTTCCCCGGTTTTGACCAGCTCACGGGCGAAGGCCGGCACGGTGCCCTTGTCCTCGTCCTTGCCGCTCTTGAAACGCTGCTCCGTCGGATTGTCCATCAGGTTCAGCGAGCTGGCCGATGACGGCGCCAGCACGTTGAACAGATCGGTTTCATCCGGGGAGTGCTTGCTGGTGTAGCGGATCAGCGAGCCGTCCTGGCACGAAAAGTAGCGCAATGGAATCGAGCGATCCTTGATTGCCCGGTAGATGTCCCAGGTGGGAAACAGGTTCAGGTACAGGCGGGCTTCGCTCTCCGGCAGGGAGAAATCCAGCCTGCCCAGACGCGAGTTGTAGGTCCCGACAATCGTATGGTCTTCAAGGGGCAGGCCATTGCTGGTCGGGAACACCAGCGTGTGATCGAAGATTTCGGTAGGGGAAACCAGCGGCGTGGTGGCCACGAACTGGCCGTCGGGGCGTTTCAGGATCACGCCGCCATGAACCTGGTCATGGCGGCGGGCGATCTGCCAATGGGCATGGCGGGCCGCGTCGTCGGCCGTGGCGAAGACCGGGCCGAGGGCTCGTCGGCGCTGCCCCTGATAGGCCCGCCATGCGCCGGTGAGCCGAGCGGGCGAGCCCCACAGTTCACTCGGGTGCAGCACACTCAGTTCGCCGATCTCGGCCAGTGCGTGAATGAAATCCAGCGGGTCGAGGATGCCCTGCACCAGCCGCTCGGCGTAGCTGAGCTGATTGCTCGAACCGGCGAGCAGCGCCTTGTCGAAGGTCGTGTCCCGCGAGATGTATTTCAGCTGTGCGCCATCGCGGGTGCTCAGGTACAGCGGCAGATGAGGCGCGGTCGGGGTCGGGCGATAACCTTCGATCAGCGTGAGCGCGGCCAGCAGTTCATCGGGCAGGAAAAAGTTGCGATACAGCCAGACGTCCTTGCAGGGCAGGCGCTGCGGATACAGCTCGGTGCTGTAGTAGAGCCCGGCCAGACGATAACCGGGCAGTGCCACCAGGGAACCGTCAGGCCCGGTACGCAGCAGCGGGTTGGCGGCAAACAGGGGCGCGCGAGTGGTGATCGGCTCGCTTGCCACGTAGCGGTTGTGGCTGTCGGTGACGATGAAGCCGATCCGCCGTTGCCGGTGTTGACCGTTGATGCGTTGATTGGCCTGCAGGGCGGCGGCGTCCGGGGTGTCGAACACCGGTCCGAAGGCCGGCAGGGCCGGGGCCGACGCCTTGCCTGACGGGTAGGGCGTCCAGTTTTCGGGCGCCTTGCCAGGCGGGCCCCAGTAACTGTCGCCGCTGACGATGTAGAGTCCTCCGGCCTTTGCCAGGGCCTTGATGAAATCGCTGGGTGATATCCGGTCGAGGTCGCCGAGGTCCTTGCCGGGCAGCAGGCGCGGGATCAGGTCATCTTCCTCGGCGGACCCGCTGGGCATGTACTTGATGATGTTCTGGTCGGTCATCAGTACATAAAACGCCCTTATTCCGCGGAGTCGCGGGAGGAGGGCGATGAGCACCTCATCGGGGGTGATGCTTTTCAGCCTGAGGCGTCGCTCCTGCTCGGTGCCGGTCGATTGATCGTCCACGGCACCGCTGGTCTGCTCCTGAATGGTCGACAGGCTGATATTGGCACGGTACACGGCATGCAGCCTGTGCCCTGGCGGGAAGTCGGCGATACCGCTTGCCGTGACGGGATACAGGCTCTCACTGTCGAACCGGCTGCCACTGCCACTGGTGGGCAGCGTGGCGACAAAGGTCCCGTCCTCGCGCTGGAAGATCAGCCCACCGAGTTCCTTGTCGGTGCCTCCCTGGATGATCTGCTGGGCATGGCGGGCGGCATCGTCCGCCGAGAGGAAGACCGGGCCCAGTTCAGGGGGTGTGGTATCGGCGAAGGGGGTCCACTTGATCGGGTTCACTTCGCCCGCGCGGTTCCACAGGCGGCTGGTCTGCAGCACCCGCAGCTTGCCGGCGGCGGCGAGGGTCCGGACGAACTGGCTGGTAGGCAGCACACCGCTCGACAGTTGTTCGTCATAGTACGCGGCCCGGGCCTGCCAATCCGCGTCTTCGGGCAGCAGTGCCTGCTCCAGGTCACTGTCGTCGGCCTGATAGGCTAGCAGTGCACCGTCAGGCGTACCGTAAAACAGTGGCGGTGGTTGCGATCCGGGTGTCGAAGGACGTGCGCGGCGTGCATGGCGCAGTCCGCTGAACAGGTCGTGGGGACTGAAGAAGTTTTCGTACAGTGCGCCTCCCCGGGGCGGCAGTTGTGCGGGGCTGGCCTCGGCCTGGCCATAAAGGCCGACGAGGACAAAGCCTTCTGGCAACGACGGTACGCCCCGGGCGTCGTGCGCGAAGACGGCTTGCGCATTGACATAGGCCTGTTGGGCGGCCTGCGGTTGCGTCGCTTTGAACTCATCCTTCTGCGGATGCTTGAGGAGCAACGACGACTGGCGCTTCGCGCCTTTGAGAGCGGCCTGGCCGTGGGCATACCGGACAGCTTCGTCCAGGCTGGCGAAGGTGCGACTGAGCGGCGGATGAGCCTCGTTCCCCGGTCCTCGTGCGTCCGCGTGATCGGCTGGCAAGAGACGTGAAGTGGGTGGTTCGGCGTGGGTAAGGGCGTCTTGAAGCATGGCAATACTCGTCTGGAAATGACCGCGGGAAGCATCCCGTGTCGGCAGCGCCGGCCTTGCAGTGTCTGCACAGGCAGGTAAGGTGCATTCATTTTCAGGAAAAGCGGCGCAGCGATGCGTTACATATCTAGAGGCCCGCGGTCGGTGCGGGCAGTGAAGTGAGAGGTCATATGTCGACGCAGCAATCAACCCGTTCCCAGGTGCCATGGCCGGAGAATCCGGCCTGGCTGTACAACGCCGCCGAAGGAAAAGGCCCGGTGGCCACGCTGATCCTCGCCCACGGTGCCGGTGCGCCGATGGACAGTGATTTCATGAACGCCATGGCCGCGCGCCTGGCGGCAGAAGGCATCTACGTGCTGCGTTTCGAGTTTCCCTACATGGCCCAGCGACGCCTGGATGGCGGCAAGCGCCCGCCCAACCCGCAGGCCCGGTTGCTGGAGTGCTGGCGCGAGGTGTACGAGCAGGTCCGGCAGCAGGTCGGCGGGCCGCTGTTCATTGGCGGCAAGTCCATGGGCGGGCGCATGGCCAGCCTGGTGGCCGACGACCTTGGCGCGCAAGGACTGGTGTGCCTGGGCTACCCGTTCTATGCCGCGGGCAAGCCGGAGAAACCACGGGTGGCGCACCTGGCCGCGCTCGCGACAGCGACGCTGATCGTCCAGGGTGAGCGCGACGCCCTGGGCAATCGCCAGGCGGTATCGGACTATGCGCTGTCGGCCCGGATCGAACTGAGCTGGCTGCAAGCTGCCGATCACGATCTCAAGCCATTGAAGGCCAGTGGCTTCAATCATGCGCAGCACCTGGACACGGCGGCGCGGCAGATCGCTGAATTCATCGGCCGGCATGCTGGCTGAAGCGCCGGTTGCCCTGCCTGCGGCAACCGACGCGATTGGGCTCAGCGTCAACCGATGCTGACCACGACCTCGGTGGCGGGCGAGCGTTTCGACCAGTTGCCGACCACGTCATGGACCTCGTAGCGCACCGGCAGCTTGCTTGAGTCGCCGACGGCCTCGATGATCTGCGGCGGAATCGGGATAACCACCTCCATGCCGGCTTCCGCCGCTGTCAGCGGAGGGTGGTCGACCGTCGATTCGGCCCAACTGACCCGGATCCGATCGCCTTCGCTCATCTGCTCGTAGGGCGTGACGATCACCCGCACGCCCTGCGGGTCGACGATCACGGCTGGCGGCTGCACCCGGGGCGGGCGCAGGGCTTCGTTCTCGTAAGGCGTGGCCGGATCGATATCGATGCCGCCGGGGGCTTCCAGCTTGACGCGGATGTGGGTGATGTCGGAGTCCTGCGAGGTACTGCCGGGAAACGGGGTGAAGCGATAGCGAACCGGCACCGGATCCCTGGCCGACTCGATGTTTCCGGTATCCACCGCCAGGGTGACGAAGTCATTGATCGGTGGCGCGTCCCTCGGGTGATCGTAGCTGCTGACGGGGTCCGCGATTGCCCCCCAGTACAGGTCGATATGATCCAGGGGCTTGAGGTCCAACGGCCCCACCAGCACGGGCAGGGGTTTTGCCGGGTCGGCTACGTCAATGGCACCGATTCCGGCGGGATTGACGCTGAGGATCACCGGTTGATCCAGGTTTCTTGGGCTGATGTATTCAGACATGATGAAGGCTCCAGAAAGAGAAAAGACAGGTGGTCACTGCCCGCGTGCCTCGGGGCACCTGCCGGACACACGCATATCCACATAGGCGCTGCGCCGCTTTGAACGACCGATGCCGGTGAGGCTTTCCACGCTGAACGTGGCCTCGGCATGGCCATAGCAATTGCTGTCCAGCACCGCGCGCGGCACCTTCAGGTCGTAGCCATCGCGAACCTGTTCCTCGGTCAGTGGAGCGGACGTGTATGGCCACTGGTTTTTCGGATTGCCGCCCACCAGTTGGTCGAAGCCTTCGTAAAGGAAATGGATGACATCGCCTGGCCTGATGTTCAGATACGGGGCGATATGGACCGGTGCGCCGTCCTGGCCGTTGATCGTATTGATTGCACCATGCTCGTTCAGGTCGGTGAAGACCGGGGCTTCCGGTCCGTTCGGACCACCGGGCAGTTCATCCCGGGAACGGACGATGATGCCTTGTTCCGGCGACCTGGAAGTATTCGGATTGCCGGCCTGGGTGATGGTGTACTGCACGCGTATATCGGTGCCGGTGCCCACCGGGCGGAAACGGTTGTTGGGCACCGCCAGGTTCAGGTCGCGGGCGGCGCTGACATCGCCTGCGGTGATGCGATAGGGCGGTTCGAACATCGCCTGGCCGCCCCAGGTCAACTGGATGAGCTGCCCTTCGACGAACGCGGGGTTCCAGGCGATGATGGCGCTCGCGTCCCGTTCGAAGTCGTTCTCGTCGATCAGGTTGTCCACGGCCTCGGGCGAGGCGCCGCGAATGATCGGTCGCGCCATGTCGCCGGGCACCGGCAGCCTGGCCCTGACGACGATATCCAGCGGCAACGAGTAACCGACGACATGACCGTTGCGGCTGACCTCATAGCCCAGGCGGATGTCACCGTCGCCGGCCTGTTCGATGGTTTCGAAGGCCACGTCGATACGCAGGATGATCGGCTGGCCGATGGTTGCCGGGTCGAAGGGACCCAGAGCCACGCTGCCCCAGTGCAGGAGAATCTGATCGCCGTCTTCCACCAGGTCCGAAGTGGGGATCCAGACTTCGATACCGGCCTGGGCCTGTTCGTGGCTGATCGGCTCGACATAGCCATCGATGATTGGCGCGGGCAGGTCGAGCACCGGTTCATTGAGCAGCAGGAGAACGTTTGTGGCGGTCGAGTCCTGTGAGCGGTTGCCGGCCCGATCCGTGACGGTGTAGAGCACCGGTCCGTTGAAATCGCCCAGCGACTCGAGAAAGGCGCGGGAAAACTCGATGATCACCTCCCGGGGCTCTATGTCACCCTCTTCGACCCTGCCGCCAGGCCCTTCGGTATCGCCCCAGAAGGTGCGGATCCTGTCACCGATGGCGAAACCGCTATAGCCGTGGACGGTGCCCGGCAGCACATCGCCCAGTTGCGTCAGCTCTTCCGAGGTGAGGCCGTCGTTGACCTGTGGCGGGAAATCGAGAGGACCGAGGGTTGTGGGATGGCCGGGGGCGGTGGTGTCGATTTCGAGAAGGTAGGGGAGGGAATCAACGAATTCCTGGCTGATGGTGTCTGTAATTCGGTAGGCCAGTTGATATTTGCCTTCGACAAGGAGTTCGATAGGAACATCCCGTGTCAATGTATCCCCGGGGCTGTCCGTGGGTTTGATGAACTCTCTGGTACCTATCAGTTGCCCCTCCCTGAGCAATTGATAGGTTTCGTCGACCGAAGCATTGTTCCATACCTTGAAGGTAACGGGTAACGGGTTGTCGAGAGCACTTACAGGTAGTAATCCATCTTCCAGTGCCAATGGGATATCGGGCCGTTCTGGTTGCGATTCTTTAGTGGTTTGGAAGTTTTTTTTGGTTGTCATGTTCATGGTTTTTCCTTGTTTGCATGCGGCCTTCCCGCGCAGACCGCATGCAGGGAGAGTTGCTCGGAGAAAGTTAACTGTTGAAGTTAAGATTAATGGTGTGAGTTACCAGGGGTAATCGCATCCTACGACAGGACGACTCATTTTTACGGGGGCTGATCCCATAAGAGAGTTGGCAGGTTCCTGATTATGTTCGGGGCGTGGTTCAACACGATAGGTAATCTGTGCCCGCCCTACGCAAATACTCATCAGGTTGGCACGTGGGACTTGAAAGGTCAGGCCGGTACCAATGTTTGTAGGATTGATTGTTTCGGTTTTTTCATAGCGTGCCTCTTCGATAGGAGCGCCTGCTTCATCGAAGCCTTCGAAAGTCAGAGTGATATCGTGGTAAAGGCGGATATTTTCATAAGGCCTGATCAGCACAGGGGTATATTCGGGATTCAACCCCGGAATGATATGGCCTGTGTCAGATAAACGTGTGAATACCGGTTCCTGAAGACCCATCTCTCCACCGGGCTGTTCCATTTTCGAACGAACGATTACCGATTGTGTGGGTGACATGGCCGGATTGGGGTTTGTATCACGTGTTACCGTGTAGTAAACCGGAATTGCGGCACCGGTACCTTGGGTCTTGATAATCGAGTTTTCAACCGGAATATCGAGGTCGGAGCCGGCATTAAAGTCGGCCTGTGTGATTTGATACCATTGTTCCTGTGATTGCTGGCCCCAGTGAAGGTTGAGATAGTCGTTGACTCTCAGCCCATTGGTCCAGCGGAAGATGGCCCTTGCGTCCAGTTCGTAGTCATCCGGGTCAATGAGGTTGTCTTGCCCGTTCGGATTGCCGCTGGTGCCCTGGATTGTCAGAGGCTGAAGGCGTTCTTCTGGAACGGGCAGGGTCAGGTAGACAGTAACAGGCAGAGACTGCGAGGTTCCGATCAGTTGTCCATTATGGCGAACCTCGTACTTGACGTTGACGGTGGCCTCAGGGAACTGATTGATAATGTCGAATTGAAGGACCGGGGAAAGGATTGGGTCCTTATCTTCATCACCTTCCTGGACCGGTATTTCGGGCAGTGGGTTTGTATCTCCCCAATAGACGGTAATACGGTTCCCAGGTGCTGCCCCCGGATAGTTTGGAATATCGACAGTGACACCGCTTTGCGCGTCATCGTAGTCGATCAGCCCGCCCTGTTCCGGGCTGGCCTGTTCGACGATCGGCAGGGGCAGGTCGTTGGGGATATCGGCCAACAGCAACTTGATCTGGCGAGCCAGGGAGCGAGGCGAAACGTTGCCCGAGCGATCGGTGATGATATAGGTCACCGGCGATTCGGCGCTTCCGACCTCGGACTCGACACCTTCCAGAAATTCCCGACTGAAGGAAATAGGAACCTCCCGCGGTTTCATGTCTTCTTTCTGGACGACCTCGGCTGGTCCTTCAATATCCCCCCAGTAGGTCTGAATGATATCGCCCACGGCAATGGTGCTATAGCTGCTGACAATCACGTCGAGTTTGTCACCCATCGCGGTCAGTTCGGCGGAAGTCAGGCCATCATCGGCTTGCACGGGGAAAGCTATCGGGCCGTGGCTTGGCAATCCCGGACGAGTGGTGTCGATCTCCAGTAAATATTCAAAAGAAGGTGTCGGCTCCATACTGACCTTGTCATAGATCACGTAGCTGAGTTTGTATTTTTTATCGGTAGGATTCTCAGGGTCATTTTTTTCCACGAGAAATTCTTGCGGAACATATAACTTCAAGTGACGATTCGGATTGGCAAGATCGTCATCGGTAACATCGACGTACTCGTCAAATGGCTCACCTTCCCACAGCAATCTGTATTGGTGATCCTTGCTGGCGTCAGCCCATAACTCAAATGTGACGGCAAGAGGCTCATTCAGAGCGGAAATCGGCAGTAGTCCATCGGGGAATGCGAGTTCCACATCAGGTTTGCTTGCTTCTTTTGGGATTGATCGCGTGTATTTTTTCCGATCTAGAATGAGCGAGCTTTTTTTTGTACACATATTTTAATCCTTAAGATAATGGCTGTTTAAGTTTTTGGCGGCTGTTATGAGGGTGTTGTTGGTGGCCGCCATTTTTGAAACGTAGATAGAAAATTCTCTATCTGGGTTTCACGTAATCGCCATATCGAGGATGTGTCAAGAGGTGCTCTATAATTATTTTTTCTTTCTGCAAGAGTCGCCAAGGAGTTTTCCGAAAGGAAGATTCCTATGTTGATTGGGATATTTCTTACATTATTATCTGGTTGTTTTCATATTAAGGCGCAAATGTTTTTCATCCAATGATCACCTCTTATTTCATGTCGGAGAAGGAAGTGATGTTTTGTATGAAAGACAGATTGTCCAGCGCCAGAGAGGCAGATGTCATAGCCGGGAAGATTTGCCTGTTGCTGGGCACTTTGTTGGGGCTTCAAGTGAGCAGTGCCCACGCGCAAACAGACGTGGAAAATGAGACGAGAGGAACGGTGAGCAACAGATGGGAGATTTTGACCGCCGAAAGTAACGTCGAATCGTGGAATGTCCTGAACCGAGGGATACTGGAAATTATTGAAGGAGGAGCGGCGAATTCGATCCGTGTGAGTGAAGCCGGTCAGGTCAGAATCAATAATGGCCGGGTTGATGGAGGTATAACATTGGAGGCCTCCAGAGCCATTATCGAACGAGGGAACATCAGCAATAGCACCGGGGCGGCCTTGCGGGTGGAAACAGTGAGCACGTCCACCTCAAGAGATCCTTCTCGGGCAAGTATCAAGGACAGCACGCTTTCCGGGGCAGGGATGGGGATAGGGGTTGCAGCGCTGGGCCAGTTGAGCCTCGATAATACGCAGGTGTTCGGACATGATTTTGCGGGTGTGGGTGGCTTGGGTATCCGGATTCTCGGTGCTACGTTGACGATGACCAACAACAGTTATGTCCAGGGCGGTTCGACAGGCTTGGAGATCCATGGCCGGACAGCGATGCCAGGAGGCCCCGTGATTCCGACCCCGGCCGATGTCGTCGTTGACAACTCCACGATCGAGGGGTTGACCGGACCGGCGATTTCAACCGCAGAGGCTGCGATTGGAAATATCACCATCCAGAACGGCTCTCGTCTTCTGGCTGGCAACGGCAATCTGTTGGAAGTCAAGGAGGCGAGCGTTATCGGTTTCACTGCGGATAACAGCACGCTCACCGGCGATCTGGTCGCCGACGACACCAGCAGCCTGGATGTCACCCTGCAAAACAATGCCCAGCTCACCGGTAACCTGATCAACACCAATAGCGTGGCCATCAACAGTGGAGCGAACTGGACGATGGTCGACGATGCCGAGGTCAAGTCGTTGTCCATGGGCGGCGGCAGTGTGACCCTGGGCTCGGCCGAGCAGTTCTACACCCTGTCCCTGGGCGAGTTGTCCGGGACCGGGATGTTCAATATGCATGTCAACCTGTTGGACAACACGGGCGATCTGCTGGACATCAATGGCGAGGCCCATGGCGACTTCCTGCTGAATATCCAGAACACCGGCCTGGAGCCCAACTCCCCCGAGATCACCCCGCTGCATGTGGTGCATACCGAAGGTGGCAGTGCCGTGTTCGACGTGGTCGGCGGCAGTGTCGATATCGGCGTCTATTCCTATCAGCTGGAAAAGCAGGGAGATGACTGGTTTATCGTTGGCGCCGGCAAGACCATCAGCCCCTCGACCCAGGCAGCGCTGGGCCTGTTCAGTGTCGGGCCGACCGTCTGGTATGGCGAACTGGCGACCTTGCGCAATCGGATGGGCGAGATACGTAGCAGTGGCGAGGGTGGTGGCTGGATTCGCGGTTATGGCAACCAGTACAACGTCAGCGCGGACGCCGGGTTTGCCTACAAGCAACGCCAGAAAGGCTTGTCGCTCGGGGTCGACCTGCCCGTACCGGTGGGCAATGGGCAACTGTTGGTCGGGGTCATGGCCGGTCATAGCGAGTCCGACCTGAGCCTGAGCCGCGGTACTGCCGGCAAGGTCGACAGCGGTTATGTCGGGGCCTACGGCACCTGGTTGACGGAAGAGGGCTACTACCTGGATGCGGTGGCCAAGCTGAACCGCTTTCGCAACAAGGCGGATGTCTCGATGACCAATGGCGTCAAGGCCAAGGGCAGCTATGACAACTTTGCCTATGGCGGTTCACTGGAGTTCGGCAAGCACATCAGGTTGCAGGACTCGATGTTTGTCGAACCCTACGCCCAGCTGTCCACGGTCAACGTCAAGGGTGACAGCTATACCCTGGACAATGGCCTGCGGGCGAAGAACGACCATACGCTGTCCGTGCTCGGCAAGGCGGGCGCGACGCTGGGACGCAACCTGGAACTCAGCGATGGCGGCCTGTTGCAGCCTTATCTGCGCGCGGCGATGGTCCATGAGTTCTCCCGCAGGGGCAATACGGTGAAGGTCAACGATGTGTCCTTTGACAACAACCTGTTCGGGACCCGTGCCGAACTGGGCGTCGGGGTCTCGGCGGCTTTGTCGAAGAACCTGCAACTGCATGCGAACTTCGACTACATGAAGGGCGAGCACATCGAGCAGCCCTGGGGTGTGAATATCGGTATGCGCTACGGTTTCTGATGGCCGGGCAGCACTGCCCCGGCGTTCTGCGGAACCCTCGACGATCCTTCGTCGAGGGTTTTTTTATGGCTGGGGATCAGCGCACCGTCACGGTCGCACGCGATGAGATATAGACGTCGGCCGGCAACGAAGTGATCCGTCCCAGCTCGCTGATGACCTCGTAGCGCGCCCGGCCACGCCCGTGCTCGACGGCCATCAGGCGTGCCAGCGGCACCCGGAAGCGAACGCCGTGGCGGATCTCGTGGTCGGTCACCAGCCGCTCGGCGGTGAATTGCGCTTCAACGATCTCGCTGCCCCCCGTCAGGGCATCGAAGCCGAAGAACTGCAGGACGATGCGGTCGCCGGCCTTCATGTTGCGATACGGCGTCACATGCACCACGGTGCCCTCCGGGTCCCGGCGCGGGTCGACCACGTTGAGCACGTTGGCCCCCCTGAACACCGGTTCCAGCAACCCCGCCGAACCACCCGGCAGCTGCATCTGGAAGATCACGGCCACCGACTGCTTGGGCGAATAGGAGGTGTTCGGGTTGCCCTCGCGGGTCACGGTGTACTGTACGCAGATGTCCACTCCGCAGCCCTGTTCGGTAATCAGGCTGTTCGGGACATTGATGACCAGGTAGCAACCGCTGTCGACATCCTGCTGGGTAATCGGGCGTACCAGCGGCTGCGTCGACTTGCCCCAGAACAGATTGATCCGGTCACCGGCCCGGAAGGCGTCGCGCCAGGCGATGACAGCGTCGGCCGACAGCTGTGCGTGGTCCTCGTCGAGGTAGTTGTCCAGCGTCCGGGCGTTGGGGTTCTTGCCCTTGATCACCGGTGCGGCCAGTGCTTCGTTGACCACCGTCTGCGGCGTCGGGTCCTGGGGCCCGGGTAATTGCAAAAAAACCTCGAGTTCCAGGTCCGGGGACGTGAAGACCTCGCCATTGCGGCACACCTGGTAGTGCACCTTGGCCGGACCGTCGCCATGGCGCGAGATGGCCAGGTAGCGCACCATCACGTTCAGCAGCAGGGGTTTTTCCAGCTCATGGGCACTGACGACACGCCGGCCGGAGGCTTGCTCGCCGTTCCAGAACACCCGGATCTCGTCGCCAATGGCGACATGCTCGTAGCGGGGCACGGCGATTTTCACGCCGATGCGGGCGTGTACATCGTGCACCTGGCCGTCCTCGATCTGCAAGGCAACCGGGGCCGGCAGGTTGGCCGGCAGTTGCTGCAACTGCAGCTTGAGGGTGACCGGCTGCGAACGCACCGAGGTATTGCCGGCCCGGTCGCGGACGCTGTAGCTGACGGGGAAGTCGCCGTTGCCCAGTTGTTCGAGGAAGCCGCGCTCGACGGTGATCTGCACTTTGTCGGTCCCGGGTTCATCGGGCTGTACCGTGTACGCGGGGCCGGACCGTTCACCCCAGTAGCTCTGGATGACATCGCCCCATTTCATATCGAAGTAACCGGGGATGGTGGCGGTGAGCTGGTTGCCCAGTTCGATCAGCTCGCTGTTGGTCAGGCCGTCCTGGGCCAGCGCCGGGAGGATCGGGGCGGCGAGCAGTGTGCCGCCGGGTGGGGTGCGGTCGATGATAATGGAGGTTGTCTGGGATAAATGGGGCGTTGTGCCTGGAAATGTCGTAACTCTGTAGCCGAGTTGGTAGGTACCTTCGGTGGATAGCACTGTGACGGGAATTTCTGCGTACAAGATATCTCCAGGTTGTGGGGTGGATGGAGGCTGCATGGGCTCGCCGATCAGCGCGTTGTTCCAAGTGAGCTGATAGACGTCCTCGTGTGTCGCGTTGGGCCAAGTTGGAAGGGAAACGGCGACCGGGTAATCGAGGTCATTTGTCTGCAACAGTCCGTCTTCCGGAGCTGCTTGTTTGACAGACGGGGCAATAAGACCCTGGTTCATGAGGCGAGACTGTGGAGCGTTCGCTAAATCCTTCATAAGGATATCCCTGTAATCTAATTGAGTGTTGTCAGTCGTTTTCACACTCGGACACGTCGGCGTTTATTGCCGGTGTTGTGTGTCGTCGCGTGCTTATCTGGCAAATAAGGCATTCAAGTCTTGAATGAAAGGTAACTGTCTGTGCGATATAGTGCCAAGGCATCAACGAATAGTAAGTTCGATTGGATGTCAAGAGTTTTGCGCAAGTAAGTTTGTTTGTTCGATATATGTAAGTTTTAAGTTTGTATATATAGGGAAAATTCTTACTTATGAAAAAGAAAAGTTTCTGATTTTATTTGCCCAATAAAAAACCCGATGATTATCAGTCATCGGGTTTGTTATGTTGCCTATTGCGCTGTCAGCGATTAAAGCGCTCCACCAGGGAGTACTGCGTATTGGCCGTATGGGTCAACTCTTCACTCAATTGTGCCGAATTGTGCGCCTGCTCCGAAGTCTGGTCGGCCAGTTGCGCAATGGTGCTGATATTGCGGCTGATCTCTTCGGCCACGGAACTCTGTTCCTCGGTGGCGGCGGCGATCTGGGTGGTCATGTCGGTGATATTGGCCACCGCCTCGCTGATGCCCACCAGCGCGGCATCGGCCTCCAGCACACGGGCCACACCTTCCTGGGCCTGGCGGTGGCCGGCGTCCATGGTTTGCACGGCGGTACCGGCGGTCTGTTGCAGCTTGGCGATCAGGGCGTGGATCTGCCCGGTGGATTCGCTGGTGCGTTGCGCCAGCTGGCGCACCTCGTCGGCCACCACCGCGAAGCCACGGCCCATCTCCCCGGCGCGGGCCGCTTCGATCGCGGCGTTCAAGGCCAGCAGGTTGGTCTGGTCGGCGATACCCTTGATCACATCGACCACGCCGCCGATTTCGTCGCTGTCCTTGGCCAGCTGGGTCACGGTGCCGCCGGTTTCACCGACCACCACCGACAGGCGCTCGATGGCTTCGCGGGTTTCCCCGGCGATATCGCGGCCGCGACGGGTCAGGCGATTGGCTTCCTGGGTGGCGTCGGCCGTGCGCTGGACATGGCTGGCGACTTCCTGGGTGGTGGCGGCCATCTGGTTGACGGCGGTGGCCACCTGCTCGGTTTCCTGGCGCTGGCGGTCCAGGCCACTGGAACTCTTCTGGGCCAGTTCGTCGGACTGCCGGGCCTGGGCATTCAGGTGCTCGGCGGTATCCTGCAGACGGGTCAGGCAGGTCTTCAGGCGGGCTTCCTGGCTGAGGATGGACATTTCCAGGCGCGCCTGGGCACCCCGGCTGTCGGTGTACATCTGCGCGATCAGCGGGTCCGAGGTGGTCTGTTCGGCCAGGCGCAGCAGGCGCTTGAGACCGCGTTGCTGCCAGCTCAGGCCGAGCAGGCCCAACGGTACCGAGACGGCGGCGGCGAGGCCGAAGCCCCAGTGGGAGTTGAGCCAGACGCCGATCAGGAAGCTTACCTGGCTGACCAGGATGAACGGCAGCCAGTCCTGCATCACCGGCAGCCACTTGTCGCGCTGCGGAATGGCCGACTTGCCCTGGTTGATGCGCTGGTACAGCGCTTCGGCACGGCGGATCTGTTCGGCGGTGGGCTTGACCCGCACCGATTCATAGCCAATCACCTGGTTGCCTTCGAAAACGGGCGTCACATAGGCGTTGACCCAGTAGTGGTCACCGTTCTTGCAGCGGTTCTTGACAATGCCCATCCATGGCAGGCCTTGTTTCAGGGTATTCCACATGTGCGCAAACACCGCCGCCGGAACGTCCGGGTGTCGCACCAGATTGTGCGGTGCGCGGATCAGTTCTTCGCGGGAGAACCCACTGATTTCGACGAAGGCGTCGTTGCAGTAGGTGATCACGCCTTTGGCGTCGGTAGTGGAAATCAACCGTTGCTGAGCGGGAAAGGTGCGTTCGCGTTGGGTAATGGGTTGGTTGTTACGCATGGTTTTTCAATCCGCAAGGCTTTGACAGGTTTTCGGCAAGGCAGGGGAAATATTGAATATATTTTTCAACTTTCAGCGCCGGTTCACATTTTGCCCCTTGCGTACTCGTACTCGTCCTTGAATACGAGTCGAACACGCGTGAAGTTAACGCGTTCAGTTTTCCGTTTACGGTTTAACCGAACAAAAGTACCCATTGGGTACTTCCGTTCCATTTATCACGGTTGCAACATCGGATAAGTAAAGAATACGAAGTGCAGTGTATTAAGCGCGACATGGGTGGCGATGGCCGCCGCCAAACCGCCAAAACGGTAGGCCAGACCATAGCCGACACCCGCCAGTGTCGCCAGTAACACCCATTGCCAACCGGCGCCCAGGTGCGTCAGGCCGAAGATCAGCGCGGCGCCCAGCAACGCCAGGGTTTCGCCCCGGGGCAGGGATCTGAAGCAGCGGCTCAGGCCGCCCTGGATATAGCCGCGAAACAGCACTTCCTCGACCAGGCTCACCAGCAGCAGGTTGTTCAGCAGCCACAGCCAGCCCTGTTCCGGCCATTTCGGTGCCCAGCCGACGATGCCCAGGGTGACGGCGCCGCCGAGGGCCAGCAGCGACGTCACGGTCCCGGCAATCGCCGTGGTGCCCAGCACCCGTGCCGGCGAGCGGCGCCTGACCAGCCACGGGCAGACCAGCAGCAGCCAGAAGCCGATCAACGGTTTATCCAGATTGAGGTACATCGTGAACGGCACGGCGTCCGGGGTGAGGCGCACCGCGCTGATCATCCGGCCGTTCTGGAAGCCCGGCAGCCCGTGCAGGGCCAGGCCGATGGCGACCAGAAGGAACAGGCCGTGGCCGAGGTAGCGAACCGGGCGATTGCGTTGCTGGAATGCCGCGGCGCCCGTAGCCAGCAGCAGGGCCAGGGCGATCAGGCTGGGCACGCCCAGATGGCCCACGCTCAAGGCCAGGGCATAACCAAGGGAAAGCAGGGCCAGGTAGGCCCAGGGCAGCGCAGACATGCAGGGTCCTCGAGTCGTTGGAGAGCAACGTGGTCGTATGGGCGGGCGATTATAACGTGCGTCCCAGAGCGCCTGGCTAATGAAAAAACACCGGCGGGGCCGGTGTTTTTTCAACGACGCTCGAAAGAGACTACGGTTGTGCGGGAGGCGGATATTTGCCGTGACTTGCTACGATCTTCAGGGGCTCCTTGAATTTCGAGCCTTTCAAGGGCAGGTCCGGCAAGAGGCCATTTTCGGCAGGACCTTTGATCAGGAAGATATTGTCACCCGAGAGCCCCAGGCCGGAGATCTTGTGCAAGGTCCAACCTTCCGGCAGTTCGGAAGTTCTCAGTTCGAAATAATGCGAGGCTCGGGCTTTCTGTTGCGTGCGACCGTGCAACTTGCCAAAGATACTCTGGGAAAGTTTCTCGTGCGGGAGGCTGCCCGGTGCCAGGTCGGTTACATAGATGCCGTAATCGGTCCGGGTAAAGTCACCCAACGGACTTTGCCGGGTGACCGGCAGGTGCATGTGCAAGGCAGTACCGTAGCCACTTCCGCGAATAGCGGCGTATTTATCACGACCCATGTACTTGTACATGAACTCGCTCCACTCCGATCTTGGAATTTCCTGGCTTTTCAAACCTGGACAATGAGGAACGCTAGCGAAATGTCGCGTTGTCGCGGGCGGCGAATCGGGGCTTTCCGGCGCTGGGCGTTTAAGTCTTGAAATCGTAGGTGCTTGTGCTTCCTGTAAGGCTGTCTCATGCAGTTTTTTCCATGAGGGTGATTGAAGCGTGTCACCTTGCATGTGCAGATAGAATTTATTGCGCAGCGCAGAGCTTGGAAGGAGGCTTTCTATCTTTTCATGGTAATGAATGAGTTGTCTGGGAGTGAGCGCCGCCCAGTTGTTATCCCGATCACGGACAGCAATGCTCCAGCTTTCGTCCGGACTCTGCACCAGGAATTTTTGCGTGAACACAGCCTCTGACTGACTATTGGTCTTCTTTTTATAGGCTGCGTGCACTTCGACGGAGTTTGTCTCCGGTATCCGTTTTACCAGGATTTCCGGGGTGTCTGAGCCCAGGAAGAAATCGAGTTTGGGAATGGACCTGACAGGTCGCGTATCCTTGAGAGGAATGCAGCCTAGTGTTCGAATCGACAGCATTTTGTCGAATGCAAGCCTGGTCGCACGGGGGATGCGAAGAACAGGTGGCGGACAGCCGTTGTGCTGCTGGAACCTGCCGGCGATATGGCTTCCTGCCGAGTCAAGTTGCTGCTTGAACGCCTGCCTGGCGTTGTTCAGCACATCCATGGCCTGTCCTGCGCTACTGCGTACGTTATGCCAGAGCTTGTTGACCGCACGGACAAGTGTCCGTGGGCTGTACAGGGGAAGGGGCGAAGCGGAAAAAATACTCTCGCCAACGGCATAAGTCAGTTGCAGGCCGCTTTTGCGCAGGCCTTGGCGGAAGGCCCGGTCCGCCAGGCCGGCGCTGACGCCACGGCCTACATTATTCAGGGTCTGCCACAACCCCCCGAGGGTGGTTCTGCGGACAGTCTGTCCCGCCGCGGTGGTGAGTGCGTGCTGGCCGATGGAAAGAACCTGGCTTTTCAACCCTTGGCCGAGGGACGTTTGCAGGCCTGCTCGAACCGCCGTGCCCAATGTCTTGATGGCGGAGCCCACGCCTTTGGCTCCAGGCAGGGCGGTGAGTGCGATCTCCAGCGTAAGGCCCAGGTGGTCTTCGTTGCTGCGCTCGGCGGCGGGTTTGGCAAAGTAGTCGTAGAAGGGGATAAGCGACAGGAGGCTGAAGCGTTCTCCCCGATTGCGCGGCGGCAGGGTATTTTGCTCCTTGGAATAATCGACCTCCCATACCATAGGCGTATCCCATATGGGTTGGACCAGCTTGTCTATTATCTGCCGGGCTGTGCTGCCCGGATCGCTTGGACAAAGTCTGGCTGCGTTCAACCCGGCGTGCCATTCACCGGCTTCCAGTCCGACACCGGCAGGAATCCCGGACCTTACCAGCCTGCCTCCGGCCGAGGCCGGCTTGGGCAGCAGCATCGCGGAGCGGCTCCAGATATCGATCCAGCTGGCCCCCAACCCGTTATCCGACTTGAGGATATCCAGGAACTGGCTTGGCTTGCCCAGCAGTGGCTCGAGTTCGACGACGGCCAATGTGCCGGCCTTGTAGAACAATGAGTTGCGTGACGAGGGGGCGAGAATGCGCCAGCGTCCGGTATTGAGGGTATGCAGTTTTTGCAGCGGCAGGCCTTGAAAGAGAAATTCAAGTTGCGACTTTATAACGGGGTGGTATCTCTTTCTGTAGTCGGTAGAGTCGGCCGTGAATTTTTCGAGAAGTGCGTTTCTCTGGGCAATGAAAAAGTCGTATCGCACCATGTTCATACCGCAGAGGAAGGCGTCCAGGGTGCTGATGTCCTGATCCCCGAAGCGCGCGTCGGGATCAGTTCCCAGGGCCCAGAGTTGTACGCTGGCCATGGTGCGCAGGTCCGGTGCCTGCTCATGTTTCACCGACAGCAGATGGGCCTGGTTTCGCTCTTCTGCTTCCTTGGTCAGGTTGAGCCACTCCATGGCGTTTTCATAACCCCAGGCACGCGCGGTAGCTGCGGTCTGTTCGCCCAGGATCAGCCCGCTCAACTCACTGAGTGGATTCTGCGCCGGCCCCTTGGCTGGAAAGACCCTCTCGGCGTCGTGCATGTCCTGCGAGTCGATATCGATGCCGCTCTGCCTGGCGATATCCCTGGCCATTGTCACCACTTCGGCGACCGAAAAGGCCATCGAGGCGCGGGGATTGATTTCGTTCAGCAGTCTTGCGGCCCAACGCAGGGTGATGGCGGCAGGATCACTTTGATAATTCAGGGTCAGGCCGTCGCTGTCCCGCAGGAACAGTTCCGGGCGTGCGCGTTGCAGCAGAAGACCCGCGAGAAAGGTGGCGTGTCCTTGCCGGTCGGTCACTGTCTTGTGCATGAGGCGTTCATGGATGGGCGCAAGCAAGCGCTCCTTGAGTTGCCCCCAGGTCTGGACCTCGGCATCCGGGGCGGTGCTGGTGAGCTCGGGGCCCAGCTGCCACAGGTCGTTCACCGCCGGCCAGGCGATATTCAGCAGCGCTTCCACCAGCAGGTAGGCTTGCTCGCCCGGCGTCGCCGTTGCGGGGGCCTGGGTCATTTTCGCGGTCCATTCACGGAATGTCGGCAAGCCTTGCAGCAGTTGGTAGTGTTCGAACGTGTTCCATGCCGGCAGTGCCTGGATAAAGGCGGCACTCAGGCCGATCTTGTCGAGCAGGCGTGAGGCGAATGCCGGTGTCGAGGTGGTTTCTTCAATGGCATCCAGCAGTTGTTGTTGATTGGCCGCGAACGTCGCGTCTGGATCCTCCAGAAGGAGCAGAGTCTCCGGAAAAGGGATCTCGGCAGGTCTCGGTTGTTCGGCCCCGGGTAGCCAGGCACTGGCGGGAATGTACTGTCGTGTCAGCAGGGTGCTGCGGAAAACCAGTTCCAGCAAATCCGTTTGCGGATGAGCGGCTACCCAGGGTGCAATAAATGCCGGTATCGGGGACAGTCCGTTGTCTGCAATAACCACCGCGGGTGCAGCCAGACTGTGCACCAGTCGACGAAGAATATCCCAGGCCCCTTCGGCCGATTGGATCTGTATGCCGGTGAAATCTGACAGGAGGGCGTGGAGATCCGCTTTACGACAGAGAGATGAGAGTGCCAGGGTGGCGTCATCGATGGTCGATACGTGTTTCAGCGCCATCAATGGCGTCGGCCTTATCCCAGTCGTATCGTGGTGCGTGGCTACGTAAGGATAGAAGGCATAAGGGTAGAGTGCCTCGGTAATACGGTGAATCCGGCCCCAGCGTTCATTGGCCAGGGCACGCAGTTTTTCCTGACTCAGCACGCTGGCACAAGGGTCCTGGGGAAGGATGGAGAAAATCGATTCCTCGTCTGGCTCCGAGAGCGCCTTTAGCGTGCTTTCGACCTGCCTCAGGCCTCCGGCATGAGCGTCCAGGGCAATGCGCTGAAGTCCCAGTGCGAAATGCATGTCCACCTGCTCCGAGCCCTCGGGGATCGGTAGGGTCAGCACATTGTCCGATCGCCTGTTTCCAGCACCCTCGATATTTTCCGGGTCAACCGACCAGAGTTCGCTGTCGATGTGAAAAGGCGCCAGGGTATCATCGTACGACCAGCGGGCCATGGCATAGGCGGTCAATCGCAAGTCGCTTCGGGTGCCGATCTGGCTGGCGTATTCAGGCAGCATTTCCTTGAGCAGCCTGGCAGAGAAAGTTTGCACGTCCGCACGTTCGAGAAAACGCAGGCAACGCAACAGCAGGTCTTTTTCGCTCTTGAAGGGACTTTTGTCGATACTGCCCAGGTTTTTGCTGATCCAGTCACTGAACAGCAGATAGTGTTCCCGGTAGTTACCGTGGGTAGTGGCGGCATCGACGGCATCCATGAACGCTTCCCGCGATGAATACAGGAGATTGTTGCGCGCCGAGGAGTACCAGGAGACCTCGACGTTGTTCGCGGTGTAGAGGCGTCCGTCAGGCAGGGGACGTGAACTGTTTTCTGCCGCGTCGGCCAACAGGACCCGGGCCCGGTTGGCGATCCCGATCAGCGGCTGGCTGATGTCGGCCCAATAACTCTTCGGACCTGCGTACTGATCATCGGACAGGAAGTCATCCGGCAGGTTGTTCTCCGTCTTGAATAACCCGAAGGCGTGGGTGAGATAACTGTCTGTCTTGTCCAGCAGTGTGCGAAGAGTGGCCGAGGGCTGGCTATATTCATCTTTCTCGATAAGCAATACTGAGTTGACGACATCATTGAGCGATGCTGAAAGACCGCCCGTTATGCCAGCCTGGTCGACTATCGACAGAAACGAGGCTTCTGCGGCGGCAAGGCAGCTTTGTGCGGTGTATTCCTGTGCCGACGGTCCGGGTTCGAGTTGTGGTTGCGAAGCCTCCTGGCTTTTATCGGTTTTCAAAATTTTATGTTCGCGTTGTATTGAAACCATATCCATATGCGTTCTCTTGTTCTGGTTGTGGCGTGTTTTCTCCATCTTAGGATTTGTTTGATTTTAGTTGAAGGTGGGGAGGTTCGTGTCGTGTTACTTGTGCGCGTGAGAAAAAAACCAACAGGGGAGGGAAACTGTTTGGTTGCTTGTAAGATCAATATTCAGGAGTTAAAGACAAGGATTGCAATCAACATACTTAGGAATACGCACCGGCCAGTGCCGGTGCGTATTCACGCTACATGACAGGCGCCCATCAAGAAGCAATCAGTTGCCGCAATACATAGTGCAGGATGCCCCCGGCCTTGAAGTATTCCACTTCGTTAAGCGTGTCGATCCGACATAACACGTCGATCTTTTCCTGGCTGCCGTCCTCACGGGTCAGGGTCAGCGGCAGGTTCATCCGCGGTTGCAATTCAACTCCGCTCAAACCCCCGATACTCAGGGTTTCCTTACCGGTGAGCTTCAGGCTCTTGCGGTTCTGATCGAGCTTGAATTGCAGCGGCAGCACACCCATGCCCACCAGGTTGGAGCGGTGGATACGCTCGAAGCTCTCGGCGATCACCGCCTTGACCCCGAGCAGGTTGGTGCCCTTGGCCGCCCAGTCGCGGCTGGAGCCGGTGCCGTATTCCTGGCCGGCAATCACCACCAGCGGCGTGCCTTCGGTCTGGTAACGCATGGCGGCATCGTAGATCGCCAGTTTTTCCCCCGAAGGGACGTGCAGGGTATTGCCGCCTTCCTCGCCGCCGAGCATTTCATTACGGATGCGGATATTGGCGAAGGTGCCGCGCATCATCACTTCATGGTTGCCGCGTCGTGAGCCGTAGGAGTTGAAGTCCCGCGGTTCCACGCCCTGTTCGCGCAGGTAGCGGCCGGCGGGGCTGTCGGCCTTGATATTGCCGGCGGGGGAGATATGGTCGGTGGTCACCGAGTCGCCCAGCAGCGCCAGCACCCGGGCGCCGTGGATGTCCTCGACCACCGGCAGCGGACCGGTGATATCGTCGAAGAACGGCGGGTGCTGAATATAGGTCGAGTCTTTCTGCCAGACATAGGTGGCCGCCTGGGGGACTTCGATCGCCTGCCACTGGGCGTCACCGGCAAACACTTCGGCGTACTCCTTGTGGAACATCGCGGTATCGACCTGGGCCACGGCGTCGGCGATTTCCTTCTGGCTCGGCCAGATATCGCGCAGGTACACCGGCTTACCATCGGTGCCGGTACCCAGCGGGTCGCGGCTGATATCGATACGCACGCTGCCCGCCAGGGCGTAGGCCACCACCAGCGGTGGCGAGGCCAGCCAGTTGGTCTTGACCAGCGGATGCACCCGGCCTTCGAAGTTGCGGTTGCCGGACAGCACCGAGGCGACGGTCAGGTCCGATTGCTGGATAGCCTTCTCGATCGGTTCCGGCAGCGGCCCGGAGTTGCCTATGCAGGTGGTACAGCCGTAACCCACCAGGGCAAAACCCAGCTCATCGAGGTAGCGGGTGAGGCCGGCGGCCTTGTAGTAGTCGGTGACCACCTTGGAACCGGGGGCGAGCGAGCTCTTGACCCATGGTTGGCGCTTCAGGCCTTTTTCCACGGCCTTCTTCGCCACCAGCCCGGCGGCCATCATCACGCTCGGATTGGAGGTGTTGGTGCAGGAGGTAATGGCGGCAATCACCACCGCGCCATCCTTCAGGCGGTAGGTATGGCCTTCATAGCTGTAGTCGACACCGCCGACCTGATCCGCATTGCCGACGGCGACACCGCCTCCGCCTTCGCTTTCCAGGCGACCTTCCTCCTTGCTGGCGGGTTTGAGCTGCAAGCCGATGAAGTCGTTGAAGGCCTGGGCGACATTCGGCAGCGAGACCCGGTCCTGCGGGCGTTTCGGCCCGGCCAGGCTGGCCTCGACGCTGCCCATGTCGAGTGCCAGGCTGTCGCTGAACAGCGGCTCCTTGCCCGGCAGGCGCCAGAGCCCCTGGGCCTTGCTGTAGGCCTCGACCAGTTCCACGGTCGCCGCCGGCCGGCCGGACAGGCGCAGATAGTCGAGGGTGACCTCGTCCACCGGGAAGAAACCGCAGGTGGCGCCGTACTCCGGCGCCATGTTGGCAATGGTCGCGCGGTCCGCCAGGGGCAGTTCGGCCAGGCCATCGCCATAGAACTCGACGAATTTGCCGACCACGCCTTTCTTGCGCAGCATCTGCGTGACCGTCAGCACCAGGTCGGTGGCGGTGATGCCTTCCTTGAGCTTGCCGGTGAGCTTGAAGCCGATCACTTCGGGAATCAGCATCGACACCGGCTGGCCGAGCATCGCCGCTTCCGCCTCGATGCCGCCGACGCCCCAGCCGAGCACGCCGAGGCCGTTGATCATGGTGGTGTGGGAGTCGGTGCCGACCAGGGTGTCGGGGAAGGCATAGGTGCGGCCGTCCTCGTCCCTGGTCCAGACCGTGCGCCCCAGGTATTCGAGGTTGACCTGATGGCAGATGCCGGTGCCCGGCGGCACCACGCTGAAGTTGTCGAAGGCGCTCTGGCCCCAGCGGAGGAAGGCGTAGCGTTCACCGTTGCGCTCCATCTCGATATCGACGTTCTGGCCGAAGGCCGCCGCGGTGGCGAACTTGTCGACCATTACCGAGTGATCGATCACCAGGTCGACCGGGGACAGCGGGTTGATCCGCTGCGGATCGCCACCGGCCCTGGCCATGGCGGCACGCATGGCGGCCAGGTCGACCACCGCGGGCACGCCGGTGAAGTCCTGCATCAGGACCCGGGCCGGCCGGTACTGGATTTCCCGGTCGGAACCGCGTGTCTTGAGCCAGGCGGCGATGGCCTTGAGGTCGGCGCCGGTGACGGTCTTGCCGTCCTCCCAGCGCAGCAGGTTTTCCAGCAGCACCTTGAGCGACATCGGCAGTTTGTCCAGGTCGCCGAGTGAGCGGGCGGCTTGCGGCAGGCTGAAGTAGTGGTAGGTCTTGGCGCCTACATCCAGGGTTTTAAGGGTTTTCAGGCTATCGAGGGATGACATGAAATGACTCCTTGAGGCCCGCACGGCACGGGCCGGGTGGAACGAGCAGAGCCTTGAATCTAGCTCCGTTCGGGGGATCTGGCTAATCACTGGACTCTATGGGGCAGTCCAAGGTTCCGAACTCGGCTATCATGCGCGGGTTTTCGTGACAGGCTTGGCTTCACTTGTAGGAGCCGGCTTGCCGGCGATGAGGCCGGAGAGTCTGCGGGATCCGTTCAAGCCTTCTCGTCACCGCCGCCCAGCCCAGGAATTTTTTGTGAACACCCTCTTTATGCACTGCCGGCCAGGCTTCGAAGGTGAAGTCTGTTCCGAGATTTCCGAGCATGCCGCGAACCTGAATGTCGCCGGTTACGCCAAGGCCAAGGCCAGCAGCGCCTATGCCGAATTCGTCTGCACCGAGGACGATGGCGCCGCGCGGCTGATGGCCGGCCTGCATTTTGCCGACCTGATCTTCCCACGCCAGTGGGCCCGGGGCAGTTTCATCGACTTGCCGGAAACCGACCGTATCAGCGTGATCCTCGCCCAATTGGCGACGTTTCCGCTCTGCGGCAGCCTCTGGCTGGAAGTGGTCGATACCAACGACGGCAAGGAACTGTCGAATTTCTGCAAGAAATTCGAAGGCCCGTTGCGCAAGGCCCTGACCCAGGCCGGCAAGCTGGTGGAGGATGCCGACAAGCCGCGCCTGCTGCTGACCTTCAAGAGCGGTCGGGAAGTCTTCCTGGGCATGGCCGGCGCGGACAATTCGGCGATGTGGCCGATGGGCATCCCGCGCCTGAAGTTTCCCAAGGATGCGCCGAGCCGCTCGACCCTCAAGCTGGAAGAAGCCTGGCATCACTTCATTCCCCGCGATCAGTGGGAAGAGCGGCTCAATGGCGACATGACCGGCGTCGACCTCGGCGCGGCTCCCGGCGGCTGGACCTGGCAACTGGTCAATCGCGGCATGCTGGTGACCGCCATCGACAACGGCCCGATGGCCGAAAGCCTGATGGACACCGGCCTGGTCCAGCACCTGATGGCCGACGGCTTTACCTTCAAGCCGAAACAGCCGGTGGACTGGATGGTCTGCGACATCGTCGAAAAGCCGGCGCGCAACGCCGCGTTGCTGGAAACCTGGATCGGCGAGGGCCATTGCCGCGAAGCGGTGGTCAACCTCAAGTTGCCGATGAAGCAGCGTTATGCCGAGGTCCGGCGCCTGCTGGAGCGTATCGAGGAAGGCTTCAAGGCCCGTGGCATCAAGGTGGCGATCGGCTGCAAGCAGCTGTATCACGACCGTGAGGAAGTGACCTGCCATCTACGTCGACTGGATGTGAAAAAGCCGCGATAATAGCGAACCGGTTTCAGGAGTGAAGTATGACCCAGCCCCACGACCCAAGCGTTGACGGCACCCTAGACGCCACCGGCCTCAACTGCCCCGAGCCGGTGATGATGCTGCACCAGCATATCCGCGACCTGCAGCCCGGCGGCCTGCTCAAGGTGATTGCCACCGATCCGTCGACCCGTCGCGATATCCCCAAGTTCTGCGTGTTTCTCGACCACCAGTTGGTGGAGCAACGGGAAGAAGCCGGTACCTACCTGTACTGGATCCGCAAGAAACTCGACTAAACGGCCATAACCTGTAGGAGCCGGCTTGCCGGCGATTGCGTCCGGACAGGCGCCGCAAGGCTCAAGGGCTTCTTCGGGGGCAAGCCCCCTCCCACACAAGCCGGCTCCTACAGGGTTTGCGGGAGCCGCGCCGCGTGTATCCGGATCCGCTTGCGCGCACTGCGTGCCAGGCGGATCGACAGCATCACCGCCGCGCACGACAGCCCGACGATCAATCCTATCCATAGCCCGCTGGGGCCACGTGGCGCACCGAGCCAGTCGGTCAAGCCGAGGATGTAACCCACCGGCAGGCCGATTCCCCAATAGGCGAACAGGGTCAGGATCATGGTCACCCGAGTGTCCTGGTAGCCGCGCAACGCCCCGGCGGCGGTGACCTGGATCACGTCCGAAAACTGGAAAAGCGCGGCATACACAATCAGCATGCTCGCCACCTGGATCACCACCGGATCGCGGGTGTAGATCGTCGCGATAGGTTCGCGCAACAACAGCATCAGGCCGGCGGAAATACAGCCGTAGACCAGCGCCGTGGCCACTCCGACCCCGGCGGTGAAACGCGCTTCACGGGGCTGTTCACGTCCCAGCGCCTGGCCGACGCGCACGGTGATGGCCATGCCGATGGAGTAGGGGACCATGAACACCAGCCCGCTCATGTTCAGGGCGATCTGATGCCCGGCCACCACATGGGCGCCGAGGCTGCCGATCAGCAGGGCGATCACCGCGAAGATGCTCGACTCGGCGAAGACCGCGATGCCGATGGGCAGGCCGATGCCCAGCAGGCGCTTGATCACCGGCCATTGCGGCCATTCGAAATGGCTGAACAGCTGGCTCGGCTGATAGACCTTGGCCCAGCGCACCCAGCCGGCCATGCCGAACAGCATCACCCACATCACGATCGCCGTGGCCCAGCCGCAACCGGGGCCGCCCAGGGCCGGCACGCCGAGATGGCCGTAGATGAAGATGTAGTTCAGCGGGATATTCAAGGCCAGCCCGCACAGGCCCAGGACCATGCTCGGGCGGGTGCGGCCCATGCCGTCGCTGCAGCAGCGCAGCACATGGTAGAGCGCCACGGTCGGCAGGCCGGTGCCGATGCCGCGCAGGTAGTCCATGCACGGGCCGATCAGTTGCGGATCGACCTTCATCAGGTGCAGCACCGGCTCGGCGTTGTAGAGGATCACGCCCGCGCCGAGGCCCACCACCAGCGCCAGCCACAGGGCCTGGCGCACCAGCGGGCCGATCTCGGCCGGAGTGCCGGCACCATGGCGCTGGGCGACTTTCGGCGTGGTCGCCAGCAGGATGCCGGTCATCAGCAGGAACACCGGTACCCAGATCGAATTGCCCAGCGCCACGGCCGCCAGGTCCCGGGGGCCGACGCGCCCGGCCATGACCGCGTCGACAAAGCCCATGGCGGTATGCGCCAGTTGGGCAATGATGATCGGCAGGGCCAGTCCCAGCAGGTTGCGTACTTCCAGGCGCACCCGCGCCGGGCGGCTGAGAGGGAGGGCGTCGGGGGACGTAGAGACGTTGCTCACCGTTGATGTATCCAAGTGTTGCCGAGAAAACCGCGCATTCTACGCATTGACGCAAGGGTCAGGAATTTTCCTGTTGTAGCGTATTTGTAAGGCGCCGCGCGTGGGGCGTGGGCTTTCTGTGCCGGACACCAATCGCCGACTGGCCGCGGCTGGCGATCTGCGCCACACTGCGGGTCCGCGAAAGGAGCCTGCCATGCTGATTGTTGCCGACGAGAATATCCCCCTGATCGATGCCTTTTTTGCCGGTTTCGGCGAGATCCGCCGCCTGCCGGGGCGTGCCATCGATCGCGCGGCGGTGGCCGGGGCGGACGTGCTGCTGGTGCGCTCGGTGACTCCGGTCAGCCGCGAACTGCTCGAAGGCAGCGCGGTGCGGTTTGTCGGCACTTGCACCATCGGTACCGATCACCTTGACCTGGAGTATTTCCAGGAGGCCGGCATCCACTGGTCCAGCGCCCCCGGCTGCAATGCCCGTGGCGTGGTCGACTACGTGCTGGGCAGCCTCCTGACCCTGGCCGAGATCGAGGGCGCCGAACTGGCCCGACGTACCTATGGCGTGATCGGTGCGGGCGAAGTCGGCGGGCGCCTGATCAAGGTCCTGCGCGGCCTGGGCTGGAAAGTGCTGGTCTGTGATCCGCCACGCCAGGCGGTCGAAGGCGGTGACTATGTCGACCTGGAGCAGATTATCGAGCAGTGTGACGTGATCAGCCTGCATACACCCCTGACCCGTTCCGGGGCGCTGTCGACCTGGCACCTGCTCGATCGTCAACGGCTGGAGCGACTCAGGCCCGGTACCTGGCTGATCAATGCCGCCCGTGGCCCGGTGGTGGATAACGCCGCCCTGCGCGATGTCCTGCTGGAGCGCGAAGACCTGCAGGCGGTGCTCGATGTGTGGGAAGCCGAGCCCCAGGTGGATGTCGAGCTGGCGGAACTCTGCGTGCTCGGTTCGCCGCATATCGGCGGCTACAGCCTCGACGGCAAGCAGCGCGGCACGGCGCAGATCTACCAGGCCTATTGTGCCTTTATCGACCAGGCACCGGTGGTCAGCCTCGATGACCTGTTGCCCGAGCCGGCATTGGCGCAAATCACCCTCAATGCCGACAGCGATCCCGCCTGGGCCATGGCGATGATCTGCCGCGCGGTGTACGACCCGCGCCGCGACGACGCGGATTTTCGTCGCAGCCTGACCGGCAATGTGGCCGAACAGCGGGTGGCGTTCGACCTGCTGCGCAAGCACTATCCCGAGCGGCGTGAAATCGAAGGGCTGGCGGTCAAGATCAACGGCGAGTCCGCGGCGTTGCGGCAGTTGGTCCTGGCCCTGGGCGCCGTGCTGGTCTGACGTCGTGTCAGGATCAACACGCACTGTGTAGGAGCCGGCTTGCCGGCGATGAGGCCCGTGACCTGCACCAGCCGACCGGACAGAAAAAACCCGGCATCAGGGCCGGGTCGATAAAAGAGTTCGGGCTATCAGTCTTGCTGCACAGGCTTGACCAATCGCTGTTCCAGTTCGCGGCACGCGTCCTGGATCATTTCTTCGGTGATCGGAACTTCGCGTCCTGCTGCGTCGATAATCGCGCAGCCCAGGGTTTCCGGCTTGGGATGACGAATCACCGGGATCTGGTTAGTGCTGTGTTGCAAGTCCATGGCCTGTCTCCATATTCAGGTGCTTGATCATCAGGTGCCTGACAAGTGTATAACCGCGGCATGACCAGGTTGTGACAACCTTCTACCGCACAACCCTGTCGCACAGCGCCGCATGACCAGTGCAACAGAAATGGCGCAGTGTCGCCAGCCGGGTGTTAGACCGATCTTTTCTAGGCGCTAGCGTTTGCGGTCATAATTAACCTGACTGATTGCGTTTTGCAGAAGTTCACTCGAACTTCGGTGTAGGCTCTGTTTATCCCATCACGGATCCGCCTCCATGCTTTCAGCTCGTCAACGCCGGGCCATCCGCCTGGCCAGCCGTTTTGTCGCCCCTTATCGCTGGCAGGCCATCGGTGCCTTGCTGGCGTTGATCGTCACCGCCGGCATCACCTTGTCCATGGGCCAGGGCATCCGCCTGTTGGTGGACAAGGGCTTCATGACCCAGTCGCCGCACCTGCTCAACCAGTCCATCGGCCTGTTCCTCCTGTTGGTGCTGGGGCTGGCGGTCGGTACGTTCGCGCGCTTCTACCTGGTGTCGTGGATCGGCGAGCGGGTGGTGGCCGATATTCGCCGGCAGGTTTTCAATCACTTGATCTACCTGCATCCGGGGTTCTACGAGAACAACCGCAGCTCGGAAATCCAGTCGCGACTGACCGCCGACACCACCTTGCTGCAATCGGTGATCGGTTCCTCCCTGTCGTTGTTCCTGCGCAACGCGCTGATGGTCATCGGCGGCGTGGTGCTGCTGTTCATTACCAACCCCAAGCTGACCAGTATCGTGGTGGTCGCCTTGCCGCTGGTGCTGGCGCCGATCCTGATCTTCGGGCGGCGGGTACGCAGCCTGTCGCGCCTGAGCCAGGACCGTATCGCCGATGTCGGCAGCTATGTGTCCGAAACCCTCGGCCAGATCAAGACCGTGCAGGCCTACAACCACCAGGTACAGGACGAGAAGCGCTTTGCGGTGACCGTCGAGGAGGCTTTCCAGACCGCGCGCAAGCGTATTGTCCAGCGGGCCTGGCTGATCACCCTGGTGATCGTGCTGGTGCTCGGCGCGGTGGGCGTCATGCTCTGGGTCGGAGGGATGGATGTGATCGCCGGGAAGATCTCCGGCGGTGAACTGGCGGCCTTTGTCTTCTACAGCCTGATCGTCGGTAGCGCCTTCGGCACCCTCAGCGAAGTGATCGGCGAACTGCAACGGGCGGCGGGCGCGGCGGAGCGCATCGGCGAGCTGCTGCAGGCGAGCAACGACATCACCGCACCGGCCAACGGCGGGGTACGACTGGCCGACCGGGTCAGCGGTGATCTGGTGCTGGAGAACCTGCGGTTCAGCTACCCGTCACGCCCTGACAGCTACGCCATCGACGGCCTCGACCTGACCGTCAAGGCCGGTGAAACCCTGGCGCTGGTGGGACCGTCGGGGGCGGGCAAGTCGACCCTGTTCGACCTGCTGCTGCGTTTCTATGACCCGCAACAGGGTCGCCTGCTGCTCGACGGACAAGCCCTGACCCAGCTCGACCCGCTCGATCTGCGCCGCTGTTTTGCCCTGGTGTCGCAAAGCCCGGCGCTGTTTTTCGGCAGCGTCGAGGAGAACATCCGCTATGGCAACCCGACGGCCAGCGACGAGCAGGTCCGCGAGGCGGCGCGGATCGCCCATGCCCATGACTTCATCCTGCAGATGCCGGACGGTTACCAGACCCACCTGGGTGATGGTGGCCTCGGCCTGTCCGGCGGCCAGCGCCAACGCCTGGCGATTGCCCGGGCGTTGCTGGTGGATGCGCCGATCCTGCTGCTGGACGAAGCCACCAGCGCCCTCGATGCCCAGAGCGAACACCTGATCCAGCAAGCCCTGCCCAGCCTGATGCAGGGCCGCACCACCCTGGTGATCGCCCACCGCCTGGCCACGGTACAGAACGCCGACCGGATCGCGGTGATGGACCAGGGCAAGCTGGTTGCCATTGGCACCCACGCCCAGTTGATCGCCAGTAATCCGCTGTATGCGCGCCTGGCGGCGTTGCAGTTCAATGTTCGGCAAAGCGGGGTTGTTGACGGCGGAGGCGTGGTGCAGTGATTACGTGACCCTACAAGTAACCGACCAGGTAGCGCGGCTGTTGGCCGTAGCCGATAAAGCTCCGGCGGATAGCGCAGGTGCTGAGTCCACCCCATAAAAAACGGCGCCCGCAGGCGCCGTTCTGGTACTGCCGCCTGACTCAGCGGTATTCGCACAGGTAAGCGGTTTCCACGGCGACTTTCAGTTGGAACTTGCTGTTGGCCGGTACATTGAACTGGCTGCCGCTGGCGAAGGTTTCCCAGTCGCTGCTGTCGGGCAGCCTGACGGTCAGGGCGCCGGACACCACGTGCATGATTTCACGCTGGGCGGTGCCGAACTCGTATTCGCCCGGAGCCATGACGCCGATGGTGGCCGCGCCTTCGGCTTGTGCGAAGGCAATCGACTTGACGGTGCCGTCGAAGTACTCGTTGACTTTAAACATGGGCGATTCCTCGAAATGAGCTGGAAAATTTGGCCGATCAGTATGCCGAAGCGGTTTTGCCTCGTCACGCGTTGAAAAGACGACTTCGCCCGCATTCTGTAGGAGCCGGCTTGCCGGCGATCACTATCCGGGCGTCGACATCGTGTCGCCTGATGGATTGCAATCGCCGGCAAGCCGGCTCCTACAGGGGCAACATGAGGCTCAGCGGCAACAACCGCGCGGTATTGCGCGCATCTTCCAGCGCCCGGTGCTGCTGTCCACTGAACTGCATGCCCGCCAGTTGCAGGGCGCCGTTCAGGCCCAGGGGTTTTTGCAGCTTGCGGGCCTTGGCGAAACGCTGTTTGAGGTTGGCGTGGGGGATCTGGCTCAACAGGCTGTTCAACTGCAGGAGACGCCAATCCTGTTCCAGTTGCCGACGGTCATAGTCGCCCCAGCTGGCCCAGCCTTCCAGGCGCTCCCGATGTTGGCCGAGCCAGCGCTCGAATCCTTCCCAGACCTGCGCCAGCGGCGCGGCGCCGTCGATGTTGGCCTGGGTGATATGCGTCAGTTCGCGGCAAAATGACGTCAGCAGCGGCCTGCGCAGGGGCCGTACGAAACGCTGGAAGTGGTCCAGCTCGCGGCCCTCGCGGTTGACCAGGGTCGCACCGATCTCGATGATTTCCATCTCCGCCAGCGGCCAGCCCCCGTCATCCGTCGTGGCTTCCAGATCAATCACCAGCCAGTGCGGCATCTCGAGCTCCGAAGACAGCATCCTAGTCGGCTCAGCGTAGCCAAAGCCAACGCATCCGCCTAGGCTCTCTGTGAAAACTGCCTGATCGCCGCCCGGCGAGTTTTCTTATGGCGCTCGGGGTGCTTATTCCACGACCAGCAGTATCTGCCGGTTTTTCA
The DNA here is from genome assembly GCF_013385635.1 of Pseudomonas gingeri. GTDB lineage: Bacteria > Pseudomonadota > Gammaproteobacteria > Pseudomonadales > Pseudomonadaceae > Aquipseudomonas > Aquipseudomonas gingeri_A. The sequence goes on from NZ_JACAPR010000007.1 coordinate 521,825, forward strand.
CCTGGTCGCCCCGGCCCGCCTGTACGCGGCGCACCACGCCATCGATCGCGGCCTTCAGCGGATGTTCCATCTTCATCGCTTCGAGCACCATCAGCAGTTGGCCTTTGCGCACCTGGCTGCCTTCGCTGACCAATACCTCGACAATCGCGCCGTCCATGGGCGCCTTCACCGTGCCGGAACTGGCCGTGCCCCGGTTTTCCACCGGAGCCAGGCTCAGATCCCGCAGATGCAGGCTGCCAGGACGGGTGAACAGCCACAGCTGCTCGTCCTCCAGGCGATAGGCGTGCCGGCGCTGTATGCCATCCAGCTCGACCGTCACCCAGCGGCTGTCGCGCTCCAGCACGCGGACTTCGATTTCCCGGTCGGCATGGCGGACCCGCAGTGGGGTATTGGGGCTGACCAGCAGTTGCAGATCGACCGTGGTCTCGCCCAGGCCGAGGCGATAGTGCCGGGGAACGCCGGGGCCGTTGCGCCAGTTGGCGAGGCGGCCGGCATGGCGCGCCGCCCGTGCCTCATGGAACAGCACCGCCGCCAGCGCCAGTTCGGCACTGGATGGCTGATAGGCTTGCAGGCTCGGATCGGCGCTGAAGTGCTCGCCGATAAACGCGGTGCTGAAATCACCGGCGACAAACGTCGGGTGCCCGAGCAGGTTGGCCAGCAGGCGCTGGTTGCTGGCCAGGCCGAGCAGGACACAGTCCTCGACCGCTCGCAAGAGCTTGCGCCGGGCCTCTTCGCGGGTCGCGCCGTGGGCGATCAGCTTGCCCAGCAGCGGATCGTAGAACGGGCTGATGTCCTGGCCTTCGAGCAGACCGTGGTCGACCCGCACGCCGCCCGCCAAATCCGGTTCCCAGCCCAGCAGCTGCCCGGTTTGCGGCAGGAAGTCGCGGGTCGGATCTTCGGCATACAGGCGCACTTCGATGGCATGTCCCTGGAGCATGATCTGCTCCTGGCGCAAGGGCAGCGGCAGTCCCGCCGCGACATCGAGCTGCCAGGCCACCAGGTCGAGGCCGGTGATCAGCTCGGTGACCGGGTGCTCTACCTGCAGGCGTGTGTTCATTTCCAGGAAGTAGAAACGGCCACGGGCGTCCAGCAGGAACTCCACGGTCCCGGCCCCCACGTAGTTCACCGCGCGTCCGGCCTGCAAGGCTGCTTCGCCCATGGCCTGGCGCAGCGTTCCGGTCATCACCGGGCAGGGTGCTTCCTCGATGATCTTCTGGTGCCGGCGCTGGATCGAGCAATCGCGCTCGCCGAGGTACAGCAGGTTGCCGTACTGGTCGCCGAACAACTGTATTTCCACATGGCGCGGTTCGATCAGCGCCTGTTCGAGGATCAACTCGTCGTAGCCAAAGGCGTGCAGCGCCTCGGAGCGGGCGGTGCGCAGTTGTGCGAGCAGCTGCGCGGGGTCGTCGACCAGGCGCATGCCGCGCCCGCCGCCACCGGCACTGGCCTTGATCATCAACGGGTAGCCGATGCGTGTGGCTTCGCGGGCAAGGGTCGCGTCGTCCTGCTCGGCGCCCTGGTAGCCGGCGATACAGGGTACGCCAGCGGCAAGCATGGCGATTTTCGAGCGGCGCTTGTTGCCCATCAGGTCGATGGCTTCGGGGCTGGGGCCGATAAAGATGATGCCGACGTCCTGGCAGGCGCGGGCAAAGGCGGCGTTCTCCGAGAGAAAGCCATAGCCGGGGTGAATGGCGTCGGCTCCGCAGCGGCGGGCGGCGTCGAGCAGGGCGGCGCTATCGAGGTAGGACTGCGCGACCTGGGACGCACCGATGCACACGGCTTCATCGGCCAGCTGCACATGGCGGGCGCCGGCATCGGCCTCGCTGAACACCGCGACGGTCCGATAGCCCTGTGCCTTGGCCGTGCGGATCACCCGGCAGGCGATTTCGCCACGGTTGGCGATCAGGATCTTGTGAAAGGCGGGCATTGGCTGGGTCCTTTGGTTCTGTGTCGGTAATGGTGCCAACCCTTGTAGGCACCGACTTGCCGGCGATGGCGGCCGACCGGTCGATGCAGGGCCTGCTGGCCTCATCGCCGGCAAGCCGGCTCCTGCAGGGGATCGCTTTCAGTCGCCCAGTTCGGTTGGCGTTTTTGCATGAAGGCCTGCGTCCCCTCGGTGCCTTCGGCTCCGGTCACCGCTTCGCCGAAGCGCCGGGCCGCCTGATCGAGCAACGGCCCCAGCGGCTGTTCGTCCAGCAGCAGGGCCTTGGTCGCGGCATTGGCTTGCGGCGCACAGCGCAGTACCTGGCCGAGCACCTCGCCGAGACGCTCGGCCAGGCCCTGGGCATCGTGCTCGACAAAATGCACCAGCCCCAGGCGTCCGGCCTCTTCGCCGTCAAAGCGTGCTGCGGTCAAGGCCAGGCGACGGGCCTGGGTCAGGCCGATGCGTCGGACCACAAAGGGCGCGATCTGCGCCGGCAACAAGCCCAGACTGGTTTCCGGCAGGCCGAATTGCGCGGTGTGCGCGGCAATCGCGATGTCGCTGACACAGGCCAGGCCGAAGCCGCCGCCGAGTACGGCGCCTTGCAATACGGCGATCACCACCTGCGGTTGCTGCTGGGTTTCTTCCAGCAGGGCGCCGAACGCCCGGTTCAGTTCCTGATAGGCCTGGGCTCCCTGGGCGCGGGCCTGGACCATGTCCCTTATATCGCCACCGGAGCAGAAATGCCCGCCGGCTCCGCACAGCACCAACGCTCGCACCGCGCGATCGTCGCGCACGGCGGCCATTACCGCACGCAGTTCGGCGACCATCTGCAGGCTCATGGCATTGCGACTGTCCGGGCGGTCGAGGGTGATATGCAACACACCGTTGTGGGTTTCCAGGCCCAGGGTCTGGCAGACGGGCAGGGCGCTCATCGTTTTTTCCCCGGCAGGATGCCCATCAGCTTGCAGATGATGCCGAGCATGATTTCGTCGGCACCGCCGCCGATCGACACCAGCCGCACATCGCGATAGGCCCGGGCCACCGGGTTGTCCCACATGTAGCCCATGCCGCCCCAGTATTGCAGGCAAGCGTCGGTGACCTCGCGGCCCAGTCGCCCGGCCTTGAGCTTGGCCATGGAGGCCAGGCGGGTGACGTCCTGGCCCCTGGTGTATTGCTCGGTGGCCTGGTAGACCAGCGCCCGCAGGCATTCGATCTCGGTGGACAGTTCGGCGAGGCGGAAGTGGATTACCTGGTTGTCGAGCAGCGGGCTGCCGAAGGTCTGGCGTTCCTTGCAGTAGGCAATGGTGCTGTCGACGCAGTACTCCAGGCCCTTGATCATGTTCGCCGCGCCGAACAGCCGTTCCTCCTGGAACTGCAGCATCTGCATCATGAACCCCGCACCTTCCTGGCCGATGCGGTTGCGCTGGGGCACGCGGACGTTGTCGAAGAAGATCTGCGCGGTTTCCGAGCTGCGCATGCCGAGTTTGTCCAGGTGCGGGCTGAGGCTGATGCCCGGGCTGTTCATCGGCACCATGATCAGCGACTTGTTGACGTGCGGCTTGTCGTCCGAGGTGTTGGCCAGCAGGCAGATAAAGTCGGCGCTCGGTGAATTGGTGATCCACATCTTGCTGCCATTGATCACATAGTCGTCACCGTCCTTGCGCGCATGGGTCTTGAGCCCGGCGACATCGGAACCGGCACCGACTTCGGAAACGCCGATGCAGCCCACCTGCTCGCCACTGATGGCCGGACGCAGGAATTCCTCGCGCAGGGCATCGGAGCCGAAGCGCGCCAGGGCCGGGGTGCACATGTCGGTCTGCACGCCGATGGACATGGGGATCCCTCCGCAGTGGATGCTGCCGAACTCCTCCGCGGCGACAATCGAATAGCTGTAGTCCAGGCCCATGCCGCCAAACTGCTCGGGCTTGGAAATACCCAGCAGGCCCAGCTCGCCGGCCTTGCGAAAGATGCCATGGATCGGGAAGCGCCCGGCCTTTTCCCATTCATCGACATGGGGATTGATCTCGTGTTCGACGAACTGGCGAACGGTACGGCGCAGCGCTTCATGTTCCTGGGTAAAGATCATTGTTGTTCTCCTGTGGTCTTGGCGCTCAGAACCTCGCCACGCCGAAGCTGTTGGCGTGCAGTGGACGCGCCTCGGCTTCGTGGCAGATATCCAGCAGGTAGCCCAGCAGTGTCCGGGTGTCCCGCGGGTCGATCAGGCCGTCGTCCCACAGGTTGGCGGTGCCGTAGAGGGCGGTGGACTGGCTGTCGAGTTTTTGCGCGGTCACCTGCTCCAGCATGTCGAGCATCTTTTCGTCGACGGCCTGACCGTCCTTGACCTGCCTGGCCTCGGTGACAATGCGCAGCACCTTGCCGGCCTGGGCGCCGCCCATCACCGCGGTGCGGCTGTTGGGCCAGGCAAAGATGAAGCGCGGGTCGAGGCCGCGGCCGCACATGGCATAGTTGCCGGCACCGTAGGAGCCGCCGACGACGAGGGTCAGTTTAGGCACCCGCGCGTTGGCCACCGCCTGGATCATCTTCGCGCCATGCTTGATCACCCCCTGTTGCTCGGACTCGGTGCCGACCATGAAACCGGTGGTGTTGTGCAGGAACAGCAGCGGCGTCTGGCTCTGGTCGCACAACTGGACGAACTGCGCGGCCTTGCTCGCTCCCTTGGGGGTGATCGGGCCGTTGTTGCCGATCAGCCCGCAGGCGCGTCCCTGGATCTGCAGATGACCGCAGACCGTCTGCTGGTCGAACTCGCCCTTGAACTCCAGGAAGCTCGAACCATCGGCCAGGCGGGCGATGATTTCCCGTACGTCATAGGGCTTTTTCGGATCGTCGGGAATCAGTCCCAGCAGGTCATCGAGGGGGTACAGCGGTTCGGTGAAAGTCGGCGCGGGCAAGCGCGGCAGCCGCGTGTTCCACGGCAGGTGGGCGACGATCTCGCGAGCCAGACGAATCCCGTCGGCGTCGTTTTCCGCCAGGTATTCTGCGGTCCCGGCCACCTGCGCGTGCATTTCGGCGCCCCCGAGTTCTTCGTCGGTGGCGACTTCTCCCGTGGCGGCCTTGAGCAGCGGCGGCCCGGCGAGGAACAGCTTGGCCTTGCCGCGCACCACCACCACATAATCCGACAGCCCCGGCTGATAGGCGCCGCCGGCGGTCGCCGAGCCGTGGACCACGGTAATCTGCGGCAGGCCCATGGCCGACATCCGCGCCTGGTTGGCGAAGCTGCGCGCGCCCTCGACAAAAATTTCCGCGGCATAATTCAGGTTGGCGCCGCCGCTTTCCGCCAGGGTGAGCACCGGCAGTTTGTTTTCCATGGCGATCTGTTGCAGGCGCAGGGTCTTTTTCAGGCCGCTGGGGGAAATGGTCCCACCCTTGATCGCGCTGTTGTTGGCCACCACCAGCAGGCGCACCCCGGACACGTAGCCGATGCCGGCGATCAGGCCGCCGCCGGCCTGGCTGCCATCCTTGTCGTCGTGCAGCTTGTAGCCGGCCAGGCTCGCCAGCTCGAGAAACGGCGCGCCGGGGTCGAGCAGCAGGTTCAGGCGTTCCCGGGGCAGCAACTGGCCGCGCCGGATGAACTTGTCCCGGGCCTGCTCGGCCTTGTCCAGCAGGTTCTGTTCCAGCTGGCGCAGCTGTTCGAGACTGGCCAGCAGGGCGTCGCGATGGCGGGCGAAGTCGACGGACTGACGGTCTAGCTGGGATTCGATCACCGGCATGGTTTACTCCTTGTCCTTGAGCACATCCGGCAGGTAGGCCCGATGGAAGCCGTTGTACGACTCGCTGTGCCGCGCCGGCTGCAGCGGCCAGGCCCGGCTGCCGAGGCTGGCGCCGCCGTCGATGCGCAGGGTGCTGCCGCTGATGAAGGCCGCCGCCGGACTGAGCAGGAAGACAATCGCCGCGCTGACCTCGGACTCGGTGCCGATGCGCTTGAGCGGCACGTGCTCGCGCAAGGTCGGAATGACTTTCTTGAAGGCCCCCTCGTAGGTGTCCATGCCGCTGGAGGCGATCCAGCCCGGCGCCACGGCATTGACTCGGACCCCGGCATGGCCCCATTCGAAGGCGGCGGTCTTGGTGAAGTTGTCCATGCCGGCGCGGGCGGCCCCCGAGTGGCCCATGCCGGGCATGCCGCCCCACATGTCGGCGAGCATATTGACGATGCTGCCGCCGTGCTGGCTCATGCACTGGTTGAAGACTTCCCGGGCCACCAGGAAACCGCCCACGAGATTGGTGCGCAGCACGGTTTCGAAACCTTTCTGGTTGATCGAGGCCAGGGGCGCCGGGTACTGGCCGCCGGCATTGTTGATCAGGCCGTGGATCGGGCCGTGCTCGGCCAGCAGTTGGCTGACCAGCTGTTTCACTGCGTCTTCGTCGCGGATATCGCAGGCCTGCCAGGCGGCGCTGCCGCCGTCCCCATGGATCTCGGCGGCGACCGCCTGCAGCTTTTCGGCCTTGCGCCCCACCAGCAGCACCCGGGCTCCGAGTGCGGCCAGTTCATGGGCGGTGCAACGGCCGATACCACTGCCGCCGCCCGTGACGAGGATCGTCTGGCCGTTGAACAGATCGGCTTTGAACACGGAAGCGTAGGTCACGGTGACGGTCCTTCAGGCCAGTTGATCGGCAAGCTGTTGCGGCACGGGAATCTGGATTTCCAGCAGTTGCTGGGCAAAGGCCTTGCCCTGGGGATCGATGCGCAGGCTGGCGACACCACCGCCGCCCAGGGCGTTTTCCAGCAGGAAGTTGAGGCTGTGGCTGCCCGGCAGGTACCAGCGCTCGACGCGCCCGTGCACGGGATCGAGGACATGGCTCATCCAGTCGACGACCACGGCCGCGGTCAGGGCCTCGGCGATCCAGGGCAGGTATTCCGGGCGTCGGGCCATGACCCCGATATTGCTGTGATTGCCCTTGTCGCCGGAGCGCGCCACCGCCAGCCTGATCAACGGCACGTTGGCTTCGGCACGGCCTTGCGGCCTGGGTGGCTGCAGGTCCTCGGTGACGCTGGCCGGATCGAATGAGGCGAGGACGGGCAGGGCACAAGGGTGGAGCTGCCCGTCGATGTGCACGCCAAGTTCACAGGCGCTCTTGTCGATCAGGAACGAGAACAGCCGGATCAACGGGTACACCGTCGGCCGTCCGCCGACAATGCCGGTCAGCCCCGGCGCCATGCCGGTGGCGGCCTGGGCGATTTCCCGGGAGAACAACACCAGGGCCCGCTTGTCCGGATGACGCACGGCGAGCTTGACCACCACCTCGCGGCTGTCCTGGCGCCGGCCGTGGGGACCGTAGGTGGCCTCGCTGCCGAGCAGTTCGATATTCACTTCGCTGTAAGGTGCCCAACCGTGCAGGCGGAACATTTGCGCGGTCTTGTCGATGATCGCCTGGCTGACGCGGCGGGCCTTGTCCACGGCATCGATGCCGGCCATCAGGCAACTGGCGGTGCAGCGAAAACCATCCGGCCAGGTGGCACTGACCTTGTATTGCGCGGTGGGTGGCAAGCCCCTGGCGCCGCGCACGCTGACGGCATTTTCGCCGTGTTGGGCGAGCGTCACCCGGGTGAAATCGCAGATCACGTCCGGCAGGTGATAGGCCCGTGGGTCGCCGATCTCGTAGAGCAGTTGTTCGCCCACGCTCAGCGGGCTCACCAGGCCACCGCTGCCTGTTGGCTTGCTGACGATAAAGTCGCCGTCGGCACCGACCTCGACGATTGGAAAGCCGATATGTTCATAGTCCGGCACCTCGCGCCAATCGGTGAAGTTACCGCCGGTGCACTGCGCGCCGCATTCGATGATATGCCCGGCCAGGGCGGCCTGGGCCAGTTTGTCGTAGTCGCTCCAGGACCAGCCGAATTCATGTACCAGGGCGGCGCTGACCACCGCGCTGTCCACCACCCGCCCGGTGATCACGATATCCGCGCCCAGCCGCAGGGCTTCGACGATGCCCGGTGCGCCGAGGTAGGCGTTGGTGGAGACGCAGAACGGCGGCAATGGCGCGCCGCTGTACATTTCGTGGATGCCGCTGCCGGCCAGTTGCTGGAATCGTGGTTGCAGGTCGTCGCCTTGCAGCACGGCGATCTTCAAGGCCACGCCGGCCTTGTCGCAGGCCCGTTGCAGGACGGCGGCGCAGGCCAGCGGATTGACCCCGCCGGCGTTGCTGATGACACGGATGCGCTGCCGGGCGATATCCGCCAGCAAGGGTTCGAGCACTTCGACGAAGTCCGTGGCGTAGCCGGCCTCGGGATCTTTCAGGCGCGCTCCGGCGAGGATCGACAGGGTGATCTCCGCCAGGTAGTCGAATACCAGATAATCCAGGCGCCCGGCTTCCACCAGGGGACGTGCGGCAGTCGAGGTATCGCCCCAGAAGGCGCTGGCACAACCGACACGAATCGTCCTGTTCATTCGCACACTCTCCGAAAGGGATGCGCCGAGACTACCAAGCAAGCGCTTGGTTTGTAAATCCCGTGACCGAGTTTAGCCCAAGCGCTTGCTTGGGACCGCCCGTAGGCTTAAATTGCGCGCGCAACCTCCCGGTTTCCGGGCGTGCAACGGCACAGTGTAGCCAGAGGAGAATGCCGTGAACGAACAACAAGCCCAGCAGGTGATACGTGATCTGGTGCAGGAAGGGCAACTGACCGACCCGGACAGTGCCCGTGGCAAACTGCTGCAGACCGCCGCGCATCTGTTTCGCAACAAGGGCTACGAGCGCACCACGGTGCGTGACCTGGCGAGCGCCATCGGCATCCAGTCGGGGAGCATCTTTCATCACTTCAAGAGCAAGGACGAGATCCTGCGCGCGGTGATGGAGGAAACCATCCACTACAACACCGCCTTGATGCGAGCTTCCCTGGCCGAGGCCGCTAGCTTGCGCGAGCGGGTGCTGGCGTTGATCCGCTGCGAGCTGCAGTCGATCATGGGCGGCACCGGCGAGGCCATGGCGGTGCTGGTCTACGAGTGGCGTTCACTGTCGCCGGAAGGGCAGGCCAAGGTCCTGGCACTGCGCGACGTTTATGAACAGATCTGGCTGCAGGTGCTCGGCGAGGCCCGCGATGCGGGCTATATCAAGGGGGATGTGTTCATCACCCGGCGTTTTCTGACCGGGGCCTTGTCCTGGACCACCACCTGGTTTCGCCCCCAGGGCAGCCTGACGCTGGAGCAACTGGCCGACGAAGCCCTGATGCTGGTCCTCAAAGATAGCTAAGTGCGCGTTGTGCAAGTAATTATTTAATCGGCGTGGCGTTGTCTAAGTAATCGAAAGCGCCTAGTTTAATGGCATCGATGGTATTTTCTGAGGTACGTGGCCTTGAACCTTTCGCCAGTACGGATGGCATTCCGAATTCTAGGGTTGGCGCTGGGGATGCTGGCGGTGCAAACCGTGTCGGCCGCGCAGGAAGTCAAGATCGGTGCCGCGCACTTTCCGCCCTACACCATTCGACCCGAGCAGGGCGCCGATACCGGTGTGCTGCCGCAGCTGGCGGAAGCCTTGAACGCCTTGCAGAGCGACTACCGCTTTGTCCTGGTGCCGACCTCGATTCCCCGACGTTTTCGCGATTTCGAAGAGGGTCGCACCGACATGGCGATCTTCGAGAATCCGGAATGGGGTTGGAAGGAGATTCCCCATGTCAACGTCGACATGGGCCTGGAAGATGCCGAGATATTTGTCGCCCAGCACAAGCCGGATCGTGGCCAGGGCTATTTTGCCGATCTGAAAGGCAAGCGCCTGGCGCTGTTCAGTGGTTATCACTACGAGTTCGCGCAGTTCAATGCCGATCCCAAGTTCCTCGCCGAGACCTACAACGCCACGCTGACCTACTCTCATGACAGCAACCTGCTGATGGTGCTGCGTGGACGGGCGGATATCGCCCTGGTTACCCGGTCCTATCTGTTCGACTACCTGAGCCGCAACCCGGGGACCGCCAAGGAGTTGCTGATCTCCGAGCGGATCGATCAGGTCTATCACCATTACGCCCTGCTGCGGCCGAAGGCACCGATCAGTGGTGAGGTATTCGGCCGGTTGCTGCAGCGGCTGCGGGATAATGGTGAACTGTTGAAGATCTTCCAGCCTTATCGGATCACCGTCATGCCGGTGGCCGATGTGACCAAGACGCCGCTCTGACGCGCCTGCGTGTCATCCTTGCGACACAATGAGCGGGTGGCCCCGCTCTTTTTGCCTGTCGGCTCTCAGCGCCGGGCGAAGGTGTCGCTACGGGTCCCCGAGACCTTCCGGCAATGCACCAGGGCATCGCGGATCATGAAGTTCACCAGGGTCGGCGATACGCCCAGTTCCTTGGCGATGTCCTTCTGCGGCACGCCGTGCAGGCGATACATCTCGAAGGCATAGCGGGTGCGCTGGGGCAGCTCGGTCAGTGCGTCGGCAATATGCTCCAGCGTCGAGAAGTTGATGTGCGAGGTTTCTGGCGACGCGCCGTGGATAACCACATTCAACCCTTCCTCCTCCGGCCCTGAATACTTCAGTTCCAGCGCCTGCTTGCGATAGTGGTCGATCGCCAGGTTGCGCACGATCTGGAACAGGTAGCTGAGTTGGGCCTTGAACGACGAGGTGATCTGCGGCGCCGATTGCAGTCGGAAAAACGCGTCCTGTACCACGTCCTCGGCCCGCGAGCGGCACCCGGTGATGCGCGCGGCGATCTTGACCAGGATCAGGCGATTATCGACAAAGGCCTGGAGTAACGGTGAATCACACCTGCTTGTGGATACTTGTTCCGTCATGGAAATCACCTTGTAGCGAATAGGTTGTAGGCCGGGGTCTGTCAGCGACTGGCTACACATCGAGCGACAAATTATGCTGAATGATAATGATTGTCAATTGAGAAGTAGAATTAATGATACCTGCTGATGCATTACCGAGACATGACGCACCGCCCTGGGGCGTTTGCCCGCAGGATCCCTGCACCGCGCCGGACTAATTATTTGCCAACGTCATCCGTTCTCATGTGGACAGGCCGGGTAAGCGACCCGGTCAAGGATCGATACCCGTGAGGAGGGCGCAATGGTTAATCGCAACGGTGGCTGGGCATGAGCACCTCTTTGAACCTTCGCCTGTTCTGCCTTCCCTATTCCGGCGCCAGCGCCATGGTCTACAGCCGCTGGCGGCGCAAGCTGCCGGAGTGGCTGCAGGTGCGGCCGTTGGAATTACCGGGACGCGGCATGCGCATGAACGAGCCGCTGCAGGTGGATATCGCCCGCCTGGCCCGGCAGTTGGCGGATGAAATCGCCGCCGAGCTGGATCGCCCTTATGCCTTGTTCGGCCACAGCCTGGGCGGCTTGCTGGCGTTCGAGCTGGCCCATGTGCTGCGCGCCCGTGGGCTGCCGGCACCGTTGGCGTTGTTCGCTTCCGCCACGGCCGGGCCGGCCAGGCGCGATGTCAGTGAATATGCCCTGGCGAAAACCGACGAGCAGTTGCTGGATCGTTTGCGCGAACTCAAGGGCACTCCGGCGGATGCCCTGGCCAACAGCGACCTGATGCAGATGATGTTGCCCATCCTGCGCGCCGACTTCTTGCTCTGCGGCAGTTTCCAGTACGGCGAACGCGAATCGTTGTCCGTGCCGATCCATGTGTTTGGCGGTAAGCAGGACAGCGTCCGTGTAGACGAACTGCTCGACTGGCAGGAGGAAACCGCCACCGGTTTTTCCCTGGACATGTTCGAGGGACACCACTTCTACCTGATCGAGCAGGAAGCCGCGCTGTTGCGCCACCTGCGTCGTTATGCCGACCAGCATCTGGCGCGCTGGCGCAATGATCAGGCCCGCCAGCTGACCCGCGCCGCCAGCTGAGATCCGTGTTGCGCCTGCGGGTGCAACCTTTTCCAAGAATTCAATTTGCTAGCCGACTCAGGCAGGAATCCCATGATGGACGCGTTCGAACTCCCCAATACCTTGGCCCAGGCCCTTCAACGCCGTGCGCTGCAGACCCCGGATCGAGTGGCGCTGCGCTTTCTCGCCGAAGACAAGGAACAGGGTGCGGTCCTCAGTTATCGGGATCTGGACCTGCGGGCGCGTACCATCGCCGCGGCGTTGCAGGCCAATGCCCGCCTGGGCGATCGTGCGGTGCTGCTGTTTCCCAGCGGCCCGGACTATGTCGCGGCGTTCTTTGGTTGCCTGTACGCCGGGGTGATTGCGGTGCCGGCCTACCCGCCGGAGTCGACCCGCCGTCATCATCAGGAGCGCCTGCTGTCGATCATCGCCGATGCCGAGCCGCGTCTGGTGCTGACCAGTGCCGACTTGCGCGAACCGTTGCTGCGGATGGACGAACTGACAGCCGCCGATGCGCCGCAATTGCTCTGTGTCGATACCCTCGACAGCGGGTTGGCCGCAGCCTGGCAGGAGCCTGGTGTAAAACCTGACGACATCGCCTTCCTGCAATACACTTCCGGCTCCACTGCGTTGCCCAAGGGCGTGCAGGTCAGCCACGGCAACCTGGTTGCCAACGAGCTGCTGATCCGCCATGGCTTCGGCATCGATCTCAATCCCGACGACGTGATCGTCAGCTGGCTGCCGCTGTACCACGACATGGGCCTGATCGGTGGCCTGCTGCAACCGATCTTCAGCGGCGTACCTTGTGTACTGATGTCTCCGGCGTATTTCCTCGGTCGGCCGTTGCGCTGGCTGGAGGCGATCAGCGAGTACGGCGGGACCATCAGCGGCGGCCCGGATTTCGCCTATCGGCTGTGCAGCGAGCGGGTCAGCAAGAGCGCCCTGGCGCGGCTCGACCTGAGCGGCTGGCGCGTGGCCTACTCCGGTTCCGAGCCGATCCGTCTCGACACCCTCGAACGTTTCGCCGAAAAGTTCGCGCCGTGCGGTTTCAGCGAACAGAGCTATTTCGCCTCCTACGGCCTGGCGGAAGCCACCCTGTTCGTTGCCGGTGGTCAGCGTGGCCGGGGGATTGCGGCGTTGCGTCTGGATGAGGCGGCCCTGGCGCGCAATCGCGCGGAGCCGGGCGAGGGCAGTCCGATCATGAGCTGCGGCACCCGCCAGCCCGAGCACGCGGTACTGGTGGTCGAGCCGAACAGCTTGCAGGTACTCGGCGAAAACAGCGTCGGTGAAGTCTGGGCCGCCGGCCCGAGCATTGCCCATGGCTACTGGCGCAACCCCGAGGCGTCGGCCAAGACCTTTGTCCAGCATGACGGCCGCACCTGGCTGCGCACCGGCGACCTGGGTTTCCTGCGCGAGGGTGAGTTGTATATCACCGGACGCCTGAAAGACATGCTGATCGTGCGCGGGCACAACCTGTATCCCCAGGACATCGAGCAGACCATCGAGCGCGAAGTGGAAGCGGTACGCAAGGGCCGGGTAGCCGCTTTTGCCGTCACTCGCGACGGCCAGGAAGGCATCGGCATCGCTGCCGAAATCAGCCGCAGCGTGCAGAAGGTCCTGCCCCCCGACGCTTTGATCAAGGCCATCCGCCAGGCGGTGGCCGAGGCGTACCAGGAAGCGCCAGGCGTGGTGGTGCTGCTCAATCCGGGCGCCTTGCCGAAGACTTCCAGCGGCAAGCTGCAACGGTCGGCCTGCCGCGACCGCCTGGCCGATGGCAGTCTCGACAGCTATGCGTTGTTTCCCGACCAGACGGCTGTACCCGGCGAGGTGGTCGAGGCGGTTGCCGACGATCTGCAGGGACTGATCGGACGGATCTGGTGCGAGCAGTTGCAATTGCAGCAGATTGCCGGCGACGATCATTTCTTCCTGCTCGGCGGCAACTCGATCCTGGCGACCCAGGTGGTGGCCCGGTTGCGCGAAGCGCTGGGCATCGAATTGAACCTGCGGTTGTTGTTCGAAGCACCGACCCTCGCAGCCTTCGCCGCCGAGGTGGCGCGGCAGCAACAGGACGGCGGGCTGGCCCAGGGCGCCATCGCGCGCCTGTCGCGCCATGGAGACCTGCCGCAGTCCCTGGCCCAGAACCGCTTGTGGTTCCTCTGGCAACTGGACCCCCACGGCAGTGCCTACACCATTCCCGGCGCCTTGCGCCTGCGCGGCGAGCTGGACGAGGCGGCGGTACGCAGCAGTTTCCAACGCTTGATCGAACGCCACGAATCCCTGCGCACGCGTTTCTACGAGCGTGATGGCCAGGCCCTGCAACGGGTCGACGTCGATGCCGCGTTCGAACTGCAACTGATCGACCTCAGTGATCTGCCGGCAGATCAACGTGAAGCCCGCGCCCGACAGATTCGCGAGGATGAAGCCCATACCCGGTTCGATCTGGAGAAGGGGCCGCTGTTGTGGGTGACCCTGGTACGCCTGGATGACCAGGAACACCAGTTGCTGGTGACGATGCATCACATCATTGCCGATGGCTGGTCGCTGAATATCCTCATCGACGAGTTCTCCCGGTTGTACGCAGCGGCTGCCCAGGGGCAGATCGCCGAACTGGCACCTTTGCCGTTGCAGTACGCCGACTACGGCAGTTGGCAGCGCCAATGGCTGGCCCAGGGCGAAAGCCAGCGCCAGCTGGCGTACTGGAAAGAACAACTGGGTGACGAGCAACCGACCCTCGGCCTGGCCACCGACCATCCGCGTTCGGCACAGAAACGCCACAGTGCGGCGCGTTTGAACTTGCGCCTGGACGCCGGGCTCAGCGAAGCGGTGCGCCAGGCCGCCCAGGCCTGTGAGGCGACGCCGTTCATGCTGTTGCTCGCGGCGTTCCAGAGCCTGTTGCACCGCTACAGCGGCCAGCGCGACATTCGTGTCGGCGTGCCGAGTGCCAACCGCCCGCGCCTGGAAACCCAGGGACTGATCGGCTTCTTTATCAATACCCTGGTCCTGCGCGCCGAGCTGGATCCGCGCCTGCCATTTGCCGACCTGCTGGCGCAAACCCGCCAGGCGACCCTGGGGGCCCAGGCCAATCAGGACCTGCCGTTCGAACAATTGCTCGAAGCCTTCCCCGATGCCCGCGAGCAAGGCCTGTTCCAGGTCATGTTCAACCACCAGCAGCGCGACCTCGGTGCCTTGCGCCGCCTGCCGGGGCTGCTGGCCGACGAATTGCCCTGGCACAGTCGCGAGGTCAAGTTCGACCTGCAACTGCACAGCGAGGAAGATCGCCACGGCCGGCTGAGCCTGGCCTTCGACTACGCCGACGAACTGTTCGACGAGGCGACCATTGCCCGCCTGGCCGGGCATTTCGTCAGCCTGTTGCAACAGGTCACCAGCCGCCCGCAACAGGCTATCGGTGAGCTGTCGTTGTTGACGGCAAGCGAACAGGAACAGCAACGCCAGTGGAGCGTCGCGCCTTGTACTCCAGCCGGCCAGTGGTTGCCCGAGCTGTTGAATCGCCAGGCGCTGCTGACCCCCGAGCGCACCGCGTTGCTGTGGGAGGGTGGCAGCCTCGACTTTGCCGAGCTGCATGCCCAGGCCAACCGCCTGGCCCACTACCTGCGGGACAAGGGCGTCGGCCCGGATGTGCGGGTGGCCATTGCCGCCGAACGTTCACCCCAGTTGCTGATCGGTCTGCTGGCGATCATCAAGGCCGGCGGCGCCTATGTACCGCTCGACCCGGATTATCCGAGTGAACGCCTGGCCTACATGCTCGCCGACAGCGGCGTCGAATTGCTGCTGACCCAGAGCCATCTGCTCGACGACCTGCCGGTGACCGCCGGCGTCAGCGCCGTGGCGATGGACCTGCTCAAGCTCGACAACTGGCCGAGCCAGGCGCCGGGCCTGCACCTGCACGGCGACAACCTCGCCTATGTGATCTACACCTCCGGTTCCACCGGTCAGCCCAAGGGCGTCGGCAATACCCATGCGGCCCTGGCCGAGCGCCTGCAATGGATGCAGGCCACTTACGCCCTGGACTCCAGCGATGTGCTGATGCAGAAGGCGCCGATCAGTTTCGACGTGTCGGTGTGGGAGTGTTTCTGGCCATTGATCACCGGTTGCAAACTGGTGCTCGCCGGTCCCGGCGAACACCGCGACCCTTATCGCATCGCGCAACTGGTGCAGGCCTTTGGCGTGACCACGCTGCACTTCGTGCCGCCGCTGCTGCAACTGTTTATCGACGAGCCGCAGGTGGTGCAATGTGCCAGTCTGCGCCGGCTGTTCTGCGGTGGCGAGGCGTTGCCCGCCGAGTTGCGCAACCGGGCCCTGGAGCAGTTGCCGCAGGTGCAGTTGCACAACCGCTACGGCCCGACCGAAACCGCGATCAACGTGACCCACTGGCACTGCCAGTGGGT
This sequence comes from Pseudomonas gingeri, assembly GCF_013385635.1. GTDB lineage: Bacteria > Pseudomonadota > Gammaproteobacteria > Pseudomonadales > Pseudomonadaceae > Aquipseudomonas > Aquipseudomonas gingeri_A. The sequence continues at coordinate 537,931 of NZ_JACAPR010000007.1, forward strand.
CGATGGTGAGCGTTCGCCGATCGGCCGGCCGCTGGGCAACGTGCTCTGCCGAGTTCTCGACGCCGATCTGAACCCGCTGCCCGGCGGCGTGCCGGGCGAATTGTGCATCGGTGGCATCGGTCTGGCCCGTGGTTACCTGGGCCGCGCCGGGCTGACCGCCGAGCGTTTTGTCGCCGACCCTCAGGGAACGGCGGGCGAGCGCCTGTACCGCACCGGCGACCGCGTACGCTGGGGCGCCGATGGCGTGCTGGAGTACCTCGGTCGCCTGGACCAGCAGGTCAAGCTGCGTGGCTTGCGGGTCGAACCCGAGGAAATCGAAGCGCGCCTGCTGGCCCGGGACGGCGTCGCCCAGGCCGTGGTACTGGTCCGCGAGACCGCTGCCGGCGGGCAACTGATCGGCTACTACAGCAGCCCCGAGGCGACTGAAACCGAAGCACTGCAGAGTGCCCGGCTCAAGGCCGCGCTGGCGGCGGAGCTACCGGAATACATGGTGCCGGCGCAACTGGTGCGCCTGGACGAAATGCCCCTGAGCCCCAGTGGCAAGCTCGACCGCAAGGCCCTGCCCGAGCCGCAGTGGCAGGTGCGCGAGCATGTCGAGCCGAGCACGGCGCTGGAGCAGCAGATCGCCGCGATCTGGCGTGAAGTGCTGGGCCAGCCGCAAGTCGGGCTGGGCGATGACTTCTTTGCCCTTGGTGGCCATTCGCTGCTGGCGACCCAGATCATTTCCCGGACCCGCCAGGCCTGCGATGTCGAGCTGCCGTTGCGGGTATTGTTCGAGGCTCCGGAACTGGGGGCGTTTGCCGAACGGATCCGCCTGATCCAGCTGTCCGGCCAGCGCAACCAGCAATCGCCGATCGGTACTGTCGACCGCAGCCAGCCGGTGCCGTTGTCCTATTCTCAGCAACGCATGTGGTTCCTCTGGCAGATGGAACCGGACAGCCCTGCCTATAACGTCGGCGGCATGGCGCGGTTTACCGGCGTGCTCGATGTGGCCTGTTTCGACGCCGCGCTGCAAGCCTTGATCCTGCGCCATGAAACCCTGCGTACCACCTTCCCGAGCATCAATGGCGTGGCCCATCAGCGGGTGGCGCCCGAGACCGGCATCCGCCTGGCCTGGAAGGATTTTTCGGCCCTTGATCGCGAGACGCGCGAGCAACGCGTGCAACAACTGGCCGACAGCGAAGCGCACCTGCCGTTTGACCTGGAAACCGGACCACTGCTACGGGCCTGCCTGGTCAAGGCCGCGGCGCAGGAGCATTATTTTGTCCTGACCCTGCATCACATCGTCACCGAAGGCTGGGCGATGGACATCTTCGCCCGCGAATTGAGTGCGCTCTACGAAGCGTTCATCGAAGGGCGCGAGTCGCCGTTGCCGCCGTTGGCGGTGCAGTACCTCGACTACAGCGTCTGGCAGCGCCAGTGGCTGGAGTCCGGCGAGCGCCAGCGCCAACTGGACTACTGGACCGCGCAACTGGGCAACGAACACCCGTTGCTCGAATTGCCGGGCGACCGTCCGCGGCCAGCAGTGCAAAGTCATCGGGGCGAGTTGTACCGCTTCGACCTCGGCGATGAACTGGCGGCACGGGTGCGGGCGTTCAACGCGCAACATGGCCTGACCCTGTTCATGACCATGACCGCCGCGCTGTCCGTGCTGCTCTATCGCTACAGCGGCCAGACCGACCTGCGCATCGGCGCGCCGGTGGCCAACCGGATCCGTCCGGAAAGCGAAGGCCTGATCGGCGCCTTCCTCAATACCCAGGTGCTGCGCTGCCAGCTCGACGGACAGATGCGCGTCGAGCAGTTGTTCGAGCAGGTACGCCATACCGTGATCGAAGGCCAGTCCCATCAGGACCTGCCGTTCGATCATCTGGTGGAAGCCCTGCAACCGCCCCGCAGCGCGGCCTACAACCCGCTGTTCCAGGTGATGTGCAACGTCCAGCGCTGGGAGTTCCAGCAAAGCCGCAGCCTCGGTGGAATGAAAGTCGAATACCTGGTCAACGATGCCCGGGCGACCAAGTTCGACCTCAACCTGGAGGTCACCGACCTCGACCATCGCCTGGGTTGCTGCCTGACCTACAGCACCGACCTGTTCGACGAACCGCGTATCGCGCGCATGGCCGGGCATTGGCGCAACCTGCTGGAGGCGCTGATCGGCGATCCGCAACAGCGCCTGAGCGAATTGCCGCTGTTGCAGGCCGACGAGCAGCAGGCGCTGTTCGCCAGCCTGGGGGCCGAAGACGGCGAGCAGCGCCTCGACCAATGCATCCACCGCCTGTTCAGCCAACAGGCCGAGGCCCGGCCGCTGGCACCGGCGCTGACTTTTGCCGGCGAGACCCTGAGCTACGCCGAACTCAATGCCCGGGCCAACCGCCTGGCCTGGCGCCTGCGCGAGCAGGGCGTGGGCCCGCAGGTGCGGGTCGGCCTGGCGTTGGAGCGTTCGCTGGAAATGGTCATCGGCCTGTTGGCGATTCTCAAGGCCGGCGGCGCCTATGTGCCGCTGGACCCGGAGTACCCGCTGGATCGCCTCAACTACATGATCGAGGACAGCGGCGTCGGCTTGCTGCTGAGCAACAGCGCCTTGCTTGCGGCTCTCGGCCCCTTGCCGACGGGCGTCGCGCAGTGGTGTCTGGAGCAGGACGGTCCGGCCCTGGCGGCGTATCCATCGGACGAGCTGCCGTTTATCAGCCTGGCGCAGCACCAGGCGTACCTGATCTACACCTCCGGCTCCACCGGCAAGCCCAAGGGCGTGGTGGTGTCCCATGGTGAAATCGCCATGCATTGCCAGGCGGTGATCCGCCGCTTCGACATGCAGCCCGATGACTGTGAACTGCATTTCTATTCGATCAACTTCGACGCCGCCACCGAGCGTCTGCTGGTGCCCTTGCTCAGCGGCGCGCGGGTGGTGCTGCGGGCCCAGGGGCAGTGGGATGCCGAGGAAATCTGCCAGCTGATTCGCCAGCAGCGGGTCAATATCCTTGGTTTTACCCCGAGCTACGGCAGCCAGTTGGCCCAATGGCTGGCGACCCAGGCGCAGACCCTGCCGGTGCGTATGTGCATCACCGGTGGCGAGGCGCTGACCGGCGAACACCTGCAACGGATTCGCGCGGCATTCCAGCCGAGCCTGTTCTTCAACGCCTATGGGCCGACGGAAACCGTGGTCATGCCACTGGCCAGCCTGGCGCCCGAACAGCTGGAAGAGGGGGCGGCCAGCGTACCGATCGGCAGCGTGATCGGTGCCCGCGTGGCCTATATCCTCGATGCCGACCTGGCGTTGGTGCCGCAAGGTGCCACCGGCGAGCTGTATGTTGGCGGGGCCGGTCTGGCCCAGGGTTATCACCAGCGTCCGGGAATCACCGCCGAGCGTTTTGTCGCCGATCCGTTCGCCACCGATGGCGCGCGTCTTTATCGCACCGGTGACCTGGTCCGTCAGCGTGTCGATGGCCTGGTGGAATACCTGGGACGGATCGACCATCAGGTGAAGATCCGCGGTTTCCGCATCGAGTTGGGGGAAATCGAAACCCGGCTGTTGGATCATGCGGCGATTCGCGAGGCCGTGGTCCTGGCGCTGGACGCCCCCGGCGGCAAGCAACTGGCCGCTTACCTGGTCAGCGATGTGGCGACGCAGGACGAAGCACGGCAGGTACAGCTGCGCGAAGCGCTCAAGGCGCACCTGAAAAGCCAGTTGCCGGACTACATGGTGCCCACCCACCTGATCCTGCTGGACAGCATGCCGTTGACCGCCAACGGCAAGCTCGACCGGCGTGCCTTGCCCGCACCGGACCCGCAGCTCAACCGCCAGCACTATGTGGCGCCGGGCAATGAGCTGGAACAAAGCCTGGCCGGGATCTGGTGCGAGGTGCTGAACGTCGGACAGATCGGACGGGGCGATAACTTCTTCGAACTCGGCGGTGACTCGATCCTGTCGATCCAGGTGGTCAGCCGGGCCCGCCAGCTGGGCATTCACTTCAGCCCCCGCGACCTGTTCCAGCACCAGACCGTGCAGAGCCTGGCGGCGGTGGCGACCCGCAGCGAGCGGATCAGCGCCGAGCAAGGTTTGCTCACGGGTGCTTCGAGCCTGACACCGATCCAGCACTGGTTCCTCGATAGCGAGATCCCCCAGCGCCAGCACTGGAACCAGGCGCTGGTCCTGGCGCCGGTGCGGGCGCTCGAACCCCATGCGTTGGAGCGGGCCCTGGCGGCGCTGCTGGAGCATCACGATGCATTGCGTCTGAGTTTCACCGTCGAGGCGGGTAACTGGCGGGCCGAATACCGCGCGCCGGACGAGAGACCGTTGCTGCAACAGGTACGCGTCGCGGCGATGACGCAGTGCACCGCACTGTTCAGCGAGGCGCAACGCAGCCTTGACCTGCAACAGGGACCGTTGCTGCGGGCCTTGCTGGTGGACGGACCGCAGGGCGAACAACGCCTGTTGCTGGCGATTCATCACTTGGTGGTGGACGGGGTTTCCTGGCGCATTCTGCTGGACGACCTGCAGACCGCCTACCGTCAATTGCTGGCCGGCCAGGCGCTGCAATTACCGGAGAAAACCAGTGCCCTGCGTGACTGGGCGAACCGTCTGCAGGCCTATGCCGGCAGCGAATCCCTGCGCGAAGAGCTGGCGGGCTGGCAGGCGCAACTGGCCGGGCCGAACCTCGACCTGCCTTGCGAGCGTCCTGACGGCGGGCGGCAGAACCGTCACGCCGAAACCGTCAGTGTCCGTCTTGATGCGGCACGGACCCGCGCCTTGCTGCAACAGGCCCCGAGCGCCTACCGCACCCAGGTCAACGACCTGTTGCTGACCGCCCTGGCGCGGGTGGTCTGCCGCTGGACCGGGCAGCCATCGGCGTTGGTACAACTGGAAGGCCATGGCCGTGAGATACTGTTCGACGAGATCGACCTGACCCGTACCGTCGGCTGGTTCACCAGCGCCTATCCGGTGCGCCTGAACCCGCTGAATATCGAGGAGGCCGCGGGGCAGGGCGACTCGATCAAGGCCATCAAGGAACAACTGCGTGGCGTGCCGCACAAGGGCCTGGGTTATGGCGTGCTGCGCTACCTGGCCGAGCCGTCGCTGCGCGCGGCGATGGCGGCCTTGCCGGTAGCACCGATTACCTTCAACTACCTGGGGCAGTTCGACCAGAGCTTCGGCGATGACGCGCTGTTCCGTCCGCTGGAAGAGTCGGCGGGCGAGGCCCATGGTGCCGAGGCACCGTTGCCCAACGAGTTGAGCATCGACAGCCAGGTCTATGGCGGTGAGTTGGTCTTGCGCTGGACCTTCAGCCGCGAACGTTTCGACAGCAACACCGTGGCCGAGCTGGCGGACGCCTACCTGGGCGAACTGAGCAGCCTGGTCGAGCACTGCCTGCGCGACGATGCTGGCGGCCTGACGCCTTCGGACTTCCCGCTGGCACGCCTGACCCAGCTGCAACTCGACGCGCTGCCGGTGGCGGCCGGCCAGATCGAGGACGTCTATCCGCTGACTCCGATGCAGGAAGGCCTGTTGCTGCACACCCTGCTGGAGCCGGGCACCGGGCTGTATTACATGCAGGACCGCTACCGGATCAACAGCGAGCTCGATCCGCAACGCTTCGCCCAGGCCTGGCAGGCAGTGATTGCCCGTCATGAAGCCTTGCGTGCGTCGTTCTGCTGGAACGTCGGCGAAGACATGCTGCAAGTTATCCACAAGCCGGGCAGCACGCCGATCGAGTACCTGGACTGGAGCGCCAAAGCCGAGGAGCGGCAGGAGCCGCGTTTGCAGAGCCTGCTCAAGAGCGAGCGTGAGGCCGGCTTCGATCTGCTGCGCGAAGCACCGTTCCACCTGCGCCTGATCAAGGTCGGCGCGGCGCGCTACTGGTTCATGATGAGCAACCACCACATCCTGATCGATGCCTGGTGCCGCTCGTTGCTGATGAACGACTTCTTCGAGATCTACACCGCCCTCGGCGAAGGACGTGAAGCGCAACTGGCCGTGCCGCCGCGCTACCGCGACTACATCGGCTGGCTGCAACGCCAGGACCTGGCGGCGGCGAAGCAGTGGTGGAAACACAACCTGCAAGGCTTCGAACGCACCACCCATATCCCCAGCGACCGGCCGTTCCTGCGCGAGCATGCCGGAGATAGCGGCGGCATGGTGGTCGGCGACCGCTACACCCGTCTCGATCCTCGTGACGGCGCGCGACTGCGGGAGCTGGCGCAGCAACACCAGTTGACCATCAACACCTTTGCCCAGGCGGCCTGGGCTTTGGTCCTGCGCCGCTTCAGCGGTGATCGCGACGTGCTGTTCGGCGTCACCGTGGCAGGCCGCCCGGTGGACATGCCGCAGATGCAGCGCACAGTCGGACTGTTCATCAACAGCATCGCGCTGCGGGTGAAACTGCCGGAAGAGGGCGTCGGCTGCAGTGTGCGCAGTTGGCTCGGCGGCTTGCTCGAACGCAATATGGAACTGCGTGAGTACGAATACCTGCCGCTGGTGACGATCCAGGAAAACAGCGAGCTGCCCAAGGGCCAGCCGTTGTTCGACAGTCTGTTCGTGTTCGAGAATGCGCCGGTGGAGGTCTCGGTGCTGGACCGCGCGCAAAGCCTCAATGCGACCTCGGACTCGGGCCGTACCCACACCAACTTCCCGCTGACCGCGGTCTGCTATCCAGGCGATGACCTGGGGCTGCACCTGTCCTATGACCAGCGTTATTTCGAGGCGAGCAGCATCGAGCGTCTGCTCGGCGAGTTCAAGCGCCTGTTGCTGGCACTGGTGGACGGTTTCCATGGCGATATGGACGAGCTGCCGCTGCTCGGTGCCGAGGAACGCGACTTCCTGCTCGAAGGTTGCAACCAGAGTGCCCATGACTATCCGCTGGAGCAGAGTTACGCAGCGTTGTTCGAGGCACGGGTGGCCGCGCATCCGCAACGGATCGCGGCGACCTGCCTGGAACAGCAATACAGCTATGAGCAGTTGAACCAGTCCGCTAACCGCCTGGGCCATGCCCTGGTCGCGGCCGGCGTTGGTTTCGACCAACCCGTGGCCCTGCTGGCCGAACGCAGCCTCGACCTGCTGGGGATGATCGTCGGCAGCTTCAAGGCCGGCGCTGGCTACTTGCCGCTGGACCCGGGTCTGCCGAGCCAGCGCCTGAGCCGGATCATCGAGCTGAGCCGTACACCGTTGCTGGTCTGCACCGCGGCGTGCCGCGAACAGGCCGAGGCCCTGCTTGCGGAACTGAATTGCACGCGGCCGCAGTTGCTGGTCTGGGAGGAGGTGCAGCAGGGCGCATACCCGTTGTCCAATCCGGGCATCCACAGCACGCCGGACAACCTCGCCTATGTGATCTACACCTCCGGTTCCACCGGCTTGCCCAAGGGCGTGATGGTCGAGCAGCGCGGCATGCTCAACAACCAGTTGAGCAAGGTGCCGTACCTGGTGCTGGATGAAACCGACGTGATCGCCCAGACGGCTTCGCAGAGCTTCGATATTTCGGTCTGGCAGTTCCTGGCCGCAGCGTTGTTCGGTGCCCGCGTGGATATCGTGCCGAATGCCATCGCCCACGATCCGCAAGGCTTGCTGGCCCATGTCCGGCAGCAGCGGATCACGGTACTGGAAAGCGTGCCGTCGCTGATCCAGGGCATGCTGGCCCAGGAACGGGTCAGCCTCGACGGCCTGCGCTGGATGCTGCCGACCGGCGAGGCGATGCCGCCGGAGCTGGCGCACCAGTGGTTGCTGCGTTATCCACAGGTCGGCCTGGTCAACGCCTATGGTCCGGCGGAGTGTTCGGACGACGTGGCGTTCTTCCGCGTCGACCTGGCCTCGACCCGTGGCAGCTACCTGCCGATCGGCACGCCGACCGACAACAACCGCCTGTACCTGCTCGACGGTGCCGATGAACTGGTGCCGCTGGGTGCCGTGGGTGAGTTGTGCGTGGCTGGCAGCGGTGTCGGTCGTGGTTATGTCGGCGATCCGCTGCGCACGGCCCAGGTATTCGTGCCCAATCCGTTCGGCGCGGCGGGCGAGCGCCTGTATCGCACCGGCGACCTGGCGCGTCGGCGCAGCGACGGCGTGCTGGAGTACGTCGGCCGGGTCGACCATCAGGTGAAGATTCGCGGTTACCGCATCGAACTGGGGGAAATCGAAGCCCGCCTGCACGAGCAGCCGGAAGTCCGCGAGGCGGCGGTCAGTGTCCAGGACGGTGTCAACGGCAAGCACCTGGTCGGCTATCTGGTGGCGGCCGACACGGCGCTGAACCCGGGCGAATGCCTGGACCGGATCAAGCAGCGGCTGCGGGCGCAACTACCGGAGTACATGGTGCCGTTGCACTGGCTGTGGCTGGAGCGGCTGCCGCTCAACGCCAACGGCAAGCTTGATCGCAAGGCGCTGCCGGACCTGGAGATCGGCCAGTTGCACGGCCAGGACTACCTGGCCCCGCGCAACGAGCTGGAGCAGACCCTGGCCGCGATCTGGGCCGAGGTGTTGAAGGTCGAGCGGGTCGGGGTGCTGGACAACTTCTTCGAACTGGGCGGGCATTCGTTGCTGGCGACGCAGATTGCTTCACGGGTGCAAAAGACCCTGCAACGCAATGTGCCGCTGCGGGCGATGTTCGAATGCAGCACGGTGGAGGAACTGGCGGGTTATATCGACGGGCTGGAGGCCAATGAGATCAACGAGGAGAAAGTCGATCGCCTGAGTGACCTGATGGCGGAGCTGGAAGGCCTGTAAGGTCTTCCCGATCGTTGATGATCGTTCCCACGCTCCGCGTGGGAATGCAGCCCGTGACGCTCCGCGTCACAGACCCGGAGCGGACGCAGAGCGTCCAGAGAGGCGTTCCCACGCAGGAGCGTGGGAACGATCAACAAGCCGGCTCCCACACTATCTGATCAATGCTGTTACTGGCCTTTATAGGACCATTTTATGTGGTCGGTGGGGATGCCCAATGCCTTGAACTTCTCTTCCACCGAGCCCAGGCAGGCGCCACCGTCGGGCTTGTAGTGGCCCGAGGCGTCGTTGACCATGGCGATGACATCCACCACACCGTCGATATCCGCTCTTCTCTCGATCCTGAATTCACCCGCGCAGATCACCGGCCTGCCGTTACCCAACTGGCTGTGCCGGATATAGTCCGCGCTGTCGTCGTGGTTCCACAGTCGATAGATGATCGAGCCCTCCGGTGTGAATACCCATGTGTAGCTGTTGTTGCCGTCATTGGGCTTCAGTGCTTCACAGTCCCGGGTCTTGAGGATTTCGCCGATCAACCGGCCATTGTTCATGCCGATCAACTGACCGACGCCGTCGATGCTGGACGGGTCGTAGTTGCGCCAGGCTTTCAGGTCGCCGATGTAGGGCATCAGCGTCACCGGATAGGTCTGACCGTTGAAGTCGATGTGCCGGTTGTAGCGGATATCCCGCCAGTTGCACCAGGAAATCGTGCTGCCCCAGGAAATATGCGCGGAGCGGTACGGCGGCGAAACCCAGCGATTGATGTGGCGTAGCGAGTCGTTCAGGTAGCGGTCGTTGGCTTTCAGGATGATGGACCCCAGCTTCCACTGGTCGTTGCCCCCCGATTCGGCTATCGATTCCTGATAGAACAGAATCGTATGGACATCGCGCATCGGGATCCTCGGCTTGCCGAACATCGCCTGGATATCGATATCGATGGTGACCGAATCGCCCGCCGAAGGCGCATCGAACAGGCGCACGGCTTTGTCGAGGGAGGTCAGGGTCATCATGATCTTGTCCGAAGTGCCGCCCCAGAACACGTTGGCGACGGTGACGGTGACCGACAGCTTGCTGATGTAGCCCAGTTGCTTGCGCTGGAAGACCGGGCTGGTGGCCCGGCGCTGCCTGATGTGACGTATCCGCCAGTGCACGCGCTCGGTGCGCAGGGTGTCATAGTCCATCAGCCGGATTCGCCCGTCTTCAAACTCGAGCACTTTTCCGCTCAAGGGCTGGATCAGGTAACCGTCGCTGCTCATGTACCAGCTCTGATGGGCATCCTCGGGCTCCGGGGCGGCGAGGAGGAGGACGTCGGACTTCTCGGTCAGGGCCAGTCCGGTCGCGACATCGATCAGCTTCTCCTGCTCGTATCGCCAGGCCCCGTATTGCTCCTGCGTCTCTTCTACCGACACAAGCTGCGCGTGTGCGGTGTTGAATACCAGCCTGGACCCCGGGTATTTGTTGCTGCCGAGGAAGAAGTGTTGCTCGGGCAGCAGTTGCGTCAACTGATTCTCTCGGGTGAACGGCGAAACGATATAAGGCTTGAAAAACCAGTGTTGACGTTCTGTCAGGGACGTCGCGCGCTCGGCGAGCTCCACGGTCCGTTCGCCGGTCTGCGTCCAGGCCAGGTCATTGCTGAAAGAGCGGATGCTCCCCTGGCGATCGATATTCCACTGGTCATTGCCCGTTTCGTCACTGTCCAGCAGGTGCATCGATGAGGCCCCGGAAGCGCCTTGCACCGACGATAGACGTCGATTTTCCCGACCGGTAAAGATCGCGCCGATGCTGTCAACGACCCAGATCTGCTGGCTGCTCGCGGCGAGAGGTTCCAGGGCTACGGCCGGGCCGGTGCTGTCCCAGCTCAGGGCGGCCCCACTGTGGCTATTGATGATCCAGAAGTACTGGTGGGTATCTTCCGCGGTTTCGTGAAGGATGGTACGGACCCTGGTGTGACGACCGTGCTGTCGATCCAGGAATACCAGCCAGTCCGAACGCTCGATATGTATTGAAACCAGCTTCTGGTCGCCCAGTTTCAGCACCTTCTGGCCCAGCAGTTCGCGAGTCGGACCGTATGCCAGCAGATGCAGCTCGCCAGGATTCCCGAGATTATTGAGCGGCCAGTAGTCGATACAGCCCTGGCTGACGACGACGAGGGGGCCATTGGATTCCATGGTCGGCGCCTGATCGGTCTCTGCCCAGATGGGTTCCAGGTGATCGGCGAACGACGGGGCGCGGGAGCGTGGGATATGGCGTATCTGCGCCAGGTAAATATTGAGCGACATGACTGCCCTTAAGCGTTGTGACTGAGTGAAGTCGCCAGCTTAGGGAGAGCGTCGTTGCCTGTCGTTTGTGCCTTGCCGACAGCCATGGACGGATAATGTACAAACAGTGTGTGGGAGAGACGAGCCGCGCAGGCGCCTGTCTGTGATCGCTCCCACCCGGGCAGGGGAGCGATCGTCCAGTCTGTGTCTCCCAGCTATTTTGACAGTTACTTCGGTCCGAGGATCTTCACCAACTTGTCCGCCGACGGTGCGCCTTGCTGTTGTTGCAGGTCGCCGTTGTCGTCAAGGTAGAAGATCGATGGCGTGGCCGACAGCTCCAGGTCTTCCATCAACTTCATGTTGGCATCGAGCTTGGCCTGGATCTCTTTCGGAATCGTCGCCAGCGGCTTGAGCGGGCTGCCCTTGCCGGCCTTTTCGTGGTCGTGCAGGGCCTGTTGCGGGTCCTTGGCGGTAAACAGGGCGGCGGCCTTGGCCGCGCTGTCTTCGCGGATGATCCCGACCATGATGTGTCGCAGTTGTACCTTGCCGGAGTCGACCCAGGGCCGTGCCTGTTCCCAGAACATGTTGCAGTACGGGCAGTTCGGATCACTGAACAGATAGACGATGCGCGGTGCATCCTTCTTGCCGTCCTCGATCCAGTTGCTCTGCTCCATCTGTCCCCAGACCTGCTTGGCCATCGGTGCATAGACCAGCTTCTGCAACGGCGCCTGACTAAGGTCCTTTCCGTCGGCGTCATACAGGTTGCCGGCGATCACATGCTTGCCATCGGGCGTCAGGTACAGGGCCATGCCACGGTTCTGGTACTGGGCGGCATAGCCGCGCAGGCCATCGGGAGCGTCGAAGCTGCCGATGATCTTGGCGCCCTTGGCTTCGATGCTCTTGATCGGCGCGGGCAATTCTTCGGCCTGGGACACGGGCACTTGCAGCAGCAACGCGCCGAAGGCGGTGCTCAGGCTCAGGTTCAGCAGGCGGCGGTTGAAGGACATAGCGGTTTCCTTGCTGGGGCCGAAGGGGCCGTATTGGATTGGGGTGGGCCGAAGTTCTCCAGGGCCCGAGCCAGGCTGGCCTCGGACAACTCACCCAGGTGAGTGCCGAGCAGGCGCCCGTCGGCGCTGTACATAAGGGTGGTGGGCAGGGCCATGGAACCGACGGTGCGGGCCAGTTGGCCGGTGCCGTCGAACAGCACGTTGTTGAGGTTCAGGCCCTGGGTCATCAGGAACGTGGTCACGCTCTGCATGCTTTCGGCCTGGTTGACGAACAGGAAGGTCACGTCCTGGCGTTCATGCTGGGCCTTCTGCAGCACCGGCATTTCCCGCCGGCACGGCGGGCACCAGGTGGCCCAGAGGTTGATCACCAGCGGTCCGCCGGAGTAGTCGGTCAAATGCACGGTCTGTCCTTCGGCATTGACCAGGGTGATGTCCGGCAGGCGCGAGCCTTGCTCGTAGAGGGTGGTCGACAGGGTCGCCAGCAGCCAGAAGGCGACCCCGCTGCCGAGGCCGAAGCCCAGTGGCCTGCGCAGCGCCGGACGCCGCCAGCACCAGGCCAGGGCGCCGACCAGCAGGGCCAGCAGTCCCGGCCAGAGGAGGAAGCCGCCATCGCGGATATCGAGGACCTGCAGCGGGTCGTTGCGGAAGTAGCTCCAGTAGGCGATGACGAAACCGCTCCGGGATGCCAGCATCGCCAGCAGGAACAGGCTGAACAGCACCGACTCCGGGTTATCGCCGCCGCGCTTGGCCACCCGCCAGCCGACCAGCGTCGCCAGGGCGAGGGCCAGCAGCAACAGCAGGTGGTTGATCGAGAGGGCGAAGGTACCGAGGGTCAGGGTCAGCATTTAGCGGGCATCCCGTGTGTTGTTCCAGTTTTGCAGGAAACCGGTGGCGTCGATCTCACCGGTGATACGACTGGCCCGGTGCTCGACGCCAGCGGGCGTTATCCACAGCAGGGTCGGTGGGCCGGGCACTTCGAAGCGGCCGAGCAGTTCGCGGCTGGCGGCATTGTCGTCGGTCACGTCCAGGCGCACCAGTCGTACATCGCGCAAGGCATTCATCACTTCGGTCTTGGCGAACACCTGTTTCTCCATGATCTTGCACGACACGCACCAGTCCGCGTAGTAGTCCACCAGTACCCACTGGCCCTGGGCCTTGGCGCTGTCCAGCTCGCGCTGCAAGGCTGCCGGCTCCTTGACCGTGACAAAGGCTTCATGGCTTGCCACGTTGCCGCCACTCGCCGCGGAGCCGGTGTAGACCTGCAGCGGTTGCCACGGGTCGCTGCCGCCGCCCGCGGCGCCGATCACCAGCAGACCACCCCAGAGGCCCAGCAGCAGGCCGATGCAACGGGCGAGCAGGGCAGCGCGCCCCGGCTGGTGCGATAGCCGCCAGGCACAGCAGGCGACGACCAGGGCCAGTGCGCCCCACAGGCCGAGCCACAACGCTTCGTTGACCACCGGGCGAATCATCAGGATCGCGGTACCGAGGAACAGGAAGCCGAAGATCGCCTTGACCCGGTCCATCCAGGCACCCGGCTTGGGCAGGAAACGATTGCCCACGGTCACCAGCAGCAGCAATGGCAGGCCCATGCCGATGCCCAGGCTGAACAGCACCAGGCCGCCGAGCAGGGCATTGCCACTCTGGGCGATGTACAACAAGGCACCGGCCAGTGGTGCGGTCATGCAGGGCCCGACCATCAGCCCGGACAGCGCGCCGATGATCCCGGCGCCCACCAGACTGCCGCCACGGCGGCCCTGGCCGGCACGCTCCAGGCGGTCGCGCAGGGCACTGGGCAGTTGCAGTTCGAAGAAGCCGAACATCGGCAGGGCCAGGACCACGAACAGCGCGGCGAAGCTGCCCAGCAACCAGGGTTGTTGCAGGAAGGCCTGCAGGTTGCCGCCCAGCAGGGCCGCGACCACACCCAGTGCGGCATACACCAGGGCCATGCTGATCACATAGCTGCCCGCCAGGGCAAAACCGCGACGTGGGCTGGCGCCGCTGCCCACCACCAGGCCGGCGAGGATCGGCAGCATCGGTAGGGTGCAGGGGGTAAAGGCCAGTAAGAGGCCCAGACCGAAGAAGGCCAGCAGGCTCCAGCCCAGCGCATGCTGGCTCAGGCCGCTGGCCAGGGACTGGTCCTGCGCCTGCCCTGCTGGGGGCGGGTTCAGGGTTTGCGCGGCTTTGCCACCCAGGTCCACCACCTGGCTTTGCGGTGGATAACAGAGCCCGGCATCCGCGCAGCCTTGCCAGCCGACGGTGACCTCGCCGCTGGCGCCGGCCGGAACCAGCAATTCCAGTTCGCCGCGATAGACCGGCTGTTCACCGAAGAATTCGTCACTGTGGGACTGCGCCTCAGGCAGGGCGGGCCGCTGCGCCGGGTCGAGGCCGTCGAACTTCAGGCGTTTCTGATACAGGTAATAACCATCGGCGATCTGCCAGTAGAGTCGGGTCTGGCCGGAATCGAGTTTCTCGGAACTGAAGACGAAGACCTTGCTGGCCGGGGGGAAGTCCGGCTTCTTGACCGCGAACGGGTCGTTGCCGGCCTGGGCCAGCCCGGCGAACAGCAGAAAAACCAAGGTGAATAACCAACGCATGAAAAAACCTTAATGCAGGAGCCTGTCCGAGCAAGACTGCTGGGCAGCGATTAACCGATCATTAACCCAGGAGACCCGCGGTTATCTATCCTTGCTTCATTGGCGGCATAATCGCGGCTTAATCCATCTGTGTCCCAATGGACACATTTGCACAGGTATTCCCATGCACGTACTGGTTTGCGAAGACGACGAGTTGATTGCCAGCGGCATCGTTGCCGGCCTGACGGCCCAGGGCATGACGGTGGAGCACGTGGCCACGGCGTCCGCCGCGCGGGCCATGCTGCGTGCCGCGGAATTCGACGTGATGGTGCTCGATCTCGGTCTGCCCGACGAAGACGGCCTGAAACTGCTCACCCAGTTGCGCAGCAAGGGCCTGGAGCTGCCGGTGCTGATCCTCACCGCCCGCGACTCGGTGACCGACCGGGTCGACGGCTTGCAGGCCGGTGCCGACGATTACCTGCTCAAGCCGTTCGACCTGCGCGAACTCTTCGCCCGCCTGCAGACCCTGCTGCGTCGGGTGGCCGGGCGCAGTGTCAACCTGATCGAGCACGGTCCGTTGAGCTACGACCCGAGCAGCCGGATCACCACCTTGAACGGCCAGTCGGTGGACCTTTCGCGACGCGAGCAGGCGCTGTTGCAGGCCCTGCTGCACAACCGTGGCCGGGTGCTTTCCAGCGAGCAGTTGAAAGACAGCGTCTACGGTTTCAGCGACGAACTGGAAAGCAACGCCCTGAACGTGCATATCCATCATTTGCGCCGCAAACTGGGCAACGGCATTGTCGAAACCGTCCGTGGCCTGGGTTATCGCCTGGGCCCGGCGGGTGACGGAGAGCTGTAAGCATGATGAGCCTGCGCCTGCGCCTGAGCCTGACCATCGGCTCGGCGTTCATCCTGATCTGGGCCCTGGCCGCGACCTGGATGCTCAGCGATCTGCGCCACCAGATGATGTTCTCTCTCGACCAACGCCTAGTGGCGTCGGCGCGCATGGTGGCCGGGTTGCTGGAGCAATTGCCGCCGATGTCGGGTCAGGACGGGAGCACCCATTTCAGTTCCGAGCAGTTGAACATCAGCGGCGGCATGGCCTGCCAGGTCAGTTCCCTGCGCGGGGAAGTGCTGGCGCGCAGTCACAACAATCCCGAACAGGATCTGGAAGCACAGAACGTCGGTTTCCATGACCAGATGATCGATGGCGCGCCCTGGCGTACCTTTACCCTGGTCCGTGGCGATACCCATATCACCACCGCCGATCGCCAGGTCGAGCGCGAGGCCTTGAACCTGTCGGTCCTGCTGGCCGCCTCGGTGCCGGTCGGTGTCGCCTTGATCGGCTGCCTGTGCCTGCTCTGGCTGGGGCTCGGCCAGGGCCTGACGCCGCTCAATCGCATGCGCGACGCGTTGATGCGGCGCAGCCCCGACTCCCTGGAACCCTTGCAGGTGCAGCCGTTGCCCCGCGAGTTGCAGCCGTTGCTCGATACCCAGAACCAGTTGCTCCAGCGCATCGGCAAGACCATCGAGCGCGAGCGACGACTGACCGGTGACGCGGCCCATGAACTGCGCAGCCCGCTGACCGCGATCAAGACCCACCTGCAGGTGGCGCGCATGACCGAAGGCGCCGCCCGCGATCAATCCCTGGCCCATGCCGAGGCCGGTGCCGACCGCTTGCACCGGACCCTGGAGCAGTTGCTGCTGCTGGCGCGGGTTGAAGGCAGCCTGTCGTTCGACGATGGCGTGCAGTGCACTGCCGAACAGGTGGCGCGCCTGGCGATCCAGGATTCGGCCAATGGCAACCGCCAGCGGATCGAACTGCATCTGCCGGAGCATTGCTCGGCCGCGCCGCTGGAAATGCCCTCGACCCTGTCCATCGCCGCCTTGCGCAACCTGCTGGACAATGCCCTGCGTCACACGCCGGGAGACGCACCGGTGGAGCTCAACGTATCGACCATCGGCAATCGCGTGCATTTCCTGGTCCGCGACCATGGTCCGGGAATTGCCGAGGATGACCTGCAGCACCTGACGCAACGCTTCTGGCGCAATGGCAAGAGCACCGGTTGTGGCCTGGGTCTGGCGATTGTCCAGGCGATCGTCCAGCGCTGCGGCTGTGTCCTGCGTTTCGACAGCCGGCCCGATGGCTTGCGGGTCGAGCTGACCATGCCGCTGCAGGCGGTGTGACGCACGGCGCCTGACAAATCCTGTCACCGCAATCCGCTCGCCCGGGGACGTCCCCGGGCAGTATCGTCTGGTGCTTGTCACTCAATGGATTGAGGTCATGTGCCATGGATACGTCCATCGAAGTCGGCCCGGCTGTCGTGGCCGATGCCGGTATCATCAGCCGGATATTGATCGGCTCCATCAAGGTCGGCTGTTCGCTGGACCACCGTAATGAGCCATCACGGGTCGAGGCCTGGACCCGTGGCAGGAGCGTCGATCACGTCTTGCCCTGGTTGTCCGACCCGCGTCTGCGCCTGAGCCTGGCGCGCTTGCAGGGCAAGCCCGTGGGCGTCGGCATGGCCCGCGCCGATGGTTGCATCCTGTTGTGCTACGTACTGCCGCAATGGTTTCGACGGGGTGTGGGCCGGGCGCTGCTGGCGCAGCTCGAAGCGTGGCTGGCGGCGGTGGGCCATGAGACCGTACGGCTCAACAGCACCCGTACCGGCCTGGGTTTCTACCATCACCTCGGCTATCGCCAGGCCGCCCGGGCTTTTTCCGTGGGCGGACTGATGGCGATCCCGATGAAAAAACTTCTCATCCAACTGCCAGACGGGTCTAAATCCCCGACGCGCTGATGCGTTTCCTGAACACGAAGTCCGCAACGCGTGCGCGTGCGGGAACAGGGTTTTGGTCAATATCATCAGAGTATTGAGGGATCGAGAGATGTCAGTCGCTACCAGCCTTATCGAAAAGCCGCCGGTCCGCCCCAGCCAGTCACCGGTTGAAACGCTCTATGAGTTCGAGGAGTCGCCGCTGCTGGCCCGGCAGAGTCGCCAGGAGTCCAACGCCCGCAGTTATCCCCGGCGCATCCCGCTGGCGCTGAAGCGGGCCAAGGGGTTGTATGTCGAAGATGTCGAGGGACGACGTTTCATCGACTGCCTGGCCGGCGCCGGGACCCTGGCACTGGGGCACAACCACCCGGTGGTGATCGAGGCGATCCAGCAGGTATTGGCCGATGAACTGCCACTGCACACCCTAGACCTGACCACGCCGGTCAAGGACCAGTTTGTCCAGGACCTGTTCGGCCTGCTGCCCGAAGCCCTGGCCAGGGAAGCGAAGATCCAGTTCTGCGGCCCGACCGGCACCGACGCGGTGGAAGCAGCCCTGAAGCTGGTACGCACCGCCACCGGCCGCAGCACCGTCCTGTCGTTCCAGGGCGCCTATCACGGTATGAGCCAGGGCGCGTTGAGCCTGATGGGCAGCCTGGGACCGAAAAAACCGTTGGGCGCCCTGTTGGGCAATGGCGTGCAGTTCCTGCCATATCCCTACGACTACCGTTGCCCGTTCGGCCTCGGTGGTGCCCAGGGGGTGAAGGTCAATCTGCATTACCTGGAGAATCTGCTGAACGATCCCGAGGGTGGCGTGCAACTGCCGGCGGCGATCATTGTCGAGGCGGTTCAGGGCGAGGGCGGCATGATTCCGGCGGATCTCGACTGGTTGCGCGGCCTGCGGCGGATCACCGAAAAGGCCGGCGTGGCGCTGATCGTCGACGAAATCCAGAGCGGTTTCGGGCGTACCGGCAAGATGTTCGCCTTTGAACACGCCGGCATCATTCCGGATGTGGTGGTGATGTCCAAGGCCATTGGCGGCAGCCTGCCGCTGGCGGTGATGGTCTATCGTGACTGGCTCGACACCTGGGCACCAGGCGCCCATGCCGGGACGTTCCGTGGCAATCAGATGGCCATGGCCGCCGGTTCCGCGGTGATGCGTTATCTCAAGGAGCATGACCTGCCGGCCCACGCCGCGGCCATGGGCGAGCGCCTCGGCGAGCACCTGCGCCTGCTGCAGCGCGACTTCCCGCAACTGGGGGATATTCGTGGACGTGGCCTGATGATGGGCGTTGAACTGGTCGACCCGAACGGTACGCCGGATGCCCAGGGCCATCCACCGGCATTTCCACGTCTAGCACCGCTGATTCAACGCGAATGCCTCAAGCGCGGGTTGATTCTCGAACTGGGCGGGCGTCATGGCGGCGTGGTGCGGTTCCTGCCGCCGCTGGTGATCACGGCCGCCCAGGTCGACGAAGTGGCACGTATTTTTGGCAATGCCCTGGCGGCGGCGGTCGCCGCGGTCTAATTTTCCGGCGGCCCCGCACGTTTTCATCTACACGGGGGCTGCGCGATGGGCGCAGCCTCACCCTACTCTCACGGAGAACAGCAATGACTTCAGTATTTGACCGCGACGACATCCTCTTTCAGGTAGTGGTCAACCACGAGGAGCAATATTCCATCTGGCCGGACTACAAGGCGATCCCCAACGGCTGGCGCACCGTGGGCAAGAGCGGCTTCAAGAAAGAGTGCCTGGAATACATCGAGGAGGTCTGGACCGACATGCGTCCACTGAGCCTGCGTCAGAAGATGGACGCCCAGGCGACCGCGTAAACCTTGTCAACTCCAGGCTTGCCGGCGATGACGACAGTAAGGCGCCATTGCCGGTAAGCCTGTTTCTACCAAGGAAGTCCGGTTCTACAAGGAGGCATGCAATGCCGTAAGTACCTGGTCGATCGAGGTTTCCAACCCCACCAGCGGATCGGCCTCTTCGCCATTGAGTACCACCAGTCGGGCTCCTGCCGCGGCAATTGATGCCTTGATCGGGTCCGTCGGCTGGCGATGATCCAGTACCACCTTCACTTCGTTGTCTGCCAGGGTCCGAGTCAACTGCTCAAGGGCCTCGGGCGTCCAGGCATCGTCCGCCCGGGCATCGACCTTGACCACTTCCAGATTGAGCCCTCCCATCAGGTAATCGAAGCGGTCCGACAGACTGGCAATCGCCAGGTTGTCGGCCTGACTCAAGCGCGTTTCGCTGTCGGCGCTGAGCTTGAGCAGGCGCTGCTTGAGTGTCGCCAGGTTGCTCTCGATCTTCGCCTTGGCCTCCGGGGCCAGCCGCACCAGGTCGGCGGCGATCACATCGGCCATGCGTCCGAGGTTGTTGCTCGACAGCCAGGGCTGGCTGTTCAGGCCATCCACGCCCTTGCCCGGCTGTACCGCGATACCCGGCAGGCTACCGTCCACCGGACGGGCCGCATCCACCTCGACGATGCGCACATTGCTGCGGCGGGCCATGGGGTAGAGCGGATCGTCGGGCCACAGCGAGCGCAGGCCGATCACCGCATCGGCTTGGCTCGCCAGCTTTTGCAGGGCCGGGGCACCACGTCCGCTGAAGTACGCGCTCTGACGGCTGCCCGGCAGGTTGGCGTCGGCGGCGCGTTGCAGTTCCACACCGCTGTCCTTGAGCAGGAGCGCGCCGAGACCATAGGTCACCGGCAGGCTGGCGAGGATGCGCACCGGCTGGGCGACGGTGCTGGCATGCAGTGCGGTGGTGCTCGGCCCCTGGTTGGCCGCGATAGTCATCGGTGCCGGATTGGCACACAGTGTGCTGCTGAACAGGCCGCTCAGCGCGAGGACGAGTGTCAGGGGGCGTAGGTTCGGCATTTATCCAATATTCCCTTTGAGGCTGGGCACGGTGCCACGGGCGATCGCCGCCAGGGCGAAGGCGATACCGGCCACCAGGATGATCGCCGCGCCGGACGGCACGGGCAGGTCGTACAGGATCGGCAGGAGGATGCCGCACAGGGTGCTGACGGTGGCGATCGCCACGGAGATCCAGAAGAACCCCTTGAGCGACTGGCTGAGCAGGCGCGCCGCCGCCGCCGGGATCACCAGCAGGGCGCCCACCAGGATCGCGCCGATGACCTTGACCGCGGCCACGGTGATCAGCGTCACCAGCACCACGAACAGGTAGTCGAGGGTCTTTACCGCGACCCCGCGCACCGCCGCCAGTTGCGGGTTGAAGCTGGCGAGCATGATGCGGTTGTACAGCGGCAGGCTCAGGCCCATCACCAGCGAACCGACGATCAGCAGGACTAGCAGGTCGTTGCCGTTGACCGTCAGTACCGAGCCGAACAGTACGTTTTCGAGGATATGCACGTTGATCTTGCCGGCCAGCACCAGCAGCAGGCTGGCGCCGAGGGCCAGGGACACCGAGAGGAACACCCCGATCAGCGTGTCGGGGGCCAGTCCGGTGCGGTTGCGCAGGTAGTTGAGCAGCACGCCGAACAGCAGGCAGTAGCCGAACAGGCTGCCATAGGGGCCGGTGTAGGGTTCGCCGAGCAGGATGCCGATGGCTACGCCGGTCAGGGCCGCGTGGCCCACCGCTTCGGAGAAGAAGGCGAAGCGCTTGACCACCACCAGGGTGCCGAGACCGCCCAGTACCGGGCCGATCAGCAGGCCGGCAATCAGTGCGTTGACCACGAAGCCGTAGGCCAGTGCCGCCGGCAGGAAACCGGACGCGGCCCAGCCCTGGATCATCAGGCGAAAAGCTTCATAGGTCATGGCTGGATGCTCTGCGGGGTAGGTGTGTCGACACTGCGCGGATGGGTGGAGAACAGCGTCAGCAGGCGGTCCGGCGTCAGCGCCTCGGCCGGCGAGGCATCGAACAGCACCCGGCGATTGAGGCCGGTGACGCGATCGGCCAGGCGCTTGACCGCTTCCAGGTCGTGCTCGATCCACAACACGGTGATGCCGGCGCGGCGCCAGTCGCCGAGCAGACGCTCGAAGACCTGGATACCGGCCTCGTCCAGGGCCGACATCGGTTCGTCGAGCACCAGCAACTGTGGCGGCGGGATCAGCCCCTGGGCCAGCAGCACCCGCTGCCGTTCGCCGCCGGACAGCGCGCCCATGCGGCGCTTGCGCTTGTCCTGCATGCCGACCCGCTCCAGCGCCGCGCCGATTGCCCCGGCGAAATGCCGCGACAGGCCGAGAAACGCCGGACGCCGCTGGCACATGGCGGCCATGAAGTCGTCGACGGTCATCGGCAGGCCGCGATCGAACTCCAGGGCCTGCGGGACGTAGCCGATGGTGCCGGGCGTGCCCGGCCATTCCAGGCTCAGGCGGCCCTGATGCGGCATCTGCCCGAGCAGGGTCTTGATCAGCGAACTCTTGCCGCCGCCGTTGGGCCCGACCAGCGCATGCACATGGCCGGGGCGGACCTGGAAGGTGACGTTGTCGAGAATGGTGGTGCGACCCAGGGTCAGGTTGACCGCGCTGAAATCGAGGGTCGGTCCGATGGCCTCGCGGGCGATGCTTTCGGCAGCCGTCATGCACCGGCCTCCTGGATCGCCCGGACCACGGTATCGAGGTTGCTGGTCATTTCCTTCTCGTACTTGTCGGCGGTGTAGTCGCCATAGGAAATATGCGACAGCGGGTAGAGCTTGACCCCGGACTCACGCTGGATGGTCTCGACATAGGTGGACGGGAAATCCAGCTCGGAGAAGATCACCTTCACGTCCAGCTCGCGCAGTTGGTCGATGGTCTTCTTCAGTTGGCTCGGGCTCGGCTCGATGCCATGGGCTGGCTCGACCACGGCGGTGACTTCCAGGCCGAACTCGCGCAGCAGGTAGTCATAGGCCGCGTGCACCGTAGCGACCCGCAGGTCGGCGTTGGGCGCCTGGGTCAACTTCGCCAGGGCATCGGCGCGTATCTGCCGCAGGCGCTTGCCGTAGGCCCGGGCATTGGCGGTGTAGGTCTTGGCGTTGTCCGGATCGAGCTTGCCCAGTTCCCGGGCGATGTTGTTGACCTGGGCGATGGAGGCGCTGATGGACAAGAAGGTGTGCGGGTTGACCACTTTGCCGGCACCCCGGGCGGCGGTGCCGGTGGCGGCCAGCAGCGGCACGTTTTCATTGGCCTCGATCACCGCGATTTGTGGCTTTTCACTGGCCTCGATCATGCGGTCGGCGAAGTCATCGTGGCCGATGCCGTTGAGCACGATCACGTCCAGAGTGCCGATGCGCTTGATGTCCTCGGCCCGGGGTTCGTAGGCATGGGGGTTGAAACCGGCCGGGATCAGTGGCACCACATCGGCCTTGTCGCCGACAATATTGGCGACGTAGCTGTAGTAAGGGTGCAGGGTGATGCCGATGCGCAGGCGCTTGGCCGGGTCGGCCTGGACCTGCAGGGTCAGCAGCAGGGGCGAAAGCAGCAGCGCCAGGAGCAGGCGACGGCGGCCGAACAGAGCTGAAATGGACATGGATGGACAGTCTTCCCCGAGCGTGTGTCGAAAGGTTGAGTCAAAAGATTCAGTGCCGGTGCTGGCGGGTCACGCCGGCATCGAATTGCGCGACCACCTGCTGCCAGCCGCCGGCGATCAGGGCGCTGTCGCCGAGTTCGGTGGGGGCCGCCAGGGTGTTGCTGCGATTGAGCCAGATGTCCGCTGCGGCGTTGCTGTCGCTGCCGACCCGCATCAGGAACGAACCGGCGGTTGCCGTGGCCTGGCTCAGGCCGAAGTAGGCCTGACCGAGCAACTGCCAGGCATGGCCGCCACGACTGACCGAGCTGGCATCCTGGGCGAAAGGTGCAAAACCTTCCTCGCCGAGCTGCCCGGGGGAGGGCAGGCCCTGCTGCTCCTGTTGCAGCAGGTGGATTTCATCGAGGGTGACCCGCAGGTCGGCGTAGATCCCCTGTTCGCCGGGAGTAAGATCACGCCGCGCATCCAGTTGATGAGCCGAGACCTGGCCGACGTCCTGCTTTTCACCGTGCAGCGCTACGACGGAACCGGCGACCAGCAGCACGATCAGGCAGAACAGCAGGACATACAGGGTTTCGTGGCCGGCGCCGGCGGGGCGTACAACCTGGGTGGTAGAGGCGCTCATGGGGCTTCGATATCCGCTTTGTCGATTTCCACGACGTGGCCGGGGCCGGCGTCGAACAGTACATAGAAATCCGTACCCGGTTTCTTGAACGTGAGCGTCGAGTCCGCGCCCAGCTTGCCGGGCAGGAGGATGGTTTCGTCGTAGCCGATCACGTCCAGGGTCACCCCCGGCGCGCCGCTGCCGTCGGAAAACCCGCCCTTGCATTGGATCTGCTCGGCGTCGATCTGCTTGCATTCGCACATCGGGTTATGGGCCTGGGCGGTCAGGCTCAGGCTGCCGGCTGCCAGCAGCACAGTGCTGGCGAGCAGGCGCCGGAACGTTCGGGAAGGGGGGAGGCGATGCAATGGGCTCATGGGCGCTTACCTTGTTTTTTCAGCCAGGCAATCGTCAGCGGCGAGGCCTTGCTCAGGGGAATGGAAGCCTGGTGCACCGCGCCGTCCCAGCCTTCCAGGGTGACCCAGAGCTCGGCATCGTCCCCGGTGTTTTCCGGGATCGGCACCACGGCACCCATGCGATAGGGCGTGCCGAAGAAGATCACGCCGGCGGCTCGCAGGCTGCGCGGCTTGCCGACGCGCAGGTACGTGGCCTTGACCTGGTCGATGCAGGTGGCGCAGAGGCTGGCGTTGAAGCTCTTGAAGTAGCCGGCGGGACCGTCGCGGCGCGGTGCCTCGTCCCACAGTTCGGCCAGTTGCAGGCTCCAGGGGCCGACCTGCAGTTCGTTCACATGCTGGCCCAGGCCGGTATCGCCGCGAAACAGGGCAGCATCGGAAAAGTAGCGGGGCATGAAACCCAGGGGGATCAGCACCAGCAGGATATTGAGATGGAACCGCCATTTGTGCCAGAGACGGTTCAGGGGCGAGATCGGTGCTGTCACGGTGGCTTTGCTCACAGGTTGGCCTCCGAGGTTTCGGTCGCCAAGGCGGCGCGGGGCCTGGCAATACCGGGGCGTTCAGCCTTGGTACCGCGCTTCAGCGCGTGGAGCGTGGCCAGGGCGGTGCGTTTGCTCCAGATCAACAGGCCGCTGAGGACCATCATGCTCAGCAGCAGGCCGAAGAAGAACCAGATCAGCTTGATCCACAGGCCACCGAAGTCGCCGGTATGCAACGGCCGCATCGACTCGGTGACGAACTCCAGGCCCGTGCGGTCGGAAAGCAGGCGCGACTGTTCGATCTTGCCGGTGTAGGGGTTGAGTTCGAGGGTCTGGTACATCAACGGATACCAGCTGCGGCCGCCGACTTCGAACGGGCTGTAGGCGTTGCTCGGCAGACTGATGAAGCTGGTTTCGAGCCCGGGCACCTGTTCCCTGGCAATGCGCAGGGCCTCGTCGGCGCCGAGCATCGGTGCCGGGCGGCCGTCAGGCATCAGCGGTGCACTGTCATGGGAGATGATGGCCGGGATCGGTCGGGTGGCGATGCTCACCTGGTTGTCGGCGAGGATGGCCTGGATCAGGAACCAGGTGCCGGTGATGGAGATCACCGCGATGAACCAGATCGACCAGATGCCGCTCAATCGGTGGAAGTCGCCCCAGAATATCCGTGCGCCGTGGTTGAAGCGCAGGGTCGGCTTGAAAAAACCTTTCCAGAAGCGCTTGTACACCACCAGGCCGGTCACCAGCGAGGCGAGCATCGGTATGCCCAGCAGCGACACCAGGTACCAGCCCCAGCTGTAGCCGTCGGTGAACGGTACCAGCCACCAGCCGTGCAGGGCGCGGGTGAAGTTCTTGAAGTTGAATTGCGGGCTGATGCCCTGGATGACGCCGGTGTACGGGTTGACATAGACCGTCACCGAACGCCCGTCCGGATAGCTGATATCGGCCAGCAGGGCGAAATGGCTTTCGTCCGGGCGCTGGATCAATTGCACGATCAGATCGGGTTCATTCTTCTTGATGGCCGCCAGAACCTGGTCATAGCTCAGCAACGGGGCGTCATCCGAAGGCTTGCTGGCGCGGATTTCCGGATTGGCCAGCCAGACGATTTCCTGGCTGACCACCGCCAGCGTGCCGGTGACACAGACGATCAGGACAAAAAACCAGATGGGCAGGGCCAGCCAGCTATGGACCAGGAACCAGAGTTTCGAGCGGGACTTCTTGGACATGGAAAGCGGGTTCTCGATTTCGGGGGACGGAGCGAGGCTTGAGAAAGAGCCTCGTTCCCGGAAAAAGCCGGCCGTGGCTTTTGCCTACGCGGCCGACTGCATCTTTATGAGACGAATGAGGCGGCAAAAAACGTAGGACTATATGAAAGTAAATGTTTCGACGGCCGACAGCCGGCGTCGGAGCCGGCTAATTTTCCCCTGCGACCAACCGTTTCCTCCTGTGAAGCCCGGTACAACCCACGCTTGTGCGTGCCGTGCCGGCGGTCGAGGATCAAGGGAGAAGAGTCGTCATGAACAATGCGTTGAGTTTGGATATCCGGCCGCTGCTGACCGGTTCGGGCACCTTGCCCATGCTGATCCAGGCGCCTGAGCCCGGGCTTGACCTGAGGGAGGCATTCGGCGAATGCAAGCCACTGATCGACGCGCACCTGTACCGCGCCGGCGGCATCCTGCTGCGCGGTTTCGATGTGGGTGGGGCCGAGGCCTTCCGCGAGTTCGCGGCGGGCTTCGGTCATCCGTTGCTCAATTACGAGTTCGGCTCCACGCCGCGCAGCAACGTGACCAAGGGCGTATACACCTCGACCGAATACCCCGCGCACCAGAGCATTCCGCTGCACAACGAGCAGGCCTATACCCTCGAATGGCCGATGAAGATCTGGTTCTACAGCATGATCGCGGCGCAGACCGGTGGCGAAACGCCGATCTGTGACAGCCGCGAAGTCTATCGCCGGGTGCCGGCGCGGATCCGCGAGCGTTTCATCAGCAAGGGGCTGATGTACGTGCGCAACTACGGCAACGGCCTCGACGTGGACTGGAGCCAGGTGTTCAACACCGACGACGAGGCGGTGGTCGAGGCCTACTGCCGGGCTCATGCCATCGAATGCGAATGGAAGGACGACGGTGAGTTGCGCACTCGCCAGCGCTGCCAGACGGTGGCCCGCCACCCGATGACCCAGGAGATGGTCTGGTTCAACCAGGCCCACCTGTTCCACGTGTCCAACCTGCAGCCGGAAGTGCGCGAGACCCTGCTCGATGTGGTGGATGAGGAAGACCTGCCGCGCAACGTCTATTACGGCGATGGCTCGGCCATCGAGGTCGACCTGCTCGACGAAGTGCGCGGTGTGCTCGATGACTGCACCATCAGCTTTCCCTGGCAGGAAAACGATGTACTGATGCTCGACAACATGCTGGCGGCCCATTCCCGCTCGCCATTCACCGGCAAGCGCAAGGTCGTGGTGGCGATGGCCGAAGGTTACTCGCTTCCACGCTAAATCCCTGGCCTGGCGGTTCGTTCTTGTTGATACGGCCGGGCCCCCCGGCCGTGCCGCCGATCAGCAAGGACCCTCTCACATGAAGCCCCAAGACGCACAGAAACTCGCCCGTCGTTTCATCGAGCTGCCCCAGGAAAAACGCCGTATCTTCCTGGCAGCGATGGACAGGGAGGGTGTCGACTTCTCGTTGCTGCCCATCGCCTCCTGCGACGGTGTTTCAGAGCGTGACGGTCTGTCCTACGCGCAGCAGCGTATGTGGTTTCTCTGGCAGCTCGATCCCCATGGCGCGGCCTACAACCTGCCCATGGCCGTGCGCCTGGACGGTGTACTGGACCTGGCGGCGCTGGAGCAGGCCTTCGCTGCCCTGGTGGCCCGTCACGAATGCCTGCGGACCACGTTCGGCCAGGAGGGCGAGCGGGCGTTCCAGCGCGTGGCGCCACCGGGCGCGGTGAATATCGTCGTCAGCGACCTCTCGACCCTGGCCGCGGGCCAGCGCTGGGCTCGCGCGCGCCAGATCATGGCCGGGGAAGCGGCCCAGGCGTTCGACCTGCAACAGGGGCCGTTGCTCAGCATTCGCCTGTTGCGCCTGGCCGAGCAGGAGCACGTGTTGCTGCTGACCCTGCACCACATCATTGCCGATGGCTGGTCGATGAACATCCTCATCGAGGAGTTCACCCGTTGCTACGATGCCTGCGTGGCCGGCGAGCGGATTTCGCTGATCCCGCTGGCCGTGCACTATCGCGACTACGCGCTGTGGCAGCGCAGCTGGCTCGAGGCGGGTGAGCAGGAACGGCAACTGGCCTACTGGCGCGGCCACCTGGGGGAAGAGCACCCGGTGCTCGAACTGCCCACCGACCGTCCCCATCCGGCCCAGGCCAGCCATCGGGGCGCGCGCCTGGAGGTGCGGGTCGATGGCGATCTGCGCCAGCAGCTCAAGACCCTGGCCCAGCGCCAGGGCGTGTCGCTCTTCGTGGTCCTGCTGGCATCGTTCAAGAGCCTGCTGCATCGCTACAGCGGGCAGACCGATATCCGCGTCGGCGGATTGATCGCCAACCGTACCCGCAGCGAGACCGAAGGCCTGATCGGTTTTTTCGTCAACACCCAGGTGCTGCGCAGCGAAGTGCAGGCCAGCACCCGCTTCGCCGATCTGCTGCAAAGCCTGCGCGAGGCTTCCTCGGGCGCCCAGGCGCACCAGGAACTGCCGTTCGATGCGCTGATCGAGGCCCTGCAGCCGGCACGTAGCCAGAGCCATAATCCGTTGTTCCAGGTGATGTTCAACCATCAGCCGCTGGTCACCGATGTCCAGGGCAGGCAACTGGCGTGCGGGCTGCGGGTGGCGCATCTGAGCGAAGAACAGGCGGCCGGAGACGGGCGCCAGCACGCGGCTACCAGCGACCTGATGCTGGAAACCCGCGAGGAGGGCGAGCAGCTGTTTGCGGCCTTTACCTACGCCACCGATATTTTCGATGCCGCGACCATTGCCCGTCTCGCCGGGCATTGGCGCAACCTGTTGCTCGCGGTCTGTCGCGACCCGCTACAAGCCATCGGTCACTTGCCGATGCTCGCGGCGGATGAAATCGCTGGCTTGCTGACCAGCTACAGCGCCCTGTCGACGCCTGCCGACACCGCCTTGTCGATGCCACAGTTGTTCGAGGCCCAGGCCCGACGTACCCCTGATGCTATCGCCGTGGTCCTCGCCGAACCCCACCCTGTAGGAGCCGGCTTGCCGGCGATAGCGTCCGAATGGGCGATGCAAGGCTCAAGGGCCTCTTCGTCGGCAAGCCGGCTCCCACACAATCTTCCACAAAGTTTGAGTTACGCCGAGCTGAACCGGCGCGCCAACCGCCTGGCGCACCTGTTGCGCGGCCATGGGGTCGGACCGGAGGTGCTGGTGGGTCTGGCGCTCGGTCGCTCCCTGGACATGGCCGTGGCCATTCTCGCCGTGCTCAAGGCCGGCGGTGCCTATGTGCCGCTCGATCCGCAGACCCCGGCCGAACGCCTGGCCCATGTGCTGCAGGACAGTGGCTTGAAACTGTTGCTGACCCAGGGCCAGTGGCTGGAGAGCCTGCCGTCGCTGGGGGGTATCGATACCCTGTGCCTGGACCGGATCAACGATTCGGCCTATTCCGAAAGCGACCCGCAGGCACAACCGGCGCCGGCCTCGCTGGCCTATGTCATCTACACCTCGGGCTCCACCGGACGGCCGAAAGGTGTCGGCATCAGCCACCATGCCCTGGCCGAGTTCGTTGCCCGGGCCACGGAGTACAGCGGGCTGGTGCAGCAGGACCGGGTCCTGCAGTTCGCCACCGGCAGTTTCGATGGCTTTGTCGAACAGTTCTTCCCGCCGTTGAGCCTCGGTGCCTGCGTGGTGCTGCGCGACGAGCGGCTGTGGGACAGTGCCACGCTGCACGAGGCGATCCTGCGCCACGGTATTACCCTGGCCGATTTGCCGGCTGCCTACTGGCACCTGCTGGTGCAGGACTGGGCGGTGCAGCCACCGGCGGGTTACGGCGCGCTGCGGCAGATCCATATCGGCGGCGAGGCCATGGCGGTCGATGGCCTGCGCCTGTGGCAGCAAGCGGGGTTGGGGGCGGTGCGCCTGATCAACACCTATGGCCCGACGGAAGCGACGGTGGTCTCGACCACTTACGATTGCAGCAACTTGCTGCCTGAGGCCGTGTCCTGGCGCGGTGTGCCCATCGGCTTCGGGTTGTCGGCCCGGCGCCTGCTGGTGCTCGACGCCGACCTCAACCTGCTGCCCCAGGGCGCCGTGGGTGAGCTGTATATCGGCGGCCCGGGCCTGGCCCGTGGTTACCAGGGGCAACCGGCCCTCAGTGCCCAGCGCTTTATCGTCGACCCCTTTACCCCGGGTGAACGCCTGTACCGCACCGGTGACCGCGCACGCCTGCGCGAGGACGGCGCGGTGGAGTACATCGGTCGGGTCGATCACCAAGTGAAGATTCGCGGTTTCCGTATCGAGTTGGGTGAAGTCGAATCGCGCCTGTTGCAATGCCCCGGTGTCCGTGAAGCCGCGGTGCTGGCCCTGCCGCTGGCCGGCGGTACACAGCTGGTTGGCTACGTGGTCGCCGAGCAACCCCTGGAGCCGGCGCAACAGAGCGTCTGGCGCTTGCAGATCAAGGCCTTCCTGCAAGGCCGGTTGCCGGACTACATGGTCCCGTCGCACCTGCTGGTGTTGCCGCGCCTGCCCCTGACGCCCAGCGGCAAGCTGGATCGCAAGGCCTTGCCGATTCCCGATCCGAGCCAGTTGCAAGCCAGTTACCGCGAGCCGCAGAGCGACATCGAACGTTGCCTGGCGGGGATCTGGGAAGAGGTCCTGCAGGTTCCCCGGGCCGGCCTCGACGACCATTTCTTCGAGTTGGGCGGGCATTCGTTGCTCGCCGCCCAGGTGATCGCCCGGATCAAGGGGCGCCTGGAAGTCAGCCTGCCGCTGCGCAGCCTGTTTGAAAAGCCCCTGCTGAGCGATCTGGCCGCCGAGCTGGAGACGCTCGTGCAGGACAGTGGGGATAACGACTGGGCCGATATGGAGCAGTTCATGAGTTCGTTGGAGGAGTTTGGAGCATGAGTGCCAATGCCGCGGTACGTATCGCCAAAAGGTTTATCAGCCTGCCCCTGGAGCAGCGTCGGCAGTTCCTGGCGAAGCTGAGCCAGGAAGGCAAGGACTTCAGCCTGCTGCCGATGCCGGTCAGCCGGCATGACGTGGCGGCGATTCCTCTGTCCTATGCCCAGCAGCGCCTGCTGTTCCTCTGGCAGCTCGATCCGACCAGTGCCGCCTACAACATGGCCGCCGGCTTGCGCCTGCACGGGCATCTCGACGAGCCGGCGTTGCTGCGCGCCTTCGAGCATATCGTCGAGCGCCATGAAGTCCTGCGGACCCTGTTCCAGGTCGACGGCGAACAGCCTCGGCAAGTGATTCTCGCGACCCAGGCCGTACCGCTGGAGCGCCTCGACCTGACGGATTGTGCCGTCGACCGGCGTGAAGCCGAGCTGGCCGAACGGGTGCGGACGCTCACCGCGCAGCCGTTCGACCTGCTCAATGGGCCGTTGCTGCGCGCCAGCCTGATCCGCCTGGCCGCGGACGAGTGGGTGCTGGTGGTGAGCATGCACCATATCGTCTCCGACGGTTGGTCGATGGATGTGATGGTCAAGGAGTTCGTCCAGGCCTATCAGGCCTTCAGTCTCGGGTGCGAACCCGGCTTGCCGGAACTGCCGTTGCAGTACGCCGACTATGCGATCTGGCAACGCAGTTGGCTGGAAGCCGGCGAGGGCGAGCGGCAACTGGATTACTGGCGTCGGCAATTGGCCGCGTCGGGTGAGGCGCAGCCTCTACTGGATGTCGCTCCCGACTTCCCGCGTCCGCCGGTGCAGAGTTTCGAAGGTCGGACCCTGCGCTTCGATTTCGGTGTCGAACGTTCCCGGCAGCTCAACGCTTTTGCCCGCAGCCAGGGCGTGAGCCTGTTCATGCTGGTGCTGGGCGGGTATTCGCTGTTTCTCTCGCGGCATGCCGGACAGCGTGATATCCGCGTCGGCGTGCCGAATGCCAACCGCAGTCGCTCCGAGGTCGAGGGCCTGATCGGGTTTTTCGTCAATACCCAGGTCCTGCGCTGCGAGGTTGATGAACGTCAGAGTTTCCTCGACCTGCTGGGGCGCCTGCGTGAAAGCAGCTTCGGCGCCCAGGCTCACCAGGAATTACCGTTCGAACAACTGGTGGACGCCCTGGCCCCGGAGCGCAACCTGGATCACAACCCGCTGTTCCAGGCCAAGTTCAACCAGAATGTCGGCATGCAGAAACAGCGCTCGATGCAGTTGCCGGGCCTGAGCGTGGCCGAATACCCGTTGCACAAGGACGGCACTCACTTCGATCTGGCTCTGGATATCACCGATGACGGCACGCTGATCCATGGCGAGATGACCTACGCCAGCGACCTCTATCGGCATTCGACGGTCGAGGGTTTTATCCCGGTGCTGCTCGCGTTGTTCGATGCGGTTCTGCAAGCCCCGCAGGCACCGTTGTTCAGCCTGCATGGCTGCACACCGCCGTTGCTTGCCGAGGCGCGTGAGCCGGCGGCTGCGGTGCTGCAACAATGGGATGCCCAGGTCCGGCGCCAGCCCCAGGCCATGGCCGCGCGTTGCCTCGAACAGACCCTGGGCTTTGCCGAGCTGGACCAGGCCGCCAACCGCCTGGCCCATCATCTGCGTGGCACGGGTGTTGGCCCGGGTGAGCCAGTGGCGGTGCTGATGGATCGTTCGCTGGACTGGCTGACCTGTGTCCTGGGGATTCTCAAGGCCGGGGCGGTGTACATGCCGCTGGATACCAAGGCCCCTGACGCGCGCCTGCAACAGTTGCTTGAACGTGCCCGGACACGGGTGCTGCTGTATGCCGAAGGCGATTCGCGAGCCGCGAGCCTTGTCGTGCCAGGGTGTGCCGGGCAGGCTTTTGTCCCGTCCCAATGGCTCGACCAGCCGGACAGTGCGCCGCTGCTGGAACTGTCGAGCCAATCCCCGGCCTATGTGATTCACACCTCCGGTTCCACCGGCCAGCCCAAGGGCGTCCTGGTCAGCCATGGGGCGCTGGCCAGTTATGTCGCCGGCCTGTCGAGTCGCCTGGAGCTGGCGCCGGGTGCCAGCATGGCGCTGGTCTCGACCATCGCCGCCGACCTGGGGCACACCATGCTGTTCGGCGCCTTGTGTTCCGGTCGCACCCTGCATGTACTGCCCGAGGCCCTAGGGTTCGACCCGGACGGTTTTGCCGAGTACATGGCCGCCCATCGCGTCGGTGTGTTGAAAATCGTCCCCGGGCACCTGGCGGCCTTGCTGCAGGCCACCCGCCCGGCGGATGTATTGCCTGTCCATGCCTTGATTGTCGGCGGCGAAGCCTGTTCGTCCGCGTTGGTGCAGCAGATACGCGAGCTCAAGCCGGACTGCCGCTTTATCAACCACTATGGCCCCAGCGAAACCACCGTGGGCGTACTGACTCACGAAGTGCTGGTGAACGACCCGCTGCCGCAGGGCATTCCGGTTGGCCGTGCGTTGCCGGGCGCCCATGTCTATGTGCTGGACGATGTGCTCAATATTGCCGCCGCGCAGGTGCCGGGCGAGCTGTACATCGGTGGCGAGAGTGTCGCCCTGGGTTATCTCGGGCAACCGGGCCTGACGGCCGAGCGTTTCCTGCCGGATCCCCATGGCGTGCCGGGTTCCCGGCTCTACCGCAGCGGCGACCGGGTCCGTGGCAACCGCCAGGGATTGCTGGATTTCATGGGGCGCAACGACGATCAGGTGAAAATCCGCGGTTATCGCGTCGAGCCGGCGGAAGTCGCGCGGTTGCTGCAAGGTTTAGAGTCGGTCGCCCAGGCGGCGGTGCTGGCCCTGCCGATGGATGACGATGCCAGCCGTCTGCAACTGGTGGCCTATTGTGTGCCGACGGCGGGGGCGGTGTTGCAGGTCGAGGTATTGCGTCGGCAGCTACAGGCGGCGCTCAGTGACTACATGGTCCCGGCGCAGATTCTGCTGTTGGAGCGGTTGCCACTGACCGCTAATGGCAAGCTCGACAAGCGTGCCTTGCCCAAGCCGGGCGTGGTCAAGCAGCAGTACACCGCCCCGGTGGGCGAG
>NZ_JACAPR010000007.1:571508-585717 GCF_013385635.1 Pseudomonas gingeri
GCTGCCGATCCAGGCACGCTTTTTCGAAATGGACATTGCCCGGCGTCACCACTGGAACCAGTCGGTGATGCTCAAGCCCCAGGTCCGCCTGGACGCCGCTCACCTGCAGGCGGCGCTGGCGAGCCTGATGGCGCAGCATGATGGCTTGCGCCTGAATTTCGCAGAGCACGACGGCCAATGGCGGGCCCGTTACCAGGCGACCCCGACGACCGAGTTGCTATGGTTGCGCGAACTGGACGATGCCACGCAACTCACTGCCCTGGCCGATGAGGCCCAGCGCAGCCTGGATCTCAATAAGGGGCCGTTGCTGCGGGCATTGCTGGTCAACCTGCCCGGCGGCGAACAACGCCTGCTGCTGGTGATTCATCACCTGGTGGTGGACGGCGTGTCCTGGCGGGTACTGCTCGAAGACCTGCAAGCAGCCTATGGCGCCATCGCCGCCGGGAAACTCCCGGAACTGGCGGCCAAGAGCAGCTCGCTCAAGGCCTGGGGCGAACGCCTGCACAGTTATGCACAGGGTGAGGCGCTGGCGGCGGAACACGACTACTGGTTGGACAGCCTGACGCAGGATCTCCAGGAATTGCCCCGGGATCACCTTGAAAGTGTCGGCCATGGTGTCGGTCACGCCACCTCGCGCCTGGACAAGACGCTGACCCGGCAACTGCTGAGCGTTGCGCCGGCAGCCTATCGCACCCAGATCAACGACTTGCTGCTCGGCGCCCTGGCCAGGGTGCTGTGCGACTGGAACCAACAGCCGTCGGCGCTGA
Source organism: Pseudomonas gingeri (assembly GCF_013385635.1). Lineage (GTDB taxonomy): Bacteria > Pseudomonadota > Gammaproteobacteria > Pseudomonadales > Pseudomonadaceae > Aquipseudomonas > Aquipseudomonas gingeri_A. Next base: position 572,276 of record NZ_JACAPR010000007.1, read on the forward strand.
TTCAACTGGAAGGTCACGGACGCGAAGATCTGTTCGATGACCTCGACCTGAGCCGCACGGTGGGGTGGTTCAGCAGCCTGTTCCCGGTGCGGCTCACCCCGCAGGCGGACGTGGGGGCCTCCATCCGGGCGATCAAGGAGCAACTGCGCGCGGTGCCGAACAAGGGCGTCGGCTACGGCATCCTGCGTTACCTGGGTAATGCGGATTTCGCCCGGCGCCTGCTGGCCTTGCCCGAGGCGCGCGTGACCTTCAACTACCTGGGCCAGTTCGACGGCAGCTTCGCTCAAGCCGACGATGCGTTGTTCGTCCCGAGCGGCGAAAGCACCGGTCGCAATCAGCCCGAAGGCACACCGCCGGCCAACTGGTTGAGCCTCAATGGCCAGGTGTTCGACGGTGAACTGGAACTGGACTGGAGCTTCGATCTGTCGCTGTACCTGCCTTCGACCATCGAAACCCTGGCCCGGGCCTATGAGCGGGAACTGACGCGGATCGTCGAGCATTGCAGCCAGGGCGGACAATTGGGGGTGACCCCGTCCGACTTCCCGCTGGTGGCGCTCAAGCCGCAGCAACTGGAACGCCTGTCGGTGCCGATGAGCGACATCGAGGACATCTACCCGCTGTCGCCGATGCAACAGGGCATTCTCTTCCATGCCCTCGACGAGCCGAATGGCGCGGCCTACACCAACCAGCTGCGGGTCGATGTGCGCCAGTTGGATACCGAACGTTTCCGTGACGCCTGGCAGCACAGCCTCGACGCCCACGAAGTGCTGCGTTCGGTGTTTGTCTGGCCGCAGGACCTGGCCGCGCCGTTGCAGATCGTCCTGCGTGGCGTACGGATGCCGCTGGTGGTGCACGACTGGCGCGAGCGCGACGACCGTGAAGCGGCGATCGAGGCCCTGGCCCGGGCGGACCTGGCGACCGGCTTCGAATTGGACCGCGCACCCTTGCTGCGAGTGACCCTGGTACGTACCTCGGCCAGTGACTATCACCTGATCTATACCAGCCATCACATCCTGATGGACGGCTGGAGTACTTCGCAGTTGTTCGGTGAGGTGCTGCAACGTTATGCCGGGGGCGATATGGCCCGTGGGGCGGGGCGTTATCGCGACTATATCGAGTGGCTCGGCCAGCGCGACGCATCGGCCAGCCAGGCGTTCTGGAGCCAGGCCCTGGCCGGTTTGCAGGAGCCGACGCGCCTGGCGAATGCGCTGGGCAACCGGCAGGCGCTGGCGAGCGGTCATGCCGACCATGAGCACGTCTTCGGCGCAGCGCTGACGGCGGACTTGAATCGCTTTGCCCGGGAGCAGAAAGTCACTCTCAACACGCTGCTGCAGGCGGCCTGGCTGGTGCTGTTGCAGCGTTATACCGGGCAGGCCAGCGTTGCCTTCGGCGCCACGGTGGCCGGCCGGCCGATGGAGCTTGCCGGGGTCGAGCAACAGATCGGCCTGTTCATCAACACGTTGCCGGTGGTGGCCGCGCCGGAGGCGCAGATCCCTGTCGCCGCCTGGCTGCAACAGGTGCAGGACCTCAACCTGGCCCTGCGTGAACACGAACAGACGCCGCTCTATGACATTCAGCGCTGGGCCGGTCTCGGCACGGGCGGGTTGTTCGACAGCCTGCTGGTGTTCGAGAACTACCCGATGGCCGAGGCGCTCGGCCAGGTCTCCGGCAGCGGCCTGGAGTTTGCCGCGATCACTCGCCAGGAACAGACCAACTACCCGCTGACACTGGTGGCGGTCACCGGCCGTGAACTGACCCTGGGCCTGAGCTACGACCGCAGCTGTTTCGATGGCGCGACCGTGGCACGCCTGGGCCGTGAACTCGAACGCCTGATGAGCCGCTTCATGGCTGACCCGGGCCAGCCGCTGGGCGCCCTGGAACTGCTCGAAGGCGAGTCGCGCGAGGCTGCGCTGGCGTGGGGCAGGGGCACCGTCAGCACGCTTGATCCGCGTAATGTCCTCGACCGTATCGACGCCCAGGTGGACCGCCAGCCCCATGCGGCGGCGATCCTGTTCGCCGAGCGGCAAGTCGACTACATCAGCCTGGATCGCCGGGCCAATCGCCTGGCCCACAAGCTGCGCGAGCTGGGCGTCGGCCCGGAAGTACGGGTCGGTGTCTGCCTGCGGCGGACCCCGGACATGATTGTCAGCCTGTTGGCGATCTTCAAGGCCGGTGGTGCCTATGTACCCCTCGACCCCGAGTACCCGCAGGAGCGCCTGCTGCACATGCTCGATGACAGCCGCTCGGCAGTCCTGCTGACCGAGTCGCGCCTGCTCGAATTCCTGCCCGCGGACCTGCCATCGCAGGTGTTGCTGGTGGAAGACCGGGAGGACTGGCTGGAAGACTGTCCGAGCAGCGCACCGCCGTCGCTGATCAACGGGCAGAACCTGGCCTATGTCATCTACACCTCGGGTTCCACCGGCAAGCCCAAGGGCGTGGCGATCACCCATGACAACCTGGCGGCACTGATCCAGTGGTCCCTGGGGGTCTATGGCAGCGATCAGTTGCGTGGCGTATTGGCTTCGACCTCGATCTGTTTCGACCTGTCGGTCTGGGAGATCTTCGTGACCCTGGCCGGAGGCGGCTACCTGGTGCTGGCGGACAACGCCCTGGCCCTGGCGGACCTGCCAGCGCGCCATCGGGTCAAACTGATCAACACCGTGCCGTCGGCGATTGCCGCCTTGCAGCGCGCCGGACAGATCCCGCCATCGGTCACCACCATCAACCTGGCCGGTGAACCGCTCAAGCAGGCGCTGGTGGACACGCTCTACGCCAGTACCCCGGTGCAACGGGTCTACGACCTGTACGGGCCATCGGAAGACACCACTTATTCGACCTTCACCCTGCGCACGTCGCCGGGTTCGGCGAATATCGGCCGGCCACTGGACAATACCGACGCCTACCTGCTCGATGGTCAGTTGCACGTGTCACCCGAAGGTGTCGCGGGCGAGCTGTACCTGGCCGGTGCCGGGGTCTCCCGGGGTTATCTGATGCGCGCCGGGCTGACCGCCGAACGCTATGTGCCGAACCCGTTCTCCGGCAACGGCGAACGCCTGTATCGCAGCGGCGACCTGGTGCGCCAGGGTGACGAGGGGCGTATCGAATACATCGGTCGAGCCGATCACCAGGTGAAGATTCGCGGGTTCCGTATCGAACTCAGCGAAGTCGAGGCGCGGCTGCTGGAGCAACCGACGGTGCGCGAAGCCGTGGTACTGGCCCAGGAAGGCGCGGCGGGCAAGCACCTGCACGCCTATGTGGTGGAGCAGGCGCCGGCCAGCGATGCGCGAGTTTCTGCCGACAGCCTGCGCGCGACACTGGCGGCCAGCCTGCCGGCCCATATGGTCCCGGGGCACATGCATTTTATCGACGCCTTGCCGTTGACCCCCAACGGCAAGCTGGACCGCAAGGCCCTGATCGCCCTGGGCGGCAATCCGCACCAGCAGCACTACGAAGCGCCGCGTACGGCCTTGCAACAGGAAGTCGCGAGCCTCTGGCAGGAAGTGCTGGAGATCGAGCGCGTCGGTCTCAACGACAACTTCTTCCAGCTCGGCGGCCATTCGCTGCTGGCGACCCTGGTGGTGACCCGGATCGCCGAGCGCCTGGGTGACAAGATCGCACTCAAGGAGTTGTTCAAGGCCGACACACTGCTGGCGTTCTGCGAGCGCATCGAGACCCTGCGCGGTGGTTTGTCACCGGCTCAGGATGAATTGGCTAAATCACTGGAGGCCCTCAAACGTCTATCCCTCGATGATCTGGAAAAACTGGTCTCCTGACCGGTTTCCCGGCTGATTTTTCCGAATGGCTTTTTGAGAGGGTGCAACGCGTGCAGGAGTTAATCGAGTCGGTAGGGCAGCTCTCGGCAATGCAGCGGAAAGGCCTGGCCGCTCTGCTCAAGCAGAAGGGCATCAACCTGTTCGAGATCGCGCCGGTGTTCAAGCGGGCGGCTGAAGAGCCGCTGCGCCTGTCCTACGCTCAACAGCGCCAGTGGTTCCTCTGGCAATGGGCGCCGCACAGCGCGGCCTACAACATCGCCGTGGCGTTGCGCTTGCAGGGCGAACTCGATGTGACGGCGTTGCAGGGCAGCTTGCAGGCCCTGGTCGAGCGTCACGAAACCCTGCGCACGGTCTTCACCGAGGAAGAGCAACAGCCTGTGCAGGTGGTGCTGCCCGCCGGGCCTTTCAACCTGGCGGTCGAGGCGCTGCAGCCGGGCGAGCGCGATACGCGGATCCAGGCGTTTGTGCAGAACCACAGCCAGGCCCCTTTCGACCTGCGGACCGGTCCCCTGATGCGTGCCGCCCTGTTGCAGGTGGCCGCCGAAGAACAGGTGCTGGTGCTGACCTTGCACCATATCGTTGCCGATGGCTGGTCGCTGCAGGTGATGATCGAGGAGTTGCTGCAGCTGTACCTCGGCCTCAGCCAGGGACGTACGGTCGACCTGCCGGCGTTGCCGATTCAATATGCCGACTATGCACTGTGGCAGCGCCACTGGATGGAAGCGGGCGAGCAGGAACGCCAGCTGGCCTACTGGCGACAGCAACTGGGCGGTGAGCAGCCGGTGCTGGAATTGCCCACGGATCATCCGCGCCCGTCATCCCGGAGCTTTGCCGGGGCGAGCTGCAACCTGACCCTCGAACCCGAATTGAGCGAAGGGCTCAAGGCCCTGGCACGCCGGGAAAGCGTCACCTTGTTCGCGATGTTGCTGGCCTCGTTCCAGGCCTTGCTGCATCGCTACAGCGGCCAGGCCGATGTTCGCGTCGGGGTGCCGGTGGCCAACCGCGAGCGTCCTGAAGTCGAGCGCCTGATCGGCTTTTTCGTCAATACCCAGGTACTCAAGGCCGATGTCGACGGCCAGCAGCGTTTCGGCGATCTGCTGCAGCAGGTCTGGCACACCGCGCAGCAAGCCCAGGACCACCAGGACCTGCCGTTCGAGCAACTGGTCGAGGCGTTGGAGCCGGGCCGCAACCTGAGCCACAGCCCGCTGTTCCAGGTGATGTTCAACCACCAGGCCGAAAGCCGCCTGAATCTCGCCACGGGGCTGGACGGCCTGCGTCTGGAACCATTGCAATGGCAGAGCCAGACCGCCCAGTTCGACCTGGTGCTCAACACCAGCGAGCAGGCCCACGGTATCGAAGCCGTGTGGAAGTACGCCACCGACCTGTTCGATGCCGCCACCGTCGAGCGCCTGGCGCAGCACTGGGCGAGCCTGCTGCGGGCAATTGTCCGGGACCCGCGGCAACGGATCGCCGAGTTGCCGTTGCTCGATGCGACACAACAGCAACAGGTGCTTGCCCAGTGGAACCCGGCGCCGCTGGAACATCCGGTCAGCCGCTGCCTGCATCAACTGATCGAGGAGCGGGCGGCGCAGCAACCACATGCCGTCGCCGTGGTCTGTGCCGGCCGGCAATTGACCTATGGTGAGCTCAATGCCCGGGCCAACCAGTGGGCGCACCAGCTGATTGCCCGGGGCGTGGGGGCCGATGTGCTGGTCGGCGTGGCGGCGGAGCGATCGCTGGAGATGATCGTGGCCCTGGTCGCGGTGCTCAAGGCCGGCGGCGCCTATGTGCCGCTGGATCCCGCCTATCCCGACGAACGCCTGCGGTACATGATCGGCGACAGCGGCCTGAAACTGCTGCTGGCCCAGGGGCATCTGCTGGCGCAACTGCCGGTCCCCGCCGGCGTCGAGTGCCTGGACCTGGACTGCCCGCCCGAGGACGAACCGACCGCCAACCCGGAGTGCGCGATCAGCGTCGATAACCTGGCCTATGTCATCTACACCTCGGGCTCCACCGGCAACCCCAAGGGGGCGTTGCTGCCCCACCGCAACGTGCTGCGCCTGTTCAGCGCCACCGATCACTGGTTCGACTTCGGCAGCGACGATACCTGGACGCTGTTCCACTCCTATGCCTTCGATTTTTCCGTCTGGGAAATCTTCGGCGCCTTGCTCCACGGTGGCAGGCTGGTGGTGGTGCCCCACGATGTCAGCCGTTCGCCGCAGGCGTTCCATGCCTTGTTGTGCGATGAGCGGGTGACCGTGCTCAACCAGACCCCCTCGGCCTTCAAATCGCTGATGGCGGTGGCGATCGAGTCACCGCGCGAGCTGGCCTTGCGTCATGTCGTGTTTGGGGGCGAAGCCCTGGAAGTGCAGGGCCTGCGTCCGTGGTTCGAGCGCTTCGGCGACCGCTCGCCGACCCTGATCAACATGTACGGTATTACCGAAACCACGGTCCACGTGACCTATCGGCCGTTGTCCCTGGCCGACCTGGAGCAGGCGGCGGGCAGTCCCATCGGCGAGCCGATCGTCGATCTGTCCTGGTACCTGCTGGACGATGCCCTGAACCTGACCCCGCCGGGTTGCATCGGCGAACTGTATGTCGCCGGCGCCGGCCTGGCGCGCGGCTACCTGAACCAGCCGGGCCTGACGGCCGGCCGGTTCGTGGCCGATCCCTTCGACCCCGAGGGTGGCCGACGGCTCTATCGCACCGGCGATCTGGCGCGGATGCGTGCCGATGGCGTGATCGATTACATCGGGCGACGTGATCATCAGGTCAAGGTTCGTGGTTTCCGGATCGAACTGGGGGAAATCGAATCCCGGCTGCAAGGCCATGGACAGGTGCGCGAGGCCGCGGTCCTGGCCGTGGACGGCGCGACCGGCACACAGCTGGTGGCCTACCTGGTGCCGGCACAGGCGGCGTGCCTGCACGACGCCGGGCAGCAGGCAGCATTGCGCACCGGGCTGCGCGATTATCTCAAGCTGCATCTGGCCGACTACATGGTCCCGGCGCACCTGATGCTCCTGGAAGCCTTGCCCCTGACGGCCAACGGCAAGCTGGACCGCAAGGCCTTGCCGGCGCCCGATGCGACGTTGCTGCAACAGGCTTATGTCGCACCACGCAGCGCCATCGAACAGCAACTGGCGGCGATCTGGAGCGAGGTGCTGAAGGTCGGGCAGGTGGGCCTGAGCGATAACTTTTTTGAACTGGGCGGTCACTCACTGCTGGCGACCCAGGTGATTTCCCGGGCGCGCCAGGTCCTGGGCCTGGAGCTGACGTTGCGCAGCCTGTTCGAGACCCGCGACCTGGCCGCTTTCGCCGAAAGTGCCGGCCAGGGAACCGCCTCCCATGCACCCGCTTTCACCGCGGCGGACCGCGGCGGGCCGTTGCAATTGTCCTATGCCCAGCAACGGCAATGGTTCCTCTGGCAACTGGAACCGGATAACACCGCCTATCACATCCCGGCCGCCCTGAACCTGAATGGCCGTCTCGACCGGCAGGCGCTGCGGCGCAGCTTCGAAGCGCTGGTCGCCCGTCACGAAACCCTGCGCACCACCTTCCGCCAGCAGGACGGCCAGGATGTGCAGGTCGTGCACCCGGCCCCGACCTTTGAACTGGTGGTGGAGACGCTGGACGGCGCCGAGGCCGGCGCGCAATCGATCATGGCGCGTATCACCCGGGAAGTGCTGGCACCGTTCGACCTGCAACAGGGGCCGCTGCTGCGGGCCCGGTTGTTGTCCGTGGGCGAGGAGCGGCATGTGCTGGTGGTGACCTTGCACCATATCGTCTCCGATGGCTGGTCGATGCCGATCATGGTCGACGAACTGATCGAACTCTATGTCGCCTACAGCCAGGACCAGGAACCCCGACTCAAGGCCTTGCCGTTCCAGTACGCCGACTATGCGCACTGGCAGCGTGACTGGATGGCGGCCGGCGAGCAGGCCCGGCAGCTGGCGTACTGGACCGCGCAGCTGGGCAGCGAACAACCGGTGCTGGAACTGCCGACCGACCGGCCGCGGCCATCGCTGCAAAGTCATGCCGGGGCCCGGGCGAACATCGAGCTGGACAGTGGTCTGGTGCAGCAGCTCAAGGGCGTTGCCCGGCAGCAGGGCGTGACCCTGTTCATGCTGTTGCTAGCCTCGTTCCAGACCTTGCTGCATCGCCACTCGGGGCAGGGTGACATCCGCGTCGGCGTGCCCGTGGCGAATCGCGGGCGCGTGGAAACCGAAGGGCTGATCGGCTTCTTCGTCAATACCCAGGTGCTCAAGGCCGAGTTCGACGTACGGACCACCTTCGGCCAGCTGTTGCAACAGGTCAGGCAGGCGGTGCTCGGGGCGCAGGCCCATCAGGATCTGCCGTTCGAGCATCTGGTGCAGGCCCTGCAACCGGAGCGCAGCCTGAGCCACAGCCCGCTGTTCCAGGTGATGTACAACCACCAGACCGAACTCAAGGGGGCCGTGCGTCCCTTGCCGGGGCTGCATGTCGAGGCGCTCGACACGGGCAGCCATACCGCCCAGTTCGACCTGACGCTGGATACCTTCGAGGGCGAGGACGGCTTGCGTGCGGCGTTGACCTACGCCACCGCGCTGTTCGAACCACGGACCATCGAACGCATGGCCGGCCACTGGCGCAACCTGTTGCGGGCGATTGCCGGCCAGGGCGTGGACCAGCCCGTTGCCGACCTGCCATTGCTCGGCGACGAGGAACAACGGCTGATCCTGGAGCGCTGGAGCCGCACCGAGGGTGTGTATCCGGGCGAGCACTGTGTGCATGCCCTGATCGCGGCCCAGGCACAACGTACACCGGAGGCGATCGCCCTGGTCTTCGGCGAGCAGGAGCTGACCTACCGCGAACTGGAGCGCCAGGCCAATCGCCTGGCCCACAAGTTGCGGGCCATGGGTGTCGGACCGGAAGTCCCGGTGGGCGTCGCGGTCGATCGTGGCCTGGAGATGGTGGTCGGGCTGCTGGCGATCCTCAAGGCCGGGGGCGCCTATGTGCCGCTGGACCCGGAGTTCCCCGCAGATCGCCTGGCCTACATGATGCAGGACAGCGGTATCCACTTGCTGCTGAGCCACAGCCGGCTGCTGGCGCACCTGCCACTGCCGGCGACGCTGCCGGTGCTGTGCCTGGATCAGGCCGGCGGCTGGCTGTCGGGTTGCAGCGAGGAAGCGTTGCCGAACCTCGCGCGACGTCACAACCTGGCCTATGTGATCTACACCTCGGGTTCCACCGGCAAGCCCAAGGGCGTGGACATCGACCATGCTGCCCTGAGCGCGCATTGCCAGGTGGCCATCGAGTATTTCCGCCTGGAACCCCGGGACCGGGTGTTGCTGTTCTCCACCCTGAACTTCGACGGCTTCGTCGAACAGCTGTTCCCGGCGCTGTGCCACGGCGCAGGAGTGGTGATACGCGGCAACGAGGTCTGGGACAGCACCACCTTCCATCGCGAAGTATTGCGTTCGGGCATCACCGTGGCGGACCTGAGCACCGCCTACTGGTACCTGCTGGTGCAGGATTTCAGCCGCCTGGGGCTGCACGACTTCGGCCCGCTGCGCCAGGTCAGCGCCACGGGCGAGGCCATGCCGGCGGAAGGCATTGCCTTCTGGAAACAGGCGGGACTGGAGCATATCCGCCTGCTCAATACCTATGGTCCGACCGAAACCACCATCACCGCCAGTTACCTGGAGTGTGCGCCATATGTGCGCGGCGATCTGGCCCGGCCGGTGCTGATGCCGATCGGCCGGCCGCTGGGCGGGCGGCGCATGTACATCCTCGACGGCGCCTTCAATCCTGCGGTGCAGGGCGGCAGTGGCGAGTTGCTGATCGGCGGCGCGCTGCTGGCGCGGGGTTACCACAACCGCCCGGCGCTGACCGCCGAGCGCTTCATCCCCGACCCGTTCGCCGAGCAGGGCGGCGGCCGGCTGTACCGCACCGGTGACGTCACCCGTTACCGCGACGATGGACTCATCGAATATGTGGGCCGGATCGACCATCAAGTGAAGATCCGTGGCTTCCGCATCGAACTGGGCGAGATCGAGGCGCGCCTGCAGGAACACACTCAGGTTCGCGAGGCCCTGGTCATCGATATCGACGGCCCGTCAGGCAAGCAACTGGCGGCCTACCTGGTGCCGGACGACCCGGCGCTGGCCGAGGCCGATGTCGAGACCCGGCAGGTCCTGCGCGGGCAACTGCGCGATTACCTCAAGGCCAGCCTGCCGGACTACATGGTCCCGGCGCACCTGCTGGTATTGGCGCGGATGCCCATGACCCCCAACGGCAAGCTCGACCGCAAGGCCCTGCCCAAGCCCGACCCGAGCCTCTGGCAACAGGACTATGTGGCGCCACGCAGCGAGCTGGAGCAGCAACTGGCGGCGATCTGGGCCGAAGTGCTGCAGGTCGAGCGGGTTGGCCTGCATGACAACTTCTTCGAACTGGGCGGGCATTCGTTGCTGGCGGCCCAGGCGATCTCCAGGATTCATTCGGGCCTCGGTATCGACATACCGCTGCGGCTCATTTTCGAGAAACCCCAATTGAACGAATTTTCCCAGGCCTTTGAAAGCACCGGCCTTTCCCTGACCGATGACGGGCTGTCCGACATTGAAAGAATGATGAACGAAATGGCGGAGGCTTGAGATGGACAAGACTACAGCACAACGGATTGCCCAGCGCTTCGTCGGCCTGCCGCTGGAACAGCGGCGCCAGATCCTGCAGAAAATGAGCGAGACCGGGCAGAGCTTCAAGCTCCTGCCGATTGCCGTTACCCGCCACGATGTCGCGCGGATCCCGCTGTCCTACGCCCAGCAGCAGATGCTGATCCTCTGGCAACTGGACCCGGACAACAGCACCTATAACGTGCCCATGGCGGTACGCCTGTCGGGTGCCCTGGACGAAGCGGCGATGGGCCGCGCCCTTGGCTTGCTGGTCGAGCGTCATGAGACATTGCGCACGCGTTTCGTCTCGGTCGAGGGCGAGTTCCATCAGGAGATCCTGCCACAGTCGCCGGTCGCCCTGGAGCGGGTCGACGTCGCGGCGCAGTCCGCCGAAACCCTTGAGGCACGACTCCAGGCCCTGGTCGGGGCCGAACTGGCGGCACCTTTCGATCTGCTGCAAGGCCCCTTGCTGCGGGTCCGGCTCTGGCACCTGAGCGAGTCCGAGCATGTCCTGACCCTGTGCATGCACCACAGTGTGTCGGATGGCTGGTCGGGCGAATTGCTCGTGCAGGAGTTCGTCGGCTTCTATCTGGCCGAGGTGGCCGGCACCGGCGCGACCCCGGCGCCCTTGCCGATCCAGTATGCCGACTATGCGATCTGGCAGCGTGCCTGGCTGGAGGCCGGGGAGGGTGAGCGACAACTGGCCTACTGGAAGCAGCAGTTGGGCGAGGAGCAACCGCTGCTGGAGCTGCCCCTGGACCATGAGCGTCCGGCCACTGCCAGTTACCGCGGGGCCATTGTCCACGCCAATCTGCCTGCGCAGCTGTCGGCGCAACTCAAGGGCCTGGCCCGGCAGAACGGCCAGACCGTCTTCATGCTGGCCCTGGCGGCGCTGGCCGTGGTGTTGTCGCGCTTTAGCGGTCAGGCCGATATCCGTGTCGGCACCCCGAACGCGGGGCGTAACCGCGAAGAGCTGGAAGGGCTGATCGGCTTCTTCATCAACACCCAGGTCCTGCGGATCCAGGTGGATGAGCGCGACAGCCTGGCGCAATTGCTGGAACAAGTGAAGCAGGTGGTGACCGGTGCGCAATCCCATCAGGAGTTGCCCTTCGAGCAACTGGTGGACGCCCTGGCGCCGGAGCGCAACCTGAGCCACAACCCGTTGTTCCAGGTCAAGATCAACCAGAACGTCCTCGCCACCCGCAGCAATGCCGCGCCGGCGCACACGGCCCTGAGCGTCGAGGCGTTCCCGATCGGCGTGGCCGATGCGCGCTTCGACCTGGCCCTGGACTTCACCGATACACCGGACGGTATCGAGGCCGAATTCACCTACGCCACTGACCTGTTCGAGGCCACGACCGTCGAGCGTCTGGCGGCGGCCTGGCACCAGGTGCTGGGGCTGATGGCGAATGCCGGCGCCAGCCGCCTGCTGGAGCATCCGCTACCGGCTGCCGTTGCCACGACAGCGGTGGTCGCCGGGTTCGCTCACGGCGATTTCCTTGCGCTGTGGGCCCAGGGACTGCTGACCGGACGCGGCAAGCCGGCGCTGCGCTGTGGCGAGCAACTGATCGACTACGACGAACTGGAGCGCCGTTCCAATCGGCTCGCACGCTATCTGCGTGCCGAGGGCATTGCCGCCGGTGATGTCGTCGCCCTGTGCCAGGAGCGTTCCATCGAGTGGGTGGTCGGTTTGCTCGCCGTGCTCAAGGCCGGTGCGGTGTACCTGCCATTGGATACCCAGCAACCGGCCGAACGCCTGCAGAAATTGTTGAAAGACAGTGCCGTGACGCTGCTGATCCATGCCCCGGGAGACGACAAGTCCGCAGGCCTGGGCGTTTGCCCGGTGCTGGCCCATGCCCCCGAACAATGGGCCGATCACGCTGGCGAGGCACTGGCGACCCGGGTCGATCCCGAGCAGCCGGCGTATATCATCTACACCTCCGGCTCCACCGGGCAACCCAAGGGCGTACTGATCACTCACCGTGCCCTGGCCAACTATGTACAAGCGGTGCTGCAGCGCCTGCAACTGGCGCCCGAAGCGAGCATGGCGCTGGTCTCGACCATTGCCGCGGACCTGGGTCACACTCAGTTGTTCGGTGCCCTGGCGTCAGGACGACTGCTGCATCTGATGATCCATGAGCATGCCTTCGATCCGGACAGCTTCGCCGGCTACATGGCCGAGCACCGGGTCGATGTGCTGAAAATCGTCCCGAGCCATCTGCAGGGACTGTTGCAGGCGGCACGTCCGGCGGACGTGCTGCCTCGGCAGTTGCTGATTCTCGGCGGTGAAGCCAGCAGTTGGGCGCTGGTCGAACAGGTACGCAAGCTGGCACCGGCCTGTCGGATCATCAACCACTACGGGCCGACGGAAACCACCGTGGGCATCCTTACCCATGAGGTACAAGAGCGCCTGGGCGGCTGTCGCACGGTGCCGGTCGGCCAGCCCCTGGACAATGACCTGGCGCGGGTACTGGATGCCTACCTGAACCCGGTGGTCGAACGTGTCAGCGGTGAGCTGTACCTGGGCGGCGCGGGCCTGGCCCAGGGCTATCTGGGACGTGCGGCGATGACTGCCGAGCGGTTTGTCCCGGACCCGACGGCGCTGCATGGCGAGCGCCTGTACCGGGCCGGTGACCGCGCGCGCTGGGTCGATGGCCGGGTGGAATACCTGGGTCGGGCCGACGACCAGGTGAAGATTCGTGGCTATCGGGTCGAGCCGGGTGAAGTCGCACAGTTATTGCTGGCGTTGGATGGCGTGGCGGAGGCGGTGGTTCTGGCCCTGCCCCTGGAGAGCGATACCGCGCGCCTGCAACTGGTGGCCTACTGTGTACCGGTGACGGGCGCCTCGTTACAGGTCGACGCCCTGCGTCAGCACTTGCAGGCCGGCCTACCGGAATACCTGGTACCGGCGCAGATCCTCTTGCTGGAGCGCCTGCCACTGACCGCCAACGGCAAGCTCGACAAGCGTGCCCTGCCCAAGCCGGGCGCGGTCAAGCAGCGCTACACCGCCCCGGTGGGCGAG
>NZ_JACAPR010000007.1:585911-601801 GCF_013385635.1 Pseudomonas gingeri
GCTGCCGATCCAGGCACGCTTCTTCGAAATGGACATTGCCCGGCGTCACCACTGGAACCAGTCGGTGATGCTCAAGGCCCGCGATCCGCTGGACGCCGGCTTTGTCGAAGCGGCACTGTCGGCTTTGCTGGAGCACCACGACGGCCTGCGCCTGAGCTTCGCTCGGCACGCCGGTCAGTGGCGGGCGAGTTATGCGCCGGTCCGTAGCGCCGAACTGCTGTGGGTTCGCCAACTGGCGGCGTCGAGCGGGTTGCCCGAACTGGTGGATGAAGCCCAGCGCAGCCTGGACCTGACGGACGGTCCGCTGTTGCGGGCGGTCCTGGTCAACCTGCCCGAGGGCGGACAGCGCTTGTTGCTGGTGATCCACCACCTGGTGGTGGACGCAGTGTCCTGGCGGGTGTTGCTCGAAGACCTGCAAAGCGCCTACCTGGCCATCGCCCAGGGCCAGGCGCCGGTGCTGGCGGCCAAGAGCACCTCGCTCAAAGCCTGGGCCGAGCATCTGCACCGTTATGCCGCCAGCCCGGAACTGGAGCAGGAATTGGGCTACTGGCAGGCACAGTTGCAGGGTGTCAGCGACACCTTGCCTTGTGATCGTCCTGAGGGGGGATTGCAACAGCGTCATGCGGCCTCGGTGCGCACGCACCTGGATGCCGGGCTGACCCGGCGCCTGCTCCAGGAGGCGCCGGCGGCCTATCGGACGCAGATCAACGACCTGTTGCTGACGGCCCTGGCGCGGGTGATCAGCCGCTGGACCGGACAACCGGATGCGCTGATCCGCCTCGAAGGCCACGGCCGCGAGGACCTGTTCGACGACCTCGACCTGAGCCGTACCAGTGGCTGGTTCAGTACGCTCTATCCGGTGAAACTCAGCCCTCGGGACTCGCTGGGTGGTTCGATCATGACCATCAAGGAGCAATTGCGCGCGGTACCGAACAAGGGCATCGGCTATGGCGTCCTGCGTTACCTCGGTTCGCCGGCGGCCCGCCAGGCGCTGCGGGCCCTGGCCGAGGGTAGCATCGTGTTCAACTACCTGGGCCAGGTCGACCCGGCTGTCGAGGCCGCGGACGGCCTGTTCCTCCTGTCCGGCGAAAGCAGTGGCCAGGGCCAGGACGACGAGGCGCCGCTGGGCAGCCTGATCAGCATCAACGGCCAGGTCCAGGGCGGAGAACTGGAGCTGCACTGGGGCTTCAGCCGCGAGGTGTTCGATACCCGCACCCTGCAGCAACTGGCCGATGACTACCGTCGCGAGCTCGAGGCGCTGATCGCCCATTGCACCGCCGAGGGTGTCGCCGGAGTCACCCCATCGGACTTCCCGCTGACCCGCCTGACCCAGGAACAACTGGGGCGCTTGCCGGTAGCGGTGCAGGACATCGCCGATATCTATCCGCTGTCGCCGATGCAGGAAGGCCTGTTGCTGCATACCCTGCGCGAGCCGGGTTCGGGTATCTACCTGATGCAGTATTGCTACTTGATCGATCACGCCATCGACCGGGACGCCTTTACCCGCGCCTGGCAGACCGTGGTCGAGCGCCACGAAGTGTTGCGTACCTCGTTCTGCTGGGATGTCGGCGACGCCATCGTGCAGATCGTCCATCGCAGCGCGACGCCGGATATCCGCTTCATGGATTGGCAAGACGTGGATGCCGCCGACTACGAGGCCCGCCTGAGTGCCGAGCTCGGTGCCGAGTTGCAGCAGGGTTTCGACCTGGCCGGCGAAGTGCCGTTCCGCCTGCGCCTGATCCAGCTCGGGCCGCAACGCTACGGTTTTGTCCTGAGCAATCATCATATCCTGCTCGATGCCTGGTGCCGGATGGGCATCGTCGCGGAGTTCTTCGAACTCTACGGCGCCCTGGTCGAAGGCCGCATCAGCCAGTTGCCGTTGCCGTCGCGTTACCGCGACTTCATTGCCTGGCTGCAGGATCGCGATGAGCAGGTCTCGCGAGCGTTCTGGCAGCAGGAACTGGCCGGCTTCGAACAGCCGACCGCATTGCCGTTCGACCGGGTGATCAGTCGTGATGCCGGGACTTCGTCCACCGGCGATTGCCTGAGCCGCCTGAGCCTGGACGACACGCAGAGGCTTTCCCAGGTCGCCCAGTCCAGCCAGTTGACCCTCAACACCTTGGTGCAGGCAGCGTGGGCGGTGGTGCTGCATCGCTACAGCGGCCAGCGCGACGTGCTGTTCGGCGTCACGGTGGCCGGTCGGCCTGTGGAGTTCCCGGAAATGCAGGCGACGGTGGGGTTGTTCATCAACAGTATTCCACTGCGGGTCCGCATCCCCGGTGCCGAGGGCGCACAGACGCTCAAGGGCTGGCTGCAAGGGCTGCAACAACACAACCTGGAACTGCGCGAGCACGAACACCTGCACCTGGTGACCATCCAGGGCAGCAGCGAAGTCGGCAAGGGCCAGGCGCTGTTCGACAGCCTGTTCGTGTTCGAGAACGCGCCGATCGAAGACAGCATCGGCGAACAGGCCGACAGCATGAAGATCGAGTCCGGTTCTTCACGGACCCACACCAACTATCCGATCACCGTGGTGATCTACCCGGGGGCGAGCCTGGGCCTGCACCTGTCCTATGACGAGCGGGTGTTCGAGGTCGCAACGGTCGAGCAGTTGCTGGTCGACCTGCGTGAAGTGCTGTTGACGTTTGCCGCCGGGGTCGAGATGGACTTCCAGCAACTGGCCGCCGTGCAACAGCCACGGCCGGTGGCGCAGGCGAACGCCGAGACAGCGCTCAGCGATGATCTGCACCAGGGCTACGCGCGTTTGTTCCAACGTACCGCACAGCGCGTGCCGGAGCAGGTGGCCGCTACCTGCCTGGGGCAGAGCTGGCGTTACCGCGAGCTGGATGAACACAGCTGGCGCCTGGCGCAGTCGCTGCAGGCCGAAGGCGTCAAGGCCGACGACCTGGTGGCGGTCCTCGGTGAGCGTGGCTTGCCGTTGCTGGGCATGGTGGTCGCGACATTCAAGGCGGGTGCCGGTTACCTGGGGCTGGATCCGACGCTGCCGGCCCAGCGCCTGGCGGATATCTTGACCCTCAGCGGCAGCGACGTGCTGGTCTGCAGTGCCGCTTGCCAGGCCCTGGCCGCGCAGTTGCTGGAGCGTATCGCAGCGGATGCCCGTCCGCGGCTGCTGGTCTGGGAACAGGTGCTGGACCAGGCCCTGCCGCTCACACCGCTCGCCGCGCTACCGGCGAATGCCGCGCGGCACCTGGCCTATGTGATCTTCACCTCGGGCTCCACCGGCATGCCGAAAGGGGTGATGGTGGAACAGGCGGGGATGCTCAACAACCAACTGAGCAAGCTGCCCTACCTGGGCCTGACCGAGCACGATGTGATCGCCCAGACCGCGTCGCAGAGCTTCGATATCTCCGTCTGGCAGTTGCTGACGGCCGGCCTGTGCGGGGCGCGGGTCGAGATCGTACCATCGAGCATTGTCCAGGATCCGGCGGTGTTGCTGCGGCATGTGGAAGAGACCGGTATCACCGTGCTCGAAGTGGTGCCGGCGCTGATCCAGGGCCTGCTCGACCGACCGCAGGCTGGGTTGTCGAGCCTGCGCTACCTGCTCACCACCGGTGAGGCCATGGCCCCGGCCCTGGCCGAGCGCTGGTTGCGCCAGTACCCGGATATCCCGCTGATCAACGCCTATGGCCCGGCCGAGTGTTCGGACGACGTGGCGTTGCACCGGGTGCAGTTGCAGGACCGCGAGCGGGCCTACCTGCCGATCGGCCTGGAGACCGATCACAACCGCCTGAGCGTGCTCAATGACCTGCTCGAACCGATGCCTGAGCGCGCCACCGGCGAGTTGCATATCACCGGCCTGGGGGTCGGCCGAGGTTACCTCGGGGACCCGAAGCGCACGGCCCTGAGTTTTGTCCCCAACCCGTTCGGCACGACGCCCGGCGAACGCCTTTACCGCAGTGGCGACCTGGTGCGCCGCCGCGCCCTCGACGGCGTCCTGGAATACGTCGGTCGTACCGATTACCAGGTGAAGATTCGCGGGTTCCGCATCGAACTGGGCGAGATCGAAGTCCGCCTGCAACAGCACGAGGCGGTGCGCGAGGCGGTGGTGGTCGATATCGACGGCCCCGGCGGCCGGCAACTGGCGGCCTACCTGGTGCCCGTGGATGCGGCCTGGCTCGGCGAGGATGCCGGGGTCTTGCGCAACGACTTGAAAGATCATCTGCGCGAACACCTGCCGGACTACATGGTACCGACGCACCTGGTACTGCTCGAACGGATGCCCCTGACCGCCAACGGCAAGCTGGATCGCAAGGCCCTGCCCAAGCCGGACGCCAGCCTGTTGCAGCACCGCTATGTGGCGCCGCAGACCGAACAGGAGCAGCAACTGGCGGCGATCTGGGCCGACGTGCTGAAAGTCGAGCGGGTCGGCCTGGACGACAACTTCTTCGAGCTGGGCGGGCATTCGTTGCTGGTGATGCAGGTGATGGTGCGTATTCGCGATCAACTGCACATCGAGATATCGCTCAATGAGCTGTTCGAGCTGCCGGTCCTGGCCGACTTCAGTCGCGCGGTGCAGCAGAAAAACGGCCAAAGTGACCATGCACAGGACGAACTGGCTAAATCGCTGGCCGCCCTCAAACGTCTTACTGCGGAGGAAATCGATAATTTGATCGCTTAGCGGGAGAACACCAAAGTGCAAGAGCTGCTCGACTCCGTAAAATCGCTGTCCATCCGGGAGCGCAAGGCGCTCTCGGCGTTGCTCAAGCGACAGGGTGTGAACCTGTACGGGGTGACCCCGATTTTCAGGCGGGAGTCCGAGGCGTCGTCGCTGCTGTCCTATGCCCAGCAGCGTCAGTGGATCCTCTGGCAACTGGAGCCGGGCAGCGCCGCCTACAACATCCCGACGGCCCTGCGCCTGAAGGGTGGCCTGGATATCGAGGCCTTGCGGCGCAGTTTCGAGACGCTGGTCGGGCGTCACGAAACCTTGCGTACCACCCTGCGCCAGGACGGCGAACAGGTGGTGCAGGTGGTTCACCCGCCCGCAGCGTTCACGCTGGCGGTGGAAGGCCTGGCGGTCGCGGACGGTGATGACCTGGAGGAGCGGATCCGGCATTGCGTCGAGGCGGAAGTACAACGGCCCTTCGACCTGGAGCGCGGGCCGTTGCTGCGTGTCAGGCTGGTGGAGGTCGGCCATGACGAGCATGTCCTGGTCCTGACCGTGCACCATATTGTTTCCGATGGCTGGTCGATGCCGATCATGGTCGACGAGCTGGTCCGTTTGTACGACGGTTATCGCCAGGGCCGCGAGGTGGAGCTCGCGGCCTTGCCGATCCAGTACGCCGACTACGCACAGTGGCAGCGTGACTGGATGGAGGCGGGCGAACAGGAGCGGCAGCTGGGCTACTGGAAAAGCCAACTGGGCGGCGAACAGCCGGTGCTGGAGCTGCCCACCGATCGGCCGCGACCCAACCACCAGAGCCTGGCCGGGCAAAGCCTTGCCATCGACCTGGCGCCGGAACTGGCCCGCTCCCTGAAGGCCGTTGCCCGGCAGCAGGGCGTGACGCTGTTCATGCTCCTGCTGGCGTCGTTCCAGACCCTGCTGCACCGTTATTCCGGGCAGAGCGATATTCGTGTCGGGGTGGCCATTGCCAACCGCAGCCGGGTGGAAACCGAAGGGTTGATCGGCTTCTTCGTCAATACCCAGGTACTCAAGGCCGATATCGACGCACAAGCGCCCTTTGCCCAATTGCTGCAACAGGTGAAGAAAACCGCGTTGGAAGCCCAGGCCCACCAGGACCTGCCGTTCGAGCAACTGGTCGAGGCCCTGCAACCGGAGCGCAGCCTGAGCCGCACGCCGCTGTTCCAGGTGATGTACAACCACCAGACCCAGGTCCGTGGCGAGGCCCGCGAACTGGCCGGACTACGGGTGGAAGGGTTACCCTGGGAAAAACGCACCGCACAGTTCGACCTGACCCTGGATACCTTCGAAAGCGATGACGCTGTGGGTGCCGCGCTGACCTATGCCAGCGATCTGTTCGAGCGCGCCAGCATCGAGCGCCTGGCCGGGCATTGGCGCTGCCTGCTGCAGGCCATCGGCACGGATCCACAGCAGAAGATCGCGGTCTTGCCGATGCTGGGTGAAACGGAGCACGAACAGACCCTCAAGGCCTGGAACCCGGCCACGACGGCTTATACCCGCGAGCGCTGTGTGCACGAGTTGATCGAGGCCCAGGCCTTGAAAACGCCAGACGCCCTCGCCGTGACCTGTGACGGGCAGAGCCTGAGCTACCGCGAATTGAATCGTCGCTCCAACCAGCTGGCGCACAAGTTGCGCGAGTTGGGCGTGGGGCCGGATGTGCTGGTGGGACTGGCGGTGGACCGCGGCCTGGAGATGATGGTCGGCCTGCTGGCGATCCTCAAGGCCGGTGGTGCCTACGTGCCGCTGGACCCGCACTATCCCGAGGAACGCCTGGCGTACATGATCGAGGACAGCGGGATCCATCTGCTGCTGACGCAGACGCGCTTTGTCGGGCAACTGCCGGTACCGGCCACGGTCCAGAGCCTGTGCCTGGACCAGGAGGCCGACTGGCTGGAAAGCTATCCGCAAGAGCGCCTGTCGACGCTGGCCGGTCCCGATAACCTGGCCTATGTGATCTATACCTCGGGCTCCACCGGCAAGCCCAAGGGTACGCTGCTGCCGCACCACAATATCCTGCGGCTGTTCAGGGCCACGGAGGCGCAGTTCGGGTTCGACGCAGGGGATGTCTGGACGATGTTCCACTCCTATGCCTTCGACTTCTCGGTCTGGGAGATCTTCGGCGCGCTGCTGTATGGCGGCCGCCTGGTCATCGTGCCGCGCGACATCAGCCGCTCGCCGCAGGATTTCTATCCATTGCTGGTCAGCGAAGGGGTGACGGTGCTGAACCAGACACCTTCCGCCTTCAAGCAACTGATGCGGGTGGCCTGCGAGGCACCGCCGGCGCCTGCCCTGGCGCTGCGCTACGTGGTGTTTGGTGGTGAAGCGCTGGATGTCGGCAGCCTGCAACCCTGGTTCGAGCGTTTCGGCGATCGGTCGCCACAACTGATCAACATGTATGGCATTACCGAGACCACGGTGCATGTCACCTATCGGCCGATCACTCGCGACGACCTGTTGCAGGCTACCGTCAGCCCGATCGGCGAGGTGATCCATGACCTGTCGTGGTATGTCCTGGATGCCGATTTCAATCCCGTGGCCCAGGGCTGCATCGGTGAATTGCATATCGGCCGCGCCGGTCTGGCGCGGGGTTATCACCGACGGGCGGCGCTGACCGCCGAGCGTTTTGTACCCGATCCTTTCGACGGGCAGGGCGGCCGCCTGTACCGTGCCGGTGACCTGGCGCGGTATCGCGCCGCAGGCGTCGTCGAGTACGCCGGACGGCTCGACCACCAGGTGAAGATTCGCGGCTTCCGCATCGAACTGGGTGAGATCGAAGCCCGGCTGCAGGAGCATGCCGATGTCCGCGAAGTCATTGTCCTTGATATCGACGGACCGGCGGGCAAGCAACTGGCGGCCTACCTGGTGCCGACCGATCCGGCGCTGGCCCGGGCCGACGGGGACACTCAGGGCCAATGGCGTCGCGAGTTGAAGGAGTACCTCAAGTCCGTGCTTGCGGACTACATGGTCCCGGCGCACTTGATCGTGCTGGAGCAAATGCCGCTGACCGCCAACGGCAAGCTGGACCGCCGGGCGCTGCCGGCACCGGATGTCACCCAGTTGCAGCAGACCTATGTGGCACCGGCTACCGGGCTGGAACAGCAACTGGCGGATATCTGGGCCCAGGTGCTGAAAGTCGAGCGGGTCGGCCTGAGCGACAATTTCTTCGAACTGGGCGGCCATTCGCTGCTGGCGACCCAGGTGATTTCCCGGGCTCGCCAGACCCTGTCGCTGGACGTGTCGCTGCGTAATCTGTTCGAGTCCCAGGACCTCGCGGCGTTCGCCCGCAGTGCGCTGCAGGAGCAACCGGCGCCGGCGGCCACAGCGGCCTTCGGCCTGGCGGATCGCAACCGGCCGCTGGCGCTGTCCTATGCCCAGCAACGCCAGTGGTTCCTCTGGCAACTGGAGCCGGACAGTGCCGCCTACAACATCCCCGCAGCCCTGCGCCTCAACGGCAGCCTGGACAGCGAAGCCTTGCGACGCAGCTTCGAGACCCTCATCGCCCGGCATGAAACCCTGCGCACCACCTTCCGCGAAGAGGACGAGCAGGCCGTGCAGGTGATTCATCCGGCCACGGCATTTGCCTTGTCCGTGGAGCGCCTGTCGGATGACCTGTCGATCGACCGAGAAGTCGCCATTCGCAACTATGTGGAAGTCGAGGCCGGACGTCCGTTCGACCTGGTCCGGGGCCCCTTGCTGCGGGTCCGGCTGCTGCAACTGGCGGAGACCGAGCACGTGCTGGTCCTGACGGTCCACCATATCGTCTCCGATGGCTGGTCCACGCCGATCATGGTCGATGAACTGGTGCAGCTGTACGCCGGCTACAGCCAGGGCCATGAGGTTGAATTGCAAGCGTTGCCGGTGCAGTACGCCGATTATGCCCAGTGGCAGCGCCAGTGGATGGCGGCCGGCGAGCAGGAGCGCCAACTGGCGTACTGGACCCGGCAACTGGGGGGCGAGCAACCGGTGCTGGAGTTGCCCACCGACCGGCCACGCCCGACGATCCAGAGTCATGTCGGCGAGCGCCTGGCCATCGAGCTGGCGCCGCCACTGAGCGATGCACTCAAGGCCGTCGCGCGGCAGCAGGGCGTGACCCTGTTCGTGCTGCTGCTGGCCTCGTTCCAGACCTTGTTGCACCGGTATTCCGGGCAGGCCGATATCCGCGTCGGTGTGCCGATCGCCAACCGCACCCGGGTCGAGACCGAGCGTCTTATAGGTTTCTTCGTCAACACTCAGGTGGTGCGTGCCGGGTTCACGCCGAGCATGACGTTCAGCGAGCTGCTGCAACAGGCCCGACAGGCGGCGTTGGAGGCCCAGGCCCATCAGGACCTGCCGTTCGAGCAACTGGTGGAAGCCCTGCAACCGGAACGCAGCCTGAGCCACAGCCCGTTGTTCCAGGTGATGTACAACCACCAGACCGAGGCGCCGGGTGAGGCCCGGCAACTGCCGGGACTGACGGTGGAGGGCTTGTCCTGGGACAGCCATGTCGCCCAGTTCGACCTGACCCTGGATACCCATGAGCACGCCGATGGCCTGGGCGCCGCGCTGACCTGGTCGAGTGCGCTGTTCGATGCGTCGACCATCGAGCGCATGGCCGGCCACTGGCGCAACCTGTTGCTCGCCATCGCCGGCGGTGCCCACCAGCGGGTGGCCGAGCTGGCGATGCTCGGTGAGGACGAGCGGCAGCGGATCGTGCGCGAGTGGAACCGCAGCGAAGCGTCGTATCCGAGCACACAGTGTGTGCATGAGCTGATCGCCGCGCAAAGCCTGGAGACACCGCAGGGCGTGGCCTTGCTGTTCGGCGACGGGCAGATGAGTTATCAACGGCTGGACCGCCAGTCCAATCGCCTGGCGCGCAGGCTGCGTGAGTTGGGCGTCGGTCCGGACGTACTGGTCGGTGTCGCGCTGGAGCGCGGCCCGGACATGGTGGTCGGCCTGCTGGCGATCCTCAAGGCCGGTGGCGCCTATGTGCCGCTGGACCCGGACTTCCCGGCGGACCGCCTGGCCTACATGATGGAAGACAGCGGCCTGGCCCTGTTGTTGACGCAAAGCCAGCTGGTACCCGGCCTGGCGATTCCGGCGCAGGTGCGCAGTCTCTGCCTGGATACGTCGGCGGGCGAGTTGGCTGGTCTCAGTGACGCGCCGCTGGTCAATCTGGCCCAGCCGCAGAACCTGGCCTATGTGATCTATACCTCGGGTTCTACCGGCAAGCCCAAGGGCGTTGCCGTGTCCCATGGCGCCCTGGTGAATTTCCTCTTCAGCATGGCCGGGCAGCCGGGTATCGAGCCGTCGGACCGGGTGCTGGCGCTGACCTCGCTGTCCTTCGATATCGCCGGGCTGGAGCTGTACCTGACGCTGATGCGTGGTGCGGCGCTGGTGCTCTTGCGCCAGCAGGAGAACAAGGACCCGCAGGCGTTGCTGGCGATCATCGAGGCACGGGCGGTCAATGTGATCCAGGCCACGCCGTCGACCTGGCGCATGCTGCTCGACAGCGCGCCGCCGCGGGCTTTCGCCGGCTGCAGGATTCTCTGCGGCGGCGAGGCGCTGAGCGCCGAACTGGCGCAGCGCCTGATCGAACAGGCCGGGCATGTCTGGAACGTCTATGGCCCGACCGAGACCACCATCTGGTCGGCGCGGCACTACCTGACCGCCAGTGACGATATCTGGCTGGGTCGTCCGATCGCCAACACCCATCTGCATATCCTCAGCGACGACTTCGATGTGCTGCCACCGGGGGCCCGTGGCGAGCTGCTGATCGGTGGGCAGGGCCTGGCCCGTGGTTACCATCAACGTCCGGGGCTGACGGCCGAGCGTTTTATTCCCGATCCATTCGACACGCAGGGCGGCGGACGCCTGTACCGCACCGGTGACCTGACCCGCTATCACGCCGAGGGTGTGATCGAGTACGACGGTCGCCTGGATCACCAGGTGAAGATTCGCGGTTTCCGTATCGAACTGGGCGAGATCGAGGCCCGGCTGCAGGAACATCCCGCTGTGCGTGAAGCGCTGGTCGTCGATATCGACGGCGCGGCGGGCAAGCAACTGGCGGCGTACCTGGTGGCCGACGACGAGACCCTGGCCCAGGGCGATGCGACGCGGCAGGAGCGCTTGCGGCGCGAGTTGAAGGATGTCCTCAAGGCCGGTCTGCCGGATTACATGGTGCCGGCTCACCTGGTGCTGCTGGAGCGCCTGCCGCTGACCCCGAACGGCAAGCTCGATCGCAAGGCCTTGCCGGCGCCACAGGCCAGTTTGTCACAAGCGGCGCACGTGGCACCGCGCACGGCGCTGGAGCAACAGTTGGCGGCGATCTGGGCGGATGTGCTGAAGGTCGAGCAGGTCGGCCTGGGGGACAATTTCTTTGACCTGGGCGGGCATTCGCTGCTGGCCACCCAGGTCATTTCCCGGGTCCGCCAGGGCCTGCAGGTCGAATTGTCCCTGCGCAGCCTGTTCGAGACCGGCAACCTCGGCGAGTTCGCCGAACTGGCGGGGCAGGGCACGACCAGCCAGGCCCCGGCCTTTGCCCGGGTGGACCGTGACCAGCCGCTGGCGCTGTCTTATGCCCAGCAGCGCCAGTGGTTCCTCT
This sequence comes from Pseudomonas gingeri, assembly GCF_013385635.1. Taxonomy (GTDB): domain Bacteria; phylum Pseudomonadota; class Gammaproteobacteria; order Pseudomonadales; family Pseudomonadaceae; genus Aquipseudomonas; species Aquipseudomonas gingeri_A. The sequence goes on from NZ_JACAPR010000007.1 coordinate 597,152, forward strand.
GGCAACTGGAGCCTGACAGCGCCGCCTACAATATTCCGGCGGCCCTGCGTCTCGACGGTGTCCTGGAAGTCGAGGCCTTGCGTCGCAGCTTCGAGGCCCTGGTCACGCGCCATGAAACCCTGCGCACGACGTTCCGCCAGGACGGCGGGCAGGCCTGCCAGATCGTTCAGTCGCCGGCACCGTTCGTGCTCGACGTCGATCAGCCGGGACAACCGGTCTCGGAGGCGGCCATCGCTGCTTACATCGACGAAGAAATCCGCCGGCCGTTCGATCTGGAGCAGGGACCGTTGTTGCGGGTCCGGCTGTTGCGGCTGACGGCGCAAGCCCATGTGCTGGTGGTGACCCTGCACCATATCGTGGCCGACGGCTGGTCGATGCCGGTCATGGTCGACGAGCTGGTGCAGTTGTATGAAGGCTACAGCCAGGGCCGCGAGGTCGAATTGCCGGCACTGCCGATCCAGTACGCCGACTACGCCGTCTGGCAGCGCCAGTGGATGGCGGCCGGCGAGCAGCGTCGCCAGCTCGATTACTGGCAAGCCCGGTTGGGCGGCGAGCAGCCGGTACTGGAGTTGCCCCTGGACCGTCCGCGCCCCGGCCACCAGAGTTATGCCGGGGATCGGCTGGCGGTGGAATTCGATGCCGGCCTGATCCAGGCGCTCAAGGCCACGGCCCGCGAGCAGGGCGTGACCCTGTTCATGTTGCTGCTGGCGTCGTTCCAGACCCTGTTGCAGCGGTATTCCGGGCAAGCCGATATCCGTGTCGGCGTGCCCGTCGCCAACCGTGCCCGGGTCGAGACCGAACGTCTGATCGGCTTCTTCGTCAACACCCAGGTACTCAAGGCCGATTTCTCACCCGAGCTGACCTTCCGTGAATTGCTGCAACAGGTGAAAAAGACCGCCCTGCAGGCCCAGGGACACCAGGACCTGCCGTTCGAACAGTTGGTGGAAGCCCTGCAGCCGGAGCGCAGCCTGAGCCACAGCCCGTTGTTCCAGGTGATGTACAACCACCAGAACCAGGTGCGTGGCGCCGGACGCCAGCTGCCGGGCCTGCGGATTCAGGGTCTGGCGTCGGACAGCCACACGGCGCAGTTCGACCTGACCCTGGACACCAGCGAGAGCGATGACGGTCTCGGCGCCACGCTGACCTATGCCACCGCCTTGTTCGATCACGCCACGGTCGAGCGCATGGCACGGCACTGGCGTACGTTGCTGGAGGCGATCACCGCCGATGTCGACCGGCGTGTTGCCGACATGCCACTGCTGGCTGAGGCCGAGCGTCGGCAGATCGAGCAGGAATGGAACCGCACCGACGGCGATGCGCCCATGCAGTCGTGCATCCATGAGCTGATTGCCCTGCAGGCCCGCGCAACGCCACAGGCGACCGCGCTGCTCTGGGGCGAGACGAAACTGGACTACCGACAGCTGGACCTGCGTTCCAACCAGTTGGCCCGACGCCTGAGTGAAGAGGGGGTCGGTCCCGATGTGCTGGTGGGGATCGCGGTGGAGCGTGGCCCGGACATGCTGATCGGCCTGTTGGCGATCCTCAAGGCCGGCGGCGCCTATGTGCCACTGGACCCGGACTTCCCCGGCGATCGCCTGGCCTACATGATGGAGGACAGCGGGCTCGGGCTGCTGCTGACGCAAAGCCACCTGGTGTCGCGCCTGCCGATTCCGCCACGGGTCCGCAGCCTGTGCCTGGACCTGTCCGCGCAATGGCTGGAGGGCGTCAGCGACGCACCGCCGGTCAATCTCGCGCAGCCGGAAAACCTCGCCTACGTGATCTACACCTCCGGCTCCACCGGCAAGCCCAAGGGGGTTGCCGTGCGGCATGAGGGCTTGAGCAATTTCCTCTTCAGCATGGCCGGGCAACCCGGTATCGAAGCCTGTGACCGGGTGCTGGCGCTGACTTCGCTGTCGTTCGATATCGCCGGGCTGGAGCTGTACCTGCCGTTGATGCGCGGAGCATCGGTGGTGCTGTTGCACACCGATGAGAACAAGGATCCGCAAGCCTTGCTGGCGGTTATCGAACAACAGGCGGTCAGTGTCATCCAGGCCACGCCGTCGACCTGGCGCATGCTGCTCGACAGTGCACCGGCGCAGGCGTTTGCCGGACGCAAGGTGCTCTGCGGCGGCGAGGCGTTGAGCGGCGAGCTGGCGCAGCGCCTGATCGCCCAGGCCGGGCATGTCTGGAACGTCTATGGCCCGACCGAAACCACCATCTGGTCGGCCTGCCATTACCTGACAGCCAGCGACGATGTCTGGCTGGGTCGTCCCATCGCCAACACCACGCTGCATATCCTCGGCGAGGATTTCGACACCTTGCCGTTGGGCGCGCGGGGTGAACTGCTGATCGGTGGCCAGGGCCTGGCCCGTGGTTATCACCAGCGTCCGGCACTGACCGCCGAACGTTTCGTTCCCGATCCCTTCAGCGAGCAGGGTGGTGCACGGCTGTACCGCACCGGTGACCTGACGCGTTACCGTGCCGAGGGCGTGGTCGAGTACGTCAGTCGTCTCGACCATCAGGTGAAGATTCGCGGTTTCCGCATCGAACTCGGTGAAATCGAAGCACGCCTGCAAGAGCACGAAACGGTGCGCGCGGCCAGCGTCATCGATATCGAGGGGCCGGCGGGCAAGCAACTGGTGGCTTATGTGGTGTTGGCTGAAGTGGCTGCCGGCCTGGCCGGGGATTCCCTGCGCAGCGAACTCAAGGCCCATCTGAAAGCCGGTTTGCCTGACTATATGGTGCCTGCGCACCTGGTGGTGCTGGAGCGCATGCCGCTGACGCCGAACGGCAAGCTCGACCGCAAGGCGCTGCCGGCACCGGATGCCACGGTTTCCGAACAGGCCCATGTGGCCCCGCGTACCGAACTGGAGCAGCGCCTGGCCGCCCTCTGGGCCGAGCTGCTGAAGGTCGAGACGGTCGGCTTGAACGACAACTTCTTCGAGCTGGGCGGACACTCGTTGCTGGTGATCTCGCTGGTCGGGCGGCTGCGTGAAGTCTTCGATGTGACCATCAAGCTGCATGACTTCCTGTTGATGGAAACCCTGGCCGACCTGGCGGACTTCATGCGTGAAGGCGAGGCGAAAGTGCAGACGCCGGTGATCAGCATGAATGCTTGCCGCACCGATGCCGCGCCGTTGTTCTGTCTGCCGCCCGGAGGAGGCGGTACCTACTCCTACTACCCGTTGGCGGGGCAACTGAAGGACGACCGGCGGGTCTATGGCCTGGTCAACAAAAGCTATGTGGTGCCAGGCTGGTTCGATCGTTCCTGGGAGGAAATGGTTGGCTACTATGTCCAGCAGATCCGGAAAACCCAGCCCGAAGGACCGTACAACCTGCTGGGTTGGTCCCTGGGCGGCGCCCTGGCGATTGAGGTGGCCCATGTGCTGGAGGGCGCTGGTGAACGGGTGAGTTTCCTCGGTCTGGTGGACACCAGCCTGCCGGCGGCGCTGGAGGTCTTTGCCCCTGAGCGGGAGCCGGTGGAGGATGCCGCGCAGGAGGAACAGAGCCTGTTTGCCAATCTGGTCGGTAGCCTCGTGGCGTTTGTCCCCGGGGTCGAGGAGCAGACCATCGTCGGGCTGATCGAGCAGGCCAGGGCGCAGTTGAGCGACGAGCAGGCGATTGCCGATTGGGTCATCGATCAGGTGGCGCTGGCCGGCGGCGTCAGTGCCGAGGGCTTGCGTGAGGTCTACCGCGATATCGCGGTGCAGGATGAAATCGAGACCGGTTATCGCCTGCTGCGCACCAATGCGTTGCTGAGCGAGGCTTTCACGCTCAAGCCGTTGCAGGTCAGGCCGGACTGCTGGTGGGCGGGGGCGAGCAGGACCGCCGGGGAAATCGGCGCGGCGCAGTCTGTGCTGGTAGAACAGTGTTCGCCCGACGGGCTGGCGGCTTCAACGGTGCTGGAAGAGAACCATGACAGCATCATTCTCTCCCAGGGGTTGTTGACGGCGCTGCTGGAACGCTTGAAAACGCCACGTAACCTGTAGGAGGCGGCTTGCCGGCGATGAGGCCCTGGCGTCTTGCGGTGCCCGCGCGGACGCCATCGCTGGCAAGCCAGGCTCCTACACGGGACGGGGCCACAACGATACCTTGCGGTGCTGCGCCAACCTGTAGGAGCCGGCTTGCCGGCGATGAGGCCCTGGCGTCTTGCGGTGCCCGCGCGGACGCCATCGCTGGCAAGCCAGGCTCCTACACGGGACGGGGCCACAACGATACCTTGTGGTGATGCGCCAACCTGTAGGAGCCGGCTTGCCGGCGATGAGGCCCGGGAATCTTGCGGTGCCCGTACGGACGCCATCGCTGGCAAGCCAGGCTCCTACACGGGACGGGGCCACAACGATACCTTGCGGTGCTGCGCCAACCTGTAGGAGCCGGCTTGCCGGCGATAAGGCCCTGGCGTCTTGCGGTGCCCGCGCGGACGCCATCGCTGGCAAGCCAGGCTCCTACACGGGACGGGGCCACAACGATACCTCGCGGTGCTGCGCCAACCTGTAGGAGCCGGCTTGCCGGCGATAAGGCCCTGGCGTCTTGCGGTGCCCGTACGGACGCCATCGCTGGCAAGCCAGGCTCCTACACGGGACGGGGCCACAACGATACCTTGTGGTGATGCGCCAACCTGTAGGAGCCGGCTTGAACTGGCCTAATGAT
>NZ_JACAPR010000008.1:0-334322 GCF_013385635.1 Pseudomonas gingeri
GCAGAGCGGCACCTTCCGCGACCTCAACGTGCGCTGGCGTAACTCCAGTATCCGCAAGAGCTTCAGCAGCAACGAGTTCGACGAGAACCGCTTGTTTATCAGCTATCCGATTTCGTTGTTGTAACTTGCCAGCGCTGACCGTGCAGCCTGAAATATCTTGAAAAATCTACACCCGGCGATGGTCGTTGATCACAACGCCCATCGCATTGACAAAGCCGTTTCACGCTGACGATAATCCAGACCTAATGTCGTACGACAACAGACGACAAAAATAACAACAAACATTCGACCAGGGCCACGCCATGACCTCAGCGACAACCACCCCGCAGCCCTTCAATCGTCTCCTGCTCACCGGTGCGGCCGGCGGCCTGGGCAAGGTCCTGCGCGAAAGCCTGCGGCCCTATGCCCGTGTCCTGCGCCTGTCGGATATCGCCCAGATGGCGGCGCCCATCGATGACCGCGAGGAAGTCCGGCCCTGCGACCTCGCCGACAAACACGCCGTGCACCAGTTGGTCGAAGGCGTGGACGCGATCCTGCACTTCGGTGGTGTCTCGGTGGAGCGCTGCTTCGAGGAAATCCTCGGGGCCAATATCTGCGGGGTCTTCCATATCTACGAAGCCGCCCGCCGCCATGGCGTCAAACGGGTGATCTTCGCCAGTTCCAACCATGTGATCGGTTTCTACCAGCAGAACGAAACCATCGACGCCCACGCGCCACGGCGTCCGGACAGCTACTACGGCCTGTCCAAGTCCTACGGCGAGGACATGGCCAGCTTCTACTTCGATCGCTATGGCATCGAGACCGTCAGTATCCGTATCGGCTCGTCGTTCCCGGAACCACAGAACCGCCGGATGCTCAGCAGTTGGCTGAGCTTCGACGACCTGACACAACTGCTCGAACGCGCCCTGTATGCGCCGAATGTCGGGCACACCGTGGTCTACGGCGTCTCCGCCAACCGCTATATCTGGTGGGATAACCATCTGGCAGCGCATCTCGGCTACCAGCCGCAGGACAGCTCCGAGCCGTTTCGCGCCAAGGTCGAGGCCCAGCCGGCCCCGGCGGCGGACGATCCGACGATGGTCTACCAGGGCGGTGCCTTTGTCGCCGCGGGCCCGTTCGGCGACTGAGCCGACGAACCATCATCTTCAGGGAACGGAGTGCCCATGAACGCAGAATTGATTCTCGACGCACGCAACGCCACCGGCGAAAGCCCGGTATGGAGCGTGCGCGAACAGGCGCTGTACTGGGTCGATATCCCGGCCCGGCGCCTGCACCGCTGGAGCGCCGAGACCGGCCAGACCCAGAGCTGGGAAACCCCGGAAATGCTCGCCTGTATCGCCCGCAGCCAGGATGGCGGCTGGATCGCCGGCCTGGAAAGCGGCCTGTTCAAACTGCAAGCCGACGTCGACAACGGACTGCACAGCCAACGGCTGGCAGCGGTCCGGCATGCCAGCCCCGGCATGCGTTTCAACGATGGCCGTTGCGACCGCCAGGGGCGTTTCTGGGCCGGCACCATGCTCCTGGACATGAGCCAGGGCCGAGCGGTCGGCGCCCTGTATCGCTACGACGCCGGGCAACAGCAACCGCTCCAGGCCAGCCTGGACAACCTGATCGTGCCCAACGGCCTGGCCTTCAGTCCTGACGGCAAGACCCTGTACCTGTCCGATTCCCATCCGAGCGTGCAGCGCATCTGGGCCTTCGACTACGACACCGACAGCGGCACGCCGCACAACCGCAGGCTGTTCGTCGACATGAACCAGTACCCCGGCCGACCCGATGGCGCCGCCATGGACGTCGATGGCTGCTACTGGATCTGCGGCAACGACGAAGGCCTGATCCATCGCTTCACCCCTGACGGTCGCCTTGACCGTTCCCTGGCGGTGCCGGTGAAGAAACCCGCCATGTGCGCGTTCGGCGGCAGCGACCTGGGCACCCTGTTCGTCACCTCGATCCGCCCCGGCGGCGACCTGCACGACCAGCCCCTGGCCGGCGGCGTGTTTGCCCTGCGCCCGGGTGTCCAGGGCCTGGAGGAACCGTTTTTCCACGCCTGATGCCTTGTGCCCGGGGGCGTGGGTACCGAGCACTTTTGAACGAAGCAGCCAAAAAAATAACAACAAGACGGAGAATCACCCCATGGACTTCAAACGCAAGCTCCTTATCGCCGCACTCCCCCTCGCCCTCAGCTTCAGCCACCTGGCCAATGCCCTGGAGATCAAGTTCGCCGACATTCACCCGGCCGGTTACCCGACCGTGGTCGCCGAAGAAAACATGGGCAAGACCCTGGTCAAGGAAAGCAACGGCAGCCTGACCTTCAAGATGTTCCCCGGCGGTGTGCTCGGCTCGGAGAAGGAAGTAGTCGAACAGGCCCAGGTCGGTGCGATCCAGATGGCCCGGGTCAGCCTCGGCATCGTCGGTCCGGTGGTACCGGACGTGAACGTGTTCAACATGCCCTTCGTGTTCCGCGACCAGGCCCACATGCGCAAGATCATCGACGGCGAGATCGGCCAGGAGATCCTCGACAAGATCACCCAGTCCGAATTCAACCTGGTGGCCCTGGCCTGGATGGACGGCGGCACCCGCAACCTCTACACCAAGAAGCCAGTGCGCAGCCTCGCCGATCTCAAGGGCATGAAGATTCGCGTGCAGGGCAATCCGTTGTTTATCGAAACCATCAATGCCATGGGCGGCAACGGCATCGCCATGGACACCGGCGAAATCTTCAGCGCCCTGCAGACCGGGGTGATCGATGGCGCGGAAAACAACCCGCCGACCATGCTCGAACACAACCATTACCAGAACGCCAAGTACTACGCCCTGACCGGACACCTGATCCTGCCGGAGCCGGTGGTGATGTCGAAGACCACCTGGGAAAAACTCACGCCCGAGCAGCAGACCCTGGTGCGCAAGGTGGCCAAGCAGGCGCAGTTGGAAGAGCGTGCGCTGTGGGACGCCAAGTCCGCCAGCAGCGAAGAGAAGCTCAAGGCCGCCGGCGTCGAGTTCATCGTCGTCGACAAGAAACCCTTCTATGAGGCCACGGCTTCGATCCGCGAAAAGTACGGCGCGCCCTACGCAGAGTTGATGACCCGCATCGAAGCGGTCGAGTAACGCCCTCCCCACCCCATGGAAGGCCCGACCGGCTGGCACCCAGTGCCCGGCCGGCGGGTAACGGTGACATCCGATGAAGAATCTAGTGCTGCAAATCAACGACCGAGTCTACATGGCCTGCATCTGGGTCGCGGGACTGGCGATACTCGCCATCTCCCTGATCATCCCCTGGGGCATCTTTGCCCGCTACGTCCTCGGCACCGGCGCCAGCTGGCCGGAGCCCAGCGCGATCCTGCTGATGATGGTGTTCACCTTTATCGGTGCCGCCGCCAGCTACCGCGCCGGTGCGCATATGGCGGTGGCCATGCTCACCGACCGAATGAGCCCGCCCCTGCGCTCGGGCGCCGCCATCCTGGCCCAGGTGCTGATGGCGACCATCTGCCTGTTCATGACGATCTGGGGCGCCAAGCTCTGTGCCTCGACCTGGAACCAGTTCATGAGCGCGCTGCCGACCTTGCGGGTCGGCATCACCTACATGCCGATTCCCATGGGCGGTGGCCTGACGCTGATCTTCGTGCTGGAAAAACTCCTGCTGGGCGACCAGAGCCAGCGCCGCGTGGTGCGTTTCGACCTGGTCGAAGAAAACGAAGGGGCTGCCTGAATGGACGCGCTGATTCTGTTGGGCAGTTTTATCGTCCTGATCCTCATCGGCATGCCGGTGGCCTATGCCCTGGGCCTGGCCGCGCTGATCGGCGCCTGGTGGATCGATATCCCGTTCCAGGCAGTGATGATCCAGGTCGCCGGCGGGGTGAACAAATTTTCCCTGATGGCGATTCCGTTCTTTGTCCTGGCCGGAGCGATCATGGCCGAGGGAGGCATGTCGCGGCGCCTGGTGGCGTTCGCAGGGGTCCTGGTGGGCTTCGTGCGCGGTGGCCTGTCGCTGGTGAACATCATGGCGTCGACCTTCTTCGGGGCGATTTCCGGTTCGTCTGTGGCCGACACCGCTTCGGTCGGCTCGGTATTGATCCCGGAGATGGAACGCCGCGGCTATCCCCGTGATTTCTCCACGGCGGTAACGGTCAGCGGTTCGGTGCAGGCCTTGCTGACACCGCCCAGCCACAACTCGGTGCTCTACTCCCTGGCGGCCGGCGGCACGGTGTCCATCGCCTCGCTGTTCATGGCCGGGGTGGTCCCGGGCCTGCTGATGAGCGCCTGCCTGATGGTGTTGTGCCTGATCTTCGCGAAAAAGCGCGACTACCCCAAGGGCGAAGTCATTCCCCTGCGCCAGGCCCTGAAAATCTGCGCCGATGCCCTGTGGGGCCTGATGGCCATGGTGATCATCCTCGGCGGGATTCTCTCGGGGATCTTCACCGCCACCGAGTCGGCGGCGATCGCCGTGCTCTGGTCGTTCTTCGTGACCATGTTCATCTACCGTGACTACAAGTGGCGCGAATTGCCCAAGTTGATGCACCGCACGGTACGCACGATCTCCATCGTGATGATCCTGATCGGCTTCGCCGCCAGCTTCGGCTACATCATGACCCTGATGCAGATCCCGGCGAAGATCACCACACTGTTCCTGACCCTGTCGGACAACCGCTACGTGATCCTGATGTGCATCAACGTCATGCTGCTGTTGCTCGGCACGGTGATGGACATGGCCCCGCTGATCCTGATCCTCACGCCGATCCTGATGCCGGTGATCCTCGGCATCGGCGTCGATCCGGTGCAGTTCGGCATGATCATGCTGGTGAACCTGGGCATCGGCCTGATCACGCCGCCGGTGGGCGCGGTGCTGTTCGTCGGCTCGGCGGTGGGCAAGGTCAGCATCGAGAAGACCGTCAAGGCGCTGCTGCCGTTCTACGGCGTGCTGTTCCTGGTGCTGCTGGCGGTGACCTATATCCCCGCGCTGTCGCTCTGGCTGCCGCACCTGGTGCTGTAACGCGCCTGTCTCCGAGAGCCGCCGTGGCTGGCGGCTCTGTTATCCCGGGCAAGGAAAGCCGTATCGTCCTGAAGGATCAGGTCCGCGTCAGTCTGGCGAGTTTATCCGACAGGACAAAAACCGCCTGGGTTTGCGACTCGGCATTTTTCAGGGCCATCTCCATGCGCAGATAGGGATCTTCATTGAACTGGGTAATGGCCTGCTCCAGGGTCGTTATGTCAGGCTTGCAACTGGCGGTCCGCACTGCCTGGATGAAAAGCTTCGGATCATCTATGCAAGCCATGAAATGTTCGACAGGCGCCCTCCCGCCCACTATCTGACGGGAGTACGCACGCCTCCATTCAAGGGATGGAAACAGCAGGTCATCACTTCCCGCCTGACGATAAAACCCCCAGAAGTCGGCTGTCTCGCTGCCCTTTACAGGCGCACCGGCCACGTCCCGCAGATGACTGAGTTCATGGGCCAGGGTCACGGGGAAGTCACTGCTGCCCATATCCCTGGGATTCAGAAAAATCCTGCCCTGCTTATCCGAACGCATGACAAAGGCGCAGGCAAGATCATCTTCTGGTATGCACTTTATAATTTTTTCCCTGGCCGGCTCTGTCTGATAGAACACAAGCAGCTTTCTCGTCCTCTCCCAGTCATCGATCAATCGCTGTTCGCCCAGGAAAAAATACTCGCCAAAAAAATCCGACAACACAGACTTGCTCTCTTCGGGATAGCTGCGGAGCATGGTTGCTGTCGCTTCAAATGCGCCTTCGGCTTCGAGCAAGGCCTGCCTGACCTTTTCCTGCTCAAAAGACTCGAACTGATCCAGGCCCCGGCAGACAATCCTGCTGCCCATCGAGATGACGGACTGTTCCACCTGGTCGTTCATCGGGTAGAAAGCCGGGATCGACACCGGCGGGCTGAGTTGAGCGGGACTCGCGGCCTTCGACGCAACCAACACAGGCGTCATTGCCGTGTTGTTGACCCCGCCGAGTGCCAAGCTGAGCCTGGTTTCGTGGACGGCTCCACGACAGGGGAGATTCGGGAATAACGGGACAACATCAGAAACTCTTGGCATGAAAATGAAATCACCTTCAAAACCCGATCCTTGTCCGCGCAACACCTCGGCGCTTTCATAAAACGACCAAACCGCCAGCCATTGTCCCGATCAGCCTCGGGCAGCTCGCCAGAGTTTGCCGGCCAGCGAAACCACCGCCAGCACCACCGCCCCCGCGACAACCCCCACCAGCGCATTGAGCAAGGTCGGCATTACCACCGCGAAGCCACCGGTAGCCGCGGCCACACCTTCAACCCAGTGATGCAGCGCCGGCACGCCATGGGTAAGAATCCCGCCACCGACCAGGAACATCGCCGCGGTGCCGATCACCGACAGGCTCTTCATCAGGTACGGCGCGGCACTCAATACGCCGCGCCCGAAACCGCGCTGCAAACCGGCCCAAGCGCTGTCACCGGTCTTGCGACTCAGGTACAGGCCGCCGTCATCGAGCTTGACGATGCCGCCCACCAGGCCATACACACCGACCGTCATCACGATGGCGATACCCGACAACACCACCACCTGCTGCGTCAGCGGTGCATCGGCCACCGTGCCGAGGGTAATGGCGATGATCTCCGCGGAAAGAATGAAGTCGGTGCGCACCGCGCCCTTGATCTTGTCCCGCTCGAAGGCCACCAGGTCGGTCGCCGGATCGCCGATCGCCTGCACCAGTTGAGCATGCCCGGCCTGATCTTCGGCCTGGCTGTGGAGGAACTTATGCGCGAGCTTTTCAAAACCCTCGAAGCACAGGTAGGCACCGCCCAGCATCAACAGCGGTGTCACCAGCCACGGCGCCAGCGCGCTGATCGCCAGGGCCGCCGGGACCAGGATCAGTTTGTTGCGAAACGAGCCCTTGGCCACCGCCCAGACCACCGGCAGCTCACGCTCGGCGCGCACCCCGGAGACCTGCTGGGCATTGAGCGCCAGGTCGTCACCGAGGACGCCGGCGGTCTTCTTGGCCGCCATCTTGGTCATCAGCGCGACGTCATCGAGGACCGCCGCGATATCGTCGATCAAGACCAGCAAACTGCTTCCTGCCATGGTGCACTCCTCGGGAAAATTGCGTGGCACAGTGTGCCGCCGGGCGTCCCGGAGGGCAATCTTGAGACTCGCGCAAGCCCGGTGCTACCATGCCCGACCGCCCGTACAGGCAAGGAAAACCCCGGTTTATGAGCACCATCCGCGAACGCAACAAAGAACTGATTCTGCGCGCAGCCAGTGAAGAGTTCGCCGACAAGGGTTTCGCTGCCACCAAGACCAGCGACATCGCGGCCAAGGCCGGCCTGCCCAAGCCCAACGTCTATTACTACTTCAAATCCAAGGACAACCTCTATCGCGAGGTCCTGGAAAGCATCATCGAGCCGATCCTGCAGGCATCGACACCGTTCAACCCGGAAGGCGTACCCGGTGAAGTGCTGGCCGGCTATATCCGCTCGAAGATCCGCATCTCCCGCGACCTGCCGGCGGCTTCCAAGGTCTTCGCCAGCGAAATCATGCACGGCGCGCCGCACCTGAGTCCCGAGCAGGTGGAACAGCTCAATGCCCAGGCCCGGCACAATATCGAATGCATCCAGAGCTGGATCGACCGGGGACAGATCGCCCCCATCGACCCCAACCACCTGATGTTCACCATCTGGGCCGCGACCCAGACCTATGCCGATTTCGACTGGCAGATCTCCTCCATCACCGGCAAGGCCAAGCTCGACGACAGCGACTACGAAGCCGCGGCGCAGACCATCGTGCGACTGGTGCTCAAGGGCTGCGAACCCGATCGATAATTGCCTGCCGGGCACCTCCCCATCAGGCTGACACCCCGGCATCCGCCGTCAGCCCCGACGCCTCGATCGCACTGATCGCGCACTGCTCGTCGATATCCGAGGTATCACCACTGATCCCCAGCGCACCGAGCACCTGCCCGGCCTGATCGCGGATCAGCACGCCGCCCGGCGCCGGCACCACGCTGCCCTGCCCGAGGCTGTTCAACGCCGCGATAAACGCCGGCCGTTGCTGCGCATCCAGCGCCAGCAGACGCGAGCCCTTGCCCAGGGCAATCGCGCCCCAGGCCTTGCCGATGGCGATCTGTGGGCGCAGCAGGCTCGCGCCGTCCTCACGCTGCAAGGTCACCAAGTGCCCACCGCTATCCAGTACCGCAATGGCCAGCGGGGCCGCGGCCATCGTCCGTCCCGCAGCAATCGCCTGGCCGGCCAGGCTGACTGCGACTTTCAAGGTTAAAGCGCTCATGGGTGCCGTCCTTATGGTGTGTTGGGAAAGCCTTTGACGCTCACCGCAAGCGCCACTCGACAAGACAAATAGATCACAATAAACAATATTTTTGTATACAATAATTTTCACAACAGTGCTTAAAACCGTCAAAACCCCAATTAAACGGGTTCCCGACGAACGCAACAGCCATTTGAGAAAATGGATTGACCTGCGCCATTGGCCATGAATACACTCGATGCAAAGCCACTTGTATACAATTACAAAACGTAAGAGGCACAAAATAATGAGCAAAATGAGAGCAATCGAAGCTGCCGTCCTGGTGATGCGCCGTGAAGGGGTCGATACCGCCTTTGGCATTCCCGGCGCCGCGATCAACCCGCTGTACAGCGCACTGCAAAAAGTCGGCGGTATCGATCACGTCCTTGCTCGTCACGTCGAAGGCGCCTCGCACATGGCCGAGGGCTACACCCGGACCAGGGCCGGCAATATCGGCGTGTGCATCGGCACCTCGGGGCCAGCCGGTACCGATATGGTCACCGGCCTGTACAGCGCCAGCGCCGACTCGATCCCGATCCTCTGCATCACCGGCCAGGCCCCCCGGGCACGGATGCACAAGGAAGATTTCCAGGCCGTGGACATCACCAGCATCGTCAAGCCGGTGACCAAGTGGGCGACCACCGTCCTCGAGCCGGGCCAGGTACCCTACGCTTTCCAGAAAGCCTTTTATGAAATGCGCTCCGGACGTCCCGGTCCGGTGCTGATCGACCTGCCGTTCGACGTGCAGATGGCCGAAATCGAATTCGATATCGACGCCTACCAGCCGCTGCCGCTGGCCAAGCCCGGCGCCACGCGTATCCAGGTGGAAAAAGCCCTGACCCTGCTCGACCAGGCCGAACGCCCCTTGCTGGTGGCCGGTGGCGGCATCATCAATGCCGATGCCAGCGAGCTGCTGGTGGAGTTCGCCGAGCTGACCGGTATCCCGGTGATCCCGACCCTCATGGGTTGGGGCACCCTGCCCGACGATCACCCACTGATGGTCGGTATGGTCGGGCTGCAGACTTCCCACCGTTACGGCAACGCTACCCTGCTCAAGTCCGACCTGGTACTGGGCATCGGCAACCGCTGGGCCAACCGCCATACCGGTTCGGTGGAGGTCTACACCGAAGGCCGCAAGTTCATCCACGTCGACATCGAGCCGACCCAGATCGGCCGCGTGTTCACCCCGGACCTGGGCATCGTTTCCGACGCGGCCTCGGCACTGACGGTCTTTATCGAGGTCGCCCGCGAATGGCAGGCCGCCGGCAAGCTGAAGAACCGCAGCGCCTGGTTGCGGGACTGCCAGCAGCGCAAGGCCAGCCTGCAACGCAAGACCCACTTCGACAACGTGCCGGTCAAGCCCCAGCGGGTCTACGAAGAGATGAACCAGGTGTTCGGCAAGGACACCTGCTACGTCAGCACCATCGGCCTGTCGCAAATTGCCGGCGCGCAGTTCCTGCACGTCTACAAGCCGCGCCACTGGATCAACTGCGGCCAGGCCGGCCCACTGGGCTGGACCATCCCGGCGGCCCTGGGCGTGGTCAAGGCCGACCCCGACCGCAAGGTCGTGGCGTTGTCCGGTGACTACGACTTCCAGTTCATGATCGAGGAACTGGCGGTCGGCGCACAGTTCAAGCTGCCGTATATCCACGTGGTGGTGAACAACTCCTACCTGGGACTGATTCGCCAGGCCCAGCGCGGCTTCGACATGGATTACTGCGTGCAACTGTCCTTCGACAATCTCAATGCCCCGGAACTCAACGGTTATGGTGTGGACCATGTGGCCGTCGCCGAAGGCCTGGGTTGCAAGGCTCTGCGCGTGTTCGAGCCGGGCCAGATCCAGCCGGCGCTGCGCAAGGCCCAGGAGCTGATCGAGGAGTTCAGGGTGCCGGTGATCGTCGAGATCATCCTCGAGCGCGTGACCAATATTTCCATGGGCACCGAGATCAACGCCGTCAACGAGTTCGAAGACCTGGCGCTGGTCGGCAACGATGCGCCGACCGCCATTTCGCTGCTCGACTGACCGACCTTGATTGTGGGAGCGGGCTTGCCCGCGAAGCTTTTGGCCGCCTCAATGCCCTCTTCGCGGGCAAGCCCGCTCCCACGGGATCAACGCAAACCGCTCCACAGGAGACCACCATGCCGCGTTTTGCCGCCAACCTGTCCATGCTGTTCACCGAACAGGACTTCCTCGCCCGCTTCAAGGCCGCCGCCGATGCCGGTTTCAGTGGTGTGGAATACCTGTTCCCCTACGACTTCAGCTCCGCCGAGATCAAGGCGCAACTCGATGCCCACGGCCTGACACAGGTGCTGTTCAACCTGCCGGCCGGTGATTGGGCCAAGGGCGAGCGCGGGATTGCCTGCCACCCGGACCGCGTCGACGAATTCCGTGGCGGGGTCGACCTGGCCATCGCCTATGCCCAGGTGCTGGGCAATACCCAGATCAATTGCCTGGCCGGGATTCGCCCACAAGGCTTCGACGAGGCCTTCCTGGAAAAGACTCTGGTCACCAATCTCAAGTACGCCGCCGACAAGCTCCAGGCCGTGGGCATCAAGCTGGTGATGGAAGCGATCAATACCCGCGACATCCCCGGTTTCTACCTGAACACCACGGCCCAGGCCCTGTCGATTCGCGAGCAGGTCGCCAGCGCCAACCTGTTCCTGCAATACGACATCTATCACATGCAGGTGATGGAGGGCGACCTGGCCCGGACCCTGAGCAATCACCTCGGTGAAATCAACCATGTGCAGCTCGCCGACAACCCCGGCCGCAACGAACCGGGCACCGGCGAGATCAACTACCGCTTCCTGTTCGAACACCTGGACCGCATCGGTTACCAGGGTTGGGTCGGCTGCGAGTACAAGCCGCTGACCACCACCGAGGCCGGGCTCGGCTGGTTGAAAAGCCATAACGCGATCTGAACGCGCTGCCGCTCACACAATGACCTCGCCCCTCTCAGGGCCGTAACGGGGGCAAGCCCCCTCGCCACAGGGCGAACAATAACTAGAGGATTTTCTCATGGCTAAAATCGGTTTTATCGGCACCGGCATCATGGGCCACCCCATGGCTTCGAACCTGCAGAAGGCGGGTCACAGCCTGTTCCTGTCCCAGCATCACGACGCTGCCCCGGGCGACCTGGTCGCCGCCGGCGCCGTGGCCCTGGCGAATCCGAAGGAAGTCGCCCAGGAAGCCGAGTTCATCATCGTCATGGTGCCGGATACCCCGCAGGTCGAGGACGTGCTGTTCCGTACCGACGGCGTCGCCGCCGGCGTGGGCCCGGGCAAGATCGTCATCGACATGAGTTCGATCTCCCCCACTGCCACCAAGGCCTTCGCGACCAGGATCAACGAAAAAGGCGCGCAGTACCTCGATGCACCGGTGTCCGGCGGTGAAGTCGGGGCCAAGGCCGCAACCCTGAGCATCATGATCGGCGGCGACAGCCAGGCCTTCGCCCGTGCCCTGCCACTGTTCCAGAGCCTGGGCAAGAACATCACCCTGGTCGGCGGCAATGGCGACGGCCAGACCGCCAAGGTGGCGAACCAGATCATCGTCGCCCTGAATATCCAGGCGGTGGCCGAAGCGCTGCTGTTCGCGGCGAAGAACGGCGCCGACCCGGCCAAGGTGCGTGAAGCACTGATGGGCGGCTTTGCTTCGTCGAAGATCCTCGAAGTCCACGGCGAGCGCATGATCAAGGGCACCTTCGATCCGGGCTTCCGCATCAGCCTGCACCAGAAGGACCTGAACCTGGCCCTGGCAGGCGCCCGCGAACTGAACATCAACCTGCCGAACACCGCCAATGCCCAGCAGGTATTCAGTACCTGCGCGGCCATCGGCGGCAGCAACTGGGACCACTCGGCGCTGATCAAGGGGTTGGAACATATGGCCAACTTCTCGATTCGCGACAAATAAGCGCGCCCTGGAGATCGTTCCCACGCGCGGCAAAGAAATGCAGCCGGTGACGCTGTGGGAGCGGGCTTGCCCGCGAAGCTTTTGAAGCGGACGCGGAGCGTCCAGTGAGGCATTCCCACGCGGAGCGTGGGAACGATCAACGCGGTGCGTCCAGTGAGGCGTTCCCACGCGGAGCGTGGGAACGATCAACGCGGTGCGTCTAGTGAGGCGTTCCCACGCAGAGCCGGGGAACGATCAACGCGGTGCGTCCAGTGAGGCGTTCCCACGCAGAGCCGGGGAACAATCTCTGCACCCATAACAATAAATCCGGGAGCCCGTCATGTCGGTCGATCCGCAAGCATTCCTGCGTCAGCTATTCGCCACGGCCATCGACGCCGCCCATCCGCAACAGGTGCTCGAACCCTGCCTGCCCAAGGACCGCAGCGGTCGCGTCATCGTCATCGGTGCCGGCAAGGCCGCCGCCGCCATGGCCCAGGTGGTGGAGCACTGCTGGGAAGGCGAAATTTCCGGCCTGGTCGTCACCCGCTATGGCCACGGCACCCCCTGCGAGAAAATCGAAGTCGTCGAAGCCGCCCACCCGGTCCCTGATGCCGCCGGTCTGGCCGTCGCCAAGCGAGTACTGGCGCTGGTCAGCAACCTGGGCGAAAACGACCGGGTGATCTTCCTGCTTTCCGGCGGCGGTTCGGCCCTGTTGGCACTGCCGGCTCCCGGCATCACGCTCGCGGACAAGCAATCGCTGAACAAGGCCCTGCTCAAGTCCGGCGCGACCATCGGCGAGATGAACTGCGTGCGCAAGCACCTCTCGGCCATCAAGGGTGGCCGCCTGGCCAGGGCCTGCTGGCCGGCCAGTGTCTACACCTACGCGATTTCCGATGTACCGGGCGATGAAGCCGCGGTGATCGCCTCCGGCCCCACTGTCGGCGACCCCAGCACTTCGGCCGACGCCCTGGCGATCCTCAAGCGCTATGCCATCGAGGTGCCGGCGGCGGTACGCAACTGGTTGCAGAGTGCCGAGTCGGAGACCCTCAAGCCCGGCGACCCGTACCTGTCCCGCAGCCATTTCCAGTTGATCGCCCGTCCCCAGCAATCTCTCGAAGCGGCCGCGGTAAAAGCCCGCCAGGCCGGCTTCAGCCCACTGATCCTCGGCGACCTGGAGGGCGAGTCCCGCGAGGTGGCAAAGGTCCATGCCGGGATCGCCCGACAGATCGTCCAGCACGGCCAGCCGCTGGCCGCCCCCTGCGTGATTCTCTCGGGCGGTGAGACCACCGTGACCGTGCGCGGCAACGGCCGTGGCGGACGTAATGCGGAGTTCCTGCTGAGCCTGACCGACAGCCTCAAGGGCCTGCCCGGGGTCTACGCCCTGGCCGGTGACACCGACGGCATCGACGGTTCCGAAGACAACGCCGGCGCCCTGATGACACCCCAGAGCTACCGCCGCGCCCAGGCCCTGGGCCTGAATGCCGGCGATGAGCTCGACAACAACAATGGCTATGGCTACTTCGCCGCCCTGGACGCGCTGATCGTCACCGAACCGACCCGGACCAACGTCAACGACTTCCGCGCCATCCTGATTCTCGACAGCGCCGCACCTGAGAGCCCTGAACATGACGCCTGACAAGAAAGTCAAAATCCTCGCCACCCTCGGTCCCGCCACCCGTGGCATCGACGATATCCGCGAACTGGTGGAGGCCGGGGTGAACATCTTTCGCCTCAACTTCAGCCATGGCGAACATGCCGACCATGCACGCCGCTTCGAGTGGATCCGCAGCGTCGAGCGCCAGCTCAACTACCCGCTGGGCATCCTGATGGACCTGCAGGGGCCGAAGCTGCGGGTCGGCCGCTTTGCCGAAGGCAAGGTGCAACTGGTACGCGGCCAGGCCCTGCGCCTGGACCTCGACAGCACGCCCGGCGATCAATGCCGGGTCAACCTGCCGCATCCGCAAATCATCGCCGCGCTGGAGCCGGGCATGGACCTGCTGCTGGACGATGGCAAGTTGCGCCTGCGGGTCACCGGCAAGCATCGCGATGCCATCGACACCACCGTGCTCAATGGCGGCGAGCTGTCCGACCGCAAGGGCGTCAATGTCCCGCAAGCCCTGCTGGAGCTGAGCCCGCTGACCACCAAGGATCGTCAGGACCTGAGTTTCGGCCTGGAGCTGGGCGTGGACTGGGTGGCCCTGTCCTTCGTGCAGCGCCCGGAAGATATCCGTGAGGCTCGCGAACTGATCGGCGACAAGGCCTTCCTGATGGCCAAGATCGAGAAGCCTTCAGCGGTCGAGCGCCTGCGGGAAATCGCCGAGCTGAGCGACGCGATCATGGTTGCCCGCGGCGACCTCGGCGTCGAGGTGCCGGCCGAAAGCGTGCCGCAGATCCAGAAGGACATCATCGGCACCTGCCGCCAACTGGGCAAACCGGTGGTGGTGGCGACGCAGATGCTGGAGTCGATGCGCTTCTCCCCGGCCCCGACCCGCGCGGAAGTGACCGATGTCGCCAATGCCGTGGCCGAAGGTGCCGATGCGGTGATGCTCTCGGCCGAAACCGCTTCCGGCGACTACCCGCTGGAGGCCGTGCAGATGATGAGCAAGATCATCCGCCAGGTGGAAAGCGGGCCGGATTACCAGACCCAACTGGATGTCAGCCGGCCGCAGGCGGAGGCGACGGTCTCGGATGCCATCAGCTGTGCGATCCGCCGTATCAGCCGCATCCTGCCGGTGGCCGTGCTGGTCAACTACAGCGAGTCCGGCGCCTCCAGCCTGCGAGCGGCGCGGGAACGGCCGGCGGCACCGATCCTCAACCTCACGCCGAATGTGCAGACCGCCCGCCGCCTGAGCCTGACCTGGGGTGTGCATTCGGTGGTCAACGACCGCTTGCGACAAGTGGATGAAGTCTGTTCGACGGCCCTGGAGATTGCCCAGGCCCAGGGCATGGCGGAGCGTGGCGACACCTTGCTGATCACCGCGGGCGTGCCCTTCGGACAGCCCGGCTCGACCAACTCGCTGCAGATCGAAACCTTGATCTGAGGTGCCTGCACCGGCCTTTTCGTGGGCAAGCCCACTCCTGCAAGGGCTGAACTGTGGGAGTGGGCTTGCCCACGAAGAGAATCTCCCTGCCACAAAAAGATTCCCTGACCCGCCACCATGCAATCGAACCCCTTCAACCCGCACTGTCCCGACTGGGCCACCGCCCTGCTCAACGGCTTCAGCCAGATCGTCCTCCAGCGTCACCCGCTCTGTGGCCTGTGCTGCCTGCTGGCGATCCTGGTCGGCGCCCCGAGCCTGCTGGGCGGTGCGTTGCTGGGCGGGCTCGCCGGCCTGCTCACGGCCCAGCGCCGTGGTTATCCGAAGGCCGAGCGCCAGGCCGGCCTCTACAGCTACAACGGCGTACTGCTCGGTTTGCTGATCAGCCTGCAATGGCCCTGGTCGGCATTGCTGCCACTGCTGATCGTCGCCGCCAGCGGCCTGAGTGCGATCCTGGTCCGGCATTGGCTGGCCTGCGTCGGCGAGCGCCTACCCGCCTACACCGCACCTTTCGTTCTGCTTGGCTGGGCGCTGCTGGCCTTCGCCACGCCCCTGCCGACGATCGGCGTACCCGCATTCGAACCGCAACTGTCCGACCTGCCACGCGCGACACTCAACGGCTTCGGCCAGATCATGTTCCTCGCCGAGCCACTGGCCGGCGCGCTGATCATGACCGGCCTGTTGCTGGCCAATCGGCAGGCTGCCCTCTGGGCCCTGCTCGGCAGTTGCACGGGACTGGCATTCAGCCTTTGTACCGAACCTTCTCCGGCGCTATCGGGACTGGGCGGCTACAACGCCGCCCTCGCCGCCCTGGCCTTGAGTGCGCAACCCCGGCAACCCTGGCTGACGCTGGCCGGCGTCGCCCTGGCGATCCTCCTGGCCGCGGGCTTCGGCCCCCTGGGCCTGGCACCGCTGACCGCCCCCTTTGTCCTGGCCTGCTGGCTGGCCCGGGCCGGCGCACGGGTGCTGCTCCCGGCCCGGCTTGCGCATTGACCGCGATTCCCCCACGCTTCCCACATTTACCGTTCGGGCAGCACCTCATGAACAGCAGCAACGACTGGCGCCAACGGCTCTATGTCATGGTTTTCCAAACCGATACCGTCGCCGGCAGGCGCTTCGACAAAATCCTCCTGCTGATCATCCTCGCCAGCCTGGTGGTGGTGATCCTCGACAGCATCGAAAGCGTCCACCAGAACTTCGCCGATGCCCTGGCCTATATCGAATGGGGCTTCACCCTGATCTTCGCGATCGAATACCTGGCGCGCCTCTATTGCTCGCCACGCCCCTTGCGCTACGCCTTCAGTTTCTACGGGCTGGTGGACCTGCTGGCGATCGTCCCGGGCATCCTGGCGATCTACTACAGCGACGCCCAGTACCTGCTGATCATCCGGATCATCCGGATGCTGCGGATCTTCCGGGTACTCAAGCTCAGCCCCTACCTGAAGCAGGCCCATTACCTGCTCGATGCCCTGCGTGGCAGCAAGCAGAAGATCCTGGTATTCCTGCTCGGCGTCTGCACCCTGGTGACCGTGTTCGGCACCCTGATGTACGTGATCGAAGGCCCGGAACATGGCTTCACCAGCATTCCGAAAAGCATCTATTGGGCTATCGTCACCCTGACCACGGTCGGCTACGGCGACATCGTGCCCAAGACAGCCCTGGGCCAGGTGATCTCGGCCCTGGTGATGATCACCGGTTACTCGATCATCGCCGTGCCCACCGGGATTTTCACCGCCGAGCTGGCCAGCACCCTGCGCGGCGAACAGCTCAAGCACGATTGCCCGGTGTGCCGGAAGAACAGCCACGAACCCGAAGCCTCTTTCTGCTCCCGGTGTGGCAATGCCCTTTTCCGAAAAATGGAATAAGTACAGTACTTTTTAATCTTTAAATGACTATGCCAGCGCCGTTATAGTCGCTGGCAAAATGCCCTCTCTCTACTCGAACAAGGAATGCGCAGTGAAAAAACTCTTTGGCGCCTCACTCCTGGCCGCCGGCCTGGCCTTCGGCAGCGTGGCCCAGGCCGCCCCGACCCTGCTGAACGTGTCCTATGACGTCATGCGCGACTTCTACAAGGACTACAACACCGCCTTCCAGAAACACTGGCAGGCCGAGCACAACGAGAACATCACCCTGCAGATGTCCTTCGGCGGTTCCAGCAAACAGGCGCGTTCGGTTATCGACGGCCTGCCGGCGGACGTGATCACCATGAACATGGCCACCGACATCAACGCCCTGGTGGACAACGGCAAGCTGGTACCGGACAACTGGGTCACCCGCCTGCCGAACAACAGCGCGCCGTTCACTTCGGCCACTGTGTTTATCGTGCGCAAGGGCAACCCGAAGGCGCTGAAGGACTGGCCGGACCTGCTCAAGGACGGCGTGCAGGTCATCGTGCCGAACCCGAAGACCTCGGGTAATGGCCGCTACACCTACCTGTCGGCCTGGGGTTATGTGCTGAAGAACGGCGGTGATGAAAACAAGGCCAAGGACTTTGTCGCCAAGCTGTTCAAGCAGGCGCCAGTGCTCGATACCGGTGGCCGCGCCGCCACCACCACCTTCATGACCAACCAGATCGGCGATGTGCTGGTGACCTTCGAGAACGAAGCGGAAATGATTGCCCGCGAGTTCGGTCGTGACCAGTTCGAAGTGATCTACCCGAGCGTCTCCGCCGAAGCCGAGCCACCGGTGAGCGTGGTCGACAAGGTGGTCGACAAGAAAGGCACCCGCGCAGCGGCCGAGGAGTACTTGAAGTACCTGTGGTCGCCGGAAGGCCAGGAAATCGCCGCCAACAACTACCTGCGTCCGCGCGATCCGGCGGTGCTGGCCAAGTTCACCGACCGTTTCCCGAAAGTCGACTTCCTCTCGGTGGAAAAGACCTTTGGCGACTGGCGCACCGTGCAGAAGACCCACTTCAATGACGGTGGCGTGTTCGACCAGATCTACAACGGCAAATAACGTTCAAACCGGGCAGCAAGGCCCACTCCCACGGTATCCCTGTGGGAGCGGGCTTGCCCGCGAAGGCAATCGAACAGGCCCCCCTACATCGGTGGCTTGACCCCGTTCTCCCCCGCCGAAATCCCTGCCGCCGTCAGCTTGCCGTCCGCCCCTTGCTGGGCAAACAACACCACCTTCACACCGGGCTTGAGCAGGCTGCGATCCCCCGGCACCAGGTTGACCACCGGCACATCGTCCGGCACCACCACCTTCTTCTCGCCGCCCTTGTAGCTGAGGGTCAGGGTCCGCCCATTGGCGACCTTCAACTCACCCACGCGACCATTGGTCATAGTGCTGCCCTGTGCCAGGTCGAATGGCCGGTGACCGTCACCCGTACCGGCCAGCTCCGGCGGGAAGACATGCACTTCCATCGCCGTCAGCGTGCCATCCGGACCGGGCATCGCCGCCGTGCCGATGTAACTGCCGGGCTTGATATCCGCCAGCTTCGCCAGCGTCACGCCGCGCACCTGGGTATCCTTGGTCAGGCCGACCGTGACATCCTCGTTGGCGAGGGTATGCACCTTGAGCGCATCCGCCTCGACCGCGGTGATCTCGCCGCGCACCGCAACCCGCTGGGCCGGGGCATCGGCGGCCTGCGCCACGCCGACAGACATCAATACCGCCAGGCTCATCGCCGAGGCCAACGCGCTGCGGCGGGCCGACTTGCCGAAAATCGATTTCATGGGAATTCAGGTTCCTTGGGTAGGGGCAGCAACGATTCCAGACTCAACAAGACCGTTATAGCGCTGATCAGCGGGTTCGAGGATGAAATTTCAAGAAGCCGTATTGCTCAGGACTTACGAGAGTTACTGCCCGAACTGCTTGCTCAACCCCGGCGGCACACCATGGACATCGGTTTCTTCCCATGGCCCGTTGGGGCTGATGGAGCGGCTCCAGCCGTTGTTCCAGCGATAGTAGGTGCGCTGGCGGTAGAAGGTATTGGGCTGGCTGTCGAGCACGTAGACGCCCATCTGCCCGTCCCAGTGGCTGCTGCCGCCCGGCGGCGGGGCGAAAGTTGCCGAGGTGCTCGGGCGCGGCTTGACCGGCGGGATCGGCTTGCCCGGCGTCGACGGTGGGTAGGGCTGGGTGGTCGGGCCGGAAGGCGGGATGGTCGGGCCGCTCGGCGGTGGCCGATGGACCGCACATGCGCTCAACCCCAGGACCAGCGTTAACAGGGTGAGGCGAGCGATGGCGGTCATGGCGGGTTCTCTATTTGTCCGGGCTGTCGATGGTCAGGTTCTGTTGCGCGGCGGTGCTGCTGGCCAACGGCTGGCTGCGCCCGATCCACTCGCCGGCCGTCGGTTGGCCGGCGCGGGAAATCCGTGCAACCAGTTGGACTTCAGGAAAGTTCGACAGTTTCAATTGCGGCATCATCGCGTCCGCATCACCCAACTCGACCGTGGCTGGCAGGTCTGCCACCGTCAATCGCTTGGCCGCCAGCGGTGCCGGCGGGCCCTGGGTGGCGCGGGCAAAGACAAACACGCTGTCGCCCGGCTGGACCTTGGCTTTGAGGTCGGCAGCCAGGTCGACACGCACCTTGAGCACGGCGGTCCTGGCAATGGCGACTTCAGCGACCTTGCCCCCACCCTGCACCAGTTTCTCGCTGGCACGCTCGATACCGCCCTGCAACGCCGTGCGGGACTGGTCGTCAGGCGGCAACTGCGCCAACAGGCGTTTCCAGTAGTCGATAGCTTCCTGATAACGCTGGCCTTCGAACGCGGCAATACCGAGCAGGCCCAGGCTGGTGACTTCCTTCGGATCGGCCTTGAGGGCTTCGTCCGTCAGTGCCTGCACTTGCGGCGACCATTGCTTGCCGTCGGCGAAGTACTGCGCCTGCGCCCACTGCCCCAGCAGTTCGGGCTGGCGACCGGCAAGCTTGACCGTGCGCTCGAAAATCTTCGCCGCATCCGCCGCGCGATCCTGGGCCATATAGGCGCGACCGAGGAAGTACAAACCTTCGGCGGAGTCCGGCTGAGCCGCGACCGCCCGCTCCAGGCGTCGGGTCATGTCTTCCATGGACTGCGGTGCCTGGGCGAACTCGCGGGTCAGCTCGACCTTGTCGCTGGCGCCGAAATGCAGGTACAACGCCAAGCCGAGCACAGGTACCAGCACGGCCGCCAGCAGCGGCAACGGCTTGCCCAGCCGCGATACCCGCGCCGGCGCCACACCCTCGGTATCGGCCAGCAATTCGCGGGCGGCTTCGGCCCGGCCGCTGTCCATCTGCTGCGCCGTCAACACGCCCTCTTCCTGCTGGGCCTGCAGCTCAGCCACGCGCTCCTGGTAGAGCGCCACATTCAGCGCGGTGCGATCCTCCTCCCGCTGGGCGCGGCGATCGCGCAAGACCGGGATCAGCAGGAAACTCAGGGCGATCAGTAACAACAGACCTGTAGCGAGCCAGAAATCAATCATTCGTGGTTTTTATCCAGCAGGTGGTCGAGGCGCTCGCGCTCCTCGGCGGAAAGCGCGTCCGGGGCTTCGTGGCGCTGGGCGCGGCGGCGACGGACGATCACGGCGATCACGACCAGGCCACCCAGCAGCAGCCCCGCGGGACCGAACCAGAGCAACGCGGTCTTGCCGGTCAGGGCCGGCTTGTAGCGGACGAAGTCACCATAACGATCGACCATGAAGTCGATGATCTGCTGATTGTCCTTGCCCTCGCCGAGCATGCGAAAAATCTCCCGGCGCAAGTCGGCGGCGATCGGCGCGTTGGAGTCGGCGATGTCCTGGTTCTGGCACTTGGGGCAGCGCAGTTCCTTGGTCAGGTCACGGAAACGCTCGCGCTCGGCCTCGTTGGCGAACTCGTAGGTATCGATGGCGGCGTGGGCCACGCCGGTCAGGGCCAGGCCCAGGGCAACGGCGGCCAACCAGCGCTTCATGGCCGGGCCTCGTCCACCAGCGACTGGTAGACCGCCGCCAGTTGCTCGCGCCAGACCACCTCGTCGATCACCCCGACATATTTGTGGCGAATCACGCCCTTGGCGTCGATGAAGAAGGTTTCCGGCGCGCCATACACGCCCAGATCCAAGCCCAGGGTGCCCTGCTCGTCGCGGATATCCAGCTGGTACGGATTATGGAAATCCTTCAGCCACTTCAGCGCTTCGGCGTTGTCATCCTTGTAGTTCACACCATAGATCTGCACGCCCTGCTGGGCCAGCTTGTTCAGTACCGGATGTTCGACCCGGCAGGAAATGCACCAGGTGCCCCAGACGTTGACCAATGCCGGCTTGCCGTGCAGGTCGAGCTGGGTCAGAGTCTTGTCGCCCTGCACGTTAGGCAGGGAAAACGCCGGGAACGGCTTGCCGATCATGGCCGAGGGCAACTCGGCCGGGTCCAGGTACAACCCCCGGTACAGAAACACCGCCACCACCAGGAACAGCGCCAGCGGCACTACCATTATCCAACGCTTCATGCAGTCGCTCCACTCATGCCCAGTGCTTCCCGCACACGGCTCTTGACCTTGACCCGATAACGCCGGTCCAGCGCCGCCAGCAAACCGCCGAGGCCGGTCAGCAGGCCGCCGAACCAGATCCAGCGGACGAACGGCTTGACGTGCACACGCACCGCCCAGGCGCCATCGCCCAGCGGTTCGCCGAGGGCGACGTAGAGGTCACGGGTGAAACCGGCGTCGATCCCGGCTTCGGTCATCATCGACTGCTGCACGGTATAGAGACGTTTTTCCGGATGCAGCACGGCGACTTCCTTGCCATTGTCGATGACGCGGATGGTGCCTCTGTCCGAGGTGAAGTTCGGCCCCTCGAAATGCTTCGCCCCTTCGAAGACGAAGTGATAACCGGCCAGCTCCATGGACTCGCCCGGCGCCAGGCGCAGGTCGCGCTCGGCGCTCTCCTGGCTCGACAGCACCACGCCCAGGGCGCAGACGGCGATGCCCAGGTGCGCCAGTTGCATGCCCCAGTAGCTGCGGGTCAGGCCCGGCAGGCCCTTGACCAGGCCTTTGTGGCGGGTCTTGTCGAGGATGTCGCGCACACCCGCCAGCAGCACCCAGGCCGCCAGCAGGAACGTCGCCAGCACTGCCCAGTTGAAGTCGCCATAGACCACGCCGGCGACCACGGCCAGGGCCACGCTGCCCAGCAGTACCGGGGTCAGCATGCCCACCAGCCATTTCACCGGGGTGTCTTTCCAGCGCACCAGCACACCGACCGCCATCACCACCATCAATAGCGCCATCAACGGGATGAACAACGCGTTGAAGTACGGCGGGCCGACCGACAGCTTGGCGCCGCTCAGGGCATCGAGCACCAGCGGATAGAGGGTGCCGAGGAGGATCATCGAGGCGGCCACCACCAGCACAAGGTTGTTGCCCAGCAGCAGGGTTTCGCGAGACCACAGGTTGAAGCCGACATGGCTTTTCACTACCGGCGCCCGCAGGGCGAACAGCGTCAGCGAACCGCCGACCACGAACAGCAGGAAGATCAGGATGAACACGCCGCGCGCCGGGTCGGAAGCAAACGCATGCACCGACGTCAGCACGCCCGAACGCACCAGGAAGGTCCCCAGCAGGCTGAGGGAAAACGCGGCGATGGCGAGCAGGACGGTCCAGCTCTTGAACACCCCACGCTTTTCCGTGACCGCCAGGGAATGGATCAGCGCCGTGCCCACCAGCCAGGGCATGAACGAGGCGTTTTCCACCGGGTCCCAGAACCACCAGCCACCCCAGCCGAGTTCGTAGTAGGCCCACCAGGAGCCGAGGGTGATACCGATGCCGAGGAACGCCCAGGCAACAATGGTCCACGGTCGCGACCAGCGCGCCCAGGCCGCGTCGAGCCGGCCACCGAGCAAGGCGGCGATGGCGAAGGCGAAGGCCACGGAGAAACCGACATAGCCCATGTAGAGCATCGGCGGATGGACGATCAGGCCGATGTCCTGCAGCAACGGATTGAGGTCGCGGCCGTCCGCCGGGATCTGCGGCAGGATGCGCGAGAACGGATTGGACGTGAGGATCAGGAACAGCAGGAAGCCGGTGCTGATCATGCCCATCACCGCCAGCACGCGGGCCAGCATCACTTGCGGCAGTTGCCGGGAGAACACCGACACGGCGAAGGTCCAGCCGCCGAGGATCAGTGCCCAGAGCAGCAACGAGCCTTCGTGAGCGCCCCACACGGCGCTGAACTTGAAATACCAGGGCAGAGCGCTGTTGGAGTTGTTGGCGACATAACTGACAGAGAAGTCATCGGTCATGAAGGCATAGGTCAGGACGCCGAAGGCGAAGGCGAGAAAGGCGAACTGCCCCCAGGCCGCGGGTTGCGCCAGGCTCATCCACAAGCGATCGCCGCGCCAGGCGCCCAGCAGGGGAACGACGGCCTGTACCAGGGCAAAGCACAGGGCAAGAATCATGGCCAGGTGGCCCAGCTCGGGAATCATGTTCAACCCTCCTTGGCGGGAGTGGGGGCCGACTGGCCGCTGTCTTTGAGCGCCTTGGTCACTTCCGGCGGCATGTACTTCTCGTCGTGCTTGGCGAGGACCTCATCGGCCACCACCACGCCGTCGGCGTTCAGCTTGCCCAACGCAACGATGCCCTGCCCTTCGCGGAACAGGTCCGGGAGAATCCCGCGGTAGGTGATGGTCACGGACTTGTTGAAGTCGGTGACCACGAATTTCACGTCCAGGGAATCGCCGGAACGCACCAGCGAGCCCTTCTCGACCATGCCACCGGCACGGATCCGCGTGTCCTGGGGGGCTTCGCCATTGGCGATCTGGGTCGGGGTGTAGAACAGGTTGATATTCTCCTGCAACGCGCTCAAGGCCAGGCCGACGGCGGCGCCGACCCCGACCAGGATCGCCAGGATGATGATCAGACGCTTCTTGCGCAGCGGGTTCACTTGGCATTCTCCCGGCGCAGGCGTCGCGCCTCTTGTTGCAGGTAACGACGGTGGGCCAGCAGCGGCGCCGCGACGTTCAGGACCAGGACCGCGAGGCAGATGCCATAGGCCGACCAGACATACAGGCCATGATGGCCCATGGCGAGGAAATCGCCGAATGAAGCAAAACTCATCGGGCCGCCTCCAGCGCGTTCAACACTTCAGCCTTGACCCAACTGGCCCGGGCCTCGCGCTTGAGCACTTCGAGGCGCATGCGCAGCAGTACCACGGCGCCGAAGAAACAGTAGAAGCCCAGCACGGTCAGCAGCAGCGGCATCCACATCTCGACGGGCATCGCCGGCTTCTCGGTGAGGCTGAAGGTCGCGCCCTGGTGCAGGGTGTTCCACCACTCCACCGAGTACTTGATGATCGGGATATTGATCACACCGACAATCGCCAGCACCGCACAGGCCTTGGCCGCGCTGTCACGGTTGGTGATGGCGTTGCCCAGGGCGATCAGGCCGAAGTAGAGAAACAACAGGATCAGCATCGAGGTCAGGCGCGCGTCCCAGACCCACCAGGCGCCCCAGGTCGGCTTGCCCCAGATGGCCCCGGTGACCAGCGCCACGGCGGTCATCCAGGCACCGATGGGCGCCGCGCATTGCAGGGCGACATCGGCCAGTTTCATCTTCCACACCAGCCCCACCACACCACAGACCGCCAGCAGCACATAGCAGGACTGGGCCAGCATCGCGGCCGGCACGTGGATGTAGATGATGCGAAAGCTGTTCCCCTGCTGGTAGTCCGGCGGCGCGAAGGCCAGGCCCCAGATCACGCCGACGCCGATCAGCAGCACGGCGGCAATGCTCAGCCAGGGCAACAGGCGCCCGCTGATGCCATAGAACCATTTGGGCGAGCCCAGTTTATGAAACCAAGTCCAGTTCATCACGGTACATCCAAGGGTCTTTGCTGGTCAGAAATCGACCAGACCTCATTATTCGCCGACGCTGATCTTCAGGCCAGCCGCTATTGCAAAAGGTGTCAGGGTGACCGCCAGGGCGGCCAGGCTACCGAGCCAGAGCAGGTAACCCGTTGCCGGCATGCCCTGCAACGCGGCCTGCAAGGCCCCGCTGCCGAGAATCAGCACCGGGATATACAACGGCAGGATCAGCAACGCCAGCAGCAGTCCACCGCGCTTGAGCCCCACCGTCAATGCCGCACCCACGGCACCGAGCAGACTCAACACCGGCGTCCCCAATAACAGGGACAGCAGCAGCACCGGCAGGCAGGCGGTCGGCAAGCCGAGCATCAGCGCCAGTAACGGCGCCAGCAGCACCAGGGCCAGGCCGGAAAACACCCAGTGTGCCAGTACCTTGGCCAAAACCAGAAGGGCCAGGGGGTGCGACGAAAGGACCCACTGTTCGAGGGAACCGTCTTCGAAATCACTGCGGAAAAGCCCGTCCAGCGAGAGCAGGACGGACAAAAGCGCCGCGACCCAGACCAGTCCCGGCGACAAGGTTTGCAACAGTTTAGTCTCGGGGCCGACCGCCAGCGGGAACAGTGCGATCACGATGGCAAAGAACACCAGCGGGTTGGCCAGTTCCGCCGGGCGCCGGAACAGCAACCGCGCTTCGCGGGCGAACAACAGCCCGAAGACACTCATACAGCCCACCGCCCGAGGTCGAGGTCACGGTAGCCGGCAGGCACGCGGGTCAGGCTGTGGTGGGTGGTCAGCACGATCATGCCGCCCCGTTCGCAGTGAGCGGCGAGATGCTCCTCGAGTTGGGCCACGCCCTGCTTGTCCAGGGCGGTGAAGGGTTCGTCGAGGATCCACAGCGGCGGGCTGTCCAGGTACAGCCGGGCCAGGGCCACGCGACGCTGCTGGCCGGCCGACAGGGTATGGCAGGGCACATCCTCGAAACCGCGCAGGCCGACGGCCGCCAGCGCCTGCCAGATCGCCTCGCGTCCGGCCGGCTGGTGCAGCGCGCAGAGCCAGCTGAGGTTTTCCTCGGCGGTGAGCAGGTCCTTGATCCCGGCGGCATGGCCGATCCACAGCAGCGTGCGCGCCAGCTCGCTGCGATGGCTGTCCAGCGGTTCGCCATTGAGGCGGATCTCGCCGGCGGTCGGCCGCATCAAGCCGGACAGCAGGCGCAACAGGCTGGTCTTGCCGCTGCCGTTGGGGCCGCTGATCTGCAACATGTCGCCGGGGCTCAGGCGCAATTCGAGGTTCTCGAAGAGCATCCGCCAGTCACGCTCACAGGCGAGCGCTACGGCTTCTAGAAGGGGGCTGGTCAAATGATCGAGGCCTTTTGCGGTTCTCAAGTCGGCCATGGCGCGGCCGTTAACGTGAGGCAGAATAAATGCTTTTGCGGCTCTATCCACAGAGCTGTGTCAATTTATGCGATATTTTGGACACACTTTCGGGGTGGCGCGGCATTATACATGCCATGCCCTACTCCAAAGAGGGCTATTTCGACAGGTTGCGACCCGATGACAGGCGAACTCAACATCCCTCCCCTGGCCCAGTTGATCCAGGCCAGCAGCCGTCCGGCGGTCCTCGCCAGCGAACTGCTGAAGCTGAACCCGCCTCTCGACGGGCTGATCGCTCCCGGGCAAAGCGCCAAGGCCGATGTGCTGTCGCTGAAACAGGCAGACCAGACCTTCCAGCTGTTGCTCAAGCTGACCACCGACAACGGTCGCCAGACCACCGTACAGGCCACCAGCAACCAGCCGTTGCCCCAGGGCACCCAACTGACCGTGACCCAGCCCTCGGCCGGCAACCTCGCCATCACCGTGCAGCAGGCCCTCAGTGCCAGCGTGGCCGCCCTGACCCGCCTGGACACCGCGCAATTGCCGGTCGGCACCCTGCTGCAAGGCAAGGTCATGACCACCCAGGTGCTACCGCAAGTGCCCGGCCAGCCGCTGGTCTATCGCTCGCTGGTAAGCCTGCTCAATACCGTGCTGAGCGGCACCACCCTGGCCCTCGACAGCCCGCAACCACTGCGCATCGGCAGCCTGCTCAGTGCCCTGGTGCAGGACGCGCAGAGCCTGAGCTTCGTGCCGCTGGGCGGTCGCCAGGACCAGTTGGCGGTGGCCCAGCAACTGCTGACCCAGCAAGGCCGCCAGGGTTCGCTGGACAGCCTGATCAACAGCCTGCAGAACCTCCCACAGAAAGACGATCTGCCGTCCGACCTGCGTGCCGCCATCGCCACCCTGCTCGACGACCTGCCCGACCTCGCGCAACTGAGCAATCCCAAGAGCCTGGCCCTGGCCCTGCAGAACAGCGGGCTGTTTCTCGAAGCCAGACTGTTGCTGGGGCAGAACCCGGCCATGGCGCCGGACCTCAAGGGCAACCTGTTGCGCCTGATCGCCCAGATCATGCCGCAGTTGCCGGATACCCCGGCCAACAACCCGGGGGCATCCGCCGCCGTGCTGGCCCAGGCCTTGCCGGGGTTTGTCCGCAGTGCCCTGGGGGCGCTTGGCCAGGTCGGCGGCAAGGCCCAGCCCATCAGTTTTCCGCTGCCCTCGCGGCTGCTGCAAAGCCTGGCCGGCGAAGGTGGCCTGGAGAGCCTGCTGCGCCTCGCCGCCGCCGCTGTCTCACGCCTGCAAAGCCATCAATTGTCGAGCCTGGAACAGACCGGTCGGACACCCGACGGCAACCTGCAAACCACCTGGCAACTGGAAATACCCATGCGCAACCTGCAGGACATCGTGCCCCTGCAGATCAAGATCCAGCATGAGGAAACCGCGGAAAAGGAATCCGACGAAAAGCCCGGACAACGCGAGCAGAAGGCACCGCTGTGGCGCGTGGAACTGGCCTTCGACCTGGATCCGCTGGGTCCGCTGCATGTCCAGGCGCAACTGCTGCAAGGCAACCTGTCCGGCCATCTCTGGGCCGAACGCCCCTATACCGCGAGCCTGATCGAAAGCGAACTGGGTGCGTTGCGTGAGCAATTGCGCAGCAGCGGCCTGAATGTCGGCGAACTCGACTGCCACCAGGGCACACCGCCACAAGGCACGCAAACCCGACTGGAACAACGCTGGGTCGACGAAACCGCATGAAGAATCCGCATACCCCACGCCAGGCCATTGCCCTCAAGTACGATGGCCGGCAAGCCCCGACCCTGACCGCCAAGGGCGATGAAGAACTGGCCGAAGCCATCCTCAAGCTGGCCCGCGACTATGAGGTGCCGATCTACGAGAACGCCGAACTGGTGAAGCTGCTGGCCCGCCTGGAACTGGGCGATAGCATTCCGGAGGAGCTGTACCGCACCATTGCCGAGATCATTGCCTTTGCCTGGCGCCTGAAGGGGAAATTTCCCCAGGGACAGGACCCGGATGCGCCGGCGGTGGAGAAGGATGTCACTGCCAGGGGAGACGACTACTGATCGCTCCCACAGGGCCTGCAGCCGTGACGCTGTGGGAGCGGGCTTGCCCGCGAAGCTTTTGAGCGGACGCGGAGCGTCCCGTAAGGCATTCCCACGCTGGAGCGTGAGAACGATCAGCGTAGGTCTAGCCCATCAATTGCGATGCAGCTTGCTCATCAGTTCCGCTTCGGCCTGGGTCAGGCCACAGGACTGGGTCAGTTCGTCGACGCTGGCACCCATGCCGACCAGGCGGGCGGCCTGGGCGAAGGACAGGGTCGAGGGATCGCGCTGCTCCAGTTGTGCCAGCTTGTCCGGCAAGGGACCGACCACCGCGCGCAGTTCGTGCAGGTCCTCGCCCATGCGCACCGTACCGTTCTGGAAATTGTCGACCCGCCGGGCCAGTTCCTTGATGCGCTGGTCGCGCAACGCATCGCCCTCGGCCTGCTGCGCGGCGATCTGCCGCTGGCTACGGGTATGCGCCAGGAACATGCCCAGCGTCCCGGCCCACAACAGGGCCAGGAGGATGACTGCAACCTCAAGAATCAATCAGATGCTCTCCAGCTCGGACCATTCTTCTTCGCTCATCATCTTGTCCAGCTCGACCAGGATCAGCAACTCGCCGTTCTTGTTGCACACGCCCTGGATGAACTTGGCCGACTCTTCGTTACCGACGTTCGGTGCGGTCTCGACTTCCGACTGACGCAGGTAAACCACTTCCGCCACGCTATCGACCATGATACCGACCACTTGCTTGTCGGCTTCGATGATGACGATACGGGTATTGTCGTTGACTTCGGTCGGCACCAGGCCGAAACGCTGGCGGGTGTCGATCACGGTGACGACGTTACCGCGCAGGTTGATGATCCCCAGCACGTAGCTCGGTGCACCCGGTACCGGAGCGATCTCGGTATAACGCAGGACTTCCTGGACCCGCATCACGTTGATGCCATAGGACTCGTTGTCCAGCTTGAACGTCACCCACTGCAGGATTGGATCATCGGAACCCTGTGAAGACGCTGACTTATTCATACCCCTGCCCCTCGATTACCGTTGATACGGTGTGTGTGCTGTCTGACGCCCGGGCGCAATAGCCGCCCTGGCGCTGTTATTTGTTGGTTGGCTTGTTCAACTGCATGTGCTTGACCGCGCCGCTGGCGATCAACTCGGCCAGCTCGGAGACGTCGAGCAGCGCACACATGTGTTCGATGACCGTGCCCGCCAGCCACGGTCGCTGTCCACGATGGGTGCGCCATTTGATTTCATTGGGGTCCAGGCGCAACGAGCGACTGACCTGATGCACCGCCAGCCCCCATTCGTAGCCCTGTACCGAAATAACGTATTGCAACCCCTGGCGGAAGTCGTCGCGATAGCGATCAGGCATCACCCAGCGGGCGGTGTCCAGCACCTTCAGATTACCGGCCTGACTCGGCAGGATGCCGAGAAACCAGTCCGGCTGGCCGAACAAGGGTGTCAGCTCATGGCCGGCCAGGGAGTAGATCGATCCCAGGCACACCAGCGGTACCGCCAGGGTCAGCCCGGCGACATCGAACAACAGGCATTCGAATGGCTCGGCCGCCCAATGCGGACGCGCGTCACCTTCGAGCGGCGGCGGTGGAATGTTCTGGGCGGGAGGCAGATGCACCTCGACCACCGGCTCCACCAGTACCGGTGCGACCGGAAGGGCCGCCGGCACCGCGACCTCAACCGGCACTTCAACAGGAGCAGGAACCGGCGCCAGCGCGACAGGTGCAACAACCGCCTGGGCTGCGAGAGCGTCACGGGCCTGTTCTTCCAGTACCGCTGCCTGGAATTCATCCAGTTCGCCGACCCGCTCGGGCTCGACCGGCACCGGGACTGCAATCTCGGGCTCCACGGCAAACGCTACCGGCAGCTCTTCGGTCGCCTCTTGCAGCAAGGCATCCAGATAGGACTGCAACGCCACCTGCGGACGGGTCGTGATGTCGACAGGACGGTTCATCTGAATACCCATGGAGATGCCCCGCTACAGTGACCTGTAGGGGTTATCGGCGGGACCGGCAGGCGACTTGAGCAATACCTCATGTCAGGCCACCTGCGGGACGAGCTGCTGGGTCAGCAGATGCTTGAGCAACGCCCGGTAAGCCAGCACGCCACGGCTCTTGCCGTCGAACTGCGACGGCGTGACCCCGGCCCGGCTGGCGTCACGCAGGCGCGTGTCGACCGGAATATAGCCTTGCCAGATCGATTCAGGGAACTTGTCGCGCAGCACCCTCAAGGTGCCCATGGACGCCTGGGTCCGCCGGTCGAACAGGGTCGGCACGATGGTATAGGGCAAGGCCTGCTTGCGTGAGCGGTTGATCATCGCCAGGGTGTTGACCATGCGCTCCAGGCCCTTCACCGCCAGGTGTTCGGTCTGCACCGGGACCACCAGTTGCTGGCTGGCCGCCAGGGCATTGACCATCAGCACGCCGAGCAAGGGCGGGCTGTCGATCACCGCATAGTCGAAATCCTGCCACAACTGCGCCAGGCTCTTGGCGATCACCAGCCCCAGCCCGCTCTGGCCCGGCGACAGGCGCTCGAGAGTGGCCAGCGCGGTACTGGAAGGCAGCAGGGAAATGCGTTCGTCACTGGTCGACAGCAGCAGCTGGCCAGGCAAGCCTTCGGGCACCTGGCCGCGGTGCTGGAACAGGTCGAAGTTGCTGTGTTCCAGGGTGTCTGGATCGTAGCCGAAGTAGCTGGTCATCGAGCCGTGCGGGTCGAGGTCGACGACGACCACGCGCTTGCCCGCCTCGGCCAGCAAGCCGGCTAAAGCGATGGAGGAAGTGGTCTTACCGACGCCACCTTTTTGATTGGCTACTGCCCAGACTCTCATTCAGTGTGTTCCTCCCGGCAAAGCGTCAGGCTCGCCGAGAAATAGCGCTAAGTTATAGAGCAGGTGCCGGAGATTTGACGGCGTTCTCGCGTACCGCTTGCTTTACCGCTGGCGGTGCAGTTTGTGTGCCAGCACGCTTGAGTGCCGCATCGGGTGTCGCATGGGCGGTCCCCGTGCCGGTCAGGCTGCGGCGTACATCAAGGTTGCGCGACACCACCAGCACCACCCGGCGATTGCGCGCCCGGCCTTCCGCCGTGGCGTTGTTGGCCACCGGCTGGAACTCGCCGTAACCGACCGAGGCCATCCGCTGCGGGTTGACCCCTTCCATGGCCATCATGCGCACGATACTCGACGAACGCGCCGAAGACAGTTCCCAGTTGGTCGGATACTGCGTCGTGCGAATCGGCTGGTCATCGGTAAAACCCTCGACATGGATCGGGTTGTCGAAGGGTTTGAGGATCTTCGACACCTTGGCGATGATGTCGAAGGCCTTGTCGCTGGGCAAGGCGTCGCCGCTGCCGAACAACAGGCCGGAATTGAGTTCGATCTCGACCCACAGTTCGTTGCCGCGCACGGTCATCTGGTTGGAACTGATCAGGTCGCCGAACGCCGCGCTGATATCGTCGGCAATGCTCTTGAGCGGATCCGCGGCGCCCTGGCCGAAGGCGGCGTCGGTCTGCTCGGCGTCCTTGATCAGCGGGTCCGCCGGCTTGACGGTCACCGGCCGCTCATCGCCGATGGGGATCGGCTTGAGGCTGCGGTCGGCATCGGTGAAGACGCCGACCAGGGCCTGGGAGATGATCTTGTACTTGCCTTCGTTGATCGACGAGATCGAGTACATGACCACGAAAAAGGCGAACAGCAGGGTGATGAAGTCGGCGTAGGAAACCAGCCAGCGCTCGTGGTTCACATGCTCTTCGTGTTGGCGGCGTCTGGCCATGTCCTACTCCATCAGTCCATGAAGCCCTGGAGCTTCAGTTCAATGGAGCGCGGGTTCTCGCCTTCGGCAATCGACAGGATGCCTTCGAGGAGCATTTCCCGATAACGCGACTGGCGCAGGGCAATCGACTTCAGTTTGCTGGCAATCGGCAACAACACCAGGTTGGCACTGGCCACGCCATAGATGGTCGCGACGAACGCCACGGCAATGCCGTTACCCAGTTGCGATGGATCGCCGAGGTTGCCCATCACGTGGATCAGCCCCATGACCGCGCCGATGATGCCGATGGTCGGCGCGTAGCCGCCCATGCTTTCGAAGACCTTGGCGGCTTCGATATCACGGCTTTCCTGGGTGTAGAAATCCACTTCGAGGATACTGCGGATGGCTTCCGGCTCGGCACCGTCGACCAGCAATTGCAGGCCCTTGCGCGAGTAGGTATCCGGTTCGGCATCGGCCACGCCTTCCAGGCCCAGCAGGCCTTCCTTGCGCGCCGTCAGGCTCCAGTTCACCACACGATCGATGCCACCGGGCAGGTCGACACGGGGCGGGAACAGGATCCAGATGAGAATCTGCATGGCCCGCTTGAACGCGCTCATCGGCGACTGCAGCAAGGCCGCGCCGATGGTCCCGCCCAGCACGATCAGGGCCGCCGGACCGTTGGCCAGGGCGCCGAGGTGGCCGCCTTCGAGGTAGTTGCCGCCGATAATGGCGACAAACGCCATGATGATGCCGATAAGGCTCAATACATCCATCAGATACAAGCCTCGACCAGGTGCTTGCCGATATCGTCCAGGCTGTACACGGCATCCGCCAGCTCAGCCTTGACGATCGCCATCGGCATGCCGTAGATCACGCAGCTCGCCTCGTCCTGGGCCCAGATCGCACTGCCGCCCTGCTTGAGCAGGCGTGCACCTTCACGACCGTCGGCGCCCATGCCGGTCAACACCACCGCCAGAACTTTGTCGCCGTAGGACTTGGCCGCGGAACCGAAGGTGATATCCACGCACGGCTTGTAGTTCAGACGCTCGTCACCCGGGAGAATCTTCACCGCGCCACGGCCGTCGATCATCATCTGCTTGCCACCCGGGGCCAGCAGCGCCAGGCCCGGACGCAGGATATCGCCATCCTCGGCTTCCTTGACGCTGATCCGGCACAGCTTGTCCAGGCGCTCGGCAAACGCCTTGGTGAAGGCCGCCGGCATATGCTGGATCAGCACGATCGGCGCCGGGAAATTCGCCGGCAGTTGTGTCAGGACCCGTTGCAGCGCGACCGGACCGCCGGTGGACGTGCCAATGGCAACCAGCTTGTAGGCCTTGCGCTTCGGTGCGGCCGAGGTCGATGCGGCGGGCGCCGGGGCGCGACTGGCCACCGGTGTGGTGCGCACGGGGGCCGGGGCCGCAGTGCTGCTGCCAAAGCTGCCGGACGGGGCCGGCGTGGCGCTCGGCGCCGGAGTTGGCTGCGAGGCCGGGGTGCTGTAGCTGCTGAAACGACGGTTACTGCGCGAAATGCTGTGCACCTTCTCGCACAGCAGTTGCTTGACCTTCTCGGGATTGCGCGAGATGTCTTCGAAATTCTTCGGCAGGAAGTCCACGGCACCGGCATCCAGCGCGTCGAGGGTGACCCGGGCGCCTTCGTGGGTCAGCGACGAGAACATCAGAACCGGAGTCGGGCAGCGCTGCATGATATGCCGCACCGCCGTGATGCCATCCATCATCGGCATCTCGTAGTCCATGGTGATCACGTCCGGCTTGAGCGCCAGGGCCTGATCGATGGCTTCTTTACCATTGGTCGCCGTACCGACGACCTGGATACTCGGATCCGCCGAAAGGATTTCCGAGACGCGGCGGCGGAAAAACCCCGAATCATCCACCACCAGGACCTTGACTACCATAAACACTCCGTTAGGCACGGCGGCGGACTCATGCACCGCCGCCGAACCAGAATCAAATACGCCGTGCGGCGTAACGCTTGAGCATGCTCGGCACATCGAGAATCAGTGCGATGCGACCGTCACCGGTGATGGTGGCGCCCGACATGCCCGGGGTTCCCTGCAGCATTTTGCCCAGCGGCTTGATGACCACTTCTTCCTGGCCGACCAGTTGATCGACGACAAAGCCGATTCGCTGGGTGCCCACCGAAAGGATCACCACGTGGCCTTCGCGCTGCTCTTCGTGAGCGGCGGAGCTGACCAGCCAGCGCTTGAGGTAGAACAGCGGCAGGGCCTTGTCCCGTACGATCACCACTTCCTGACCGTCGACCACGTTGGTGCGCGACAGGTCGAGGTGGAAGATCTCGTTGACGTTGACCAGCGGGAACGCGAAGGCCTGGTTGCCGAGCATGACCATCAGCGTCGGCATGATCGCCAGGGTCAACGGGACCTTGATGACGATCTTCGAGCCCTTGCCCTTGGTCGAGTAGATATTGATCGTACCGTTGAGCTGGGCGATTTTGGTTTTCACCACATCCATGCCCACGCCACGACCGGATACGTCGGAAATCTCGGTCTTGGTCGAGAAGCCCGGGGCGAAGATCAGGTTGAAGCAGTCGGTCTCGCTGAGACGGTCCGCGGCATCCTTGTCCATCAGGCCTTTCTTCACGGCGATGCCGCGCAGCACGTCGGCGTCCATGCCCTTGCCGTCATCGGAGATCGACAGCAGGATGTGATCGCCTTCCTGCTCCGCGGAGAGAATCACTCGACCGCTACGGGGCTTGCCCATGGCTTCGCGGTCGGCCGGTTCTTCGATACCATGGTCGACCGAGTTGCGCACCAAGTGGACCAGCGGGTCGGCCAGGGCCTCGACAAGGTTCTTGTCGAGGTCGGTTTCTTCACCCACCAGTTCCAGGTTGATTTCTTTCTTCAACTGCCGGGCCAGGTCGCGAACCAGGCGCGGGAAGCGGCCGAAGACTTTCTTGATCGGCTGCATCCGGGTCTTCATCACCGCGGTCTGCAGGTCTGCAGTCACCACGTCGAGGTTGGACACCGCCTTGGACATGGCCTCGTCGCCGCTATTGAGGCCCAGGCGCACCAGACGGTTACGCACCAGCACCAACTCGCCGACCATGTTCATGATTTCGTCGAGGCGTGCGGTATCGACCCGTACGGTGGTTTCGGCTTCGCTGGCCGGCTTTTCCGCCGCAGCGGCTGCCGGTGCACGCGCAGGAGCAGGAGCAGACGCTGCGGCGGCGGGTGCCGGAGCAGGCTTGGCCGGTTCCACCTTGTCTGCGGCCTTGGCCGCAGGCGTCGCAGCCGGTTTGGCCGCAGCCGGTGCCGCGACGGCAGCCGTGGTGCCACCGGCCACTTCGGAGAACTTGCCCTTGCCATGCAACTCGTCGAGCAGGGATTCGAACTCATGATCGGTGATCAGGTCGCCACCCCCGGCCGCTGCACTGTCTGGGGCTTTCGCCGCCGGCGCAGGAGCGGCTGGCGCGTCGAGTGCGTCGACCTTGAACGAACCCTTGCCATGCAATTGATCGAGCAAGGCTTCGAATTCGTCGTCGGTGATATCGGTGCTTTCCGGCGCCGAGGCCGGTGCAGCCGTGGTGCTCGCCGCTGCGGCGGCCTCGGCGGCAATAGCCTCGGGAGCAAACTGGCCCTTGCCGTGCAACTGATCGAGCAACGACTCGAACTCGGCATCGGTGATCTCGTCGCTACCCGCTTCGGCAGCCACCGCGGCTGCCGCCACAGGCGCTTGCGCCTGTTCCTTGACCGCATTGAGCGAGTCGAGGAGCAATTCGAATTCATTGTCGGTGATGTCACCTGAATCGGCGACCGGCTCGACGACAGCCTCTTCCACCACGGCAACCGCTGCTTCACCGGCAGCTGCCGGCTCCGCCAGGCGCGCCAGGGCGGCCAGCAACTCCGGAGTGGCGGCGGTGATCGGGCTGCGTTCGCGAACTTCGCTGAACATGCCGTTGACCGCATCCAGCGCTTCCAGGACCACGTCCATCAATTCCGAGTCGACGCGACGCTCACCCTTGCGCAGGATGTCGAACACGTTCTCGGCGATGTGACAGCACTCCACCAGCTCGTTGAGCTGGAGGAAGCCGGCGCCCCCTTTTACAGTGTGAAAACCGCGAAAAATGGCATTGAGCAGATCCGCGTCATCCGGGCGGCTTTCCAGCTCGACCAGTTGCTCGGACAGTTGCTCAAGAATCTCGCCGGCCTCAACCAGGAAATCCTGAAGGATCTCTTCATCGGCGCCGAAGCTCATGTGTATGGGTGCTCCTAGAATCCAAGGCTGGAAAGCAAATCGTCGACATCGTCCTGACCGGACATAACGTCTTCACGTTTATCGGCATGAATCTGCGGACCTTCACCCTTTGCCATCTGTTTTTGTGGATCTTTTTCCGCGAGGATGGCTTCGCGGTCATGTTCGATACCCGCAAAACGATCGACCTGGCTGGCCATCAGCACCAGTTTGAGCAGATTGCTTTCGACTTCGGTGACCATTTGCGTGACGCGCTTGATCACCTGACCGGTAAGGTCCTGGTAATCCTGGGCCAGCAGAATGTCATTGAGATCGCTCGACACGGCGCGGGTCTCCTGCTCGCTGCGCGAGAGAAAACCATCGACCCGCCGGGCCAGCGCGCGAAACTCTTCGGCACCGACTTCACGCCGCATGAAACGACCCCAGTCGGCGCTCAGCGCCTTGGCTTCGTCATTCAGACCGTTGACCCGAGGGGTCGCGCTCTCCACCAGGTCCATGGTGCGATTGGCCGCCGCCTCGGTCAGCCTGACCACATAGGACAGGCGCTCGGTGGCGTCGGTGATCTGCGAAACTTCCTCGGCTTGCGGCATGGTCGGATCAATCTGGAAATTGACGATCGCGCTGTGCAGTTCGCGGGTCAGCTTGCCGACTTCCAGATACAGGCCGCGGTCACGGGTCTGATTCAGCTCATGGATCATTTGCACCGCGTCGCCGAAGCGGCCTTTTTCAAGGCTGTCGACCAGTTCACGGGCATGTTTTTTCAGGGTCGATTCAAAATCGCCCAGTGAAGATTCGTTGTGCTCCATAGCGCCCCCGTGGCGGACTTCATCAACCGATGCGTTCGAAGATTTTCTCGATCTTCTCTTTCAGCGCCTGGGCCGTGAATGGTTTGACCACATAGCCGTTGACGCCGGCCTGGGCGGCTTCGATGATCTGCTCGCGCTTGGCTTCGGCCGTGACCATCAGGACCGGCAGGTGCTTGAGCTTTTCATCGGCACGCACATGGCGCAGCAGGTCGATGCCGGTCATGCCGGGCATGTTCCAGTCGGTAACCAGAAAGTCGATGCTACCGCTGTTGAGGACCGGAATGGCGGTAGTACCGTCATCGGCCTCGACCGTGTTGGTGAACCCGAGGTCACGCAACAGGTTCTTGATGATCCGCCGCATCGTTGAGAAGTCATCAACAATGAGGATTTTCATGTTCTTGTTCAATTCGACCTCCAAGCAGTCTTAAACGCGTTTCAGCACCTGAACGCGCTGTTCAATCAATTCGGCACAACACTCGACTACTGCATGGAAACCACAACCGGCCGAGCCGCCGACACACCGTCAAACGCTGCATCGGTCTCGTTCGCAGTGTCCCCACACTGCCTGTCAACGCGCTCGCCACTCTCCCAAACGCCCCCGCAAGCGGGCCGCGCACTGGCTGTGTAACTGGCTGACTCGTGATTCGCTGACCCCCAGTACCTCACCAATTTCCTTGAGGTTCAGCTCCTCGTCGTAGTACAGCGCCAACACCAGTCGCTCACGCTCCGGCAAATTGGCAATCGCATCCGCCAACGCTGCCTGGAAGCGTTCATCCTCCAGGTCGCGTGACGGCTCGAGATGAGCACTCGCGCCATCCTCATGCAGCCCTTCATGCTCGCCGTCCTGTAACAGGTCGTCGAAACTGAACAGTCGGCTGCCCAAGGTATCGTTCAAAATCCCGTAATAATCATCGAGACTCAATTGGAGTTCGGCTGCAACCTCGTGATCTTTAGCGTCACGACCGGTTTTCGCTTCAATTGCCCTGATTGCGTCACTGACCATACGGGTATTGCGGTGTACCGAACGGGGTGCCCAGTCGCCCTTGCGGACCTCATCGAGCATCGCGCCGCGAATCCGGATACCGGCATAGGTCTCGAAACTCGCGCCCTTGCTGGAGTCATATTTGGTCGAAACCTCCAACAGGCCGATCATGCCCGCCTGGATCAGGTCCTCGACCTGGACGCTGGCCGGCAGCCGCGCCAGCAGGTGATAGGCGATCCGCTTGACCAACGGCGCATAACGCTCGATCAACTCATACTGGCTGTCACGCGACGACTTGGAATACATGCGATAGCCGCTGGCAGTCATAGCACTGGTCCCGCACTCGTCTGATGCACCAGACGCTCGACGAAGAACTCCAGATGTCCGCGTGGGTTGGCGGGCAACGGCCAGGTGTCGACCTTCTGGGCAATGGCCTTGAACGCCAGGGCGCATTTCGAACGCGGAAACGCCTCGTAGACCGCACGCTGCTTCTGCACGGCCTTGCGCACGCATTCATCGTAGGGAACGGCCCCGACGTATTGTAGGGCTACATCAAGGAAGCGATCCGTGACCTTGGTCAACTTGGCGAACAGATTGCGCCCTTCCTGCGGGCTCTGGGCCATGTTGGCCAGCACGCGAAAACGATTCATGCCGTAGTCACGGTTGAGCAGCTTGATCAGCGCGTAGGCGTCGGTGATCGAGGTCGGCTCGTCGCAGACCACCAGCAGGACTTCCTGGGCCGCGCGGACAAAACTGACTACTGAGTCACCGATACCCGCAGCGGTGTCGATCACCAGCACATCAAGGTTGTCGCCGATATCGCTGAAGGCCTGGATCAGGCCGGCATGCTGGGCCGGGCTCAGGTGGACCATGCTCTGGGTGCCGGAGGCAGCCGGTACGATACGGATCCCGCCCGGCCCTTGCAGCAGCACATCACGCAGCTCACAACGACCCTCGACCACATCGGCCAGGGTGCGTTTGGGGGTCAACCCCAGTAAAACGTCGACATTTGCCAGCCCCAGATCGGCGTCCAGCAGCATGACCCGCCGGCCAAGCTCAGCCAGTGCCAGGGACAAGTTCACTGACACGTTAGTCTTCCCGACGCCACCCTTGCCGCCGGTCACCGCGATCACCTGTACGGGATGCATGCTGCCCATGTTCTCTTCTTACCTTGTCTTGCTTAGACGGAAGGCCACATAACTGGCTGCGCGCTCCCGGAGGGAACTAATGCCTGGCAGACCATCGATGTAGGTGCATTGCAACGTCTTCATGATTACCTCAACCCACTCGTTTGGACGGGCTGTGGTAGATGTCAGCGAACATATCGGCCATGGCCTCTTCGCTGGGTTCTTCCTGCATTTGCACACTGACTGCGCGGCTCACCAACTGGTGGCGGCGTGGCAAATGCAGATCGTCCGGAATCCTTGGACCATCGGTCAGATAGGCCACCGGCAATTCATGGCTGATGGCCAGGCTCAGCACTTCACCGAGACTCGCCGTTTCATCCAGTTTAGTCAGGATGCAGCCGGCCAGCCCGCAGCGCTTGTAGCTGTGGTAGGCGGCGGTCAGCACCTGTTTCTGGCTGGTCGTGGCCAGGACCAGGTAATTCTTGGCCTTGATCCCGCGTCCGGCCAGGCTTTCCAGTTGCATGCGCAGCGCCGGGTCACTGGCCTGCAGGCCGGCGGTATCGATCAGCACCACACGCTTGCGCAGCAGCGGATCGAGGGCTTGCGCCAGGGATTGGCCCGGGTCGACGTGGGTCACCGGTACATTGAGAATCCGCCCCAGGGTCTTGAGCTGTTCCTGGGCACCGATCCGGAAGCTGTCCATGCTCACCAGGGCAATGTTCTGCGCGCCGTACTTGAGCACGTAGCGCGCCGCCAGCTTGGCCAGCGTGGTGGTCTTGCCCATGCCGGCCGGACCGACCATGGCTATGACCCCACCTTCTTCCAACGGTTCGATCTCGGGCGTAACGATCATCCGCGCCAGGTGCGCCAGCAGCATGC
Source organism: Pseudomonas gingeri (assembly GCF_013385635.1). Lineage (GTDB taxonomy): Bacteria > Pseudomonadota > Gammaproteobacteria > Pseudomonadales > Pseudomonadaceae > Aquipseudomonas > Aquipseudomonas gingeri_A. The sequence goes on from NZ_JACAPR010000008.1 coordinate 40,189, forward strand.
GCCAGGCCTGGCGTGGCTCTTCGATGCCGGTGATCAGTGCCAGCAGGTCGCGCGACAGCGGGCCGGACAGGCCGACACGCTGCAGACGGCGCCAGAGGTTGGCCTGTGCCGGCTGGCTGCCCTGCAACTGGTTCCAGGCCAGGGAGCCGAGCTGGACTTCCAGCAGTTCGCGCAGGCCATTGAGTTCAAAACGCATCGAATCGAAGACCCGCTGATCCACCGCCGGGGCCGCCGCCATGGCAGGCGCCGGGGCCGGACGTCGTGGTTCGTCGAAGGTCGGCTCGATCAGCGGTTCGGCGGCGGTCAGTGGCAGGCCGGCGAACAACTGGCGATTGGTGGTCGTATCGCTCTCGCCTTCGCTGCGCAGGCTCAGTTCGGCCTGGGCGGTGACGATCCGCGACTGGGTCTTGCGCAGCTCGTCCTCGAGCTCCATGTTCGGCACACGCGGCGCCAGGGCCGAGAGCTTGTAGTCCAGGGCAGCCGTCAGCTCGACACCGCCCGCAATCCGGCGGTTGCCGATGATAGCCGCGTCCGAGCCCAGTTCATCACGAACCAGCTTCATGGCCTGACGCATATCGGCGGCGAAAAAACGCTTAACTTGCATAACCCACTACCTCAGCCGTTGGGCCCTACTGTCGCAACGATGGTGACTTGCTTGTTGTCCGGAATTTCCTGGTAGGCCAAGACATGCAGGCTTGGTACCGCCAGGCGGCCGAACCGCGAAAGCATCGCGCGAACCGGACCCGCCACCAGCAGGATCACCGGCTGCCCCTGCATCTCTTGACGCTGGGCGGCATCGATCAGTGAACGCTGCAGTTTTTCAGCCATGCTCGGCTCCAGGAGAACCCCTTCTTCCGAGCCTTGTCCGGCCTTCTGCAGACTATTGAGCAATATTTGTTCCAACCTTGGTTCCAAGGTGATCACAGGCAGCTCGGAGTCAAGCCCTACAATGCTTTGGACGATTGCGCGAGACAAGCCGACGCGCACCGCAGCCACCAAAGCGGCAGTATCTTGACTCTTGGCGGCATTGTTTGCGATGGCTTCGGCAATGCTGCGGATATCGCGTACCGGCACATGTTCGGCGAGTAGGCACTGCAGCACCTTGAGCAGGTGCGACAGGGAAATGATGCCCGGCACCAGCTCTTCGGCCAGCTTCGGCGAGCCCTTGGCCAGCAGTTGCATGAGTTGCTGCACTTCTTCGTGACCGATCAGCTCGCTGGAGTGCTTATAGAGAATCTGGTTGAGGTGCGTCGCCACCACCGTACTGGCATCCACCACCGTGTAGCCCAGGGACTGCGCCTGAGAGCGCTGGCTGATTTCGATCCAGACCGCCTCCAGGCCGAAAGCCGGGTCCTTGGCGGTGATGCCGTTGAGGGTACCGTAGACCTGACCCGGGTTGATCGCCAGCTCGCGATCCGGGTAGATCTCCGCCTCGGCCAGGGTCACACCCATCAGCGTCAGGCGGTAGGCACTGGGCGCCAGGTCGAGGTTGTCACGAATATGCACAGTGGGCATCAGGAAGCCCAGGTCCTGGGACAGCTTCTTGCGCACACCCTTGATCCGCGCCAGCAATTGCCCGCCCTGGTTGCGGTCCACCAGCGGAATCAGGCGATAACCCACTTCCAGGCCGATCATGTCGATCGGAGTGACGTCATCCCAGCCCAGCTCCTTGGTTTCCATGGCGCGGGCCGGCGAAGGCAGCAGTTCCTGCTGGCGCTGGACTTCGGCCAGGGCCTGGACCTTGACCACGTTCTGTTTCTTCCAGAGCAGATAGGCCGCGCCGCCGGCCACCAGGGCCAGGCTGAGGAAGGAAAAATGCGGCATGCCCGGCACCAGCCCCATCACCGCCATCAGGCCGGCGGCCACGCCGAGGGCCTTGGGCGAGGCGAACATCTGCCGGTTGATCTGCTTGCCCATGTCTTCCGAGCCGGAAGCACGGGTCACCATGATGGCTGCTGCTGTAGATAACAACAGTGATGGCAATTGCGCCACTAAACCGTCACCGATGGTCAGCAGGGCGTAGACCTTGCCGGCATCGGCAAATGACATGTTGTGCTGGAAGATACCGACCGCCATGCCGCCGATCAGGTTGATGAACAGGATCAGCAAACCGGCGATGGCGTCACCACGAACGAATTTGCTGGCACCGTCCATGGAGCCGTAGAACTCGGCTTCCTGGGCCACTTCCAGGCGACGCAGCTTGGCTTGTGGCTGATCGATCAGACCGGCGTTGAGGTCGGCGTCGATCGCCATCTGCTTACCCGGCATCGCATCGAGGGTGAAACGCGCGCTCACCTCGGAAATCCGCCCGGCACCCTTGGTCACCACGACGAAGTTGATGATCATCAAGATGGCGAAAACCACGATACCGACCACGTAGTTACCACCGATCACCACCTCGCCGAAGGCCTGGATCACCTTGCCCGCGGCGGCATGGCCGTCCTGGCCGTGGAGCATCACCACCCGGGTGGAGGCCACGTTCAGGGCCAGGCGCAACAGCGTGGCGATCAGCAGGATGGTCGGGAAGACGGCGAAGTCCAGCGGCCTCAGGGCGTAGACGCAGACCAGCAGGACAACGATCGACAAGGCGATGTTAAAGGTGAAGAAGACGTCCAGCAGGAATGCCGGCACCGGCAGCATCATCATCGCCAGCATGACCAACAGCAGCAGCGGCACGCCCAGGTTGCCCCGGCCGAGACCACTCAGGTTACTGCGCGCCGTGTTGATAAATTGAGTGCGATCCACCGGTATTCCTCGTCACCTTGAAGCAAACTTTTGACGCTCAAAGCGTCGCAAAACCTGCTTGTGCAAGAAACCTTCCAACTCTGTCGAAGTGATTGAAAATGCGCGGAACGAGTGGATGATCGCTCCCACGCGCGGCACAGGAACGATCGGCGTGCCGGCAAGACCGGGGAAGCCTTCAGGAATCGCGGCGCAGCTCCGGTGGAATTGGCAGGTTGTCCTTGAGCGGATCCGGCCGCTTGCCCTTGCCCGCGCGGAACTGGCGGATCTGGAAGACATAGGCAAGCACTTGCGCCACCGCCAGGTAGAGCCCCGCCGGAATTTCCTGATCCAGTTCGGTGGAGTAGTAGATCGAACGCGCCAGGGCCGGCGATTCGAGCAGCATGATCTCGTGCTCGACGGCGATCTCGCGGATTTTCAGGGCGATAAAGTCGTTACCCTTGGCCAGCAGCACCGGCGCCCCGCCCTTCTCGGCGTCGTACTTGAGCGCCACGGCGTAGTGGGTCGGGTTGGTGATGACCACATCCGCCTCGGGGATCGCCGCCATCATGCGCCGCTGGGACATCTCGCGCTGCAACTGGCGAATCCGCTGCTTGACCTCCGGTCGGCCTTCCTGGTCCTTGTACTCGTCACGCACTTCCTGCTTGGTCATCAGCAGTTTCTTGTGACTTTCCCAGAGCTGTACCGGCACATCCACCGCGGCAATCAGCAACAGCCCGAGGGACATCCACAAGGCACTCCAGCCCACCACCTGCAGGCTGTGGATAATCGACGACTCCAGGGGCTCATGGGCGATGCGCACCAGATCGTCGATATCCGACGACAACACCGACAGCGCCACCAGCAACACGATGATGAATTTCGCCAGGGCCTTGAGCAGTTCCACAAGAGCCTTGGTCGAAAACATCCGCTTGAGCCCGGCGAGCGGATTCATCCGACTGAACTTGGGCGCCATGCTGCCCGCCGCGAACAACCACCCCCCCAGGGAGATCGGCCCGATAAAGGCCGCCAGCAGCAAGGTCAGCAGGATCGGCTGAACCGCCCAGAGCGCCGTCTTGCCCGACTGCAGGAGGAAGATCGCCATGTAGCGCTGATCAAGCACCACCTCGCGGGACAACGTGAAGTTCAGGCGCATCAGTTCGGCCATGGCCTGGGCCAGCGCGCCACCAAAGACCAGCAATCCACCCGTCCCGGCCAGCATTACCGCCAGGGTATTGAGCTCCTTGGAGCGGGCAATCTCACCCTTCTCACGGGAATCCTTCTTCCTTTTCTCCGTGGGGTCTTCTGTCTTGTCCTGACCGCTCTCGCTCTCTGCCATGGCTCAGGGCGCCCGTATCAGTTGACGTAAAAACTGCAGGGCCTCGACGGCCAGCGGTTGATACTGATTGAGAATATCGCCCAGGCTCACCCAGAGGATGAACATCCCCAACACCAGCGTCAGCGGGAAACCGATGGAGAAGATGTTCAACTGTGGCGCGGCGCGGGTCATGATGCCAAAGGCCACGTTGACCACCAGCAAGGCGGTGATCGCCGGCAGCACCAGCATCAGCGCGGCACCCAGGACCCAACCGAGCTTGCCGGCAATTGCCCACAAGTCCGTGGTCGACAGCCCGCTGCCGACCGGGAAAGTAGTGAAGCTCTCGGTCAATACCTCGAACACCACCAGATGACCGTTCATCGCCAGGAACATCAGCGTCACCAGCATGGTGAAGAACTGCCCGATCACCGCACTGGAGACACCGTTGATCGGATCGACCATGGACGCGAAGCCCATGCCCATCTGCACCGCGACAATCTGTCCGGCGACCACGAAGGCCTGGAAGAACAACTGCAGGGAGAAACCGAGCAGGGCACCGAAGATGATCTGCTCGGCGATCAGCATCAACCCGCTGAGATCCAGCGGATGCACCTCGGGCATCGGCGGCAGCCCCGGCGCGATCACCACGGTGATGGCAAAGATGAAATACAGCCGCACCCGCCGCGGCACCAGGGTGGTCCCGAAGATCGGCATGGTCATGATCACCGCGCCGACCCGGAACATCGGCAGCATGAAACTGGCGACCCAGGTGCTGATCTGCGTATCGGTCAGCGCGAGCAGCGACATGTCAGCCGATGACCTGCGGGATACTGCCGTAGAGCGACAGGATGTATTCCATGAATTTCTGTATCAGCCAGGGACCCGCAACGATCAGGGTGATCAGCATCACCAGCAGGCGCGGGAGAAAACCCAGGGTCTGTTCGTTGATCTGCGTGGCGGCCTGGAACATCGCCACCAGCAGGCCGATGAGCAGGGTCGGAACCACCAGCACGGTGACCATCAGCGTGGTCAGCCAGAGGGCATCGCGAAAGATGTCAATTGCAACTTCAGGCGTCATGGCGCACTACTCGTGAAGGTTCTAGACACCACCAAAACTGCTCGCCAGGGTACCGATGATCAGCGCCCAGCCATCCACCAGCACGAACAGCATGATCTTGAACGGCAGGGAAATAATCAGCGGCGACAGCATCATCATCCCCATCGCCATCAACACACTGGCGATCACCAGGTCGATGACCAGGAACGGAATGAAGATCATGAAACCGATCTGGAACGCGGTCTTCAGTTCGGAAGTGACGAAGGCCGGCACGATAATGGTCAGCGGCGCCTGGTCGGGCGTGGCGATGTCGGTACGCTTGGACAAGCGCATGAACAACTCCAGGTCACTGCTGCGGGTCTGCGCCAGCATGAAGTCCTTGAGTGGCCCCTGGGCCTTGAGCACCGCGTCCTGGGCCGTGAGCTTCTCGGCCAGGTAGGGCTGCAGGGCATCCTGGTTCACCTTGTCGAAGACCGGCGCCATGATGAACAGGGTCAGGAACATCGCCATGCCGGTCAGAATCTGGTTCGACGGCGTCTGCTGCAAGCCCAGGGCCTGGCGCAGGATCGAAAAGACGATGATGATCCGGGTAAAGCTGGTCATCAGGATGACGAACGCCGGGATAAAACTCAGCGCCGTCATGATCAGCAGGATCTGCAGGCTGACCGAGTACTCCTGCTGCCCGTTGGCCCCGGTACCGAGGGTGATGGCCGGGATCGACAGCGGATCGGCGCCGAACGCCAGTGGCGCGGCCAGCACCAGCGTCAGGGCGAGGATAAAACGCAACGCAGCCATCACTTCTTGTCCTTACCCAGCAATTCCATCAGGCGTTGAGCGAACTCCGGAGGCGCCGGCTCGCCACTCGGGACCTGGACCGGCTCCTTGAGCACATGCAACGGCGTTATGGTGCCTGGTGTCAGGCCAAGCAGGATCTGCTCGTTGCCGACCTGCACCAGCACCAAACGATCACGCGGCCCGAGGGCGCGGGAGCCGATCAACTCGATCACCTGCCCCTTTTTGCCCGCCGGCCCCGCCTGCTGCACACGACGCAACAGCCAGGCCAGGGCAAAGATGATCCCCAGCACCAGCAGCAAGCCCAACACCAGTTGCGTCAGCTGCCCGGCCATGCCACCGCCGATCGCCGGTGCAGCCGCGGTCGCCGCCGCCACGGTCGTAGCCACGGGCTCAGCCGCCAGTACACTGAACGGCAACAGCAGGAGACCGCCGAGGAGCCTGCTCATTCAGCGCAACTTCTTGATGCGTTCGCTCGGGCTGATCACGTCCGTCAGACGGATACCGAACTTTTCGTTGACCACCACCACTTCACCGTGGGCAATCAGCGTGCCGTTGACCAGCACATCCAACGGCTCGCCGGCCAGGCGATCGAGTTCGATCACCGACCCCTGGTTCAGTTGCAGGAGGTTGCGGATATTGATATCGGTGCTGCCGACTTCCATGGAAATCGACACCGGGATATCCAGGATCACGTCCAGGTTCGGACCGTCGAGGGTCACCGGCTCGTGGCTCTTCGGCACACTGCCGAATTCTTCCATCGGCAGGCGGTTGGAGCTCGGCGCGGTACCGGCATCGGCCGCCAGCAGGGCGTCGATATCGTCCTGGCCGGTTTCGCCGGACTCTTCCAGGGCAGCCGCCCACTCGTCAGCCAGGGCCTGGTCGTCAGTCATATCGTGTTCGTCAGCCATCAGTTGTCCTCGGCGGGCAGAAAATCAGTTAACACAGCTCATTCCTTGATCGACCCGCTCAACGGCGTTCGATCGGCTCAATCACTTGCAATGCCAGGTTGCCCTTGTGGGAACCGAGCTTGACCTTGAACGACGGCACGCCGTTGGCGCGCATGACCATGTCCTCGGGCAACTCCACCGGAATCACGTCGCCCGGCTGCATGTGCAGGATGTCCCGCAGGCGCAGTTGACGACGCGCCACCGTGGCGCTGAGCGGTACCGCCACGTCCAGCACGTCTTCACGCAGGGCCTTGACCCAGCGCTCGTCCTGGTCGTCGAGGTCCGACTGGAAACCGGCGTCGAGCATTTCCCGTACCGGCTCGATCATCGAGTACGGCATGGTCACGTGCAGGTCGCCGCCACCGCCGTCGAGCTCGATATGGAAGGTCGAGACCACCACCGCTTCGCTCGGGCCGACGATGTTGGCCATGGCCGGGTTCACTTCCGAGTTGATGTACTCGAAATTGACTTCCATGATCGCCTGCCAGGCTTCCTTCAAGTCGATGAAGGCCTGCTCCAGCACCATGCGCACCACACGCAGCTCGGTCGGAGTGAATTCGCGCCCCTCGATCTTGGCGTGACGACCGTCCCCGCCGAAGAAGTTGTCCACCAGCTTGAACACCAGCTTGGCGTCGAGGATAAACAGGGCGGTGCCACGCAGCGGCTTGATCTTGACCAGGTTGAGACTGGTCGGCACATACAGCGAGTGCACGTATTCGCCGAACTTCATCACCTGCACCCCGCCCACCGCCACATCGGCGGAGCGACGCAACATGTTGAACATGCTGATACGGGTATAGCGGGCAAAACGCTCGTTGATCATCTCCAGGGTCGGCATGCGTCCACGGACGATGCGATCCTGGCTGGTCAGGTCGTAGCTTTTGACGCTGCCGGGTTCGGCGGCGTTTTCGGTCTGTACCAGACCGTCATCGACACCATGCAAGAGGGCATCGATCTCATCCTGGGACAGCAGGTCTTGCACGGCCATGTCGTGATCCTACTGCAGTACGTAGTTAGTGAAGAGCAACTGTTCGACCACCACCTTGCCAACTTCCTTCTGCGCCACTTCCTGCACGCTGGCAGTGGCTTTCTGGCGCAGCAACTCCTGGCCGACCGGGGTAGCCAGGGTTTCGTAGGTCTGTCCGGAGAACAGCATCACCAGGTTGTTGCGGATCACCGGCATATGGACCTTCAGGGCTTCCAGGTCGGCCTGGTTGCGCGCCATCATGCTGATGCTCACCTGCATGTAGCGCTGGCGGCCGTTGGCATCCTTGAAGTTGGCGACAAAGGCCGGCGCCATCGATTCGTAGATCGCCGGCTGCTTGGTCGCGCTGGCCTCGGCCGGTGCCGGGGCGGGCTTGCTCTGGGCGCTGTGCATGAAGTACCAGGTCGCTCCCACGGAGAGCCCGATCGCCAGCAGCAAAGCCACCACGATCACGATAATCAGCTTGAGTTTGCCTTTCCCGCCAGGTTCTTTTACCGCTGCTGCTTCGCTCTTCGCCATGCCAATAATCCGTCACTATTCGGTTTTTCACAGTCGCACGGCAAGGCTGGAGCAAGTGTTATGCCAGAGTTGGCGCAGAGGGGAAGGAAAGCACGGCGCGGATGGGCTGAAAGAGATCGTGCAGGAGTGGGCTTACCCACGACGAGCTCCCCTGGGGCTGCCAAAAGCTTCGGGGGCAAGCCCCCTCCCACATCAGGCACAGCCCCCAAATAAGCACCAGACCCGCCATAGGCGATCAGGCGTAGTAGTCGACCGCGCTGGAGCCCACCACGACACTGGCGCTGGTGGCTGCCGCCTCGGTCGCGGCGGCAATGGCGATATCGTCGTCGCCGCCATCCAGGCGACCACCACCACCGTTGTTGCTACCCTTCTGGGCCTGCTGCTGTTGCTGTTGCGGATCCTGGCCCTGGCCGGTCCAGCCACGCGACTGGTCGGAGACGCTGACATCGGCCTGCCCCAGACCCTGCTGCTGGAGCATGTCGCGCAGGCGGAACATATTGCTTTCCAGCGCATCACGCACGCCGGCATGACCACTGACGAAGCTGATCTGCGTCGCCTGGTCGGCGGACATGTTGACCTTGATGTCCAATCGCCCCAGTTCGGCCGGTTCCAGTTGGATATCGGCGGACTTGATGCTGGCACTCGACAGGTACATGACCCGGTTGACCACTTCCTCGGTCCAGCCGCTCTGATGCATGGCCAGCGGCTGGTTGACCGGCAGCGCATTCGCGGTTTTCGGTACCGCGGCCTGGGTCAGCGCCGCCAGGCGATTGGCGAAGTCATCGACCCGGGTGTCACTGGAGGCGCCTTTCAGATCTTTCAAGCCGTCTTCGATCAAGCCCTTGAAGGATTTTTCGCCGCCCTGCTCGGTGGTGCCGGCATCGGTTTTCTGATCCACCAGCACTGCCACGCTGGCGTTCTGATTAAGGGCCTGATTCGGGTCCGTATCGTTATTGCTGGTGGTTTTAGTGGTCGGCTGGCTGGTAGTCGACACATGACCACCCTGCTCCATCGCCAGACGCACGGCAGGCAGGTTATCCAACGGATCGGAATTCGGATCGAAATCACTGTCGCTGGCCGGCGGTGTCGCCGCTGCCTGTACTGGCGCGGCGGTCACTGCGGCCGCCAGCGGCGCCTCGATCACCGGTTGCTGCGCGGGCGCCACTGCCGGCGGCGCCTCAGGAACCGGCGCCGGTGGCGTGACAGCAGCCTGGATCAGCGCCGGGTCAAGGGTCGGATCCACCGGCGTGGCATCCGCCACCGGCGTATCGCTGGCGCTGTCCTTGTCCTTGTCGTCAGCCGTGGCCTGGTCGTCACCGGCCTTTGTCGTGGTGTCGCTGCTGGTGGTTTTATCGGCAGGCAAGGAATTGCCGCTATCGGCAACCGCGGGCTTTGCCGCGTCACCCTTGTTACTGGCAACCACATCCTTTTTCGCCGATACCGCGGGGGTAGTGTCGCGGGTCGATTTGACCGGACTGTCAGCCGCCTTTACCGATTTGCTCTGGTTGTTCTGGCTGCTCTGGTAGACCTGGGCAAAGCTGGAAGCATTGTCCTTGGGCTGCGCAACCGGTGCCGGCGGATTGCTCGCAAGGTCCGCCTTGGGTTTGGCCGCAGCGGTGGCCTGAAGAAGAGAATTGGGAGCGAGGGGCATAACACAGTCTCCGCTGCACAGGGATCGTAAAGTCAATGCAGGGAGTGATAGCAAGGTTCGGGCCAGTTCGCCCGAATCACCACGAGGGTTATTGCTTGACCGGGAAACGTTCGCGCTCGCGAGCGTACAGATGGCGCACATGCTCGTACTCGCGGTCGATCCGCCCGACCAGATCCTCGATTCCGGTCAGCGGCAGTTGCGCGGCCCGCTCTTCCAGTTGCCGGCAAAGATCGGCCAGGTGAAAGGCGCCCATATTGCTGCTGCTGCCCTTGAAGCTGTGGGCCGCCAGACCCAGTTCTATCGCGTTGCTGGCCTGATGCAACTGCCCGAGGCGTTTTTCCGAATCGTTGAGAAAGGTATCCAGCAACAGTGGATACTCATCCTCCATGACTTCCTGCAATGCGCCGAGCACATCGTAGTCAAGGTGCTTTTCCTGATTGCCGTCCACGAGTTCACTCCTTGATCAACACCTGCAAATTATGCCTGAGCCTCCCACGAAAACTCCACGTGGGCACGCCGGCCGTCATTCGACCAACGGGCACAGTGACTGAGTTGCCGGACCAGGCCGACCCCTCGTCCCGATAACCGATCGACTTCCAACGGGCGCGCCATGACCCGCCCGACGTCAAACCCGGCACCACTGTCCTCGACCTCGATGCACAATCGCCCGCCCTTGCCTTCAGGGATCACCTTCAGGCTCACGCGAACGAAACCTTCCCGCAAGTCGAGCAGACGCCGATTGCGCTGCTCATAGTATTGCGCAAATCCGCGAACATCGCGCTTGAGGCTTGAATCCAGGCCCAGGACACCATGTTCCAGGGCATTGGAATAAAGCTCGGCCAGCACGCTGTACAGCGCCCCGCTGTGGGCTCGCAAGCCATGTACTTCCATCAGCAACTGCAGCAGGTAGGGCAACGGATTGAAGCGCCGCAGCGTCGCCGCACGGAACTCGAAGTCCACTGACCAGTCCAGCGGACAGGACTCGCCACTGTCGGAGTAGACCATGGTCGCCGGCAACGCCTGCCCCGGCGCGGGCAGACTGATCTCGACCATGCTGATATCGTCACGCGCCTCGCCGCCGAAGCGCGCCAGCGCCTGCTGGATCTCCTCGAACAGGCTATCCGGATCGCGGTTGCTCTCGAATACCTGATGCAGGCGCTCGACACCGAATAACTGCTCATCGCGATTACAAGTATCGATCACCCCGTCGGACAGCAGGAAAACCCGATCGCCCCGGGTCATGGGGTAGACATCGGTGTGATCGTCGAACGCCTCGGCCCCCAGTACCCCCAACGGCAAATGCCGCGCCACCAGGGGACGCCGCTCGCCCGAGGCGATATCGTGCAGGTAGCCATCGGGCATGCCGCCGTTCCAGACTTCGACCACCTGCCGCTGCGGACTCAGGCGCAGGAAGGTGGCGCAACAGAACATGTCCACCGGCAGGATGCGCTTGAGCTTGGCGTTCATCTCCCGCAGGGTTTCCGGCAGGCCGTAGCCCTTGGCGGTCATGCCGTAGAAGACTTCCGCCAACGGCATCGCACCGACGGCGGCGGGCAGGCCATGCCCGGTAAAGTCGCCGAGCAGGACATGCATGTCCCCGCCCGGGGTATGGGCCGCCAGCAGCAGGTCACCGTTGAACAACGCATAGGGCGATTGCAGGTAACGGATGTTCGGCGCCCGCAGGCACCCGGAATGCGCCACCTTGTCGAACACCGCCTTGGCCACCCGCTGCTCGTTGAGCAGGTAGTCGTGGTGCCGGGCGATCAGGTCGCGTTGCTGCAATACCGTGGCCTGCAGGCGCCGCAGACGATCCATCGCCTTGATCTTGGCACCGAGAATGACCTGGTTGTAGGGTTTTGCCAGAAAATCGTCACCGCCTGCTTCCAGGCAACGGACCAGGGCGTCGCTTTCACTCAGGGAGGTGAGAAAGATGATCGGCACCAGCGATTCGCCGGCCAGCGCCTTGATCTGCCGTGCCGCCTCAAAGCCGTCCATCACCGGCATCAGCGCATCCATCAGCACCAGCTGGGGCCGCTGCGCCCTGAACACCTCGACCGCCTCGGCACCGTTGCTGGCAGTCAGGACTGCATGCCCCTGGCGCCGTACGATACTCGACAGCAGCAGCCGATCCGCCGCCCCGTCCTCGGCGATCAGCACCGTCAGCGACTCCTCGGCCGTTTGCATGATGCTCAAGTGATGTCGAAGAGCTTGTCGAAATTAGAAATGGCGAGGATCTTGCGTACATCCGTGTTGCTGTTGATCACCCGGATATGGGCATCGTCGCCGCCGGCGTGGTCGCGCAGCAGCAGGAGCATACCCAGGGCCGAACTGTCGAGATAGGTCGTATCGACCAGATCGACGATAACCGACTCGGGTCGGGTGTCGACCCGCTCGTAGGATTCGCGAAATTCCTGGTGCTTGCCGAAGTCAAAGCGCCCCTTGACCGAAATCGTCAACTTCCTGCCGTTGTCTGTTACTGCCGACTCTACAGCCATGATCCAGCTTCCTTGTCAGTGGCGATGTGTACAAGGTGTAGCACCCCGCTGACAGCAGGGCAACCGGGAGCGTCAAAATACCTGCGATTCAATAGGGACTCTGCCGCGGCAGGCGCTGGGACAGCTCATCCAGCAGTTTCTGTTCACGTTTGTCTTCCAACTGGCGGGCCTCGTCGATGTAGCGCTGCACCAGCTTGCGCAAGCCCTCGACGCGGGTAAAGGCTTCCTGCCAGGCAACCCGCCCCTTGTCGAGGTTGTTCTGGTGCCAGGCCAGGCTTTGCCGTTGCTGGGCAACGGCGGTATCCAACTGACTGAGAAACTGCTGGTAGCCCAGCAACCACTGGCTGGAAACACCGTGCCGGCCACGTTCGATCCATTGTTCCTGGTATTGCAGGCGAAATCCTTCGAGGTCGGCCAACTTGCTTTGCGCCAGCCGCACCTGCCCCTGGAAATACCCCAGGCGCTGGACAGCGGTACGCTCGGTGCTTTCGGCCATCTCGACCACCGGCGCCAGCCGCGCGGCACGACTCTGGGCCATGGCCGGGTCAGCCGCCCGCCGCCGGCGCGAAGACCGTCGACAGATGTGCTTCGCTCTCGCCCAGGCTGACATTGTCGTTCAGCCCCTGGCGCAGGTACTGGACCATCGCCGGTTGCAGGGAGATCGCCGTGTCGGTCTCGCGATCGCCACCCGCCACATAGGCGCCGACGCTGATCAGGTCGCGACTCTGCTGATAGCGTGACCAGAGCTGCTTGAAATACTGCGCACGCTTCATGTGCTCCGCACTGACCACCGCCGGCATCACCCGACTGATGGACGCCTCGATATCGATCGCCGGGTAGTGACCTTCTTCGGCCAGGCGCCGGGACAAGACGATATGCCCGTCGAGCACGCCCCGCGCCGAGTCGGCAATCGGGTCCTGCTGGTCGTCGCCTTCGGACAGTACGGTGTAGAACGCGGTGATCGAACCGCCGCCGGCCTCGGCGTTACCCGCGCGCTCCACCAGTTTTGGCAGCTTGGCGAACACCGAAGGCGGATAACCCTTGGTCGCAGGCGGCTCGCCGATGGCCAGGGCGATTTCCCGCTGGGCCTGGGCGAAACGGGTCAGCGAATCCATCAGCAGCAGGACATTCTTGCCCTTGTCGCGAAAGTACTCGGCGATCCGCGTGCAATACATGGCCGCGCGCAGACGCATCAGCGGTGCATCGTCGGCGGGCGACGCCACCACCACCGAACGCTTGAGCCCTTCCTCGCCGAGGATGTGCTCGATGAACTCCTTCACTTCGCGGCCTCGCTCACCGATCAGCCCGACCACGATGATGTCGGCCTCGGTAAAGCGGGTCATCATGCCCAGCAGCACACTCTTGCCGACGCCAGTACCGGCGAACAGGCCGAGACGCTGACCACGGCCTACCGTCAATAATCCGTTGATACTGCGGATGCCCACGTCCAGCGGCTGGTGGATGGGGTCACGATTGAGCGGGTTGATGGTCGGACCGTCCATCGGCACCCAGTCCTCGGCCTTCATCCCGCCCTTGCCGTCCAGCGCGCGTCCGGCACCGTCCAGCACCCGCCCGAGCATGCTCATACCCATCGGCAGCCGACCGGTGTCGGCCAGCGGCACGACCCTGGCGCCGGGTGCGATACCGGCCACGCTGCCCACCGGCATCAGGAACACCTTGCTGCCGGAGAAGCCCATGACCTCGGCTTCGACCTGCACCGGGTGATAGCTGTCGTCGTTGATCACCAGGCAACGGGCGCCCATGGCGGCCCGCAAGCCTTCGGCTTCGAGGGTCAGGCCGACCATGCGCAGCAGGCGACCTTCGAGAATCGGCTGGCCCGGCAGGTCAATGGCCTCGGCGTAAGTGCCCAGGCGCTTGCCGAAGCTGGTTCGCTCAAGGCGCATCGGACAGGTCCGGAGCACTGCTCGGTGCATGAGGCTCACCCAATTCGACCGTCAGGTCGGGCTGGGCCGGATGCAGGGATTGTTCGTGCAACTGATCGAACAGCTTCGCCAGCGCCTGCTCGATGCGGGTTTCGACACTGGCGTCGATCCGGCTGTGTTCGGTCTCGACCCGGCAACCGCCGGGCAGCAGGGCCTCGTCCTCGACAATACGCCAGGTCGCCTCGTGGCGCTCGCGCAAGGCCTTGACCTGCTCGAAGTCCTGGGGATTGATGTACAGCCGTACGTTTTCGGCGCCCAGCGGCAGCAGCTTCAGGGTTTCGCGCAGGACATGCTCGATCTGGCTGGAGTCGGTCTTGAGTTCGCGCTGGATGACCTGGCGGGTGATATGCCCGACCAGATTCACCAGGCTTTTTTCGATCTGCTGGTCCTGCTCGGCGATAGGCGCGAACAGGTTGCCCATCAGCGCTTCCAGGTTGACCAGCTTGGCGCTCAGGGCGACTTCAGCCTCCTGGCGAACCCTGATCTGGGTGCTGTGGAAACCTTCGCGTTCACCCACCGCGAAGCCTTCGTTGTAGGCTTCCTGGCGAATGCTTTCGAGCTCTTCGAGGGTCAGCGGCTGGACTTCCTCCAACGGCACTTCCTCCATCTCGGCCGGCGGCTCTTCCACTGGCTCCGGTTCAGGCTCTTCGACATGCGGGTCGAAGCTGGGCAGCGACCACAGGTCGAAGCCGCTCACGTCCCGCGCGCGGATCAGGTCGGTTGGATCAGTCATGGCTGGATCCTTAGATCATCTCTTCGCCGCCCTTGCCACCGAGCACGATTTCTCCGGCTTCGGCCATACGGCGGGCGATGGTGAGGATTTCCTTCTGGGCGGTCTCGACGTCGCTGACGCGCACCGGTCCCTTGGCCTCGAGGTCGTCGCGCAGCAGCTCCGCCGCACGCTTGGACATGTTCTTGAAGATCTTTTCCTTGACGCCCTCATCCGAGCCTTTGAGGGCAAGCACCAGCACATCGGAAGAGACTTCGCGCAACAGCGCCTGGATACCGCGGTCGTCGACGTCGGACAAATTGTTGAAGACGAACATCAGGTCTTCGATCTGGGTCGACAGGTCCTCGTCCACTTCGCGGATCGAGTCCATCAACTGGCCTTCGATCGAGCTGTCGAGGAAGTTCATGATATCGGCAGCACGCTTGATGCCGCCCAGGGTGGTACGGGCCGCATTGGAGTTGCCGGAGAACTGCTTCTCGAGAATCTGGTTGAGTTCCTTGAGCGCCGCCGGTTGTACCGTGTTCAACGAGGAGACGCGCAGGATGATGTCCAGGCGCACCTTGTGGTCGAAGTTGTTCAGTACTTCACCGGCCTGGTCGGGATCCAGATAGGCCACGACGATCGCCTGGATCTGCGGGTGCTCGTAGCGGATGACATCCGCCACGGCGCGCGGCTCCATCCACTTGAGGCTGTCCAGGCCGCTGGTGTTGCCACCGAGCAGGATGCGGTCGATCAGGCCGTTGGCCTTGTCCTCGCCGAGGGCCTGGGTGAGCATCTTGCGCACGTAGTCGTCGGAGCCGACGCCCAGGCTGGTCTGGTCGCCGACGATCTCGACGAACTCGCTCATGACCTGCTCGACCTGCTCGCGATGCACGTTGCGCATCTGCGCCATGGCCACGCCGACCCGCTGGACCTCCTTGGGACCCATATGGCGAAGAACCTGTGCGGCATCGGTGGAACCCAGCGACAGCAGCAAGATCGCGGCTTTATCGACCCGGGTCAGCTTCTGGGTGACGGCAGCGTTATTACTCATCGGCGTTAATCCACTCTTTGACGACCTGTGCCACACGGCCCGGATCTTCGGCTACCAGACTCTTGATGGCGTTCAGTTGAGCGTCATAACCTTCGCTCGGGCTTGGCAGGAGGATGCTTTGCGGACCGCCGAGGCTCACGCGGTCGTTGGCCAGCTCGCCGTCCAGACCGCCCATGCCACCGAGTTCGACATCGCTGCCCAGACCCGCCAGCTGCTTCTTGCCGCCGCCGGTGATGTTGTTGAGCACCGGACGCAGCACACCGAACACCAGCACCAGGATGAACAGCACACCCAGCACTTGCTTGACCACATCCCAGAACCAGGGTTGCGAGTAGAACGGAATGTCGGCGATCACTTCCCCGCGCTCGGCGGAGAACGGCACGTTGACCACACTGACGCTGTCGCCGCGGCTGGCGTCGAAACCGACGGCGTCCTGCACCAGACGGGTGAAGCGCGCCAATTCGTCGGCGCTCCACGGTGCACGGGTGGTTTCGCCGTTGGCGGCGTTGACCTTGACCTGATCGTCGACCACCACCGCCACCGACAGGCGGGTCAGCCGACCCTGCTGCTGCTTGGTGTGGCTGATGGAGCGATCCAGTTCGAAGTTCTTGGTGGATTGTTGACGCTTGTCCGCCGGGTACGGCGCCAGCATCGGCTGGCCGGTGGCCGGGTCCATGATCTGCTGGCCGTTGGCATCGAGCAGCGGTTGGCCGGGTTGCACGGGACCCGACGACGCGGTCGCGCCACCGGTGGTCTGCGGTGCCGAAGCCGGTGCCGGAGGCTGGTTGCTCAATGCCCCGGGCACCCCTTGCGGGCCGTTGCTGGCCGTACGCTGTTCGGTGGTCGACTGCTCGCTGCGCAACGCCGGCTGATCCGGGTTGAACTGTTCGGAGGTCGATTCGACCGCGCTGAAATCCACATCGGCGGACACTTCAGCCTTGTAGCGGTCGTTGCCCAGAATCGGCTGGAGGATATTGTGCACACGCTGGGTCAGCATGCTTTCCATGCGGCGGCTGTAGTCGAACTGCTTGCCGGCCATGGTCAATTCGGAGTTCTGCGCCTGGTCGGAGAGCAGGTTGCCCTTCTGGTCGACCACGGTGATCTGCGACTTGCTCAGTTCGGGAACGCTGGTCGCCACCAGGTTGATGATCGCCACCACCTGGCCCGGCTCCAGGGAGCGCCCGGAATACAGCTCGACCAGTACCGAAGCACTCGGTTTGCGTTCGTCACGGACGAACACCGAACTCTTCGGAATCGCCAGGTGCACGCGCGCGCCCTTGACATTGTTCAGGCTGGAGATGGTCCGTGCCAGTTCGCCTTCAAGACCGCGACGATAACGGGTCGCCTCCATGAACTGGCTGGTACCCAGGCCCTGATCCTTGTCGAGGATCTCGAAACCGATATTGCCATCGGTGGGCGTCACGCCGGCCGCCGCCAGTTTCAGGCGGGCACGGGAGACGTCATCGGCCTTGACCAGCAATGCACCGGAGTTCGGTTCGACGGTATAGGGGATATCCGCAGCCGCCAGGGTTTCCATGACCTGCTTGGCGTCCATACCGGCCAGGCTGCCGTACAGAGGCCGGTAATCAGGCTGCTGGGACCACAACACCACGGCAAAACCAATCGCCACGCTCGCGGCCAGGCCGACCATCAGGCCGACCTGACGCAGCATGGTCATTTCGGAAAGGTTTTCCAGGAAGGACAAACCAAACAGCGGCGGTTTGCCATCTGTCGGCGCGGCCTTGGCCGGTACGTTATCGGCGACTGCTTCAGCCATGACTCAATCTCGTCCTTAAACCGGCATCTGCATGATGTCTTGATACGCCTGGACCAACTTGTTGCGTACCTGGGTCAAGGCCTGGAACGAAACGCTGGCTTTCTGCGAGGAAACCATCACATCGGTCAGGTCCACGCCGCTTTTACCGATCTCGAAGGCGTTCGCCAACTGGCCAGCGGCTTGCTGGGTGTCGTTGACCTTGCCGACGGCCTTGCCGAGCAGATCGGCAAAACTGCTACCGCCCATTTCCGGCGCCGCCACAGCCGACTTCGGCTGGGCCATGGCGTCCATCTGCATGGCCCGCATGTCCAACATCAATCGATTAAATTCAATACCCTGGCTCATGGACTACTCTCTCCGGCGACCTGCAATTTTTTGACACTCGTGCAGCGGTTAATGAGGTGTTAGCAACAAGGGTGCCAGCTCCTACAGGTAAATCGACTCAACTGGCGAATAAATAAGCCTCGACGTCCATGCCGGCATCGCGCATCTGTGCCAGTTTGTAGCGCAGCGTACGCGGGCTGATACCCAGGCGCTCCGCAGCTTCCTTGCGACGCCCGCGCTCGGAGCGCAGGGTATCGATGATCATCTGGAATTCGCGTCGACGCAGGTCATCGCCCAGGGCACCGGCGGATTCGCCAGGCGCCACTTCGTTGGCAACCGCCTCGATCAGCGGAGCACGCATGGCCGGCAAGGGTGCACACCCCAACGGCCCGGCCAGACAGAAGTCCTCCGCCTGGATCAACCCGCTCTGCTGCAAAATCAACGCACGCTGGATCGCATTGTCGAGTTCGCGGACATTGCCCGGCCAGGCATAACCGATCAGGCAAGCCTGGGCCTGGGGCGACAATCTAACGGCGGCATGCTTCATTTTTGCGCTGTGCTTGGCCAGCAGGCGTTCGGCCAGCGGCAGGATATCGGCGGTGCGCTCGCGCAACGGACGCCAGGCCAGCGGAAATACCGACAGTCGATAATAGAGATCTTCGCGGAAGCGCCCCGCCGCCACCTCGCCGGCCAGATCACGGTTGGTGGTGGCAACCACGCGGATATCCAGGGTAATCGGCTTGCGCCCCCCCACCCGCTCGACCTCGCGCTCCTGCAATACCCGCAACAGCTTGGCTTGCAGACCGAGGGGCATTTCGGAAATCTCGTCAAGCAGGATGGTCCCGCCGTCGGCTTGCTCGAACTTGCCCGCCTGGGCGGCGATGGCACCGGTAAACGAACCCTTCTCATGCCCGAACAGGGTCGCCTCGAGCATATTGTCGGGGATCGCGGCACAGTTGATCGCCACGAACGGCTGATCGGCGCGATGGGATTGCTGGTGGATATAGCGCGCCAGCACCTCCTTGCCGGTCCCCGACTCGCCGGAAATCAGCACGGTCGAATCACTGCGGGCCACACGTGCCGCCAGCTCCAGCAATTGCGCACTGGCCGGCTCGGCCGCGATCGGACCCTCGCTCTCCACCGCCCCCAACCGCCCCAGCGCATGACGTGCCACCAGGTCGAGCAACGCCTTGGGTTCGAAGGGCTTGACCAGATAGTCGGCGGCGCCCTGGCGCATGGCCTCCACGGCCCGCTCGACCGCGCCGTGCGCCGTCATCAGCAGCACCGGCAACAGTGGCTGGCGTGCTCGCAGCAGGCCGAGCAACTGGTGCCCGTCCATGCCCGGCATATTCACATCGCTGATCACCAGGCTGAACGACTCCTGCGCCACCGCCTCCAGGGCATCCTCGGCACAGGCGACCGCACGGAACTCATAACCCGCCAGCAGCAAGGTATCCGCCAGCGCTTCACGCAGCGCCCGATCGTCCTCGACCAAAAGAACCTTGATCATCCCAACCATCATTGTGCCTCCATGGCGCCAGGAATCAGCGGCAGGCACAACATGGCGCAGGTGCCACGTCCCAGCCGTGAACGCAGTTGCATGTCGCCCTGGTGCGCCCGGGCAACAGCCTTGACCACGGTCAGGCCGAGGCCGGTCCCCGTGGTCTTGGTGGTAAAGAAGGGTTCACCAAGTCGCGCCAGCACTTCGGGCTCGATCCCGCTGCCGTTATCACTGACACTCAGGCGCAAGGTATTTCCCCGGCTGTACAGGTGCACCTTGAGGCGCACATCGCGACCGCTGGCCTGCATCGCATTTTCAATCAGGTTGAGCAGTGCTCCGACCAGGGTATCGCGATTGCACAGCAACTCACCGTCATGACTGTCGCACTGCCAACGGATCGCCACACCCTGCACATGGGTCTGGGCGGCACTCTGCAAGGCCTGCAACAACACCCTGGGCGCCAGGCGATCAGTCAGCGGCAGCTCGCCGCGGGCAAACACCAGCATGTCGCGGACCTGATGCTCCAGCTCATGCAGGCGCTCTTTCAGGCGCCCGGCGAAACGCTGCTGGGTTTCCACCGGCAAGGCCTGTTCGGTGAGATGACTGGCGTACAGCAGTGCGGCCGACAGCGGGGTGCGGATCTGATGGGCAAGGGAGGCGACCATCCGCCCCAGGGACGACAGCCGCTCATGGCGAGCCAACTGATCCTGGAGGCGACGGGTTTCGGTCAGGTCATTGAGCAGCACCAGTTGCCCCGGCTCGCCTTCCAGCGAACGCGTGGCAATCGACAGGCGCCGCCCGTCCTTGAGAGAGATTTCATGACCGTCATCTTCACGGGGAGCAAAACAGCGGGCAATCACCTGGCGCCACAACTCACCTTCCAGCGGCAAGCCCAACAGCTCGCGGGCAGCGGGATTGGCCTCGCTGACAAAGCCATGGGAGTCGATCACGATAACACCGCCAGGCAACAGATCCAGCAGGTTCTGCAGGCGATTGGCCAAGCGTTCCTTTTCCGCCAGTTCGGTCATGCGCTGGGCACTGACCACGGCCAACTCGCCCTTGAGCTCGGTGACCCGCGCCTCAAGCATGCTGTAGGAATCGGTGAGTTGCGTCGACATCTGGTTGAACAGGTCGAAGGCCTGCTCAAGACCCAGCCGGCTTGCCTGCTCTACGGACGACGGTTGTCCCGGGACTTCGGGGACAGGAGACATCTGGGCGGCTTGGGGCATCGTGCTCTCTCGCTTGACTGACCGTCATTTAAACGGAACGTTGCGAGAGACTTAGCAATACCCGTGCCTAAAAAAAACCGCCCAGTTTTCAGCGGGTTGAAAAACAGGCGTCAATCATCCGCCTGCTCATCGCCTTCACGACGGCTCATGCCGTACTTGCGCATTTTCTCCACCAGGGTGGTCCGGCGGATACGCAGGCGCTCGGCAGCCCGAGCCACGATACCGTTGGCGTCGTCCAGCGCCTGCTGGATCAGCCCCTGTTCCAGGCCGCCAAGGTAGTCCTTGAGGTCCAGGCCCTCGGGCGGCAGCATCGCCGAAGTGCTGAAGTCCGGTGTATGGCCATTGATCGCCACGCGCTCTTCCAGATCGCTGCGCAGGCTGTCGACCATCTGCTCGTCTTCATCGTCGACGTAACGGAATTTCTTCGGCAGCTCGACCACACCGATCACCCCATACGGGTGCATGATCGCCATGCGCTCCACCAGGTTGGCCAGCTCGCGAACGTTGCCCGGCCAGCCATGCCGGCAGAGGGACATGATCGCCGCCGAGTTGAAACGGATCGAACCACGCTTTTCGTGCTCCATGCGCGAGATCAGTTCGTTCATCAGCAACGGGATATCTTCGACCCGCTCGCGCAGCGGCGCCATTTCGATCGGGAAAACGTTCAGGCGGTAGTAGAGGTCTTCACGGAAGCTGCCGACCTCGATCATGCTTTCGAGGTTCTTGTGGGTCGCGGCAATGATGCGCACATCAACGCTCTGGGTCTTGTTGCTGCCCACACGCTCGAAGGTACGTTCCTGCAGCACGCGCAGCAGCTTGACCTGCATCGGCAGCGGCATGTCGCCGATTTCGTCGAGGAACAGGGTACCGCCGTTGGCCAGCTCGAAACGCCCGGCACGACTGGTGATGGCACCGGTGAAGGCGCCCTTCTCGTGGCCGAACAGCTCGCTTTCCAGCAGCTCCGCGGGAATCGCCCCGCAGTTGACCGGAACGAACGGCGCGTCGCGACGCTTGGAGTGATAGTGCAGGTTGCGCGCCACCACTTCCTTGCCGGTGCCCGACTCGCCGAGGATCAGCACGCTGGCGTCGGTATCGGCTACCTGCTGCATCATCTGGCGTACGTGCTGGATGGCACGGCTGGTGCCGACCAGGCTGCGGAACAGGTTCGGCTCGCGCTGACGACCACGCTCGCGGGCCTGGTCATACATCTCGCGATAGACCTGGGCACGGTGCAGGGAGTCGAGCAGCTTGCTGTAGCTGGGCGGCATTTCCAGGCTGGAAAGCACCCGGCGACGCAGGTCTTCGGGAAGGTCGGTGGAAGTATTTTCACCCAAAAGCAGAACCGGAAGGAACTCATCCCAGGTTCCGAGTGTCTTTAACAGGCCCGATAGCCCCGACGGCGCATTGACTGTCCCGATCAGGACACAAAGCACCTCGCGGCTGGAAGTCAAAGAGTCGACCGCCTGTTGCCAGTCAAGACTGCCACAGGACAGATTTTCTTCGCCGAGAAAATTTAAAATCACCGCCAGGTCACGGCGGCGAACGCTATCGTCATCGATCAGCAGAATTTTGGTTTCACGCCACATGCAATAGCAACTTCCCTAGTCAACTCGATGCCCGGGATGGGTGGGCAAGCTAGACGCCCGAGGTGGGATATCACCTTCAAAGACGACTTGAACCTGAAAAACAGCACTAGTTAAGTCAAAAATTCGTACGCAGTCAAATTTATGGCGCAATACGCTTCGATTAACCCTGCGTTAACCGAACAGATGGTAAACCTTTGCCGCGTTCTGTGCTTGCTGGATCTGTTGCATCTCGTCGACTATCGCCTGTCTTTCCGCCATCGCCGTTTCCAGCAACTCACGATAGACGTGCAGCAGCTCTTCCAGGCTGCTGCGCAAGGCGTCTTCATCCAGTGAAGCCTCGTTGAGCACGTCTTCCATGCAGGCACGACAGGCCAGGTCCAACTGGGCAATGCTTCCCCAGTCGCGCTCGGCCAAGGCCCTGACAAGGGCTTCGCGGGTATCCTGGATACGCTGCAGTACGAGGTTCATGAAGATGGACTCCTTAAAACTGTGGACCCGGGGTGCCGATGGCGTCCCAGCCCTCTTTGACCGTGCTGAGCAGGCCTGAGACTTCATCCAGGATCTTCGGATCGGACTTGATATTGGCCTCGGCCAGACGCTTCATCATGTAGGTGTAGAGGCTATCCAGGTCAGCGAGCGCATCCGCCTGTTTCTCCAGATCCAGGCCTTCGCGCAAGCCGCCGACAATGCCGATGGCCTTGCCGATCGCCACGCCTTTGGCGGGAATATCCTTGCGCTCTATGGCGCCCTTGGCCTGTGCGATGCGATCCAGGCCACCCTCCATCAGCATTTGTACCAGGCGGTGAGGACTGGCCTCGGAAGTCTGTGCTTGAGCACCCACCTTCTGATATTGCCGAAGGGCTAGCATCGGGTTCATGTTCTACCTCGTCACAACTCAAGAGTTCGTATACCCAGTGTATCGCCTTTGAGTCAAAAAACTTTAACCCAAAAGGCAAAAACCCGGCGCGCGATAAAGCGTAGCCGGGTTTTTGGCGTCAGCCCGAGAACTAGCTGGACTTCTGCGCGTTCAGGGAACTGAAGAACGAGGTGATACTGTTCGCCGTCGCCTTCATTTGCCCGACCAGCAGGTCCATGGCGTTGTATTTGGCGGTCAAGGTTGTCGTCAGGCTCTTGACCCGCGCGTCCAGTGCCGATTGTTGGCTCAACAGGCTCTTGGCCGTGCTCTGATAGCTGGTGTTGCGCTGATCGAGCATGCCGCCCAGGCGCAGACCGGTGGAAAGCGGTGTACCCAGATACGGGTTCAGCGCATTGCTCATGCGCGACAACAGGCCGTTGGTGGAGTTGGTACCGTTGAACAACTGCTGCACCTGACCGCTCATGCCATTGGTGGACATGGCCTTGTTGAAGGCGGCAGTGTCCAGGGCAAGGTTGCCGGAGTTGCTGGCGTCATTACCCGCCACGGTCAACACTCCAAGCTGCGACAGCACAGCCAGTGGGCCACCCGCGCCCGTAGCCGTGAGCTGACTACGGATATCGGAGATCAGCGAGCGCGGCATGGAGTCGCCGGTGAAGGCTGCCGCTACCGTCAGGTTGCCATCGGCATCCGCGGTCGCCTTGGACAGGCTGTTGATGGTATTCATCAGGGTGTTATAGGAGTCGATGAACGACTGGATCGAAGTCTGCAACCCCGACGTATTGGTCGTCACAGCCACGTTCGAGGTTCCGGGAGGCGTGCCGGCGTCAGCCGAAACCAGATTCATCGTAACGCCGCTGATCGCCCCGGTAACCGTATTGCTCTTGCTGGAAACAGCCAGGCCGTCGACCGTCAGATTGGCATTCTTGGCAATCCCGGTGACAGCCCCTGAACTCGAGGCAGAAGGGTTCGCCCCCATCTCTTGGGTACCATCGATTTCCAACCCGGCGATACCACTGACCGTCAGATCGGAACCCGCGCCCGTCTTGTTCGAGCTGATGACCAGACGCGCCGAACCCGAGCTGTCGGTCACGATGTTGGCCGATATACCGTTGGCGCCCTGGGCCGAGTTGATTGCATCCCGGGTGCTCTGCAACGTGGCATTGGCCGGAATCGGGACATTGTAATCAGTGCCATTTTGACTGATTTTCAGGGTACCACTCGGAATGGCACTGGACGCACCGCCGGCAAAAGAAGCACTGGCTACTTTCGAACTGGTGGCCAGGTTCTTGACGACAACCGTGTAGCTGCCCGCGACCGCCGTATTGTCGGAAGTGACCGTCATCACCGACGAAGCACTCGATGTCGCGGCATAACCCGCGAATGCCGGGGTCGTCGCGCTGCTCAGCGTGGTCAGCGTCGCCTGAAACGCAGCCAGCGCACTCTTCAGAGAAGCGATGCCGGAAATCTTCAGCGTGTTGGTTTTCGTCGCGCTATCGATCTGCGTCTGCTTGGCCGATTTGTCGGCGTTCACCAGCGCAGTCACGATGGAACCGATGTCCAGGCCGGAGCCTAAGCCCGTGCCCGGTAGAATTGGACTTGCCATTTGCCTCTCCCTTCAGATTGCTGCCGGTCTTTTGACCTTTACCAGCGCCCCAAGAACCCACAAACAC
Organism: Pseudomonas gingeri; assembly: GCF_013385635.1. Taxonomy (GTDB): domain Bacteria; phylum Pseudomonadota; class Gammaproteobacteria; order Pseudomonadales; family Pseudomonadaceae; genus Aquipseudomonas; species Aquipseudomonas gingeri_A. The sequence goes on from NZ_JACAPR010000008.1 coordinate 65,347, forward strand.
TATTCATGCCAGCTATCAGACTTTGGCGTCGAACAACACGTGACTGGCATTGCTGAGGCTATCTGCCAGTTTGAGCGCTTCCGCGGAGGGGATCTGTCGCACCACTTCGCCCGTTTCGCTGGCGATCACCTTGACGATGACCTTTCCGGAATGCTCGTCTATGGAGAACTCCAGGTTGCGTTTGATCGACTGTACGAATTTCTCGATCTCCTGCACCGCCAACTTCAGCTTGTCGTCATCCGAGCCCTGGCTTTTATCCGCCGCCGGATCAGCAACACTGGCGACTTGAGGAGCGGCCTGAGGCGCCTCTGGCGGTTTATCGGTCACAGTGGTCGCTGGCTTGGGAGCCGGATAAGACAAGTTAAGCTTCACGCTCATGTCCATGTCCATCACCTCCTAACGTAAAAAAGCGAGAGAGCGCGACCAGCACACTCCCCCGCCGAAACTCATTCCGAAATTACTGAAGCAGCTTCAGTACAGCGGAAGGCAGTTGGTTAGCCTGGGCCAGAACAGAGGTGGAAGCCTGTTGCAGGGTCTGCTGCTTGGTCAGGTTAGCAGTTTCTGCGGCGAAGTCGGTGTCTTGTACGCGACCTTGTGCAGCAGTGGTGTTTTCGTTGATGTTCTGCAAGTTCTGGATGGTGCTGGTCAGACGGTTCTGCGAAGCACCGAGGCTGGCACGGGTAGCACCGATGGCAGCGATTGCAGCGTCGATCGCGGTGATCGCGTTGTCGATGTTCGAAGCGGCGGCGGCGGAGGTCGCACCGGTCAGAACTACAGTACCGCTACCTACCGACAGGCTGGCGGCGTCGAACTTGGAGCTCAGTACCAGGTCGATGTGGTTGGCCGAACCGGTGTTGGCGCCGACTTGCAGGGTCACAGTACCAGCCGAGCCGTCCAGCAGGTTCTTGCCGTTCAGGTTGGTGGCAGCCGAGATACGAGTCAATTCGTCAGACATCTGAGCGAATTCAGCGTTGGTAGCGGTCTGGTCAGCAGTACCGTTGGTACCGTTACGTGCTTTAACAGCCAGTTCACGCATACGCTGCAGGATGTCGGTCGAAGCTTGCAGAGCGCCTTCAGCGGTCTGGGCTACGGAGATACCGTCGTTGGCGTTCTGGATGGCCTGGGTGTTACCGCGGATCTGGGCACCCATACGGTTGGAGATCTGCAGGCCGGCGGCGTCGTCTTTGGCGCTGTTGATTTTCAGGCCGGAAGACAGGCGCTGCATGGAGGTAGACAGGGCATCGGAAGCGCGGTTCAGGTTCTTCTGAACGTTCAACGACGTGGTGTTGGTGTTTACTGTTAAAGCCATGACGAAATCCTCGTTGGTTGGGTACTGCGGCTTCCGGCCCTGGCAACCGCCGGGTGTGGCCTAGAGAACCTTCGTAATAGTTATCGTCGGGATAGCAGGTTGCTTGAGGGCTTTTTTCAAAAATTTTGCCATCAACCTGCCACCCCTCGAAAAACAAGGGCTTAGCGCACACCCACGAGGGAAAAATGGCGCCAGAGAATTGCCCGCAAACCGATTTTTTCCACCAGGACCTCAACGACTCGCCTGGACCGCCCCCAGCAGTTCCACCATTTCGTATTGCAGGGTATCCGCCAGCCCCAACCAGTCCTGACGTTCCTGGCAGCCGAGCATCAGCAACAATAATTGTGTCCATACCTGCTGGTGCTCGGACGATGCGTCGAGCAACAACGCCTGGACGCCATCGAACAACTCGACCATCAACAGTGCCGCTTCGACATCGCGCCCGAAGCGGAACAATGCCGAACAACGCCCGGCTTCATGGATGCTGTACTCGAAGGATTTCATTGGACGAACTCCTGGTCGAAGCCGGTACCGATGATCCGCGCGCCCGCACGACTGCTGTTGAGGAAGCTGACCTGCGGATGCCTGGCGATATAACGCTCCAGCTCACAGAGGTAACGGCGGAAATTCAACTGTGTCCTGACCCGCTGGCCATTGCCGTCCTGTACCCAGTAACGGGCCTCGTCGACGCCCGGGCCGAGTTCGCCATCCTTCCAGCCGGCATGGGTCCTGTTCATGGGAAAGGCGAAGTCGGCGCCAAACAGCGTCACGGTCGCGGCACCCATCTTCACCGCCAGGTCCACGGCCGGGTGCAGGACACTGCCACCGACATACAGCACGCCCCGCCCGACCTGCTGGCGAACCGTCTCATAGACAGGGCTGAGGGAATAAGCCCCATAACGCGGCCCCTTCCAGGCTTCCAGCACCTGAGGATCGCTCATCGGCATATAGACCAGCGGAATAGCCGCGGACGCCTCCGGCGGCAGATGCCGGAAGCCGATGCGCTTATCCACACTTACCACGAAGTCAGGCCGGATACCTTGCTCGCACAACGGCCGGTAGGCGGTATCGACGCTGATGAACAATGGTCGCTGCACCTGCTCACGTACAGCCCGCAACTTGTCGAACTGCTGCTCCAGGCTCGGCCCCGTACCGATCACATAGATGTGCTGCCCCGGCCGCGTCGCAAACAATTGTGCGACATCGCGATCAGCGGCAAAAATCTCATGAGTGTCCTGCAAGCGCTGGAGGATATCCGGGGATTGCGGGTCGAACTCACGATTGTTGAAACTCAGGTGCACCTCGCCGACCAGGCGATCGCGCATCCTGGCGTTGAAATCGTCGGCCAGCACCAGTTCCGCCGGCAGGGCAAAAAACGGAAAGAGGATTTCCGCGTGATCGGCGGCATAACTCAACTCGACCCGTGGATCGGCAAGCCACTGGCCCTGCTCCAACAACCCGAGCACCTGCTTGAACAGCGCGCCATTGAGAATATGCACAGCGAGACGCTGCAAACCCGGCGCCTCCAGCAAGACCTGCTGCAAGTCGCCCAGCCCGGTACCATAGACATGCAGCTGCGCGCTGCCAGGCGGCAGGCTGGAGGCCTGCAGGCGCGCCTCGGCCAACCGGTCATGGCGGCTGGTCAGTTGCACACCGCCGACACTCAGCGTCGAACCCTGCCCTTCGACCAGCTCCAGCGCCAGACTATCGCCATCCTCGGCCAGCAGACGGGGCAGCAACCCCGGCCAGCGCGCCTCGATGATCCGTGCATTCAGCTCAAAGCTATCGCTCATGTCGCCTCGCTCAATATCCGCGCAAAAAAAATAGCGCTCAAGGTTAACGTACCCGGAGCGCTACTTTGCAACCTTGTGGAATCAAGGTCGATGAATGATCGCCGAGCCCCACGACAGGCCAACGCCGAAACCACTGAGGGCGACGCGCTTCCAGGTGGAATCCAGGACATGCTTCTCCAGCAGCAACGGAATGCTCGAAGACACGGTATTACCGGTCTCGACCATGTCCTTGATGAACTTCTCCGGCTCGCCCTCGAAACGACGCGCCACGGCATCGACAATCGCCGCGCTACCCTGGTGGATGCAGAACGCATCGATATCCGCCGTCTGCAGACCGGACTCATCAAGCAGCTCATGCAGATGCGCCGGGACTTTCAGCAGGGCAAAGTTGAACACCTGGCGGCCGTTCATGAAGAACACCCCGTCGCTGACCTTCAGGTGCGGCGCGCCGGCACCGTCGGTACCGAACTTGGCCTTGCCCAACTGCCAGGGAGCGTCTTCGCCCATCCAGGTCGCGGTCGCGGCATCACCGAACAGCATGGTGGTATTGCGATCTTCGGGATCGACGATCTTCGAATACGGGTCGGCGGTCACCAGCAGGCCGTTCTTCAGGCCGGCGGCCTCCATGAAGCCTTTCATGGCATAGATGCCATAGACATAACCGGAACAGCCCAGGGAAATATCGAACGCCGCCACGGTGGTCGGCAGGCCGAGCTTGTCCTGGACAATGGCCGCGGTATGCGGCAGGCCTTCCTCGTCACCGTTCTGGGTGACGACGATCAGCGCATCGATGCTCTCGCGCTTGAGTTCGGGGTTGTTGGCGAACAAGGCGTTCACGGCTTCGACACACAGGTCCGAGGTTTCCTGCCCGGCGTCTTTGCGCGGCAGGAAGGCTGAACCGATCTTGCCCAGGATGAATTCTTCATCCTTGGCGAATTTGGCACCCTGGGCGTAGTTATCCACGCCGGCTGTCGGCACGTAACTGGCAATGCTTTTTATGCCAATCATTATGGCTTCCCAATAATAAACAGCTGAATATCACCGCTCGCAGGAATCGAGGGGCGCCGATCAACAGGGATTTGCCGCCCCTCCAAAATGGAGCGGAAACGGCGCAATCAAGGGGCAATCACCGACCGAAAAGGCTCAGGCGCCCGCATCCCCGGCAAATACAATACAGTGAAGATGCGCGTTATGACTCATAGGTCACGCTTATTTTGCCCGAATGCGTGCGCGAGGGGTTATTCGATCAACGACCAGTCCAGCGGCGTACCGCGTTTCAGGGACGTGCGGGCCTTGCGCCCGAGCACACCATCGACGTGTTTCGGCGCCAACCCCAGCCCGGGGCGGATGGCCCGTACGTTTTGCGAAGTAAAACACTCACCTTCGCGCATGTCCTGCACGACATAGAGCGAACGCCGGTAGACCAGTGATTTGCGCTCCGCCTCGGTCGCGCCATAACGCACCTGCCCCAGCGCCTGCCAGGCCCGTTCGGTTTCCACCACCAGGCTGGCCAGCTCCGCCGGCTCCAGGGAAAAACTGGCGTCCACGCCACCGGCGGCGCGATCCAGGGTGAAGTGTTTTTCCACCACGGTCGCGCCCAGGGCCACCGCCGCTACCGAGACGCCCACGCCCATGGAATGGTCGGACAGCCCGACCTGACAGCCGAACAGTTCCCGCAGGTGGGGAATCGTGCGGATATGACTGTTGAGCGGTGAAGCCGGATAGGTACTGGTGCACTTGAGCAGCACCAGGTCCCGGCAACCGGCCGCGCGAGCCGTGCGCACCGTTTCATCCAGCTCGGCGACACTGGCCATGCCGGTGGAAATGATCAGCGGCTTGCCCGTCGCCGCCACCCGACGGATCAACGGCAGGTCGGTGTTTTCGAAACTGGCGATCTTGTAGGCCGGCACATCGAGGCTTTCCAGGAAATCCACGGCGCTTTCATCGAACGGCGTCGAGAACGCCAGCATGCCCAGTGCCTTCGCCCGGGCAAAGATCGGCGCATGCCATTCCCAAGGCGTGTGGGCCTTTTCGTAGAGGGCATAGAGCGAGGATCCGGCCCACAGGCTGGCGGGGTCCTTGATAAAGAACTCGCCTTCCGCCAGGTCCAGAGTCATGGTATCGGCGGTGTAGGTCTGCAGCTTCAGGGCATGGGCACCGGCCCTGGCCGCCGCCTCGACGATCCGCAGGGCGACTTCCAGCGACTGGTTATGGTTGCCGCTCATCTCGGCAATGATGAATGGCGGCGCATCCGGGCCAATGGTTCGTTGGCCGATCTTGAAACTAGTCATGAACCTGATCCTTCACTACACGCTCGAAACGGCTGACCGACTGGATATAGCCGCCATGACGAAACAATTCGATCGAAGCCGGATTATCCGGCAGCACCTGCGCCTCAATCACCGTCACTTGCGGCCAGTGTGCACACATAAATTCGTCGCCACGGGCCAGCAGCGCCCTGCCCCAGCCAAGCCCCGCACGACCGTCGAACAGGTACAGCGATACCTCGGCACGGCTGGCCCCGAGGTCATAGCGCACCACCCCCACCGGACCATCCGCTGCCTCGGCGATCAACAGCAGTCGTCCCGGATCGCACAGGCTCGCCGTCAGCCATGCCTGATGCCCTTCCCAATCGATCGGGCGGGAATTCAAGGATGCCCGCCGCACCGCTTCGCGATTGCGACCGTCAAACAACAGGCGTGTATCCTCCAGCCTCACCGGCCGCAACTTCAGGCTTGATCCGGCCAGCGCCACGGCGAACCGCCGCGTGCCCAGGCCATCGACCAGGGATCGCGAGCGCTCGGCCAAGCTTTGTCGCAGGCCGATGTTGCCCAGCACAAAACCCACCGCCTGTTTCAGGTCGTCGACACTCACCGCCTGGCTGGTGCCGAGATAGATATGGCAGCCTGCCGCGGCCAGCCGCTCGGCGTTGGCCTGCTGGTTGTCCGCCACGGCAATGCACAGGGTCGGCAGCCCCAGGGCGGCGCGCTCCCAACTGGTACCGCCGCCGGCCCCGATAAACAGATCGGCCCGGGCCATCAGTGCGGCAAAATCCTCAACGAACGTCTGCACCCGCCAGAGCGGACGATCCGCCGCCATGGCCTGCAACTGCGCCAGCTTCGGATTGGCGGTACCGGCGACAAAGTCCACCTGCAGATCGTCGAAGTCGGCCAGCGCGCGCATGGCCTTCCAGGTTTCGCCGACGCCGTCGAGCCCACCGAAATTCACCAACACCCGCGTTGCCTGACTTCTGATGGGCACGGGAGCACGTCGGAAGTCGTCACGGATCAACGCATATCGCGGCCCCAGCAATTGACGGCAGGGGTGCAGAGCGCGCTGTGCAAACTCGGGATCGCCGGCCGTGAAGTTCTGGTCGAAGAGAATATCCACCGCATGCCGGCGGTTGTTCAGGTCATCGATGGCCGCGATCTGGCGAGTCCAGCGGCGCGCGGCTGCCTGCCAATGATGATCGAGTCCGTAATGGTCGACCACGATCCAGTCAAAACCGCGATCGCCCGCCAGGCAGGCCTCCAGGGCAGCAATATCGGCCTGCCAGGGCAACAGGGCCTCGATGCCGAGAGCCGGCTCCTCACCCGGATACCGGTCTGGCAGCACCAGCGCGGCAAAGCCCTCCTGCGCCAGACGGACGAACGCGTTGCCGGGCAGTTCCCGGCAGGCAAAAACCACTTCAGATCCCATATCACGCAGCACCCGGGCCAGGCTCAGGCAGCGCGCGACATGCCCGCTACCGATGACCGCCGAGGCGTCGGCACGTACCAGCACTCTCACGACTCCAGCTCTCCAGCCGCCTGCAGCGCCGTATACAGGTATTCCGCCCGACGCCAGTCCTCGGGGGTATCGATATCCTGGACCAGATGACGCGGCAACCGCACCGGCAGGCTCTGCTCGGAAAACAGCACATCGCCGCGCAACCAGGCAGCGCTGCGCCCCCAGTAGAACTGCCCGGCATCCTGAAAGGCCGGCGGCAGGTCCTGGGAGCGGGTCTGCCGATGCTCGGGGTAAAGCGCCGTCAGTGCTCCCTCCGCGGTCAGGGTCAGGGCCCGCTGGATCGGAAAGCCGAACTCACACACCGAAAACGCGAAGGACTTTTGCGCCTGCTGCTCCAGCAACGCCAGGCCCTGGCGCAGGAAGCGGCTTTGCAGGAGCGGCGCCGTGGCATAGAGGCAACAGGCGTAATCGAAGACCTCGCCCTGTTGCTCCAGCGCCTTGATGGCATGCACGATCACCGCCGCCGTGCCGGTGAAATCATCAGCTAGCGTCGCCGGTCGCACGAAGGGTACCGATGCCCCGTGCGCGCGGGCCAGGGCGGCGATTTCCGGATCGTCGGTACTGACCATGACCCGATCGAACAGGCCGCAGGCCAAGGCGAGCCGAATCGAACGCGCGATCATCGGCTCGCCATGGAACAGCTTGAGATTCTTGCGCGGGATGCGCTTGCTGCCACCGCGCGCGGGAATGATTGCAATCGCGCTCAAGGGCGTTTTTCCAGCAGAAACCAGTTCACATCGTCAATCGGGAACTGCGGGTCACGGTGATAACCGAAGCCGTAGTCCAGCAACTGCAAGTCACTGTAGCGGTCGAGCATTTCCCCGGCGAAATCGCGCTTGAACAGCTTGCCGCTGTTGCCGCGATAAGGCACCTCGACCGGTACCGGATTGTAGTACTCGGCAATCAGGATATAGCGCCCGCTCAGCGCATACAGTTGCTCATAGGCGGCGGCCAGCAACTCGGGGGCCAGGTGGATCAGCACGCCCTTGCTCAGGGTCAGGTCGAAGGTACGTTCACGCGGGTAGTCGAACAGCGACCCCTGCCAGATATCGGCGACACCCAGGCCACGCGCCTGCTCGCACGCCTTGGCATTGATCTCGACGCCTTGCAGGGCACAATCGGGCAAGAGCCGGTGCAAGGCCTGCAGGTTGTTCCCGGTGTTGGTACCCAGCTCCAGCAGCGTGCCGAGCCGCGAGGTTCGCGCCAGGGCCTTGGCGAACAATGCCAGATTGGCGGCAACCAGCGCCTGTCCCTGGTTACGGCCCACGTACTCATCGCCGAACTCGCCACGCCAGAAATGCTCTTGTTCGCTCAGTTCACGCATGGTGTTCTCTCAATGCCCAGAATCCGTCGTAATTGATCAACAACATAATCTTGCTGCTCGTCACTCAGGCCCGGATACATCGGCAGGCTGATCGCCTCGGCGTAGTATCGCTCCGCCTCGGGAAAATCCCCCTCGGCAAACCCCAGTTCACGGTAATACGGTTGCAGATGAACGGGAATATAGTGCAAGTTCACCCCGATACCCGCCGCCCGCAACGCCTCGAATACTTGCCGGTGGCCGGGTCCGACCAGCCCCGGCTGCAGCCGTATGACATAGAGGTGCCAGGCTGATTCCGCCTCGACCTGGATTCCCGGCAAGGTCACGGGCAAGTCCGCCAACAGACGCTCATAGCGGCTCGCCAGCAGCCGGCGCCGGGCGATGAACGGCTCCAGTTTGTCCAGTTGGGACAACCCGAGCGCCGCCTGTATATCGGTGATCCGGTAATTGAATCCCATTTCGATCTGCTGATAGTACCAAGGCCCATGAGCAGGTTCGGTCATCTGCTCCGGATCACGGGTCATACCATGGCTACGCAACCGTCGCAGGTGTTCCGCAAGATCCCCGCGATTGGTCAGCACCATGCCGCCCTCGGCAGTGGTAATGATCTTGACGGGATGAAAACTGAACACTGTCATGTCCGCAAAACGACCGCAGCCCACCGGACTCCCGGCATAAGATGCCCCGACTGCATGGGAGGCATCTTCGATCAGCGTGAAACCATACTCGCGGGCCAGTTGCGCGATAGCCCGCATATCGCAACTTTGTCCGGAGAAGGCAACCGCTACCACGACCTTGGGCAGGGTTCCCTTCTGCTCGGCCGTCACCAGCTTGCGCGCCAGCTTTCCAGCATCAAGGTTCCAGGTCAGCGGATCAATATCCACGAAGTCGACCTGCGCACCACAGTAACGCCCGCAGTTGGCCGATGCCAGGAAGGTATTGGGCGTGGTCCAGAGCCAATCCCCCGGCCCGAGCCCGGCTGCCAGGCAAGCGATATGCAGGGCAGCGGTTGCATTGCATACGGCAACGGCGTGCGTTGCCTGGCATCGGGAAGCCAGGGCCGACTCGAAACGCTCGATGGTCGGGCCCTGCGTCAGCCAGTCCGATTGCAGCACGGCAACGACCGCATCGATATCAGCCTGATCGAGACTCTGCCGCCCATAGGGAATCATGCAGACAATCCGTCGTGCAGCCTGGCGATCTCATCTACCGACAAGAATTGCGGATTGGTGTCGGAACGATATTCGAAATCTTCGTCCACCGGTCTACCACGCTCACCTACACCGTCCAGGGCGAAATCGACATCGACCTGAGTGAAGCGAATCGACGGCTGGATGGTGTAATGGTCTGCGAACTCCAGCGTCATCCGCGCATCATCCAGCGGTACCATCAACTCATGCAGCTTTTCGCCAGGACGAATACCAACGTTCTTGTGCGGCAAATGCCCGGCCATGCCCGATGCCAGATCGACAATACGGATAGACGGAATCTTCGGCACAAAAACTTCGCCGCCATGCATGCGCGCAAAACTGTCGAGAACGAACTGCACCCCATGATCGAGGGTGATCCAGAAGCGCGTCATGCGTTCGTCGGTAATCGGCAGCTCGCCGGCGCCCTCCCGGATCAGCTTGTCGAAGAACGGTACCACCGAGCCACGCGAACCTGCCACGTTACCGTAACGCACCACAGCAAAACGGGTTTGCTGATCACCGGCGATGTTGTTCGCGGCCACGAACAGCTTGTCCGACAGCAACTTGGTCGCACCGTAGAGATTGATCGGGCTGGCGGCCTTGTCCGTGGACAACGCCACCACCTTCTTCACACCGTTATCAATCGCCGCGGCAATGATGTTTTCAGCACCATTGACATTGGTACGGATACATTCCGTCGGGTTGTATTCGGCTGCCGGAACCTGCTTCAAGGCGGCGGCATGCACGACGAAATCGATGCCACGCATGGCCTGGCGCAACCGCTCGGCATCGCGCACATCCCCCAGGAAATAACGCATGCAGGGCGCATTGAAGGTCTGCTGCATCTCGTACTGCTTGAGCTCGTCCCGCGAGAACACCACCACCCGCTTGGGTTGATACCGCTCCAGCAGGCGACGGATGAAGTTGCGCCCGAACGAACCGGTGCCGCCGGAGATAAAAATCGATTTGCCGTTGAACATGTCGTGTCCTTTTAACCTAGTGCCTGGCTTAAACCAGCAACTGCAACCAATCCACGCGGGACGCATCGTCGAGGGCAAAGCCCTTGCCCGATAGCGACAGGTTCCGGTTGTACGCCGGGTCCTGCTCGAACGCGGCGGACCACTTCTCTCGCAATGCCGCCAGCGCCCGCGGTGCCTGTGGCAGAAGCCCGGGATGCAGGACCTGCACGTGTGGCGTCCAGACCACCAGGTAACCGGCCTGGCCCGCCTTCAGGCACAGATCGACATCGGCGAATGCGTCGGCAAACGCGTCTTCATCCAGGCCGTCGACACCCTCGTAGAGAGCCTTGCGGACCATCAGGCACACGCCGCTGACAGCCGAGTAGTCCTGTTCCACCAGCAGGCGGTTCATGTAGCCCTTGGCATCCTTCTTCTCGCCGACGAACGCCGAACCCACGCCGCCATTGAGCCCCAGGATCAACCCGGCCTGGGCGACCTTGCTGTCACGGCTGTAGAGCTTGGCCCCGACCACGCCGACTTCCGGGCGCAACGCCTGGTTGAGCAGCGATTCGATCCAGTTCGGGTTGACGATTTCAGCCGCGGCATCGAGCAACACCAGGTACTCGCCCCGGGCTTCCCCGGAGGCGGTGTTGTACAGTGCCGTCTGGCTCAGACGTTGATCGACGCGCAGGACACGTACCCTGGCATTGCTCTGCTGTTCGTCGAGCCAGCTGGAAAACGCCGCCGAATGACTCGCGTTATCGACGATCAGCACCTCGTACTGCAGGTAGCGGGTGCGCAACAGCACACTGCTCAGGCAGCGCTCCAGTTCTTCCTGATTGTCCTGGCCCTGAAGCAGGATCGACACCAGCGGTCGCTCGGTATGACGATAATCGACCATGTAGGTGCCCGGCTCCGGCGAGCTGACCTGTGCCTTGTAGCCACGGGTACCCAGATGGCGGATCAGCGCCGAACGCTCATCGGCATTCTCGACCGACTCCGGAGTACTGCAGATCAGCAACGGCTCATTCAGATGCGCCAGGCCACCCATGCCGTCCTGCTCGATCAGGCGCAGCAACAGGTCGAATTCCAGCGCCTTGCTGAAGTCGGCATTGAAACCACCGGCCTCGACCAGCACCTCACGGCGAATCAACCAGTGCCGGGCCATCTGGGCCGGGACGCTTTGCAACAGATCGAGGTTGAAACCAGGGCGGAAGACATCGGTCAGAGCGCCATTGACATCGCGCTGGATCTCGTCGGTGCAGACCGCACGACAACCCTCGGCATGGCGCAACTCCAGACCGGCTCGCAACAGCCCGCTGGCCGTGAACTCGTCCCCCGCTTCGGCCAGCAACAGCCAGTCGCAGGAAGATTGACGTGCGAACTGGTTCAGCTTGTCGACGTAGTTGGCCTCGGTCACACGCACGAAATGCAGGGTGTTCTGGATCGAGGTAGCGGCCTGCGGTTCGCCCGTGGTGAAGACAGCAATCCTGAAGGCCTTGCTGTGCCCTTCCAGCAAGCTGTCGAGGGTGACCTGCAACTTGACGATATCATCGCCCAGATCCAGCAGCATCAAGCCAAACGTCGGACCATTGCCCTGCTGCGCTTCATAGCTGGCAATCGCGTCCCGTGCGGCAACGTCGGGCTCGCGGGCGTCCAGCCACTTGACCAGGCGGCCCGACAGCATGGCGTCGTAGGTGGAGCTGTTGTCCTCGGTGGAGACAGCATCCAGGCGCTCGGCCCAGGCCGCAATGTTCCGGGACTCTTCATCTTCGCCCAACAGTTCGAGCTGTCGCGCCAGGGCCTTGACCACCCGACGGTTGAACAGGTTGCAGTCAAGCGCCTGCCACAAGCGGTCGACCACGCTTTCCGGGGTATCGTTGTTGTGCGCACGCATCAGCGCCTGCTGGCGGGTCCAGCTCGCCTCGAGGCGCTGCAGTTGCGCGCGGCCGGCCGGCATGGCGTGCAAGAGGAATTCATACTGGGTCAGTTGATCGAAGAATGCCTGGTTGTAGAACGGCATCTCCATGTACTGCTTGGGCCCGAAGCTACGCTGCGGAGGCTCCTGGATACTGTTCCAGGTCGAATCGAAGATCATCTCGGCGGTCAATGCCCGCCCGTGACGCAGGCTGTCGGCCATCGCCTCGAAGCTTTCCAGGGCGAAGACCCGGGTCTGCTCCCGGTCCAGCCCCTCGATAGCGGTGGGCAGGGTCGCCAGGAAATCGGCAAACGCCTCGCGTTCGAGCGTCGACTTGCGATCAGTGTAGGTCAGCGAATGGAAGACCTCGGTGCTGTGCTCCGAGTTGCCGTAGTTGATCTCGCGGACCACATAGGGAATCGGCAGGATGCGCGCCTTGGCCCGGGCCAGCATGTAGTAGACGTGGCCGATTTCCTGCCACTGGAAGCTGGTGCCCTTGGGCATCGCCAGGTGCCATTCGCGCAGCAGGTCCGTGCGATGCACCGCATAGAACGGCGGCAGGTACTGGTTCATGTAGCTCAGGACCCGATCCTCCGGCCGCTCGTCGTCGTAGTCCTCACGGACCTTCTTGTCGCGGCGGTAGTACAGGACGCTGTTGGCCAGCGTCAGGTACATCAGGCAGTAGCCGTGGCACATGCCGTAGTCGGGATTGGCCTCGAGGAACGCCACGGACTGGTTCAACGCGTCCGGCACGATGAAATCATCGTCGGCGGCAAAGACCATATACGGTGTCTTCACGCTCATCACGCCGTGGGCGAACTTGTCCTGCAGTTTCCAGTAGTCGTACTGCGGCACATGCACGTACTCGACCGAATCATAGCCATGCGCGACCTCGGCACAGGCCTGCGGCGACGAGTCCAGCACCAGCAGTTTGCAAGGCAGTGCGCTGTAGAACTTCACCGCCCGGCGCAGGAACGCCGGCCGGTTATGGGTGACCAGCACCACCGTCAACAAATCGCCCAGGACCAACGCCTGTTCAGTCACATACTTGCCTTGCATAACCTTTCCTCAAAACAGCCGAATCGACCCGTGAACCCAGGATGATGTTGTTACTCAGCGAACCCGACGCAGGTAGCCGTCCGGTGCAACGGTGACCAGCAGCTTGTTCTCCAGTTGCTTGTCGATCTCGAAATCACGATTTTCTTCCAGGTAGGCCCAGACCGCGGTCTTCGGGTTGTCACCCGGACCCCATGGACGATCCGGGAAGAACTCCGGAGGCATGTCTTCGACCACGGTGTCCATCACCACGCAGTAGCTGCCGACCGACACCAGCGGTGCGTAGAGACGCAGTTCCTCGAGCACATGGTCGTGGGTATGGTTGGAGTCCAGGACCAGGATCACCCGCTTGCCTTCGGCGGCCTTGCGCACCTGTTCGACGGTCGACAACTCGATACTCGAGCCTTCGATCATGCTGATGCGCTTGCTCATCGGATGGCTTTCGATGGCTTCGCGGTTGTGCGGGCGAATGTCGCGGTCGATACCCAGCACTTCGCCATGGCCTTGCAGTTCCAGCAGCGAGGCGTAGTAGATGATCGAGCCACCATGGGCAATACCGCACTCGATGACCAGGTCCGGCTTGACCTGCCAGATGATCTCCTGCATCGCCATCATGTCCTGGGGCAACTGGATGATCGGCCGACCCATCCAGGAAAAGTGGTAGCTGTACTTGTGCTTGGCCGATTCGTTGAAGAACTCGCGGGCCAGGCCCTGGAGTTTTTCATCCTGGCCCTGGGCGGCGATTTCGGCTTGGCATTCGGCTTCGAAAGCTTGCATAGCGGTATTGGTCATTGTTCGGTCTCGGCAAAAGTTCATTGAAAGGAGGCGCTGTCAACGGCGTGGTAGACGTAGCGTCCACCCGTCATGCGCTTGATTTCTTCGAGGTAATTGGAATTCATCACAAACAGGTTGGCACCTTCGGGCAAGGTCTCCAGGGCTTCTTGCGGCGACGACACGCGGACGCCGCTGAGTGGCAGGTAACGCCCCTGCTTGGCCGGGTTGATGTCCACCACCTGGTCGACAGCTACACCTGCCCGTTGCAGGAATAACGAATAGATCACGCCTTTGGACGATGCCCCCCAGATACAGGAACCCTGTTCGGGCGCCTCGCGGATAATGCGGATGGCCTTGTCCAGGCTGGCGGTGAAGTTGTCCGGCAACTGCTGGCGGACCACCGGCGCCGTCGGTGTCAGGCGCAGGCTGCCAAGATCGGCGACGATATACAGGTACTGCCCGCCAAACAGATGACCGGCCTCGTGCACGGTGCCGAACAGCCGACGCAGGTCGTCGAGACGGAAGTAGTTGACATGCTCGTAGAACAGGTCGAACCAGGCACTATGCTCGACGATCCAGTCGAAGCACGGCACCTCGATATAGATCTGCCCGCCCTGGTTGGCATCGGCCATTGCAGCAAGGAATACGACCGGGTCGGCGATATGTTCCAGCACATGACGCAGCACCAGGGCATCGGCCGCCAGGCCCAGGCCACGGGTGAACGGTGCCTTGATCACCTCCGGATTGCTACCCTCGTAGGCCGGGTCGATGCCGGTGATGGCATACCCCAGGCCGCGCAACAGTTCGAGAAAATAACCCTTGCCGCAGCCGACCTCGATCAGGCTCTGCCCCTTGAAGTGCCGGGCAATGATGCCCTCCACATCGTTCAGGTGCTGCTGGAACTGGCCGGAGTGGGCCTGTTCGTTCTGGTAATCGCTGTCGTAGCTCAGCTTGCCGGCGTCGAAGGCCTGGTTGAAGATCAGCCCGCTGACCTCATCCTGCACCAGCACGATATCGGCACAGGCCGAAGCCCTGGCGGATGCCACGTCGGCAAAGGTGCGGTTTTGCAGGACGGGCAGATCGCTTGCCCGATACAACTCATGCGCCATGTTCGCCTCCCAGTAACTGTTGCAGCCGCTCGGCCACGCCCCAGAACGCCATGGGCTCATGGCTGGCGTAACCGTAGTGACCCAGGTTCAGCGCAATCGACGCGCCGCGTTCACGCAGGCGCTGCTCCACCAGGGTCCTGACCGCTATCGGCCGGCCGCTGGCGCAATTGATCACACCGGAAAAATCCCGTAGCTCCAGCAGCCGTGCGAGGTAGTCGGCCGCCACTTCGATGGCCAGGTAATCGCGCAACTGCTCGCCCGCCGACATGTTGAAATGGCTGTCACCGGCCTCGATGGCACGGTCCAGGCTGGCCAGCAGGCTGTTGGGGTTCTGCCCCTCGCCATGGAGATAGAACAACCGTGCCCATTGCAGATTGAACGGTACCTGCTCGCGCAGCGTCTCCAGGAACAGGCGCAGGCTGTTCTTCGCCAGGCCATACGGATTGCTCGGTTGAGGTGCCACCGCTTCACTCAGGGGGCCGCTCTGCAGGCCGTATTCGAAGCAGGTGCCGGTCACCAGTACCTGGGGGACGCCGGCTTCGACCACCTGTTTGATAAAACGGTAATCGGCGAACAGATTGTGTTCGAAGTGGAATAACGCCTGATAGTTGGGCAAGCCCGGCCAGGCCAGATGAGCCAGGACATCGATACCGTCGGTCAGCGCGGCCACGTCCAGTCCGACGGCATGCACATCGGCGGTGATAAATTCCACGTCATCGATCCACGGCAGGCTTCGCGCCTTCTGCGCATCGCGAGCCACCGCACGGACCCTGTGTCCGCGCGCCAGCAAGGCCGAAACCAGGTGGCGACCGACAAAACCGGTCGCCCCCGTCACCAGCACCTTGAGGCCGCTCACAGGACCGTCAACTCGGGCACGGCGACCACGAAACGCCCGCCCCATTCACGCACAACCGCCTGCTGCTGACTGACTTCCTGCAGCAGGTTCCACGGCAACACCAGCACATAGTCGGGTTTCTCGGCTTCGATACGCTCGGGCGAGACCACGGGAATCCGACTGCCCGGCAGGAACTTGCCCTGCTTGTGCGGGTTGGCATCGGCCACCCAGGCCAGCAGGTCGGGCCTGACCCCGGCATAGTTGAGCAAGGTATTGCCCTTGGCCGCCGCGCCATAGCCGACCACGCGCTTGCCTTCGGCCTTGGCCTGCAAGAGGAAACGCAACAGGCCGTGCTTGATGCGTTCGGCGGCCGGCGCCAGGGTCGCGTAGAACTCCGGCTTTTTCACGCCGGTGACCAGTTCGGCTTCCAGCACCTGTCCAACCAACGGTTGTACCGCACGCCGCGAACCATCGGCACGCTGCACGAAGACCCGCAGCGAACCGCCATGGGTCGGCAAGCCGCTGACGTCGAAGATTTCCAGGCCGTTGCGCGCGCACAGTGCCTGCACCGCGGTCAGCGACAGGTAGGAGTAGTGCTCGTGATACAGGGTATCGAACTGATGCCCGGCCATCAGGGCAAGCAGGTGCGGAAACTCGAAGGTCGCCACGCCCGCCGGCTTGAGCAGGGTCGCGAAGCCCTGGAGGAAATCGTTGATGTCCGGCACATGAGCCAGCACATTGTTGGCCGCCATCAGGTCGGCCGCCCAGCCCTCTTCGCGCAACTGCAACGCGGTGTCCCGACCAAAGAACAGCTCACGGATCTCCAGGCCCTTGTCCCGCGCCGCCTGGGCGGTGCTGCGGGTCGGTTCGACCCCCAGGCAGGGAATGCCGCGCCCGGCCACATACTGCAGCAGGTAGCCATCGTTGGCGGCCACTTCCACCACGCGACTGTCGCGGTTCAACCCGAAGCGCTCGACCATCTCGGCCACATACCGCTCGGCATGGGCCAGCCAGGTGCTGGAAAACGAGCTGAAGTAGGCATAGTCGGCGTCGAACAGCATATCGGCGCGGGTGTAGTCCTCGGTCTGTACCAGCCAGCAACTCTGGCACACCGCGACTTTCAACGGCACCCAGGGTTCGGCCTGCTCCAACTGGTCGGCCCGCAGGTAGGCATTGGATGGCGGCGAGGTGCCGAGATCGATCAACGGCAAGACCAGGGGGGTGCCGCAACCTCGGCAGTTCATAGACGCACTCCAGGGAAAGACGCGTCGAGCAGTGGATGACCCGCATCCCTGGCCGACAGATTTTTGACAGCCTCGGGCCAGGCAATCGCCAGGCGCGGATCGAGTACCGACAGGCCGCCCTCACAGTCCGGCGCGTAGTCGGCACTGTGCAGGTACAACAGTTCGGCGTCGTCGCTCAGGGTCTGGAAGCCGTGGGCAAAGCCGGCGGGCAACAACAGGCTGCGACCGTCACCGGCGCGCAGATGCTCGGCGTGCCAGTGCAGGAAGGTTGCCGAGTCCGGACGCAGGTCCACCGCGACATCCCAGACCTCTCCCCGCAGGCAGGTGATCAGCTTGGCTTCAGGGGCCTGGGCATTCTGATAATGCAGGCCGCGCACGCTGCCGCGCTCGCGGGTGCAGGAATGATTGATCTGGCGAACGTGAAAGGCCTGGCCAAAGGCACTCAGGCTGCCTTCGCAAAACAGCCGGGAAAATTGTCCGCGCTGATCGGCATGACGTTTGTGCTGCACACTGAACAGGCCCTCGAGGGGCAAGGCACGAATCAGGAACTCGCTCACGGCGTCCCCCGATAGACACCCAATTGGCCCAGGGTCACGGCACGCATGTCTGCGCCGTTTTTCCACGCCAGGTGCCAGTCCAGGGTGTGTTCCAGGCATTGCTGCAACGACCAGCGCGGTTGCCAGCAGAGCAGTTGCCGCGCACGGCTGCTGTCCAGGCGCAACAGCCCGGCTTCATGCAGTTCGCTCGGCTCGACCCGCAGCCCCGGGGCCTGGGGCCAGCGCTCGGCGAGCCGCCCGACCACGTCACCGACACTGCACATATCGTCTTCGCCGGGCCCGAAGTTCCAGGCCCCGGCCAATTCCGGCCCGCGCTCATAAAGCGCGGCGGCCAGTTGCAGGTAGCCGGCCAGCGGCTCCAGCGCATGCTGCCAGGGGCGCACAGCCTGTGGATAACGCAAGGTCACCGGCTCATCCGCCGACCAGGCCCGGAGCACATCGGGAATCAAGCGCTCCGGTGAAAAGTCACCGCCGCCCAGGACATTGCCGGCCCGCGCGGTCGCCACCGCCAGGCCATGCACGTCGTAGCGCGCGGCGGGGAAAAAGGAGGCAACGTAGGACTGCGCCAGCAACTCGCAACAGGCCTTGCTGCTGCTATAGGGATCATGGCCGCCCAAGGCCTCGTTTTCCCGATAGGGCCAGGCCCACTCCTGGTTGGCGTAGACCTTGTCGGTGGTCACCAGCACACAGGCACGCACCCCCCCGACCTGGCGAATCGCCTCAAGCAGGTTGAGAGTGCCCATGACATTACTTGAGTAAGTACCGAGCGGGTCGCGATAGGCCTCGCGCACCAGTGGCTGCGCGGCCAGGTGCAGGACGATTTCCGGCTCGGTCTCGGCGATCAGTTCGAGCAATGCGCCGAGGTCACGCAGGTCGCCGCGCCGGTCATTGATGCCCTCGCCCACCCGGGCCAGTTCGAACAGGTTCGGCTCGGTCGCCGGTGCCAGGGCAAAGCCGCTGACCTCGGCGCCCAGGCTTTGCAGCCACAGCGCCAGCCAACTGCCCTTGAAGCCGGTATGACCGGTCAGCAGGACCCGCTTGCCGCGCCAGAAAGCCGGGCTCAGTCCCACTGCTTCCATGGGGCCTCCCCGCTCTGCCACAACTGCTCCAGGTGATTCTTGTCGCGCAGGGTGTCCATCGGATGCCAGAAACCATCATGCTGGAAGGCATTCAACTGCCCCTGGGCGGCCAGGCCCATCAGCGGTTCGGCTTCCCATACCGTGGTGTCGCTGCTGATCAATGGCAAGACCTTGGGTGACAGGACAAAAAATCCGCCGTTGATCCAGCCACCATCGCCACGGGGCTTTTCGATAAAGCCGCGAACCATGTCGCCATCGCGCTCCAACGCGCCGTAACGTCCCGGAGGTTGCACAGCGGTGACCGTGGCCAACTTGCCGCTGCTACGGTGGAAATCCACCAGCGCACCGATATTCAGGTCCGAGACGCCGTCGCCGTAGGTGAAACAGAAGGCTTCTTCGTTTTCCAGGTAACGACCGGCGCGACGCAGGCGGCCGCCGGTCATGGTTTCCTCACCGGTGTCGATCAGGGTGACGCGCCATGGCTCGCTGTAGTTCTGGTGAACGTCCATGCGGTTGTTGCACATGTCGAAGGTGACGTCTGAGGTGTGCAGAAAGTAGTTGGCGAAGAAGTCCTTGATGGCGTAACCCTTGTACCCCAGGCAGATCACGAAGTCGTGGATACCGTGGGCCGAGTACTGCTTCATGATGTGCCAGAGAATTGGCTTGCCGCCGATCTCGATCATCGGCTTGGGCTTGAGGTGCGATTCCTCGCTGATCCGCGTGCCCAGGCCACCCGCCAGAATAACTGCCTTCATCTTGTCCCCTCTTGTTCGTCACAGGGCGGGCTGAGGCCCTGTCGGACTTCCCAGACTGCCGGGTCAAATCGCTTGAAACAGCGCCGGACCAATTGGCCACGCCGTCGAATGCACGATTTATGGCGATATAAAGAGGGTCTTGCAGGAAACGCGCCAGCTCCAGGAGGCAGACTTCCGGCACAACATTAGGGGTCGATTACGGGCTATCCGCGAGAAAGGGAAACCGTGGAGCCGGCAGCCGACTCCACGGGTCTGGAGGATGCGTAAGAGCGGGAATCAGTCGGCCAACCAGCCGTTTTCCCAGTAACGCAGGTTATCGCCGCGCAGCATGTAGTCGCGCAACACCGTCTCGCGCAGCTCATCGCCCATGCGGTAGCTGGCGTCGGGATCGGACAGGTGCATACGGATAGCTTGCAGCCATTCATCCGTGGTGTTGGTCTTGATCCTGGTACAAGGCAGATAACCGTCGTAGGCCCGGGTATCGGTGCAAATGACCGGGTAACCACAGGCACCGTACTCCAGCAGACGCAGGTTGCTCTTGCAGTCGTTGAAGATGTGGAATTCCAGTGGCGCGAGCGCCAGGTCCAGGTTCAGGCTGGCGAGCTTGGCCGGATAGATGCCGAGGTCGATCACACCATGGAACTCATGCATGTAGGGACGCAACTCTTCCGGACACATGCCGAAGAACACCCAATCCACTTCGCTGGCCAGTTCCCGGACAACGTCGGCGATGATCGCCAGGTCGCCCGCATGACTGGTACCACCGCCCCAGCCGACCCGCGGCTTGGCCGAGGTTCGCCGGCGACTCACCAGCCCTTGCCACATATGCGTCGCCAGCATGTTCGGCACCACACGGATATCGTGATGCATCGACGACAAGGCATCGGCCAGCGAGGGCGTCGACACCACGACCCGGTCGCACAGCGAGATTCCGCGGCGCACCAGGTTCTCCATATCCGCGCTGCCCGGCAGATTGCGAATATGCCCGTTCTTGCGGGGCACATTGATCACATAGTCATCGAGTTCATAGATACGCCGGGCATTGCTGTAGGCTTTCAAGCCATGGATCTCGTTGATCGGCTGCTCGGCATAACGCCCCTGGAGGACGATCACGTCAGGCGACTGACGCTCCACCTCGATGATCGAAGGCAGATTGTAATAGGTCCGCCCTACCGCCCGACCCGCCGCCTCCAGCTCGATCAGCGGCTGGGTCACCCGATAATGCCCGATGGCCGAAGCGTTTACCGGCAGCCCCATGATCACCGGCAGGTGGCGACCGGCAAACGGCGTCCAGCCTGAGCGCAGTCCCGGCTCAAGACTGAAGCTGGAGCCGCCCAGGCCATCGAGGGTCAGGTTCGGGTTATAGGCCGGGTCGCGCGCAACGACAGGCAGCCAGCGCTGGTAGAACGTCTCCTGCTCCTGGACTCGCGAGGCCTGCTCGTCTTCCTCGAGCGTCACCGTCGGCAGCGCACCGAGGGCTACCTGGGCGTAAGGCGTCCAGACCACCAGGTAATGCTCCCGGGCAACACGCAGGCACAGATCCACGTCGTTGAGTGTCTGGGCAAAATGCGCCTCATCAAGCCCGCCGACGGCCTCGAAGACGTCCTTGCGTACCATCAGGCAATCGGAGCCGACGGCACTCAGGTCATGGACCACCTGCAAACGGTACATGTAGCCGCTTGCATGCATCAGCTCACCGTAGAAGGGCAGGCCGGCCGGACCGCGCAGGCCGAGAATCAGGCCGGCATGCAGCACCCGCCCGTCAGGACTGAACAGCTTGGCCCCGACCACACCGACTTCAGGACGCCGGGCCTGCTGCAGCATCTCATCCAGCCACTGGCCATTGGTGATCACCGCGAACGGATTGAGCATCAGCAGGTACTGACCCACTGCCTGTTGCGCGGCAAAGTTGCGCACGGCGGCCGCATTGCCCTGGCGGGGATACTCCAGCACCCGCACCCGGTCGCTGCCCAGTTGCACCATCGCGCCGAACCAGGCCTTCGCTTCGGCGCTTTCGCTGCCGTTATCCACCAGCAGCAACTCATATTCGCTGTAGGCGGTCTTTTCGAGCAGACTCTCGACACAGCGCTGAAGCGCCGCGCAATGATCCTTGCTGACAATGATGATCGACACCAGCGGCCGACCCTCATGCACATAGTTGACCCGATTGATCAGGCTCGCACCGCCAGACTGGATCTCGTGGGCAATCCCCATCCTGTCCAGGTGCGCTCGTACCACTTGCCGATTGAGACCGACCAACTCCGGCAACGACAGCCAGTTGGACAAGGCAAAGGCCGACTCCAGCAGGACCTCCGCGACATGCTCGACCGCACGGGTCCCCTCCTCCTCGACCAGGCGCCAGATCACATCATGAGGCGCCAGTTCTCCATGCAGCGCATCGAACCCGCCCAGCGCCAGGAAAGCCTCACGCTGGAAAGCCAGGGTGCGCCCGACATAGGGATAACCACGCAGCAGATCCAGGTTGAAGTCAGGCTTGAACACCGGCTCCACCGATTCACCTTCGCGCAGCCCGCCCTCATCGCTGTAGAAACACCGCGCATTGGGCAATATCGAAATGCGTTCAGCCATTATCAACAGCGCCGACTCGACCAGGCGATCGCCCGCGCGCAACAGATAAAACCACTCGACGCCATCGAGTTGCGGCAATAACTCGTTGACCTGTTGCTGCCAATCATCCTGCAAGGGCAGCCGGAACACCCGCCCATCCAATGCGGGTTCGGTACAGGCGCTGGACAACACCAGCGTCAGCTCGGGCGCATAGAGTTGAGCCTCAAGGCTCTGCAGCGTTATCCCCAGGGCAGCGCTGCTGCCCTGCTCGTCGAGTACGACGGGGACGATTTTCGGTCGGCTCGACCATCCGGCCAGATTGTCCGGCAGCAGCTTGCGCTGCGCCTCGCTCAGCACCCGGCACGCCAGCCATTCGCCGTAGAGCTGTGCAAAGCTTTCGCTGGCAATACCGACGCGCCAGTTTTGCGTGGTCTGCTTGGTACCCAGGGTCCGGCTCAAGGGCAGCTCTTCCCAGTCCCGCGGCAACGTATCGGCCTTCGCCAATTGCACATAACGGATCCAGCCCGGTGCAGGAGCGGGCTCGCCGCTACGCGCCTTGAGCATCTGCATCAGCCACTGCCTTTCGACCTCAGCGGCATCCAACTGGGTTTGCTGACGACTCCAGCGTTCTGGATACAGGCGCTCGACACTGAGAACGCCGTTGAGCACCGCCAGGTTGCCGCGACGCAGCAGGCAGACATAAAGGGCAAAATCCAGGCTGGCGACAAAGCAATGTCCGGGCTGGGTCAACGCCGGCAACAGTTCCAGCAGGTCCGAACGGCGAAACAGGGCACAACTCAAACCACCGAAAAAGTTGGCGGGAAAGCTCTCGCAGATGCCCAGCAGATCCTCACCCTTGAACACGCCGGAAACCGGCGACAGCGGGCTGTTCTCAAGACGGGACGGCAGTTGCAGGTCATCGGCGTCCCAGTACAGGCGCTGCACCAATACCAGATTGACGTCTGCGTGCTCGGTGAGCTGCTGCGCCTGCTGCTCGATGCAACCCGGGAACAACTGGTCGTCGTCGCAGAGAAACTTGATGTACTCGCCCTGCGCCAACCCCAGGCCAGCCTTGAGGTTTTCGACAACCCCCAGGGTCTGCGGGTTTGACACGTACCGAATGGTGATCCCTGCCTGCTCCTCCAGGGAACGCACCACTTTTTCGATCTCATCGCCGCGACTGTCGTCGCACACGATGATCTCGAGGTTGCCATACGCCTGGACCAGGGCACTGTTCAAGGCCTTGGCAAAAAACCGTGGATTGAAGGCGGGAATGACGATACTGACAAGCGGGATAGGGTTCACGGCGAGGTTCTCGAGCGACGGGAACCCTCCCGGTCGGGAGAGCCCCTGGGACCACTGAATGCAGCGATCGATAGACGACAGTTACAACCGGAGGGCGCTTGCGCGCCCACCGTCTTCAGATCTTGTTGAACAGACCGAGCTGGCTGATCTTGCTGAACGCCAACTGAGCCGCCTGCAGCATGGTCTGCTGCAGGGTCAGGCGGGTCATCACCTCGGCCGGATCGGAGTCCCTGATCGCCTGCTGGCTGCTGGTATTGGCCAGCGTGAGGCTCTCGTTGGTCGCTGCCTGTACATCCATCGCCGACCCACGCGTACCGACAGTGGTAGTCGCACTGCCCACCTGGTTCATCGCGCTGTCGATATTACTGATCCCCGCATTCATCGTTGCCAACTGCTTCTGCTGGGCCGTCGGAATGCCGTCGCTCGGGGTATTCAGGGCATTGATCATCGAACCCAGGGTGTCGAGGATATTCTGGGTCTGGTGATTGTTGGGCTGGACGATGAACTGGTCACCGGCCGATGCCGCACCGCTGAAGGTGAAAGTGACACCCGCGGCCGTTGCCGTCTGGGCCGCCGGCGGCGCGGGCATGGTACCCGAGGACACCGGCTTGCTGTCCGCTGATATCGGCGCGGCGTAAAGGTCATAGGCGCCGCCGGCACCAAACTTGATGATCGCCCCGCCACTCGGGAAGGTGCTGGTGTAGGCCGCCTGGTCGGTCGTGGTCGCGCCGGTGATCACCGATGTCGAGGTGTTGCCCGCGCTACGCGAGGTATTGAAGGTGTCCGGCTGCGCCGACAATGTGAAGGTATGGCCGGCGATCACCGTGTCCGGGACATCACCGGACTTCAGGTTGATGTTCAGACCCAGGTCGATGCCACGGAAATTCACCGTCTGGTTGGCACCGTTGCTGTTGTTGATGACACCGTTCTGGCTGGCCTCCGAGGTCACGTCATTGCCGCCGGCGTCGGTGATCTTCAGCTGCGTGCTGCTGAGGAACGTCACGGTGTAAGGCTGGCCCGCGGCGAACTTGGCATCATAGGTCGCACTGTTGCTGACCTGGCCGTTGGACAGGCTCACACGACCATCGTCAACTGCCGGGGCGGTCATGGTGACGTTCGTCCGAGCAGTGTTTATGGACTGCTGAAAGGCTTCCCAGCCAGTGATATTGCTACCCAGCGACAGATTGTCGCCGACTTGCAGGCTCAAGGTGGACTGGTCACCGTTGTAGCTGTAGGTACCGTCCGCATTGGCGGTATAGGGCGCAGTATTGGTCTTCGAGCCACCAAACAGGTAGTTGCCGTTGGAGTCCTGGCTGTTCATCAGGCCGAGAATCGTCTGCTGCAACTGCCCGAGTTCCTGGGCTGCGGCCTTGCGGTCGGCATCGGTCTTGCTGCCGGTGTTGGCAGCCACCGCCAGCTCACGAGCGCGCTGCATCGCAGTCTGGATCGAGTCCAGCGCCGTCTCGGTCTGACTGTATTGGGTCTTGAGTGCGGAAGCATTGGTCCCGTATTGAGTTAGCGCGGCGCTTTGCTGGCCCAGTTGCAGCAGCCGAGCGGCGCCGACCGGATCATCGGCAGCGGTGTTGACCTTGGTCAGGCTGCTGGCCTCGGCGGCGCTCTTGAGGGTGTCGTTGTAGCCACGCTGATAGTTGGCAGCGGTCGTTTCGTAATACTGGGCGGTGGAAATGCGCATGAATTACGACTCCTTAAAGACTGTTGATCAGCGTGCTGAAAGTTTCCTGCGCCGCCTTGATGATCTGCGACGAGGCGGTGTAGTACTGCTGGTACTTGACCAGGTTGCCGGTTTCTTCGTCGAGGTTGACCCCGGACAGAGAGTCTCGCGCGCCCTTGGCGTTGGTCAGTACCGTGGTGGTCGCATCACTGTCCGACTTGGCCGTGGCCGCCTTGGTACCGACATTGGAAACCAGCTTGCCGTAGGCGTCCGACAGACTGATGCCACCGCTCGCGGTGCCGGTGTCGACGGTTTTCTTGGTCTGCAGGCCGACCAGGGCGGTGCTGTTGCGGTTATCCGAGGAACCGGCGCCAGTCATGGACATGGTGAAGCTTTCGCCGGCTTTCGGATTGCCGCCCACCGTGGTCTGGACCGTGAAGGTCTTCTGCACGTTGGGCGTGACGGTAGTGTCCATCACCGGGTTACCCGAGGAGTCCACCATGTTGACCTTGAGGTTCAGGGTGTTGTTCTGGCCCGGTACGATGGTGCCGGTGCCCATGACATTGCCCTTGGCGTCGGTCAGGGTGTAGCTCTGGGTGCCCGCCGCGGCCCCGGTACCCGGGGCACCGAAGACGATCTTGGCCGGTGTCCCGTATTTGATCGCGTCCTGCAGTTGCGCATTGTTGGTCGCATTGGAGCCGCCCAACTGATCAACCAGGGTCGGCTGGGTGTAGGTCCCGCCGTTGTTGGCACTGGTCACGCCGGTCAGGGGCGCGGCCGCGGCGATATTCTTCGAGTCGGTCATCACCGTCTGGATATCGCTGGCGCCGCTGCGGGTCGGGGTGATCTTGAAGCTGTCGCCCGCGGTCATCGGCGTGGCGCTATTGGGATTCAGGGTGAAACCATCGATGACCGGCGGCGGCGTGGTGGCCGTGCTGAAGCTGCCCATGTCGGTGCCGTCGGAACGCTTGACCGAGTAGTTCGTACCACTGGTGAAGGTCACCTGGTAGTCGTAGGTGGTCAACGCGCCGGTGTCGTTGATATTCACGTTCAGGTTGCCGGACGCCGGATTGTTGGTCGACTTGGCGATACTGCGCTGGCTGACGAGAGCCGCGCTGTTGATATCGTTGAAGATCGCCGAACCGAAGTTGCCGTTCTTGTCGATACCCTGGGCGTTCTGCTTGTTCATCTGGTCGGCGACGACCAGGGCCACGCGCCCCAGTTCGTTCAGCGCCGGGTTCAGCACTTCGTTGCGATAACGGATCAGGCCGCCCATTTCGCCACCGGTCACCGAATCGGTGATATCGATGGTGCTCGACGCACGATTCAATTGCAGCGAGGAACGGCTCGGGTCGTCCTTGCTCGGCACCGCCGATATGGTGTTCGTACTGTTGCCCATGACCAGCGGCTGGCCGTTGGCGAGGTAGACATCGTAGTTGGAGCCACGCTCGGTCACCGAAGTGCCGACCAGCTCGGACAGTTGACGGACCGCCTCGTTGCGCTTGTCCATCAGGTCGTTGGGCGCGCCGGCGGAGGGGGAAATCCGCGAGATCTGGTCGTTGTAGCCGGCGATGCTGGACGCCAGCTTGTTCACCTGGTCGGCCATGTCCGCCAGGTTGGTGTTGATCCCGGTGTTCTGGTCGTTGAGTTGCTTGGCGATGGTGTTGAACTTGTCACTCAGGGCCTTGGCGCTGCTCAATGCGCTCTGACGGGACGGATCGTCGGTCGGCGAGGCCGAAACCGCTTGCAGGGAAGTGAAGAACTTCTGCAAGGAGGCGGTCATACCGGTGTTGGTATCGGACAGCATCGAGTCGGTCGGAGTGACCTGGGCCAGGTACGACGACGTATCGCTGTTGAGCGAGGTCGCGGTATGCAGCTGCGATTCCAGGTACGAGCTGTAGACCCGACGCACATCCGCCAGGGTGGTACCGGTGCCGATGAAGACATTGCCGTACTTCTGCGAGGCCCCCGAGCTCTGCACGGTTTGCTGACGCGAATAACCGGCGGTATCAACGTTGGCAATGTTGTTGCCGGTAGTCGATAGAGCCGAGCTGGCCGCGTTCAACCCCGTCATCCCGATATTGAGCAGACTCATGATTCATGACCTTATAAATTCGTGGAAGCGCCCGCCGCAGCGTAGTTCTGGTAGCTCTTCATCGTTTTTGCTATTTGCGAAATCTTGCTGGCGTAGTCCGGGTCGGTTGCATACCCGGCCTTTTGCAGCTCACGTACAAACTGTTCTGGGTTATCGGCCGACTTCAGCACATCTTGATAGCGATTATTGCTTTGCAGCATCGTCACCAGATCGTGGAAGCTGTCCTGGTAAGAGGCGTAGGAACGGAAGTCCGCCGTCTCCTTGACCATCTGCCCATTCCTGAATTCGCTGGTGATCGCCCGGGCCTGCGGCCCCTGCCAACTGCTGCCGGTCTTGATGCCGAACAGGTTATGACTGCTGCTGCCGTCCTGCTGGCGCATGACCGACTTGCCCCAGCCGGTTTCCAGGGCCGCCTGGGCCACCAGGTAACGCGGGTCGACACCGATTCGCTGGGCCGCCTGCTGCGCCATGGGCAGCATGGTCGCGACAAATTCATCCTGGGAACTGAACGCACGCCTGGCCGGCGCCAGCGGCGGCTGGGCCATGGCACGGCCATAGACCTGCATCCCCCCGGTCGGTACGGCAAGCCAGTCACCATTGACCACGGTGTCGCCGCCGGCAGGGCTCCGTTGCGGCAGCACGTTCCTGGCCTGTGCAGCCTGGGCGCCATCGACCGACGGGACCAGCCCGGCCAACAGGCGATCGGCCAGCTTGCTCGGCAACGCCAGGCGCCGCGAATTGAGTTTTGCCACATCGTTGCGCAGGGTGCCGTCAGTCGCGTTGTGGGTACCCACTCGCGACGCCCACAACGCGTGCTGGCCGTTGGAACGCAGGAACGGCGACCCCGGCGTCGCTGTCGTGGTGCCCGCGGCAATCGGCGTCTCGACCGGAGTCTCGACCGCGCCCGCAGGCGGTCCGACCTTGAGCCCGCTGTCCGATGGCCGGGTGGATTTCTCCTTGGACATCTGGCGCATCAACACGTCGGCCAGACCGATACCACCCCCCTGGCGGGACATGGTCACCGCCAGTTGCTGGTCATACATTTCCTGGTATTGCTTGGCCGCCGGGGTATTGAGCGGATTGTCCTGGCCCAGCACTTCGGTGGCCGAACGCATGGACTTGAGCATCTGGCTGAGAAACAGCGACTCGAATTCCTGCGCGACCTTGCGCAGGTTGCCGTCGCTGTTGCGATCGCCGACCTTCAGGTTGTTCAGGCGATTGAGGTCGGTATAGGCCCCCGAGTCGCTGGTACTGACGATCCCGCTCTTGCGAATATCCACCATGGAAACGGCCTCAGATCACGATCAGGTCGGCTTGCAGCGCGCCGGCCTGCTTCAAGGCTTCGAGGATCGCCATCAGGTCGCCTGGCGCCGCCCCCACCTGGTTCACCGCCCGGACGATCTCGTCCAGGGTCGTGCCCGGACCGAACTTGAACATCGGCTTGGCTTCCTGCTGGGCATTGACCCGCGAACGCGGGACCACTGCCGTGGTGCCATTGGACAGCGGGCCCGGCTGGCTGACGATCGGGTCTTCGGTGATGGTCACCGTCAGGCTGCCGTGGGTCACCGCCGCCGGCGAGACCTTGACGTTCTGGCCGATCACAATGGTGCCGGTACGCGAATTGATGATGACCTTCGCCAC
This sequence comes from Pseudomonas gingeri, assembly GCF_013385635.1. GTDB lineage: Bacteria > Pseudomonadota > Gammaproteobacteria > Pseudomonadales > Pseudomonadaceae > Aquipseudomonas > Aquipseudomonas gingeri_A. The sequence goes on from NZ_JACAPR010000008.1 coordinate 94,316, forward strand.
CGCCTGCCCCGGATCGACCTCAAGGTTTTCCAGGATCGACAGGTAGTCGACGCGCTGGCTCGGATCCAGTGGCGCGGTGACCCGGATCGAACCGCCATCGATGGCCTGTGCCACGCCAGGGCCGAGCATGTCGTTGATCTTGTCGACGATGCGCTTGGCCGTGGTGAAGTCGGAACGGTTGAGGTTCAGGGTCAGGCTGTTGCCCTGGTTGAAACCACTCGGCACCGCACGTTCGACGGAAGCGCCACCGGGAATACGACCGGCCGACGGAACGTTGACGGTGATCTTCGAACCGTCGGCGCCCGAGGCATCGAAGCCCCCCACCACCAGGTTGCCCTGGGCGATGGCGTAGACATTACCGTCGATCCCTTTCAGCGGCGTCATCAACAGGGTGCCACCACGCAGGCTCTTGGCGTTACCGATGGACGAGACGGTGATATCCACCACCTGCCCCGGCTTGGCGAACGCCGGCAGATCGGCGCTGATCGATACCGCCGCGACGTTTTTCAACTGCACGTTGCCGGAGCCCGGCGGCACCTTGATGCCGAACTGCGACAGCATGTTGTTGAAAGTCTGCAGGGTGAACGGGGTCTGGGTGGTCTGGTCACCCGAGCCGTTGAGGCCGACCACCAGGCCGTAACCGATCAACTGGTTGTTACGCACACCGGAAATACTGGCGATGTCCTTCAAGCGCTCGGCCTGCGCACCGAGAGCGGTAGACATGAGCAGCACAGCCGCCATCAGATGCTTGAAGTTGAACATGGTCATCGGCACCTAGAAAGGCCAGAGCGGGCTGAGGAAGAAACGGTCGAACCAACCCGGCTGGCTCGTATCGGCAAAGGAGCCGGTCCCCGAATAGGTGATGCGCGCATCGGCCACCCGGGTGGATGGAACAGTGTTATCGGTGGAGATGTCGTCGGCCCGGACCAGACCGGCAATCCGTACCAGTTCATCGCCGGTATTGAGGGTCATCCACTTCTCGCCACGTACCGCGATGATGCCGTTGGGCAACACATCGGCCACGGTGACGGTGATCGAACCGGTCAGGCTGTTGCTCTGACCGGCCTTGGCCGAGCCGTCGGTGGCACGGGTGCCACTGTAGCCGGCGCTCAGGCTCAGGTCGCCACTGCCCAACGGGTTGTTGGTGTTGGGCGTGCTGCCAAACAACGAAGTCAGGCCTATATTCGTGGCACTTTTCTTCGACAGGTTGGAGGTCGCGTTCTTGCTGGCCTGGGTCGCCTCGTTCAGGGTGATGGTGATGATGTCACCGACCCGGAATGCCTTGCGGTCGCCATACAGGTTCTGCTCGAAGCCGGCCTGGTAGATCGAACCGTTGTTCGCTGCCGACGGCAAAGGGGTACGCGGCAACACCGGCGCATAGTAGGGGTCATTGGGCTTGGGCGGCGGGCTCACACACCCCGCCAGCGCAGCAATCCCACTCAGCGCGAGAACAGAAAACAACCGATTCATGACCCTTACCTCATGGTGTTGCAGGCGACCCTCAGGCCGCCTCATAGACTTGATTACAGATTCTGCGCGACGAACGAGAGCATCTGGTCGGCGGTGGAAATCACCTTGGAGTTCATTTCGTAGGCACGCTGGGTAGTGATCATGTTGACCATCTCTTCCACGGTGCTGACGTTCGACGTTTCCAGGGTGCTCTGCTCGGTAGTACCGAAACCGTTGAGCCCCGGCGTACCGACCTGCGGCGCGCCACTGGCGGCGGTTTCCAGGAACAGGTTGCCGCCCACGGCCTGCAGGCCGGCCGGGTTGATGAAGTCGGCGGTCTGCAGGTTGCCGATCACTTGCGAAGCCGGGTTGCCGGCGACGGTGATCGAGACGGTGCCGTCCTTGCCCACGGTGAAGGTCTGGGCGTTGTTCGGGATGACGATCGCCGGCTCCAGGGCAAAGCCGCTGGCGGTGACGATCTGGCCAGTGTTGTCCAGGTGGAAAGTACCGTCACGGGTGTAGGCCGTGGTGCCGTCCGGTTGCAGGATCTGGAAGAAACCACGACCATTGACCGCCATGTCCAGCGGTTGATCAGTGGTCTGCAGGCTGCCGGCGGCAAAGTTCTTCTGCGTGCCGACGATCCGCACACCGGTACCCAGTTGCAGACCCGACGGCAGTTCGCTGTCCTGGGTCGATTGGGCGCCAGGCTGGCGTTTGATCTGGTACAGCAGGTCCTGGAATTCGGCGCGATCACGTTTGAAGCCGGTGGTCGAGACGTTGGCCAGGTTGTTGGAAATGGTGGTCAGGTTGGTGTCTTGCGCCGCCAAACCTGTTTTTGCAACCCATAGTGCCGGAAGCATTCTGTTCTCCTTCGCGCGCCTGTTTTACGGCGCTACGTTGTGGTGATTAGCTGATCTGCAAGACCCGAGCCATTGCCTGGTCATCGTCTTTGGCGGTGTTCATCATTTTGATATGCAGCTCGAACTGCTTGGACAAGGCCAGCACCGAGGTCATTTCCTCGACGGCGTTGACGTTGCTCGCCTCGAGGAAGCCGGAGACCAGCTTGACGTTGGCATCGGCCACCGCCGGCTGGCCGTCCTTGGTGTGGATCATCCCGTCCAGGCCCTTGGTCATGTTCTTCAGGTCCGGGTTGACCAGCTTGATGCGGTCGACCACGGCGATCACACGTGGGCCTTCACCCATGGCGCGGATACTGATGGTGCCATCCTCGCCCACTTCGACCTTCGACTCGGGCGGCACGGCGATCGGCCCGGCATTGCCCATTACCGGCATGCCGTTGCCGGCACGCAACACGCCCAACGCGTCAATATTCATGCTCGCGGTGCGCACGTAGCCTTCGCTGCCGTCGGGAGCCTGCACCGCCACCCAGCCGTCGCCGCCTACGGCCACGTCAAGATCACGCCCGGTTTGCTGCATCGCACCCGGAGAGAAATCGGTTGCCGGCCGCTCGGACATGGCAAACGCACGCGCCGGAAAGACGTCACCGAACACCGGCATCGAACGTGCCTGCTCCAGATCACGCTGAAAGCCGCTGGTAGAGATGTTCGCCAGATTGTTGGCATGAGCCTTTTGCGCCAGAGCATTCTGGCTGGCGCCGGTCATTGCCACGTAAAGGTACTTGTCCACAGTCTTTCCTCTTTCTGACGGACGTTTGCCGCCCACCGCTGTACTGCGAGAGCCCTAGCAATTTCCGAACCAACTTGCTTTCCTGGCGACAAGGCCCAGGCCGGCCGGGACTCCGGTGATCTTTCCAGGGTTTCAAGGTGTTGAGAAGAGACGAAAAAACGGCGGAGTTATGCCGCTGGCGGCAAGTATCGGTCAGCCTGCCCATCAATCATGCGTCAATGCGTCGATCAGGAACGGACCTTGCAAGCCCCTTGAGAAAGTGACTGATTTCAGTTTGCCAAGGTGCTGCCGACACCTAGATTAGCCACAGTATTCAGGAGGGCTACCGTGAACCTGTACATCAACCAGCTGCAGAAAAAGGCCGATTTCAAAGAAGCCATCTATTCAGGATCGGTATTCCTGGACACCCACTTGGCGACGGCCAAGGAACTCTGTGGCTTCGCCAAGGAAAGCATCACGGCAGCGTTCGACGGTGAAACCGATCACCAGTCCCTGCACAAGATGATGGCGGTCGAAGAATTCGTCAGCCGGGTGACCCGCCTCAAGGGCCAGTTCACCAACAGTCAGCGCGTCAAGGATCTGATCCTCGCTTTTATCCATGAGGTCGGCCTGGACCCACGCGAGTATATTTTCGACGTGCCACGCCTGCGCGTCGTGCCCAACTACAACTACCTGCACGCCGGTGTCAGCTACGCCTACAAACCGCACCGCGACACCTGGTATGGCAGTGTCGACTGCCAGATCAACACCTGGATGCCGGTCTACACCATCGCACCGGAACAGACGATGATGATCAACGCCGGCTACTTCGACAAGCCGGTGCTGAACACCTCGAAGGACTGGAGCCTGAACGACTGGATCAACAACCAGCGGCACAAGGCCAAGGACAACCTGACCGAAGAGGTACGCGTGCACCCGGTGCCGCTGGCCGACATCGACAGCTCGTCGGAAGTCCGCATTGCCGGCAACACCGGCGAGATCCTGACCTTCTCCGGTTCGCACCTGCACGGCACCGTGCCCAACTACACCGAACAGACCCGCTTCAGCGTGGACTTCCGCCTGATGCACCTCGACGACCTGCTACACAAGCGCGGCGCGCCGAACGTCGACAGCGCCTGTCCGGACGTCGGGGCCGGTTTCAAAGATTACTTCCACGCCCACGACTTCTCGAATTTCCAAGGAATCTACCAATGACCAAGCGCCGCCTTACGCCTGCCGAAGCCGAATACAACGAAACCCGCGCCGGCGTGCTCAAGCGGGTCGATGCCGAGTATGTGGCCGACGCACCGTTCGTCTTCGCCAACCGCATCAACGTGACCGCCGCGCTGTCGCGTATGGAGCTGTTCAAGAAGGTCATGGACATCCCCGGCGCGATCGTCGAGTGCGGCGTGTACAAGGGCAACTCGCTGATGCTCTACATGCACCTTTCGATGATCCTCGAACCCTACGCGATCAACCGCTCGATCGTCGGCTTCGACACCTTCGAAGGCTTCACCAGCATCAACAAGGATGAAGACCCCGCCGATATCAACGAGACCATGTTCTCCGATACTGACCAGTCGCTGATCCAGGACATGATCAATGCCAACGACCTGCTGCGCCCGGTCAACCGCATTCCACGCTGCGAGCTGGTAAAAGGCGATATCTGCAAGACCGTGCCGGAGTTCGTCAAGACCCGCCCGGACCTGGTGGTGGCCATGCTGATCCTCGACACCGACCTGTACGAGCCGACCAAGGTCGCGCTGGAAACCTTCCTGCCGTACATGCCCAAGGGTGCCATCGTGGTCCTCGACGAAGTTGCCTACCGTAACTTCCCGGGCGAAACCAAGGCCTTGCGCGAAGTATTCGACATGAACAAGATCGAGCTCAAGCGCCTGCCGTTTGACTCGTGCGTGGGTTACTTCCACATCTGATTAAGGTATGGGATCTGTGTGGGGACGGAGTCCATCAGGACGCCGCCCCTACTCATGCCTACTCCAGCCTGCCGACATCATGGGCCTTCAGCTTGTTGGCAATGGTGGTATGGGAAACGCCCAACCGCTTGCCCAGCAAACGACTGCTCGGATGCTCCGAATACAAGCGTTCCAGCACCGCCTTCTCGAATCGCCCGACAATCTCGTCCAACCCGCCCTCCAGGGAAAAATCCCCCAGGGGCTGGCGCACGCCGTAATCCGGCAGGCGAATATGCTCGACCTTGACCAATCCGCCTTCACATAACGAAACCGCCTGGAACAGCACGTTTTCCAATTGCCGGACATTTCCCGGCCAGTGGTAATGACTCAGGCGCTCCATTGCCGCCGGTGCCAGTTTCGGCAATGGACAACCGATCTGCCGGCTGGCCTGATCGAGGAAGTGCTCCACCAGCGGCGTCAGGCCGTCCAGGCATTCGCGCAGGGGCGGGATATGCAGCGACAGGACATTGAGCCGGTGATACAGATCCTGGCGAAACTCGCCCCGGGCACACAACTCCGACAGATCAACCTGGGTCGCGCAGATCACCCGCACATCGAGATAAACCTCCTCGTCACTGCCCACCCGACGGAAACCGCCATCCTGCAGAAAGCGCAGTAACTTGACCTGCAGGCGCGGGCTCATCTCGCCGACACCGTCAAGAAACAGCGTCCCGCCGGCCGTCAACTCCAACAGCCCGAGCTTGCCTTCCGCACGCGCGCCCTCAAAGGCACCAGGGCCATAACCGAACAACTCGGTTTCGGCCATCGACTCCGGCAACCCGGCACAATTAAGTGCCATCAATGGCGCCTGGCCACGCGGACTGGCCAGGTGACAGGCGCGCGCCAACAGTTCCTTGCCGGTGCCGGTCTCGCCCTCGATCAGCAGCGGTGCATCCAGCGGCGCCATGCGCCGGGCTTCACGCACCACCGCCGCCATCACCCGCGAGCTCTGGAAAATACTGTCGAAGCCGCGCAACTCCTGCTTGCGCACGTTATAGATCCGCTCGCCGAGCTGATCGGCGCGGTGCAGCGTCAACACCGCACCCGCCATCGCCTCGCTGTCGTCGTGTTCCGACTGCAGGGGGGCGATATCCGCCAGAAAGATGTCACCCTTGACCTTGACCCGCAGGCCATTGATCCGCGATTTGTTGGCCCGCACCAGTTCCGGCAGGTCGAAGTCCGGTGCGTAGCGGGACAAGGCAATCCCCGGCACCTCGTCGACCCGCACCCCGAGCAACTGCGCCGCCGCACGGTTGGCCGCGACAATCGAGCCACCCATGTCGATGGACAGCACCGGGAACTCCAGTGCCCCCAGCAACGCATTGAGTTCCATATGCCGACGTTCGCTGGGCATCAGCCCGACCCGCTTCACACCAAAGACGCCGGCAATGGTCTCGAACTTCGGTCGCAGGGCCTGGAACTGCAGGTTGATCAGGTTCGGGCAATGCAGGTAGATGGCATTGCCCTGGTCGCCGCCGACCTCGCCCCGGGCCACGTTGATGCCGTAGTCCACCAGCAGATTGAGAATGTCGCGAAGGATGCCGATGCGGTTCTGGCAATGCACTTTGATACGCATGGAAAGACCCAGGAAGGTGGTCGGGGCTGCGTCATCGAGAGTATTTCAGCCCGATTCCGGACAACTTTTTCCGTTGCCCCGCAGTTTTTCGTAAAGATTACGTGACAGATATCGACTTCGCTATCACGTACAAGCCCCGTCCTCTCGATAAAAACCGAAACTCGTAACGAATACTTTACGAATTGACCGCGCGACGCCGGTCACAGAGGCCGCCCACCCCGATGCATTTCCTCCTCCCGCGGGTCAACACTAGGGACAACGCTGGACATAACAAGAATGATCCCTCTAGCAGGAGAGTTGTATGAAGCAGACGCAATACGTGGCTCGCGAGCCCGATGCGCAAGGGTTTATCGACTACCCGCCCGCCGAACATGCGGTGTGGAATACCCTGATCACCCGTCAACTGAAAGTGATCGAGGGGCGCGCGTGCCAGGAATACCTGGACGGCATCGAAAAGCTCGGCCTGCCCCATGACCGGATTCCGCAACTGAGCGAAATCAACGCTGTCCTGGCAGCCACCACCGGCTGGCAGGTGGCCCGGGTACCGGCACTGATCCCCTTCCAGACCTTCTTTGAATTGCTGGCCAACAAGCAGTTTCCGGTGGCCACCTTCATTCGCACCGAAGAAGAACTGGACTACTTGCAGGAACCGGACATCTTCCACGAGATCTTCGGCCACTGCCCGCTGTTGACCAATCCCTGGTTCGCCGAATTCACCCACACCTACGGCAAGCTCGGCCTGCAGGCCAGCAAGGAACAACGGGTGTACCTGGCGCGCCTGTACTGGATGACCATCGAGTTCGGCCTGGTGGACACCCCACAAGGCCGGCGCATCTATGGCGGCGGTATTCTCTCCTCGCCCAAGGAGACGGTGTACAGCCTGTCCGACACGCCCGAGCACCAACCATTCGATCCGCTGGAAGCCATGCGCACCCCTTATCGCATCGACATCCTGCAGCCGGTTTACTTCACGCTGCCGAACCTCAAGCGGTTGTTCGACCTGGCCCACGAGGACATCATGGGCATGGTCGAGCAAGGGATGAAGCTGGGTCTGCACGCCCCGAAATTTCCGCCCAAACCCAAGGCCGCCTGATCCGCGGCTTTTGCCACTACCTGAGCCTTTCTCGTCCGCGCATTTTCCCCTAGCGTGGTCGAGTGGCGTCCACCGAACAAAAACGAGCACAGGAATACACCATGAACGCCTTGAACCAAGCCCACTGCGAAGCCTGCCGCGCCGATGCCCCACAGGTCAGCGACGAAGAACTGCCGGTATTGATCAAACAGATTCCGGACTGGAATATCGAAGTTCGCGACGGCATCATGCAGTTGGAGAAGGTCTACCTGTTCAAGAACTTCAAGTTCGCCCTGGCCTTCACCAATGCCGTCGGCGAAATCTCCGAAGCCGAAGGTCATCATCCGGGCCTGCTGACCGAGTGGGGCAAAGTCACCGTGACCTGGTGGAGCCACTCGATCAAGGGTCTGCACCGTAACGATTTCATCATGGCGGCACGCACTGACGAGGTCAGCAAATCCGCCGAGGGCCGTAAATAATGCATTTCACCGCCATCGCGCGCGTTCCTGGCGATCCGATTCTCGGTTTGCTGGAGGCTTATGCCCAGGACCCCAACCCGGCCAAGTTCGACCTCGGTGTGGGGGTCTACAAGGACGCCCAGGGCCTGACGCCGATCCTGCAGTCGGTCAAGCTGGCCGAGCAGAAGCTGGTGGACGGGCAGATGACCAAGTCCTATATCGGCGGCCATGGCGACCTGCGCTTCGGCAGCCTGTTGACCGAACTGGTCATGGGCGCCGACTCGCCGCTGATCGCCGGCCAGCGCGTCGGTGCCACCCAGACGCCGGGCGGCACCGGTGCCTTGCGCCTGAGCGCGGACTTTATCGCCCACTGCCTGCCGGGGCGCGGCATCTGGCTCAGCGATCCGACCTGGCCGATCCACGAAACCATCTTCGCCGCCGCCGGCCTGAAGATCAGCCACTACCCTTACGTCGACGCCGACAACCGCCTGGACATCGACGGCATGCTGGCCGCCCTGGAGCAGGTTCCCCAGGGTGACGTGGTGCTGTTGCACGCTTGCTGCCACAACCCGACCGGTTTCGATCTGTCCCACGACGACTGGTACAAGGTGCTGGATATCGTCCGCCGTCGTGAGCTGTTGCCGTTGATCGATTTCGCCTACCAGGGCTTTGGCGATGGCGTGGAGCAGGATGCCTGGGCCGTGCGTCTCTTCGCCCGGGAGCTGCCGGAAGTACTGATCACCAGCTCCTGCTCGAAGAACTTCGGCCTGTACCGCGAGCGCACCGGCGCACTGATCGTCTGCACCGCCGATGCCGACAAGCTGCTGGACGTACGCAGCCAGCTGGCCGCCGTCGCCCGCAACCTCTGGTCCAACCCGCCGGATCATGGCGCGGCGGTGGTCATGACCATCCTTGCCGATCCCCAGCTGAAAAGCCTGTGGGCCGACGAAGTGGAAGCCATGCGCCTGCGCATCGCGCAGTTGCGCAGCGGCCTGGTCGAAGCCCTGCAACCCCATGGCCTGGCGCAGCGCTTCGCGCATATCGGCGTGCAACGCGGGATGTTCTCCTACACCGGCCTCTCACCCGCCCAGGTCAAGCGCCTGCGCGATGAGTACAGCGTGTACATGGTCAGCTCCGGCCGGGCCAACGTCGCCGGCATCGATGCAACCCGCCTGGCCGCACTGGCCGAGGCGATTGCCGCGGTCTGCTAGTCGATGATGATCGCTCCCACGCTCCGCGTGGGAACGATCGAATCAATAACCCGCCACCGGGCAGATAAAAATCTTTCTGTCATTTGTACTGCTGTATCCTGCCCAGGCTTTTTAAAAGCGCGGATCTACCCAGCGATTTAAAAAACAGACCTTGCGAGGAGCGACGACGATGCACGAGATACCCAACTTCCCCTTCCCAAGCCTGCACGAGACTGAGCAGAAAGCCCCGCAACAAGCCAGTGCCCAACAGCCTGAAAAGACCGAGGCCGCAGAAAGCCTCAAGGCCGACAGCAAAGACTGAAACGCCTGAAACGCTGGCCGTGTGAAAAACCGCTCCTGGTGTTTTTCACACAGCCAGACACAGCCCTCGCGCCCCCGGACCCACGCCGTGACCGACACCTTCGACGAAACCCAAGCCAGCGTACTGATCGGCACCGCCGAAAAGATGATCGAGCTGTGGAATAATCTCAGCCCGGAAAAACAGGCCGTCCTGCTCGTCCGTTTCGGCAATCAGGAAAATGCCCTGGCCGCCCTGGTCACCACCCGACTGTTGGCTCCCGCCCAATCCTGAGCGCTCACCGCCCGGTATTTTTTTCGATTCAACACCCTGCAAGCCACCTCCCGCCGCTATCATAAGCAACCTACCTTTCTTATTCGCTGCCAGGGTGCCCGTTTTGCCTTCGCCAGAAACCCAGCGCCCGCTCGCGGTCACGCTGCAAGTCGTCTCCATCGTCCTGCTTACCTTTATCGGCTATCTGAACATCGGCATCCCACTGGCCGTGCTGCCGGGCTATGTCCATAACGAACTGGGCTTCGGTACGGTGATCGCCGGCCTGGTGATCAGCGTGCAGTACCTGGCCACGGTCCTCAGTCGCCCCTACGCCAGCCGGATCATCGACAACCTGGGCAGCAAGCGCGCGGTTCTGTACGGCATGGCCGGATGCGGCCTGAGTGGCATCTTCATGCTGCTGCCAAGCTTTCTCCACGCACTGCCGATCCTTAGCCTGGTCAGCCTGTTTGTCGGGCGCCTGGTACTGGGCGCCACGGAAAGCCTGGTGGGCTCCGGCGTCATCGGCTGGGGCATCGGTCGGGTCGGGGCACAGAACACCGCCAAGGTGATTTCCTGGAACGGCATCGCCAGTTACGGCGCCCTGGCCGTCGGCGCACCGCTGGGGGTATGGCTGGTCAACCAGTTGGGACTGTGGAGCATGGGCGCAAGCATCCTGCTGCTGTCTATACTCGGCTTCGTGCTGGCCTGGCCAAAACAGCCGGCACCGATCGTCGCCGGCGAGCGCCTGCCCTTCCTGCATGTGCTCGGCCGTGTCCTGCCCCATGGCACCGGATTGGCGCTGGGTTCTATTGGTTTTGGCACCATCGCGACCTTTATCACCCTGTACTACGCCACCCAGCACTGGAGCAACGCCGTGCTGTGCCTGAGCCTGTTCGGCGCCAGCTTTATCTGCGCACGACTGCTGTTCGGCAACCTGATCAACCGCCTCGGCGGTTTTCGCGTGGCGATTGCCTGCCTGTCGGTGGAAACCCTGGGCCTGTTGCTGCTATGGCTGGCACCGGACGCCCAATGGGCCCTGGCGGGCGCGGCGCTGAGCGGCTTCGGCTTCTCGCTGGTGTTCCCGGCACTGGGTGTCGAGGCGGTCAACCTGGTACCGGCTTCCAGCCGTGGCGCGGCGGTGGGGGCTTACTCGCTGTTTATCGACCTGTCGCTGGGGATCACCGGGCCACTGGTGGGCGCGATCGCGGCCGGCTTCGGCTTTGCCTCGATCTTCCTGTTCGCCGCGCTGGCCGCACTTTGCGGGTTGCTGCTGAGCGTTTATCTCTACCTCCAGACACCCAAACAGCGCGCGTTGCGGGACAAGACCTGAATCTGGCCGCCCCTCTCAAGAGCCCCCTGCCCCCTGTGGGAGCCGGCTTGCCGGCGATGGCGGTCGGATGATCACTACCTGCCTCAGGGACCTCTTCGCCGGCAAGCCGGCTCCCACACTGGCCGAATCTAGAAATCGACCTTGCCACGCCCGGCCTTGATCGCCCCGCGCTGGTTCTTGCTCTCCAGCCGGCGCTTCTTCGAACCCAGTGTCGGCTTGGTCGGACGGCGTTTCTTCTCGACTTTCGTCGCCGCCAGGATCAACTCCACCAGGCGCTCCAGGGCGTCCGCGCGGTTCTGCTCCTGCGTCCGGTATTGCTGAGCCTTGATCACGATCACCCCGTCACTGGTGATGCGACTGTCACGCAGGGCCAACAGGCGCTCCTTGTAGAACGGCGGCAGGGACGAGGCCGGAATATCGAAACGCAGGTGCACCGCGCTGGACACCTTGTTGACGTTCTGCCCGCCGGCGCCCTGGGCACGGATGGCCGTCAGCTCGATCTCGGCATCCGGCAGGTGCACGTTGTTGGAAATCACCAGCATGTGGAAAGCGTCCGACGTCAGGGTGTTCAGGATACCGAAATAACAAACCCGGCACAGGGCCGGGTTTGTCTGACAGCCGCGTTGCCTACTTCAGCGACGGTTCGGCCGCCAACATGGCCTGCTGGGCACTGCGCTTGTTCTTGATGCCGTAGCAGACCCACATGAACGCCAGCCACACCGGAATCGCGTACACCGAGATCTGGATGCCCGGGATCATCAGCATGATGCCAAGGATGAACACTACGAACGCCAGGCAGACATAGTTGCCGTAGGGGTACCAGAGCGCCTTGAACAGCGGCGTCTGTTGCGTACGGTTCATGTGCTGGCGGAACTTGAAGTGCGAGTAGCTGATCATCGCCCAGTTGATCACCAGGGTCGCGACCACCAGCGACATCAGCAGCTCCAGGGCATGCTGCGGGATCAGATAGTTCATCACCACGGCCACGAAGGTCACCAGCGCCGAAGCGAGGATCGAACGCACCGGCACACCGCGCTTGTCGATCCTGGCCAGCGCCTTCGGCGCATCGCCCTGCTCGGCCATGCCCAGCAGCATGCGGCTGTTGCAGTAGGTGCCGCTGTTGTATACCGAGAGCGCCGCGGTCAGGACCACGAAGTTGAGGATATGCGCGGCGGTATTGCTGCCCAGCATCGAGAACACCTGGACGAACGGGCTGCCGCTGTAGGCGTCGCCGGAGGCGTTCAGGGTGGTCAGCAGGCTGTCCCAGGGGGTCAGCGACAGCAGCACGACCAACGCGCCGATGTAGAAAATCAGGATCCGGTAGATCACCTGGTTGATCGCCTTGGGAATCACGGTTTTCGGCTTGTCGGCCTCCGCCGCGGTAAAGCCGAGCATTTCCAGGCCACCGAAGGAGAACATGATGATCGCCATGGCCATGACCAGGCCGCTGACGCCATTGGGGAAGAACCCGCCGTGCTCCCACAGGTTGCTCACCGAGGCTTGCGGGCCGCCGTGGCCGCTGACCAGCAGGTAGCTGCCAAGGGCGATCATGCCGACGATGGCCACCACCTTGATGATTGCGAACCAGAACTCCGCCTCACCGAAGACCTTGACGTTGGCCAGGTTGATCAGGTTGATCAGCACGAAGAACGCCGCCGCCGAGACCCAGGTCGGAACCTCCGGCCACCAGTAGTGGATGTACTTGCCGACCGCGGTCAGCTCCGACATACCCACCAGGATGTAAAGGATCCAGCAGTTCCAGCCCGACAGGAAACCGGCGAAACCGCCCCAGTACTTGTGGGCGAAGTGACTGAAGGAACCGGCTACTGGCTCCTCGACGATCATCTCGCCCAGTTGGCGCATGATCATGAAGGCAATGAAGCCACAGATCGCGTAGCCGAGGATCATCGACGGACCGGCGGATTTCAGCACCCCGGCGGAACCGAGGAACAGGCCCGTGCCGATGGCGCCGCCGAGAGCGATCAATTGGATATGACGATTTTTCAGGCCGCGTTTCAGCTCGCCCGAAGCAAGGGGTGTATCAGGGGTCATGCGTCACCTGTTTGTTTTTATCTGTGACGAAATCGAACCCATCACGCTTGTGGCGCGATGGAGTGAACAAGGCGGATAGCCTTGAGTGTCTTGGCCTTCGGGGCATCGCAAGGCAGCCGCCGGACAGCACAAAATGCGCGGGTACGCAGTTGGGTCACAGTTAAAACGCCGCGCATTGTACACCGCCAGGCCAGCACCGGCAGGCATGGGCGCATCACACCGTTACCGGTGCCGGGGGACAAGGGGACGGGCAGAAGGAAAAAGCCCGGTCGCCCGCGACCTCGGCAATTATTCCTTACAAGGCGTCAAAGCCAATGTTTTCAGGGGACTTGGCCGGTAAATACGTAAAATCTTCCTGACGGCATGTCACGAAAACTTGCCACACAAGCCCATCAAAAAAATGATCGCTGATCGTTCCCACGCACAGCGTAGGAACGATCAGCGTCCGGGCAAAAAAAAACGCCAATCACTGATTGGCGTTTTCCGTTCCAGCAGGGCGCTCAGCGCTTATTCCGGCTTGCGTCGGCCGAACCCTGGACGCTGACCGGAACCGGCCGGGGCACCACGACGCTTGCCCGACGGGGCATCCTTGTCCACCAGGCCGACGCCCGGACGCTTGGACTTCGGTGCCGGCTTGGCCGGACGTTTGCTGTCCACCGGACGATCCGCCACCGGCGTCCCGCGCGACTCGCCACGGCCAGCCGGACGTGGCGCACGGGGTGCGCGCTCACCGTCCTGGCGAGGGGCCGGCTTGCGGGCCGGACGCTCGCCCTCGATCTGCGGCTCGCGCGAGGTGCGTTCGGCGCCAGCCGCTGCACCGTTGGCCGGACGCAAGGTGCGCACGCGTTCGGTCTTGCCCATCGGACGCGAGGATTTGCGCTGCATCCGCTCCAGCTTGTCCTTGCTCTTGGCATTCAACTGCGGCATCGCCACCGGCGTCAGGCCGACCTCGGCACTGAGGACATCGACCTCGTACTGGGTCATTTCACGCCAGCGGCCCATCGGCAGGTCGGAGTTCAGGAACACCGGGCCGAAACGCACACGCTTGAGGCGGCTGACCACCAGGCCCTGGGACTCCCACAGGCGACGGACTTCGCGGTTGCGACCTTCCATCACCACGCAGTGGTACCAATGGTTGAAGCCTTCGCCACCCGGCGCCTGCTGGATGTCGGTGAACTTCGCCGGGCCGTCTTCGAGGACCACGCCGGCCTTGAGCCGCTCGATCATCTCGTCGTCGACTTCACCACGCACACGCACCGCGTATTCACGGTCCATCTCGTAGGACGGGTGCATCAGGCGGTTGGCCAGCTCACCGTCGGTGGTGAACATCAGCAAGCCGGTGGTGTTGATGTCCAGGCGGCCGATATTGATCCAGCGGCCTTCTTTCGGACGCGGCAGCTTGTCGAACACGGTCGGGCGCCCTTCCGGGTCGTCACGGGTGCAGATTTCGCCGTCGGGTTTGTTGTACATGATCACGCGGCGAACCGATTCGGCCGCTTCTTCGCGCTTGATGACCTTGCCATCAATGGTGATGGCATCGTGCAGGTCGACGCGCTGGCCAAGGGTGGCATCTTTACCATTGACCTTGATCCGGCCTTTGCTGATCCAGCCTTCCACGTCGCGGCGCGAGCCGACGCCGATGCGGGCGAGGACCTTCTGCAGCTTTTCGCCTGCCGGACCGATTTCCTGGTTGTCTTTCTGATCGTTGTCACTCATCTGGGCACCTCCCGGTGTGTCGATTCAGGCTTGGCCTGAAGAGATAAAAAACCTGTTCTGGACGATGGGATCGTCGAAGGGTCGCGAATCATACGCGGATCTGCGGCGTTGCGCATCAGAGAGTAGCAGTTTGTGGGAGCGCCGCCCCCACATGGAAAATCAATCTTCCCACTGGCGCCGTTCATTCTCGATGGCTTCGGCCAGGGCCTGGGCCTCCGCCTCTTCGTCGCTCAGTTCGGGCCGGGCGGCGGCGTCCAGCGCGGCAACCGCGGCCAGAAGGCGTTCGCGGGCTTCGGCGGCACCGACCAGATCCTCCTCCGGCTCATCAGGCACAACGTCGGCGCCCAGGTCAGGTTCCGGGTCCTCAAGCGTCTCGACTGCCTCAGGCTCCTCGACCTCCCCAGACAGCTCCAGTCCCGGTTCTTCCTGGAACTCCCCGCTCGGCAGCGGGCTTTCGCCATCCCTGAGCAAATCGTCGAAGTCGGTCTTGATACCTTCTTCCATCGAGTCCAGTTCCAGCAGCAGGGTATGGAAGCTGGTTTCTTCCTTTGGCTCTTCCACCGTTTCCGGATCGGCGCTGGCATCGGCCAGGGCTTGCAGGCTTTCGGGCACCGGCGCGTCCTCGAAGTCGAGCACCGGGTCCGGCTCCAGTTCGCGCAGTTCCGCCAGCGGCGGCAGATCGTCGAGGTTCTTCAGATTGAAGTGGTCG
Source organism: Pseudomonas gingeri (assembly GCF_013385635.1). Classification (GTDB taxonomy): domain Bacteria; phylum Pseudomonadota; class Gammaproteobacteria; order Pseudomonadales; family Pseudomonadaceae; genus Aquipseudomonas; species Aquipseudomonas gingeri_A. The sequence continues at coordinate 110,038 of NZ_JACAPR010000008.1, forward strand.
AGAAAGGCCTTGGTGGTGGCGAACATCGCCGGCTTGCCCGGCACCTCGCGATAACCGACCACCCGGATCCATTCACGCTCCAACAGGGTCTTGACGATCTGGCTGTTGACCGCCACCCCACGTACATCCTCGATCTCGCCCCGGGTAATCGGCTGGCGATAGGCGATCAGCGCCAGGGTTTCCAGCATCGCCCGGGAATAACGCTGCGGGCGCTCTTCCCAGAGCCGACCGACCCAGGGCGAGAACTTCTCGCGAATCTGCAAGCGATAGCCGGAAGCCACTTCCTTGAGTTCGAAGGCGCGGCCATCGCAGGACTTGGCGAGCAGCGCCAGGGCTTTCTTGAAGACCGGCGGCTCGGGGCGCTCGGCTTCCTCGAACAGCTCGTACAGGCGTTCCAGGGATTGCGGCTTTCCCGAGGCCAACAGAAAGGCTTCAAGCAGCGGAGCCAGCTCGCGGGGTTCAGTCAGGTTCATTGATTCGCTCGTTATTCGGCTCGGGCCCGCACATGGATCGCCCCGAAGGGCTCATTCTGCACCAGCTCGACCAGGGATTCCTTGACCAGTTCGAGGATCGCCATAAAGGTCACGACCACGCCGAGCTTGCCTTCCTCGGCGGTGAACAGTTCGACAAACGGCACAAAACCACCGCCCTTGAGGCGGTCGAGCACATCGCTCATGCGCTCGCGGGTCGACAGTTGCTCACGGCTGACCTGATGGCTTTCGAACATGTCGCCACGGCGCAGCACCTCGGCCATGGACAGCAACACCTCTTCCAGGCTGACGTCCGGCAACAATTTGCGCGCCCGTGCTTCCGGGGCGTCCAGCTTGGGCACGACGACATCGCGCCCCACCCGGCTCAACTCATCGATGCCTTCGGCCGCCGCCTTGAACCGCTCATATTCCTGCAGGCGGCGGATCAGTTCGGCACGCGGGTCGTCCTCTTCCTCCTCGACCTCGGCCGAACGCGGCAGCAGCATCCGCGACTTGATCTCGGCGAGCATGGCCGCCATCACCAGGTATTCGGCCGCCAGTTCCAGGCGCACCGACTGCATCAGCTCGACATAGCCCATGTACTGGCGAGTGATTTCCGCCACAGGAATGTCGAGGATATTGATGTTCTGCTTGCGGATCAGGTACAGCAGCAAATCCAGCGGGCCTTCGAAGGCTTCGAGGAAGACCTCCAGGGCATCCGGCGGGATATACAGGTCCAGCGGCATTTCCATGACCGCCTGGCCATAGACCATGGCGAATGGCAGTTCCTGCTGCGCTCCGGCCTGGCTGTCGACGGTTTCAACGGCGGACATTCAGGCCTCGACCATGAAGGGGGCCGGATCGCCGCAACCGACCCGCACCACTTCCGGCTCGCCATCGGCCAGGTTGATCACGGTGGACGCCTTGATCCCGCCGAAGCCACCATCGATGATCAGCTCGACCTGATGTTCGAGCAACTGACGGATTTCGTAGGGATCGATCATCGGATCGCTGTCGCCGGGCATGATCAGGCTCACGCTCATCAGCGGTTCGCCCAGCTCGGCCAGCAGCGCCAGGGCAATCGGATGGCTGGGGATACGCAGGCCGATGGTGCGCTTTTTCGGGTGCAGCAGCAGCCGCGGCACTTCCCGGGTCGCGTTCAGGATAAAGGTGTAGGGCCCCGGTGTATGAGCCTTGAGCAGGCGGAACAGGCCGGTGTCGACCTTGGCGAACAGGCCCAGTTGCGAGAGGTCGGCACAGATCAGCGCGAAGTTGTGCTTTTCGTCCAGTTGCCGCAACCGCCGTACACGCTCGACCGCATTCTTGTCGCCGATCTGGCAACCGATGGCATAGGACGAATCGGTCGGATAGATCACCACCCCACCCTTGCGAATGATCTCCACCGCCTGCTTGATCAGGCGCGCCTGCGGGTTTTCCGGATGAATCTGGAAAAATTGACTCACGTTTTCTACCTGTTCAGACGCGTGCGGTTGTTGGCTGGTCATATTTGAACCGACACCAGAGCGGCGGCAGATCTTCGGGAAGCGGGCGGTACTCACCGATCTCGGACCAGCCTCCGGGGCCATGGAAGTCGCTGCCGGCACTGACCAGCAGCCCGAACTCACGGGCCAGGATCGCCAGGCTGCCGACCTGCTCGGCCGGCTGGTGCCCGTTGACCACTTCAAGTGCCTGGCCTCCCGCTTGAATATAGTCGGCAATCAGCTTGCGGCGCTTGCTGCGGGTGAAATCGTAGTGCCAGGGATGGGCCAGGCTGACCCAGGCGCCGGCCGCGCGCAGGGTGCCGACGGTGTCTTCCAGGGTCGGCCAGTGCAGCTTCACGTCCCCCAGCTTGCCGGCCCCCAGCCACTTGCGAAACGCCTCGGCACGGTCCTTGACGAACCCTTCGCGGACCAGGAAGTCGGCGAAATGCGGGCGCGCCGGGGCATTGCCGCTGTCACCCAGCTCCTGCTGGATCGCCCGCGCGCCTTCCAGCGCACCGGGCATGCCCTTGAGGGCCAGCTTGCGGCTGATTTCCTCGGAACGCAGCCAGCGTCCCTCATGCAACCTGGCGATCGCCTCGACCAGCACCGGCGCATTGACATCAAACCCATACCCCAGCACATGGATGGTCGCACCGCCCCAGGTGCAGGACAACTCGACGCCATTGACCAGCCGCATGCCCAGCGCATCCGCCGCGGCACGGGCCTCGGCAAGGCCTTCGAGGGTGTCATGGTCGGTCAGGGCCAGGACTCGCACGCCTTTCTCGTGCGCACGGGCAACCAGGACCGCGGGCGCGAGGGCGCCGTCGGAAGCCGTGCTATGGCAGTGCAGGTCGATTTCCACGGGAACTGAATAACCTCTAGGTGGCGCTTTCGCTGGCAAGTATGTTTGTTATTATGCCGCTACATCCTGCTTCTGGCTGCCACTGTGAAACAATTCATCGATTTCATCCCGCTGTTCCTGTTTTTCATCGTCTATAAAATCGAACCCCGCATCGTCGACATCGCCGGCCAAAGTGTGACGGTCGGTGGTATCTACAGCGCCACGGCGATGCTGATCATCAGCTCGCTGGTGGTCTACGGCACCTTGTTCATCACCCAGCGCAAGCTGGAGAAAAGCCAGTGGCTGACGCTGATCGCCTGCCTGGTGTTCGGCAGCCTGACCCTGGCCTTCCACAGCGAAACCTTCCTCAAGTGGAAGGCTCCGGTGGTCAACTGGCTGTTCGCCCTGGCCTTCGCCGGCAGTCACTTCATCGGCGACCGCCTGCTGATCAAGCGCATCATGGGCCACGCCCTGAGCCTTCCGGAGCCGATCTGGACGCGCCTGAACCTGGCCTGGATCGTCTTCTTCCTGTTCTGTGGCGCGGCCAACCTGTTCGTCGCGTTCACCTTCCAGCAGTACTGGGTCGACTTCAAGGTGTTCGGCAGCCTGGGCATGACCCTGTTGTTCCTGGTCGGCCAGGGCATCTACCTGTCCCGCCACCTGCACGACGCCGACCCGACCACGCCAAAAACCGAGGACTGACATGCTCTACGCAATCATTGCCACCGACGTCGAGAACTCCCTGGAAAAACGCCTGGCCGCACGCCCGGCGCATATCGAACGGCTGCAGAAGCTGAATGACGAGGGGCGGGTGATCCTCGCCGGCCCACATCCGGCCATCGACAGCAATGACCCGGGCGCCGCGGGCTTTACCGGCAGCCTGATCGTCGCCGAGTTCGAGTCCCTGGAAGCCGCCAGGACCTGGGCCGAGGCCGATCCGTTTGTCGCTGCCGGCGTCTACGGCCACGTCCTGGTCAAGCCATTCCGCCAATCCATGCCCTGAGTCGGCGCATGCGCGATAACCCACCGGGGATCATCGCGCATGCAATCGCTCATTATTCTCGTTCGACAGCCGACAACGTTCTGAATACCGATTGGAATCAGGAGTTTCCGATGCGTAAAGGTCCGTTGTGTCTGCTGTGCGTCATGTTATCGATCGGGGCGACCGCCCAGGCGGAAGAAGGCGGCACGGGCAATTCCACGCCCCTGTCCTTGAGCGCCGGAAGCCAGATCACCGATTTGCAGCAACGCTTGAAAGAAAGCGAGCGACTGCGCGAAGAATTGGGCAAGCAACTGGCCGGTGCCGACGCCGAACGCGAAAGCGCCCAGCTGAGCCGGTTGCGCCAGGAGAACCAACGCCTCAAGCTGCAACTCAAGGAGGCGCAGGCCAGCCCCACTCCGCGCCTGCTGACCGACCAGCAGCAGTGGTTTGTCACGGGCGGAGGAGTTGCACTCCTGGCCCTGCTCTGCGGTATCTTCGCCAGTGGCGGACGCAGACAGCGTCGGCAATGGTTGAATTGAGAGCGCCATCGGGCGACCTGTTATCGAGAACTTCATGAGCGACTTGTTACTGATAGACGATGACCAGGAACTGTGCGAGCTCCTGACCAGTTGGCTGAGCCAGGAAGGCTTTCAGGTACATGCCTGCCACGACGGCCTCAGCGCCCGCAAGGCCCTGGCCGAAAGCGCTCCGGCGGCGGTGGTGCTGGACGTGATGCTGCCCGACGGCAGCGGCCTTGAGCTGCTCAAACAGTTGCGCAGCGATCACCCGGAACTACCGGTGGTGATGCTCTCGGCCCGTGGCGAACCCCTGGACCGTATCCTCGGCCTGGAGCTGGGCGCCGATGACTACCTGGCCAAGCCCTGCGATCCCCGGGAGCTGACCGCCCGCCTGCGCGCGGTGCTGCGCCGTAGCCACCCGACCGCGACGTCGAGCCAGCTGGAACTGGGCGACCTGTGTTTCAGCCCGGTGCGCGGCGTGGTCACCATCGATCAGCAGGACTTCACCCTGACCGTCTCCGAAAGCCGCCTGCTCGAAGCCCTGCTGCAGCAACCAGGCGAACCGCTGGACAAGCAGGAACTGGCGCAGATCGCCCTGGGCCGCAAGCTGACCCTTTACGATCGCAGCCTGGACATGCACGTCAGCAACCTGCGCAAGAAGATCGGCCCGCACCCCGACGGTCGGCCGCGGATCGTCGCCTTGCGCAGCCGCGGTTATTACTACGCCCCGTAAGCCACTGCATGATCGTTCCCACGCTAGGCCTGGGAATTGATCGTTCCCACGCTCCGCGTGGGAATGCAGCCCGTGACGCTCTGCGTCAAAAGAGCGAACGCGGAGCGTACAGCGAGGCATTCCCACGCTGGAGCTTGGGAACGATCATTATGTCAGCCTCCTCCCCGAACCTCTTTACCCAAGCTTTACCCTCCGCTGACCGCCGCTGACCTTGATCTCCTTAATCTGTACTCACCCGGACTGACCGGAACCGAGACAAGGAGAAACACCATGCGCAAGACCCTTATCGCCCTGATGTTCGCTGCAGCCCTGCCAACCGTTGCCATGGCCATGCCTGGAAGCGGTGGTCCGATGGACGGCCCGCACCATGGCGGCGGCGATCACTGGCGGGCACCTTACAGCCAACTGGACCTGACGCCTGATCAGCGCCATGCCATCGGCAAGCTGATGGGCGAGCAGATGCGCGATCGCAAGATGCTCGCCGAGAAGTACCTGGCCAAGCTCTCGCCGGCCGACCAGACCGCCTTCAAGAACGAGAAAGACGCCGCTCGCCAGAAAACCCAGGGCGAAATCCGTGCGCTGCTCAAGCCTGACCAACAGAAGACCTTCGACGAGATCCAGAAGAAACACGCCGAACGCCGTGCCGAATGGGCCGAATTCAAGGCCTGGAAAGCACAGCAGCCACAAAAAGCGCAATAATCCGCTCCACACCGAGCCCGACGGCCAACGCCGCCGGGCTTTCCCTGTTTGATTGGTCGAGGAATTGCTGTGCGATCACTGTTCTGGCGCATCCTCGCCAGCTTCTGGCTGGCCATCGCCCTTGTCGCGGGGTTGTCGATTCTGCTCGGGCACATGCTCAACCAGGACGCCTGGATCCTCAGCCGGCATCCCGGCCTGGCCACCCTGGCCGAAGACTGGACCCAAACCTATGAGAACCAGGGCGAAGACGCCGCCCAGGACATTCTGGAGCAGCGCAAGAAGCAGTATCACATCGACGTCCAGGTCCTCAACGAAAGCGGCGATCCGGTGGTGCGGGGCACCTTCCCCCGACGTGCGGCGGCCTTCGAGGCCCGGCAGAACAACGATGATCGGCGACTGCCGTGGCGGCGCCTGACCGTCGAGTACACCAGCCCGAAAAGCGGCGATACCTACCTGCTGATCTACCGTATTCCCCACCCGGAACTGGATGCCTGGCACCGCGAAAGCCTGCTCTGGCCCCTCAGCGCCCTGGGCATCGCCCTGGTGGTGCTGACCCTGTTCAGCCTGCTGGTGACCCTATCGATCACCCGCCCGCTGAGTCGCCTGCGTGGCGCCGTGCATGACCTCGGCCAGGCCACCTATCAACAGAACAGCCTGGCGAAACTGGCGGCGCGGCGCGATGAGTTCGGCGTGCTGGCCAAGGACTTCAACCTGATGGGGGCACGCCTGCAAAGCCTGATCGGCAGCCAGCGGCAGTTACTGCGTGATGTCTCCCACGAACTGCGCTCGCCGCTGGCGCGCCTGCGAATCGCCCTGGCCCTGGCCGAACGTTCGAGTCCCGAAGAGCGTGAGCGGCTCTGGCCGCGGCTGACCCGCGAATGCGATCGCCTGGAAGCGCTGATCAGCGAAATTCTCGCCCTGGCCCGGGTCGATGCCGACCAGGCCAGTGCCGAAGAGGTCGATCTCAACCAGTTGCTGACGCTCCTGCAAAGGGAGGCCGTGCTCGGTTCACCGGAGCAGCCGGTGCAACTGGACGCCGAACAGGCCCTGAGTCTCAGGGGCTGGCCGACCATGCTCGAACGGGCGCTGGACAACCTGCTGCGCAATGCCCAGCGCTTCAACCCCGAAGGCCAGGCCATTGAAGTCACGGCGCGGCGCCAGGGCGAGCGGATCGAAATCAGCGTCCGCGACCATGGCCCCGGCGTCGAAGCCGAACACCTGGCGCAGTTGGGCGAGCCGTTCTTCCGTGCACCGGGCCAGACCGCAGCCGGCCACGGCCTGGGCCTGGCGATTGCCCGCCGGGCAGCGGAACGCCATGGCGGCAGCCTGGTATTGGCGAATCATCCTCAGGGCGGCTTTATCGCCACCCTGGACTTGCCACTGGAGCCGGGAATAACAAACTGACCTCATCTCTTGCCGGAGCCGGCAAGAGTCCTGGGATTTCAGGCCGACCAGGCGCTGACAAACTCCGTCAGATCGACCTTGGGCGCCGGACGCAGCTCGTTCTGCGGCGTGCCCAGGTAGAGGAACGCAATCACTTCTTCGTCATTGTTCAAGCCCAGGCCCTTGGCCACATGACGCGAGTAGGACAGCTCGCCCGTGCGCCACACCGCGCCGATGCCCTGGGCGTGCGCCGCCAGCAGGATGGCGTGGGCGGCACAGCCGGCCGCCAGCAGTTGCTCGGACTTCGGCACCTTGAAGTGCTCCTGCAGACGCGCAACCACGACCACCACCAACGGTGCCCGCAACGGCATCGCCAGGGCCTTGTCGAGCGCCGCCTGGGTCACTTCGCCACCTTGCTGCCGCACCGCTTCGGCCAGCAATTGTCCCAACTGCTCACGGGCTGCGCCGTCCACCGTCAGGAAGCGCCAGGGCCGCAGTTGGCCGTGATCCGGCGCACGCATGGCCGCCGCGAACAGAATGTCGCGCTGGGCCGCCGTCGGCGCCGGATCCAGCAGGCGCGGTGCGGAAACACGGTTGAGCAAATTGTCGAGAGCCTCCATCGGCCACCTCCTCGGGAAAATGTGCGGCTATTCTAGTCATATCCGTGGCGGCCCTGGCGGTTTACATGAACAGGTCCGCAGGTAGAATGGCGCACCTCTCCTGCCCCGAGCTTATTTCATGGCGTTGCCGACCCTGCGCATCATCGGTTTCATCATCGGCATCTTCCTGATTACCCTGGCCATCAGCATGGTCGTGCCCATGCTGACCCTGGTGATTTTCGAACGCACCGGCGACCTGCCGTCGTTTCTCTGGGCCAGCACCATCACCTTTATCGCCGGCCTGGCCCTGGTCATCCCCGGCCGCCCGGAACAGGTGCACCTGCGCCCCCGGGATATGTACCTGCTGACCGTGTCCAGCTGGGTAGTGGTGTGCATCTTCGCCGCCCTGCCCTTTCTGTTGACCCTGCACACCAGCTACGCCGATGCCTTCTTTGAGAGCATGTCGGGCATCACCGCCACCGGCTCGACAGTGCTCAGCGGCCTGGACACGATGTCCCCCGGCATCCTGATCTGGCGCTCGCTGTTGCACTGGCTGGGGGGTATCGGCTTTATCGGCATGGCGGTGGCGATCCTGCCGCTGCTGCGGATCGGCGGCATGCGGCTGTTCCAGACCGAATCGTCGGACCGCTCGCAAAAAGTCATGCCGCGCTCGCACATGGTGGCGCGCCTGATCGTGACCGCCTATGTCGGCATCACCATCCTCGGCAGCCTGGCCTTCTGGTGGGCCGGCATGAACCTGTTCGATGCGATCAACCATTCAATGTCGGCGATTTCCACCGGCGGCTTCTCGACCTCCGACCAGTCCCTGGCCAAATGGCATCAGCCGGCGGTGCACTGGGTGGCGGTGGTGGTGATGATTCTCGGCAGCCTGCCGTTCACTCTCTACGTCGCGACCCTGCGCGGACACCGCAAGGCGCTGATCAAGGACCAGCAGGTCCAGGGCTTGCTGGGGCTACTGCTGGTCACCTGGCTGGTGCTCGGCACCTGGTACTGGTGGACCACCGACCTGCACTGGCTCGATGCCCTGCGCCACGTGGCGCTGAACGTGACCTCGGTGGTCACCACCACCGGCTTTGCCCTGGGCGACTACAGCCTGTGGGGCAATTTCTCGCTGATGCTGTTTTTCTACCTGGGATTCATCGGCGGGTGTTCAGGCTCGACGGCGGGCGGGATCAAGATCTTCCGTTTCCAGGTCGCCTATATCCTGCTCAAGGCCAACCTCAACCAGTTGATCCATCCACGGGCGGTAATCAAGCAGAAGTACAACGGTCACCGGCTCGACGAGGAAATCGTCCGCTCGATCCTGACCTTTTCGTTCTTTTTCGCCATCACCATCTGTGCGATTGCCCTGGCCCTGTCATTGCTCGGCCTGGACTGGATGACCGCCCTGACCGGCGCCGCCAGCACCGTGTCCGGCGTCGGACCGGGCCTGGGTGAAGTGATCGGTCCTTCGGGCAACTTCGCCAGCCTGCCGGATGGCGCCAAGTGGATCCTGTCCCTGGGCATGCTGCTGGGCCGACTGGAGATCATCACAGTGTTCGTGCTGTGTATTCCGGCATTCTGGCGTCACTGACCGTCGCCACCGTCCCCAGCAACCGCGCCCGGTATTCGCCGGGCGTCACCTCGAACCAGCGCCGAAACGCGCGGAAAAAGTTGCTCGGGTCGGCAAAGCCCAGCAGATAGGCGATTTCCAGCAGGGTCATGCGCGGCTGCGCCAGGTACTGCTCGGCCAACTCGCGACGGGTATCGTCGAGCAGGGTCTGGAAGCTCGTGCCCTCTTCCTGCAAGCGCCGCTGCAGGGTGCGCTGCGACAGGTGCAGGGTCTGCGCGACCATCTCGCGCTTGGGCTCACCCTGGGGCAGCAACCGGCACAAGACCTGGCGCGCCTTGTGGGTCACCCGGCTCTCGGAAAAGCGCGCCAGGTATTCGCCGGCGAAACGATCATGCAGCAGGGCCATCGCTTCGTTGGCTGTCGGTAACGGTGCTTCCATATCGGCTTTCTCGAAAATCAGCGCGTCGTAGGGCGCGTTGAACACCAGCGGCGCATGAAATACTTCTTTGTAGGGCCCGATGTCTTCCGGCTGGGAGCCCTGGACCAGGACCTTGCGCGGCTGCAGCGTACGCCCGGTCAGCCAGCCGCATAACGCCAGGGCACACGCCAGCGATGCCTCGGCGCTCTGCCGGGTCGGCGGCAAGTGATCGCCATGCACGGTCAGGATCAGCGCATAGCCCTCGGGCAGCAGGCGAAAGCTCAGGTCCGCGCTTTCGGCAATGATCCGCTGGTAACGCACCAGGCGCATGAAGCCCTCGGCCAGGGTCTGGCTGGACATCAGCGCATAACCGGCGACATGAAAGGACGCCGGGCGCACGACCTTGCCCATGTTCAGGCCAATCGCCGGGTTGCCGGAAAGCTCTACCGCGCGCTGCCAGAGGCGCGTCATGGAGTCCTGGGGGAAGCGTGCGTCGGGATCATCCAGCGCGGCATAATCGAGCCCGAGCTGCTTGAAAAGAGCACGGCAATCCAGACCGTCCATCTCCAGCGCTTTGACAATCCCCATCGCCCAGCTTGCAGAAGTCGTTCTTTCGCTCATGGCCTTTTCTTACATGGTAAGCCGCATATTACGACTGATGGCCTAAGGATACTAAAGTGGCGCCTATTGTCACTGGTCGTTACAGCTAATGACTCTAGACTCAAATAAGCTCCCCGTGGAACCGCCCTCAACCCGTCAGCCCAGTACGGAGAGTACGCAGTGGAAAACACCAGGAAATTCAACAGTTTTGCCGAATTCTACCCTTACTATCTGAGCGAGCATGGCGACAGCACCTGTCGTCGCCTGCATTTCGTCGGAACCAGCCTGGTCATCTTTATTCTCGCCATGGCCGTCGGCCGCTCGGCCTGGTGGTTGCTGTGGGTCCTGCCAGTGGCCGGCTACAGCTTTGCCTGGGTCGGACATTTCTTCTTCGAGAAGAATCGTCCGGCAACCTTTCAGCATCCTTTCTACAGCCTGCTGGGCGATTTCGTCATGTACCGCGACATGCTGCTGGGCAAGGTGCCATTTTAGGCGCCACGCTTCAGGCCTCGGCGGACAGCAATGCGTCCCATGCGGTCACTGTCAGGCCCGGCGCGCGGCCTAGACTGAAGGCAGGACCCACAGAACAAGAAAGGACCGTCGATGAATGTCCAGGCCCGCTTTACCCATATGCAGGACGGCACCGAGGAAGACTGGGCGATCATCGCCGCCGACTTCAGCGCCTACGCCCGGCAACTGCCGGCACGGATCCTGGCCCACCTGAAGCTGCTGGAAGGGGATTTCGGCGGTTTCCCGGTGGATCGCCTGACCCACTCGCTGCAAACCGCCAGCCGTGCCTGGCGCGACGGGCGGGACGAGGAGTACGTGGTCTGTGCCCTGCTCCACGATATCGGCGACACCCTCGGGTCCTACAATCACCCGGATATCGCCGCGGCGATCCTCAAGCCGTTTGTCAGCCCCGAGAACCTGTGGATGGTGGAAAAACACGGGATTTTCCAGGGCTACTACTTCTTCCATCACCTGGGCATGGATCGACACCTGCGCGAACAGTTCAGCGAGCATCCGCAGTATCAGCCGACCATCGAGTTCTGCGCCCGCTATGACGCCGCGGCTTTCGATCCGGCCTACGACACCCTGCCCCTGGACTTCTTCGAGCCGATGTTGCAGCGCCTGTTCGTCCAGCCGAAGCACTCGATCTACAAGGCGGCAATGGAACAGCAGTCGGCCTGAAGGCCATATGATCGTTCCCACGCTCCGTGTGGGAATGCCTCTCAGGACGCTCTGCGTCCGCTCCGGATCTGTGACGCGGAGCGTCACGGCCGGCATGCCCACGCAGAGCGTGGGAACGATCGTCAACCGGGCTGCGCGACCTTTTCCAACTCCAGCTTGAGCTGGGCCTCGCGAGCCTGGGCATCCGCCAGTCGATACAGCTCGATGGTGCCGTCCCAATGCTCGATCAGCGCCGTACAGGATTCGACCCAATCACCGCAGTTGAGGTACTCCACCTCACCGACCTGGCGGATCTCGGCATGGTGGATATGCCCGCAGACCACACCGTCCAGGCCACGCTTCACGCATTCGTGGGCAATCGCTTCCTCGAAGTCGCTGATAAAGCTGACCGCGGTCTTGACCTTGTGCTTGAGGTAGGCCGACAGCGACCAGTAGCCATAACCGTAGCGCGCCCGCCAGTGGTTCAGCCAGCGGTTGAGGGTCAGGGTGAACTCGTAGGCCGAGTCGCCGAGAAAGGCCAGCCAGCGGTGGTAGCGGGTGATGACGTCGAACTGGTCGCCGTGGATCACCAGCAGCTTGCGACCATCGGCGGTGACATGCACCGCTTCGTCCACCAGCTGGATATTGCCGAGGATCAGCTTCGAATAGCGGCGCAGGAATTCATCATGGTTACCGGTGACATAGATCACCTCGGTGCCGCGCTTGCTCATGGTCAGCAGACGACGGATCACGTTGGTGTGGGCCTGGGGCCAGTACATGCCGCTGCGCAGTTTCCAGCCGTCGATGATGTCTCCGACCAGATAGACCCGGTCGGCGTGGTAGCCCTTGAGGAACTGCGACAGATGCTCCGCCTGGCAATCACGGGTGCCGAGGTGCACATCGGAAATCCACAGGGTTCGCACACGTTGCTTACGGCTGGGTTTGGCGAGCTCCGCACGGGTCATGGGCATTCTCCGGATTTTTCCTGAGCTTGCACCGGGGCAGTTAATGCCCCATGACATTCCCACGACAGTCTGATGACAGCCGCCGAGCTGGTGTAACCGCTGTAAGTTCAACCGGTATAGACTGCGGACTTGCCGAGGAGACCGCCATGGGACCGTTCCTGACCCTGCGCCACTACAGCGACGAGTTGATCGTCCACAGCCACGCCCACGCCCAACTGGTGTTCGGGCTGTCCGGTCGGCTCGACTTCGAAATCGAGGGGCGCGGCAGCCGGGTGGTACGGCAGAGCGTCGCGGTGATTCCCTATGACGCCCATCACACCTGCGGCAGCCCGGACGGCAGTCGCTGCCTGGTGCTGGACGTACCGGACGAACACTGGCTGGTGCAATCCCTGGGCGACCATGCCGATGCCAGCCGGCGCCTGCTCGACAATCCCGGGCCCCGGCCGCTGAATGCCAGCCAGGACCAGTTGGTGCACTGGTTGGCCAGCAGTCCGGTGCATGACCCCCTGATCGCCCGGCAAGGTGCCGTGCTGCTGCTCGCCAGTCTGAACAGCGCCTCCGGTTTCAGCGACGGCAAGCGCCTGCCCATGGCGGCGCTGGACGCCCATATCGACCGCCATGCCGCACGTCCGCTGCAGGTCGCCGACCTGGCGCGGATCGCCGAGCTGTCCAATGCCCGTCTGCATGCGCGATTCATGGCCGAATGCGGACAGACGCCCATGGACTACATCCGCAGTCGCCGGCTGCGACTCGCCCTGGGCATGTTGCGCGAATCCACATTGCCCATCGGCGAGATCGCCGAGCGCGTCGGCTACAGTTCCCAGAGCGCCTTTTCCGCTGCCGTGCTGCGTGAGTTCGGTGCCTCGCCCGGCGCCCTGCGCCGCGAGCCTGGCGACAACTAGCGCGAGGCCCGCGACAGACGGCGGCGCGCCCGCCACTCTAGACTGCAGCCTTGTGAACCCGTGCTTCCAAGGACTGCAATGACTCCCCGTTCCGCCCTGGGCGCCCTGCATATCGGCGCATTGATGTTCGGCCTGACCGGTGTGTTCGGCAAACTCGCCGCCGCCTCTCCCGCCATCATCGTCTTTGGCCGTGCCGCCTTTGCCGTGCTCGCACTCGCGCTGTTCGCCGGTCTGGCCCGCAACGGCGGCTGGCAACGCCTGCAGGCCCGGGACTGGCGTCGATTGGCGCTCAGCGGCCTGTTGCTGGCGGGACACTGGGTGAGCTTCTTCATCTCGGTAAAAGTCGCCGGTGTCGCCATCGCCACCCTGGGTTTTGCCAGCTTCCCGGCCTTTACCGTGATCCTCGAAGGGCTGATTTTCCGCGAACGCATCCGCCTCAACGAAATCCTCCTGGTGCTGCTGGTGAGTATCGGCCTGGTGCTGGTCACGCCGGATTTCGACCTCGCCAGCGAGGCCACCAGCGGCCTGCTCTGGGCGGTACTGTCCGGGTTGCTGTTCGCCCTGCTGTCACTGGCCAACCGGGCCGGCTCGGCACGGATTGCGCCGGTGCAGGCGGCGCTGTGCCAGAACCTGGTGGTTGCCGCCTGCCTGCTGCCCTGGGCGGCACCCGGTCTGGGTGCAGTGCACGCGCTGGACTGGTTGTGGATCGGCCTGCTGGGGATCTTCTGCACCGGCGTCGCCCACAGCCTGTTCGTCGCCAGCCTGGCGGTGATCAAGGCCCGCACCGCCGCCGTGGTCTTCGCCATGGAGCCGGTATACGGCATCAGTGCCGCCTGGTTACTGTTCGGCGAGAACCCGAGCCTGCGCATGCTGCTGGGCGGCGCGCTGATCATTGTCGCCATCGTGTTGTCGAGCGTGCTGGGCCCGGCAGCCGCTCCGAAAACAGCGGAAATCGCCTCGACCCATTGATTTTCGGGGACTGTCCTATACTTCGAGCATCCGCAACAGCCAGCCGTCGTTATCCGGATACAAGGGCTGCTCGGCAACAGCGGCAGTATTCCAGGCAGTAGCTCGATGCCAGTTGCCCTCCTACTCAAACTGTGGAGGGTTTATCCATGGATTTCATCAGTCTCCTGATTCAACTGGTCAGCGGCGCGGTGGGCGGTAATGTCGCGGGCGCCGCCAGCGACAAGTACAGCCTGGGCCCCTGGTTCAATTCACTGGCCGGTGGTATCGGCGGGGTCCTGCTGACGCAGATACTCTCGGTCATCACCAACGGCAGCCTGGGGGGCAATGTCGGCGACATGGACCTGACCGCCATTGTCAGCAGCATCGCCGGTGGTGGTGTCGGCGGTGCGGTCCTGAGCCTGATCGCCGGGTTTATCAAGGCCAAGCTGAGTGCCCAGTAGACCGGCGCCGGGGGTCCCTGCGTGATGACGTCATTGCCGCCATTGCGCGGCAATGACGTCGACACTGCTCAACGCGACTCGTTGTGGCCCAGGTCACGCTCGGGGTCGATCTGGTCGCGTACGCGCTGCTTGAGCACCTTGGCCTCGGGAAAACCGCCGTCGACCTTGCGCTCCCAGATCTGCACCGCGTCGCAGGTGATACGGAACACCCCGCCGGTCCCCGGTTCCAGGGACACCTTGCCGAGATCGTCGGCGAAGGTGCTCAACAACTCCTGGGCCAGCCAGGCAGCACGCAGCAGCCATTGGCACTGGGTGCAGTAGGTGATGACGATTTCCGGTTTACCTGCGGACATGATTGGCTTGGGCTCCTGGCTGATCGGGCACCGCTATAATAGCGCCCTTTCATGCTTGCCCAGAGATCCGTGATGCGCCGCCTGCTGTCTTGCCTGTTGCTCTGCCTGCTCCCCCTCCTGTCGCATGCCGCCGAACCTCCGCGGCCGAAGGTCGGCCTGGTGCTGTCCGGTGGCGCGGCCCGTGGCCTGGCGCATATCGGCGTGCTCAAGGCCCTCGAGGAACAGGGCATCCACATCGACGCCATCGCCGGTACCAGCATGGGCGCGGTGATCGGCGGCCTGTATGCCTCCGGCTACAAGATCGACGAGCTGGAAAAGCTGGCCCTGGATATCGACTGGAAACGCGCCCTGTCCGATGACCCGCCACGCGAGGACATGCCCTTTCGCCGCAAACAGGATGACCGCGACTTCCTGGTGAAACAGAAACTCAGCTTCCGCGATGACGGCAGCCTCGGCCTGCCGCTGGGGGTGATCCAGGGCCAGAACCTGGCCCTGCTGCTCGAAAGCATGCTGGCCCACGCCAGCGACACCCGTGATTTCGACAAGCTGCCGATTCCGTTCCGTGCCGTCGCCACCGATATCGCCAGCGGTGAAAAAGTCGTCTTCCGCAAGGGTCACCTGCCCAAGGTGGTCCGTGCCAGCATGTCGATCCCGGCGGTATTCGCCCCGGTAGAGCTGGATGGCCGGCTGCTGGTGGATGGCGGCATGACCGATAACATCCCGGTGGATGTGGTGCGGGAAATGGGTGTCGATATCGCCATCGTGGTCGATATCGGCACTCCGCTGCGCTCGCGCAAACAATTGAACACAGTGGTCGACGTGCTGAACCAGTCGATCACCCTGATGACCCGGCGCAATTCGGAAGAACAACTGGCGACCCTGCACCGCGACGATATCCTGGTCCAGCCGGCCCTGGCGAGTTACAGCGGCACCGACTTCGGCCGCGCCAGGGAGATCATCGAGGCCGGCTACCGGGCGGCGCGTATTCTCGACGCGCGCCTGGCCGCGCTGCGCCCGCAGCAAAAAACCGATCCCGAATTGAATGCTGCCCGCACACCGGAACAACGCACGCCGATCATCACCGCCATCAAGATCGAGAACGACTCGAAAGTCGGTGACTCGGTGATCCGCTACTACATCCGCCAGCCCCTCGGCGAACCGCTGGACCTGGGCCGCCTGCAAACGGACATGGGCACGCTCTACGGCCTGGACTACTTCGAGCAGGTGCAATACCGGGTGGTGCACAAGGGCCAGGACCACACACTGGTGATCAGCGCACGAGGCAAACGCAGCGGCACCGACTACCTGCGCCTGGGGCTCAACCTCTCCGACGACCTGCGCGGCGACAGCGCCTTCAATATCGGCGCCAGTTATCGGGTCAACGGCATCAACCGCCTCGGCGGCGAATGGCTGACACGCTTCCAGATCGGCGACACACAGGATCTCTACAGCGAGTTCTACCAGCCGCTGGACGAGGGCTCGCGCTACTTTGTCGCGCCTTACATCAATGCCCAGTCACAGAACGTCGAGGCCACCCTCGACAGCGACCCGATCGCCGAGTACCGGCTGGAACGTTATGGTTTCGGCCTCAACCTGGGACGGCAGATCGCCAATAACGGGGAGATCCGTTTCGGCATCGGCGAAGCCTGGGGCAAGGCCGACGTCAAGATCGGCGATCGCGACCTGCCGCGGGTGAGCTTCAGCGAAGGCTTCTACCAGTTGAAGTATTCCTTCGACTCCCTCGACAACGTCTACTTCCCCCACACCGGCGAAGACATCGGCCTGACCCTGCGCCAGTTCGATCCCAGCCTCGGCTCCGACCAGCGCTACCGGCAGTGGGAGTTCAAACTGGACAAGGCCCTCAGCCAGGGACCGAACACCTGGATCCTCGGCGGTCGCTACGGGCGCACCCTGGACAAGGCCGAAGTGGTGACTTCGAGCTTTCTGCTCGGCGGTGCCCGGCAACTGTCGGGTTTCCGCCAGGATTCGGTCACCGGGCAGAACATCAGCCTGATGCGCGCCGTGTATTACCGACGCCTGACCCCACGCTCCTACCTGCCGCTGGATTTCCCTTTGTACATGGGCGCTTCGCTGGAGCGTGGCCGGGCCTGGAACAACGACAACCAGTTCGACAGCGGCTACATCAACGCCGCCAGTGTCTTCCTCGGCTTCGACACACCGCTGGGCCCGCTGAACTTCAGCTACGGGGTCAATGACGACAATCAGCAGGCCCTCTACCTCAACCTCGGGCAGACCTTCTGAAGCCGAAGACGACAACGCCGCACGGGTCAGGTGCGGCGTTGTCGGTGAAACGCTGATATCAGCGGATACTGGCGAGCAGCGTGCGAGCGGTCTGCTTCAAGGCCTCATCACCTTCTCGTAGCAACTCATGCAGCAGTTGGCTGGCATTGTCCAGGTCACCGATATTGATGCAGGTCTGTGCCTGTTCCAGCTTGCTCGCGGTGGCCTGTTCACGTTCCAGGCTGTCGAAATCCACTTCCAGCGGCTCGATATCCAGGGGCTGGTCATCGTCCATGAAGCTGTCGAGGAAATCGTCGTCCAGCGTATCGCCCACCAGCGGCAGGGTCAGTTCGGTTTCGGCAACCCGCTCGGGCTCCGGCTCGGCAAAATCGCTGAGGAACTGCTCGTCAGGCATCTCGAGCACTTCGGGGAGTTCGTTGAGGTTGCTGGCGAATACCGGATCGGCAGCGGCCAGTACCGGCGACTCGGGGGCCGTCTTGCTCCGCTGCTGCGGCGCATTGTCGAACGGACTGACCAGGTCCCAGTCGGCATCCATCGACAGGTCATCGAGATTGAGCTGGAATTCATCCTCCAGCGGCTTGGCCTCGGCCTTGGGCACCGTCTCCATCCATTCGGCGGCGAGCACCGGCGCGGCTACCGCGGCGACGGCCGCTGCAACCGGCACCACCGGAGCGCTCGCGGGCGTGGGCGCTGGTGCAGGGGACGCAACGGGGGTCGGTGCCGATACAGGTGCCGAAGCGGCTTGCAGTTTCGGGTGTTTGGAACGCAGGTCGCGCAAGGTCGACTCGCTGAAGCCGGACGCCAGCAGACTCTGCTCTTCGACCCCATAGCCGGCACTGTCGCCCTGCTGGGCCAGCACATCCAGCAGGCGCAGGCGCAGGTCCGTGCGCTGGGGCTCCTTGAGCATGGCTTCGCGCAGAATACCGGCGGCCTCGCTGAAACGGCCGTAGGCGATATAGATGCTCACGCCCTCAAGGGCGTCCGGAACTTCATTGGTCTCGCGCCGGGCTGCCGCCTGCGCTTCGACCACCGGCTCGATCCGCGCGGCGGCTGCGCTGGCGGCCACCGGCGCGACGGCGGGCACGACCCGACTGACCATCGGCGAATCCTGAAGCACCGGCGCAACCGGCACCGGCTCGATTGCAACTTCGGCCAACTGCCGCCGCCGCCGCACGATCAGGGCCGCGGCCAGTAACAGGACCAGCAAGGCCAGTGCGGCCAGGAGCAGCAGGCTGAAGCCGCCGGACTCTTCGGCGACGACGGGAGCCGGCACTACCGGCGGGGACACCGGAGCCGGTACGGCGACCGGCGCGGCAACCGCCCTGGTCTTGAGCTCCGCCAATTGGGCCTGCAATTCGCCCAGTTGCTTCTGGTCGCTGGCGATCTGCTCATCCTGGGTCTTCAGCCTGACCTGCAATTCATCGGCGTTTTTCTGCAACTGCTGGTTTTCCAGCGTCGCCACAGCCAACTGCTCGGCGGTTTGCGCAACTTCGGCCGCCGGGACCGCAGGAGCCGCCTGGGTCGCCGTCGTTGCAGGAGAACCCGGCACGACCGCCACATCCGGCAGCAACAGGCTCTGGCCTACCGTCAGCCGCTCGCTGCCGGGATTGAGGGCGCGGATACCCTGGGACAAATCATTGACGCTGGCCTGGCTGCCGGCCTCACGCAGGCGTCTGGCAATGATCCAGGCACTGTCGCCCTTGACCACCGTATAACGCTTGCCCTGGGTAGCTGGTGGTGGCGCGACGTCCACCAGCGGCGCCTGCGGCTCCAGCGCGGCACTGCGCGCCGGCAGGTTATAGGCGCTGGAACCACCACTGCCCGGCGGATCGAGCAGCACCGTGTACTCGCGCAGCAAACGACCGTTGGGGCGGTTGACCTGCACCAGGAAATTCAGGAAAGGCTCGCTGACCGGCTTGTTCGACTGCACCTGGATCACACTGCGGTTACCCCGCAGGATCGGCGTGAAGCGCAGGTCATTGAGGAAAAATACCCGCTCGACGCCAGCGCGGGTGAACTCTTCGGGCGTCGCCAGGCTGACCGAGAGCTCGCCCTCGGCCAGGTCGCCCGGATCGACCAGGGCTATTTCCGCATTGAGCGGCTGATTGAGCGCCGAATGCAGGGTGATATCCCCCAGCCCCATGGCCGAGGCCAGTGCCGAATGCAGCAGTGACACCGCTGCCACCGCCATCCAGCGCAAGCGGATTCTGGTCACCGGGGACTTTTCAGTGGAGCACCGCAACACGGACTGCAAACTCTCGAGCATGAGCTTCCCTTAAGAAGGCCGGAATACCAACACAATACACAGAACCAGTAACTCTTATAGTCTGCCGGCCGGAGATTCTCCAAATCCGGCAGAACGGGAACTACGTCAGGACTTTTCCAGGTTGGCCAGGATCCGGCTGTGAACCCGCATGCAGATCCGCAACTCTTCGTCGTCGACGCCCACGAACAGCTCATGGCGCAAGGCGGTGGCAATGGTTTCGATCTGTTCGATCAAGGGGCGGGCCGAGGGACAGAGTACGATCTTCTTGGCCCGACGGTCTTCGAGTACGGCCTGGCGCTGTACCAGTCCCTGGGTTTCCAGGCTGTCGAGCAGACGCGCCAGGGTCGGCCCTTCGACGCCGACGCTCTGTGCCAGCTCACGCTGGGTTGGCGCCTCGGAAAAACGTGCCAGGTGCAGCAATACCAGCCAGCGCGCCTGTGACAGGCCCAGGCCGGCGAGGCGGCGATCCAGCTCGGCGCGCCAGCCTCGGGACATGTGCGCCAACTGCATGCCAAAACGGTGTTCATCGGTTAACGACATAAAAGACTCATGGTTAGACTGAAAATAGACAAAACTAATTATTAGTCAGCTAAGCATGGAGCCCGGCTGGAGGCAAGGCCTGCGCTGTGTGCAAACATGACTTGTCGCAATTAAAACAGCGATGGTGTCGGGAATATTCCATTTCCCTCTCCTTATAGTTCGAATTCGGATTGCAAGGCTGCCCGCACACAGTACAGGACACCCTCGGGTACACGCCCGGCGAATTGCGCGGCGATCTCGGTCACGGCAGGCAATTCGCCTTCGCCGTCGAGGAACGCATCCTGCACCTCGCCGAGCAGATCCTCGGGCAGGTCCAGGGCTTGCTCCAGCGACAGTTGCTGGCGGCTGATGGCTTCGGCCAGCAGGGTATAGACGTTCTTTTCCGAGCATTGCAACTGGCCGGCAATCTGCAGCGGCGTCATACCGGCACGGGCCAGGCTGATCAGTTCGTGGCGGATATCGGCCACCACCTTGGGGGCCTCGACCTCGCCTCCCAGCACTTCGAGGAAGGCCTCGCCGTAACGCTCCAGCTTGCGCGCGCCGACGCCGCTGACCCGGGCCATCTCCGCCAGCGAGGTCGGCTGGCTGCGCAACATCTCCAACAGCGTGGAGTCGGGGAAGATGACATACGGCGGCACGCCATGCTCCTCGGCCAGCTTGCGCCGCAGGGCACGCAGGGCTTCCCACTGCTCGCGCTCCTCGCCGCGCACCAACTGGCTGGCCGGGCTGGCGGAGACGCTCTTGGCGCTGGTCTGCGGCTTGAGCTCGCGGCGCAATTCCAGGGTGACTTCACCGCGCAACAACGGTCGACAGCTGTCGGTCAGGCGCAGGCCGCCGTAGCCTTCCAGGTCGATATCCGCCAACCCGCGGGCCACCAGTTGCCGGAACAGCGAGCGCCACTCGCCCTCGCTGCGCGCCTTGCCCACGCCGAACACCGCCAGGTGCTGGTGGCCGAAACTGCGGACCTTGTCGTTCTCCTTGCCCAGCAGCACATCCACCAGGTGGCCGACGCCATAACGCTGCCCCGTGCGGTAGATCGCCGACAGTGCCTGGCGCGCCGGCTCGGTGGCGTCCCAGGTCTGCACGCCGTCGACGCAGTTGTCGCAATGCCCACAGGGTTGCGGCATGTCTTCGTCGAAATAGGCCAGCAGGGTCTGGCGCCGGCAACGGGTTTCTTCGCACAGCGCCAGCATGGCATCGAGCTTGTGATGCTCCAGGCGCTTGTGGCGCTCGTCGCCCTCGGAGTTCTGCAGCATCTGCTTGAGCATCACCACGTCCTGCAGGCCGTAGGCCATCCAGGCATCCGCCGGCAGGCCGTCGCGACCGGCACGACCGGTTTCCTGGTAGTAGGCTTCGAGGGACTTGGGCAGATCGAGGTGGGCGACAAAACGCACGTTGGACTTGTCGATGCCCATGCCGAAGGCAATGGTCGCGACCATGATCAGGCCTTCCTCGTTGAGGAAGCGCTTCTGGTTGGCCGCCCGGGTTTCGTTGGGCAGGCCGGCGTGATACGGCAACGCCGGAAAGCCCTGCTCGCAAAGGAGCGCGGCCACTTCATCGACCTTCTTGCGCGACAGGCAGTAAACGATCCCCGCGTCGCTACGGCGCTGCGAGAGGAACGCCAGCAACTGCTTGCGCGGCTGCTCCTTGGGCACGATCCGGTAGAAGATATTCGGCCGGTCGAAACTGGAGAGAAAACGTTCCGCGTCCTGCAGGTGCAAGCGGTTGACGATCTCTTCGCGGGTACGCTTGTCGGCGGTGGCGGTCAGGGCGATACGTGGCACATTCGGGAACATCTCGGCCAGTTGCCCGAGTTGCAGGTATTCCGGCCGGAAATCGTGGCCCCATTGCGATACACAGTGGGCTTCGTCGATGGCGAACAGGGCGATATCGAGGTTCTGCAGGAACGCCAGCATGCGCGGCTGCACCAGGCGCTCGGGAGCGAGATAAAGCATCTTCACCTCGCCACGACGGATCCGCGCGGCCAGGTCGCGTTGCTGTTCGGCACTCAGGGTGGAATTCAACGACGCGGCCGCCACACCGAGCTCTTCCAGTGTCGCGACCTGGTCGTCCATCAGCGCGATCAAGGGCGAGACCACCACCGCGAGCCCGTCGCGCAACAATGCCGGAACCTGGAAACACAGCGACTTGCCGCCGCCAGTGGGCATCAGGACCAGGGCGTCGCCGCCGTTGGCCACGCGCTCAATAATGGCACCCTGGCGACCACGAAAGCTGTCGTAACCGAAGATGTCCTTGAGGACGCGTTGAGCCTGTTCGAGCATAACCACTCCAAAAATCACCGAAACGCCCCTGCCTCAAGGCTGGTCGAAAACCCGTCATTTTCACGGAAAAAACCGTAAGCGGGGATTTCTCCAGCCATCGCCGCCATCGGCAGGGCATCACAAAACGCGGCAGTATACCCGAGCACTCCACGGCAAAGGGCAATGCCGCTCGGTCAAACCGGAGACTTATTCATCGCTAAAACCGCGCAAATCTACGTGCTTGCTGGCCTGCACGCTCAAGAACGCCTAGAATTCAGCATCGTTTATTCCCAAGGTAGCCCTCCATGTCCTTCGCTGAGCAACTCACCCGCCTGCAAGCCTTCCTCGACGCCGACGAGCTGCACGAAGAAGCGCTGGACTATGTGGCCGCCCATGGCTACCTGACCGCGCTGTCGATCTGTTCCGAGGTGGTGCCCGATCGCGAATGGATCGATGCCCTGTTCGCCGAAGAGCCGCACTACAGCGATGCCGCCCAGCGTGAAGAAATCGAAGCCACGCTGCTTCAGCTCAAGGCCCATATCGCCCGCCAGCTGGCTTCCGATGAAGAGTTCGAGCTGCCGTGCGACCTCGACCTGGGCGACGATCCGGACGATTCCGATCTGCGCGGCTGGTGCATCGGTTTCATGGAGGGCGTATTCCTGCGCGAAGCCGCCTGGTTCGAAACCGCCGAGGAAGAAGTCAGCGAAATGCTCCTGCCGATCATGGTCGGTTCGGGCCTGTTCGACGAACAACCGGAGTTCTCCGACATCGCCGCCGACGCCAACCTGATGGACGACATGATCGTACAGATTCCGGAAGCCCTGACCGCGCTGTACCTGCTGTGCAACGCGCCCGACGAGAAACCTGCACTCCTCAAGCCTCGCCACCACTGAGTCGCGACCCGTGGCGGCAAGCCCCACGGGCAAGCGCTCGCCGCTCGTGCGCTACGCACTGCTGGCCATCGGCTGGTTGAGCGTGGCGCTGGGGGTGGTCGGGATCTTCCTGCCGGTCTTGCCGACGACGCCCTTCCTGCTGCTGGCGGCCGGCTGTTTTGCCCGCAGCTCACCGCGATTCTACCGCTGGCTGGTGGAGCATCCGCGTCTGGGTCCGTGGATCCGCGACTACCTCGATGGCAACGGCATCCCGCTCAAGGGCAAGGTCTACGCCATCGGCCTGATGTGGCTGAGCATCGGTTTTTCCTGCTATCTGGTGCCGCTACCCTGGGCCCGCGGCTTCATGCTGACCAGCGCGGTCCTGGTAACGATCTATATCCTGCGCCAGAAGACCCTGGAACCGCGACGCTAGGCACCGTGATTGCGCTGGTAGGTGTCGCTGCCCATGGCCCGGATCTGTCCCTCGATCAGTGCTTCGAACGGTTTCAGCAAGGCACCGAACGAAGTCGGCCGTTCCAGGGTTTCCAGCGCCTGGACAATCGCCTCCACCGTCGACAGCGCCCCCGGTTCCGGAGCCTTGCGCAAGCGATAGCGGGACACCGCGCCCGGCCCCAGGGTGACTCTCGGCAAAGCCGCCAGCAACGGATTCAGGTACAGCAGCTTGCGCGCCTTGCGCCAGGTGCCGTCAGGAACCACCAGCAACAAGGGTTCAGCCTCCTCGGCCGGCCGGTAGGCTTGCAGCAACTGTGCATCGTCTGCCGGAAACAGCAGTCGCGCCTGATAGCCGGGCGGACTCAGCAACGCCGGCAGATCCTCGAACACTTCACCCACGCGCAACTCGGCATTGGTCAGCCCCAGGGTCGCCAACCGCGCCGTATTCAAGGCGTGGCCGACTTCGCTCGGATGTTGCAGCACCAGCACGCGGGTGCGGCTGTCGAGTCGCGGGATCAGTGCGCACAGGCAATGCGTTTCGGGGCGCAGGCAGCACTCGCAGCGAGCTCTGGACATGAAGAGGGCTCCGATCAGGACTGGTTGAGCTGCGCTTTGAGCAGGTCACGGAAGGTCTGGATCAACGGCTCGCGGCTGCGGCCACGGCGCAGGATCATCGAGAAAGGCGCCTGGTAACCGAAGGTCGCCGGCAGCAGCACCCGCAGGTCGCCCTTGTCCGCCCAGGGCTGGGCATAGTGTTCGGGCAGGTAGCCGATATAGGCACCGGACAGCACCAGGATCAACTGCGCCTCCATACTTTCGACGGTCGCCGCGCTGTGCTTGAAGCCATGGCGGGCCAGCTCGGCCTGGCTCCAGTAGCCACGGCCGACCATGCGCTGCTGGGTGATGACCTGCTCGGGGATCCTGCGCTCGTGGTACAGCGGGTGGCGATTGCTGCAATACAGCCAGTGCTGTTCGCGGTACAGCGGCTGGTAGACCAGCCCGCTCATGCGCGTGGAAAAGGCGCCGATGGCCAGGTCCAGGCGGTTGTCCTGCACCCCCAGTTGCAACTCATAAGGGCTCATCACCGACAAGTGCAGGTGCACCGCCGGGTGTTCCTGGCTGTAGGCGCCAATGGCTTCGGCCAGAGGCAACGCCGGCTCGCTGACAGTGGAGTCGATCACCCCGAGGTTGAGGGTGCCACGCAATTCGCCCTTGAGGGCGGCGGCATACTGCTCGAAGCCTTCGAGTTCGCCGAGCAGCCGCAGGGTTTCCTGATGGAACAGCTCGCCCTTGCTGGTCAGGCTGAAACCACCCCGGCCACGATGGCACAGCACCAGCCCCAATGCCGCTTCGAGCTGGCTCATATAGGTGCTGATGGCCGAGGTCGACAGATTGAGTTCCTGCTGGGCGTTGGCAAATCCCTGGTGCCGCACCACGCTGACGAAAATGCGCAATAGTTTCAGGTCGGGTAAAGCGTTGGCCATGTGGACTCCTATAGAAGACCTGAATGCCAAACACTGTGGCGAGGGGGCTTGCCCCCTCGTCACATGGGTATTCAGGTGAAACCAGTCTATCCCTCGGCCTGCAATTAGTTTAGAAAAATCTGAACTAAGTATTTGCCGACAGCGATTCTTCCCGCCCGCCACCTTTCGCAGAATCGCCACCAGATAACCAAAACAAATGATGAGGCTTACCCGTGGACAAGATTCTTCACCAACCACTGGGCGGTAACGAAATGCCGCGTTTCGGCGGCATCGCCACCATGATGCGCCTCCCCCACCTGCAATCGGCCGCCGGCCTCGATGCCGCCTTTATCGGCATCCCGCTGGACATCGGCACCTCGCTGCGCGCCGGGACCCGTTTCGGCCCGCGGGAAATCCGCGCCGAATCGGTGATGATCCGTCCCTACAACATGGCCACCGGCGCCGCCCCCTTCGATTCGCTGTCAGTCGCCGATATCGGTGACGTGGCGATCAACACCTTCAACCTGCTCGACGCGGTGCGCATCATCGAAGAAGCCTACGACGGCATTCTCGAACACGATGTGATCCCGCTGACCCTGGGTGGCGACCACACCATCACCCTGCCGATCCTGCGGGCGATCCACAAGAAACACGGCAAGGTCGGCCTGGTGCACATCGACGCGCACGCCGATGTCAACGATCACATGTTCGGCGAGAAGATCGCGCACGGCACCACTTTCCGTCGTGCCGTGGAAGAAGGCCTGCTGGACTGCGACCGCGTCGTCCAGATCGGCCTGCGCGCCCAGGGCTACACCGCCGAAGACTTCAACTGGAGCCGCAAACAGGGCTTCCGCGTGGTCCAGGCCGAAGAGTGCTGGCACAAATCCCTGGCACCGCTGATGGCCGAAGTCCGCGAAAAGGTCGGCAACGGTCCGGTGTACCTGAGCTTCGATATCGACGGTATCGACCCGGCCTGGGCACCCGGCACCGGCACCCCGGAAATCGGCGGCCTGACCACCATCCAGGCGATCGAGATCGTCCGTGGCTGCCAGGGCCTCGACCTGGTCGGCTGCGATCTGGTGGAAGTCTCGCCACCCTACGACACCACCGGCAACACCTCGCTACTGGGCGCCAACCTGCTCTACGAAATGCTCTGTGTACTTCCAGGCGTGGCCCACCGCTGAGGCGCTCCCATGAACGACCGTGACCAGGTGCTCAAGGCCGCCGCCGAGCTGGTAGCCGCCTTTGCCGCCAATGACCGCGAAGCTTACTTCGGTGCCTTCAGCGCCGACGCCAGCTTTGTCTTCTACACCCTCGAACAGCCGCTGCTGTCACGCGATGCCTACCAGGCCGTGTGGGACAGCTGGCGTTCGCAGGATGGCTTCGAGGTGCTGTCGTGCACGTCGAGCAACGCTTTTGTCAGCCTGCAGGGTGACGTGGCGATTTTCATCCATGACGTGGCCACCGAACTGCGCATGCAAGGGGAGCTTCTCTTCAGCCAGGAGCGCGAGACCATTGTGTTTCGCAAACAACAAGAACAGGGCCAATGGCTGGCCTGCCACGAACATTTGTCTGCGACACCCCAAGGACTGCCCTCCCCTTAGCCAACACCGGTAGCCCCCGCGGAAGATGGGGGCACCGCAATGATCGGAGCGATCATGAATAAAAATAACAATGAAAAGAGCCTTAGCAGCATTGAAACGAACGGGGTCGAGCAGATCCCCGACCACGAACGCGACGCCCGGCCCAGCGACCTGTTTCGCCTGATCTTCGGCGGCGCCAACACCTTTGCCACCGCCGTGCTCGGCAGTTTCCCGGTACTGTTCGGCCTGTCCTTCCAGGCCGGTGTCTGGGCGATTGTGCTGGGGGTGATTGTCGGTGCGCTGATCCTCGCGCCCATGGGCCTGTTCGGACCGATCAACGGCACCAACAATGCCGTGTCCTCCGGCGCGCACTTCGGTGTGCACGGACGGATCGTCGGTTCATTCCTGTCCCTGCTGACCGCCATCGCCTTCTTCTCGCTCTCGGTGTGGAGCTCGGGGGATGCGCTGATCGGCGGCGCCAAGCGACTGATCGACATGCCGGAAACCGACCTGACCCTGGGCCTGGCCTACGGCCTGTTCGCGATCCTGGTGCTGACGGTGTGCATCTACGGCTTCCGCTTCATGCTGTGGGTCAACCGCATCGCCGTGTGGGCCGCCAGCCTGCTGTTCCTGCTGGGCATCTTCGCCTTCGCGCCGGCCTTCGACAGCCACTTCGCCGGTACGGTCGCCATGGGCCAGGCAGGTTTCTGGGCAGCCTTTATCGGCTCCGCGCTGGTCGCCATGAGCAACCCGATTTCCTTCGGTGCGTTCCTCGGCGACTGGTCGCGCTACATCCCGCGTGAAACGTCGAAAGGCCGCATCATGCTGGCGGTGATCGCCGCGCAGATCGCCACTCTGATCCCGTTCCTGTTCGGCCTTGCCACCGCGACCATCGTGGCGATCAAGGCGCCAGACTACATCGCGGCGAACAACTATGTCGGCGGCCTGCTGGCCGTCTCGCCGAGCTGGTTCTTCTTGCCGGTGTGCCTGATCGCGGTGATCGGCGGCATGTCCACCGGCACCACCTCGCTGTATGGCACCGGGCTGGACATGTCCAGTGTGTTCCCACGGCTGCTGTCGCGGGTCAAGGCAACGCTGCTGATCGGCGTGCTGTCGATCGCCTTCATCTTCATCGGGCGCTTCGCGGCCAACCTGGTGCAGAGCGTGTCGACCTTCGCCGTGCTGATCATCACCTGCACCACCCCTTGGATGGTGATCATGCTGATCGGCCTGCTGGTGCGCCGCGGCTACTACTGCCCGGATGACCTGCAAGTCTTCACCCGCGGGGAAACCGGCGGTCGCTACTGGTTCAGCCACGGCTGGAACTGGCGCGGTCTCGGCGCCTGGATCCCCAGCGCGCTGGTCGGCCTGTGCTTCGTCAATCTGCCGGGGCAGTTCGTCGGTCCGCTGGGCAACCTGGCCAATGGTATCGACATCAGCCTGCCGATCACCCTCGGCCTGGCCTCGCTGATGTACCTGGCGCTGTTGAGCCTGTTCCCGGAAACCCCGGAAGTCTATGGACCGGACGATGCCCGCAGCAAGGGCCTGAATACAGCGGAGAAACCGGCCATGCGCCAGCCCGCCTGACCCTGTAGGAGCCGGCTTGCCGGCGATGAGGCCCCTGAGCCTTGCATCGCATGATCGGCCGCCATCGCTGGTAAGCCGGCTCTTACATAACCTACTGTTCCACCATAAAAAAGATAATCGGAGACACGCCGTCATGGCCCTGGATTTATTGGTTGTACTCATTTATGCCGCTGGCATGCTCGTGCTCGGTTACTACGGCATGCGCAAGGCCAAGACCCACGAAGACTACCTGGTCGCCGGACGCAACCTGGGCCCGACCCTGTACATGGGCACCATGGCCGCGACCGTGCTGGGCGGTGCCTCCACCGTCGGCACCGTACGCCTGGGCTATGTCCACGGGATTTCCGGTTTCTGGCTGTGTGCGGCCCTGGGCTTCGGCATCATCGCGCTGAACCTGTTCCTCGCCAAGCCGCTGCTCAAGTTGAAGATATTCACCGTCACCCAGGTGCTGGAAAAGCGCTACAACCCCATGGCCCGCCAGGCCAGTGCGGTGATCATGCTGGCCTACGCACTGATGATCGGCGTGACCTCGATCCTTGCCATCGGCACCGTGCTGCAAGTGTTGTTCGGCCTGCCGTTCTGGCTCTCGGTGCTGCTCGGCGGCGGCGTCGTGGTGGTCTACTCGACCATCGGCGGCATGTGGTCGCTGACCCTGACCGATATCGTCCAGTTCATCATCAAGACCGTCGGCCTGATGTTCATCCTGCTGCCGATCTGCCTGTACCGCGTCGGCGGTTGGGATGAGCTGGTGAGCAAACTGCCGGCGGCGAGCTTCAGCTTCACCACCATCGGTTGGGACACCATCATCACTTACTTCCTGATCTACTTCTTCGGTATCCTGATCGGTCAGGACATCTGGCAACGGGTGTTCACCGCCAAGGACGAGAAAGTCGCGAAGTATGCCGGCAGCGTGGCCGGGGTCTACTGCATCGCCTACGGCCTGGCCTGCGCCCTGATCGGCATGGCCGCCCACGTACTGATCCCGGACCTGGACAACGTCAACAACGCTTTTGCCGCCATCGTCAAACTGTCGCTGCCCGACGGCATTCGTGGCCTGGTGATCGCCGCGGCCCTGGCCGCCATGATGTCCACCGCCAGCGCCGGCCTGCTGGCCGCCTCCACCGTGCTGACCGAAGACCTGCTGCCGAAACTGCGCGGCGGCAAACAGTCGAGCCTGGGGATCAACCGCCTGTTCACCTGCCTGACCGGGATCGTGGTGCTGGGCATCGCCCTGGTGGTCAGCGACGTGATCAGTGCACTGACCCTGGCCTACAACCTGCTGGTCGGCGGCATGCTGATCCCGCTGATCGGTGCCATTTTCTGGAAACGCGCCACCACCGCCGGCGCGATCACCAGCATGGCCCTGGGCTTCATCACCGCGCTGGTGTTCATGATCATCGACGGGCTCGACGCGAATACACCGATCTACTACAGCCTGGCTGTCGGCCTGGTCAGCTTCGTGGTGGTCAGCCTGCTGTCCCCTCGTCCGGCGACAGTGGCCAGCGCCATCTGACAATGCAGTTACTTCAGCGGGTGCGACGTCGGTTGTCGCATCCGTTTTTTTTCCCATGGCCGCCGCTTCGGCGCCGACCAATGGTCACCGACACTGAACAAACCTGTGCTGTACTGGCAATCAGCGACTGCCTTGGGGAAGGTATTCTGGAATCAGGTTCCGGATGAGTCCCAAGGTACAAGGATCGCTGGTGTCGTCCTTCCGACAGCCATCGCAATGCCCTGGGAAAGGGTCGAACAAGAAGAAAGTACTTTCCTGCGAGGCATTCATGAACAGGCTCGAGATTCATCAACAGATCTGCCATTCCATAGAACAGCAATTGTCGTTGAAATGGCCCCGGGATCCCTCCCTGGCGGCGGATGACAGTTACTCCCTCGATATCGCCGCGCTGTTCCAGCACCTTGAATGTCAGTTCAATGTGCGGCTGGACCTCAACCGTGACTTGAGGGGTATCAGCACCATCGGCGACCTCAGCCGGTTCATCTACGAAAAGACCCAGCCCTCGCACTGAACCGCGATTGCAGGGTCATTGCCCGGCAGGGTGACGCGCGCGCTCAAGGAAACCACCACGGCTGGAGGGCTTGAGTCGGTATGAAAGCGTTACCGGCGCGGCTGCCGACGGCGGCGTTCGTCGTCCGTGCGAATCGGCACGGGTTGCAGCGGTGGCTCGATCAGGCCGAGGGCGACACCGAGGTCATGGAGCCAGGTTTGCAGTTTGTCTTTCATATAGCCCCCTTCAGGGTAATGCGAGCGACATAGTTCTGTAGCCGCTTCACACAGATCATAGCTCTAAGTCCTACGCAATGCTTCCTTTCCACGGGGTTGATTGCGCCAAATCATGGCAAAAAGCTTCAGGCCGACGCACGGACAGTCACGATCCCGGCACTCAGCTGCGCCTTGCGTTCCTCTTCCATCTCGATCCAGGCCGTCAGGTTCGCGCCCTTCATGCCTTTGCGCCACATCAGCCAGGTGGTGGCGGTGTCGAACGGTGCGGCCATCGGGTGCACCGAGACATTCTCGCGCCCCGGCAGGCTGGCCAGCATCGAGCGGGACATCATCGCCACGCCGGAACCGGCGGTCACGCAGGCCAGCATGCCCGGGTAGGACTCGATTTCGATGGCCCGCCCCATCGCCGCCTGATAATGCGCATACCAGGCCTCCAGGCGAACACGGTAGGAACAGCCGGGACGGAAGGTGAATACCGCCCGCCCCTCGATATCCCGTGCCGTGCGTATCGGCGGATGGTCGGCGGCGGCAATCATCACCAGCGATTCCTGGAACAATGCGATGCCCTCCAGCCCGGCCAGTTGCAGCGGGCCGTCGACCAGCGCGGCATCCAGGCGACCGCTGAGCACGCCCTCGAACAGCTCGGAACTGATGCTCGACTGCACCTGCAGGTTCACCGCGGGATAGGCGCGGTGATAACGCGACAGCAGCGGCGGCAGATGGATCGCCGCGGTGCTGTACATGGTTCCCAGGACAAAGTCGCCGCCCGGCTGGCCGCCCTGCACCGCCGCCTGGGCTTCGTCATGCAGCAGGAACAGCTTGGCGCAGTAGTCCAGCAGGACCTTGCCCGCCGGAGACAGCTGCAAACGCTGGCGCTCGCGCAGGAACAACTCGACCCCGAGTTGCTCTTCGAGCTGCTTGAGCCGGGTCGACAGGTTCGACGGCACCCGATGCAAACGCTCGGCCGCCCGGGTGATGGAACCCTCCTCGGCCACGGCCTGAAAGATCCGCAGTTGACTGAACTCCATGATCTTCTCCAAAAACGAACAAGTTACTTAATATTATTCATTTTTAAAGAAAGTCAATCAGTCCTAGCCTGACGGTCAATCGTCCCTTCTCCAGGAATTGCCGCCATGTCGCCGCTGATTCGTTTAGTCGCCTGTTTCGTCGCCCTGATGATGGTCATGGGCATCGGCCGTTTTTCCCTGACGCCGCAGTTGCCGCACCTGATCAGCGAAGGCCAGATCGATCTGACCGCCGGTGGCCTGATCGCCGCCGCGAACTACCTGGGCTATCTGCTGGGTGCCGCGGATGCGATGTTTGCCCGGCGGCCGGAGCAGATCCGCCAGCGCCTGCTCGGTGGCCTGTGGCTGTGCGTGCTGCTGACCCTGGCGTCGTTCTGGGCCCATGGTTTCTGGTCGCACCTGGCATTGCGCTTCGGCGCCGGGATCGCCAGTGCCTGGGTGGTGGTGATGATTACCAGCCTGAGCCAACCGCTGGCGGCCAGCAGCGGCCGGCATCGCCTGGGGGCGCTGGTGTTCGCCGGGCCCGGCCTGGGCATCGTGCTCACCGGCCTGCTGGCCATGGGCTCCAATCTGCTGGGGCAGACTTCATCCACCTTGTGGCTGGTGTATGCCGTCGCCGGCCTGTTGCTGCTGCTGATGATCCTGCCATTCCTCCCGCACTCGACGGCAACGCCCGCCACGGCGGTGCATATCGCCAATGCCTCGGCGGGCGGCAGCATCGGTCATCTGTGCCTGGTCTACTTCCTGTACGGGCTGGGCTACATCATCCCGGCGACCTTTCTTTCGCAGATGGCCAGCGCCCGTTTCCACGGCGAATGGCAGGCCGACCTGTTCTGGCCCTGCTTCGGCCTTGCCGCCGCCCTGGGGGTCCTGCTGGTCAGTCTGCGCCGGCACAATCCCCGGGTCACCCGTCACTGGCTGATGGCGACGCTGTGGCTGCAAGCCGCCGGTGTCTTCGCCTGCCTGTTGTCCAGCGGACTGGGACTGGTGCTGGGGGTGATTCTCTGCGGTGCGCCGTTCCTCGCCTGCATGCAACTGGTGATGCAGCGCTCGCGGGAACTGGCACCGCACACAACCCAGCGCAATGCCGGCCTGCTGACCGTCTGCTTCTCCGTCGGCCAGCTCAGTGGTCCACTGCTGGCCGCCTTGAGCAGCCATTGGAGCGGTGGCCTGCAGCCGGCGCTGATGGTCGCCGGCAGCGGCCTGGTGATCGCCGGACTGGTTTCGCTGCGGCCGGTTACTGTCCCAGTGCCTTACGCAAACGACGGCGTATCCACTGCTCGGCACTGACCAGGGTGATTCCCAGCAGCACCAGCACCGCGCCGATGACAAAGTTGAAGCTCAAGGGGTCGCCGAGCAGGACGACCCCGAAGGTCACGCCGAACATCGGCGTCATGAAGGAAAATACCGCCAGGTTCGACGCCAGGTAGCGTTGCAGCAGCCAGAACCACACCAGGTAGCTGAAGAACGACACCACCAGGCCCTGGAACAGCACGCTGCCGACGGCAACGGCGGTGAGGCTGACATGACCGATCTGGCCGGAGACGGCGGCAATCGCCAGCAGCCCGACGAAACCGACGATCAACTGGTAGAACAGCGTCAGTGTCACCGGTGCTTCCGACAACCGTGACGCGCGCACCACCACGGTGGTCGCGCCCCAGGCGGCACCGGCCAGCACCCCCAGGGCATCGCCCAGGAGCATGTTGCTGTCCATGTCGGAGAACGATACCCCGCCGGCAAACGCGAAGACGATACCGACAAAGGCCAGGCCGATCCCCAGCCATTGCAAGGGCTTCAGGCGTTCGCTGGGCAACAGCCAGTTCACCCCCAGGGCGGTAAAGATCGGCGCGGTGTAGAGAAACACCGACATATGCGCGGCCGAGGTCCGTTGCAGGCCTTCGGAGATAAACAGGAACTCCAGGCCGAACAGCGCTCCCGCCAGCAGGCCGCCGCGCCACGTCGCACCGATATGGCTCCAGCCGCCCTTCCAGCACATCAGCAGACCCACCAGCAGCGCCGAGATCCCGGAGCGCCCGGCCGCCTGCATGACCGGGGCGATATCCGCCGCGGCCCACTTGATCACCACTTGCTGGATGCCCCAGATCAGGCACAGCCCGAGCATCACCTGGATGGCAAAACGATCGGCGTTACGCCGCGAGGTGCTCATGGGCACCCCGGGCAAGAGAACAAAGACATGGCAGTTTCCGCAAAAGAGAAGACAAGGCCCCCTGGCATACGTGTGCAAGGGTTGATAATCAGGTGAGCGAATCCTACAGGCAGTTTTTACCCATTGGTCAGAAAAAAACCGTGGAAAAAGACTCGAAGATAGCCGAGAGCGTCCTCGAGTGCCGGGAAACGGATCAGGCCCCGGACCGCATCCGCCAGTACCCCACCAGGCTAACCAGGCCACTCACCAGAGTCCCCCAGGCCAGGTCCATGAGTGCCAACTGACCCGACCAGGCCTGCAATGTTGCCCAGTTGCTCAAATCGTAGGTCCCGTAGGCCACCAACCCCAGCAGGGCTCCGAGGCCGGCGGCGCGACGGCTGCTGCGCGAAGCCGCCGCCGGTAGCACGACCAACACCAGCATGCCCACGCCATACAGCAGGTAAAACAGGATCGCCGGCACCCAGCGCGGTTGCTCCAGCATCAGTGGACCGAGCAGGCTCCTGTAGGTGGAGCCCATCAGCACCCCGAGCCAGAGCCCGTCGAGCACGAGAAAGGCCAGCAGCATGGCCAGGTAGGCCAGCAAGGCTTTTCTCATGATCGAAGGCGCTCCCGGCATGGGATTCAGCTCAACTCGATGCGGTCGGCGTGAATAACGATCTGGCCCTGTTTGTACAAGGCACCGATGGCCTTCTTGAAGTTGCCCTTGCTGACGCCGAACAGGCCACTGATCACGGTCGGATCGCTCTTGTCGCTGACCGGCAGCACGCCATTGTTTTCACGCAACTTGGCGAGGATCTTCGAGTTCAGGCTGCCGGCGGCTTCTTCGCCCACCGGTTGCAAACTCAGGCTGATCTTGCCGTCGGCGCGGATCTCCTTGATAAAGCCTTTTTCCTGTTTGCCGGCACGCAGGAACTTGAACACTTCGTTCTTGTGAATCAGCCCCCAGTGCTTGTTGTCGATAATGGCCTTGAAGCCCATATCGGTGGCTTCGGCCACCAGCAGGTCGACTTCCTGGCCGACCTTGTAGTTGGCCGGGGTCTTGTCCAGGTAACGATCCAGGCGCGCGGTGGCAGTGATACGGCGGGTGTGCTTGTCGAGATAGACATGCACCACGCAGTACTCACCGGCGGTCAACTGGCGCTTTTCCTCGGAATACGGCAGCAGCAGGTCCTTGGGCAGCCCCCAGTCGAGGAACACACCGATGCTGTTGACTTCCTTGACTTTGAGACTGGCGAATTCACCGACCTGAACTTTCGGTGTTTCAGTGGTGGCAATTAACTTGTCAGCGCTGTCCAGATAAATGAAAACATTCAGCCAGTCTTCATCTTCACTGGGAATATCCTTGGGGATATAACGGTTGGGCAAAAGAATTTCGCCGTCCTGCGCACCGTCCAGGTACAAACCGAAGTTAGTGTGCTTAACCACTTGCAAGCTGTTGTAACGCCCGACTAAAGCCATTTCCAATACCCTCATTGCGTGGGCGCCATTCTACCCGAGTTTGGCGGTGCTGTTTCATGCCCCTTGCCCGGCACCGGAAAATCCCTGGCAATGCCGGTTTTCAAGGCTTGCCGGCCCCAATGACACCGCTCGTCAGGCTGTGGTCACCACCAGCAGGCGAAATCCGCCGCCCGGGAAAAACTTGACCGACCAGGGTTACGAATTAAAACAGCGGCTTAGCAGACAATAATGAGTTGAACTTGAAGACCGTGCGGATAATACCGCCGTGTATTTCAGGAGGATATTTACCAAGCTATTTTCAAGCTTTTCAGGTATGATGGTCGATCCAGTTAATATCTACAGGTTAATGGCCGCCATGCGCGTAAAAGCATCCAACAGCAAAGCAAAGCCAGCCCCAGCCGTTGAGACCAGCGACTCGATCAACGAGCAGATTGCTGCTTTCCTGAAATCCGGCGGCGAGATCCAGCAAATTGCCAAAGGCGTCAGCGGCCAGACTTTCGGCCCGTCGAAACAGATCACCCTCGGCAAGAAATAAGTCATCCCCCCCGAAGCCGTTCCCCCTCGCAACACCTTGGCCGCTATGCGCTTTGATCCTCAAGGCGCTAGGGCTGAAGCGACATACCTCGACGCTGATTCTGCCGCACAGACATCTTTCCATTGAACCGCCAGGCCACAAGGCGTTCTATGGGAAAACGCCTTCGCAAGGATTCGCTCATGTCGCGTCGATCCCTTTTTCTGTTCTGCTGCCTGATCCTGGGCCTGGCGCTTGCCGCCTGCACCCGGGTCGGCGTGGCCTATCGCAATCTTGATGTGATCATACCCTGGACCCTCGGCGACTACGTGGACATGAACCGCGAGCAGAAGGGCTGGTTCAACGAGCGCCTCAAGGAACACCTGCAATGGCATTGCACCACGCAATTGCCTGGTTATCTGGACTGGCTCGACCGCTTGCAGCACATGGTCGAGAACGGCCAGGTCAACGATGCCGAGTTGCAGGCACGCATCGTTGAGGCCAAGGCGGCGATTGGCCAGGTCGCCCGGGAAATCACGCCATCGGCCGTCGAGCTGCTCAAGGGCCTGGATGATCGCCAAGTGACGGAGATGAACGAGGCGTTCGCCAAGGAGCAGCGTGAGCGCCAGGCCGAATATGTCGCCCTGCCGCTGGATGAACAGATCCGCCAACGCGCCGAACGGATGAGCAAACGCCTGAAGGCCTGGCTCGGCCCGCTGAGCCTGGACCAGCAGCAACGGGTCATCGACTGGTCGACGGAGCTCGGCGAGCAGAACCGCTTGTGGATTGCCAACCGCGCGCACTGGCAGGCGCAACTGAGCGCCGCGGTCGCCACCCGCCAGAGCGCCGACTTCCCCCAGCGCATCGAGCAACTGTTGCAACATCGCGACAGCCTGTGGACCGCTGAATATCGCCGGGCCTACGACCACACCGAGCAGTCAGCCCGCCGCCTGCTGGTGGACCTGATGGCCGAGAGCACACCCGCCCAGCGTAGCCAACTGCTGAAAAGAATCGCCAACCTGCGCGGCGACTTCAGCGAGCTGAAGTGCCTGAAGGCAGCCTGAATCGCCAGAGAGGATGATCATTCCCACGCTCCGCGTGGGGTCCGCTTTTGTGACGCAGAGCGTCACGGGCTGTGTTACCACGCGGAGCGTGGGAACGATCATCAATGTAGGAGCCGGCTTGCCGGCGATGACGTCCGCGGGAGCGATGCAAACCCCCGGGACGATCATCACCGCATCACGTCATGCAATCTGTGCCCTGGACGCCACTTCGTCGAACACCTGCGGGTCCAGCGCATCGACCTGTTCATCCAGCACCTGGCGCGGATGGTCGTTGCCGGGAATGCAACTGTCGATCAGGCTCAACAGGCTGGAACCACGGGGCGTCAGGACAAAGTTCTCGCCATTGCCGCCCTCTTCTTCCGGCCGCGACTCGATAAAGCCGTTCTTCAACAACAGCCGCTCATACTCCGCCGCCAGGGCTTTCAGTGCGTCGAGGTTACCCGTGGGCTGGCCTTCGGCGGCCTGGGTGGTGGCATGCTGCTCGGCGTAGGCCCGTGGCGCGAAGCTATGGCCGGCGCCGTTCTGTACTTCATGGAGCAGACGCTCGATCAGCTCCCAGTTATAAGTCGTCATCCTGATGCAACCTCCAACCGTTGATAAGAAGAATCTCCCTTATCAGTAGGGACCGGCGGCGGCGGCCACCGTTCAGCCCGATTTCACGGTAGCGCCGACCGTTGGGCGGAACACTATCGGTTGCCACAACCGCCACGGGGCAGCCTGCGCTGCCCCGTGGTTCGTGGTCCTGACCCCGCTAGAGGCTGTCGCTGGTGGAGAAACCCTTCCCACTGGAGCGAGAGGAACTGAACGAGAAGCTGGAACTGGACTTGCTCGACGAACCATCGGTGCTGCTCGAACTGCTACTCCAACTGAACTTCGAATGCGTGCTGCTCGATGCACTGGAGACCACCTTGGCGGCCTGGCGGAAGCTGTCCACCTGATCCGCCACCTGCCCGATCGACAACCCTCCGCGCATGAAGCCGGCCAGCAAGGCTTCCAGGTCGATAGTGTCGGAATAGTTGTAGCGGGCACTGATATGCTCACCCGACTGCAGCTCGCGCTCCACCTGCTTGGCACGCTCATAGTCAGTGGTGGCGTCGCGGCACTTCATCTCCAGCAACGGTACCCGCAGTCGCAGCTCGTCCAGCTCGGTGCGCAAATCTCGTATCCGCAGCACCAGTTCATCATCCTCCAGGCTGGTGGTCTGCCCGGCCAGGCGCTCCAGGGTGACATGGCTCATCTCGGCCATTTGCCCCGCCAGCAGCTCGGAGGCCTTGGCGAAACAGGCGTCCTGACGAGTGACAAAAGGTTGTAGCTGCTCATGAAGCGCATTGGCCTGCGCCTTGCCCGCGTCCAGAGCCTGTTGCGCCTGCTGCCGACGCACCTGCACCACCGACATCTCGCTGCCGGAGACAACCGCATGGCGCAAGCGCTCGACCTCGGCCTCGTAGATACCGCGATTGGCGTCACGCTGCCAACTGGCGGCCTCATTGGCTTCCTGCACGGCCAACAGCGTCCGCTCGGAGGTGTGGTTCTCGATGAAATTGCACAGGCTCGCCAGCCAGCGGTCCAGGCTGCGCCAGGGCCCCCGGCCAGAGTAGCGGTCGGTGCCGAAGCCGCGCCCCTTGAGATAGAGGTAGAACGGATCGACCTGGAAGGCCGGCAGCTTGCTCCGACATTCGGCACGCAGTTCCTTGTAAGACCTGTCCGCCTCGGCACAGAGGGCGAGCGCCTCATTCAACAAGGCGACCTGCTGCTGGTACAGCGGATCCTGTTCAAGTCGCTGTTCGAGGCCCGCCGCCATGCCTTCGAGCTCATCGACTACGTTGGCTACCGCCTGTACTTGCAGGGCGATCGCCTCTTCCGTCCGCGCCAGGTCCTGGCGCAACTCGGCCTCGGCCTGCGTGCGCTGCTCCAGCAAGCGCTGGACCTCGGCGGACAAGGTCGCACCGCCGCTCAGTTGATGACTGGCCAGTTGTGGAAAGATGCTGCTCATCGTCTGTTGCAGGCGCAGTTCCTGCTCATGGGCATTGGACAGTTCAAGCTGGAGCTTACGCAGTTCGTACTCATATCGCCGGGAGTTCTCACTCAGCGATGCCATCATGCTGCTCGCGTTCATTACCACTCCAGGATGTAGTCAGGTTTGCCCTTGACGGGCCCCTTGAGGAACTTGAAGGACAGCGAGTTGGCTGCCTTCCTGCCTACCAGGCGATCATCGACATGGCCGTCCTGCTCCTTGTCTTTCCTGATCGCCTGATAGGTGGCCTGATTGACCCGCACGCCAAAAACCGCCGCATAACGCCGCTCGCCGCTCTCGACACTGGTGATCGGCACCGCAACCACATTGCCGTTCGCATCCGTCGCCTCGGTCAGCAGGTACCAGCTCTTGCTGCCATTGGGATCATAGTTGCGCTCGACCAGCGACTGTTCACCGGCACGGCTCACCACATCCAGGGTCAACGGCGTGGCCGCCACCTCACGCAGTTGCCCGGCATCCTTCAACGCCTGTTCGGCCGCTGTCGCATCCAGCACCTTGATGGCCTGCTCGGCCTTGGCGAACAACGGTTGGAACTGCTCGTTATCCGCGCCGCTCAAGCCCATCCCGCGCACGCTATCGCGGACGTCCAGCAATTGCTTGAGCAAGGGCCGGGTGGCGATCATCTGGGCGGTCAGCGTATCCAGCTGCCCCGTCAGCACCTGCAGGTCGGCGTCATCCTTGTCCAGAAGCTCGGTAACCGCGTTCTTGAGCTTGTACTCGGCATCGCGATTCTCGTTGCTGAAATGCTCGGGCAACGCGGCCAGCTTCAGAGAACGGGACTTGTCCAGCGCCAACCGGGCCTGTTCGAGCAGCCGCTGCGCAGTCGGGGTACTTGCCAACAAGGGGTCGGCTTTCAGCGTGGCGACACGTTTATCCAGTTGTTCAACCCGACCGGCATGGCTGATGACCTGCTCGCGAGCCTTCTCCAGGCCTACCTGAGAGCCCTCGCGTGTGATCCTGCCGAAGAAATTCGAAACCGGATTGCCGATGACCAGCACGACCACAAACGCCGCCAGGACAAAGATTGTCGGCCGCAGCCAGCGATCACGGACGATATAGGCCCGCGCGAGCCGCCTGGACAGCGAGCCGATCTTCGGCTCCTGGTAGGTCAGGCGACTGACGAAGAAGCTGCGCACACCCTCCTCGACCAGGGCATCGTCGACCTCGACCCCCTTCGAGCGGTAGAACTCGCGGATACGCTCGGCCACCTGCCGGCGATGGCCGGGAAGATCCAGGTGCTTCTGGACCTCGGCCTGGCTGTAGCGCAACTCATCGACAAGGGCCATGACCCCCATCTGGTCGCTGAGAGAAACGTTACTCACCTCAGACTCCTTTTTGCAGGAGTGCGGTGAAGCGACGCTTGCTGTCCTCGGTGATCGACTCGATCTCGGCCGCCGCCGCGGAGGACTCCTTGCGCAGCTCCTGGATCAGGTTCAGGCTGCTCGCCTGAAAGTCCACCACGGCGTCGGCCAGGGCCTTGACCGAACTGGCTTTCAAGGTGCCGCCGTAACCGGCCTTCAGCGCCGCATTCAACTGGTCGCCACCGACCTTGGCCTGAATTTCGAGGCTGGAGTTGATACCATCGTTCATCGCATTCAAGGTGTTGGTGACTTCCGCCAAACCGCCGGACGAGGTAAAGCCCGCCGCCAGACCGGTCAGCACGATCTCGTTGGTGGCAAAGAAACTGACGGCGCGCTGATACAGCCGCTCCTTCACCGAGTGGTACTGGCTCAGGCGCGCGAACACCAGTTCCGCGGCGTTGTAGGCAGTCTTGAGCTGGTCGGCGATGTCGGTGATGATCTGGTAGCGCTTGTCCTCGTCCTGCAGGTCACGCAGGGCAATGTCCCGGGCCAGCTCCAGCTTGACCCGCTCCGACGCCTCGATCTCGGCAGGTTCCAGGGCCGCACC
The DNA here is from genome assembly GCF_013385635.1 of Pseudomonas gingeri. Classification (GTDB taxonomy): domain Bacteria; phylum Pseudomonadota; class Gammaproteobacteria; order Pseudomonadales; family Pseudomonadaceae; genus Aquipseudomonas; species Aquipseudomonas gingeri_A. Next base: position 150,828 of record NZ_JACAPR010000008.1, read on the forward strand.
GGCATCGGCAAGGGTCTTGCGCCCGCTATCCATCTTCGCCTGGGCAATCTTCTGCACCTCGCTGGCATCGACTTCGGCGGTCTTCATGGCCAGGCGATAGTCCTGATAAGCCTCCAGGATCAGGGTTTCCAGGCGGATCTGTTCGTTCGCCGACTTGGCGACGTCCAGGTAGTTCTTGCGAATATCCTCGAAGCGATCCGGGATCGAGCCCCGGCGCATGTTCATCCAGCCCAGGCGGATACGTTCAGAGAATTGCAGCTTGCCGTCGGCCATCCACTCCATCATCTGCTTGGCATCGGACTGGATCGAATCGAAGCTGGTGGCGATATCGGCGTAACGGGTGCTGATGTCCATGCCCTGCAACTTGTCGCGGACCGCGGCGTTGAACACCGTGGACTGTTGCAGGGTGGCGGCGATATTGGTGACACGGTTGGCGTCATACACCGACACCTTGTCCAGCAGCACCAGTACCGGAGCATTCTGGTCAGGGAAAGTGATGCCGATGGACCGCAGAGCGGACATGGAGCGTTCGAGGTAATTCATGAGCATATTCCCTATACGGAGCCTTCCAGGGCTCCATCATCCTGCCGACGTGAGGGCGAAATACTATCAGAGCATGTTGATAGTTCCCACGCGCAGCAAAGGAATGACTCACGGATCGTAACTGATCGTTCCCACGCTCCAGCGTGGGAATGCAGCCGTGACGCTCTGCGTCACAAAGCGGACGCAGAGCGTCCATAGAGGCGTTACCACGCGGAGCGTGGGAACGATCCCTACTACAGCGGGTTATTCCGCCGCTGGTGCTTCCGGCTTGCGACGCTTGAGCGGCGCCATGCCGTCCTTGCTGACCAGCGACAGGGCGTCGGTCTTCGGCCGGTTGGCGATCTTGCGCTTGGTCGGTGCCTTGGCGGCCGACTTCTTCTTGTCGCCCTTGGCGTCGGTCTTTTTCTTCTTCACGCCCACGGCCTTGCCCGAAGCCTTGACCTTCTTCGGTCCGCCGTAGGTGCCTTTGACTTCCTTGATGGTGCGGCGCTCGAAGCTCTGCTTGAGGTAGCGCTCGATGCTCGACATCAGGTTCCAGTCACCGTGGCAGATCAGCGAGATCGCCAGGCCATCGTTGCCGGCACGGCCGGTGCGGCCGATGCGGTGCACATACTCGTCGCCGCTGCGCGGCATATCGAAGTTGATCACTAGGTCCAGGCCTTCCACGTCCAGGCCGCGGGCGGCGACGTCGGTGGCCACGAGGATCTTCACCCCGCCCTGCTTCAGGCGGTCGATGGCCAGCTTGCGGTCCTTCTGGTCCTTCTCGCCGTGCAGGACGAACGCCTTGTATTCCTGGGCGACCAGGCGACCGTAGATACGGTCGGCCATGGCCCGGGTGTTGGTGAAGACAATGGCCTTCTGGTAGGTCTCGTTGGCCAGCAACCAGTTGACGATCTGTTCTTTGTGCTGGTTGTGGTCGGCGGTGATGATCTGCTGGCGCGTGGTGTCGTTCAGTTGGCTGACCGCGTTGAGCTGCAGGTGCTCGGGGTTGTTCAGGACCTTGGCGATCATCTCGCGCAGGCCGGAACCACCGGTGGTCGCGGAGAACAGCATGGTCTGCTGGCGGTTCGGGCATTCTTCCACCAGGCGCTGCACGTCTTCGGCAAAGCCCATGTCGAGCATGCGGTCGGCTTCATCGAGCACCAGCACTTCGACTTCCTTGAGGTCGAGGTTGCCGGCGTTCAGTTGCTCGATCATCCGCCCCGGGGTACCGATCAGGATATCCGGGACCTTGCGCAGCATGGCGGCCTGGACCTTGAAGTCCTCGCCGCCGGTGATCAGGCCGGACTTGATGAACGTGAACTGAGAGAAGCGCTCGACTTCCTTGAGGGTCTGCTGAGCCAGCTCGCGGGTTGGCAGCAGGATCAGGGTCTTGATGCTGACACGCACCTTGGCCGGGCCGATCAGGCGGTTGAGGATCGGCAGGACGAAGGCGGCGGTCTTGCCGCTGCCGGTTTGCGCCGTCACCCGCAGGTCACGCCCTTCGAGCGCGAGCGGGATGGCCGCTGCCTGCACGGGCGTTGGCTCGACAAATTTAAGCTCGGCCACGGCTTTGAGCAGGCGTTCGTGCAGGGCGAATTGGGAAAACACGGGTGCTACCTCGAAGAAATGCAAAATATTCAGCTGCATAGGGTAACGGTTTCGAGCGCCGAGGCCGAGTTTCTTTGCACTTTGAGCCGCAAACAGTGACGTTTTTGTGAGCAGGTTTGTCTTCAACCGTCACATCCGCGGGCTTAAATGCTCTAATCGATCCGTTATTTCCTTCAGAAGATTCTTCCTTTCCCATGGATATGAAACAGCTCTGGCTCAACGCCCAGGACCTCTGGGGCGCACTCGACCGACATCCCCTGCTGCACACCGGCCTGGGCCTGGTGTTCCTGCTGGTGATGGCGCTGCTGCTCGGACGAGTGGCGCGTTACCTGATCCTGCACGCGACCAAATTGCTCGGGCGCCAGCCGGCGATGCACTGGCTCAATGATCTGCACCAGAACAAGGTGTTCCACCGCCTGGCCCAGATGACGCCGTCACTGGTGATCCAGTTCGGCCTGTACCTGGTGCCGGAGCTGAGCAAGACCGCCCTGCTGTTCCTCGGCAACGCGGCGCTGGCCGTCACCCTGCTGTTCCTGGTCCTGGCCCTGAGCGCCCTGCTCAACGCCCTGCTGGATATCTATGCGCGGACCGAACACGCGCGGACCCGCTCGATCAAGGGCTATGTGCAACTGGCGAAAATGGGGCTGTTCGTGCTCGGCGCGATCGTCATCGTCGCCACGCTGATCGACCGCTCGCCGCTGTTGCTGCTGTCGGGTCTTGGCGCCATGTCGGCGGTGATCCTGTTGGTCTACAAGGACACCCTGCTGTCGTTCGTCGCCAGCGTGCAACTGACCAGCAACGACATGCTGCGGGTCGGCGACTGGATCGAGATGCCCCAGGTCGGTGCCGACGGCGATGTGGTGGATATCACCCTGCACACGGTCAAGGTGCAGAACTTCGACAAGACCATCGTCTCGATCCCGACCTGGCGCTTGATGTCCGAATCCTTCCGCAACTGGCGCGGCATGCAGCAGTCCGGCGGTCGGCGGATCAAGCGCAGCCTGTTTATCGATGCCAGCGGCGTGCGCTTTTTACATGACGAGGAAGAACAGCGCCTGAGCCAGGTCCGCCTGCTGACCGACTACATCGGCCGCAAGCAGGCCGAGCTGAAAAGCTGGAACGAGGCCCAGGGCAATGTCGCGGCGATGTCGGCCAACCGTCGGCGCATGACCAACCTCGGCACCTTCCGCGCCTATGCCCTGGCCTACCTGAAAAGCCATCCGGAGATCCAGGCCAACATGACCTGCATGGTCCGCCAGATGCAGACCACGGCCCAGGGCGTGCCCCTGGAAATCTACTGCTTCACCCGCACCACCGCCTGGGCCGACTACGAACGGATCCAGGGCGATATCTTCGATTACCTGCTGGCGGTGCTGCCGGAGTTTGGCTTGAGCCTGTACCAGCAGCCGAGCGGCGGCGACTTGCGCTCAGGGATGTTGCCGGCGTTGCTGGGCGCCAGCCATATTCCAGGCCCGGAACACCGTGCCCTGTAGGAGCCGGCTTGCTGGCGATAGCGTCCCTTGCGCCGGCATCGCGGCACGAAACGCTCAATACTTGTCGACGATGCCCAGCCTCAGCAGGCCCGGCGAACACCCAGCCGACTGATCCACACCGCCGCCAGAATCACCCCACCGCCCAGGAACAGCCGCCCCAGGTCTTCGTGCTGGTTCCAGATCAGCAGGTTGATCAGCAGTCCCACCGGGACGTGCAGGTTGTTCATCACCGCCAGGGTGCCGCCGTTGACCAGGCAGGCGCCCTTGTTCCACCAGTACAGGCCCAGCGCGGTGCTGACCAGTCCGAGGAATACCAGCACGCCCCACTGCAACGGTGCTTCCGGCAGATAGTGGGTCTTGCCGAACAGCAGGAAAGCCGGCAACGCCACGGCCAGTGCACCCAGGTAGAAATAGCCGAAGCGGCGGTAGTGCGGCAGGTCGCTGGGATGACGCGCCACCAGGTGTTTGTAGAGTACCTGGCCGGCGGCATAGGTGAAGTTGGCCAGTTGCAGCAGCAAGAAGCCCATGAAGAAGTCCGGGTTGATCCGGTCATAACGGATCACCGCCGCGCCGCCCACCGCCACCAGCGCCGCGACCAGGGCCCAGGGGTTGAAGCGCCGATTGAGGGCATCCTCGATCAGGGTCACGTGCAGCGGCGTGAGGATGGTGAACAGCAGCACTTCCGGCACCGTCAGCACACGGAAGCTCAGGTACAGGCAGACGTAGGTCACACCGAACTGCAGGGCGCCGATCAGCAGCATGCCGCGCATGAACGCCGGCTCCACCTGGCGCCAGCGAGTCAGCGGGATAAAGACCAGCCCGGCGAGCAGCACCCGCACCAGCACGGCGAAATAGCTGTCGACGTGACCGGCCAGGTATTCACCGATCAGGCTGAAGGAAAACGCCTGGATCAGCGTGACGAAAAGCAGATAACCCATGAATGCCTCACCCATGTTGTGCGGTATGCCGACATCCTGTGTGGGAGCGGGCCTGCCCGCGAAGAGGCCCTGGCGGTCGCCAACAGCTTCGCGGGCAAGCCCGCACACAAGGGAAACCGGCCTGGACAGATAGATGGCGGCGACCTTAACGGCTTTTCGGAGGGAGTGAAATCTCGGGCGAAAAAAAACCCGATCGGGCAGGGCTGCCGGATCGGGTAACGTGCACCAGGGAGCAACCAGTGCAAAGGGAGGTTCGATGCGCAAACAACTTGAAGGGGCTATTTCGCTGAGGACCAATAGAACATCCGGCGATTAGCTGAAGATTAAGGTCTCAGGCAATCTGCGCGATCCGGGCCTTGGCCTGGTTCAGGCCTTTTTCCTGGAAGTCGCCGCCCATGTTCAGGCCTTCGGCATGGATGAAGCTGACGTCGTGGATACCCACGAACGACAGCACCTGACGCAGATACGGTTCCTGATGATCGTTGGTGCCACCGGCATACAACCCGCCGCGGGCGGTCAGGACGTACGCTTGCTTGCCGGTCAACAACCCCTGCGGGCCGGTTTCGGTGTACTTGAAGGTCACGCCGGCCCGCAGCACATGGTCCAGCCAGGCCTTGAGGGTGCTCGGAATCGCAAAGTTGTACATCGGCGCGGCCAGTACCAGCACGTCCGCAGCCAGCAATTCGTCGGTCAGCAGGTTGGAACGTTCGAGGGAGGCCTGCTCGATCTCGTTGCGCTGTTCGACCGGTTTCATCCAGCCACCCAGCAGGTTGCTGTCCAGATGGGGCACCGGGCTTTTCGCCAGGTCGCGCACAGTGATCTGGTCGGCCGGGTGTGCCGCCTGCCATTGGCTGATGAACTGCTGGGTCAGCTGGCGGGAAACCGAGTCTTGCTGGCGGGCGCTGCTTTCGATGATCAGTACGCGGGACATGGGAGGTGCTCCATCGGTGAGTGCGGTAAGTCGATGGAGTGAAGATTAAACAGCAGGATATCGATTAAAAAGCGGAAAAATCTGCTACAACCTATCTATAAATTTGTTTATAGACGGAGCATGCTTGTCGGCAATGCCCCACTGCTTTCATTTCGCCGAGCAGGACAGGTCCATGCGCAGCCGGATGATCTTGCGGTTGAACTTGGCGGTGACGTTGGTGTTCCTGCCGGCCAGTACTTCCACCTGCCGGGCCCGCGGTGCTTCGGGACCGTTGCGGAACACCACCTTGCACACCGCGTCGGTCTTGCCGTAGTTGCTCAGGTTGATCGAGCCGATGTCTTCATCGGTGTCGTAGGTGGTGTAGTCGATACTCAGGCCATTGAGTTGCTTCTCGACATCGATGGGATAGGCAAACGCGCTCAGCGGCAACAGCGCCAGCAACACACAACAGATCTTTCTCATTCGGCGGTCTCCAATGTGGACCGCCAGCTTAGGACAAGAGGAGCCCAACTTGAAAGCGCCCCGCGTGACCCTCGATCAATGGCGAACGCTGCAGGCCGTGGTCGATCATGGTGGCTTCGCCCAGGCGGCCGAAGCCCTGCATCGCTCGCAGTCGTCTGTCAGCTATACCGTGGCCCGCATGCAGGACCAGCTCGGCGTGCCGCTGCTGCGCATCGATGGACGCAAGGCGGTGCTGACCGAAGCCGGCGGCGTGTTGCTGCGCCGCTCCAGGCAACTGGTGAAACAGGCCAGCCAGCTCGAAGACCTCGCCCATCACATGGAACAGGGCTGGGAAGCCGAGGTGCGCCTGGTGGTCGATGCCGCCTACCCCAATGCCCGCCTGGTGCGGGCCCTGACCGCCTTCATGCCGCAGAGCCGCGGCTGCCGTGTGCGCCTGCGCGAGGAAGTGTTGTCCGGCGTGGAGGAAGTGCTGCTCGAAGGGGTCGCCGACCTGGCCATCAGCGGTTTCAATATCCCCGGCTACCTGGGCACCGAAATGAGCGCTGTCGAGTTCGTCGCCGTCGCCCACCCGGAACACGCCCTGCATCGCCTGCAACGGGAACTGACCTTCCAGGACCTGGAAAGCCAGCTGCAAGTGGTGATCCGCGACTCCGGCCGCCAACAGCCTCGGGACGTCGGCTGGCTCGGCGCCGAGCAGCGCTGGACCGTCGGCAGCCTGGCCACCGCCGCCACCTTCGTCGGCAACGGCCTGGGCTTCGCCTGGCTGCCACGCCACCTGATCGAGCGGGAAATCCGCGAAGGCCTGCTCAAGCAACTACCCTTGGACCAGGGCGGCAGCCGCCACCCGACGTTCTACCTGTACTCGAACAAGGACAAACCCCTGGGACCGGCGACGCAGATTCTCGTCGAGCTGCTGCGCACCTTCGACACCGCGCCACTGGACGCCCCTTTTGCCGCGCCCCAGCAAGCCTGACAGGACGTTGACCGATGGCCTATTTCGAACATGACGGTTGCAAGCTGCACTACGAGGAACATGGCCGGGGCACGCCGGTACTGCTGGTACACGGCCTGGGCTCCAGCGGCCAGGACTGGGAAATGCAGGTCCCGGTGCTCGCCGAGCACTACCGGGTGATCGTCATGGATATCCGCGGCCATGGCCTTTCCGACAAGCCCCGTGAGCGCTACAGCATCGGTGGGTTCAGCGCCGATGTGGTGGCACTGATCGAACACCTGGAACTGGGCCGCGTGCATCTGGCGGGCCTGTCCATGGGCGGGATGATCGGCTTCCAGATCGCCGTGGACCAGCCACAGCTGCTTCATAGTCTGTGCGTGATCAACAGCGCCCCCGAGGTCAAGGTGCGCACGCCCGGTGATTACTGGCAGTGGGCCAAACGCTGGAGCCTGGCACGCCTGCTGAGCCTGAACAGTATCGGCAAGGCCCTCGGCTCGATGCTGTTTCCCAAGCCGGAACAGGAAGAATTGCGACGCAAGATGACCGAGCGCTGGGCAAAAAACGACAAACGTGCTTATCTCGCCAGCTTCGATGCCATCGTCGGCTGGGGGGTGCAGGAACGACTGTCACGTATCGCCTGTCCAACCCTGATCGTCAGCGCCGACCGCGACTACACGCCGGTCGCGCTGAAGGAAAGCTATGTCAAACTGATTCCCGATGCGCGGCTGGTGGTCATCGCCGACTCCCGTCACGCGACACCACTGGACCAACCCAAGGTCTTCAACCGTACCCTGCTCGAGTTTCTAACCGCAGTCGAAACCACCACCCAGGATCACTGAACCATGCTGAAAAAAATCGCCCTCTTCACCGGCTCCGTACTGTTCGCCGCCAACCTGATGGCCGCCGACGCCACCAAGGCACCGCATGTATTGCTGGACACCACCAACGGCCAGATCGAAATCGAACTGGACCCGGTCAAGGCACCGATCAGTACCAAGAACTTTCTCGCCTACGTGGACAGCGGCTTCTATACCAACACGATCTTCCACCGGGTGATTCCGGGCTTCATGGTCCAGGGCGGCGGCTTCACCCAACAGATGCAGCAGAAAGACACCAAGGCGCCGATCACGAACGAAGCCAGCAACGGCCTGCACAACGTACGTGGCACCCTGTCGATGGCCCGGACCTCGGATCCGAACTCGGCCACCAGCCAGTTCTTCATCAACGTCGCCGACAATGCCTTCCTCGATCCGGGCCGCGACGCCGGTTATGCCGTGTTCGCCAAGGTCGTCAAAGGCATGGACGTGGTCGATATCATCGTCAATTCGCAGACCACCACCAAACAGGGCATGCAGAACGTGCCGGTGGATCCGGTGTTCATCAAGTCGGCCAAGCGCATCGACTAAAGGCAGGCGCCAGCCGCGACGTGCGGCTGGCGCTGCTTCACTTTCAAGGAGAGCCCGCCTGACGGGCATCAGACCCCATGCTCTATCGTCGTTTTGAACAACTGATCGATATCTTCCGCGACGCCCCCACCGCCGCTCCGCCAAACACGGTCCTGCCCTTCTACCTGTATTACCTGCGCCAGGTCTGGCCCAGTTTCGCCGCCCTGTTGGTGGTCGGCCTGTTCGCCGCATTGATCGAAGTGGCGCTGTTCAGCTACCTGAGCCGGATCATCGACCTGGCCCAGGGTACGCCCAATACCGATTTCTTCACGATCCATGGCGGCGAGCTGCTGTGGATGACGGTGGTCGCCCTGGTCCTGCGACCGATCTTCTTCGGCCTGCACGACCTGCTGGTACACCAGACCATCAGCCCGGGCATGACCAGCATGATCCGCTGGCAGAACCACAGCTATGTGCTCAAGCAGAGCCTGAATTTCTTCCAGAACGATTTTGCCGGACGCATCGCCCAGCGCATCATGCAGACCGGCAACTCCCTGCGCGACTCCGCCGTCCAGGCCGTCGACGCGCTCTGGCACGTGCTGATCTACGTGATCAGTTCCCTGGTGCTGTTCGTCGAGGCCGACTGGCGCCTGATGATCCCGCTGCTGGTCTGGCTCGCCGCCTACTGCGGTGCCCTGTACTACTTCGTGCCACGGGTGAAGGAACGCTCGGTGGTCTCCTCCGACGCCCGCTCCAAGCTCATGGGACGAATCGTCGACGGCTACACCAACATCACCACCCTGAAGCTGTTCGCCCATACCCATTTCGAACAGCAGTACGCCCGCGAGGCGCTGGTGGAACAGACCGAGAAAACCCAGCTGGCCTCCCGCGTGGTGACCAGCATGGACGTCGCCATCACCAGCATGAACGGCCTGCTGATCGTCAGCACCACCGGCCTGGCCCTGTGGCTGTGGACCCAGTCGCTGATCTCGGTCGGCGCCATCGCCCTGGCCACCGGCCTGGTGATCCGTATCGTCAACATGTCCGGTTGGATCATGTGGGTGGTCAACGGCATCTTCGAAAATATCGGCATGGTCCAGGACGGCCTGCAGACCATCGCCCAGCCCGTCAGCGTGACCGACCGCGAGCAGGCCCCGCGCCTGGCGGTCAGCCAGGGCGAAGTACGCTTCGAGCATGTGGACTTCCACTACGGCAAGCGCAGCGGAGTGATCGACGACCTCAACCTGACGATTCGCCCTGGCGAGAAAATCGGCCTGATCGGCCCTTCCGGCGCCGGCAAGTCGACCCTGGTCAACCTGCTGCTGCGGCTCTATGACCTGCAGGGCGGACGCATCCTGGTGGATGGCCAGGACATCGCCGAAGTCGCCCAGGAAAGCCTGCGCGAGCGCATCGGCATGATCACCCAGGACACCTCGCTGCTGCACCGCTCGATCCGCGACAACCTGCTATACGGCAAGCCCGATGCCAGCGATGCCGAACTCTGGGAGGCCGCGCGCAAGGCCAGGGCCGACGAGTTCATTCCCCTGCTGTCGGACGCCGAGGGCCGCACCGGCTTCGACGCCCATGTCGGCGAGCGCGGGGTGAAACTCTCCGGCGGCCAGCGCCAGCGCATCGCCATTGCCCGGGTACTGCTCAAGGACGCGCCGATCCTGATCATGGACGAAGCGACTTCGGCGCTGGACTCGGAAGTCGAGGCGGCGATCCAGGAAAGCCTGGAAACCCTGATGGAGGGCAAGACCGTGATCGCCATCGCCCACCGCCTCTCGACCATCGCCCGCATGGATCGCCTGGTGGTCCTGGAAAACGGCCGTATCGCCGAAACCGGCAGCCATGCCGAGCTGCTGGCCCATGGCGGTCTGTATGCGCGGCTGTGGCAACACCAGACCGGCGGCTTCGTCGGTATCGACTGATTCACGCCAGCTCTTCCCCGATGATGCCACGGCCCTTTGAAAACAAGGGCCGTGGTCGTTTCCAGGCACTGGAATTGTCGGTAGATCCTGCTGTACTCATCCCAGGTTCCGGCATGGAGCCTGTTGTCAGACTGCACGGATGCATCATCGCGTTATCGAAGCGATAGGCTGACCTATCAAGGACGGGACGCATGTCTCTGTTCAAACGTTCTATCACCGAAGGAATAGGTACTTTCTGGCTGGTTCTGGGAGGTTGCGGCAGCGCGGTACTGGCTGCGGCATTTCCCGCCGTGGGCATCGGCCTGCTCGGCGTCTCCCTGGCGTTCGGGCTGACGGTGCTGACCATGGCCTTCGCCATCGGCCATATCAGTGGCTGTCATCTGAATCCGGCGGTTTCCGTCGGGCTGGTGGTCGGCGGGCGCTTTCCGTTGCGGGAACTGCCGGCCTATGTGTTCGCCCAGGTGATCGGTGGCATCGTCGCAGCGGCGTTGCTGTACTTCATCGCCAGCGGCAAGCCCGGCTTCGAACTGGCCGGGGGCCTGGCCGCCAACGGCTACGGCGCGCACTCTCCCGGGGGGTATTCGGTCGTCGCGGGGTTTGTCTGCGAGCTGGTCATGACGGCGATGTTCTTGTTGATCATTCTCGGCGCCACCGACCCACGCGCTCCCGCCGGACTGGCGCCCATCGCCATCGGCCTGGCACTGACGCTGATCCACCTGATCTCAATCCCGGTGACCAATACGTCGGTCAACCCGGCCCGCAGCACCGGACCGGCCTTGATCGTCGGCGGTTGGGCGCTCCAGCAGTTGTGGCTGTTCTGGCTCGCACCACTGCTCGGGGCGCTGTTCGGTGGCCTGGTCTATCGCTGGCTGGGCAAGGACGATGGCTGATACGGCAACGGCGAAGGTCAGGCCTGCCGGTAAGGCAGCGCCGTCCTCGCCTCTTCGGCATAGGCCAGGATGCCGACCCGCTCGCGTGCCAGGAAATCGCTCACCGCCGCCTTGAGGCCGGGATGGCGCAGGTAATGCCAGGAGTGGGTGACCACCGGTTCGAAACCGCGAATCAGCTTGTGCTCGCCCTGGGCCCCGGCGTCGAAACGTTGCAGGCCGTGGGCGATGGCGTAGTCCATGCCCTGGTAGAAACAGGTTTCGAAATGCAGGCGATCGAACTCGGCGAGGCAGCCCCAGTAACGGCCATAGAAACTGTCGTCACCGATCAGGCTGAAGGCCATGGCCACCGGGCGTGCATCCTGGCGGGCCAGGACCACGCGGATCGCCTCGGGCATGCGCTCGGCCAGCAGGCTGAAGAATTCCCGGGTCAGGTACGGCGTCTGGCGGCGCACCGCGTAGGTGTTGGCGTAGCAGGCGTAGACGAAGTCCCACTGCGCCTCGCTCAGCTCGCGACCTTCCATCCATTCGAACTCGAAGCCCTGGGCCGCGACCTGCTCGCGCTCCTTGCGCATCTGCTTGCGCTTGCGCGAACTCAGGGCATCGAGGAAGTCCTGGAAGTCGCGGTACTCGCGGTTCTGCCAGTGGTATTGGCAACCGAAACGCTGCAGCCAGCCCGGTTGTTCCGCCAGGACGGCATCGGCCAGGCTGTCGGTGAAGTTGATATGGGCGCTGGACAGTTCCTCGATCTCCAGGTACCCCGGCAGCGCCGCCAGCAGTTCGAAACCGTCCGCGGCACTGGCCGCCAGCAGGCGTGCGCCACTGACCGGACTGAACGGCACCGCCGTCAGCAGCTTGGGATAGTAGGCGATGCCGGCGCGCTCACAGGCGTCGGCCCAACCATGGTCGAACACATACTCACCGTAGGAGTGCCACTTGCGATAACTGGGCAGCGCCGCGATCAGCCGTCCCTGTTCGACATGCAGCAGGTGCTCCGGCTGCCAGCCGGAATGTTCACCCAGGCTGCCGCTGTCCTCCAGGGCGCTGAGGAAGGCGTGGCGCAGAAAGGGTTGTCCTGCGGGTACCAGCGCATCCCAATCCTCGGGAACGATCTCGGCAAGGCTGTGCAGACGTTGTAGCGGCATCGGTATCCCCAGGCAGGTGCATAACGCCGTGGGAGTATCGCGCAAGTGCCCGGTCATGAGAACCAGCAGTCCTGTGCCGGCCCGATGTTAAAAAGTTCTTCATTGGACTTGCGGGAGCGGCGGGGGCAATCTTGCTCTCATCTTGAAGGGCGGCGACAACGGCCCGGAACGCCTCGGCGAGCGTACGATTGTCAAGGCAAAAAAAGACCCCGCCGAAGCAGGGTCAAGGAGCCGTGGAAGCTTTAACGGATGAAGAAAAAGCTTGGAATCACGAAGTCGCCCGGCCTTGGAACCAGGCGACCCTTACGCTGAAGCTTCCCGGATTACAGGAAGTTGTAGGTGTAGTTGAAGATCAGACGAGTCTGGTCTTGCGCCGCAACGTTGGTGTCGCCGCGATAGGTACCGGTACGCAGGGTGGTACCGAAGCCCTTGAGCATGCCGCTCTGGATAACGTAGTCCAGACGCAGGTCACGTTCCCACTCGGTCTGGTCCTTGCCGACACCGGTGGTGGCCTTGATGTCGGTACCGCGCAGGTAGGCGACCGATGCCTTCAGGCCAGGCACGCCGAGCTTGGCGAAGTCGTACGAGTACTGACCGAAGTTGGTCTTCTCGCCAGCACGGATGAAGCTGCCAACCACGCTGTCGGTGAACAGGTAGAAGCTGGAACCGCCGTTGCCTTCGGCACGACCGTTGCCATCGACCACGTTGCCTTCGTTGTTGAACACGAAGCCGCCGTCGTCGCTGACGCTCTGGTGACCGAGCATGAATGCGTGGCCGCCCAGGGTATAAGTGAACATGGCGGTCCAGGTCTTGTTATCGACCTCGCCCTTGTTCTTGGCATAACCACCGTTGTTGTTGAACTGGTAGCCAGCGTCGCCATTCTTGCCATCGGACCGGCTGTCGAAGTAGCGCAGGTCAGTCTTGAACGACTGGTCGTCGCCGATCGGCAGTACGTGGACCAGGCCGAGGAAGTCCTGTTTGTAGAAGTCCTGCATCTCTGCATGGTAGTACTGCACGAGCAGGTCTTTGGTAATTTTCCAATCACCACCGGCGAAGCGGAACTGGTTGCTGTCTCGAGTAGCACCGGCCACCGAAAAACCGGTGTCGTTGCTCGAGGCACGGCCATAGACGTGCTCGAGTTGACCGGCGGTCAGGGTGACGTTGTCGATTTCCTTGGAGGTGACGATGCCACCGTCGAAGGTTTGCGGCAGCAGGCGGCTGTCGTTGGAAACCAGGATCGGCAGGTTTGGCGCCAGCGCGCTACCCACGTGGGCTTCGGTCTTGGAAATGAGGAACTTGGCGTTCGCGCCTACGCGACCCCAGGTGTCCGAGGCCGAACCATCGCTGTCGCTAGGGAAGAAGGAGTTGCTGTCCGGGTGATGGCCACGGCCACCGTCCAGGTGAATACCCATCAGAGCCTGGGCGTCGAGACCGAAGCCAACGGTACCCTGGGTGAAACCCGACTTGTAGTCGAGCTTGAAGCCTTGCGCGGTTTCATCCTGGTCGTTCGCAGTGCCTTCACGGGTGTCCGCGCGATAGTAGAAAGTACGCGAGCTGATGGAAGCCTTGCTGTCTTCAAGAAAACCGGCGGCGCCAGCATGCTGCGCCAAAACCCCTACGGCCACGGCCAGGGCCAAGGTGGACTTCTTCATTGATTCGCTCCTCTAGGTTCAAAAGCTTCTGTTCTGGGCGGCATCCATTGCCATGAAACGCCTGCGCGGTCGTTGCATAGGGCCCGACCAGCTTTGTTGGGAGGGAATCTTGGCTCGGGGTTATTTCAGCGGAGTTGCTGGTAGATTAAGGTTTTATGACAGCGGAACTTTTTGAAACACATTAGAAACCGCGCAAAGCCACGGTTCCAGAGGCTTTGCGCAAAAAATAGTGGCTTTTTGAGATTATCGAAGCTCAGGGTTTTTCTGCGTTTTGCTGCTCGGCGGACAACTGTCGGGCCATGGCGTCGAGGTTTTCGACCGGTGGTTCCGGCATTTTCTTCAGCACGCCCTGCATCAACCGCATCTGGCGAATGAAACGCCGGCAGTTGGGGCAGAACATCAGGTGGTGACGCACCATCAGGCGCTCACGAAAGCTCAGTTGGCCATCGAGGTAGTCGCTGGAGCGTGCCACTTGTTCCTTGCAGGTCAGCATTCGCCGGTTTCCTCAAAATGCTCCACGGTCGCGAAGACTTTCAGTCGGGCCCTGTGCAGCAGTACCCGGACATTAGAGAGCGAGATCTCGAGAAGATTACAGATCTCCTCCAATTCCAGCCCCTGGCGCTCGCGCAGCAGCAATACGCTGCTCTGCAACTCGGAAAGACTCAACAGCGTGTGTTCCAGGCATTCACGCAGTTCGTCTTCGCTGAGCAAGGCTTCGGGGGTATCTTCATGCCAGGAGAACGGCGCCAGCGCCCAATGCCCGTCACTGGCGAAACGTTCGTCGCCAATGGTGCCATGGGGTGACGGCAGGTCGTCGAGCAGGACTTCCCGGCGATTCTGCTTGTAACGGTTCTTCGCTGCGTTCGCGGTGATGGTCAACAGCCAGGTCTTGAGACTCGAACGTCCCTGGAATCCCGCGAGATTACGCACCACCGCCAGCCAGGCGTCCTGCACGGCTTCATCGGCCTGGCGACTGCCGACAATGGCGTAGGCCACCGCGCGCATCGCACTCTGGTAGGTACTGACCAACTCCTTGTACGCCCGCTGTTCGCCTGCGAGCAGGCGCTCAAGCAGTTGAGTATCGTCCATCGCCGCCATTCACAACCTCGCGTTCGGATTTCCGGGACATCATGGAGCATCAGTTTCTGCCGCTGCTCTATACCCATGTTCAACACGAGAATAGCGATCTATCCCTGAAACGCATCGGAATATGGACATCGTCCTTCCCGCCTGGCGCGCACACGATGCCAGACGGGAAGACACCGATCAACGTTTGCGCAGGATCACGCTACCGATCGAGTAACCGGCGCCGAACGAGCTGAGCACGGCCAGGGAACCGGCCGCCAGGTCGTCCTGGTTCTTGTGGAAGGCGATCACCGAACCGGCCGAGCTGGTGTTGGCGTAGCTGTCGAGAATCACCGGTGCTTCGGTTTCCGAGGCTTCGCGGCCCAGCAGCTTCTTGACGATCAGGTGGTTCATGCTGAGGTTGGCCTGGTGCAGCCAGAAGCGTTTCACGTCGCCGACATTCAGCTGATTCTCCTGCAGGTGGGTGCCGATCAACTCGGCGACCATCGGGCAGACATCCCGGAACACCTTGCGGCCTTCCTGGACGAACAGCTTGTCCGGCGCGTCGACGCCCTCTTCCGCCGCGCGGTTGAGGAAGCCGAAGTTGTTGCGGATATTGTTGGAAAACTTGGTCAGCAGCTTGGTGCTGACAATGTCGAACTGGTACGGCGAGGTCGCCAGGTCCGCCCGCTCGATGATTACCGCCGTCGCGGCATCACCGAAAATGAAGTGGCTGTCGCGGTCGCGGAAGTTCAGGTGACCGGTGCAGATTTCCGGGTTGACCATCAGGATCGCCCGGGCCTGGCCCAACTGCACGCTGTTGGTCGCGGCCTGGATGCCGAAGGTCGCCGAGGAGCAGGCCACGTTCATGTCGAAACCGAAACCCTGGATGCCCAGGGCTTCCTGGACCTCGATCGCCACTGCCGGGTAGGCCCGTTGCAGGTTGGAACAGGCGACGATCACCCCGTCGATATCCGCGGCGGTCTTGCCGGCACGCTGCAAAGCCTGTTCGGCGGCGCCGATGGCCATCTGGCACAGGATTGACCATTCGTCGTTGCTGCGCTCGGGCAGGCGCGGCTTCATGCGCCGGGGATCGAGAATGCCGTCCTTGTCCATGACGAAGCGGCTCTTGATGCCGGAGGCTTTTTCAATGAACGCCGCGCTGGACTCGGTCAAGGCCTGAACCTCGCCCCGCTCGATGGCTGCCGCATTTTCGTCATTGAACAGCTGTACATAGGTATTGAAAGACTGCACCAGCTCTTCGTTGGAAATGCTGTTGGCCGGGGTGTACAGGCCGGTGCCGCTGATGACGACGTTATGCACGGTCGTTCCTCTATATTCTGTTCAGGCAGAAAGCATTGGCACCGTCGTACCAATACATAAAAGGGCCAGCCCCTGACAGCGGAGATGACGCCTGGCGTGTTTTTTCCCGGTCCAACCGCTGAACCGGGCATTTATAACCGCCAATTGTGCCATAAATGCTGGGATTTCGCCGCAGCGCCGAGATTAACGGCTAGCCGTCGACCTGACTCCATTGCTTGCCCAGGCGCTTGTCCGAGATCGGTACCCTGGTCCCCAACTGCTGGGCGAACAACGACACCCGGTACTCTTCCAGCCACCAGCGGTACAGCTCCAGTTGCGGATCACGCTTGCCTTCCTGGGCATGCTTGGCCGCACGGGCCTGGTACTGGCTCCACAACCCCGTCAACTCGGTACTCCAGACCCGGTCCTTCTGCACCTGGCTGCCCAGCTTCTCCAGGCGCAACTCAATGGACTTGAGGTAGCGCGGCAGTTCCTTGAGCCAGACACCCGGGGTTTCCCGGACAAATCCCGGGTAGACCAGTTGGCTCAGTTGCTGCTTGATGTCATTGAGCGCAACGGCCTGGGCCAGGTCGATCTTGCCTTTGAAACGTTTCTGCAAACCGTGCCAGAGCTTGAGGATCTCCAGGGTCAGGCGTGCCAGGCGTTCGGCATGCTCGGTCCAGCCGCCACGCTTGCGCTCGGCCAGGGACGCCAGGCCGGCACCGTCACGGGGCAACGGGTCTTCACCTTCGAGGACGCAGCTGTCGAGGCTGGCCAGCAGGATGTCTTCCACCAGCGCCTCGATGCGCCCCAGTTCGCGATACAACAGGCCCAACTCGGTCAGCCCTGGCAGCTTGCCGCGCAGGAACTTCGCCGACTCCGCCAGTTGTTGCATCAACAACCGCTGCAAGGCCCGGCGATGCTGGTACTCGGCTTCCGCCGGAGTGGAGAAGCGCCCTTCCTTGACGGTGCCGCCCTCTTCCACCAGCGCCGGGTAGACCGTCATCGACAGCCCGGCGATCTTCTGCTGGGTGGTCTCGGCAACGGCGGCGAAGACCTTGGCCTCCACCGGTTGCTGGCTCTTCGCGGTCTGCGGCACGGCCAACGCGGCCTGGCTGGCCTGGGCAAAGCGCGCCGTCAGTTCCGCCAGGTCACGGCCTTCGCCAAGGAACTTGCCTTGGGCATCGACCACTTCCAGGTTCATCTTCAGATGGTTTTCCACCTGCTGCGCCGCTTCGGCCCAGGCTTCGTCGCTGACCCGCGCCCCGGTCATGCGCAGTAATTCGCGTCCCAGTGCCTGGGGCAACGACCCCTGGGCGAACTCGATACGTTGCAGCGCTGCCTTGACGAAGTCCGGCACCGGCACGAAGTTCTTGCGCAGGGCCTTGGGCAGGTTGCGTACCAGGGCAATGCACTTGGCCTCGATCACGCCGGGTACCAGCCACTCCAGGCGTTCGGCGGGCAGCACCGGCAACAGCGGCGCTGGCACGCGCAGGGTCACGCCATCACGAGGATGGTTGGGTTCGAAGTGATAACTCAAGGCCAGGGCCAGGTCGCCCAGGTGCAGGGTGTCCGGGTAATGCGCGGCGGTGACTTCACTGGCTTCGCGGGCCAGCACGTCTTCCTCGCGCATGATCAACAACTGCGGGTCTTTCTGGCTGTGGACCCGGTACCAGCTGTCGAAGGTCGCGGTCTGGTGGATCTCCGCCGGCAGGCGCGCATCGTAGAAGGCGAACAGGGTTTCCTCGTCGGCCAGAATGTCCCGACGCCGGGCCTTGGCCTCCAGTTCGTCAAGCTGTTCGAGCAGGCGGGTATTGGCACTCAGGCAGCGCGCCTTCGACTGGATTTCACCACGTACCAGCGCCTCGCGGATAAACAGCTCGCGGGAAGCGACCGGATCGACCGGGCCGAAATGCACCGGCCGTCGTCCGACCACGATCAGGCCGAACAGGGTGATCTGCTCGAAAGCAACCACCTGGCCGCGCTTCTTCTCCCAGTGGGGTTCGAAGTGATTCTTCTTGATCAGGTGCCCGGCCAGCGGTTCGATCCAGTCCGGCTCGATCTTGGCGACCATGCGCGCATAGAGCTTGGTGGTTTCCACCAGTTCGGCCGCCATCAGCCATTGCGGACGCTTGCGGCCCAGGCCCGAGGACGGGTGGACCCAGAACCGCCGCTGGCGCGCGCCCAGGTAATCGCCGTCCTCGGTCTTCTGGCCGATCTGGCTCAGCAACCCGGACAACACGGCCTTGTGCAGCTTGGGATAATCCGCCGGTTCCTTGTTGACGCTCAGTTGCAGGTCGCGACAGATCAACCCCAACTGCCGGTGCGAATCACGCCACTCGCGCATCCGCAGGTAATTGAGGAAGTTCTTCCTGCACCAGTTGCGCAAGGCGCTGGCACCGAGGGCCTGGCGCTGTTCCTCGAAGCCGCGCCAGACATTGATCAGACCGGCGAAATCCGAATCCACGTCCTTCCACTGTGCATGGGCCTGGTCCGCGGCCTGCTGGCGCTCGGGTGGCCGCTCGCGCGGATCCTGTACCGACATGGCACTGGCGACGATCAGCACTTCCTGCAGACTGCCGAGGGTGGCCGCTTCCAGCAACATGCGCCCCATGCGCGGGTCCACCGGCAGGCGCGCCAGTTGCCGACCCAGCGGGGTCAGCTGGTTCTCGCGAGTCACCGCCGACAACTCTTGCAGCAGGTTGAAACCGTCGCTGATGGCCTTGCCATCCGGCGGCTCGATAAACGGGAACGCAGTGATCTCGCCCAGGCGCAGATGGAGCATCTGCAGGATCACCGCCGCCAGGTTGGTGCGCAGGATTTCCGGGTCGGTGAATTGCGGCCGGCCGTTGAAATCCTCTTCGCTGTACAGGCGTACGCAGATCCCTGGCTCGACCCGTCCGCAGCGGCCCTTGCGCTGGTTGGCGCTGGCCTGGGACACCGCTTCGATGGGCAGGCGCTGGACCTTGGCCCGGTAGCTGTAACGGCTGATACGGGCGGTGCCGCTGTCGATCACATAACGGATGCCCGGCACGGTCAGCGAGGTTTCCGCGACGTTGGTCGCCAGCACCACACGACGCCCCGGATGGGACTGGAAAATCCGCTGCTGCTCGGCCGGTGACAGCCGTGCATATAAAGGAAGGATTTCGGTGTGCTTGAGCTGGGCCTTGCGCAGCATGTCCGCGGCGTCGCGAATCTCCCGCTCGCCGGGCAGGAACACCAGCACATCGCCGGGACTCTTGCGTTCGCTGCGCTCGAAGGCGGCGATCTCGTCGAGGGTGGCGAGAATCGCCTGGTCGACCGTCAAGTCGTCCTCGACGCTGTTGCCCTCTTCATCCTGTTCGCAGGTCAGCGGGCGATACCAGGTTTCCACCGGGAAGGTCCGACCGGAGACCTCGACGATCGGCGCATCGTTGAAGTGCTTGGAAAAGCGCTCCAGGTCGATGGTTGCCGAGGTGATGATGACTTTCAGGTCCGGACGCCGCGGCAGCAGGGTCTTCAGGTAGCCGAGCAGGAAATCGATGTTCAGGCTGCGTTCGTGGGCTTCGTCGACGATGATCGTGTCGTAGCGTTCGAGGTAGCGGTCATTCTGGGTTTCCGCCAGCAGGATGCCGTCAGTCATCAGCTTGATCAGGGTGTTGGAGTCGCTCTGGTCCTCGAAGCGCACCTGATACCCCACCAGCGCCCCCAGCGGGGTCGCCAGTTCGTCGGCCACCCGGCTCGCCACGCTGCGGGCAGCGATCCGGCGTGGCTGGGTGTGACCGATCAGGCCATGCTGGCCGCGACCGATTTCCAGGCAGATCTTCGGCAACTGGGTGGTTTTGCCCGAGCCGGTTTCACCGGCGATGATCAGCACCTGATGCTTGAGCAGCGCCGCCTTGATCTCGTCGCGCTTGGCGGCGATGGGCAGGCTGTCGTCATAACGAATCAGCGGCACGCTCTGGCGCCGCGCCGTGACCTGGGCACAGGACGCCTGGACCTTTTCCGCCCACTGCGCCAGCTTCGCCTCATCGGGCTTATTGCGCAGCTCATGCAATTGCCGCCGCAACCGGTGGCGGTCGGCAATCATGGCGAGGTCGAGGTTTTTCAGCAGTTGCTCGATAGCGGGCGATTCGTCAGTCATCAGGTGCGCAAGGTCGTCTATTTATGCAGGGGGCGGATTGTCGCAGATTTGCCTACCGGAACACGACCTTGAAAACCAGCGGGCTGAGTCGGTCTACCCCTGTGGCGAGCGGGCTTGCCCGCGCTGGGGCGCGAAGCGGTCCTGAAATCAGCCATCGCAGTGTGTCAGGTAGAACGTGGTGATCGGCCTTAGGGCTGCTTCGCAGCCCGGCGCGGGTAAGCCTGCTCGCCACAAGTCCGGTTCCGGCGTGATCCACCCGCCACTACTCGCTGTCCAGGGTACGACGCCGATACGGGAACACATCGATGACCTTGCCGGCGCGAATCGCCTCCTGCAGCCCCTTCCAGTAATCGGCGTTGTACAACTCGCCGTGCAACTGGTCGAACAACCGGCGCTGCGCCATATCGGCAAAGAGAAACGGCGGAAACTCCTCGGGAAAGACGTCCAGCGGCCCGATGGAATACCAGGGCTCGGAGGCCATCTCGTCTTCCGGGGTGCGCGGCGCGGGGATATGACGAAAGTTGGCCTCGGTCAGGAAGCAGATCTCGTCGTAGTCATAGAACACCACACGCCCGTGACGGGTCACGCCGAAGTTCTTCAGCAGCATGTCGCCGGGAAAGATATTCGCCGCCGCCAGTTGCTTGATCGCCAGGCCATAGTCCTCCAGCGCCTCGCGCACCTGGGCTTCGTTGGCATTCTCCAGGTAGAGGTTCAGCGGGGTCATGCGCCGCTCCGTCCAGCAATGGCGGATCAGCACCGTCTCGCCTTCGACCTGGACGGTGGAAGGCGCCACTTCCAACAGTTCCTCCAGGCAGGCCGGATCGAACTTGCTCAACGGAAAACGGAAGTCGGCGAATTCCTGGGTATCGGCCATCCGCCCCACGCGGTCGACGCTTTTCACCAGGCGATACTTCTCGATCACCGTCGCCCGGTCGACGTTCTTCGACGGCGAGAAACGGTCCTTGATGATCTTGAATACCGTGTTGAACCCCGGCAGGGTGAACACGCTCATGACCATCCCGCGCACGCCCGGCGCCATGATGAACTGGTCGTCGGTATTGGCCAGGTGATTGATCAGTGCCCGATAGAACTCGGACTTGCCATGCTTGTAGAAGCCGATGGAGGTATACAGCTCGGCGATATGCTTGCCCGGCAGGATGCGCCGCAGAAAGCCGATGAACTCCGCCGGCACCGGCACATCGACCATGAAGTAGGAGCGAGTGAAGGAAAAAATGATCGAGACATCGGCTTCGTCGGTGATCAGCGCATCGATCTGGATCCCGCGACCTTCACGGTGCAACAACGGAATCACCAGCGGCCATTGTTCCTCATGGGTGTAGATCCGCCCCACCAGGTAGGCGCCCTTGTTGCGATAGAGCACCGAGGAGAACAGTTCGACACTCAGTTCAGGGTCCTTGCAGACCCAGTCCGGCAGGTTTTCGCGCAACTGCGCTTCGAGCCGGCGCAGATCGCCGGGCAGGTCGGCATAGGCCTCGCTGAAGCTGTAGTCGCTGAAGATCTGTTCGAGCATCCCCGAGAGTTCGCCCAGGGGACGATAGGTCCGGGTCTGTGCCGCCCGTGCCCGTCGCAGGGACGGTCGGGTGGTGTGGATAAACATGCAACCGTCGCTGATCAGGTCGTGGCTGAACAGCCCGCAGAAGGTCGAGTTGTACCAGGTCTCCGCCAGTTCATCGTCGAAGCGCAGGTCGATCAGGCTGATATAGGCACTTTTCACCAGAGGCCAGAGGTTGACGTCGAGCAGTGCCTCGGCGTCGAACCCGGCCCGCAGCCGCGCATTGACCTCGCCGACCTTCTCTTCGTAGAGATTGATCCGTGCCGCCGACGCCGCCTGGGCCTCCTGCCAGCGCGCCCCTTCGAAACGGGCGCGGGCACCGTCGGTGATCTGGCGAAAGTGCTCGCGGTAATTGTCGAAGCCATCAAGAATCATGCGGGCGATATCGGCGGCTGGCCATTGCTGCGGCATAGTCAAACCTCTGCGGGATTTTCGGACATTATTCTGATCGCGAGTCACTGGAGCTTAGGTGCCAGGTGTCAGGTTACGCAACCGTTGCCTTGCCGACGACATCCGGGGACACTTGCCCGCCTACCCTGCCAAGGATGCTCCCCGTGAAACCCGTCGATATCGTGCGCATGTTTAGCCTGGCCGCCGTCTGGGGCGCCAGTTTCCTGTTCATGCGCATCATTGCCCCGGTGCTCGGGGCCTTTCCCACCGCCTTCTTTCGCGTCTCCATCGCCGCCGTCGGGCTGCTGGTGATCCTGTCGCTGATGCGCGTCAGCTGGGACTTCAAGGGCAAGTTCAAGGTCTGCCTGATGCTTGGCGTGATCAACTCCGGACTGCCGGCGACGCTGTACTCGGTCGCGGCCCAGGTGCTGCCGGCCGGCTACTCGTCGATCTTCAATGCCACCACGCCGCTGATGGGCGTGCTGATCGGCGGCCTGTTCTTCCACGAAAAACTCAGTCTGAACAAGCTGCTGGGAATATTCCTCGGCCTGTTCGGCGTCGCGGTGCTGACCCGCGCCGGCCCGGTGACCTTCAACCTGGAATTGCTGATGGGCGCCGCGGCGTGCCTGCTGGCCACTACCAGCTATGGATTCGCCGGCTTCCTCACCCGCCGCTGGCTCGACCATCAGGGCGGCCTGGATCCGCGACTGTCGGCCATGGGCAGCATGTTCGGCGCGACCCTGGTGATCCTGCCGTTCTTCGCCTACAGCGCCATCGCCCACCCGCCGGCCAGTTGGGGCGGAATCAGTGTCTGGGGCTCGCTGCTGGGCCTGGGGCTGGTGTGCACGGCATTCGCCTACATCATGTATTTCAAGCTGATCAGCAGCATCGGCCCGGTCAAGTCGATGACCGTGACCTTCATGATCCCGGCGTTCGGCGTGTTGTGGGGCGCACTGTTTCTCGACGAGCCGCTGTCGATGGCCCATTTGTATGGCGGGGTACTGATTGCGGTGGCGTTGTGGCTGGTGTTGAAGCCAGCGGTGTTGGTGGTAAAGGCCGCGACAGAGGGCGACCGGTAGTTATCGGGCGGTTTGCAGGTCCCCTTCGCGGGCAAGCCCGCACACAAGTTCTCGGTTCTACACAGATTATGCGTACGACTCGAACACTGTGGGAGCGGGCTTGCCCGCGAAAAGGCCGGCCCAGACGCAGCGGCACCCCGCCACTGCGCCCATCGCCGCCATTCAGGCAGCTTTGCGGAACACGAATACCAACCCGACGATGATCAGCGCCATGCCCAGCATACTCAGGGCCGCCAGGCGGTTACCGAAGATCAGGTAGTCCATCACCGCCGTCACCGCCGGGACCAGGTAGAACAGGCTGGTGACATTGACCAGGTTGCCCCGGGCAATCAGGCGGTACAGCAGCAAGGTCGCCAGCACCGAGACCACCAGGCCCATCCACAGCACCGGGACGACGAAGCCAACACCGGTTTCAAAGTGGAACGGCTGGAACGGTACGAAGAGCCCGCACAACAGCAGCCCGGCCAGGTACTGCACCGGCAGCGTGCCCAGGGGATTGTCGGTGATGCGTTTCTGCATGATCGAGCCGAACGTCATGCTCGCCAGCGCCAGCAGGCCGAAGAGCATGCCGGCCAGGGACATGCCCGCCAGGCCGATGCCCTGGTAAACCACCAGGATCAGCCCCGCCAACCCGAGCCCGAGGCCGAACATCCGGCTCCAGGAACGCCGCCGCTCCATCAGTACCGCGGTGAGAATCGGCTGCACGCCCATGATCGTCGCCATGACTCCGGGGGTGACCTTCAGGTCCAGGGCCAGCAGGTAGAAGATCTGGTAGGCGCCCAGCAACACCATGCCCGTCGCGGCGGCATACAGCATCGGCTTGCCGCCCCGGGGCAGCTTGAACTTGAGCAACGGGATCAACAGCAACAGCCCCAGCAGGGCAATGGAAAAACGCAACAACAGAAAGGCGAACGGCGAGGCATGGGCCAGGCCCCACTTGGAGAAGATCGCCCCGCTGCTCCAGAGCAGCACAAACAGACTCGTCGAAGCCGCCGCGGTCGCGGATTGTCTTGAAATGACCAACATGGATACCACCTGTGATTCAGGCAAACGCCAACTCAGCTGGAAAGCTGAAGATTCAGTAGGTTTTTTTCAGGCAGGCAGGGGGCGACAGCAACGGTTGCTGATCAGACCCGGATGCCAACGCCCGGCGGTGATACGACTACGTACACCGGCGTGCCACTGACAGGTGGAGGGTAATGACTGATCTGCACAGGCTGCTGGTTCCCGCACGGCACTACGCCAGCGTTGACCGCTGAATCGACTACCGCGTTGATGGGGGAAGCTGGCATGCGCAGGTCTTCTTTGAAGGGGCGAAACGGTGAATCAGGTGATGCACCGAGCGCTGACTATAACCAGCGCTCGACACAGATTGCAACAGGTCAGCCGAACAACCAGTAACCCAGCAAGGTCAGCACCAGCACCGCCAGCACCGGACGCAGGACGCGGTAGGCCTTGGGATGCTTGCGTTTCCACTGCTTGACCACGCCACTGAAGCGATCACTGAAATTCTTGCTCCAGGCGTAGGCCTGGTTGATGCCGCCGACGCGCTCGTCATCGAGGTTCTGCGGCGCGGTGGCGCGCCCCAGCAGGCCGCTGACCCAGCGATTGATCGAGGTCATCAGGCGGTTGCTCAACGGCCGCTCGATATCGCAGAACAGGATCACCCGGGTCTGCTCGGTTTCGTTCTTGACCCAGTGCACATAGGTCTCGTCGAACATCACATCCTGACCGTCGCGCCAGGCGTAGACCTGGCCGTCGACGAAAATCCGGCAATCGTCGGAGTTCGGTGTCGACAATCCCAGGTGATAACGCAACGAGCCGGCGAACGGATCGCGGTGCGGGTTCAGGTGACTACCACCGGGCAACAGGGCGAACATCGCGCCCTTGACGTTGGGGATGCTGCTGACCAGCGCGACGGTTTTCGGGCAGAGCAGCTCGGCCGACGGCAGCGGCTTGTCGTACCACTTGAGGTAGAAACGCTTCCAGCCCTTCTTGAAGAACGAACCGAAACCGGCGTCGTTGTTCTTCTCGGCGGCGCGGATATAACCCTCGTCGAACAGGTGCATGGCCTCTTCGCGAATCACTTCCCAGTTGTCCTTGAGCACATCCAGCTCGGGGAACTTGCTGCGGTCCAGGTACGGCTTGGACGGCACCGCGGAAAACAGGTACATCAGGGCGTTGTACGGAGCGAACAGCGCGGAATGGTTGACGAACTGGCGCAGCACCGGCAAACGCGCCTTGCCGCGCAGATGCACGTAGAGCGTACTGCCGAGGAACAGCAGCAACACTGCGGCCTTGGCGGCAAAGGAAAAGGTCATTCAGCACTCCTTGAAAATGGGCAACGTCCGGGCAAGGCAGTATTCGCCCGACGTGGCAGCCGGCCATGATAAACATTACCGGCCTCGGGAAAAACCCATCGGCCCGCACATTCAACATGAGCGGTCGCGCAACACAGCATTTATGTAGCACGTCCCGCCTGAACCGGGACTGATGCAGATCAGTCCCGCCGGCGTCACCCGTGCCGGTTTACTGCTGGATCTCCTGGTCGGTGAACAGGTCACTGAAGAGCATGCTCGACAGGTAGCGCTCGCCGGAGTCCGGCAGCACCACGACAATGGTCTTGCCCTGCATTTCCGGGGTTTCCGCCAGACGCACGGCCACGGCCATCGCGGCACCACAGGAAATGCCGCAGAGGATTCCCTCTTCCTGCATCAGTCGCAGGGCCATGGCTTTGGATTCGTCATCGGTGACCAGTTCCACCCGGTCCACCAACGACAGGTCGAGGTTCTTCGGCACGAAACCGGCGCCGATGCCCTGGATCTTGTGCGGCGACGGCTTGACCTCCTGTCCGGCCAGGGTCTGGGTAATCACCGGCGACGACACCGGCTCCACCGCCACCGAAAGAATCGGCTTGCCCTGGGTCAGCTTGATATAGCGCGAAACACCGCTGATGGTACCGCCGGTACCCACGCCCGCCACCAGCACATCGACCGCGCCATCGGTGTCGTTCCAGATTTCCGGACCAGTGGTTTTCTCGTGGATCGCCGGGTTGGCCGGGTTGTCGAACTGCGCCGGCATGAAATATCGCGCCGGATCGCCGTTGACGATCTCGGTGGCTTTCTCGATCGCGCCTTTCATGCCCTTGGCCGGCTCGGTCAGCACCAGCTCGGCGCCGAGGGCCTTGAGCACCTTGCGACGCTCGACGCTCATGGATGACGGCATGGTCAGCAGCAGCTTGTAACCGCGGGCGGCAGCGACAAAGGCCAGGCCGATCCCGGTATTGCCGGAGGTCGGCTCGACGATGGTCATGCCTGGCTTGAGCCGGCCGCTGCTTTCGGCGTCCCAGATCATGTTCGCGCCGATCCGGCACTTCACCGAATACCCCGGGTTGCGCCCTTCGATCTTGGCCAGGATGGTCACACCACGCGGGGCGATGCGGTTGATCTGAACCAGGGGCGTATTACCGATGGAATGGGCGTTGTCGGCAAAAATACGGCTCATGACGGGGTCCTTTGGGCAGCGGTTGAGTTGGCTTCAAGGGTATGCCCCGGGGTGTCGGGCGTCCAGTCATGGCGAACGTATAGCGCCGCCGGGGGTCCATCGCCTATAGACAGCCTTCGGGGCACGCCGATGAAACGTCGTTACAGCTGGCCGTTGTGGGGCCTGGCAGGCTTGGTCCTGCTGCTGGTGCTGCTGGACCTGACCCTGCCCTACCTGGTGCGCCACTACCTGAATGAAAAACTCGCGGACATGGGCGATTACCGCGGCCAGGTGACGGATGTCGACCTGGCCTTGTGGCGCGGCGCCTACCGAATCAACGGGCTGCAGATCGTCAAGGTCAGCGGCAAGGTGCCCGTACCCTTCGTCAAGGCGCCATTGATCGATCTGTCGGTGAGCTGGAAATCCCTCTGGGACAATCACGCCGTGGTGGCCGAGGTACAGTTCGTCGAGCCGGAGCTGAACTTCGTCGATGGCGGCGCGAATAACCGCCAGGCCTCCCAGACCGGCCGGGGCACCGACTGGCGGGCACAGTTGGGCAAGCTGCTACCCATCACCCTCAACGAGGTGCGGATCGACGATGGACGCATCACCTTCCGCAACTTCAACTCGCAGCCCGCGGTCAACCTGCAGGCCACCCAGGTCAATGCCAGCCTCTACAACCTGACCAATGTCGTCGACCTCGAAGGCCGGCGCGATGCCCGTTTCGAAGGCAAGGCCCTGCTGTTCGGCCAGGCAGCCCTGCAGACCAGCGCCACTTTCGATCCCCTGAGCAACTTCGAGGACTTCGAGTTCCGCCTGCGGACGACGGGCATCGAGTTGCGGCGGGTCAACGATTTCGCCTCGGCCTACGGCAAGTTCGATTTCAATGGCGGCAGCGGTGACGTGGTGATCGAGGCCCAGGCGCGCAAGGGCCAGCTCACCGGCTATATCAAGCCGCTGCTGCACGATGTCGAGGTGTTCGACTGGCAACAGGACGTCGAGAACCAGAACAAGAGCATCCTGCGCTCGGTGTGGGAGGCCCTTGTCGGAGCCGGTGAAACCGTGCTGAA
This sequence comes from Pseudomonas gingeri, assembly GCF_013385635.1. Classification (GTDB taxonomy): domain Bacteria; phylum Pseudomonadota; class Gammaproteobacteria; order Pseudomonadales; family Pseudomonadaceae; genus Aquipseudomonas; species Aquipseudomonas gingeri_A. The sequence goes on from NZ_JACAPR010000008.1 coordinate 178,822, forward strand.
GAACCAGCAGAAAAACCAGTTCGCCACCCGGGTGGAACTCAGCGGCAGCGTTCACCAGCAAGATATCAGCGCGTTCCAGGCGTTTTTGCAGATATTGCGCAACGGTTTCGTCCAGGCCTTCAATGCACGCTATGAACAGCCCAAGCCTTCCAGCGATCCATAGACCTGACCGGGTCAGGATGTGACGCTCCATTCAGAGACTGAATAAGCCGTCTGCGTTCACACTCGACCGGGCTGCGCGTTATAGTCGGGCATGGGATTTTCCCGCCGCCCTGTCTGCCAGGCCGGCGTTACCGTTCGAGGAATGACAGATGAAGTTCGAAGGCACCCAGGCCTACGTCGCCACCGATGATCTGAAGCTGGCCGTCAACGCCGCAATTACCCTGGAGCGTCCGCTGCTGGTCAAGGGCGAACCCGGCACCGGCAAGACCATGCTCGCCGAGCAACTGGCCGAGTCCTTCGGCGCCAAGCTGATCACCTGGCACATCAAGTCCACCACCAAGGCACATCAGGGCCTGTACGAGTACGACGCGGTCAGCCGCCTGCGCGACTCGCAACTGGGCGTGGACAAGGTCCACGACGTGCGCAACTACCTGAAGAAGGGCAAGCTCTGGGAAGCCTTCGAGTCCGATGAGCGGGTGATCCTGCTGATCGACGAAATCGACAAGGCCGACATCGAGTTCCCCAACGACCTGCTGCAAGAACTCGACAAGATGGAGTTCTACGTCTACGAGATCGATGAAACCATCAAGGCCAGGAAGCGCCCGATCATCATCATTACGTCCAACAATGAAAAAGAGCTGCCGGACGCCTTCCTGCGCCGCTGCTTCTTCCATTACATCGCGTTCCCCGATCGCAATACGCTACAGAAGATCGTCGATGTGCATTACCCGGACATCAAGAAAGACCTGGTCAGCGAAGCCCTCGATGTGTTCTTCGACGTGCGCAAGGTGCCGGGCCTGAAAAAGAAGCCTTCGACCTCGGAACTGGTGGACTGGCTGAAACTGCTGATGGCCGACAATATCGGCGAAGCGGTCCTGCGCGAGCGCGATCCGACCAAGGCCATCCCGCCACTGGCCGGCGCCCTGGTGAAGAACGAGCAGGACGTGCAGTTGCTCGAACGCCTGGCCTTCATGAGCCGTCGCGGCACCCGCTAGGCGCTGTCCGAAAGCGGCCTGCGCGTCGATCGTGCTGCGTTGAAAACAGGCTCGGAATGCTCATTTAGCGGGCTAGACTCCGCTTCCTCGCCTGTTTTTGCCTTGCCTGATCGTCGCTCGGCGAGCTTTCAAACAGACCCTCCTGTTTATCCGAGGCGATTGCCATGCTGCTCAACCTGTTCAATGAAATGCGCGCGGCCAAGGTCCCGGTGTCGGTGCGCGAGCTGCTCGATCTGATCAACGCGCTGAAACAGCGCGTGACCTTCGCCGACATGGACGAGTTCTACTATCTGGCCCGGGCGATCCTGGTCAAGGACGAACGTCATTTCGACAAGTTCGACCGGGCGTTCGGCGCCTATTTCAACGGCCTGGAAAAACTCGACGATCATCTTCAGGCGCTGATTCCCGAAGACTGGCTGCGCAAGGAGTTCGAACGTTCGCTGAGCGATGAAGAACGCGCACAGATCCAGTCCCTCGGCGGCCTCGACAAGTTGATCGAGGAATTCAAGAAACGCCTGGAAGAACAGAAGGAACGTCATGCCGGCGGCAACAAGTGGATCGGCACCGGCGGCACCAGTCCGTTCGGCTCCGGCGGCTTCAACCCGGAAGGCATCCGCGTCGGCGATGCCGGCAAGCGCCAGGGCAAGGCGGTCAAGGTCTGGGACCAGCGCGAGTACAAGAACCTCGACGACCAGGTCGAACTGGGCACGCGCAATATCAAGGTGGCCCTGCGCCGCCTGCGCAAGTTCGCCCGCCAGGGCGCGGCGGAAGAGCTGGATATCGATGGCACCATCGACCACACCGCCCGCGACGCCGGCCTGTTGAATATCCAGATGCGACCGGAGCGGCGCAACACCATCAAGTTGTTGCTGCTGTTCGATATCGGCGGCTCGATGGATGCCCACGTGAAGATCTGCGAAGAGCTGTTCTCAGCCTGCAAGACCGAGTTCAAGCACCTGGAGTACTTCTACTTCCACAACTTCGTTTATGAGTCGGTGTGGAAGAACAACCTGCGCCGGGGTTCGGAGCGCACCTCGACCCAGGACCTGCTGCACAAGTACGGCGCCGACTACAAGGTGATCTTCGTCGGTGACGCGGCCATGGCCCCGTATGAAATCACCCAGGCCGGCGGCAGCGTCGAGCACTGGAACGAAGAAGCGGGCTATGTATGGATGCAGCGGTTCATGGAGAAGTACAAGAAGCTTATCTGGATCAACCCGTATCCGAAGGACACCTGGGGTTATACGGCGTCGACCAATATCGTCCGGGACCTGATCGAGGACCAGATGTACCCGCTGACCCTGCGCGGGCTGGAAGAAGGGATGCGGTTTCTTTCCAAATGATGGGGGCCTTCGCGGGCAAGCCCGCCCCCACGGTTATTGATCGTTCCCACGCGGAGCATGGGAACGATCAGCGTCCTTTGGGGCCTACGCAAACCTGCGCATGAACTCGATCTGCTGCCGATGGGCGCTTTCCTGCACCGTCGGCGCCAGTCTTACCTGTGTCCCCGGCAGGCATTGCGCCAACCGCGCCAACGACAGCGGCGTCAACGCGCCCAGGCGTGGATAACCGCCGATGGTCTGCCGATCATTGAGCAGGACGATTGGCTGTCCGTCCGGCGGCACCTGGATCGCCCCCAGGGGGATGCCCTCGGAAATCATCGGCTCGCCCTGGTACTTCAACTCCGGCCCCAGCAGCCGAATGCCCATGCGATCGGCACGGCTGTCGAGGGTCCAGGCGCTGTTGAACGCATCGAACAGACTTTGCCCGCTGAACTCGCCAATCTGCGCGCCCAGTACCACCTGCAACGGTGCCCTGGCGTGGAAGTCGGGAATCTGCGCCGTCGACAGTACTCGCGGTGCCACCGCCGCGCCCGGATAACTCAGGCTGCCGCCCTTCTGCAAGGGCCGGCCCAGTCCGTCAAGGCCACCCAGTTCCTCGCGCACCACGCAGGCGCTGCTGCCCAGCACCCTGGGCGCATCGAAACCACCCGGGGCCGCCAGATAGGCACGGGCACCGAGCAAGGGCTGGGTGAACTGCAACCGTTGTCCCTTGTTCAGGACAAAGCTGCGCCAGGGCGCCAGGGCCTGGCCATCCACTTGCGCGCCCAGGTCGGCGCCGGCCAGGGCCAGGCAGCAGGTTTCCAGAGCCAGCAGCGTGACGCCGCCGAGGGTGACTTCCACTACCGGCGCATCCACCGGGTTGCCCAGCAGGCGATTGGCCCAGGACATCGATACCCAGTCCAGCGCACCGCCCTGGGTGACCCCGAGATGGCGCACGCCGAACCGTCCGCGGTCCTGCAGCAGGCACAGCGGCGTGCTGGCCTCGATCAACAGATGGCTCATGCCAGGGCCTCCAGCGGCGTGTCGTCGCCACCCAACTTGATGAACTCGGCGTGGTCGACCGCGGCAAACCGCACTGTATCGCCCGGCTGCATCAGGCTGTAGCCGTCGCGCTCGCGGTCGAACAGTTTGCTCGGGGTGCGCCCGATCAGGTTCCAGCCACCCGGTGACACCACCGGGTAGGCGGCGGTCTGCCGCTCGGCGATACCGACGCTGCCCGCCGCGACTTTCTTGCGCGGCGTATTCAGCCGTGGTGCCGCCAACGGCTCCTCCACCAGCCCCATGAAAGCGAAGCCGGGGGCAAAACCCAGGGCAAACACCTGGTACTCCCGCTCGCTGTGGCGGCGGATCACCTCAGCGGTCGACCAGCCGGTCCGTTCGGCCAGCAGGCTCAATTCCGGGCCGACACTCAGGTCGTACCACACCGGCAGCACATGGCATTGGCCGGCAGTCCGGGCATTCGGCGTCAGATCGTCCAAGACCTCGGCGATCAGTTCCCGGGCCTGGCCCGGACTCAGGGTCATCAGGTCGTAATGCACCATCAAGGTCGTGTAGGACGGCACCAGGTCGACCAGGTGTCCGGCAAAACCGTTACGCAGGCGCTGGCTGGCGGCGAGCATCCATGGCATGTTTTCTTCGGCGATCGCGTCGAACAGCCGCACCATCAGGCAGTCGATCGCCACCACTTCAATCCGTGGCTTCATGGGTTCGACTGCCGGTCCAGGGCCTCGCGAATGCGCTGCACGGCCTCCACCGAACTGGCATTGTCGCCATGCACGCAAAGAGTATTGGCCCGCAGGCGCAAGGCGCTGCCGTCGCTGGCGACCAGATCGTCGCCACGGGCGATGGTCAGGGCCTGTTCGACGATGCGCTCCGGCTCGTGGTGCACCGCCCCTGGCAACTGCCGGGAAACCAGGCGTCCGGCGCTGTCATAGGCGCGGTCGGCGAAGGCTTCGAACCACAGGGTCACGCCGTACTGGTCACCCAGTGCCTGGGCCACGCTGTTGTCACGCATCGCCAGCAGCATCAGCGGCAACTCGCGGTCATAGGCGGCAATCGCCTGGATCACCGAACGCAATTGCTCAGGGTTGGCCATCATGTCGTTGTACATCGCCCCATGGGGTTTGACATAGCTGACCCGCGCGCCCTGGGCCCGGCAGATACCGTCCAGCGCGCCAATCTGGTAATGCAGCAGGTCCTGGATTTCCTGGGGCGTACAGGCCATGGAGCGGCGACCGAAGCCGACCAGGTCGGGATACGCCGGATGGGCGCCGATCCGCACATCATTGGCCAGGGCCAGGGTGACGGTCTTGCGCATGATGCTCGGGTCCCCGGCGTGATAACCGCAGGCGACGTTGGCGCAATCGATGAACGGCATGACTTGCGCATCCAGACCCATGGTCCAGTTGCCATAGCTTTCACCGATATCGCAATTCAATAACAAGCGGCTCACGGTCGTTGCTCCTGTGGGCTTTTAACTTTTCTTGACGTGGGGCTTTTCACAGAGACCCACAGATTACTGCGCTTCGAGTTGCTTGCCACGGGTTTCCGGGAGGCTCAGGGCCGCGAGGATCACCACGCCATAGGACACGGCGGCAAAGGCACCGATGCCCACGCTCAACGGCACCGTCTGGCTGAGCAGGCCGATCAGCAGCGGGAACAGCGCGGCCAGCGCGCGGCCGATGTTGTAGCAGAAGCCCTGGCCCGAGCCACGGATCCGGGTCGGAAACAGTTCGGTAAGGAACGAACCCATGCCGCTGAAGATCCCCGAGGCGAAGAAACCCAGCGGGAACCCCAGCCACAACATCACCTCGTTGCTGACCTGCAACTGGGTATAGAGCAGGACGATGGTGAAGGAGCCGACGGCAAACAGGATGAAGTTCTTCTTGCGGCCCAGCAGGTCGGTCAGATAGGCACTGATCACATAGCCGACATAGGAGCCGATGATCACCATCGCCAGATAACCGCCCGTGCCCAGCACGCTCAAGCCGCGCTCGTTCTTCAGGAAGGTCGGCAGCCAGGAGGTGATGGCGTAGTAACCGCCCAGGGCGCCGGTGGTCAGCAATGACGCACGGATAGTGGTGCTGAGCATCCCCGGGGCGAAAATTTCGTAGAACCGCGCCGGGTTGCTCGGCGCTTCCCTGGCCTTGGCCTGACGATAGATTTCCGGGTCCTTGACCAGCCGGCGGACGAAGATCACGAAGATCGCCGGCACGATGCCCAGCAGGAACAGCGCCCGCCAGGCGTCTTCCGGCGGTAGCCAGGAAAACAGCAGGGCATACAGGATCGCCGTCAGGCCCCAGCCCAGGGCCCAACCGGATTGCACCATGCCCACCGCCTTGCCGCGATCCTGGGCGCGGATCACTTCGCCCATCAGCACCGCGCCGGCCGTCCACTCGCCGCCGAAGCCGAAACCCATGAGGGTCCGCGCCACCAGCAGTTGGTTGTAGTTCTGCGCAAAGCCGCAGAGAAAGGTGAAAAAGGCGAACCAGAGTACCGTCAACTGCAGGGTGCGCACGCGCCCGATACGGTCGGAGAGGATCCCGGCGATCCAGCCACCCAGGGCCGAGGCGATCAGGGTACTGGTGGAAATCAGCCCGGCCTGGCCGGTGCTGATGCCCCACAGGGCGATCAGCGTCGGGATGACAAAACTGAGCATCTGGGTGTCCATGCCGTCGAGGCCATAGCCGATCTTGCAACTCCAGAACGTCCGACGTTCCTGCTGATTGATATGGCGATACCAGGCGAACGGACCGGGTGGTCCCTCGGGCTTGGCAACATCCAGCGAGTCGGGCGTACTCATGGGGGAAATTCTCCACAGCAAACTTATTGGTATTGTTCTGGCGGCCGGCGACGCTTATCGTGATTCACCGGTCGAGGGTCATTTTTGGTTGCACCCGCCCTCTGCGTCCAACTAAAAAAAGCCGTCCCCAGGCATAAGAAAAAGTTGATTGCATGAATCTCAAGTTTCTCGAAACCTTCGTCTGGGTCGCCCGGCTCAAGAGCTTTCGCCTGACCGCGGACAAGCTGTTCACCACTCAGGCGTCCATCTCCAGCCGGATCGCGGTGCTCGAAAGCGAGCTCGGGGTCAAGCTGTTCCTGCGTGACTCGCGAGGTGTCAGCCTGACCCCCGAAGGGCTCAAGGTGCTCGATTATGCCGAGCAGATGATCGACACCATGCAGGCCCTCAAGCACTCCATCGAGATCAGTTCGACCAAGGTCGGGCGCATGCGCATCGGGGTCATGGACTCGGTGATCCACACCTGGCTCAGTCCCCTGGTGGCGGAAATGATGGACCGTTTTCCCCTGGTGGAAATCGAGCTGGTGGCCGATACGGCGCTGAACCTCTGCGATCAGCTGCAAAAAGGTTTTCTCGACCTGGTCCTGCAAACCGATCTGTTGCGCCAGGAATCCATCCGCAGCCTGGAGCTGGCCAGCTACCCCATGGGCTGGGTGGTAGCCAGCAACTCGATCTACAACCGCGAGTACACGAGCCTGGCGGAAATCGCCCGGGAACGCATCGTGACCTTCTCCAAGAACTCCCGGCCGCACCAGGAAATCCTCGGCCTGATGCAGACCCACGGAGTCCCGGCGCCGCGCCTGAACTGCGTGAACTCGGTGTCGGCGATTACCCGGCTGATTCGTGACGGCTTCGGTATCGGCGCTTTCCCGCCGGCGCTGGTCAGCGAGGAACTGGCACGGGGCGAATTGACCTTGCTGGCGCTGGAAGTGCGCCCGCCGAACCTGGAAGTGGTGGTGTCCTGGCGGGTCGGCGTGGAGTTGGTGGAGGAGATTGTCGCGCTGTGCCAGAAGGTCCTGCACAGCTACGCCGGCAAGGTCGGGGAACAGTACGTGGTGCTGAGCAAGGCCTAGCCCCCCACAGGACTGATCGTCCCCACGCTCTGCGTGGGAATGCCGCCCGTGACGCTCCGCGTCACCCGCAGAGCGGACGCGGAGCGTCCAACGAGGCGTTCCCACGCTGGAGCGTGGGAACGATCAATTCATTGTGGGAGCGGTTACCAGCCCCGCTCCCGCCGCGCCAGGCGCTCACGCTGGCGCTTGCCGCCGAGCACGACCCAATCCACCAGCCGGAAGAAACCTTCGATGACGAAGGAGAACAGCAGCGCCGCGCCCATGGCCCAGCCGATCGCTTCGGGCGACAGCAGCACCTGATAGGTGTAGCCCTGCAGGGTTTCCTGGCGGATCGCCGGGTCCGCCGCATACGCCACCTGCAACGCGCGCTTGTACCAGGGCCCCTGCATCGCCTGGAACTGGTCATCGAGCAGGCGCTGGCGATTGAGCAAGGTGCCGAGGCTGTCGGCATCGCTGCGGAATACCGGGTCGTCACTGGCGCGATAGTGCGCCACCAACGCCTGCAGATCGCCCTTGAAGAATTGCTCGGCGGTCTTCTGGAAGCCCTGCAGACCGGTCTGCGCCTCGATCAGATGCGCCTCGACCCGCTTGGCGTAGTCGTTGATGAAGCCCGGCACCTGGACGCCGATCAACAGCCCCAGGGTAAACAGTATCAGCCGCAGGTAACTCAACCACATAACGGACGTCCTTATTCAGTCTGGCCCTGGCTGACGCATTCACCGCGCCGCCACAGGCTCCATTGGCCCGGTTCGTAGCGGGTCCAGGTCTCGTTTTCGGTCAGGGGTTCGGTGGCGATCACCGTGACCACGTCGTTGGGGGTAGTCTCGGCCTGGAAGTCGACGATCACATCGACATCCTTCAGCCGTGCCGGACCAAAGGGCGCACGGCGGGTAATCTGCGCCAGCTTGGTCGAGCAATAGCAGAACAGCCAGTCGCCGTCGCTGAGCAGGCAGTTGAACACCCCCTTGCCGCGATACTCGGCACAGGCCTGGACCAGAGACGGCAACAACGCCTCCACCTCGACCGGCTCGGGGAACGCCTGGCGTACGCGATTGAGCAGGTCGCAGAAAGCCGCCTCGCTGTCGGTATCGCCGACCGGGCGATAAAAACTGCTCGGCGGCTGGAAGTCCGCCAACTGGCCGTTATGCGCGAAACACCAGTTGCGTCCCCACAGCTCGCGGACAAAGGGATGGGTGTTGGACAGGCAGACCTTGCCGACATTGGCCTGGCGGATATGCCCGATCACCACTTCGCTCTTGATCGGGTAACGCTGCACCAATTGCGCGACTTCCGATTCACAGCTCGCGGCCGGGTCCTGGAACAGGCGCAGCCCGCGACCTTCGTAGAACCCGATACCCCAGCCGTCGCGATGGGGACCGGTACGTCCACCACGCTGCATCAGCCCGGTAAAGCTGAAAACGATATCGGTCGGCACATTGGCGCTCATGCCCAACAATTCACACATGCTCGGACTCTCGCTTCAATGCAGGAACACGCTTACAAACGCGGCTCGACCCGTGGGCGACCGGCGCCAGCAGGAGGCGGCGGACGACGCGGGCGTTCCTGGCGATCCGGGGCGGCAAAAGGCTGGTCATCCGCCTCGACTTCAGCGCGAGCCGCGGCGGCAGCTGCCGACTGCAGCTTACGGGCCTTGCCGGCACGCTCGATCGGCCAACGGATCAGCACAAAGACCACATACACACCGAGGGCGATGATCAGATACATGAACAGGTCGGAGACCGCGCGCCAGGCGTTGTTGCCGACCTTGAACAACAGGTCGAGGGCGGTAATCGCGACGGCCGGGGCAAAGCGTTCCTTCACCGGGTCGAGAATGGTCGGGCTGAACAGCAGCACCGCCCCCACCACGCGCAGCGGTTCGCGCAACCAGCGCCAGGTCCAGCGGGTCAGGCGAAACCACACCAACAGGCAGCCCAAGGCGGCAAAGGCGTAGCAACCCCAGGCGATCAGATAGTCGTTCTCGGTCATGGTGTCCATGGCATGGCTGGCAATGAGGGGCTTATGATAACGGCTTTTCGCCGGTCCGGCTGCACCGCCGTCAGCGAACCTCAAGACAGAGAGTTGCCCATGTCCCGCAAAGCCACCGTCAGCAGTGCCCCGATTGCCCACAAAGGCCCAGGCCCGGATCCCTATGCCTGGTTGCAGGAACGTGACAGCGCGGCGGTACTCGACTACCTCAAGGCCGAAAACAGCTACCAGGAAGCACAACTGGCCGACCAGGCCGAGCTGCGTGAAAGCCTGTTCGAAGAGATCAAGGGGCGGATTCTCGAGACCGACCTGTCCCTGCCCTCGCCCTGGGGCCCGTTCCTCTACTACACCCGCACCACCGCCGGTGACGAGTACGCCCGCCACTATCGCTGCCCGCGCCCGACCGATGACAGCCTGACGGTCGATGAGAACGCCGAGGAGCTGCTGCTCGATCCCAATGTGCTGGCCAATGGCGGCTTCTTTTCCCTTGGTACCTTCAGCATCAGCCCGGACCACCAGCGCCTGGCCTACAGCCTCGACACCACCGGCGAAGAGGTCTACCAGCTGTACGTCAAGGAATTGGCCAGCGGCCAACTGATCGAACTGCCCTTCGAGGATTGCGACGGCAGCATGACCTGGGCCAACGACAGCCGCACGCTGTTCTTCGGCGAACTGGACGACACCCACCGCCCGCACAAGCTGTATCGCCATACTCTCGGCGAAGCGGCTGCCGAAGCCGTGCTGCACGAGCCCGACGGGCGATTTTTCCTGCATTGCTATCGCAGCAGCTCCGAACGGCAACTGGTGGTGCTGCTCAACAGCAAGACCACCAGCGAAGCCTGGGTGCTCGACGCCGATACCCCGGACCAGGCCTTCACCTGCCTGGCGGCACGGGTCGAAGGCCATGAGTATTTCGTCGACCACGGCCGGTACGAGGATCAGTGGCGCTGGTTTATCCGCAGCAACCAGGACGGCATCAACTTCGCCCTGTTCCAGGCCGCGGACGACGGCGTGCCCCGGCGCGAAGACTGGCAGCGGCTGATTGCGCACAATGACCAGGTGATGCTCGAAGGCCTGACCCTGAACGCCCGTGCCCTGTGCCTGAGCCTGCGCGAAGGTGGCCTGCCGATCATCGAAGTGCACCCCGAGGGGTTGCCGGTCTATCGCGTGCAACTGCCGGATGCCGCCTACAGCCTCTACGTGCAGGACAGCCTGGAGTTCCACAGCGAGCGAATCCGCCTGCGCTACGAAGCCCTCAACCGCCCGGCCCAGGTCCGTCAGCTAAACCTCGCCGACGGTGAGCAGAAAGTCCTCAAGGAAACCCCGGTGCTCGGCCCGTTCGATGCCGACGCCTACGTCAGCCAGCGCCTGTGGGCGACCGCGCCGGACGGTACACAGGTGCCGATCAGCCTGGTGGTCAAGCGCGAACTGCAGGGCCAGGCCACCCCGCTCTACCTCTATGGTTATGGCGCCTATGGCGAAAGCCTCGACCCCTGGTTCTCCCATGCCCGCCTGAGCCTGCTGGAGCGCGGGGTGGCCTTTGCCATCGCCCATGTGCGTGGCGGCGGCGAGCTGGGCGAAGTCTGGTATCGCGCCGGCAAGCAGGAACACAAGCAAAACACTTTCAGTGACTTTATCGCCTGCGCCGAACACCTGATCGCCAACGGCCTGACCACCTCGAAGCAATTGGCAATCAGTGGCGGCAGCGCCGGTGGCCTGCTGATCGGCGCGGTGCTCAACCAGCGTCCGGAGCTGTTCCAGGCGGCGATTGCCGAAGTGCCGTTCGTCGATGTGTTGAACACCATGCTCGACCCCGACCTGCCGTTGACCGTCACCGAGTACGACGAGTGGGGCAACCCGCAGGAGCCCGAGGTGTACGCGCGGATCAAGGCCTATGCGCCTTACGAGAACGTCAGCGCCCAGGCCTATCCGGCGACACTGGTGATTGCCGGCTACAACGACAGTCGCGTGCAATACTGGGAAGCGGCCAAGTGGGTGGCAAAATTGCGGGCCACCCGCACCGATGAACATCTACTCTTGCTCAAGACCGAACTGGGCGCCGGCCATGGCGGCATGAGCGGGCGCTACCAGGGATTACGTGACGTAGCCCTCGAATATGGCTTTGTCTTCAAGGTTCTCGGCATTGCCTGAGGAACTCTGCCCGGCGGCCTTGTCTTAACTCTGGGCCAACGGGTCTCGAAACCCGCAAAGAACAGGCAAACAAGAACAGATCGTGAACCATGCCAGAACCGACCTTACTGAATAACGAAATTCGCGACATGCTGATGGACTGCGGTCTGTTCAACCAGCTGCTGCCGGCCGACTGCCAGGCGGCGGCCGGCTATTTCAGCATCAGCACCATTGGCAAGGGCGAGGCGATCTTCCACGAGGGCGATGCCGGCACTTTCATGTGCATCATCCATTACGGCAGCGTCAATGTGCAGAAGAACAACGACGCCGGCCAGCCGGTGGTGATCGCCACCTTGCGCGCCGGCCGGGCCTTCGGCGAAATGGCGGTGCTCGATGGTGAGCGGCGCTCGGCCAGTTGCGTCGCCGCCACCGACTGCCAACTGTTGAACCTGGGCAAGGACTCCCTGGAAAAGATGCTCAACGACGCCCCGAAAATCGCCGCCAAGATCATTCGCGCCATCGCCATCGCGCTGTCGAAACGCCTGCGCATGGCCGACGGACAGTTGCTCTCGCAACAGATCTAGCTGGAGATCGGCTTGGCCTTGTCGTTCTGCTCCAGGCCCGGCAGCGTCTGGTCCTTGGGCGGTGACGGCAGCTCGATGCTGGGCAAGGGTTCGCCGGGCTTGGGCGGCGTACGCGGCGTGACCTGAGGATACGGCGTTGGAGTCGCCGTGCCGGGGGAGCCCGGGGTCGGTGTCACCGGTACCGGCGACAACTCTTCGGCCTGTACCGCGGTAAACGTCAACGCGGACAGCACAATGCCCGTTAGAATGGTGCCCTTGATCATAAAATAATGCTCTTGATCATCAAATAATGCCTTTCAATAGAATCGCGTCTTTCATCAAATAACCGCGCAGCCACATCGATCAGTCTGCTATCAGGCTACTCGCAACGCGACCATTTTGCCCCCCTAATGAGATTTCCATGAAACGTTTCGTTCTGCTCGACACCACACCGATTCCCGAAAACGGCGGTGCCCTGTGCCTGTTCGAGTATGGCGAGGACTTCGTGATCAAGATCCAGGGCGGCGACGGCGGGCAATTGATGAACACCCGCATGCACGGTTCCGAAGATGCCCTGGCCGAGATTCCCTGCCGCAAGGTCGCCGGCCGGCCGCAGTCGCGGGTGCTGATCGGTGGCCTGGGCATGGGCTTTACCCTGGCCTCGGCGCTCAAGCACCTGGGCAAGACCGCCGAAGTGGTGGTCGCCGAACTGGTACCGGGCGTGGTCGAGTGGAACCGCGGCCCGCTCGGTGAAAAGGCCGGGCGCCCGCTGGACGATTCACGCACGGTGATCCGCATGGAAGACGTGGCCAAGGTGCTGCAGGCCGAGCCCAATGGCTTCGATGCGATCATGCTCGATGTCGACAACGGCCCCGAAGGCCTGACCCAGAAGGCCAACAGCTGGCTCTACTCGGCCGGCGGCCTGAGCGCCTGTGCCAAGGCCCTGCGGCCCAAGGGCGTGCTGGCGGTGTGGTCGGCCAGTGCCGACAGCCATTTCTCCGACAAGCTGCGCAAGGCCGGCTTCAAGGCCGAGGAAGTCCAGGTCTATGCCCACGGCAACAAGGGCACGCGTCATACCATCTGGATCGCCGAGAAGCTCAAGAACTGAGCTAAACTTTGCCGCATAACCGTCATTAACCTATTCGACAAGGTGAACCCATGAGTTCGGCCAACCCACCCTCCCATACCGCCAAGCTGGATCGCATCCTGGCCGATGCGAAACGCGATAAAGAGATGGGCTATCGTGACAAGGCGCTGAAGATGTACCCCCACGTCTGCGGTCGCTGCGCCCGTGAATTTTCCGGCAAGCGCCTGAGCGAACTGACCGTGCACCATCGCGACCACAACCATGACAACAACCCGCAGGACGGTTCCAACTGGGAACTGCTCTGCCTGTTCTGCCATGACAACGAGCACTCGCGCTACACCGACCAGCAGTACTTCGGCGACAGCTCGCTGAGCAGCCCGAAGATCGCCAAGGCCACCCACAACCCGTTCGCGGCGCTGGCCGGGCTGATGAAGAAAGACGAGTAGAACGGCTGCACCTAGACCGTAAAGCGCTGGACCAGCACGCTGAGATCACAGCCCAGGCGCGACAGCTCGAGGCTTGCCGTTGCCGTACGAGCGGTCGATTGCGCCGACTCGTCGGCGATATCGCGCACGCGGGCGAGGTTACCGCTGATCTGTTCGCACGCACGGGTTTGCTGATCGGCGGCCGTGGCAATCTGTGAGTTCATCGACTGGATCAGCGACACCGACTGACGGATCTCACTGAGCACGCCACCGGCCTCGCGCGCCAGGGCCACACTGGACAGGCTCATCTCCTGGCTCTGGCGCATGATCGCCGTGGCCTGCTCGGTGCCGCCATGCAAGGCCGCGATCAGCCCCTCGATCTCCTCGGTGGAGCGCTGTGTACGCTGGGCCAAGGCTCGTACCTCATCGGCCACCACCGCAAAACCCCGTCCCGCCTCGCCGGCACGCGCCGCTTCGATGGCCGCGTTGAGCGCCAGCAGATTGGTCTGCTCCGCCACCTCGCGAATCACCCCGAAAACCCCGCCGATGCGTTCACCGTCCTCGCGCAAACGCGCCATGGCCAGGGCGGAGCGATCGACGTTGAGCACCAGGGCTTCAAAGTGCTCGATCGCCAGGGTCACCACACGATTGCCCTCGACACTGCGTTGCTCGGCCGCCTGCGCCGCTTGCGAAGCATGCTGGGCATTACGCGCGACATGCTGGGCGCTGTCGACCATCTCGCTCATGGCACCGGCCACCTCTTCGGTCTGCTGGCGCTGTTGCGAAACACCCGCGCTGCTGTGCGCCGTGACCGTCGACAAGCCTTCCGCGGCCTGGGTCAGTTGCCGCGTACCGTCGCCGATGCTGCCGATCAACTGCCGCAGGTGCCCGGCCATTTCCCGCGTGGCCGCCATCATTTGTCCCAGTTCGTCGCGGCGGTGGCTTTCCAGGTTGCCAGTCAGGTCGCCCGCGGCGATCTGTCGGGCGAGGGCCAGGGTACGTTTGAGCGGTGGCACGATCTGCCGCGTCATGCCCCAGGCCGACAACAAGCCCAGCAACAGCGCGAGAAAACCGGCCGCCAGCAACTCACCCCGGGCCATCCGCACATCGTCACCGCGCCCCAGCAGTTGCCGTTGATAGACCGCCGCGCTCAGTTGCTGCAGATCGCCGGCCTGCGCCAGCATCGCCTGCTTGGCCTGCTGGCTGTTGAGCACGCTGTCGCGAAAATCCACGACCCGGTCCTGGTAGGTCACCGCCGCCCGCAATGCTTCCAGCAATGGCGTTTGCAAGGCATCCCCCGGTAGCTGTCCGTACAGGTCGTTGCCCTGCACGCGAATCCGGTCGGCTATCTGCGAAACACGCACCTGCGCCTCGGGTTGCGGGTCGGCGATATACAGGCGCACCTGATCGCGCAGTTGCGCCATCAGCCATTGCAGTTCGACCACCGACTGCGCCTGGTCGATGGTCACCGCCGGGTCGCTGCGCATCTGTTGAAACAACTGGGTACGCAAACGCGTCAGTTGCTCGGCGATGTTCTCCATCACCGGCACCATGGCGGCTTCCGCGGCCCGGGCCTGACGCCGGGCCGCGACGAACTGGGCGAAACTCTGCTGATAAGTCCGTGCCACCTCGCGGATACGCGCCAGGGTTGCCTGGGCGTCGGTTTCCAGGCTCATTTGCAGCTTGTCGACCCCGGCATACAGCGCCTGCATCTGCCCGGCATAGGCGTCGACCGCCGAGCCCTGCCCGGTGCGATCGAATTCGTTTTCCTGCAAGCGCACGGCCGCGATCTGGGTGTCCAACGAGACGCTGTCCACCAACGCCTCGCTGCGCATCGTCAGTTGCCCGATGCTGTACAGGGCGATGGCGGTGACCAGCGCGGTGAGCAGCAAGACGATGCCAAATCCCAGCGTCAGCTTGCGACGCACCGAAGCCCCCATCAACCAGTCGGCGACGCCATGCATAACGAACTCTCCTGTGAGGCCGGCAGCCGGCCGAGGCAATGAGCAAAACACCTTGAGGCACTTTGATATCGCTGGCATTCTAAATCGATCGCTCTAAAACACAAGATCAAGATTTTTTCAATCCGCTGTAATTTAAAGCCCTTCGGCGTCTCAACAGGGCGAAGTGCCATTACGCACGCTTTCTTCCTTGCTTCCGTCACGAGAGCGCCTTCGATGAAGCTGAACCAACTGATTCAAAGCCTGCTGGGCTCCCGCCAACCGGCACAGGTTTCGCGCCCGGAGCAGGAACTGCTGTCCAGCCTGCTGGTGATGGCCTGGGTGGTGGAGGCACGCGACCCCTACACCGGCGGGCATCTGTGGCGGGTGGCGCAGTTCTGCGAACTGCTGGCGCAGAAGGCCGGTTTCACGACGGAGGAAGTGGCGCGGATTGCCCTCGGCGGTTTTGTCCATGACCTGGGCAAGATCGGCATTCCCGACGCGGTGCTGCGCAAGGCCGGGCCCTTGAGCGACGAAGAGTACGCGGTGATCAAGACCCACCCCGACATCGGCTACCGGCTGCTGCATGCCCATCCGCTGGCGGCGCTGGTCGAGGACGCCGTGCGCCTGCACCACGAAATGCCCGACGGCCGGGGTTATCCACTGGGACTCAAGGCCGGGGAGATTCCCCACCTGGCGAGCATTGTCGGCATCTGCGACGCCTTCGATGCCATGACCAGCACCCGCCCCTACCGTGCGGGCATGCCCCAGGCACAGGCGCTGCAGATCATCGGCAAGAACCTGGGGAGCCAGTTCGACGAACACTTTGGCGCGCTGTTTATCCAACTGGGGGAGTCAGGGGCGCTGAGCCCGATCATCGGTCATACCGACCAGGGCATTCCCCTGCGCCATTGCGGCATGTGCGGGCCGACCGTGGTGCTCAGGCGCACCCACCGCGCGGGCGATCATGTGTTCTGCGGCAATTGCGGCGCCGACTACCTGCTGCAACAGAAAGAACCGGGAAGCACGCTGGAGCTGCAAGCCACCGGCGGCGGTGGCAACGCACAGGACCTCAGCCCCCAGGCCGATATCGAGTTGATCGAGCGGCTGGTCCGGCAGCAATTCGTCCAGGTTCTGTAGCCATGCGTGCCCGCCGTCGGGACGCCCTATTTCAATAAGGCGAAGAGCGGGCGCACCAACCCCTCCAGCAGTTCCCGCTCGGGCCTGGAGCGGGCCAGCACCCGCAGCCCCATCAACACGCCCAGGCACAGGCGCGCCAGATCGTCCGCCGACTGCGCGGCATTGATGCTGCCCTGGGCCTGGCCGGCACGGATACAGCGCAGGAAAAAGTCCTCCATCCCTTCCTGGACCCTGGCCAACAGCGCCTTGAACTCCGGATCGTGGGGCGCCACCTCCAGGGCCGCGTTGACGATAAAACAGCCCTTGTGCTCAGGGTCGCCCAAGGACCGCTCGATGATCTCGTCGAAGAACGCCAGCACCGCTTCGCGGGGTGGCAGTTGCCGCTCCAGGCGCGCGGAACGCTCGCAGAAGCCGTTCTGGATGTAATGATCGAGCGCCAGGCCGAACAGCGCGCGCTTGTCACCGAAGGCGTTGTACAGGCTGGCTCCGGTGATCCCCATGGCCTGCGCCAGGTCCCGTACCGAGGTCGCCTCGTAGCCGCGGGACCAGAAGCAGCGGATCGCCGCCTCCAATGCCCCGGTCTCGTCAAATTCTCTTGGTCGCGCCATAACTCACACATTGATTCAAATTGAAGTCGAACGGCGATTGTCACATAACCGGGTTCTGATCTATTTTATAACACTCGATCTAAAACATCAGCCAGGACCTTTTCCATGATCCGCTTCTTTTTCCACCCCACGCCCAATCCCGCCAAAGTCTCGCTGTTTCTTGAAGAAACGGCACTGCCCTACGAAGTGATTCCCGTCGATACCAGCAAGGGCGAACAACACAGCCCGCAGTTCCTGGCGATCAACCCCAACGGCAAGGTACCGGCCATCGTCGATACCGAAGGCCCGGGCGGCCGTGAAGTGCGGGTGTTCGACTCCAACGCGATCCTGCTGTACCTGAGTGAAAAGACCGGGCTGCTCGGCGGCGAACCCGCTGATCGCGGTGAACTGCTGTCGTGGCTGATGTTCCTCGGCACCGGCCTCGGGCCGTTTTCCGGCCAGGCGGTGCACTTCCAGCATTCGGCCCCGGAAAGCCTGCCCTATGCCATCAATCGCTATCGCCGCGAAGCCGAGCGGCACTACCGGGTGCTTGACCGGCATCTGGCCGGGCGCACTTACATCGTCGGGGACAGCTACTCGATTGCCGATATCTCGGCCTGGGGCTGGATCGACCGGGCGGCGCGAGTGCTCAAAGGCGAAGAGTCGCCGCTGGCCGCCTACCCTCACCTGTCGGTCTGGTTCCAGCGTATCGACGCCCGTCCGGCCGTGGCCCGCGCCCGCCAGGTGGGCAAGAGCCATGCCTTCAAGCAGGTCAATGACGAACAAACCCGACGGGCGCTGTTCCCTTCGAACTATCCCGACACCACGGCCTGACGGAGATGCCGGTATAATCGCGTCTTTTTCCTGGAAGGCACCCGGCTCGTGGCAAACAAAAGGTACAGCTGCATTGGTTTGTATAACCCCAAGTCACCGGAAAACGTCGGTTCGGTGATGCGTGCAGCTGGCTGCTACGGCGTGGCCTCGGTGTTCTATACCGGCAAGCGTTATGAGCGGGCCCGGGACTTCGTCACCGACACCAAGAAGGTCCACCAGGATATTCCGCTGATCGGCATCGACGACCTGAAGAAGATCCTGCCCCTGGGCTGCATCCCGGTCGCCGTCGAGCTGGTGGAAGGCGCCCGCTCGCTGCCGGAGTACACCCACCCGGACCGCGCGCTGTACATCTTCGGCCCGGAAGACGGCTCGCTGGACAAGGAAATCCGCGACTGGTGCGAGGATGTGGTGTACATCCCCACCACCGGCTGCATGAACCTCGCCGCCACCGTCAACGTGGTGCTCTACGACCGCCTGGCCAAGGGCAACAACACCCGTTCGGGCCCCAAGTTCTGAGATTTTCGGAACCCGCACGGCCGCCCGCAGTCTGCAGTCTATCCATCAGCCGTCTAGCGATTGACCGTCCAGGAGACAGACCATGAGCGACAGCAAAATCGTACAGCGCATCGAATCCACCCCGTTCCAGTCCCCGGACCCGCACCAGAACGTCCAGGGCTGGGAGCGTATCGGCTCGCTGGCCGGCGGCGTGGTGATGATGGGCAAGGGCCTGCGCCGTGGCGGCGTGTTCGGCCTGATCCAGGTGGCCATCGGCGGCGTGGCGCTGGCCCGTGGCATCACCGGCCACAGCTCGGCCAAGAGCCTGCTGGAAAAAGGTCGCCAGGACCTGCACGGCGTGCGCACGAAGATCGAGCGGGCGGCGGATGAGTTGAAACAGATGAAGGCCAATGCCGACGCGGCTACCCGCACCGCGACCGTGACCGGCAATGACTCGCTGAAGACGCCGAAGGCCTGAGCCTGAGGCTACTTCAGCAAATCACTGGCCAGGACCTTCGACGACCCGCCCATCACGCTCTCGCTGAGCTGGATGAATTCGTGGGTCGTCACCGTGTCCAGGCGCATCGCCGCCCGGCTCACATCGTCCAGTGAGTGCTGGTTGCCGGTGCGCTGGCGAATTTCCCGATCCAGCTCCTGCAACAACAACACCGCACGGGCCACCGTCGGCCCGCTGACCTGGTCGCCACGCAGACCGGTGACCTTGTGGCTGACGCGGGCCAGCTTCGCCTGCAGGGCCTGATAGCGTTCCTCGCTCATGCCCCCCGCCCGGCGCACCAGCTCGATGGCGTAGTACTCCGCCAGGCCTTCACCGATCCAGTCGCTGCGATGGCTGTCGTTGATCCGCCCGAAGACGTGCACCAGCTCGCGCACCAGCGGACTGGCCCCGGACTCACCGATCAGCGGCCCGGTGGTGTGCAGGTAGATCGAGTCATGGGCCGCCTGGCTGCCGCGCATCATCGACTCGCCCGCCCCGACCACCAGCAGTTTCGGCGGATTGCGCGGGAAGACTTCCTGCACCTTGGGCCAGACAAACGTCAGCAGCGTCAGGACATCCATGCGCCGCATGCCTTCGCCCCGCGGACCGGCGACCGTCACTTCGGTTTCCCCCAGGCGCGTGCGCCGGCTGCCGAGATTGCCGGCCAGCATCCAGCCGGTCGGGCGATCGAACAGGCGCGAGACGTTATCGATGCGAAAGCGGTTCCTGCCGATCCGGGGCCAGGCGGTCTCGACGCTTTTCCAGCCGGTGGGCAGCTCGAACTCCAGGCGCGCCACCAGTTCCGTGCCGTCCTGCTGGTCCAGGTGTGCCGGCGGGACCAGTTCCTCGCCGCGCAACAGGGCCCAGTTGGCGGTCATGCGGGTATCGAAGGTGCCGTTCTTGCGCGGATGGCTGATGCTCACCCGATAGCTGAGACTGGCCTTGCCGGGAGCCGGCCGCCAGATCCCGCGGCTGGCGCTGCCGGCCTGGTCGGGTGCCTGCAACCACTGGCCATCGGCCTTGAAGTCGGTGTAGTAACCCTGGCTGCCCAGGTCGAAGTCGAGGCTGCGCACCGCCGAGCCCTGGGCCAGGGTCAGGCGCACTTCGGCCTGATCGCTCTGGGGCAGCAGGCGCACATGATAATCCAGGTCGACTTTTTTCCCGGCCCAACCGGGACCGGCCAGCATCAGCAGCAGCAACCCCAGCAACAGTCGGCAATGCACCGGCATACACACTCCCTCGGGCCCGCCTGACTCAACCGGCGCGGAAAATCAGGTGATCTTCCCAATCGTCCTCGGGCACGCTGCCTTCGGCCAGCATGCGTCCGGACTGGGAAATCCGCTCATGGTGCACCGCATCGCGATCGCCACAGACCAGATGGTGCCAGAGCGGCAGGTCCTTGCCTTCGCTGACCAGGCGATAGCCGCAGGTCGGTGGCAGCCATTTGAACTGGTCGGCCTTGCCCGGCGTGAGCTGGATGCAGTCGGGCACCGAATCGCGACGATTGCCGTAGTCGGTGCACTGGCAGGTCTTCAGGTCGAGGAGCTTGCAGGCGATCCGCGTGTAATAGACGCTGTTGTCCTCCTCATCCTCGAGCTTTTGCAGGCAGCACAAGCCACAACCGTCGCACAGCGACTCCCATTCCTCCTGATCGAGTTGATCGAGGGTCTTGCGTATCCAGAAGGGTTCGACTCTTGCGGCCATGGCTCAAACATCTGCATCGGGTAGTGAAAAGGCCGCCAGTCTAGTGCCCGCGCCGCAAAGGGCCAAGCATTGGCGACTGTCGGTTGAAGAAGACTTGTCAGCCGGCACGCCGCGCAGTAGCTTTGGTGCTCGTAAAAGCCCTAGCCAACCGCCATTAGCGCTCTACCGCGCCGCACGAAGCAGATTGTAGACGGGCCAGATATCACCACCGGATACCGCTGCAACGGCCCGGGTCGACTCCCACCCTTCATCCCAGACTCTAGTTCAGGAATTTCCCATGAGCGCCAACCCACGTGTCGCCGATTACCCGATCGATGCCCAGTTCACCCAACGCTGGTCGCCCCGCGCCTTCACCGGCGAAGCCATTCCGGAAGAAACCCTGCTGAGCTTTTTCGAAGCCGCCCGCTGGGCGCCGTCGGCCTACAACTCGCAGCCGTGGCGCTTCCTCTACGCGCGCCGTGACACGCCGAACTGGCAACGCTTCCTCGGCCTGCTCAACGAGTTCAACCGTGGCTGGGCGCAACACGCTTCGGCGCTGGTCATCGTGATCTCGAAAACCACCTTCAAGGTGCCCGGCGCCGCCGAGGAAACCCCGGCCCTGTGGCACACCTTCGACACCGGTTCGGCCTGGGGCTACCTGGCCCTGCAGGCCAGCAAGAGTGGTTGGCACACCCACGGCATGGCCGGCTTCGACCAGGAACTGACCCGCCAGGAGCTGAAGATTCCAGAAGGTTATGCCCTGCACGCGGCGGTGGCGGTGGGCAAGCTGGGCGACAAGGCGACCCTGGCCGACTACCTGCAGGCCCGCGAAGTACCGAGCCCACGCGAGCCGTTGAGCGCGCTGGCGGCCGAAGGTGATTTCAGCCTGTAATCGCCCAGCGGACTGTCGATCGTTCCCACGGTCCCCGTGGGAATGCGGCCCGTGATGCCCTAGTGGGAGCGGGCTTGCCCGCGAAGCTTTTGAAGCGGACGCAGAGCGTCCAGTGAGGCATTCCCACGCTGGAACGTGGGAACGATCTGGCGTCAATCAGTACCCGCGATCGAAGTCCACTTCCCCGCGCAACGCGGTCTCGGCCTGATAGGCCCGCAGGTTATCGACGAACAACTGCACCATCATGGTCGGTGAAGTCGGTGCCGAGCTGTGGCCGGTCAGCAACAATCCCCACGCCGTCCAGAACGGGTGGCGCTGCGGCAACGGCTCCTGGCGGCAGACATCGATCACCGCCCCCGCCAGATGTCCTTCCTTCAAGGCCTCCACCAGATCAGCATCGACCACCGCCACGCCGCGCCCGGCATTGATGAACAGGCCGGTCGGCTTGAAGCGCTTGAACAGCGCCGCGTCGTACAGGTCATGGGTATTGGGTGTGTTGGGCAACAGGTTGATCACATAATCCACCTCGCCGACCCGCTCACCCAGCGCCTCGAGGGCATCCACGCGGATAAACGGCGGCTGCTCCCGGGCCTCGCTGGCGATCCCGTACAGCTCGACCCCGAACGGTTGCAGAAACTGCGCCACGCTATGGCCGATGTCCCCGGCGCCGACGATCAGCACCTTGCGCCCCGCCAGGCTCTGTCCCAGGCGATTGTCCCATTTGCGCTCGACCTGGCTGACCAGTCGCGCCAGCACTTCGCGCTCGTGGCCGAGCATATAGGTCAGGACGTACTCGGCCATCAC
The DNA here is from genome assembly GCF_013385635.1 of Pseudomonas gingeri. Taxonomy (GTDB): domain Bacteria; phylum Pseudomonadota; class Gammaproteobacteria; order Pseudomonadales; family Pseudomonadaceae; genus Aquipseudomonas; species Aquipseudomonas gingeri_A. The sequence goes on from NZ_JACAPR010000008.1 coordinate 201,256, forward strand.
CTGGCCAAAGATCCCCACGGCGCGGGTCAGGCGGTAGTGGCGCGGCAGTCCTTCGGCCAGCAGCGGCGTGACACCCGCCCAGGTCGATTGCAGCCACTGCGGCTGGTGGCCCTGGCGCAACAGGGTCGCCAGCAGATCCGGCTGCCCCAGCCAGATCGGGCAGTCGGTCGCCAGGCTCGACAGCGTGGCCGAATCACCGCTGGTCATTACTTCAAGTTCGGGTGCCGCCTGGCGCAGCAGGCGGGCATACAGGGCGTGGTCGTGTTCGGCAATCAGAACGCGCATGGTTCAAACCTTTCAAAAACGGTGCAGGCAGCCGCCGACGAAGCGCTCTCCATCGTGCTCGGCCACCGCCAGAAAATACATTCCATTTGAGTCGAATGCCCTGGACAGGGCATTCAGGGATATCCGTCAGACCGGATCATTGCGCCGCAACAGCTCTTCGGGCAAGTGTTCGATGTACTCGTCTTCCGCCGGCGGCATCTGCAGGTGATAGCCCTGGGTCTCGAGGTTTTCGAGCACCTTGTGGATATCTTCGCGCGACAGCTTGCGCTCGGGCGTCAGCACCAGGTCGAAGGCATGCTGCGGTTTGCCGAACGCCAGCAACAGATTCTCCGGCACGCGCTCCAAAGCATCGCTCTTGAGCACATAGAGGTACATCTCGTTCTTGCGCGGGCTTCGGTAGATGGAGCAAATACGTTTCAAGGCTGTTCTCCGGCAGTCGCCAGGCTATCGAGCAAGGCCTGGCCCATCAATTCGCGGCGCCAGCCACGCAGCGAATCGGGCAATTGATAAGGTCCGTCAGGAAAGCCGCTCTTGATCAGCGCTTCCAGGGTTTTCTTGCGCAGCATCAGTTCCGGCGCGATACCCAGGCGCTCGGCCTCTGCCTGGCCGACCGCCCGCAGGCGCTTGACCAGCGCCCCGGCTTCGATCGGCAGCGGCTCGGGCACCGCCGGTGGCCACTGGTCCATCGGCACGCTGCCGGCCTGCTTGATCAGTCCGAGGAGGAATTCTCCGTCCTGGCGCACGGTACGCGGGTGCATGTCGTCGATACGGGCGAGGGTCACCAGATTGTCCGGCTGACTCTTGGCCAGGGGCCACAGGGAATGTTCGCGGACAATCCGATTGCGCGGCAGGTCACGGGCCCGGGCCTCGCGCTCGCGCCAGGCACAGAGTTCACGCAGCACCGCCAGTTGCGCCCTGGACAGCTTCCAGGCCAGCTTAGCCTCGCGATAGACCTCGTAGGGATCGACCTCGCGGCGCAGGTTGGCAACCAGTTCGGCACCGTCCTCCAGGACCCAGGCGAACTTGTCGTCCGACAGTTGCGGACGCAGGCGGGTATAGACCTCGGCCAGGTGCAGCGCATCCTCGGCGGCATAGCTGACCTGGGTGTCCGACAGCGGGCGCTGAAGCCAGTCCGAACGGGTCTCGCCCTTGGGCAATTCGATGCCGAGCACTTCCTGGACCAGGCGCGAATAGCCCATGGAAAAACCCAGGTTCAGGTACGCGGCGGCCAGTTGGGTGTCGAACAGCGGCACCGGCAGGCTGCCGGTCAGGCGCAAGAGGACTTCGAGGTCTTCACTGCAGGCATGCACCACCTTGATCACCGCCGGGTTTTCCAGCAAGGCGGCCAGGGGTTGCCAGTTGTCGATAGTCAAAGGGTCGATCAGGTAAGCGCGGACGCCATCACCGATCTGGATCAGCCCGGCGATGGGATAAAAGGTGTCGACCCGCATGAATTCGGTGTCGAGGGCAACGAAGGGTAATTGTTGCCATTCAGTGCAATGCTGACCGAGGCTATCGTTGTCGCGAATCCAGTGAATATCGATGGCCACACGGCTCTCCCTTGAAGAATGGCGCGCAGTATATATCGCCACAGGCGATTTCCGAGCATTCACTCTGCAACAGCATGAGTGAAAAGACCCGCTGCGAAAAAAGAATAGTCCTACTCATGAAGTTCAGCCCGACCGAGGATGACTCAACTGTCCTTGCGCAGGACATAGACCCGACGCATGGCGTAGCCCGGCAGGAAATCCCGATGGCCGACAATCTCGAAGCCGGCTTCCTGGAACTCCGCCTCGATCAGCGCCTTGCCCAGCACCACGCGCTGGCTGTTCAGACCTGAGTGGGCGGCCAGGCGCCGGCGACGCCAGGCCATGACATTGCCGTCCACCCACAGCGAGACAATCACTGTATCGCGGCTGACCCGATGAAACTCCCGGAGCATCGCCAGGCGCTGCGCCTTGTCGGCGACATAGGCGAACAACTGCACGCAGAAAATGCAATCCACCGCGTTTTCCGGCAAGCCGATGGCGAACACCGAACTCTGGAAGGTTCGGACCCGCTTGAGCAATTCGAGAGAATGATGCGCCGCGCAATGGTCGAGCATGTCCTGGGACGAATCGGCGGCCAGCACCACGCGATTGCCCCGCTCCGCCAGGACCGACCAGAACCGCCCGGAGCCACAGGGCAGATCCAGGACCAGGCCCGGTTCGCCGGCGATCTTCAGCGCATGGCGCATCAGTTGCCTTTCGCGCCAGTACCCCAGGCGGTACAGCAACCCCTCGGGACCGATCTCGCGATACACCCGGGCATGCTCGCGCGCATGGTGGCGGGCGAACTCAAGCTCGACGAGTGAAGGCGGTTGCGCTGACATGTCTGGCGAACTCTGGTGCATTGGCCGGTGCCGGTTCTACCTGGAACACCAGGCCGATTGAAAGAGCTGCCGGGAAGCGCTATGCATCTCCCGGCAATGCTCGAACCTTAGTCAGGCGTGCATCAATATTTCGTGAAAAAAATGCCGCTGCCGCTCAAGAATGCGCTCCCGGATCGAAATTGCTTTTTTTGCCGCGACTCACGCCTGATGCAAATACCAGCGCCAGTCCTGCTCACCGACCTCGCCCATGAACTGCCGGTACTCGGCGCGTTTGACCGCCAAGTAGACACCGAGGAACTCGCCGCCGAAAGTCTCGCGGGCCCAGGCGGAACCTTCCAGCGCCCGCAAGGTGGTCAGCCAGTCGGTGGGCAAGCGTTCACCGGCCTGAGCATAACCATTGCCTTCGATGGGCGCGCCGGGGTCCAGTTGCTGGCGGATACCGTGATGAATCCCCGCCAGGATCGCGGCGGCGGCCAGATAGGGATTGGCATCGGCGCCGCAGATCCGGTGTTCGATGTGTCGCGAGAAAGCCGGTCCACCCGGCACACGCAGGCTCACCGTGCGGTTGTCGACGCCCCAGGTCGCCGCCAGCGGGGCATAACTGTTGCTCTGGAAACGCCGGTAGGAGTTGGCATTGGGGCAGAACATCAGCAACGAATCGAGCAGGGTCGCCAGCATGCCGCCCACCGCCTGCTTCAACAGCGGCGTACCCTCCGGCGCTTCGCTGGCGAACAGGTTGTGGCCGTCCTTGTCGGCCAGGCTGACATGCATATGCATCCCGGTACCGGCCAGGTCATCGAAGGGCTTGGCCATGAAGCAGGCGATCATTCCATGCTTGTGAGCCACCCCCTTGACCAGCCGCTTGTAGCGCACCGCTTCGTCCATGGCCTGCAAGGCATCGCCACGGTGCTCCAGGGTGATTTCCACCTGGCCGGGGGCGTATTCGGATATCGCCGTGCGTGCGGGGATCCCCTGGAGTTTGCAGGCGTTGTAGAGGTCGGCGAGAAACGGTTCGATCTGCTCCAGTTCGCGCAGGCCGTAGACCTGGGTAGCCCGCGGGCGTCCGCCATCGGCATCGCGGGCGGGCTGCGGGCGACCGTTGCTGTCGCGCTGCTGGTCCAGCAGGTAGAACTCCAGTTCCGCCGCCATCACCAGGTAATAACCGTCGGCCTGGAGTTGCCCGATCACCCGCGTCAGCAATTGCCGTGGATCGGCCACGGTGGCCGGCAAGCCCTCGGTGGGGTGCATGCTGACCTGCACCGCCGCCGTCGGGATAAGGCGCCAGGGCATGCGTTGCAGGCTGCCGCTGATCGGGTAGGCCCGGCAATCGATATCGCCGACTTCCCAGACCAGCCCGGAGTTTTCCACATCGTCGCCATTGAGGGTCAGGCCAAGAATGGTGCTCGGCAACGGACGACCGCTGGCGTACACCGCCAGCAATTCGTCGCGGTGCAACAACTTGCCCCGGGGCACGCCGTTGTTATCGACAATGAACAACTCGAACATCTCGATATCCGGGTTCCGTTCAAGGAACGACCGGGCTTCTTCCAGGGCAGCAAAGGACTGGCAGGCAACACTCATGGGCTTCTCGTATTCCGCGTCAGGCGCACGCGCGCCGGTTCGAACCAGGCGACCGGCACGGCCGCCTGCGATCAGTGAAATGACTTAACGGGAATGACGCCGATCCGGCGGGCGCGCATGGCGGCAATGCCAGAGAGCCCAGAAGGCCAGTTCGGAAGGCAGGGCAACCAGACTCGGTACGGTTATCGACGGGCGAGAAGAACCGACGCCCGGCGCCTGGGCGCCCGTCGAAACTTCATGCTTGTTCCCGTTGATCCAACCGTCCATAGGACTGCCGCAGTAGACACGAGCCTGCAGACTCACACGACACGATAAGTCGTTAAATCCAGTATTTACAACGCTTGGTTGCACAACGACTAAACATTCCCCCAATTCAGCACGGTTTGCACAAAGGCTCGGGAGGCGGCACTGCGATAGGCCCCCTGGCGCCTCAGCAAGACCACACTGCGGGTGGGCAACGAGGGTTGCAGCGGCAATGCAACGAGGCCCGGCTGCTCGCGGGCAATCGCACTCGGCAGGATCGTCGCCAGTTGCCCGCGCCGGACAATCTCGACAATCGCGCTGATGGAGTTGGCTTCGATCGCCACCTGGGCACCGATGCCTTGCTGGCGGCAGTACAGGTCGATGTGCTGGCGGGTCGCGAAATCCCTGCTGAGCAGGACCAGGGGCTGGCGCTCAAGGTCCTGGAGACTGAAGGACGCTGTGCGATCGGCCTGCGGGTGAGGCTCACCGACCACCAGGCTCAGGGTTTCGGTAAAGAGCACCTGGCTGTCGATATCCGCCAGGTGTGTTCCGGCGAAGGCAATGCCGATATCCAGCAGGTCCTCGGCCAGGGCGGCTTCGAGACGATCCTGGGTCAGTTCCTGGACGCTGAGGGTGATGCCCGGATAACAACGGTTGAACTGTTCGAGCAGCGGCCCGACGAGATAAGCGGTGAACGTTGGCGTCATCGCCAGGCGCAGCGTCCCCCGGCTGAGGTCCTGGACATCATGCATCGCCCGCTTGCCCGCCTCCAGGTCCTGCAAGGCCAGTCGCGCAAATCGCACGTAGGCCGCTCCCGCATCCGTCAGGCGTACGGCGCGCCCGGAGCGGTCGAACAACGGCGCACCCAGGGACTCTTCCAACTGCTTGATCTGCTGCGAGAGCGTCGGCTGGGAAACATGCAGCGCCTCGGCGGCCCGGGTGAAATTGCCATGTTCGGCGACCGCCAGTAGATAACGCACATGACGTAGGAGCATCGGACATCCAACTATAGGTCTGGCTTATGGAAACCATAATAAGCCGGTCTTGGACGCTATGGCTGAAAACTTCCATCCTTGCCCCATCAGCCACGCAAGGAGAAAGCCCATGCAAGCCATTATCGACGGCGTCCTGAAGTTCCAGCGCGAAGCCTTTCCGGGGCGCAGCGCACTGTTCAAGCAACTGGCCAACACCCAGAGCCCCGACGTGCTGTTCGTCACCTGCTCGGACAGCCGGGTCGTCCCGGAACTGCTGACCCAGCAAGAGCCCGGCGACCTGTTCGTGATTCGCAATGCCGGCAATATCGTGCCGTCCTATGGGCCGGAGCCCGGCGGCGTATCGGCTACCGTCGAGTACGCGGTCGCCGTGCTGGGCGTGCGCGATATCGTCATCTGCGGCCATTCCGACTGCGGTGCGATGACCGCCATTTCCACCTGCAAATGCCTCGATCACCTGCCGGCCGTCGCCAACTGGCTGCGCCATGCCGAGTCGGCCAAGGTCATCAATGCCGCCCGGGGCCACGCCTCGCCGCAAGCACGCCTGGACTCGCTGGTCAGGGAAAACGTGGTCGCCCAACTGGCCAATCTCAAGACCCACCCATCAGTCGCCCTGGCGCTGGAACAAGGCCGGCTGAACCTGCATGGCTGGGTGTATGACATCGAGAGCGGCTCGATTGCCACACTGGACGGCGCTACCGGCCGTTTTGTCTCCCTCGCCGAACATCCACAGGCCTGTGCGCTGTCGACTCAACCACAACACGTTGCCTGACTTGCACACCCACCCCGTAAAAGAGGAAATCACCATGCTGCAGTCCCAATTCGCACAAGCTCCGCGCCTGGCCCTGGCCGACACCATCATCGACGCCAAGCAGCGCCTGAACCTGTCCTGGCAGGATCTGACCGACGGCACCGGCCTGAGCCTGGCCTTTGTCACCGCCGCCCTGCTCGGCCAGCATCCACTGCCGGCCGAGGCCGCCGAGGTGGTCTGCGCCAAACTCGGGCTCGACCAGGATGCCAGCCGCCTGCTGCAAAGCGTGCCATTGCGCGGCAGCATCCCGGCCGGCATTCCCACCGACCCGACGATCTATCGCTTCTACGAAATGATCCAGGTCTACGGCACCACTCTCAAAGCCCTGGTGCACGAGCAGTTCGGCGACGGCATCATCAGTGCCATCAACTTCAAGCTGGACATCAAGAAGGTCGAGGACCCGGAAGGCGGCTCCCGCGCGGTGATCACCCTCGACGGCAAGTACCTGCCGACCAAACCGTTCTGAGAAAACGCCAACGCCCTCCCGGATGACCCGGGAGGGCGTTGTCATGTCCGCCTCAAAGCACCGTCTGGAGGTAGGGCTCGCGCGCCATGTCGACCACGTCCACCGACAGGTGCACTTCCACCGTCGAAGGCCAGCCGTCGAGGTCCTTCAATCCGTTCAGGATGCTCTCCGACAGCTGCTTTTTCACCTCGACCGAACGCCCGCCGAACAGCTCCAGCTTCACATGCACGAAGCCACGTTCATTCAGGCCGGTGCCCACGCGAAAAACGGTCAGTTGCGTTGCCCGGCTCTTGATATCGGACTCGGCGGCGAACTGCCCGGAGGCCACCAGGGCATGGTTGATGCGCAACAACGCCTTGTCGGCATCGAAGTCGCTCAGGTTCGGTGTGTATTCCAGGAAAACGTGAGGCATGGACGGGCTCCGAAACGTCGAGGGAGAAGAGGCGGATAGGTATAACACGCAGCTTTCGGGAAAGATCATGAAACGATGATGCAATGGCGCGAATATGCTTCTTCGACCAAATAAAAGGAGGTCAACCTGAAAAAATGGCGCCTCACCCTTGAAAAAAGTATCCGAACTACTACAATAAAAACCAACGCATAACGTCGTCACCACCCATGAATTCGAGCAGTGGCTCAAACGATTGAGGGATCCGATCGCCAAGTCGCGGATTGTCTCGCGATTGATCGCCGCGCAGTTTGGAGCGTTGAGCGATACCCGGGTCATTCACGACGGTATCAGTGAAATGCGTATTCACACCGGGCCCGGCTATCGAATCTATTTTGCTCGCCAAGGCAGGCGCTTGATCCTGCTGTTGTGTGCTGGAGACAAGTCCTCACAAAAACGGGACATCAAACAGGCCAGGTTGATCCTGGACGATATCGAACGAGGTAATGCCAGATGAGAACCCTCAAGCCCTTCGACGCTGCCGACTACCTGGACGACGAAGCAACGATTGCCGAACTGCTGACTGTCGCCCTGAAAGACGAAAACCCCGATGTCTTTCTCACCGCCCTGGCTGCCGTCGCCAAGGCACGCGGCATGACCCAGGTCGCCCGGGATTCCGGCATGGGCCGCGAAAGCCTCTACAAGGCCCTGGCTCCCGGCGCCAAGCCTCGCTATGACACGGTTTTGAAACTGGTCGATGCACTGGGCGTCAAACTGGTGGTGCAGCCTTCATAAAGCAATTATCCAGGGCGCCACTAAGACAGCAGGGGCAACCGGTCACTCATGAACTTCTCCAACCGCGAACGCAACCAGCGCTCGGCCGGATCGGTGTCGACGATGCCGAGCCAGACCATCGACAGGTCCAGGGTCGGTGCCTTGAACGGCAACGGTTCGGCGAACAACGCTCCCGACGCCGCCATGGCCAGGGCGGTATAGTCCGGCAGGCCGGCAATCAGGTCGGTTCCCGCCAGCAGGGCCGGCAAGGCGCTGTATTGCGGCACCGACAACACCACATGACGCTTGCGTCCGATTTCCGCCAGCCACTCATCAGCCAGGCTGCTGACATTCGCGGTATGGGAAACCAATACGTGCGGGCGAGCACAGTATTCATCCAGGGTCATCGGACTCGACGAGGCGTCGGCCCGCAGGATCATCGGCTGGATATGCCGCAGCAGCTTGCGCTTGGCATTGGCCGGCAGGCCGCGGGTCTGGCTGATGCCGACGGTGATATCACCGGAAGCGAGCAGGTCCGGGATACGCCAGTAGTCGACGTGCTGGACCACGATCATCACGTTCGGCGCTTCCTGGCGCAGGGCTCGCAGCAGGTTCGGCAGCAGGCCGAACTCGACATCGTCCGACAACCCGATGCGAAAGGTCATGGTGCTGCTGGTCGGATCGAAATCGTGGGTCAGGCTCAGGGCATTGGACAACGAGTCCAGCGCCGGGGACAGGTGCTGGATGATTTCCTCGGCCCGCGCCGTCGGTTCCATGCGGTGCCCGACACGGATAAACAGCGGGTCGTTGAACATTGCCCGCAGGCGGTTGAGCGCCGAACTGATAGTCGGCTGGCCGAGAAACAGCTTCTCCGCCACCCGCGTCACATTGCGTTCGAGCATCAGTGTTTCGAAGACCACCATCAGGTTGATGTCGGCCTTGCGCAATTCATTGCGATTCATCCGGTGCTCCCGCTCCCCAAAACCCTGTCAGTGTAGAAAGGCGCTGCCCTCGACGTCTACGCGGATGCCGGGTTGTCGATGAAATACTGGCAGATCAGCCGGCCGTCCCGCAGGCACTGCTCGACGGCCGGGCGTCCGGTGGCTTCGGAGAAAAACGAGGCCAGGGCCCGGCACACACAGGGTTGGTCGCGCACCGCACTGCCCAGGGGACAGCTGTAGTTGCGCACCATCACTCCGTCCTCGCGGACCTGCGCCTCGGTGCTGGCGCCCAGCGAGTCCGCCGCGGCCATGGCCGAACGCAGCCCGCTATCGAAATCCACCGGCTCGCTCAAGCCGGACTCCTGGGCCAGGCGCCGCCCCGTACGCTCCAGCAGGTCGCCCAGGACCGGCTCGCCGAGTTGCTCCTGCATGACCCCCAGCAGCCCGAGCAGGAAGCTGCGATAGGCGCTGGAGGATTTGTCTTCACTGCCGGCGCAGGCCTCATAGAGCGTGGCCGGTTTGCCCAGGGCCCCGCGCTGGCGAACCTTGCTGCGCTGCACCAGGCCTTCGGCTTCCAGCTGCTTGATCTGCACATTGATGGCGTTGCGCGTGACGTCGAGGCGCTCGCACAACTGCACCACCGTCAGCGGTTCGCGCTGCAGGAGGCTGAGGATGTCGTTCTTGGTGGTCACTGAACACTCAGGGTCGAAGGACAAAAACCGATTATACCCTTTCGTTTGTGGACGAGGACTTAAAAAACAATAACGACAACCCGCATTGTCATTATTGTTTTTATGTTGCTAGACTTCTCCCGCCGATAACAACTCCAGCAGGAACCGACCGTGAAACCTTCAATCCTTCGTCGCTTGACCCTGGCCCCGCTCCTGGCCGCCGTCAGTTGCGCCGTGCTCGCCCAGAACGAAACCGCCGCCCCTCAGGTCGGTCCTGTCAAACACGTCGACGCCTTGAACAAAGTCTTCGGCCAGCATCCGGGAGCCCGCGCCATCCATGCCAAGGGCATCGTGCTCGAAGGCAGCTTCAGTCCCGCGCCCGGTGCCGCCTCGATCAGCAAGGCGGCTCATTTCCAGCACGCCAGCGTGCCGGTGACCGTGCGTTTCTCAAACTTTGCCGGGATCCCGGATATCCCCGACAATCACCCGCTGGCCAATCCTCGCGGTCTGGCGATCAAGTTCAAGCTGCCGGACGGCACGGTCACCGATATCGTCGCCCACTCCTTCAACGGCTTCCCCGCGCCGGACGCCGATGAGTTCCATCAGTTGATCGTGGCATTGGGCGCGAGCGGCCCGGGTGCGGCCAAACCCACCGCGCTGGACACCTACCTGGGCAGCCACCCGGTGGCGAAGAACTTCCTGACCACGCAGAAAACCGCGCCGGCGAGCTACGCAACCCTGCCCTACTACGGCGTGAACACCTTCAAGTTCACCAATGCCAGCGGCCAGGTCGCGTACGGGCGCTACCAGTTCCTGCCGGTCAGTGGCGAGCATCTGCTCAAGCCTGCCGATGCGGAGAAAGCCGCGCCGGATTACCTGAGCAGTGAAATACGCCAGCGCGTCAAACAGGCGCCGGTGCAATTCAAGTTGCAACTACAGATCGCCGAGCCCGGCGACAAGCTCGACGACCCGTCGATTGCCTGGCCGGACAACCGACGCACGGTGGAACTGGGCACCCTGTCCGTCAACACCGTCGTCGACAACAGCCCGGCCGCGGAGAAAGCCCTGTTGTTCCAACCGAACGTGCTGACTCCGGGCATCGACGTACAGGACCCGATGGTCAATGTGCGCTCGGCCGCCTACGCGGTGTCCTTCGGTCGCCGGCAACAGTAACCGGCGAGCAACTATGCCGTTCGGGCGTCGCCAAGGGCGCCTTCCAGAGAACACAACAGGTGAAAACACCATGAGCACCAGCCTGATACCGGGTAACACCCTGATAACCGCAACCCCTGAAGAAGGCCGGCAACTGGCGATCAAGATGTCGCGCCTGGTCATCAAGACCACCCAGCCGGACGAAGCCGCGCGCAATCGCTTGCGCGACGTATACGCCAACGACGCGGCGATGCTGATCCAGATCGGCCAGGTGGTGGCGACGGAGTTCGCGGTGATCGCGGCAGCCAACAACTACTGGCGCAGCTAGCGGATAAAACGGCAAAACCGAAAAAGCCCCTGAGTCTCACACCTCAGGGGCTTTTCATTATCCTGGCCACTCAAAGGCCTGAACCCGGTGGCTCTGCGCAAAGCGGCCTCACAAGTACCTTGGATATTCAGGATAGCGGCATCCTGGCGTGTGAAGTCAGTGGCAAAGGTTGCAGGATTCTTCTCATATACCTCACGAACCCTGGCAACATAGTGCTCGACTCGCGCCGCCTTCAGGCAGGCCGCGCTGCAAATGGATCAACACGGCTTGAGTCGTCATAAGACTGTCCTCGCCGCCCAAGCGCCCCCCAAGCCAACGATTTTCAGCGAAGATACTGTTACGGGATTTTCAGACCTCGGTGATCGCCGCTTTTCAGAAACCGCCCCTGGAATCAGGATCGAAGTCATTGTCGGAAACAAACCGCTCAATCCGGCTCGCGGCGATGAAGACATTCGCATCTTCCCAAGCCCAAAATACCGCCCAAGTCCGCCTGACCTGAAGCATCGCATCGATTGCACTGATGATTACTATCGAAACGAGCGCCTGCCCGATTGTCGCGACTGATTCATATAATCGCCTCAAAATTCTCCCCCTCGCCTGGTTTCAGGCGACATTCACCCTGGAACACCATTCCATGCCAAGCACCAGTCAGGCCCCTCGCGGTCTACCCGAACATAATCAGCAAAGCGTCAAACAGCAGTGGCTGGCGATTCTTTCGGTCGCCGTGGGTGCCTTCGCCCTGGTGACCAGTGAGTTTCTCCCGGTGGGCGTACTCAACGATGTCGCCACCGACCTCGGCATCACTGCCGGCCACGCCGGCCTGATGGTTACCCTGCCCGGCATCATGGCCGCCCTCGCCGCGCCCTTGCTGTCTATCGGCATTGGCGCCATGGACCGGCGTTATCTGCTGATCGGCCTGACGCTGATCATGATCGTCGCCAACTCGGTCGTGGCCTTCGCCAGCGACTTCAGCCTGCTGCTGTTCGGCCGCGTATTACTGGGCATCAGTATCGGTGGCTTCTGGGCAACGGCTATCGCCCTCAGCGGCCGACTGGCGCCCAGGGGCGTGGGCGTGGCCCAGGCCACCTCGATCATCATGGTCGGCGTGACCCTGGCCACCGTGCTGGGCGTGCCCGCGGGCACCTGGCTCAGTGGCCTGATGGGCTGGCGCATGACCTTCCTGATTACCGCGCTGATGGGCGTACCGGTGCTACTGGCGCAGGTCTTCCTGCTACCGCGGCTCAACCCGGAAAAAGCCATTCTCATCAAAGACCTGCCAGCCTTGTTTATCAATCCACGGGCTCGGGTCGGCCTGATCGCGGTATTGCTCATCGGCCTGGCCCACTTTGCTGCGTACACCTATGTCGCGCCGTTTTTCAAAAACAGTTCCGGCTTCGACGGGCCGACCATCGGCTCACTGCTGCTGCTCTTTGGCGTGGCCGGGGTGCTGGGTAATATTTTTGCCGGTTTCGCCGCCAACCGCAGCGTACGTTACACCTTGTTGCTGGTTGCGCTGATGATCGGCACCAGCACCGCCCTGTTCCCCTACTTCGCCACCGGCATGACCGGCGCCGTGATGCTGATTGCGCTCTGGGGCTTCGCCTTCGGCGCATTCCCGGCCTGCGCCAGTATCTGGATGTTTGTCGTCGCGCCCAAGGATGTCGAACGTGGCATGCCACTGTTTGTCGCGTTGTTCCAGGTGATCATTGCGCTGGGCTCGTTCTTCGGCGGTCGGATCGTCGACCAGTTGGGCAGCTCGGTGCTGTTGAGCCTGGCCACGGCCCTGGTGGGCTGCGGTTTTGTGACGGTGCTGGTGCTGGGGCGCAACATCAGTAACAGCCTGGCGGCCCAACCCGGCTGATCGGTATCGTCCAGGCGCTGTCTGAAACTATCCAGCAGGAAAAAGCCTACAAAATAATAAGACCAGGGCCTCTATTGCCTAGTCCATGCCTGACTATTAGATTGGCAGCGCCGCCACTAGCCTAGTCCCGCCACAGTCGATCCTGTGGCCGGGTGTGACAACCTGAAAGTGTTCGAGGCGCGGTATCGCGTCATGGCTGTTTGGCTGCCGCATTATTGCGCCCAGCTACTACACCTATGGCGGACCGTGTGGGGCAGGCTTCGGCCTGGCCGGTTCCCTCGGACGCCGGTTTGTCACCCTCGCACGGTCTGCCTCCCTACTCCGCGTGACAACGGTGGGAGTCAGTTCCTCAATCGTCCGAGGAGACAAGGAGAATGGCTTACCCCCCTTTTACGCACGGGCACCGCCCGCTACGTCCAGCCTTGCCGCACTGCAGTCACGGGGGTCCCCTCCATGATTGATCGCTCGCTACTGTCCCGCCTGCCACCGCCCAACCTGATCCGACTGGCGTCCCTGCATCCCAGCGAGGCCGCCGCTCATTTCCGTGTCGCGGCCAGATTCTGCCTGGACGGCGCCCGTTGCGTGGCCTTTCATGATCAGGAACAGGAGCGCCTGGCCCATCGACTGATCGCCGACGCCATCGCGCTGTACACCCTGGCCTTCCAGCGGTTCGACTCGCCACCACCCCGCCCCATCACGATTCCGGCGACACGACGCGCCGCCAACGATGCCAACGAAAGTCCGACGCCCTGGGACACCCACTTCGCCCGGGAACTCGCCGATGGCGCCCGCGAGGCAGAGCGATGGCTGAACGGCCACGGCACATCGCCGCTGTGGACCGAACTGGCTCGACGTCGACGACTTTATCTGAAGGAACAGGGGCGAGAGGCATTCGAAGCCGGGTTTCTGCGACAGATTCAAGGCTACCTGAAAGCCTGAATACGAGGTTTTGGAAAGCGGCCCCTGGACCGACTCAACCGAATGCTGTTGGCCTGCAGGCTTGTTCTGCCGGCCCCTTCAAACGCATAACACTTTGCCGAGCTTTTTAACGCCGAAAACAAAAAGCCCCCGAAGTCTCGCGACTTCAGGGGCTTTTCTATGTAATGGCGGAGAGATAGGGATTCGAACCCTAGGTACCGGTGAAGGTACAACGGATTTCGAATCCGTCCCATTCGGCCACTCTGGCATCTCTCCAACGGCGCGCATCATAACAACACTTTTGCCGGAAGCGAAGCCCCAATTGCAAAAAAATTACGTGCTATCAGATGCTTGCGTCGATTACAGCGGTACGCCCAGGCGATTGGCAACTTCTTCGTAGGCTTCGATGACATCACCGAGGCCCTGGCGGAAGCGGTCCTTGTCCATCTTCTTGCGGGTTTCCTTGTCCCACAGGCGGCAGCCGTCCGGACTGAACTCGTCACCCAGGACGATCTGGCCGTGGAATACGCCGAACTCCAGCTTGAAGTCCACCAGCAGCAGGCCGGCGTCGTCGAACAGCTTGCTCAGCACTTCGTTGACCTTGAGCGACAGTTCCTTCATGCGGACCAGTTGCTCGGCGGTGCCCCAACCAAACGCCACGACGTGGGATTCGTTGATGAACGGGTCGCCCTTGGCGTCGTCCTTGAGGAACAGTTCGAAGGTGTAGGGGTTGAGCTTCAGGCCTTCCTCGACACCCAGGCGCTTGACCAGGCTACCGGCCGCGTAGTTGCGCACCACGCACTCCACCGGAATCATGTCGAGCTTCTTCACCAGGCACTCGTTGTCGCCCAGCAGCTTGTCGAACTGGGTCGGCACGCCGGCTTCTTCGAGCTTCTGCATGATGAAGGCGTTGAACTTGTTGTTCACCATGCCCTTGCGGTCGAGCTGTTCGATGCGCTTGCCGTCGAACGCCGAGGTGTCGTTGCGAAACAGCAGGATCAAGCGGTCGGCGTCGTCGGTCTTGTACACCGACTTGGCTTTGCCGCGGTAGAGTTCTTCACGTTTTTCCATGATGGGCTCCGCTTGTTAAGTTGTTGGGCTAGGCGATGTGTCGCCAGTCGAGCCCTGAATCTTGATCGGCCAGTTGCAGCCAGTCCGGGTCGCACCCGAGGGTGTCGACAAAACATTGCCGGGCCAGCTGCGGCAGGTTGTTCTTGCTGCTCAGGTGGGCCAGCACCAGGTGTTGCAGGTCTTGCCAGCCCAACTCGGCCACCAGGCTTGCGGCCTGGTGGTTGTTCAAATGTCCCAGTTCACCACCGACCCGCTGCTTGAGAAAGGTCGGGTAATGCCCCCGCGCCAGGCGGTCCCGGCAATGGTTGGCCTCGACCATCAGCGCATCGAGGCCGCTGTAGCTGTCCATGACGCTTGCACAATATGATCCCAGGTCGGTCAGCAGGCCGAAACGCCGCTGACCGTCGTTGAACACATACTGCGTCGGCTCCAGGGCATCGTGGGCCACGGCGACGACGTCAATGGCCAGCGCGCCGACCTGCAACCGCTCGCCACCCGCCACGAAACCCGCGGGTTCGATGGGCTTGCGCATCCCGCGCAACGTCCCGCGACTGAGATACACCGGTAGATTGTAGCGCCGAGACAGCAAACCCACGCCATGCACGTGGTCGGCATGTTCGTGGGTCACCAGGATCGCGCTCAGTTGTGCCGGGCTCATGTCCAGGCGTGCCAGGCGCCGCTCGGTTTCCCGCAGGGAGAAACCACAATCGACCAGCACGCAGGTATCGCCACTGGCTATCAGCGTGCCGTTCCCCTGGCTACCACTGCCGAGAACGGCAAAACGCATAAGGATCAGCCCAGGTTGTCTTGAATCACGCCCAACACTTTGCGCGCCACTTCAGCCGGCGCCACGGTGTTGATGTCCTTCTCGACCGTCACCTGCACGTTGTCGCCGACCTTGCTCAGGCGAACCTGGTAACGCACGGCACGGGCTTCGATTTCTTCCTTGGCCGGCTTGCTGCCGAAGAGTTTGCCGAAGAAGCCAGGCTCTTCGTTCTTCTTCTCGGCCTTTTCCGCCAGGTTGATGTAGTACAGGCCCAGGCTGCGGTTGATGTCTTCAACGCGCCATTCGCCCTGCTCCAGCGCACGACCGACGCTCGACCAGGCACGGTCCAGGTCTTCGCCGACGTTGAGCACCGGGTTGCCACTGCCGTCCTGGCTCAGGCTGACACGGCTCGGGGTATCGAAATCACGGGCGGCCAGCAGGGACACCGAACCGCCTTTCTCGGCGCTGCGGCTCATGCTCGAGAGCATTTCGTCGATCAGGATCGAGTCGCGGCCGATGTTGACCGAACGCGCGGTGAAGTCGACATTCGCGGTGCTGCCAACCGGACGCTCGGCGCTGACCACGTAGATTTCGCTGCTGTTGCGCTGTACGCCCGGCTCGATACGAACCCGCACGCGCGCTTCGGTATCGGCGGAGTTACCAGTACCCAGGCGCTTGGACATGTTCGCGGACAGCTCGTTGGCCGGCTGCCAGGCAGTGGTGAACTCACCGGTCTGCGGACGCTGGGAGTCGATACGGAAGCCGTTGTCCTGGAAGAACTGCATGGCCACCGGCCAGACTTCAGCCGGGGCGTGCTGCCCCATGATCCAGCTCGAATCGCCGCTCTTCTGCAGGCTGTAGTCGCTGGCGCTGGCCGAGGCCTGCAACGGCTGCGGGCGCGGCACTTCGTACTCGCCCTTGACGGTTTCGGTGGCGACGTTGCGTGGAATCGGCAACAGCGGATCGAGACGCTTGCTGGTGGTGACATCCGGCGGCAACTGCATGGCTGGCGTCTGTTGCGCCTCCAGGTAATCGCTGCCGCGGTCGCGGAAGTAACCTTCCGGGCCCCAGATCCAGCCACAACCGCTGGTGCTGGAGATAATCAAGGCAAGTGCGGAAAGTCCGGCCAATCGCTTCATGCGGTGTATTTCCTCAATTAAACCAGGACGCCGGACTGGCGCATGGCCTGCCGCAGCGGTTCGTGACTCGGGGTGCTGAGCCAGGTGAGCGGCAGACGGATACCGTCCGGCATCAGGCCCATCTCATGCAGCGCCCATTTCACGGGGATAGGATTGGATTCGATGAACAGGGTCTTGTTCAGCGGCATCAGTTTCTGGTGGATCGCCCGCGCGGTGACGGCATCGCCACGCATCGCGGCGGCACATAGCTCGCTCATGTCACGCGGGGCGACGTTGGCGGTCACCGAGATGTTGCCCTTGCCGCCGAGCAGGATCAGCTCGACCGCGGTGGCGTCGTCGCCGGAATAGACCAGGAAGTCGCTGCTGACGCCGGCCAGGATCGCCTTGGCACGGTCGAGGTCGCCGGTGGCTTCCTTGATGCCGATGATGTTCGGCACGGTCGACAGGCGGATCACGGTCTCGGCCTGCATGTCGCAAGCGGTACGGCCCGGCACGTTGTAGAGGATCTGCGGGATATCGACGGCTTCGGCGATGGTCCGGAAATGCTGGTACAGGCCTTCCTGGGTCGGCTTGTTGTAGTACGGGGTCACCAGCAGGCAGGCGTCGGCGCCAGCGGTTTTCGCGTTGGTGGTCAGCTCGATCGCTTCACGCGTCGAGTTGGCGCCCGTGCCGGCGATCACCGGGATGCGCCCCGCCACCTGATCGACCACGCGACGAATCACTTCGATGTGTTCGTGCACGTCAAGGGTAGCCGACTCACCTGTGGTGCCGACCGCGACAATGGCGTTGGTGCCGTTTTGCAGGTGGAAGTCCACCAGTTTGCTCAGGCTGTCCCAGTCAAGACGACCCTGTGCATCCATGGGTGTGACCAGTGCCACCATACTGCCCGCAATCATGCAACCGCTCCTGCCGGAAAAAGAGAGCGGTAATGGTACTGGCGCCATCAGCCTTGTACAAGCGAAGTACTCGCCATGAGCATTCCCCTTGGCGCTGCTTTTCGCTACCCTTCAGACTTTGATCGGTACTGAGTCAGTCACGTGCCGGGTTCCAGCCTTCCTTTTCGCTGCCCGAAACCCGATCCAGCCTTGCCATTGCCCGCTCTCGCCCGTGCCTGAGCCCGGCGCAAGTGTTTGATCCGCAACTCGGTCAATGACCTGCGAACTCCCGAACCCGACCCGCGACGCCCCTGTCGTACCGACCGCTCATCGCTTTAGGAATGCTGCATGTCCACCCCCACAGTCCGCGAACAATTCCTTGTCATCAGTGCCCTCGGCGCCAACCCCATGGAGCTGACCAACGTCCTGTGCCGCGCCAGCCATGAAAATCGCTGCGCCGTCGTGACCTCACGCCTGACCCGCCACGGCGACTACAGCGCGCTGGTCCTGCAGATTTCCGGCAGTTGGGATGCCCTGGCCCGCCTCGAAGCCGGCCTGCCGAACCTGGCGAAGAAGCATGCCTTCATCGTCAGCGTGGTGCGCAGTGGCGCCCTGGAGAACCGTCCACAGGCGCTGCCGTACGTCGCCTATGTCAGCTCGGCCTACCGCTCGGACATCATCAACGAGCTGTGCCAGTTTTTCATCGACCACAACGTCGAGCTGGAAAACCTCACCTGCGACACCTACCTGGCGCCGCAGACCGGCGGCACCATGCTCAATGCCACCTTTACCGTGACGCTGCCGGCCGGTGTGCAGATCAGTTGGCTGCGCGACCAGTTCCTCGATTTCGCCGACGCGATGAACCTCGACGCGCTGATCGAACCGTGGCGCCCACAAAACCCCATGTAAGGAGCCAGCATGGCCGTTGTCATCAATGAAGCCGTCACCGATTTCCAGGCCCCGGCCACCAACGGGCAGACCGTCAGCCTGGCCGACCTCAAGGGCAAGCAGGTGGTGATCTACTTCTACCCGAAGGACAGCACCCCCGGTTGCACCACCGAGGGCCAGGGCTTTCGTGACCAGTACGCGGCGTTCAAGGCCGCCAATACCGAGGTTTTCGGTATTTCGCGCGACAGCCTGAAGTCCCACGAGAACTTCAAGGGCAAGCAGGAGTTTCCGTTCGAGCTGATCAGCGACAAGGACGAAGCCGTCTGCCAGCTGTTCGACGTGATCAAGCTGAAGAAGCTCTACGGCAAGGAATACCTGGGTGTCGACCGCAGCACCTTCCTGATCGATGCCAAAGGTGTCTTGCGTCAGGAATGGCGTGGCGTGAAGGTGCCGGGCCATGTGGATGCGGTGCTGGCCGCGGCACAGGCGCTGAACAAGGCCTGAAACGCCCGGAACCTGTAGGAGCCGGGTTTGTGTGGCAGCAGACTTTGTGAGAGCGGGTTTATGTGGGAGGGGGCTTGCCCCCGAAGCTTTTGGCGGTCTCACGGACCTCTTCGCGGGCAAGCCCGCTCCCACGCAAGCTCCACTCCCATACAAGTCCCATCCTGCCCCCCCTACAACAGCGGCGCCACCATCGGCTCCTTGCGCGGCCAGGCATCCAGCACTGCCTTGAACAGGGTCGCCAGGGGAATCGCAAAGAACACCCCCCAGAAGCCCCACAGCCCGCCAAACAGCAGGACCGCACAGATAATCGCCACCGGGTGCAGGTTCACCGCCTCGGAGAACAACAGCGGCACCAGCACGTTGCCATCCAGGGTCTGGATAATCCCGTAGACCGCCATCAGGTAGATGAACTGGTCACTCCAGCCCCACTGGAACAGCGCGATCAGCATCACCGGCACCGTCACCACCACCGCGCCGACATAGGGCACGACCACCGACAGGCCCACCAGCAAGGCCAGCAGGGCGGCGTAGTTGAGTCCCAGGGCGACAAAGGCGACATAGGTCACCCCGCCGCAGATGATGATCTCGATCACCTTGCCGCGAATGTAGTTGGCGATCTGCCGGTTCATTTCCTCCGCCACCCGGGTGATCAGCGCCCGCTCACGGGGCAGGTAGCCACGCACCCAGTCGCGGATGGTCGCCCGGTCCTTGAGGAAGAAGAACACCAGGATCGGCACCAGCACCAGGTAGATCATGATATTGACCAGCAGCGGCAGGCTGGACAGGGAAAAGGTCAGTGCCCATTGGCCGAACTTGCCGATTTCCCCGCGCGCCACTTCGATCGCCTGCAGCACCTGCTCGTCGGACACCAGGTGCGGATAACGCTCGGGCAGCAACAGCAGCAACGACTGCCACTTGGCCAACATCCCCGGCAGTTCGTTGAACAGGGTGATCAATTGGTGCCAGAGCAACGGCACCACCACCAGCATGAACAACAGCAGGCCGCCCATGAACAACGCGAATACCAGGCCGACCGCCGCCGCGCCCGGTAGCCGCATACGCTCCAGGCCGAACACCAGCCCCTGCATCAGGTAGGCGAGTACCATCCCGGCCAATACCGGGGCGAGCATCTTGCCGAGAGTGAGCACGGCAGTGAACGCCAGGAACAACAGCACCGCCAGGACCACCGCTTCCTCATCGGAGAAATAGCGCTGGATCCAGTCTCGTAACACTTTGAACATCAATATTCCTTAAAAAAATCGACGGCGATTTCAGTGTCGAAAATCAGGCCTTGCGCAGCCAGTAACGATAAACCCCGGCCTCTTCCTCTTCGCGCAACAGCGTATGCCCGGCGAGTTTGGCGAAGGTACGGAAGTCGCGCTGCGAACCGGCATCGGTGGCGATAACCTTGAGCACCGCGCCGCTGGCCAGGCGATTGAGTTCCAGCTTGGCCTTGAGCAGCGGCAGCGGGCAATTCAGGCCGCTGGCGTCCAGCTCGGCGTCGTACTCTACAGCGTCGGTCATTGCTTCACTCCTGGCTGGGCGCCGGGTCGATTATTCAAGCCGCCTAGGATACCCCAAGCGGTGCCACCTCTGGTCGTCTGCGTGGTGTACGGCTACAGTAAGGGCTTTGCCAAACCAGAGCCCTGTGCATGACTTTTCTGCGCCCCACCCTGTTGACGCTCGCCTGCCTGCTCGCCTCCCCCGGCTTCGCCGACGACCTGCCGTCACTCGGTGATGCCAGTTCCGCGATTGTCTCGCCCCAGCAGGAGTATCAACTGGGCCGTGCCTGGTTGAGTCTCTTGCGCAGCCAGGTCAAGCAACTGAACGACCCGCAGCTCAAGGACTACGTGGAAACCACGGTGTACAAGCTGGTGGAAACCAGCCAGGTCCAGGACCGCCGCCTGGAATTCATCCTGATCGACAGCAACCAGCTCAACGCCTTCGCCGCCCCCGGCGGGATCATCGGGATCAACGGCGGCCTGTTCCTCAACGCGCAGACCGAAGGCGAGTATGCCTCGGTGCTGGCCCACGAACTCGCGCACTTGTCGCAGCGCCACTTCGCCCGGGGCGTGGAAGCCCAGCAACGCATGCAACTGCCGATGATGGCGGCGCTGCTGACCGGGATCATCGTGGCCGCCGCCGGTGGTGGTGACGCGGGCATCGCGACCATCGCCGGGACCCAGGCCGCCGCCTTCCAGGAGAAACAGCGTTTCTCCCGCCAGAATGAACAAGAAGCCGACCGTATCGGCATTCTCAACCTGGAGAAGGCCGGCTACGACCCGCGCAACATGCCGACCATGTTCGAACGCCTGATGCGTATCTACCGCTTCGATGCCAAGCCGCCGGAATTCCTCCTGACCCACCCGGTCACCGAATCGCGGATCGCCGACACCCGCAACCGTGCCGAGCAGGCCAAGCCCGGCGGCATCGAGGACAGCCTGCGTTATCAACTGATCCGCGCCCGCGTGATGCTTTCGTACGAGGACTCGCCGGGACTGGCGGCCAAGCGTTTCCGTGCCCAGCTGGACGAAAACCCCAAATCCGATATTGCCCGTTACGGCCTGGCCATCGCGCAGATCAAGGGCAGCCAGTTGAATGAAGCACGGGAAAACCTCAAGCCGCTGCTGGCCAAGTCGCCCAACGAGGTCATCTACAACCTGGCCCAGATCGAACTCGACATCACCAGCGGCCACCTTCCCGATGCCGTGTCACGCACCGACCGGATGCTCGCGCTGTATCCGGGCAACTATCCGCTGAAACAGGTCCAGGTCGATCTGCTGGTCAAGCAGAACAAACCGGCTGACGCGGAGAAGATCCTGGTGGACATGCTCAAGACCCGCTCGGAGGATCCGGATATCTGGTACCAGATCGCCGAAACCCGCGGCCAGGCCGGCAATATCATCGGCCTGCACCAGGCCCGGGCCGAGTATTTCGCCCTGGTCGGCGACTTCAAGCAGGCGATCCAGCAACTGGACTTCGCCAAGCGCCGGGCGCCGAACTTCCAGCTGGCCTCACGCATCGACGCGCGGCAGAAAGAGATGATCGACCAGGAACGCATGGTCAAGGACATGATGGGCGGCTAACCGTTCGTTCGAGCGTTCCCACGCTCCAGCGTGGGAACGCCTCACTGGACGCTCCGCGTCCGCTCTACAAGTGACGCAGAGCATCA
Organism: Pseudomonas gingeri; assembly: GCF_013385635.1. Taxonomy (GTDB): domain Bacteria; phylum Pseudomonadota; class Gammaproteobacteria; order Pseudomonadales; family Pseudomonadaceae; genus Aquipseudomonas; species Aquipseudomonas gingeri_A. The sequence continues at coordinate 223,453 of NZ_JACAPR010000008.1, forward strand.
CGGGCTGCATTCCCACGCGGAGCGTGGGAACGATCAGCCGGCACCATCAGGCGTTGCCGCTCAACTTCAGGCGCGCGGCCTGGGTGAAATCCAGCATGCGCTTGAGCGGACGAACCGCGCGGGGAATGATCGACGGGTCGACGAAGATCTCGTTGCTGCCCTCGCGCAAACACTGCAAGGTGCGCTCAAGTGTGTTCATGGCCATCCACGGGCAATGGGCACAACTGCGGCACGCCGCGCCATTGCCGGCGGTCGGTGCCTCGACAAAGACCTTGTCCGGACACAGCTGCTGCATCTTGTAGAAGATGCCGCGATCAGTAGCGACGATAAAGGTCTTGTTCGGCAGGGTCTGCGCGGCCTTGATCAACTGGCTGGTGGAGCCGACCGCATCGGCGAGGTCGATCACCGACTCGGGGGATTCCGGGTGCACCAGGATCGCCGCCTCGGGATACAGCGCCTTCATGTCTTCCAGTTGCTTGGACTTGAACTCTTCGTGAACGATGCAGGCACCGTCCCACAGCAACATATCGGCGCCGGTCTGCTTCTGGATATAGCGTCCCAGGTGCTTGTCCGGCGCCCAGATGATCTTTTCGCCGTTATCCATCAGGCTTTCGACGATTTCCAGCGCGCAGCTGGAGGTCACCACCCAGTCCGCACGCGCCTTGACCGCCGCCGAGGTGTTGGCATACACCACCACCGTGCGTTCCGGGTGCTGGTCGCAGAAAGCGGAAAACTCGTCCACCGGGCAACCCAGATCCAACGAACAGGTCGCCTCCAGGGTCGGCATCAGGATGCGTTTTTCCGGGGTGAGGATCTTCGCCGTCTCGCCCATGAAGCGCACGCCCGCCACCAGTACCGTCCTGGCCGGATGCACGGCGCCGAAACGGGCCATTTCCAGGGAGTCGGACACACAGCCGCCGGTTTCTTCGGCCAGGGCCTGAATCACCGGGTCACAGTAGAAGTGCGCCACCAGCACCGCGTCCTGAGCCTTGAGCTCGGCGGCGATCTCGGCACGGAGGGTCGCCTCCTGCTCGGCACTCAAGGGTTTGGGCTGCTTGGCGTCGAGGTGGGCTTGAACCAGAAGGCGTTCGGAAATCTGCGTCATGTTCGCAAGACCTGCAAGCGCGTGAGCGCGAAAGTCGAGTATACCCCGGCCCCTGTCTCTTTCCGAGGCAGGATATTAGGTGTAGCGCGCGGCGACCGGGAAAGTGAATCCATCAGGCATGGAGTGCTTTTCAGCGCCGCAAGGCTACAGAATATCCAATGGATTCAAAAGATTATTCTGACCTTCGGACACGCGGGGGCAACTCGATGGATAATCCGCTCATTGACGAGACGTGGGACAGTAACCGATGACCGCTGATGACTACCTGGTAATGGACCGCACGGAGTGGGCCGGCCTGCGCGCCAACACGCCCCTGACGCTGTCGGAAGAGGACCTGGCGACCCTGCGCGGGGTCAACGAGGACATCTCCCTGGAGGATGTCGCCAACGTCTACCTGCCGCTGTCGCGGCTGATCAGCCTGCACGTCGGCGCGGCTCGCCACCTGGCCGGCATCAAGGACACCTTCCTCGGCCGGGCCAGTCCGCGGGGGCCGTACATCATCGCCATCGCTGGCAGCGTCGCGGTGGGCAAGAGCACTTTTGCCCGCGTCCTCCAGGCATTGATGGCGCGCTGGCCGGATCATCCGAACGTGGCTCTGGTAACCACCGATGGCTTTCTCTACCCCAACAGCAAGCTGGTAGCCGACGGCATCATGCACCGCAAGGGTTTTCCGGAAAGCTACGATCGCCGGCAGATGGTGAAATTCCTCGCCGACGTCAAGGCCGGTGAGGGTGAAGTCCAGGCACCGATCTATTCCCACATCAGCTACGACATCGTACCGGGCGAACACCAGACAGTGGATCGACCGGACATCCTGATCTTCGAAGGGCTCAATGTCCTGCAGACGGACGGCACCGACGAACCGAAGCCGAGCACCATCGTCTCCGACTTCTTCGACTTCTCGATCTACCTGGACGCCGACGAACAGGATATCGAGCAATGGTACGTCGACCGTTTCCTGCTGCTGCAGAAGACCGCGTTCCGTGCGCGCGGCGCCTACTTCCGCAAGCTGGCGGACCTGACACCCGAGGAAGCCCCCGAAGCCGCGCGGCAGATCTGGCGCGATATCAACCGGGTCAACCTGCTGGAAAACATCCTGCCAACCCGCGAGCGGGCCGACCTGGTGGTACGCAAGACCCGGGATCATTCGGTCGGGGAAATCTGGCTGCGTTGAGACGCGGTTCCTATAACACGAAACAACCCTGCCCTATACTTGCGAAGCTTTATGCAACACCAATGGAATTGACCGAACATTCGAGGGACGACCCGTGAGCGCCGCACTCTGCAACAACATTGCCGCCGTGACATTCGTCAGCAAGCACAAGGCGGTCTGCCAGCCGATTGCCGACCAACTGGACCTGCCGGTCGAGAACATCCTCGGCCTCGCCGCCCAGGAGAGCCAGTACGGCAGCGGGCGCATTGCCCGGGAATTGAACAACTATTTCTCCCTGCATGCGCCGGCGCCCTTGCAGATCGGCGCACAAGCCCCGACGGGCAACAGCCAGATCAAGGTGGCGCAGTTTTCTTCCTTCCAGCAATGCGCCCAGTCCTTCGCCACCCGCTATGGCGCGGCGGTCAGGGGCAAGAAAGACCCACTGGAGTTCGCCCAGACCCTGGTGAAGATCGGCTTCAACACCGGCAACGCCGCCACGGGCGGGCGCGACGGGTTCGCCAAGTACCTGGCGCAAATCATTATCGCAGTCAAAGGACGAATGGCGTGCTGATCAAGACGACCGCTGCATGGCTATTCACCCTGGGCCTGGCCTGCACCACCCTCTCGGCCTGCGCCGCGCAGGCCTTGCAGCCCGACCAGGTCAAACCCCAGGGCCTGAGCCGCGAACAGGCCCAACAGGTGCTGGAAGTGGCGCTCAAGCATGAAGACTACAAACTGGGCAAGCCCGGGGTCTTTATCGACGGCGACCTGGCCGACGAAAACGGCAACCCGCCTCATCCGGGCTATTTCGACTTCAGCCTGGGCTACAACGACCCCAAGGCCGGCGCCACGGAGTACTGGGGATTGTTCTCGGTCAGCACCACGACCGGGGATGTCTGGGAAATCAACAGCTGCAAGCGCCTGACGGGACCTGAGCTCAAGCAACTGCAAGGTCGGATCATGAGCAGGACCGGGAAGAGCCTGGGTGATGAGAAGGTGCAGCGGGAGGGGTTGGGGTGTGATGAGGAGCCCTAAGTCCTGGGACTGACCTGCTATTGAAAAACAGGAGGCGATGACAACTGTCCTGACACCGCGGGCCCGCCAAAGCCTGCAACCCTGGCGGATTGAAGAGACAGCGGATTTTCCTATACCCAGTCTTCGACGCGCAGACCAGGCACTCGGTCAAATTCGCGTAGATTGTTTGTTACCAAAATCAAACCTTGCGAACGAGCGTGCCCGGCAATCATGTGATCGTAAGGGCCAATCGGAGTGCCAACCTTAGCCAGCTCCGCACGGAGTTGACCTGTATGCGCCGCCGCATCCTGGTCGTATTTCAAGACATCCAGTCGTGCTGCAAAGCCCTCTACGTCGGCCAGGTTTCGTCCTGGGTTCGAAGATTTTTCCGCTCCATAGATGAGCTCCATCAACGTCACGGTACTGATGCACAGCTGGCCATGGTGAGCTTTGAACGCTTCGCGAACATGCTGGGGTTTGTTCTTTATTGTGAAGATGCAAATGTTGGTATCGAGCATGAATTTGAGCATCAGAATGATTCCCGCTCTTGCTCGGCTGGCTGCTCACGAGCCGTCATAAAATCATCCGTTACACCTTCACCGTCAAACCAGCTATCCCAGGACTCACCCGCGGGGGTGATGATTCGGGTTCTGCCGATTGCAACAATATCAACGCGCTTGACGTCATCAGGAAGCGCGGCAGCCTTTGGCAAGCGCACGGCCTGACTACGATTACTTTGAAATACCGAGCCTTGTTCCATGTCGCACCTACAGGGATATGCAGATTGCATATCCCAGGATAATGCATACCAGGAATATGTCAAAGGGATATACAAGCTGTGTAACCGATGGCCATCGTCGAATTTTCCGTGACGCCTGGCACGACCGTTCTCTACAAAGCCATCCGGGAAATTCGCCCGATGCTTGAAACCTATTCGCTTTTTTCAAGCAAAAAAAATCCGGAAATCCTCACTTTCGTGGGCTTTCCGGATTTTCTTCTACAACAAATATGGTGGGTCGTGTGGGATTCGAACCTACGACCAATTGGTTAAAAGCCAACTGCTCTACCAACTGAGCTAACGACCCGCTGTGTGGTGGCGCGTATAATACTGATTTCTAACGGGAATTCAACACCTTAAATGAAAAAAATCAAAAATAACGCGTTGGGTCGCTGATTCCGGCTGCCGCAAAGCCTTCAGCGCGCAGGCGGCAGCTGTCACATTTCCCACATGCAAAGCCGTTAGCATCCGCTTGATAGCAGGATACAGTCAGCGAATAGTCGACGCCCAGCTTGACCCCGGCCTGGACGATATCGGCCTTGCTCAGGTTCTGCAGCGGTGCCTGGATGCGGAAACCATTGCCCTCGACACCGGCCTTGGTCGCCAGGTTGGCCAGGGTTTCGAAGGCCTCGACGAACTCGGGACGGCAATCCGGGTAACCGGAGTAGTCCACCGCATTCACGCCGATAAAGATGTCACGCGCACCGAGCACTTCCGCCCAGCCCAGCGCCAGGGACAGGAACACCGTGTTGCGGGCCGGCACGTAGGTCACCGGAATGCCCTCGCCCGGAGTCTCGGGCACGTCGATGGAACTGTCGGTCAATGCCGAGCCGCCGATACCGTTCAGGTTCAGGCCGATGACCTTGTGTTCGATCACACCCTGGTCCCGCGCCACCCGCTCGGCGGCCTGCAGCTCGGCGCGATGGCGCTGGCCATAGTCGAAGCTCATGGTGTAGCAGCTGTAGCCTTCGGCGCGCGCCATGGCCACCACAGTCGCCGAATCGAGACCGCCGGACAACAGGATTACCGCTTTCTTTTCAGTGCTTGCTTGCGTGGTCATATCAACGTCCCGGTTCGTCATTCCAAAGATACTTGTGCAATTGCATCTGCAAGCGCACGGGAAGGTTATCCGCCACAATCCAGTCCGCCAGCTCGCGGGCCGGCAAGTCGTGATGGCTCGGCGAAAACAGCACTTCGCCGGCACGCTTCTCCAGGCCGTACTGGATCAGCTTGGACACCGACCAGTCGTAGTCTTCGCGGGAGCAGATCACGAACTTGACCTGATCGTTGGCGGTCAGCAGCTCGATATTCTCGTAGCGGTTGCGATGCGCCTCCTTCGAGCCCGGCGTCTTCAGGTCGACCACGCGGCTGACCCGCGCATCCACCGCCGAGATATCCAGCGAGCCGCTGGTTTCCAGGGACACCTCATAACCGGCGTCACAAAGCCGTTTGAGCAAGGGAATGGCGTTAGGTTGGGCCAGCGGCTCACCGCCCGTCACACAGACGTAGCGTGGCCGGTAGCCGGCAACCTGGTCGAGGATGCTGTCCAGCGACATCAACGTACCGCCGCTGAAGGCGTAGGCGCTGTCGCAGTACTGGCAGCGCAGGGGGCAACCCGTCAGGCGCACGAATACTGTGGGCAGCCCAGCAGTCCGCGTTTCACCCTGTAACGAGTAAAAAACTTCGGTAATTCTCAATGTGTCTTGCATATCCGCCACGGGCGTAACAGCTAAACAGGCTGTCCGCCTCCGTCAGGCACTGCAATGAACCTGCGATCGCACAGTCCAGAGCAGCGTGTTTCATAAAAAAGGGCATCAATTCTAACGAAAAAACCCGCGACAAGCGCGGGTTTCTTGATTCAGGCCTTCAACACATCACATGCGCTGCAGGTCCCGTTGAGCCAACTGGGCAGCCGATGTTCCCGGATACTGGGAAACCACTTGCTGCAAAATGCCTTTGACCTTGTCGGTGTGACCCAGGCGACGCTCTACGTCAGCCAGCTTGTACAACGAGTCAGGCACCTTGGCATGCTTGGGATACAACTGGCTGACCTTGGCAAAAGCCTGGCCGGCACCTTGCAGGTCACCCTTGGCCAGGTTCACTTCACCCAACCAGTACTGCGCGTTGCCAGCATACTGGCTGTTCGGGTACTTGCGCAGGAAAGCGCTGAACGCCTGGCTGGCCTTGTCGAAATCCTTGGCCTTGATCAGGTCGAAGGCGGCGTCGTAATACAGCTTTTCCTTCGCCGGATCGCCAGGTTCGCTGCTGGCCGCCGGGGCCTGGGCAGCAGGTGCTGTACCGGCGGCGGCATTGACATCGCCACCGCTGGAAGAATTGTCAGGAGCCGCAGCCGCCGGAGCGCCGCCACTACCTATGCGCCGGTCAAGATCCTGGTATCGCTCCAGGTTTTCCTGCTTCATGCGCGCTACATCATTTTGCAGAACTTCGATTACGCCCTGTTGCTGCGCAAGTTGTTCCTGCATGCGTTGCAATTGGTTGAACAGCTCGCCCTGTGCCGAGACAGGGGCCGAAACCCCTCCCCCGGCATAGGCGCCGTTCGTACCGTAACCCGCTGGAGGATAACTCCCACCGCTATTGTTATAGCCGGAGTTGTCATCGACCACAGGAACCGCAGCCCACGCCGCAAGCGGCATGAGGCTGAGAGCCAATACAGTTACAGCACGACGGCACGTTCGCATGACGAATTACTTACGCAGTTCGACGCGACGGTTTTGAGCCCAGGACTGTTCGTCGTGGCCAGTAGCAACTGGACGCTCTTTACCGTAGGAAACCAGTTCCAGCTGAGCTGGGGAAACACCTTGCAGTACCAGGTAGCGCTGAACGGCTTTCGCACGACGCTCGCCCAGTGCCATGTTGTACTCACGAGTACCACGTTCGTCGGTGTTGCCTTCCAGAACGACGCGAGCGCCGTTGGCTTTCAGGTCCTTGGCGTGAACGTCCAGGGAGCGCATGGCTTCTGGCTTCAGGTCCGAGCTGTCGTATTCGAAGTAGAAGGTGGTGATTGCGCGCAGAGCAGCTTCTTCGCTCAGGGAGCCATCAACAGCACCAGTGTTAGCGCCGTAACCAGCGTTTGGATCAACAGCGCCTTGACCGGCGTTGTCGCCGCCTTTGGACGAGCAACCTACAGCTACAGCCATGGCCAGAGCCAGCGCAGCAAATTTACCAAACTTCAGCATTTCCATCGTGAAACTCCTAATGAACCCCAGTGTGTTAAGTAAAACGTATAGCGCCGCGTCAGTTCAGGTAAGGGGACCAGGAAGGTTCTCTGACTTCGCCTTGTGCGGTAGGAAGCGGGAGCCTTACGCGTCCGTTGATGGACACGAGCATCAAGACTCCCCGGCCCTGCTGGGCGGTGGCGTAGATTACCATGGTGCCGTTGGGCGCGACAGTAGCTGACTCATCAAGGTTGGTGTCTGTAAGGATTTTTACGCTACCGCGCTGCAAATCCTGAGCCGCCACCCGGAAATTGGTGAATCCGTCCTGACGGTGGATCATCACCAGGGTTTTTTCGTCGGCCGACAGTTTCGGGTTGGCGTTATAGTTACCGATGAAGGTCACACGCTCGGCACCGCCGCCATTGACGTTGGTCTTGTAGATCTGTGGCTTGCCGCCGCGGTCGGAGGTGAAGTAGATGGTCGAACCATCCTTGCCCCAGAACGGTTCGGTGTTGATACCGGGACCGCTGGTCACGCGGCTGATCTGACGCGAAGCCAGGTTCATCACGTAGATATCCGGGTTGCCGTCCTTGGACAGCACGAACGCCAGGCGCGAGCCATCCGGCGACCAAGCTGGCGCGCCGTTCAGGCCTTCGAAGTTGGTGATCTGCTCACGACGACCGGTGTCGATGTGCTGGACGAAGATCCGCGGGCGCTTCTGCTCGAACGACACATAGGCGATACGCTTGCCGTCCGGCGCAAAACGCGGCGACAGGATCGGCTCGCGCGATTGCAGCAGGGTCACCGCACGCGCACCGTCGTAGTCCGAACGCTGCAGGGTGTAGCGGGTGTTGTTCACCGAGAAGCGCTCGGCCGTCACGTACAGCATGCGAGTCGAGAACGCACCCTTGATGCCGGTGAGTTTCTCGAACGACTGGTCGGCGATGTAGTGCGACATGTCCCGCAGTTGCTCGGCCGTGCCCGACACGCTGCCGGTCAGCACTTGCTGCTCGGTGGCGACGTTGAACAGCGCGTACTGCACCTGCAGGCGACCGCCCGCCGGAACAATGCTGCCGACCATGATGTACTGGGCGCCCAGGGCCTTCCAGTCACGGTAGATGACTTCGCTGGCCTGGGTCGGCAGGCTGATCATGTTCTGCTTCGGGATCGGCGAGTAGTAACCGGAGTTACGCAGGTCGTCGCCGATGATCTGGGCCATGTCGTCCGGCAGCACGCTGCCGCCCTGCCAGCCGAACGGTACGACCGCAATCGGCGTGGCCCGGTCACTGCCACTGGTGACCAGAATGTTCTTTTCATCTGCTACCGCCATCCCTGCCAGGCAGCAGATCACGACAAGCATTCCTCGAAGAAGGTTTCTCACAAGGCTAGATCCTCAGGTGTGAATGTCATCTTGAATGAACGATAAGGAGCGAAGTCGCTCGGTTTCATTCCCTGCATTTCTGTCAAACGACCAATATTCTTGACCGCTGCTACCGCCGATGCGTCAAACGGACCGTCACCACTGGACTTGGCCACCGAAACCGTAGTCACGGTACCGTCCGGCAACATGCCGATCTGCAGCACCACCGTCATCCCTTTACGTGCCGAAGGCGGACGCGCCCAACCTTCCGCGGCACGGGAGCGAATCAGATCGTCGAAACTGCCCGCGGTTTCATCGCCCTGCTCATCGGCCAAGGCCTGTTGGCGCTGCGGCGTATCGGAAAGCAAATCGGCCAGGGCTTGCGCCTTCTTGTCTTCGGCGGATTTACGCGCGGCGTCCTGCGACTTTTTCTTCGCCGCATCGGCTGCTGCTTTCTTCTTCGCATCTTCGGCGACTTTCTTCTTCGCCTCTTCAGCTTCAGCTTTCTTCTTGGCGTCTTCCGCGGCTTTCTTCTTCGCGTCTTCGACTATCTTTTTCTTCGCTTCGTCAGCGGCCTTTTTCTTGGCCTCTTCTTCAGCAGCCTGCTTGGCTTCTTCTTCTGCTTTCTTCTTGGCTATATCAGCCAATTGTTTCTCTTCAACCTTTTTCGCTTCGGCGGCTTTCTTCGCGTCATCGGCTTTCTTGGCCTCATCAGCCTTCTTCGCCTCATCCGCTTTCTTGGCTTCGTCAGCCTTTTTCGCTTCTTCGGCCTTTTGAGCCGACTCTTCTTTCTTTTGTTCCGCTGCCTTTATCGCTTCCTGCTCGATCTTCTTCTGTTCCATCTGCTCGACTTCGGTCTGGCGCGCGGCGGATTTCTTCGCCTCACCCGCAATCTTCTGATTGGTCTGGGTGGTCGCCTGACTTTTCGATTTCAGCTGGTACAGAGTCGCCTGGACGATCGGCTTGGCCGGCGGCAGTTCCGGAGTCATGGCAAAGCTGGCGAACAGCATGCCAAAAATCAGGACGTGCAGACCTATCGCCCAGACGCTGGGCCAGAAGTAGCTTTCCGAGGCGGACGGCTCTCGCTGTTGGTGCATCAGGGCGCCTCGGTAATCAAGCCAACATTACCGACCCCAGCTTTCTGCAGACCGCCCATGGCACCCATGACAGCGCCGTAGTCGACGGTCTTGTCGCCACGAATGAAGACCTGGGTGTGCTTGCCGCCTTCGTTGCCGGCACGAATGATCTTGGTCACGGCATCGGTCATCTGCGGCAAGGTCATGGCCTTGTCCTGCTGCTTTTCGGTGTCGACTTCACTGCCAAGGTTCCAGTAGTAGGTCTTGTCAGCCTTGATCGAAATGGTCAGGACCTGGGTGTTGTTGTCCTGCGGCAAGGCTTCGCTGGAAACCTTGGGCAGATCGACTTTCACACCCTGGTTGAGCATCGGTGCGGTCACCATGAAGATAACGAGCAGTACCAACATCACGTCGATGTATGGCACCACGTTCATCTCGGCAACCGGCTTGCGTTTGTGGCGAACTCGGGCCATGGGGATTTACCTGCTCACTCTTCGCTGGTGTGCACTTTACGGTGCAGGATCGCCTGGAACTCGTCGGCGAAGGTGTAGTAGCGGCTGATCAGCGTTTCACCGCGAGCGGCGAAACGGTTGTAGGCGATCACCGCCGGAATCGCCGCGAACAGGCCGATCGCCGTGGCCACCAGGGCTTCGGAGATACCTGGTGCAACGGTGGCGAGGGTCGCCTGCTGGGCAGTCGCCAGGCCGCGGAAGGAGTTCATGATCCCCCAGACAGTACCGAACAGACCGATATACGGGCTGACGGAGCCCACGGTCGCGAGGAATGGCAGGCTCTGCTCGAGTTTTTCTTCTTCACGGGAAATGGCGACGCGCATGGCGCGGGACACACCTTCCATGACCGCTTCCGGATCGACGCCCGGTTGCTGGCGCAGACGGGAGAACTCCTTGAAGCCGGCGCGGAAGATCTGCTCGACCCCCGAATCCGGATCCGGGTTGCTGCCGGCCTGACGGTACAGCTTGGACAGGTCGATACCCGACCAGAAGCGCTCTTCAAAGCTCTCCAGGGCACGACGACCGGCACGCAGCAGATTGCTGCGCTGGAAAATCATGATCCACGAGGTGACTGAGGCAGCCACCAGGATCAGCATGACCAATTGCACCACGATGCTGGCATTGCTGACCAAGCTCCACATGGAGGAATGGTCGACGACGTTAGCTTCCACGCTTTATCTCCTGCTCTAAGTGAGTACCCGCGCCGCTTGAGTCGGCAAAGGCCGACCGCAAGGCTTCTGGAATGGCCCGGGGTTTCAAACTGTCGGCGCGTACACACGCCACCAGAAACTGCCCTTCACAGAGCAGCGTTAAATCCGTTGCCCGCCGAACCTGCTGCTTGAAACGCAGGCTCGCACGGTTCAATTCAATGACATCCGCGCTGATCAACAGCTCGTCGTCCAGTCGCGCCGGCACGTGGTAACGCGCTTCGCTGGAATGCACGACGAACAACAGGTTCTCCCCCACCAGCTCGGATTGGGCAAAGCCCAGCTCCCTCAGCCGCTCGGTTCGAGCCCGCTCCATGAACTTAAGGTAATTAACGTAATACACGATGCCGCCGGCATCGGTGTCCTCGTAATAAACGCGACAGCGATGTGCGAACGACTGAACCCCGTTTTGCGCGCGCATACTCTAGTGCTTACTCCTCAGGTTGCCAATCCGGCCAGGCAACTGTTTTTCATACTTCCACGACTTTTTGCATGAAGATTCGTGACACGTGCCCTTCGGACAACGCAAACACCGAATAAATCAGCCCCTGTCCCGCCTTTACTCATCCAGCGCATCAAGAAACTCGTCTACCACGGGCATTTCACCCAGGCGCGACGGAATGTTCAAACCGAAGTGCAGGTACGCATGCCGGGTGACCACGCGCCCACGGGGCGTACGCATGATGTAGCCCTGCTGGATCAGGTAAGGCTCGAGCACATCCTCGATGGTGTGCCGCTCCTCGCTGATCGCCGCCGCCAGGCTGTCCACGCCTACCGGGCCACCGTCGAACTTCTCGATCATGGTCAGCAGCAGACGCCGGTCCTGGTGATCGAAACCGTGTTCGTCGACATCCAGCAGGTTCAACGCCAGGTCCGCCACCGCCTTGGTGATATGCCCCCTGGCCCGCACTTCGGCGAAATCACGAACACGCCGCAACAAGCGGTTGGCGATCCGCGGCGTACCACGGGCACGCCGGGCGATCTCGAAGGCGCCGTCGGGATCCAGCGGCAAGCCGAGAATCCCAGCCGAACGACTGACAATGGTCGCCAGGTCCGCGGTGCTATAGAACTCAAGACGCTGCACGATACCGAAGCGGTCACGCAGCGGATTGGTCAACATGCCCGCACGGGTGGTCGCGCCCACCAGGGTGAACGGCGGCAGGTCGAGCTTGATCGACCGGGCGGCCGGGCCTTCACCGATCATGATGTCGAGCTGGAAGTCCTCCATTGCCGGATACAACACTTCCTCGACAATGGGTGACAGGCGGTGGATTTCATCGATGAACAGCACATCATGGGGTTCGAGATTGGTCAGCAGCGCCGCCAGGTCGCCCGCCCGTTCCAGTACCGGCCCGGAGGTGCTCTTGATCGACACGCCCATCTCCTGGGCAATGATATTGGCCAGGGTGGTCTTGCCCAGCCCCGGCGGCCCGAAGATCAAAGTGTGGTCGAGGGACTCGTTACGGCCGCGGGCGGCCTGGATAAACAGCTCCATCTGCTCCTTGACCGTGGGCTGACCGATGTACTCGGCCAGGCTCAGCGGGCGAATCGCCCGGTCCTGGACCTCTTCACGGTCACGCCCGCCGGAAGCGGTTATCAAACGGTCGGCTTCAATCACTTAAATCATTCCCTTCAGGGCGCGACGAATCATATCTTCGCTACTCAAGCCTTTCTCTTTGATGGCAGACACCGCCTTGCTGGCTTCCTGCGGCTTGTAGCCCAGGGAAATCAGTGCGCTGACCGCATCGGTCTCGGCGCTGGCAACCGGTGCCGGCGGCGCGCCGTCCGGCTGGTTCGGCACCAGGGCAAACATGCTCGGTACGGTTTCCCAGGCCTTGAAGCGGTCCTTGAGCTCCACCAAAAGGCGCTCGGCGGTCTTCTTGCCCACCCCCGGCACCTTGACCAACGCCGAGGTATCCTGGGCCGACACACAACGCACCAGCTCATCGACCTCCAGGCTGGACATCAACGCCAATGCCAGCTTGGGCCCGACCCCATTGAGGCGGATCAGCTCGCGAAAGAAGTCGCGCTCGCGCTTGCCGACGAAGCCATAGAGTAACTGGGCATCTTCGCGCACGACCAAATGGGTGTGCAGCGTCAGCGGTTCGCCGACCGACGGCAGGCGATAGAGCGTGGTCATCGGGACCTCCAGCTCATAGCCGAGGCCATTCACATCCAGGATAAGGTGCGGTGGCTGTTTTTCAGCCAGGGTGCCGCGCAAGCGTCCAATCACGTATCCGATCCTTGTTTCCGGCCAGGCCGGGGGCTGATGAACAGACCGATAGACCTGCCATCATCCGGCAAGACAGTCTATCGGCAAGCAAAATTGTTTAAGCTGATGATGCTATCAGAGACGCAGGCGACCGCCACGGGTCCGTGCCGCCCCCAATCCATGGGGTAACAGGCTCGAACGGGTGTGCGCATGACACAAGGCGATTGCCAGGGCATCCGAGGCGTCGATCTGCGGCTTGCTGGTCAACTTGAGCAGGTGCATCACCATCATCATCACCTGTTCCTTGTTGGCACCGCCCGTACCGGCCACCGCCTGCTTGACCTGCGTCGCCGTGTATTCGGCAATCTCCAGGTTCTCCTCGGCCCCGGCGACAATCGCCGCGCCACGGGCCTGGCCGAGCTTGAGCGCCGAATCGGCGTTCTTTGCCATGAATACCTTTTCAATGCCCATGGTCACCGGACCATAGGTCTGGATCACCTCACGCACACTGCGGTAGACCACCTGCAAACGCTCGTGCAACTCGCCACTGCCAGTGCGAATGCAACCCGAGGCCACATAGACACAGCCACGCCCGGTGTCGCGAACCACACCGTAACCGGTAATCCGCGACCCCGGGTCGATACCAAGAATAAGAGTCATAACGCCTGCGGTTCGATCGAGAAAGCCTGCCAATGCTGCGCAGTATCTACTGTATATGCATGCAGGTCGATAGCGTGCTGCCCAGAGGACACCAGCCCCTCCCCCCGCAGCCATAGGAGAATGCCCCTGCAAGGCAGGGGCGCGCGCCGGTCAGCCGAGCTGTTCCAGCACAGCCTCGGGAATCTCCGCGTTGGAGTAGACGTTTTGCACGTCATCCAGGTCTTCGAGCATATCGATCATCTTCAGGACCTTCTCCGCGCCCTCGAGATCGAGTTCGGCACTGGTGGTCGGCAGCATGACGATTTCCGCATCGCCGGCCTTGAACCCGGCCGCTTCCAGGGCGTTACGCACGGCGTAGAAACCGGCAAACGAGGTGAAGACATCAATGGAGCCGTCGTCGTTGGTCACCACGTCGTCGGCATCGGCCTCCATCGCGGCTTCCATCAGCGCATCCTCGTCGACGCCCGGCGCAAAGGAAATCTGCCCCTTGCGTTCGAACAGATAGGCCACGGAACCGTCGGTACCGAGGTTGCCGCCACACTTGCTGAAGGCATGCCGAACAGCGGCGGCGGTACGATTGCGGTTATCGGTCATGCATTCGACCATGACCGCCACACCACCCGGGCCGTAGCCTTCGTAGCTCAGTTCGACCATGTCATCGGTGTCGGCCGCGCCGGCACCACGGGCGACGGCGCGATCGATGATGTCCCGACTCATGTTCGCACCCAGCGCCTTGTCCAGGGCCAGGCGCAGACGTGGGTTGGAGCCGGGCTCAGCGCCACCCTGGCGGGCGGCAACGGTCAGCTCGCGAATCCACTTGGTGAAGATCTTGCCCTTCTTGGCATCCTGACGTTCTTTGCGGTGCTTGATGTTCGCCCACTTGGAATGACCCGCCATAACTCGCTCCGGTGCTCTTTGAAAGATTGCCTTGAAACATTGCCCGCCACGCAGTCAGCGCCAGCCGGCAAACAGAATTTTCGACCTGTATAAAAGAAAGGGCGCATCCGAGGATGCGCCCGCAAGGACCGGATTACTCGGCCTTGGGTGTTTCGCGCAGGCGGATATGCAGTTCGCGCAACGCCTTGGCGTCCACCAGACCCGGTGCCTGGGTCATGACACAGGCCGCGCTCTGGGTTTTCGGGAAGGCGATCACTTCACGGATCGACTGGGCGCCGGTCATCAGCATCACCAGGCGGTCGAGGCCGAAGGCCAGGCCACCGTGGGGCGGAGCACCGTACTTCAGCGCATCGAGCAGGAAGCCGAATTTCTCTTCCTGTTCCGCTTCGCTGATACCCAGCAGACGGAACACCGCCTGTTGCATTTCCTTGCGATGGATACGAATCGAACCGCCACCCAGCTCGGTGCCGTTCAGGACCATGTCGTAGGCGCGGGACAGCGCGGTGGCCGGGTTGGCCTCCAGCTCTTCCGGCGAGCACTTCGGCGCGGTGAACGGGTGATGCAGGGCGGTGAAGCTGCCGTCTTCGTTTTCTTCGAACATCGGGAAGTCGACGACCCACATCGGTGCCCACTGGCTGGTCAGCAGCTCGAGGTCATGACCGACCTTGATCCGCAGCGCGCCCAGGGCTTCGCTGACGATCTTGGACTTGTCGGCGCCGAAGAACACGATATCGCCATCGACCGCGCCGACGCGATCGAGGATCACATTGAGATTGGCCTCGGGGATGTTCTTGACGATCGGCGACTGCAGGCCTTCCACGCCCTTGGCGCGCTCGTTGACCTTGATGTACGCCAGGCCTTTGGCACCGTAGATGCCGACGAACTTGGTGTAGTCGTCGATCTTGCTGCGCGGCATGCTCGCCGCACCCGGGACACGCAAGGCCGCCACGCGGCATTTCGGGTCGTTGGCCGGACCGCTGAACACCTTGAATTCGACGTCCTTGAGCTGGTCGGCAACGTCCACCAGTTCCAGCGGGATACGCAGGTCCGGCTTGTCGGAGCCGTAACGACGCATCGCCTCGTCCCAGGTCATGTGCGGGAACTCGCCGAACTCCAGATCCAGCACTTCCTTGAACAGGTTGCGGATCATGCCTTCGGTCAGGCCCATGATGTCTTTTTCATCGAGGAAGCTCGTCTCGATGTCGATCTGGGTGAATTCCGGCTGGCGGTCGGCACGCAGGTCTTCGTCGCGGAAGCACTTGGCGATCTGGTAGTAACGGTCGAAACCGGCCACCATCAACAGTTGCTTGAACAGCTGCGGCGATTGCGGCAGGGCGAAGAAGCTGCCGGCGTGGGTACGGCTTGGCACCAGGTAGTCACGGGCGCCTTCCGGTGTTGCGCGGGTCAGGATCGGCGTTTCGACGTCGAGGAAGCCGTTTTCGTCCAGGTAGCGACGAATGCTGGTGGTCATGCGCGAACGCAGGCGCAGCTTCTCGGCCATTTCCGGACGACGCAGGTCGATAAACCGATAACGCAGGCGGGTTTCCTCGCCGACGTCGGAGTATTCGTTGAGCGGGAACGGCGGGGTTTCCGCTTCGTTCAGCACTTCCAGCTCGTAGCCCAGCACTTCGATTGCGCCGGAGGCCATGTTGGCGTTGCCGGCACCCGCCGGACGCAGGCGCACCTTGCCGGTGATCTTCACCACGTATTCACTGCGCACACGATCGGCGGCGGCAAACGTGTCGGCGCGATCCGGATCGAAGACCACCTGGGCCAGACCTTCGCGGTCACGGATATCGAGGAAAATCACCCCGCCATGGTCGCGACGACGGTGGACCCATCCGCAAAGGGTGACTTCCTGGCCTTCCAGGCTCTCGTTCAGTTGGCCGCAATAATGGCTGCGCATCATGGTCGTGGTTTCGCTTCTCGTAATTCGAATTCGGTGGAGGTCTTGCGTACTGTAGTGCCTGTAGCGCGCAAGAGCCCGCTCGTGTGACTCATTTTCAGTCGGCTTTGTCGCCACCGGCCAGGTTTTTCTTGGCACCGGTCTTGAAATCGGTTTCGTACCAACCGCTGCCGCTGAGGCGGAAACCGGGCATCGAAAGCATCTTTTTCAATTCTGGCGCCTGGCAGGCAGGGCAATCGACCAGAGGGGCGGCGCTGATTTTCTGAATGGCTTCCAACTGATGACCACAGGAAGCACATTGGTAGTCGTACATGGGCATGGGGCGTCTCGACAATCAGATAACGACATCACTGCTGCCCGAGCCCAGGGTCGGGCCAGCAGCAAAGAGCGGGATTATATCTGTTAAATCGAGGCTTTGCAGCCGTATGACCGGGGCGCCGCTCACCGGACCTCACGCCGGAGGGTGCAAACCACCCAGCGTCAGAAGATGCACCATGCACACGACACGAATCAGACCACTGAAGTTCTTCACCCCTCCATAGCGCAGATGCACCTCCATATCGACATTGGACAACAGCGCATTGACCGTGCACTGGTTGATGCCGGCCATGTCGGCCAGTACTTTCCAGTACACCTCTTCCAAGCGCAGACAGGTTGCAAACCCATTCAGGCGCACAGACCGTGAAACAGGCCTGGCCAACCCGATATCAAACTCCAGCAACATGGGGTCCGTCCTGGTTTTACGAAACAAACCGGCCTCCCCCACACACTGACTTAACTGAACCATCTTCCTCGCACTCCGTCGCTACATGTCTTCGAATAAAGACACTCCTGGAAAATCTCTCTCACATAAAACATTAAGTAAAAGTTCTTATCCAGCGGACTGAACCAAGACAACTGTAGGATGAGGCGACCAGAAAATACGGAACAGCGATACCACGCAGCAGGAACAGAACAGCGGGCCCGACAATCGCACGAATGAAGCCCCAGGGGCCTCATCCGCGCCCCTGCCTCAGCCCTCCAGCAGCGCCCGCAACATCCAGGCGGTTTTCTCATGCACCTGCATGCGCTGGGTCAACAGGTCGGCGGTCGGTTCATCGCTGACTTTATCGAGCAACGGAAATATGCCACGCGCCGTACGGGTAACGGCCTCCTGGCCCTGTACCAGTTGCTTGATCATTTCCTCGGCACTCGGCACACCTTCTTCTTCCTTGATCGAAGACAGACGCGCATAAGTTGAATAAGTACCCGGCGCCGGGAAGCCCAATGCCCTGATTCGCTCGGCAATCAGATCCACCGCCAAGGCCAGTTCGTTGTATTGCTCTTCAAACATCAAGTGCAGGGTCCGAAACATCGGGCCGCTGACATTCCAGTGGAAGTTGTGGGTCTTCAGATAAAGTACATAGGTATCCGACAACAGACGGGAAAGCCCCTCGACAATGGACTTACGATCCGCTTCGCTGATACCGATATCAATAGCCATATGCATCCCCTTGATGTGATTGAGATCACCCTTAAAGGTGTAGGACCACTCTAGCAAGAGTCCGCATTGCATGCAGCCCACACGCCACAATCCACCTGCGACAAATCCGCCACACCTGCCAGCCCGATCCCCCTGAAAGTGAAGGAAAAATCCAAGACCACAGATCTTCAGCCTGAAACAGGCTCGGATCAACGGCCCGCAAACGTCTAGATCAGGCCTCTCCTCACCCCACGGGCAATCGAGGTCGGTATTCGCCCGCAATCCCGGTGATAGCCGGCCAAGCCACTGATTTGAGAAGGTTCGGGCTTTGCTGTTAAATAGAGCCTGTGTCGTCGCAACCGAATTTCTGGGCGCGGCGCATAGGCTGATTGGCGCGCGTGCTCACCGCCTCACCTTTTTTCAGAAGCGAACCGGGTGCCGTCAGCTCTTCCTTGCGATCCATCTTGAGTGAGTTAATCAAAATGTTGAAAATCGTCCATCTGCTAACGGGCGCCGTCGCCCTGCTGCTGTCCTTTATACCCAGCCTGCGATCCGAAGCCTTGCCTTACCTGCAACAACCCGATGCGCTTTACCTGGCATTCTTCGGCTTGCTCAACCTGATCCTTGCTCCGGTCATCCCGTACTGGAACAAAGGTCCTCGTCATCAATTGCAAAACCTGGTCAGCGCCCTGCTGATCCTCGCGGTTGTCCTGCAAATCCTGGTACTGCTCGCGCCCCTGCCGATGGTCGCGGGTCAACCCGCCGTACTGCTGAGCCTGGCAGCCGCGGTGATTGCCGTGCTTCTCCATCTGCTCGTGAGTTTCTACCGATCCTCACCCGCCGCGGCTGCGCACAACTACGACATGACCAACCGCGATACCGGCACCGTGAAGTGGTTCAACACCTCCAAGGGTTTCGGCTTTATCTCGCGGGATTCCGGTGACGATATTTTCGTGCACTTTCGCGCCATTCGTGGCGAAGGCCACCGCGTCCTGGTCGAAGGCCAGCGCGTGGAGTTCTCGGTGATGAACCGTGACAAGGGCCTGCAGGCTGAAGATGTGATCGCAGCCTCGCCGCGTCGCTGATTCGTGCCCGAAAAAAACCGCGACGCCGTTTAACGGCTCGCGGTTTTTTTTCGCCTGCTGGCTGCACGCCACCTTAATAGTGTGGCGGCGGCGCTTCCTCTTCGGACGACTCGAACTGCCCCATCATTTCCTCATGACGCTTGAGCAGGGCTGCCATCTGCAACTGCAGACGCGCCACCACCCGTTGCTGCGCCACCAACACATCGTTCAGCGACTGGATAGTGTCGTCCTGAAAGGCCAGGCGGGTTTCCAGCTCGGTCACGCGGTCTTCAAGACTCATGATTGCGCCTGCACATAGGAGAAACCTTCGGCCAGAGCCGTGCGCAACTGTTCGCGAATCACCGTGACTTGCGCATCGGTATAGGGCTTTGCCGGGTGCTTGCCCCAGACCGGAGCAGGCCACGCAACATCATTCTTCCGACGAACGATGACATGCATATGAAGTTGGCTGACCACATTCCCCAGCGCCGCGACATTCAACTTGTCCGCGTCGAAAGTGTGCTTGAGCACCTGCGCCAACCCGGTGGTTTCACGCCACAACTGTTCCTGGTCAGCCGCTTCCAGTTGAAACAGCTCACTGATATCCGCACGCCTGGGCACAAGAATGAACCAGGGGTAATTCGAATCATTGGATAACAGCAGGCGACACAACAGAAAGTCGCCCATCGGCAAGGTGTCTTGTTGAAGACGCGAATCGAGAACGAACACCGTAAACACTCCTGCTTGACTGATTTTCCCGCCAAGGCGATGGCTCGACAGCCTCTTCGCCCGACAACAGCCCCTGAGGATACCCGCCTTCGGCCTCCAGTTCACGGCAAGGTGGCTGGAGAGCGGCAAACAGACGCGCCTCCCCATGACCGCGCCAAAATGAAACACCCGAAAACAATACGCACCATTTCGGGCACAAACGCACCTTTGTCATTCAGAAAGGCGCAGAAAATCCGTCCTTATAATCAAAACGTCATGTTTTCCTGAAAACCTTCCCTGACCTGCAATGCTGACTCAACCTGACCTGCCGGCCAGAAAGCACGACCGGAACCAACGGACTGTACGAACGGAAACAGCCTACAGGCACTTTTGCACCAAAACCGCACAGAGCGACTACTATCGGTGCATGTTTTACCCGCTGATTACCCAGCCCGCAGTGTGGACCGGTAACGTTTTCAGCTTTCTGCACGTAATCAATGGATTAGCAGCACAAGGAAAAGTAATACGTCAAGCACCATGAAAAACCGGCTTCACCCCAGCTTTCATGAGGGTTTCAGCGCGCCGAGGCGGTCAGGAAAATATTTTCTGGTTTTTTTTGAACTTTGTGCATGCTTGTTGCATTACTCCTCACATAGTCGCTACAGAGGGCCTGATCGGAAGCTGAAGCCCCCGCGACACGGTAACAACGCTATACGGTGCGACCATGGACAGTTAAATGCTTGAACATGGGGCTTTCTTATCTATGCTCAGGCGTTCGACAACAGCGCTGAAGTTGTACAGCCGATACGAAAGGCTGTGAATTTGCGACATGGACCGAGCTTTTTGCGACATGCTCGTAAAGAAGCCGCAAGGATAGGTGAGCAAGTATCGCCAACATTGTCAGCGTGATATAAGTTTGCGCCGACACAAAAAGAAAGAGCCGCCCAGACAAAAATACAGGTGGGACGGCAGTACTCTTCCTAAAAACCAAAGGAGCAAATCACGATGCGCGTGATGAAGTGGAGCATGATCGCCCTGGCTGTTTCCGCAGCAGGCACTCAATTGGCAATGGCTGAACCTTTCGTTACCGACCAGGCTGATGCCAAGGGTTTTGTTGAAGGTGCTTCGGCTGGCGTGGTTCTGAAGAACTATTACTTCAACCGTGACAAGAAAGCCGGTGCAGAAGACTCGATCGACTGGACCCAAGGCATTCTGGGCAAATTCAGCTCGGGCTACACCCAGGGCCAGGTTGGTGTAAAGGTTGAAGGTTTCGGCGACGCCGGCTTCAAGCTGGACGGTACCGACGATCAGGCCGGTTCCCAGAACCTGAGCCGCAAAGCCAACGGCGAGAACAACAACAGCTTCGGCAAAGCCGGTGCAGCAGTTGCTGTTCGCTTCTCCAAAACCGAACTGAAATTCGGCGACCAGCAGCCTAGCACTGCTCCTGTCTTTGCCTTGGGCGGCAGCCGTCTGTTCCAACAGACCGCTCGTGGTTTCCAACTGCAGAGCAGTGAAGTCAAAGATCTGGATCTGGAAGCAGGCCACTTCTACGCTGGCAGCAGCCAGGACCAGACTGCAATGGATCAGCAACTGCGCGCCACTTATGCTGGCAGCGTTGGTGCAGGTAAAGCCAATGCGGGCGCTGCGCTCGATGTCAAAAGCGCAGACTACCTGGGTGGCAAATACGCCATCAACGAGAACCTGACCGCGTCCCTGTATGGCGCCAAACTCAAGGATCTCTGGAACCAGTACTACGCCAACGTCAACTACACCCTGCCATTGGCTGACAAGCAGTCGTTGAACTTCGACTTCAACATCTATCGCACAACCGATACCGGTTCTGCGCTGGCGGGTGACATCGACAACACTGCGTTCTCGTTCGCGACTGCCTACTCCTTCCTGAATGCACACACCGTTACCGTGGCATTCCAGAAAGTACGTGGCGACACTCCATTCGACTACGTCGGTGTGGGTGACCGCAGCAACCGTGGTGGCGACTCGATCTTCCTTGCCAACTCCATCCAGTACTCCGACTTCAACGGTCCGGGTGAGAAATCCTGGCAAGTGCGTTACGACCTGAAAATGGCCGAGTACGGCATCCCAGGCCTGAGCTTCATGGCTCGTAACATCCACGGTACCGGTATCGACGGCACTCATGCCGACATTAACGGTTCTTATGTTGGTGCGTACGGCAAAGATGGCCGTCACTTCGAAACCAACGTGGAAGCCAAGTACGTCGTTCAGGCCGGTCCTCTCAAAGACCTGTCGTTCCGTGCACGTCAAGCCTGGCACCGCGCCAATGCCGACGAAGGCGAAGGCAACATCAACGAGTTCCGCCTGATCACCGAATACCCGATCAACATCTTGTAATCGCGTGATACTCGCAATACTCGCTTGAAGAAAGGCCCATCCTGGTGATGGGCCTTTTTTATTGCCCCGGTTTTAGTAACGCGAGAACTTTGATAGCAAACTAATAAGTAGCCAGCATCCAATTTACCAACAACTATCCCACTGATCGACGGCCACAAAAAAGGGGCCATCAATCGGCCCCTTGGTTTGCCACTGAATACCTGACCACTGCGCCAGGTAACAATGCACTTGTCTTACTTTGCCGCGGTTTCCTGCATCACCCGGATAACGCGCTGCGGAAACGGAATATCGATCCCCGCGTCCTTGAGACGATCCCGCGCATGTTCGTTGAACATGAACATCAGGTCCCAGTAATCGGCAGTCTTCACCCATACTCGCAGGGAAACGGTGATAGAACTGTCGCCCAGCGCCGAAATCACCGCCGCAGGGGCCGGATCAGCCAGCACGCGCTCATCCTTGGCCAGATCCAGCAATACCTGGCGAGCCTTCTGCAGGTCAGCCTCGTAATCGACACCGACATCGAACACCACCTTGCGGGTGGCCTGGCGGTTGGCGTTGGTGATGATGCCGTTCGACAGGTTGCCGTTGGGCACGATCACCGTCTGGTTGTCACCCGTGCGCAGGATGGTGTGGAAAATCTGGATGCTGTCGACTGTCCCGGTAATGCCTTGCGCGGTGATCGTGTCACCGATGCGGAACGGCCGGAACATCAGGATCAGCACGCCACCGGCAAAGTTCGCCAGGCTGCCCTGCAATGCCAGGCCAATGGCCAGTCCCGCGGCACCGATAGCCGCGACAAATGACGTGGTTGCCACGCCGATCATCGAGGCCACACTGATGCTGAGCAGGATCTTCAGGGCAATATTCGCCAGGCTGCTGATAAAGCCTTGCAGCGCCAGGTCGGCGTTGCGCAATGCCAGCAACTTGCCGATCTTGCCCGTCAGCTTGTTGATCAGCCACCAGCCCACGGCCAGGGTAACCACCGCCAGCAGCACACGGCTGCCATATTCCATGATCATCGGAATCCAGGCCTCGGAGGCCTTGATGAGATGATCCACTTCCGCATTCAGATCCATTGTTCTCTCCTGTTACCGTACGATCGCCCGGCGAAACGATTGCGCCTTGAACACCCAACCGTTTCGCCGTGCCTGGGCCCTCCGACGCCGATAACTTCCAGAGGTTCCCTGACAGGCTGGATCAGTCGCGGAAGTTGTTGAATTGCAGCGGCAGGTCGAATTCCTTGGCACGCAGGTTGGCAATGGCTTCCTGCAGGTCGTCACGCTTCTTGCCGGTCACCCGTACCTGTTCGCCCTGGATCGCCGCCTGTACTTTCAGCTTGGCGTCCTTGATATGGGCGACGATCTTCTTCGCCATTTCCTTGTCGATGCCTTCCTTCAAGGTCGCTTCCTGCTTCATCAGCTTGCCGGATGCATAGGCGTCCTTGACCTCAAGGCACTTCACGTCGATCTTGCGCTTGGCCAGGGCCAGCTTCAGGATCTCGATCATCGCCTCCAGCTGGAACTCGGCCTCGGCGGTCAGGTTGACGGCCAGGTCCTTTTCCTTGAATTCGAAGCTGCCCTTGCCCTTCAGGTCATAGCGACGATCCAGCTCCTTGACGGCGTTCTCGACGGCGTTGGTGACTTCGTGTTTGTCCAGTTCGGATACCACGTCGAACGACGGCATGTCATTTCTCCAAAATAAGGTCGGCGCAGCTCGATACCGATGGAGCGCGCCTGGTTTGACGGTTAAAATCCGCGAGCATTATAACGGTTCTTCCCACTCATTCACTTGCGAGCCACCCATGCCTAACCCGGATCTGAGCATTTTGCTGGTGAGTGACGGTCAGCTGGTGAGCAGTGCCTTTGGCAGCAGCCTCCAGCGTGCGGGTTACCAGGATATACGCCAGGCCAACGACGCCGTGCTGGCACTGGAACAACTCGACCAGCGAGCCGCCAGTGTGGTGGTCTGTGCCGGGGCCGCCGGCCTCAAGCTGGCGGCAAAGGTCAGACAGCGCGACGAGATGAACGATCACTATACCTATGTGCTCCTCATCAGCGCCGAACCTGCGCTCACGTTGCTCGACGATGCCTCGGACAACGATATCGACGACCTGATCGCCCCCGGCGATATCGAGCGCCTGCTGCTGACCCGGGTACTGGCCGCCGATCGCCAATGCAGCACCCTGCAGCGGCTGCGCCAGGAGAACCGCCTCCTGCGCCAGAACATCGCCAGCCTCGAACAACGCAATCTCGTCGACTCCCTGACCGGCCTGGGCAATGCCCGCTACCTGCGCCAGAAGCTGACCGACAGCCTGCGCCAGGTGCAGGCCCGTGGCGGCGCCATCTGCTACCTGCTGATCGGGGTGGAACAGGCGAACGAGCTGCAGCGCCAGCATGGCAACGACTTCTACGACGAGTTGCTGCAAGGCATTGCCCGGCGCCTGCAACAACTGGTGCGCCCGCTGGATGTGCTGGCACGCCTGGACGACCAGCATTTCGTCCTGATGACCATGCCGCCGGACCTCCAGGATTGCGCACCCAGCAGCTTCAAGCGCCTGTATGACGGGTTGAACCTCAAGCCTTTCATGACCAACGCCGGGCCTATCGAACTGAAGGCCGGCATCAGCCTGGTGGGCCTGGACAGCAAATGCTTCCCGCTGGACCAGCAAACCCTGTTCGATGAGGCCGACCGCCTGCTGGCCGAATCCTATGCCGATGGCGTGGTCAGCGCCAAACGGCTGCCGGCCCGCAGCTGATGGCCACCACCTGGCACGTCCTTGGCGCCGGCAGCCTGGGCAGCCTGTGGGCCACCCGCCTGGCGCGCGCGGGGCTGCCCGTGACGCTGATCCTGCGCGACCCGGAGCGCCTGGCCGCCTACACAGCCAGCGGTGGCCTGACCCTGGTCGAACAGGGCCGGGAGCATCGCCTCGCCATTCCCGCCCAGACCTTTGACTCCGCCGAGCCCATCAGCCGCCTGCTGGTCGCCTGCAAGGCCTATGACGCAGAGGCCGCCGTGGCCCGGCTGGCCCCACGCCTGGTCGAAAATGCCGAACTGGTCCTGCTGCAGAACGGCCTGGGCAGCCAGGATGCCGTCGCGGCGCTGGCGCCCAAGGCACGCTGCATCTTTGCCTCCAGCACCGAAGGTGCCTTTCGCGACGGCGACTGGCGGGTCGTGTTTGCCGGACACGGCTTTACCTGGCTGGGTGATATCGCCCATCCCCAGCCACCCTACTGGCTCGACGATCTGACCCTGGCCGGCATTCCCCATGAATGGAACACACAGATCCTCACCCGGCTCTGGCGCAAGCTGGCGCTGAACTGCGCCATCAACCCGCTGACGGTGCTGCATGGCTGCCGTAACGGCGGCCTGCAGGATCACCACTGCGAAGTGGCGACCCTCTGCGGCGAGCTGACGGAACTGCTGGAATGCTGCGGCCAACCCGCGGCCGCACAGGACCTGCACAGCGAAGTGGAACGGGTCATCCAGGCCACGGCAGCGAACTACTCCTCCATGTACCAGGACGTCGCCCAGGGCAGGCGTACCGAGATCAGCTACCTGCTGGGCTACGCCTGCGCGGCGGCGGCACGCCATCACCTGAACCTGCCCCACCTGAACCAGTTGCGCGACCGCCTGGTCGCGCACCTTGCCGCCCGCGGATTGCCCACCACCTGAGCAATCCGTGAACGGATGCGGCGGTTTTACCGGCTGATTTCCATCAACATCCGGGTCAGCAGATAGAAACGCGGCACCACGCTCTCGACCTCGGCATATTCATCCTCGGTGTGAATACCACCGCCGACGATGCCGAAACCATCCAGTGTCGCCGTCCCCACCGCAGCCGACAGGCTGGCATCAGCCGCACCACCACTACCTTCCAGGGTCAGCTTGCGGCCGATTTCGCCGTAGATCGCCTGCGCCTTGGCCGCCAGGGCATCCTGGGCCGGCGTTGGCGGCATCGGCGGCAAGCCACGGAGCAGGCTGGTCTTGACCTCGGTGTCGGCAATCAACTTGCTGGTCGAGACCTTGGCCAGGTCGCGCTCTACCCGGTCGAACTCCTCCGGCACCAGCACCCGGACATCGGCCTTGGCAACGGCTGAATCCGGGATCACATTGACCCGGTCACCGGCCTTGAGCACCGTGAAGTTGACCGTGGTCTGCTTCTCCGGATCCCCCAGCTTGCCCAACTGGAGAATCTGGTGCGCGGCTTCCATCGCGGCATTGCGGCCGCTGTCCGGGGCCACGCCGGCATGGGCCGACTTGCCCTTGACCTCCACCACCGCCGTGCCACTGCCCTTGCGCCAGATCACCAGGCCGTCGGCCGGGCGACCGGGCTCCAGGTTCAACGTCACATCGTGCTCCCTGGCTACCCGCTGAATCAGTTCGGTGGTGCCCTTGGAGCCGGTTTCCTCGTTGGTATCGAGCAGGAAGGTGATTTTCGCGTAGTTCTTGAAGTCCAGGTCCTGGAGGATTTTCAACGCATACAGACCGGCGACGATACCGCCCTTGTCATCCATGACGCCCGGCCCGTAGGCGCGCCCGTCCTTGATATAGAAAGGCTTGGCTGTCGCCGTGCCTTCCTTGAACACCGTGTCCATGTGCGCCATCAACAGGATCCGCGCCTTGCCGTTGCCCTTGAGGGTCGCCACGATGCTCTCGCCCGGCTCCGGCGTGGCGGGAAAGGTCTCGATACTTGCCCCGAGCTTTTTCAGTTCGTCGGTGACGATGGCCCGGACCTGCTTCAGGCCCGGCTCGTAGCCTGACCCCGAGTCGATATTGACCAGCCGCTCCAGCAGCTTCAAACCGTCTTCCTTGTAGTGCTCGGCCTTGTCATGGACCGGCTTGTTGACCTCGGCCAGTGCCTGAGGCGCGCCTGTCGCCAGCGCCACCCCCATGGCAAGCCCCGCCAGTGCCGCACGCTTGAAATGAAACCCCATGGTCATTTTTCTCCCTGAACCCGGTTCTTGATGTTTTCTTATCGAACTGTGATCGCATCGCCCAGGCAACTTACAACGCGGGAAAGCAACCGTCGACCCGTTCAGTTCGCACCTTTGGCAAAAGGCCGTGGTAAAAACCGACGGTTTGATACACTCATTCACGGTCGGCGCGATCGATGCCCGCCCTCTTCATCCCTTGCCAAACAGGATCCGCAATGCCTTTGCGCCAGCGCCTAGAAAACCTGCCGGTCGGCCAGAAACTCCTGGCGGCCCTGCTGGTGCTGCTGACCACCGTACTGCTGGTGGCCAACCTGACCTTTATCAGCGCGGCCTACTGGATTTCCCAGGAAAGCATGGCGCCCCAGGCCTTGCAGACCATCGGCCGGCTGGTGTCAAACCCGAACCTGGCCAGCCAGGCACTGGATTCCGCCGCCAATGCCGAGACGCTGCTCAAGGAGCTCAACACCTACTCCCCCCTGCGGGCCGCCGCCATCTATGACGGCAAGGGTGATCGACTGGCCCAGTTGCAACACGGTGACCGCCTGAAACTGCCGGAACGCTATCGGCATATCGAAGCCTGGCGCCTGACCGAATTTCGCAGCAACCAGGTGATCGACATGCCACGCCCGGGCCAGGCACCCGGGCACCTGTTGCTGGTGGCCAGCAGCGAGTTGCCGGTGGCCTTCTACACCGGGACCCTGACCGCCAGCCTGGGCATCCTGATCTTCAGCGTCCTGTTGTGGCTGATCATTGCCCGGCAGATCAAGCGACTGATCACCCGGCCGATCCACGAACTGGAGGAACTGTCACGCCAGGTGACCCGCGAGGAGAACTACTCACTGCGGGCCTCACGGGGCAACCACGATGAAATCGGCAGCCTGGCCGAAGCCTTCAACACCATGCTCTCACGCATCGAAGCCCGCGAGCAGCAGCTCAAACGCGCCCGGGACGACTCCCAGGCCGCCTATGACCAGGCCCAGGGCCTGGCCGAAGAGACCCGGCATACCAACCGCAAGCTGGAGCTCGAAGTCCAGGTCCGCAGCAAGATCGAGAAAAAACTCACCGGTTTCCAGAACTACCTCAACAGCATCATCGACTCCATGCCCTCGGCACTGATCGCCCTGGACGAGCAGCTCTATGTCACCCAGTGGAACCAGGAAGCCAGCGCGCTCTCCGGCACCCGCCTGGACGAGGCCCTGAACCAGCCGATCTTCCTTGCCTTCGAGCCGCTGAAACCCTTTCTGCCGCAGCTCAAGGACACCGTCGAACAACACAGCGTGGCGAAGATCGAGCGCGTTACCTGGATCAAGGACGACGAGGCCCGCCACTATGCGCTGACCTTCTACCCGCTGATGGGCGGCGCCGGGCGCGGCGTGGTGATCCGCATCGATGACATCACCCAGCGCCTGTCCCTGGAAGAAATGATGGTGCAGTCGGAAAAGATGCTCTCGGTCGGCGGGCTCGCCGCCGGCATGGCCCACGAGATCAACAATCCGCTGGGGGCGATCCTGCACAATGTGCAGAACATCCGCCGACGCCTGTCCGCGGAGTTGCCGAAAAACCTCGAGTACGCCGAACAGGCCGGAATCGACCTGGACACCGTCAACCGGTACCTGAAGAGTCGCGAAGTTCCGCAACTGCTCGACGGCATCCAGCAGGCCGGCGCACGAGCGGCCAAGATCGTCACCCACATGCTCAGTTTCAGCCGACGCAGCAAGCGGGAAATGGCTCCCTGCGATCTGCCGGCCCTGATCGACCAGGCTGTGGAAATCGCCGGCAACGACTTCGACCTGGCCATCGGGTTCGACTTCAAGGGCCAGGCCATCATCCGCCAGTTCGATCCGCAGCTCGGACCGGTCCCCGGCACCGCCAACGAGTTGGAACAAGTTCTGTTGAACCTGCTGAAGAACGCCGCGCAGGCCATCCATCAGCGTGACGACGATCGTGAGCCAGGGCGCATCACCCTGCGCACCCGACTGAACCCGCCATGGGCGGAAATCCAGGTCGAGGACAACGGCATCGGCATGTCGGAGAACATCCGCAAGCGCACCTTCGAACCCTTCTTCACCACCAAGGAGATCGGCCAGGGCACCGGACTGGGGCTGTCAGTCTCCTATTTCATCATCACCAACAACCACAAGGGCCAGATGGAAGTGCAATCGACCCTTGGTCAGGGCACTTGTTTCACCCTGCGCCTGCCGCTGGCCGGTAGCCAGGCCACCCTCCCCGTACTGAACCAAACGGAGCTGTAACCATGGGTTTTCGCCTGTCGAAGATTTACACAAGGACCGGTGACACCGGCGAAACCGGGCTGGGTGACGGTCGTCGCGTGCCCAAGGATCATCCACGGATCGAAGCCATCGGTGAAGTCGATAGTCTCAACAGCCAGCTTGGCTTGCTGTTGGCGGGCCTGGCGGAACTGGTGGTCATCCACCCGGAGCTGGAGGAATTGATCGAGGTGCTCGCGCCTTGCCAGCACCGACTGTTCGACCTCGGCGGCGAACTGGCGATGCCGGAGTACCGGGCACTGAACAAAAGCGAAATCGACCGGCTGGAAGCCGCTATAGATCGCTGGAACGAAGAACTCGGACCATTGGAGAATTTCATCCTGCCAGGCGGTTCGACGCTGATCGCCCAGGCCCATGTCTGCCGCAGCCTGGCACGCAGCGCAGAACGCCGTTGCCAGCAGCTCAATGCGCTGGAACCGTTGGGCGGCGTGGGGCTGGCCTATATCAATCGGCTATCGGATTTGTTCTTCGTCGCGGCACGACTGATTGCCCGTCGCGAAAAAATTGCCGAGATCCTCTGGGAAGCGGCGAAGAAACCGGTTTCCCACTGAGACTCAAACTGCATTGAGCCTGCAACAACGCTCTCAAGACCTGGCTGAACTTTGTGGCGAGCGGGCTTGCCCGCGCTCGACTGCGCAGCAGTCGCAAAACCAGTCAACTCGGTCTACCCGATAAACTGGGTTCGCAGATTTCAGGGGCGCTTCGCACCCCAGCGCAGGCAAGCCCGCTCGCTACAAGTTCGCGGAACACCAGAACCGTCGTTACTGCGGCCAGAACGCCCTTATACCCGCCACACCCTGCGCCCCGGTTTCCCAGGCACGTTGCAGCTCTTGCGGACCAACCCCCCCCAGCAAGTACACCGGGCGGTTGAAACCGGCGATCAACTGCTGCGCCGGTTCCCAGCCCAAGGGCTGCGCACCCGGATGGGTCAGGGTCGGCTGGACCGGCGACAGGGTCACAAAATCCACCCCCATCTGCTCGGCCAGTGCCAGCTCTTCCCCATCATGACACGACGCCGCCAGCCAGCGATCCTTGGGCAACGGGCGACCGGCACTGGCGTACTTGCGCAACTGCGCCGCGGTGATATGCCAACCGGCCGAAGGAAAATCACCCAACCATTCGAACGGTCCCTTGAGCATCAGTTGTGCCTTGCCGGCGCACAAACCGACCGCATCCACCGCTAGGTCGCGATACTTCGGATCGTAACCGTTCGGTGCACGCAACTGGACCAGCTTGATCCCGCCGGCAATCGCCTTCTGGATGCCCCGCAACAGCTCCGGTGTCTCCAGGCCGTCCGGCGTAATCAGGTACTCGCCTGGCAAACGGGCTGCGGCGATGATCGGCTGGTTGGCCGCCGGAAACTCGTAATCCGCCAGTTCCCGCTGCGTGACCCAGGCCAGGGGCTGGCCTTCGGCGCCATGGGGTTCGCCGGTAAAAGCCGAGACTTCCCAGACATCCAGCAACACCTGCTTGTCCGGATAGTCATGGCGAACCTTGATCAAGGGCCGGGCGGTGGTGACCAGGATCCCCAACTCTTCCCGCAGTTCACGGGCCAGGGCCACGGCTACCGCTTCGCCCTCCTCGACCTTGCCGCCGGGGAACTCCCACAGGCCGCCCTGGTGCTGGGAATCGGCACGCCGGGCGATCAGGATCCGTCCTTCGGTGCCTCGAATAACGGCTGCGGCCACATGTACGCGTTTCACGCTGAAAGCTCCTGTAAATCCAGCTTCTGCAAGATCGGGCATGATCGCAAAGTCTTTGCCGGCCTTCGGGCCTCTTCGCGGGCAAGCCCTGCTCCTACAAGGGAGGGTGTCGTGGTTACGTGCGGTATTCCGCGTTGATCTTCACGTACTCGTGGGACAGGTCGGTGGTCCAGATGGTTTCGCTGCACCCGCCACGTCCCAGCTCGATACGAATGGTGATTTCCTCGCGGGCCATCACCGCCGAGCCCTGCTCCTCGGTATAGGTCGAGGCACGGGCACCACGGCTGGCGATGCAGACTTCACCGAGGAACACATCGATCTTGCTCACATCGAGGTCCGCGACACCGGCGCGGCCGACCGCCGCCAGGATACGACCCCAGTTCGGGTCGGAGGCGAACAGCGCGGTCTTGATCAGGGGCGAATGGGCCACGGTATAGCCAACGTCCAGGCATTCCTGATGAGTGCCACCACCATTGACTTCAACAGTGACGAACTTGGTCGCGCCTTCGCCGTCACGGACAATCGCCTGGGCCACTTCCATGCAGACCTCGAATACCGCCTGCTTCAGGGCCGCGAACAGCGGACCGCTGGCCTCGGTGATTTCCGGCAGCTTGGCCTGGCCGGTAGCGATCAACATGCAGCAGTCGTTGGTCGAGGTGTCGCCATCGATGGTGATGCGGTTGAACGACTTGTTGGCGCCATCGAGCATCAGGTTCTGCAGGACTTCGCGGGAAACCTTGGCATCCGTGGCGATGTAACCGAGCATGGTCGCCATGTTCGGTCGGATCATCCCGGCACCCTTGCTGATGCCGGTCACGGTGACGGTGACGCCGTCGTGCTGGAACTGGCGGCTGGCGCCCTTGGGCAAGGTGTCGGTGGTCATGATGCCGGTGGCGGCAGCGGCCCAGTTGTCCACGGACAGATCGTCCAGGGCAGCCTGCAGCGCGCCTTCGATCTTCTCGACCGGCAATGGCTCGCCGATCACGCCGGTGGAGTATGGCAGTACGGCGTTGGCATCGACGCCCGCCAGTTCAGCCAGTTTGGCGCAAGTGCGCGCCGCCGCGACCAGGCCGGGTTCACCGGTACCGGCGTTGGCATTGCCGGTGTTGGTCAACAGGTAACGTACCGGCCCCTGCACACGCTGCCTGGCCAGGATCACCGGCGCGGCGCAGAACGCGTTCAAGGTGAACACGCCGGCCACGGTGGAGCCTTCGGCGCAGCGCATGACCACGACATCCTTGCGCCCCGGGCGCTTGATACCCGCCGAGGCGATGCCGAGTTCAAAACCGGCAACCGGGTGCAACGTTGGCAAAGGACCAAGACCAACAGCCATGAATGCGCTCCTTTCAATGTTCAATGTGATGTCTGCACTGTCGCTATAAAGGACAGTGTTTCAAATGGAAAAACGCCGCGACGGCAAGCCGGTCGCGGCGTGGTAGCTCAGAGTCCAACAGAAACCTTAGCTGATCTGCCCGTGGCAGTGCTTGTACTTCTTGCCCGAACCGCAGTAGCACAACTCGTTGCGACCCAGCTTCTGCTCGTTGCGTACCGGAGCGGTGGCCAGGGCGACATCAATCTCTTCCCCCAGCACTTCCGGCTCTTCCAGGCCAGGCGCCTCGGCGTGCTGGAACTGCATGCGCTGGGCCAGGGCTTCGGCTTCCTGGCGCAGGCGGGCTTCTTCTTCGATCGGGTCTTCGCGGCGCACCTGGACGTGGGACAACACACGGATCGAGTCGCGCTTGATCGAATCGAGCAGTTCGGAGAACAGCGTGAACGACTCGCGCTTGTACTCCTGCTTCGGGTTCTTCTGGGCATAACCGCGCAGGTGGATACCGTGGCGCAGGTGATCCATGGTCGACAGGTGATCTTTCCACAGGTCGTCCAGCACACGCAGCACGATCTGCTTCTCGAAAGTGCGCAGCGCTTCGGCGCTGGCCTGCTCTTCCTTCTCGTTGTACGCCGCCAGCAGCTCGTTGAGGAGCTTCTCGCGCAGGGTTTCCTCATACAGGTGATCGTCTTCGTCGAGCCATTGCTGGATCGGCAGCTTCACGCCGAAATCGGTTTCCAGGGCGGCTTCCAGCCCGGCAACGTCCCACTGCTCCGGCAACGACTGCGGCGGAATGTGGGCGCTGACAGTGGCGTTGAGCACATCCTGGCGGAAGTCGGAGATGGTTTCGCCGATATTGTCGGCGGCCAGCAACGTGTTGCGCATGTGATAGATCACTTTACGCTGTTCGTTGTTGACGTCATCGAATTCGAGCAGTTGCTTGCGGATGTCGAAGTTGCGGCCTTCAACCTTGCGCTGGGCCTTTTCGATGGCGTTGGTCACCATGCGGTGCTCGATCGCCTCGCCGGGCTGCATGCCCAGGGCCTTCATGAAGTTCTTCACCCGATCGGAGGCGAAGATGCGCATCAGGCTGTCTTCCAGGGACAGGTAGAAACGGCTGGAACCGGCGTCACCCTGGCGACCGGCACGACCACGCAGCTGGTTGTCGATACGGCGCGATTCGTGACGCTCGGAAGCGATCACCTGCAGGCCGCCCGATTCGAGCACCTGCTGGTGACGCTTCTGCCAATCGGCCTTGATCTGGGCGATCTGCTCCGGTGTCGGGCTTTCCAGGGAAGCCACTTCGACTTCCCAGTTGCCGCCCAGCAGGATGTCGGTACCGCGACCCGCCATGTTGGTGGCAATGGTCAATGCCCCCGGACGACCGGCCTGGGCAATGATTTCCGCTTCCTTTTCATGGAACTTGGCGTTCAGGACCTTGTGCTCGATACCCTTCTGGTTGAGCAGGTTGGACATGTGCTCGGAGGTTTCGATGGTCGCGGTACCTACCAGCACCGGACGGCCCTGCTTCAGGGACTCCTCGATATCGGTGATGATCGCCGCGTACTTCTCGTCGGCGGTCAGGAACACCAGGTCGTTGTAGTCCTTGCGCGCCAGTGGCTTGTTCGGCGGGATGACCATCACCGACAGGCCGTAGATCTGATGGAACTCGAACGCTTCGGTGTCGGCGGTACCGGTCATGCCGGACAGCTTGGTATAGAGACGGAAGTAGTTCTGGAACGTGGTCGACGCCAGGGTCTGGCTTTCGGCCTGGATATTGAGGACTTCTTTCGCCTCGATGGCCTGGTGCAGGCCTTCGGACAGGCGACGACCCGGCATGGTGCGACCGGTGTGCTCGTCGACCAGGACCACCTGGCCATCCTGCACGATGTATTCGACGTTGCGGTGGAACAGCTTGTGCGCGCGCAGGCCGGCATAGACGTGGGTCAACAGGCCGAGGTTATGCGCCGAGTACAGGCTCTCGCCTTCGGCCAGCAGGCCGACCTGGGTCAGCATCTCTTCGATGAACTGGTGACCGGCTTCGTTCAACTCGACCTGGCGGGTCTTCTCGTCGATGCTGAAGTGACCTTCCTTGGTCACCACGCCTTCGACTTCCTCGATGTGCTGGGTCAGGCGCGGGATCAGCTTGTTGATCTCGGTGTACAGACGCGAGCTGTCTTCGGCCTGGCCGGAGATGATCAGCGGGGTACGGGCCTCGTCGATCAGGATGGAGTCGACTTCGTCGATCACGGCGAAGTTCAGCTCGCGCTGGAACTTCTCTTCCATGCTGAACGCCATGTTGTCGCGCAGGTAGTCGAAACCGAATTCGTTGTTGGTGCCGTAGGTGATATCGGCGGCGTAGGCCGCACGCTTCTCTTCCGGCGGCTGGAACGGCGTGACCACGCCGACCGTCAGGCCGAGGAACTCATAGAGCGGACGCATCCAGTTGGCGTCACGGCGGGCCAGGTAGTCGTTCACCGTCACCACGTGCACGCCCTTGCCGGACAGCGCGTTGAGGTAGACGCCCAGGGTGGCTACCAGGGTTTTACCCTCACCGGTACGCATCTCGGCGATCATGCCTTCGTGCAAGGTCATGCCGCCGATCAATTGTACGTCGAAGTGGCGCATGCCCATGACCCGCTTGCCGGCTTCACGGGCGACCGCAAAAGCTTCCGGCAGGATCTTGTCGAGGGTTTCACCTTTGGCTAAGCGGGCCTTGAACTCTTCGGTCTTGGCGCGCAATTGCTCATCCGAAAGGGCCACCATTTGCTCTTCGAAGGCATTGACGATCTGTACCGTCTTGAGCATGCGTTTGACTTCACGCTCGTTCTTGCTTCCAAAAAGTTTCTTTAACAAAGGCGCAAACATATCGGCAGGTTCTTCCACACATAGGGATGGAGGGCGGCCCCGTGAGTCGCCCGAGCAGCCCTCATGGCCGCATGCGAACGAGCATTCTACCCGGAAACGGTGGTGAGGAAAGTGGCGTTATTCCACGATGCTGGCACTGCGCTTTGACGGGGCCACTCTAAAATAAGGTCTTTTTCCCGAACTTCAAGCCATCAAGCCCGGAAACTGGTTGCAGACTTTAGGGGCAAAGCCGGTCTGCATCAATGGGGGCCGGCTGCCCTGGCCGTTTCTGCTACCATGGCTGCTCTGTTACTTCAGGTGTCTGAATCATGGCATTTCGCCCACTCACCGCCCGGGCACCCGCCGTCCTGCTTCGCGAAGCCAAACCGCTGAAAGCGATTTTCAGCCATGCACAACGCCTCGCCCACCTGCAGCGCCTGGTGGAAAGCCAGCTGCAGCCCGCGGCCCGCGAGCACTGTCATGTAGCCTCCTGGCGCGAAGGCAGCCTGCTGTTGATCGTCACCGACGGGCACTGGGCGACCCGCCTGCGCTACCAGCAAAAACGCCTGCAACGACAATTGCAGGCGTTCGATGTGTTCATCGGCCTGAACCGCATCCTGTTCAAGGTACAACCGCCGACCGTCCAGCAGGGCGCGGCCGGCCACACCATGGACCTGTCGATCAATGCCGCGCAGACCATCCAGGATACCGCCGACGGCATCAGCGATCCGAACCTGCGTGCGGCCCTCGAACGCCTGGCCAGCCACGCCAGGCCCAAGGCCTGAGCACTCAACGGCGCTTGTTGCCACCGAGCAACGAGCCCATCAAGCCACGGACCAACTGTCGCCCCAACTGATTCGCGGCCTGGCGCATGGCGGACTTCAGCGCCTGCCCCGCCGCCGTTCCGAGGAACTCGCCAGCCTTGTCCGCGAGGCTCGGCTCTTGCGCCGCTTCGCCGGCAGGTGCCGGTGCTTCGGTGATCGGCGCCTTGCGCGCCATCAGGATTTCATAGGCCGACTCACGATCGACAGGTTTGTCATAACGACCCAGCAGTGCCGACCCGGCGACCAGGGCCGCTCGCTCGGCTTCGCTCAACGGACCGATGCGCGATTGCGGAGGCGCGATCAGCACCCGCCGGACCATCTCCGGCGTGCCCTTGTCCTGCAGGGTGCCCACCAACGCCTCGCCAATCCCCAGTTCGGTCAGTACCGCCAGGGCCTCGAACGCCGGATTGGGCCGAAAGCCCTCGGCGACCGCCCGCAGCGACTTCTGCTCACGGGCCGTGAAGGCCCGCAGCCCATGCTGGATCCGCAGCCCCAACTGCGCCAGGATCGTATCCGGCAGGTCACCCGGCGATTGCGTGACGAAGTACACCCCGACGCCTTTCGAGCGAATCAGCCGGACCACCTGCTCCAGCCGATCCTGCAAGGCTTTCGGGGTGCCGGCGAACAACAGGTGTGCTTCATCGAAAAACAGCGCCAGCAGCGGTTTGTCCGCATCACCGCGCTCGGGCAATTGCTCGAACAGTTCGGCCAGCAGCCACAGCAGGAACGTTGCGTAGACCTTGGGCGCCTCGTGCACCAGGCGACTGGCATCGAGCAGGTGGATCCGCCCACGTCCATCGCTGGCCGGTTGCAGGATATCTTCCAACTGCAAGGCCGGCTCGCCGAACAGCGCTTCGGCGCCCTGCTGTTCCAGGGTCGCCAGGCGCCGCAACAGCGCCTGACTGGAACCGGTGGTCATCAGCGCGGCATCCTCGCCCAGCAGCTCGGGGTGATCCTTGAGGTGATTGAGCAGTGCCTTGAGGTCCTTCAGGTCGAGCAACAACAGGCCTTCGCGATCGGCCACCTTGAACGCGGCATATAAGGCCGATTGCTGGCTGTCCGTCAGTTCCAGCAACGCACCGATCAACAACGGCCCCATTTCGCTCAGGGTCGTGCGTAACGGATGACCGGATTGTCCATGGATATCCCACAAGGTCACCGGATAAGCCCTGGCCTGGTAATCCAGCCAGGGCATGCCGGCGATGCGCTCGGCCACCTTGCCCTGGGGATTGCCCGGTGCGCCCAGACCACAGAGATCCCCCTTGATATCCGCCGCGAACACCGCGACACCGGCGTCGCTGAAGGCTTCGGCCAGGCGTTGCAGGGTCACGGTCTTGCCGGTCCCGGTGGCTCCGGCGATAAGGCCGTGACGATTGGCCAGGCGCATGGCCTGGCCAATGGGCTGGCCCGTCGGGTCGGCGCCGAAAACAAGTTGTGCAGGATCCGTCATATCGTCACCCAGGGTTGGTCGCGCAGATAAACCTCTAGGATTTTAGCGGACCTGGGGAAACATCAACGGAAATCGTCTCGGACTCTTCCTGCAACTGCTGCCACAGTTCGGCGGCACCGGGAAACTCAGTACCGTCCTCACTGCTCATGGCTTCGGGGTCATAGCGGCTCAGACAGCCTTCCCCCAGGGTCGGCGGCGCCTTGGAGGTGGCCTTGTCGAGTGGATCGCCCATCACCAAACCTCCCGGCCCGTCGACGGGCGGTCAGAACACCACAGTCTTGTTACCGTGCACCAGCACACGGTCTTCCAGGTGATAACGCAGGCCACGGGCCAGCACCATCTTCTCGACATCACGGCCGAAACGTACCATGTCCTCGATGCTATCACTGTGACTCACACGCACCACATCCTGTTCGATGATCGGACCGGCATCCAGCTCTTCGGTCACGTAGTGGCAAGTCGCACCGATCAATTTCACCCCACGCAGGGACGCCTGGTGGTAAGGCTTGGCACCGACGAACGAAGGCAGGAAGCTGTGGTGGATATTGATGACCTTGTGCGCGTATTCGCTGCACAGTTCCGGCGGCAGGATCTGCATGTAGCGCGCCAGCACCACCACATCGGCATCATGATGCTTGACCAGGCGTGACACTTCGGCGAATGCCGGCTCCTTGTCCTGCGGGTTCACCGGCACGTGGTAATAAGGAATACCGTGCCACTCGACCATGCTGCGCAAATCGTTGTGGTTGGAAATCACGCAGGCGATCTCGCAATCGAGTTCATCACTGTGCCAGCGGTGCAGCAGGTCGGCCAGGCAATGGGATTCGCGGCTGGCCATCAAGACCACGCGTTTCTTCTGTTCGGTGTCGGTGATGCGCCAGGTCATGGAGAACTCTTCGGCGATCGGCGCAAATGCCTCTCGGAAAGCGTCCAGGCCAAACGGCAGGCTGTCGGCACGAATCTCGTGACGCATGAAGAACCAGCCGCTGAGGTTGTCGGAGTGATGGCTCGCTTCAGTGATCCAACCGTTGTAGGACGCCAGAAAGTTACTGACTTTGGCAACGATGCCAACGCGGTCGGGGCAAGCGATCACCAGCCGGAAAGTGCGCATGAGGGAAAAACTCCAGAACTTCGCAAAGGCCGCCATTCTAGCGAGTGCGCGGCAAAACTGCAGTATTCCTTGCAATGTGCGCTGCAACAGGCGGCCCGCGGGCCTTGACAACACCACAGGGCTCGCGACACCAACTGAAACAGTCGGCAGTTTCGATAGTTCAACAGCCCACTCCCGGGACTATTCTCAAGCGTCCCGGGCAGAACATCTAACAGGTGCACATCACCCACCTGCAAAGTTCAAAAATTAAATGCAACAAACATTCGCTTAAATGTTTACTTGGGCAAACTGTCTGACTACTATTGCGACACTGTACCCCGCCATACACGACTCACATAAGGTAGTCCTCATGTCCCTGATCACCAAATATCGCGCCACAGAAGAAGCTATCAAAGAACTGCAAGCTCAGATGGCAGCGATGGAAAAAGACGGCGCCCTGAAAAAAGAAATGGAATTCGAAAAAGAACTGCGCGCCTTGCTGGCCAAGCACGCCAAGTCGCTGCGCGACTGCCAGTTGATCCTGGACCCACAGGCCAAAGAAAAAGCCCCACGTGGCGGCGCGGTAAAAACTACTGGCACCAAGCGTGCGCGCAAGGTCAAGCAATACAAAAACCCGCACAACGGTGAAGTCATCGAAACCAAAGGTGGCAACCACAAGACTCTGAAAGAGTGGAAAGCCAAGTGGGGCGGTGACGTGGTTGAAGGCTGGGCCACTCTGCTGGGCTAAGCGAAATACCCGTCGCAGAGCTGTTTGCGACGCAGAAAAAACGCCAGCTTGCTGGCGTTTTTTATTACCTCGATTTAATCCGTCGCCCGCTCAATCCAGCGGAATGTTAAAACGAGTGCACAAAGAGAGTGCATGGCGCTGCCATTCACCGAGCACTTGTGCCTGCTCAGGCGTGGCATTGGTCAAACAGCTCGTAAGCGCTTGGCTAAATCCCGCCAGGGTATTTGGCGCGCCCCAGCTCGATTCACTCAAGCGCTGCCGACAGAATGTCTGCCAACGCTGTTGCTCTTCTTCGCTCAAGGTATCGGGAAAGTTACGTGCGCGATAACGGAATAATAATTCCGGCAAGCGCTCATCATCGAAAGGCCATTGCTCCCGTGTCAATTGCTCCGGCCCCGCGCCGCGTACTTGTTCACATAAGCGGCGGTCCCGATCACCAAGAAAACCGTCGTATAACTGCTGCTCGGGGTCTTCACAGGGGGTGAAGTCTTCTGCCGCATAAATCGCCTGGACTTTGTCCCGCCAAACTTCCTGTGTGTCATTAAGTCGCAGGCGACGGGCCTCATAGAGCGCCATGTCGAGTTGCAGGCGCCGCTGATCTTCTCCCCGTAACACCGTCATCGGCGCCACCACCGGGCAGCGATTGACGTGAATCAACTTGAGCGGCACCGGCAGTTGCCCGTCAACTCGGTGTTCATGACGGGTATACAAGTGCTGGCGCAGCGATTCGGCGTCCAGGTCCAGCAACGGCTGCGGATCCTGATGCAAGTCACAGACAATCAGCGCATTGCGATTGCGCGGATGCCAGGCCAATGGCAAGACCACGCCCAGGTAGTTGCGGGCGGCGGAAAAACGCCCGGAAATATGCACCATCGGTTGCAGCAGGCGAATCTGGTCCAGCACCCGCTGTTTGCTGCGCAGCTGGAAAAGCCAGTCATACAGCTTCGGCTGCTTCTCACGGATCAGCCGAGCCAGGGCGATGGTCGCGCGGACATCGGACAAGGCCTCGTGGGCATGGCCGTGATCGATGCCATTGGCGGCCGTCAGTCGCTCCAGCCGCAACGTTACCCGCCCGTCTTCCTCCGGCCAGACAATGCCCTGGGGCCGCAGTGCATAGGCGGCACGCACCACGTCGATCAGGTCCCAGCGACTGTTGCCGCCCTGCCATTCCCGCGCATAGGGATCGAAGAAGTTTCGGTACAGACTGTAACG
The DNA here is from genome assembly GCF_013385635.1 of Pseudomonas gingeri. Lineage (GTDB taxonomy): Bacteria > Pseudomonadota > Gammaproteobacteria > Pseudomonadales > Pseudomonadaceae > Aquipseudomonas > Aquipseudomonas gingeri_A. Next base: position 264,036 of record NZ_JACAPR010000008.1, read on the forward strand.
CGTCACCTCGTCATCGAAGCGCAGGGTGTTGTAGCCGGCCCCACAGGTTCCCGGTTGCGCCAACTGGGCGTGCACCCGGGTCATGAAATCGGCCTCCGCCAGCCCCTGACTGGCCAGTTGCGAGGGTGTGATGCCGGTAATCATGCAGGCTGCCGGATGCGGCAGGATATCCTCGCTGGGCCGGCAGTAGAGGTTGACCGGCTCGTCGATCTCGTTGAGCTCGGCATCGGTACGGATGCCCGCCACCTGCAAGGCGCGGTCGCAGCGCGGATTGATCCCGGTGGTTTCGTAGTCGTACCAGAAGATGGTGGTCACGGCGTGTTCCTGAACAGAAGACCGGGGCAGTCTAGGCGTTCGATAGCCCTCCGGGCCAGTCACCCGGGTCAACTTATATATACAGTCGATTGCAGAGTTCGGTTGCTTCGCCCGGCAGCGCTGGCTAGGATCGGCCGACAAGTCCCTACCGACATGGCAGCCATGCCGCCGACTTCAAGCCCTACAAGGAATGTGCCGCTGCAAACGCCACTGGATACCCGTTACCAGGTCGAGACCCCGGAAGGTATCGACCTGCCCCTGCGCCCGGCCGGCCTGCCGGTGCGCGCGGTCGCGTTCGCCATCGACCTCGGTGTACGCGGTGTGATACTGGGCGCCCTGCTGTCGGTGCTGACCCTGCTGGACAAGCTCGGCGCAGGCCTCGGCTCGATCCTGCTGTTCCTGGTCAGCTGGTGGTACATGGTGCTGTTCGAAGTGCTCAACCAGGGCCGCTCGCCCGGTAAACAGCTGATGGGCCTGCGGGTGGTACACGATGACGGCACGCCGGTCGGCTGGTCCGCCTCGCTGACCCGCAACCTCCTGCGTTTCGTCGACATGTTGCCGTTCGGCTATTGCCTGGGCGCCCTCAGTTGCCTGCAGCATCCGACCTTCAAGCGCCTGGGTGACCTGGCCGGCGGCACGCTGGTGATCTACCGCGAACAACCGTTGTCGCGCCCGACCCTACCCGAAGCGGTGCCGAGAACCCCGGTGTTCGCCCTGCGCCTGAATGAACAACGGGCCCTCTTGAGTTTTGCCGAGCGCCAGGGCGAACTGTCCGCCGAGCGCGTCGATGAACTGGCCGGCCTCCTTGCCCCGGCGCTGCGGGTCCCGCCCTCCCTGGCCGTGACCGAACTGAACGGCATCGCCCGTGGTCTGTTAGGCCCAACATGAAACAGAGCCTCTTCGAAAGCCGCCATCAGCCCGAGTGGCAACAGTTCGCTCACCTGCTCGAACAGCTGGAACGCGGCAAGGCCAAGGCCGACACCTCGACACAGTTCCCCGCGGCCTATCGGCGCCTGTGCCATCAACTCGCACTGGCCCAGGAGCGCGGCTACAGCAGTCACCTGGTGGACCCGTTGCAACAGTTGGCCTTGCGCGGACACCAACAGCTTTACCGGCATCGCAGTCGCCTGGGCAGCCAGTTGCTGGGATTCATCCTCGCCGACTTCCCACGCCTGGTACGCCGGCAGTGGCCCTTTGTCCTGGTCGCCGGCCTGCTGTTCTTTGCCAGCCTGCTGCTGATCGGCGTGCTGGTCTATCTGTTCCCGGACCTGATCTACAGCATCGTCAGCCCGCAGCAGGTCGCCGACATGCAGAACATGTACGACCCCGCCGCCAGCCGGCTGGGACGCACCGCCGCGCGCGCCTCCAGCGAAGACTGGGCGATGTTCGGCTACTACATCATGAACAACATCGGCATTGCCTTTCAGACCTTTGCCGGCGGCTTGCTGTTCGGCCTGGGCAGCCTGTTCTTCCTGCTGTTCAACGGCCTGACCATCGGTGCGGTCGCCGGGCACCTGACCCAGATCGGCTTCGGCCAGACCTTCTGGTCCTTTGTCATCGCCCATGGCGCCTTCGAACTGACCGCCATCGCCCTGGCCGGTGCCGCCGGACTGCAATTGGGCTGGTCGCTGGTGGCGCCAGGCCGCCTGAGCCGGGGCGAGGCCCTGCGCCTGGCGGCGAAAAGCAGCATCCAGATGATTGCCGGCGTGATCCTGTTCCTGCTGATTGCCGCCTTTATCGAAGCCTACTGGTCCTCCCGACCCCAGCCGACGTTGCGGGTCAAGTACCTGGTGGGCGCGGGCTTGTGGTTGTTGGTGGCGGCTTACCTGCTGTTTGCCGGACGGAGTCGTCATGCGCCTGACTGACGCCAGCGTCGCCATCCGTCCACGCAGTGCCTGGGAAGCCATGGACCTCGGTATCCTGCTGGCCAGGCAGCACCGGGGCTTGCTGATGGCCAGTTGGGCAATCATCACCGTACCGGTCTTTGCCTTGCTGAGCCTGCTGCTGTGGGAGCATCCATCGATCGCCCTGCTGCTGTTCTGGTGGCTGAAACCGGCCTTTGAACGCCTGCCGCTGCATATCCTGTCCAAGGCCCTGTTCGGCGATACCCCGGATCTGAAACAGGCTCTTAAAGCCTGGCCCGGCCTGCTGAAACCACAACTGCTGGCGAGCCTGACCTGGCGCCGGCTGGGCCTGAGCCGCAGTTTCACCCTGCCGGTGCAACAACTCGAAGGCCTGGGCGGGCAAGCCCGGCAACAGCGCCTGCGCGTCCTGCTGCCACGGGCCAACCGGGGCGCGCGCTGGCTGACATTGATCGGCGTGCACCTGGAGTCAGTCCTGTGGATCGGCTGCATGGCGTTGTTCTATCTGCTGCTGCCACGGCAGATCGAGCTCGACTGGAACTGGCAGAAACTGGTGTTCGCCGCCCGGCACGGCTGGTTGTGGCTGGAACACCTGACCAACCTGTTCTATGTGCTGGTGCTGATTGTCTGGGAGCCGATCTACATCGCCTGCGGCTTCAGCCTCTACCTCAACCGACGCACCGTGCTGGAAGCCTGGGACATCGAGCTGATCTTCCGTCAATTGCGCCAACGCCTGGCGCCCGTGGTTGCCGGCCTGATGGTCACCGGCCTGCTACTGATCACCCTACCCGCTCCGGTCATGGCCGCCGTACCAGCGGCTCCGGACAGCCCACGCCTGCTGCAACAGCCGCTGACCAGCCAGGCGGCCCACGACTCGATCCAGGCACAGTTGGATGCAGCGCCCTTCAAGAACCGCGAAACCATCACCCGCTGGCGTCTGGGAGACACCTCGGCCAAGGACGAAAAGACTGCGCCCGGCTGGTTGCAGAGGCTGCTGGGCAACCTCGACAGCCGCACCTTCAACGGACTGGCCGACGGTCTGACAGTGCTGCTGTGGGGCTGCGCCTTCGGGCTGGTAGCTTGGTTGATCTGGCGTTATCGCGACTGGTTGCAAGCCTTTGTCAGCCGGCGTCCGAACCCGGCGGCAAAACCTCGCCCCGGCGCGCCGGCTCAACTGTTCGGGCTCGACCTGGCGACCGAGAGCCTGCCCGAGGACATCGCCGCCCATGCTGAAGCCCTCTGGCCCAGTCAGCCTCGCGAAGCCATGAGCCTGCTCTACCGCGGCTTGCTGAGCCGGCTGCTGCACGACTTCCAGGTGCCCTTGAAAAATGCCGACACCGAGGGCCAGGTACTGGAGCGGGTCGCGCACTTGCGGCAACCGGCACTGCAGGCGTTCAGCCAGAACCTCACCCGCCACTGGCAGAATCTTGCCTATGGCCACCGCCTGCCCTCGCCTGAACTGCAACAGGAATTGTGCAACGGCTGGCGCCAGCTGTTCGGCCCCGGGGGCCGCTCATGAAGCGTCGCTGGCCACTGCTCGCAGCCTTGCTGATCGGCGCCCTGCTGCTCGGCCTGGGCCTGTACCTGTATCACAAGGCGGTGCCCTACCCGGTGGTCATCGACCATGGCCCGTCCCCCGAAGCCCGCGCCTATCCCTACCTAGCCGCGGAAAACTTCCTGCGCCAGCACGGCCTTGACGTCCACCACGCCAACGACCTGCGAATCCTCCCGGATCTGGACCCGCGCCACCATAGCCTGATGCTGCTCGGCGATCGCTCGGACATGACCCCGCGCCAGGCCGACCAGTTGCTCAACTGGGCCCGGGCCGGCGGTCGCCTGCTGTTCGTTGCCGAAGCCCTCTGGGACCCGCGCCAAGGACGTAGCGGCGACCTGCTGCTGGACCGCGTGCAACTGCGCCAGTCTATGAGCAAGGACCTCAAGGGCGACGGCCCCGAGCCCGAGGACAAGTACTACCCGCAACTGACCCGGATGTACCTGGAGGACGAAGACGCTCCGGCCTACTTCAGTTTCGACACGGCCTTCCACCTGTCCGACCCGAAGAACCTGGTGCAATCCTGGGCCAGCAGTGCCACCTCCACACACCTGATGCAAATGAACTACGGCCTCGGCTCGGTCACCGTCCTCACCGACGCCGACCTCTGGACCAACGCCGCCATCGGGCGCTACGACAACGCCTGGCTACTTTGGTACCTGAGCCAGGACAGCGATGTCACGCTGCTGTTCAACACCGACCACGACAACCTGCTCAGCCTGTTGCTGCGCTATTTCCCCCAGGCACTGGTAGCACTCGCCGCCCTGGTCGCCCTGTGGTTGTGGCACATCGGCCTGCGCCAGGGCCCGTTGCAGACACCGGCCTCGAAGGCCCGTCGACAATTGCAGGAGCACCTGCGGGCCAGTGCCGACTTCCTGCTTCGGCGCAACGGCCAGGACGCTCTGCTGCAAGCCCTGCAACAAGACATCCTGCGCCGTGCCCGCAGACGACATCCCGGATTCGAACGGCTCGGCGTTGCCGACCAGTGGCAGGTGCTTGCGCGCCTGACCCGCCAACCCACCAGTGCCATCAGCCAGGCTTTGCGCCCACGCCCGAAACAGCGCCTTTCCAGCGCTGACTTCAGCCGCCAGGTCGCCCACCTGCAAACCCTCAGGAATGCCCTATGAGCGAACATCCAACGGAACCGGCACCGGCGGTCGACGCCGAGGCCCATGCCCTCCAGCAGCGCCATCGCGCCAGCCAGTTGGCCCAGGCCGTACGCCACGAACTGCAAAAGGCGCTGATCGGCCAGGACGCGGTCATCGACGATGTCCTCACCGCGCTGATCGCCGGCGGCCATGTCTTACTCGAAGGCGTTCCCGGGCTCGGCAAGACCCTCCTGGTACGAGCCCTGGCCCGCTGCTTCGGTGGCGACTTCGCACGAATTCAGTTCACCCCGGACCTGATGCCCAGCGATGTTACCGGACATGCCGTCTACGACCTGCAGACCGAGCAGTTCAAATTGCGCAAGGGCCCGCTGTTCACCAACCTGCTGCTGGCCGACGAGATCAACCGGGCACCGGCGAAAACCCAGGCGGCACTGCTCGAAGCCATGCAGGAGCGCCAGGTCACCCTCGAGGGTCGTGCCCTGCCGATTGCCCAGCCGTTCATGGTGCTGGCCACCCAGAACCCGATCGAACAGGAAGGCACCTATCCGCTGCCCGAGGCCGAACTGGACCGCTTCATGCTCAAGCTGCGCATGGACTATCCCGAGGCCGAGCAGGAGTTGAACATGGTCCGCCAGGTCACCCGCTCGACCAAGGCCGACATGCTCGACGTGCAACCGCTGCGCACCGTGCTGCAAGCCAAGGATGTGCTGGCCCTGCAACGTATCGCCAGCGACCTGCCGCTGGACGAACAGGTCCTCGACTATGCCGTGCGCCTCGCCCGCGCCACCCGTACCTGGCCCGGCCTGACGCTCGGCGCCGGCCCCCGTGCCTCGATCGCCCTGGTCCGCGGCGCACGGGCACGAGCCTTGTTGCGCGGCGGCGATTTCGTCATACCGGACGATGTAAAAGGCTGTGCGCTGGCCGTCCTGCGCCATCGGGTGCGTATCGCCCCGGAACTGGATATAGAAGGTCTGTCGGTCGAACAGGTGCTCAGGCAACTGCTCGACCAGGTTCCGGCGCCGCGCCTGTGAGTAACCGCGAACGATGAAACCCTCACGGCTATTGCTGATCTGGCTGGGCGTACTGCTCGGGCTCGGGATCCTTCTCGGGGTGCTCAAGGCCCTGGCCGTCGGGGTGCCGGAAAGCCTCGATGCGATTGGCTGGGGGCTGTTGCTGGCACTGTTGCTGCTGGCCGTGCTGGACGCCGCGCGGCTGCGACGCCTGCCCTCGCCACGCCTGCAACGGCAGATGCCCGGCAGCCTGGCCCTGGGCCGCTGGGGCGAGGTGCGCATCGAGCTGCAGCACGATTATCCGGATGAACTGCAGCTGCAGGTGTTCGACCATGTCCCCGACGGCGTGGCTTTCGAGCACCTGCCGCAGTCCATCACCCTGCAACCCGGGAAAAAAAGTGAGCTGGGTTACCGCGTGCGCCCCCTGCGCCGTGGGCATTTCACCTTCGAGCGCTGCGAAATCAGCCTGCCCAGTCCGCTGGGCCTCTGGTCGCAACGGCGTTATCTGGCGCTCGACGACGCCACCCGGGTCTACCCCGACTTCGCCCGGCTCTATGGCGCACGGCTGCTGGCGGTGGATAACTGGCTCAGCCAACTCGGCGTGCGCCAGCGCCAACGGCGTGGCCTGGGCCTGGAGTTCAACCAGTTACGTGAATTTCGCGAAGGCGACAGCCTGCGCCAGATCGACTGGAAAGCCACAGCCCGGCAGCGCACACCGATTGCCCGGGAGTACCAGGATGAACGCGACCAGCAGATCATCTTCATGCTCGACTGCGGACGCCGCATGCGCAGCCAGGACGGCGAGCTGGCGCACTTCGATCACGCCCTCAACGCCTGCCTGTTGCTCAGTTACGTGGCCCTGCGCCAGGGCGACGCGGTCGGCCTGAGCACTTTTGCCGGTGATCAGCCACGTTTCCTGTCACCAGTCAAAGGCCAGGGTCAGCTCAACCTGCTGCTCAATGCGGTCTACGACCTGGACAGCAGCCAGCGACCGGCGGATTACCAGGCCGCCGCCAGCCAGGTCCTGGCCCGGCAAAAGCGTCGGGCCCTGGTGGTGCTGGTAACCAACCTGCGGGATGAAGACGACGAAGAACTGCTGACCGCGGTCAAGCGCCTGGGCCGCCAGCACCGGGTACTGGTCGCCAGCCTGCGCGAGGAAATCCTCGACCAGTTGCGCCAGAGCCCGGTCCAGACCCTGCCCGAAGCCCTCGCCTACTGCGGCACGGTCGACTACCTGAATGCCCGGGCCAACCTGCATGAGCGCCTCAACGCCCATGGGGTTCCCGTGCTCGATGCGCGCCCTAGCGAACTCGGCGCCGAGCTGGTCAGTCGCTACCTCAGCTGGAAGAAAGCCGGGACCCTCTGAAGCCGGAGGGTTTGCCCGCTATGCCGAAGCCTCCAACGGATAAAAGCTGAAGTAGTGCTGCAACGCATCCACCAGTTTCTGATACGCCTCGGGAGGCTCGGACAGGACAAAGCCCGAGTCGTAATAACCCGGCGTGACCTCTTCATGGGACCAGAGACAACGGGCATCCAGATCGATGAACTGGACCGTGTCATCCGTTCCGGGGAGTTTGAGTTGCAGCTTGAAGTCCGCATTCACCAACAGCGGCAACTGGCTGATCAGCATCAGCCCTTCGTCGGAAACATTGCCCAGATAGCCTATGGGCTTGTCGGTGAAGCGGTTGAACACTTTCAGGAAGTACGGCAACTGGTGCCGCTCGATACGACGGTCGGTAGGCATGTCGATGATCGCTATACAAGACCATTAAGCATGGCCGCGCTAGTGCTTCGGAGCAGGGCCGGCAGGCCCGCTCTCCCTTGGCCTCGGCGCGACGGCAGCGGATCGCCCTATCGCATTACATCTACCGAGCCATGGTTTTCAACTCGAATGAATTGATAAAACTCAAACCATACACCCGAACTGTAGCTGAAAGCTGGCAGAGAGCCAGCTTATATTGCAGCCATCATTACAAAGCTGCCGGTCTTGGCTGGGCCGGGACCGCACCGTCGGCATGCCCCAACTGGCGCAAGGTATCCAGGCGGGCCTGGGCACGGTAGGCGTACTCGCTATACGGGAACTGGGTGATGATGAACCGATAGGTCTGTGCCGCGTCGACGAACAGTTTCTGGCGCTCCAGGCACTGGCCGCGAAGCATCGACACTTCCGGCTGGACGTAGGGCCGGGTACGGCTCTCACGATCGACCTGGGACAGTTGCAGCATCACGTCTTCGCAATTGCCCCGGTCATAGGAGCGGTAGGCATTGTTCAGGTGGCTGTTCATAGACCAGCGGGTGCAACCGACGACACTGGCGGCCAAGACTAAAACGAGCAAAATTCGCATGGATATCTCCTGTTCCTGGCAGTGTATCGACCTGTCGGCGAAAATCTTCAGAGTGTTCGTCAAACAACATATCCGAAAAAAACTTCTTCGCCGAAAAGTAGTGCAAATGAACAATGACTACAGCACAGGACCATAGTAGCCTCTCGTTGCGCTTGAACTCAGGAGTCTCTGCATGTCCGTTCGTCGTACTAAAATCGTCGCCACACTGGGCCCGGCCAGCAACTCGCCGGAAGTTCTGGAACAGCTGATTCTGGCTGGCCTGGACGTCGCCCGCCTGAACTTTTCCCACGGCACCCCCGACGAGCACAAGGCTCGCGCCAAGCTGGTCCGCGACCTTGCGGCCAAGCACGGGCGCTTCGTCGCGCTCCTGGGTGACCTGCAGGGCCCGAAGATCCGTATCGCCAAATTCGCCAACAAGCGTATCGAGCTGAAGATCGGTGATCAATTCACCTTCTCCACCAGCCATCCGCTGACCGAAGGCAACCAGCAGGTCGTCGGTATCGACTACCCGGATCTGGTCAAGGATTGCGGCGTGGGCGACGAGCTGCTGCTCGACGACGGTCGCGTGGTCATGCGCGTCGACACCGCGACCGACACCGAACTGCGTTGCACCGTGACCATCGGTGGCCCGCTGTCGGACCACAAGGGTATCAACCGTCGCGGTGGCGGCCTGACCGCTCCGGCCCTGACCGAAAAGGACAAGGCAGACATCAAGCTCGCCGCTGAAATGGAAGTGGACTACCTCGCGGTTTCCTTCCCACGCGACGCCGCCGACATGGAGTACGCCCGCAAACTGCGCGACGAAGCCGGCGGTACTGCCTGGCTGGTGGCGAAGATCGAGCGCGCCGAAGCCGTGGCCGACGACGAAACCCTCGACGGCCTGATCAAGGCCAGCGACGCCGTCATGGTTGCCCGTGGGGACCTCGGTGTGGAAATCGGCGACGCCGAGCTGGTGGGCATCCAGAAGAAAATCATTCTGCATGCACGCCGCCACAACAAGGCCGTGATCGTTGCGACCCAGATGATGGAGTCGATGATCCAGAACCCGATGCCGACCCGCGCCGAAGTGTCCGACGTCGCCAACGCCGTACTGGACTACACCGACGCCGTCATGCTGTCGGCTGAAAGCGCCGCCGGTGCCTACCCGCTGGAAGCCGTGCAGGCCATGGCGCGTATCTGTGTCGGTGCGGAAAAGCACCCGACCAGCAAGACCTCCAGCCACCGTATCGGCAAGGTCTTCGAAAGCTGCGACCAGAGCATTGCCCTGGCCGCCATGTACACCGCCAACCACTTCCCGGGCGTCAAGGCGATCATCGCCCTGACCGAAAGCGGCTACACGCCGTTGATCATGTCGCGGATCCGTTCGTCCGTGCCGATCTACGCGTTCTCCCCGCACCGTGAAACCCAGGCTCGCGCAGCGATGTTCCGCGGCGTCTACACCGTACCGTTCGACCCGGCTTCACTGCCGCCTGAGCAAGTCAGCCAGGCCGCGGTGGACGAGCTGCTCAAGCGTGGCGTGGTCGAGCAGGGCGACTGGGTCATCCTGACCAAGGGCGACAGCTACCACACCATCGGCGGCACCAACGGCATGAAGATCCTGCATGTCGGCGACCCGATGGTCTGAGTGACCTGACGCCGTACCCGAAGCCTCGCCGCAGCATGACTGCCGCGAGGCTTTTTTAATGCCGGGAGAAACCCTCTCCAGACATTCCTTCAGCGCTTGGCCATGAATCCCGACAGTGCGGCAATCGCCTCGGGCGAACGCAAGCGCTGAACAAACAACTCGCCCTCGGCCTCCACCACCTTGCGCAGTTGCTCGCGGTCCGGGGCCTTCATCAGTTCCTTGCTGATCTGTACCGCGGCCGGCGCCAGCTGCTCGAAACGCAGTGCCGCTTCCCTGGCCTTGGCCAGCGTCTCGGCCCCACTCGGCAAAGCCGCTGTCGCTAGCCCCCAGGCCGCCGCCTGTTCCCCGCTGAAGCCTTCGCCCAGGAGCAACAGCTCGGCAGCCCGGGCATGGCCGACCAGGCGCGGCAGCAACAGGCTGGAACCGAATTCCGGGCACAGGCCCAGGTTGACGAACGGCATCCGCAGCCGCGCGTCGGCGCTGACATAGACCAGGTCGCAGTGCAGCAGCAAGGTCGTGCCGATCCCCACCGCCGGTCCCGCCACGGCGGCGACCAGCGGCTTGCGGCAATCGAGCAGGCTGCGCATGAAATGGAAGACCGGGCTGTCGAGGTCGCTCGGCGGCTCTTCGAGAAAATCGGCGATATCGTTGCCGCTGGTAAAACACTCTTCACTGCCGCGAATCAGCACCGCCCTGATCGCCGGGTCCTCGTCGGCCTGGCGCAATGCCTGGCCCAGCCGGCTGTACATGGCGCGAGTCAGGGCGTTCTTCTTGTCGGCACGGTTCAGGCGCAGGGTCAGCAGACCGCCTTCGCGCTCAATTACAATCGCGTCAGTCATCACGGCTCTCTTGTTATGGACGTTCTGTTTGAGGCTCTCTGTTTTGGGCTCTCAATTTTAAAAAGCCCCCGGCGTTCAACCCCGCGGCAGGAAGACATCCGCCAGCAGTTGATTGCGCGGCAATCCGGCCAGGTACAGGCGTTTGGCAAAGGCCTCGACACTGGCCGGAGCACCACAGAGTAGAGCCAGGGTTTGTCGCGAGACAAGCCGCAGTTTGGCCAGAAACTCCGGCAGTTCGGCCCCGACCAGGTATTCGACCGTGACATTGTCATGGGCTGCAGCCAGTTCGGCCAGCTCGGCGGCCAGGTAGTGCTCCTGACGATCATGGGCCAGGTGCACGAGACGGATCGGTCCTTCATGGCCCTGACGCAAGGCTTCGCGCAACACACTCCACAACGGCCCGAGACCGGTACCGGCCGCCAGCAACCAGAGTGGCCGCGCATGCCAGTCCGGATCGTAATGCAAGGCGCCGCCACGCAACTCACCCAGGCGAATCACTTCACCGATGCTGAAGCGCCGGGCCGCGTCGCTGAATTCGCCGGGCTGGCGACAATCGAGGTGAAACTCCAGATGGCGATCTTCCTGGGGCAGACTCGCCAATGAATAAGGCCGCGCAACACCCTGGATGGTCCACAGCACCAGGTGCTGGCCGGCGCGATAACGCAGCGCACGCTCCGGCAACAGCCGCAGGCGCAACACCGTCGGGCTCAACCAGTCGAGTTCGGCGATATGGGCCGCGGCGCCATCCCGCAACGGATCGAAGACTTCCAGGCGCAGGTCCTCCCGCACCTGGCACTGGCAGGCCAGGCGCCAGCCATGTTCACGCTGCACAAGGGTCAGGGCATCCGGTTGATTGTCCTGCGGCTCGCCCTGCAGACAATGCACCAGGCAGGCATGGCAACTGCCCGCCCGACAACTGTAGGGCACCCTCACCCCGGCCTGGTTCAAGGCATCGAGCAGATTGCTGCCGATGGCCACCGACCAGGCGCGTTCACCGACCCGCAACTCAGGCATCGCTGTATTCCCAGGCGGCACAACAGCGATTGCGCCCGTCGCGCTTGGCGCGGTACAGCGCCTGGTCGGCACGCTGCAAGGCATCGTCCAGATCGTCGTCCTCGGCCACCAGGGTCATGCCCACCGACAGGCTCAGGTTGCTGACCGTCACGCCGACCAGCTCGACCTGGGTAAAGGCCAGGCGCAGGCGTTCGCAGCAGGCCGTCAGGCGCTCGGGATCGGCATTGGGCAAGAGCAGCACGAATTCTTCTCCACCATAACGGGCCAGCACATCGCCCTCGCGGACACAGGCGCCGGCCACGCCGGCAAATGCCTGCAACACCTGGTCACCGGCCGCATGCCCATGGACGTCATTGATGCGCTTGAAGTGATCGAGGTCGATCAACGCCAGGCCGTGCACCGTATCCGGGTCCATCAGTTCCAGTTCCCGGGAAGCCAGGCGCAGGAAGTGCCGACGATTATACAGGCCGGTCAGTTCGTCGGTGGCGACCAGGTCTTCCAACTGACGCATCATCCCGCGCAGCGTGTCCTGGTGGGCCTGCAAGGCAAACCGTCGCTGGCGCATGCGTTGCCGCGACGCCTGCACATAACTGGCATACAGGCACAACCACGCCAGCACCACGAACAGCACGCAGACCTGCAACGCCGCCAGTCCGGGATCGGGCAGCCGGAACTGATAGCCTTCCCAGAGATTCAGCGCAGCAAAGCTGAAGAACACCAGCACCGCGCAACGCACGAATTTGCGCCGCGGCAGATGAAACAGACCGAACAGCAGCACCAACGGGTAGAACACCAGGAAGGTGCCGCGGGCATGCTCGAGATTGGCCATCATGTAGGTTTGCCAGCCCAGCCCCAGCAACACCTGGAACTCGGTCAGGCTCGGATCGCGAAAGCGCAGGTTGCGACCACTGAAAAACAGCCAGCCGAGTCCACCCTGGCTGGCAATCACCAGGCCGGTACTGACCAACCCCGTGGTGATGCTGGCTCGGTAGTGGTCGGTAAGAATCGCCGCCCAGACCAGCAGCAATGCCAGCACATAGGTGCCGGCAGCCAGGGCAAAGCGTTTGCGTAACAGACTCTGTATGGCTTTATGGGTCAATCTATGACTCACCGTGCGCTGAGGGCTCAAGGGGTTTCCTTCCCGTACAGGCCACTTGCCACTCTAGTGATCTGAATCAAAAATGACTATTCAATTTTTTACAACTAGTACAGCTTCTACTGTACGAGCACGCAAGAACGATGCCTACCGTCACCCGACCATGGTTTGACCACTGACGGATGTGCCCGACAGCCGGGCGGGTTATACTGCCGCGCCTTTTTTGTGCCGGTCCTGCGTGCCCGGCCAGCCTCAAAAGATGTTTTCGACAGACCCAGGCGCCCTGCCTCGGGGGAGCGTTCAAAATTGAACAGTCCCCCGAGGCAGTGCGCCCATTGGTCGCAAACACCTTACTTGAATGTTCCCGTCTTTATAGAGGAGCGCGACCCATGACCGTGATCAAGCAAGACGACCTGATACAGAGCGTTGCTGACGCCCTTCAGTTCATTTCCTACTACCACCCCGTGGACTTCATCCAGGCCATGCACGAGGCCTACCTGCGGGAAGAGTCGCCGGCCGCCCGTGACTCCATGGCACAGATCCTGATCAACTCGCGCATGTGCGCCACCGGCCACCGGCCGATCTGCCAGGACACCGGGATCGTCACCGTATTCGTCCGCGTCGGCATGGACGTGCGCTGGGATGGCGCCACCATGGGCCTGGACGACATGATCAACGAAGGCGTGCGTCGCGCTTACAACCTGCCGGAAAACGTCCTGCGCGCCTCGATCCTGGCCGACCCGGCCGGTGCCCGCAAGAACACCAAGGACAACACCCCGGCGGTCATCCACTACTCCATCGTTCCGGGCAACACCGTGGAAGTGGACGTAGCGGCCAAGGGCGGCGGTTCCGAGAACAAGTCGAAGATGGCCATGCTCAACCCGTCCGACTCGATCGTCGACTGGGTCCTGAAGACCGTGCCGACCATGGGCGCCGGCTGGTGCCCACCGGGCATGCTCGGCATCGGCATCGGCGGCACCGCCGAGAAAGCCGCGGTCATGGCCAAGGAAGTGTTGATGGAGTCCATCGACATCCACGAGTTGAAGAAGCGTGGCCCGTCCAACCGTATCGAAGAAATGCGCCTGGAGTTGTTCGAGAAGGTCAACCAGCTGGGCATCGGTGCCCAGGGCCTGGGCGGCCTGACCACCGTGCTCGACGTGAAGATCATGGACTACCCGACCCACGCCGCCTCCCTGCCGGTGTGCATGATCCCCAACTGTGCCGCCACCCGTCACGCGCACTTCGTGCTCGACGGTTCCGGCCCGGCCTCGCTGGAAGCGCCACCGCTGGACGCCTACCCGGAAATCGTCTGGGAAGCCGGTCCGTCGGCCCGTCGTGTCAACCTCGACACCCTGACCCCGGAAGACGTGCAGAGCTGGAAGCCGGGCGAAACCGTCCTGCTCAACGGCAAGATGCTCACCGGTCGCGACGCCGCGCACAAGCGCATGGTGGAAATGCTGAACAAGGGTGAAACCTTGCCGGTGGACCTCAAGGGTCGCTTCATCTACTACGTCGGCCCGGTTGATCCGGTACGTGAAGAAGTCGTCGGTCCAGCCGGTCCGACCACCGCCACGCGCATGGACAAGTTCACCCGGCAGATCCTCGACCAGACCGGCCTGTTGGGCATGATCGGCAAATCCGAGCGCGGTCCGACCGCCATCGAAGCGATCAAGGACCACAAGGCCGTGTACCTGATGGCCGTGGGTGGTGCCGCCTACCTGGTCGCCCAGGCGATCAAGAAATCCAAGGTCGTCGCCTTTGCCGAACTGGGCATGGAAGCGATCTACGAGTTCGAGGTCAAGGACATGCCGGTCACGGTTGCCGTCGATGCCAAGGGCGAATCGGTACACATCACCGGTCCGGCAATCTGGCAGAAAAAGATCAGCGACAGCCTGGCGGTAGAAGTGCAGTAACGGTTCCGTTGCAGGAAAAGAGGCGGCCCGGTTGATCCGGGCCGCTTTTTTATTGCCTGGAAAACAGCATTGCTCTCTGTAGGAGCCGGCTTGCCGGCGATAGCGCCCGGACAAGCACCGCAAGGCTCAAGGGCCTCATCGCTGGCAAGCCAGCTCCTACACGGATCGTGGCGGCCACGAGACTTCGCGGTGAGACACCGACCTGTAGGAGCCGGCTTGCCGGCGATAGCGCCCGGACAGGCACCGCATGGCTCAAGGGCCTCATCGCTGGCAAGCCAGCGCCTACACGGATCGTGGCGGCCACGAGACTTCGCGGTGAGACACCGACCTGTAGGAGCCGGCTTGCCGGCGATAGCGCCCGGACAGGCACCGCAAGGCTCAAGGGCCTCATCGCTGGCAAGCCAGCTCCTACACGGATTGTGGCGGCCACAAGACTTCGCGGTGAGACACCGACCTGTAGGAGCCGGCTTGCCGGCGATAGCGATACCAGTATCACCGCCGCACCTCTTTGTAATCGACATCCTCCAGCCACGCAGCATCCCATAATGGATAATCCCGTATCCGCGTCACCAAACCAGCACGTAGCGGATTGGCTATGATGTAACGGGCAACTGCCAGCAAACTCTCTTCGCGGCGAATGGCACGATCATGAAAGCCTTTTTGCCAAAGCCTTCCCGAGCGCCCCAAACGGGCGTTGATCTTGCGTGCGCTCCTCGACTTGGTCGCGAGCATCAACTCCGGCAAGGTGCTGTTCTTCAGCTCGATCAACCAGTGGAAGTGATCCGGCATAACCACCCAGGTCAGAGAGTCAGCCAAGCCTTCAACTTGTGCCTGGCGAAATTGCTGCACCAACAGCCTCCCCGTCTGCCAGTCGGCAAAAATCGGTTTGCGGTCCTCAATGACCGCGGTCAGAAGATAGATTTGCCCGGACTGTGAATAGCGCCCAGCGCGCAGCCGGTTGGAGTGAGGTAGTGTGAGCAATCCGTTGCCCTCCTGTAATGGTCAGAGACAATAGGAAAGCTAGTACGCGACCAGTACACATGGAAAACGACTCTGGTTCTGAATATGTCTGTACCTATAGGAGCCGGCTTGCCGGCGATAGCGCCCGGACAAGCACCGCAAGGCTCAAGGACCTCATTGCTGGCAAGCCAGCGCCTACACGGATTGTGGCGGCCACAAGACTTCGCGGTGAGACACCGACCTGTGGGAGCCGGCTTGCCGGCGATAGCGCCCGGACAAGCACCGCAAGGCTCAAGGACCTCATCGCTGGCAAGCCAGCGCCTACACGGATCGTGGCGGCCACGAGACTTTGCGGTGATGCACAAACCTGTAGGAGCCGGCTTGCCGGCGATAGCGCCCGGACAGGCACCGCAAGGCTCAAGGGCCTCATCGCTGGCAAGCCAGCTCCTACACGGATCGTGGCTGCCACGGGACTTTGCGGTGATGCACAAACCTGTAGGAGCCGGCTTGCCGGCGATGGCGCCCGGACAGGCACCGCAAGGCTCAAGGACCTATTCACTGGCAAGAGTTTTCGACCACCGCCTGCATGCTCTCGCGCAACCAACCCAACGCCTGATCGCCATCACGGCGCTGGTGCCAGACAAAAATGAAATCGAACGACGGAATCTCGAAAGGTGGCGGCAGCACCACCAATCGTTCCTGATCGATATGGCGCAAGTTGCGCGAGGCCACGGTCAGGATCAGGTCCGTGCCCGCGATCAGCTGTGGTGCCACACTCCAATGCGGCAAGCTGAGCGCCACGCGCCGACGCTGGTGAATCGCACTCAGCGCCCGCTCGATTTCCGCCGTGCCGCTACCGCGCATTTCCAGCAGCACATGGGGTCGCGCCAGATAGCCCAGCAGGTCCAGCCCCCCCTCAGCCGACAGTGTGTCCCGGTCCACCAGGCAGGCATAGTCCTCACTGAACAGATGAACACTGCGCAATGCCGGCGAAAAGTCCGGGAACACCCCGGTAGCCGCATCGATATCGCCATTGAGCAGCAGCTCCAGCATCCCTTCTCGACTGGCCTGGGTGATCTGCAGGTCAATACCCGGCGCATCCCGCCGCAGCACCCGCACCAGCCCCGGCAACAACATCGCCGCGCCATAGTCGGACATCGCCAGCCGGAACGTACGCCTGGCCGACGCCGGATCAAAACCCTGCGGGGCCAGCAGGTCCTGCACCCGTCCCAGGGCATCACGCAGCGGCAACGCCAGCTCCAGCGCCCGGGCGGTCGGCACCAGGCCGCCGCCGACACGCACCAGCAACGGATCACCGAGCAAATCGCGCAAACGTGCCAAGGCATGACTGACCGCCGGCTGGCTCAGGTGCAGGCGCTCGGCGGCACGGGTCACGTGTTGTTCGGCGAGCAAGGCGTCGAGGATCACCAGCAGGTTGAGATCGATACGACGAAGATCATTCATCCCGTGCATGCTCTTGATATTTTCTTCGAATTTAAATTTGCCCGGCGAATACCTTAGAGTCCAGCAAAACCTGTTGGAGAGTGATCATGAGTACTTTGAATTGGCTCGGCCTGCTGGCCCTGGCCGCGATAGCCGGCGCGGTGGTGCCGTTCCAGAGCGCGGTCAACGCGAACCTCGGACGTGGCCTCGGTCATCCGTTATGGGCAACGCTGGTGTCACTGCTGGTGAGCATGACCGTGTTGCTGCCGACGATGCTCGCCTTGCGCCTGCCCTTCCCGGACCTGGAGTTTGCCGCCAAGGCGCCCGCCTGGGTCTGGCTCGGCGGCCTGTTCGGTGTGTGTTTCGTCGCCTTGGCGGTGCTGCTGGTGCCCCGGCTGGGCGCGGGCGGCTTTATCGCCCTGGCCCTGGCCGGACAGGTGTCGGCCTCGCTGCTGCTGGACCACTTCGGCCTGTTCGGCCTGCACGCGCGCCCGCTCGATACGCCACGGCTGATCGGTGCCGCCCTGCTGATCGCCGGGGTGGTGACGATCCAGTTCAGCAACGCTCCCGGCCAGCCCGTCGCCAGCCCGCAACCGTCAGCGACGAACGGCGTTCATTCGGCCTGATGCTTGTCGAGGCTGCGCAGTTTCTGCGGTAATCCCCACAACAGCAACGCGGCGGCAATCAGGCTGGTCACCCCGATCACATACAGCGCGGGTGTCGTGCTGCCGCTGAGGTCCTTGATCCGTCCGACCATGACCGGACTGATGATGCCACCGAACTGCCCCAGGGTATTGATCACCGCGATACCGCCCGCCGCACCGGCACCCGCGCCGGCCAGCAGTTTCGGCGGCAAGGTCCAGAAGGTCGGGATCGACGCGATGATCCCGGCCCCCAGCAAACTCAGGGCAACGATCAGGAACACCGTGTGATCGGCAAAGATTCCCGCGCAGAAAAAGCCGATCGCCCCCAACACCACCAATCCGCAGACAAACTTGCGCCGCTCGCCACTGGCATCGGACAGGCGTCCGACCACCACCATGCTGATGGCGCCACAGATATAGGGAATGGCCGTCAGCAAGCCGATCATCACCGGGCTCTGGGTGCCCGCACTGCGAATCAGCTGCGGCGCCCAGAAATTCAAGCCGTAGGAAGCGACCTGGATCAGGAAGTAGATCAGCCCCAGGGTCAGGAACCCGGGAATGCGCAGCGCCGCCAGCAACGAACTGCCGCCCTGGTGCGGCTCATGCTGGGCGATGCGACTCGACAGCAAGGTTTTCTCCGCCGGCGTCAACCAGTGGGCATCGTCGATACGGTCCTTGAGCAGGGTCAGCACCAGCAAGCCGAGGCCGATACAGGGCAGGCCACCGAGCAGGAACAACCAGTGCCAGCCGCGCATCTGCAACACCCCGTCGAGGTGCTCCAGCACCAGCCCGGAGAACGGCGCGCCCACCAGGCCGGCAAATGCCGAGGCGAGAAACAGCATTGAGGTGATACGCCCGCGATAATGCTGGGGAAACCACAAGGTCAGGTAATACAGCACACCCGGGGCGAAACCGGCCTCCATCGCACCAATGACAAAGCGCAGCGCATAGAACTGCCACTCGCTGTTGACGAAGACCATCGCTGCCGTCGCCAGGCCCCAGGACATCATGATCCGGGCGATCCAGCGGCGGGCGCCGACCTTGTAGAGCATCATGTTGCTGGGCACTTCGAACAGTACATAGCCGACCACGAACAGCCCCGCGCCCAACCCGTAGGCGGTATCGCTGAGGCTCAGGTCAGCCTGCAACTGGAACTTGGCGAAGCTGATATTGATCCGGTCGAAGAAGGCGAACAGGTAACAGACCATGATCAGCGGCATCAGTCGCCAGGCGACCTTGCTGACCAGGGCTTTTTCGGCATTGTGCATAACGGCGGGGCTCGCGCCCGCCTCCAGGACATTAAGGCTCATGGTGTTTCTCCAGGCGGACTGCCCGTGGGTGTCCGATTGTTTTTGTTGTCTGGGAATAGCAGTCTGAAGCGGGTGTTGTTATGACCCGGCGCTGAAGTCCGGCAGCGGATGCAGATCGCAATTGCGCCCGGCCTTGGCCACCTGGCCGGGCAGTTCGTGTCCGAGCAAGGCCGGCAGGCGGCGGGAGATCGCCAGCAGTGCCGGCAGGTCGATACCGGTGTCGATACCCATCTCGTCGCACAGGTTGACCAGGTCCTCGGTGCAGATATTGCCCGAAGCTCCAGGGGCGAAAGGACAGCCGCCGAGCCCGCCGACCGCCGCGTCGAAACGCCGGGCACCGGCTTCATAGGCGGCCAGCACGTTGCACAGGCCCAGGCCACGGGTGTTGTGGAAATGCAAGGTCAACGCCGCGGCCGGCAGGCGGTCGAGCACACGCTTGACCAGCCGCTCGACCTGACGTGGATTGGCCATGCCGGTGGTGTCGGCCAGGGTGATGCCCTGCATGCCCATTTCCAGGTAGGTATCGACGATCTGCAGCACGCGATCTTCGTCGATGGTCCCCTCGAACGGGCAACCGAAGGTGGTGGCGATACTCGCGTTCAGCAGTACCGACTCGCCGCGAACCCGCTCGATGACCGTAGCGAAGGCCGTCAGCGAGGCCTCGCAGCTCATGCGCATATTGGCCCGGTTGTGGCTCTGGCTGGCGGACATCACCAGGTTCAGCTCATCGGCGCCGGCCGCCAGGGCGCGCTCGGCGCCTTTCAGGTTCGGTATCAGCGCCACGTAGATCACACCCGCCTGGCGGCGAATGCCACGGAAGACCTCTTCGCCGTCACGCAGCGCCGGAATCGCCTTGGGCGAGACAAAGGAGCCGCCTTCGATCCGCGAGAAACCGACCAGCGAGAGCTCGTCGATCAAGGCGATCTTGTCGACGGTTTCGACCCAGCTCGGTTCGATCTGCAAACCGTCGCGGGGCGAGACTTCCTGGACCACCAGGCGTTCGGAAAAATCGCGGATCATTGCACCACCCCTTCGGCTTTCAGGCGTTCGATATCGGCCCCGCTCAACCCCAGGCCCTCGAGAATGTCATGGGTATGCTGGCCAAGGCCCGGCCCCTGCCAGTTGACCCCGCCCGGAGTCTCGGAGAGTTTCGGCACGATGCCCGGCATCTTCACCCGGGTTCCGCCGGGCAATTGGGCGTCGAGCAACATGTCCCGCGCCTGGTAATGGGGATCGGCGACGATATCGGCGACGGAATAGATCCGCCCGGCCGGCACCTCGGCGTCCTGCAAGGCCAGCAGCACCTCGTCGATCGGCAGGCTGCTGGTCCAGTGGGTGATCGCCGCATCCAGCAATCCGCTTTGTGCTGCCCGACCATCGTTGTGGGCGAACTGCGGCGCCTCGCCCAGGTCGGGACGGCCGATCACATTCATCAGGCGCTTGTAGATCGGATCGCTGTTGCCGGCGATCACCACATAGGCGCCGTCGGCGGTCAGGTAGGTGTTGGACGGTGCGATGCCTGGCAAGGCACCGCCCGTGCGCTCACGGACATGGCCGAGCAGATCGTATTCCGGCACCAGGCTTTCCATCACATTGAACACGCTTTCGGCCAGGGAGACATCGACCACCTGCCCTTCGCCCTGGCCGGTCTTGACCCGCAACAGCGACATCAGCGCGCCGATGACGCCGTGCAACGAGGCCAGGGAGTCACCGAGGCTGACCCCGACCCGCGCCGGCGGCGATCCGGGCGTGCCGGTGGTGTAGCGAATCCCGCCCATGGCTTCGCCGATGGCGCCGAATCCGGGACGGTCGCGATAGGGACCGGTCTGGCCGTAGCCGGAAATGCGTACCAGGGTCAGCTTGGGATTGAGCGCGTGCAGCACGTCCCAACCGAGGCCGAGTTTTTCCAGGGCGCCGGGGCGCAGGTTTTCGATCAGCACATCGGCGTCGGTCGCCAGTTGCTTGACCAGTTCAATGCCTTGCGCCGACTTGAGGTTCAGCGCCAGGGATTTCTTGTTCCGCGATTGCAGGTACCACCAGAGCGAGGTGCCTTCATGGAGCTTTCGCCACTTGCGAAGCGGATCGCCCTGGCCGATGGATTCGATCTTGATCACCTCGGCGCCGAACTCGCCGAGCATGCGCGCCGCGAAAGGCGCCGCAATCAGCGTGCCGATCTCGATCACCTTGATTCCGCTCAGGGGAGCAGTCATCACCGGTACCTCACTTTCTTGGAATTTGTAACCAAGGCTAGTGGAGCAGCGGGTGCGGAATCCAACCTTCACTCGGCAAGCTTCGTTCGCGAAACGCGAAAGCTCAGCATTACGAAAGCCCGTAACAGGAAAGCTCAGACCGGCGCTTTCAGGTGTTCGAACAGCAGGCGGCTCACCGGCGACAATACCGCCTCGTCGCGGGCGACCAGGATCAGGCTGCGCGCGGACCATTCGTCATTGAGCGGCACGGCGTGCAAACCCAGGGCGCGGCCGAACAGCTCATAGGCTTTCAGCGGCAGGATGCCGATGCCCATGTTCGCCTGGACCATCCGGCACATGGCATCGAAGCCCGGCACATGGATCCGCAGGCGCAGCACCTTGCCTGCCGCACGGGCCGCCGCATGGGTACGCATATTGATCGAACTGGCCGAATGCAGGCCGACATGATCGCTGTCCAGGGTATCGGCGAACGCCAGCTCCCGCCGCTGCGCCAGCGGATGATCGGGCAGCATCAGCACCACCAGCCGGTCGTGCCGGTAGAGCACACTGGGCAGACCCCGTACATCGGTGTCGCAGGAACAGACACCGAGATCGGCCACGCCATCCAGCACGCCCTGTACCACGCCGTTGCTGGGGCGCTCCTCGAGGTCGACCTTCACTTGCGGATGGCGTTCGGAGAAGTCCCGCAGGTCTTCCGGCAGGAACTGGATGATCGCCGAGAGATTGGCCAGCATACGCACATAACCGCGCACGCCCTGGGTGTGTTCACCCAGCTCCAGGCCCATTTTCTCGACGTTGAACAACATCTGCCGGGCGTGGTGCAGCAGGGTTTCCCCCGCTGGCGTCAGCGCCATGCCCTTGGCCTGGCGCACGAACAGACCGATACCCAGCGCCTCTTCCAGCTCCATCAGGCGCTTGCTTGCCGCCGACACGGCGATGGCCTCGCGGGCCGCCGCGCGGGTCAGGGTGCCTTCTTCGTGCACGGCGACAAACAATTGCAGAGTGATCAGGTCCAGGCGACGGATCAGGCTTTTTTGCAGCATGGCGAACTCGGCGGCAGCTCAATCGAAGTACCGAGGATATCGCCCTTTCAGCCCCGTGCTGAGAGTTGATTGATCGCCCGCGGATCGAGGATCGCTTGCGGTGCGCCATGGCGGGCCACCGCCAGCATCGCCCGGCCCACGGTTTCGGTGGTCTGGATGGTGTCCGGCCACAACCGCCGCAGCAGGCTGATCAGCGGTCCGGCAAGGCTGTAGACCGTCTGGTACAACGGGGTCTTGGAGCGCACGCCGTGCAACGGCTGGATCGCTCCGGGGCGCATCAGGTACACCGCTTTGAACGGCAGCCGTTGCAAGGCGTTCTCGGTGCGGCCCTTGACCCGGGCCCACATGCTGCGGCCCTTTTCACTGCTGTCGGTGCCCGCGCCGGTGACATAGACAAACGTCATCTGCGGGTTGAGCCGCGACAAAGTCGCGGCAGCCTCCATCGTCAGGTCGTAGGTCACCCGGGTGTACTGCGCCTCGTCCAGGCCCAGCGCCGAAACACCGAGGCAGAAGAAGCAGGCATCGAACCCCTGTAACTCGGCCTCGATGCCGTGGTAGTCGAACAGGTCGGCATGCACCACCTGGCTGAGTTTGCCATCGACCTGGCTCACCGGCGTACGACCGATGACCCGGACCTGCCGTACATCATCGGCCAGCAGGCATTCACGCAAGACACCCTGACCGACCATGCCGGTCGCACCGAACAACAGAATCTTCATGGATGACCTCTCAGTGGGTGGGAAACGCTGGCAGCTCTGCCGGTGCACTGTAGTCGGCGGCACGGCTGACCTCCAGCCAGCGCTCGCCGGCCTCGGCACGCGCGGTCTCGGCCTGCGTGCAGTACTGCAGCGCGTCGACGCCGATCAACAGGTGCAGCGGCAGTTGTTCGTGATAGGCCAGTTTGAGCAGTATCTGTGCGATACGATCGGGATCGCTCGGCTCGTTGCCGGCATAGGCGCCGAGTAACTCCTTGATCGCGCCGACGCTCGGTGCGTAATCGTCGATGATCGACGGAGTGCCCTGCCCGGCGCGCACCGCCCAGTTGGTACGCATGCCGCCCGGTTCGATGGCACAGACCTTGATCCCCAGCGGCGCCACTTCCTGCGCCACCACCTCGGTGAAACCGCCCACCGCCCACTTCGCCGCCTGATAGGCGCTGAGCCCTGCCATGCCCAGGCGTCCGCCCACGGAGGAAATCTGCAGGATGTGCCCGCTGCGTTGCGCGCGCATCACCGGCAAGGCCGCCCGGGTCACGTTGACCACACCGAAGAAATTGGTCTCGACCTCGGCACGAAAGGCCTCGGCGTCGGTCTGCTCGAAAGGTGCGAGATGCCCGTAGCCGGCATTGTTGACCAGCACATCGAGACGCCCGAACGTATCGACCGCGACCTGCACCGCCGCTTGCGCCGCCGCCGCGTCGGTGACATCCAAGGCCACCAGCCGCACCTGGTCGCCATACCGCGCCACCAGGTCGTCCAGGCGCTGCGGATCGCGCGCCGTCGCCACCAGGCGCTCCCCTGCCGCCAGCACCGCCTCGGCGATATTGCGGCCCAGGCCGCTGGCACTTCCGGTAATCAACCAGACTTTGGACATTATCGTACTCCTGCTCTACGTTGGGATTGATTATGAGTGAGCACTCACTCATTAATTATACAAAGAAAAGCCTGCGCCTACTCCTTGGCGGTGGCACTCCAGAACGCCTGGAAACCGGTCTCGGCATAACGTTCGGCCTGATCGGGTTCGCGGCGGATGAAATCGATGGTGGTATCGGCCAGGGCGCCCATGATCGCCGCGACAAAGGCCGCCGGCTGATCGCGGAACAGACCGCTGGCAATACTCTCCTGCATCATCGCGTTGACCTCGCCGAAGTCCTGCATGCCCAGCAGCTTGCTCTGCTCGGTGACCTGCGCGGACATCCCGAGCAAGGCCACCACCTTGCGCTTGCGCGGCTCGGCCACGCCCCAGTCGACATAACTCTGCCAGGCATGCCGGGCACGCTTCTTCACCGTTTCCGTGCGCGGGTAGCCGGGCATCATCACGTCGCGCAATTCGGCCTTGAGGTGCAGGTAGAGTTCGTTGAGCAACACGTCCTTGGAACTGAAGTAGTTGAACAGCGTGCCTTCGGCGACACCGGCGAGCCGGGCGATCTTCAGCGTCGGACAACCCAGGCCCTGCTCGGCGAACACCTCGATGGCGGCGCTGAGAATGGCATTGCGTTTGTCGGTGCTTTTCGGACGGGCCATGGATCGGAGAACGCTCGGGCAATAAGTGAGTAATCACTCAATTAAGCCTGTGAAGGTTTTTATTTGCAAGTGCCAAAGAGATGAACGGTGTTTGCGCCCGGCAGTGCGCGCACCCAGTCACTGATGCCGGTGGCTGCTAGGGCCTCTTCGCGGGCAAGCCCGCTCCTACAGTTGATCGCGTGCATCAGAGCGATACGATCCCCTGTGGGAGCGGGCTTGCCCGCGAAAAACCTTGCAGGCTAGAACGCGCTACGGAAGATCTCTTCGATCTGCCGCTGATCCGCCGCCCGCGGGTTGGTCAGGCCACAGGCATCCTTCAGGGCATTGGCCGCCAGCAGCGGAATATCCTGCAACTTGGCCCCCAACTCACGCAGACCGGCGGGGATCTCGACATCCCTGGCCAGGCTGCGGATCGCCACGATAGCCGCCTGGGCGCCCTCTTCCGCGCTCAACCCCGCGACATCCGCCCCCAGCGCCCGCGCCACATCGCCCAGCCGTCGCGGACAAACCGCGGCGTTGAAGATCTGCACATGGGGCAACAGCACCGCATTGCAGACACCGTGGGGCAAGTCATAGAAACCGCCCAACTGGTGCGCCATGGCATGGACGAAACCCAGGGAGGCATTGTTGAACGCCATGCCCGCCAGGAACTGTGCATAGGCCATGTTTTCCCGGGCCTTCAGGTCACTGCCGTCACGCACCGCCAGGCGCAGGTTGGCGCTGATCAACTCGATGGCCTTGATCGCACAGGCATCGGTGATCGGCGTGGCCGCCGTCGAGACATAGGCTTCCACCGCATGGGTCAGGGCATCCATGCCGGTGGCCGCGGTCAACCCCTTGGGCATGGCGACCATCAGTGCCGGATCGTTGACCGACAGCAGCGGCGTGACATTGCGGTCGACGATGGCCATTTTCACGTGTCGCGACTCATCGGTGATGATGCAGAAGCGGGTCATTTCGCTGGCCGTACCGGCGGTGGTGTTGATCGCGATCAGCGGCAGTTGCGGCTTGGCCGACTGGTCGACACCTTCGTAGTCGCGGATATGCCCGCCGTTGGTGGCGCACAGGGCGATGCCCTTGGCACAGTCATGGGGCGAACCGCCGCCCAGGGACACGACGAAATCACACTCACCCGCCTTCAAGGCAGCCAGCCCCTTCTCGACGTTATCGATGCTCGGATTGGGCTTGGCGCCGTCGAAGATCAGCGAATCGATGTCCTGCATCGCCAGCAATTCGGCGATCCGCGTCGCCACGCCCGCCTTCGCCAGCCCGGCATCGGTCACGATCAGCGCCTTGCGAAAACCGTAGTTGCGGATGGCATCCATCGCTTCGTCCAGACAGTCGATGCCCATGATATTCACGGCGGGAATGAAAAATGTGCTGCTCATGACGAGTCCTCTTGGCGTTGACGGAGCCTACCTGCCCCACGAAGCCCAGAGCATCGACCGGTTATCCGTGAGCGTTGTTGATCTGGCTCAACGCCAGCTCGTGATAAAGTCGCCGCCTGTCCACCTTCTGCCTTGAGACGACGAATAGCGATTATGGAATTCCAGGAATTTGACGCCGAACTTGAAGACTGGAACGCCCTGCGCGCCGAGATCCCGTTCAGCGGGTTGCTGATCGGCAACGGCGCGAGCCTGGCGGTATGGCCAAAGTTCTCCTACGACTCGCTGTTCGAGAAAGCCCAGAGCACCCGCAACCGTCCCCTGGGCTTGAGTGAACTCGCGGTGTTCAAGGCCCTGGACACCAGCAACTTCGAACAGGTGCTCAGTGCGCTGAAGAGCACTATCAAGGTCAATGCCGCCCTGACCATCAATTCGTCGTCACCGCGCAATCGCTACTTCGCGATCAAGGAAGCGCTGATTCATGCGGTGCGCTCGGTGCACATCCCGTGGAAATTCGTCGAACCCGGCAGCCTCGCGCGGATCAACGCCGAACTGGGCAACTACCAGACGCTCTACTCCACCAACTACGACCTGCTCAACTACTGGGCGATCATGCAGGCACCGCAACCGTTCAAGGACCTGTTCTGGAACGACGACGCAACCTTCGATCTGGGCAATACCCAAACCCAGGGCACGCGCATCCTTTACCTGCACGGCGGCCTGCACCTGGTGAAGAACCTCGATGGCAGCACGCGCAAGCTGTTGTCTTCGGAAAGCACCCTGCTGGGCAGCTTCGCGATCAACACCCTCGGCGATGTGCCGCTGTTCGTCAGCGAAGGCAGTGCCGAAGACAAGCTCAAGGCGATCCGCAACTCGGACTATCTGGCGTATTGCTACGGGCAACTGAGCGAGCACCAGGGCGCCTTGTGCGTGTTCGGCCACGACCTCGGCGAGCAGGACCGGCACATCGTCCAGGCCCTGCACGACGCCCGCATCAAGACCCTGGCGATCTCGATCCATCCGCGCAGCAAGGCGTTCATCCAGCACCAGAAACGGCGCTTCGCGAAACTGTTCGTCGGCCACGATGTGACCTTGCGTTTCTTCGACGCCAAGAGCCACCCGCTGGGCACCCCGGAATTACTGGTCACCCCCGAAGAATAAGGCACACCACGTCCCTCTGTGGTGAGCGGGCTTGCCCGCGCTGGAGCGCGAAGCGGCCCTGAAACCAGCAACCTCATGGTGTCAGGTGGATTGAGTCGCAGGTTTTACGACTGCTTCGCAGCCGAGCGCGGGCAAGCCCGCTCGCCACAGAGCTCGGGGCGATCACAGGATCACTCCTCGGCGCTGTGCACCACCACCAGCAACTCGGCCTGCTGCTCGCCCACCGAGCGCAGGCGATGGGGTTTCTGCGCGTTGAAGTGCAGCGCATCGCCGCGCTCGAGAATCACCCGTTCGGTCATGAAGTCCACCTCGACGCGGCCTTCATGGACGAACAGGAATTCTTCGCCGAGGTGCTCCTTGAAACGCTTGTCGGTGAACTCCCTGGGCGGATAGATGATGAACGGCAGCAAGGTGCGCTCGCTGACCTGATGGGCCAGCACCGCATAACCCGGCGCCCGCGCATCGGTCCCCAGGGACTGGCGCTGCTCACGGCGCACCAGGCTGTAGCTGTCGAGGCTGACGCTGTCCTCGCTGAACAATTCCTCGACCTTGACGTTCAACGCCTTGGCCAGTTTCAACGCGGCCGCAATCGACGGCGTGTTCAAGCCGCGCTCGACCTTCGACAGGTAACTCTTGGTCATGCCGGATTTCGCGGCCAATGCCTCAAGGGTTACACCAAGTTTTTTTCTCAATAATTTCAAACGGATAGACATGCGCAGCGATTAATCCAGCAGAAAGCCAGCGAATTCGTCTTGCTAATGACACTTTGTGTCATATAGCCTCTTAAGTGTCATCCGCATTCCCACCCACCACCTTGCGAGCAACGGAGGGTTGGCGGATCCGACGTCCCCGACACGACACAGGACCCCGATATGGCCAAGACATTAGCACTGCCCAAGGACCAGTTGGTCAAGCAGGCCCTGACCCAGATGCAGAACACCCTGGCGGATAATACGTGGACTGACCGGCAAAAGCTGGCCCTGACCTGCCGCATCCTCTTCGAGAACGGCCACGACTCGGGCCTGGCCGGGCAGATCACCGCGCGCGGGCCGCAGCCCGGCACCTACTACACCCAGCAACTGGGCCTGGGGTTCGATGAGATCAGTGCCAGCAACCTGCTGCTGGTCAACGAAGACCTGGAAGTCCTCGAAGGCCAGGGCATGCCCAACCCGGCCAACCGTTTCCACAGCTGGGTCTACCGCGCCCGGCCGGATGTGAACTGCATCATCCACACCCATCCGACCCACGTCGCCGCGCTGTCGATGCTTGAAGTACCGCTGGCGGTCTCGCATATGGACCTCTGCCCGCTCTACGAGGACTGTGCGTTTCTCGAAGCCTGGCCCGGCGTACCGGTGGGCAACGAGGAAGGTGAAATCATCAGTGCCGCCCTCGGTGACAAACGGGCAATCCTGCTTTCCCACCATGGACAACTCTCCACCGGCGCGAGCATCGAGGAGGCCTGTGTCATCGCCCAACTGATCGAGCGCGCGGCCAGGTTGCAGTTGCTGGCCATGGCCGCCGGCACGATCAAGCCGATCCTCCCGGAACTGGGTCGCGAAGCCCATGACTGGATCTCCCGGCCCAAGCGCCACGCCACGGCCTTCAACTACTACGTGCGGCAGAACCTGCGTCAGCACGCCGACTGCCTGAACTGATCGTCCCTGCCCGATAACCCGCCCTCAATCCCGGAGCCCCACATGACTACCCCTGCTCTCCACGGCATCATCGGCTACCCCGTCACGCCCTTTACCGCCGATGGCGAACACCTCGATCTCGACGCGCTGGGACGTGGCATCGACCGCCTGATCGAAGGCGGCGTACACGCCATCGCCCCCCTGGGCAGCGCCGGTGAAGGCGCCTACCTCAGCGATACCGAGTGGGACGCCGTGGCCGAATTCAGCCTGGCCCATATCGCCGGGCGCGTCCCCAGCGTGGTCAGCGTGTCCGACCTGACCACCGCCAAGGCCGTGCGCCGCGCCCGTTTCGCCGAGGCCAAGGGGGCCGATGCGGTGATGGTGCTGCCGACGTCCTACTGGAAACTCGGCGAAGGGGAAATCCTCGCCCACTACCAGGCCATCGGTGCCCGCATCGGCGTGCCGATCATGCTCTACAACAACCCGGCCACCAGCGGCACCGATATGTCGGTGGAACTGATCCTGCGGATCGTGCGTACGGTGGAGAACGTGACCATGGTCAAGGAGAGCACCGGCGATATCCAGCGCATGCACAAGCTGCAACTGCTCGGCGAAGGCCAGGTGCCGTTCTACAACGGCTGCAATCCGCTGGCGCTGGAAGCCTTCAGCGCCGGCGCGGTGGGCTGGTGCACGGCCGCGGCGAACCTGATCCCGCGGCTCAACGGCGCGCTGTACCAGGCGGTGCTGGACAACGACCTGCAACAGGCCCGTGCCCTGTTCTACCGACAACTGCCGTTGCTGGAGTTCATCCTCAAGGGCGGCTTGCCGGCCACGGTCAAGGCCGGGCTGCGCCTGACCGGGCTGGAAGCGGGCGAGCCACGCCTGCCGGTGGCACCGTTGAATGACGCCGGCCTGCGGTCGTTGCAAGGGATGCTGGAGACCCTGCGCGCCGCCTGAACGACATCGCCAACCGAGACTCCACGCGCCCCCCCTACCCGGTCGTTCCCACGCTACGCGTGGGGATGCCTCACCGGAGTCTCCGCGTCCGCTTTTGTGACGCCGAGCGTCACGGACTGCATTACCACGCGGAGCGTGGGAACGATCAACTTCGCCCGTTCATCGTGACCGGACCCGCATCTATGTCTGCTGGTCGACGGGTTGTGCCGCTGGTGTACGCAGCAAGCCACTGACCAACGCCCAGCCGGCCAGCACCACCAGGGCGAGGAACAGCATCACCGCGCGGTAACCGTGGATAAAGGCACCTTGCACGTCGTCCAGCGGTTGTCCGGAAAAGCCGTGGTAGATGCCCACGCCGACCGCCAGGCCGAGGCCGCCGCCGACATTGTGCAGGGTCATCAGCGACCCCATCGCCACCGACGATACGCCTTGCGGTACCGAGGAGATGCCCAGCACCGTGGACGGACCGAGGATACTGGCCCAGCCCAGCCCCATGATGACGAAGGCCGCCAGCAGGTAAGGCAGCGAGGTCTGGCGATCGAAGCCGGCCTGCAACAGCGCCGACAACAGGAACAACAGCAGGCCGGACTTGATCAGCAGGGCCGGACCCTTGCGGTCCACCAGCCGCCCCACCAGCGGCGACAGCAGCGCCACGCCGAGGGTGGTCGGCAGCAACAGCAGGCCGCTGGCCTGCACGCTTTCACCACGCACCAGCGCCAGGTACAGCGGCATCACGAAGAACGCCACGCAATAGAACACCGCCAGGGTGAAACTGGCGACCACGCCGGCGACAAAGCGTCGATTGGCGAACAGTTGCAGGTCGATGATCGGTGCCGCGACACGTTGCTCCACCCGGACAAAGGCCGTCAGCGCCAGCACCGCCAGCGCAATCAGGCCCAGGGTCAACGGCGCACTCCAGCCCCAGGCGGCGCCCTGGACAATCACCAGTACCAGGCTCGGCAAGCCGACCAGCAGCAGTGCCGCCCCCAGCCAGTCGAGCCGCGCACCCGCCTCTTCCGAGCGCGACTCCTTGACGCTGAAGCTGCAGATTCCCAGGCTCAGCAGGACAAACGGCACATTGATCAGGAAGATCCATTGCCAGCCGAAGGCACTGGTGATCAGTCCGCCCAGCACCGGCCCCGCCGCCAGCCCGACGCCGTTGACGCCGAACAGCACACCAAAGGCCTTGCCCTGTTCGGCACTGTCGAAGGTATTGGCGACAATAGCCCCCGAGGCGGTGTAGAGCACCGCGCAGGCCAGGCCCTGGGCGATCCGGGCGGCGATCAGGGCATCGATGCCGACCGCCAGCCCGGCGCCGAGGGAGGCCAGCCCGAACACGCTCAGGCCGATAAACAGCACGCGCTTGCGCCCATGCAGATCGGCCAGCCGACCGACCAGCACCATGAAACTCGACAGCGCCAGGATAAAACCGTTGATCACCCATTGCAGGCTGTCGACCGACGCACCGAGGTCGGCCTGCAAGGCCGGCAGCGCGGTGTTGACGATGGTGAAATCGACACAGCCGAGAAAACTGGCAATGCTCACCCCGAGCAATGCCCACCATTTGCGTTGCTGTTGCGCAAAAACGCCCATGGGGAAACTCCTTTTTTCAATTGAATATCACTCGTAAGGATCGTTCCCACGCTCCAGCGTGGGAACGCCTCGCTGGACGCTCCGCGTCCGTTTTTTGTGCCGCGGAGCGTCACGGGCTGCGTGCCCACGCGGAGCGTGGGCACGATCACCCATATCGGGGTGGCCGCACTGACCTCTTCGCGGGCAAGCCCGCTCCCACAAATTGTCGGTCGTGTGTGGGAGCGGGCTTGCCCGCGAAAGCGATGCGACAGGCAGCACAAAACCTCAGATGGCAATCGCCCCACTGGACCAGTTCGGATGCACGATGCCCGGCAAGGTGAACGGAATCGGGATCCCGCGCTTCTTGAACTTGAGCGGCAACCAGCGCACCCGGTCCGGGCTGTGGGGGGTGATCAGCAGGTCGCGACTGGTGGCCATCGCGGCCGTCATCTGCTGCGGGTACAGCACATAGTGATAGCCCTCGTCCGCCCACAACGGCAGGATGATCGGGATCTCTTCGAGGATGTATTCCCGGCACTGGGCCGCGGCCTTCTCGATATCGGCGTGTTCATCGCGCAAGCGCAGGCGGTCGGTAAATACCGCGATGGTTTCCTCGATGGCCAGGCGCAGTTCCTCGCGACTCTGGTACACCTCGTTCAATTGCTGGCGCAGTTCGGCATAACGGTCGCTGGCCAGCTCCTGGTTCCAGCGCGTCACGTGGTACGGCACCCGCAGGCCGTCGAGGATCCCCTGGTTGCGCACCAACCAGGCATCGCCATCGCGGATCGACGCCGACAGCGCCTCTCCCGGTGACTTGCCGTGCTTGTTATGGCGTTGCAGGGTGTCAGCCACCACCACCTTCACGTGGCTGAAACCCGACTGGTTGATCAGGTGGATGGTCGAGCGCAGCTTCTGGTCTTCGTGGTACTCCTGGCCGACGCTGACCGCCAGCACCACGCGCTTGCCGTCGAACTCGTGGTCTTCGCCACCCTTGTTGAAATACGCCTTGAGGTTGATCTCTTGCACAGTGCTCATGGGATTAGCTCCAGTAGGCCAAAGGCTGGTGTTCGCCGTAGTAACCGATAAAGACGCCGAGGGTGACGCGGGTGCTGGTGGCCGAAGGGCGCACCGCATGGATCAGTCGCGGGTTGAGCAGGATCAGGTCGCCGGGTTCGGGCTTGATCACGAAGTCCGGCGGCGGCAACAGGTGGCGCTCGATGCCATAGGCCCGTTCGCCACGCAGGCGCTGGTACTCCTGCTCATCGGGTTCGATGCCCCAGATCTCCAGTTCACCGCCGTCGTCGGGGATCTGCAGGTAGATATTGGTCGAGAGCTGGCTCAGCAACTGCCGGCCATGACCGGACGGGGTGTTGCGCTCCAGGTCGTCGGTGTGGGGCGTGAGGTCGACGCCGCTGCCCTGGAAACGGGCGATCCCGACAAAGCACTTCTGCCCTTGCACCTGCAAGAGATGCGCGCCGCTCGGCCAGACCTCGTCCAGCAGCAGGCGCAGTTCGTCGATGGGCGAGGCCAGCGGGCGGAACAGGTTGCGGATCCTGCGGATATTCGGCAACGCCAGCGCGTGGTACTCGGCGCGGCTCTGTTCATCCTGGATCTCGATGTAGGCCTTGCCGACCCGGACGAACTCGCGCTGCTCGCTGAACGCACTCCTGAGGTCCTCCTGATAAAGCTTGTCGCGGGCCAGTTGCAAGGTGTCCGGCGGGCAGAAGCCCTTGAGCTGGACCCCGTAGGAACGTTTCTCCACGACATCGAGGATATGTCGTGCTTCAAGCTGATCGGCAGTGGTCACGGTAAACATGAAAACTCCTTCAATTCCCTGAAAGTGATGGACTGTGCACAGCAGTGTTGAAGCGTTGATCGAAATGCTCGTCGGCCTTGAATACGGCCTGGATGACGCCCTCTTCCCGATACAGGTCGGCGGTGTGTTGCACGTCGTCGATCACCGCCGGCCCGACATCGATGCGATGGGCCAGGGCGAAGCGGTTGGAACGTTCGTGGATTTCCAGCGGCAGGCCGCTGTAGCCGGCCTGGATCGCGGAAAAGGCTGCTTGGTGGGCGTTGGCCCAGTCGTAGGCCCGGGCCAGGCGCCGCAGGAAGTCGTCGATCTGCGCCGGCTTGTCGCGGATCGCCGTGTCGTTGGCCACCAGCAACATATGCCCGGCGAACAGCCCGGCACCGCTGACCAGCACCCGCGTGCCACCCTCCAGCTGGACCATGCTGGTGTACGGGTCCCAGGTCGACCAGGCATCGGCATCGCCGTTGGCCAGCAGGGTTCGCGACTCGCCCGGGGCGAGGAAGATGAACTGCGCATCGTGCCCGTGCAGCCCCACTGAACGCAGTGCCGCCAGGGCCAGGAAATGACCGATGGAACCGCGGGTGGTGGTGATGCGCCGGCCCTTGAGATCGGCGGCCTGCTTGAGCGGTGAATCGTCCTTGACCACGATGGCCACGGCGGTCGGGGTGACATTGACCTTGATCACCCCGACGGTTTTCAGCGGCGCACCGGCGGCCGCGGCAAACACAAAGGGCGCGTCGCCCAGGCTGCCGATGTCCACCGCGCCGGCCGCGAGGGCTTCGGCGGTGGGCGCGGCGGCGGCGAACGAGGCAAACTCGATCGGGTACGGCAGGTTGTCCAGCTCACCGGCGGCCTGCAGGAGGATCTTCAGCGACTGCTTCTGGCTGGAGACCCGCAACGGCTCGGCGGCCTGGGCACTTATGCACAGCAACAACACCAGAAAAACACCGCACCGCTGTAGGAGCCGGCTTGCCGGCGATGACAACCGTTCAGGCGATGCAGGACTCACCGGCCTCATCGCCGGCAAGCCGGCTCCCACACGGACAGGGGTGACATCGATGTGCAGGTTCATCACTCAAAACGCCAGGCTGATGCGGCTGTAGTAGTACCCGCCACCCAGTCCGTACGGCGAGAACATGCCGTACTCATAGGTGCCGGCCCAGGCCTTGAGGCCGATCTTGTCCGGGTACACGTCGAACAGGTTGTTCGCCCCCACCGCCACCGTCAGGTTCTGGGTGACGTCATAGGCCACATCCAGGTCGGTGATCCACTTGGCACTGTAGGTACGGTCGTCGGCCGGGTTGTTGGCGCCCTCGGTGTATTCGCCGAAACGGGTGAACTGCAGATTGGTGGTCCAGTCGCCGATCTTGTAGTTGCCGGACAGGATCCATTTGTCCTTGGGCGTGGCCTTGGTCAGGTCCAGTTGCTGCTGGCGGTCGAACAGCACGTACTGCGAGCCGAGACTGGCCAGCGCCGCCGGGGTGTCGGCGAGGCTGCGGATGGTGGTCTTGTTGCGGTTGTAGGCCACGCTCCATTTCGCCGAGCCGTATTCGCCGAAGGACTGGCTGTAGTCCGCCACCAGGTCGACGCCCTTGGTCCGGGTGTCGGCGGCATTGGCGTAGTACTGCCCGGCCAGGTTCGGCGACAGGCCGTTGTTGACCAGGATCTGCGACACCGCCGGGCCCTTGAGGATGCCGGTCTGGAGGATCCGCTTGTCGATATCGATCAGGTAGAAATCCGCCGTCAGCCGCAACCGCTCCGCCGGTTCGGCGGTAAAGCCGAGGCTGTAGTTGCGCGAGGTTTCCGGTTCCAGGTCCTTGGCGCCCAGGGCTCGCCCCTCGGGCGAATCCGGACGCATCTGCTTGGTCCGCACGTTGGTGGTCGTGCCGCTGGAAAACTGGGTGACGGTGCTGGTGGTGGAGAACACGCTCTGGGCCAGGGACGGCGCCCGGAAGCCGTTGCTGACCGCTGCCCGCACCGCATAGCCGGGGAGGAACTCATAACGGGTGGTGAGCTTGCCGCTGGCCGTCTCGCCCACGCCCAGGTTGTATTTCTCATAACGCGCCGCCGCGCCCACGTACCACTTGGGCGTGACATTCAGGCCCAGGTCGACATAGGCCGCATCGCTGTGGCGCTGCAATGAATAGGCGTCTTCCGGTGTGGTGCCGTTGACCGAAAACAGCCCCGGGTCCGGCACCTTGCCGGCAAACGGCCCGGTGGTCGGCACATAGCTGCCGAAGTTGTAGGAGTTCGGCTCACCGGCTTCCAGGGCGTACTTCTCCCAGCGGTGCTCGACACCGAACGAGGTTTCCAGCGGGCTGCTCCAACCGATATCCAGGGCCCGGCTGAAATCCAGGTTGGTGGTCCACTGGTCGAAGATCAGGTTGCCCAGGTGGAAGTCATGCTGACCGTAGGGACCGTTGGAAATATTCAGGTTGTTGGCTGTGTCGAGAACCGCGCGGTCCTTGCCATAGGTGCTGC
The DNA here is from genome assembly GCF_013385635.1 of Pseudomonas gingeri. Classification (GTDB taxonomy): domain Bacteria; phylum Pseudomonadota; class Gammaproteobacteria; order Pseudomonadales; family Pseudomonadaceae; genus Aquipseudomonas; species Aquipseudomonas gingeri_A. The sequence goes on from NZ_JACAPR010000008.1 coordinate 299,571, forward strand.
TCAGGTCCCAGTCCCAGTTACCGACCAGGCCCTTGGCACCACCGGCGAACTGGAAGTCCACCTCGTGGATCTCGCGCCGGGCCTGGCCGCCATTGGGGTACGGCGCATCGGGAACGCCCGCCAGGCTGGTGATATCGGTGGGCTTGCGATGGCCCAGGTCCTTGTTGCTGTTGCGGTAGCTGAGGGTGGAAAACGAATACAGCTTGAGGTCGTCCTGCAGCGGCAGTTCCAGGTTGTAGGCCAGGCTGCTGGTGCGGTCGCGGCCCAGGCCGTACTCCCCCCCCCAGCCATGCCGGTTGCTTTCGCGGGGATCGGGCGAGCCGTCCGGTTGGTTGAAATACAACTGGCCGCTGGCCGCGGCCGCCCGTTCGTAAGGCTCCTGGACCTTGCCGTCGAAGGAGAGGTTGAAAAAGCCGCCGCTCTCTCCCAGCTTCGAACCCCAGTTGGCCGCTTCGTGTCCGGTGGTGCCGTCGCCGTCATAGTATTGGCCCAGGCTGGTATCGGAGGTCAGGCCCTCGGCATTGCGCTTGAGGATGATATTGATCACCCCGGCAATCGCGTCCGAGCCGTACTGCGCCGCCGCCCCGTCGCGCAGCACCTCGATACGCTCGATGGAAGCCGTGGGAATCAGGTCAAGGTCCACCGGCACCGAGGCGTTGCCGACCCGCGCGCCGTTGTTGATCAACGCCGAATTGTGGCGGCGCTTGCCGTTGACCAGGATCAGCACCTGATCGCCACCGAGGCCGCGCATGCTCACACCACGGACCAGGAACGCGGTGCCGCCGCCGTTGATGGTCGGTACGTTGAACGACGGCAACAGGCGACCGAGCATTTCCTTCAGGCCGTTCTGGCCAATGGTGCGCAACTGCTCGCTGCTGATCACATCGATCGGGGCCGGGCTGTCGGTGACCGTGCGTTGCTGGCTGCCGCGCACACCGGTGACCACCACGGTACCGAGGGTCTCGTCGGCGGCGAACAGCGCCTGGGACGTGGCGAGGCTGAGCAGGGCGGCACTGAACGGGGCCGCGAGCCGGGTATTGCCAAAAGTAGAAGCCATGACTCGAATATCCTTCCTGTGGACCGGCTCAACGCGCCTTGGCGGCAACGGTTTCGACTTCGATCAGGGCGCCGGGCAACACCAGTCCGGCCACCTGCACCGTGGTGCGGGCCGGCTTCAGCGGTTGCTTTTCCGTGCCGAAGAACTCCCGGAAGGCGGTCTGCAGGCCGTCGAAATCCAGCTTGCCGCCCAGCGCCGGATCGCCCACCAGGTAGATGCGCAACTGCACCACATCGCCCAGGCCGAGCCCCTGGCCGGCGAGGATCGTCTCAACCTTGCGCAGCACCGCCCGGGCCTGGGTCTCGGTGTTGCCGACGGCATGCACCTGGTCCTTGGCGGCCTTGGGGTCGACGGGATCGGGCAGCAACCCGGAGAGGTAGGTGACCTCGGCATTGGCCGGCAGGGTCACCGATTGCAGGATCGGCGAATTGGGATAGGTCGACGGCACTCGCTGGATCGAGGCGGCCTGGGCGCTGCTCGCGGCGAAAAGGATCCCCAACCCCAACAGGGTTTTCTTGAAAAACATACGGACACTCCAAGGTTTTTTTATGCCGGCCTCGGATGTCCGCTACCCGGCAAATCGATGTGGCTGTTTTAGTGAGAGCGCGGCTTTTTCAGGCCGTTTGCTTGATGGGCGAGCGTTGGGCCCGCTCGAAGAGATGGCGGACCACACGCCGTGCCGCGCCGGCGGCGGCTTCCTGCCAGATACCGACCCCGCTGTGGGCCAGGCCGTCGCTGGTCAGGTAGACCCGGCCCTGGGCCTGGTTGAGCAGGCTGTAGTCCGGATCGGCCACTTCATGGTTGATCCACGGGCCGAGGTTGTAGGGAATCTTCGCCCAGGCAATCGCCAGCGGCTTGCGCAGTTCATGGCCGTGGCCGGGGTGCAGCAACTCCACCGCCTGGCGTGACAGGGCAATCTGTTCGTCCAGGCTTTTCTCGCCGAAGCGGCGGGCGGTTTCGCCGTTGTTGTAGGCCGCCACCAACACGCCTTCGGCCTGGTTGAAACCGCCGCTGGGGTACCACAGGCCGGAGGCCTCCTGGTTGATGAAGGACAGTCCGCCGTAGATCTGGTAATCGCTTTCCCAGAAGCGCCGAGACTGCCAGGCGACCTTGTTGGCATAGCCGAACTGCACTGCGGCAATCGCCTGCCGCACCGGCTGGGTGAGGTTGTTCTCGACCTTGGCCAGCAACGGCAGCGGCAAGGCGCTGATCACATAGTCGGCGCGCAACGAGTGGCTGTGGCCGCTGCGCCGGTCGAGGTAACCGACCTCGACAAAATCCGCCTGGTTGTCAATCGAACGCACCTCGACACCCAGGCGCAACTCCGCCTTCAGGTGCCGCTCGAACGCCTTGGGGATCCGGTCCATGCCGCCCACCGGCTGGAACATGGTCGGGGAAAACTCCGGGTATTCGTCGATCATCAGCGCCGTGGTCAACGCCGGGTTGAGCAGGGTCTGCAACGGCAAGGGGTCGCGCTTCTGCGCCAATTGATCGCCCGCTCCCGGCCAGACCTTGTAGCCGGAGCGCGCCGAGCCGAGGTATTCGAGCTTGTCCGAGAGGTCGCCCCAGGTCTTGAGGAAACTCAGCAGGTTGCTGCGGTCCGCCGGGCTGAGTTCCTGATCGAGGGCGTGACGATTGACCGCCTTGGCCAGCAGCTCGGAAAAGTGCCCGCGGCTGTCGTTGACCGCCTGGCGGATCTGAATGGTCGGCGCGTTCAGGTCGGGGCGCACCAGGGCATTGCGGCTGGTATTGACCAGCACTTCCAGCTCGACCCCCAGCTCGCGGCAGTAGCCGAGCATCAGTTGATGGTGGCTGGGCAGGCGGCCGGGGCCGGCATTGAGGTAGAAGCCTTTGTCGAAGTCGGCAACCTGCACGCTGCCATCGGTGTACTCGACACGATCGCCGTGGCGCACGGTCCAGTTGCGTCCGCCGACGCGTTCACGGGCTTCGAGCAGGGTTACCTTGAACCCGGCCTTCTTCAGCTCGAAAGCGCTGACCAGGCCACCGATGCCGGCACCGATCACGATCACGCTGGCGCCCTTGCCGACGGCGGCGGTAGGCAAGGCCGCGTAGTTCTCTTCGCCGGCCGTTGCCTGTTGGTTCACACCGAACAGGCCCATCACCGCCGTTGCTGCCTGCAGGCCGCCCACGGCGGCCACACGGGCAATCAGTTGTCTTCTGGTCAACGGCATGCAAGCGCTCCCTGCCTGTGTGGTGGATAGTTCATTCCGTTATAGCCCGATGAAACATTCAGTTACTTCGGTCTATGGATGCCATCCTAGAGAGCGGAACTTAATAAGAGAAATACATTTTAGGTATATGCAAATATTACTTTGTTTCATATTTTATGACGGTGATATTGCATGAAATGCATAACCTATCGATCACCGCCGGCCTGGGCCCGGCCCAGTACCCGCAACAGATTGCCGCCCCAGATATTCTCCAGGTCCCGTTCGCCATAGCCCGCCGCCAGCAGCCGCGTGGTGATCTTCGGCAACTGCGAGACATCCGCCAGCCCCTCGACCCCGCCGCCGCCGTCCCAATCGGCGCCGATGCCGACATGCTCCGGGCCGACCACCGCGAGGATATGCAACAGGTGCTTCATGTAGTCGTCGAGGGTCGCCCTCGGTTCGGGGAAGCGCGCCTCCACCTCGCGAATCCGCGCCGCCAGGTCCGCCACCTGCGCCGGTGCCATGCTCGCGGCCAGGCGAAACTCCTTGTACAGCGGCCCGAGGGCCTTGCTGCGCTCCGGGTTGGGTCGCTGCTCGATCAGATCGCTGGGGAAGCTGTTCACCTGGATCACCCCGCCCTTGGCCGCCAGCGCCCGCAAGCGGCGATCATCGAGGTTGCGCGGATGCGCGGTGATCGCCCGGCTGCCGGAGTGGGACGCGATGACTGGTGCCGTGGACAAGGCCAGCACCTGATCGAAGACCTGGTCGGAGGCATGGGAAACATCCAGCAGGATACCCAGGCGATTGGCCTCGGCCACCAGTTCCCTGCCCCTGGGACTCAGGCCATGCCATTGCGGCAGCGCGCTGGCCGAGTCGGCGAAGTCGTTGTTCGCCGAATGCACCAGGCCGAGCATGCGCAGGCCGAGACGCCGGTAGGTCAGCAGGCGGCCGGGATCGGCCGCCAACGGCTCGGCGTTCTCCATGCTGATAAACACCACCCGCTGGTGCCGCGCGACGATCTTCGGGACATCCTCGGCGCTCAGGGCCAGGGCGAACTGTCGCGGGTGAGCGGCGATCATGTCGCGAATCCGCGTGATCACCGCCAGGCCATGCTCGCTGGCCAGGGTCCGGCCTTCATCGGTCAGCGGCCCCTGGGGCGTGAATACCGCCCAGAAGCCACCGTCCAGGCCGCCCTCTTTCATGCGCGGCAAGTCGACCTGTGACAGGTCGTCTTCATAACGGTGGCGCTGGGTGATATCCCAGCCCGGGCGGGCCAGTTGCATCGGTGTATCGAGGTGGCTGTCGAGGACGGTGAGACGTTGGTGCAGTGTGTCGGCGGCCTCGGCCGATGAGGCGATCAGCAAGGCCAGCGCGAGGGGTTTCCAAAGCATTGAGTCCTCCCTGGGACTTGATCGTTCCCACGCACAGCAAAGGAATGCTTCTCTAGACGTTCTGCGTCCGCTTTGCAGGTGACGCGGAGCGTCACGGGCTGCATTCCCACGCGGAGCGTGGGAACGATCAGTGGATCGTTGCGGCACCTAGCCCCACCTGAAACTACGGTCCCACAACCCTGTCACATCGAGCTTCTGCGGCAGCACCCCGGCCTCGAAGAACAGGTCGGCGACATCCTGTTGCGAGCGCACCGCCGCATCGTCCACCGGTTGCAGGATGCGTGGCCCGCTCTGGGCCTTGTACTGCGCCAGGAACACCTCGCGCGGCATGCCGAGGATCTGCGCGCTCTTGCTCGCCCACTCCTCGGGGTGTGCGGCGATCCATTGCCATGAGCGGTACTCGCGCAGGATGTAGTCGGTGATCGCCGCATGCTTGAGCGGATCGGCAATGCTGTCCTGGTTGGCTGCGATCACGTAGTTGCCGGACAGGTAGCCCTGCCCTGTCTTCAACACCCGCGCCCCGGCCCGCAGCTGCGCCAGCTGGATGAAGTAACCGAAGCAGACCCAGGCATCCACCGCGCCGTTCTGGAACGCGGCAAAGCCATCCTGGGGCGTCAACGCCATGGGCACGATATCGTTGAAACCCAGCCCCTGTTCCTTTAGGGCCTTGAGCAGGAAATAGTGGGAACTGGTGGAGCGGATATAGGCGATGCGCTTGCCCTTGAGCTCGGCCACCGAGCGTACTGTCGACCCCTTGGGCACGATAAAGGCCTGGTTGTTGACGTCACCGGTCAGTACCGCGATCAGCTTCACCGGTGCATGGTTCTTGATGCCGAAGATCGGCGGAATTTCGCTCATCGGCGAAATATCCAGGGTACCGCTGACCAGTGCCTCGAAACTCAGGTTGCCGCCGCTGAACTCGGCGTACTTGACCTGATAGGGCGCCGGGCCGATACCCGCCTCGGGAAAGAAGGCCGGTGCCGCGCCCTTGTAGGTCGCGACATTCAGGGTCACTCCGCTCAGGTCCTGGGCCGCACTCATGCCCGGCATGGCCATACCGAGCCCAGTCAGGGCGCAGAGTTGCAAAAAACGACGACGGTCCATCGGGCTGACTCCTGTCACAGAAAGGCATCCGGTTCGCTACGCAGAACCCGATCCCAATAAGGTTGAAAACTGAACCAGCCACCAAACTCGGTACCGACCTGACGCGCGGTGTGGCGCGCTACCTCCGGCGGAATCAGCCGTGGCGTGCCGGCGGCTTCGGCCAGTAACTGGGCATGGGCGGCGTTGTCCATGGCGATAAAGCGCCAGACCGCCGCCTCGACCGTCTCCCCCACCGTCAGCAGGCCGTGGTTCTGCAGGATCAACGCCTTGTGCCGGCCCAGCGTGCGGGCGATCCGCGCGCCTTCGCGGCTCTCCAGCACCACGCCGGAAAAGCTGTCGAACAGCGCATGCTTTTCGTAGAAGGCACAGGCGTCCTGGGTCAGCGGGTCGAGCAGGCGGCCCAGGCTCGACCAGGCCTTGCCGTGCAGCGAGTGGGCATGGGCCGCCGCCACCACATCCGGCCGGGCTTCGTGCAAGGCCGCATGAATGGCGAAAGCCGCCAGGTTCAGGGCACCCTCGCCTTCGACGACCGCGCCGTGGGGATCGACCAGCAGCAGGTCGGACATGCGGATATGGCCGAAATACACCCCCACCGGATTGACCCAGAAATGATCGTGGCGCTCGGGATCGCGCACGGTGATATGCCCGGCCCCACCCATGTCGAAGCCGAGCCAGGCAAAGACCCTGAACGCCGCCGCCAGACTCTTCTTGCGTTGCAGTCGTTCCAGTTCGAAGGTCGGTTGCTGTGGCGGATGCTCCCAGCGAAACACCGTCTGGCCGTCCCGGGGCAAACCATAGACACGCGGCGCCTGTCTGGGCGATTCAATAGCCACGTTCGACCTCCACGCGGTTTTCCAGGGGCAGGCCCATGGCGTCCCGCTCCAGGTTGCGCAACAACAAGCGGGCAAGATTCAGGTAGACCCGGGGTGAGTTGGCGCTGGTATGCGGTGACAGGCGGATACGCGGATGCCCATAGAAGCCATGGCCCTCGGGCAGCGGTTCGGGGTCGCTGACATCGAGACTGGCCAGGCTCAGTTGCCCGCGCTCCAGCGCCTCCAGCAAGGCCTCCTGGTCGAGCAAGGCGCCACGGGCGATATTGATCAGGTGCAACCCCGGCTTGGCCGAACCAAGGACATCGCGGTCGATGATCCTGTGTGTCCGGGCGGTCAGCGGTACCGCCAGCAGTAGATGATCGGCACGGCCGAACAGCTCGTGCAGATCGGCCACCGCCTGCACGCCGGGAACCTCGAAAGGCGCCGCCGAACGCCGCAGCGCCAGCACCTCCATCCCCAAAGCCAGTGCCTTCGGGGCCAATGCCTGGGCGATGCTGCCGAAACCGAACAGCCCCAGGGTAGCGCCGGCCACCGAGGCCAGCGGGCGTTGCTGCCAGTGCGCCGCGTCCCTGATCCAGACATCCGGCAACTGCTTGGCCGCGCCGAAGATCGCCGCCAGGGCAAACTCGGCGATGCTCTCGGCGGTCACCCCACGGGCACTCGCCACGGGCAAGCTGTCGAACAGCCAGCGAGGAAAATAGTCGAGACCGGACGTCACCAGTTGCACGAAACGCAGGCCGAACGGCCAGCCCGGAGGCGCTTGTGGCGCAGCATGAAATTCGGCATGGGGCGCCGCCAGCAGCACCCGGATATCCGCCGGCAGATCGCGGGGCAGCCCGCGCGGCAGCTCCAGCACGTCCACGCCCCGGGCGCGCAAGCGGGCATTGAAATCGGCGTCCAGCTGACTGGCGATGCGTACGCCGCTCACACCTGGCCTCCACGGGCCGGCAAGGCAAACGCAGCCCGCCCGACCGCGGCAAGAATCGCATCGTTCTGCGGGGTATGAATGCGGCTGCACAACACATCGCGGTAATGCCGCTCAAGCGGATTGCCCCGAGCCAGGCCGGGATTGCCGATGGCTTCGATACCCAGTTCCACGGCACTGATGGCGTTGCCGGTGACCAGGTACTTGATCTGGGTCGCTTCACTCGCGGCGATCCGTCCTTCGGCGGCGGCATCGAGCAGCACGCGGTTGGTCAGCAACAACGAATCGATGCGACCGATCAACTCATGGAAACGCGGCAGGCTCGACAGGGGGGCGCCGAGGTTGGCCGGGGTCCGTTCGGCGAGCCAGGTCACCAGCCAGTCCCGCGCCGAGCGTGCCACGCCGTCATAGATCGACGACAACAGCACCGCCAGCCAGAGCACGCCACTGCTGTCCAGCTCGGAAGGGCGCGGCACACCGGCGGGCTGGATATCCACGGCGAACTCACTGGCGACGAAGACATCCTCGAACACCACATCGTGGCTGCCCGTAGCGCGCATGCCCAGGTGATCCCAGGTCTCCTCGATACGGATGCCCGGGGTATCGCGGTGCACCAGCCAGGTGCCGACCCGCGGTTCGGACTCATCGCTGCGGGCCCAGACCGACAGCCAGGTCAGGCCCGGGATACCGGTGGAGTAGATCTTGCGGCCATCGAGTCGCCAACCGCCTTCGACCCGCCGCGCCACGGTACCGGGCAGGCCGCCCCGGGCCGGAGTACCGAGGTCCGGTTCGACCCGCAGGGCATTGATCAGCGCGCCCTGCTCCACCGCTTCACGGGCCAGCTGCACCCGCAGGTGGCGGGGCCAGGCCTGGTTGCCTTGCAGGCGGGTGTGCTGGAGGTATTGCATCACCAGCACCAGCGCGGTCGAAGGTTCGCCCCGGGCCACCGCGCCGATCACCCGCCGCGCCTGGGCCAGGGTCGCTTCGCTGCCGCCGAGAAATCGCGGTACCGTCAGCGCCAGCAGGCCATGCTCATGCAGGCGATGCAGGTTGGCGTGGGGGAATTCGCTGTGCTTGTCGTAATAGGCCGCGGTGCCGGCGAACTCCTCGCTGAGCTGTTCCAGCAGGTCGGCGAATGCCGGAGAATCCAGGTCCGGGCGCTGTCCGGCGGTGATGGGAGGCGATTGCACGGTGGTCAGGCTCATCGGTGGGCGATCCTGCTGAGGAAGTGAAGGCGACCGTCTTCGACGGCCGGAGGTTGTTCGACCCCGAGCCGTTCCAGCAACCGCGCACGCAGGTTGTGGAAGGCCGGGTTGGCCACCTGGCGCGGACGCGGCAGGCGGATCGGAATCTGTTCGGCGATGCGCCCGTTGGCCAGGACTACCACCCTGTCGGCCAGCAATACCGCCTCGTCGACATCGTGGGTCACCAGCAGCACCGCCGGTTCGTGTACCCGCCACAGGTCGATGATCAACTGGTGCATGCGAATCCGCGTCAGCGCATCGAGGGCGGCGAACGGCTCGTCGAGCAGCAACAGTTGCGGTTCGCGGACCAGCGCCCGGGCCAGCGCCACGCGCTGGGCTTCGCCGCCGGACAAGGTGTGCGGCCAGGCGTCGACCCGATGGGCCAAGCCCACTTCGGCGAGCGCCGCCAGCGCCCGGGCCCTGGGTTCCTCACCGCGCAGGCCGAGGGCGACATTGCGCCAGGCACGTTTCCACGGCATCAACCGCGGCTCCTGAAACACCGCCGCCAGCGGCTCGGGTACCGTCAACCGGCCTTCGTCGATCCGGTCCAGGCCGGCCAGGGCACGGAGCAAGGTGGTCTTGCCCGAGCCGCTGCTGCCGAGCAGGGCGACGAACTCACCGGGGGCGATGTCCAGGTCGAGGCCATCGAGAACCGCCTGGCCAGCGAAACGGCGGCTGACCTGGCGGCACTCGACGGCCGGGCGCGGGGAACGTGAAAGGGGCAGAGTCATGGTCTGTTCCTGATAAAGGACGGGCGCCAGGCCAGGGCGAAGCGCTCCAGCAAACGCACCAGGCTGTCGATGCCCAGGCCCAGCACGCTGTAGATCAGCAGGCAGATCACGATCACATCGGTACGCATGAAGTCCCGGGCATCATTGACCAGGTAACCGATACCGGCGCTGGCGTTGATCTGCTCGACCACCACCAGGCCCAGCCAGCTCAGGCCGAAGGCATAACGCAGGCCGACGAAAAACGCCGGCAAGGCACCGGGCAGGATCACGTGCCAGATCCGCTCCCGGCGGGACAGGCCGAGCAAGGTCGCCGCTTCCAGCAACTTGGGATCGAGGCTGCGGATGCCGGAGAACAGCGTGAGGTAGACAGGAAACGTGGTGCCCAGGGCAATCAGGGCGATCTTGGGTGTCTCGCCGACCCCGAACCAGAGGATGAACAGCGGCACGATGGCGAGAAAAGGCAAGGTGCGCAGCATCTGCACGGGCGAGTCGATCACCAGCTCGCCGCGACGGGACAGGCCGGAAAGCAAGGCCAGCACGGTGCCGATGCTGATGCCGATAGCCAGCCCGCCCAGCGCCCGTTGCAGGGACACCCAGAGGTGACGACCGAGTTCGCCGCTGCCGAGCATTTGCCAGAGGGTACCGCCGATGGTGCTCGGCGCGGCGATGATCCGGGTCGGCAGCCACCCCGTGCGCGAGGCCAGCTCCCAGAGGAGCAACAGCACCAGCGGACTGATCAGGCGTACCGCCAGTTCATGCCAACCCTGCCAGAGGACAAGGGCCCGCAGTCCGGATCGTGGGGAAACAAGGTCTTGCGCGGGCATGCTGACGTCCTGTTCTGTAGCGCGTGGAGGACCATGCTAACTACATAAAAAACGTCCGTGAAATTCGCTTTGGTTCTAATCTAATATACAAAAATTGCATTTATCAAAATTATTATTATGCAAACAACACCTTTTTATCATCCCCTGTGGCGAGCGGGCTTGCCCGCTCGCCACATCGATTGCCGTAGTCTGTTCGGTGCCTCAGCCTTCAAGATTTACCCACCCGCTGCGCCACCATCTCGCCAAACACGCTCACCGGCTCCTGCAGGTTGCCGAGGAAACGCGGGTGGATCAGCCACAGGTCGATCACCGGCTTGAAGTCCGTCACCGGCACGATCTCCAGCTTGTCCCGATGGCTGCTGTTCTCCAGCAACGGCGACGGCACCAGGCCGTAGCCCAGGCCATTGGCGATCAGCCCCAGTTGCAGTTCGGTGCCAAAGGTTTCCAGGTTGATCTGCAACGACAACCCCTGCGCGCTCAAGGCCCGCTGCAGGCCAGCGCGGAAGCCGCAGCCGTCGGGGTTGAGCACCCAGCCGCGCTGGTAGAGATCGGCCAGCTTGTAGGCACGTCGGGTGACCTCGCCCTTCGCCGCGACCACCACCAGGTTCATGCTGCCCAGGGAACGCCCGACCACGCCCTCGGGAAACACCTTGCCCGCCGGAAACAGCGCCGCCACCACATCCAGCTCGCCGTTCTCGACCTTGCCCAGCAAATGGCTGCCCCAGCCCGTGGCGACCGAGGTCTGCAGTTGCGGGTAGCGGTTTTTCAGGTGACTCAGGGCATCGAGCAGCACCACATCGCCGATGGTCTGTGGCACACCGATACGCAGGGCACCGCTCGGCGCACCATCGTTGGCCACCAGTTCGCTCAAGGCATCGATGGTACGCAGCACCTCCAGGCACTGACCGTAGACCCGCAGGCCCATGCTGGTGGGTTTCAGCGGCTTGGTGTTGCGATCCAGCAGTTCCACCCCCAGCGCTTCCTCGAAGTTCTGTACGCGCCGGGTGATGGCCGGCTGGGTCAGTTGCAGCGAATCGGCGGCCTGGCTGATGGTCTGGCAACGGATTACCGCCACGAATGCATTGATATCATCTATCTTCATTCTTTATTCGCATAATAAATAACTGGAAAAATGTCTGGAAAGAATAATACCTTTTAGCTCACTCGTGTAGTTCACATCGTGACTGACTGTCCACGGAGGGCGCTCATGCCCCAGCAAGTCCAGAGCATTGCTTCAACGCAACCGACGCCGAACCTGGGGCGATTGCGCCGGTTCATCCAGCAACTGGCCGATCTGCTGGCCGCTCAACCCGACGAGCCGCACCTGCTGGAACACGGCAGCCGGCTCCTGCGGCAGTTGGTCGAGCACGACGACTGGCTGCCCGAGGACTTCGCCCGACCCGATCCTCAGCGCTACCAGCAGTTCCTGTTGCACGCCGATTCGCGCCAGCAGTTTTCCATCGTCAGTTTTGTCTGGGGACCGGGGCAGCAGACGCCGATCCACGATCATAGGGTCTGGGGCCTGATCGGCATGCTGCGCGGCGCCGAATATTCCCAGGGCTTCACCCGCGACACCGACGGCAGCCTGCGGGAAGCGGGCACGGCGATCCGCCTCGAACCGGGCCAGGTCGAGGCGGTGTCGCCACGTATCGGTGATATCCATCGGGTGTCCAATGCGTTCGACGACCGGGTGTCCATCAGTGTCCATGTCTACGGCGGCAATATCGGCGCGGTGAAACGCGCGGTGTACAGCCTCGACGGCGGTGAAAAAAGCTTTATCTCCGGCTACTCCAACAGCCTGCTACCTAACCTCTGGGACCTGTCGAAGGAGCCCCCGCAATGACCGAACCCCGTACCCGCCGTTACCAGGATATTCGCCAGGCCCTGCTCGCCCGCGAGGAACTGGCCTTGCTCGATGTGCGCGAAGAAGCGCCGTTTGCCGAGTCCCACCCGCTGTTCGCGGCCAATATCGCGCTGTCGAAACTGGAACTGGAGGCTTACGCGCGGATTCCCCGTCGCAACACCCCGGTGACGCTCTATGACAACGGCGAAGGCCTGGCGTCGCGGGCCGCCGAGGTGCTGCGCAACCTGGGCTACAGCGATGTCGCCCTGCTCGACGGTGGGCTGGCCGGCTGGCAGGAGGACGGCGGCGAACTGTTCAAGGACGTCAACGTGCCGAGCAAGTCGTTCGGCGAACTGGTGGAATCCGAGCGCCATACGCCATCGCTGGCCGCCGAAGAGGTCCAGGCCCTGCTGGATGCCGAGGTCGACCTGGTGGTACTCGACGCCCGGCGCTTCGACGAATACCAGACCATGAGCATCCCTGGCGGCATCAGCGTACCCGGTGCCGAACTGGTCCTGCGGATCCGCGAGCTGGCGCCCGATCCCGGCACCCGGGTTATCGTCAATTGCGCCGGGCGCACCCGCAGCATCATCGGCACCCAGTCGCTGGTCAACGCGGGGATTGCCAACCCGGTCGCCGCCCTGCGCAACGGTACCATCGGCTGGACCCTGGCCGGCCAGGCGCTGGAGCACGGGCAGGCGCGACGTTTTGCCGAAGTCGGCACGGACAACCACCAGGCCGCCCGGCAATCGGCCCGCGCCGTGGCCGATCGTGCCGATGTCGGTCGGACCAGCCTCGCCGAATTGCGTCAATGGCAAGCCGAACATGGGCGCACCACCTACCTGTTCGATGTGCGCACCCCGGAAGAATTCGAGGTCGGTCACCTGCCTGGCGCCCGCTCCACCCCGGGTGGGCAACTGGTGCAGGAGACCGATCACTTCGCCAGCGTCCGCGGTGCCCGGCTGGTGCTGGTGGACGACGATGGCGTGCGGGCCAACATGAGCGCTTCGTGGCTGGCACAGATGGGTTGGCAGGTGAAGGTGCTGGACGGCCTGGTGCCGACCGACTTCAGTGAATCAGGTCCCTGGCAGGCACCATTGCCGCCCCGCCCCGAAGCGCCGACGGTGGATGCCGCGACCCTGGCCGGCTGGTTACGGGAGCCCGGCACCCAGGTGCTGGATTTCACCGCCAGTGCCAACCATGTGCAACGGCATATCCCCGGCGCCTGGTGGGCATTGCGCAGCCAACTGGCCGAGGCGCTGAAACGGATTCCCGCGGCGCAACGCTATGTACTGACCTGCGGCAGCAGCCTGCTGGCCGGTTACGCCGTCGCCCAGGTCCAGGCACTGACCGCCCGGCCCGTGTTCCTGCTGGCCGGGGGCACGGCGGCCTGGATCGCCGCCGGTCTGCCGGTGGAAGCCGGTGAACAACGTCTGGCCTCGCCGCGTATCGACCGTTATCGTCGCCCTTATGAAGGCACCGACAATCCGCGTGAAGCCATGCAGGGTTACCTGGACTGGGAATACGGCCTGGTGGCGCAACTGGGGCGGGACGGGACCCACGGTTTCTTTGTGATCTGACCCACCACCACCACCACCCGATCGTTCCCACGCTCCGCGTGGGAATGCCTCACCGGACGCTCCGCGTCCGCTTCAAGGTGACGCAGAGCGTCACGGGCTGCATGCCCACGCAGAGCGTGGGAACGATCGGCCCCAGGTTTATTTCAAACGAGACAAATAGCAATAATTCTCGATATCATTCACGACATCTCCCGTTACCACCCGAAGTCGTGAAGGATCCCCATGTCTCGTCCCAAGCCCGACCCCCTGTCGGCTGAAACCTTTCGCGGGTTCTATGCGGATATCCTGCATTTCCTGCGCAAACGCACGGACAACGCCAGCGACGCGGCGGACATGACCCAGGACGTCTTCACCCAGTGGCTGGACTACGACCACCAGGCCAAGGTCGAGCAGCCACGGGCCTTCCTGTTCCAGATGGCACGCAATCTGCTGCGCGATCACTGGCGCAAGCAGAAGGTCCGGCAAGCGGTGCACAGCGAACAAAGCGACCCGGAGCAGGAGCCCGTGAGCGACGACCGCAATGATCCGTTGGCGGCCACCCAGCGCCTGCAACGACTCGAACAGCTGAAACAGGTACTCGGCGAACTCTCGCCTCGGCGCCGAGAAGCCCTTATGCTTGCCCGTTTCGAGGGCCTTAGCCAGGCCCGGATCGCTGAACGCATGGGGATTTCCGTCAGCATGGTGGAAAAACATATCGCCTTTGCCTTGCTGCACTGCAAGCAGCGACTGGATCAGGACCATGGCAAGGAGCAGCCAGAATGACCCGCGTCACCGATATCGAGTTCGATGAGAACAGCATCGACGCCCAGGCCGCCAGCTGGTTTGCGCGCAATCGCAACGAGCAGGACCAGGCCGCCGACAAGGCCTTCGAGGCGTGGCGGGCAACCCCTGCCCACGCCAGGGCCTATGCCGAATTCGAAGCACTGTGGGCCGACCTCGCCGAACTCCAGCAGTTGAACAAGCCGGTGCCGCTGGCGCCACGCCGCACCAGCCCCTGGCGTCCGGCCCTGGCCGTGGCGGCCGCGCTGGTCTGTGCCGTATTGACCAGCAGCCTCGGTGCGCCGAACACGCCCTACCGTCATCAGGTCGCGGCCCATGCCGAAGGCACCCGTACCCTGAAGCTGCCGGACGGCAGCACCCTATACGTGAATGCCAACACCCGCCTGCGTATCAATTTCCGCGCCCTGCAACGGGATATCTACCTGGACCAGGGCCAGTTGTACCTGGAGGTCGCCGCCGACAAGGAACGCCCGCTCTGGGTGCACGCCGGCAATGCCCGGGTGCGCGTAGTCGGCACCGCATTCGATGTGCGCCGCGGCCAGAAGCAACTGGTGGTCAGCGTCGCCCATGGCCAGGTCGCCTTCGAGCCCGAGGGCGATCCGAACAACGCCACCCTGCTCGAAGCCCGCCAGCGCGGGATCTACGACTATGCCAAAGGCACCGTGCAGCAACAGGCGCTGAGCGCCGAAGAGGTCGCCGACTGGCGCAGCGGCCACCTGACCTTTCGCAACCGCGAACTGGCCAGCCTGATCGACGAACTGAATCTCTACCGCAGCAAGCCGGTGCAACTGGCCGACGGCCCGCTGGCGCACTACAAGGTGTCCGGCAGTCTCGATGCCAAGGACCCCGATGCCCTGCTCAACGCCCTGCCCGCCCTGATCCCGGTGAAAACCGTGGGCCTGGACGACGGCGAAGTCAGGATCGAAAACCGCAAATAACCTCATTTGCGAATATTTTTCATTCGCACATGAGGTTTTATTTCACTGCCGCGTCTTCCTCCCCGATTGCGTTCTGAACGAACGCCTTTTTGGCCTTTGGCCACATCGGGGGATTCAATGTTTCGCGCTGCTCATGAGCTGTTCCACACCTGTTCCCGTCCCACACTGATCGCCGCCTGCCTGACCGTCAGCCTCCAGGCCACGGCCGCCGACTCGGTGATGCTGAACCTGCCGGCCCAGTCCCTGGCGACGTCCCTCAGCCAGGTCGCACAGAAGACCCGCATCCAGTTGCTGTTCGACGAGGAGCAGTTGCGCAGCACCCAGGCCCGTGCGCTGGAAGGTCGGTTCACCGCGCAGGAAGCCATTGTCCTGCTGCTCAAGAACGGCGGCTTCAAACTGATCCAGGTCGGCAACACCTTCGTCGTGCGCAAGATCGAGCTCGAGCCTGAACCCGCTCCCGGCAACAGCGCCATCCAGTTGGGCGCGGTGAGCATCCTCGGCGACGGCAAGGAAGTGAACGCCAGCACCGTCGGTCGTTCGACCCTGACCCAGGACGATATCGAGCGCAACCAGCCCAGCAACATTCCCGCGCTGCTCGGTACCCTGCCCGGCATCAGCATGGGCGGCTCGATGAAACCCGGTGGCCAGACCATCAATATCTGGGGCCTGGGCGATGCCGAAGATGTGCCGCTGACCGTCGATGGCGCCACCAAGAGCAGCTTCGAACGCTATCAGCAGGGCACCATCTTCATCGAGCCGGAGCTGATCAAGAGCATCGAGGTGGAAAAAGGCCCGCACTCGCCGGAGACCGGCAACGGCGGCTTCGGCGGCACCGTGCATATGGAGACCAAGGACGCCCCGGACCTGCTGGAAAAGGGTCGCAACAGCGGCGCCATGGTCAAGTACGGCTACGCCAGCAACAACCACGAGCAGACCTACAGCGGCGCCGCCTATGGCCGCACCGATGACGGCAAGGCCGATGCCCTGGTGTTCCTGACCCAGCGTGACGGCGGCGACATGAAACTGGCCGCCACCCCGCCCGATCCCAACAACCAGTACCCGATCAATCCCAAGCGCCTGCCCAACAGCGCCCAGGACCTGGACGCGATGCTGCTCAAGCTGAACCTGAACATCACCGACGAACAGACCCTCAAGCTGTCCTACTCGCGCTCCCACAGCGAGCGTTGGGCACCCTTTTCATCGCAGAGCTACCCGACGCCGCCCACCGCGTCGAACATCAAGCAGTACGGTTACGAAGGTGCCCTCAAGCGCTTCCTCGCCGACCGCGACACCGTCGACACCACCTGGTCGGGCAAGTATGAATACAAGCCCTCGGACAACCCGTGGGTGGACCTGCAGGTGAAGTACTCCGAGTCCGACACCGACCAGACCGACGAGCGCGACGCTACCGCGTTCTTCCAGCTGGCCACCGGTGGACGCAAGATGGACACCGAGTACAAGGACCGTGAACTGGAGGTGAAGAACACCAGCCTGTTCGACACCGGCGTCCTGCAACACGCCCTGACCGCCGGCGTGCAGATCCGCAAGCACGCCCGGGAAACCGAGATGTGGATGCCCGGCAATACCTACAACACACCGAAGTACAACTACGGGCATTTCCAGCCAGCCTTCATGCCCCACGGCAAGGTCGACGCCAATGCCTTCTTTATCGAGGATGCCGTGACCCTGGGGGACTTCACGCTGACGCCGTCACTGCGTTATGACCACGTGCGCAACCGTGGCGAGGCCAACGATGCGCCTTACTACTCGAACCCCGATCCGGCCATCGGCCATGACTACAGCGACCGCACCTACACCGGCTGGTCGCCACGTCTGGCGGCCTTCTGGCGAGTGACCCCGACCCAGGGCCTGTTCGCCAACTACAGCAAGACCTGGCGCGCCCCGGTGATCGACGAACAATACGAAGTCCAGGGACTGGGCAGCCGTACCGCCACCAGTGTCGACCTTGACCCCGAGCGCATCACCGCGCTGCGCTTCGGCACCATCAGCAACTTCTCCAAGCTGCTGTCGGACAACGACGACCTGATGGTCCGCACGACGTTCCTGCACAACCGGATCGAGGACGAGATCTTCAAGGCCACGGGGGTCGGCTGCGAGAACCAGGCGGTCAACGGCGGCACCATCAGCAGCGCCTGCCCGTCGGGCGCGATGTCCAACTACCGCAATATCGGTGGCATGACCATCAAGGGTTTCGAGGTCGAAAGCTACTACGACTCGGCTTATGTATTCGGGCAGTTGTCCTACAGCTACCTCACCGGCAAGCGCGACAACCCCTACACCAACCCGTGGGGCTCATCGGTCTGGGCCCGGGATATTCCGCCGGCCAAGTGGGTGGTGATGCTCGGTACCAAGATTCCGAGCCTGGATGCGCGGGTCGGCTGGCAGGGCATCTATGTGCGCAAGACCGACCGCCTGCCCAGCGACAAGTACAGCAGCGGCCCGGGCAGCAGTGTCGGCGACGCCTTCTACGACCAGTACGCGAACGACAGCTATGTGGTGCAGAGCCTGTTCGCCCAGTGGAAACCGCAGCAGCGCTACCTGAAGGGCACCGAGGTCAACGTCACGGTGGATAACCTGATGAACCGCAACTATCGCCCGGAACTGAGCGGCGACCGCGCCTACAGCGAGGGGCGCAACCTCAAGGTCAGCCTGACGCGGTTTTTCTGAGGACCGTCAGTTCCGCTACCTGGGCCCTGCGCTGACTCAGGTAACGGGTACAGGCAACCCGCAGGAAGGAGGCGAAATTCACCACCTCGCCGCGATAGTCCATCACTTCTTCGTGGAGCCGGGTGATCATCTGGTTGGTGGTCACACCTTCCGCGTCGGCGATCTCGCTGAGGATGTCCCAGAACTGGTTCTCCAGGCGCAGGGTAGTGACCACACCACCGATGCGCAGCGACCGGGACCGCGACTCGTAGAGAATCGGATCGGCTTTGACGTAGAGCTCGCACATGACCGCAGCCTCGCTTACAAGATGATTTTGGTGCCCAGCAGGCCCAGGAACGCCGCCAGCCAGCTCGGGTGCGCCGGCCAGGCCGGGGCCGTGGCCAGGTTGCCCTGGACATGGGCCTGGGTCACCTCGATATCGATGTAGCGACCGCCGGCCAGGCGCACTTCCGGGGCACAGGCCGGATAGGCACTGCACTCGCGACCGTCGAGGATACCCGCCGCCGCCAGCAATTGCGCGCCATGGCACACCGCGGCGATCGGTTTGCCAGCCTGGTCGAAAGCCTGTACCAGTTGCAGCACCTTGTCGTTCAGGCGCAGGTACTCGGGCGCGCGGCCGCCGGGAATCAGCAAACCATCGTAGTCGGCGGCATCGACCTGGGCGAAATCGAAGTTCAGGGCAAACAGATGACCGGGCTTCTCGCTGTAGGTCTGGTCACCCTCGAAGTCGTGGATCGCGGTGCGTACGGTCTGGCCGGCGATCTTGTCCGGACACACTGCATGCACCTGGTGACCGACCATCAGCAGGGCCTGGAACGGCACCATCACTTCGTAATCTTCGACGTAGTCGCCGACCAGCATCAGAATCTTTTTCGCGGCCATGGGGTGAACTCCTCTGGGTGAACGCTTGGGCAGACAAGAGTAGTCAAGGTAGACCCTCTGCACGCCGGCGGGTAATCGCCGGCTACTACGAACACAACGGGGCGACAAACTGTACGGACAACTTTCTGCCCAGCTGTAACAGCGCGTCGTCGGACCTTTATGGCTAGATGACAGTTCCTGTTTCCCTGAATTCCCGGCCTACTACTTATGTCCTCCCGTGAAAACACCGGCATGCTCCTCGGCCTGCTGGGCGTGGTGATCTTCAGCCTGACCCTGCCCTTCACCCGTATCGTGGTGCAGGAAATCAACCCGCTGCTCAACGGCCTCGGCCGCGCCCTGGTCGCGGCCATCCCGGCGGCGGCCCTGCTGCTGTGGCGCAAGGAAAAGTGGCCGACCTGGAGCCAGTTCAAGGGCCTGTGGCTGGTGATCGCCGGCGTGATCCTCGGTTTTCCGGTGCTTTCGGCCTGGGCCATGCAGACCCTGCCGGCCTCCCACGGCGCCCTGGTCAATGGCCTGCAACCCTTGTGCGTGGCGTTGTACGCAGCCTGGTTGTCTCACGAACGGCCGTCACGGGCCTTCTGGGCCTGCGCCGCCCTGGGCAGCGCGCTGGTGCTGGGTTATGCCTTGATCAGCGGCGCCGGCAGTATCCAGGCCGGCGACCTGTTGATGCTCGGGGCGATCGCCGTCGGCGGCCTCGGTTATGCCGAAGGCGGGCGCCTGGCCCGGGAGATGGGGGGCTGGCAGGTGATCTGCTGGGCGCTGGTGCTGTCGGTGCCGGTGTTGATCGGCCCGGTGCTGTACCTGGCCTGGCAACACCAGGGGCCCATTTCCAGCAAGGCCTGGTGGGCCTTCGGCTACGTGGCGATGTTTTCGCAGTTCCTCGGCTTTTTTGCCTGGTACGCCGGACTTGCCCTGGGCGGTATCGCCCGGGTCAGCCAGATCCAGCTGCTGCAGATTTTCTTCACCATCGCCTTTTCAGCGCTGTTCTTCGGCGAACACGTCGAGCCGATTACCTGGCTGTTTGCCGGGGGCGTGATCGTCACCGTGATCCTCGGGCGCAGGACCAGTGTCCGCCCGGCGCAACCGGGCAGCCTGCCGCCGGGGGTTCAGCTCAAGTAGCCGTCGGCCCGCAGCAGGGTTTCCAGGCAGTGCTCCCGGATGGCGTAGAACGCCTTGAGTTCCTCGATTTTTGCCAGCAGTGGCGCCGGATCCTGCGATTCGGCGCGCTTGACCGCGAGGATCATCTTGTTCTTGTTGGTGTGCTCCAGGGAGATGAACTCGAAGACCTTGGTCTCGTAGCCGCAGGCTTCGAGGAACAGCGCCCGCAGGCTGTCGGTGACCATCTCCGCCTGCTGCCCCAGGTGCAGGCCGTATTGCAGCATCGGCTTGAGCAACGCCGGGCTCTGGATCTGCAGGCGGATCTGCTTGTGGCAGCACGGCGAGCACATGATGATCGCCGCGCCGGAACGGATGCCCGTGTGGATCGCATAGTCGGTGGCGATATCGCAGGCATGCAGGGCGATCATCACGTCCAGCTCGCTCGGTGCCACACTGCGCACATCACCGCACTTGAACAGCAGCCCCGGATGATCCAGGCGTGCGGCGGCCGCGTTGCACAGGGTCACCATGTCCTCACGCAACTCGACACCGGTCACCTGCCCTTCGGCTTCCAGGGTGTTGCACAGGTAGTCATGGATGGCAAAGGTCAGGTAGCCCTTGCCCGAGCCGAAATCCGCCACCCGCACCGGTTGGTCCAGCCTGATCGGTGAACTGCCCAGGGCATGGGAAAACACTTCGATGAACTTGTTGATCTGCTTCCATTTGCGCGACATGGCCGGGATCAACTCGTGCTGCCTGTTGGTCACGCCGAGGTCGGTCAGGAACGGCCGGCTGAGCTCCAGGTAGCGGTTCTTCTCCCGGTTGTGCTCGCTGGACGGCACCTCCCGCGCCTGCTGGGTCTTGCCCTTGAACAGGGTGCTCTTGCCCTTCTTGCTGTATTCGAGCTGCACTTCATCGGTCAGCGACAGCAGGTGGGCGTTCTTGAACGACGCCGGCAATAACCCGGCAATGGCCGCGACACCGTCGGCCAGGGAGAAATTCTTGGTGATATCGCGGGTCTTGTAGCGGTAGACAAAGGACAGGCACGGCTGGTCCTTGACCGTCAGCTGCTTGATGATCAACCGCTGCAGGTCCGCCTCGGTGCCCACGTACCTGGCCAGTACCAGCTTGATAAAGGCGTTTTGCGCCAGGCTGGTTTCGAGCAACTCGATAAAGCGGGCGTGATGGTCCGGCACGGACTGGGCTGGAGTTGCAGTAGCTGACATGGAAAAAGCGCCTCGGGCGTGCGGAAGTCGGATCGGAGGAATGGCGGGCATTTTAGGCGGGATGGGACGCCGGGGCACGGGGTTATTTCGTCATTCATCCGATTCCCGGGCACAGGCGCCCCGCGACAACTTGACGTTGCGCAGAACCGACTAGAATTAACAGCTTCTGGTCATGGACGCTCGGCGCTTCATGGCTTTCGCCCACCGAACCGATAGCGACCTCAGAAGCAGCAAGGGCTACGCAAGTTTCAGACGCGGCATTTTCCCCGGCAGCAAACCTGCTGACTGAGTGGTTTTGAGAAAAAACTGATCAGGTGTCCGTCATGAGCAAAACCGTCCAGCCCCCTGCGTCGTTGAGCAGCAACGCCGCGCGTACCCTGTCGACCACCACCAAATCGATTCCGCAAAGCCAGGAGACCACGACCCGTTGGCTGTTGAACCGGCTGCCCTGGGTCCAGGCGAGCGGGGGTGTCTATCGGGTCACCCGGCGCCGGGTGCTCGCCGACCACGAGGGCCCGACCAACCCGTACGCCGAGGCCCTGATCGAACTGGCCTCCGGAGCCGCCGAAGGCCAGGCGCTGCCCCGGACCTTCGCCGATTACGACCCGACACCGCGCGAGTACGCGCTCAGTTCGACCCAGACCATCCTGCAGATTCCGGTACGCGTCGCCGACCTCTACAACGACCCACAGAACCAGACCGAACAACAGTTGCGGCTGGTCATCGAGGCGATCCGTGAACGCCAGGAGCGCGAACTGCTGCACAACCACGAATTCGGCCTGCTGCACAATGTCGCCGAGTCCCAGCGCCTGGCCACCCGCAGCGGACCGCCAACCCCCGATGACCTGGATGAACTGCTGTGCCGGCGGCGGCAGACCCATTTCCTGCTGGCCTCACCCCAGGCCATCGCCGCCTTCGGCCGCCAATGCAGCCAGCGCGGCCTGTCCCTGGACAGCGTCGAACTCGAAGGCCATCGGGTTCCGGGCTGGCGTGGCGTGCCGCTGCTGCCCTGCACCAAGATGTCGGACGGCGTGAACAAGACCACCTCGATCCTCGCGGTACGCACCGGGGAAGACAATGGCGGGGTCATCGGCCTGCACCAGACCGGTCTGCCGGACGAGTACCAGCCGAGTCTGTCGGTGCGTTTCATGGGCATCAACGACAGTGCGCAGATCGCCTACCTGGTCACCGCGTATTACTCGGTGGCGGTGCTGCTGCCCGATGCGCTGGGTGTGCTCGAAGGGGTCGAGGTCGGCCACTACACCGACTGATCCCGGCCCCTCACGCCCTCCCGAACAGGAGCCCGTCGATGCAACCCTTCGCCCTGCCCGAGTTCTACATGCCCTACGGGGCACGGTTCAATCCCCATGCTGCCAGTGCCCAGCGACACACCCGCGCCTGGGCGCGGCAGATGGGCATGCTCGACAGCCCCGCCGTGGCCAACGGGCCGGTCATCTGGGACCTGGCCGCACTGGACGCCCATGACTATCCGACGATGTGCGCCTATACCCATCCGGACTGCGACAGCCAGGAACTGGAGCTGATTACCGACTGGTATGTCTGGGTGTTCTTCTTCGACGACCATTTTCTCGAAGCCTACAAGCGCAACCGTGACAGTGTGGCGGCCCGCCAGCATCTCGATCGCCTGGCGCAGTTCATGCCCGCCGTCGCCACCGCGTCCCCACCACTGCCGGTCAACGGTGTCGAGCGCGGGCTCGCCGACCTCTGGCCGCGCACCCTACCGGGCATGCCCGAAGACTGGATAAGGCGCTTTCGCGAACACACCCACGACCTGCTGGAAGCCTCGATGTGGGAGTTGATGAATATCAACGAAGGGCGGGTCGCCAATCCCATCGAGTACCTGGAGATGCGCCGCAAGGTCGGCGGCGCGCCCTGGTCGGCCACCCTCGTCGAACACGCCAACCGCACGCCGGTCCCACCACGGATCGCCGAGACCAGAGCGATGCAGGTGCTGCGCGACACTTTTGCCGACGGCGTGCACCTGCGCAACGACCTGTTCTCCTACCAGCGCGAGGTCCAGGAGGAAGGCGAACTGTCGAACTGCGTACTGGTGGCGGAACGCTTCCTGGACATCGACACGCAAAAAGCCGCCGGGATCACCAACGATCTGCTGACCTCGCGCCTGCGACACTTCGAGAAAACCGCGGTGCTGGACCTGCCCCGGCTGTTCGACGACCTCGGCCTTGACCAGGCGGAGCGCGCGGATACGCTGGTCTACACCAAGGGCCTGGTGGACTGGCAGTCCGGCGGGCATGCCTGGCACATGCGCTCCAGCCGCTACATGAAGGCGCATCGCTCGGCACTCGTCCCCGGCAAACCGTCAGGCCTGGGCACCAGCGCGACTCGCCTGGTCGGGCATGCCACGGGCGGGGCCAGGCCTAGGCGCAGCCTCGATGCATTGCACCGGACGGTGATCCCGTGCCAACTGCCGGCGGTCCATATGCCGTTCGAGGTCCGTTGCAGTCCGCATCTGGAAAGCGCGCGCCACGGTTTGCGCGAATGGGCCAGGCAGGTCGGCATCATCGATGCGCGCGCCGGGCTCGGCGTCTGGGACGAACGCCGCTTCGAAGCCGCCGACACCGCCTTGTGCGCCGCCCTGATGTGTCCCGATGCCCCGCTTGCGGAAGTCGACATGGCCGGGCGCTGGCTCAACTGGGGCACCTATGCCGACGATTACTTTCCCGCGGTCTTCGGCCGCAACCGCGACCTGCGGGCGGCCACGGCCCAGGTGAGACGCCTGTGCCAGTGCATGCCGCTGCCGGGCATGACGCCCTTGCAGACCGGCAACCCGCTGGAAGCCGGACTGGCCAGCCTGTGGTCGCTCAGCGCGCCGAACATGTCGGCCCGCCTGTTGCGGGAACTGCGCCGCTACGTCGTGGAAATGCTCGAAAGCTGGTTATGGGAACTGGATAACCAGTTCAACCTGCGCCTGCCCGACCCGATCGACTACATCGAGATGCGGCGACGCACCTTCGGCGGCGACCTGACCACCGGGCTGACCTACCTGAGCCTGCTGGCCCGGGGGCCCGAGCTCGACGAGAAGATTTTCCGCAGCAGCCCGCTGCGCCAGTTGATCCATTGCACCGTCGACAGCGTCACCCTGACCAACGACATCATCTCCTATCGCAAGGAAATCGAGGTCGAAGGCGAGCTGAACAATTTTGTGCTGATCCTCCAGCAGTTCCTCGACCTCGATCTGCAACCGGCCATGGACCGGGTCGGGCAACTCAGGGACGCACGTATCCGCCAGTTCGAGCATATCGTCGCCCTGGAACTGCCGGTGCTCTTCGAAGAGTTCAGCCTGGATGCCGACGGACGCCGGCTGATCCTGGACTACGCACAACGTCTGCAAGACTATATCGCCGGCGTCGTGCAGTGGCATCAGACCGTCAGCCGCTACCGCGACCCACGGCCTTACAACCTGCCGCTGCCAGGCTGGATGCGCACCCGCGCGCCGGCGTTCAAGCCGGCGTCGTCGGAGATCAGCCCAGCAGCACCAGGCGGTTGGGCAACTCGTTGCGCACCTGGGTCACCGGTACGTGGGTCCTGAGCAGTTCGCCACAGGACTGGATGCAGGTGACAAAACCCGCCAGGGTCTGGCCCTGCCTGACCTGCTCGGTGAACGCCTTGACGATGGGGTCCCAGGCACTGTTGTCCAGCCGCCGGGAAATACCCTCGTCCACCAGGATTTCCACATAACGCTCGGCCTCGCTGACAAAGATCAGCACGCCGGTACTGCCGACGGTGTGGTGCAGGTTCTGTTCGAGAAACTGCCGCCGCGCCAGGCCCGACGCCCGCCAGTGCCGCACCGAGCGGGGGATCATCCGGCTGGTGATCGACGGGATGCGAAACAGCAGGCACAGCAGGATAAAGCTGCTCCACTGCACCGCCAGCAGGGTATGGCTGTTGAGCCAGCCGAAAACGAAGTTGACGATCCCCGGTACCAGCAGCGCCAACAGGCTGGCCCACAGCAGCGGGATATAGGCGTAGTCGTCGGCGCGGCTGGCCAGTACCGTCACCAGTTCCGCATCGGTCTGCTGCTCGACCCGCGCAATCGCTTCGGCGACCTGGCGTTGTTCGTATTCACTGAGTAAGGCCATGGTTGTGCATGCTCTCTCGTTATTATGTTTTTTTACCAACTGCCCGATGATCCGCCGCCACCGAAACTGCCGCCGCCACCGCTGAAACCACCACCGGAACGTCCGCCGCCACTGCCGCCGATACCTCCCGAGCCACCGCCCCTGGGGCCATAGCCCATCAGTTGCATGATCGCGCAGATCAGCACGAAGAGAACCATCAGGAAGCCGATCAATACCGGGTGCCGCGAACCGAAATCCCCCGCCGACTCGGTTTTCTGCGCAGGAGGACTGCCGAGCACATCGAGTATCGCGCCGACCCCGGCACTGATGCCGCTGGACACATGGCCGCGCTTGAACTGCGGCACGATCAACTGGTTGATGATCAGCGCGGACCGGGCATCGGTCAGGCGATCCTCCAGGCCATAACCCACTTCAATGCGCACCTTGCGCTCGTCGCGGGCGACGATCAGCAGTGCACCGTTGTTGCGGTCCTTCTGGCCGATTCCCCAATAACGCCCCAACTGGTAGCCGTAGTCCTCGATGGTGGTGCCTTGCAGATTGGGCAAGGTGACCACCACCACCTGCTCGCCCGTGGCCTTTTCATGGGCCTGCAATGCCTGGTTCAAGCTTTCGCGCACCGGCGCGTCGATTATCCGGGCGTTATCGACCACACGCCCGGTCAGTTCGGGAAACTGCAAATCGGCCCTGGCCGTCAGTGCCAGCGCGCAGAGCAACAGCCACAGGGCACCTTTGAAAATACGCATGCCTACCTCGTCCGTGATGACGCAGGGATAAGTCCTGCCACGCACCCGCGCGGCAAGGCCTATCGAGTGATCAGAACTTCACCTGCGGCGCCTTGTCGGCGTCCTGGGCGGTCGCTTCGAAGGTCGGGCGCAGCGGCAGGTCGCTGTACATCAGGCTGTGCCAGAGACGACCGGGAAAGGTGCGGATCTCGGTGTTGTACTTCTCCACGCTGAGGATAAAGTCACGCCGCGCCACGCTGATACGGTTTTCCGTGCCTTCCAGTTGGGACTGCAGGGCGAGGAAGTTCTGGTTCGACTTCAGGTCAGGATAACGCTCCGAGACCACCATCAGCCGGCTGAGGGCGCCGGTCAGCTGGCCCTGGGCCTCCTGGTACTGCTTGAGCTTCTCGGGATTGTCCAGGGTGCTGGCGTCGACCTGGATCGAGGTGGCCCTGGAGCGCGCCTCGATGACCGCGGTCAGGGTTTCCTGCTCCTGTTTCGCATAGCCCTTGACCGTTTCCACCAGGTTCGGGATCAGGTCCGCACGTCGCTGGTACTGGTTCTGCACCTGGGCCCAGTTGGCCTTCACCTGTTCGTCGTAGGTGGGAATATTGTTGATGCCGCAGCCGGCCAGCAAAGTGGCCAGCAAGGCCAGGACGGCGAATCTCCAGCTCGAACGGAAGCCCGGTTGTGCCTGCATGCTCGAAACGCTCCTTGAAACGATAAAAAGGGAGAAATCCTAGGATTTTTCGCACCGGGGGCTGAGGCATAATCCGCCGCTGCCACTGGAATGTATGAAGCCAATCAGCTAAAAGATGCCCAGCGCGAAAAACAGTTCAGAAGTGTGCTGGATTTATGGGCACATAAATAGCCGCTCCCAATAACTAAACAGCCCGGCCGGTGCTCGAACACCTCGCCGTACCGGGCCCCGAGATAATCATTCATGAAGAAGCTGTGTTTGCTGGGCCTCGCTATCGGCCTGGCCAGTCTCCCGGTCGTGGCTGACACAAAGCCTGCACCCATCGCACAAAAGGACGCCTTCATCGCCAACCTGATGAAGCAGATGACCCTCGAGGAAAAGATCGGCCAGTTGCGCCTGATCAGTATCGGCCCGGAAATGCCACGGGAACTGATCCGCAAGGAAATCGCCGCCGGTAACATCGGCGGCACCTTCAACTCCATTTCCCGTCCGGAAAACCGTCCTATGCAGGACGCGGCCATGCGCAGCCGGCTGAAGATCCCGATGTTCTTCGCCTATGACGTGATCCACGGCCACCGGACCATCTTCCCCATCAGCCTGGGCCTGGCTTCCAGCTGGGACATGGACGCCATCGGCCGCTCCGGACGCATCGCCGCCGGGGAGGCCAGCGCCGACAGCCTCGACATCACCTTCGCGCCCATGGTCGATATTTCCCGCGATCCGCGCTGGGGTCGCACCTCCGAAGGTTTCGGCGAGGACACCTACCTGGTCTCGCGCATTGCCAAGGTGATGGTCCAGGCGTATCAGGGCAAGAGCCCGAGCGAGCCGGACAGCATCATGGCCAGCGTCAAGCACTTCGCCCTCTATGGCGCGGTGGAAGGCGGTCGTGACTACAACGTGGTCGACATGAGCCCGGTGAAGATGTACCAGACCTACCTGCCGCCCTATCGCGCCGCCATCGATGCCGGCGCGGGCGGGGTGATGGTCGCCCTGAACTCGATCAACGGCGTACCCGCCACGTCCAATACCTGGCTGATGCAAGACCTGCTACGCAAGGACTGGGGCTTCAAGGGCCTGGCGGTCAGCGATCACGGGGCGATTTTCGAACTGCTCAAGCACGGCGTCGCCAAGGACGGTCGCGAAGCGGCCAAGCTGGCGATCAAGGCCGGCATCGACATGAGCATGAACGATTCGCTCTACGCCAAGGAACTGCCGGGGCTGGTCAAGTCCGGCGAAGTGCCGCAGAGCGACCTCGACAACGCCGTGCGTGAAGTGCTCGGTGCCAAGTACGACATGGGCCTGTTCAAGGACCCGTACCTGCGTATCGGAAAGGCCGAGGACGATCCGGCCGACACCAACGCCGAAAGCCGCCTGCACCGCAGCGATGCCCGGGATATCGCGCGTCGCAGCCTGGTGCTGCTGAAGAACCAGGACCAGACCCTGCCGCTGCAGAAATCGGCGAAGATCGCCCTGGTCGGTCCTTTGGCCAAGGCACCGATCGACATGATGGGCAGTTGGGCCGCCGCCGGCCTGCCCGCGCAATCGGTCACCCTGTATGACGGCATGAGCCGTGCCCTGGGCGACAAGGGCCAGTTGATCTATGCCCGCGGTTCGAACATCACCGCTGACAAGAGGGTCGTCGACTACCTGAACTTCCTCAACTTCGATGCCCCGGAAGTGGTCGACGATCCGCGCCCGGCGCAGCAACTGATTGATGAAGCGGTCAAGGCCGCGCAGCAGGCTGACGTGGTGGTAGCGGCGGTGGGCGAATCGCGGGGCATGTCCCACGAATCGTCGAGCCGTACCGACCTGAACATCCCCGAGAGCCAGCGTGAGCTGATCAAGGCCCTCAAGGCCACCGGCAAGCCGCTGGTGCTGGTGTTGATGAACGGCCGGCCGCTGACCATCGGCCACGAACAGGATCAGGCCGCCGCCGTGCTGGAAACCTGGTTCAGCGGTACCGAAGGCGGCAACGCCATCGCCGATGTACTGTTCGGCGACTACAACCCGTCGGGCAAGCTGCCGATCACCTTCCCGCGCTCGGTCGGCCAGGTGCCGATGTACTACAACCACCTGAGCATCGGCCGGCCGTTTACGCCGGGCAAGCCGGGCAACTACACCTCGCAGTATTTCGACGAGGAAAACACCCCGCTGTACCCCTTCGGCTACGGTTTGAGCTACACCGACTTCAGCCTGAGCAACATGGCCCTGTCCTCGACCACGCTGAACAAGAGCGGCAAGCTCGAGGCCAGCGTCACGGTGAAGAACACCGGCAAGCGTGACGGCGAGACCGTGGTGCAGTTGTATATCCAGGACGTCGCCGGCTCCATGATCCGGCCGGTCAAGGAACTGAAGAACTTCCAGAAGGTGCTGCTCAAGGCCGGTGAAGAGAGAGTCATTCACTTCACCATCGACGAGAACGACCTGAAGTTCTACAACACCCAGCTCAAGTACGCCGCGGAGCCGGGCAAGTTCAACGTGCAGATCGGCCTGGACTCCCAGGATGTGACGCAGCAGAGCTTCGAGTTGTTGTAAGACCAACCAACTGTAGGAGCTGGCTTGCCGGCGATAGTGCCTGGACAGGCACCGCAAGGCTCAAGGGCCTCATCGCTGGCAAGCCAGCTCCTACAGGGTCCGCCTACACCTTCGGCCGGCGTGTTATCTTTCCGGCCCCTCCCCTGCCTGTCGTTGCCCGCATGCCGCCGATCCCCCGTTCCCTGCGTCTGGCGCTCCATACCCTGCTGATTCTCGCCGGCACCGTGCTGGCCGCCGGCTGGGCCGTGCATCGCGCCGGACAACAGGCCCTGGTGGACGATGCCGCGCGCGGGAAGACGCAACTGACGCTGTACGCCAATTCCCTGCATACCCTGATCGAACGCTACCGTGCCCTGCCCGCCGTACTGGCCCTGGACTCGGAACTGCGTGAAGCCCTCGACGCCCCGATCAGCCCGGAACGCCAGGACGCGCTCAACCGCAAGCTGGAACGCATCAACGGCGCCGCACGCTCCTCGACCCTGCAACTGCTCGATCGCAATGGCCTGTCGGTGGCCGCCAGCAACTGGCGCCTGCCCAGCAGCTATGTCGGCCACTACTACGGCTTTCGCCCCTACTTCAACCAGACCCGCAGCGAAGGCAGCGGGCACTTCTACGCGGTCGGCGTGACCAGCGGGATTCCCGGCTACTTCCTCTCCAGCGCGGTGTTCAACGACAAGGGCGAATTTATCGGGGCCATGGTGGTGAAGCTGGAGTTTCCCGAGATCGAGCGCGAGTGGAGCAAAGGCAACGATACCCTGCTGGTCAGCGACTCCCGTGACATCGTATTTATCGCCAACCAGCCGGGCTGGCGTTATCGCCTGTTGCGGCCGTTGTCCGACAGTGACCGCAGCGAGATCGGCCGCACCCGCCAATACGACAAGCAGGCCCTGAGCCCCATCGAGCACCAGACCCTGCGGGTCTTCGGCGACAACAGCTACCTGAGCCTGGTCGACACCCCCGACGGTCGCGTCCAATTGCTCTGGGAATCGCTGCCACTGGACACCGAACACTGGACCCTGCACCTGCTGCGCAAGCCGCAACTGGCCGCCGAGGAACGTCGCAATGCCGGGCTGGCCGGCGCCGGACTGTGGCTGGCACTGGTGTTTCTCGGACTATTCCTCAACCAGCGCTGGCGCCTGGCCCGCCTGCGCCAGCGCAGTCGGGCAGAGCTGGAGCGCCTGGTGGAGGAACGCACCCGCGACCTGCGCACGGCCCAGGACGGCCTGGTGCAATCAGCCAAGCTGGCGGCGCTGGGGCAGATGTCCGCGGCCCTGGCCCATGAGATCAACCAGCCGTTGACCGCCCAGCGCATGCAGTTGGCGACCTTGCGCCTGCTGCTGGATCACGGGCGGATCGAGGCCGCCTATCAGGCCCTGGAACCCCTGGACCAGATGCTGACCCGCATGGCGGCCCTGACCGGGCACCTGAAGACCTACGCCCGGCAAAGCCCCAGCGGCCTGCGCGAGCCCCTGGACCTGGCCGGCGTGGTCGACCAGTCGCTGCAACTGCTCGACCCGCGCCTGCGCGAAGACAACGTCAGCACGGTGCTGCACCTGACCCGCCCGGCCTGGGTCCGTGGCGATGCGATCCGCCTCGAACAGGTGCTGATCAACCTGCTGCGCAATGCCCTTGACGCCATGCACGACAAGCCCCTCAAGCGCCTGGAAATCCGTATCGAGGCCGACCAGCAATTGTGGTTGCTGACCGTCGGTGACAGCGGCGGCGGGATTGCCGAGGAGCACCTGGGCAAGGTTTTCGACCCTTTCTTCACCACCAAGCCGGTCGGGGAAGGCCTCGGGCTGGGACTGGCGGTATCCTATGCCATCGTCCATGAACTGGGCGGCCGCCTGAGCGTCGACAACCAGGCCGGCGGCGCCCTCTTCACCCTGGCCCTGCCGATCGCCCTGGAGGTACACAGCCCATGTTGAACGCGGTGATGGTGGTCGATGACGAAGTCAGCATTCGCAGTGCCGTGGAGCAATGGCTGAGTCTGTCGGGCTTTACGGTCCAGGTCTTCAGCCGTGCCGAGGAGTGCCTGGCCAGGCTGCCGGCGCATTTTCCCGGGGTGATCATCAGCGACGTGCGCATGCCGGGCCTCAGCGGCCTGGAACTGCTGGAGCGGGTACGCACCCTCGACGCCGACCTGCCGGTGATCCTGCTGACCGGCCATGGCGATGTGAAGATGGCGGTCGAGGCGATGCGCGACGGCGCCTACGATTTCCTGGAAAAACCCTTCAGTCCCGAAGCCCTGCTGGGCAGCCTCGGGCGCGCCCTGGAAAAGCGTCGACTGGTCCTGGAAAACCGCCGCCTGCATGAACAGGCCGACAGTCGCTCGCGACTCGATGCCAGCCTGCTCGGGGTTTCCCGCAGCCTGCAGACCCTGCGGCGCCAGGTGCTGGAACTGGCACCGCTGCCGGTCAACGTGCTGATCCGTGGCGAAACCGGCAGCGGCAAGGAACTGGTTGCCCGCTGTCTGCATGACTTCGGTCCGCGCGCTGGCAAGCCCTTCGTGGCCCTCAACTGCGCGGCGATTCCCGAGCCGTTGTTCGAGGCCGAGTTGTTCGGCCATGAAAGCGGGGCCTTTACCGGCGCCCAGGGCAAGCGCATCGGCAAGCTGGAATACGCCGACGGCGGGACACTGTTTCTCGACGAGATAGAAAGCATGCCGCTGGCCCAGCAGGTGAAACTGCTACGGGTCTTGCAGGAGCAGAAGCTCGAACGCCTGGGCTCCAACCAGAGCATCGCTGTCGACCTGCGCATCGTCGCCGCCACCAAACCCGACCTGCTGGAAGAGGCTCGCGCCGGGCGCTTTCGCGAAGACCTGGCGTATCGATTGACGGTGGCCGAATTGCGCCTGCCGCCGTTGCGCGAGCGGCGCGAGGATATTCCGTTGTTGTTCGAACACTTCGCCCAGAGCGCGGCCACGCGCCTGGGACGCGCCACGACAGCGCTCAGCGGACCACAGTTGAGCCGGCTGCTGAGCCATGACTGGCCCGGCAACGTCCGCGAACTGGCCAATGCCGCCGAGCGCTCGGTGCTCGGCCTGGGTGAACCGGAGCCGCAAGGCAGCGATCCGGGCCAGTCCCTGGCGGCCCGGCAGGAGGCGTTCGAAGCACAGTGTCTGCGCTCGGCGCTGACCCGCCACAAGGGCGATATCAAGGCGGTGCTCGAAGAGCTGCAACTGCCACGCCGGACTTTCAATGAAAAGCTGCAGCGCCATGGGTTGGCCCGGGAGATGTTTCTCAAGGAGAACTGACATCCCCTTGTGGCGGGCGGGCTTGCCCGCTCGCCACAAGATATCGGCGACTTTCCGCTTACCGATTGAGCGCCCGTAAGCGGATTTCCGCTTATCAAACTCCGCCAACCCCTCTAGGCCGGTCCTTCTGGCCCTGGCACGGCTCCTGCTATAGCCCTGTCAGGCTGCGCTTGCGCGCGCTCCACAAAAACAATGACTTGAAGGTTCCCTGATGGATAACTCCTCTACCCTACCCCTCGGGTCGGCGGTTGCGCCGGCAAAAGAAAGAAGCACTTCCAGCCGCTTGAAATCGATCTTCAGCGGTTCGGTCGGCAACATGGTCGAGTGGTACGACTGGTACGTCTACGCCGCGTTCTCGTTGTACTTCGCCAAGGTCTTCTTCCCCAAGGGCGACACCACCGCGCAACTGCTCAACACCGCCGCGATCTTTGCCGTGGGCTTCCTGATGCGCCCGATCGGTGGCTGGCTGATGGGCCTGTATGCCGACCGCAAGGGACGCAAGGCCGCACTGATGGCCTCGGTCCTGCTGATGTGCTTCGGTTCTCTGATCATCGCCCTGACCCCTGGTTATGAAACCATCGGCGTCGGCGCACCGATCCTGCTGGTGGTTGCCCGCCTGATGCAGGGCCTGTCGGTCGGTGGCGAATACGGCACCTCGGCCACCTACCTCAGCGAAATGGCGACCAAGGAACGTCGCGGCTTCTTCTCCAGCTTCCAGTACGTGACCCTGATCTCCGGCCAGCTCATCGCCCTGGCGGTGCTGATCGTGCTGCAACAGACCCTGACCACCGAACAACTGCAGGACTGGGGCTGGCGGATTCCGTTCGGCATCGGTGCCCTCTGTGCGATCGTTGCGCTCTACCTGCGTCGCGGCATGGAAGAAACCGAGTCGTTCACCAAGAAGAAGGAAAAGCCGAAAGAAAGCCTGATGCGCACGCTGATGCGTCATCCCAAGGAACTGATGACCGTGGTCGGCCTGACCATGGGCGGCACCCTGGCCTTCTACACCTACACCACCTATATGCAGAAGTACCTGGTGAACACCGTCGGCATGAGCATCTCCGACTCCACCACCATCTCGGCGGCGACGCTGTTCCTGTTCATGTGCCTGCAACCGGTGGTCGGTGCACTGTCGGACAAGGTCGGCCGGCGACCGATCCTGATCGCCTTCGGGATTCTCGGCACCCTCTGCACCGTGCCGATCCTCAGCACCCTGCACACCATCCAGACCTGGTGGGGCGCGTTCTTCCTGATCATGGCCGCGCTGATCATCGTCAGCGGCTACACCTCGATCAACGCCGTGGTGAAGGCCGAACTGTTCCCGACGGAAATCCGTGCGCTGGGC
Organism: Pseudomonas gingeri; assembly: GCF_013385635.1. Taxonomy (GTDB): domain Bacteria; phylum Pseudomonadota; class Gammaproteobacteria; order Pseudomonadales; family Pseudomonadaceae; genus Aquipseudomonas; species Aquipseudomonas gingeri_A. The sequence continues at coordinate 333,565 of NZ_JACAPR010000008.1, forward strand.
GTGGGCCTGCCCTATGCGTTGACGGTATCGATCTTCGGCGGCACTGCTGAATACATCGCGCTGTGGTTCAAGAGCATCGGCATGGAAACCGGCTACTACTGGTACGTGACCGCCTGCATCGCGGTTTCGCTGCTGGTGTACATCACCATGAAGGACACCCGCAAACACTCGCGGATCGAAACCGACTGAGTACCGACGCCCTGAACCTGTAGGAGCCGGCTTGCCGGCGATGAGGCCTTTGAGCCTTGCAGCGTCCATACGGACGTCATCGCCGGCAAGCCGGCTCCTACAAGGTTCGACGTTGTTTGCAAGACCGTGCCCCTCTCGTTCACCCACGTCCTTACGGGCGATCCCGGCGCATTTCTGCGCAATCGCAAAAGAATTTTCGGAATTAATAGTCAGTTAATTCCCAGCCTCCATTCTGACCCTACGCCAAATCGACTTGCGCACATGCTCTCGGGCATCACGTGACCGCCGCCTGATTGCATTGCCAAACATATCGATTTACACGATTGATTTAAGCGTTTTTTTGCGCTTTTTAATCAAATTAACCAGCGTAATATGACTTCCACACCCACTGAACAAAACGACTACCGACTGGAGCAACTACCATGAAAACCAAACTGATCCTCGCCCTGACCCTTTCCGTACTGGCCGCCAACACCTTTGCCGCCGATGGTTACAGCCACACCCCAGGCGCCTACAGCGTTGCTGCTGATGGCTACGACAAGACCCCAGGTGCCAACGCCGTTGCCGCT
>NZ_JACAPR010000008.1:334411-375985 GCF_013385635.1 Pseudomonas gingeri
TGCCAACGCCGTTGCCGCTGACGGCTTCGACAAAACCCCTGGTGCTGCTGCCATCAGCTAACGGATAGCGGAGGCATCACAGCCCGGCTTCGGCCGGGCTTAGTCGTTTCTGGGGGAAAGGAAATGTACACGTACATGATCGTTCCCAGGCGCAGCAAAGGAACGCAGCCCGTGACACTGTGAGGCTTGTCGGATCGCCGCACCGCCGCGAAGCTTTTGAAGCGGACGCAGAGCGTCCAGAAAGGCATTCCCACGCAGAGCGTGGGAACGATCCAAAGGCATTCCCACGCAGAGCGTGGGAACGATCCAAAGTCCATGTGGCGAGCGGGTTAGCCCGCTCGCCACAAGTACGCGGACATCTGACCATCGCATTTCACAACCCGGTACAGCACACTGTTCACCTGCACTTCCACCCAGCCCGCGGAACCCGAACCATGTCCGACGATATCCACTGCTACGAACCCGCCAACGGCCACGGCCTGCCTCACGATCCGTTCAACGCCATCGTCGGTCCGCGCCCCATCGGCTGGATTTCTTCGCAGGACGCCGAAGGTCGACTGAACCTGGCGCCCTACAGTTTTTTCAACGCCTTCAACTACATCCCGCCGATCATCGGATTCTCCAGCGTCGGCCGCAAAGACAGCCTGAACAATATCGAACAGACCGGCGAATTCGCCTGGAACCTCGCCACCCGTCCATTGGCCGAGGCGATGAACCAGAGCTGTGCCGCCGTGCCAGCCGCGGTCAACGAGTTCGAGCTGGCCGGCCTGACGCCCGCCGCCTCGAAGATCATTCGCGTGCCGCGGGTACTGGAAAGCCCGGTGTCCTTCGAATGCAAGGTCACCCAGATCATCCAGTTGCAACGCGCCGACCAGGCCCTGGTACCCAGTTGGCTGATTCTCGGCGAAGTGGTTGCCGTGCATATCGCCCGGCATCTGCTCAAGGACGGCATCTACGACACCGCCGCCGCCGAACCGATCCTGCGTGGCGGCGGTCCGGCGGACTATTTCCAGTTGGGCCCGCAAGCCCTGTTCAAAATGTTCCGCCCACGCACCTAAGACCCCGCCCATCAAGGTAGAGCGCGCGCTCCTGGAGCTGGCCGTTTTTGCAGTGAGGCGCAAACTTGTGGGAGCCGGCTTGCCGGCGATGGCGTCCGCACAAGCGGCGCCGGGCTCAAGGCCCTTATCGCCGGCAAGCCGGCTCCTACAAGGACCGCGCCCAGCAGAGGATCAGTTGCAAACCTGAGCGACAGCCCAGGACAACCCACCCTCGGCATCGACGTCGATCAGCCGCGCCAACGCCTGCTCGGCGGCCTGATCGGCTTCGAGAGCCGTCTTGAACGTCTGGTCTTCAAGGATTTTGTGGAAACGCGGGGCATCGAAACCACCCAGGGCCTTTACCGCAATTGCTGCGCTATAACCGGCCTCACCGCGAACTGCTGCTGAAACTGCTTCGAACTGTGCAAACTCTTTACGTGCCATGCCTGTCCATCCCGGCCAATTGATCGGCCGGCATTCTAAGTCAGCTGGCCAACTTCTGCAGGGAACCTGCGCTGGACAAATGAAAATCGCACTGGGCACGGGTCGCGGACACATCGCTGAAAGTGTGGAAGTCGAGGCTGTTGACCACCATGTCCTGCACCAGCTCGGCAAAGACCTGCATCGCCGGGGTGTTGAAATAGGCGGTCATCGCCGGTTGGTTGACCCAGAAACCGGATACCAGCCACAGATCGGCATCGGCCAGGGAGTGTTGCAGGGAAAACTGCAGGCAGCCGGGGGCCTGGCGGGAAGGTTCGATCAGGCTGCTCAGACGCGAGCCCAGCTCGGCGGAACGCCCTGGGCGTGCGCGAACAAAGGCCATATGACTGACGGGGATATGCTTGGACATGCTCGGCTCTCCCGAAGAGATAGTTGTACTCGCTCGATCAGCCGGGGGACTGACCGCGACAGGAGCAGAGATTAAGGCTTCAGGCGAGAGGTCGTTAGTCGATTCCTGTCGGGTTCTTGCACAATCCTGTCGGCGCGCGATGTTGGCGCTGCCAACCGCACGCTTCTGCTGTGCCAGACGATTCAGAGTTTTAAGCAAGCGCCCCCCTCTCGCCGGGCAGTCATCTGGCTGTCATAGAGGATCAAGGCAGGATCAGGCAAGAATTGCGCAGGATTCGGCTGGCGGTCCGACTTGCCCAAACTTAAGCTATGAGCCGTTGAAAGTGACACTCTCCGAGGGGATTCTCCATGCCATTGTCCGTACATCCGCAAGAACCGATCCCCCCGGAGATGGAAAAGCAGCGCCTGGAACTGGCCGATATCATTCGTCGCCACACCGGCGAAGATGGCAGCTATCAGACCGCGGTCGGCTCATTGGTACTGGGCCGGCACAGCCATCCCTACGACTTCGCCCCCGTACTCGCCCAACCGGCGCTGTGCGTCATGGCCCAGGGCCGCAAGGAAGTACGCCTGGGTGACGATCACTTTATCTATGACCCGCTGAACTACCTGGTGGTCTCGGTTTCCATGCCGATGAGCGGTCGGGTGATCAATGTCTCGCCAGAAGAACCGCTGCTGTCCCTGCGCCTGGATATCGACCCGGCCGAAATCAGTGCCTTGATCGCCGAAGCCGGTCCCATGGGCGTGCCCAGCCGGCCGACCGGACTCGCACTGTATGTCGAGCGCGTGGATACGCAGATGTTCGACGCGCTGTTGCGTCTCTCCCGGCTGATCGACAGCCCGAAGGATATCCCCATGCTCGCGCCGCTGATCCGCCGGGAGATTCTCTATCGCCTGCTGCGCAGCCCGCAGGGTTATCGCCTGTATGAAATCGCCGTCGCCAACAGCCAGGGACACCGGGTGAACCAGGCGATCAAATGGTTGAACGGCAATTTCGAGCAGCCGTTGCGTATCGACGACCTGGCGCGGGAAGCCAACCTCAGCGTGTCGACCCTGCACCATCGGTTCAAGGCCATGACCGCCATGAGCCCGCTGCAATACCAGAAGCAGCTGCGGCTACAGGAAGCCCGGCGGTTGATGCTCGCCGAAGGGTTGGACGCCTCGGCGGCGGGGTATCGGGTCGGTTATGAAAGCCCCTCGCAGTTCAGCCGCGAATACAGCCGGCTGTTCGGGGCTCCACCGTTGCGCGATCTGGCGCGACTGCGCCAGATCGTCTAGGCGCCAGCCCCGAGCATCCGACAGGCCTCGGCCGGAATCGTCACCGAAACCGCATGCCCCACGTCCAGGCCGATGCCCTGGCAGGGCGTGCTCAGCGCCGTGAGCGAAACGCCGGAACACTCGACGATGGTTTCAATCGTCGAACCGATATCCCGCACGAAGGTCACCGTGCCGAGCAGGCGATTGCTCCCCGGCGTCGCCTCGGGCGCGGACAGTTGCAGGTCTTCCGGACGCACCAGCATGCGCACCTGCTTGCCGGCCGAGAGCCCGGCGCTGCCCGGCACCTCGATGCTCTCGCCCCCCGGCAGGCCGACCCGGCCGCCGCCCAGCACGGTGGCCGCAAAGATATTGCCCGAACCGATAAAGTCGGCGACGAACTCATTGGCCGGGTGCCGATAGATCTCGATAGGCGTGCCCACCTGCTGCACCCGATGCTCGCCCAGCACCACCACGATATCGGCCATGGTCATGGCTTCACGCTGGTCGTGGGTGACCATGATGGTGGTGATGTTCAGGCGCTGTTGCAGTTGGCGGATTTCCACCTGCATCGATTCGCGCAACTTGGCGTCCAGCGCCGACAGCGGTTCATCCAGCAGCAGGATCTTTGGCCGTGCGGCAATCGCCCGGGCAATCGCCACCCGTTGACGCTGCCCGCCGGAGAGCTTGGATACCGGCCGGTCGATCATCTCGCTCAATTGAATCAGTTGCAGCAACTCGACCACCCGCGTCTGTTGCTCGGCCTTGCCGACCCCGCGCAGTTTCAGCGGATAGGCGATGTTCTCGCCCACGGTCATATGGGGAAACAGCGCCAGGGACTGGAACACCATGCCGAAGTTACGCAGGTGTGCCGGCGTCTGGCCGATGTCCTCGCCGTCCAGGCGGATCTCGCCGCCGCTGAGGGTTTCGAGGCCGGCGATCATCCGCAGCAAGGTGGTCTTGCCGCAACCCGAAGGGCCGAGGAAACACACCAGCTTGCCCTCGGGCAGATGCAGATTGACGTCCTTCACCGCGCAGGCCATGCCGTAGTGCTTTTCGACGTTTTCCAGAATCAGTCCAGTCATGTTGCTTACCTCAAGAAATCAGAAGGAAACGCCGCCTTCGCCCACCAGCTTCTCCAACGCCCAGATCAGGACGAAGTCGATCAGCACGATCAGCACGGCAAAGGAGAAAACAGTGGGGTCCAGGGACGAAACGGTGCGGCTGTACATCCAGATCGGCACCGTCATCACGTCGATGGTGTAGAGGAAATAGGTCACGGTGAATTCGTTGAACGAGACGATGAACGCCAGCAGCATTCCGGCGAGGATTCCCGACTTCATCAACGGCACCACCACATCGAGGATAGCCCTCTGCGGCGAAGCACCGAGCATCTGCGCGGCCTCCTCGACTTCACTGCCGATGGCCAGCATGGCCGCCGTGCAGTTCTTCACCACGAAGGGCAAGGCCAGGATCACGTGGGCGATGACCAGCCGCGAGAAGCTCATCTGGAACGGCAGGCTGTCGAACACCAGCAGCAACGCCAACCCCAGCACCACCATCGGAAACACCAGGGGCAGGGACATCAGTTGCAGAGCCACCGCCTTGCCGCGGAACTCGCAGCGCACCAGCGCATAGGCGGCGGGCACCGCCACCAGGGTCGCCAACACCATGGTCAGGCAGGCCACCAGCAGGCTGGTGGTCATCGCCTTGCCCAGGCTCAGCACATCGCTGGCATCCGGCGAGACGATGGTCTGCCAGGCCGCGCGATACCATTGCAGACTGTAGCTGCTGGGCGGGAAGTCGAGGTTCGAGGCACCGCTGAACGACATGACGATCATGGTCAGGATCGGCAGGACCGCCAGAAACAGAATGATCCCCGAAAGCATCCCGGCGAAGCGCCCGGTCTCCCCCGGCAGGATCGACAGGCGTTGGCGCGACAACAGGCTCATTGGCAGGACTCCAGCATCCGGCGTCGACGGCCGGTGACGTATTCGGACAGGGTCATGATCGCCAGCGTGGTGATGATCAGCACGACACCGGCCGCCGAGGCTGCCGGCCAGTTCATCAGCGGGGCGATCTGGTCATGGACCATCACCGCCAGCATCGGCACGCGCCGACCGCCCAGCAGCAAGGGCACGACAAAACTGCTGGCGTTGTAGGCGAACACCAGGGTCGCGCCGGTGATGATGCCCGGCAGGCTCATGGGCAGGACCACCTGGCGAAACACCTGGAAGCGGCTCGCACCAAGGGTCGCGGCGGCCTCTTCGTAGGTGCGCGCGACACCCCGCATGGCACTGGCGATCGGCAATACCGCCAGGGGAAAGGCGGTCTGTACCAGGCCCATCAATACACCGTTCTGGTTGTACAGCAGCATGATCGGACGCTTGATCAGGCCCAGGCCCAGCAGCGCCTGGTTGAGCATGCCGCCGGGGCCGAGGATCACCAGCCAGCCGTAGCTTTGCAGCAGCAGGTTGACCAGCAGCGGCAGGAGCACCGCGGCGAGAAAGATCCGCCGCAGCAACGGCGAGGTCAGGCGCGACATGGTGTAGGCCACGGGGATCGCCAGCAGCACCGCGATCACGGCGCTGAACAGCGCCAGGCGCAGGGTCAGCAGCAGCGACTTGAGGTAGTAGGGCTCCAGCAACTGCGCATAGCTGGCGAGGCTGAAACCGGTCCATTCGGCGCCCTTGGTGCCGACGCTCATGCGCAGCACCAGCAGGCTGGCAAGGATCAGCACGGCAAGAAACAGCATCGACGGCGAGAGGAAGAGCCAGGCCCGGGCGGTAGGCGAAATACCTGTTCGAGGGCGGGGCGGGGCCACGCCGACCGACCGGGTCAGAGGTTGGTGTTCCATAGAAAGAGTCTCGACTGAGAGAAATCATCAACAAGCCAGGTGTCTGGCGGACGCACCTGATCATCAGGATTGACATAATCCTTGTGGGAGCCGGCCTGCCGGCGATTGCGATGTCATATTCACCACCGCCATCGCCGGCAAGCCGGCTCCCACAGGTTTCGCGACGGGTCCAAAACCCGCACGAAACCTGCGTCTGGACCTCAGGAAGAAAAGATTTCCGTATACCGGCGGATCCACTGGTCATGCACCGTCGCCAGGAAGGCGTTGTCGTGCATGATGGCCTTATCGGCGATCTGTTCCGGCGTCAGGATGTATGGGCTCTTGCGCGCTTCGGCGGAGATGATCGCCTTGGCGTTGACCGGGCCGTTGAAGATATCTTCGGCCATCTTGCCCTGCACCAGCGGGTCGAGCGAATGGTTGATAAAGGCGTAGGCCAGGTCGGTATCGCCAGGGCGATTCTTCGGCATCACCGAGAGCATCAGGTCGGTGTAGAAGCCTTCCTTCATGCCGAACGTGGCACCCAGGCCGTAGGCCGGATCACGGATCTGCTTCGGAAAGAACGCCGGGGCATACAGACCGCCCAGGTCCAGCGAGCCGGTGCGGAACAGCTCGGCGATCTGGTTGGGGTTTTCCCCAAGGGTGACCACGCGGTCCTTGAGCTCGGCGAGTTTCTTGAAGCCCGGCTCGATGTTGTGCTCGTCACCACCGGCCAGTTTGGCGGCGATGATGATCAGGTCCATGGCCTCGGTCCAGTTCGGCGGCGGCAGGAACAGGTTGCTGGCGAAGTCCTTGTCCCACAGTGCCGCATAGCTGTCCGGCGCGTCCTTCACGGTGCGGGTGCTGTAGACCAGGCTGTTGCACCAGAGCAGGTAGCCGATGCCGTGGCCGTTGGCCCCGGTACGGTATTTTTCCGGCACGTCGACCAGGTTGGGAATGCGGTTCAGATCGGGCTTTTCCAGGAGCCCGGCAGCGGCCAGGCCTTCGGCGCCGACACCGGCCAGGGTGATGATGTCGTACTGCGGACGATCACCGCCGGCCTTGAGCTTGGCGACCATTTCCGAGGTACTGCCGGTGCGGTCGGCGATCACCTTGGCGCCGGTCTTGGCCTCAAAGGTCGCGGCGATATTGCGCAGTGCGGCAAGGCCGGTGTCATCGGACCAGGTCAGCAGCTTCAGGGTCTTGCCCTGGAAGCGGGTGTCGCTGGCATTGGCCCGGATAAACGGCATGCTCATGGCGGCCGCGGCCACCGAGGCGACGCCCACGGTCTTGATGAACTGCCTTCTGTTCAGGTCGTGCTGGCCCATTTCGGACTCCCTTTATTCTTTTAGGTATGAGGTCGGTCGCAACGCGTTCCGCCGGTCTTCGATCTCGCTGGAGCCCCCGTGGACCGTGGGTCGTAGCTGAGTCGGCGGGTTCATCCTGAGGTCGCCCGGAACCGGCAACAATCGAAAGTTTGTCATTGAAGCCATGCACCCGGCGCATGCCTCATTTCGAGGCATGCGTTGCCCTGTCAAGGACCAGGTCGAGGCACAAAAACACACAGGCACAACAACCCTCTGTGGGAGCCGGCTTGCCGGCGATGAGGCCCTTGAGGCTTACGCTGACTATTCGGCCGCCATCGCCGGCAAGCCGGCTCCTACAGGGTGTGCGGTGTCGTTAAAGTCCGCGGCCCTACAGGGCGCGGATCACGTGTTTGAGCTCCTGGAAGGCCTGCAGGCCCCAGGGCCCCAGCTCACGGCCGAGGCTGCTCTGCTTGTAGCCGCCCCAGGCGGTCTGCGGGAAGATCACCTGCGGCGCATTGATCCACACCAGCCCGGCCTGCAAGGCATTGGCGATCCGCTGGGCGGTCTCGTCACTGCTGCTGACCACGCTGGCCACCAGGCCGAACTCACTGTCGTTGGCCAGCGCCAGCGCCTCGGTCTCGCTGCTGAAACTGCGCACGCAAAGCACCGGGCCGAAAATCTCTTCACGCCACAACGCACTGTCCAGGGGCACTTCGGTGAAGATCGTCGGCCGCAAGAAATAGCCGCGCGCGAGTTCCGGCGGACGTCCGCCGCCACAGACCAGCCGGGCGCCGACACTCAGGCCACGGTCGATATGGCCCAGCACACGCTGGTATTGCGCCTGGTTGACCAGCGCGCCCATTTCCACCTCGGGGTCGAACGGGTCGGCCACGCGAATGGCATCGGCCCGTACGGCCAGGCGTTGCAGGAACTCATCGGCGATCTCTTCCGCCACCAGCACCCGGCTGGTGGCGGAACACATCTGCCCGGCATTGAAGAAGCCACCACCGCTGGCTAGCTCCACCGCGAGATCGAGATCGGCATCGGCCATCACCAGCAGCGCCGATTTGCCCCCCAGCTCCAGGCTCACGCCCTTCACGGTTTCCGCCGCCCGCTGCATCACCTGGACACCCACCGCATTGCTGCCGGTGAAGGAGATTTTCGCCACCCGCGGATCGGCCGCCAATGGCGCGCCGACGGCCAGGCCGGTGCCGCAGACCAGATTGAAGACCCCGGCCGGCAAGCCGCTGTCAGCGATGATCGCCGCCAGCTCGAGCTCCGGCAGCGGTGTGACTTCCGACGGTTTGAGCACCACGCAGCAACCGGCAGCCAGGGCCGGGGCCAGCTTCCAGGCGGTGGTGACCATCGGGAAGTTCCACGGCACGATCAGCCCCACCACTCCGCACGGCTCGCGGCGCACGTGGGCGGCAAAGGCATCGCTGGGCAACTCGACCGTTCTGTCCTGCTGCACGTCGAGGGTCTCGGCCAGGCCCGCGTAATACTCGAAGGTGGCAATCACATCATCGACATCAATGGCGGCCTCGAACAGCGGCTTGCCGTTGTTGCTCGATTGCAGGTGGACCAGGGTTTCGCGGCGCTCGCGCACGCCGTCGGCAATCCTGCGCAACACCGCGCCACGCTGTGTCCCGGTGGTCGCCGACCAACCGGCAAAAGCCCGGCTCGCCGCGCTTACCGCCTGCTCCACCGCCTGCTCATCGCCACCGGAAACACTGCCGAGCAAGGCCTCGGTGGCTGGATTGATCACCCGCAGCTGTTCGCTACCGGAGCGCCACTGGCCGTCGATGTAGAGACCGTCCTGATTCATGTGCGCTTTCATCACCAGGCCGCCCCTTCCATCCACAGACGCTGGTCGACTTCGATCAGGGTCGGTCCCTGGCGATCCGCGGCAGCCTCCAGGGCACTACGCAAGGTCTCGACGCCGGAGACGGCCTCGGCCACACACCCCAGGGCCCGGGCCACGCCGATAAAGTCCGGGGTATAGATATCCACGCCCACCGGGGTGATGGCGCGGTTGACCATGTACTTCTTGATCTCTTCGTAACCCTGGTTATTCCACAGCAGCACGATGATCGGGGTCCGCGCTTCCACCGCGCAGGCCAGTTCCGACAGGGTGAACTGCAGACCGCCGTCACCGATCAGGCACACCACCGGTGGCCGCTGGCTGCGCTCGCTGGCGCCGCCCAGCCAGGCGCCGATGGCTGCCGGCAAGGCATAACCGAGGGTGCCGTAACCGGTGGATGAGTTGAACCAGCGGCGCGGGTGCTCCGGGTTCAGGGTCAGGTTGCCGGTGTACACCGGTTGGGTCGAGTCGCCCACCAGCACCGCCTCGGGCAGCACCTCGAGAACGGTGTTGAGGAATTGCGTCTGGGCACGGGTCGACGCATCCCAGAGGCCGTCCAGTTCGGCGCGCAAGGCCGCCGTGCGTTGCGCGCCCCAATCGCCCTGGCGTTCAGCCAGGACCAGGCCTTCGACAGCCGCCAGCAGCGCCTCGGCCGCCGTGCGCGAGTCGGACACCAGCGCGACCTTGGGCGAATAGTTGCGTACAGTCTGGTCCGGGTCGATATCGATACGCAGCAGGGTACCGGGAATCTCGAAGCCGCCGGCAAAGGTGATGTCGTAGTCGGTTTCCGCCAACTCGGTGCCGATGGCCAGGACCACGTCGGCATCGGCCACCAGGGCGCGGGTGGCGACCATGGATTGGGTCGAGCCGATCAGCAGCGGATGGCGCGACGGCAGCATGCCCTTGGCATTGATGGTCAGGGCTACCGGCGCCTGCAACCGTTCCGCCAGGCGGGTCAGCGCGGCCGCCGCGTCGATGGCGCCGCCACCGGCAAGGATCAACGGATGACGCGCACCGGCGAGCAGTTCGGCCATGTCCGAGATCGCCGCGGGAGCGGCGCCGGCGGGGGTAATCCGCACGGGCCGGCTATCGAGCAGAGCGTCGGCATTTTCCACCAGCACATCGAGGGGAATCTCGATATGCACCGGACGCGGCCGCCCGGCCTGGAACAAGGCAAAGGCGCGGGCCAGCACCGCCGGCAGTTCGGCCGCCGACATCAGCGTATGGGAGAACGCCGCCACCCCCGCCACCAGGGCGCCCTGGTTCGGCAATTCATGCAGCTTGCCGCGCCCGCCCCCCAGTTGACTGCGCGACTGGACGCTGGAGATCACCAGCATAGGGATCGAATCGGCATAGGCCTGGCCCATCGCCGTGGTGATATTGGTCATTCCGGGGCCGGTGATGATGAAACACACCCCCGGCTTGCCGCTGGTCCGGGCATAACCGTCGGCCATGAAACCGGCGCCCTGCTCGTGACGCGGGGTGACGTGCTCGATGCTCGACGACGCCAGGCCACGATACAATTCCACGGTATGCACGCCGGGGATGCCGAACACCTGCTCGACCCCGTAGCCTTCCAGTAACTTGACCAATACTTCGCCGCACGTCGCCATCAGTTCCACCCTTCTTGTTCGTATAAGCCATGCTGTCGATGAGCACGGCGATAGGGTTATTGGAGCGTTTGGCCGATGGCGGGCACAAGGCAAAAATAGTCATACTAGGCATGTCCTGTCGTCATGCCTGAGCTGCCCTGCCATGAAACGTCCACCACCGCTGCCCGCCCTGCATACCTTCCTGGTCACCGCCCAGTGCTGCAACTTCACGCGCGCGGCCGAGTTGCTGCACATCACCCAGGGCGCGGTGAGCCGGCAGATCGCCGGACTGGAAAGCCACCTGGGCTATGCGCTGTTCCAGCGCCAGGCACGCGGCCTGAGCCTGACCGCCCAGGGTCGCGAGCTGTTTCCACGGATCCAGCAGGTGTTCAACCTGATCGACGAAGCGGTGGATCAGGTCGGCGCCCGCCGCGAAGCCCTGCAACTCAAGGCCCCGACCTGCATGATGCGCTGGCTGCTGCCACGCCTGTTGCAATGGCAGAAGGAGCGCCCGGACGTGCCCGTGGAGCTGACCACCACGGTGCAGCACGCCGTGGATTTCCGCCGGGAGGAATTCGATGCCGCCGTGGTCTATGGCGCGGCACCGGGCCCTGCGGTGGCCTCTCACCATCTGTTCGACGAACAACTGACACCGGTCTGCTCACCCCAACTGATAAATGGCCCGGTGCCCTTGAACAGCTTCGCCGACCTTGAGCAGCACATGCTCCTGCATCCCACGCGCGACCAGCGGGACTGGGAAGCCTGGCTCAAGGTGGCGGGTGCGCGGGTCAGCAATATCGGCAAGGGACAGCATTTCGACACCCTGGACCTGGCGATGAGCGTGGCCTCCCAGGGCACCGGCGTGGCGATTGGCGATTGGGCGTTGATCGGCGAGGACCTGAGCGCCGGGCGGCTAGTCATGCCGTTCGATTTGCGCGTGCGCACCGGGCAGGCGTACTACCTGGTCTACCCGGAGCGGGCCGGGACGGCGCCACAGTTGCGGGAATTGACGGAGTGGCTGGTGGCGCAGGCGGCGGCGCGCTCCGCCCCCTGAGAACCTGGCAGAGCCTGCCGGAACCCGCTCGCCAGTTGCCGCTGCTCAATGGTTGACGGTAAACGCCAGCATCATCGACAGCTGGCACATCGGTCGCCCGCTCTCGACATGCCACTGGTTGAAGGCGTCCTGGACGATTGCCAGGTCGCGCAGGCTGGTCGGTACCTTGTCGACGATCTTCTGCGCATTGAGCGCCGCCACCACGTCATAACTCGGCACGAAGGTGTCCTTGCCCACCATCCGCAGCAGACGCGGTGCCGACAGCCCGCCCAACTGATGCCCGTGCTTGGCCAGGTATTTCCACAGCCCGGTGATTTCGGTCACCGGCCAGTCGGCGATCAGGTTGCCGAAGCTGCCTTTCTCCCTGGCCACGTCCAGCACCATCTGCGCATTGCGTGGCACGCTCTTGAGTTTGCCCAGGTGGCGGATGATCCGCGCATCCTGCATCAACCGCTCCAGGTGTTCGGCGCCCATCAGCACCACTTTCTCCGGATCGAAACCGAAGAACACCTGCTCGAAGACCGGCCACTTGGCATCCACCAGGCTGTGCTTGAGACCGGCGCGAAAGACCCGCAGGGCAATCATCGACAGGTAGCGATCGTCACCCAGCTGACGCAGTTGTGCCGCGGTGCACGGCTCGGGCAACTCGGCCTCCAGGGCCGCCGCCGAACCGAAGCGGTTCAGGCAGTACTCGTGCAGCCATTTGTAGTCGCGCATGCCGCTTCCTTCAGAGATTCACGACATTGACGAAGCGCGAGGCGGCCGTTTCGTCGATACGCAGGTTGGTGAAATCGAACAGGTTGCGGTCGGCCAGCTGCGAAGGGATGACGTTCTGCAAGCCGCGGAAAATGCTCTCGGTGCGGCCCGGGGTCTTGCGCTCCCACTCCTGCAACATCTCCTTGACCACCTGGCGCTGCAGGTTTTCCTGGGAGCCGCAGAGATTGCACGGAATGATCGGGAACTGCTTGAGGTCCGAGTAGGCCTGGATGTCCTTCTCATTGCAGTACGCCAGCGGCCGGATCACCACGTTGCGTCCGTCATCCGCGCGCAGCTTGGGCGGCATGGCCTTGAGCGAACCGTTGTAGAACATATTGAGGAAGAAGGTCTCGACGATATCGTCACGGTGGTGACCCAGGGCCATCTTGGTCGCACCGATCTCGTCGGCGAAGGTGTACAAGGTGCCACGACGCAGGCGCGAGCACAGCGAGCAGGTGGTCTTGCCTTCCGGGATCAGTTCCTTGACCACCGAGTAGGTGTCTTTCTCGACGATGTGGTATTCCACGCCCAGCTCTTTCAGGTAGGCGGGTAATACGTGCTCGGGGAAGCCGGGCTGCTTCTGGTCCATGTTCACGGCAACGATATCGAACTTGATCGGCGCCACTTTCTGCAGGTGCATCAGAACGTCGAGCATGGTGTAGCTGTCCTTGCCACCCGACAGGCAGACCATGACCTTGTCGCCGTCCTCGATCATGTTGAAGTCGGCGACCGCCTCTCCCGCCAGACGGCGGAGGCGTTTCTGCAGTTTGTTCTGATTGACCGAAAGAGTGCCCATAGCCCTTGAAATCCGCGAGGTGTGTCGAAAAGGCGGCTATTTTACGCATAATCCTTGTGGGAGAGCAGCCCACTCCCACACAAGCCCGCTCACACAAAAACTGTGTGGCCACATAAGCCCGATGCAAATGCTACAACGCGATTACAACGCCTCCAGACAGTGCGATTTGCTCTAAAGCCCCGGATTCATTGGCCTCAGCCCTCTCTATACTGCGACATAAGGTCGCATACATATCCAGACCTCTGATTACTTTGGCCTCTTGGCCAGTAGGCGCTCCGCTGGGGGGCGACGGTAATAACAAAAGGAGTGACTGACATGATCCATCACGTCGTGGGACTGTTCACACACCCTGATCAGGAATGGCGGGAAATCCGTGGCGACGCCGAGGAAAGCATCGGCCACATGTACCTCACCCACACCCTGATCCTTGCCGCGATCCCCGCGGTTTCCGCCTTTATCGGCACCACACAGGTCGGCTGGGTCATCGGCAACCGGGCGCCGGTCATGCTGACCCAGGAAAGCGCGATCTGGATGACCCTCATGTCCTATATCGCCATGCTCGGCGGCGTGGCGGTGATGGGCGCCTTCATTCACTGGATGGCCCGCACCTACGATGCCAACCCCAGCCTGGCGCGCTGCGTGGCATTCGCCACCTATACCGCCACGCCGCTGTTCGTCGGTGGCCTTGCGGCGTTATACCCGCATATGTGGCTGGGCATGATCGTCGGCACGGCCGCCATCTGCTACACCGTCTACCTGCTGTATGTCGGCTTGCCGACGTTCATGAACATACCTTCGGATGAAGGTTTCCTGTTCTCCAGTTCGGTACTGGCCGTTGGGCTGGTCGTACTGGTGGCGATCATGGCCTTTACCGTGATTGTCTGGGGCCTGGGAGTCGGCCCGGTCTATACCAACTGATAACCAGAAACCTGCCGACACAGGCCGCCGCAAGGCGGCCTCTTTATTGCAGCATGACCATTCGGCGCCTGACGGATTCGGAATCGCCGGGGTTTGCGGCATACTCGACGTCTCTGGAGAGACGTACAGCATGCCCGAGCAACTCAACACCCGCGTCGAAGACTGTTTCCAACAAGCCGAATCCTTTTTCAAACGACCTTTCAAACGCCCGATCGTCAGCCTCAAGCTGCGCGGCCAGAAAGCCGGTGTCGCGCACTTGCACGAAAACCTGCTGCGCTTCAATCCGCAGCTGTACCGGGAGAACAGCGAAGACTTCCTGCGCCAGACCGTCCCCCACGAAGTCGCGCACCTGATCGCCCATCAACTGTTCGGTGACCGTATCCAGCCCCATGGCGAGGAATGGCAGCTGATCATGCGCGGGGTCTACGAGTTGCCGCCCAACCGCTGCCATACCTATGAGGTCCAGCGGCGCAACGTCACACGCTATATCTACCGCTGCCCCTGTGCCGACAGCGACTTCCCGTTCTCGGCCCAGCGGCACCGAATGGTGAGCCAGGGCCGGCGCTACCTGTGCCGACGTTGCCGACATACGCTGGTGTTCAGCGGCGAAACCCGCACCGAATAAACTCCAGACGACACGCTCCCTGCGATGAGCCCCGTCATGATCATTCCCACGCTCCAGCGTGGGCATGCAGCCCGTGACGCTCTGCGTCAAAGAAGCGGACGCAGAGCATCCATAGCGGCGTTACCACGCGGAGCGTGGGAACGATCGCCGTCCCCAGACGCCCCCCTGTAGAAGCCGGCGCCTACAGTTGTGCTCAGCCAATCACACCAGCGGTGCACAGTTCGGCAATCCGCTCACGGCTGTAGCCCAGCTCGCGCAACACCTCTTCACCATGCTCGCCCAGTTGCGCACCAATATGCCGGGGCGCCGGCAATCCCTCGGAGAACTTCAGCGGACAGGCCATCTGCGCCTGGCTGCCGCCATCGCCACGGGGCACCTGGACCACTACTTCACGGGCCTTCAATTGCGGATGCTCGACCGCTTCGGCCAGGCCGAGGACCGGCTCGACACAGGCATCGATACCGGCAAACAGCACGCATAACGCTTCATGGTCGTGCTTTTCGAACTCTATCTGCAGTTCCTGCTTGAGCCGCCGCTGCTGCCCGGGATCCGACGACAGGCCCTGGTGAATCAGCTCCGGTCGCCCCAGCGCGACACATAACGAGCGCATGAAATTCGGCTCCAGGCTGCCCACGGCAAACCAGCGGCCCTCGCGAGTACGGTAGTAGTCGTAGAAGCTGCCGCCATTGAGCATCTGATCCTCGCGCCCGGGCTCCACGCCACAGGCCAGGAAGCCGGCGCCGGACAAGGCATTCAGGCTGAATGCGCAATCGGTCATGCTGACATCGACATACTGCCCGAGCCCCGTCTGCTGCCGGGCGATCACCGCCGCCAGCAGGCCGATCACCCCGTGCAACGAACCGCCCGCCACATCCGCCACCTGCATTGCCAGCGGCAACGGCCCGCCATCCTGGCGCCCGGTGTAGCTGGCCAGGCCCGACAGTGCCAGGTAATTGATGTCGTGCCCGGCACGGTCACGGTAGGGGCCGGTCTGGCCGTAGCCGGTGATCGCCACATAGATCAGGCGTGGATTGACGGTCTTCAGGGTTTCATAACCCAGGCCCAGCCGATCCATGACACCGGGACGGAACTGCTCCAGCAGGATGTCATGCTCGCGCACCAGTTGATGCACGATCGCCACGGCCTCGGGCTGCTTCAGGTCCAGGGCCAGGCTGCGCTTGTTGCGATTGAGGTAGGCATGGGCGGCGGAAGTGCCCTGGTCATGGGGCGGCAGCACCCGCAGCAGGTCCAGGCGGCTGGGCGATTCGATACGCAGCACTTCGGCGCCCATGTCCGCCAGCAGCAACGAGGCGAATGGCCCCGGGAGCAATGTCGAGAAATCCAGAACCTTCAATGATGCCAGCGGACCTTGCATGGGCGCTCCGTAATCCAGGTCGATACTCTCCAGAGTAGGCAGCCCACCGCCATGCGGCAATTACCGCAACGCTCGGTTGCCCTGACGCAAACGCTCAGGGAACCTGTGCAGAGGCATAAAAAAACCCATCCGAAGATGGGTTTTTTCATTCAGCAGGCGATCTTACTTGACGCTTGGTGCCTGGCCTTCGGCCACACCCAGGTCGTCCAGCACACGCTCGTCTTCAATGCCACGACCGCCGGAAGCCAGTTCCGCGTGCAGCTTGTCTTCGTCCAGCTCCTTGACCCACTTGGCCACGACCACGGTCGCCACGGCGTTACCGACCAGGTTGGTCAGCGCGCGGGCTTCGGACATGAAGCGGTCGATACCGAGGATCAGCGCCAGGCCGGCAACCGGCAGGTGGCCGACGGCGGACAGGGTGGCGGCCAGAACGATGAAACCACTACCGGTCACGCCCGCAGCGCCCTTGGAGGACAGCAGCAGCACCAGCAGCAGGGTGATCTGGTGGGTGATGTCCATGTGGGTGTCGGTCGCCTGGGCGATGAACACGGCCGCCATGGTCAGGTAGATCGAGGTACCGTCGAGGTTGAAGGAGTAACCGGTTGGGATCACCAGGCCGACGACCGACTTCTTCGCGCCCAGGCGTTCCATCTTGATCAGCATGCGTGGCAGGGCCGATTCCGACGAGGAAGTACCCAGTACGATCAGCAGCTCTTCACGGATGTAGCGAACCAGCTTCAGGACGCTGAAGCCGTGTGCGCGGCAGATGGCGCCCAGCACGACCACCACGAACAGGATGCAGGTGATGTAGAAGCAGATCATCAGCTGGCCGAGTTGCACCAGGGAACCCACGCCGTAGGCACCGATGGTGAAGGCCATGGCACCCAGCGCACCCAGTGGCGCCAGTTTCATGATCATGTTGATGATGTTGAACATCACGTGGGCGAAACGATCGATGAAGTCCAGCACCGGCTTGCCGTAGGCACCCAGGCGATGCAGGGCGAAACCGAAGATCACCGAGAACATCAGCACTTGCAGGATGTCGCCGTTGGCGAACGCGCCGACGATGGTGGCCGGGATCACGTTCAAGATGAAGCCGACGATGCTCTGGTCTGCGCCAGCGGAAACGTAGGCAGCGACTTTCGAGGCATCCAGGGTGGCGACGTCGATGTGCATGCCGTTGCCCGGCTGGATCACGTTGACCACGACCAGACCGATCAGCAGCGCGATGGTCGAGACGATTTCGAAGTACAGCAAGGCGTAGCCGCCGGTCTTGCCGACCGATTTCATGCTTTGCATGCCAGCGATACCGCTGACCACGGTGCAGAAAATGATCGGGGCGATGACCATTTTGATCAGTTTGATGAAACCGTCACCCAGTGGCTTGAGGGCAACGCCGGTCTGTGGGTAGAAATGGCCGAGCAGGATGCCGATAGCGATCGCTACGACTACCTGGAAATACAGGGATTTGTACAGTGGCTGACGAGTCGTCATTGCAAAGTTCCTCAAGAGATCACACAGCTGTCATCCATCTGACAGATGCACAACCTGAAGCACGAACCCTCCTGCACTGGAGGGATTTGTTGTTTGTCGAACTGCGTGGGGCAGACCTCTCGCCTATCGCAAAGCCCGTGCCACTTTCGGAAAACTCCGACAAAGCCTTTAGCCATCAGCCCTTCACGGATTTTCTGTCGGCCAGCCCTTACAGCATAGATGGCGGATTTCCGCCCTTCCACCACTGACAGGCGTCGATTTTGGCGGATATCCGCCTTGTTCATGGCGCAACTCCCTGGCTAAGATCGGCCATTCAATGGACGGGACCGCCCCATGCGAGAACGCAGCATCGCCAGTCACTTCGCCCACGCCGCCCTGGAAGGCGCGCGACGGCGGGGCCATGCCTGTTCGGGGTTGCTGCAACGACTGGGAATCGCCCCCGAACTGCTGAGCGAACCGAAGGCACGCCTGGCTCCGGAGCAGTTCACCCAACTGCTGCAAGGCCTGTGGCTGGAACTGGACGACGAGTACCTGGGTTTCGGCCAGGGCCGCTGCCAGCGTGGCACCTTCGCCATGATGTGCCACGCGCTGATCCATTGCGCCAGCCTGGAAAAAGCCTTGAATCGCGGTCTGTTGTTCTACGGGCTGTTTGCCGATGCGCCGCACCTGAGCCTGGTCCGCGAAGGCGACAAGGCCCGTCTGATACTCTATACCTCGAACCTGTGGGACCCGGATCATTTTCTCTGTGAATGCCTGCTGGTGATCTGGCACCGCCTCGGCAGTTGGCTGATCGGCCAGCGCATCCGCCTGGAACAGGCCACGTTCGACTACCCGCGTCCCGAGCACGCCAACGAGTACGACCTGCTGTTTCCCTGCCCCCTGGAGTTTTCGGCGCCCCGCACCAGCCTGCTGTTCAGCAGCCGTTACCTGGGCATGCCGCTGTTGCAGGACGAACGGACCCTCAAGCAGTTTCTTGGCCGGGCACCGGCCGACCTGCTGGCCCGCCCCGACGATGGCGACAGCCTGAGCAGCCAGTTGCGCCGCCTGCTCAGCCGCGATGCCAGTCGCTGGCCCGACCTGGAGGCCGTGGCCCAGCACCTGCACATCAGCGCACAGACCCTGCGTCGGCACCTGCGCGAGGAAGGCACGAGCTTCCAGGAGCTCAAGGATCAGCTGCGGCGGGATATCGCCATCTACCACCTGGGACGCAGCGAGCTGTCATTGCAACAGATCGCCGAGCAGTTGGGTTTCTCCGAACCCTCGGCGTTTCACCGGGCGTTCAAGAAGTGGACGGGACTGACACCGGGCGCCTATCGCGCCCGGGAGTTGTAGGGGCTCAAGGCGCCGGGAAATGGATACGGAATGACGCGCCCCCCAGGGACGAGTCTCCCAGGGTCAGTTCGGCGTCATAGCTTTCGATGATGTCCTTGACCACCGCCAGGCCGATACCCTGCCCCGGGTGCTGGCGGTCAAGACGTTCGCCACGCTGGAGAATCCGCGCGCGCTGGTCCGGAGGCACACCGGGACCGTCATCCTCGACATACACCTCGATGCCCTGCAAGCCACGGCGCAGGCTGATGCGGATCTGGCTCAGGCACAGCCGATAGGCATTTTCCAGCAGGTTGCCGAGCAGTTCCAGCAAGGCGCCCTGCTCGATCGGCACATGGCTGAACTCGGGCACATCGATAGCCACCCGCACCTGCTTGTCGCGATAGACCTTGTCCAGGGTGTTGCACAGGCTTTCGAGCACCGGGCGCAGCTCGACCTGGTGCCGGACCAGGCCGCTCTTGCGCAGGCTGGCACGCTGCAACTGGTAACTGATCTGCTGGTTCATGCGCTCGATCTGGCTTTGCAGGATCCACGCCTGGTCGCGATCCTGCGGGCGCTGGGCCATGCCTTCGCTGACGCCCTGCAAGACCGCCAGCGGGGTCTTCAGGCTGTGGGCCAGGTCATCCAGGGAGTCGCGGTAGCGGCTGCGCTGTTCGCGCTCGCTGTGCAGCAGGCGGTTGAGGGAACCGGTCAGGCGCAGCAGTTCGCGCGGGTGCTCTTCACTGAGGCTTTGCAGTTCGCCGCTTTCAATCTGGTCCAGTTCCTGGCTCAGGCGTCGCAATGCCCGCAGGCCCCAGGTCAGGCCGATCCAGAGCAGCGCCAACAACACCGACAGCGCCGCGCCGAAGCCCAGGTAGAGCTTCTCGCGCAAACCGGCGAGGGTCATCTTGTATTCGCGCATCGGTTGCAGGGCGACAAAACTGTAGGCCGCGCTCTTGCCACCGAGCAGCTTGACCTCGACGTCATAGACAAAGAACTCGTGGCCGTTGTCCTCGCGAATCTTCGCGAACTCGTTGCCACGCCCATCATAACGCGGCTTGTAGTTGATGTTTTCTTCCTGGGTGGCCCGCGAGCGCCAGACCAGCCGGCCGTCGCGGTCGAAGATATAGCCGAGCAGGCGGCTGTCCGGCAGGTTGAATTGTTCGTCGGGAAGCAGCTCGGGCATCTGCAGCTGTTTCTTGTTATCCACCCGTGCCGCGGAAATCAGCGTGGTGACGTCCGAGGCCAGGCGTTGCTCGATGGAGTCCTGCAGCGCCAGGCTGAAAGCCCCCTGCATCGCCGGCAGCAGTGCCAGCATGAACAGAATCGCCAGGGTCGTGGCGGCCAGCATCAGCCGCACCCGTAGCGAACGAATCACCGGCAGCGCTCGTTGAACAGGTAGCCCAGGCCACGCACGGTATCGATCGGCTTGAAGCCTACGGGACCTTCCAGCTTGCGCCGCAGACGCCCGACCAGCACTTCGATCACGTTCGGATCACGCTCGTCGTCGTCCGGGTACAACTGCTCCATCAGGCGATCCTTGGCGACCACCTGCTGGTGATGGCGCATCAGGTACTCGAGGATCCGGTATTCGTAGGCGGTCAGTGCCAGGGGCTGGTCATCGAGGGACGCCTGCTTGCGATTGAGGTCCAGCAGCAGCGGCCCGGCGGTGATCGTCGACTGGGTGAAGCCGCTGGAGCGTCGCAGCAGGGCATTCATCCGCGCCTCCAGCTCCTCGAATTGGAAAGGCTTGACCACATAGTCGTCGGCACCGGCAGCCAGGCCCTCGACCTTGTCCTGCCAGTTGCCGCGGGCGGTCAGGATCAGGATCGGAAACACCTTGCCGCGCGCACGCAACTGGCGGATCAGGTCCAGCCCGCCCATGCCCGGCAGGCCAAGGTCGATCACCGCCAGGTCATGGTTGAACTGTTCGGTCTGGTACAACGCCTCTTCGGCATTGCCGACCGACTCGACCACATGGCCGCTGTCGGTCAATCGGGTCTGCAAGTGATGGCGCAACAGCGCCTCATCTTCTACCACCAGCAACTTCATAACGATCTCCAACGATCCGGGCATCGCCTCACCAATAACGGTAACTCAGTTCGGCCAAAGTGTTTCGTAAAAGATACGGCAAACCAGCGGCTGCAGACCCGGCGCATCATCACCGATACAGAGTACCCAAGTGGCCCTGAACTCCCCCTGAACACAGGCTGAACCGCACCTGAATCGGATCCGCCCCTACCCAGTCCGGGCCGGACCCGGCAAAATGCCCGGTATGAACCCGCTCCCCGCTCTCCCCGCCTGCTGCACACCGCTCGACGAACATTGGCCGCTCCCCGTGGCCGTGCCGCATAGCGTGCTGCTGGGCACCCACTTCAACCCGGGCCAACTGGCCCCGGACGATTTCCAGCGTAGCCGGATCGAAGCGCCGGCGAGCATCCAGCGCTCGGTCGCCAAGCGCCAGGCTGAGTTTCTCGCCGGACGCCTCTGCGCCCGCGCCGCCCTGCGACAACTGGACGGCACCGATTGCGTACCGCCGATCGGCGAAGACCGTGCCCCCGTCTGGCCCGAGCATGCCTGCGGCTCGATCACCCACAGCAGCGGTCGCGCGGCGGCCATCGTTGCCGACAAGCGACACTGGCGCGGCCTGGGCATGGACCTGGAAAACCTGCTGTCCCACGAGCGCGCCGAGCGCCTGGCCGGGGAAATCCTCGTTCCTGACGAGCTGCAGCGCATGGCCGCAGGCCCCGTGGAGCAGATCGCCCTGCGGGTAACCTTGACCTTTTCCGTCAAGGAAAGCCTGTTCAAGGCCCTCTACCCGCTGGTGCACAAACGCTTCTATTTCGAGCATGCCGAGGTGCTGGAATGGGATGAGCAGGGCCATGTACGCCTGCGCCTGCTGACCGACCTGTCCGGCGAATGGCACCATGGCGTCGAGTTGCAGGCACAGTTCGGCCTGCGGGACGGGCACCTGCTGAGCCTGGTCAGCATCCCGGCCTGAGACCCGCCGCCTACTTCTCTTGATGTCGCGGCCAACTGAGGCTGAAGCAGGCTCCGCCGAGATTCTTGCTCTTGCCGATCAAGGCACGTCCGTCGTGCCAGTGAATGATCCGCCGCACGATGGACAGCCCCAGGCCATGGCCGCCCGAGGCTCGCGTACGGCTGTCGTCCAGGCGCATGAACGGCGTGAAGATACGCTCCCAGGCACTTTCCGGCACACCGGGGCCGTCATCCTCGACATCCACTCGACAGCGCAGCTGACCGACCTGATAGCTGATGGTCACATGTGACTGGGCATGCCGCATGGCGTTGCTGACCAGGTTCTGCAAGGCACGGTGCAGGTAACGCGGCTCCGCCTCGACCCAGGCATCGTCACAGTCGGCCGCCGACAGGCAGATACCCCGCGAAACCCGCACATCCGCCCGCAACGGCGCCAGTTCGCCGATCACCTGGTTGACCAGGGCATCGAGATCGATCCGCTGGAAGTTCAGCGCCGGCGAGCCCTGCTCCAGCCGTGCATAGGTCAGCATCTCGTCCACCAGGCGGTCGAGGTCCTGGATATCGTTGTCCATGCCTTCCATATACTTGTTGCGGGCCTGCGCGGTGGTCGCGTCACCGATCATCTCCAGGCCGAAACGCAGGCGTGCCACGGGCGTGCGCAGTTCGTGGGACACCGCCCGCACCAGTTCGCGCTGGATCATCAGCGAGCGCTGCAAGTGCTCGGCCATGTCGTTGAAAGCGCCGGCCAGGCGCCCGATGGAGTCCGCCCCACCGGCCGGCACACGGGTCTCCAGGCTGCCCTGGGCGAGCCGTGTGGCGGCCGACGCGAGGCCACGCAGGCGGCGCTCCAACTGACGGACCAGCAGGTAGACGATCAGGCCGATCAGGCTCAGCCCCAGCACGGCGATCAGCACCAGCCACTGGGGCGGGTACGGGTTCATCTGGTACAGCGGGCCGATTTCCAGGACCCAGGGAGTTCCCGCCACGCCGGCAAACACCCGGATCGAGTCGCCGCCCTTGCCCAATGCCATGACCGTATCGCCTTCGGTGATGCGCCGGCGCTGGTCCTCGTCCATGTCCGCCTGTTCGAGGGTGACCAGGCGCATGTCGAAGCCGAAGCCCTTGTCATGCTTCAGCGCGGCCAGTCGGGCCGGCTGCTCGGCCACCGGATAACGCACCAGCTCATCGGCCAGCAGGTAGATGGTCGCTCGTGCCAGTTGCTCGCTGATCTGCTGCACATCCCCGGCCAGCAGCAGTTGCTGCTCGTCACTGACCAGGCGATAGACCCGCGCGGCATAAGGTCCGCTCTGCACCACCAGGGCCTGGCCCCGCAGCACCCGGGTGCGCTGGCCGAGATCGAGATGGGCCTCGCCGATCGATTGCAACGACAGCGGAATCCCCAGCAGGCGTTCCCACACCGCCAGGGCCCGACGACGCTCGATATCGGCCATGGGCTGCAGGTTGTCGGCCATCAGCGAAAAGGTCCCGTGGGCCAGCCGCTCGCGGTACTGCTCGCCACGCACCTCATTGAGCAGGTGCAACGCCAGCACCCCGAGCAAGGCCACCAGCACCAGGGCCGCGCACATGCCGCCGTAGATGCGCAGGAAGATCGAATTCACGGCGCCAGGTCTGCCGCCGCTTCGGGCACGAACAGGTAACCCTTGCTGCGGATGGTCTTGATCAACCGCGGATGCTCGGGGTCATCGCCGATCTTCGGGCGGATGCGCGAGATGCGCACATCGATGGAGCGGTCCTGGCCGTCGTAGCCGATTCCCCGCAGGGCCGTGAAGATCTCTTCCCGGGAGAGGATCCGCCCGGCATTGGCCACCAGCAGCCAGAGCAGATCGAATTCGGCGCTGGTCAGTTCGATACCCGCCTCGTTCAGCCAGGCTTCGCGCAAGGCGTCATCGATCACCAGCGGCCCGAACTGCAGGCGCCGCACTTGCGGGGGAACGACTTCAGCCGGCTCGCTGCGGCGCAGCAAGGCCTGGATGCGCGCCAGCAACAGGCGCGGACGCACGGGTTTGCACACATAGTCATCGGCCCCCAGGTCCAGGCCCTGGATCTGATCGAGGTCGTCGGTGCGTGCCGTGAGCATGAGGATCGCGCCGTCATACACATCGCGGACCTTGCGGCAGATGCTCAGGCCATCCTCGCCGGGCAGCATCAGGTCGAGAATCACCAGGTCCGGCTGCTCGCGCACGATCCGCTCGGCCGCCAGGGCGCCATTGCCTTCTATGGAGACCCGCAGGCCATTGCCTTCCAGGTACTCGCGGGTCAGCTCGGCCAGACGCTCGTCATCCTCGACTATCAATACCTGCCAGGCCTCTTGCTCCACGGGTTACCTCTGCTTGCAAATCTCGGTTGGGAAAGGGTCCGCTCGTCTTTTTGTCATGATGGCAGCGGATAATGAAAGTATGCGATCGGCCGATTGTAGCAACGGTGCGGCAATAGCACACACGCCAGGATTTGCACTCGGTGACGGGCATTTTCTGTGATAGGGTTCGCGCCCGCAAAAATCCGTCCCGGCCCGCTCCGGGAGGTAAAAAACAGTGACAAACGGTCCGGTCCAGTGCTGCCGCGGCCTACACGCGCTTTCAGGCTTTCATACACAAATTACGCACAGTTTTATCCACAGGTAGCACGTTGCAATCCCCCCCTAAAACGCATTATCTTGTAGCTCGGCGGCTAAAAAACCCTAGATGTAGGGTTTTTCACCCAAAAACCCAAACACATTTCGGACGAGAAACTCAAGCTCTTTTCTTGCTTCCGAGGGGTTGAACTAAACAGATTTTCAGAAGACCAAACCGCGCGTGCGGATGGCAGCTGTTTTCCCCTTCTGCGCGGGAAAACGGTACGGGTGTTGCAGTACGAGACTGTCACCCACCAGGAATTCGGTAGCGGGCCATGGCCCGGTGCCAGTGAAACTTCGGCAAGGAAGCGGCGCCCACAGCCCCCTTCCTCCTGTCCCGAAGTGGTTATGCCCGACGACGCTCGTCGGTTGTAGTGCTTCAGGACGGAACGGTGGGCACCTTCGTGGTGCCCAAACAAACATAAAGAACGTGGAGACACCCATGCAAACCGACACAACTCGCGAGAACCCGCAGGGCACCGTGCCGCAGGCTTCCGATTCGAACCTGGATCTGTCTGCTACCGCGCCGGGCCAACTGCGTGTGATCAAGCGTAACGGCACTGTCGTTCCTTACACCGATGACAAGATCACCGTCGCCATCACCAAAGCGTTTCTTGCAGTTGAAGGCGGTACCGCCGCTGCCTCGTCGCGTATTCACGACACCGTTGCACGCCTGACCGAACAGGTTACCGCGACCTTCAAGCGGCGCATGCCTTCGGGCGGCACCATCCACATCGAAGAAATCCAGGACCAGGTCGAACTGGCCCTGATGCGTGCCGGCGAACAGAAAGTCGCCCGCGACTACGTGATCTACCGCGATGCCCGCTCCAAGGAGCGTGCGACCCGTTCGCCTGCCGAAGAGCCGGTCAACGCCCACCCGTCGATCCGTATCACCCGCGCCGACGGCAGTGTCGCGCCCCTGGACATGGGCCGCCTTAACACCATCGTCAGCGAAGCCTGCGAAGGCCTGGAAGAAGTCGACGGCGACCTGATCCAGCGCGAAACCCTGAAGAACCTCTACGACGGCGTGGCCCTGAAAGACGTCAACACCGCCCTGGTGATGACCGCCCGCACCCTGGTGGAACGCGAGCCGAACTACTCGTTCGTGACCGCACGCCTGCTGATGGACACCCTGCGCGCCGAAGGCCTGAGCTTCCTCGCCGTGGCCGAGAGCGCCACCCACCACGAGATGGCTGACCTGTACGCCAAGGCCCTGCCGGCCTATGTCGCCAAGGGTATCGAGTTCGAACTGCTGAACCCGGTCCTGGCCGAGTTCGACCTGGAAAAGCTGGGCAAGGCGATCAACCACGAGCGCGACCAGCAATTCACCTACCTGGGCCTGCAGACCCTGTACGACCGTTACTTCATCCACAAGGACGGTATCCGTTTCGAACTGCCGCAGATCTTCTTCATGCGCGTGGCCATGGGCCTGGCGATCGAAGAGAAGCAGCGTGAAGATCGCGCCATCGAGTTCTACAACCTGTTGTCGTCCTTCGACTACATGGCTTCGACGCCGACCCTGTTCAACGCCGGCACCCTGCGTCCACAGCTGTCGAGCTGCTACCTGACCACCGTGCCGGACGATCTGTCGGGCATCTACGGCGCGATCCACGACAACGCCATGCTGTCGAAATTCGCCGGTGGCCTGGGCAACGACTGGACTCCGGTGCGTGCACTGGGCTCGTACATCAAGGGCACCAACGGCAAGTCCCAGGGCGTCGTGCCGTTCCTGAAAGTGGTCAACGACACCGCCGTGGCGGTCAACCAGGGCGGCAAGCGCAAGGGCGCGGTCTGTGCCTACCTGGAAACCTGGCACATGGACATCGAAGAGTTCATCGAGCTGCGCAAGAACACCGGTGACGACCGTCGTCGTACCCACGACATGAACACCGCCAACTGGATCCCCGACCTGTTCATGAAGCGCGTCTTCGATGACGGCAAGTGGACCCTGTTCTCGCCATCGGAAGTGCCGGACCTGCATGACCTGACCGGCAAGGCCTTCGAAGAGCGCTACGAGTACTATGAAGCCCTGACCGAGTACAACAAGATCAAGCTGTTCAAGGTCGTCCAGGCCAAGGACCTGTGGCGCAAGATGCTGTCCATGCTGTTCGAGACCGGCCACCCATGGCTGACCTTCAAGGACCCGTGCAACCTGCGCAGCCCGCAGCAGCACGTGGGCGTGGTCCACAGCTCGAACCTGTGCACCGAGATCACCCTGAACACCAACAAGGACGAAATCGCCGTCTGCAACCTGGGCTCGATCAACCTGCCGAACCACATCGTCAACGGCCAGTTGGACACCGCCAAGCTGCAGCGCACCGTGAACACCGCCGTACGCATGCTCGATAACGTGATCGACATCAACTACTACTCGGTGCCACAGGCGAAGAACTCCAACTTCAAGCACCGTCCGGTCGGTCTCGGCATCATGGGCTTCCAGGACGCGCTGTACCTGCAGCACATCGCCTACGGTTCCGACGCTGCCGTCGAGTTCGCCGACAAGTCCATGGAAGCGGTCAGCTACTACGCGATCCAGGCTTCCTGCGACCTGGCCGACGAGCGCGGCGCCTACGAGACGTTCCAGGGTTCGCTGTGGTCCAAGGGCATCCTGCCGCTGGATTCGCAACAGATCCTGATCGAAGCCCGTGGCCAGAAGTACATCGATGTCGACCTGAACGAAAGCCTGGACTGGGCCCCGGTCCGTGCCCGCGTGCAGAAAGGTATTCGTAACTCCAACATCATGGCCATCGCACCGACCGCGACCATCGCCAACATCACCGGCGTATCGCAGTCGATCGAACCGACCTACCAGAACCTGTACGTGAAATCGAACCTGTCGGGCGAATTCACCGTGATCAACCCGTACCTGGTTCGCGACCTGAAGGCGCGTGGCCTGTGGGACTCGGTCATGATCAACGACCTGAAGTACTACGACGGTTCCGTGCAGCAGATCGAACGCATCCCGCAAGAACTCAAGGAGCTCTACGCGACTGCATTCGAAGTGGAAACCAAGTGGATCGTCGATGCCGCCAGCCGTCGCCAGAAGTGGATCGACCAGGCCCAGTCGTTGAACCTGTACATCGCCGGCGCTTCGGGCAAGAAGCTCGACGTGACCTACCGCATGGCCTGGTACCGTGGCCTGAAGACCACCTACTACCTCCGTGCCCTGGCCGCGACCAGCACCGAGAAGTCGACCATCAACACCGGCAAGCTGAACGCTGTTTCCAGCGGCGGCAACCACGGTGACGATTCGGTCCTGGCCGCACCGACCGTATCGGCCCCCGCCGGTCCGGCGCCGGTGCCAAAGGCCTGTGCCATCGACGAGCCGGATTGCGAAGCGTGCCAATAAGCTGAGCGGGTAAGCGCCTTCGGGCGTGAACCTGGAAGCCCCCGTCAGACCCCGGGTCTGGCGGGGGCTTTCTTTTGCCTGGGTAAAAGCCATCACGGGGCATTGGCCGATCATTCAAAACAACAGGCACAAAAAAGCCCCGATCAAGGGGCTTTTCTGGCGAAGCATTTTCAGCCGAGCAGCATCAGGTCATCTGGATGATGGTCTGCATGATGGTGCTCTGGGTAGAGATGGTCTTGGCGTTGGCCTGGTAGTAGCTCTGGCCCTTGATCAGGTCCACCAGCTCGCTGGTCAGGTCGACGTTGGAGCCTTCCAGGTTACCGGAAACGATCGAACCGTTGGTCCCCACCTCACCGCCGTCGTAGGCAGGCTGGCCCGAAGCGAAGGTCTGTACCCAACTGGTACCGCCTTTCGGCTGCAGGCCCTGTTCGTTGGTGAAGCTCGCCACCGCGACCTGGCCGATGGCCTTGTGCTGGTTGTTGCTGAAGTTGGCGAAAATGGTGCCGGTGCCATCGATGCTGATATCGGTGATCTGGCCGGTGGCATAACCGTCGCTGATGATGTTGGCACGGGAAGTATCAGCGTTGAACTGGGTGGTCTTCGACCAGTCGGTGGCGATACCGGCCACGTTGGCACCCGCACCGTTCGCCGCCCATACACCATTGGTCACCACGCCAGGAACCCAACCGGTGATGGTGATGCTGGTCTTGCCAGCAGTGCCGCCGATGCTGGTCAGCTTGCCGGACGAGTCAAAAACCATTGGCACAGGCACAGGGTCGGTCGCGGCCGGTGGAACGGTAGGCGGTACTGTCGGAACTGTTGCCGCCGTACCGTTCGGGTTACGACCGTCGATCAGCGTATAGACGTTCCAAGTGTTGGCGCCGGTCTTGACCACATACTGGTCCAGCGAGTGCTTGTTACCCTGGGTGTCGTAGATATCGGAGCTGAATGGCTTGGTGTAGCTCGCCTGGTTCGACGGGTCGAACGGCGTGGTTGCCTGGTCGATCACCGGCGACTTCGAGTCGAGGTTGATCGTTGCCCCTACCGAGGTGCTGGTCTGCGGCGGCAGGTTTGACACGTCGATGCGCAGGTCGGTCAGTACGCCCGGAATGATGTTGCCCTTGGAGTCGGCGGCAAAACCTTGCAGGCGGGCGGTACCGTCGGAGTTGGTGATGTAGCCGTCCTTGTCGGTCTTGAAGGTACCGGCACGGGTATAGCTCAGCGAACCGTTGCTGCTCAGGGTGAAGAAGCCGTTGCCCTGGATGCCCATGTCCAGCGCGTTGCCGGTGGCGTTCATGCCACCGTTGCCGAAGTTCTGCGAAACGTTGGCCAGGTTCACACCGTTACCGATGCTCTTGGAGGACACACCCAGCTTGGTCGCCGAGTAGACGTCTTCGAACTCCGCTCGGGAGGACTTGAAGCCGGTGGTATTGACGTTGGCAATGTTGTTGCCGGTGACGTCGAGCTGTTTCTGGGCCGCATTGAGACCGCTCAAACCGATATTAAAAGACATAACTCACTCCTTTGTTTCGCGTTGGTCGGCTCTTACAGGCCAATGGTCTGGACTTTGGACAGAGCAATGCTGCCCAGGCCCGCCAGGTTAAGCATCATTTCGCCGCCGTTCTGACCCAGGCTTACGCTGCTGACGGTCGCCGGCAGGTTGGTGACCATGGCGGTCGCCTTGCTGTCGATCTGCGAGGTGGCGTTGAAGGTGTAGGTACCGTTGGCCAGCAAGGTGCCCGAATCGTCCTTGCCGTCCCAGGCGAAAGCGGCGTTGCCGGCTTTCTGGCTGCCCATGTCGATGGTCCTGACCACCTTGCCGGTGGAGTCGGTGATCTTCAGGGTCAGGTTGTCCACGGAACTCGGGATCGTCACGGTACCGGTAAACGGCTTGCTGGTATCGACCACGGCCTTGTCGGTCGGCACGATGACCGAGCGACCGACCAGCGACGAAGCCTGCAGCGCCTGGGACGACTGGAACGCGCCAGCGATATTGTTCACGCTGGTATTGAGCGTGGTAATGCCTTCCAGGCTGCTGAACTGGGCCAGTTGGGCGACGAAGGCGCTGTTGTCCTGTGGATCCAGCGGATTCTGGTTCTTGAGCTGGGTCACCAGCAATTTCAGGAACGCGTCCTTGCCCAGGGTCTGCCCGCCGGTGGCACCGCCGATGGCGTTGCCCAGTGGATCGGTGTTGCTGTTGTTCGCCACCTTCTGGTTGGAGGCGTTGATGATGTCGTTAAGGCTGGGACCGCTGGTGGAATCGGAAACACTCATGGCTGTCGCCCCTTATCACTGACCCAGGGTCAGGACCTTCTGCATCATGGTTTTGGCGGTGTTCATCATTTCCGCGTTGGTCTGGAACGAGCGGCTGGCGGAGATCATGTCGGCCATCTCCTCGACCACGTTGACGTTCGGGTAGTAGACATAACCCTTGGCGTCGGCCGCCGGATGGTTCGGCTCGTAGCGGGCTTCCAGGTTGCTCTGGTCCTCGACCACGCCCATCACCTGGACGCCCTGGCCGGCTGCATTCTGATCCTGGAACAGCGAATCGCTACCGCCGCTCTGGCCGTTCTGGAACATGGTGGCGAACACCGGGTGGCGCGCACGGTAGGTCTTGTCGATGCTCGACGAGACGGTCTCGGCGTTGGCGATGTTACTGGCGACGGTGTTCAGGCGAGTGGTCTGGGCACTCATGCCACTACCGGCAATGTTGAAAACGCTGGCGAGGGACATGGCTTACTCTCCACGCAGGGCTGATACCAGCCCTTTGAATTTACTGTTGAGCAGGGTGAAGCTGGCCTGGAAGTCGACCGCGTTCTGCGCATAGTTCGATTGTTCGATCTGCGCATCCACGGTGTTCTGGTCGATCGACGGCTGCATCGGCGTGCGGTACTGCAACGCCGCATCGCCATCGCTCAGGCCCTGGGCTTCGATATGGCGGCTGTTGGTGGTATTGAGGGCGAAGGTGCCGTTCTTGGCCTTTTCGCTCTGCTCGGCGAGCACGGAGGAAAAGTCCATGTCCCGCGCCTTGTAGTTCGGGGTGTCGGCGTTGGCGATGTTGTTGGCCAGCACTTCGGCACGTTGGGCGCGGAAGCCCAGGGCTTTCTCATGGATACCGAGCGCTTTATCGAAGCTGATGCTCATGTCGGGAAACCTTCAAGAGTTGACCTGATCGTTGAAACAGGCTTTTCGTTGCTAGAGCTGTAGCAAGCCCCATGCCAATTTCTCAAAGGCCGTAAATCAAGGCTTTGCGGGCAGGTCAGCCGCGGCAATGACAAAAAAGCGGCAAAGCATTTCCGCCGCGCGTCAGCAAAGCGGCAAGGTTGGCGGCAACATAAGCGGCAAAAAAAAGGAGCCCATGAGGGCTCCCGCTTTTGTCCCGGGCCTGTTGTCTACTTGGCCTGGTAAATGATTCCCGGGCTGCATTGCACCATCTGGTAATGGTCAGGCAGGCCGTTGAGGGCCTCGGAGGCGCCGAGAAACAGATAGCCGCCCGGCTTGAGGGTGCCGTGAATGCGCATCAGGATGTCTTTCTTCACCTCGGCGGAGAAGTAGATCAGCACGTTGCGGCAGAACACGATGTCGAACTTGCCCAGGCTCGCGTAGCTGTCCAGCAGGTTGAACGAACGGAACTCGACCCGACTCTTGATCGGCGCCTTGACCGCCCAGCGGCCCGGCCCCTTGGGGTCGAAGTAGCGCTGCAGGCGCTCGGGCGACAAACCCCGACCGATGGCCAGGCTGTCGTACTCCCCCGTCTTGCAGTTGGTCAGCATAAGCCCCGACAGGTCGGTGGCGACGATCTGCGCTCCCGCCTTCAACTGGCCCATGTTGGTCCGCTCGAACTCGTCGATCGACATCGAGATCGAATAGGGCTCCTGCCCCGATGAACAGGCAGCCGACCAGATACGCAGGCGCTGCCCCGGGCTGGCCTTGATCGCTTCCGGCAACACCTTGCCTTTCAGCACTTCAAACGGATAGGTATCACGAAACCACAGGGTTTCGTTGGTGGTCATGGCATCCACCACCTGCTCGCGCAAACCGCTACGCGGCTGGGTCTGGATCCTCTGGACCAACTCGCCCAGGGATTTGATGCCTTGCTGTTCCATCAGTTTGTTGAGACGGCTGGAAACCAGATATTGCTTGTTTTCACCGAGCAGAATGCCACAGGCCTTTTCCAGGAAGACCCGGAACTGTTCAAAATCCAAATTACCCGTAGACAATGATGCCGCCTCTTAAATCGTCTGTACCGCCGGGGACGAAAGTACCCGGCCGTTATTCTGCTGCCTTGATCCGGTCAACCACCCGGGATGCCAGGTCATCAGGACGGAACTTGGCGAGGAAGTCATCGGCACCGACCTTCTTCACCATCGCCTGATTGAAGACACCCGACAAGGAAGTATGCAGGATGATATGCAACTTTTGCATGCGAGGATCGTTGCGGATCTCCGCTGTAAGGGTATAGCCGTCCATTTCGGGCATTTCGATGTCGGAAATCATCATCAGGAACTCTTCTTCCGGCTTCTTGCCTTCCTCGACCAGCTTGCGCAGGTAATCCAGTGCCTGCCGGCCGTCGTTCAACGCCACCACTTCGACACCGACCGTCTGCAGGCAACGCGTGACCTGCTTGCGCGCCACCGACGAGTCATCGACCGTGAGCACCCGCAACGATACCGCCTTGCTTTGGGTCTCGACATCCACCACGCCGAGGGAAATCGACTCGGACGTGGGTGAAACCTCGGCCAGGATCTTCTCGACGTCGATGATCTCCACCAACTGGTTGTCGATCCGCGTCACCGCCGTCAGGTAGTGATCGCGCCCGGTGCCCTTGGGCGGCGGATGGATCTCTTCCCAGTTCATGTTGACGATGCGCTCCACCGACGTCACCAGGAACCCCTGGGTCTTGGTGTTGTACTCCGTAATGATCACA
Source organism: Pseudomonas gingeri (assembly GCF_013385635.1). Classification (GTDB taxonomy): domain Bacteria; phylum Pseudomonadota; class Gammaproteobacteria; order Pseudomonadales; family Pseudomonadaceae; genus Aquipseudomonas; species Aquipseudomonas gingeri_A. The sequence goes on from NZ_JACAPR010000008.1 coordinate 367,379, forward strand.
AACGGATTACTCTGGTCCTTGAGTGCACCGGAGCCCGTGGCCATCGCCAGATCGAGGATCGGGATGGTTGCCCCACGAATATTCGCCACACCGCACACCACCGGATTGGACTTCGGCATCAGGGTCAGCTTGGGGCATTGCAGCACCTCGCGTACCTTGAAGACGTTGATTCCATACAACTGCTGGCCGTCGAGACGGAACAACAGCAGCTCAAGGCGATTCTGCCCCACCAGTTGCGTACGCTGGTTCACCGAATCCATTACACCAGCCATGCCTGACCCCTCTCACCAAAGCTTCAGATCCGATGCACATTCAAGAGTAAACGGCACGGGCCTTGCTTTTTATACTGTTATGAAAGCACAAACGACATTTTTTCGACGCCTGACATCACAGTACCGCAGATTGCTCTGGGTTTTGTCGGCTTTATGCTGTCTGAACCCCAGCGGCCCTGCCCTTGCGGAATCGGCGACCCTGCCTGATCAGCTTATCGGCGTGACCCAAGGCTTTCTTGAGTTCACCGTAGAAGACTACCTGGCTACCAGTCAAACCGAAGGTCGTTATGAAATCCAGGTCAATCAACTGGATCCGCGCCTGCGCATGGCCGCCTGCGACAAGGAATTGACAGCCAGCCTGGAGAGTCCCGCGACGCCGATTGGCCGGGTCACCGTGAAAATCCGCTGCGAGGGCACCTCGCCCTGGACCGTGTTCGTACCGGCCCAGGTCAAGCTGTTCCGCGACGTGGTGGTGACCACCCGCCCGCTCAAGCGTGCCGGCATCATCGAACCGGGCGACGTGGCGCTGCGCGAGCGGGATATCAGCCTGATCAACCAGGGCTTCCTGACCTCGCCCGACCAGGCCATCGGACAGAAACTTGTCCGACCAATGGTCATGGATCAGGTCATCACCCTGGTGCATCTGGAACAGGCCGAAGTGGTCCGCAAGGGCGACCAGGTGGTGATCAGTGCGACGAGCGGTGGCCTGGTAGTGAAGATGCCGGGAGAAGCCCTGTCCAATGGCGGGCTCAACGAACAGATCCGCATCAAGAACCTCAACTCGCAACGTGTCATCAAAGCCCGTGTCACCGCACCCGGGCAGGTGGAGGTAGCTTTATGAATACAAAAGCCGCCTTGTAGATAACTGGCGCGAAGTCGCCGCTTTTCCTAAACTGTGCCCCATACAGGGATACAGCCGACACGTGCAGACTCATTCTCAGATGAGCCTAAAGTTTTTCCGGGTATGGCCGAAAACAAGGCAAGCGTCCAAATACCCAGAGGTTTTTTATCATGGTCATCGATTTCAGTCGTTTGAATAACGCCCCGTCACTGACAGGCAGCACGCGCACCAGCGCCAGCAAGGAAGCCGACAGTGCCGGCAAGTCCGCGTCCGTCAACAGCCAGGCCGACTCGGTCAGCCAGAGCGGGGAATCGGTACACCTCAGCAATGAGGCTCAGCAGTTGCAAAAAGTCACTGACAAGCTGCAGGAGCAGCCTGTGGTCAACAGCGCCCGTGTGGCCGAGTTGAAGCAGGCCATTGCCGACGGCAGCTACAAGGTCGACAGCAACCGCGTAGCCAGCAAACTGCTCAACTTCGAAGCCCAGCGCTAGGCTCCGGCCCGCGCCAGGCTTTTGGACGCTTAAAACCCAAGGCCAGCCATGCACGACACCACTCTACTGCAACTGATCACCGAAGATTTTGCTCCAGCTCAAGACCTGCTTGAGTTGCTGCGCGCCGAATCACTGGCGCTCCACGGGCGCAACATGTTCGAGCTGGAAGATATTCTGGCGCGCAAGCAAGCGCTGATCATTCTGCTGGAACAGCATGGCCGCAAACGCAGCCAGATCCTCGCCAGCCTCAATCTACCCACCAACCGTGCCGGCCTGGAACAATTGGCCGCGCAGTCGAGCGTGGGCGACGAACTGTTGAGCCAGAGCGACGTGCTCACCCAGCTCCTGGCCGATTGCCAGACAGCCAACGAGCTCAACGGTCGCAATATCCAGGTTCAGCAAGCGACTACCGCGAACCAGTTGAAGATCCTGACCGGCGGTGAGCCTCCCGCGCTCTATGATGCCCGTGGTTCGACCGCCAGGCTTGCGAAGCCTCGCCCACTCAGTCAGGCTTGAAACCGAACTGGTGCGCGCTCTATCCAAGGCGCGCAACATGCTGGCAAAATGCTGGCTTTTGCGTGTAGTCGTATTTTGTCTGGAGATTGATGAACCGTGTCCAATGCCCCAAGCGCGGACGATGCTCCGCAGCCACCCAAGGTGCTAACCACGCCCCTGGAAATTGCCGCCAACCTGCGGATGCTGCAGGAAAGCCATGACCCGTTGATCATCACGTTCCACGAACGCAGCCAGCGCTTCCAGAGTTTTGTGATCGATGTCAATCGGGAGGCCGGCACCCTGGCCCTGGACGAAATGATTCCGCGCGACGGCGAACGCTTCCTGTCGGCAGGCGAGTCATTCCGCGTCGAAGGTTTCCACGAGGGCGTACGCATCACTTGGGAACAACCCCAGCCGATGACCGTCGACGAAACCAACGGCTGCTACCGCGGTACGATTCCCGAAGAAGTGGTCTACCACCAGCGTCGCAATGCGTTCCGCGCCGCCCTGAAACTGACCGCGCTGGTGAATGTCGAACTCAGTGGTGAAAAGCTCAAGGCCCCGGTCACCGGCAAGCTGCTGGATATCTCCGCCAGCGGTTGCAAACTGCGTTTTGAAGGCGATATCTCCGACCGCCTGCAACTCGGCCAGGTCTACGAGCGCTTTATCGCCGCCCTGCCCTTCGGGCCGATGACCGCCCCGGTGGAATTGCGTCACCTGCATTTCGAAGAAAGGATCAACACCACCTTCGCCGGCGTGCGCTTCCACAACATGAGCGGCCTGGTCCAACGCCAGGTCGAACGTTTCGTCTACCAGTTGCAACGTGAAGCACGGCGTTTCGACAAGGACGACGACTACTGAGTCAACCGCCTTCCCCTCTCTCGGAAAAATGCAAAAAAACGGGCCACCTTCATCAGGTGGCCCGTTTTTTATCCGTGCCGTCAGTTGCTCGACTTGTGCGCCGGTTCCGGGTCCGACTCATCAACCTCGACAACCACCTCGGCCTCTGGCGTCGGGGGCACCACACTGTCGCACATCTGGTCCAGCACGATCTGCTCGTCAACCCGCGGGTCAAGGGCCGCCCCCAGGGGCGACATGGCTTCAGGCATGACCACGTGCTGCAACGGCGCATCTTCGACCTGGTGCAGGTTGGTCACGGCTTTCGGCCGGATGCGCCAAACCAGGATCAACGCGAAGAAACTGAAAAACGCGTAGAGCATATGGCTGCCGAACAGCTTCATCAGGATGCCCGCCGCCAACGGCCCCATGCTCGCGCCGATGCCATAGGTCATCAGCAGCATGGCGGTCAGCGACACCCGCCGATCACCCTCGATATGGTCGTTGGAAAACGCCACCGCCAGCGGGTACAGGCAAAACTGCAACAGGGATACCACAAACCCGGAGATGAACAACACTTCCAGCGGCGCCGTGGAGAATATCGCCAACGGCAAGGAGGCCAGGGCCAACAGGAAGGCGACACTGCGGATCAGCACCGCCCGATCATAGCGATCGGAGAGCCAGCCCAGTGGCCACTGCACCAGGAAGCCGGCAAAGATGCAGCAACCCATGAACAGACCGACCTGCTCGGTGGAAAGCCCCTGCTGGGATGCATAGAGCGGTGCCAGGCCATAGAAGGAGCCGACGATGATCCCCGCGCCCATCACCGTGGTCAGCGACTGCGGCACGCGCTTCATGAAGAAACGTGGCTCCAGTGGCGCCGGATGCAGGGGCGCCGGGTGAATTCGCCGGGTCATTGCAACCGGCACCAGACACAGTGCGAAACACAATGCGACCAGCATCAGTAGTTCCAGCCCGAGGGCCGGGTGCATGACCAGGATCAGTTGCCCCAGTACCAGACCGAGGTAGGAGGCGATCATGTAGCCGCTGAAAACCACACCCCGCTGCTTGGCCTCGGCCTGCTCATTCAGCCAGCTTTCGATGACCATGTACTGGCACATCATGCCCAGGCCCACGATCATCCGCAGGAACAGCCAGGCCGGCAGCCAATCGATCAGTCCATGGCCCAGCACCGCCGCACCGACGATCCCGGCGCAGGTGGCGTAGGCACGGATATGCCCGACCCGAGCAATCAGCCGGTGACCGATCTTGCCCCCCAGCACCAGGCCGAAGTAGTTGGCCGCCATCAGCGCCCCCACCCACAGGCCGTCGACATGGTCGGCTGCCAGGCGCAAGGCCAGGTAGGTACTGAGAAGGCCCGAGCCGATCAACATCATCAGCGAGGCGAAATAAAGCGCTCGAAAGGATTTCCAGATATGGCGCATCGGCGTTCCGAGCGGCTCCTTGAATGAGGTTTCGGACTATCGAGAAGATAGCCCGACTATAAAGCCAGGCGTAGTAATTTTTACAGTGCCTGGGGTCTACGCCTGGGCGGCTAAAACACGCCGCTCCCAGGGGGTAATTTCATCGAGGAAACTGGTCAGCTCCATGGACTTCGAAGCGATATAGCCTTCGATGAACTCCTTGCCGAACAGATCCTTCGCCAACTGGCTACGTTTCAGACGCTCCAGAGCAGCGTGCAAGGTACATGGCAGCGACAAAGAATCCGGAACCTCGAATTCGCCCTGGATGGCAGCCGTCGGTTCCAACTCCTGTTCGATACCGTGCAGCCCGGCGGCCAGGCTCGCGGCGATTGCCAGGTAAGGGTTGGCGTCCGCTCCAGGCAGGCGGTTTTCCACCCGCCGCGCCACGGGCGAGCTGGCCGGAATGCGCAGGCCCGCTGCCCGGTTGTCGTGGGACCAGCAGGCATTGTTCGGCGAAGCGAACGGGTGGCACAGGCGCTGGTAGGAATTGACGTTCGGCGCGAACAGCGCGGTGAAGTCCGCCATTCCCGCCTGCTGTCCGCCGATAAAGTGGCGGAACATCGCGGTCGGCTCGCCAGCCGCATCGCTGAAGACATTTCGCCCGCTGCCGATCTCCACCACGCTCTGGTGAATATGCATCGAGCTACCCGGTGTCTTCGCCAGTGGCTTGGCCATGCAGACCACGGTCAGGCCATGCTTGAGGGCGACCTCCTTGAGCAGGTGCTTGAACAGGAAGGTCTGGTCGGCCAGCAACAGCGGATCACCATGCAACAGGTTGATCTCGAACTGGCTGACGCCCATTTCATGCATGAAGGTGTCGCGCGGCAGGCCGAGCGCCGCCATGCACGCATAGACTTCGCTGAAGAACGGCCGCAAGCCATTGTTGGAACTGACGCTGAAAGCCGAATGACCGTCCTCGCGACGACCATCAAGGCCCACTGGCGGCAGGAAGGATTGAGTCGGATCGGGATTGGGGGCGAAGACAAAGAACTCCAGTTCGGTCGCCACCACCGGCGCCAGACCACGCGCCGCATAGCGGGCAATCACTGCCTTGAGCTGGCCCCGGGTCGACAGGCGGGAACTCTCGCCCGTCAGTTCGTCCGCGTCGCAGATCGCCAGGGCTCGGGGCTGCGGACTCCAGGGTAGGCGATGGATCTGCCGCGGGTCGGCATTGAGAGCCAGGTCGCCATCGTCGCTGCCATAAAAGCGCGCCGGCGGGTAACCGCCCATGATGCACTGCAGCAGTACCCCGCGAGCCATCTGCAAGCGCCGCCCCTCGAGGAAACCTTCGGCGGTCATTACCTTGCCGCGCGGTACGCCATTGAGGTCGGGCGTGACACATTCAATTTCATCAATGCCGGTCAATCGCTGCGCGAGTGAACTCTGGCCATCGGTCGTCATGACTCAATCCTTGTTGTTGTACAAGCCGCGAACGGCGTCCCGTACAAAATACGCATCACCTGTTCGGGATTTCAAGCAGGGGCGAGGAAAAAGCCTGGTTCAGGGGAGATAGAGACTGAACAATGCACCACCCAGGGTGCCACCATTGCCGATCTCGATGCGTCCGCACACGCCGTTGCGTTCGTGCAGGGCGGCAATACGTGCCGCGAAATACAGGCCCAGGCCGGTACTGCCCGTGGCGGGATTGATGCCCTGCACATAGTCCGCCTGCCGTTCGAGCATCTGCGCCGGGTAGCCCGGCCCATCGTCATTGATCGTCAGCACCAATTGTTCGCCCTCTTCGCGCAAACTGATCAGCAGGGCATGACAGGCATAACGAATGGCATTGGTGACGATATTGCCCACCACCGAACCGATCAGTTCCCGATCAAAGAAACCCAGCGGGCTGAAATCATCGACCTCGTAACTGGCAACGATCCCGCGGCTGCTCAGGACCTCCTGGCGGCACGCCAGTTGCGCCTCGATGAAATCGTCCATTTCGTGGTAGTTGGGGCGCAACGGTAATTGATTGACCCCCAGCTTGTACAAGCCCAGCAATTGCACGAGCATGCTGTTGAGATGGGCGAATTCATACTCGATGACCGCGTGCTCGGGGATATCGCGCTGGGACTCGGGCAGGCGGCTCTGCCACTGGCCGTGGGCTTGCATCAGCATCGCCAGCGAGTTCTTCATGTCGTGCACGGTCGAGGCGATCACCGTGGAAAAATCCAGCCCCTGGTCATTGCCACTCATTCGCCAAACGCCCGGATGCGCAATTTCTGATACCTCTCATAGCGTGGATCGGTGTCAGGCATCTTGCCGACCATTTTCAGGCAGGCACGACATTCTTCGAGGATCGCCGCGTCGGCAGTCTTCTGAGCGGTCACCAACAGGGCCTGCGCGGCGTTGAGGGCGATACTGATGTTTTTCGGTTGCAGGGCCAGTGCTCGCCGGAACAGATCCTGCGCCTCTTCCAGGTTGCCGCCCTTGTAGCTGCGTACCCCCTGCACGTTGAGATCGATCGCGGCCTTGCCGCCGCCGAGGATTTCCGGATCGTCGGTCAGTTTGGCGATCCCTTTCATCACTGTCGGGTCGTCGCCGTAGATCTCCACGCAGTTCTTCAGCATCGAGGCACCGGCATCGACCTGACCCAACTGCTGCAGTTGCTTGGCCACCAGCAAGGCAGCCTCGGCACTCATGAAGTTCTCCATGCCTTCAAGACGCGCCATCGCCTGCTCGGTCAGCTTGTCAGCGGTTTCGGCATCATTGAGCAGCAGGCTGGTGGCCTTCATCAGTCGCGCACGCACCTGCAGCCCCGGATCGTTGGCGTTTTCCTTGGCGACAGCGCTGAGGGTCTGGTTGATCTCCAGACGCGTACGCGTATCCAGGCCCCGGTCGCTGCCCTTGCTGATCAACGCATGGGCCAGGCCAAGGTTACTTTCGGGGTCCTTGAAGCGTGATTGCTCCCCCTGGGACACGGCCTGGCGATAGGCTTTCGAGGCACTCTCGAAATCTTCGTTGGCCATGGCCAGCTTGCCCAGCAACGACTGGCGCCGAACCGCCAGCGGAGACAGCCGTACGGCCTCCTCCAATACACTCTGGGCACGCTTGGTATCGCCCTGCTGCATCAGCACATCGGCAAGCCCATCGTACAGCGCCGGCATCATCGGAAAGGCCTTGAGCGCGGTTTCGTAGAGTTCCCGGGCCTGGGTGATCTGGCCGCGCTTGTAGAGCAACTGCCCGAGCATCGCGTAAGCCCATGGCAACGGGCGATCATTCAGGATGCCATTGAGAAAACGCTCCAGCGGCTCATTCTGGTTGAGCGCGCGCATCGCATCGGCGCGATAGCGCAAGCACAGTGGCGCAAAGCGGGTGTCCTGCTGGGTCAGGCGGGTACAGGCGGCCAACACCTCGACCGGTTTATCACGGTCGAGTGCCTGCATGATCGGCTTGAGCAGGTTCTTGCGCTGGACCAGCTTCTCCAGGCGCTGGGCGAGGCTGGCACGGTTGAACGGCTTGGTCAGGTAGGCATCGGGCTCGTGCTCCAGGGCACTGAGCACCATGGCCTGGCTGCTTTCGGCAGTGACCATCACAAACACGCTTTCATGACTGATCAGCTTGTCGACCATCAGGTCTTCAAGCACCTGCTGGCCGTTCTTCTTGCCATCACCGAGATGGTAATCATGCAGGACAAAGTCGTAGCGCTTCTGCGCGCACATGCGCAGCGCCTGCTCCCCGGTGTCGGCGGTGTCCACTTCCTTGACGCCCAACTCACGCAGCATGGACCTGACTGAGCTGCGAAAATCGGAGAAATCGTCGACGATCAGAAAGCTTTTTTGGTGATACGCCAGCATCGAGATTCCTGTCATGGGAAATAGAAGATGAGCCCGGGGCAATCACTGGAACGGGTTCAGCTTCACTGCCACTTTCGCGTGCAGATAATAAATAGAGGCAAAATGATATCAATCGATTTTACACCAACCCGGCGATTTCGTTGAGCAGCTCGTGCGTTGGTCTGCGATTCAGAGCTGTCCAGGCGCCGGCGGTTCTTCCATACCGCTACTCAGGATATCGCCCGCCAGGGGCTAAACCTGAGGGTGAAGATATCGAATTAAACGTTTCCTGTGGGAGCCGGCTTGCCGGCGATACGATCGTTCCCACGCTCCGCGTGGTAACGCCTCTCTGGACGCTCTGCGTCCGCTTCTGTGACGCAGAGCGTCACGGGCTGCATTGCCCACGCGGAGCGT
>NZ_JACAPR010000009.1 GCF_013385635.1 Pseudomonas gingeri
CGGGCGGCGAATGGCTTGAGGGCCTCATCGCTGGCAAGCCAGCTCCCACAAGTCTTCGGCTGTAGCCGATATCCGGTGTTAACCCGGACCCTGTGGGTGCGGGCTTGCCCGCGAAGCTTTTGGCGGTCTCACTGGCCTCATCGCTGGCAAGCCAGCTCCTACAGAGAGGGCCGGTCAGCGCAGATAGTCGGCCAGGCCGTACAGGCAGGTCGCCAGATGGTAAGGCGTGGTCGACGGCATGTCCTCGCGGCTGACCACGCCTGTCGCGTCCAGGCATTCGTGCCAGCCGCCCGGGTGCATGAAGTGCTGTTGCAGGGCCTGGAGCTGGCGCTGCAGGCGTGCCCGGTTATCCACACGCAAGGTCAACGCCCGCAGGTATTCGGCCTGGGCCCAGATCCGCTGTGTGCCGTCGCGCAGGGTGCCGTCAACCGCGAGCATGCCGCTGACCGCGCCGCTTTGCGGATCGACCCCCGATTGCTCGGCGAACGCGAACGCGCGATCCAGTGAGCCATGCAGCGCCGTACCGCGCAGCAGGGGAGACGACTCCAGCAGGAACAGCCATTCGAACTGATGGCCCGGCTCGAACCAGTTATCCACAGCCCCCAGCGGTTTCTCCAGCATCACGCCGTGATGACGGTCGATAAAACGTTGCTGCATGCCGGCCGCCAGGGTCAGCAGCGCGCTTTGCGTATCGGCATCTTCGCGCACCGACAGGGTGGCCAGAAAGGCTTCGGCCAGGTGCATCAAGGGGTTCTGCAACGGCCCGCTGCCCAGGGGCGACCAGTCGCGATCCAGGCTGGCTTCATACAGGCCGTCGCCATTGGCGAAGCGCACGGCGATCACTTCCAGGGCGGCATCGAGCACCGATTCCACCAAGGGTTCGCGGACCTTGGCCCAGTAATGGGCGCAGGCGAAGAGGATGAAGGCGTGGGTGTAGAGATCCTTGCGCGTGTCCAGCGGCTTGCCCTGCGGGTCGACGCTGTAGAACCAGCCGCCATGCTCGGCATCGTGGAAATGCCGTTGCAGCGAACGGAACAGCGCTGCGGCGCGACCGGCCGCATCGGCAAAGGCGCTGTCGCCGATCAGGCTGGAGAACAGATACAGCTGGCGGGCGCAGGCCATCGCGCGATAACGCTGCGGGGGCAGCGGGCGATGGCCGGCGTCCAGGGCCTCATAGGGCAAGGCCAGCTCGGCATTCCAGCCAGGGCCCTGCCACAGGGGCACGATCACCTGACGCAAGTGCTGTTGCAGCGCGGTGAACAGGGCGGTCAATTCAGGCTGGGAGGCAGAGCTGGAAACATCGGGCATCGGCTGGCGTCGTCAGGGCAAGGGCGTTTGCGCGACATGGTAACAGGCAGTTGCCGGCGATGGCGACGGCGGAGTCACCGCAAGGCTCAAGGGCCTCATCGCTGGCAAGCCCGCTCCCTCATGACGATACCTGGCGCAGAAGCGCTCATCTGTGGGAGCCGGGCTTGCCCGCGAAAGGGCCGGTTCAGGCGCTACAACATTCAGCCCGCCAGCAACCAGACCCCGGTCGCCGCCGAAGCTGCCCCGGCCAGGCGCACCAGGGGCGCCGCAGCCTGCGGCAGTACCCGTACCACGGCATAACCCAGTGCATGCAGGGTCGCTGTCGCCATCACGAAACCGGCGGCGTAGGCCCAGGGGCTCGACATCTCCGGCAGTTCCAGGCCATGGGCGACGCCATGGAACAGGGCGAACAGCGCGGTTGCGCCGATAGCCAGGCTCAACGGTGGCCGTACCACCAGCGCCACGGCCAGGCCCAGGGCCAGTACCGACGCGGCGATACCGCTTTCCAGCGCTGGCAGTTGCAGGCCTTCGAAGCCGAACACCCCGCCGAGCAGCATGGTGCCGACAAAGGTGCACGGCAGCGCCCAGCGCGCCGCGCCTTGCTGCTGCGCGGCCCAGAGACCGACCGCCAGCATGGCCAGCAAATGGTCGATGCCGCCGATCGGGTGCTCGACGCCGGCGAGCAGGCCGCTGTCGCCGTGTCCGGGATGGGCGAAGGCCAGGGCCGGGGTGAGCAGAAGGGCGAGGGCGCCGAAAAGCTTCTTGAATGTCATGTACGGATTCCTTGTTGTTGATTGATCACGCCGCGGTCAGCAAACCCTGACGCTCGATAAAGGCCACGATGGCCTCCAGGCCAAGTCCGGTTTTCTGGTTGCTGAACACGAACGGCTTGTCGCCGCGCATCCGCCGGGTGTCGCCATCCATCATTTCCAGGGAGGCGCCGACCAGTGGCGCGAGGTCGATCTTGTTGATCACCAGCAGGTCGGACTTGCAGATCCCCGGGCCGCCCTTGCGCGGCAGCTTGTCGCCCGCCGATACATCGATCACGTAGATGGTCAGGTCGGAGAGCTCCGGACTGAAGGTCGCCGACAGGTTGTCGCCGCCGGACTCCACCAGGATCAGGTCGAGGCCGGGAAAACGTCGGTTCAACTGGTCCACGGCCTCAAGGTTGATCGAGGCATCCTCGCGGATCGCCGTGTGAGGGCAGCCGCCGGTTTCCACGCCGATGATCCGCTCCGGCGCCAGGGCTTCGTTGCGCACCAGGAAGTCGGCGTCCTCGCGGGTGTAGATGTCGTTGGTGACCACCGCCAGGTTGTAGCGGTCGCGCAGGGCCAGGCACAGGGCCAGGGTCAGGGCGGTCTTGCCGGAGCCGACGGGGCCACCGATACCGACACGCAAAGGTTGTACGTTCATTTTTCTCTCCTAGGAACGAAACAGGCGGCTGTACTGGCGCTCATGGGCCATGCACGCCAGGGACAGGCCGAAGGCGGCACTGCCGATTTGTCGCGGATCTTGGGCGCTGGCCGATTGCTGCGCCTGTTGCAGCAGCGGCAGCAATTCGCTGGTCAGGCGCTGGGCGGCCTGCTGGCCCAGGGGCAGGGTCTTCATCAGCACGGCCAACTGGTTTTCCAGCCAGCTCCAGAGCCAGGCGGCCAGCGCGTCCTTGGGGCTGATCCCCCAGGCCCGGGCGGCCAGCGCCCAGCCCAGGGCCAGATGCGGTTCGGCTTGCCGGGCGAGAAAGTCGCGGGCGGCGTCATCGAGTTCCGGCAGGCCATTGAGCAGCTGTTGCAGGGAGTAGCCCATTTGCCGGCTCTCCTGGTACAGCTCGCGGGTCTCGCGGCTGGCGCGGTGTTCTTCGCCCAGTTGTTGCAGCGCGGCCCAGTCGGCATCGGCCGCCGCGTGGCAGTGGGCGAGCAGCAACGGCGCTTCGAAACGGGCGAGATTGAGCAGCAGTTGATCGCTGATCCAGCGCCGGGCGCTGGCCGGATCGGTCACCCGCGCCTGCTCCACGGCCATTTCCAGCCCCTGGGAATAGCTGTAGCCGCCAATCGGTAATTGCGGGCTGGCCAGGCGCAGCAGCGCCCAGGCCGGGTTCATGTGCGAACACCAAACTGGTGCAGGCGCGGCGGGTAGTTGAAGTCCTCGTCGCCATGCCGGGAGTGGTGATGGCCGCCGCCATAGGCGCCGTGTTCCGGTTGGAACGGTGCTTCGAGGGTTTCGGTGCGGGCGCCGAGCTGTTCGAGCATGGCCTTGAGCACATAGTCGTCGAGCAGGCGCAGCCAGCCGTCGCCGACTTGCAGGGCGACATGGCGGTTACCCAGGTGATAGGCCGCGCGGGTCAGTTCGAAGGCATTGCTGCAGGTGACATGCAGCAGTTGTTCGGGACGGGCGCAAACCCGCACGATACGGCCGTCTTCGGCTTGCAGGCATTCACCGTCGTACAGCGGTGGCTGACCGCGTTCGAGGAACAGTCCGACGTCTTCACCCTCGGCGCTGAAGCAGCGCAGGCGACTTTTGCTGCGGGCTTCGAAGTTCAGGTGCAGCTCGGCGGCCCAGGTGGGTTGAGGTTCGATTCTTCTATGAATCACCAGCATCGGGAGGCTTCCAGCAATGAGCAATGCTTGAGCTAGAGCAAGGGGCTTGCCAATCGGGCGAAACGTAGGAAAGCCCTGTCAGAAAGCACGGGGCGCCTGAAAAAGGAGCGTAGCGGTGTTTCTGGATGTTTCAAGATGGTGCGTAAGTGGTTTTGCTGCGTCTTCATGGTGCGCTCGCTGAGGCCGATCGTTCCCACGCTCCGCGTGGGAATGCCTCACCGGGCGCTCCGCGTCCGCTTTGTGGCGCGGAGCGTCACGGGCTGCGTTACCACGCGGAGCGCTCATCGTTCTACACAAGTCCTGAGGAGCCCGGAAAGCGGGGTTAAAACGCTGAGTTCGGAGCACAGGAGTGATCGAAAAACCGGCCACGGTCCTGTGGCGAGCGGGCTTGCCCGCGCTGGGGCGCGAAGCGGCCCTTAAACCAGTGATCGCGCTGTATCAGACAGAACGCAGCGTCTGGGTTTACGGCTGCTTCGCAGCCGAGCGCGGGCAAGCCCGCTCGCCACAATGGACTGCATTTATTCAGTGGGATTTGTGTAGAACGATGAGCGCGGAGCGTGGGAACGATCAGGCGTGCGGTGGGCTGTCACTCGGTGCTGCCGAGTCCCTGCCAGTGTTTCAAACCGATAAAGATGAAGCGCAATTGCTGGGTGATCTTGGCTTGCGGCGCCAGGTGCTCGGGCAGGGGTTCGAGCGGCGGGTCGATGATTTCCGGCAGGGTGGCGAACACGCTCTTGACGATCAGGTCGGCCATTACCGCCAGTCCGGCGGCGTCCAGGTGCTGCAGCTTGGGCATGAAGGTCAGGTCGGCGGCCAGGTCCGAGCTGATATGTTCGCGCAGGATGCCGATGGCCTGGCGCACCCGCAATGAGCCGCCGTACTGCTCGCGGGCGAGAAACAGGAACTGCGAACGGTTCATCGCCACGACATCGAGGAAGATCCTCACCGAGGCATCGATGATGCCGCCCATGACGAACTCGTTGTGCCGGACCAGCCGGATGGTTTCCCGGAAGGTCTGGCCGACTTCGCTGACCAGCGCCAGGCCGAGCTGGTCCATATCGTCGAAATGCCGGTAGAAGCCGGTCGGCACGATGCCGGCGGTTTTCGCCACTTCCCGCAGGCTGAGGCTGCCAAACCCACGCCCGCCCTCCATCAGATGGCGCGCGGCGTCCATCAGGGCATGTCGGGTCTGTTGTTTCTGTTCGGCACGGGGCAGCATCGGGAGGGGCGTTTTTCTGGAGGACAAGAGCGGGGCACTCTAGCAAATCAGCTTTGCCGGCGTCGAACGCGGCGGTGCTACAAGTGGGTGGTGCGATGAAACAGTGCTGCAGAAACGTCAAAGCCCGATCCAGGGGATCGGGCTTTGTTCCAGGCCAGCATGGCCTCAGCTCAAGGACTGGTGACGTTCGACCAGGCGATCGGAGCCGCCTTCGGTAATCAGGCCTTTGTCTTTCAGGCGATCGTTACCACCTTCAGCCAAGGTCTGGCCTTGTGGGGTGCGGTCGCTACCATCGGCAGCCAGGGTCTGACCTTGTGGAGTGCGCTCGGTACCGTCGGAAGCCAGGGAGCGGATTTGTGGGGCACGGTCAGAGGTGTCGTCGGCAGCTTGAGTCTGGCCTTGTGGAGTGCGATCCGAACCATCGGCAGCCAGGGTGTTCAGCGACTGGCTGACAGTGGCGTGGCTGGCTTGAGCTTGTGGTGCGGCTTGTTCGCGGGCTGGCAAGGCATAGGCGTTGGCAGCAAGGACGGCAAGGGTGAGGCTAAGCAGTAATTGGCGTTTCATGATCGGTTGCTCCGTGGGAGGGCGATAAAGTGGGTACGGAGCCAATGCTACTCTTGCAAAATCGATATAAAAGTTCATAAGCACAATGGTAATAATCAACGGAATTGATTGTTCTACCCAAACCCCTCTAGATCAACGCTTTCAGAGCGTTACCCGTGCTCCGTATTGGGTATTTTCTACCCACGGTCGCGCCATGAGGGGGCGTTCATGGAACGAAAAACTGGCTGGTCGGTCAGCTCCGGTGCTTCCGGATTTGCCGACCAATGGCTTTTTTCATTAAACCTTGGCGGTTGTTTGTCAGTCGTAAAGGTATTGCGCGTCGCTTTTTTGGACGTTCAGTTGTCATCAGGCCGTTGTGATCAGGAGCCCCCGTGCAATGACGCGCACTAAAAAAATTCTCGTCTGGACCAGTGCCAGCCTTGTCCTGCTGTTGGTGGTGCTGGTGGCGATCATCGCGTTCTTCGATTGGAACCGGGTCAAGCCACCGATCAATGCCAAGGTCTCCGAGATCCTCCATCGGCCGTTCGCCATCAATGGCAACCTGGCGGTGCGCTGGCAGCGCGAGCCCGACGAGGGCGGCTGGCGGGCCTGGTTGCCCTGGCCCCATGTGATTGCCGAGGACCTTACCCTGGGCAACCCGGACTGGTCGAAGACCCCGCGGATGGTTGAACTCAAGCGTGTCGAGTTGCGGCTTGCGCCGTTGCCGCTGCTGGCGCAACAGGTGGTGATTCCGAGAATCGACCTCACCGAGCCGAATGCCAGCCTCGAACGCCTGGCCGATGGTCGCGCCAACTGGACGTTCCAGTTCGATCCCAAGGATCCGAACGAGCAGCCGTCCGACTGGGTGGTGGACATCGGTGCCATCGGCTTCGACAAGGGGCATGTGACCCTGGATGATCAAAGCCTGAAGACCCGGCTCGACCTGCTGATCGATCCCTTGGGCAAGCCCGTTCCGTTCAGCGATATCGTCGGTGACAGCGCGGCCAAGAAGGCCCTGGAAAAGGGCGCCGCGCCGCAGGACTATGCGTTCGCGCTCAAGGTAAAAGGCCAGTACCACGGCCAGAACCTCGCCGGCACCGGCAAGGTCGGCGGCCTGCTGGCATTGCAGGATGCGGCGAAGCCTTTTCCGGTGCAGGCTGACGTGAAGATCGCCGATACCCGCATCGCCGTTGCGGGCACCCTGACCGATCCGCGCAACCTGGGCGCCCTGGACCTGCGCCTGACGCTGGCCGGCAGCAGCCTGGGCAACCTCTACCCGCTGACCGGGGTGACCTTGCCTGACTCGCCGGCCTATGAAACCGACGGCCACCTGATTGCCCGGCTGCATGAGCCGAATGGGGCGACCTTCACCTACGAGAAATTCAACGGCAAGATCGGCACCAGCGACATTCACGGCGACCTGGCCTATGTCGCCAGTCAGCCGAGGCCCAAGCTCAGCGGCGTGCTGGTGTCCAACCAGTTGCTGATGACCGACCTGGCGCCGCTGATCGGCGCGGACTCCAATGCCAAGCAGAAAGCCCGTGGCGGTGAAAGCAAGCAGCCCGCGGACAAGGTCCTGCCGGTGGAAGAGTTCCGCACCGAGCGCTGGCGCGATATGGACGCCGATGTGGAGTTCACCGGTAAGCGCATCGTCCACAGCGCGGAGTTGCCCTTCACCGATCTCTACACCCACCTGGTGCTCACTGATGGCGAACTGAGCCTGGAGCCCCTGCGTTTCGGCGTGGCGGGCGGCAAGCTCGATGCGCAGATCCGTCTCAATGGCCGCACGACACCGATGCAGGGCCGGGCCAGGTTGACCGCGCGCAACTTCAAGCTCAAGCAGTTGTTCCCGACCTTCGAGCCGATGAAGACCAGTTTCGGCGAGCTCAATGGCGATGCCGATATCAGCGGCACCGGCAACTCGGTGGCCAGGTTGCTGGGCACGTCCAATGGCGACCTGAAGATGCTGGTCAACGATGGCGCGATCAGTCGTGGCCTGATGGAGATCGCCGGGCTCAATGTCGGCAACTACGTGGTCGGCAAGATCTTTGGCGACAAGGAAGTGAAGATCAACTGTGCGGCCGCCGACCTGGGGATCAAGAGCGGCCTGGCGACGACCCGGCTGTTTGTCTTCGATACCGAGAACGCGATCATCTATATCGATGGCACGGCGAATTTCGCCAACGAGCAATTGGACCTGAAGATCAGTCCCGAATCCAAGGGCTTCCGTCTGTTGTCCCTGCGTTCGCCCTTGTATGTGCGCGGCAAGTTCATCAAGCCCGATGCCGGTGTACAGGCGGTGCCACTGTTGCTGCGCGGTGCCGGCATGGTGGCCCTGGGCGTGATCGCCGGGCCGGCGGCGGGGCTGCTGGCGTTGGTGGCGCCGAGTGGCGATGTGCCGAACCAGTGCGCGCCGTTGCTGGAGCAGATGAAGTCGGGCAAGGCGCCCAAGACCGTCAGCAATTGAAGGCCGGTCTCGGCCTGCTAAGCGTTGCAGGGTCGGATTGTGGGAGGGGTGTGGGAGCGGGCCATGTGGGAGTGGGCTTAAGGTAGGAGTGGGCTTGTGTGGGAGCGGGCTTGCCCGCGAATCTTGAGAGCGCCGCGCTGTATCAGGTACACCGCGACATCTTCTTCGCGGGCAAGCCCGCTCCCACAGGTGTGTCCCCAGGCTTCCACACTTGGCCTCATGCTTCCACAGGTGCCCCCATGCTTCCACAAGGGCCAGATAGTTCCTGGACTCAGAGGTCTTTCAGGATATCCGCCATGTCATCGGCATGTTCTTCTTCCTCGGCGAGGATGTCCTCGAAGATCCGTCGCGTGGTCGGGTCCTGGTCGCCGATGAACTGGATGATCTCGCGGTAGCTGTCCACCGCGATACGCTCGGCCACCAGGTCTTCGTAGACCATTTCCTTGAGGGTCTTGCCGGCCACGTACTGGGCATGGGAATGCTGTGACAACAGGTCCGGATTGAACTCCGGCTCGCCGCCCAGTTGCACGATGCGTTCGGCCAGGCGGTCGGCGTGGGCCATTTCCTGGTTGGCGTGCTCGAGAAACTCGTCGGCGGCGACGCTGGCCTTGAGGCCGGTCGCCATGAAGTGATGGCGTTTATAGCGCAGGGTGCAGACCAGCTCGGTGGCCAGTGATTCATTGAGCAGCCGCAGGATCTCGTCGCGGTCTGCGCTGTAGCCTTCGGTGACCGCACCGTTTTCGACGTTCTTGCGGGCGCGTTCGCGAAGGGTGGTTACATCGGACAAATGCATGTCGCTCATCTCGATCTCCTGACTGATCCGGTTAGGCGCCTCGCTCTGCTGGCGAGATCGCTACCTGGTTGTGAGTCTCGGGCGACGGGAAAAGTTTTATCCGATTGTCTCTTCGGCGGCGAGGGGGCGGATCGGTCGATGCCCGGATGCCCGGGCCTCTTGCGCCAACCACTGGAAAAACGCCCGCACCGGCGGATGCCTTTCGCGCCCTGGCACGCAGAGAGCGCTGTAGCCGGCACCGTCGACTCGGATGTCCGGGCGATAAGCCTGCAACAAGCCGCTGGCGACGCTTTCCGAGACCAGGATCGAACTGGCCAGCACCAGGCCCTGTCCGCCAATCGCCGCTTGCAGGGCGTAATGCTCTTCATCGTATTCGCGAATGACCGGTTGCCCTTGCATCCAGCGTTCCCCCGCCAATTCGCACCAGGCTTCCCAGCCCCGGGCGTAGAGCTTGGAGTTGTGCCAGTGGACGCTGATCAAGGTCGGCTGGTATTGCGCCGCCAGGGCCACCTGGGCCGGAGCCCCGTAGACCCTGAAGCACTCGTCGAACAGGCATTGACCGTACAGGTTCGGCCAGTCGTCGAGGCTGTAGCGGATCACCATGTCGATGCTGGCGTCCTGGTGCAGGTCGTGGACTTCGCAGTGGGTGTCGAGCCGCAGGCTGATGCTCGGGTGACTGGCATAGAAACGCCCCAGGCGCGGCACCAGCCAGAGGGCGGCAAAAGCTGGGGTGGTGGAAATCGTCAGGCTGGTGCCGCTGCGTTGCGGGCGCAGGGTATCGACGCTCTGGGCAATCTCCAGCAGCGCGCCATGCAGGCTGCGGAACAGTCGCTCGCCCGCATCGGTCAGGCGCACCTGGCGCGGCAGGCGCTCGAACAGCGGCACGCCGAGCCAGCCTTCCAGCGAGCGGATCTGATGGGACACGGCGGTTGGCGTCACCACCAGTTCTTCGGCGGCGGCCTTGAAACTGCGCTGGCGCGCGGCGGACTCGAAGGCGCGCAGCGCGGTGAGTGGCAGGTTGGCGAACATGTTCGGCTCCATGGATGAATTGAACTCATCCTGAGTGACTATTGCTCATTTGTTCCGATGACGCGTTGCCTCTAGCTTCTGTCCTGTAGGGCACGCTTATTCTGAGCGGGCCCAGGCTGTTCGGTAAAGGGGAAACAGATGAGCAAGATTCTTGTTGTCGAAGCCAGTCCACGGGGTGGGCGTTCACAGTCGCGGCGCCTGGCCGAAGTGTTTCTCAGCGCCTATGGCGAGGCGCATCCACAGGCACGCCTGACGCGTCGCGAGACCGGGCGCGCGTTGATTCCGCCGGTCAGCGAAGCCTTTATCGCGGCGGCGTTTTATCCACAGCCCGCCGAACGCCCGCAAGTGATGCAGGTGGACCTGGCGTTCAGTGATGAACTGGTGGGCGAGTTGCTGCTCAACGATCTGTTGGTGATCGCCACGCCGATGCACAACTTCAGTATCCCCAGCGGGCTCAAGGCCTGGCTGGACCAGATCGTGCGGGCCGGGCGGACCTTCGACTTCAGCGTCGACAATGGCGTCGCCCAGTATCACCCGCGAGTGCAGGGCAAGAAGGCGTTGATCATCAGCAGTCGTGGCGGACACGGCATGGGGCCGGGAGGGCCGCTGGAGGCGATGAACCACGCCGAGCCGTTGCTGCGTACGGTGCTGGGGTTCATCGGGATCGAGGCGGTCACGGTCGTCGCCGTCGAAGGCGAAGAGTCTGGCGGGGCGTCGTTCCAGGCCGCCCTGGCTGATGCGGAGCAGCGCCTGCGGGAGCTGGCACGGAGGTTTTGAGGGATGGCCATGCCCTGGATCCATCTGCTGATTGCCGCAGCCTTCGAAGTCACCTTTGCGCTGGGCATGAAATACGCCGAGGGTTTCACCCGGCTCTGGCCCTCGGTTGTCACCGTGCTCGCCGCGGTGGGTGGGATCTGCTTCCTGACCCTGGCGCTGCGGGCGTTGCCGGTCAGCATCGCTTATCCGATCTGGACCGCCATCGGTTCATTGGGCACCGTGCTGCTCGGCTATCTGTTGCTGGGGGAAAGCCTGACGGCGATCAAGCTGGTGTCGGTCGGCCTGATCGTGGTCGGCGTGGTGGGGTTGAAATAAGCGTCGTGTCGCCGTGTTGTCATCTTCAGTGTCGATGCTTTTGCACCTGGCCGATGCATTGCGGCTAGGCTCTATTCCTTCCCGTCATGGATGGTCGTTGATGTCGCAAGAACTCGCCACGCGTTATCCGCTGGTGCTGGTGCCGGGCATGCTCGGGTTTGTCCGGCTGCTGCTGTTCCCCTACTGGTATGGCATCGTCGAGGCGTTGCGCGAGGGCGGGGCGACGGTGAGTCCGGTGCAGGTATCGCCGCTGCATTGCAACGAGGTGCGGGGCGAGCAGTTGCTGTTGCGGATCGAGCAGATCCGCCGCGAAACCGGGGCCGACAAGGTCAACCTGATCGGTCACAGCCAGGGGGCGTTGACGGCACGTTATGCGGCGGCCAAGCGTCCGGAATGGGTGGCCTCGGTGACCTCGGTAGCCGGGCCCAACCAGGGTTCGGAACTGGCCGACCATTTCCAGCGTCACTATCCGCCGACCAGCGTGCGCGGGCGTTTACTGACCTTGGTGCTCTGTATCGTCGCGCGGATCATGGGCTGGCTGGAGACCGGCTACCGCGGGCCGAGCCTGCCGATGGACCTGGCCGCGTCCCATCAGTCGTTGACCGGCGAGGGCGTGGCACTGTTCAACCGGCAGTATCCGCAAGGCTTGCCGGACCGTTGGGGCGGACAGGGGGCCGAGCGGGTCAATGGCGTGCGTTATTACTCCTGGTCCGGCACCTTGCAGCCGGGCATCACCGATCGTGGGCGCAATCTGTTCGACGGCACGAATCGCAGTTGCCGCCTGTTCGCCAGGACCTTTATCCGCGAAGCCGGGCAGTGCGATGGCATGGTCGGACGCTACAGCTCGCACCTGGGGACGGTGATCGGCGATGACTATCCCCTCGATCATTTCGATATCGTCAACCAGTCATTGGGCCTGGTGGGCAAGGGCGCCGCGCCGATCCGCCTGTTTGTCGAGCATGCCCGGCGCCTGAAGGCGGCGGGGTTGTAGCGCCCCGCGAGGACATCAGCGGGCCTTGCCCAGTGGTGTGGTCCAGCGCTCGGAGAGGATCACCCCACCCAGGGTCAGTGCGCCTCCCAGCAGATGGAACAGGGCCAGTTGCTCATGCAGCACCGCGGCGGCGATCAGGGCGGTGAGGATCGGCAGCAGGTTGAAAAACAGCACCGTGCGGCTCGGCCCCAGCTTGCCCACCGCGCTCATCCACATCAGCGGGGCGAGCATCGACGCCAGCAGGCAGGCGTACAGCACCAGGCCGGCGTTGTGCAGGTTTGGCCCGACCTTGGGCGAAAACCAGAACAGCGGGAACAGTACCACCACGGCCACCAGGATCTGCAGGTACAGCAACTGCAACGGCGGCAGGCGCAATTGCCACTTCTTCAGCAGGGTGCTGTAGATCGCGTAGGCCAGGGTCGCGATCAGCATCATCGCATCGCCCAGGTTCACGCCGTGGGTCAGCAAGGAACCGAGGTTGCCGGACGAGACCACCACCAGCACGCCGGCGAAGGACAGCACCGCGCCGGTCAGGGCTCCGGCGGTCAGGCGCTGGCCGAGGCTGACGATCGCCAGGGCCAGGGACATCAATGGCATCAGCGAGAGGATGATGCCCATGTTGGTCGCCGTGGTCAGGGTCGCGGCGTAGTAGGCCAGGCTCTGGTAAACCGCCATGCCGAGGACACCGAGGACAGCGATCTTGCCGACATGCGGGCGGATCGCCCCCCAGTTGGCGATGACCGGACGAAGCATGAACGGCGTGAACAGTAGCGCGGCGAGCAGCCAGCGGTAGAAACCGATCTCGGCCGGGAATATCGAGCCGACGGCCATCTTGTTGACGACGGTATTGCCGGCCCAGATGAAAATGGCGAGCAGGGGAAACGCGTATTGCATGGGGTGACAACCAGAGCAGTAGTGAGCGGGAATTATCCACCTGTCCGGATCAAAGCCTATACTTCGATCCGGTCAATCAGCGTCGGAATCCGGACAGCATGCGCAAGATCCCCATCGAGATCCCCCGTTTCCCCGATCTGCCGGCGCCGGTGTACTTTCGTTATGCAGAATTCGGTCCCGGCAGCCATGCCGCCTCCCATCGGCATTCCTGGGGCTCGCTCGACTACGTATCCCATGGCGTTATCCAGTACGAAGTGGCCGGCCAGCGTTTCATGTCGCCCTCGCGTTATGCCCTGTGGATTCCGCCCAACACCGAGCACAGCGCCTACAACGCCCAGGCCATCGTCTACCGCTCGGTCTACCTGGCCGAGGAGCACTGTCACGGCATGCCCGAGGTGGCGAGCACCCTGGCGATCAGCGATATCCTCAAGGCGATTCTCAGCGATTTCGCCCGCCGCGACGTGAAGATCCCCAGCGAGCCGGCCGATGTGCGGCTGGCCCAGGTGCTGGTGGACCAGTTGCACCTGGCCAAGGTCCACAGCCGCTACCTGCCGTATTCCGACGAGCCGGGATTGCTCTCGGTACTCGAAGGCCTGCAGAACGATCCGGCGGACAATCGCTCGCTGGGGCAATGGGCGGCGAGCCTGCATGTCAGCGAGCGAACCCTGGCGCGGCTGTTTGTCCGCGAACTGGGGGTGAGTTTCGGCGAGTGGCGCCAGCGTCTGCGTTTTGTCTGGTCGATCCAGGCCCTGGAAGGGCCGCGCAGTGTGCAGGAGATCGCCTTCGACATGGGCTACAGCACCGCCTCGGCCTTTATCGCCATGTTCCAGCGCCAGGCCGGTTGTTCGCCGGAGCAATACCGCCGGCAGTCGAGATCAGCCTAGGGCACCTGCGGCTGGAGGTGTAACAGTGTTTGTCTACACTCCTTCAGAGGCCGTGCCCATCGGCGCGGTAACAAGGAGAAAACTCCATGAAGATGCTGCGTATTCCTTTGTTGTTGGTAGGTCTGCTGCTGTGCTCCCAGGGTTTTGCCGCCACCGCCGCGCAACAGGCCCAGCAGGACAAGATGAAGTCCTGCAACGCCGATGCCACCACCAAGGCGCTCAAGGGCGATGAACGCAAGGCCTTCATGAGCAACTGCCTGAAAGCCGCCAAGCCCGCCACCCAGCAGGACAAGATGAAAACCTGCAATGCCGATGCGACCACCAAGGCGCTCAAGGGCGACGAACGCAAAGCCTTCATGAGCACCTGCCTCAAGAACAAGTAGCCCTGCCCGGCAAGGCCTCTACGCTGGCGTCTGGAGGCCTTCGGGTATTTTCTGTCGGCTCGCGAAATCCCTGCACCTCATGTTGTCCCTTTGGTTATGATCTGGCGCGATAGTGGCGTTTGGTTATTACGCACCTCGGATAAGGCGATGCCCCTTCCCCGGAGCGCCCAGTGCTCAACATAGGGATGTGTCGTGAAGAAAGTCGTCTTGCTGCTCCTCGTCCTGTCCCTGTGTGGTTGCAGCGGCGCGCAGTTCCAGCGTTGGCTGCCGGATTTTCGCTTCCCGTCCCGGCCTGAAGACAAGCCGTTGGTGGTGGATGCCGAGCATGCGAAAGTCATCCTGCAGGTTGCCGGGGATACCTTCAATCCGGTGCAGTTCCTGGTCAGGAGCGGGAGCGATCCGCGACAGGACCTGAAACAGCTGGGAACTCTGGTCAGACCCTCGAAGTGGGACTGGCGTCGTACCCGGCACGAGTTGCAGGCCGATCCCGACCAGCGGTTTGAGGTGCGGGGCGATTCGCAGGTTGATGGCCGCAAGCCGGCACCGGGCTATATCAGTGAATACACGACGGAGCACACGTTCAATTACGCGCGGAACAAGTGGGAGCAAAAGCAGGTCGCCAACCCGACGGTGCCTACTTCCCATGGCTGCGGCCCCCTTGGCAGCACCTTTGTGCCGCAGAAGCAGAAGGTCTATCTGGTGGAGTTCAGCTTTGTCCATGACGGCGATGAGTGCCAGCAGCAGGTTTATGACGTTACCCAGGCTGGTCAGCGTATCCCGGTGACGCTGGTCGATAACTTGTTCCCCTCGTTTGCCGAGGCGTCCAAGTCCCCCTAGTCCTGCCGGTGGAACGCTGGCAGACTGCCTATCCTTTAGCTGCATTTTGTTTTGAGGCTGTATGTCAGCGTTTTCCCAGCGTTACGTAGTCTTGGCCAGTTTGATCATCGTTTTCGGTGGGTTGCTGCTGGTATTGCCGTTGAAGTTGCTGCCGAGCCTGCTGGCCGGCCTGCTGGTGTTCGAGCTGGTCAATATGCTCACGCCCAAGCTCGAGCACCTGATTTCCGGGCGGCGCGCGCGTTGGCTGGCGGTGGCTTTGCTGGGCACGTTGATCGTCAGCGTGCTGAGCCTGATTTTTGCCGGCGCTATCAGCTTTTTGCTGCATGAGGCGGAAAATCCCGGGGCGTCGCTGGGCAAGTTCATGGTGGTGGTGGACAAGGCACGGGGGCAATTGCCGCCGTTTATCGATGCCTACCTGCCAGCCAGTGCCGCGGAGTTCCAGGTGGCTATCGGAGAATGGTTGAGCAAGCACCTGAGCGAGTTGCAACTGGTGGGCAAGGACGCGGCCCACATGTTCGTGACCCTGCTGATCGGCATGGTGCTGGGGGCGATCGTGGCCTTGCAGCACGTGTCGGACGCCAGCCAGCGCAAGCCCCTCGCCGCTGCCTTGTTCGACCGCCTGCGCCTGCTGGTCCAGGCGTTTCGCAATATCGTCTTCGCGCAGATCAAGATTTCCGCGCTCAACACCTTCTTCACCGCGATCTTCCTGGCGGTGATCCTGCCGCTCTTCGGGATCAAGCTGCCGCTGACCAAGACCCTGATCGTGCTGACTTTCCTGCTGGGGCTGTTGCCGGTGATCGGCAACCTGATGTCCAACACCCTGATCACCATCGTCGGCCTGTCGCTGTCGATCTGGGTCGCGGCGGCGGCGCTGGGCTACCTGATGTTCATCCACAAGCTGGAATACTTCCTCAACGCGCGGATCGTCGGTGGGCAGATCAGTGCCAAGTCGTGGGAGTTGCTCATGGCAATGCTGGTGTTCGAGGCCGCGTTCGGCCTGCCGGGCGTGGTGGCGGGGCCGATCTACTATGCGTATCTCAAGAGCGAGTTGAGGCTGGCGGAGCTGGTCTGAGTCCGCACTTGGGCCAGAGGCGGGAGGGGCGCCTGTGGGAGCGGGCTTGCCCGCGAAGCTTTTGGCGGCCTGAAGGCCCTCTTCGCGGGCAAGCCCGCTCCCACACGGAGTGATCAGCCGTAACGCTTGCGCGCATCGATCGCCAGGCCACTGCCGATGCTGCCGAAGATATTCCCTTCCACATGCCGCGCGTTCGGCAGCATCGCCGAGACGCTCTGGCGCAGTGCCGGAATCCCGCTCGAACCACCGGTGAAGAACACCGTGTCGACCTGTTCGACGCTCACCCCGGCATCGTCGAGCAAGCGGGTGACGCTGTTGCGAATACGTTCCAACTGATTGTCGATGGCGGACTCGAACAACGCCCGGCTCAATTCCACGCTCAGCTCCGGTTCGATGCGGTCCAGCGGCACATGGCGGCTTTCGGCGTGGGTCAGCTGGATCTTGGTTTCTTCCACTTCCATCGCCAGCCAGTGCCCGGCGCGCTGCTCGATCAGCTTGAACAGGCGGTCGATGCCGCCGGTGTCCTCGATGTCGTAGCGCATGCTGCCCAGGGCCAGCTGGGACTTTTGCGAGTACACCGCGTTGATGGTGTGCCAGGTCGCCAGGTTCATATGGTGGCTGGTGGGCATGTAGGCGCCGCTTTTCATCCGGCTGCCATAGCCGAACAGCGGCATCACGCCCTGCAGGCTCAACTGCTTGTCGAAGTCGGTCCCGCCGACATGCACGCCGCCGGTGGCGAGGATATCGTCGTGGCGGTTATCCAGGCCACGGCGCTCCGGTGACAGGCGCACCAGCGAGAAGTCGGAGGTACCGCCGCCGATGTCGACGATCAATACCAGCTCTTCGCGCTCGATGGTCGACTCGTAGTCGAAGGCCGCCGCAATCGGTTCGTACTGGAAGGATACCTCCTTGAAACCGATCTTCTTCGCCACCTCCACCAGGGTGTCTTCGGCTTCCTGGTCGGCGACCGGGTCCTCGTCGACGAAAAACACCGGGCGGCCCAGCACCACCTGTTCGAACTCACGACCGGCGGTCGCTTCCAGGCGGCTTTTCAGCTGGCCGATAAACAGTCCGAGCAGGTCCTTGAATGGCAGGGCGGTGCCCAGCACGCTGGTATCGTGCTTGATCAGCTTGGACCCCAGCAGGCTCTTGAGCGAGCGCATCAGGCGACCTTCGTAGCCTTCCAGGTACTCGTGCAGCGCCAGCCGGCCGTAGACCGGGCGACGTTCCTCGATATTGAAAAAGACCACCGAAGGCAGGGTGATCTTGTCGTCCTCCAGCGCGATAAGCGTTTCCATGCCAGGGCGCAGCCAGCCGACAGTGGAGTTGGACGTGCCGAAGTCGATACCGCAGGCACGGGCTGGAGATACGTTTTTCATGTCTTTCGGGTTCCGGTTAAAAAACGGCCGCGCAGTGTATGCCAGTCGGGCGCGGAATCGAAGGCCGACTATCCGCTAAATCGTGCCTTGGCGACTTGAAAGGCGGGCCATCACCCCCAAACTTGCAATCATTGGTTCGACTTGTGTAACGGCGATGACAAGAAATCGCCGGCACGGCCGATAAACTTCTGACGTACCGCCCAGTCACAGTCTTGAGAACGGTCAATCCTTGCCGCGCTGAAAAGCGCATGCTGCAGGCTGCCGGGCGGCGCGAAATCGATAACGCAGGGTGATCCTTAGATGGACTTCAAAGATTATTACAAGATCCTGGGTGTTGAGCCGACGGCGGACGACAAGGCCATCAAGGCCGCGTACCGCAAGCTGGCGCGCAAGTACCACCCGGATGTCAGCAAGGAAAAGGACGCCGAGGCCAAGTTCAAGGACGCCTCCGAAGCCTATGAAGCGCTGAAAAGTGCCGACAAGCGCGCCGAATACGACGATCTGCGCAAATACGGCCAGCATGGCCAGCCGTTCCAGGGCCCTCCGGGCTGGCAGGGACGTGGCGCGGGCGCGGGCTTTGGTGGCGCAGGTGCCGGTGGCGGTGACTTCTCGGACTTCTTCAGTTCGATCTTCGGCTCGCGCGGTGCCGGTTTCAGTAGCGGACAATCGGGCCGCAGCGCCGGTCGTCGAGGACAAGACGTGGAAATGGAACTACCGATCTTCCTGGAAGAGAGCCTGACCAACGAGTCGAAGAAGGTCACCTTCCAGGTGCCGCAGTACAACGCGGCCGGCCAGCATGTGAGCAACACCAGCAAGAGCCTGAACGTGAAGATTCCGGCGGGCGTGGCCGACGGCGAGCGTATCCGCCTCAAGGGCCAGGGCGCGCCGGGGCTCGGTGGTGGGGCCAACGGCGACTTGTACCTGACCATTCGTTTCGCACCTCACCCGAAATTCGATGTCGAAGGTGAGGACCTGATCATCACCCTGCCGCTGGCACCGTGGGAGCTGGCGCTGGGTACCGAAGTGGCGGTGCCGACCCTGACCGGCAAGATCAACCTCAAGGTCCCGGCGGGCAGCCAGAACGGCCAGCGCATGCGCGCCAAGGGCCATGGCCTGCTGAACAAGGCCGGGCAGCGCGGTTATCTGTTCGTGCAACTCAAGGCGGTCATGCCCAAGCAGAGCGACGATGCCGTGAAGGCGTTGTGGCAGGAACTGGCGAAGAAGGCCGCATTCGACCCGAGAGAGCAATGGAGTAGCTGATCATGAGCCCAGCCCTGAGCGTTCAACTGGATATGCAAGCCTTCTGCGAGGCGTCCGAACTGCCGGTCGCCTACGTGATCGAAATCGTCGAACACGGCATCCTCGAACCCCAGGGCCGCTCACCGGAGGCCTGGCGCTTTCTCGACCATGAACTGGTCATCGCCCGGCGCGCCGCCAAGCTGCGCCAGGACCTCGAACTGGAATGGGAAGGCGTGGCCCTGGCCCTGGAGCTGCTGGGCGAGGTCCGCGAGCTGCGGGCGGAAAACCGCATGCTCCGCCAGCGCCTGGAGCGGCTGGTCGACGAATAGCCGGGCGGGCGCTCAGGATTCGGCGCGCGACACACGCGGCAGCAGGACCCTGAACCGCGTGCCTTCTTCCTCGCTGGAACTGACCTCGATGCTGCCCTGGTGGGCCGTCACCACTTCCTTGACGATAAACAAGCCCAGGCCCAGGCTGGTCGAGGCCCCCGATTGTCCGAGTTCCTCGGCGGCGTTGCGTACCAGCGGATCGAAGATCGTCGCCAGGGCCTCGGCCGGAATCGGCGTGCCGAAGTTGTGCATGGACAGGCTGACACTGTCTTCGCCGCCGATCAGGGTCAGGGTCACCTTGCGCCGGCTGGCGCCGTGCTGCAGGGCATTGCCGATCAGGTTCTGCAGCATCTGTTCGATCCGGCTCCGATCCCAGACCCCATGTACATCGCCTTCGACCTTGAGGCTCGGACGACACTCCGGCTGTCCGGCCCAGGCTTCGTTGAGTGCGGCTTTTGCCGCGCTCACCAGGTCCATGGGCGCCGGATCTATCGGCAACTGGCTGCCCAGGCGGCTGCGCACGAACTCCAGCAGGTCGTTGACCATCGCGCCCATATGACGGGCGCTGCTCTTGATGTTCTTCACATAGCCCATGGCCGTTTCATTGAGCTGCGTCTTGCGCACCAGCATTTCCGTGGACATGCTCACCGCCTGCAGCGGCGCGCGCAGATCGTGGCCGAGAATGGCCAGGAAGATATCCCGCGAGCGGTTGACCTGCTCGGCATAGGCGGCGGTGGATTCGGCCAGGGCTTCGTCGATGGCTTCGTTGAAGCGGATCATGTCCTGGAAGTAGGACAGGTCCGGCGAGGACAGGCTGTTGACCCAACGGCGGATCACGCAGGCGCGCAGATGACGGAACTCCGAGGTCATCTGCACCAGGTCGAAACCGTCGTTATGCCGCAATTCGCCGTGGCTGGCGGCGGCGATATCGAGGCTGGGGCTGTTCTCCGGGCCTTCGCCCTTGGCCTTGGCGACCTGCTGGCTGGCGCTCTGGGCGGTCTCCATGTCCCGTGCGGCCGCCAGCAGGATCGACTTGGCGTGATCGCGCAGGGCGACCCGGCCCATGCTGTCCGCCGCGGGCGTCAGGGTTTTGGCAAACTGCTCCCAGTCATCGACGATGGCGTCAACATGCTGCACGATAAAGTCAGACAGGTGCATGACCGATACCTTGATGAACAGCGCAAAAGGGGCTGGACGTGTTGCATCTTAGCCCCTAATTGCGGCGCTGCCTGCGACTAGAAGAGGAAATACCTCTGCGCCATCGGCAGCACCTGCGCCGGCTCGCACCAGAGCAGCACGCCATCGGCCTTGACCTGGTAGGTCTGCGGGTCGACATCGATAGTGGGCAGGTAGTCGTTGTGGATCAGGTCGGTCTTGCTCACCGTACGACAGCCCTTGACCACGGCGATCCTTTTCTTCAATCCCAGGCTCTCGGGCAGGCCCGCCTCCTGGGCTGCCTGGCTGATAAAGGTCAGGCTGGTGGCGTGCAGCGAGCCACCATAACTGGCGAACATCGGCCGATAGTGAACCGGTTGCGGCGTCGGGATCGAGGCATTGGCATCGCCCATGAGGCTGGCGGCAATCGCCCCGCCCTTGAGGATCAGGGTCGGCTTGACGCCGAAGAAGGCCGGGCGCCAGAGCACCAGGTCGGCCCATTTACCGATCTCGATGGAGCCCACTTCGTGGCTGATGCCGTGGGTGATCGCCGGGTTGATGGTGTACTTGGCGATATAACGCTTGACCCGGAAGTTGCTGTTGCCCTCGCCATCGCCCGGCAGCGGCCCGCGCTGCTTGTGCATCTTGTCGGCGGTTTGCCAGGTACGGGTGATGACTTCGCCGACCCGGCCCATGGCCTGGCTGTCGGAGCTGATCATCGAGAACGCGCCGAGGTCGTGGAGGATGTCCTCGGCGGCAATGGTTTCCCGGCGGATGCGGCTTTCGGCGAAGGCCACGTCCTCGGCGATGCTCGGGTCGAGGTGATGGCAGACCATCAGCATATCCAGGTGTTCGTCGATGGTGTTGCGGGTGAAGGGCCGGGTCGGGTTGGTCGAGCTCGGCAGCACATTGGCGAAGCCGCAGGCCTTGATGATATCCGGCGCATGGCCGCCGCCCGCACCTTCGGTGTGGTAGGTGTGGATGGTGCGGCCCTTGAACGCGCCGAGGGTGGTTTCGACAAAGCCTGACTCGTTGAGGGTGTCGGTGTGGATCGCCACCTGCACATCGTACTGGTCGGCCACGCTCAGGCAGTTGTCGATGGACGCGGGGGTGGTGCCCCAGTCTTCGTGGAGCTTGAGGCCGATGGCGCCGGCCTTGACCTGTTCGATCAGCGGCTCCGGCAGGCTGGCGTTGCCCTTGCCGGTGAGGCCGATGTTCATCGGGAAGGCATCGGCGGCCTGGAGCATGCGTGCCAGGTGCCAGGGGCCGGAGGTGCAGGTGGTGGCGTTGGTGCCGGTGGCCGGCCCGGTGCCGCCGCCGATCATGGTGGTGACGCCGCTCATCAGCGCCTCTTCGATCTGCTGCGGGCAGATGAAGTGGATATGGGTGTCGATACCGCCGGCGGTGAGGATCATGCCTTCACCGGCGATGACTTCGGTGCTGGCACCGATGGCGATGGTCACGTCGGGCTGGATGTCCGGGTTGCCGGCCTTGCCGATGGCGGCGATGCGTCCGTCCTTGAGGCCGACATCGGCCTTGACGATGCCCCAGTGGTCGATGATCAGGGCGTTGGTGATCAGCGTGTCGACCACTTCGGCGGCGAGCAACTGGCCCTGGCCCATGCCGTCACGGATGACCTTGCCGCCGCCGAACTTCACTTCTTCGCCGTAGGTGGTGAAGTCCTTTTCCACTTCGATCCACAGGTCGGTATCGGCCAGGCGTACCTTGTCGCCGACCGTGGGGCCGAACATGTCGGCGTAGGCTTGTCTGGAAATCTTCATGCTGGTTCCTTGTCCAGGTCGCCCATGACGCGTCCGGCAAAGCCGAACACCCGGCGCAATCCGGCCAGGTCCACCAGTTCCACTTCGCGGGCCTGGCCCGGCTCGAAGCGCACGGCGGTGCCGGCCGGGATGTTCAGGCGCATGCCGCGGCTGGCGGCACGGTCGAAGTCGAGGGCGTCGTTGGTTTCGAAAAAATGGTAGTGAGAGCCGACCTGGATCGGTCGATCGCCGCTGTTCGCCACGCTCAGGCGCAGGGTGCGACGACCGGCGTTGAGCTCGATCTCGCCGGGCTGGATCTGGTATTCGCCAGGAATCATGCAGGTAACCCCAGTGTCTTGTAGTAAAGGGTGGTCGCCTGGTGGCGACCGTCCGGTGTCATGCAGTAGTTCGGCAGTTCGCCGACGCGGGTGTAGCCCAGGGCGCTGTAGAACGCCTCGGCGTCGGAGCCAGCCTGGGTATCGAGGTACAGCAGGCCGCGCTTGTGGTCGCGTGCCGCCTGTTCCACGGCCTGCATCAACTGCTGGCCGAGGCCATGGCGGCGCGCCTCGCTGAACACCAGCAGTTTCTGTACTTCGGCGCGGTTCAGGCCGTTGGGCTTCTGGCACAGGCCCAGTTGCACGCTGGCCTGCACCTGCTCGTCGCGCACCACCACCCAGAGCAGCAGGCTGCCGTCCTGCAGGGCGACCTGGACGCTGTCGAAGTAGGCGCGGGCCTGCCGGGCGTCGAGGTCGGCCATGAACCCCACGGAAGCGCCATGCCCCACGGCATCGAGCAATAGATCGATCAAACCCTGGCGGTAGTGCGCAAAGCTTTCGTTATTGACGCGACGCAGTTGGGCGGCACTCATCGGTGGATCACTCCTTGGTGGCGGCGGGCGGTTCCGCGCCCGGATTCAGGCAGAGTTGCATGAAGGTCAGGTCGAGCCAGCGGCCGAACTTGACGCCCACCTGGGACATTTGCCCGGTGCTTGCGAAGCCCAGACGCTCGTGCAGGCGAACGGAGGCGGCGTTACCGCTTTCGATCGCGGCGACCATGATGTGCTTGCCGCCGTCCCTGGCGCGCTCGATCAGCGCCGCCATCAATTGCGGACCCAGGCCGTTGCCGCGCTGGTCGTTGCGCACATACACCGAGTGCTCGACGGTGTGGCGGAAGCCCTCGAAGGGCCGCCAGTCGCCGTAGGAGGCATAGCCGAGCACGTTGTCCATGGCGTCGACGATCACCAGGATCGGATAGGCCTGGGCCTGGCGGGCGCTGAACCAGGCCTGGCGATTGCCCAGGTCCACCGGTTGTTCGTTCCAGATCGCGGTGGTGTTCCGCACCGCATCGTTGTAGATGTCGCGAATGGCCGGCAGGTCGGCATGCTGGGCGTCGCGGATAACGTAGGACATGCGGGGCCTCAGGCAATCGGTTGATGGACGGTGACCAGCTTGGTGCCGTCGGGGAAGGTCGCTTCCACCTGGATCTCCGGAATCATCTCCGGGATACCTTCCATCACTTGTTCCCGGCTGAGCAGGGTGGTGCCGTAGTGCATCAGGTCCGCCACGGTCTGGCCGTCACGGGCGCCTTCGAGCAGGGCGGCCGAGATATAGGCCATGGCTTCCGGATAGTTCAGTTTCACCCCGCGGGCCAGGCGCCGTTCGGCAACCAGACCAGCGGTGAAAATCAGCAGTTTGTCTTTTTCGCGTGGGGTCAGGTCCATGGTTCACAAGTCCGTTGGCAGGCGGTGGAAAAGCAGGAAATCGAGGGTGAGCGGTGAAGAACAAATCATGTGTTCCAGATCCTTGGCGGCACCGCCTCACGGCCCAGCAGCGCCGGACGCAGCAGTCGCCACAGTTCTATCAGCCAGGCCCGCGCATGCAGAGCCTGGCCGGCCAGGCAGCGGGCCACCAGCAGGCCGGGGAGCTGGCTGAGGTCGCCGCGCACCGCTGTGGGCAGATTGCGACAGCGCTCCAGCAACTCGCTGTCGATTTCACCGGTGACCAGCAGGGTAGCGAACACCGGCTGGCCGTCGAGCCCGATCGGCGAGTCCAGCAGGCCGTCGTTGCCCTGGATACGCTGGCGCTCGTGCCACAGCGGCAGGCCGTCGCGGCGGACATCGAGGTGCGACTGGAAATGCCCGAGGTCGAAGCGTTCGCCGCTGGCCGGGCGGCCGAGAGCGACCATATCCCAGTAGAACAACCGCGCGTCGCCTTCCAGGTCGATGCGGGTGTCGAGTTCGGCCTGGGCCGCGCTGAAGACGATGGTTTCCTGGGGCAGCCATTCCAGGGTGGCCCCGGCGGCGACCTTGAGGGTCAGCGTCTGGCTGGCCGGACCGCTGGCGCGGTACCACTTGGCGGCGCCGGGGCTGGTCAGTTGCGCCCAGGCATCGCGTTCGACGCTGGCGCGGATATCCAGGCGATCACCGCCGGCAATCCCGCCCGGCGGGTGGACGATGATGTGCTGGCAGACCTCCGGGCCTTCGGCATACAGGTGTTTCTGCACCCGCAGCGGGCCGTTGTGGCGGCGCTGGACCGGGCGCGTGGTGGCGCCGAAACGGGCGTAGCCGAGCTCCAGCTCGGCGTGCCAGCTGGGGGTGAACAGGGCGGTAGAGGCGGGCAGGTTCATGAGTTCCGATTATCGTCAGGACGCTACAGGTTAGATCGTAACCAGGCCGCGTACACCCTCGGCTTCCATATTTTCTCCGCGACCCTGCTGGACGATCTCGCCCCGGGACATCACCAGGTACTGATCGGCCAGTTCGGCGGCAAAATCATAGAATTGCTCCACCAGCAGGATGGCCATGTCGCCGCGGGCCGCGAGCTTCTTGATCACCGCGCCGATCTCCTTGATCACCGAGGGTTGGATGCCTTCGGTGGGTTCGTCGAGGATCAGCAGGCGCGGGCGGCTGGCCAGGGCCCTTCCGATAGCAAGCTGTTGCTGCTGGCCGCCGGACAGGTCGCCGCCACGGCGTTGCTTCATCTGCAGCAGGACCGGGAACAGTTCGTAGATAAACGCCGGGACTTCCCTGGCTTGCGAACCCGGGAAGCGCGACAGGCCCATCAGCAGGTTTTCCTCCACCGTCAGCCGGCCGAAGATTTCCCGACCCTGGGGGACGTAGGCGATGCCGGCATGCACCCGCTGGTGCGGCTTGAACTGGGTGATGGGCTTGCCTTCCCACTGCACGACACCTTCCTTGGCCGGCAGCAGGCCCATCAGGCACTTGAGCAGGGTGGTCTTGCCCACGCCGTTGCGGCCGAGCAGGCAGGTGACTTCGCCGACCTTCACGTCGAACGACAGGCCCCGCAGGATGTGGCTACCGCCGTAGTACTGGTGCAGCTTGTCGACTTGCAGCATGGTCAGGCTCTCATCAACTGTCGCAAATTCTGATCGGATATACACGTAACCCGTGGGAGCCGGGCTTGCCCGCGAAGCTTTTGGCGATCTCAAGGGCCCCATCGCCGGCAAGCCGGCTCCTACAGGTGGGCACAATCATTGCCCTTGTGGGAGCCGGCTTGCCGGCGATGGCGATGCCACATTCGCCGCCATCGTGAGCGGTGTCTTCATCTCCCGAGGTAGACCTCGATCACCCGCTCGTTTTCCTGCACCTGTTCCAGCGATCCTTCGGCCAGCACGCTGCCCTGGTGCAACACGGTCACATGGTCGGCAATCGCGCCGACAAACCCCATGTCGTGTTCCACCACCATCAGCGAGTGCTTGCCGGCGAGGGTCTTGAACAGTTCGGCGGTGAACTCGGTCTCGGCATCGGTCATGCCCGCCACCGGCTCGTCGAGCAGCAGCAGTTGCGGGTCCTGCATCAACAGCATGCCGATCTCCAGGAACTGCTTCTGGCCATGGGACAACAGGCCCGCCGGGCGATTGACCGCGGCTGTCAGGCGGATGGTTTCCAGGACCCGGGCAATGCCGTCCTTCTGCTCGCCGCTCAGGCGAGCACGCAGGCTGGCCCACACCGACTTGTCGGTCTTCTGCGCCAGCTCAAGGTTTTCGAACACACTGAGAGCTTCGAACACCGTGGGCTTCTGGAACTTGCGGCCGATCCCGGCCTGGGCGATCTGCACTTCGCTCATCTGCGTCAGGTCGAGGGTCTCGCCGAACCAGGCCTTGCCGTGGCTGGGCCGGGTCTTGCCGGTGATCACGTCCATCAGGGTGGTCTTGCCCGCGCCGTTGGGGCCGATGATGCAGCGCAGCTCGCCGACGCCGATATACAGGTTGAGGTCGTTCAACGCCTTGAAACCGTCGAAGCTGACGCTGATATCTTCCAGGGTCAGGATGGTCCCGTGGCGGGTGTTCAGGCCCGTGCCGGCGGCCTGGCCGAGGCCGATGGCGTCGCGACTGCTGCCGGAATCCTTATTAGGTTCCAGGATAGGTTCCAGCATGAACTCCGCCGTTGGTGTGATTCTCATTGCTCGCCCCTTTTCTTCAACAGGCCGATCACGCCCTTGGGCAGGTACAGGGTCACGACGATAAACAGCGCACCGAGGAAGAACAGCCAGTATTCCGGAAAGGCCACGGTGAACCAGCTCTTCATGCCATTGACCACACCGGCGCCGAGCAGCGGTCCGATCAGCGTGCCACGCCCGCCGAGGGCGACCCATACGGCGGCTTCGATGGAGTTGGTCGGCGACATTTCGCTGGGGTTGATGATCCCCACCTGCGGCACATACAGAGCCCCGGCCAGGCCGCACAGCACCGCGCTCAGGACCCAGACGAAGAGCTTGAAGCCACGTGGATCGTAGCCGCAGAACATCAGGCGGTTTTCCGCGTCGCGCAGGGCGGTCAACACCCGGCCGAACTTGCTCCGGGCCAGCCGCCAGCCGCAGTACAGGCTGGCGACCAGGAGCAGCACGGTGGCAAGAAACAGGACGGCGCGAGTGCCAGGTTCGGTGATGCCGAAACCGAGGATGCTGCGGAAGTTGGTAAAGCCGTTGTTGCCGCCGAAACCGGTTTCGTTGCGGAAGAACAACAGCATGCCGGCGAAGGTCAGGGCCTGGGTCATGATCGAGAAATACACGCCCTTGATCCGCGAACGGAAGGCGAAGAAGCCGAAGACCAGGGCCAGCAGCCCCGGCGCCAGCACTACCAGGCACAGAGCCCAGAGGAAGTGGCTGGTGCCGGTCCAGTACCAGGGCAGTTCGGTCCACGACAGGAAGGTCATGAACGCCGGCAGTTCATCGCCGGACGCTTCGCGCATCAGGTACATGCCCATGGCGTAGCCGCCCAGGGCGAAGAACAGGCCATGGCCCAGGGACAGCAGGCCGGCATAGCCCCAGACCAGGTCCAGGGCCAGGGCGACAATGGCGTAGCAGAGAATCTTGCCCACCAGGGTCAGGGTATAGGCCGAGACCTGCAGCGGGTTTTCCGGTGCCAGCAGCGAGAGCAGTGGCAACGCCAGCAGCAACAGCAGCACCACGGCGCCGACGGCAAGGGTCACCTTCGGCCCGGCTTTCTGGCTCGCGGTCAATATCAGGGGCTGGTTCATCAGTCGATCACCCGTCCTTTCAGTGCGAAGAGCCCTTGCGGACGTTTCTGGATAAACAGAATGATCAGCGCGAGGATGAGGATCTTGCCCAGTACGGCGCCGATCTGCGGTTCCAGGATCTTGTTGGCGATCCCCAGGCCGAACGCGGCCATGACGCTGCCCGCCAACTGGCCGACGCCGCCGAGGACCACCACCAGGAACGAGTCGATGATGTAGCTCTGGCCCAGGTCCGGGCCGACGTTGCCGATCTGGCTCAAGGCCACGCCGCCGAGGCCGGCGATACCGGAGCCGAGGCCGAAGGCGAGCATGTCGACACGGCCGGTGGGCACGCCGCAGCAGGCGGCCATGTTGCGGTTCTGGGTCACGGCCCGCACGTTCAGGCCCAGGCGTGTCTTGTTCAGCAGCAGCCAGGTCAGCACCACCACGAACAGGGCGAAGGCGATGATGACGATGCGGCTGTAGGGCAGGACGAGGTTAGGCAGGACCTGGATGCCGCCGGACAGCCAGGCCGGGTTGGCGACTTCGACGTTCTGCGCGCCGAACACCAGGCGCACCAGCTGGATCAGCATCAGGCTGATGCCCCAGGTGGCGAGCAGGGTCTCCAGGGGGCGACCGTAGAGGTGGCGGATCACCGTGCGTTCCAGGGCCATGCCGATGGCAGCGGTGACGAAGAACGCCACCGGCAGGGCCACCAGCGGATAGTAGTCGATGGCTTGCGGCGCGAAGCGCTGGAACAGCAACTGCACCACGTAGGTGGCGTAGGCACCGAGCATCAGCATTTCGCCGTGGGCCATATTGATGACGCCCAACAAGCCGAAGGTGATCGCCAGGCCGAGGGCCGCCAGTAACAGGATCGAACCGAGGGACATGCCGCTGAAGGCCTGGCCGAGGATCTCGCCGACCATCAGCTTGCGCTTGACCTGGGCCAGGCTGGTTTCGGCGGCGGTATGCACGCCGGCATCGCTTTCGACACCGGGGGCGAGCAGGCCTTCGAGGCGGGTCCGGGCCAGGGGATCGCCGGTTTCGCCGAGCAGGCGGACGGCGGCCAGGCGCACGGCCGGGTCGCTGTCCACCAGTTGCAGGTTGGCCAGGGCCAGGCTCAGGGCCGCATGGACATCGGCATCGGTTTCGCCGGCCAGTTGCCGGTCGAGGAAATTCAGCTGCGCGGGTTTGGCGCTTTTCTGCAGTTGCCGGGCGGCGCCCAGGCGCACCCTGGCGTCGGCGGCGAGCAGTTGCTGGGCGGCGACCGCGGTATCGATCAGACCGCGCAGGCGGTTGTTCAGGCGCACCGGTTGTGGGGCTGCGCCGTCGATGCTGATCTCGCCCTGTTGCAGGCTGTTGATCAGTTCGACGCGCGCGGGATCGGGTTGGGCGGCCCAGCTTTCCAGGAGCTTGGCCTGTTGCATGGGATTGGCCGCGACGAAGTCGCTGGCGTCACTGGCGTGGGCGGCCATCGGCAGCACGACGGCCAGGGCAAGAATCAGGCGATACAGGGCAGTGGGCATATCGGTGGCCTTGCACAAGGAAACGACGAACTTGAAACGATCCGGTTCCTGTGGCGAGCGGGCTTGCCCGCGCTCGGCTGCGCGGCAGTCGTAAAACCGGACATCTCGGGTTATCTGAAACACCGAGCTCTCTGGTTTCAGGGCCGCTTCGCGCCCCAGCGGGGGCAAGCCCCCTCGCCACAAGGTTGAGGTCATCACATGGATTGGGTAATCAGCCCGCTTTCGGCGGGCCAATTCCTCCACTCAGTTGCTCTTCACCGCATAGTCCGGCTTCTTGTCGTTGCCCGGGATAAACGGGCTCCACGGCTGGGCACGGATCGGCCCCTCGGTCTGCCAGACCACGTTGAACTGACCGTCCGGCTGGATCTCGCCGATCATCACCGGCTTGTGCAGGTGGTGGTTGGTCTTGTCCATGGTCAGGGTGTAGCCCGACGGGGCGGCGAAGGTCTGGCCGGCCAGGGCTTCACGGACCTTGTCGACATCGGTGGACTTGGCTTTCTCGACCGCCTGGGCCCACATGTGGATACCGACATAGGTGGCTTCCATCGGGTCGTTGGTCACGGCCTTGTCGGCACCCGGGAGGTTTTTCTTCTTGGCGTAGGCTTTCCAGTCGGCGACGAATTTCTTGTTCGTCGGGTTATCCACCGATTCGAAGTAGTTCCAGGCCGCGAGGTTGCCCACCAGCGGCTTGGTGTCGATACCGCGCAGTTCTTCCTCGCCCACGGAGAACGCCACTACCGGCACGTCGGTGGCTTTCAGGCCCTGGTTCGCCAGTTCCTTGTAGAACGGCACGTTGGAGTCGCCGTTGACGGTGGAGATCACCGCGGTCTTGCCGCCGGCTGAGAACTTCTTGATATTGGCGACGATGGTCTGGTAGTCGGCATGGCCGAACGGGGTGTAGACCTCTTCGATGTCTTTATCCGCTACGCCCTTGGAGTGCAGGAACGAACGCAGGATCTTGTTGGTGGTGCGCGGGTAGACGTAGTCGGTGCCGAGCAGGAAGAAGCGCTTGGCGCCGCCACCGTCTTCGCTCATCAGGTATTCCACGGCCGGGATCGCCTGCTGGTTCGGCGCGGCACCGGTGTAGAACACGTTCGGCGACATTTCTTCGCCTTCGTACTGCACCGGGTAGAACAGCAGCCCGTTGAGTTCCTCGAACACCGGCAGCACCGATTTGCGCGATACCGAGGTCCAGCAACCGAACACCACCGCGACCTTGTCCTGGGTCAGCAACTGGCGACCTTTCTCGGCGAACAACGGCCAGTTGGAGGCCGGGTCGACCACCACCGGTTCGAGCATCTTGCCGTTGACGCCGCCCTTGGCGTTGATCTCGTCGATGGTCATCAAGGCCATGTCTTTCAGCGAGGTTTCGGAGATCGCCATGGTGCCGGACAACGAGTGCAGGATCCCGACCTTGATGGTTTCGGCGGCCTGGACGGTCCAGGTCATGCCCATGGCGGCAATGGATGCCGTCAGTGTGAAAGCCTTGATCAAGCTACGACGCTTCATGGTGCGATCTCCAGATTCTCAAAGTTTTTTTTGGTTGGCAGATGCAGACGCTGAAGGGGCTTTTGCAAGGGGTGTGCCTAGTCGGGGAAAGGCCCTGACAGGTCGCTTTTGCGGGGGTGTGGTCTGAACAGTTGCACCAGGCGGGGGCGACATCGGCGTTGCGGTGCGCGGCGAGCGCCAGATTGGTGCCGATGGCCTTGGCAGTGGGCTTGTCGGGACGCCGCACCGCCACGAAGAGGACCTTGCGACCTTCAGCGCAATATCCGCGGCAGTCGAACACTGTGGGAGCGGGCTTGCCCGCGAAGCTTTTAGCGACGGCGCATCAAGCCGATGAAGAACAACCCGCCAATGGCCGCCGTCGCCACGCCGATCGGCAAGTCCTCCGGGGCGATCAGGGTTCGTGCCGCGACATCGACCCAGACCAGGAACACGCTGCCCAGCAGTGCCGACACCGGCAGCAGGCGGCGATGCTCGGCACCGACCAGGCGCCGCGCAATGTGCGGCACCATCAAGCCGACAAACCCGATGGAGCCGCTGATGGCGACCAGCACGCCGGTCATCAGCGAGGTGATCAGGAAGACCCGCAAGCGCACAGTGCGTGCGTTCAGACCGAGGGTCGCGGCGGTCTGCTCGCCGGCCATCAGCGCATTCAGCGAGCGGGCCATGCCGAGCAGCAGGACCAGCCCCAGCAGCACGATCACCGTGGGAATCGGCAGCAGTTCCCAGCGCGCCAGGCCCAGCCCGCCGAGCATCCAGAACAGCACGGCGGAGCTGGCCCGGTGGTCGCCGAGAAACAGCAGCAGATTGGCGATTGCCATCATCACGAAGGACACCGCCACGCCGCACAGCAGCAGGCGGTCGCTGTCCAGCCGGCCTTTGCGACTGGCAATGGCGAGCACCGCCAGCATGCTGCCCAGGGCGCCGATAAAGGCGGCGATGGGCAAGGTCAGCAGGCCGATGATTTCACCGACATGCAGCACCACGATCACCGCGCCGAGGGTGGCGCCCGAGGTCACGCCCAGCAGATGCGGGTCGGCCAGCGGGTTGCGGGTGACGGCTTGCAGCACCGCGCCGATCAAGGCCAGCCCGGCGCCGACCAGGGCACCGAGCAGCATGCGCGGGATGCGGATCAGCCAGACGATATGTTCCTGCCCGGCACTCCAGTCGACCGTCCCGGTGCCCAGCAACTTGTACAGCAGGATCCGCCACACCACGTCCACCGGCACCCGCGCCGGGCCGAAGCCCAGCGACACCACGCAGGACACCAGCAACAGTGCACCGAGCGCGACCAGCAGCAGGGGGTAGCGGCGGCTCATCATTGTGGGTGGAAACCCTTGGCCAGGGTTTCGATGGCCTTGACGTTGTCGATCCCCGGCGTCGCCTCGACATAGGGGATGACGATAAAGCGCTTGTTGCGAATCGCGTCCACCGACTGCAAGGCCGGGTTGGTTTCCAGGAAGTGCTGTTTCTGCTCGGCGGTGACTTCGCTGTAGTCGACGATGACAATCACCTGCGGGTTCTTCTCGACCACGGTTTCCCAGTTGACCCGGGTCCAGCTGGCGTCGACATCGTCCAGCACATTGCGCCCGCCCGCGGCCTCGATCAGCGCCTGGGGCATGGCCAGGCGGCCGGAGGTCATGGCGCGGTCTTCGCCGCTGTCGTAGAGGAAGACCCGTGGACGTTCGGCGGGCAGGTTCTTCTGCACCGCCGCGACCCTGGCCTGCATCTGGCCGATCAGGGCTTCGGCGCGGTCCTGGACATCGAAGATCCGGCCCAGGTTGCGCAGGTCGTTATAGGTGTCGTCGAGGCTGGCGCCCGGGCGCTTCATCACGAAGGCACAGGACTCGGTCAACTCATAGACATTGATACCCAGCGGCGCCAGGGTCTGCGGCGTGAGGTCGCCACCGATGCGCATGCCGTAGTCCCAGCCGGCGAAGAAGAAGTCGACGTTGGCGTTGAGCAGGGTTTCCACGGACGGGTACTTGGCCGCCAGTTCCGGCAGGCCGTCGAGGATCCGCGCCATTTCCGGGGTCACCGCTTTCCAGCCGCTGATGCCGCTGTAGCCGGCCATCCGCGACTTGAGGCCCAGGGCGAGCATCATCTGGGTCATGTTGATGTCGTGGCTGACCGCGTGTTTCGGCGCCTCCTTGAAGGTCACTTCGCGGTTGCAGCTCTGGATCGTCAAGGGGTAGTGGGTGGACTCGGCCAGGGCGGTCATGGAAGCGAACAGTGAACCGAGGCAAAGCGCCAGACGCAGTAACTTCATGGTTGGGTTATCCAGGTGATTCGTGGGTAGCCGGAGAGGGGGTGGCTGTCGATCAGGGCCTCGACGCCGAACACGGCGCGCAGCAGATTCGCCGTCAGCACGTCCGCGGGCGTGCCGCTGGCGACGA
The DNA here is from genome assembly GCF_013385635.1 of Pseudomonas gingeri. Classification (GTDB taxonomy): domain Bacteria; phylum Pseudomonadota; class Gammaproteobacteria; order Pseudomonadales; family Pseudomonadaceae; genus Aquipseudomonas; species Aquipseudomonas gingeri_A. Next base: position 32,873 of record NZ_JACAPR010000009.1, read on the forward strand.
TGCGACCGTGGTCGATCACATACAGCCGGTCGCAGAAGGCCGCCGCCAGGTTGAGGTCGTGAATGCTCGCCAGGGTGCCGATCCGCAGGCGCTTGACCAGGGTCAGCAACTCCAGTTGGTAGCGCGGGTCGAGGTGGTTGGTCGGTTCGTCGAGGATCAGCAGTTGCGGCTGCTGGGCCAAGGCGCGGGCGAGGATCACCCTTTGTTTTTCACCGCCGGACAGGGTGGCGAACTCATGCTCTTCGAAGCCCAGCAGGCCTACAGACTCCAGGCATTGGCGAATCAGCCGGCGGTCGAAGCCGCTGTCGCCGTCGAACAGTTTCTTGTGGGGGGTGCGGCCCATGGCGACCACTTCGTCGACGGTCAGGCCAAAGGCATCGGGGAACTCCTGGAGCACCACCGCGATGCGCCGGGCGCACCAGCGGGGCGACTGTTTCCAGACGTTCTGGTGTTCGAGCAGAACCTCGCCGCTCTCCGGCTGGCTGAAGCGATAGGCGCACTTGAGCAGGCTGGTCTTGCCGCTGCCGTTGGGGCCGATCAGGCCGACGAACTCGCCCGCCGCCACCCGCAGGTTGGCGTCACGCAGCTGGAACTGGTGATGGCAGTGGTTCTGGCCCAGGGGTGTCCAGGCCAGGTTGGCGAGGGTCAGCGAGGTCATTCCATTCCTGTCTGTCGTTGATCATTCCCACGCTCTGCGTGGGAATGCATACCGTGACGCTCTGCGTCACAAGAGCGGACGCAAAGCGTCCATGGCGGCGTTCCCACGCTGGAGCGTGGGAACGATCTTGCCCCTGTCAAAAGGTGTAGTCCGCGGTCACGAAGAACGAGCGTGGCTGCCCCATGATCCATTGTTGGCCGCTATTGTATTGGCTTTGCGCGTACTGGCGGTCGAACAGATTATTCAGTTGCAGACCCAGGGTGGTGTTGCGCAAGGCTTTCCACGACACGTTGGCATCGACCACGGTGTAGCTCGGCAATTCGGCGGTGTTGGCGAGGTCGGCATAGCGCGCGTCGACATAACGCACGCCGGCGCCGGCTTTCACCTCATCGGTGATCGCCTTGCTCAGCCAGAGGTTGGCGGTACGCCGAGGCACATCGGTAGGCCGGTTGCCTTTGTAGGAGACGACCGTGCCGCCGGCCGACTGGTCGAAGTCATCGTATCGCGCCCGGACAACCGAGGCGTTGGCCTGCAATTGCCAGTCATGGGCCAGTTTCAGGTCGAGGCTGGCTTCCAGGCCGTCGGACGACTGCTGGCCCACCTGCAACTGGTTCTGCGAGTTGCTCGGGTCGGTGGTCAGCAGCTTCTTCTTGACGATGTGATAGGCCGCCAGGGTCCACTCGCCGCGCTGGTCCCAGAACATCTGCTTGAGGCCCACTTCCGACTGCCTGGCCGTGGACAGGTCAAAGTTCTGCGCGTTCGGCCCCAGGGTCACCAGGCCGTCGACGCCTTCGGTGCTGGTGGCGTACTGGCCATAGAGCGAGGTGTCTTCGCTCAGGGCGAACACCAGGCCGACTTTCCAGTTGTTGCCGGTCAGGCTCTTGTCGCTGCGGGTGTCGGTGATCTGGTTGTCATTTTCGATGTGCACATAGTCGCGGCGTACACCGGTGACCAACGACCAGCGTTCGCTGAGTTGGGTGCGGTTTTCGGCGAACAGCGAGAACTGCCGGGTGGTCGTGGCGAACTGCGGCTGGTAGGCATCGGCACTTTCGAACTGGCCGGGTTGCGGGTGGTTCAGGTCCAGTGGCGGGCTGCCGGGCAGGTCATCGAAGCCGGCGTTGCTGTTGAGCTTGAAGCGGATACGGTTGATGTCCAGGCCGGTCAGCGTCTGGCTGTCGAGCCCGAACAGGCTGTGCTTGAAGGTGAAGGTCTGGCGGTCGCCGGTCTGCTCCTCCTCGTGCTTGATGCCGATATAGCTGGCGCGCGACAGGGTCTGCGTCGCCGGGTCGAAGTTGTAGTTCTCGGCGTTCTGCCAGCGGCGCTGGGCCTTGAGGTAATACAGTTCGTTGCTGGAACTGATGGCGTCGGAGATCTGCCAGTCGGTGCGCAGGCGGGTCCATTGGTCGTTGTAGTGCAGCTTGTCGTTGCTGACGTTGTAGTTCTTGTACCGCAGGCTTTTCTGGTAGCTGCCGTTGATCAGCGGCGAGCCGAAGTAATCCGTGGGTTGCTGGTCGCCATAGTCGGTGGACAGGGTGAATACCAGGTCATCGTTGGCCTGCCAGCGCAGGGCGCCGCTGAAGAAGTTGCTGCTCGACTCGCCCCGGTCGACCCAGCCGTTGCTGGCCAGGCGGTTGATATTGACGCGATAGCTCAGGTTGTCGGTCAGCGAACCGCCGCTGTCCAGGGCCTGCTGCTGGCTATCGTAGGAGCCGTAGCCGAGGCGTACATGGTTTTCGATTTCGCCCGAGAACGGCTTTTTCGGGATAGTGTTGATCACCGCTCCGGTGGCGCCTTCGCCGTAAAGGACTGACGCCGGGCCGCGCAGGACATCGACGCGCTCGACCGACCAGGCATCCACCGGGAAGGTCACCGTGCCAGCGCCTGCATACAGGCGGGTGCCGTCATACAACTGCATTACCGAGTTCTGTCCGGTGAAGCCGCGGGCCTGCAACGAGGTGCCGCCATCGCCGGGCGTGCCGGTACGGCTCAGGCCGGTGCTGCGCGACACCGCGTCCTGCACGGTGCTGTCGCCGCGTTCGCGAATACGTTCCCCGGTGAGGCTTTCCGTGCTGGCGGGTGTCTCAAGCGCCGTCAGGCCCAGCCGTGAACCGGCCGTGGTCGGCGTTTTCAGATCGACCTCGTCGCTATCGACGGCAGGCGCGGTAATGGTGCCGGTGGGCAGGGTCAGCGTGGTATCCGCCTGGGCATGGTTGAACGCCAGCAGGCAGAGGCCGGACACAAGGTACTTGTTCATCGGGGCTGTAAGTCGCTTATCTTCAGAGGGACCCGCAGCGGATGGCTGCGGGTCGGGTATCTCGCGATATTGTTATACTATAACAATATGGGTTTGCAAGACGATGCTTCCGAAAGTTTATAGAGCCCTCTATTTCGCGCATCTCAACGCTTTCAGGATGAAGGTGAGGCCGATTCATGTTGGCGGTTCAGGCGCGACAGCAATAGTTTGTCGAACACCCAGACCACGATCAGCGAGGCGCCCACCAGCGGGAACAGGATCGCCAGGGCGAGCATGATCAGCATCGCGCTTTTCCATTTCGGCAGATCGTGTCGCAGCGGCGGAACGCCGAGGCCGCCTTGCGGGCGACGCTTCCACCACATGACCACGCCACTGATGGAACTCAGCAGGATCATCAGGCAGACCAGCAGGATCGCCAGTTGGTTGAGCGGCCCGAAGAGTTTGCCTTCGTGCAGCATCACCCCCATCTCCGTGGCCCGGGCGACATTGCCGTACTGCTGCCAGCGCACGTCGGCGAGGACCGTGCCGGTGTACTGGTCGACATGCAGGGTGGCGTCGTTACGCGGGTCGTCGGCGAACACGGCAATGGTGAACACGCCTTCGGCGGTGCTCGGCGGGGTAATGCTGTAGCCGGGTTCGATACGGCGCGCCCGAGCGATCTCGACCACCTGTTGCAGGGTGATGGTCGGCGCGGCCGGCCCGGCGGGAGCCGCGCCGTGGTTCATATGCTCGGCGTGATCACCGGACATCGGCATCGGCGTGTTTTCCATCGCCCAGGGTACGGTCTGGCGGGCGGCGGTATTCAGGCTGCGGGCTTCGATGTCGGACTTGGGCACGCTGTTCCACATCGCGTCCGGGAACTTGTTCCAGACCTCGGCATATTGCTTGCCCCAGAAACCGGTCCAGGTCATGCCACTGAGCAGCATGAACAGTAGCAGCGCCGCGCCCCAGAAGCCGGTGACCGCATGCAGGTCGCGCCACAGCAACCGGCCACGGCTGCTCAGGCGCGGCCAGAGCACACCGGCCGCAGAGCGGTTGCGCGGCCACCAGAGATAGACCCCGGACACCACCAGCATCACGCCCCAGCCGGCGGCCAGTTCCACCAGGCGGTCGCCGATCGTACCGATCATCAACTCGCCATGCAGGGCACGGGCGATGGCTTGCAGGTTGCGCTTGGCGTCCTGGTCGCCGAGCACATTGCCGCGATAGGGATCGATGAACACATTGAGTTCCCGGGCGTCCTGGATCACCACGAACTGTGCACTGTGCCCGGCGTCGACCGGTGGCAGGTACTGCTTGATCCGGCCCTGTGGGTAGGCGGCCTGGACCCGTTGCGATTGTTCATCGGCACTGATCAGTTGATGACCGGGCTCGACCTTCAGCAGATTGCCGTACATCAGCGGATCGAGCTGGGGCTTGAACAGGTAGATGATCCCGGTCAGGGCCAACAGGATCATGAACGGGGCGACGAACAGCCCGGCGTAGAAATGCCAGCGCCAGGCGAGGTTGTAGAAGGAAATCTTTGGTTGGCTCATCAGAAGCGCTCCGCAAGTTTTTAATTATTGGCATTGGTCCCTGTAGGAGCCGGCTTGCCGGCGATAAGGCCCGCGAGCCGTGTGGCGCCTGTCCGGCCGCCATCGCCGGCAAGCCGGCTCCTACAGGCTGAGGCAGTTGTCTCTAGAAACTCATGTCCACCTTGCTCCAGAAGGTCCGGCCCGGTTCGTTGATGGCTCGCGGGTCATTGGCCGGGTAGCCGAACCCGGCGTTGCCCGCCAGGTTCAGGTGTTCGGCGTAGGCTTTATTGAACAGGTTGTCGACGCCGGCACTGAGCTTCAGGTGCTGGTTGACCCGGTATGCGCCGTTGAGGGAGAACACGCTGAAGCCGGCACTTTTCGAGAAATCCTTGCCGACCACGTTGCCCTTGTCCTGGTCGATGCGGTTCTGCGCCGCGACCACTCGCCACAAGGCTCCGGCACTCCAGTCATCCTGGCTGTAGGTCAGGCCGATGCGACTGTCCAGCGGCGGCATCTGTGGCAGGGCCTTGCCGTCGCTGGTGTTCTTGCCCCACGCATAGGCCAGGGTCGCGTCGGCCTTCCAGTTCGAGGTCAGCTGGTAAGCCGCCCCGAGTTCACCCCCCATGATCCGCGCATCGACGTTCTGCGCCTGTGAGGTCATGCCCATCATGCCGGGCTGGTAGTTGAACAGGATGAAGTCACGTACCTGGCCGACGTAGCCCGAGGCCCAGGCTTCCAGCTCGGCGGTCTTGTATTGCAGGCCGAAGTCCAGTTGCGTGGTCTTCTCCGGCTTGATCGCGGCAAAGGCATTGACCGAACCGCTGGGGCCGCTATCGGGCGAGAACAGCTCCCAGTAGTCCGGGAAACGCTCCGCGTGGCCGAGTCCGGCATAGAGTGTCGTCGGGCTGTCGGCGAGGTCGTGTTCATAACGCATGAAACCGCTGGGCAGGGTATCGGCGCGAGTGTCGCCGGCCGTCGGGTTCGGCCGGGTGCCCATGCCGGAACCGCTGGTCTGGCGCAAGTCCCTGGCTGAAGCCCGGTCCAGGCGAGCCCCGCTGATCAGGCGGTCACGCTCGGCGGCGTACCAGGTCAGTTCGCCGAAAACCCCGTAGTTGTGGAACTCGGCGTCCTTGGTCCGTGGCAGTGCCTTGTAGGTGTCGATCCCCATGCTGCTGCGTTCGCGGTGCTCGTTGGTCTGGGCATCGACACCGCCGATCAACTGCCAGTCGGCCCAGAGCCAGGTGGCCTTGAGCCGCGCACCGAGAGTCCGGCGATCGACATTGGAAGCCATGGGCCCGGCCATCATCCCGGTGCCGGAGGGTTGCCGCAGGCTGTAGTTGTCCATCACATGATCGGCGTAGTTGTAGTAGACCTGGGCCTCGAGCTTGTCGAGCACCCCGCCGAGGTTCGACTTCTCGAAGCGCAGGCCGAGGCTTTCGCGCTTGAACTGCGAACCGTCCATGCCCCGTCCGGCGTAACGGGCTTCACCGTCGCCCTTGCCGGCGGTGAGCTCCAGCAGGGTGTCGGCGTCCGGGGTCCAGCCGAGTGCGACATCGCCGTTCCACTTGTCGTAGCGCGAGGGCACGGTGTCGTTGTGACCCTCCCTGTAGTCGTCGGAATGGGCCTGGTTGCCGATCACCCGGACGTAGCCGAGGGGCCCGCCGGCCGCGGCATCCAGAACTTTGTCGAAGCGGCCGTTGGAGCCCGCGAGGACACTGGCATTGACTCGTGTGCCGAGTTCGCCGAACTGCTCCGGCTCGCGGTCGAAGAGGATGGTCCCGGCGGAGGCGCCCGGACCCCAGAGTACGGTTTGCGGGCCCTTGATCACGGTCAGCTTGTCGTAGGTTTCCGGCGAGATATAGGAGGTGGGCGCGTCCATCCGCCCGGGGCAGGCGCCGAGCATCATGCCGCCGTTGCTGAGGATATTCAGGCGTGAGCCGAACATTCCGCGCAGCACCGGGTCGCCGTTGGTGCCGCCATTGCGCACCAGGGCGAAGCCGGGAATGGTCTTGAGATAGTCGCCGCCGTCGCTGGCCGGTACGGGCTGGCGCGGGTCCTTGGGGTTGGTGACGATCGTCAGTGGCGAGCTGGGGGCGACCCCGGTAATCACCGTTGGACTGATTTCCCGGGGCGGGTGTTCGTGATCGTCGGGCATCTCGGCGGCGAACACACCCGGCGCCAGGAGTGCTCCGCACACGAGCACGCCGGCCTGGCGCAAACGGCCGCGAGGTTCGTTCAGTACAAAAGGGGGTGTCGCCCGGGCAGCGCGCAGGCGAGTTTTTGCAGTGGACATAAGCGTTCCATCATTCAAGCGAATACAACACGGCCACCGCGCTACGGCTGTTTCTTACAGCGCAGGCTGGCCGGGTGAGAGGTTGGTCCTGGCTTGAAGGACGGTGGGCGGGGCGCGGCTACGGGCGCCTGGGAAGGTGGTCTGCCGGGCATGGCCCAGGCGCGGAAGGGGGATGGGCAGGGAGGTCGGTCGAGGTCCGTCGAGGGCGGCGAAGCTCAGGCTCTGGGGCAGGGCCGGGCAACTGAACAGCAGGCTGCAGTAACCGCATTTTTCCCAGAGCGCATGATGCTCGGCACCGTTCTGCTGATGCTCGCCAGCGTCCTGCCCTGCTTGCGCGGTGTCATGCCCCGGCATGTCCATGGGCATTGCCATGTCCATCGTCATCGACATGGCGTGATGATCCATCGGCATCGCCTGGGAAATCAGCGGACCGATAAAGATCATCAACATGGCGAACAGGCTCAACCAGCTGCCACGGGCCTGGGCACGGGAGTGGTTGGACCTGGGACGGGACGCGCGCATGGCGTTCAACCGATCGGGTGGTTATTGAGCGTGCATAGGTGACATGTCGGAAGCAGCGTCGGGGGCCTGCTTCTGTACCGAGACTTCGACCGTGACGTCGCCGGCCTTTTCGAAATGCAGAGTCAACGGGAAGTGCTTGCCGTCCCGGAGCGGGCTGCGGTCCTTGAGGTCGAGCAACATCACATGGTAGGCCATGGGGGCGAACCTCACCTCGCCCTTGGCCGGCACGTCGACGCCCGGTACCTGTTGCATCTTCATCAGGTCGCCCTGCATCACGTGTTCATGCAGTTCGGCCTTTTCGGCGATGGGGGTGTCGACGCCCGTCAGGCGGTCAGCCGTCGGGCCCTGGTTATGGATGATGAAATAGGCGGCCACGGTAGGGGCGTTGGGCGGCAGTTCCTGGGACCACGGATGGTTGATCTGCAACTGACCGACGCTGAATTCATGGGCATCGGCAAAACCGACGGGCAGCAGCAACGCGGCCAGGAGCAGGGCATTCTTGAGCATGGGTGTTCTCCATAACGATTCGAAACGCAAAAGGGGACGAGTGCGAATCAGACGTCTGGAGAGGCGCGGGGATTGAGTGAGGGCCACTGCTGGCGAGGTGTCGGGGAGTCGACAGGGGGCATGAAATGGCCGGGACTGCTTTGCGGCCCGGCGACTGCCAACTGGGGGATATGCCCGGGTAATGCCACCAGCGGTGCGGAGCCGGAGCAGCACCAGCAGTGCTGCATCGTCGAGTGATCGTCGTTCGGCGGCGTGTTCTGCTCCAGCTTGCCGATGGCGATGGCGACGAGCTTGGTGCCGCTGGCCGAGCAGAAACTGCCCCAGAGCAGTTGTTCGGAAGCGGAGCGATCCGGTGATGACGCCATGACCCCGGAAATCGGCATGGCGAGCAGATTGAACAGCACTGCGCAGCAGGCGATCCAGGTAGCTACTGCGAGCCGTTGTCGGGACATGGAAGGGTTCCGTCAGATGTTTCAAAACGATGGGTTATTTAGCCTGAACGTCCTTCATAAGTAAAAGCAGGCGCTGCGGTGAAAGGTCGCAAGGCCTTACAGGACGTGTCCTGTGAATGCTTACGGGGAAGCGTAGCAGTCCCTGGCGTGATGGCTGGACGCAAAGGGTTTCGCGGGCGAACTGATGACTCGTCTTATTGAAGGGCAATTGCCAACGCCGCAAGTGTTTCCCCAAGCGTGCGGAACTCGCGTGTCGCGTCCGGCAGTACGGGGCGCTTGAGGATCAGTACCGGTAGCGAGCGTTCGCGGGCCACTTGCAGCTTGGGTTCGGTCGCGCTGCTGCCGCTGTTCTTGCTGATCAGCACATCGATGGCGCGACGCTCGAACAGCGCTCGCTCATCCTCCAGATGGAACGGGCCGCGGGCGCCGATCACTTCGCAGCGCGGGTTGCCGGGATACTCGTCGAGTGCCCGCAGGGTCCAGAACTGTCCGGCGGGGATTTCATCCAGGTGCTGCAGCGGCTCGCGACCAAGGGTGAACAGCGGTCGCTTGAACGGTTCCAGGGCGTCGACCAGTTCGGCCCAGTCCGCGACTTCCCGCCAGTCGTCCCCCGGCTCGGCCACCCAGGCCGGGCGACGCAATGCCCAGCAGGCAATGCCGCTGATAGCTGCCGCGGCGACCGCATTGCGGCTGATCTGTGCGGCATAGGGATGGGTGGCGTCCAGCAACAGATCGATGCCTGCTTCGTGGATAAAACGCGCCAGTCCCTCGGCCCCGCCATAACCGCCGACCCGCACCTGGCAGCGCAGGTCGCCGGGCACCCGGCCGACTCCCGCCAGGCTGTAGATATGTTCCGGCCCCAGCGTACGGGCAATCGCCAGGGCTTCGGTCACGCCACCCAGCAGCAATATCTTCATTGGAAAGTTCCCGCATGGCCAACGACACCACCCTGGCGATCGATGGCGAAGACTTCGACCTGTACCTGTGCCGGCACCACGCTGCGGGCAAAATCCAGCGCGTGCTGGCAGACCGCGTCGCCGAGGGCGATTCCCGCCGCGCTGGCCATGGCGAGCGCCTGCTGGCTGGTATTGGCCTGGCGGATGGCGGCCTGCAAGGTGTCGTCGGCACCTACCGCCGCGGCCCATTCGGCGAGTTGCGGCAGGTCGATGCTCGAATGCCGGCTGTGCAGGTCCATGTGTCCGGCCGCCAGCTTGCTGATCTTGCCGAAGCCGCCGCACAGGCTCAATTTATCCACAGGCACTTTGCGCACGTGCTTGAGCACGGCGCCGACGAAGTCGCCCATTTCGATCAGGGCGATCTCCGGCAGGTTGTACACGCGGCGCATGGTGTCTTCGCTGGCGTTGCCGGTGCAGGCGGCGATATGCAGGTAGCCGTTGGTCTTGGCGACGTCGATACCCTGGTGGATCGAGGCGATGTAGGCCGCGCAGGAGAACGGCCGGACAATGCCGCTGGTGCCGAGGATCGACAGCCCGCCGAGAATGCCCAGGCGCGGGTTCATGGTCTTCAGGGCCAGTGCCTCGCCGCCCTCGACATTGACAGTCACCGAGAACCCGCCGGCATAAGCGTGCTCGGTCGCCAGTTGCAGCAGATGGTCGCTGATCATCTTGCGCGGCACCGGGTTGATCGCCGGTTCGCCCACCGGTAGTACCAGGCCGGGGCGCGTCACGGTGCCGACGCCGGTGCCCGCGTGAAACCGCACGCCGGGCTCGGCGATCAGGCGCACCCGCGAATACAGCAGGGCACCGTGGGTGACATCCGGATCGTCGCCGGCATCCTTGAGGGTCCCGGCTTCGGCGCCGTCTTCGTGCAGGCGGCAGAACTCCAGGCGCATCTCGACCTGCTTGCCCTTGGGCAGGATGATTTGCACGGCATCGTGGCGGATACCGGTCAGCAGCAGCCGCGCCGCCGCCAGCGAGGTGGCGGTGGCACAGCTGCCGGTGGTCAGGCCGCTGCGCAGGGGCGCGGGTTGTTCGGCGGTTTCGTCACGCATCAGGGATCACCTGTCGCTGCTGACTGGCGGACGTCATCGCTGGCAAGCCAGCTCCCACAAGGGATCTTTGTTTGTCCATGCGGCTCAAGGCTTGACCGCATCGAGCAGGGTGATCGGCAGCGCCTGGCGCCAGGTATCGAAGTCGCCCAGGGGTTGGGCCTGGGCGATATGGATACGGGTCAGTTCGCCGCCATGGGTTTGCCGCCAGTTCATCAGGAGCATTTCGCTTTGCAGGGTCACGGCATTGGCCACCAGGCGTCCACCGGGCTTGAGCCGGGCCCAGCAGGTGTCCAGCACGCCGGGGCGGGTCACGCCGCCGCCGATAAAGATCGCGTCCGGTGGCTCCAGCTCCGCCAGGGCCTCGGGAGCGCTGCCGCGCGCCAGGCGCAGGCCGGGTACGCCGAGGGCATCGCGGTTGTGTTCGATCAGTTGCTGGCGACCCTCGTCCGTCTCGATGGCAATGGCCCGGCAACTCGGGTGGGTGCGCATCCATTCGATGCCGATGGAGCCGCTGCCGGCGCCGACATCCCACAGCAGTTCGCCTGGCACCGGGGCGAGGCGGGCCAGGGTGATGGCGCGGACGTCGCGCTTGGTCAACTGGCCGTCGTGGCGGAAAGCCGAGTCCGGCAGCCCGCCGATCCGCGACAGGCGCGGCGTCGTCGGGTCGGCCAGGCAGTCGATGGCAACCAGGTTGAGCTTGGCGATGGAGGGTTCCTGCCAGGTGTCGGCCACTCCGTCGACACGCCGTTCCAGTGGACCGCCAAGGTGTTCCAGCACGCTGATACGGCTCGGCCCGAAACCCCGCTCGCGGAGCAGGGCGACGATCGCGGCGGGACTTTGCCCGTCATTGCTCAGGACCAGCAGGCGCACGCCCGAGTGCAGCTGTGCAGTCAGGGCCGCGACCGGCCGCGCCACCACCGACAGGCACACCACGTCCTGCAGGGCCCAGCCCAGGCGGGCGGCGGCCAGTGAATAGGCAGAGGGAGCGGGCAGCACCCGCATTTCCTCGCCGCTCACCTGGCGCGACAGGCTGGCACCGACGCCGAACAGCATCGGGTCACCGCTCGCCAGCACGCAGACCGGTGTGCCACGCAGGGCCAGCACCGGGTCGAGGGAAAACGGACTTGGCCAGGCCTGGCGTTCGGCCCGGATGCATACCGGCAGCAGGTCGAGCTGCCGTTGCCCGCCGAATATCCGCGAAGCGCCCAGCAGTGCGCGCCGGGCATTTTTACCCAGGCCACTGAAGCCGTCTTCACCGATTCCCACTACTGTCAGCCAAGGCGTCATCTAAAATCCTCAAAACGCAGCTGTTCCGACGGGCAGTCTTTTCATGCCTTCGGACAAAGCAGGCATAATACCGCGCCTTCGACGGCGAAACGCCTTTCCCTTACTGTCGGTTGCCCCTTGAACGAACACCCGCTTGCCAATGCCATCCGCCCCTCGGCCTGTCCGGGGTTGTTGCGCATCGTCCCGGCACTGGATGGCGGTATCTGTCGGATCAAGCTGGCCGGGGGCGTTATCAGCGCCGTTCAGGCCCAGGCGGTTGCCGAGGCCGCCGGACGTTACGCCGGTGGGGTGATCGAGGCGACCAATCGGGCCAACTTGCAGATTCGCGGGATCGGCGAGCAGCATGCGGACTTGATCGCCACCCTGCTGGCGGCCGGTCTCGGGCCCGACGCCGAGGCAACGGATACCGCGCAAGCTGTGGGAGCCGGGCTTGCCCGCGAAGCTTCTGGCGGTCTTGAGGGCCTATTCGCGGGCAAGCCCGCTCCCACAGGAGTGCCGATCTCCACAGGGGGGCGGATTTCCACTCTGGCGCAGACTTCCGGCGCTGATGATGTGCGCAACCTGATGCTCAGCCCGAGTGCCGGTATCGACGCGCAGATGCTGATCGATACGCGCCCCCTCGCCGCGCAGATCCTCGCCACGCTGCAGGGCCACATGCGCTTGCATGAATTGTCAGCCAAGTTCGCGCTGCAACTCGACGGCGGTGAAGCCCTGGCGATGCTCGAACATCCCCATGACCTATGGCTGTCGGCGCTGTTGATCGAGGACCGGCCGTACCTGGCATTCGGTCTCGCCGGTTGCCCGGCCCATGACACCGCTTTGGCCGCAGTGCCTCTGGAGCACGGTCACGGGTTGGTGGTGGCGGTGCTGGAACTGTTCCTCGACCTGGCCCGGCCGGAGCAGACGCGCATGCGCCATTTGCTGGCCGAGGTGCCGGTCGAGTCGTTCCTGGCGCAGTTGTCCGCGCGGCTCGATGTTGCGCTGACGCCCGTCCCGCACTGGCAACGATCCGGCGCCACGGGCCTGCGGCATATCGGTACTTATCCACAGCGGCAGCCGGACCTGGTGCATATCGGCGCGGTGTTCCCCTTGGGACGCCTCGATGCGGCCATGCTCGACGGTGTGGCTCGGGTGGCGCTGCAGCAGGGCGATGGCAGCCTGCGCCTGACGCCCTGGCAAAGCCTGCTGCTACCCAATATCCGCCGGCAGGACGCGGCGCGCGTCAGCGCCCGGCTGCACCAACTCGGCCTGCTCTGCGACGCCGGGCAGGCGCTGGCGCGGATCATCGCCTGCACCGGGGCCGGCGGCTGCGCCAAGGGCCTGGCCGACACCAAGGCCGATGCCCGGCTGCTGGCGACTTTACTGCCGGGACGGGCCCAGGGCGTGCACCTGTCCGGTTGTGGCCGCTCCTGTGCCGCGGCCCATGTGGCGCCGAGCACGCTGCTGGCGGTTTCGCCCGGCCATTACGACCTCTATTTACGCGATGCGGCCCAGCCCGGCTTCGGCCTGCTGCACGCGCGCAACCTTACTATTGATGCGGCGGGCGCGTTGCTCGAAGCCCGCTCACGGAGCAGTACCGATGATTGATTACATCCGCGATGGTCAGGAGATCTATCGCAATTCCTTCGCGATCATTCGCGCGGAAGCGAACCTGGCGCGTATTCCCGCCGACCTCGAAAAACTCGCCGTGCGAGTCATCCACGCCTGCGGCATGGTCGATGCCATCGACGGCCTGCAGTTTTCGCCGGGTGCCGGCAAGGCCGGACGCGATGCCCTGGCCGCTGGCGCGCCGATTCTGTGTGACGCGCGGATGGTCTCCGAAGGCATCACTCGTGCACGCCTGCCGGCGAACAACCCGGTGATCTGCACCCTGCGTGACGAGCGAGTGCCTGAGCTGGCGCGGGAGCAGGGCAACACCCGTTCGGCGGTGGCCCTGGAACTATGGCGGCCGCATCTGGAAGGCAGCGTGGTGGTGATCGGCAATGCCCCGACCGCTCTGTTCTACCTGTTGGAAATGCTTGATGCGGGTGCGCCGAAGCCGGCACTGATCCTCGGTTTCCCGGTGGGCTTCGTCGGTGCCGCCGAATCCAAGGCGATGCTTGCCGCCGACAGCCGGGGCGTGCCGTTCGTGATCATGCAAGGCCGCCTGGGCGGCAGCGCCATGGCCGCCGCCGCCGTCAATGCCCTCGCCACGGAGGTCGAATGATGCAGCAGCCTGGACGTCTGATCGGCCTCGGCGTGGGGCCGGGTGATCCGGAACTGATCACCGTGAAGGCGCTGCGTCTGCTGCGCGAATCCCCCGTGGTGGCGTACTTCGTGGCCAAGGGCAAGAAGGGCAATGCCTTCGGCATCATCGAAGCGCACCTGCAGCAGGCCCAGACCCTGTTGCCGCTGGTCTACCCGGTGACCACCGAAGCCTTGCCCGCACCGCTGTCCTATGAACAGGTGATCAGCGACTTCTACGACGAGGCCGGCCTGGAAGTGGCCGCGCACCTGGATGCCGGCCGCGATGTGGCGGTGATCTGCGAAGGTGATCCGTTCTTCTACGGTTCCTACATGTACCTGCACGACCGCCTGGCCGAGCGCTATGACGCCGAGGTGATTCCCGGGGTGTGCTCGATGCTCGGTGGCGCTTCGGTGCTCGGTGTGCCGCTGGTGTACCGCAACCAGAGTCTGTCGGTGCTGTCCGGCGTGCTGCCCCATGACGAACTCAAACGGCGCCTGGCCGATGCCGATGCGGCGGTGATCATGAAACTGGGACGCAACTTCCACAAGGTGCGCCAGGTCCTCGAAGAGCTGGGCCTGGCCGGCCGCGCGCTGTATGTGGAGCGGGCGACCATGGTCAACCAGAAGATCGTCGCGCTCGATGAGGTCGAGCCGATGTCCTCGCCATACTTCTCGCTGATCATCGTGCCCGGCGAACGGTGGCAGGGATGAGTCGCCCGCAACCGGCCATTGTCATCCTCGGCAATGGCAGTCTCGCGACGGCCCGCAGGCTGCAACAGATCTATCCGGATGCGCTGGTCTACGGCCTGGCGGAGCGGGTCGACGGCGCGGACCGGCTGTATCACGAGTTTGGCGCGACGCTGCGTCAGCTCTACCAGCAGGACACGCCGATCATTGCCTTGTGCGCCGCCGGTATCGTGATCCGTACGCTGGCCCCGGTGCTCCTGGAAAAAGGCGCCGAACCGCCGGTGCTGGCCGTGGCCGAGGACGGTAGCGCGGTGGTACCGCTGCTGGGCGGGTTGGGCGGGGTGAATGTCATGGCCCGGGAAATGGCGGCGGGCCTGGGCGTCGCGGCGGCCATCACCACCAGCGGCGAGTTGCGTTTCGGTACCTGCCTACTGAATCCACCCAGTGGTTACGCGTTGGGCGACCTGGAACTGGGCAAGCGTTTTGTCTCGGACTTGCTGGCCGGCGAAAACGTGCGCATCGAAGGGGCGGCCCCCTGGCTGGCGCAGGCGCATTTACCGGAAGACCGGCAGGCGCGCCTGTCGATTCATGTCGGCAGCGCCGAGCGTGCGCCGGTGGCCAACGAGTTGCTGATCTATCCGCGCAGTGTCCTGGTGGCGGTCACGGCCGCCGTGCCGGAGTTGGCCGGAGCGGTGCGTGACGCCTTGCACGGGGCGAATATCGCCTGGCAGTCGCTGGCCTGCCTGGTGGCGGCTGACAGCGAGATGGCCAGCCCCACTCTGCGCAGCGCGGCTGCGGAGCTTGGCGTGCCATTGCGCTTTGTCGCCTCGGCCGGTTCCGTGGCGCAAATGGCACAACAGGCGATCCCGCAGTTGCTGCCGCCGATCTGTGCCGGCGAAGACCTGGCGATCGCGGTCGCCAGCCAGCCGCTGGAACCTGAACATATCGGCCGTCCCCGTGGGCGCCTGGCGGTGATCGGCCTCGGCCCCGGCGCTGCCGAGCTGATGGTGCCGGCGGTGAAAGCCGAACTGGCCCGAGCCAACGATGTGCTGGGTTATGAAACCTACGTGCGCATGGCCGGCCCGTTTCGTGCCGACCAGGTGCTGCACTGCACCGACAACCGCGAGGAAATGCAACGCGCCCGGCATGCCTTCGAGCTGGCGGCCCAGGGCCGTTCGGTGGTGGTGGTGTCGTCCGGCGATCCGGGCGTGTTCGCCATGGCGGCGGCGGTGCTTGAAGCCTTGCACGAATCCACTGATCCGAACTGGCACAGCGTCGATCTGGAAATCCTCCCCGGCGTTTCCGCTTCCCTCGCCACGGCGGCCCAGGCCGGTGCGCCCCTGGGGCACGACTTCTGCGTGATGTCGCTGTCGGACAACCTCAAGCCGTGGAGCATCATCGAGAAGCGCCTCGACCTTGCGGCCCAGGCCGACCTGGCCCTGGCGTTCTACAACCCGATCTCGCGTTCCCGTCCCTGGCAGTTGGGGCGTGCGCTGGAAATCGTTGCCCAACACCGCACGGCGCAGACTCCGGTGGTACTGGGACGGGATATCGGCCGGCCGGGACAGACCCTGCGGGTGACCACCCTGGGTGAGCTGACGCCGGAGCAGGTGGACATGCGCACCCTGGTCATCATCGGTTCGTCAACGACCTGCGTATTCCCGCGTGCCGAAGGGGGCGAGTGGGTCTACACACCACGCTGGTATGGTGAAAAACCTGGTTCCTGAGGCGCTGAGGCCTCGGAAAGGACGGTATCTATAATTCTCTATAATGGGCTATAAAGCGGCTTCTCTATAATCATCTATAATTGACTATAATCATCTATAATTGACTATAAAGGAGCCTGCCATGTCCTCCCATCAACCGTTTTTCCACCGTGAAAAACAAGCGCAGGCCTACACCAGAAATATCCTCAGCACGGCTATCGGTAGCGCTGCCAGCTCCGGTCTGTTTTTTGCCGCGCCTCGCCGCACCGGCAAGTCCACCTTCATGCGTGAAGACTTGCGCCCGGCGCTGGAAGCGGCCGGGACGCTGGTGGTGTACGCCGACCTCTGGGAAAACATGTCGGCCGATCCGGGCACCGTCATCCTCAGTGCCATTCGCGGCGAGCTGGCAAAAAATGAAGGGGTTATCCAGCGTTTGGCCAAAGGGGCCGGAATGGACAAGCTCAAGGTTGGAGGGCTGTCGTTCGATCTTGATCGCATCGGCCTGGGCAAGGATATTTCCTTGAGCGCCGCATTGGCCGCACTCTCGGATGAGACGCGCAAGATGATCGTTCTGATTATCGATGAAGCCCAGCATGCGATCACCACCGAGGCCGGCGTGGCGACGATGTTTGCCCTCAAGGCTGCCCGCGACGAGCTCAACAGCAGCCGGCATTTTGGCTTGCGCGTGGTCTGTACCGGATCCAACAGTGACAAGCTGGCGATGCTGCGCAACAGCAAGGATCAGGCCTTCTTTGGCGCTCCCCTGATCAATTTTCCACCCTTGGGTGCCGATTACATCCAATGGTTCTGTGCCAATGTGGCGTTGCCCTTCGCACTTGCGCCCGAGGCGGTTCTCGAGTTGTTCAGGCAGGCTTCAAGCCGTCCTGAGGTGCTTGCGGCGGCGGCAGGGGTTTTACAGTACGAATTCGACCTGACCGATGAGACCGGACCTGCGCGCTTTGCCGAGGAAGTGCTCATTCAGGCACGGGGCATGAACCAGGAGTTGATGCGTGTGGTGCACAGTCTCACCCCCATTCAATCCGCGGTGCTGCGGGTGATGGCGGCTGCGGGAGCGGACTATGCTCCTTTCGAGAGCCAGACCGTGGCGCTTTACGGTGTTGCGCTACGGGCTGCCGGTATCACGCCTGATGTGGCGAAAGCCGATATCCCCGGGGTACAGCAGGCGCTCGTGGCCCTGCAGGAGAAGAAGCTGGTGTGGCGGGCGGCACGAGGTGTCTACGCTGTCGAGGAGCAAAGCGTCGTCGCCGCATTGGACGGCGAAGGATTGCTCCGGGGACTCAAGGGCGACCGCATCGAACCCTGATTTCACGGCACCAGATAGCCGCGCACCCCGGTAAAGATGATCTGCGCCGCCAGGGCACAGACGAACAGCCCCATCAGGCGACTGACGATCTGCAGGCCCTGGTCGCCGAGGATCCGTTCGATCCGGTTCGACAGGTACAGCACCACGCCGACGGTAAAGCTCGCCAGGGCGATACTGACAATCGCGGTGAGCTTGTCGTCCCAATGGGGTTGGCTCACGCCCATGACCAGCAGGGCGCCGATGGTGCCGGGGCCGACGGTCAACGGTATGGTCAGCGGGACGATGGTCACGTCCTGCTGCACGTTGTCGGTCTGTACGGCCGACTTGCCCTGGGCCATGCCCAGCGCCGAGATGAACAGCACGCTCCCCGCGCCAATGCGGAAGGCATCCACGGTGATGCCGAACACGCTGAAGATCACTCTGCCGAACAGATACAACAGCACGCTGGAGACCAGGGTGGCGAGCGCCACTTTCCAGGCCAGGCGACGGCGCTCCTTGCTGGAGTAGCCACGGGTCAGGCTGATAAAGCAGGACAGGACGAAGAACGGGCTGTAGAGCACCAGCATCTTCAGGTAAACGCTGAACAACACGTGGAGCATGGCTTGAGCTCGAACGGAGGAGGGCGCACGCAGTCTATCAGGCGCTGCGCGGTCTGTCGGCTCAGGAGGTGGTGGGTGCCTGGACTTGCTGGCTGTCGCGCTGGGCGACCCAGTGTTCCACCAGCTCGCGTAGCTGCGAGAGTTCCACGGGCTTGGCCATATGGCCGTCCATGCCGGCCTGGCGGGCCCGCTCCTTGTGCTCGCTGAGGATGTGCGCGGTCAGCGCCACCACCGGCGTGCGCACGCGCTGGTTGCCGACTTCCCAGGCCCGCAGTTGCTGGGTCGCGGAGAAGCCGTCGAGGATCGGCATCTCGCAGTCCATCAGCACCAGGTCGTAGCGCTGGGCTTTCATCGCGCGCAAGGCTTCTTCGCCGTTGCTGGCAGTGTCGGGCTGCAGGTTGAGCTTGCCCAGCATGCCACGAATCACCTTGGTGGAGATGCTGTTGTCTTCGGCCACGAGGATGCGGAAATCGCTCGGCACCGTGACGGGCGCCACGGCGGGCGTGCTCGGGGTGGGTACCGCGGCCGGGCCTTTGCTGCGTTGGGTCAGTTCGTCCGCCAGGGTGGTCTTGAGGGTGTAGCCGGCCACCGGCTTGGCGAGGATGCGCTTGATCCCGGCGTTGCGCGCGATGATCTTGCTCGGCGCGTTGCTGATGCCGGTGAGCATGATCAGCAGGATGTCGTGGTTGAGGCTCGGGTCTTCCTTGATCTTCGCCGCCAGTTGCATGCCGGTCATGCCAGGCATGTTCTGGTCGAGCAGGACCACGTCGAAGTAGTCACGCAGGTGCGCCTTGGTGCGCAACAGGGCCAGGGCCTCCTTGCCCGAAGGCACGGCGCTGACATTCAGGCCCCAGGCGCTGCATTGCTGCACCAGGACCTTGCGGCAGGTGTCGTTGTCGTCGACCACCAGGACCCGGGCACCCTTGAGCGGGCCGTCGAGGTCGGAGGTCGGGTGCTCCAGGTGCAGCGGGTCCAGCGGCAGTGTCAGCCACAGGGTACTGCCCTGGTTGGGGCTGTTCTTGATGCCGAACTCGCCGTGCATCAGCAGGATCAGTTGACGGGCGATCACCAGGCCCAGATGGCCGCCCAGGCGGGTCGCGGCCAGGAAGTTCTTGCTCTGCAACTCGGCGTGGAGCAGGGCGTCACGCTCTTCGTCATCCATCGGCATGCCGCTGTCCTGCACCGCAATGCGCAGGCGCGGCTGGCCGCTGCGTTCGTCGAGGGCGACAACGATGAGGATTTCGCCCTCGTCGGTCTTTTTCAGGGCGTTTTCCAGCAGGCTGAGCAGGGCCTGGCGCAGGCGCGTCGGGTCGCCGCTGATCACCCGCGGGACCTGCGGCTGGATAAAACTGATCAGTTCGACGTTCTGCTGTTCGGCCTTGGCGCGGAAAATACTCAGGCAGTCTTCGATCAGGGCATTGAGGTCGAATTGCACATCGTCGAGCTCGATCTGCCCGGACTCCAGCTTGGAGATGTCGAGAATCTCGTTGATCAGCGTCAGCAGTTCGTTGCCGGCGCTGTGGATGGTCTGCACGTAGTCACGCTGTTTGACCGACAGCGGGGTGCCCAGCAGCAGTTCGGTCATACCCAGCACGCCGTTCATCGGGGTGCGGATTTCGTGGCTGATCTTCGCCAGGAACTCGGCCTTGGCGGCGATTTCGGCATTGCTCGCGGCCAGGTCGCGGCTGACGCTGAACTGGTCTTCGGTGATGCTGCGGCGACGTTCGCCGAGGGCGATGCTCATCAACAGGCCGCTGATGCAGATGAAGATCAGCAGGGCGACGATCAGGCCTTGCGGCGGCACCAGGGTCAGGCCCAGGAGGGCGGGCAGGATGACCAGGGTGCCGATATTGAAGATGACCATCGCGACGACGAACAGTCGCGCCGGGCGATAGCCCTTCTGCCAGTGATAGGCGGCGACCAGCAGGATACTCAGGCTCGCCAGCCCGACCAGGCCGTAGGTCATCACGTTCAGCGGCAGGGTGTCGACGAACAGCAACAACAGCCCGCCCAGGCAGATCACCAGGATATCGCCCAGCAACAGCTTGTTCAGCGGGTGCGGGCCCAGGGGCGAGAAGAAGCTGTAGGTGAACATCAGGCCGCAGGGCGCGGTGAGCAACAGGGCCAGGTAAGCGCCGGGCGTCTGCGCGCCGTGCCAGTCGGGCAGCCACGGCCCGGCCAGGTTCAGCAGGAACAGGGCGCTGAGCAGCAGCAGGGCTTCACAGGAGGCCAGCCACAGGCTGCTGCGCGAGCGGGTGTAGGCGAAGCGGGTCAGGTTGTGCAGGATCAGCATCGACAGGCAGCCGAACAGCAGGCCGTAAAGTAGTGTCTGGCCCTGGTCGGCGGCGCTTGTCACCGCCGATTCGAGGGTGATATGCGGTCGCAGTTCGTGCTTCGAAACCAATCTGAGGTAGATATCGAGGGGGTTGGTGCTTTGTGTCAGGGGCAGCATGAAATCGCTGCTGGGCAACGGCCGTTCGGCTTTCGACAGGTCATTGCCGCTGCGGACCTGGTCGATCAGCGTGTCGCCGTCGAGGGTGTACAGGTCCAGGCGTGCGAGGTCAGGGGCGAAGACCCGCAGCAACTGTTCGTGTTTGCCCGGCTGCAGACGGAAGCGCAGCCACAGTGCGCCATCGGGCTCGGCAGCGGTCAGGCGGTCGAGTTCGACGGGGCTGAATTGGTTGATGTAACGCGAGGAGCGGATATCGCTGAGTTGCAGGTCGGCCTGATCGTCGAACAATATCGCCCAGCCACTGCCTTGCGAGGCGTGGGCGGCCGATGCGAGGCAAAGCAGGGTCAGCAGGCTGACGGTGAAACTTATGGCAATCCTGAGCCAGCGCACGGCGAAATCCCTTCGTAGGTTGATGCCTGAGTCATAACTATGCGCGGGGCGGGAATAATACGGCAAGGGCTTGACGCCCTTGCCTATCCGATCGGATAGCTTATTCCTGGCTTTCTGCGCGTTCGCGTGCAATTGCACGATAGCCGATATCGCTGCGGTAGAAGCAGCCTTCCCAATTGATTTTAGCTGCCAACCGGTAAGCCTGCTGTTGTGCCGCGTCGACACTGTTGCCCAGCGCCGTGGCGCAGAGCACCCGGCCACCGGAGGTCACGACCTGGCCATCCTTCAACGCGGTACCGGCGTGGAAGACCTTGCCTTCCAGACCAGCGGCCTCTTCCAGGCCGTTGATCGCTGCGCCCTTGGCGTAATCGCCCGGGTAACCGCCGGCGGCCAGGACGATGCCCAGGCTCGGACGCGGGTCCCACTGTGCTTCAACCTTGTCCAGGGCCTGGGCCAGCGCGGCCTCGACCAGCAGCACCAGGCTCGATTGCAGGCGCAGCATGACCGGTTGGGTTTCCGGATCGCCGAAGCGGCAGTTGAACTCGATGACTTTCGGATTGCCGGCCTTGTCGATCATCAGCCCGGCGTACAGGAAGCCGGTGTAGACGTTGCCTTCCTCGGCCATGCCGCGCACGGTCGGCCAGATCACCAGGTCCATGACGCGCTGGTGCACCTCGGCGGTGACCACCGGGGCCGGGGAGTAGGCGCCCATGCCGCCGGTGTTCGGGCCGCTGTCGCCGTCGCCGACGCGCTTGTGGTCCTGGCTGGTGGCCATGGGCAGGACGTTCTTGCCGTCGACCATGACAATGAAGCTGGCTTCTTCGCCATCGAGGAATTCTTCGATCACCACCCGCGAACCGGCTTCGCCGAAGGCGTTGCCGGCGAGCATGTCGCGGACGGCGTCTTCGGCTTCGCCCAGGGTCATGGCGACGATCACGCCTTTGCCGGCGGCCAGGCCATCGGCCTTGATCACGATCGGCGCGCCTTTCTCACGCAGATAGGCCAGGGCCGGCTCGATCTCGGTGAAGTTCTGGTAATCGGCGGTCGGGATCTTGTGGCGGGCCAGGAAGTCCTTGGTGAACGCCTTGGAACCTTCCAGCTGGGCGGCACCGGCAGTCGGGCCGAAGCAGTCCAGGCCGCGGGCACGGAACAGATCGACGACACCGGCCACCAGCGGCACTTCCGGGCCGACGATGGTCAGGGAGACGTTTTTCGCGGCGAAGTCGGCCAACTGCTCAAGGGCCAAGACGTCGATGGCGACGTTCTCGCACTTGGCTTCGATGGCGGTGCCGGCGTTGCCCGGGGCGACGAAGACTTTCTCGACGCGCGGGTCCTGTGCCACTTTCCAGGCCAGGGCGTGTTCACGGCCACCGCTGCCGATGATCAAAACATTCATTTCAAAAACCTCGATGACGCTGAATTCTATTGAAACCTAAAGCGCTTGACGCTGTAGGAGGTCGCAATGAAGTCGGTAGATGCAAGGCGGAGTCGGCCTCGATGAGCGGAGTTGCCTTTTGGCAATGAGCATCATCGAGGTTGGCTCCAACGCAGCAGATGCCGGCTTCAGTGCGGCCGTCGTCGTATTAGTGACGGAAGTGGCGCATGCCGGTGAATACCATCGCGATACCGGCTTCATCGGCAGCCGCGATCACTTCATTGTCACGCATCGAACCGCCCGGTTGGATCACCGCGGTGATACCGACCTTGGCCGCGTTGTCGAGGCCGTCGCGGAACGGGAAGAACGCGTCCGAGGCCATGACCGAACCCTGTACCTGCAGGCCAGCATGCTCGGCCTTGATTGCAGCAATGCGGGCGGAGTTGACGCGGCTCATCTGGCCGGCGCCGACACCGATGGTCTGGCGGTTCTTGGCGTAGACGATGGCGTTCGACTTGACGTACTTGGCGACCTTCCAGGCGAAGATCAGGTCGTGGATTTCCTGCTCGGTCGGTGCGCGCCGGGTCACGACCTTCAGGTCTTCGCTGCCGATCATGCCGATATCGCGGCTCTGTACCAGCAGGCCGCCGTTGACGCGCTTGTAGTCCCAGGCCGGGGCACGGTTGGTATCCCACTGGCCGCAGGCCAGCAGGCGCACGTTGGCCTTGGCGGCGACGATGGCGCGGGCTTCTGCACTGACGGACGGGGCGATGATCACCTCGACGAACTGACGCTCGACGATGGCCTTGGCGGTTTCGGCATCCAGTTCGCGGTTGAAGGCGATGATGCCGCCGAAGGCCGATTCGCTGTCGGTGGCGTAGGCCAGTTCGTAGGCCTGGCGGATACCGCCCTCGGCGTCCGGGCTCACGGCCACGCCGCACGGGTTGGCGTGCTTGACGATGACGCACGCAGGCTTGACGAAGCTCTTCACGCATTCCAGCGCGGCGTCGGTATCGGCCACGTTGTTGTACGACAGTTCCTTGCCTTGCAGCTGGGTCGCGGTGGCAATGCCGACTTCGGCCGGTCTGGCTTCCACGTAGAACGCCGCGCTCTGGTGCGGGTTCTCGCCGTAGCGCATTTCCTGGGCCTTGATGAACTGGCTGTTGAAAGTGCGCGGGAATTCGCTACGACCTTCGGTGCTCAGTACTTCGGCGGCCTGGTTCACGGTGCCCATGTAGTTGGCGATC
Source organism: Pseudomonas gingeri (assembly GCF_013385635.1). GTDB lineage: Bacteria > Pseudomonadota > Gammaproteobacteria > Pseudomonadales > Pseudomonadaceae > Aquipseudomonas > Aquipseudomonas gingeri_A. Next base: position 56,377 of record NZ_JACAPR010000009.1, read on the forward strand.
ATGCCGTCGTAGGCGGCGGTGTGTTCGAAGGCCTTGAGCATCAGGTCGAAACGCTGGGCGTAGGTCAGGCCGCCGGCCTTGAGGTTTTCCAGGACCTGGGCGTAGTCGCCGGCATTGACCACGATGGCGACGTCCTTGTGGTTCTTGGCCGCCGAGCGGACCATGGTCGGCCCGCCGATGTCGATGTTCTCGATGGCGGTCGGCAGGTCGCAGCCCGGCTTGCTGATGGTGGCTTCGAACGGGTAGAGGTTGACCGCGACCAGGTCGATCGGGCGGATGCCGTGCTCGCTCATGATGTCATCGTCGATGCCGCGACGGCCGAGGATGCCGCCGTGGATTTTCGGGTGCAGGGTCTTCACCCGGCCATCCATCATTTCCGCGAAGCCGGTGTAGTCCGCCACTTCCACGGCAGCGACGCCGTTGTCCCGCAGCAGCTTGAACGTGCCGCCGGTGGAGAGGATTTCCACGCCCAGGGCTTCCAGTTCACGAGCGAAATCGAGGATTCCGGTCTTGTCGGAAACGCTGATCAGGGCGCGGCGGATCGGCAGGCGGGTAGTCTGGTCGGTCATCTCAATGTCCATCAAAAAGCAAGGGAGTCAGCAAAAAAGGCGACCGGTTCTACGCGGGCGCCTTTCTGGTTTGATTGAATGCTTACAGCAAATCGTACTGCTTGAGTTTCTTGCGCAGGGTGCCGCGGTTCAGACCGAGCAGCTCACTGGCCTTGGTCTGGTTGCCCTTGACGTAGTTCATCACGCTTTCGAGCAGGGGAGCCTCGACTTCGGAGAGCACCAGGTTGTACACGTCCGTGACGGCCGCGCCCTCAAGGTGGGCGAAATAATTGTGCAGCGCCTTCTCGACGCTACCGCGAAGGGTCTGGCCTTCTTCGCTCGGCGTATTGAGGTGCTGTTTCAAATTGACGTTGTCGCTCACGGGCGTTGTTCCACTCACTAAAGTCTCGGTCATCATCGTCATGCGGCCACCCCCTCTCCGTCCCCTGTCACCAGGCTCTTGTAACGTTCGGCAAAGAACTCACGAACGTTGGCGCACTGTGCTTCCGTATCTTCCAAACGATTGAAGTGGGCGCGAAACTCCCTGGCGCCCGGCAAGGTTGCGAGATACCAGCCGACATGCTTGCGGGCAATGCGGACGCCCATGACCTCCCCATAGAAGGCATGCAGCGCGGCCAGATGCTCTAGCAGAATGCGTTCCACTTCGAACAGCTCCGGTGCCGGGAGGGTTTCGCCGGTACGCAGAAAATGCTCGATCTCACGAAAAATCCATGGCCGCCCCTGGGCGGCACGGCCGATCAACAGGCCGTCGGCACCGGTCGCTTGCAGCACGTACCGGGCTTTTTCAGCCGAATCGATATCGCCGTTGGCGAAGACCGGGATCGACACCGCCTGCTTGATCGCGGCAATGGTGTCGTACTCGGCTTCGCCGGTGTACAGGTCGGCACGGGTCCGTCCGTGCACCGCCAGGGCGGTAATGCCCGCCTGCTCGGCGATCTTCGCCACCGTCAGGCCGTTCTTGTTCGCCCGGTCCCAGCCGGTCCGTATCTTCAAGGTGACCGGGACATCGACTGCCGCCACGACGGCATGCAGGATCTCCCTCACCAGGTCTTCATCCTTCAACAGGGCGGAGCCGGCGGCCTTGTTACAGACCTTCTTGGCCGGACAGCCCATGTTGATATCGATAATCTGTGCCCCCAGCTCGACGTTGGCCCGGGCCGCATCCGCCAGCATCTGTGCATCACCACCGGCGATCTGTACCGAGCGGGGCTCGGGATCACCTTCGTGGATCATGCGCAGACGCGACTTGCGGCTGTTCCACAGGCTCATGTCGCTGGTTACCATTTCCGAAACCACCAGGCCCGCGCCCAGGCGTCGGCAAAGCTGACGAAAGGGCTGGTCGGTGACCCCCGCCATCGGGGCGAGAATCAAGCCGTTCTGCAGTGTGTATGGGCCGATGCGTACCGCCGACATAGGACTTCCCTGTTGTGGGGCCGGATCATTAGAGTTCGAAAAAGGGTTGGCATGATACCCGCTCTCGATGACCGGATAAAGGCAAAATTGGATAAAATCTGAACAGTTATTCCGTTATCGCCAGCAGTTTGGTTGCTGCCGGAAAAACACCGCCGAACAGCGCGACGGGCCCTGAATCACTCGGGCGAGTGGAAGCTGAGGCTGTAGTTCACGGCCTTGGCGCCTGGATCGAGGATGTCCAGGGCAATATGGATCGGGGTTTGTGGTGGCATTTCGCTCTGGCCGCTGAGGTCGCCGCCCAGGTATTCGCCGGGTTTGAAGCGCCGGCTGGCGATCAGGTGACCGTTGAGATCGGCGAAGCGCAACTCCAGCAGCGGGAAGGGCTGGGAGAACGACGCTCGATTGTAGATGATCGCGTCCACCACCAGTGCACCGTTGAAGTCCGGGTGGCTGCGCACCACCAGGTTGCTGCTCTTGATCCGGGCGATATCGACCTTGGAGGGCACTTTGCAGCCGATTTCCGGGCACAGTTGCTGGAACCACGGCCGGTACTGGTCCTGGCGCGCCAGTTCGTCGAAGTGATAGGCAATGTACTGGCCGGCCAGTGCCGCCGCGGCCAGGAGCACCAGCAGCAGCCACAACAGGCGCCTGCCCCAGGGTGACCGGCGGCGTTGCCAGTCGAGATGGATCGGGTCGTCCTCGAGGTCCAGCAGCACGTCGTCGTGCATGCCGGGCTCGCTGCGCGTGCGCGTGGTTTTCTTCGGGTTGCCGGCCGCGGGTTCATCTTCGTCGTGCTCGTCGGCGTCCAGCGGCTCGTGGATCGCGGCGTCTTCCAGCTCGTCGTCTTCGATTTTCAGGCGTGGGGCCTGGGGTTCGTCATCGAGATCGGCGAGATCGAAGGACAGCGACGGTTCGGTGCGGCTCGACTTGGCCGGTTCGGATCTGGATGGCTCGGACCTGGACTGCTCCGGCTTGCGCTCGCTCCTGCTCGGGGCGATTGGCGTGGGTGGTTCGTCGTCGGCGATGTCGTCATGTTCGCTGGCCGGTTCGCTGAACAGGCTGCCTGACCATTGGGCCTCGTCGTCATCGCTGTCGCGACGCGCGCTGAAGGACTCGCCCTTGCCGCTGTGTTCGCCGAAGGCCTTGGCCGGCTGGATTTCCCGCTGTTCCAGGCGGGCCAGCTCTTCGTCGAGGTCCAGATTGTCCAGGTCCAGCTCTTGCGTCGTCCACTGCTTCTGGCTGATGGCCCGTGGTGGCGGAGCGGGTGGTGCGGCTGGCAGCAGGGGCGCGGGTGGCGCGACCGCGGCGGTCGCGGCAGGTGCCGCCGGCGGGATTGTCCCGCTTTCCCGGGCCGCACGCTGCTCCAGCAACTGCCGCGCGGCGTTGAACACCTGCAGGCAGGAGCCGCAACGAACCACCCCGCGCGCCACGCTCAATTGAGCGTGGCTGACGCGGAAGCTGGTTTGGCAATGCGGGCACTGGGTGACGAAGCTGTCGGTCATGCGGCGATCCGGTTTATCCAAGCGCCCATTCTAGCGCCGACGACCACTGATGCGCACCCAGCCATCGCGATCGGCAATCGGGTCCAGATCGAAGTCCTTGGCATAAGCGGCAGCCACTTCCTCGCCCTGTTCGGCGAGGATGCCGGACAGCGCCAGGCGGCCGCCCGGCCTGACCAGGGTGGACAGTTGCGGGGCCAGGGAAACCAGCGGGCCGGCGAGGATATTGGCGACCAGCACGTCGGCCGGTACCTGCGGCAATTGTTCCGGCAGATACAGCGGGAACAGTTCCTCGGCGATGTTGTTGCGCCCGGCGTTGTCGCGCGAGGCTTCCAGGGCCTGCACGTCGATATCGGTACCGACCGCTTCCCGGGCGCCGAGCAACAGCGCGGCAATGGCCAGGATGCCCGAGCCGCAGCCGAAGTCGAGGACGTTGCAGTCCTTGAGGTCCTGGCCGTCGAGCCATTCCAGGCAGAGTGCGGTGGTCGGGTGCGTGCCGGTGCCGAAGGCCAGGCCCGGATCGAGCAACAGGTTGACCGCGTCCGGCTGCGGGGCGGCGTGCCAGCTGGGCACGATCCACAGGCGCTGGCCGAAGCGCATGGGCTGGAAGTTGTCCATCCAGCTGCGTTCCCAGTCCTGGTCCTCGATCACTTCGCTGTGGTGCTCGGGCAGTGGCGAGCCAGTCAGCAGTTCCAGGTGCGCGAGGACACTGGTCGCCTCGGTGCCGCCTTCGAACAGCGCCAGCAGGTGGGTGTGTGACCACAGGGGCGTGGTGTTGAGTTCGGGTTCGAAAATCGGCTGATCTTCGGCATCCATGAAGGTTACCGAAACAGCGCCGACTTCAAGGAAAGCGTCTTCGTAGGTTTCGGCTTGTTCCGGGCTGATGGCGAGGCGTACTTGCAGCCAAGGCATGGCGGGCACCTGTGAAAAAAGTGAATGTGCAACCGGTTCGGTTGCGAGAAGCGCGCCAGTTTACGCGAGCGGGAGGCAGAAGACGACCGTCATCCCGGTCATCGGCATTACGGGTGGAGAAGAGGGGGTTATGGCGAGCGGGCTTGCCCGCGCTGGGGCGCGAAGCGCCCCTGAAACCAGCGAATTCGGTGCACCAGGTGGACCGAGTGAGTCGGTTTTACGACTGCTTCGCAGCCGAGCGCGGGCAAGCCCGCTCGCCACAAGGCCGCTCGAAAGCGGCCTTGTGTTGGATCACTGGCTCACTGGTGAGCGAGCTTGTGTTCCAGGTAGTGAATGTTCACACCACCTTCGCAGAACCCGGCGTCGCGAACCAGGTCGCGGTGCAGCGGGATATTGGTCTTGATCCCGTCCACGACGACTTCGTCCAGGGCATTGCGCATGCGCGCCATGGCTTCGTCGCGAGTGGCGCCCCAGGTGATCAGCTTGCCGATCAGGGAGTCATAGTTCGACGGAACCTTGTAGCCGCTGTACAGGTGCGAGTCGACCCGCACGCCGTTGCCGCCCGGGGCATGGAAATGCTTGACCAGGCCAGGGCTCGGGATGAAGGTCTTCGGGTCTTCGGCGTTGATCCGGCATTCCAGCGCGTGGCCGTGGATCTTCACGTCGTCCTGGGTGTACGACAGCGGATTGCCAGCGGCGATGCTCAGCATCTCCTTGACGATATCGATGCCGGTGACCATTTCCGATACCGGATGCTCTACCTGTACGCGAGTGTTCATCTCGATGAAGTAGAAACGGCCGTTCTCGTACAGGAACTCGAAAGTACCGGCACCACGGTAGCCGATGTCGATACAGGCCTTGACGCAGCGCGCCAGGACTTCTGCCCGCGCTTGCTCGTCGATGCCCGGTGCCGGGGCTTCTTCCAGGACTTTCTGGTGACGACGTTGCAGCGAGCAGTCGCGGTCACCGAGGTGGATCGCATGGCCCTGGCCATCGGAGAGCACCTGGACTTCCACGTGACGTGGGTTGGTCAGGAACTTTTCCAGGTAGACCATCGGGTTGCTGAACCAGGCACCGGCTTCTTCGCGGGTCTGCTTGGCCGCTTCGATCAGCTCGTCTTCGCTGTGCACCACGCGCATGCCGCGACCACCGCCGCCGCCAGCGGCTTTGATGATCACCGGGTAGCCGACTTCGCGACCGATGCGCAGGGCGGTTTCCGGGTCTTCAGGCAGCGGGCCGTCGGAACCGGGAACGGTCGGTACGCCGGCGGCGATCATGGCCGACTTGGCCGATACCTTGTCGCCCATCAGGCGAATGGTGTCGGCTTTCGGGCCGATGAAGGCAAAACCGGATTTCTCGACCTGTTCGGCGAAATCGGCGTTTTCCGCGAGGAAGCCGTAGCCCGGGTGAATCGCCGTGGCGCCGGTGACTTCGGCGGCCGCGATGATGTTCGGGATATTCAGGTACGAGCGGGTAGCCAGGGGCGGGCCGATGCAGATGCTTTCGTCCGCCAGTTTCACGTGCATCAGTTCCGTATCGGCCGTCGAGTAAACAGCGACGGTCTTGATGCCCTCTTCCTTACAGGCGCGCAGGATACGCAGGGCGATCTCGCCGCGGTTGGCGATCAGGACTTTTTCCAGCTTCGCAGGTTTCAACATCGAAGGCGCTCCGCGGTTCAAACGATGGTGAACAGCGGCTGGTCATACTCAACCGGCTGACCGTTTTCTACCAGAATGGATTCGATCACACCGCTGGCTTCGGCCTGGATGTGGTTCATCATCTTCATCGCTTCGACGATGCAGATGGTGTCGCCTTTCTTGACGGTCTGGCCGACTTCGACGAACGCTGGCGAAGTAGGGGCCGGGGTGCGGTAGAAAGTACCGACCATCGGCGACTTGACCACGAAGCCGTTCAGCTTCGGTGCGCCAGCGGCTTCAGGCGCGGCGGCAGCGGCAACCGGAGCAGCCGGGGCGGCGACTGGAGCTGGAGCCTGGGCAGGCATCGGAGCGTAGTACTGCTGCGCCGGGGTCTTGCTGTGGCGGCTGATGCGTACGGACTCTTCGCCTTCCTTGATCTCGAGTTCGTCGATACCGGACTCTTCCAGCAATTCGATCAATTTCTTAACTTTACGGATATCCATGAATCATCAACTCCCAAGGGTCGGTCAGGGGCGTTTATCGCTTGTCGTTCAAGCTGTTGCCGTTCTTTCAAGCTGTTCCAGGGCGGCCTCCAGGGCCAGTCGGTAACCGCTGGCGCCAAGGCCGCAGATCACACCTACCGCAACATCCGAGAAGTAGGAGTGATGGCGGAAAGGTTCGCGTTTATGCACGTTCGACAAATGCACTTCGATGAATGGGATGCTCACCGCCAGCAGCGCGTCACGTAATGCGACGCTTGTATGTGTAAAAGCTGCTGGATTGATCAGGATGAAGTCCACGCCTTCGCTGCGCGCGGCGTGGATCCGGTCGATCAATTCGTACTCGGCGTTGCTCTGCAGATACATGAGATGGTGCCCGGCCTCCCGGGCCCGACGTTCCAGATCCTGGTTGATCTCGGGCAGTGTGACCGCGCCGTAGACGCCAGGCTCGCGGGTGCCCAGCAGGTTCAGGTTGGGTCCGTGCAGGACCAGTAGGGTCGCCATCGATTGTTTCCTTGTTATCCGTGCGCAGTTGTCAGTGCGCGCCGACTATGCCGCAAAGCCCGGATGACTGTCCAGTTAACTGCAATAGCCAGCACGATGTCCGATGTTTGCGCGAAGTTTGTGACTCATTTGTTAAAAATGGTCATTCGCTTTCGCGACACGTTCGACGAAGTCCCGCGCATTGATCTCGCCAATGACCCTGGCCTCGGTCCTTTCGCTGCCGTCTCTGCCAAAAAACATCAGCGCCGGCGGCCCGAACAGCTGGTAGCGGTCGAGCAGGGCGCGTTGTTCGGCGTTGCTGGCGGTGATATCGAAACGCACCAGCCGGTAGTCTTGCAGCTTTTCGAGGACGTTCGCCTCGTTAAGCACTTCATGTTCGATGACTTTGCAACTGATGCACCAGTCGGCGTACCAGTCCAGCAGCAGTGGCTGGCCGGCGCTTTTGGCCGCGGCCAGGACGCTGTCGAGTTCAGCCGGGGTGCTGATGGTCTGCCATTGGCTGCTGGTGGTTGGCGACATGCCGGTGGCAGGCGGTGTCCGGCCGATGGGCTGGAACGGGTTGCTCTGGCCGCTGAAGGCGCCGTACCAGCAACTCAGGGCGTAGGCCAGCAGGAACAGGCCGAACAGTTGCGCGAGGCGCTGCCTGGCGGTTTTCTCGACGAACTCCAGGGCGCCGAGAAAAAGCGCGACACCCGCGGCGAGCAAACCACCCAACAACAGGGTGATCGGGCCGGGCAGGACGCGGCTGAGCAGGAACAGTGCGACCCCGAGCAACAGCACGCCGATGGCGTTCTTCACCGTGACCAGCCACGGCCCGCTTTTCGGCAGCCAGGCCGCGCCGCCGGTAGCGACCAGCAGCAGTGGCGTGCCCATGCCCAGGCCCAGGGCGAAGAGTTTCAAGGCGCCGCCGAGGGCGTCGCCACTGGCGCTGATATACAGCAGGGCGCCGGCCAGGGGCGCGGAAACACAGGGCGAAACCAGCAGGCTGGAGACCACGCCGAGCACCGCCGCTCCCCACAGCGAGCCGCCCTGGGTGCCGCTGGCCAGCCGGTTCAGGCGGCCGCTGATGGCCTGGGGCAGTTGCAACTCGAACAGGCCGAACATCGCCAGGGCGAACACCACGAAGAAACCGGCAAAGGGCACCAGCACCCAGGCCGATTGCAGGCGTGCCTGCAGGTTCAGTTGGGCGCCGAACAGGCCCATCAGCGCGCCCAGCAGGGCGAAGCAGGCGGCCATCGCCAGCACATAGGCCAGCGACAGCTTGAAACCGCGCACACCGCTGACGCGACCGTGCAGCACGAAGCCGGAAATGATCGGCAGCATTGGCAGGACGCAGGGGGTGAAGGTCAGTGCCAGGCCGCCGAGGAAGAACAGCGCCAGTGCGCTCCAGCTCCAGGATGTCTTGCCCGCGGCGGGGGCCGCAGCGGAAGGCGCGGTGCTGCCGTCGATGCGCAGGCGTTCGGTTTCCGGCGGGTAGCACAGGCCCTTGTCGGCGCAGCCCTGGTAGGTCACCGCGAGGGTAAAGGCGCGAGTGTCGCCGGCGGAGCGGGGCAGGGTGACATCGAGAATGCCGTGATAGACCTCGACATCGCCGAAGTACTCGTCGTGTTTCTGCTCTCCAGCGGGCAATTGTGCGGCGCCCAGCTGGATATCCGCCGGCTCGGGGCGGAACTGGAAGCGGTGGCGGTACAGGTAATACCCTTCGGTGGGGACGAAACGCAGGGTGATCGCTTGCGGCGTGCTGCTGACCAGGCTCAGCTGGAAGGCTTCATGTACGGGCAGGAAGTCCTTGCTGTTGTTGACGGCGCCCAGGGTCGAGCTGGGACGGCCGTCGAGCAGGCTGGCGCTGAAGGCCGGGAAAGCGCACAGCAGGAGCATCAGGCAGAACAGGCGGCGCATGGCGATCTCGCGAATCGGAAGAACACGCATGATAACCAAGTGCGCCGCCGCCGCGAGGGGATTAAACGCGGAAGGCTTGCACCGCCGTATGCAACTCCGTGCCCAGTTCCAGCAGGCGCTCACCCTGGCTGCGGCCCTCGCCGATGCGCAGTAGGTTGTCGCCGCCCAGCTGGTGGATGCGTTCGCTGTGGTCGCGGATTTCACTGACCGCGCCACTCTGCTGCGAGGTGACGTCGGCGATGCGCACCGCGGTATCGGAAATGGTCTGGATCGCGCCGACGATTTCATCCAGCGCGCCATCGGCGGCCTGGGCCTGGTCGGCGGTCGCCTCGGCGTGCTCGACCTGCGCGCGCATGCCTTCCACCGACTGGCGGGCGGCGCTCTGCAAGCCGGCGATCAGGGTCTGGATTTCCCCGGTGGCGCCGGCGGTGCGCTGGGCCAGGGTACGGACTTCTTCGGCGACCACCGCGAAGCCGCGCCCCATTTCCCCGGCGCGCGCGGCTTCGATGGCGGCGTTGAGCGCCAGCAGGTTGGTCTGGTCGGCAATCGAGCGGATCACCGTCAGCACGCCACCGATGGTCGCGGACTCCTCGGCCAGGTGTTCGATCATCTGTGCGTTGCCTTGCACTTCGCCCACCAGCGAGTGCAGGCCGGCCAGGCTCAGGCCGATGACCTTCTGCCCGTGCTCCACCGCCGCGCCGGCGCTGCGGCTGGCATCCGCGGCCTGGCTGGCATCGCCGGCCACCTGCTGGATGGTCGCTTCCAGTTCGCCCAGAGAGTCGCGAATCTGTGCGGTATCGCCGGCCTGGCGCTCGGCCCCGCTATGCAGGCCGCTGCTCAGTTCGGCCAGGGCGCGGCTGCTGCCGGCGACCTGCTCGGCGTTCTGGCGAATGGTCCCCACCAGATCCACCAGGTAGGCGCGCAGGCGGTTCAGCGAGGCTTCGATATCGTGCAGTTCGCGGTTGGTCTTGCCCAACTGGATATCCCGGCTGAAATCGCCCTCGGCCCAGGTCGACAGGGCCGGGGCGAGGTTGGTCAGCACCCGTGCCAGCTTGCGCTGCAGGGTATCGATCAACAGGGCGATCAGCAGGATCAGGCCGATCATCACGCCCTGCATCAGCCGCACTTCGCCCTGGATCTTGCCGTGCTGGGCACGCACCACCGGCTCCAGTGCGGCGATGGCCTGTTGCACGGCGCTGATCTTCAGGTGGGTCGCGGTGGCCAGGTCGGCCCGGCGCTGGATCTGTTCGCGGGTGCGGGTCAGTTCGGCCGGATAGCGGGTCAGCAGGCTGTGCAGCTCGCGCTTGAGGTCGACGCCGGTGTCGGTGGCGACGGTTTTCTCGCTGCTCTCCAGGCCCATCATGGCGCTGAAGTCGTCGGTGTTGGATTCGCTGCTCGAGGTCACGCCCAGCAGGGGCAGGGCTTCCAGCTGTCCGGCCTGGGTGCTGATACTGGCCAGTTCGCGCTCGACATCGGCGGCCAGCTCGCTGCGGCCGCTGCTGACCAGTTTGTCCCGGGCCAACGAGAGCTTGGCCAGGTGCGAGGACGCCGCCAGCAGCGGTGGCAGGTAGGCCGCGGCCTCGGGACTTTTGGCGCCGGTAGCGTACTGGGTCAGTTGTTCGAGGTTGCCCCCCAGTTCGCGCTCGGCTTGCAGCAGCAGGGCTTGCGGATCACCGGCCAGCTTGCCGGCGGCCAGCAGGTCGGTCTTGCTGAAGTCGTTCAGGGCGGCGAGGCTGGGGTGCAGGGTTGCGGTCATCGACGGCGGCAGGGCGGCGAGTTCCTGTTCGATCGCTTCGATGGCCTGGCTCGCACTGCTCAGGCGCAAGGCGTCGCCGCTGCCCAGGTAGTCCTCGATATTGCGCGCCGCCTGGTTCTGGAACTGCTGCGACAGGCCGAGGTAGCGCTCCATCAACTGATAGGGACGTTCCAGCGCCTGTTGCGACCACCAGAGCGTAGCGCCGAGTGCCAGGCACACGGCAACGAGCAACAGGGTGTTGAGATTGGTCAGCAGCTTCAGGCGCATTCAGGATTCTATCCACGACAAGTAGTGGTAAGTGCCTGAAGTTATTGCTGTTTGGTTACAGTGTCATGACGGAGTCGGTCGAATCCGATGAAAAGCTGGCACTTTGCCGTGCGACCTGCACGCGGTTGCGCCCGGCATGCTTGGCGCGGTAGAGCGCCTCGTCGGCCTGGGTCGCCATCATCAGGCTGTCGCTGTCTTCATGCAGTTCGACCACCCCGGCGCTGAAGGTGCACCACAGGTCCTGCGGTTGCGCCGGGTAATGGATTTCGGCGAAGCGCTGGCGAATCTCATCCAGCACCTTGTAGGCCGACTCCAGGTCGGTGTCGGGCATGACGATGGCGAACTCTTCGCCGCCATAACGGCCGATAAAGTCGGTCTTGCGCAGGCGCTGCTTGAGAAACAGCGCCAGGCTCTTGATCACCCGGTCGCCCATGGGGTGGCCGTGGCTGTCGTTGACCCGCTTGAAGTGGTCGATATCGAGCATGGCGAAACTCAGCGGCTTGCATTCGCGACGGGCGCGGAAGCTGCAGTCTTCGAGCAGTTGCAGGATATGGGTGTGGTTGTACAGGCCGGTCAGGCTGTCGCGGACCATCCGCGCCTTGAGGTTGCGCGCCCGTGCCGCGCGGTTGCGCACGGTGGTGATCAGGTGGCGCGGCTTGATCGGCTTGGTCAGGAAGTCGTCGCCGCCTTCGCTCATGGCGTCGAGTTGCTTGTCCAGGTCGTCCTCGGCGGACAGGTAGATGATCGGCACGCTGACATAACGGTCGTTGTGGCGGATCACCTTGGCCAGCTCGGTACCGGTACAGGCCGGCATGTACATGTCGAGGATGATCAGGTCGGGCTGGAAATCCGCCAGTTCGGCCATGGCCTGGATCGGATCGATCAACGTGCGGGTGACGATCCCGGCGCTATTGAGCAGGCGCTCGGTGTGCAGCGCCTGGGCCCGCGAGTCATCGATGACCAGGACCTTGTAGGGGTCATATTGGGCAACGCAGGTCAGGACTTCGATTTTCTCCAGCAGGCTGGAGGCCTCCAGGGTCCCGGTGAGGAACTCCTGGCCCCCGGCGCGCACGGCGGCCAGGCGGGTCGGCGTATCGGTTTCGTGCAGGCTGAAAAACAGCAGCGGCAGTTTCTGTTCGAGGCCGAGCTGGGCTTCGGCCGCCAGGTGCAGGCCCATGCCGTTGCCGCTGAAGTCGACGTCCATGACGATCGCCGCCGGCAGGCGCTCGGCCATGGACGAACGGAATGCGGCGACACTGTCCAGCGACTGGGCGCTGAGGCCGAAGAACTCCAGTTGCTTGGCCAGTCGCTCGGCGCGCTCGTGGTCCTGCAGCATCACATAGACCGGTTTGCGCAGCGGCGGCAGGAAGGTCTGGTCGAGCTGGTCGCCGTGGCGCAGACCGGTGCGCGACAGGCGTTGCATCAGGCGATTGAGTTCGGTGATCAGGCCGCTGCTCAGGCGGCCGCGGTTGGCGTCCACCGCTTCCAGCGAGCGGCTGATGCCATGGGCCAACTGGGTATGTTCCGGTTGCTCGAAACGTTCGGCGAAACGCAGCAGGCGCAGGTTCGCTTCGCTGAGTTCGGACATGTCGCTGCTCGACCACTCGCTGCGCTGCAGACGTTGCCATATCTCCAGAATCTGACGTGCCTGATGAATGACCCGCTGGGCAAAGTGATGCTTGAGGCGCTCGCGACTGGGGTCTTCTGGCTCGGTCATATCCTGACTACTGGTTAGACGAACGACGGAGGAATAACTGGTGGCTCTATGCTAGCACCTCTTTCTGTCAATACACGTGCCACGTGTCAATTTATCCGATTCATTTGGTGACCGATCGGTCGCCCCGCAGGCCTTGTGTGGCGGGCATCGCCAATTGGATGGCGCTTGTGTGAAGCGTCCCGGGGCGGCTTGATTTATAGTTGCCCGACGGATGGCAACGCTGCCGTGTCTGGTTTTATTTGCCCGGGTTGATTTAAGCCGAGGCAGGCAAGGCACGATGGAGTAGGGTTGTGGTCGAACCGATGAACTCAAGTGATTGAAAGGATAGAGCCATGCTGGACTGGAAAAAACGCGCAGGCAGCGCGCCGGATCGTGCTGCCGAACCCAAGTCGGCGACCCGCGGCTATTTCGGCGGCCTGCTGTTCAGTCGTGCCCTGGCGACCCTGATCGGGTTGTACCTGGTGGTGACGATCCTGCTCGGCTGGTACTGGAGCCAGGAGCCTGCGCTGTTTCCCGTGCAGCAGAACGCCCAGATCGCCGCCGAGAAGGAAGGGCGCAAGATGGTCGTGGGCTTTACCACGGTGGAAACCCTCAAGACCGTTGCCGGTACCCTGTTGACCAAGCCGGGCGGTTATCTCTCCAACGACCGCTTTCCGCCTGGCCTCTGGCTGGACAATATCCCCAGTTGGGAATACGGCGTGCTGGTCCAGGTCCGCGATCTGACCCGCGCCCTGCGCAAGGATTTCGCCCGTTCGCAGTCGCAGTCGGCCGAAGACGCCGACCTGGCCAAGGCCGAGCCGCGCTTCAACTTCGACAACAAGAGCTGGATGCTGCCGTCCAGTGAGTCGGAATACCAGGAAGGGATCAACTCCCTGAGCCGCTACCAGGCCCGCCTGTCCGATCCGAACCAGAACAACGCGCTGTTCTATGCCCGCGCCGATAACCTGAACAACTGGCTCGGCGATGTCGCCACGCGCCTGGGCTCGTTGTCCCAGCGTCTGTCGGCCAGTGTCGGACGGGTCAAGCTCAATACCGCGCTGAAAACCGAAAGCGTGATCCCCGGCCAGGCGCCGCAGGTCGATGAAGAGGTGGTCGAGACGCCGTGGTTGCAGATCGACAACGTGTTCTACGAGGCCCGTGGCCAGGCCTGGGCGCTGTCGCACCTGTTGCGGGCCATCGAGGTCGATTTCGCCGACGTGCTGGCGAAGAAGAATGCCACCGTCAGCGTGCGGCAGATCATCCGTGAGCTGGAGGCGTCGCAGGAGCCGGTGTGGAGCCCGATGATCCTCAACGGCAGCGGCTTCGGCATTCTCGCCAACCACTCGCTGGTCATGGCCAACTACATCTCGCGGGCCAACGCCGCGGTGATCGACCTGCGCCAACTGCTCAACCAGGGCTGATCGATGAATGTCTCCCCGAGGGAGGCTGCGCACCGCGCCGCCTCCGATGCCGAACAGATCGCCTGGGTCGATGGCGAGGACCGGTTACTCGGTGCTCTCGGCCGGGCCGAGTTGCGCGAGCGCGGCCTTATCGGCCGCGGCACCTATGTCCTGTTGTTCAATTCGGCCGGCGAGTTGTGCGTGCATCGCCGTACCCTGAGCAAGGCCATCTATCCCGGTTACTGGGATGTGGCGGCGGGCGGCATGGTCCAGGCCGATGAAAGCTACGCCGAGTCGGCGGCCCGCGAGCTGGAGGAAGAGTTGGGCGTGGGGGGCGTGCCGCTGACCGCCCATGAGCATTTTTTCTTCGACCAGCCGGGCAACCGGCTCTGGTGCGCGGTGTTCAGTGCCGTCTGGGACGGGCCGTTGCGGCTGCAGCCGGAAGAAGTGCTGGAAGCGCGTTTCATCCCGGTCGCCGCCGCCCTGGCCGAAACGGCGCAGAAGCCTTATTGCCCGGACTCCCTGGCGGCGTTGAAGCGCTATTTGCAGGGCCAGGCGACGGAGGTCGCAAAACCTTCATGAAATGGCGCCGATTGGCTCTTGGGTCATCGGCTTTTTGCCGTTACACTGCGCGACTTTTCAAGCTCAAGCGGCCTGGCCGCTTGAGTTGCGCTGCCCCTGCCTGAGTGGGGCTTCGCGGTCGCGGACGCCTGCCCAGGCGCGACGACCAGTCTTTGTCCTCCCAAGAGGATTGCCGGTGGCCAAAAAAGCCGCATCCTTCGCCGCCCTCGGCGGCCTGGTGTTCTCCACCGACGCAGGTCGACATTGCCCGGACTGTAGCCAGCCGGTGGCCGCCTGTATCTGCAAACAAACCCAGATCCCCGCCGGTGACGGCATTGCCCGCGTGCGTCGCGAAAGCAAGGGCCGTGGCGGCAAGACGGTGACCACCATCACCGGCGTGCCCCTGGCCGAAGACGCCCTCAGGGAACTGGCAACCACGTTGAAGAAACGCTGTGGTACCGGCGGCGCCTTGAAGGATGGCGTCATCGAGATCCAGGGCGATCACGTCGAGTTGCTGTTGGCGGAACTGGGCAAACACGGTTTCAAGGCGAAGAAGTCCGGCGGCTAGCAGCCTCTGTGAAAACCACCGTGAAGTTGACCTGCCGGCCCGGCTGAACGTGGCCTGGCGGTCGTCCCCATGGTTTTCACAGAGCCTGTTCCCGAACAGCCTCTAAACTCGGTACTGGATTCAAGGTCACAACCCTTGCATGCAGGCGAATCGTCATTTTCATTCTTTAGACTGCGCGCAGCCTGGATCCAGGTGGCGTTATTTGACTTCTTTATAGGGGACTTCGATGTCCGTACGACGCACACGCAAAGACGATGGCAGCCAATGGACAGTTGCGGACAGCCGCAGTGTTTATGGGATTCGCCATTGGGGGGCCGGGTATTTCGCGATCAATGACGCCGGTCGCGTCGAAGTTCGTCCGAACGGTCCAAGCAGTTCGCCTATCGACCTCTTCGAGCAGGTCGACGAGTTACGCAAGAGCGGCTTGTCCCTGCCGCTGCTGGTACGTTTCCCGGATATCCTGCAGGACCGCGTGCGCCAGTTGACCGGTGCGTTCGACGCCAACATCGAACGCCTGGAATACCAGAGCAAGTACACCGCGCTGTACCCGATCAAGGTCAACCAGCAGGAAGCGGTGATCGAGAACATCATCGCCACCCAGGACGTCTCCATCGGCCTGGAAGCCGGCTCCAAGCCGGAACTGCTGGCCGTGCTGGCGCTGGCGCCGAAAGGCGGCACCATCGTCTGCAACGGCTACAAGGACCGCGAGTTCATCCGTCTGGCCTTGATGGGCCAGAAGCTCGGCCACAACGTCTTTATCGTGATCGAGAAAGAATCCGAAGTCGAACTGGTGATCGAAGAGGCGGCGTCCCTCAAGGTCAAGCCCCAGGTCGGCCTGCGGGTACGTCTGTCCTCCCTGGCTTCGAGCAAGTGGGCCGACACCGGTGGCGAGAAGTCCAAGTTCGGCCTGTCGGCGGCGCAACTGCTGTCGGTGGTCGAGCGTTTCCGCGCGGCCGGCCTGGACCAGGGCATTCGCCTGCTGCACTTCCACATGGGTTCGCAGATCGCCAACCTGGCGGACTACCAGTACGGTTTCAAGGAAGCGATCCGTTATTACGGCGAACTGCGCAACCTCGGCCTGCCGGTGGACCATATCGACGTCGGTGGCGGCCTGGGTGTCGACTACGATGGCACCCACTCGCGCAACGCCAGTTCGATCAACTACGACATGGATGACTATGCTGGTGTCGTGGTCGGCATGCTCAAGGAGTTCTGCGATGCGCAGAACCTGCCGCATCCGAACATCTTCTCGGAAAGCGGCCGCTCGCTGACCGCCCACCACGCCATGCTGGTGGTGCAGGTGACCGACGTCGAGAAGCACAACGACGACGTGCCGCATATCGACAACCCGGAGAACCTGCCGGAAACCGTGCAGTGGCTGGTGGAACTGCTGGGCCCGACCGATATCGAGATGGTCACCGAAACCTACTGGCGCGCCACGCACTACATGAGCGACGTGGCCACCCAGTATGCCGACGGCAAGCTGACCCTGGCCGAAAAAGCCCTGGCCGAGCAGTGCTACTTCGCCGTCTGCCGACGCCTGCACAACTCGTTGAAGGCCCGCCAGCGCTCGCATCGCCAGGTGCTCGACGAACTCAACGACAAGCTGGCCGACAAGTACATCTGCAACTTCTCGGTGTTCCAGAGCCTGCCCGACACCTGGGCCATCGGCCAGGTGCTGCCGATCCTGCCGCTGCACCGCCTGAACGAAGAGCCGCTGCGCCGTGCGGTGCTGCAAGACCTGACCTGCGACTCCGACGGCAAGATCAAGCAGTATGTCGACGAGCAGAGCATCGAGACCAGCTTGCCGGTGCATGCGCTGAACGAAGGCGAAGACTACTTGCTGGGGATCTTCCTGGTGGGTGCCTACCAGGAAATTCTCGGTGACATGCACAACCTGTTCGGTGATACCGACTCGGTGAACATCTACCAGAACGCCGATGGCAGCGTGTACCACGCCGGTATCGAGACCCACGACACCATCGAGGACATGCTGCGTTATGTGCACTTGTCGCCGGAAGAACTGATGACGCATTACCGCGACAAAGTGGCGAGCGCCAATATCAGTGTGAAAGAGCGGACCCAGTACCTCGACGCCCTGCGTCTCGGCCTGACCCGTTCTTCCTACCTGTCTTCTTGAGGTAAGGCCGAAAGTTCCTCGGAAAAAGCTCTTTCGGCAAAGGGCTTTTTCCTTTGATTATGTAGGCGGCATCTGATTGTCGAAAAACCCACCCTTGGCGGTGGGTTTTTTATTGGCTAACGGCAAAGTGATGGCTTCTTCGCTTCCGCGTTTTGCGTAGGCAATTTCTCTAACACCTCTTCGACCCTCTACTCGGTCTTGTCTGTCGGCGAGAATCCCAAGCTGGTTCCGTAGGTCCATGTAGAGGAAAGCCAATGTTCGATCCAGTCACCGAGTCGTTCTTTCGTCTGGATGTTGCCGGCTTGTCCCATGCGCTGACTGTCACCTCCTTCAGTGGTCACGAGGCCGTCAGCGAGCTGTTCTCTTTCGAGGTGGATGTGCTTGACGAGGAGGCCGCAGCGGACCTGGGCGGATTGATGTACCGCAGTTGTTTCCTGGCCCTGGGGGCGAACGGCCAGGGCATCCACGGACAGATCCAGGGTATCAATCTGCGTTGTGGCGGCCTGGCGCGAGACCATTACCGCCTGCACCTGGGCCCGCGCCTGGGTTGCCTGGCACAGCGCTGGCGACGACGACTGTTCCAGCAGCGATCGGTGCCCGGCATCATTGCCCAGGTGCTCGGCGAGCATGGCCTGGGCGAGGATGCCTTTCGCTTTGCCCTCAAGGGCCGCTGCACCCTGCGCCCGTATTGCGTGCAGTTCGACGAGTCCGACCTGCAGTTCATCCAGCGGCTGTGTGCCGAAGAAGGTATTCACTTTCACTTCCAGCACGCCCGTGACCGTCATCGACTGGTGTTTGCCGACAGCCTGGGGGCCTTGCGTCGTGTGCACGAGGCACGTTTCTGTCCGGAGGAGGGCGCGGGTATCCGGGATTTCTGCGTCAATCTGTCGGGAGATGCCCGCCGACGCGCCGGACGTGCCCAGGAGTCGGCGCAGGGCGAAAGCGATCTTCCGGGGCTGCACTGCGCCAGCTTCATGCCGTTGTCGGGCCACCCTTGTGCGCCGTGGAACCGCCTCTGGCTGCTCACGGCCCTTGAGCATCGTGGGGACAGCAACCCGTTGGATCCGCGGTCGATGATCTACAGCAACATCTTTCGCGCCACCTCCTGGGAGGTGGCCTTGCGTACCCCGGACCGCTACCCGAGGCCGCTGTTGTCCGGCCTGTTCCGGGCCTGGGTGGTCGCGGCGGACAAGCGTAGGGCCAGGTGCGATGCGCAGGGGCGGGTGGCCGTGCAGTTGCTGGCGTTCTATCAGGGCGAGGGGGCCAGCCAGGGTGACTGCTGGCTGCCGCTTGCCCAGTCGACGGCAGGCGAGCGCCAGGCCTTTGCGGCGGGGCTTGAGCCGGGTACCGCGATCTGGGTGCGTTTCCTCGAAGGCGATCCGGATCAACCGCGAATCGTTGGCCGCTGCGATGCCCTGCACTCGAGCCCGGCACCGGCGATCACGCAACGTTGCCCTGGCGGGTCGGCATTCGAGCTGCTGCGCGAGGGGCATCCACTGGTGCTTTTAAGCCAACCCGCGTTTGCTGGCGGCCGGCCGGCTTCCTGGGATTGTCCGGGCACCGTGGCGGGTGGCCAGGGCGGTGTCTCATGATCAGCGATGATCCGGCGACGCCCGGTACGCTGTGGCTGCTCCTGGACATTCCCGGCGCTCCGGGGCTGGTCGCGGCGTTGCGGGAACGCTACGCCAGCTATGAGAGCCACTTGCTGTTCGAAGGCACGCCGTTCCATGGCGTGCGTGACTGGGGGCCGCGGCTGGTGAAGCTGGCCGCGGACTGTCAGTTGGCAAAGCTGAGCCAGACCCGACCCCGGCAATGGGCCGGGCTGTTCCTGCTCAGCCGTGTACCGGTGGCGACCCTGCTCGCGCATTTGCGGCAGATGCTGGTGGTGCGTTTCGATGCGCAGCGCCAGGGTGTGCTCAGTTACTACAACCCGCAGACGGCCAGCTACTTCTTCGATGGCGCGGATGCCCACGAGCTGAGCCGTTGGCTCGGGCCGATCATCCTGCTCTACTGGCACGGCGGCACCTGGGCCGACAAGGCCGTTGGCAGTCTCGGTTGGCAGCAACTGATCAATCCACGCCTGGAGGGGCCCGCCCTGGGGCATCGGGAGTTTCTCGGCGCCATGCAGCAACGGCGCTTGCAGGCCTGCCTGCTGGAGCGACATGCCTATCAGTGGAGCTGTGCCAGCGGCCACGATTACGGCAAGACCTGGCACCATCTGCAGGAAGGCGTCGCCCAGGGCTTCCGCGACAGCGCGACCCTCGATGACTGGCTGGGTCTGCGCGCGCAGTATCCGGCGGCGTCATTTCCGCCTGGCCTGCAGGGTGAGACGCCCGGTGAACGCCTGGAAAACCTGCGCCAGGCCTGGAGTCGGACACACGGCTGACGGCCTGGGTGCGAGTGATAGCCGGGCTCAGTGAGCCGGGCTGTCGAACCAGCGATCCTGCTTGCGCAGCTTCAAGGCACAGGCGGCCAGGGTCAGGCTGCGTAGCAGCATGAACAACAGGAAACTTATCCACAGGCCGTGATTGCCATGGCTGCTCAAGACCCAGGCAAAGGGCAGGCTGAGCAGCACGCTCAGGAGCATGGCATCGCGCATTTCCCTGGCCCGCGTGGCGCCGATGAACAGGCCGTCGAGCAGGTAGCTCCAGACGGCGATCAAGGGCAATACGGCGAGGTAAGGCAGGTAGCCGAAAGCGGTTTCGCGTACGCTGGGGATATCGGTCTGCAGGGTAATGAACAGGTGGCCGCCGAGCAGGAACAGCAGGGCGAAGGCGAGGCTGGCCAGCAGTGACCAGCCGGCGGCAACCACCAGCGATCGGCGCAGGGTCTGCCGTTCGCGGGCGCCGATGGCATGGCCGCACAGGGCTTCCACCGCATGGGCCAGGCCATCGAGGGCGTGCGCTGTCAGCAACAGACCGTTGAGCAGCAAGGCATTGGCCGCGACGGTGGCGTCGCCGAGCCGGGCGCCTTGCACCGTGATCAGGAAAAACACCGATTGCAGGGCCATGCTGCGAATGAATATGTCGCGGTTCACCGTCAGCAACGGCCGCCAGTTCTGCCACAGCGCCAGCGCGGCCCAGGCGACCTTGCCAGGGTGGGTGCGCAAGGCCTTGCCGGTCAGCGCCAGGCCGAGCAGGGCGCCGCTCCATTCGGCGATGACCGAGGCGCGGGCCGAGCCGACCACGCCCCAGTCGAGACCGAGCACGAACCACAGGTTCAGCGCGATATTCATCAGGTTGGTGGTCAGCAGGATCGCCAGCGGCGCACGGGCGTTCTGGGTACCGAGGAACCAGCCGACCAGAGCATAGCTGGCCAGGGCCGCCGGCAGTCCGAACAGCCGTGTGTGGAAGAAGTCCAGGGTCAACTGGTGCAGCTCGACGGAGGGTTGCATGACCTTCAGCGCCAGATCGCTGAAGGGCAGGGCGATCACCCCGAGGAAGGCCGCCAGCCCCAGGCTCAACAGCAGTCCCTGCAAGAGGATCTGCCGCAACGCCGTGCCGTCGCCGCGACCGGCGGCCTGCGCGGCGAATCCGGTGGAGCCCATGCGCAGGAAACCCATGGCCCAGGCCAGGAAAATGTACAGGCTGGCCCCTACCGCCACGGCACCCAGTTGATGGGCATGGGGCAGGTGGCCGATCACGGTGCTGTCGACCAGGGCCACGAGGGGAACGGAAATATTCGACAGGATCATCGGCGCGGCGAGGGCCCAGACCTTGCGGTGGGTTGGGCGGTCGCGCCAGTCAGCGATCAGGGTGGACATGCAGGCTCCTTGAAAGAGCGCGCATTGTAGCGCCGGCCTTGGCGGGCGTGGTGAGCGTCAGTGGATGATCCAACTCAGCAGCCAGAGCCCGAGCACCAGCCAGATGATGCCGAAAATGATCGAAGCGCGCATGAAGGCGCGGACCGCCGAGTAGAGGAACATCAGGCCGATGATCAGGATCAGGATGCTGATCAGCGAGGTGTCCATGCCCAGGGCCCGGGCCAGGCCATCGACGAAGTTGCCGCCGGCGTGGGTCAACAGGTTGAACAGCCCGCTCAGTCCGTCGACGATAAAACGGATCACCGATCCCAGTGCCCGGCCCAGCCACTCGAAAAAACTTTCTGCCTGCATGTGTGTATCCCGATGAGCGTGTGGCGACGGATTTCAGCCTTTGGCCATGAAGCGAGCCGTCGAGTTCCCTTGAGCATAGAGGTTTGCGAGCGGAAATTCAGGATGGCGTGACTGTGCGCCTACTGTCTATTTGAGCATCAGGACCGAATCAAGAGCCTTTTCAGGCTGCCGGTACTGGAAATTGTATATATACAACTTAAGTCATAGGTTTTTTTACTGTGTCGGCGTGAGTTTGTTTGTCATTGATAAGTATGGGTTTTTATATTGGCGTCAAGGAATGGCTATTTAATTGGTATTAGCTTTTTCGTCGATTTTGCAAACTTTATATTAGTTGTTAATACCAAGTTTAGCGTTGTCGAAAGTGGGTTTCGGGACTGTTATACCTGTACGGATGAAAGTATCTCTCGGTCAATGGAACGAGGGGCTTTCTAAAAATAACAGGCAGTACACAGGTGCAAGGACTCACGCTCATGAACACTCAAAAAATATGGTGGAAAGCAAGTACGGCATTGATGTTGGTTGTGGCAGTCAGCCTCTCGGGCTGCAGCAGTGGTGGCGGTGGCAGTCATAGCGAGACCAGTGCTTCGGACGGCAGCTCGGGTGCCGGTGGTGGTAGCGGTGGCGGTAGTGGTGGTGGCACGGGCGGTGGGACCGGTGGCGGCACGGTTGCGCCCCTGGTTACCAGCCGGGTTGTCAGTAGTGTGGGATCCACTACTGATGGCGTGGGCGATCTGGTCAGCACCCTTGGCACCAACCTGGCGGCGGTTCCCCTGCTGGGCAGCACGGCCCTGACCGGTGGCGTCGGTGGCCTGGTGGATTCGACCGGTGATGCGGTGAGCAGCCTGAGTGCCGGCCTGACCAACGGCCTTGGCCAGTTGGGCACCGACGGTAATGCCCTCGGCACCACTGTCGCCGGTGTTGGCGATGCCGCCGGCGACCTGGGGACGGGGGTGTCCCGTCTGGGTAAAGGGGTCAAGGCCTTTGCCGCCACGGCGCCGATTCAGAACATTCCCATCGTCAGCCCGGTAGTGGGGCAAGTCGGCACCCTGGTGGATGGGGTCGGCCAGCGGGTCACCATGCTCGGCGACACCCTCAGCACCGCTTCCACCACCGGTCCATTGGGCGGCTTGACCCAGGGCGTCGGTGACAAGCTGGTCCCGGTGATCTCCCTGGTGGAAAGCACCACGGCCAAGGTCGGTAGTGCGACCGGCCTGGGCAATCCGGTCGGTGGCCTGCTCGAGCGTGTCGGTACGGCGCTGGACACTACCGGTGACAAGGTTGCCGATGCCGGTAACAACAATCCCCTGACCAATACCGTCGGCGGGCTGCTCGGCAATGCCGGTGGCCTGGTCGGCACGGCGGGCGGTTATGTGAATCCCAATGGTTCGGGCAGCGGCTCCGGTTCCGGCGGCCTGCCAGGCCTGGGCGGAGCCGGGCTGCTGGAAACCGTGGGCGGTATCGTCGGCGGTGTCGGCACCGGTGTGGCGGCCGGCAGCAGCAATGGCTTGCTCGATTCGCTGGGGCTGACCGGACTCTCGCTGGGCAACAACATCGCTTCGCTGGGCACCCTGTTCGGTGGCACCGGGATGGCCAACACCGGCGCCGGTGCGCCGCTGGCCAGCCTGGGCGGCAACTTTGGCAATGCGCTGAATCCGGTGACCTCTGGCGTAACCAGCCTGACCCAGAACATCGGCAACACCACCGGCCTGGGCGGCCCGGTGGGCGGCCTGCTGGGGCAGATCGGCAGCGGTGTGAGCGGCATCGGCACCAAGCTTGACAGCGCCAGCAGCAATCCCGTGGTCAGCACACTGGGACAAACCGTCAATGCCGTGGGCGCCACCGTCGGTTCGGTCGGCGGCCTGGTCAACGGCGGAACCGGCACCGGTACCGCGACCGGTGGCAGTGCGGGCGGTCTTGGCGGGTTGCTCAATGGCCTGGGCCTGACCAGTCGAAAATAGCGAATTGCACCTGGCCGATTCGACGGCCATTCCTACAGCGCCTACGCTTGGTTGAGACGAGGGATTCAATTGATTCTCTCGTCTTTTTTCGAGTGCAGTTGCAAGGCTCCTGGACCGGTCGTGTCACAGCAGATGATGCACCGCGAGCCTCAATACTCTTTTTTCGCAACGCCGCTGCGGTCTGGCAATGGAGTGTCCCATGCGCGTTTTTGCCCTGTTTTCGTTGTGCGCCCTCTGTTCATCCGTCTACGCCGATACCCTGCCCAGTTTTCTCAACAGCAACGACACCGTTCGCACCCTGCCGACCCCGAACCTGCCTGCTGACGCCTACCGTCCGCAGAGCATCAGCCCGCAGTTGCCACAACCCGCTGCAAGCCAGGGCCAGGCGTTGCTGATGGGAACCAGAGTGACCATCCGCAAGCTGCAGATCGAAGGCGGGACGATCTATCCGTTGCAGGAACTCGGTGCGCTGTATCAGCCCTTGATGGGGCACGAGACGACCCTGGCCGATCTGATCGAGGCCACACGCGGCATCACCCGTCGTTATCAGGAAGATGGTTATCTGCTGTCCTACGCGTTCCTGCCTCCGCAGGACTTCAACCAGGGTCTGGTCCGCGTGGTGCTGGTCGAGGGCTATATCCGCGACTACCAGTTGCAGGGGGATATCGGCGCGGTGTCCGGGCTCCTCGACAAGCTGGTGGCCAAGCTCAAGGCCGAGCGCCCACTGACTCGCAAGACGTTCGAACGCTACACCACCCTGATGAGCCGGATTCCCGGCGTGGCCCTGCAGGCCCAGGTCCCACCGCCCGGGACTACCGACGGCGCGACCAGCCTGATCGCGATCGCCAGTCGCAAGCCGTTCACCACGTCCCTGAATACCGTGGACAGCAGTCGCGACAGCCTGCAGGCGCTGCTCGGTGCCAGCAGCAACGCCTGGACATCGATGGGCGAGCAACTGAGCGTGAGCGGCCTGTTTCCACCGGGCAAGGACAAGGAACATTACTACCGCGTCGACTACAGCCAGTTCCTCAATGCCGAAGGCACCCAACTGAGCCTGTACGGGTCGCACTATCGCAGTGATCCCAGCAGCAACCTGATCCTGGACAACAACCTCGAACTGGAGCCCCATCGTCAGAACGATCGCTTTTCCATCGGCGTCAGCCATCCGCTGATTGCTGCCAGCAACGAATGGCTGAGTCTCGGCGGACGGCTCTATGGCGTGAATGACAAGACCCGTTACCAGGTGGTCGGGCAACCGCTGAAGGTGGAGGAGAAGACTGACCTGCGTGCACTGGCATTCGAGGGTGACTGGCGCAAATCGGATGCCGAGCGCCTGCGTATTCTCAGTGCCGGTGTCTACCAGGGCATCAATGGCATGGGCGCCAATACCAACAACGAGCTGTACGACCTGGACTTCTTCCGGCTACGGCTGTCGGGGGTGCAGAGCGACAAGTTTTTCGAGCATTGGCAGGGCGTGATCTCGGCGGCGCTGTACTGGAGCCGGGACAACCTGCCGGACAGCGAACGGGCGGTGTTCGGCGGGCAGAATTTCGGCCGCGGTTATCCGGATGACCAGGGCAATGGCGACAAGGGCTGGGGCGTGGCCTATGAGCTGAACTACAGCTTCAGCCGCGACGGTGCCTGGGTCAAGGTGCTGCAGCCCTATGTGGTACTGGACCGGGCGCGAGCCTGGTTCAATGAATCGCCGATCAAGGCCTCGGACATGTCCTCGGCGGCGCTGGGCTTTCGCTTCGGCGACGGGCGCTACTACAACATCGCCCTGGAAGCGGCCAAGCCCATGTCCGATATGGCGTTGGACACCTTCAATCGACGGCCGCGCTATACCCTCAGTTTCAGCTATCAATTGTAGGGCGATGCAGGCGCCGGCTTGCTTGCCGGCGCTTTTGCTGTTCGCAGTAAGTCTGGCGTCAGGAGTCGGGTGGGTGGGCGTGATTCAGGAACCCACAACCTGTATCCGTGGCTGCGGAAACAGGTTGTTGAGGGTTTCCAGCAGGCGCACGTGATAGATGGGTTTGCGGAACAGGTCGAGGACCTGCAGGCGCAGCATATCGCTGACATCGTCCATGTCGGCGTGACCGGACGTCACGATCACCGGCAGGTGTTGGCGGGAGGTGTGTTCGCGCAAGCGCTTGATCAGCGACATGCCGCTTTCCTCGGGCATGCGCAGGTCAGTGATGACCAGCGCAATGTCCGGGTGTTTGGTCAGGTGGAACAACGCCTGCTTGACCGACGTCGCGGTAAAGCAGGAGAACCCTTCTCCTTCCAGCAGTTCGGCCAGTTCCAGGAGGGCGTCCTCTTCGTCATCCACTAGAAGGAGCTGTTGGCGTGGGGGAGCAGAGGAAGTCATGGGTGATTCCTGTTACTGGGTTTGCATGGGAGTGTAGCGCCTCTTTGAGGGATATGAGGAGTCAGTCTAGGAGCCTATGCCATTTTTGATATTGGTGAATATCGTCTCTATTTTGTCCCCTATACCACCCGCCAAACCCGCAATCACCACGGCGACCATTGCTGCAACAATCGCATACTCGATACCCGAAGCACCCTCTTTGCGGTGAAAGAAAACCTGGACCTGCACATACAGCCTGGTAAAGAAATCAAGGAACATCTGACATCTCCTTGCGCTTGAAAGCGCTGTTACAGCGGTCTTGCGACATGGTTCCCCTATGCCATCACAGCATTGTCAAGAAAACGGCGGCCAACAACTGTAAGAACGGATTAATCACAAAGTATTAATCCGGAAGTTGGCGTCAATAAATGTCGGTTTTCTTGCTCTTTCTTTGGATATTTTTCGCTCGGTAATGGCGTTTTGTCCTAGCTGCGCTACCTTCAAATAGCGAAATAGTTGATGTTCATAGCTGCCTGAATGCGCAGGTTTTTCAGTCTGTCGTGCAGCAGGAAAGGGAGAGCCGTCATGAACAGTCGCGTCACCATGGTGCTCGCGGTCATTTTGTTGATCGGCGCCCTCATTGCCGGTTATTGGGGATTGACGCTGAGTCGTCAGCCGGCACCGGTCGCTCCGCCGGAGACGCCCACCGCACCTGTCGAAAAAGCCGTGGCCAGTGCCGAAGACCAGGCCCGCCAACCGGTGGTGGTCCTGGCCCACGATGTCCCTCCTTTTGTCCCGCTGACGGCCGCCGACCTGGTGGTCGAACGGCTGCGCAATGCACCGGCCGGCAGCTTGAGTTCATTGCAACAGGCGGTGGACCGCACGCCCTGGCGCCCGCTGAAGGCGGGGACCTGGCTCAGCGACGAGAGCTTCCAGGCCGGCGGCCCGCTGGCGCGGATGATCCGTTCCGATGAGCGCGCGCTGGCGGTGGCCGTGGATGAAGTGATCGGCGCGGGCGGTCAGTTGACCCCGGGCGATTACGTCGATGTGCTGCTGTTCCTGCGCCAGGACGCGAGCAATCTGCAGCAGTCGGCCCAGGTGGTGATCCCGGCGATGCGTCTGCTCAGTGTCGGCGATCAGCTGGGCCTGACCAATGACGGCAATCCCGCCACCCCGGCCATGACGGCAGACGAGCGCGCCCGCCAGGAGCAGCGTCGCGCCGGTGCGCGCACCGTGGTCCTGGCGGTTCCCGAACGACTGCTGAGCCGGATGATGCTGGCGACCCAGGTCGGCACCCTGCGCCTGGCGGTGCGCAGTGCCGACGAACATCTGCTGCCGCGCTACTGGGCCGGGGAAAACGCCGGTTCCGGCCAGCTCGATGCGGCCAGCCACGATCTGTTCCAGTTCACCCAGCTGGCCTTGGCCGGTGCGCCCAAGGGCCAGTCCCTGGCGACGCCGGGTGCGGGACATGGCCGCGCTGTCGAGGTGATTCGTGGCAATCAAATCAGTCAACAAACGCCCTGATCTGCAAGGAAGTTATGGATGAGTGGATCGCTGTCGAGCGTCAAACGCGTGGTCTGGGCCCTGGTCCTGGGGAGTTTGCCGTTGGAGTCCGCCCTCGCGGCTTCGGTTGCCTGCTCCGGCCTCGGGCAATTGCCCGCCGTGGTGGAAGTGGGCGAAGGCCAGCAGCAGGCGTTGCAGTCGCCGGTGGCAATCACCCGCCTGGCCGTGGGCGATCCGAAAATCGCTGATGTGCATCTCAACGGCAACCAGGGCTTCCTGCTCACCGGCATGGCGCCGGGGGCCACCAGCCTGATGGTCTGGACAGCCTGTTCCAGCGCGCCGCGCCAGAGCATGGTATTTGTCCAGGGCAAGGCCACGGCGGGACTGACCACGGCCTCGGTATCGCCCTCGGCGGATCCCTCGTTGCCCAGCCAGGTACAGACCGATATCCGTTTTGTCGAAGTTAGCCGGACCAAGCTCAAGGAAGCGGGAACTTCGATTTTCGGCCAGGGCAAAAACTTCCTGTTTGGTACCCCGGGCACTCAGGTCGGCAGCAGCTTGACCGGAGGGCTGCCCTTCGACACCGGCGGCTTCAATATCGGTTTTGGCGGCGGGCGCGTCAAAGCGCTGATCAATGCCCTGGAAAGCAGCGGCTTCGCCTACACCCTGGCGCGTCCCAGCCTGGTCGCCCTGAGCGGGCAGAGCGCGAGTTTCCTGGCCGGTGGCGAGATCCCGATTCCGGTGCCCAGCAGTGGCAGCGACACGATCTCCATCGA
This sequence comes from Pseudomonas gingeri, assembly GCF_013385635.1. GTDB lineage: Bacteria > Pseudomonadota > Gammaproteobacteria > Pseudomonadales > Pseudomonadaceae > Aquipseudomonas > Aquipseudomonas gingeri_A. The sequence continues at coordinate 84,396 of NZ_JACAPR010000009.1, forward strand.
GTACAAGGAGTTCGGTATTCGCCTGACACTGACGCCGACGGTGATCGGCAAAAACCGCATCACCCTGAAAGTCGCGCCCGAGGTCAGCGAACTGGACTACAGCAATGCGGTGACCATCTCCGGTACTCCGGTGCCGGCACTGACGATCCGCCGTACCGATACCAGCATTTCCCTGGCCGACGGCGAGAGCTTCGTCATCAGTGGCCTGATCAGCACCCGCAACAGCTCCCAGGTCAACAAATTGCCCGGACTTGGCGAGATACCGGTGCTGGGCGCGTTCTTTCGCAACTCGAGCCTCAAGCGCGAAGAACAGGAACTGCTGATGATCGTCACCCCGCACCTGGTCCAACCGCTCGCGGCGGATGCCCAGTTGCCCGGCCTGCCGGGGGAGAAACTGCGTCAATACGACCCGAACTGGTTCCGGCTGTTCTTCCTCGACAACGGCAACTACGACCGCCGCAGTGGGTTATCGCAATGAGCCAGAGCCTGAGCCAGACCTTTCTGGCAATCACCCGCAACACCACGGACCTGGAATGGCTGCAGGGCGCGCTGGCGCCGCTGGGGCAGGTGGTGAGCGCTGGCGGCAGCCTCGATGAATTGCTCTCGCTGGTGGATGTCACCTTTGCCGGGTTGATCTTCGTTGGCCTCGACCGCGAGAACCTGGTGGCCCAGAGCGCCCTGATCGAGGGCGTGCTGGAGGCCAAGCCAATGCTGGCGATCGTCGCCCTCGGCGACGGCATGGACAACCAGTTGGTGCTCAACGCGATGCGGGCCGGCGCCCGGGATTTTGTCGCCTATGGTTCGCGTTCCAGCGAAGTGGCCGGGCTGGTCCGACGCCTGAGCAAGCGCCTGCCGGCGGTGACCCCCAGTACCCAACTGGGCGGCTTTACCGTGCTCTACGGCGCCCAGGGCAATGCCGACGGTGCGTTGTTGGCCACGCACCTGGCGCTGGTGGTGCAGAAAAGCGGGCAACAGACCCTGCTGCTCGACCTGGGTCTGCCCCGAGGCGACAGCCTGGCGCTGCTGGGCCTGGAAAGTTCGTTTCATTTTGGCGATGCCCTGCGTCACCTGCGCCGACTGGATGCGACGATGATCGACAGTGCCTTCACCAGCGCCGAGGCGGGCCTGCGCATCCTCGCCTATGCGAGCAGCGACGAGCCGCTCAAGCGCACCAGTGCCGCCGAGTTGTACATGCTGCTCAGCGCCTTGCGCCAGCACTTCCAGCATATCGTGGTGAACCTCACCGGGCAGTCCGACAGCGAAGCCCTGCGCACCTTTGTCAGCCATTGCGACAAGCTGCTCTGGTACACCGACCAGAGTGTCCTCGACTGCCGACGCAACCTGACGGTGCTCAACCTGTGGCGCGAGAAAGGCATGAAGCTCGACCACGCCCGGCTGCTGGTCGACCGCTACCTCAAAGGGGTTTCGCCGGACTCGGAAACCCTCGGCAAGACCTTCGGCTTCGAGGTCATCTCGGTGCTGCCCCATGGCGCCGAGGTTCGGCTCAATGCGAAGAACCAGGGCCAGACCCTCTTCGAACTGGCCCCCCGCGAAGCACTCACCCAGGGACTCAAGACCCTGGGTGAGCGCCTGGCCAAGCGCTCCGAGGGACGCACCAAAACGTCCGAGGGCTGGCTCAACCGGCTCTGGGGACACAAGTGATGGCCGAGAAACTGTTCGGCGGCCAGTCGCGCTCGTCGGTCGGCAATACCGACCACGAAGGCCTCAAGCTGGTGCTGCACCGCTATATCATCGATGCTATCGAGGAGTCGGGGAAAAACCTGCTGGAAGGCTCGCGCCAGGCCCTGGCGCAGTTTGTCATCGACAAGGTCGGCGAGTACGTGTCGCGCCTGCACCTGGCGATTTCCCGCTACGAGATGGAGCGGCTCGCCGAGGAAATCGTCGATGAGTTGACCGGGTTCGGTCCGCTGGAAGTGCTGCTGCGCGATACGGCGGTGACCGAGATCCTGGTCAACGGTCCGCACCGGGTGTTTGTCGAGCGCGACGGCATCCTGCACCAGAGTGACCTGCGGTTTATCGATGACCATCACGTGGAGCGGGTCATCCAGCGGATTCTCGCGCCCCTCGGACGGCGCCTGGACGAGTCGTCGCCGATGGTCGATGCGCGGATGCCCGATGGCAGCCGGGTCAATGCGATCATCCCGCCGATTGCCCTGGACGGGCCTTGCCTGTCGATCCGCAAATTTCGCAAGGACATGCTCAAGAGCAGCGACCTGGTGGCGATGCAGACCATCGACCAGGCCATCTTCGAGTTTTTCCAGGAGGCCGTGGGCAAGCGTTGCAATGTCCTGATCAGCGGCGGCACCGGCACCGGCAAGACCACCTTGCTCAATATCCTCAGTCAACTGATCAACCGCCATGAGCGACTGGTCACCATCGAAGACGTCGCCGAGCTGCAACTCAATCACCCCCATGTGGTGCGCCTGGAAACCCGCCCGCCGAATGCCGAGGGCCATGGCGAAGTGAAGTCCAGCGACCTGATCCGCAACGCCCTGCGGATGCGTCCGGACCGGATCATTCTCGGCGAGATTCGCGGCGTCGAAGTGCTCGATGTGCTGACGGCGATGAACACCGGTCACGACGGCTCCATGAGCACCGTGCATGCCAACAATGCCCAGGATGCCCTGTTGCGGCTGGAGACCCTGGTAGGACTGACTGGGCGCCAGGTGGCGGAGAAGACCTTGCGGCAGATGATCTGCGCGGCGCTGGACGTGGTGATCCAGCTGACCCGCATGCCCGACGGTCGACGCTGTGTCAGCGAGGTGGTGGAAGTGGTGGGTGTGCGCGATGACGTCTATGTCACCAATACCCTGTTCCGTCTGGATCGGCGTACCGGTTTCGGCTTCCTGCGCGATGCCGTCAATCCGGCGGGCGACAAGTTGCGACGCGAGTCGTCCCTGACCTTTGACGATTGAGGAGGCTCGACCATGCTTGGCGCGCTGTTGCTCGGTCTGATCTGCCTGCTGTTGCTCGGGGGCTCGGTGCGCCTGTTCTATCTGGGCATGCGCAAGACCGGTAATGAGCGGGTACTGAGCCGGCTGGCCGAGGGGCAGCCGGAATTGGCCAGCGCCGTGAGCCCGGGCAAGCACCGCCTGGATCGACTGTTTCTGCGCGCCGGCCTCGACCGTCCCGGGGAGCGACTTGGCCTGTGGCTGGTGATGTGGGCGGTGCTTGTGTTGATGGGCGCACTGGCGGCAGGCTGGATCGGTGGGCTGGTCATGCTGGTGATGCCGCCTCTTGGCCTGCGGCTGTTTGTCGGCTGGCGCTACCAGCGCCGGGTGCGCCGCATGGTCGAACAACTGCCGCCCTTGCTCGATCATGCCGTGCGCAGCCTGAAGTCCGGCAAGACCCTGGCCGATGCGATCCTGGGTGGCATCGAGGCATCGGCGGACCCGTTGCGCGAGGCCATGGGCCGGGTGCGTCGCAATGTCGACCTGGGGGTCAGCCTGCCTGAAGCGGCCAGCGATTTTGCCGAGTTCTACGAGCGCGAGGAGTTCCGTTTCCTGGCGCTCGGCCTGAAGGTCAATCATCGCTATGGCGGCAATGCCAGCGAGTTGCTGGAGAACCTGATCAAGCTGATCCGCGAGCGTGAGCAAGGCGCGCGACAACTGCGCGCCATGACTGGCGAGACACGCATGACGGCGGTGGTCCTGGCCTTGTTGCCGGTCAGCGTGGCGGGTTACTTCATGGTGACCAACCCCGGTTATCTGATGAACATGTGGCAGGACCCGAGCGGCCAGCGCATGTTGCTGGTCTCCTTCGGCCTCCAGGTGTTCGGTTGCCTGGCGCTGTGGCGCATGTTGCGGAGCGTATGAAATGGCCCTGTTGATCAGCGCACTGCTGTTTCTCGCCGCCCTGGTGCTGGTTGTCGGCAGCCTGTTGCAGGATCGCCAGCGTGAACGGGCGGTGACGCAGCGCTTGCAGGGGCATATGGTCCGCGAAGCCGGCAAGCTCAGCGGCTGGTTGCGGGCGTTGGGCGATAGCCGTTTCGGACAACGCTCGGTGAGCCTGGATAACGAAACCCAGGTGTTGCTCAACCGTGTCGGTTGGCGCAAGGCGAGCCAGCGTTCGTTATATGCCGCCAGTCAGATCGGCGTGCCGTTGCTGGCATTGGTGATTGTGCTAGTGGGGCAGGGGGTGTTTTTTCCCAAGCTCGAATCGCCCTGGATCGCACCTTTCCTGGCGCTGGCGGCGGGTTACCTGTTGCCCAAGCGCATCCTGGCCGCGGTGGCCAGGAACCGGCAGAAACAGGTCGCCATCGAAGTCTCGACCTTTATCCCCCTGCTGCGGATTCTCTTTGAGTCGGGCATGGCAGTGGAGCAGGCGTTACGGGTGCTCGCCAACGAGTCCGGGCAGTTGCTGCCGGTGCTGACCGGCGAATTGCGCCTGGTGCTGGCGCGGGTCGATTCGGGCCTTGAACTCGGCGAAGAGCTGGGCAAGGCGGCGAGGTTGCTGGCGGTGGACGAGTTTGACGACACCTGCGTGATTCTCCAGCAATTGATCCAGCAGGGCGGCGGGGCGATGAAGTCGCTGCTGGCACTCAAGCAGTTGCTGGATGACCGACGCCTGACCCGCCTGCAGGAATACATTTCCAAGATGTCGGCGAAGATGTCCGTGGTGATGATGGTGTTTCTGTTTCCGGCGTTATTGATTGTCCTCGCCGGGCCTGGCTTTACCGCCTTGGCCAGGGCTTTTGGCACATCCTAGGGAGTGATGCGATGAAAGCAGTGATTGCGGGGCTGGCTCTGCTGGCGCTGGGTGGCTGTGCCACGGATGGGCGTGCGCCGTGGGCGGCCCTGGCGGGCGGCAGTTGCGGCAAACCCAGCTCCGATCAGGAGTTGTCGCTGAACCTGGCGGACGATATGGCCAACGAGGGCAAGCTGCACGCCAGCCTCGCCAACCTGCAGAAGTTGCCGGAAAGCCTGGATGAGGTGCGCTTGCGCAAGGCGCGGGTCTATCGGCAACTGGGCCGTAGCGAAGCGGAGCCGCTGTATCGCAGCCTGCTCGGCACCTGCCTGGCGGCCGAGGGCGAGCATGGACTCGGGCAACTGGCCGCCGCGCGCAAGGACAGCGGCCAGGCCATGGCGCATCTGCAGCGGGCGGCACGCCTGGCGCCGACCGACGAGAAGGTGCGCAATGACCTGGGGGTGGTCTACCTCAATCAATTGCGCCTGGAGGATGCGCGTTTCGAGTTCCTCACCGCCATCGAGCTCAAGCAGTCCGACCCACTGGCGGCGGTGAACCTGGTCACGTTGCTGATCTACCAGGACAACTGGAGCCAGGCGGCGCAACTGGTGACACGCCTGGGCCTGAGTCCCGAACAGGTCAGCGACGCCCAGGCTCGCGCGCAGCAACTCAAGAACCCGGCAGCGTCAGGATCGGATCAGGTCGCGGTGGTGGCCGGGGCGGACAAGCCGGCCGTCAAGTAAATCGCCGCCAAGTCGAGGGAAGGGAGGTCGAGATGAACTATCGAGCAGGGTGGGTCGCAGGCGGCCTGTTGTTGTCACTGACGGTCCAGGCCATTGAGTCGGGACCGTCGTCGCGTTATCAACAGGAGACGGAAAACTGGCTGCAGTTGCAGGTGCGGGGCCAGCAACGCTCCCCCACGCCCCAGGTGGCGACGCCAAGCGAGCGCGAACAGAGCCTGCAGCGCTGGCTGGACAGCTACAAGCATCCGATCCCGGATTTCTACAAGCAGGATGAGGGCGGGAGGGTCAAGGGCAATTGAGCATGCCCTTGGGCCCGGCGGATCAATGCGCGGTCGCGTCCCGCTGTCGTGCTCCGCCGGGTGACAAGGCCAGGGCCAGTTGCGTGCGGTTATGCATGTGGGTCAGGCGCAGGACCTGCGACACGTAGAGCTTCACGGTATTTTCGGTGATGCCCAGTTCGCAGGCGATCTGGTAGTTGGTCTGCCCCTTGCCCACCAGCCGCGCCACATCCACTTGCCGGGGCGACAGCTGATTGAAGATGGCCGGTGCCTCCAGGCTGTCGGAGTCGTTCAGGTCTTCCCCGCTGGCGACGTCGCGTGTGCCTTGGTGTGTGTGTCGAGCCCTATCCAGGTCGTGGTAGAGATCGTCGATGGACTCGGCGAGGAACTGCAGTTTCTGGTTCAGGTGCCCGAGGTTGTCACTGTGGCTGCGCTCGGCGACCACCGCCTCCTGGCGCTGGATCCCTTCGAGCAACTCGTCGAGGTCCACCGGTTTCTGGTAGTAGTCGGCAATACCGGCGCGCAGCGCCTTGATCACATCCTGCTTGTCGGCGCGGCCGGTCAGCATGATCGACTCGAAGACCCGCCGCTTGCCGGCCAGCCGTTGCAGCTCCTGGACCAGTTCGATGCCGTCGAGTTCGGGCATATGCAGGTCGCACAGGACCAGCCCGATGCTGGCATCTTCCTTGAACCGCTCGATGGCCTGTCGGCTGGAGAGGCAGGGTATGCAGCGGTAGCCGCTGCTTTCCAGGAATTCGCAGAGTTCTTCCACGATCAGCGGCTGGTCGTCGACTACCAGCACCTTCACTTGAGACACAAGCTTGTTCACGCGCTACTCCATGCCTTGCGAGCCAATGACTACGAGTTCCCTGCCCACACGCGCAACTTCGGGGGCTTTGAATAAAAGTAGACGCACTTTCCTACTATGTACATAGAAGTAGCCTGCGCTACGACTAATGGATGCCGAGTGTCATACAAAAAAGACCCATCCACAGAAAGGGGGCAAAGGGCTGTTTTTTTGACAGGCCCGGTTCGAGATGCCGCAGGACCTGCTTAAGTCGTTGACCCAGCAGCGGCCAGAGCCTGGGGCCCAGCCAGAGCCAGAGGACACTGGTCACGCCGGCGCCGATAAAGGTCCCGAGCAGGTAGCGGCTGTCGCTCGCCAGCGCCAGTGCCGCAAGCAGCTTGACGTCGCCGGCACCGAGTCGCCCCGTGGCATAACCGGGCAGGGTGAACAGCAAGGCCAGCAGAAACGCCCAGCCGCCTTGCTGCGCGGTGGCGCCCAACCAGGTCGTGCCGGTCCAGAGCAGATAGGCCAGGGCCAGTGCCGCGGCACCCAGGGTCAGGCTGTTGGCGATTTGCCGTTGGCGCAGATCCTGCGCCGCACAGAGCGTGAACCAGAGAAGTAGGACAAGGCTATGCATCGGGTAAAAAACGTCCCTTTCCGACGAATGATTCTATGCTGATAGCTACGTGCAGTTGTCAGGGTAGACGCAGTCATGACCCCAAGCCTCCCCGGAAAGCAAAAAGGTGCCGCCGCCATCGAGTTCGCGCTGGTGTTCGTGATTTTTTTCGCGGTGCTCTACGGGCTGGTCAGCTACAGCCTGCCGTTGCTGATGATGCAGTCGTTCAACGCCGCGACGGCTGAAGCGGCACGACAAGCCGTTGCGGTTGATCCGAAGGCCGTCGGCTACCCGGCGCTGGTTCAGACCACGGCCAAGACTGCCGCGCAGCAGAGGCTGGGCTGGATCCCGACGGCCCTGAACTTTCAGGCCGGTGATATCACCACGAACTTTACTCCAGAAGGACTTCTCACCGTAACGGTCAGCTATCCCACCTCAAGGTTGCGTAACGTCCTGCCTTTCCTGGTGCTGCCCGGTATCGGCACCGTACCGACCCTGCCCGACACTCTCACCTCGACCACGAGCATGCAGTTTTGACCTCAGGGGAGAAGCTGTTCGGGCGCTTGCTCGGTCGGGCGGGCGAACCGGCTCCGGTCTTGTTGCCCGAGCCGATCACTTCCTCGGCGGGCTTGCAGATCCAGCTCGATGGCGAGGGGCGCGTGCAGAGCCTCGGCGGTCCCTTGCGCCATGGGCTCGCGGCATTGCCCCAGGGCGGTCCGTACCGGCTGCGCGACCTGCTGGCGCTATCCAGCCGGCTGTCGGTGGAAGGCGTGCCGGCCGATTGGCTCGGGCACAGCCTCGATCTGGATTTCAATGGCTTGGCCGGGCAGGTCGTACAGACGCGCGGCTGGCTCCAGTCGTATCAGGGTGGCTGGCTGTTGCAGGCGCTGGATATCGGCGACCTGCTCAAGCACAACCAGGTTTCGGAAAGCCGCGAACACCTTCAGCATTTCGCCGCACAGATGAGCGAGCAATTGCGCCTGTGCAGCCTGGCGCGCCTGCCGCAGGTACTGGCGGACCAACTGCAGAGCTTCGCCCAGCGCTGGCATATCCCCTGTGTAGCCCTGGCGCTGCTGGATGAGGCGCAGCAACAGTGGCAGATCCACAGTCACTACCGTGGCCACGATGCACCGACGCTCTGGCACAGCGGTCAGGCCCTGGGCACCGGCCTGGACAGCCTCAACGGCATGTCCCCGTTGCGCCTGGGCGTACGCGATGGCCTGAGCGAACACCTGCGCCTGCAGGGGATCATGGGCAATGCCGATGGCTTTCTCGTGCCCTTTCGCGATGACCATGGCGTGGCCGCCTGGTTGCTGTGCGGGTTCTACCCGGTGCAACAACGGGCGCCGGAACTGACGGACCAGGATTGGCTGCAACTGGCGGCGGCCCTCGCCGCACCGTTGCTCAGCCGCTGGCGCCAACAGCGTCATCATCTGCAACTGGAACGCCTGGACGTGTTGCAAGGGTTGCTGGGGACGGGCTGGTGGGAGTGGTCGCCGACCAGGGACGAATTGCAACTGGCGGCGTCATTGGCGATGGGCCTGGGGCTTGGCGAGACGGCCTCGATAGTGTCCATGGACGAATGGCTGGCGCTGATCCATCCCGCCGATCGCCAGGAACTGGCCAGCCGCATGCGTGACTTGCAGCAGGGCAAGGCCATGCTGCTCTGCGTGCGTCTGTACCAGGAAGATCCGGCGGGCGCTGCCCGCTGGTATCGGCTGCAAGGGCAGGCACTGGGGGCCGGTGAAGCGCAGCGTATCGTCGGTTTCATGCTCGATATCAGCGATGTCAAGAACCAGGAACAGGCCGCCGCCGCCGCCCATGCCCGGCTGGACAACCTGATCGCCAGTTCGCCGGCGGTGATCTATGTCCAGCGTTATGTCGAAGGTGCCCTGGTCCCGGTGTTCTTCAGCGACAGCCTGCTGCCGCTGCTGGGCTGGACCCTGGCCGATTGTACCCAGGGCAACCTGGCGCAATGGATTCATCCCGAGGACCGTGATCGTTACTTCGAGCGCACCCGCCAGTTGTTGCGCGAAGGCCATGTCAGTTGTCGTTACCGGATCAAGGACCAGGGCGGCGAGTACCACTGGCTGCTCGATGAAGCACGATTGCTGCGTGACGACCTGGGCTTGCCAGTGGAGGCGGTGGGCTTGTGGATGGATGTCACCGAGGCGACCCAAGCCGCCGAGCGGATCGAGAAAAGCGAGGAGCGCTACCGGATCCTGGTGGAGGATTCGCCGGCGATGATCTGCCGCTACCGCCCGGACCTGACGCTGATTTTCGGCAACAAGCCGCTGGCGACCTATCTGGAGTGCGCGCCCGAGCAACTGCCGGGGGTGAACCTGGGGAGCTGGATGTCGCCGGAGCAACAGGCGGCGTTTGTCCAGCGCCTGGCGCAACTGACGCCCGGACAGCCGGTGAGCACCGCGGAAATCAGTCTGCAACTGCCCGGGCGCGAGCATGCCTGGTGGGTCTGGTCGGACCGTGGCGTATTCGATGAACAGGGGCAACTGCTGGAAGTCCAGGCCGTGGGCCGCGACAACACCGAGGTGCGCCGCTCCCAGCAGCAACTGACCCAGAGCGCGAAAATGGCCACCCTCGGCGAGATGGCCACCGGCCTGGCCCACGAAATCAACCAGCCGCTGAACGTGATGCGCATGGCCATCGTCAACGTGCTCAAGCGCCTGAGCAACGGCGATGTGCAGATCGACTACCTGCAGGACAAGCTCAACCGCATCGACGCCCAGGTCCAGCGCGCGGCGCGGGTGGTCGACCATATGCGGGTGTTCGGCCGGCGTTCGGAAATCGAGGCCGCGCCGTTCAATCCGGCGCAGGCGGTGGAAGGCACGCTGTCGTTGTTGAGCGAGGGGATGAAAGGCAAGGGCGTAGAGTTGCGCGTGCCGCCGATCGAGTTCGAGGTCCAGGTGCGCGGCTTTGTCGATCAACTGGAGCAGGTGCTGATCAACCTGATGGTCAATGCCCGGGATGCGCTGTTGAGCAAACGCGAGAAAAACCGCGACTTCGAACCCTGGATCTCGGTCACGGCCGAACGGGATGAACGGGCCGTGCGGCTGATCGTCGAGGACAACGGCGGCGGCATCGACCCGCGCTTGCTGGAACGCATCTTCGAGCCGTTCTTCACCACCAAGCCGGTGGGCATCGGCACCGGGCTTGGCTTGTCGGTGAGCTATGGCATCGTCGAGAACATGGGCGGACGGATGAGCGTGCGCAATGGCGAGGACGGGGCTCGGTTTTGTGTGGAGTTGCCGGTGGTGTTGACGGACTAGATCACCAGCTCGGCGCGCCCCGGTGGTTTGCAACTGAGGTTGGCGCCGACTTCGACCTTGTTGAGGTTGATGCCGAGATTGGTGAGCAGGCTGTTGAGAACGGGGTCCACTATGGGGGAAAGCACGCCGCCAATCACACTCCCTAGTGTGCCATTGAGATCATTTAGAAGCGTGCCTGCAGTAGCCAGCAACCCGCCCAGTAGATTGGTGCCGGTAGGTTTGTAGACCTGAAATTTGATGCCACTGAGTGTCTGGCTCAAGGCACTGAGGATGCCTTGGGTCGGCACCTGCTGGTACAGCGGTGGTTGCTTGATCTCTGGCGGCTGGATGTATGTATCTGGGTACGCTGCCTGAGGCGTTGCGTTGGTGCTGATTTTTAACCCGATACCACCACCATAAAAAGGCTTGCGGGTTGTTGGGTCACAACTGATCGGGCCCAGTCCGAGCAAAGGGCGAAAGCAGGTGATAGCACCAATATCGATGACAGCCAGTGGATTGACGTCTGTATCGGCTATCGAGCCTGGGGAGTCCAGTGCGCTGGCAGAGATATCACCGGTCTGGACCGTGATCAGGGACGTATTGCTCTCGGTGCTCAGTGTTTTACTTCCATCGCTGGCGCAGGTATAGCCGGTGACTTTGGTTTTGGCACTTGCGATTCCCAGTACGACATCTATTTTCGACGCTGGGGGCGTTGACGACGATGAAAGTATTTTCAGGTCGCTGGTTTGGCAATAGCCACCCAGAATTGCACAAACCAACGAGTTCACCGTGGCTCCCAGGTTAAGACTGAGCAGGTTGTTCAGTACATCGGTCAGAGGCGAAACCAAACCATTGACGGCGGTGTTCACCAGTGGGCTGCTCAGCACGGGCAGGTTCAGTGACAGGGCCATGCGAACTTGGGCTGTATGGACTTCGATGGGGCTGACACCGATGTTGGCGGGGTTGCCAACCGCTGATAGCTGAGGTGGTTCGATGACCTTGATCTTGATGGTGCCGTTTATCAGGCCAGGAATGCCCAGTGGTATGGAGGCGTTGGCAAAATTCTGGGTATTGGCTAACTGTACGAAGGCTTCTACCAGTTGAAACAGACTCAGGGTTGCATCCAGACCGGAGGAGGGTGTTGCTGTTTGCAGCTTGAGTATATCGCCCAACTTGACCTGGTTACTGCCTACCGCGGCCTTGAGATCGGTCAGCCCGCTGACCGCGATACTGGTTGTCGTTCCCCCTGCCGTGAGCACTGTAATTGCCGTATCGATCAGTCGTGTCAGGGATACATTCGTTGCGAGAACTCCCGCGTAGTTTCCTGCGGCCAGGTTCAGATCAATAGCCAACTGATTCATGTAGCTCAGCAGATTGATGTTGGAGTCGACCAGTCCTTGCCAGCCGGCGACACTGAGGTTGAGATTGCCTCCCAGCAACTGCCCGAACAGAAGATTCAACGCCGCTGATTTGCTCGAATCGACCGTGACCAGCGTGCTGCGAATGGTCAGTTGCGCCAGGGGTGGCAGGGGTTTTGGAGAGGCAACGGCGGTTGCCGTCAGTGTGGTATTCAGGTTGGGGGCACCGGAGAACAGTGCGCCTATGCCGGCTGCAATACTGGTGGGCACGGTCCTGGTGGCAACCACCCGGATGGCCTGGGATTTCGTGGCGTCGGCGGAAAAGGTGCGGATATTGTTCGCGCCAGTGACCAGCGTTCCGCAGGTCGTGGTGAGTGTGCGATTGCCGTTGGCCACGACAAAGGCATTGCGGACGGCATTCTGATTGGCATAGCCGGCGGCCGTCAGGTTCGGTGCGACGCAAGTACCTGCCCGGCTCATCGCTTCCAGTGCCGCCGAATCGGCCACCCGTTGCAACGAGCGCTTTTCCAGATACAACCGCCCGCTATCAACCACCACCACCATGCACAGCAACGCCAGCCCCAGGGTCAGGGCGGCCATCAGGCCGATTGCGCCGCGTTGCCTCGACGGGCCGCGCAACGCCATGAGTCGGCGGGGGAAAGACATCGAGCACTCCTTTGCCGGCGCGTGGCCGAGCGCTTACTTTCCTGTACTGCATGGCAGTGTAGTCAAGGCTGAAAGGAGGTGCTGGCGAGTCGTGGGGTTGGCGACTGGTGGAAGGAGGGATGACGGACATTTGTGGCGAGCGGGCTTGCCCGCGCTGGGCTGCGAAGCGGCCCTGAAACCGGCGAACGCGGTGTGTCAGGCGAAACACGGTGATCGGTTTTGCGGCCGCTTCGCAGTCGAGCGCGGGCAAGCCCGCTCGCCACAGGGCCTGCCCGGGCACCACAAGAATTACTACCTGGGCGGATAGTTCGCCATCACCTGGGCCACGGTCTTGTTGATGGCCGCGCTGCGTTCGGCCGGGGTTGGCGTCTCATTGACCACCTGTTCGGCACTGCCGCGCCAGACCAGCTTGCCGTCCTTGCCGTCGAGCAGGTCGACCTGGATCGTCGCGACCTGGTAGTCGACATTACGCGTTTCGCTGTAGCCCGGGCCACCCCAGAAACCGCCGCCACGCCATGGGCCACCCCAGCCGCCGCCGTAGTTGGTACTGATCTGCTGCTGGCGGTTGTCGACGATCAGGTAGGCCTGCACCTTCACATCGGCCTTGCCACCCGCCGGCGCCGGGCGCAAGCCGCGCTGGTCGAGCTGTTCACTGACCGCCTGGCGAATGCGCTGCTCGGTCAGGTCACTCTTGATCCGTGGATCGTCCGGTCGATATTGCAGGGCGGGTTCTTTCCAGCTCCAGCTGCGATAAGCCGCGAAATCGCGGCTGGCGTCGAAGTCATGGTTGACCTGGGTGGTTTCGCAGGCACTGAGCAGCACAGCGAAAGCGACTAAAGCGAGACGGCGGAACATGATTTTTCTCCGGTTGCCTGGCGAGTTGTCTAGCTGGGTGGATACGCAGCCAGGGCTTTCTGCACCGCCGCGCGCAAGGCATCCGCGCGTTCGAGCTGGTTGCCCTGGTTACTGGTTTCGGCGCTGGCGCTCCAGACCGGCTGGCCGGTCGCGGCGTCGAACAGGCTGATGCGCGCCACGAGCACCTGGACTTCATAGGTACGCACGATCGGCACGCTGTTATACATACCGTAGCGGTTTCCGTACGGACCACCACCATAGGCGCCGGCATAGCCGTAGTCTTCCTGGACCTGGCGCAGGCGTTTTTCCATGTGCACATCGGCGCTGACCCGCAGGTCCGCCGGGGTACCGTCGCGACGTGGCCGCAAACCCTGCTCGTCGAGGGCGTTGCCGACCATCTCGGCCAGTTGCGCCGAGTCCGCCCAGGTCGTGCCGGCGGGCAGCCGGTCATTGAGCCAGGCCCAGGTACGATAGCGGCCATAGTCGCGGGCCGGTGCCGGGTAGGCACTCAGGTCCAGGGCTCCGGCTGCTTGCGGTGGCGCCGGCGGGATCGGTCGCGAGTCGGCGGTATATGGGTTCGGGCTCGAACAGGCGGCCAGCCCCAGGCACAGTGTCAACACAACAAAACGGCGATTCATTGCATCCTCCGCATTACACCGGACGGCAGATCCAGTGCAGGTAACGCCCAAGCCCGGCAAAGCTTGGGTGACGACGATGGGCCAACTCCATTTCCAGCAGGTCGATCAACTCGGCACGGGTCTGGAACTCGACCGGCATATAGTCATGGAAGACCCGCACGCCACTCTGGGCTTCGACGGCCCACAGACCTTCGAGCTGCGCCGCCAGCTCCCGCGGATCAAGCGGTTGCTGCGGGGTCAGGCTCTGCTTTTCGCCGGCCATGTCGTTCTTGCGCATCTTGCGGAAATGGCCCTTGAGCAGATTCCGATAGATCAGCGCATCGCGGTTGTAGAAGGCCAGGGACAACCAGCCCTCGGGCCGCGTCAATTGGTGCAGCACCGGCAGAATCGCATGGGGTTCGGCCAGCCATTCCAGTACTGCGTGGCACAGCACCAGGTCATAGGGCTCGGTGAGTTGCCCGAGCAGGTCCTGCCACGGCGCCTGGATAAAGGTCGCCGGCTGTCCCGCCTCGGCGAAGCGCTGGCGTGCGCCTTCGAGCATCGGTTCGGCGGGTTCGGCGAGGGTCACCTGGTGACCGCGCTCGGCCAGCCACAACGACATGTGGCCCAGTCCGGCACCGATGTCCAGTACCCGCAACGGCCGGTCCGGCAGGGCTTCGGCGAGGTCGGCCTGGAGCACCGCGAGACGGATCGCACCCTTGGCGCCACCGTAGATCTTTTCCGCGAAACGGGTCGCCAGTTGATCGAAATGACGGTCGCTCATTGGGCAAACCGCCGCTCGCTGTCGGCCAGCTTGGCCCGCACCACTTCGTTCATGTCCAGTCCCAGTTCGCTGCACAGCAACAGGAGATAGAGGACGATATCTCCGACCTCCTGCCCGGCATGGGCAAGCTTCTGCGCGGGCAACTGGCGCGACTGATCCTCCGTCAGCCACTGGAAGATCTCCACCAGCTCGGCCATTTCCACGCTGGCGGCCATCGCCAGGTTTTTCGGGCTGTGGAATTGTTTCCAGTCGTTGCTATCGCGGATGCCGTGCAGGCGTTGGGTCAGTTCGTCGAGGTTCATGCGCAGTGTTCTCCTTCAAGGCGACTAGCTTCCGGCGGATGAGAACGGGAAGCAAGGGCCTTGCTACAGGGAGAACACTGCGCGCGGATGAAATATTCATCACGGTCAGCAAGCTGTCAGCTTGGCGGTACCGCCTCAGCCGATGGGATGCCAGTTGCCGGTCATGTGCTCCAGCTCTGCGGCGCCGGTCAGGCGCAGGTTCCCGCTCGATCCGGGCGCGCTGGCATACAGCAGCACTTCGTTGGGCAGGCGCACCGGCTTGCGGAAGGTTACGTCGATTTCGATGTTCGCCGCCGGCAGGTGATTGCCCAGGGCCGCCAGCGTGCGTGCCTTGTTCCACAGGCCATGGGCGATGGCCTGGGGGAAGCCGAACAGCCTGGCACTGAGGGCGCTCAGGTGGATCGGGTTGTAGTCGCCGGAAACCCTGGCGTACTGGCGGCCGATATCGGCCGGGCATTGCCAGCGGGTCAACTCGGCCAGTTCGGCAGGTGGCGGTTCGGTTTCTGCAAGCGCTTGACCCTCCAGCTTGACCCCGCGGCAGAGCATGCGGCTCTCGGCTTCCCAGAGCGGCCCCAGGGCATCGTCGACCTGAGTCAGCAGGTCGAACGTCGCGCCCTTGGCGTGGGGTTGCAGGTTCTGCACCTGGACGCCGACCCGCAGGCTGGTGACGCCACCCAGTGGGCGCAGGATGCGGATACGGTTGCTCAGGTGCACCAGGCCCATCAGCGGGAAGGGAAAGTCCTTGGCGGTGAGCAGTTGCAATTGCAGGGGAAACGCCAGCACATGGGGATAGGTCGCCGGCATCAGGCCGGTATCGGCAAAACCACAGACCTTGCGGTAGGCCGCCAGGCGCTTGGTGTCGACGGTGACCCAGCAGCACAGGCCCTCGGCCGGCAACTGCGTGCCGGTGATCTTGCGCCGCCGGGCGGCCCGCACATACAACCCCGGCAGCCCGGGGGCAATGGTCAGGTACTGCCAATTCACTTGCATGTTCAGGCCCCCAATACACTTTGTCCGCAGACCCTCAAGGCTTGACCGCTGAGCGCTCCCGAGCCCGGTTGGGCGAGCCAGGCCACCGCCTCGGCGACGTCCTGCGGCAGGCCGCCCTGGCCCAGGGAACTCATGCGCCGTCCGGCTTCGCGCAGGGCGAAGGGGATATGCGCGGTCATCTGTGTCTCGATAAAACCGGGAGCCACGGCATTGATGCTGATACCACGCTCGCGCAACAGCGGCGCCCAGGCCTGGGCCAGGCCGATCAGTCCGGCCTTGCTCGCGGCGTAGTTGGTCTGGCCGCGATTGCCGGCGATGCCGCTGATGGAGGCCAGCAGGATCACCCGACCGGCGTCGTGCAGGGTAGCGCTGTCGAGCAGGGCACGGGTCAGCACCTGCGGGGCATTGAGGTTGACGGCCAGCACCGCATCCCAGAACTCCGGCGTCATGTTCGCCAGGGTCTTGTCGCGGGTGATGCCGGCGTTGTGCACGAGAATATCGAGGCCATCCGGCAGTTGCTCGACCAACTGCGCGGCAGCATCTTCGGCACAGATGTCCAGGGCAATGCTGCGGGCGCCGAGGCGGGCGGCCAGGGCATCGAGATCGGCCTTGGCCGGCGGCACATCCAGCAGGATGATCTCGGCACCGTCGCGGGCCAGGGTTTCGGCAATCGCCGCGCCGATGCCCCGTGCCGCGCCGGTGACCAGCGCCTTGCGCCCGGCGAGCGGGCGGCTCCAGTCCTGGACGTGGCTGGCGCAGGCCTCGAGGTGCAGCACCTGGCCGCTGACATAGGCGCTTTTCGGCGACAGAAAGAAACGCAGCGCGCCTTCGAGCTGGTCCTCGGCGTCAGCGTCGACCCGCAACAACTGCAGGGTGCCGCCGTTGCGCAACTCCTTGGCCAGCGAGCGACTGAAGCCTTCCAGGGCACGCTGTGCACTGGCGGCGAACGGATCGCGCAGGCTTTGCGGGGCGCGGCCGAGAATCACTACATGGGCGCAGGACTCCAGGTTTCTGAGCAACGGCTGGAAGAATTCGCGCAACTGCTTGAGCTGGTCGGTCTGCGCAATGGCGCTGGCATCGAATACCAGGGCCTTGAGTTTCGGGCCGTGGCCGGGAATCCACGCGGTGCATCCCGGCACCTCGCTGCCGTAGCTGTAGACGGCATCGGTCAGTCTCAGGGCGAAGGCGCCGACTTTCGCCGCCAGCGGTCCGCCGCCCAGCAGCAAGGCGCCTTCGACCGGCCGCAGGCGTCCGGCCTGCCAGCGTTCCAGGCGTGTCGGTGCGGGCAGGCCAAGGGCTCCCACCAGGCGTTGACCGATTGTCGAGTTGGCGAAGTCGATATAACGGTCAGACATGGAACGCTCTCCGGCGGCAGGGGTTCAAAGGTTGACCGCAAAGGACGGTGACTGGTTCGTTTTGCAGGAAAAGGCCTACTCTTTTAGCGGCAATATCACTCAGATAATAGGGGGCTTTTTATGAATACGTTGCGCCGTGTTGCCATTATCGGGGGTAACCGCATCCCGTTCGCCCGCTCCAACGGCCCTTATGCCACCGCGAGCAACCAAGCGATGTTGACGGCGGCGCTGGAGGGCCTGATCGAACGTTTCAATCTGCATGGCCTGCGCCTCGGGGAAGTGGCGGCGGGGGCGGTGCTCAAGCATTCGCGGGATTTCAACCTGACCCGCGAGTGCGTGCTGGGTTCGCGGTTGTCGCCGCAGACCCCGGCCTATGACATTCAGCAGGCCTGCGGCACCGGGCTGGAAGCCGCCCTGCTGGTGGCGAACAAGATTGCCCTGGGCCAGATCGAGTGCGGCATCGCCGGTGGTGTCGACACCACGTCCGATGCACCGATCGGGGTCAACGAAGGCCTTCGACAGATTCTGTTGCAAATCAATCGAAGCAAAAGCACCGGCGAGAAGCTCAAGGCGCTGCTGCAGCTACGCCCGCATCACCTGAAACCGGAGCTGCCGCGCAACGGCGAGCCGCGTACCGGACTGTCCATGGGGCAACACTGCGAGTTGATGGCGCAGACCTGGAGCATCCCACGCGGCGAGCAGGATCAACTGGCCCTGGAGAGTCACCAGAAGATGGCCGCCGCTTATGCCGAGGGCTGGCATGACGACCTGCTCACGCCCTTTCTCGGCCTGACCCGTGACAACAACCTGCGTGCGGACCTGACCCTGGAAAAGCTCGCGGCCCTAAAGCCGGTGTTCGAGCGCAGCGCCAAGGGCACGCTGACGGCGGGCAACTCCACGCCGCTGACCGATGGCGCCTCGCTGGTGCTGCTGGGCAGTGAGGAATGGGCCAAGGCGCGCGGGCTGCCGATCCTGGCCTACCTGCGTGATGGCGAAGCGGCGGCGGTGGATTTCGTCAAGGGGGCAGAAGGCCTGCTGATGGCGCCGGCCTATGCGGTGCCGCGTCTGCTGGCGCGCAACAACCTGACGCTGCAGGACTTCGACTACTACGAGATCCACGAGGCCTTCGCCGCCCAGGTCCTGTGTACCCTGAAAGCCTGGGAGGACCCCGAGTACTGCAAGACGCGCCTGGGCCTCGATGCGCCGCTGGGCTCGATCGACCGCAGCAGGCTCAACGTCAAGGGCAGCTCCCTGGCGGCCGGGCATCCGTTTGCCGCCACTGGCGGTCGGATCGTCGCGAGCCTGGCGAAGCTGCTCGACACGGCCGGGCAGGGGCGCGGCCTGATTTCGATCTGTGCCGCCGGCGGCCAGGGGGTGACGGCGATTATCGAGCGCTGAGGCCCGCGGGATTTCTGAATGGAAACTCTTGGGGGAATGGGCCTGCGTGGAAGGGGGGGCTTATGTGGGGGGCTTGTCGGATCGTCGCCCCGCCCCGAAGCTTTTAGCGTGGCCACTGGCCTCTTCGGGGGCAAGCCCCCTCCCACATAAGCCCCTCTCCCACAAGGTGTGCAATGAGCATTGTCTTATACCGGGCTCTGGCCTAAGGTCGAATTCGCCAGCCATCCCGCGACACAAGGTTGATCCATGCCGACTAACGGACAACGTGGCCCCGAAAGACAGATTCCCGTGCTGTCGGCCCTGCCGCGCCCGCTGTATGCCCGTGCCGAAAGCCTGAATGCCGGCTCGTGGACGCCGCGTCATCGCCATGACTGGGTGCAGTTTTCCTATGCCATCAGCGGTGTGCTCGGGGTGCATACCTCCGAAGGCAGTTTCTTTGCTCCGCCGCAGTGGGGCGTGTGGATTCCGGCCGGTCTGGAGCATGAGGTGGTGACGTCGATGCAGGCGGAAATGCGCAGCCTGTATGTGCGTCGCGAGGATTGCCCGTGGGCGGCGCAGCGCTGTCGGGTGCTGGAGGTGACGCCGCTGGCGCGGGAGCTGATCAAGAGCTTCTGCCTGCTGCCGGCGGATTACCCGCAGGAGGGCAGCGCCCAGGCGCGGCTGGTGCAAGTGTTGCTGGATCAGTTGGCGAGTCTGCCGGAGGTCGGTTTTTCCCTGCCGTTGCCACGCCATCCGCGGTTGCTGGGATTGTGCAACGAGTTGATCGAAAGCCCGGAGCAGGGCGTGACCTTGAGCGAGTGGGCGGTGCGCCTGGGCATGTCCGAGAAGACCCTGATGCGCCTGTTCCAGCGCGAGACCGGCCTGAGCTTTCGCGGCTGGCGCCAGCGCATGCGCCTGCTGTCGTCGCTCAGTGCGCTGGAAGAGGGCGACAGCGTCACCCGCGCGGCGCTGTCCTGCGGCTATGACTCCACCTCGGCTTATATCGCGGCCTTCAAGGGGCTGTTCGGCTATACGCCGGGAGAGTTGTTCCGCTAGCGAGCACTGCTGGTTCTGTGGTTTCGATCGTTCCCAGGCTCCGCGTGGGAATGCCGCACTGGGTGCACCGCGTCCGCTCTTGGCGGTGACGCAGAGCGTCACGGGATGCACTCCCACGTGGAGCGTGGGAGTGCTCCGTGAATGGGCTCAGGTCCGGAAGCGTTTCACCAGGCCATCCAGCTCGTTGGACAACCCCGCCAGGCTCTGGGAATCGAGCCGTGCCGAGTTCGCCAGCTCCGCCACCAACTGCGCATCGCCATGGATCTGGCTGATGTGCCGGTTGATGTCTTCGGCTACCTGATGCTGTTCTTCCGCCGCCGTGGCGATCTGGGTGTTCATGTCGCGGATCACGTCCACCGACTCACGGATCTGCCCGAAGCTGGTACGCGCCAGGCCGATACGGGTCACCGACTGTTGCGAGACTTCCAGGCTGGCATGCATCTGCTGCGCGACCTGGCTGGTACGTTTGGCCAGGTTACCCAGCAGCCCGTCGATTTCCGCCGTGGAGTCCGCCGTGCGTTTGGCCAGGGCCCGCACTTCGTCGGCCACCACCGCAAAGCCACGGCCCTGTTCCCCGGCGCGGGCGGCCTCGATGGCGGCGTTCAGCGCCAGCAGGTTGGTCTGCTCGGCGATGGAGCGGATCGTACCGAGGATCGACTGGATATTGTTGCTGTCACTCTCCAGTTGCTGCATCGACTGGGCCGACTGCTCGATTTCCTGGCTCAACTGATCGACGCTGCTCACCGCCGCGTCGATCTGCTGCTGGCCTTCGCGGGCCTGGCGCTGGCCGCTGTCGGCGGACTCGGCGGCCTGGCTGCAGGAGCGCGCGACTTCGTTGGCGGTGGCGACCATTTCGTGGAACGCCGTGGACACCATGTCCACCGCTTCGCGCTGACGCCCGGCGGCGTCGGCCATGTCGCCCGAAACCCGGGTGGAGTTGCGTGACGAGTCGAGGATCTTGTTCGCTGACAGGCCGATATGCTGGATCAGGCTGCGGATCGCTGCCAGGAACTGGTTGAACCAACTCGCCAGTTGCGCGGTTTCATCGCTGCCGCGGATCTGCAGGTTCTGGGTCAGGTCGCCGTTGCCCTGGGCAATGCCTTCCAGGCCACTGGAGACGCTGCGGATCGGTCGCACGATCAGGCTGGCGAAACTGGCGCCGACGAGGGCGAAGATCACCGCGAGCACGGCGGCGATGATTGCGATCAGCCAGGTCAACTGGTTGGCCGTGCCCATGACTTCGCTTTGCTTGACCAGGCCGATAAAGGTCCAGCCCAGTTGTTCCGAAGGCCAGATATTGGCCATGTAGTGCTCGCCGTTGATCTCGACTTCCACCAGGCCCTTGCCGGCCTTGGCCAGTTCGGCATAGCCGCTGCCGAGGCTGTCCAGGGCCTTGAAGTTGTGTTCCGGCTGCTTGGGGTCGACCAGGACGGTGCCGCTGTTTTCCATCAGCATCAGGTAGCCGCTTTCACCGAGCTTGATCTGCTTGACGATTTCGGTGAGCTGCTTGAGCGTCACGTCGACGCCCACGACACCACCCTGGGCGCCCAGCTTGTTTTCCACGGTACGCACGGTGCCGATCATGACGGCATCATCGGGAGCCCAGTAGTAGGCGGTCGTACGCAGGGTCTTGCCCGGATTGGCCTGGGCGGTCTTGTACCAGGGGCGTACGCGCGGGTCGTAGTTGGTCATCTTCGGGTCGACCGGCGTACTGACGTAGCCACCGTTGGCGAGGCCGTAGGAAACGTAGGAATAGGCCGGGTGAGACGCGGTCATGCCGGTCAACAGCTCAAGTATTTGTTTGTCCTGGTCGTTGAGGGCGATTTGCGCGGCATCCGCGCCCATGTAGCTCTTGACGGCGCCATCGGAGTTTTTCACCAGCGGTTGTTTCGTCAGGTATTCGACGTTCTGGCTGACCCCTTCGAAGAACAGCTGCATGGCATTGCTGACCTGGCGGATCTCCCGGCCGCTGCCGTCGACAAAGCTGCTGCGCGCTTCGCTGCGCAGGTTCAGTACCACCAGGGTGGCGACCAGCACCACCGGCAAACAGGCGACGATTGCAAACGCCCAGGTCAGTTTCTGCTTGATGTTCATCCGCGCTCCAGATTCTTCCAGATTTTTTTCTTGTGGGCCCACGACGTAGCGATGGCGCGCGAAGCTGGGCTGCTGTGCAAGTCTTGCGGTGTTGAAAATCCGTTTCGCGGGCGGTGTGCTGATTGTCCGACAAAAGCTCCTCTGTCCCTGAGCGCTTCGGCTCGGGCAGGAAAAAATTGAGGCCGTCTGGCGAAAAATCCTGTTTTTACCGAGTATTCGACGACTGGCAATTGTCGCAAATGACAGGCCATTTGCTTGTTAATGGCCGGGTGAGGGTCAGCTATTATCCTTGGGGCTCGTGGATTTGCCGGGGTAATCTGGCACATTGAGTGCATTGGAGAACATTCGAGGTCGGCATCTTCCTTCCTGCTGTGAGAGGATGGCCGTATAACGAGTGACATTCGCGTGTTTGGTAATAAAGGACCCACAATAAAAGCTGATGAAGACTCCAAAACGCATTGAACCCCTGATCGAGGACGGTCTGGTCGACGAGGTGCTGCGCCCACTCATGAGTGGCAAAGAAGCAGCTGTTTACGTGGTGCGCTGTGGCAACGAGCTGCGTTGCGCCAAGGTTTACAAGGAGGCGAATAAACGAAGTTTTCGTCAGGCGGCCGAGTATCAGGAAGGCCGCAAGGTGCGTAACAGTCGTCAGGCCCGCGCGATGGCCAAGGGCTCCAAGTTCGGCCGCAAGGAAACCGAGGACGCCTGGCAGAACGCCGAGGTGGCGGCCCTGTTCCGTCTGGCCAGTGCCGGCGTACGGGTGCCCAAGCCGTTTGACTTCCTCGAAGGCGTGCTGTTGATGGAACTGGTGGCGGACGAGTACGGCGATGCCGCGCCGCGTCTCAATGACGTGGTGCTGGAACCGGACCAGGCGCGCGAGTACCACGCGTTCCTGATTTCGCAGATCGTGCTGATGCTGTGTACCGGTCTGGTGCACGGTGACCTGTCGGAGTTCAATGTGCTGCTGACACCGGATGGTCCGGTGATCATCGACTTGCCCCAGGCGGTGGACGCGGCGGGCAACAACCACGCGTTCAGCATGCTCGAGCGTGATGTCGGCAACATGGCCTCCTACTTCGGCCGCTTTGCCCCGGAGCTCAAGCGCACCCGCTACGCCAAGGAAATGTGGGCCCTGTTCGAAGCCGGTACCTTGCATCCGGCCAGCGTGCTGACCGGCGAGTTCGACGATCCGGAAGAGTTGGCGGATGTCGGCGGCGTGCTGCGCGAGATCGAAGCGGCGCGCTTCGACGAGGAACGCCGCCAGGCGATCCGTTCGGCTGACGATGCGCCTCCGGGCAAACTCGCCGAAGAGCCGCCTCCGCCCTGGATGCAGCACTGATCGCTGACGACTGATCGTTCCCACGCTCTGCGTGGGAACGCCTCATTGGACGCTCCGCGTCCGCTGTTGTGACGCGGAGCGTCACGGGCTGCATGCCCACGCAGAGCGTGGGAATGATCATCAACCGATGGTCTTCTCGCAACAGCTCCCCGACGCCAGGTCCTTGAGGATCGGGCAGTCCGGGCGATGATCGCCCTGGCAGTGCTCCACCAGGTCCTGCAGGGTATCGCGCAGCCCGGCGAGTTCGCTGATCTTGCGGTTCAACTCGTCGATATGTTGCCGGGCCAAGGCCTTCACGTCGGCGCTGGCGCGCTGGCGATCCTGCCAGAGCATCAGCAGCTTGCCGACTTCCTCCAGGGAAAACCCCAGGTCCCGCGAGCGCTTGATAAACGCCAGGGTGTGCAACTCGTCCACGCCGTACAGGCGGTAGCCGCTGTCCGTGCGCGTGGCTGCCTTGAGCAGGCCGATGGATTCGTAGTAACGAATCATCTTTGCGCTCAACCCGCTTTGGCGGGCCGCTTGGCCGATGTTCATGGGTTCTCCTTCAGTCGAGGTCTTCGGGTTTCCAGGTCTTGAGCAGCAAGGCATTGCTGACCACGCTGACGCTGGACAGGGCCATGGCCGCCCCCGCCAGCACCGGGTTGAGCAGGCCGAAGGCGGCCAGCGGGATACCGATCAGGTTATAGACGAATGCCCAGAACAGATTCTGCCGGATCTTCGCATAGGTCTTGCGGCTGATTTCCAGCGCCGCGGGCACCAGCCGTGGATCGCCGCGCATCAGGGTAATGCCGGCGGCATGCATGGCGACATCGGTGCCGCCGCCCATGGCGATGCCGATATCCGCGGCGGCCAGGGCCGGGGCGTCGTTGATGCCGTCACCGACCATGGCCACGACAGCACTCTTCTTCAGTTCGCTGACGGTGGCGGCCTTGTCCGCCGGCAGCACTTCGGCGTGCACATCGCTGATGCCCAGCGCCTCGGCTACCACCCGGGCGCTGCCGCGATTGTCGCCGGTCAGCAGGTGGCTGCTGATCTGTCGCGCCTGCAACTGCTCGATGGCTTGCCGGGCACCGGGCTTGAGGGTGTCGCCGAAGGTAAACAAGGCCAACACCCGCAGTTGCGGACTCTGCTCGATCAGCCAGGACAAGGTGCGGCCTTCGGCTTCCCAGGCGCTCGCCGTTTCCTCCAGGGCGCCGGCTGCCAGGCCGCTTTCGTCCAGCATGCGCCGGTTGCCCAGGGCCAGGGCACGGTCGTCGAGCTCGCCGGCGATGCCGCGTCCGGTCAATGAGCGGCTGTTGCGGATATCCGCGACCGCCAGGCCACGTTCGGCGCAGGCATCGAGCACCGCCTTGGCCAACGGGTGTTCGCTGCCGCGCTGCAGGGCACCGGCCAGTTGCAGGGCGAGGGCTTCGTCACCGTCCACGGCGCTGAGATGGGCAATGCGCGGAGTACCGGAGGTCAGGGTGCCGGTCTTGTCGAAGACCACGGCGCTGACTTCATGGGCGCGCTCAAGGGCTTCGGCATCCTTGATCAGGATGCCGTGGCGCGCGGCGACGCCGGTACCGGCCATGATCGCGGTCGGAGTGGCGAGGCCCAGGGCACAAGGGCAGGCGATCACCAGCACCGCCACGGCGTTGATCAACGCGGTTTCCAGCGGCGCACCGTGCAGCCACCAGCCGATCAGCGTCGCCAGGGCCAGCAGCAGTACGCTCGGCACGAATACCTGGCTGACCTTATCCACCAGCTTCTGGATCGGCGCCTTGGCGGCCTGGGCGTCTTCCACCAGGCGGATGATCCGCGCGAGCACGGTTTCCGCTCCCAACGCCTGGGTTCTGACCAACAACCGGCCTTCGCCGTTGATGGCGCCGCCGGTGACCTTGTCCCCCGGTTGTTTCGGCACCGGCAGGCTTTCGCCGCTGATCAGGGCTTCGTCGGCATGACTCTGGCCCTCGACTACTTCACCGTCCACGGGAAAACGCTCGCCGGGCTTGACCAGTACCAGGTCGTCGAGCCGCAAGGCGCTGATGGCGACGTCCTGTTCGCGGCCGTCGATCACCTGGATCGCCCGTTCCGGACGCAAGGCTTCCAGGGCGCGGATGGCGCTGGCGGTCTGGCGCTTGGCGCGGCTTTCGAGGTATTTGCCCAGTAGCACCAGGGCGATCACCACCGCCGAGGCCTCGAAATACAGATGGGGCATATGACCGTGGCCGGCGTTGGCCCATTGGTAGAGGCTCAGGCCATAACCGGCGCTGGTGCCGAGGGCGACCAGCAGGTCCATATTGCCGGCACCGGCCTTGACCGCCTTCCACGCAGCGACATAGAAACGTGCGCCGAAGATGAATTGCACCGGCGTCGCCAGGGCGAACTGCAGCCAGGCCGGCAGCATCCAGTCGTAGCCCAATGGCTGGGCAAGCATCGGCAGTACCAGCGGTAGCGCCAGGGCAATCGCCAGCAGCAGCGACCAGCGTTCGCGGCTCAGGCGTTGCTGTTGCGCCTGGGCCGTGGCCGCTTCGCTCTGGCGCAGGGTGGCGGAATAACCGGCGGCGCTGACGGCGGCGATCAGCAGCGCGGGGTCGACCTGGCCGAGCAATTCGAGGTGCGCCCGTTCATTGGCGAGGTTGACGCTGACGCTGCGAACCCCGGCGACCTTGCCCAGGGCCCGCTCGACACGACCGGCGCAGGACGCGCAGGTCATGCCGCCGATGCTCAGTTCCAGGCTCTGGCTGGGCACCTTGTAGCCGGCCTGTTCGACGGCCTGCAGCAGTGCCGGCAAGCTATCGGCGGGGGCCTGGACGCGGGCCTGTTCGGTGGCGAGATTGACGCTGACCGCGCTGGTCCCCGTCACTTTGCGCAAGGCGCGTTCGACCCGGCCTGCGCAACTGGCGCAGGTCATGCCGGCGATCGGCAGGTCGAAGAGGGTGGATTCGAGCATGGGCGATACTCCTGGAGAAGTTGCCCACAGGATCAACCTTGCCACCTTGGCAAGGTCAAGCCTCTCTTTTGCGGATGGCCCGGCTTACTGGTAACCCAGCGGTACTTGCTTGAGGCGCATGCCATTCGGTCCGGCGACGATGGCGAATTTGCGCACGTCGCCGCCCTTGAGGTTGATCAGTTGCTGCGGGGCCGCAAGCATGCTCGCGGCGCAGCCCGGCGCCTGGCCCGGCAGGGTTTTCAGGCGCACGGAAATATCGCCGGGTGGCAGGTTGAAGGAGGTCGCCTGTTCCTGGAACAGTCGGGCCGACAATTGATCCTGCAGGTAGACGCCGATTTCACACGGGGTCGAGACCTCCAGGCGCTCACGGGAGATGATCAGCACCCCGTAGTTTTCTCCGGCGGCGCTGGCAAAGGGTGTTGCACCGAAAAGGCTGAGAAGGCCGAACAGGCTGAAAACTGACCAGCGCATGGCTGAATCTCCTACGGTTGGATCGTCGATGATGAAGCTTGGCGCAGGGGCGAGCGAAATGCCAGCCCGGCAGCTTCACGAGGAACTTGACCTTGCCACGATGGCAAGCTTGAGACTGCTCCCAACCTCAATACAGGAGAAGTGTCATGCAAATCTTCAAGGTCCAGGGCATGTCGTGCGGTCACTGCGTCAAGGCCATTACCCAGGCCGTGCAGGCCAGGGATCCGGCGGCCAGCGTGCAGGTGGACCTCGGCGCGAAGGAAATCGGTGTGCAGAGCGGGCTGACGGCCGACGAAATCATCAGCGTGATCAGCGATGAAGGCTACCAGGTGAAGCTGGCGAGCTGACTCCGGTCATTGATCGTTCCCACGCTCCACGTGGTAATGCATTCCAAAACTACTGATCGTTCCCACGCTCCGCATGGGAATGCATTCCAAAACTACCGATCGTTCCCACGCTCCGCGTGGGAATGCAGCCGTGACGCTCCGCGTCACAGAATCATGCCAGGTAGTTATTTAGTTAGCGACCTATCGGAATGTTCAAGGCATCCTCGCGCAGTTAGACTAGGCGGCTGCACGCACTGCTACCGGATGCCTGATGAACTTACGAATAATCCTGATCCTCGGCGCCCTGAGCGCCTTCGCACCGCTGGCCATCGATTTCTACCTGCCGGGTTTCCCGTCGATGGCCATTGCCTTCGGTACCGATGAGAAGCATATCCAGCTGACGCTGGCGGTGTACTTCCTCGGACTGTCCATCGGGCAACTGGTCTATGGTCCGTTGGCGGATCGCTTCGGTCGGCGGGGGCCGTTGCTGGTCGGGGTTTTCCTGTTCACCGTGGCGTCCCTGGCCTGTGCCTTCGCGCCGAACCTGGAATGGCTGATCGCCGCGCGTTTCCTGCAGGCGCTGGGTGGTTGCGCGGGGGCGGTGATTTCCCGGGCGGTGGTCAGCGACAAGTGTGATGCCGTCGGTTCGGCCAAGGTCTTTTCACAGTTGATGCTGGTGACCGGCCTGGCGCCGATCCTGGCACCGATGCTCGGTGGCGTGCTGGTCAATCTCTATGGCTGGCAGTCGATCTTTATCGTGCTGACGCTGTTCAGTGCATTGTCCGCCGTCGCCGTGACCCTCGGCCTGCCGGAAAGCCTGCCGGCCAACCAGCCGCGGCCACCGTTGTCGGGGGCGCTGCGCCAGTACGCCAGCCTGCTGTCGGACCGGGTGTTCTTCGGTCATGCCCTGACCGGCGGGATCGCCATTGCCGGGATGTTTGCCTACATCGCCGGTTCGCCCTTCGTCTTCATCAAGTTGTACGGGGTCCCGGCCGAGCACTACGGCTGGTTGTTCGGCAGCAATGCGGCGGGGTTTATCCTGGTGGCGCAGGTCAATGCACGCCTGCTGGGCAAGCATGGCCCTGCCTTTCTGCTGGCACGTGCGGTCTGGGTCTATCTGGCGGCGGGACTCACGCTGCTGGGCATCAGCACCTTGCACACGGCGCAACTCTGGCCGCTGCTGATTCCGCTGTTCATCTGTATTTCCAGCCTGGGTTGCATCATTCCCAATGCGGCGGCATGCGCCATGCGCGGCCAGGGGGCACGGGCCGGCAGTGCTTCGGCGATGTTCGGTTGCCTGCAGTTCAGCGTCGCCGCGGGTGCGGCGTCGCTGGTCGGGCTGTTGCATGACGGCAGCGCCAAGCCGATGGCGCTGGTGATCGGCCTGTGTGGGGTACTGGCGGTGACGGTTGCCATGGGGACTCGTCGTCTGGAGAACGCACGAGTCGCTTAGCGTCAGGCTCTCTGTGAAAACGGCCCGCGGCGATCAGCCGACGGCTTGCCGTTGCTGTTCGGGAAAGGAATGGGGGGCATGCAGACGTGCTTGCAGCGTGCTGACAAAGGCACGGGCTTCGATTTCGCTGCGGAAAGTCACCGCATGCTGATCGAGCCGGACCTGCCATTGGCTGCCGTGGGATTTTGCTAACTCTTTCACAAGGATCTTCATGGCTGACTTCCTTTGGTTGGCAAAGGCGGCCATTGTAATCCTGAATACGTTCGCCGGGATGACGGGGATCAAGGATCTGACTGACGGTATTTCCGCTTGTTTTGTAGGTCTTGGATGACCTGGGAGAATGGCGTACGGTCTTCTGGTTTGCCCGCGAAAAACGACGACAGGCACCTCATTGTGGGAGTGGGCTTGCCCCCGAAAGCATTCCTCCAGGCACATCCAGCCGCATTGATTCAGCGCCAGGCTTGCGACCTCTACGGTACGTTGGTTCTCCAACTATTCGGGAGTGTCATGGATGACCACCTATTATCGGTCCCACCGCTTGCGTACTGGTCGCTATTCAGAACCGGGAAGGATCTACCTGCTCACTGCCATAACGCTGGACCGTGAACCCGTGTTCGAAGATTTCTACCTGGCTCGCCAGCTCGCTCGTTGTCTCAGGCAGGCACAGGATGAAGGGTTGGCAAGCTCCCTGGCTTGGGTAGTAATGCCCGATCACTTGCATTGGTTGGTGGAGTTGCACGAGGTCACACTCGATGAGTTGATGCGCAAGACCAAATCTCGTGCTGCTCGGGTCATCAATCATCAGGCCGGTCGTATGGGGCCTTTGTGGCAAAGTGGGTTTCATGACAGGGCGATACGCCGGGAAGAGGATTTACTGGCTATTACCCGTTACATCGTCGCCAACCCGCTAAGGGCGGGGCTGGTTGAGCGGGTTGGTGATTACCCGCTTTGGGACGCTATCTGGCTTTAGTCCTGTGGTGAGTTCGAAGCACTTGTGGGAGGGTTGTCC
Organism: Pseudomonas gingeri; assembly: GCF_013385635.1. Taxonomy (GTDB): domain Bacteria; phylum Pseudomonadota; class Gammaproteobacteria; order Pseudomonadales; family Pseudomonadaceae; genus Aquipseudomonas; species Aquipseudomonas gingeri_A. Next base: position 113,777 of record NZ_JACAPR010000009.1, read on the forward strand.
TGGATATTGCGGGTGCCTGAGGCCTCTGTGGGAGGGGGCTTGCCCCCGAAGCTTTTGGTGGCCTGAGGGCCTCTTCGCGGGCAAGCCCGCTCCTACACTGTTCGGGTTGTCCTGGATATTGCGGGCGCCTGAGGCCTCTGTGGGAGGGGGCTTGCCCCCGAAGCTTTTGGTGGCCTTGAGGGCCTCTTCGCGGGCAAGCCCGCTCCTACACTGTTCGGGTTGTCCCGGGTATTGCGGGTGCCTGAGGCCTCTGTGGGAGGGGGCTTGCCCCCGAAGCTTTTGGTGGCCTTGAGGGCCTCTTCGCGGGCAAGCCCGCTCCTACAATGTTCGGGTTGTCCTGGATATTGCGGGCGCCTGAAGCCTCCGTGGGAGGGGGCTTGCCCCCGAAGCTTTTGGTGGCCTGAGGGCCTCTTCGCGGGCAAGCTGAACTGGTCAAG